>JASGKB010000017.1:0-1097899 GCA_049840675.1 Pirellulales bacterium
ATGTTTATGTATTCTACTGGTTCGTTACGTATTGCTAAGGTTCATCGGGAAACACGATAGAATCCGAACAGCACCTGTGACTCCCGTCGGAGCGTTGATGAATTGCAAGCTGTCGATCGTGAAGGGGGCGTTCAGCGTGGTGGTGAACGTCGTGCCCGAGGCCCCCGAGGCGCTGAAGATGACCGTTTCCCCGGCCGTGGGCGTGTGATTGGAGTCGACGAGCCCGGCGGCGTCCGTGGTCCAGTTGGCCGGGCCAGAGCCGAGCGTGGCCCACGAGAGGTTTTGTCCGCCGCGCCAGTAGATCGGCGTGAACGGCGTCGCCGTCAGGCTGACGAGCGTATCGGTGGCGTTGATCACGAGATTCCAGCCGCTGATGCCCGCGACGAGCACGAACGTCGCGGCCGACAATCCGGAGGAAGCGGAGATCAGGTTGTAAGTCGTCGCGCCGATTCCCGCCGAAGTTGATGAAGTCGAGGATGATTGTTCCTGAAACGTTGGCCGCGCCGGTGAGCGTGAGGCTGTCGTTGGTCAGTCCGTCGAGTTCGAAACGAAGTTTGGAGCCGTCGGAAAGGCTTAGCATGTTCAAGCCGGTGAGAGCCTGTGCGGCGCCGTTGCCGAAATCCATGACGCCGGTCGAACCAACGGTCAGCGACGCGATGCCCGAAGTTCCGAAGCCGGCACGCAGCACCCCTTCGCCGACGTTGACGGAGCCGCCGTTGAGATTGGTCGTGCCGCCGAAGTACACCGCTCCCGGGCCGGACTTGACCAAGTTCACGGTTCCCGAAGCAACGGCTCCGGCCGAGAAATTCAGCGCCGGTGGAAGCCGAGGCCTGCACGGTGGAGGTTCCTCCGCCAAGCGAGAGAACGCGATTCGCCCCGAGATCGACGACGCCGACGCCCGTGTAACGGAGCGTCGCGCCGGTCAACCCGAGCGTGTTCGTTGCCGAGGCGTTGCCCAAGTTGGCCGACGTCGAAAACTCGAGTGTTCCGCCGGTGACGTTTACCGGGCCGCTGAACGTGTTTGCGCCGCCGAGCGTGACGGTGCCCAAAGTCGATTTGTTCAAGCCAACCGAGCCGGCGAGAATCGCGTTGACCACGCCGCTGCGCAAGTCATAGGCCGAAGTCGACGTGAGCACGCCCGTCGTACCGTTGATGACGCCGCTTTGCAGGACGACGCCGGCGACCGTGTCGCTGAAGGTGACCATATCCAGCGTTCCGCCGGCGACGGTGATGTTGCCCACGTTTGGCAAGGCGTTCGCCACGCCGAGCGCTAACGTCCCGGCGTTGATCGTCGTGCCGCCGGTGTAGGTGCTAACGGCGCTGAGAGTGAGCGTGCCCGCTCCGTTTTTAGTCAGCCCACCCGACGTGTTGGCGATGGTTCCGGCCGCGGAGACTGCCGCGCCCGAGCCGCCGCCACCCAGTAACGTGATCGTCGGGGTCGAGGTGTAACCGACGCCCGGATTCGTGAGCACGATATCCGTGACTTGCCCGAACGTCGGGCTGTTGGGATCGAGATCCACGACGGCGTACGCGGTCGCTCCGGTGCCGCCGCCGCCGGTGATTTCCACGAGCGGAGCGCCGATATATCCGGAGCCGGCCGTATTGATCATCAGCCCGTAGATGCCGTTGCCGGTGGGAGCGAGGAGTGCGGTATTGATCGTGGTGTTGAGGCCGGCCGTGTCGATGACGGTGCCGCCGGAGAAGGTGCCGAACGCGCCGTTGACGTAGGCCGTGAGGCCCGTCGCGGCTTGGAGCACGGTGCCGCCGTTGGAGCCGGGGGTGAGCGTACCGCCGTTGAAATTCACGACGGCCGTCCCCGCGGCGTTGGCCTTGCGGATGGCATTCGTGATGGTTGTGCCGCCGTTGAGGTTGATATTCACGTTTGGTGTGCCGCCGCTTTCGCGGACGATGATGTCGCGTCCGGTGTTATCGAGCGTGCCTCCGACGACGTTCATTGTGCCGACGCTATTGTTCGTGTAACCGAGCGAGATGCTTTGCGACGCACCCGCATGGTTGACCAAGCCGCCGGTGATGGTGAATTCGAATTTGCCGTTGCGGAAGAGAATGAATTCGCTGCTGTTGAGCGTGCCGCCGTCGATGCGAAGCATGCCGATGAAATCAGCGCCTGTGCTTTGGAACTCGATTCGGTTCGTGGTAATGCTGCCGCTGCTCAAAAATAATCCGGCGTAGCCGACCGAATGCGCCAGTGGACCCGTAGCTGATGCCGGCGGACGCGGAAGCGGACGTAGTTTGGAAGCTGCCGCCTCGGACGACGATGGAACCGATGCCGTTGGAGGTCGCGGAGTTGGAGCCGAGCGTGACCGAAGTCGTGGAATAGCTTCCCGACGGAACGTACAAGAGCCCCACCGTCCCCGTGGCGTTGCCGACCGCGGTCGTGCCGGCGCCGTTGTTGAACGTGCCGCTGCTGATCAGGATGCCGGCGTTCACGGTCAACGCTCCGCTCGATGTTGAATTGCCGCTGAGCGTGAGCGTGCCGGTGCCGACTTTCGTCAGCGCAGACCCCGAAGCCCGACGTGTTGCCGTTTTGGAGCGAGCCGCTGAAGACGGTCGAGATGTTGTTGCCGCCGACGGTGAGAACTCGAGCGGCGGTGGCGGAAGGGCCGACGTCGACGATGCCTGCGCCGGCAAGCGAACCGATCGTCGCGGCGACGTTGTTTAAGCGGAGCGTGCCGCCGGCTTCCACGGTGTACGCCGAGGCTTGATTGAAGCCGTTGGCGGCTCCGGCTTGGAGTACGCCGCCTCTTATCGTCGTGGTGCCGACGTAGGTATTCGTACCGCTAAGCGTGAGAATGCCTGCGCCGTCTTTCACGAAATCGGCGGTACCGGTGATGCCGCCGCTGGATGAAAGAATCGTTCCGGCGTCGGCGACGGTCCACGTCTGCGACGCGCCTCAAGATGATCGGCGCGGAGAGCGCGATCACCGTCGGAGCGCCGGTCTGCACGTTGATGCCGGAGGTCGGCGAGACAGGAGTGATCGTCAGCGTACCGCCCGTGCCCGGCGCGATGCTGACGGAGGCGAGCGGGCCGGAGCCGACGGCGCTATTGAAGGTCAGGTCGCGGATGCTGAAGGGAGCATCGAGCGTCGTGGGTAGCGCCGTGAGCGATTGATTGGAAGAGGTGAAGATCACGCTCGATGCCGCGCCCGGGGTTCCGTTGGCGTTGATCGTGCCGGCGAGATTGGTCGACCAGTTCGTCGCCAGCCCGGAGTTTCCCAACCAGCTGAGGCCGAAGCCGCCGTTCCAGTAGAAATCGCCGGTCGACGCACCGACGTTGAGCCGCACGACCGTCGGGCTGACGGCCAGCCCGTACGTGAGACCGGCAGCTAAGGTGCCGTCGAACGTGCCGACAGAGTAGGTTGCGCCATCGAGTCCGCCACCGGCGCTCAAGAGGTCGTACGCTCCGGCACCGAACCCGCTCAGCCGCGTGAAATTGAGCACGATGCTGTTGGCCGTTTGTGCCAAAGCCGAAGTCGTGACGCGATCGTAATTGCTCAGCGAGCCGAGATCGAAACCGAGCGTGGCTGCACCGCTTCCTACGCCGAGACTCAAAGCTCCGGAGCCGAGGTTCACGTTCCAGCCGGCCGTATTGGCGAAGCTCAAGGTTGCGCCTCCGGCGACGGAAACGGAACTTGTCGTGAGCGCTGCGGCCGCCCCGCCGGCAAGATTCAACGTACCGGCGTTGACGATCGTCGGCGCCGACGTAGGAGATGTTCGTGCCGCTGAGCGTCAAAATGCCCGCGCCGTTCTTCACGAGGGCCAAGTTCCCGGCCGTTCCTGCGCCGCCGAAATCGCCGGAGTAGGTGGTGGCCGTCTTTTGGTCTACGGTGAGGGCGGAAATCGCGGCGTTGCCGCCGCGAACGATACCCGTTCCGGAGAGTTCCACGACGGTTTGCGACGAAGCTCCGGCGACGTTTCCGAGTTGCACGATGCCGCCGGCCATGATGAGCGACGTCGTCGCCGGGAGCCGATCGTTCGCACCGCCGCCTAAGGATCGAGGCTGCCTGCAGTGACGCGCGTCGATCCGCCGTAGAGAGACGAGCCGCTGAGTGTGAGGCTCCCCGCACGGCCTTGATCAACCCGCCGACGCTCAACGCGCCAATGGAGTCTTGGCGAACGTGAGATCGAGGCCTGCCGTGTCGATGGTGCCGCCTCCTTGGAGGAAGCGAATCGTGCGGAGCGAGAGATCGTCCGTGAAACCGGTCCGCACGCGCAACGTGCCCCGGCGAAAACGAGTTCGCCCGTGTTGCCGCCGATGTTGTCCAGATCGCCGATTTCGAGCACGCCTTCGTTGATCGTCGTCTTGTGCGTGCCGCCGCCGGCGACGTTCGTCGCAGTGAGAACGAGCGTGCCGCGTCCCGATTTCGTGATGTCCGCAAGCGAGGCGAGCGAAGAATTGATCGTCGCGGTGAGCCGCTTTCGTGACTTCCGAGGCGTCGGGATTGATGACATGGATCGCGTACTCGTTCGTCGCACCGACGGTGATGCCGTCGCCGAATCCGCCGAGGCTCAAACCGTAATTGCCGGCGGCCGCCGCGGGATTGAGCGTGAACGGCGTCGCGGCCGCTGGTGATAAGGAGCGATTGTCCCGCGCCGGTCCCGGTGACGGCGTGCGTCGCCGCGGCGGTGCTATTGTTGTTCAACGCCAAGGAGTTGATCGTCTTGCCGGCGATGCCTGTAAGATCGGCCGTGAGCGATTCGCCAGAACGTTGTCCGTCGCCGCGGCGAGGGCCAGCGTGTCGTATTCCGTGGCGAAGTCCAACGGTCGGAAGCCTGTCGCCGCTGACGTAAGTGACCAACGAGTTGCCCATGTTGGTATTGGCCAAAGCGACCGAGCAAGCGTATCGCCCACGCCCCACGGAACGATGCTGATGTTCTGAGTTCCGGCTGCACCGCCCGCCGACGAGCGTTGCGATAAACGCCGTTTGATTGGCGGAGATGCCGATGCGGAATTGATTGTTCTGAGCGTTGGTCGAGCCGAGATTGGTGCCCCGGACGTTGAGCGTGGCGTTATTGGTGACACCAGATCGCTCATGATGATGTCGGAATCGTCGCTGGTCGTCGTGGCTTCCAGCGTCACGTAGCTGGCTCCGGAGCCGAGCGTGACGACGCCGACGGTTTCGTCGAGCGTCGAGTCTTGATCGGTGTTGATATAGAAGCCGCGCGGCAGCGCATTGCCGGCGATTCCGCCGTCGGCCGAGTTCAAAGTAATGGAGGCCGTATTGAGAATGCGATCACCGACGCACGTCGTGCCACTGTCACTAAACGGAGATAGCCTCCTTTGTTGATCTCTATGTTAGTGGCCGCGATCGCACCGATGCCGGAAAGGAGGATACCACCTTCGTTGATCCGTAGCGTCCCGGTGAAGGCGGACGAATTGTTGGTGAGCGTCAGATCGAAGAGTGCGCCGTTTTTGACGATCGTCCCGGCCCCGCGGAACAAGCCGGCGTAAGTGCTGGCGGCATTCTGATTCATCGTTAACGTTTGGCCGTTGATGTCGACGACGGCGAGCGTGTCGAGGCCGGTCGTAACGGAACCGCCGGCGAGTCGTCCGATTGTTTCGTCGTCGAGCAATTGCAACGTGCTGCTTTGGTCGTCGGCCAACGTCACGACGGTCGTATCGCCGAGTGCGTTGCCTCCCTTGAGTTGCAGCACGCCGGCTTGAAGCTGGACCGTGCCGGTCGAGAAGTTTTGGCCGCTCAAGATCAGCGTGCCGACGCCGGTTTTCGTAATCGCGTTGGTCCCCAAGATCGTCGACGAAATCTCAAACGGAACCGCCGAATCCTGAGCGATGATCAATTCCGCAACGGACGAATTGAGAATGCCGCCGAAAATTCCCGGCGTCCCCGCCGCCACTTGATCGGTCACTAAAATGCCGCCGCTCACGATATTCAACGTTTGACCCGCGGCGATCTGCACGTGGGAGCCGCCGGCTGCATTGAAGCGCAGGCTGTTGATCGAGAGCGAATTCAGCGTTCCAGTGAAGCCGGTCGTTTGATCCGTGACGTGGTCGCCGGCGACCCAAGTGGATAAGTCGTTCTTCGCCGTGCTGACGAACGCCGCGACTTGGCCGGCGGCGTTGCGCGTGGCGAACCAAGTGCCCGAACCATCTTTGATCGTCGCAAAGGCCGCGCTAGTCGCGGTCGTCGATCCGAGCAAGCCCGTGACGGCGTTGTTGGCGTTCGTCGTCGTGAGAATGCCTCCGGGGCCGAGATTGATGCGGAACGTTCCGGCGTTCGCAGCGCGGGTGATCGTCGTCAGGTTGAGCGTCGTCGTAAACGCGCCGTTGCTGATGGCGATCGTATTGCGCCGCCGCTGGAGAAGCTGAGGGTCGTCACGTTTTGCACCGTGTCGGCGATCGTGCCGCCGATCAGCGTCAAGGTGCCGCCGCGCATGTCGAGACCTCGGTTCGTGGGCAACTTGTTCGTATTCCTCGAGGTGTAGTCGAGAACTAGGTTGCCGGCGTCGATGCGAGTTGCGGCGTTGACGCTTCCGGTAAGTCCGGAGTTGTTGCCGGAGAGCGTGACGGTGCCGAGCCCTTGCTTCAAGATCGGAGCGCCGCCGGCCAGCCCGGCGGAAATCGAACCTCGGAAGAAGCGGAAGCCCGCACCGTAGTCGGTGCCGGTGTACGTGCTGGTCAGCGTTCCGGTGCCGAGAACCACGCCTTCCAGGCCGTCTGTGATGGAGCCGAGGTCGATACGCGGCGTCGTCAGATTGAAGTTGTTCAGATTCAACACGGAGACGCCCGCGGAAGAATCGCACAGAGCAAAATGAAATCCGTGCCGTTGGCGTTGTCGATTCCATTGACGTCGTCGGCGTTGATGTTCACGGTCGCCCCGCCGCGCAAATACAAACCGCTGGTGGTTCCCGCCGGGTTGTTCGTCGCCCAGACGCCAGTCGTGTTGAGATTCAAAACCGTGGTGGCGCCGGTCACGATGATGTCGTCGTTGAGGCTGAAGACCATGTTTTCCAAGGTCAGCGTGCCGCCGTTGACGAGCAGGTCGTCCGCAATCGTGAAGTTGCCGTTGCGAATCGTCCAATCGCCCGCCGCAACGGTGAGATCCGCCGAGGCGGCGCCGGTCGGCTGCGTGAAGCCCCCCGTGATGACGCCGACGCCCGTTCCGCCGAGCGTCAAACTCACATCCGCGGCCGCCGTCATCGGCCCGGTCAACGTGAACGTCGAGCCCGTACCGTTGGCGTTGAGCGTGCTTGAGCCGGTGAGGTTCACGGCCCCGGAGAGTTCGAGATCGAAAGTGCCGTCCATTCCCAGCGTACCGTTGAGCGTCACGAGGTTGGTGACGCTTCCCGCTCCGGTCATCGCACTAGACACTTGCAGCGTACCGCTTGTAACCGTGAGGGTTCCCGTGCCGAGCGAATCCTTCGTACCGAGAATGATTCTTCCGCCGGCCAGATTCGTGCCGCCGGTATAGGTGTTGGCCAAGCTGAGCGTGAGTGTGCCGGTGCCGGATTTCGTCAGGATGCCGGACGTTCCGCCGCCGCCGGCGATGTTTTCGACGAGCCCCGTCACGATCGTATTGCCTGCGCCTTGGAGCGTCAGCGTGCGACCGGTACCGGCGGACTCGGAAAGAGCGATCGTGCCGATAGTGAGCGGCGCCGCCGTGAGGCTGTTGGTGAGGATGTTGTTCTGCGCATTATTGAGCAAGGCGTTGATCGTGGTGTTTCCCGTCGACGCACCGGCTATGGTAAGCGTGCGCACCGCGGTGGCGCACCGCTTCCGCGAGGTTGAGCTGCGTGAGCAAGGCACCGCGCCGCCGGTGAGGCTGTTCGTCAACGTCCGGTTACCGCCGTTCTGCGTTACCGAGTTTCCGAACGTCAGGTTGTTTGTGCCGGAGACCGTGAGGCTGGCCGAAAGCACGACGGCGTTCGGCAGGGCGTTCGCGCCGGAGAGGTCGATGCCCGCTTGCAACGTCGACGTGCCCGTGACGGTGAAGGCGCCGGTGCCGAGCGCATCCTTGTGACCCAGGATGAGAATTCCTTCGTTGAGCGAAGTGCCGCCGCTATAAGTGCCGGCGACGTTGATCGTGACCCGAGTGCTCGTAACACCCCAGGCTCCGGCTTCGTTGTTGATTGCGAGGCTGTAGCCGTTGCCGCCGTCGGAGATGCCGACGCCGCTGATCACGACGTGCGAATCGGCGTCGCCTCCTTCCACGGATAGGCTGCTGTTTCCGCCGAGCACGATCCCGCCGGTGATGTTCAACGAGCTGGCCACATCGGCCAAATTGAAGCGGGCCGTAGCGCCGACGCCGCCGGCTCCAAGTAGGACGGCACCGTTTTGATTGACCACGAAATCCGCGGCCAGCGTTCCGCTCGTGTTGTCCACGGAGAACTCGCCGATGGCGTTTGGAGAAAACGTCATCGTGCCGCCGAGGTTGTAGGTCGTACCGTTGATGGCGCGCATGATGATGCGCCCCATTTGATTGAAAACGATGTCGCCGCCTCCCAACCCGTTGGTCGCCGTAGTGACCACCGTTCCGCGGTTCATAATCAGTCGGCCGTTCCAGGTATTGGCATTGTTGCTGATCGTCAGCGTGCCTCCTTCGGCGTTGCCTCCGGTAAGCGTGTCATTGGAGTCGACGGTCAACGTACCCGAGCCGCTGAGAATGCCCGACAGCGTGATGTTGCGAACCGTCGCGTTGGTCGCGGCGGCGTTGGAATCACGCATCAGAATGAACGAGTCGGCGGTCACGTTGATATTGCCGCCGTAGGTCTGATTGCCGCCGCCCGCCGAGAGACTTCCTCCGGCAAGCGAAATCGGGTTGAGCAACGTGCCGGCCGCGCCGTTGTAGTAGAACGCTCCGCCGCCGTTGACGACGACGTTGGCCAGATTGTTCTGCGCGGCGAGGCCCAACGCCGAAAGATTCGTCACTTCTAACGAACCGCCGTTGACGATGAAATCCGCCGACTGACCGGCGTTAAATGTCGGGTCTGCTGCCGCCGAAATGACGACCTTCCCGGCGCCGGCTTTCGTAACATCTGCTTCGCCCTGTAGTCCGCCGGAGATCGTCAGCACCCCGGCGGCGTCCGCAACGTTCCAGGTTTGGTTCGCGCCGATTCGCAGCGGAGCGCTGATCGTAACGGCCGCCGGACCTCCGCTGGAAATCGAGATGCCGGCCGCGGCGGAGGTCGGAGCAATTTCCAAACGGTTGCCTGCCGAAGCGCCCGGAGCGATCGTCACGGACGAAGGAACCGTCGCGCCGGATTCGAACACCAACGAATTGATGCGGAAGTTTTGCTCTAGGGTCGTCGTCAGCGGGCCCGTGCCGACGCCGTCGAACGCAAAGACGACCCGGTTGCCTTGTCCCGGGCTGCTCGTCGCCGGAGTCGTGCCGGCCTTATCGGTCGACCAATTGTTGGCGATGTTCCAGGCAGTCGACGTCAGGCCGCGCCAGTAAAGATCGCCGACGACCAAATTTCCGGTTGTAATTTGCACCAGATTGTCGGTGACGTTCCAAGTGAAGCCGTCGAAGCCGCCGGGCGTCGTGCCGAGTACAAAATTCGACGTGCCGAAGGCGGCGAGCCCGCCGTCAATGACGTTGAGCAGCGTATACGTCGTGTTGGCGCTCAAGCCGGCGTCGGTCAGGTTGAACAAGATCGAATTGCCGAGCGTGAGCACGCCGCCGGTTAACAGTCGGAACGTATCCGTGGCCGAATCGCCGATGTTGAGATTGAGCGTCGCACTGCCCGTTCCGCCGCCGCCGAGATTGAGCGCCGTCAAATTTACGATCTGACTTCCCGCACCGTCGAGCAGGCTCAAGATTGACCCGCCGCCGACGGCGACGCTCGTGATCAAGCCGGGGTTGGCGATGCCGCCGGAGAGCGAGAGCGTACTCGCGCCAGTGGCGCTCAAGCTGACGTTGCCCGCGGTGGTGGCAAGCAAGCCGTTCATGAGCAAGGTGCTGCTGCCGGAAGCGCTGAGTCCCGTGGATCCCGCCAAGTCGGCGTTGATGCGGAGCACGCCTCCTTCGCTCGACGTCGTGCCCTGGTACGTGAGCACGACGTTGTTCGTTAGCGTGACGTCGCTGGTGCCGAGCTTCACGATCGACAGCCGGCCCGCGCCAGAATCTGTGATCGTATAACTGCCTGCCGAAGCGACTCCGGCGTTGCTGCCGAAGTTCACCGCCGAATTGTTCGCACCGAAGCGAAATACGGCGTCGGTCGCGGCCGTGTTGTCGACGATGACCGTGCCGTCGGTCGTCGACGTGAAAGCGTTCACCGTTTGACTGGTTCCGTGCAAATCGAGAATCGAAACATCGCCCGTGGCGATTTCGGGGCTCAGCGTCAGACCTCCGGCGCCGGCGGCCGACGAGATCGCGTTGCTGCCGACAAACTTCAAAGTTCCGCGGTCGATGTCGATCGTTGCGCCGGCCTGATTGAAGTTCGAGACACCGGTTCCGCCGAGAGTCAACGTGCCGTCGCCCGTCTTGGAGATGAGGACGCCGAAGGCGGTCGTGGTCGTGAAGTCGCCGTTGATGATTGTTTCGCCGCTTCCGTCGACGTTCCACGTTCGGTTGGCCGTGAGCGAGTTGGCCAGCAGGCCGTTAAACGTCAGCGCCTTGCCGGCGACGATGTTGTTGTACGTGTTCACCGTATTGGCGCTCGTCGCTAAATTCACGGTGCCGGTGAATGTGAGGCTGTAGTCTCCCAAGAAGCCGTGGCTGGCATTGTTGTTCAACGTGAGCGTGTTGGTGATCGTGCGATCGCCGCCGTAGGCGAACACGTTGCCGTTGGAAATAACGAGCGTCGCGCCGATGGCCGTATCGCTTCCGATGCCCAGCGCGCCGGCGGAGACCGTCGTATTACCGGTGTAGTTGTTTGCGTCGTTCGAGAGAATCCACGTGGCGTTGCCGTCGATCGTAACGCTGAGGACGCCGCCCCCGCCGTCGTTCGAGAGTTGGCTCGTAATCATGTTGCCGACCGTGCTGGAGCCGCGCAAGCTCAGCGTTTTCGCGCCGGTGAGAGTGGAGTCGTTCGCGACGTTGGTCAGAATCAAGGCTCCGGTGCCGTCGGCATGGATCTGTGCGCCGCCGGTTGTCGAATTGAGGCGAATCTTGCGGTCGCTCACTTCCCCCGCGCCCACATACTGCAGAATGCCGCCGCCGGTGCCTCCGTTGCCGATCAGAATTGCGTTTGAGTTGTCCATCGTGACGCCGCTCAAGCCGACGCTCGTGGCCGTGTTCAGCGCATCGGAATGATTGCCGAGCGAAGTCACGCGCAACGTTCCTGTGTTGACGTCGGTGGTACCCGTATAGGTGTTCGCCCCCGTCAGCGTCAGCACGCCGGCACCGATCTTTTGCAGGCCGCCACCGACCCCGCTGAGATTGCCGCTCATTACGGCGTAGTCCGCTCCGGTATTGCCGTTGTCGAGCACGTTGATGACGCGAACGGCCGCCCCAAGATTGATTGCGTTGCGGAAGTCGACCCAGAGAGCGCCGTGCTTGAGTTGAGCACGAGGTTTTGCACGGCCGTCGTGCCGACGAACCCGCCGCTTCCCCAAGTGAGTGCCGTTGGTGATGCGGTCCCGCCGATCGCCACGATCAACGGTTCGGCATGGGCCGCGAAGCCGACGCCGCCGGTCGTGCTGGCGGTCGTTCCGGCAAACGTCACGGTGCCGGAACCGGCCGTCGCCGTAGCGGCCAAGTTGCGAGTGAACTCGCCGCTCATCTGCAACACGGCGACCGACGAGGCGGACGTCGGCGTCAGTTCCAGCGGGCTGTTTACGGACAGCGCCGCCGAGTCGTTCAGTGCGAGGATACCTTCGTTGAGCGTCGTCTTGCCGGTGTACGTGTTGTTGCTGTTCCCCAGGTTCCATTGACCGGCGCCGGTCTTGGTTAGGCTCGTGATATTGGCGTCAGTGCCACTGTCGGTGATGCGCAGATTGAACGTGTTGTCGCCGGTCGACGTTCCGGTGAGAGTGAGCGTGCGCGCGGGCCGCGCCGGAATGCACGATCGCCCCCATGTTGCTCCACACGATGGCGTTGTTGTTCGTCGCCGTGCTGGAAATGATCGCTCCGGCTCCGGCGATGGTGAACAGTCGGTCGGTTACGGCCGACGTTGAGCCCAGGTTGAGGCTGCCGTCGCGCAAGTTACCGCGATAGATCAGCGCGGGGGCGGTTCCGTTGAATACCAAATTCGATGCGGCGCTGGTCGACGCGCCGATGCCGCTCGTTTCGCCGCCGATCGCCAATACGTCGACCGTGAGTTGTGCGCCGCCGGCGATCGTCGTGACGCCCGTGTAGGTATTCGCACCGATGAACGATTGCGTTCGGGCCGCGGTTCCATCGACCGTGACGTTCAACACGCCGTCGCCGTTTTCCAACACGCCCGAGAAGACCGTCGTGCCGGTACTGGTGCTCCGGCCGAACGCAACGGTGACCGCGGCGTCGGAACCGCCGCCGCTATTGGTGATCAGGCCGGCGCCTTGCAGCGCCGTAGGTTAATCACTTGCGCCGCTCCGGCGCCGTTCACGTCGAGCGTCGCGCCTTGGCGGATCGTCGTGATGTTGGCCGCCGTGCTGTTGACGCCGAGCGTTGCCGTCGGGCCTGAGAGGCGAACGAGCCCTTCATTGATGATCGTATTGCCGGTGTACGCGTTGTCGCCGGAAACGATCAGCGTACCCGTGCCGGATTTTGTGAACGAGCCGGTCGTGCCGCCGATGAGCGAGGCGATCGTCAAAGCGTTGCTCGGCGTGGAGCCGTTGGTGATGACGTGCACTTCGGTGGCGTTGGCTCCAAGCTGGCTTCCCGTGATGAGGCCGGTTCCGGCCGAGTTATCGAAGAGGATGGCGCGAGCGCTGAGCGTCAACACACCGCCTAACGTAAGCGTGGGATTGCTTGCGCCGCCGATCAGCTTGAGCGTGTTAATGCTTGCCGTGCCGGTCGTAGTGTGATTGACGTTTTGTGAATAGTTGACCGCCGCGCCGCCGGTGCCGGAAGCCGGCATCGCGTTGACCGTGTAGCCGGTGTACTGCACGACGTCGTTGCCGCTGAGAGTGGCCCAATCGACGCCGTTGTAGAGCTGGAAGGCCGATGTGCTGGCCGCTCCGAGAATGCCGTTGGTCACCGTCGGGGCCGTGCCGAACGAGATCGTCGTGTTGTCGCCGACGATGTAGTTGACCACTGCTCCTGCTCCGCGCGCACCAAGCGAGGTGAACGTCAGCGCGGCGGAGCCGGTGCCGTCGGCGACGGTGACGATGCGGCCGGAGCCTGCGGTAGGAGTCAGTGCGCCGAGAGTTTCCGTCGTGGCGCTGTCGAGAAATCCGGTGAACTGCAGCGTACCGCCGGCGGTTTGAGTCGTGCCGTCAGCGTTGAACACGATGGTGTTGGTTGCGGCCGACTTGATGACGTCGGAAGCCGCGCCCGTGGCTGCGAGCTTGAGCGTGCCGGCGAAGATCGACGTTGCGCCGGCGTAGGTGTTGGCGCCGGCGAGCACCCACGTTCCGGGGCCGGTCTTGATCACGCCGCCGGTGCTCGCCGTTGTTTCCAACGGAATGATGGAGGAAATCGTGTTGTCGGCCGTATTGGTGCCCCCCAAGATCAGCGAACCGGTCGTGTGTGCGGCGATCTTCGTAATGGCGCCGCTCAAGATCACGGGGTTCGTGCCGGCCTGGTTGGCGTAGATCGAGTTATTGGCGGTCGTCACGTTGAGCTGAATCGGAGCGCTGGACTGCAGGCCTTCTGCGGTGGCTTCGGCGCTCGTGCCGATGATCAAAGCTCCACCGGTGGTCGTGGCGTTGCCGAGGCTGATCCTGCCGGCGCTGGTGCTCCCCGTTTGCATGTTCAAGGAGCGGAAATCCGTGATGGTCACGGCGCCGCCCGAGATGTTGACGTTGCCGGCGAGCGTTGATGCGGTTCCCATGATCGTCAGGCGTCCGCTACCGCTCTTGTTGAATGTCTTATCTTCGGCCGTTCCGCTCAGAATGCTGCCGTTGATCAAAGTGTTGCCGTTGCCGCTGAACGTCAACGTGCGCACGGCCGTCAATATCGGTCATGTTCCAAACGTTGCCGGTGAATGTGAGCGTCCCGCCCAAGTTGTTAGCAAGGGCGTTTGTCAGAGCGCTCCCGCTCGTGCTGCCGTCGATCGTCAGAGTGCTAAACGTCATGCCGAAGCCGTTGCGGCTGTTGAACGTCGTCGTGACGCCGGATGTGGAGACGACCTGCTGGAGCACCCCGAGGGTCGTCACGCCGTTGATGCCCGACCCGCCGGCGGCGGGACCGGTATAGATCGTAGAACTCGCGCGAATGTAGGTGTTCTTTCCGGCGGCGAGGCTGCCGAAGTCGAGATCGTCGTCGCTGCGAAACTCCAAAAGTCCGCCGTTCATATCAATGGCCGAATTGGCGCCGGTGCCGGTGTTGCCGCCGAAGATGCTTGCTCCTCCGACCGTTGCGGCGGTGACGCGGACGGAACTTTGCTGACCGGTCGCCGAGCCGCTGATGCGCAACGTGCCGAGGAAGCCCGCAGTGCTCGTCGGAGATAAGAACAACGTTCCCGCGCCGGATTTCTCGATCGAGCCGGTGCCGGTCAGCGAACCGGTGACGGCATAGTTGCCGACCCCTGCGGAGTTGACGCCGCCGAGCGTGAGAAACGTCGTGACGGCCGTGCCTAGCACGTTTAGGTTTCCGGAAATCGTCAGCGTGCCGCCGATGCTGTTGATGCGTGTGTTGCGCAGCGCCGCCGGCGCTTGCGGGGTCGACGACGTCACGATCGTGCCGGAGAGTTCGTTGTTGCCGATGCTGAGCAGCGCGGAACCGTTGTTGCCGATCGGCCCGCGGCCTTCGAGATTCAGATCGCGCCAACGTGAAGCCGCCGGCGGAGCCGTCGAGCACGAGCGAGCCGCCGACGAAGCCGACCAGAATTGTGTTCGACGGCGTATTGTTGCCCGCGGTCACGCGTACGGAGCCGGTGCCGCCCAACGCTGCGGCGCTATTGATGATCAGCGAGCCGCCGGAGATGACGACCGAGCCGGTGTAGGTGTTTGTTCCGGTCAGGCGTAGCGAGCCGCCGCCGGATTTCACGAAGCCGTCGGTACCGACGAGATTGGCGGAAATCGTCGCGGATTCACCGAAGCCGACGTAGGCTCCGGCTCCCGTACCGGCGAGCGTCAGCGAATTGGAACCGGTGATCGTGTACCCGTTGCGCAAAAAATCTAATCGATTGACGATAACCCCTGGATCGAGCGTGATGCTGTTATTTGTCGGGATATTGCCCGCCGTCGTAGGGCCGTAAAAGACGGCCGTATCACCGCTCGTATTCGGCCAAGGAACAAGTCCGGCCGTGTCCCACCAGTTGGCCGTCGACGTATTCCAAGTGCCGGATCCGCCGAGCCCGGCGCCGTTCGTGGCGGAGTTGCCGGCGGGCGTTCCGTCCGGATCCCAATACAGCGTCGCGGCGTTGAGAGGCGTTCCGCTCGTGGCGATTGCGAACATCGTGAAATAGACGCACGCTTCGCGAGCCAGTCGATGCAACTTACGCAACGATCGTTTTCGCAGCCGAAAAAAATGCGGACGCGACGATGTTGCGACGTCGCCTCGCGCGCCTTCACCACAAACGGACGAGGTCTCCGCGAATGCGTTCGTGCATTCCATTCTCATGCTGCGATCCTCTCGAACTCTGACGAGAAGTCAGTCGTCTTTCATCGCCGAAGAGCGCGATGAACGATGCCGACATGAACGTCGAAGCGTGCGCCGGAGTCGTGTCGTGCGCGGACGAGAAGTCCGGTCGTCACGGTGCGAATATCACGTCGCGCATCGCTTCAGAAAAAATCCGCCAAACGCACTTAACAGTTGGCACTCTAAAAAAGACCGCGCCTGTAGCAACTTTATTTCAAAGAAAACGTCGAGATCTTGCGAGGAAAGAACGTGATCGCGACAGCTTGTCATCACGCGCAGCTCAAGTCACGACAGCGTGTCGCAATCACACGTCACGTTGCAACAAATGCTTCCCCTCAAAAGAAGCATTTGGCTGTTTGCCCCTCAAAATAAAGGGATGCTCTTTTCGGTGTGTCGCGCAACGTTGCAACGCGTCTTCGCGATGACGATTCGTGCGCCGCTTCGCGTTCACACGTTGCGCACTCTGCGCATCGCATCACGTCACGAACTCGCATGCCATTCATCGCCATCAACGAAGGCGTGTGCGCGGTGCCTAGCGCGTTCTAGAGTCGACGGAATTGGATTTACCCGACGAGGTCGCGCTGCAAGTTGTGAAACCGTGCGTTGCGTGCTTCGCGAGTTCACAGAGAGGTCGACGGCCGGCCTTCGAACTCGGAATCCAAGTACATAGTCGTGTTGTGGATAAGCGTGCTAACGCCCTTCGGCGAGATTTGAACGACCAATCGTTGCGGTTTGACCGGCCTACGCGTTCGACGGATATTGAGGGGCTTGAATTCGTCTTGCATTTGCCGTCTTAAAATCGAACGTTTTTGCGAAGGATTGATTCTAATGCCCGCACTTTCTCGGGTGATTCCAGGGCTTCTCCGACGTCTGCCTAACGGCATGCCTCTGTTCGCCGCGACGTGCATTTGCCTTTCTATGACCTCTGTTTGCGCCGCCGAAGTCGCTGAGAAGGCGTTCAAACCCAATATCGTGTTCATTCTCGCAGACGATCTCGGTTATGGTGATTTGGGGTGCTACGGGCAGAAGGTCATTCGCACGCCGAACTTGGATCGCATGGCGGCGGAAGGTTTGCGGTTCACGCAGTTCTATGCCGGGAGCACGGTGTGCGCACCGTCGCGTAGCGTATTGATGACCGGGCAGCATGTCGGGCATACGCGCGTTCGCGGTAACGCGGCGAAGACGAATCCCGCCGCTCAAATGTTGCGCGATGAAGACGTGACGGTGCCCGAAGTTTTGAAGTTGGCCGGTTATCGTACGGGCTTGGTCGGCAAATGGGGGCTCGGCTTGCCGGGTGATGAAGGCATTCCGACGCGGCAAGGGTTCGACGACTTCTACGGCTACCTTAGCCAGACGCACGCGCACAATCATTATCCCGACTATCTCTGGCGAAACGAAAACCATGAGCCGTTGAAGAATGTGGTGACGCCCGTAGGCGACAGCGGCGGAGGGTATGCGACCGAGCGCAAACAGTACTCGACGGATCTCTTCGCCGACGAAGCTCTGAGATTCATCGAGGCCAATCGCGAGCGGCCGTTTTTTCTGTATCTCGCGCTCGTCGTGCCGCACGCGAACAACGAGCGCACGCGCGAACTCAAAGACGGCGCCGAGGTGCCCGACTATGGGCCGTACGCTGGCGAACCGTGGCCCGCCGCCGACAAAGGCCAAGCTGCGATGATTACGCGGATGGATGCGCCACGTCGGTCGGTTGCTTGCGCGGCTCAAAGAACTTGGACTCGACGAAAGGACGCTTGTGATGTTCTCAAGCGACAATGGCCCGCACAAAGAGTCGGGACATGATCCGGAGCGCTTCGATCCCAACGGACCACTATCGGGTTTCAAACGGAGCATGACGGACGGCGGAATTCGCGTTCCGCTTATTGCGCGGTGGCCGGGCGTGATCGATGCAGGTCGTACGTCCGATCATGTCGGATACTTCGCTGACATATTGCCGACGTTTGCCGAACTGGCGGGGGCATCAACGTCGTTGACCGGCGATGGCATTAGTGTTGTCCCCACGCTTCAGGGCGCGAACGCGCGGCGCAAGCAGGCCGAGCACGAATATTTATATTGGGAGTTCCACGAAGGTGGTCCGTCGAAGCAAGCGGTGCGCATGGGAGACTGGAAAGGCATTCGTACCTTTGGCGGCCGACTGCAGTTGTTCAACTTGAGAGACGACTTGGCCGAGCAAAACGACGTCGCTGCGGAACACCCGGACGTAGTCCGTCGAATCGAGGGCATTCTGGCCACGGCCCGTTCGGAAAACGAACATTGGCCGCTTAGGCAGGGCGGCGGAAAAACCAAGAAAAACGAGTAGTCGTTCGGGTCGAAATACGCCGACGGCACTATCGCGCTTTGCCGCAATCGGAATCTCGCGCAGCCCGAACGAATCGCTAACGCCGCCGCTGAAAATAGGGGGCTGTTTTGCGAAGGCCGCACGACGCGTCTGCGTCACGATCGGCCGAAGGCTAATCGGATGCGAGGTCGTCACAGTGCGCGCCGTCGTTCGTCGAAGAGAGCGCACGGGCGTCGATAAAGCCGGCCGCGGCGAAGCGACGAAGTCATCCACGCCGTCGGCCGAGAGTTGGTTGCAGCGCGGCCGAAAGCTCCTGGTCGCGGCGCTTCTCTCTCTGCATTTGATTCTCGGTAATTCCGCGGCCGCGAATTGGAGCGTGACGTTCGACGAAGTGCTGCACCTTGCTTCCGGCTACGCCTATTGGGAGTTCGGCGATTTCCGCGTGCAACCGACCAACGGTAATCTGCCGCAGCGGTGGGGGACGTTGCCTTTGTGGTTGGCGGGCGTGAGCTACCCGTCGCGTGAGCAGGCCGAGTGGTACAAACCGACGTACCTCGGGATGGAACTTGGCCGCGAGATGCTGTACCGGCTCGACAATGATCCGGAAGTGTTGTTGGGCGTTTCACGCTTCATGACGTCGCTGTCGAGCGCCGCATTGGGCGTGTTGGTCTACGCGTGGTCACGAGCCTTGTTCGGTACGGCGGGGGGATTGCTGTCACTGGGCTTGTTCACCGTCAGCCCGATCTTCTTGGCGCATGGAGTTCTATTTACTTCGGACGTCGCCGCCGCGTTATGCTTCTTAGCGGCAACGTGCGGGCTGTGGCGCGTTTTGCACAGACTGACGTGGTTCAACCTGCTGCTGGCCGCAGGAAGCATCGGGGCGTTGGCGGTCACGAAGATGTCGGCCCCGCTCTTCGCGCCGATCGCGGCGATCATGATGGGCGTGCGTCTGTGCGCCGGCCGGCCATGGTTTGTGAGTTTGGGATCTTACAAACGGCTGTGGCGCGGGCGAGCCGAACAAGGCGCTGCCGCCACGGCGTTAACCGTGGGCTTGGCCGTGTCAGCCACATTCACGATCTGGAGCTTTCACAACTTTCGCTACGAGGCGATGGTCGACGCCGTCGCCGGGCGTGACGATTTCAGCGAATCATGGTCGGAATTGCTCGCCGGAGTCGGCGATTCTCGCCCGTTGTTTGAATCGCTTCGCGAGCATCGTGTCCTGCCGGAGGCTTACCTCTACGGGTTGGCTCACACGATCAAGCATGCCCGCGGTCGCGGAGCCTATTTGGCCGGAGAGTACAACGTCGACGGTTGGTGGTACTACTTTCCGTTTTGCTTCTTGGTAAAGTCCGGAACGTTTGAGTTGCTCGCAGGTTTGTCCGCCACAGCCGCGCTATTCAATACGGCTTTGCGAGCTTCCCGTCGTCGCCGACTTCGTGCGATCTACTATGCCTTGCCGCTGTTGGCGTTGTGGGGCGTGTACTGGGCTGCTGCGGTAAACAGTAGTCTCAACATCGGCAATCGGCATCTCACTCCGATTTACGGGCCGTACCAAATCTTGTGCGGCGCGGCGATCTTCTGGACGGCGTCGAAGAGCGCGATGACGAGACGGCTGCCCGTTCTGTTGCTGGCCGGAGCCTTGGTCGAGGCCGTGGTCGCACATCCGAACTACATCGCGTACTTCAACGTCTTCGCCGGAGGAACGTCGAAAGGCTACAAACTACTGACGAATAGCGCCGTCGATTGGGGGCAGGATGTGCCGCGGTTGAAGGCTTGGTTCGATCGCGAACGAACCGCTCGTCCGCATCGGCGCATTTTCTTTCACTTCTTCGGGCTGGCCGATCTAAAACATCACGGCGTCAGCGGCGATGAGTTGCCGATGTTTTACGCCGAGCGGCTCGATCCGCAGCAGCCGATTTGTTTCGTCCCCGGCAAGTATGCGATCAGCGCCACGCAATTGACGTCGCGGGCCGTCGTAGGTGCGGAAGAAGTGGAAGCTTTTGCCGAATTGAAAAGGCTAATGCAGGAACTTTCCAAGACACATCCCTGGACGCCCCAGTTGCCGCCGGAAGCTTACCCTCCGGAAGTCGCGGAACTCTGGCGGGCCTGGTTGGTCGACCTCGTGGAGTTTCAGTCGAAGCAACTTTGCCGCGGATTGCTTTTCGAAGGGACGCCGACGGAGCTGATCGGCGGGTCGATCGTCGTGTTTGACGTTTCCGCCGCCGACTTACGTCGATGGATGAGCAGCGACAAGGTCGTGCCGATCGAGCAATAACGAGCTCGGCAACTACTTGACCGCCACGCGCGGTTAGACAGGTTCGGCCGACTTGGCCGCTCCGGCTCGCGTAGCTGCGGATCGCAGCAAGCCGGAGCAATTACGAGGGTCCCAGTCCGGCACGAGTTCGCGAATGCGGTGGCTATTGGCCAGCCACCACGCTTGAGCGTCCGACTGCCGCCAAGGAAAGCGAGCGCACAACGCGTCGAGCGTATCGACGACTTCGGCGCCGTCGCGAGGCCGATCGTCCGGAGCTTTGGCCAACGAGCGCCGATCAGTTCGTCGAGTTCGGGCGGTATCGTCAGCTTGGAGGCCGCGGACATGCGTTGCGGTTGGGTGTATAAGGCATGATTGAACATTTCCAAGTCGGACTGTGCCGCGAACAAATCACGGCCGGTTAGCAGCTTGAACGCCACGACGCCGAGCGAGTAAACGTCGCAACGAGCGTCACACGTGTACGGCGGCTTCAATCGCTCGGGTGCCATGAAGAGCGGCGTCCCCGCTATATTAAACGAAGAGGCGGTGTGGGCGTCGGCTCCGGGAATTTCGGCATGCTTGGCAAGCCCGAAGTCCAGCACTTTCACGAAATCCGCTTCGCCTCCCAGGAAGCAAAGCATCAGGTTGTGCAGTTTGATGTCGCGATGCACCAAGCCCATTTCGTGAGCTTCGGCCAACGAGGCGGCGGCCTGCCGCAAGATATGCAGCACGCGCGGCAGCGGCAAAGTTCCTTCGATGAGCAGCACTTGTGAAAGCGTCAGTCCGCGCAAGAGCTCCATTGCACAATAGAACTGCCCGTCCGACGTGCTGCCGAAGTCGTAGATTTCAATCGTGTTGGGATGCGAGAGTTTGCCGGCGAGCGTCACTTCACGTTCAAACCAAGCCTTCGTTTGGTCCGTCACCAGTTCGGGTTTGATGATTTTCACGGCCGTCGGACGTTTAAGCAGGGCATGGTGCGCCCGATAAACGCGTCCCATACCTCCTTCGCCGATTGCGACATCGAGAACGTACGGCCCGATACGCGGAGTCTCGGCGACGCGACGCCGCAACAACACGGCCGAACGCCACGAATAGAGCAGCAGTCCGACGACAAACAGCATCATCACCATTCGTGTGAAGAAGACGACACGCAAGTTGTCGAGTTGGTCGTACGCCTCGGCAAGGTCGAGCTTGATGACCATGCCAAAGTCGCGCTCTGGGAGCCATTTCCAACCGCCGATGACTTCGACGCCGCGGTAGTCGCGATAGCCTTCGACCTCGACGCCGTCGTGTACGCCGCCGATGGCACGCGCCACGGCCAAAGTCGCAACGTTGGCGGCGTACGGGAGTTGGCTGTCGTGATGTTTCGTCAGATCGACTCCGGGATCACGAATCGGCATGAGAACGGAAGTCGGATTGTCTCCCTTCAGCACGCCGGCGGCGGCCAGTTGCGACGTGTAGCGACTCTCCGTGAGCATGCGCCCGTTGTGATCGAAGGCAAAGGCGTCGCCCGACGACAGCAAGGTGATGGAATTGAGCCGTTGCGTGAACTCCGTGATCATGGCCGGCGAGCCGACGAACAGAACGCCGACGACGGCGTCGTCGTCACGCAGCGGAGCGATGACGCCCATCAGCGGCCGGCCGACGCCGCACCAATCGGCCCCGGCGAAACTCTCGACATGTTGCGGTAGGAGGACCGCCGATTTCCCGCTCAGAGCATGGCGAAAGTGGTCGCCGGCGGCGAAAGATGCGAAACCGGACTCTTGCGGAGAATTGCCCGCGCGCGTCTTTCCGGAGGCGTCCCAAATCACGGCGACGGAATCTTTGCGCCAACGTTCCGCGACGGTATCGGAAAGCTTCTTGCCGAGATCCGAATTTACGGCGTTTGGTACGTCGCTCGGCGTGAGCGCACCTTTCACGATATCGCGAAACTCGGGGTCGGCCGACCAAGCCTCGACGGCGTAACGTTCGGCGTCGAACCATGCGGCAAGGTTTTCGCCGGTTGACTTTAGCATCGACGCGAAGCCGTGCCGCCAGTAGTTCTGCGAAGAATGAGCGATGGAAAACTGCGACCAGACGGCCAAGCTTAGAGAGATCAGCAAGACGAATGCGGCGCCCAGCGCCATTTGGCCGGAAATCGTGAGCCGCTCGGCCCACATGTTCAGCGCGCGACTCCAACCCGTGCGGCTACGCGAACGCGAACTTTGCGAACGAGACTTGCCCGCGAGGATGACGTCTGATTTACGATTCGAACCGCTTTGCGCAGCGCTCGCCGGAATGATCGTGTTGTTCTTGTGGTGCGCCAAAAGTAACTCGACTTCGCGGCGCATGGCCGTGTCGTCGCCGCACAGCTTCTGTACAAGTTGTCGCGCCGGTCGCCGTCGACTCGCGACGCTTCGAGAAATACTTCTTTAATTCGACGATGCCGTTCGTCGGTCACGCCTCATCTCCTGCGAGTTCCTTGCGGAGCCAAGCGCGAATCATCGTCCATTCCGACTCGACCGTACGCTTGGAGACCTTCAATACCGTGGCGACCTCGTCGACGGTCAGGCCGCCGAAGAATCGTAGTTCGACGATCGACGCCTGACGTGGATCAATGGACGCCAGTTTTTCGAGCGCGTCCTCGACGCGCAGAACGTCTTCGTCTCGTTCGAGAGTCAGCACGTCGTCGTGCAGCGGTACGCGCCGGTGCGATCCTTCGCGTTTGCGCCGCATTTTCGAGCGGGCGTGGTCGACCAGAAGTTGCCGCATGATCTTCGCTGCGGTCGCAAAGAAGTGCGTACGAGCCTGATAGTCGATGTTCTCGTGCCCGACCATTTCTAAGTAGGCCTGGTGTACGAGGGCCGTCGGTTGGAGCGTGTGGTTGCGACGCTCGTTGCGAAATTGCTTCCGCGCAATGTCCCGCAGCCGGTCATAAACCAGCGGTAACAGACGGTCGGCGGCATTTCCGTCGCCGTCCCGTAGTTCCGTAAGAATTCGAGTGATTTCTGCCCGGGAAAAGTCCACCACCGCCGCCTCCGCTCCCAACCCCTTGGGATGTGGTTTTGCGCATCCCAGGGGCATTATAGTGGCGAAATCCTGACTTGCCGGCAACGAAAATGAGCGATTTTGTACCCGCCGTCGGAGGGCCGTGCGGATTTTGTTGCGGGTTTGCGACGCTTTTGTCGCATCTCCTTTTGCCAGGGAGACTGCGTGATCGAGGGCCGTCACGAGTCGCTCAAGTCGCACGACACATCGCTTCCATCAGTCATAGGGCGGTTCGCAATCATGTACGCTTCGCAGTCGCGTCTCAATTGTCACCTCGTCGGAATGGATACCGCGACGGAAACCACGGTTCGTGATTTGGCGCAACGTTGGGGATTCAACGTGACCAGCGCCTCGGATGTCGCCTCGTGGCAAGCTACGGCCGATCTGGATCATCCCGGTTGTGTGCTGGCGATGGTCGACGATCCGCTCCCGTTGTTACGAGACTTAGAAAACGGCGCATCTCCTTTGGCGACGGTCGTGCTCATCGCGAAGTCGGACACGCGTTCAGTGGTCGACGCGATGCGGGCCGGAGCCGTCGAAGTGCTGGAAATTCCCGGCGATTTGGCACTGCTGACCACGGCGATCGAGCATGCTTGTGCGGCGTCTGTTCAACGCCAGCAACGTATGGCCGAATCCAACGCGGCTCAACGACGTTTGGCTCAACTCAGCGACGGCGAACGTGACGTGCTGCAACTGATGTTGCACGGCAAAGTGAACAAGAACATTGCCTCGCGTCTCGGCATCGCGCTGCGTACGGTCGAAGCCCGCCGCAAGCGCGTGTTCACGAAAATGGGGACTCGCAGCCTGGCGGAAATCGCAGCCGTGCTGCAAACGTCCGGATTGCTGGCGGCGACTACGCTGGTCTCGCTGAACTAAATGGAAGGGGTGTCGAAGGATCGGCGGCTCTAGAGAAATGCCACGATCGCACGGACGAATTGTGCGATCGTGGTAGGCGTCCTGAATGCGGGCCGTGGAACGTGACGGAGTTTTTATCTGGTGTCGCAAAGCCTTGAAATCGAAAGGCTTATTGCGATCCGCCTGCCGCAGATCGAAGCGGAAGTTAGAGGGATTGAGAAAACCCTATCGCCATAATCCTCCACATGACGGTACGATACCGTCAAAGTGTGGCGCGGCAGATTGTCGGCATCGTGGTCCTACGATTACCGCGCATTACGCAGAGAGCTTGAGGCTTGTCGTATCCGCCGGGGACGCGAGCTGCCGCTTCGAAGGCGATGGGCGAAGCGACGGCGATCGACCGTTTTCGAGCCGATGTTGCCTCTGAAAGGCCCGCCTAGCGAAAGAATCCGCATAGTCCGATCGCCTTGCGAATTCGGCATTCATTGCCCAAGCGGTAAATAGTCGCGCCCGGCAGAAGTCGGCTCCTTCTTAGAGCCGATGCACGTTAGGGACGGTCTTCGCGCATCCCGCCGGCTCTCTGCTGGAACTCGCCCTCGGCCGCATCTCGGACTGACGTTCTTGTCGCCGCCAATTCCAGCCGTAGTTGCCAACCTAAATTTCGCAAAAAGCATATCGACACCGTCATGGCACTTTTCACCGAAGACACCGCCGCGGATTCTTCCGACGACGACTTCCAGAACGAATTCAACAGTATGAGCGCGGGCTTCGTCGAAGCCCTGTACGCCGACTATTTGAACGATCCGAATTCCGTCTCGCGCGATTGGCAGCGGTTTTTCTCGAAGTTCGGCCGGCACGAATGGGCTAAGCCGCAGATTGGGCCGTCGTTCGAGCCGTTTAGCGTCTTCAATCCGCCGGCCGACGGCGGTCCTGCCGCTAACGACGGAACCGCGGCCATCACGGATGGTCGCACCGCCGGCAAGCACGGCATTGATATGGTCGTGCTGCAGGATCGAGTC
The DNA here is from genome assembly GCA_049840675.1 of Pirellulales bacterium. Taxonomy (GTDB): domain Bacteria; phylum Planctomycetota; class Planctomycetia; order Pirellulales; family PNKZ01; genus PNKZ01. The sequence goes on from JASGKB010000017.1 coordinate 25,092, forward strand.
GACCAGATGGTGTGCGCCTTCCGTGTGCGCGGGCACATGGTTTCGTCGCTCGACCCGCTCGAGCTCCCGCGCCCGCCGCAACCGGAACTCGATCCCGAGTATTACGGGTTCACGGACGAGCACCTGGAGATGTCGCTCTCCACGCGCACGATCAAGGGACCGAAGAAGCGAACGCTGCGCGAAATTATCGATTGCATGCGCAACACGTATTGCCGCCGCATCGGCGTGCAATTCATGCACATTGACAATTACCGCGTTCGCCAATGGCTCCAAGATCGCATGGAAGGGAGCGAAAACCGGCTCGAGCTTTCGCGTAAAGAGCAGCTTCGTATTCTTACGAAGCTTACCGACGCCGTGATTTTCGAAGAATTCCTGCAAAAGAGCTTCTTGGGCTCGAAGAGCTTTTCGCTCGAAGGCGCCGAAAGCTTGATCCCGCTCTTGGATATGGCCATTGAGCGATCAGCCGAACAAGGGACGCAAGAAATCGTCATCGGCATGGCGCACCGCGGCCGTTTGAACGTGCTGGCCAACGTCATGGGCAAGAGCCCGCAGCAGATCTTCCGCGAGTTCGCGGACGTCGATCCGGAACTGCACACCGGTCGCGGCGACGTGAAGTACCACCTGGGGCACAGCCACGACTGGATCACCAGCACCAATCGCAAGGTTCACTTGTCGCTGGCCTTCAACCCGAGCCACTTGGAATTCGTCGGCCCCGTCGTGCAAGGCCGGCTCCGTGCGAAGCAAGACAAGCTCAGCGATTCGCAGCATGAACGCGGCTTGGCCGTCGTCATCCACGGTGATGCGGCGTTTGCCGGCCAGGGCGTCGTGCAAGAAATGCTGAATATGAGCGAGCTGGGGCCGTACAACGTCGGCGGCACGCTCCATATCATCATCAACAATCAGATCGGCTTCACTACGTCGCCTGAAGAAGCCCGCTCGTGCGCCTATTGCACGGACGTGGCGAAAATGCTGCAAAGCCCGCTGTTCCACGTCAACGGGGAAGACCCGGAAGCCGTCGCGCAGGTCGTACAGCTGGCGATCGACTTCCGCCGCGAATTCAAGCGCGACGTCGTGATCGACATGTACTGCTACCGTCGTCGCGGTCACAACGAGACGGACGAGCCGACGTTCACGCAGCCGCTCTGGTACAAGACGATCGAGCGCACGAAGAACGTCCGTGAAGGGTACCTTGAGTACCTTTTGAAGATGGACGGCATCTCGCGCGTGGAAGCTGATGCAATTGCGGCTCGCCGTCGTGAGCAACTTGAGAAAGATCTCAACGTCGCCCGCAGCCCCGAATTCAAGCCTCGCGTCGCTCCTTGGACGGGCCTTTGGGCCGGTTATCGCGGCGGACCGGAAAGCGAAGCCGAAGAGCTCAACACGGGCGTAAGCCGCGAGAAGCTCGTTGCTTATCTTGAAGCCCTGTCGACCGTCCCGGCCGACTTCAACGTCCACCCCAAGTTGCAGCGGGCCGTGATCGACGCCCGTCGCGACATGATCAAGGGAACCAAGCTGCTCGATTGGTCCGCCGGTGAGGCGCTGGCCTTCGGCACGCTGGCCGTAGACGGTTACAAGATTCGTCTCACCGGCCAAGATTGCGAACGCGGCACGTTCAGCCATCGGCATGCCGTGTTGAACGACTACGAAAACGGTCGTCGCTACATGGCTTTGAACAACATTCTGCCGTCGCAAGCGCCGGTTGAAATCTATAATAGCCCGCTCTCCGAAACCGGCGTGCTGGCCTTCGAATACGGCTACAGCCTCGACTGGCCGCAAGGCCTGATCATGTGGGAAGCCCAATTCGGCGACTTCGTCAACGGCGCCCAGGTGATCATTGACCAGTTCATCACCAGCGGCGAAGACAAGTGGCGCCGCTTGAGCGGCATCGTCATGCTTCTGCCGCACGGCTTCGAAGGAGCCGGCCCGGAGCACAGCAGCGCCCGCCTCGAACGATTCCTCCAGCAGGCGGCCGAAGACAACATTCAGGTCTGCAACTGCACGACGCCGGCGCAGTTCTTCCACCTTTTGCGTCGCCAAGCGTTGCGTAAGTGGCGCAAGCCGCTTGTGGTGATGACGCCCAAGTATCTGCTCCGTCACGCGAAGGTCGTGTCGACCTTTGAAGATTTGGAACAAGGCATGTTCCAACGGGTGCTCGCCGATGCGAACCCGGAACGTGAAGCGCGTAGAGCGCGTGCTGCTCTGCTCCGGCAAGATCTACTACGATCTCGAAGCCAAGCGGCAAGAGCTCGGTCGGGAAGACGTCGCGATTCTCCGCGTCGAGCAACTTTATCCGTTGCCGCAGGAGCAACTGCGATCAGCCCTGGCTCGCTACTCTGACACCACCCCTGTTTTCTGGGTGCAAGAAGAACCTGAGAACATGGGCGCTTGGCGGTTTATGCGTATCCATTTCGGCGAAAAACTCTTCGGACGCCTGAAATTTTCGGGCATTTGCCGTCCGGCGTCCGGCAGCCCGGCGACCGGCTCCAACAGCAGCCACAAATTGGAACAGGCCGAACTCCTGGCCCAGGCCTTTGGCGGACGGTAAAACCTAGTATCCTGAAGCGCACCGGCAGACGCCCTGAAGCAACGGGGCGCTCGCCTCGCTATTTCGGTAGCCCTCCGTTCGCTTCTCTCGTTTGCCTTTCACGCCGCAGATCACCCGCGGCTTTTTGAATTCCCGACACCTCGCAGCACTGCCCTGATTGAACCATGGCCATCGAACTCCGAGTTCCGTCTCTAGGCGAATCGATCACTGAAGTCTTCATCGGCGAATGGCGTAAGGGCGAAGGCGCTCAGGCCGCGGCGGGCGAGAACCTCGTCGAAATCGAATCGGATAAGGCCACGGTCGAACTGGCCGCGCCGCAAGCCGGCGTCGTCTCCAAGGTCCTGAAGAAAAAAGGCGAGACGGCCCAGGTCGGCGAAGTGATCGGCTATATGGAACCGGCCGGCAGCACGGCGGGCCAGAAGACTCCCGAGCCGACGAAAGACGCTCCCGCCGCTCCGGCTCCGGCTTCGAAAGTCGCCGTCGAGAAGGAAGCCCCGATTTCCGCGAGTTCCGCTTCCAACGGCTCCGGCGAGGCCCGCGTCATGCCTGCCGCCGCCCGCGAGCTGGCTCAGCGCGGTTTGCAGCCGTCGGAAGTCGCCGCATCGGGTCCCGGCGGTCGCCTCCTGAAAGAAGACGTCGTTCGCCATGCTGAAGCTCCGCGTGCCGAGCCGAAGCAACCGGCGGCCGTCGCGACGATCGCCCCTCCGGTCCCCTCGGCTCCTGCGAAGAACGCCCCGGCGCCGTCGGTCGGCCTGAGCGGTTCGGCGTCGCGTCGCGAAGAAGCCGTGCCGATGAGCCCGATCCGCCGTCGCATCGCGCAGCGGCTCGTCGAAGCCCAGCAAAACGCCGCGTTGCTCACGACGTTCAACGAAGTCGACATGTCGGCCGTGATGACGCTGCGGAACGAACATAAAGACATGTTCGCGCAGAAGCACGGCGTGAAGCTCGGCTTCATGTCGTTCTTCGTCAAAGCGTCGATCGACGCCCTGAAGATGGTGCCGCAAGTCAACGCCGAGATCCGCGGCAACGACATCGTCTACCACAATTATTACGACATCGGTATCGCCGTCAGCGGCGGCAAAGGCCTCGTCGTGCCGGTGCTTCGCAACGCCGAACGGATGAGCTTCTCGGAAGTCGAGCAAACGATCGAGCACTTCGGTAAGCTGGCTCGCGACAACAAGCTGACGCTCGATCAACTTCAAGGCGGCACGTTCACCATTTCCAACGGCGGCGTGTTCGGCTCGCTCATTTCGACGCCCATCGTCAACCCGCCGCAAAGCGGAATCCTCGGCCTGCACGCCATCCAAGAGCGTCCGGTGGCCCGCGACGGCCAAGTCGTCATCCGCCCGATGATGTACATGGCCTTCACGTACGATCATCGGATCATCGACGGCCGCGAAGCGGTGACCTTCCTTCGCCGCATCAAAGAAACGATCGAGAATCCTTCGCGGATTCTCCTGGAAATCTAAGCCGGCGTCCTTTGCTTAGCCTTCGGTTTTTCCGACCGAGGGCCGCCGCACCTTCCTCGCCCCCGGTTTGCAAAACCGGGGGCTAAGACTTTAGCAACCATGAATCACGATCTCATCGTCATCGGCGGCGGGCCCGGCGGATACGTCGCCGCCATTCGCGCAGCTCAGCTCGGTTTGAACGTCGGCTGCATTGAGAAAGAGTCGGCCCTCGGCGGCACCTGCCTTCGCATCGGCTGCATTCCGAGCAAGGCGCTGCTTGAGTCGAGCCATCTCTATCACATGGCCCTGCACGATTTGGCCGTGCACGGCATCAAGACTTCCGGCACGTCGCTTGACTTGGCCGCGATGCTCAAACGCAAAGACGGCATCGTCGACCAACTCACCAAGGGAATCGACTTCCTCTTCAAGAAGAATAAGGTCACTCGCTATCGCGGCACGGGACGCCTCGCCGGACCGGGCAAAGTCGCGGTCGACGGAGACCATCCGCAAGAGCTGACCGCGAAGAACGTCATCATCGCCGTTGGTAGCAAGCCGATGATGATTCCGGGCATCGAGTTCGACGGCAAACACGTCGGTACGAGTACCGAGGCCCTCAATTTCGATAAGGTTCCGGAGCACCTCGTCGTCATCGGCGGCGGCGTCATAGGTCTCGAACTCGGCAGCGTTTGGAAACGGCTCGGCGCAAAGTCACCGTGCTCGAATTCCTCGACCGCATCATGGCGGGCATGGACACCGAACTGGCTCGCGACTCGCAAAAAGTGTTCGAGAAGCAAGGGATCGAGTTCCGCCTGAAGACCAAAGTCACTTCGGCCAAGTTCGATGGCGAGAAATGCGTCATCACGGTCGAAGGGGGCGAGCCGATCTATTGCGACAAGGTGCTGGTCTCCGTCGGTCGCGTTCCGGCCACGGAAGGGCTTGGGCTCGAAACCGTCGGCCTGGAACTCGACCAACGCAAGCGCGTGCCGGTTGATAGCCATCTGCGTACGCCCGTGGCCGGCATTTACGCGATCGGCGATTGCATCGTCGGCCCGATGCTCGCTCACAAGGCGGAAGAAGAAGGCGTCGCCGCCGCGGAATTCATCGCTACCGGTTACGGCCACATTAATTACGACGCCATTCCGAGCGTCGTTTACACTGAGCCCGAGGTGGCCAGCGTCGGCAAGACCGAAGACGAGCTCAAAGCGGCCGGCGTGGAATACCGCAAGGGAGCGTTTCAATTCGCTTTCCATGGCCGTGCCAAAGCCCTCGGCCAGACCGACGGATACGTCAAAGTTCTCGCCGACAAGAAGACCGACCGAGTGCTCGGCGTTCACATCCTCGGCCCGCGCGCCGGCGACCTGATTGCCGAATGTGCCGCGGCGATCGAATTCGGGGCCAGTTCGGAAGATATCGCCCGCACGTGCCACGCGCATCCGTCGCTGGCCGAAGTCGTGAAGGAAGCGGCGCTCGGCGTCGACGGCCGCTCGATCCACAAGTAGGTGCCTGAGGCGAGCGTCGCAACGTCAGTGCGACGCATCTGCGTCTATTTCGCCTTCTTAGAACGTCCGCGGCCTTTGCGCGGCCCGTCAGGTTCTTCCAGCGTCGCCGTCGCCGTGGCGGAAGCCTGCTGCGCGGCCGCGGCTTCATCGCTCGTCGGGTGGTCGTAAGCGTCGGCCGCTTCAATGTCGACGGACACCTTGCCGTCGGCACCCGGAAACACGTAGATCTCGCCGAACAGGTTCTGCTGCTCCGTTTTCACGGAGTGATGCCGGGCAAGCTCCAACACGGCCAGGAACATGCCGACGAGCTTCGACTTTTGCATGCCCGGCTCGAACAATTCGCCGAGCGCCACCTGCCCGCGCTCGTTGAGGAGCTTGGCAATCCGTTCCATGTGAGTGTGGATCGGCGTGTCGTCGTAAAGGATGTTGGCCTGCGAAGTCTGATTGTCGCGCACGATCCGCGCAAACGCGCTGACCAAGTCCCACAGTTCCACTTCTTCCAGCGGCTCGCGCTCGAGTCGATCGCCGCGCGGCCGGTCGACGGCCATCCGTGCGAAGTGCTCTTGCCAGCCGCGGGACCGATCTTCAAGCATGCTAGCCGCGTCGCGGAACTGCTTGTATTCCAACAGTTGTCGCACGAGGTCTTGCTTCGGGTCTTCCAGCGGCTCTTCGATTTCGTCGGCGTGCGGCAGCACCATCCGCGATTTGATTTCGATCAGCACTCCGGCGACTTCGAGAAACTTGCCGATGCCGTCAATGTCGAGCTTCTCCAGAACTTCGAGATGCGCCAGGTATTGGTCGACGATCTTCGACAGCGGCAGATCGACGATTTCCACCTCCTGCTTCCGTACCAAGTACAGCAGCAAGTCGAGCGGGCCTCGATAGGCTTCGAGTTCGACGCGGAAGTTCATCGTCGGTTCGTCGGTCGTGCCGGGGCGCTTCAGGGGAGAAGGCTTCGGGCGACGCAGCGAGTTGAGCACCATGCTCATGGGCCGGTTCCGCGGAACGATTTTGCCTGCCGTCGCCGGGAAAATCCCCCGACACGCAGTCTTTGCATCGTACCACGCCGACCGCAAGGCCTGCGGAATTGAACAATTCCGTCGCCGTCGCTACGGTCCCGCTCCTTGTTTCGACCGTTAAGGTTTGCCTCTTGAGCCGTGGTTCCCGGCTTTCCCGAAACGCCGCAAAATCCTAGACTTAGGCGCATACCTGCAACCTCAAGTGCCGGCAGCGCCGGCCGTTTACCACCCTCCGTAGGGAACGCCCTCCGCGGCGTTCCGGATGCGTCATCGGCGACAACTTCCCGCGTTACGACCAGCTTTGGGCCCCGTGGCGCCTCGGCTACATCCAAGGTGACCCGGGCGAAGAAGCTCCTGTGCCGAACCGGCGTGGCTTCCCGGAGCCGATCACGATTGCTTCATCTGCCGCGACGTCGCCACGCCGGCCGACGATCGCCGCAACTTTGTCGTCGGCCGCGGTGATCAATCGATCGTCATTCTCAATCGCTATCCGTACAACAACGGCCACGTGCTCGTCGCCCCGCTCGCGCACAAAGGCCGGCTCGATCAACTCACGGCCGAAGAGCACGTGGAGCTGATGCAAACTTCGGCCAAGCTCGTGAAGGTGCTCGAAGAGCGGATGCGGGCCGAAGGGTTCAACGTCGGCCTCAACCTGGGCCGCATCGCCGGCGCCGGTTTGCCCGGCCATTTGCATTGGCACATCGTGCCTCGCTGGAACGGCGACACCAACTTCATGCCCGTCTTTGCCGGCGCTCGGGTCATTCCACAAGCCCTCGACGCGCTTTGGGAGCTGCTTTCGGATGCCCTTTAGTTCGCCGCACCCTGATCCCGTCGCCGAACGCGAACAAGCGCTCTTGGCCCCGTATGCGATGCACATGCGCTCTCGTCGGGCCGCAAGCATCCCGAGCATGCGCACCCGTATCGCGGACCGTTTCAACGCGATCGCGATCGCATCGTTCACAGCACCGCATACCGCCGCCTCAGCGGCAAGACGCAAGTTTTCACCCGCGAGATGGGCGACTTCCATCGCACGCGCCTTACGCACACGCATGAAGTGGCGAGCGTCTCGCGCACGATCGGCCGAACGCTGCGGCTCAACGAAGACCTGATCGAGGCTCTTGCGCTGATGCACGACCTCGGGCATCCGCCGTTCGGCCACGCGGGCGAAGACGTGTTGCATGAGTGCACGAAAGACCACGGCGGGTTTTCGCACAATCGCCAGGCGCTGCGAATCGTCGAGATCATCGAACAACGCTATCCCGAATTCCCCGGGCTCAACCTGAGCTACGAGGTTCTCGCAGGCCAGCAATCTCGAGCGGTCAAACGCGGCGCGCCGGAGCGGCCGTTGCTCGAGGTGCAAGTCGTGGACGCGGCCGATAGCATCGCCTACGACACGCACGACGTCGACGACGCCTTGCAACTCGGCCTCCTATCGCAAGCCGAACTGGCCGAAGTGCCGCTCTGGCGGCAAGCGACCGACCGCGTTTTGGCCCGCTACCAAGGGCTGGACGAAGGGGAACTGCGGCGGGCCACGTTGCACGAGCTGATCGATTGGCAAATCGGCGACATGCTCGCGGCGGCGTCGCGACGGTTGGAAGCTCACAACGTCGATTGCCTCGCGGCCGTTCACGCCGCCCCTCTGATCATCGCCTTCGAGCCGGAACTCACCGAACTGAAAAACGAGCTCGAAAAGTTCCTCTACGATCGGGTTTATCGCAATCCGCTGGTCGTGGCTTCGCGCCGCATCGCGCAGGACCAGCTGCGAGCCATGTTCCACGGTTACCTCGTTCGGCCGCACCTGATGCCCGAATCGTTCCAGCAGCGGTCGGGCGAATACGGGCTGCACCGCAGCGTTTGCGATTACTTGGCGGGCATGACGGACCGTTTCTGCCAGCAAGAGTTTCAACGGTTGTTCGCCGCGTAGAGGCCTCATGAATCGCATCGTCGAACAAACTCAAGGCTCGACGATTTCCTTTCGGCGGAGCATCGTGATCGCGCTGGTCGCCATGCTGTTCGGTTTCGGCGTCAACGTCGCGCTTGAAGCGCTCGGAGCGTTCGGCGATCGGCCGGCGACGCTCGTCCGCTCGGTGCTGCTTTTCTTCACGGTCTATTTCGCGCTGACTCTGCAACACTGCGCTCGCTGCGGCCAAGCGCGGAGCGGCGTCGCCAAACGCCGCGGCGAGTTCGTCGCTGCTCGACACCAGCGTCCTCATCGACGGCCGCATCCTCGACGTGGTTCGTAGCGGCGCGATCGACGGCGAGTTGACCGTTCCGCAACCCGTGCTCGACGAACTACAGCAATTGGCCGACGGCGCCGATAAGGCCCGCCGCGAGCGCGGTCGCCGAGGATTGGACGTGCTCAATCAATTGCGAGCGGCGCTCGGCGAACGGCTGCAGGTGTTGCCGCCTGAGCAAGCCAAAGGTTTCGCGACCGCCGTCGACGAGCACCTCATTCGCTTGGCCGTGGCTCGGCAGGCTAGGCTCCTCACGGTCGATTCGGCCCTGCAGAAGCGAGCTCAATCGCAAGGTGTCGCGGTCGTCAACTGGAACGAACTCGCCGTGGCCCTCAAGCCGCCCTGCGCCGGGCGACAAACTCACTCTGCGCATTGTGAAGGCCGGCCAGCAAGCGGGGCAAGGCGTCGGCTATCTGGAAGACGGCACGATGGTCGTCGTCGAAGCGGCGGCCGATTTTGTCGACCGCGAGGCCGACGTCGTAGTGACCAGCGTGACGCAAACCGCCGCCGGCCGAATGGTGTTCGGGCGGCGATCTTAGTCGCCGGTAATCGACGTAAGTGTCGCTGAGTCTGCGCGACTTACGTCGTCGGCACGCCCGAGTGCTCAGGCGGCGCTGCGCACTCACGTCGAACGTTAGTGCGCACCCTTGTTGGTAAGCGCTTCGACTGCGCACTAACGCCCATATTTAGTACGCACGTTTCTCCCAATGCGCACTCTCGGGCTCGACGTAAGTGCCGATTCACTTACCCGACTTACGTCGCTTTCGGAGCGGCTGCGAAAGACTCCGGTCGCTACTCTCCCGGCTCGCGATCATCGCCCCGTATAGAAATCACCGAATTTTCAAAGAACCCACCCTGTATTTTCCCAGCTCTGAAAATCGATTCAAACCAACTTTTGGCCACCCTTGCGCGGCTCGGGCCGGCCGAATCTTCGCTAGTTCGCTTAGCCTTCGTCGTTAAGATAGAGGGTATGTCGTCTCCCTATACCTTTACGTCCATCGCCCCCGCTCCCACGTCGCCGGCCGGCTCGAACTGGCAACCGGTGATGCTGCCGGGCTTTCCTGCGCCCTCAGCCGGCGGACAGGCGGGGAAATCGACTTCGTCGGTCGCCGCGGCGACGCAGCCGCTGCCGACGACCCGGGCCGAAATGAAAGCTCGAGGGTGGGACGAAGTCGACGTCGTGTTCGTTTCGGGCGACGCCTACGTTGATCATCCGAGCTTCGCCATGGCGCTGCTCGGCCGGCTGCTGGAAAGCGGCGGCTATCGCGTGGCGATCCTGAGCCAGCCCGACTGGCATAGCGCCGAGCCGTGGCGCACGTTCGGCAAGCCGCGGCTGTTCTTCGCGATTAGCGCGGGGAACATGGACTCCATGATCAACCACTACACGGCGAACAAGAAGGTTCGCAACGACGACGCCTACAGTCCCGGCGGCAAGATCGGTCGTCGGCCCGACCGCGCGACGCTCTCCTATTGCCAACGGGCTCGCGAGGCGTACCCGGGCGTTCCGGTCGTCGCCGGCGGCGTGGAGGCGAGCCTTCGTCGGCTGGCCCACTACGACTACTGGAGCGACAAGGTCCGCCGCTCGATCATTCTCGACAGTAAGGCCGATCTGCTGATCTACGGCATGGGCGAGCGCGGCATTCTCGAAGTCGCCGATCGATTTGCCGCCGGACAAACGGTGCGCGATCTCCGCGACATGCGCGGCCTCGTCTATCGCTTAGGTGCGGCCGAGACTCCGCCGAGCGACGACAAGACGAAGCTCTTGCCGTCTTACGAAGAAGCGTCGACCGACAAAGTGCAATTCGCCGTGATGACGCGCATCGCGCATCACGAGACGAATCCGTACAACGCCAAACGGCTTGTGCAGTTTCACGGCCGCGAGGCGATCGTCTGCAATCCGCCGCAGCTTCCGCTGACGCAACCGGAGATGGATCGCGTCTACGGATTGCCGTACACGCGGAAGCCGCATCCGAGCTACGGTGCTCAAACGATTCCGGCGTACGATGTGGTGAAGGATTCCGTGCAGATCATGCGCGGCTGTTTCGGCGGTTGCACGTTCTGCTCGATCACGGCGCACGAAGGACGCATCATTCAGAGCCGCAGCGCCGAAAGCGTGCTCGGCGAAGTTCGCAAGATGACCGCCGATCCGGAGTTCAAAGGAGTCATCAGCGACATCGGCGGCCCGACGGCCAACATGTACGAAATGCGTTGCACGCGGCCCGAGGTCGAAGCCGTGTGTCGTCGGTTGTCGTGCGTGCATCCGACGATCTGCAAGCTGCTCGGCACGAGCCATGCCCCGCTGATCGATTTGATGCAGCAAGTGCGCGAAGAGCCCGGCGTGAAGAAGGTCTTCGTCGCCTCGGGCATTCGCATGGATCTGGCACGCCGTAGCCCGGAGTACATGAAAGAGCTCGCCACGCACCATGTGGGCGGGCTGCTCAAAGTCGCCCCGGAGCACACGGATTCGCGCGTACTCGACCTGATGAAGAAGCCGGGGCCGACGGACTTTCTGGAGTTCGACAAAGAGTTCCAGAAAGCCTCGCAGGCGGCCGGCAAGAAGCAGTATCTCGTGCCGTATTACATCGCCAGCCATCCCGGCAGCGATCTCGATGCGATGATCGACTTGGCTCTGTTCCTCAAGCGGAATCACTACCGGCCCGATCAGGTGCAGGATTTTATTCCGAGCCCGTTCGATCTCGCGGCCTGCATGTATCACACGGGCCTCGACCCGATGACGATGAAGCCGGTCTACACGGCCCAGCATCTTCGCGATCGGAAGCTGCAACGAGCCTTGCTGCAATTCTTCAAGCCGGAGAATTACTTCGAAGTGCGACGCGCGCTCGAGCAAGCCGGCCGACAAGACCTGATCGGAGACGGTTGCGATTGCCTCATCCCCTCTCGGCCGCCGAAGGCCGCGCTCGATAAACGTCGCCGCGAAGCCAACTCGCGCGTGAGCGAACAACGGGAAGGGGATCATATTCGTGGCGACGTGAAGCCGGGCGGCAATACGAGCGATGCCGGCAAGAAGCAAGGGTATCGCCCGCATCGCAAGTCGCACGAGCGCCGAGATCGCCGTCGCTAGTCTTTTCTTTAACGAAGTCTTTGAGCCGCGGAGTTTGTCTCTGCGTTCGAACCTGCGAGTTTTGCACCGTTGTCGAACACTCCTCTGATCACCAGCTTGCAGAACCAGCGCGTGAAGGATGCGGCGAAATTGCGCGATCGCCGGCAGCGTGACAAGCAGCGGCGGTTTCTCATTGACGGCATTCGCGAACTGGATCGAGCGCTCGATGCGCAATTGCCGTTGGACGAAGCTTTTGTTTGTCCGGAACTTTGCGGCAGCGACGCCGCGCGCCAGTTGCACGTGCGTCTCGATCGCGAACATGGCGAGATCGTGCAGCATGTGACGCCCGAAGTGTTTGCGAAGCTGGCGTTCGGCGAACGTTGCGACGGCATCATTGCGACGGCTCCGACGCCGTCGCGAACGTTGGACGATTTGAAGCTGCCGGAAGATGCGCTGGTGTGCGTGCTGGAGAACGTCGAGAAGCCGGGGAACGTCGGCGCGATCTTGCGCAGCGCCGATGCGGCGGGCATCGCGGCGGTGATCACGGCCGACGAGCGCACCGATCTCTTCAACCCGAACGCCGTGCGGGCTTCGCTGGGAACCATTTTTCACGTGCCGACCGCGGTGGCCGACGCCGCGTCGACTCTGAGTTGGCTCCGCGAGCGCGGCTTTAAGATGTGGGCCGCCCGCGTCGGAGCCGGCACGCTTTACACGGAAACTGATTACCGCGGCCCGACGGCTCTCGTTCTCGGTAGCGAAGCGGAAGGGCTCTCCGCCCGCTGGTGGGCCGACGATATTCGCCCGATTCAATTGCCGATGCTCGGCCGTGCGGACAGCCTGAACGTCTCCGTGGCCGCGGCCGTGGTGTTTTACGAGGCGCTACGGCAGCGCGGCGCGTGAACTTCCTTCTCCTCTTGCGGAAGAAGGTGCCGCGCAGCGGCGGATGAGGGGTGAACCCAACGCCGATTGTTCATCGGACCCCTCACCCGTCTCGACGGCTTCGCCGTCGATCCACCCTCTCCCACAAGGGGCGAAGGGTGATCGGCTCCGCGGCGAACTACCGGCACCATCGCTACGACCGGCCCTGTGGAAATCCCATAGGGAATTCCGGGCGGATTTTTAGCCTGCCGCCGCTTTTCAACCTATGTTTGCGATGTGTCCCAAACGGCCGTCGGACGTGAGACGTCGCGACTGACGGCCCGCCGAGACATCCCTCCTGCTACGTCCCACCGCGGCCGACTCCCAAGGTCGCAACACATCTCGCCTCGGTTCGTGTTCGCCGGATCGCGTCTGCCACACACATCGAAGACCCGCAGCTTTGAGGTTCCGTATGCGCTTGCAAAACTTCTTCTTGAAGGCGTTCGCCTTCGTCGGCATGGTGTACTTCTTCGGCGAAATCGTCCCGACGCTCACGGGATAGAATTCTTTCGCCACGGACGATTTCGCGTCAGACTGCGCAGCTGACGCCTGTGATTCGTCCGCTCTCCGTCGAAAGCCCGAACGTTTCGACGTGTTGAACGATTCCCGTCTCGCTCCGACGGGAATCAACGCCGACTACGAATGCTCCGCCATCTCGCGGGCATGATAGCTCGAGCGGACGAACGGTCCGCTCGAGACCTGGCTAAAACCCATGGCCTGAGCCAAGCGACCGTATTCTTCGAACTCTTCCGGCGGGACAAACCGTTTCACCGGTAAGTGCTCGAGCGTCGGTTGCAAGTATTGGCCGAGCGTGAGCATGTCGCAGCCCGCGTCGACCAAGTCCGCCAACGTATCCAGCAGTTCGTCGCGCGTTTCGCCGAGCCCGAGCATCAAGCCGCTCTTGGTCTTGATGTTCGGGTTCAACTCTTTTACGCGTTTGAGCAAGCCGAGCGTCCACGAATACTTGCTCTTGCGGCCGCGTACTTCGCGATAGAGCCTGGGTACGGTTTCCGTATTGTGATTGAACACTTCGGGCGCCGCTTCCACGACCCGTTCCAGGGCTCCCGGCTTCCCTAAGAAATCGGGCGTCAGGACTTCGACCGCCGCTCCGCAACGCTCGCGCACCGCCAGCACGGAACGATAGAAATGCTCGGCGCCGCCGTCGGGCAGGTCGTCGCGCGTGACGCTTGTGATCACCACGTGCTTGAGGCCCATCCGCGCGGCCGCTTCGGCGACGCGCTCCGGTTCATCGATCTCCAGGGCCGACGTCTTCCCTTTGTTCACCGAGCAAAATCCACACGGCCGGGTGCAGACGTCGCCCATGATCATGAACGTCGCCGTTTTCTGCGAGTAGCATTCCATGCGGTTGGGGCATTTCGCCTCTTCGCACACGGTCGTCAAGCGGAGCTCGCGCAGCAGCTTGTCCGTGAAGTGGTCGGAGTTCCCCTTGGGCACGTTACGCTTAAGCCAGCGCGGGAGCCGCTGATGACCGGTCGGCAGAAGGCCTTCGATCTCGACGACGTTGGAACTGCCGCCGCAGCATCCGCCGCCGCTCGAGCAAGGATCGCCCGTACCGCAGGAGCCGGAGCTACAAGAACCCGCGGGCTCGCCGGAAACGGGCAACATGGGCAACACGATCGGAAAACTATCCGGCACGAGCTTGATCCTTCGGCGAACGGGGGCTTTCGTCCGGGCGCACCAAGGTACGAGCCAACAGCGGGTGGCCGGTGAGTAAATGATACCGCTCGCACCCCAAGGCCGTCGACAGGCCGGCGGCCGCCGTTTGCCGCACCATTTGCATCCGAACCGGCCGTCGCAAGACGGCGGCCAGCGAAACAGACTCGGTGCCGTCGACAGGGTCGCTTGCGGCGCCGTGCAGCCAACGTTCTTCCGGATCAACCTGAAGATACGCCCCGAAATAGCTGACCCAACTTTTGACGGCCGCGGCTGTAAACATAGTTTGACCGCCGCGAGTCCACACGCCGCGTCGACCGAGCCGTGCGACACGTTGGACATGTAACTCGTCGGCAATCGTCTCTAAGCCGGTCTGCAAACGCGCGAGGTATTCGCCGACGGAGTAACCGAAGCGATCGAGTGGCAGGATGACATACGCCGCGAGCTGTCCGGGAGCGTGTAGCAGCGTGCCGCCGCCCCGATTGAGCCAGCGAATTCGCACTTGTTCGCGCTCGAGCGTGGCGTCGCTGAGGCGAACGTCGCATCGCGAGCCTTGCCGGCCGATCGTGATTTCCGGCGGATGCTCGCAGAGCAGAATTGTCGCCGTGCGATCGTTGCGACCGGAGGTTTCGTAGACCAGTCGCTGTTGCAGTGCCAGCAAGTCGTCGAGCGGCGTCGGGCCGAGCAGGTGAACCTGCGCGGTCGGCGTTCCTTCGGCGGCGGTATACGACTCGCGGAACATGGCGACGGTGGCTAGAGAGCGAAGTGACGACCGGCTACGATGAGTGTTCGTCCGACAGCCGAATCTAGCACGCCGCAGCCGTGGGTTAAAGTGAGCGCGAAGTCTTCGAAAGACAAAGAGAAAGAGAAGAAGGACGACGCCAACGAACGGCTCGTCGCGCAGAATCGCCGCGCGCGGCACGAGTATGAAGTGCTGGACACGGTTGAATGCGGCATCGTGCTCGTCGGCAGCGAAGTGAAGACGCTGCGTAACGGCAAGGTGATGCTGGAAGACGCCTACGCCAACGTGAACAAGGGCGAAGTCTGGCTCGTCGGTTGCGAGATTCCGGAGTACGTGCAGGCCAATCAGTTCAATCACGAGCCGAAGCGCAACGCAAGCTGCTGTTGCATCGCCGTGAGATTGAGAAGTTCGCCTCGCGCGCTTTTGAGAAAGGCTTGACGCTCGTACCGCTGAAGCTCTACTTCAAGCGCGGCAAAGCCAAAGTGTTGCTCGGCATCTGCAAAGGCCGACAGCTGCACGACAAACGCGAGAAGATGAAAAAAGAAACGATGAAGCGCGACATCCAACGCGCCATGCGCCGCAACTAGTTCTCGCGACGACAGCGAGCCGGAAGCCTCGGCGACCGGAGCCTTCCTTACGCCTCTCTCCTTCGATCGGCCCCTATGCTCGACCTTCACGACAAGATGACCGAAGCCGCGGCCTACATCACTTCGAAGTGGGCCCGCCGTCCGAAGGTGGGCATCATCTTGGGCACCGGTTTGGGCGGCTTTGCCCGCGAGATCGAAACCGAGGCGGTCTTCCCCTATGCGGAGATTCCACATTTCCCGCGGAGCACGGCCATCGGTCATAAAGGCCAGCTCGTTTGCGGCCTTTGCAACGGCGTCCCCGTCGCCACGATGGAAGGACGCTTTCACTGCTATGAAGGCTACCCGCTGAACATCGTGACCTTGCCGGTGCGCGTAATGCGCCAACTCGGCATCGAGCTCTTGATCGTCTCGAACGCCGCCGGCGGCATGAACCCGCATTTCAAGGTGGGCGACGTGATGGTCATCGAAGACCACATCAACTTGATGGGGGACAACCCGCTCATCGGCTACAACGACGAACGGCTCGGCCCGCGGTTTCCCGACATGAGCGAGGTGTACGATCGCAAGCTCATCGATCGGGCCTTAGAGGTTGCCCGCCAAGCGAACTTCGTGGCTCATCGCGGCGTTTACGTCGGCCTCAAAGGACCGAACTTCGAAACGCGAGCTGAGTACCGTTTCCTACGAACCGTCGGCGGTGACGTGGTCGGTATGTCGACCGTGCCGGAAGTGATCGTGGCGGCGCACATGGGGATGCCGGTGTTGGCGATCTCGGCCGTGACGAACGTCTGCCTACCGGATTCGCTGGAAAAAGCGGACGGCCACGAGGTCGTGCAGGCCGGAAAACTCGCCGAGCCGAAAATGCGCAGGATCGTAATGGACATTCTTGGGGACATTGCGAAGGCCGACGCACGTTAGTTCGTCCTGCAGCGCAGCAGGAATGAGGCGTGCGCACCGTTCGTGTTCGTTTTCTCGCCGCGCGTTGCCTAGGCTCTGGGCCGCGCCTAGAATGTTTCAAAAACTTATCGCACGTTTTTGATCGTTTTTCCCAGCGTCGCTTATCGGCCGCCGCGCATTGGCACGATAATTGTTGATGGTGCGAGAGGTAAGGGGCGCGGCTTCGTGAGAGACCGCATTGACCTATCGTCGGCTTTCAGCAATGATCGCCGCCGATTCGAGCGCCAAGGATTGGCGCTGAAGCTTTGCGGCCGCATTACACCAGCGACGCACGCCTCTGAGTTTCGGTCGCAATCGAACCGACCAAGTCGGCCGGTTCGACGTACCGACAGGAGGCGGTCATGGCATCGGTCTCGCTGTTCTCGGCAGGCTCGTCTGCGTCGCGAACGATTCGCACGCGGAATCCTCGGGGCCCGTTTTTCGGCCTCGATGTTTCTCTCAGCCGATTCTTTTCGCATCGGCATCCCCGTTTGAAGTTCCTCGCGTACGCGTGCTTGGCGCTCGTCGTCGTCGAATTCGGCGTACGCTTGATCGAACTGTCTGTCGGCTCTTCGCTTTCCGATTCGCAACGCCTCGCGGCCGCTAAATTGCGGCCCGGGCAATGGGTTCGCGGCCGCTATACGAATAGCTGGGGCTACTGGGATCGCGAGTTCGAAGCCGTTGCGGCGCCTGTCGGAACGCGGCGGATCGCGTTACTCGGCGATGCGACGCTTTTCGCGGGCGGCGCCGAGACGAACGTTTCGTCGATGCTCGAACGTTTGTTGCCTCGCACGGAAGTCGATCATTTTGCCGTTACGCAAGGCGGGCCCGGCGAATTCCTGGCGCAGTTTCAAGAAGACGTCATCCGCCGTCGGCCGGAGCAAATGATCGTTTGCCTTTCGATGGCTCCGATGGCGGTGAAAGCTGCGGAGGAGTCGAGTTTTGCTCGTTGGCACACCCTGCACTTGTTGCAAGCGATCGTCGGCCCGACCACGGCGCACGCGGAAGCCGATCCGTTCATGATTGACCTCGGCCAGGGGGCCGATTACGACGAATATGTTCGCCGTCGCGCTGCAACGATCGACGCCTGTCGCGCCGACGCCGAAGACTCGCAACTTCGCGCCGATCAGGCCGCGATCGCACGCTTGGCCGAAGTCTGTGCTCGCCAACAAATTCCTCTGAAGCTGGTCCTGGTTCCCGGCGAGTTTCAACTCAGCCCGCAACTCACGGCCTCGTTCGCACGACGTCGTGAAGTCGAGCCGGCAACCCTCGATCTGGAACTGCCGCAACGCCGCTGGCGGGCCTTCGGCGAACACTTGGGAGTCGACGTCGTCGACCTCCTCCCCGCACTCAAAGCCTCGGGCGAGATCGTCTATTGCACGAACTCGGCCGAGTGGAACGACCGAGGCATTTCGCTTACCGCGGAGACCATCGCCCGCGGGCTTTAGCGAACAACGGCGGGTCGAACGGAGTTCGGCCCGCGCGTCACTCTCATGTGCGATGGAAGTCCGACCCCGGAAGGCCATGCCATGCGCTGGAGGACAACTCGACGGCTTGCCCTGCTCTCATTTCAAACCGGCTGTGCGATCACGCGATTCGTAGACACTGCGCCGCACCGGCGATGCCGGCCCGATTACCCAGCAGGGCTTTCGCCACGCTCGTGCAGTGGCGCGGATTCAAGGTCGCGGAATTCACGGCCTTCTGCACCGCGCCGGCAAAGAGATTGTAGTGCTCGTCGATTATGCCTCCCCCGAGAATGATCCGTTCGGGAAGCAGCGAATGCTGAATGGTCCAGGCCGCGGTTTCTACCGCGCGTAATGCGCGCTCTACGATTGCTTGCGCCTGAGCATTGCCGGCGGCGAGCGCGGTGAACACGCCGCGCGCGTCGCCGAAGCCGGCGGCTTTCCCCACCGCGGAAATCGCCGTGCCCGAGGCGAGCGACTCAAGGCAGCCGCGTACGCCGCAATAACATTCCGGTCCTGCGGGATCGAAAGGGAGGTGACCCAGCTCGGGATGCGTGTCGGCGGCGCCGCGGAAGATGCGGCCGTCGATCAAAATACCTGAGCCGACGCCGGTGCCGAACGTGAGCATGACGACCGAGCGGGCTCCTCTGCCGGCTCCAAAATACGCTTCACCTACGGCCGCCGCATCGGCATCGTTTTCCAACACCGCAGGACGCTCAAAGGTCGCCCGCAGCGGACTGACAATGTCGACGCCGTCCCACGTCGGCAACGTGTACGGGTTGTCGATCGTGCCGCGTTTGGGATTTGCCGGCCCGGCACAACCGACACCGACTCCTTCCAGCACGCCGCGCGACGCACCGACTTCCGCCAAGCATTCGTCGATCGCATCGACGATCCGTTGAACGCCCCGGTCGAACCCGAGAGCCGCCTCCGTCGGAAAGCTGCGCCTGAGCGCGAATCTCGCCGCGCGCATCCACTAATCCGACGGCAATCTTCGTCCCGCCGATATCGACGCCGGCGGCAAGAGTTCTAGGTTCAGAAGTCACGATTCAAGAGTCGCCACGAGCAAGCGATAAACAAACTTGGTTTAGTGGTCGCCGCTGCTTACGTCGAGTGCACATGGTTGACGACCGCGACAATCCATCCGATGAAGAGAGTCAAGGATACGAGCATCCCAAGAAGCAGGTAAATGCGCTTCAGCTTGGTCGGAAACATTCCTCTTCAATGTATTGGCAATTGCACCTCCAAACGGGCTCGTCGGGAACGGAATGACGTTCGCGGCCGCTTGTTTCGCGGCTGTGAAACCAAATATCGTCGGGAGTGACGCCGAACTGAGAAAAGTCACCAGTTGAGAAATAACCGTACGAGGTTCTTCGAAGCTGAATAATGGCGTGAGCAGTTGGTGGAAGCCGCTAATAAAAGATGCTAACGCGGCAGTCGGGCCTACGAAGGCTACCGACATCAATAGCAAGGAAATCAGACCTACGATTGCGAACGTAAGTGTCTTCCAAAGCGGCATACTTTCCAAAGCACCGGGCTCAAACTCAACGCTCCCGCCGGTCGGAATTATGCCGATTGAGTAAGTGACAGTCCCGAGCCTCATTCGAATCAGTTTGGGGCCAAAGAAAATGACGACATCGGTCACATAGACCGAGAGAAGCTTGGCGACAATCACGCCTGTGAGCGTAAACGCGACCGACCCGACCGCGATTGCCGCAATGAGTTTCAGCCAAATCATCGATTCGTTGATCCCGGCAAGCCGATCCGCTATTTCCGCATTTGCTCGAAGTAGAACGTCCCTTTCTTGTTCGAGACGGCAATATCCAGGAAGCCGTCGCCGCTGATGTCGCGGACTTCGAATTGCGTGCCGACGCCGCTGTCGTCGTCGATCTGGTGAGCCTTCCACATCGGCTTGCCCCCTTGCCGCGTCAACTCGAACCAATACAGCACGGCCGGGTCGCCCGGATTGATGTCTCCCTTCGGGCCGTGCGCCGAGTAGCGCTTGCCCGTTACGAAATCCATCAGGCCGTCGCCGTTCATGTCGACGAAGCACATGGCGTGCGTTTGCGAAAACGTCTTGTCGATTTCGTGCGTCGCAAACTTGCCCGGCTCGGTTTGTTCGTGCCACCAGATGCCGATCTGATGCGCCGTGCTCGAGAGAATGTCGGCATCGCCGTCGCCGTCGAAGTCGTACACGTACATCTGTGCGGCAGGTCCACCGAGTGCGACGGCGTGAAACGTCCATGGCGTGTTTTCGTTTTGTGCTGCCGGGGCTTCCCACCACCCGCTCGGCGTCACGATGTCGGCTCGCCCGTCACCGTTGACGTCGCCGCGGCCGATGCCGTGATAGAACTTGCGGGCCATATCGACCCCTTTCTCCGAAACGGCCGTGAGCGACCACTTCGATTGCGGGTCCGATGCCGGTCGACCGATCGCTACGTACTTGTTCGGGCCATCCGCTTCCTTCGGCTCGGGGGCGGTGCCCAACAGCAACTCGCGTTTCTTATCGCCGTCGAGGTCGAGATACTCGGGGCTCTCGTTGTTCGTCACGTCGGCAATGACGTAACGTGCCCAAGGTCGCGCGGCGCCCTTGGGATTTTCCAGCCACACGGTCGCTTGGCCCGGGAACTCGACGACCATCAAATCGTCCCAGCCGTCGGCGTTGAAATCTTCGGACCAAGCCTGAAAGCATTGGCTGTACTTCAGCGGATCGAAATCGCGGGCCTGTTCGCGAATCGGCTGCATCTTCCAATCCGGAGCGGCGTACAAGGCTTCACCGTTGGCGATGTCGAGCTTGCCGTCGTGATTGAAGTCACCTACGGCCACCCCTTCGGCCCGAAACTTCGGATCGATGTGCGTCTTTTTGAATGTGATCTCGTCGGCGCTCGCCGAAGTTGCGAACGCAAGCGTGAGCACGGCGGGAAAGAGCTTGTGAATCATGGGCGTACTCAGGGCGAGTTTGTGCAATAGCTCCGGCTAAAGCGCCGGAGCACTCGTGCGGAAGTCCAAGCTTAAACCGGCGGCGATCACTTCGCCAGCAGCGTGCGAATGCGATCGCGGTACTCGCGGGCTTCGGACAAGATTTGCTCGGCATCGAGCGTCGTCGGCTTACGGTCTTCGACGACGATTCGCCCGGCAACGGCCACGGTCCGCACGTCGCTCGCCTTTACGGCATAAGCCAAGTGCGAGAAGACGTCGTACATCGGCACGACGTGCGGTGCCGTCACGTCGACGATGATGAAATCAGCCTCTTTGCCGACTTCCAGCGAACCGATCTTGTCTTCCAAGTGGATGGCCCGGGCGCCGTCGATCGTCGCCATCGCCACGGCTTCGTGCGCGTTCACGACCGTCGGATCGCGCAGGTCGACCTTGTGCAACATGGCGACCGTGCCGATTTCGCCCCACATGTCGAGATCGTTATTCGACGCGGCTCCGTCTGTTCCCAAGCCGATGCCGAGCCCGAGCTTGAGCATTTGCGGCACGGGAGCGATGCCCGAGGCGAGTTTCATGTTCGATTGCGGGCAATGCGCGATGCCGACGCCGTGCTTCTTCAGCAGCAGCAATTCGTCTTCATCGGCCCACACGACATGCTTGGCAATGACGTTCGGCCCCAGAAAGCCGATGCGGTCGAGATGGACGGTCGGCGTGGCTTGGTACTGCTTCTTTGAGTTCTCGACTTCGTCTTGGGTTTCGGCCAAGTGAATGATGAGCGGCGCGGAGTATTTGTCTGCCAACTGTTTGGCGGCTTGTAAATGTTCGGGCGACACGGTGTACGGCGCATGCGGCGCTGGTGCGGCCGTGATGAGGCGATGGCCTTGCCACTTCTTGAGGAACGCCTCGGTGCCTGCCAGCGTTGCGTCCCAAGTTTTGTGGTCGGGCGCAGGGAAATCGATCATCGCTTGGCCGATGACTCCGCGCATGCCGGCCTTGGCCGTTTCATCGGCGACGGCATCTTCGAAGTAGTACATGTCGACGTAGGTCGTCGTTCCGCCGAGCAGCATTTCGAGAATGCCCAACCGCGTGCCGGCCCGCACGAACGGCTCGTCGACGAATTTTGCTTCCGCCGGAAAGATGTAGTTTCGCAGCCAATCCATGAGGGCCTTGTCGTCCGCTAAGCCGCGAAAGAGCGTCATGGCCGCATGGCCGTGCGCGTTGATGAGGCCCGGCATCACGACGGCTTGCTTGGCATCAACGGTGCGAGCAGCCTCAAAACGCTCTAAGAGATCGGCCGACTTGCCGACGGACAGGATTTTGCCGCCCTGCACGGCCAGCGCGCCGTCCTCGATCACGGTCCGCTGAGGATCCATGACGACGATGGTGCCATGGACGACGAGGAGTTCGACGGAATCTTTGGCCATGGCGCTGGTCATCATCGTGAGCAAGCCGAGCACGGCCGACAGTCCCGAACGGTGGAGGCGGAAGCTGTGCATGCTCGGTACCTAGTAGAGGGAGTAAAGTCGCACACTGCGCGGCCTTTTGAACCGCGGGCGATCTATCATCGGCGCGAGCTTAAGCATCCGCAAGGCATCGATTTCGCGAAGAAAATCGCATTTCTCCTGATTCCACCGTCGCCGGCCTTAACCTTGAGGCGGATGTAAGGATAATTCGGTACTGAAGTTGCTCGCAGTAGGAATTTGCCGCTCGCATTTGTTGGGAACGCCCTTCGTGACGTTCCGCAACCGACGCAGGGCCTGCAACGCTACGGAAGGCGTTCCCTGCAGCACGCTTTCGAGAGTTTCACCGAGGTTTTGCTCCATGTGCGGAATTGCCGGAATCATCGATCTTCGCGGCCAGCGTGAACCCGACCGCGGGGCGTTGGAGAAGATGACGCAGTGCATTTTCCACCGCGGTCCCGATGAAGACGGCTATCTAGCGGCTCCGGGCTTGGCGATCGGCCAGCGTCGTTTGAGCATCGTCGGTTTGTCCGACGGCCAGCAGCCGATCTACAACGAAGATCGTACGGTCGCCGTGATGTACAACGGCGAACTCTTCGACTACCCGGAGCAAAAGGCGGCGCTGGAATCACGCGGCCACAAGTTTCGCACGCACAGCGATACCGAGTTACTCGTCCATCTGTACGAGGATTTCGGCGAAGGGATGTTCGAGCATTTGCACGGGCAGTATGCCTTCGCCATCGTCGACTTGAAGAAGCGTACGATCATCTTAGCTCGCGACCGCGTCGGAATTTGCCCGTTGCATTGGTCGCGCCAAGGAGATTGGTTCATCTTCGGGTCCGAGATCAAAGCCGTGTTGGCGTCGGGCATGGTGCCGCCGGCGTGTGACGAGCGCGGGCTCGACCATATTTTCACGTTCTTCGCGATGGGGACTCGGCGGACGATGTTCGCCGGCGTGTCGTCGATCTTGCCCGGACATTACCTGAAAATTCAATTCCGTGAAGACGGGCAACCGGCGGAGATCGTCGAACGTCGGTATTGGGATCTCGACTTCCCCGATCAAGGCGACGAATACGATCCGGAAGATTCCGAACAACTGATTGAAGAGTTCGACGCCACCTTCCGTCGCGCCGTGGAAATTCGTTTACGCGCCGACGTGCCGGTGGTCGGCTATCTGAGCGGCGGCATCGATTCGGCGATGGTTTTGGCCAACGCCTCGAAGATTCGCGGCAAGGGGGTGCCGAGCTTTACGATTCGCATTCCGAAGCTCGACGAAACGTCGAAGGCCGCGGAAGCGTCGCGGCACGTAGATTCGCCGCAGACCGTCGTGCATTGCGATGAGCACGTCATCGCCGACGCCTACCCGAAGCTGATTTCCGCCGCCGATTGTCCCGTCGTCGATACGGCGTGCGCGTCGCTCTATTGCTTGGCCGGCGAGGTTCACAAGCAAGGCTACAAGGTGGCCCTCACCGGCGAAGGTTCCGACGAAGCTATGGCCGGCTACGTGTGGTTCAAAACCCACAAGATTCAACGCTGGCTCGATTTTGCCGGCTTCCGTCCGAGCGTCGGTATCAGCCGCATGGTCCGCAAATTGACGGCCCCCAACGTTTCGCTGGGGCAGATGCGCCGCATCGACCGCATGATCGGCGGTCCGCACGCGCAATCGGAAATGTACAACTTCGTCGCACTTTCGCGGCATCGCTTCTACAGCGACGAGATGAAACAGCGGCTTGGCGATCACTTGGCGTACGAAGATTTACCGCTGAATATGGAACGGATGCGGCGCTGGCATCCGCTCAATCGGTCGCTCTATATCGGCTACAAAACGATGCTTTGCGGCATGCTCTTGAATCACAAGGGTGACCGCGTGGCGATGGCCAACAGCGTCGAAACTCGATATCCGTTCCTAGACGACGACGTCATCAAGCTCTGCTCGCGCGTGCATCCTCGCTGGAAGCTGCGACGGGCCCGTTACGACAAGTATCTGCTGCGCCGTACCGCGACAGCGTTACTTACCGGACGACATCGCGATGCGGCCGAAAGCCATGTTTCGGGCGCCGTTCGCAGACAGCTTTTTCTCGCACGCTCCGCCGTTCGTGCGGCAGCTCATGAGTGAAGAGTCGCTCAAGAAGACCGGCTACTTCGACGTGGCCGGCGTCCGCAAACACTTTGAAACGTACGTCAACGGAAAGGCTTCGAAGGCCCGCTTCTTCTTGGAGATGGGCCTGATTAGCGTGCTCTCGACGCAACTCTGGCACCATATGTACCTCGGCGGCGGCCTCTGCGACCTGCCGGACACGAAGCCGAACCCCAAGGTCGATCGCCCGCCAGGCGTGACGGTATAGGCGGAGAAACCGCTGTAGGGAACGCCCTCCGCGGCGTTCCGCGCACCGGGTGCCAGATTCACGAAACCTGCCGCAGTTCTCTAGAGACTTATGAGCCCAGCGATCGGTTCGCCGCCGTCGGAAATGGCGATCGGCCGGCCGACCGGGCTCATAGCCTCTTTCGCCGGAGACATGCCGAGCAAAGTCGCGAGCGTCGCGAAGTAGTTCGGCACGGTGACCGCGTCCTTTACGACCTTGGCGCCGGCGTCGTCGGTGGCGCCGTACGCTTGGCCGCCGCGCACGCCGCCGCCGGCTAAAACCGTGGTCCAAGCCGTCGGGTAGTGATCGCGCCCTTCGACGGCGCTGATCGCCGGCGTTCGCCCGAATTCTCCCATCCAGACGACGAGCGTATCGTCGAGCAAATCGCGATCGTCCAATTCTCGTACCAGCGTCGCCATGGCCGGGTCGAGGTCGCGCATCAGCAGCGACGTTTTCGTGAAGTTGTCGATGTGCGTATCCCAGCCGTCGAGCGTCACTTCCACAAACCGCACTCCGGCTTCGACGAGACGGCGGGCCATCAAGCAGCCTCGGCCGAAGTCGCTCTCACCATACGCACGCCGCACGGCTTCCGGCTCCGCAGAAATGTCGAATGCTTTGGTCAGCGGAGATCGCATCAATTGCACGGCCTTGCGATTGACGGCGTCGTGATTGGCCGGCGCAGGCGAACGTGTTTCGTTGCGGAAATCGTTCTGCAACATCTGCAAGGCCTCCATTCGCGCGGCAAACCGCCCGGCGTCGACGTCTTTGGCCGCAGGCAGGTTGCGCACGCCGCGGCCGGGATTTTGCACGGCAAACGGATTGTGCTGCACGCCGAGGAAGCCCGATCCCACCGAAGGCCCGCGAATGCTGATGAAGTTCGGCAGCGCGAAGTTCGGGTCTCCCAATTCGCTGCTGGCCCATGCGCCGAGACTCGGGTGCTTCAGCGTGCCCGACGGCGCATACCCGGTATGCATCAGGTATTGGCCGCGGTCATGATTTCCTTCTTTGCTGGTCATAGAGCGGACGATCGCCAGATGCTTCGCTTGATCGGCGACCTGCGGCAAATGCTCGCAGATTTGCACGCCGGAGGCGCTGGTCTTGATCGACTTGAACGAACCGCCCGTCGCAGTGCCGGGCTTCGGATCAAACGTGTCGATGTGGCTCGGTCCGCCGTTCATCCAGAGCAGAATGCACGATTTGGGGCGCGCCGATTTGCTCCCGTTAAAGATCTCCGCGGCCTTCGCGCGAGCCTGCCATTGCGGAATGGCCAAGCTTAGAAGCCCGCCCATGCCGCCGGCCAGAAATGCCCGTCGGTCGAACCCGGCCGAAGGTCCGGAACAAGCATGATCGTGAGAGTGTTGATCGTGCGACATGGATAATTTCCGATTAGTGGTTGCTCAAGAATTCCGAAGAGTTCAGCAGCGCCCAATACATGTCTTCGAAGGCCTGCTCTCGCGGCGTCGAGCCGCCTCCCATCGCCGCCAAGTATTGAAACGGCATGTTCGCCACATATTCGCGAAACGCCTTGGCGTAGAGGCCCGCGTCGGCGTTGTTCTGCATCTTGCCGCGACAGCGCCGTAAAGTCGGCCGCCGTGCGAGCATGTTTCAAAAGTTCCGTAAAGTCGGCGTCGACCGCGGCTTCGGCGATTTCACGACTCACGCCTGCGCGCTGCCGCGCCCATGGGCAATTCCGCGGCAGGTCCGGCGGTTTTCACGAGTTTCCGCGGCTTGGCGACAAACGTCTGCCAGCGATTCGCCTCGTCTGCAGTCGGCCGTCGCGACAATGTCCGTAGATACAGCTCTTCAATGACCGCTGCATCCTCCGCATCGTTCAGTAGCTTTGACAATCCGAAGCCCGGCGTGTGTCGCACGGTGCCGCAAATGAGGGCTCCATTGAGCATCATGAGCGACCGCGGAATAGTTTCTTCCGGCTCCGCAACTTCGGCCATGTCGTCGGTTCCCATTTGCACGACGAGTTCCTGAATGAACGAGCTGCGGATCAGATCGAAGTAGTTGTTGCTTAGTTTGTCGATGCCGGAGCGAGCGTCCGTCGCTTGAATGACGGCGTCGAAGAGTTCTTCCACTTCCAAAGCCTTGAGCGGATACGCGGCCCAATAGTCGTGCTTGCCTGCGGGAAGTTGCAGGTCGACGCACGAGCGCTGGTACGCCTCCGTCGCACAAACGGCTCGGAGCAGATGGCGCAGGTCGTAGTCGTGGTCCTTGAAGTCAACTGCAAGTGTGTCGAGCGTTTCCGGCAGCGTCGGCGGATTGCCGGGGCGGAAGTCATCAACGGGGTCGACAAACCCGCGGCCGAGCAATCGTCCCCAGAGTCGATTGACGATTGCTTTGGCGAACCAGGGGTTGTCGTCGGCCGTGACCCAATCTGCCACGACCTTGCGGCGGCTTCCCCAGGTTCGAACCTCCGGACCGTCGAGTAGCTTGGGGGCGACGTCGATGTAGTCTTTATACGAGCCGAACGCCGTTTCGTACTTTTCTACGGGGGGCGCGATGAGCCGATCTTTCACGTCCATGCGAAACACGCCGACCATCGTCGTGAGCATTTGCGGACGTTCGACGTAGGTCGGCCAAGTCTTTGAAAAGCAGGCCGCGAACTGCTTGAAATCTTCTTGTTTCCACTTTTCCGTTTTGTGGTCGTGACACTGACGCACTGAATCTGTACGCCCAGAAATAGTTTCGAAGTTGAAGAAGCTAGATCCGGCAGCGCTCGCGAATAACGGAGGAACCAATTCGCCGCCGGGTTGTAACGCTCGTCAAAGTCACGAGGGTCCGGCCCACCACCGCGGAGCGGGCGTTGATTGGTGTTGTAGCCTTCAGCGGTGATCAGCTCTCGGACAATATCATTCCACGGCCGATTCGCGGAAAACTGCTCGCGGAGCCATTTCTTGAAGGCGCCGCGGTCGAGAAACGCCTCGCGCGTCAAACGCCCCATTAAGAGATTGTCCCAATACGTCGCCCAATGCTCGGCGTACTCGGGGGAGGCGAGCAACCGATCCACGACGGCGGCCCTTTTGCGAGGTGACGAGTCCGAAGTGAATTCTCGCACCGCCGCAGACGTCGGCAGCCGGCCGGTGAGGTCGAGCGAGACGCGTCTCAAGAATCGCTCGTCGTCCACGGTCGTCGCCGGCGCGATGTCTTGCGATTTCCAGGCAGCCCGCAATTGCGCGTCGATCTTGGCGACGACGTCCGGAGTTTCCGCAGACGCCGTGTTTGCGGAGGCGACGGCGATCAGCATCGCGGCGACGGTGATGCGCACCATGATTCAATTCCTTGTTGGCGCGAAGGAGGCAAAATAATTCGGTTAGCGAAACAACGCCACGCGGCTGCGATCTTCTGCGGAGAGGCTTCGTTCGAGTCCCGTAGTCTGCTTCGCCGCGGCGGCTTCGGCGGCTCGCTTGAGTTGCTGCTGCTGGGCCTCAGGCAATTGCAGGGCGACGGAAATCAGCAGGTCTTTCACGACGCTCTTCCGCTCGGCCTCGCTCTCATGGCGTAGTTCCTTCAGTCGGGCTACGGCCGAATCGACGATCGGCCGCACCTTCGACTCTTGCTCGGCGCTCAACGATGCCGCACTGCGCAACCAGTCGAGCGTGCGCGGCGTCCAGGTCGATTCATCGAGTCGATTGCGCACTTCACGCTGCACGGCTCGCACGGCTCCCACCGCTCCGCAAAGCATGCCGGCGGCGAACACGACGAAGACCAACACGATCGTTTTCCAATGGCGGAACAAGCTCACGGCAGCGGCTCCCAACGAACGAGTTCTTCAAAAATGACGCCGGATCGACCGGCCAAAAGCGAGACGACCTCCGACCAGCCGGAAACCGCAACGAGTAACGACGCGGCCATCGCCAACGTCGCGGCCCAGGACAAAATGCGACGTTCTTCCTCCTTGCGACATACGGCAGGGCGCGGGTTCGCGCCACGGTCAGCACGCGATCGGAAAAACCTTCCGGCGGGCGGGCGTCGTCGACGCGCGACGCGCCACGCGCAGCTCGAACGAGCCGTAGCCACGCGACGTCGGTCTCGTCGCCGGATCGTGAGTCTTGAGATTCGGGCACGTTCATCGGCGTCGTTCTCCCAACAAAGCTTCGAGCTGCGTTTTCAGTCGGCCGCGGGCTCGCGCGAGCTTCGTCTTCGTCCAACTGATGCTCCAGCCGAGCGTCGCAGCCGTTTCGGCCAGCGATTGTTCTTCTAAATCGTGCAAGCGAATCAGCACGGCGTCTTCGGGTTCCAGGGCATCGAGTACGTGCGACACCAACTCCGCCGCCGCCGTTCCGTCGACGGCCTCTTGCGACGACGTTTCGGCCAGCGATGCTTCCAACGCCTGGCACTCGTGTACGCCCAAATCGGAGTAGCGAAGTTCGCGTTTCCGTTTGTTCGTACGCAAAGCGTCGAGGCAGCAGTTCACGGCGATGCGGGCGATCCAATGTTCGAGCGGCGCATCATTGCGATACTGGTCGATCCGTCGGTAGATTCTCAGGAATGTTTCTTGTTCGCAGGCCGCACGATCGTGAGCCGGCGAAAGATGGCTACGAACGATTCGCGCTACCAGCGGGTAGGTCCGATCGACCAATTGACGAAAGGCCGCAGCGTCGCCCCTCGACACTCGCGCCACACAATCGGCGGCGTCGAAGGTGTCGTCGGCCATCGGTTAATGCGTCAGTCGCAGGAAATCGTCGCTACAAAAGGAGTGACGCCGGCAAGGCGGCCGCCGGCCTCGACAAAACGGAAAAATATCGAGAATCGGTCGAAAAGGCCAGGAAACGGCGGAATGTCCGGTCAAAACGAGTCGGTCCGGCGATTCTCGTGTAAGACTCTCACGCGACGCCGGTACTCTCCTTGGGCGAACGCCGGCAACGGTTTTCCGGAGCCGGCACGCGATAATCTTTTGACCCGTCAACTACCGTCGCTAGGAGCGCTTCGATGTCGCAGAAACTCGCAGGCAAAACAGCCGTCATTACCGGGGGCAGCACGGGCATCGGCTTGGCCGCCGCGAAGTTGTTCGTCGCCGAAGGGGCGTATGTCTATATCACGGGCCGTCGTCAGGCCGAACTGGACGCGGCGGTCGCAGCAATCGGCGGAAACGTCACGGCCG
Organism: Pirellulales bacterium; assembly: GCA_049840675.1. GTDB lineage: Bacteria > Planctomycetota > Planctomycetia > Pirellulales > PNKZ01 > PNKZ01. The sequence continues at coordinate 55,082 of JASGKB010000017.1, forward strand.
TACAGGGGGACGTCGCCAAATCGGCCGACCTCGACCGGCTCTATGAACAGGTGAAACGCGAGCGCGGGCGAGTCGACGTCGTATTCGCCAATGCCGGCATCGGAGAGCTTGTCCCGATGGGCGAGGTGACCGAGGCGCATTTCGATCGCATTATGAACGTCAACGTACGCGGGCTGCTCTTCACCGTGCAGAAGGCGTTGCCTCTCATGCCCGACGGCGGTTCCGTGGTACTCACGGGCAGCGTGGCGGGTAGCTCGGGCACGCCGGCATTCAGCGTTTATTCGGCGAGCAAAGCTGCCGTGCGGTCATTCGCTCGTTCGTGGACGAACGATTTGAAGCAACGGAAGATTCGGGTGAACGTCGTCAGTCCCGGCCCGATCGATACCCCGATTCTGGAGCCGATTCCGAAAGAAGCCGTGGCCGGGTTCATTGAGAAGGTGCCGCTGGGCGCATCGGTCAGGCCGACGAAGTGGCCAAGGCCGCGCTGTTTCTGGCTTCCGACGATGCGAGCTACGTCGCAGGAGCCGAGCTGTTCGTCGACGGCGGTATGATCTCCGTGTAATGCACGGCGACCATTCCGCACTACACCGAATCGCCGCGGCATTCCTTGAGGACGAAGCCGCCGTCGACTCTCAGCACGGTACCGGTCACGTAGTCGGCGTCGTCCGATGAGAGGAACGTCGCGGCGCGGCCGATGTCTTGCGGCGTTCCGAGGCGTCCCCAAGGAAGCTTCGGTGCGGTTTCTCGCATCTTGTCCAGGCCGAACGATTCTCGCTCGCCGGGCGTGTCGATCCAGCCCGGCTCGATGATGTTGACGTTGATGCGATGTCGGTTGAGTTCGGCCGACATCGTCAGTGCCATATGGTTGAGACCGGCCTTGGCCGCGTTGTAGGCCACGCTGCGGCCGTAGGGCATTTCGGCATGCACGCTCGAAATGAACACGATCTTGCCTTGGCAACCGTCGCGAGGTTCCACAGGTTTCGCGACCATCTGCCGCGCGACGAGCTGGCCCATGTGGAAGCCCGCGGTCAGCGTGCCGTTGATCACGACGTCGAAGTCGGTCGGATCGTAGTCGAGAAACGCCGCTCGTTTGCTGCGCCGGGTTGCTCACGAGGATGTCGATCCGCGGCGCAAATTCCAATGCCGAGGCCAGCAATTGCTCGCAGCCGGTCCGCGAGTGAGCGTCGGCGGCAATCGGCAAGCAGCGCACGCCGAAGGCTTCGATCTGCCGCGCCGCGTCCGCAAGGTCGGGACTGCCGGGACGATCGTTGATGACGACGTCGGCCCCGGCCTGAGCGAGTTCCAGTGCACAGCCGAGCCCGATGCCGCGCCCTGCGCCGGTGACCAGTGCGGTCTTCCCTTTCAATTTCATGCAATGATCTCTTTGGCTACACGGCCGTGGACGTCGGTGAGGCGGAAGTCGCGGCCGGCGTAACGATAGGTAAGCTTCTCGTGGTCGAGCCCCAGCAGATGCAAGATCGTCGCGTGGAGGTCGTGAATGTGCATCTTGTTCTCGACGGCGGCGTAGCCGTGTTCGTCGGTCGCACCGTAGCGAAGGCCCCCTTTCACGCCGCCGCCGGCCATCCACATGCTGAAGCCGTCGGCGTTGTGGTCACGTCCGTCGCTTTGGCTGCGCGTGTTGGTCGTGCCGGGCGTGCGGCCGAATTCTCCGCCCCATACGATCAACGTTTCGTCGAGCAAGCCGCGTTGGGCGAGGTCCGCGATGAGCGCGGCCATCGGCTTATCGGTGGCGCGACAGTTGTCCGTGTGTTTCTTCTTTAGACCTTCGTGTTGATCCCAATCGTCTTTAGAGATTTCCACGAAGCGGACGCCCGCTTCGACGAACCGTCGGGCCAGCAAACATTGCCGCCCGAAATTGTAGGTCGGCTCATCGTCGCCGATGCCGTACGCCCTGAGTGTGGCCTGCGTTTCGTCCCGAATGTCCATAAGTCGCGGAGCGGCGCCTTGCATGCGGAAGGCGAGTTCGTACGACTCGATGATCCCTTCCAACTCCGGGTTGACGACGTCGTCCGTGAGCCGGGTGCGATTGAGCGTCTGCACCAAATCGAGTTGGCGACGTTGTTCGTCGGCCGACCATCGCTTGTTCGCGATATGTGAAAGCGTGACCTTTTCCATCGACGCGCCGCTGCCGCCGATCCGCGTCCCCTGGTACGGCGCAGGCAAGAATGCGCTGCCGTAATTTTGTGCGCCGCCGAACGAATTGGTCGGGTTAACGGTGATGAAGCCCGGCATCTCTTGGTTTTCGGTTCCCAGGCCGTACAACACCCACGCGCCGACCGACGGCCGCACGAAGTTCGTACTGCCGGTATGCCACTGAACCGTGGCCGGGGCATGATTCGGCGTGTCGGCGTGCATGCCGTTGAGCAAACAGAGTCGATCGGCCTGCTTCGCCAAGTGCGGAAACAGCTCCGAAATCCATAGCCCCGACTCGCCGTGCTGCGAAAACTTCCACGGACTCTTGAGCCAAACGCGGTCGCCGCCGACGTCTTGCCGCGGGGCCGGCTTGCCGTCGTCCTTCGTGAGTTGCGGCTTATAGTCGAACGTGTCGACTTGCGACGGCCCGCCTTGCATGAACATGAAGATCACGCGTTTGGCCCGCGGCTTGTAGTGCGGCGGCCGTGCGACGAGCGGGTTGGCTTCGCCGGCGGCAGCTTGCGGCTGCGCACACATTGCGGCCAAGGCCGTATAGCCGAACCCGGCGGCAAACGATTTCAAAGCGTCGCGGCGGCTATAGTTGAACTGATTCGCAGGGAGTCGCATGACTGGAGTTCCCAAACCGTGAACTTCGAACTCTGAATTTGATTACCGCACGTATCGAAACTCGCCCGTCGCGTAGAGCGCTTGGCACACGGAAATCCACGCTTCGCGGCTCGACGTATTCGCACCGCCGCCGACTTCGCTCTTGCGCCGTTCGAGAAATTCCAGCGTCGTGCGGCGCTCCTCAACCGTCGGCAGACGCGAAAGCGTCAGCTTGTAGGCCCAATCCAAGCGTTGCGAGTCGTTCAAATCGGACGCCGCCAGCAATCGCTCGGCGAAGTAGCGGGCCTGATCGCCGACAAAACGGCTGTTCATCAGGAAGAGCGTTGCGGCGCGACGATCGTGACCTCGCGCTTGCCCGTGACCAAGCTCGGATCGGCCATATCGAACAGCGAGAGCGTCTCCGGTACGTTGCCGCGCAGCAACGGAAGGTACACGCTGCGAATCTGGGGGGATTCATCGGCCGCGAGAATCTTGGCGCTGGAGCCGAGTTCCAAGTTGGTGAGCGTCAAACTCGTCGACGCATGAGGCCGATCGAGTTGCAACCGACCGGAGGCAAACAGAATCGCATCGCGAATGGCCTCGGCCTCCAATCGCTGCGGAGGGAAACGCCAGAGATTGCGATTGTCCGGGTCTTGGGCGTAGGCCCCGCGATCGACGCGGTTCGACATCTGAAACGTGCGGCTCAGAACGATTTCGCGGACCAAGCGTTTGACGCTCCAGCCTTCGTCCATGAAACGCACGGCTAGATAGTCGAGCAATTCCGGATGCGAAGGTTTGTCGCCCAACAGGCCGAAATTGTCGTTGGATTCGACGAGCCCTCGACCGAACAGATGGCTCCAGATGCGGTTTACCATGACGCGGGCCGTCAGCGGATTGTCGCGCGATGCGATCCAGCGGGCGAGCTGCAATCGGCCGCTTTCTTGAGGCCCGATCTTCGGCGTTTGTTCCGTCGTCAGAACGGTGAGCAAGCCGCGCGGCACGACGGGACCGAGGTTGTCGACCTCGCCGCGGATGCGAAGTTCGTAATCGATCGGCTTGCCGTCACGAACGGCCATGGCAAATCGCGGACCGTGTTCATCGCTCTCCGCCTCGTTGCGCAATTCCAGCAGTTTTGCTTCGACTTCGGCGATTTGCTTGAGGGCTTCCGCCTTTTGTTGCGGATCCTTCGACTTATTAGCTTTCCGGTTGAAGTTCTCCGCTTCAATTCGCTTCCGTTGCCACTCGTCGATCAGAATTTGCAATTCGCGGCTCCGCGCGGCTTGCGGTCCATCGAGTACCGTGGCTTCCGGGTACGTGAATGAGCGGAAGAGCGACTTCACGCCGGGTAAACTTTCCGTGCTACGGAAAATGCCGGCCAAGGCGTAATAGTCGGTCTGTGGGATCGGATCAAACTTGTGATCGTGACAGCGAGCGCAACCGGCCGTGCTGGCCAAAAAGGCTCGGCACGTCGTATCGAGCAGTTCGTCGGCCACGTCGAGTGTGAATTGCTCCGGATTGCGTTCCGTGAGCGACTTCGGACCGACGGTCAAAAAGCCGGTGCCAATGCGGCGTCGGTTTCGCTCGGCGTCTGATACGTCGGCGTTGTCGGGAAGCAGATCACCGGCAAGTTGCTCGCGGATGAACTGGTCGTACGGCAGATCGTTGTTGAAGGCGTCGATCACCCAATCGCGATAGCGCCACGCCATGCGATAAGGCACGTTCCGTTCTTTGCCGCACGATTCGGCGTAGCGAGCCACGTCGAGCCAATGGCGTCCGAGACGTTCACCGAACTGCGGGCTCGCCAGCAGCCGATCTACGGCCTTCGCTACGGATTCCGGCGATCGATCGGCGAGGAACGCCGTTTGTTCTTCGGGCGTCGGCGGAAGGCCGGTCAGTTCGATGCTGAGGCGTCGCAAAAGTTGCTGGCGATCGGCGTCTGCGGCCGGCGCGAGCCCTTCGGTTTCGAGCTTGGCGAGGACGTAGCGATCGACGTCGTTTCGCGGCCAGGACTTGTCGGAAACGGCGGCAGGCGGCACGATCTTCGGCGGTTGAAACGCCCAATGCTTTCGGCCGGCTTCGAAGTCGATGGTCGCCACCGTCGGTGCTTTGCCGTCCCGCGGGTCGACGGCCCCTTTCTCGATCCATTTGGCGAAGTCGGCGATGACGTCGTCGGAGAGTTTTCCGCTCGGCGGCATCTCGACCGTTTCAAACCGTAGAGCTTCGAGCAATGTGCCCGATTGCACGTCGCCCGGTACGACGCACGGTCCGCTGTCTCCGCCGCGAAGCAGGCCGTCGCGGGTATCAAGATAGAGATTTGCCTGAACGATTTTCGATTTTTCGCTGTGGCACTCGTAGCAATGCTTGACGAGCACCGGGCGAATCTTGGCCTCAAAGAATTCGACGGCGGCTTTGTCGGGCTTGGCCTCCGCAGCCGTGATCGGCGAATCTACGACGAGCCAGCAAACGGCGGCGAAAGCGATTTCTCGAATCCGGCCGCGAATCGTTTCCCCGCTGGTCATCGTGCTTCCCGTCGATAAGTAGGTCGTCGAGCGCTGCCGGTTGCCGGTTATTCGTCGGCCGAGGTCATTTCTTCGCGGTGTCTTTTGCAGCCGGCGGCGCATCGTTGCTCGGCAGCACCGTGACGCGGAACGGTTCGCCGCAGTAGCTCATTTTCATCACGAAGTTGATTGCCGCTTGAGCCATGACCGGCACGAGTTGCTTCTCGACCGGCTGGGCATCCTTCGCCGCGGTGATGGTGATGTGGCCCGTCGTTTCTTTGGCCGTGAGCAGCGTCTTGCTCTTCTTGTCGTCGATCGTAACGCCGGCCGGTAGGCTGTTTCCGAATGGTGCGGCAAGGTGCTTGTAGATCAAGTCGAGCGTGATGTTCTTGTCGAATCCCGGAGCCCGCTCGATCGTGATGTCGAGCTTTTGCGATTCGCCCGGCTTGAGTACTACGTCCGTCGGCGTGACTTTGACCTTCACGACGTCGAGCGGATCGCAAACGTTGACGAAGAAGCGATCGACCGGGAAATGTCCGCGGCCGCCGCCGGGTTGATAAATCTCTTGCCAAGGCAATGCGATGGCGGTGAGCTTCGTTTCCTTGCCGTCGGTCGCTTTATGCACGGCCGTTCCGACGATGCGCACTTCGCCGGCGGAGAGCTTCGTGCCCGGTGCGGCGTAGAACAGAATCGTTCCGTCCATACCGCTTTCCAGAATTCGCCCGCATTCGGCCTTCACGCCGAGGGGCAGTCCTTCGACGCTGAGTTGCACTTCGCCGGCGAAGCCGTTTTTGCGGACGCAACGTACGAAAACTTGCCCGCCGACGTCGCCGGGGAGCAGCACTTTGTCCATGTCGGCATGCAGCAGGAAATACGGCTCGCCCCGCGTGACTTTGAGGCCGTACGTGAAGCCCGGCCCGCCGCGGGAGTGGAGATCGCGAATCTCGACGACGTACTTGCCGTCGGCCGGCGCGGCCCAACCTTCCTGCAATGAATCACTTGTGAGCCAGCGATGAATTTGCACGTCGTCGCTTTCCACAATCCGGCGGCCGCGCTCGTCGTAGATACCGAGCATCGAATCCAAGTTTGATTGAGCCCGACGTGCGCAAACTTCGAATGTGAACAGCTCCCCTTTCTTCGCGGCAAACGAGTAGCGATCCGCCTCGCCTGGCGCATTGATGCGGCCCGCGACGATCGTCGGCACGGCGACATCCTGGGGCGTTTCCGGCGTCGGTTTGGCGGCTGTGCTCTCGGTCGTCACGCTCCCGGATGCCACGATCACTGGCACCGGATTCAGCGTCTGATTCCCCATGCGCGGCGCGATCCAACGCGGGCCGGGCTTGGCGTCGGCAGGCACTTCCAAATCACCACGGGAGCCCGCAGGGAGATTCACACCGACAAGTTCCACGGCGGCCTTTGTGCCGGCCTTCACGACGGCCGGCATTACCGTCGTCACGAGAGGCCGGTCGTTGATCTCAACGCAATACTGCCAGTATTGGTTCCCCTGGTAGCGCACGTCGCGGACTTCAAGGAAGTAGTCGCCCGCCGTCTTGAACGTGTAGCTCAACAGCGGATCGCCGTAGAAGAAGTTGTCGTTGGCGGCCAGTACGACGCCGGCCGAATTCTTCAGCGCGATGATCGGATCGATGTGAGCTTGCAGGTCGTGGATTTTGTCTTCCATGCGGGCCGAACGCACATGAAACACGAGCGTCTTTCCCGCCTCGACGGAGAACTTGAAATAATCCACGTCTTCAGCCGCCTCGACCGCGCCGCACACCGCCGTGGGAAGCTTGACGGCGTTGGCTTCTTCCGGCGTATTGTTCTTGCCCGTTTCCACGAAGACCGGATCGCGGACGACGAGCAATTGCCCGACGGTCGACAGTCCTTGCGGCGTGACCAACCGAAACTCACGTACTCCGGGCAAGGCATCGGCCTTGGCGGTGAAGCGAATTTTGTGTTTCGCTTGCTCGGGCTTCTTCGGCGGTTCGACGGGCTTTTCGTCTTTCTTACTTGGGTCGGGCTTGGCCGCCATTTTGGGGTCGGCCGGCTTCGCTTCTTCCTTCTTTGGCTCGGCGATCGGCTCCCCCGTCACGCCCTCGCCGTCGACGATGACCTGATACGTGCCGTAGAGGTTGTAGCGTGCGCTGACGACATGCTCCGCGTTTGCTCCTGCCTGCACGGCCAGCGGAGCGACATCCATGAGCATCGGATACGAGGATTGCGCGCTTGCGGCGCTGCAGAGCGCACATGAAATCGCGATGGCAAGAACCGACCGCATCAACGTAGTGTCCTCTCGTCCCTTGCCGAACTCTCGCAGAAGTGAGAGCGGAAGAAGTCAGCAACTAGTGAATGAACAAAAACTGCTTCGAGTTGCAGAGTGACCAAAGGACGTCTTCGTAAAACGCTTTGGGGTCCTTCGAATCTTTGTGCAGCTTTTCCAACGCGGCGAGTTCTTCCGTCGTCGGTTTGCGCGACAGTGCGGCCATGAAGAGGTCGGTCATCACGTCGGCGTACGGCTTTTTGGCGCTGAGCAGCTTGCCGATGCGTCCGGCCTTCGCGGCAATCTTGCCGGCCAAGACATCGCCGTTAAGCGTATGCAGCGCTTGGGCCAAGTTTTCGTCGGCCACGTGCTCGCACTCGCACACGCTAACGCGGCGCGGCTTGCCGAACGTCGCCAGGAAGTAGTCGGGATAGTTCGAGTCGGGCAGTTCGATGGCCCGCGTGCCGAGCGGCATGTTCTTGAACTTCGTTTGCGAGCCGGTCACGACGTCGATGGCGTCGAGCAACGTTTCGGCTCCCATGCGTTTCACTTCGTAGTGGCTGTAGAACCGATCGTCGGCCGCATTGGCTTGAGTCGGCTGCGACTCAAGCTGGTACAGCCGCGAGTTCATGATCGTGCGGATGAGCTGCTTCACGTCGTAGCCTGACGCCGTGAACCGCTTGGCCAACTCGTCCAGCAGCGCCGGATTCGAGGCCGGGTTCGTCGCTCGCAGGTCGTCGATAGGTTCGACGAGCCCGCGCCCCATGAGGTAGCCCATGTAGCGGTTGACGAGGTTCTTGGCGAAGAAGTCGTTGTTGTCGGAGGCGAGCCAATCTGCCAGCGGCGCGCGGCGGTCGAGCGTTTCGTCGACCGGTTTGCCTTCCAGCGGCGTCGGCGGCATGATCGCGCCGGTCTTCGGATGGCGAACGTCGCCCGAGTTCTTCACCATCACGACTTGTTCGCGACCGAAAAGTCCGAACTCCATGCTGTTTTTCGTGCCGACGCGAGCAAAGAACGCGGCGAAGCTGTAGTAGTCTTCTTGGCCGTACTTCTCCATCGGGTGGTGGTGGCACTTGGCACATTGCAGCCGGATGCCGAGGAAGAGTTGCGCAGTGGCTTCGGCCAAATCGGGCGGGTTTCTGCGCGATGCGGTAGTAGTTGGCCGGGCCGTCCATATAGATGGAGCCTTTGGCCATCACGAGCTCACGCACGAATTTGTCGTACGGCTTGTTCTGCCGGAACGAGTCTTGGATCCAGTTGTGCATGGCCCACATCCCCTGTTCGCCGACGGTATCGCTCGACGAACGGATGAGATCAGCCCACTTCAAGCTCCAGTAAGCGGCATAGGCATTGTTGTGAACGTCTTTCGCCGGGTCTCCCGTGAGGCCGAGTAACGCATCGACCAGTGCGGTGCGCTTGTTCGGGGCCTTGTCATCAAGGAACGCTTGCGTTTGTTCGGGGGTGGGCAACGTGCCGACTGCGTCAAGGTACGCGCGACGGACGAACGTGGCGTCGTCGCAAACGCCGGAGGGTTCGATGCCGACCTCACGGAACTTCGCGGCGGCTAGCTCGTCGATGAAGTTGTTATTCTTCCAGTTCTTTAGCTCGATCTTCTCCGAATACGGCACCGTGAAGATCGCCGCCTGAGCTTGGCCTTCGTAACGTACGACGACCGGCGCCTGGCCTTTTCCGATGGCGCGAATCATGCCGGTCGGCAGCGCCGAGACGAGCCCTTCGTCCATGCTGTCGAACTTCGCCAAAGCGGTGACGTCGCGCGTCGTGCCGTCGTCGTACGAGGCGACCACCCGCATTTGTTGCGTGAACCCGAGCTTGCCGATGCGGGCTTTCGGCGTGATGTCGATGCCTGTGACTTTCGGTTCTTTGCCGGTCGGAGCCGGTGCGCCTTCGTTGAGCCAAGCCAGCATGGTGCGATATTCGACCGAGCCGCGGTCAAGCCGTTTGTTGCCGCCGTGCGGCACCGCGGCCAACGGCTTTAACAAGATCAGGCTCTTCTCGGGCTGTTGCAGATCGCTGCGCCTGCCTTGCCACTCACGGACCATGGCGCGGAAGTCTTCGTCGGGGGCGTAGCCGAATACGGAGAGCTTGAAGCCTCCCTTACCGTGTTGGCTGGCATGGCATGCGGCTGAATTGCAACCGAGCTTGCTCAACACCGGCGCAATGTCGTGTGTGAAGCCGACTTTTGACGTATCGAATCCGGCCACTTCCACCGGGACTTTCAGCGTGCGCTTGCCGGCTGCGACCGTGACTATGGCTTTACCGTTTCCTACGGCCAGAAGTTGTCCGCGGCTGTCGACTTGCACGACGTTCGGCGCGTCAGACTTGTATGTCGCCGCATGGGTGACGTCGTCCGAGGTTTGATCCCATTTTCCGGCGGCGCCGGTCGTCACGGCGAGCAGTTGTGCGCGGGCGAAGCGTCCCTGAAGTTTGACTTCGGCCGGAACGACCGTGAACGGCCGGTCGTCAGGTGCGGCAACGGCCGGCGTCGGTGCGGCCTGAGCCGTCGCGGCGACGTTGTAGATTGATAAGCCAAGAACGGCGACAAAAGCGCAAAGCTTCAGACGCGAGACGTACTTCACGTCAGCCTCCAAGCGGCAGGTAGGAAACGGTGCAGGCAGGCGGAAATCGGCGCGGCCCCGAGTCTCAACGTAACGAGCTAAGACGGCGAAGCGAACGACTTCCGAAACGGGCAGGTGAATTCAATCAGGCGGGGGCGACGCGTCAGGCCATCGCATAAGCTTGCCTTTATTATGGTCGACCATTGAGGCGACTGCCAAGAGACTTCCGCCCCTCGCGAATAATAGATAGTTGCTCTCGCGATCGTTCGTTCCTGGGACAGCCTCGCAGACTTGGGGAGCTCTTCGCGGAAGCGACGTTGCTGCGATTTGATAGGCTTTTGCCAAGCCGAGGTCTCGGGTATTGGGTCGTTAGAATCGTCCCTTTCGCTTTCCTCGCGAGAGGCCTGTCGCCGGTGGACGATAACCATCGCAGGAACCCATCGGAGATCGCTAATTTATCTTGCGACCCCCGGTTGCCCCGCTTAGAATGCCCGCGGAAGGTGAGTTCACGCTTGCCGACCGTCCCGCCCGCTTGCTGCCGCTCGCGAAGCTCTTCCCGCCTGATACATGACGAATCGTCGCCCCGCCGGTCCCCCCGGTCGATTCGCTTCTTGCCTCGTTAGGAGTTTGCCATGCTCAATCTGCAACCGCATCTGACGCGCGATTGTGAAGGAGTCAGCCGTCGCAGCTTTTTGCAGGTCGGCAGTTTGGCAGGGTTGGGGCTTTCTTTGCCGGGCGTGCTTGCGCGGCAGGCGGCGGCCAAAGCGGCCGGCAAGAAGACCAAAGAAATCAACGTCATTATGGTCTGGTCGGTCGGCGGAGTAAGCCACCACGACACGTTCGATCCGAAGCCGGATGCGGCTGTGAGCGTGAAGGGGGAATTCAAGGCCATCGACACCGCGCTGCCCGGCGTGAAGTTCACGGAAATCGTGCCGCGCATGGCGAAGGAAGCCAAGCGGTTCGGGTTGCTCCGCGGTTGGAACCCTGCGCAACGGTTCGCACGGCACGGCCGATCAATACGTGATGTCCGGCCACAAGTTCAACCCGGCCGTTCACTACCCGACATTCGGCTCCGTGGTCAGCAACCTTAAGGGCTTCAAGTCGGCGATGCCTCCGTTCGTGCAACTCGGCACGAACATCGATCGTCGTTTCGGCGGCGGCATGCCGGGCTTCCTTGGTTTAGAACACGGCGCGTTTGAAATGCCCGCCGATCCGAACGCCAAGGGCTTCGTGGTCCGCGACATTACGCCTCCCTCGGGCGTTGATATGGATCGCATCGCGCGACGCCGTTCGATGCTCGGCACCATCGATGCTCTGCAACAAAAGATCGATCTGCAACCCGCGGCTTACGAAGCTGCTCGACGAACATTACAAAGCCGCGCTCAACATGATCACGGCCAAGGAAACGCAGCAAGCGTTCCAAATCGAAAAAGAATCCGACAAAACCCGCGACGGCTACGGCCGCACGCCGTTCGGTCAGCGGCTACTTTTGGCTCGCCGATTGATTGAATCCGGCGTTCGTTTCGTCACCGTGACCGACGGCGGTTGGGACACGCATCAAAACAACTTCACGTCGCTCAAGACTCGGCTCATTCCGCCGGTCGACCAAGCGCTGCCTGAACTCTTGATTGACCTCGAACAACGCGGTCTGCTCGACAACACGCTGGTGCTTTGGCTCAGCGATTTTGGCCGCACCCCGAAGATCAACTCGGCCAGCGGCCGCGACCACTGGTCGACCGCCGGTTTCGCGATCATGGCCGGCGCGGGCATCCCGGGCGGCTCCGTGATCGGTCGCACGGATGAAGAAGGGGGCTACGTCGTCGACGACGAATACTTCTCCGAAGACATCGCGGCCACGCTCTACGCGAAGATCGGCATTGACCCGCACACGATGCTCACGACCAACGACGGTCGTCCCGTGATGCTCAACGAAGGCAAAGTCATCCGCGAGTGGATGTAAATACTTTCGTCTACCTCGATTTAGCCGCGGAGCTTGTCTCCGCGCCTCTTCGTGGCGATTCGGGCCAAGATCGCGGAGACAAATTCCGCGGCTAGTGCGAACTGAGAGAACGCCGGATGTGGAATCGCTTCCTGCATCGTCGTGATGCTCTGCGAGTCGGCGGCCTTGCCGCGGCGGCGACGCTGCTGCCCGCGGTCTCTAGGGCCGAGGAAAAAGCCTCGCTTTCTGCGATAAAACCGACCGCCGACAGCGTTATCTTTCTGAACATGATGGGCGGCGTCACCCATCACGAATCGTTCGATCCGAAGCCGGACGCTCCCGAAGACGTGCGCGGGACATTGAGTCCGATCGCCACGAGCGTCGCCGGTTTGCAGTTTGCGGAAGTCTGCCCGAACTTGGCCAAGATTGCGCACAGGTTCACGCTCGTGCGAAGTTATTCGCATTCGAATAACGACCATTTCATGAGTCAGGCCTATACGCTCAGCGGTCAGCCCGTTGCGCTCAACGCCATTCAGAAAGAGCCGAACATCGGCTCGATCGTAAGTTATCTCCAAGGCCCGCGAAACAATTTGCCGGGTTACATCGCGGTGCCCGGCTTCACGCGTCCCGGCCCTCCGCCGACCGATCTCTTCGTCGGCGGCTGGCTCGGTCGAGAGTATGCTCCGTTCTGCGCCGCTCGAGAACCGGAAGAGCCGGACTTTACGAAAGGCGCTCTCTACGCGAACCCAAGCGGTACGATCGACGAACAGCTTGCGCCGGCGGCCATCGAAATGCCGGCCGAATTGAACTACGACCGGCTCGCCGCGCGCGCCGAACTTCGCGGAGCCCTGGAAGCTCAATTGCGAAAGGCCGATCAAGAAGCGGCGCATCTCGACATGGACGCGCACTACCGCAATGCCTTCTCCATGTTGGCGTCGTCGCAAGTGCGCACGGCGTTCGACACGGCTTCGGAGTCGGAAAGCGTGCGCGATGCATACGGCCGAACCAAGGTCGGCGGACGCTGTTTGATGGCCCGTCGGCTCGTCGAGGCCGGCGCTCGATTCGTCATGGTCGACTACGGATACGATCCCGACTACGGCAACCTGTGGGACAATCACAACGCTTCGAGTCAGAATCATCCGGTGCTGTGCGAGATGGCCAAGCGGCCGTATCACGTGGCCGGCATGGATCAGGCCTTCGCGGCCTTGCTGAATGATCTCGACGCCCGCGGGCTATTCAGCGCGAACCTTAGTCGTGTTCGTCACGGAGTTCGGTCGGACGCCGCGCATCAACAAGAACGGCGGCCGCGACCATTGGGGGCCGGCCGGCAGCATGTTCTTTGCGGGAGGCGGTACGCAGCCGGGCGTTATCGGCGGCACGGATCGCAACGGAGCCTACCCGACGACGGAGCCGAATTCCCCGGCCGACATCGCCGCTTCGATCTATCGAGCTTTGGGTATTGATACGACTCGCCGCCTCCGCGACCGCGAAAACCGGCCGCACTTCGTCTTGCCGGAAGGTCTGCGCAATTCCCGGCCTCTTCACCTAGCGCCATCGGGAACGCGTCCTTGGCGTTCTCTCTGAGCCGCTTGAGATTCACGGAATGCCGCAGAGGGCGTTCCCTACAAGAAGCCGACTCATTGTCGCCGGCGAGCGGTCCGCGTAAGCTGGCCGTTTTTCGTCAAGTCACCGGCCGGCTAGTTTCGGCCGCTCGCCTCAATATTGGCTCGTCACGAGCAGAAAGATTTCCTCATGTCACTCTCCGGCAAGACCGCGCTCGTCACCGGCGGCGGAACCGGTATCGGGTTGGGCATCGCGCAGGCCTTGGCCGCGGCAGGGTGCAGAGTGATTATCGCCGGACGTCGCGAATCGGTGTTGGAAAAGGCATGTGAAGTTACGAAATCCGCGACGCCGCTGACTTACCACACCGTCGACGTCGGCGATTGGTCGAGCGTCGAAGGCCTGTTCAAAGCGGTTCACCAAGAAGTCGGCGCACTCGACATTCTGGTGAACAGCGCCGGTACTAACACGGCCCGACGACGGCTCGCCGAGTTGTCGCTCGAAGATTGGGACGCCATGATGAAGATCAACTGCTACGGCTCGTTCTATTGCTTGCGAGCCGCGTTGCCGAAAATGATTGAGCGTCGCGACGGTCTCGTCGTTAACATTAACAGCGTCTCGGGCATTCGCGCCGGAATGCTCGGCGGCATCGGTTATAACGCTTCCAAGTTCGCCGTGACGGGCCTGGGAATCACGGCCGCGCAAGAGGCCGCGGAATACGGCATTCGCGTCACGAACGTTTATCCGGGCGAAGTCGATACGCCGATCCTCGAAAAACGGCCGACTCCCGTCTCGGACGAACATCGGTCGCGCATCTTGAAGCCGGAAGACGTTGGGGCCGCGGTGCTTATGGTCGCTCAGTTGCCGGCGCGCGCCGATGTGTCGGAGCTGACGATCAAGCCGACGCTGCAGTTGTTCGTCTAGAACAGCAAGTGAAACAGCCACGCGAGCATGCTGAACACGGCCCACGCGGCCACGGCCAGGACCGTGAAGATCGCTGCGGCGGCAGCGAGCAAAATTCCGACGCCGCTGCCTTGATACGCCCCTTCTGAATAGTGGCGTCTTAGCAGCTCGACGTTCTTCTGATTCGACTTGTACGCGAAGTCGAACAGATTGCCGACGATCGGGATCGCGCCGATGATCGAATCGAACGCGATGTTCACCGCCATTCGCGCGGCGACGTTGCCGCTGGCTCCGTGCTTCAGCATCGTCCACACCAGTAAGCACGAGACGAGCGAAGTGGCCATGTTTCCCACGCCGGGAATCAGCCCCAAGATCGGGTCGAGGCCAAACCGGAAATTCGTTCCCGGCAAGCGGTATTCGTTGTCCAGCAGACGCGCGATACGTTCGACGTGCGACAGTCTGTCGTCGTCTGCCGCCGCATAGATGCGGCGTTTGGGCCAAGTCTGCGGCGTGCCGAGTCGCGGTTCCACGCAGTATCCATGGCGGCTCTGTCCTTCCGGCAGTCAGCGGGATCTTCCGAAGCTGTCGTAGGCGACGCACGCTGCGTGCCAATTCGGCTCGAAGGGTTTCCCGTCGATGTCGCATAACCGCAGCATTTGCCGTGCGTTAAATCGTCCTAACTCCGAGTATCTGAACGAGATGTAATCTCTTCCGATTAGCCTAACTTGGCATTACGCCGTAAATAATGGAAGCACGACCGAGGTCGAAATCGCACGCCCGTTGGTCGGTGCGCTGTCAGACCGAAACGATTGAATTGCTCTGCCTGCGAGACATTCCCTCGGGCGATACAATCGGGTCGTTGATCGCGTTACGCGGCAACTCTGAGTCTTGAAGGCTCCATGCAAACTGACACCGCCGTTCGTACGTCGTCTTCCGAGTCCGCCGCCCCTGCGACGCCCGCCTCTTCCGAAGAAGCTCGCGCCGCCGCTTACGAGCGGATTAATGAAATCGTCCGGCAGGCCGGCGAATTGCTTCCCGCGCAAGGCCCGATCACGGCCTTTGTGTTTCTGAACACTCTGCAAGCTTTGGAAGACCTGCCGTTCGACGAAGGGCTCAAAAGGGGTGCTCTCGCTTGTTCGGCTGCCGGCCGTACTTGGCCGAAGAGCAGTATCGTGAAAAGCTGCAGCATGGCCGCATTCGCCGCAGCGATCTGGCCACGTGCCTACGCGAAGATCTCGGCCCGGCGGGCGACGAGGCCATTTGCGACGGCCTGACTCGCTTCGACTTGCGTCTGGCCATGCTGGAGTTTCCGTTGCGAACGGGCCCG
The DNA here is from genome assembly GCA_049840675.1 of Pirellulales bacterium. Classification (GTDB taxonomy): domain Bacteria; phylum Planctomycetota; class Planctomycetia; order Pirellulales; family PNKZ01; genus PNKZ01. The sequence goes on from JASGKB010000017.1 coordinate 70,905, forward strand.
GCGGAAGAACTGCGCTGGTTCGTCGCCGAGACTGACGCGCTCGCGAAGATGCGTCCGGAAACGCCTGCGGACGTTCGTGACCGGTTTATCGAGGAAACCAAACACTGGGTGATGCGCGACCTGCGCAGCAACCATAAAACCGGCATCGAAACGCCGGGCGAGCGTGTCGCCGAGCAATGGCTCGAACAGGTCGACGCGGCGGAACTTGAACAATTTAACGTGGAGCGTTGGGAAGCCGCGTCGTTGCAGTTGGCCTGGCGCATTTGCCGGCGCGGCGTGACCGGAATGGCGACGACCGCGGTGCCCATGTTTCATGCCGTACGGCACCGCGACTACTTGCTCGAAGCTTGCGGTGTCGACAGCGACCTGCTTCTCAACGAACTGCTGATCCGCTTTTGCGCCGCGTTCGTCGACCAGGGCTTTGCCGATTGGTCGCTCCCGTCGCGCAACAACGGGTTTCTCAAATCGTTCTGCACGGTGTACGGTAACCCGGGCGGGCCGCCGGAACCTTGGCAAGCCGGACTGGGCGAAGAACTCGCTCGTATCGATCGCGATGATCTCGGTCCTCGGGCCGTCATTTTGGAGTCGTTGCGCGAGCTCGGCGTGAGCGAAGGAGAATGGGACGAATTCCTCACGGAATCGCTTGTTGCGCTTCGCGGTTGGGCCGGGTTGTTGCGGCAAAATGAAGTCCGCGGCGATCGCGTAGCCGTGCCGGTTCCGCAAGGGACGCTGTTGGAATTTCTCGCTGTACGGGTCGTACTCGAACGGTTTGCGTTGCGGTATGTGGCGCGAACGGCGCCGGGCTACAACGGCCCGCTACCGGAACTTCGTGAAGCCGCGCTCTCGGTCATGCAGTGCACCTCGCGCGACGACGACGATCAGTGCGCCTTTCAGATTTTCCAACTCGCCCAAGTGCTCGGCTGGACGCCTGCCGCCATGGCTCGGCTTTCGCGTAACGCCTGGGCGACGCTCTCCGGCGAGATCGAATCGTTCAACGGTCTTGAACGCCGTCGCATCATGCATCAGGCATTCGAACGCCGCTTCCGCGTGCAAGTGCTCGATGCCTTTGCGCTGTACACGCGTGAAACGCCTCGCCTCGTCGAGAGCCCGAAGTTTCAGGCAGTGTTTTGCATTGATGCTCGCGAAGAATCGTTCCGCCGGCATCTGGAAGAGATCGAGCCGGAAGCGGAAACGTTCGGTGCGCCGGGCTTTTATGGCGTCGCCATGTATTACCGCGGCGCTTCCGACGCTCATTTCTCGACACTCTGCCCGATCGTCGTGATGCCGCAGCATTGGGTAACGGAAGAGGTGGTCTACTCGTTGGAGGAAACACACAAGCGTCGCGCGAAAACGCGCAAGGCTCTCGGTACGGCGTCTTTGCAAGTGCATTCCGGCAGCCGTAGCTTGGCTCGCGGCGCATTGCTCACGGCCGGCCTCGGCGTGCTTGCTTCGATTCCGCTCGTGGCGCGCGTGTTGTTTCCTCGGCTGACGGCCCGCATTCGCCGTCGTGCAGGTTCGCTTGTGCAAGCGCCGGTCGTTACGCGGCTAGTGCTCGAACGACATCAAGACCCGCCGGGCCCGGACGGAGAACATGTCGGCTTCAATTTGCAAGAAATGACGGATCGTGCCGAGCGTTTCCTACGCGATATCGGCCTCACGAAGAACTTTTCGCGCCTCGTGTTCTTCTTCGGTCACGGTTCGTTCTGCCTCAACAACCCGCACAAATCGGCTTACGATTGCGGCGCGTGCTCCGGCGCAGGCCGGCGCACCGAACGCTCGCGCACTGGCCGCGATGTTGAACGATCGCCGCGTTCGTGATCGTTTAGTCGAACGCGGCTTGAAGGTTCCCGACACGACCGTTTTCGTCGGCGGCTTGCACAATACCTGCGCCGACGCGATCACGTTCTTCGATCTCGATCTGCTGCCGCGCTCACACCGGGCCGACTTCGAATCGGCCGTCGGAACGTTGGAACGTGTGTGCGAGCGCAACGCCCACGAACGTTGTCGCCGGTTCGATTCCGCGCCGCTCAACATTTCGTACGCCGGTGCTCGTCGGCACGTGGAAAATCGTTCGGAAGATTTGGCGCAAACCCGGCCCGAGTTCGGTAACGCGACGAACGCCATTTGCTACGTTGGTCGTCGCAGCCGCAATCGTGGGTTATTTCTCGATCGTCGCTGCTTCATGAATTCCTATGATCCCGCGCAAGATGACGAGCAATGCTCGATTCTCGGCGACATTCTGCCGCGGCCGTGCCGGTGTGCGAAGGGATCAACCTGCAGTACTTCTTCTCTTACATCGATTCACCGGGCTGGGGCTCCGGCACCAAGTTGCCGCACAACATCACTTCGCTCTTGGGCGTCATGGACGGTGCTTCGAGCGACTTGCGCACCGGGCTACCTTGGCAAGGTGTGGAGATTCACGAGCCGGTGCGATTGCTCTTTGTCTTAGAAACCACGCCGGCGGGAATCCTCGGCATCATGGATCGCAATCCGGTGATCGGCCGCATCCTCCGCAACGGTTGGCGCAGCTCGCGTTGCTCGATCCGCATTCCTCGAAAATGCTCTACTACCGCAACGGCGAGTTTGAAGAACATCTGCCTGAGAGGCAGGAATTGCCCCGCGTGGCGACGTCGACCGATTGGTATCGCGGCTGGCGCGACCACCTGGAATTTGCCGTGATCGAACCGTAGTCGTCACGCGAGCCGTTCGAATCGTCCGCTGCTTCGCCTTCCTTCGATATTACCGACTGCGCCCGACATTATGGATATGGACAACGTCTTTCGAGCGCTGGGAGAAACGGTCGTCGTCTCACCGTTGCTCTTGGTCTTCTTGCTCGGCGGATCATCGCTGCTCGGCAAGCCGTTTCCCGAACGCGTTATCGGTCGGCTCGTGCATCTGGCCGTCGCCGTCGGGCTGGCGGCGGCCATTGCGATGCTCGGCTTGATGCTCGCTTTCGACCAGCGGCATATCTCCGTCGAGCTCGGCAACTGGGTCCAGATTCACGGACACGATGTCGACTATCATTTCTCCGTTAAGTTTCTCTTTGATCGTCTCAGCGTGCCGTTTGTCATCCTGACGTTCGTGCTTTGCGGCACTATCGGCCAGTTCGGCATCAAGTACATGCACCGCGAATCGGGCTTCAACCGGTTCTTCTCGCTGTATGCGTTGTTCATGCTCGGCATGACCGTTACGTCGCTGGCCGGCACGATTGAAACCTTGTTCGCAGGGTGGGAGCTCGTCGGGCTTTCGTCGGCTTTGCTCGTGGCGTTTTATCACGATCGGCTCGGACCCGTAACCAACGGGCTGCGGGTTTGGATCGTATACCGAATTTCCGACGCGGCGCTTTTATTCGCCTCCGTCGCGCTGCATCACATGACCGGCGGCGGCGATTTTGACCTCTTCCTCGGCGACATTTCCTGGCCGGAAGGTGTGGCCGCAATCAACCCGCGACAAGGGTTGTTGGTCGGTTCGTTGCTGCTCATTGCGGCGGCCGGCAAGTCGGCCTTGGTGCCGTTTTCCGGCTGGTTGCCGCGGGCCATGGAAGGCCCGACGCCCTCCAGCGCCGTGTTCTACGGCGCGTTGTCGGTTCATTTGGGATGCTTCTTGCTGTTGCGCTGCTCGCCGATTCTCGATTTGTCCTGGGGGTTGAGTGCTTGCGTCGTCGCGTTGGGGCTCGTTTCCGCGATCTTCTCGGCTTTTGCTTGCCGAGTGCAAACCGATATCAAGAGCGCTCTCTCGTTCGCCTCGATGACGCAGGTCGGCATCATCACGGCCGAAATTGGCGCGGCTTCGCTCATCAGCATTTTTTACAGCCGCTCCGCAGGCGAGACGTTGCGTTACCTCACGCTGATTCACATTCTCGGCCACGGCTGTTTGCGGACGTTGCAATTCGTCCGCGCTCCCACACTGCTCTACGACTATCGCCTGTTGGAAAACGCCCTCGGACGTCACCTGCCTCATCAGGTGACGATGGCGGAAAAGGTGCTGCCGACGCGGGCCCGCACGTGGTTTTATCGTTTGGCGTTGGAGCGGGGCTATCTCGACGCGTTGCTGACCACGTGGATCGTTCGTCCTATCATCGCCGTGTTTCGCAAGTGCGACGATCTGGAACGTCGCTGGTTGGAACGCCTCTCAGGTGAGCATAATCCGCCGACCCATACCCCCGACGCCGACGGAATGCCGACGCGCACGCTGGAGGAAATGGTGTGATTGAACTGCACTTTCCCTTCATCGAGTCGGCGATTCTCGTCGCGTTTCTCGGCGCGGCGTTCGTGCGCCGGTTCACCGATGCGCATCGGGCTCGCTTTTGGGCAACGTTGTTTACCGCAGCCGTGTTTGCCCTGTCGATCGCAGCGTGGCAAGACTACGGTTTGCTGCAGGCCTCGCTGCCGTCCGGCCAGCATGCTCTCGAAGCGGACGACCGCTGGCACTTGATGCAGCGTTTGATCGGTCGTGAAGTTTTTACGATTGATCAACTCAGCGCTCCGCTCTTGCCGCTGGCTGCACTGTTGTACTTCGCTACGACCGTCGCGACGTTGCGGACCAAAGTGCGTCGATTCTCGTTCGCCTGGATGCTGTTTTCCGAAGGCGTGCTGCTGGCGACGTTCAGTTGCCGGATTCCGGGCGTCATCGTTGCGTTGATGATCGTCGGAGCCGTGCCGCCGTTTATCGAATTGCGCGGACGGGGTGCCAACGGGCGTGCGTTCGCTCTCCACATGGGATTGTTCACGGCTTTGTGCGTCTGCGGCTGGCTCGGCTTGCAAATGACGCCCGCCGGCACGGCCGTCGGCCCGACGACTGCCGTTTTGCTCTTGGCGGCGATGCTGATTCGCGGCGGCGTATTTCCCTTCCACACCTGGATGGTCGATCTCTTCGATCGGGCCAGCTTCGGCACGGCGTTGCTTTTCACGGCACCGATGACCGGCGCTTACGGCGCCGTACGGTTGGTTCTGCCGCACGCGTCGAGCGACCTGTTGCGCAGCTTGGGAATCGTGTCGTTAATCACGGCCGTGTACGCGGCGGCGATGGCGCTGGTGCAGCGTGAGGCACGACGGTTCTTCTGCTACGTGCTGCTTAGCCATTCGGCGCTGGTGTTCGTCGGCCTGGAAATGGTGCGACCGGTCGGACTCACCGGCGCACTTTGCGTGTGGCTGTCGGTGGGGATGTCGTTGAGCGCGTTTGGACTCACCATCCGAGCTTTGGAAGCCCGCCGCGGCCGGATCAAACTCGGCGTGCATCAAGGGTTGTACGAGCACACGCCGTCTTTGGCGTTGTGTTTCGTGCTTACGGGGCTGGCCAGCGTCGGATTCCCCGGAACCATCGGTTTCATCGGCGGCGAACTCTTGGTCGACGGCGCCGTGGAAACCTATCCGTCGATCGGTTTGGCCGTCGTGTTGGCCGCCGCCCTCAACGGCATCGCGCTTGTACGGTCCTACTTCCTGATTTTCACCGGCACGCGATATCAGTCGAATATCGCCTTAGGCATCGTGCCGCGCGAGCGGGCTTCAATGCTGGCCCTATCGGCCCTAATCTTGCTCGGCGGCCTCATCCCGCAATACGGCGTGATTTCCCGCTATTACGCGGCCGAAGAAATTCTCTCAGTCCGCGGGGTGAACATCGGCGAACCGTTGGATTCGCCGAGCCACAATCACGATCCGGAACACGCCGACGCCCACAACTTCGACGAAGATGAACTCGAAGCGTGGTGGCACCGCGAGATACTGACGGAGTAGCGCCGTTACGGCAGTTCGCGAACCCGGATGTTCTTGAATTCCACCGGCGCGCTTCCGACTCCAGGCACAAGTAGCCTTCGGCCGGCGTGCAATCACGGCCGCCGGAAACTTCTTCGCCGTTCACCCAGAGTCGAATCTCGCCGTTGATCCCGCGCACGTAGTAGTGATTCCATTCGTTCACGCCGCGGCTCAGCTTCTTGCGGGGAAAGCTCCGTTGGCCGTTCGGCGAAGTCGGCTCGAACGGAGTCATCTTGCTCTTGCCGACGGGGAACACGTCGCCATTGGTCGAAAAGAATTCGGCCTTCTTCCCCGTGCGCTTCTCGTAGAGTTCGGTGTAGCCGTGATCGAGAACTTGCACTTCGATTCCGCCGGGCGGCAGTTTGCCCTTCGGTAAATCCTTGAGGGCTTCCGGGCTTGCCCAAACGAAGATGCCGCTATTGCCGCCCGATTGCAGGTGCCGCCATTGTGCAACGAGCTCAAAATTTTTGTACTGCTTCGCCGTGCGCATGACGCCTACCGGTTGACCGGTGCATTGGATAAGACCGTCTTTAAAACTCCAGGTAGTCGCCTCGCCGTTGACGACATGAAAGTCGGGTTCATAGAGTTCGACCCAGCCCGGGCCGGTGCCGTCGATCGTCGCTTTCGGCAAGTCGACAGGATCGGCCGCTCGCGAAGTCGTACAAGCCGCGAACAGCCCGATCTGCAGCGCCACGAACGACGTACTCAGGGCAAACGACCAAACCGCGGTGCGACGAAAGCATTTCATGGGGAGCGACCTCGACGTGCGGACGTACAATGCGAAAACAAGGCCGCATTATAGGCCGCGCGGCTGCGACTTGCCGGCGGCCCCTTCAGTCGGTCAGCAACTCGACGATTCGCTCGCGAGACGGCGCGAAGATTTTATATTCCGCGGCTTCAGGAGTCATGGTTGCCACGGCCCGTGACAAGCGTCGAGCCGCCTCTTCGTCACGGCGCACGTCCGATAAAGATACGAGCTCGATACGAATGCCGAATAGCATTCCGCCGCTTGTCGGCAAACGGAGCAGCAGTTGATGTTCGAGGCGGACCCAAACGTCATTGAGCGTTAGTGGCCCATCGAACGTGCAACGCGGCCGAGACGTATGTTGGTTCCGCTCGTTGTCGCGACTGAGGCTCCAATTTTCGCGAGCCCAGGCGGAGCCGGGGACGAGTTTCGCAAGAAACGTGTCGATTTGTCTGCCCAGTGATGAGTTGAGCCCCGGTACGGGAGCGTGAACCTCGCTTAGCGGCCGACCGACCTTTTCGCGGAGATCCCACGAACTAGGAAAGCAGACGACGCCGCCGACTACGCGATGCGGGCCGTCGTCCGAGGGGAGGAGCCAAGCGAAGTCGCACTCCCACGTGCAACCGAGTGCGACGGCATTTGCCGCGGCGTCGTCCGCAGCAATTTGTGGGACGACAAAGCCGAGTCGCCGAGCCAGCGCTGATGAATCGCGCAGACATTCGGCCGCTTCGGAGTTAACGACGACGTATTTGTGCGGCTCATCGGCCAGCCACCGGGCTCGCTCCCGCAGCACATCGCCCGACGGATCGCGCGGGCGGAAGAATTCGGAGGCATCGCTTGGTCGCAGGCCCATCGTCCAGCGATGGTCGGCGTCGGGCAGAATGCGTCGCCAGTCGGGCATGCGTCGTCTATGGAAGAAGAGTTTGCGCCTTAGCCTGACGGCGTTGGGAATACGCGTGCGTCAGTTCTGCGCCGAAGAACACGATTTGCGACGAATAATAAATCCACACGACAAGCACGACCAACGAGCCCGCCGCGCCGTAAGCCGAAGCATAGCTGCTGCGTCCGAGGTAGAGGCCGATCAGCCATTTGCCGCCGCTGAACAGCAGTGCGGTGAGCACGGCGCCGAACCAAACGTCGCGCCACGGCACGCGCGTTTCCGGCAACACTTTGAACATCATGGCGAAGAGCGACGTGACGACGGCGAACAGGCCGACGGTCGTCGGCAATTGTCCGAAGCGGCTCCAGACGCGGCCAGCGCTCTGTGAGATGACTCCCCGGTACCGGCGATCAGCGCACTGAGGGCTAACGAAACCAGGAGCAGAAAACCGGTTCCGAGCACCAACATGAAGGAGAGAAATCTCTTCTTAACGAGTTGCCACCAACTTTCGTTTTCCGGCGGCTTCACGTCCCAGATTTTATTCATGGCGAATTGAAGTTCGCCGAACACACCCGACGCACCGAAAAGCAACGTCGCCAGACCTAGGATCGTGGCTCGGGTGCCGCCGTCGTTTTTCCACGACGTGAGCATGTCCGCCAATGCCTCGGAGCCTTGCCTGCCGACGGTCTGCTGCATTTGCGAGATGAGTTGTTCGCGAACTTCTTGTTCGTCCAAAAAGTTCTTGCCGACGGCGAGCGTGAGCACCAAGAGCGGCGCAATCGAAAGTACGCTATAGAAGGCCAGCGAGGCCCCCATGCGCGAAGCGTCGTGGCGGAGGAAATCCCACGCCGCCTTTTTCACCACGTCCCAGATCGCTCGCAGCATCGGCCCGACCCCGCCGTTTCGTGACGCTCGCCTCATCGCTATTGTCGGCTGCAGCAGTGCATCGGGCATGCCGAAAATGCGTCCAGGTATCGGAATACCGCCCGTGCGGCCTCCCCTGGGGATGCGGTACGTTGCATGGTACAGTTTTTTCCGACGTTGACGCCGCCAAGTTTCCGAACATCCCTCATGTTTCTCACGCCGTCTTTCATGGGTTATCGCACGCTTCGTGAATGTGTCGACGATCTGGCCGCTTCACGGCAGCTTGTTCGCGTTGAGGCAGAAATTGATCCGCACTTGGAGGCCGCGGAGATTCAGCGCCGCGTGTATGCCGCCGGCGGGCCTGCCGTGTACTTTGCGCGGCTCAAAGGTTGCCGCTTTCCGGCGGTGTGCAACCTGTTTGGAACCATCGAGCGCACCCGATATCTTTTTCGCGACACGTTGGCGGCAGTTGAAAAGCTGATTGCTTTGAAGATTGATCCGGCCCGCTACATGCGGCGGCCGTGGCGATATCTCTCGGCGTTGCCGGCCGCGTGGCACATGTTGCCCAAGACGTTTCGCAGCGGTCCGGCGACGGCCCATGAAACTACAATCGATCAGCTGCCGCAAATCACGAGTTGGCCCGACGACGGCGGACCATTCGTCACGCTTCCGCAGGTTTACACCGAACATCCCGACTCGCCAGGTTGGAAACGCTCGAACTTAGGGATGTATCGCATTCAACTTGCAGGAAATCAGTATTCCATGAATCGCGAGGTCGGCCTGCACTATCAGATTCATCGTGGCATCGGCGTGCATCATGCCGCAGCGAAGCGGTGCGGCGAGGCGCTACGCGCGGCGATATTCGTCGGCGGACCTCCGGCGATGACCGTGTCGGCCGTGATGCCGTTGCCCGAGACGGTGCCGGAGCTTTCCTTTGCGGCGCGCTGGGCGGTCGCCGCGTTCCGCTTATCCCGCAGCCGGCCGGACCGGCGATCCATGCCGAGGCCGACTTCGTCATCACGGGTACCATCGATCAAAATCGTACGCTTCCGGAAGGTCCGTTCGGAGATCACCTCGGCTACTACGCGCGAGTTCACGACTTTCCGGTACTCAACGTCGACAAGGTCTATCATCGAACCGGGGCCATTTGGCCGTTCACGGTCGTCGGTCGTCCGCCGCAAGAAGATACGAGCTTCGGTGCGTTCATTCACGAGCTCACCGGGCCGATCATTCCGACGGTCGTGCCGGGCGTTCACGGAGTACATGCCGTCGATGCGGCAGGCGTGCATCCTTTGTTACTGGCGCTGGGGAGCGAACGTTACACGCCGTATGCCGAAGTGCGTCGCCCGCAGGAATTGCTCACGCAAGCCAACGCGATTCTGGGCGAAGGGCAGATGTCGCTGGCCAAGTATCTGTTTATCGCAGCTAAGGACGACGCTCCGGCAGCTTGATCTCGACGACATCACCGGCTTTTTTCGGCATATGTTGGAACGCGTCGATTGGCGACGCGATCTGCATTTTCAAACACAAACCACGATCGACACGCTCGACTATTCCGGCTCGGGTTTGAACGAAGGCTCGAAACTTGTCGTGGCTGCGGTTGGGGCGAAGCGGTGCGACTTGCCGTCGCAGTTGTCGGGGCCGGCGGCCGAGCTACGATTACCGGCAGGCTTCGACGAGCCGCGCGTTGCGATGCCTGGAGTGCTCGTTATTCGCGGTCCGGCATGTTCGCAAATTACTGCTGGGCGTGACGACGCCGTGCGCCGTTTTTGTGAAACGTTTACTCCGTTGGACGACGTCAATCGTTGGCCGCTGATCGTGATTGTCGATGATGCGGAGTTTGCAGCCCGATCGTTGAACAATTTCGTGTGGTCGACGTTCACGCGCAGCAATCCGGCGACGGACGTTTACGGAATCGGCGAGTTCTACGAAGACAAGCATTGGGGCTGTCGCGGCAGCCTTGTGATCGACGCTCGACGCAAACCGCACCACGCCCCGCCGCTGGTGGAGGATCCACAAGTCACGGAGCGCGTGAATCGGCTAGCCGAACGAGGCGGGCCGTTGCACGGAATTATTTGACGACCGGCGCCGTAAAGTTGTTAAATAACGGCAAACGTTAACGAGAACTTTTGTCCGCCGCGGGGGTTGAATCGACGACGCCTCATATCCGTTCACCCGATGAGCCATTGCGATGACCGATCACATTCTCGTCGTTACCACGTTCTCGAAACGCGATGAAGCGGAAGCCGCCGCCGCGGAATTGGTCGATCGCGGGCTCGTGGCCTGTGCGCAAGTGGCCGGCCCGATCCTGAGCGTTTATCGCTGGCAAGGCAAGACGGAACGTAATGAAGAAGCCGTGCTGACGCTCAAGACGCGCAGTGATCGGTTTGAGGCCGTCGAAGAGGCGCTCTTGGAATTGCATTCCTACGAAACGCCGGAAATCATTGCGCTGCCGATCATCGCCGGCCACACGGCTTACCTCAACTGGATCGATCAGCATGTCCAGCCGGCGTAAAAGCTCTCTCGCCTGGACTACTTATCGAGCTGCAAATCAAACTGCAGCGTTATGCCAGCGCGATCCACGGTCAGCGAGAGCTTGTCTTCCATCGTTTCCAAGCGTCGGTCGAAATCGGCCGCGTCTGCGAGTCCGATGCCGTCGACGGCGTAGATTCGATCCGCCGGTTGCACTCCGGCGAGTGCCGCAGGCGAGCCGGCGACCACGCGTTTCACCACTACGCATTGCGGCTCGGCGTCGTCTTCCGCCCAACTCACGCCGACGATCACCGGCCGGCCGCGCAGTTCGACGACGACGTCGCGTTCCGTGCCTGCCGCGTCGATTACCTTCAGAGTTACCGGCGATGCCGAGCGCATGACGAGTCGCTGAAACTTCTCGTCGGAATCGATCGTCACGCCGTCGAGCGTCGTAATGCGCTGACCTTGGCGTAGTCCGGCTTTCGATGCCGGCGAGTTATATTGCACGCCGGAGATCAACACGCCGCGTGATTCGTCTTCTTCCTCCCGCCAACTCAAGCCGAGTCGGCCTGGTGCCGCCGGGTTGGGTTTATCCATGGCCTTGCGGCCGGCTTCCGATACGGCTTCTTGCTTCGCCAAGGTCCGAAAGCCGGGCAGCTCCGGCGTATCGCCGAGGTGAAACAGCATCTCCATCGCCAATCGCGAAATGCGGAGGATGCCGTCGACGTTAAGCTTCTCGACGTCGTCGCTCGGGCGATGGTAGTCGCCGTGCTTTCCGGTGTGCAGCATGAGCACCGGGATGTTGGCGTGGAAGAACGGCGCGTGGTCGCTGTCGTCGCGAAGTTCCCATTTGTAGTCGAGAACCAGCCGTTCGGTGCGATTGGCCTCGGTCAGTACCTTGCGCAGCCCGACGGCCGTTCGCGAGCCGAACACTTCGACGACGTCGTCACGTAGCCGACCGATCATGTCTAAATTGATCGAACAACGGACGTTTTCCAGGTGCGCGGTCGGTCGCGAAAGCCAATGCTTCGACCCGTACAGGCCGGATTCCTCGCCGTCCCAGAAGGCAAACACGATCGTCCGTTTCAACTCCACCTTCAATTGGCTCAGCACGCGAGCCGTTTCAAGCACGGCGGCGACTCCGCTGGCGTTGTCGTCGGCCCCGTTATGGATGTAACCGTACGGGCCGTAGCTATTGCGCTGATTGCCGTAACCCACGTGGTCGTAATGCGCGCCGATGACGATCACTTCATCGCGCAGCTCGGGGTCAGTGCCCGGCAACTGGGCCAAAACATTTTGCCGTTGCGGTTCAAAAGGCTGTAGAAAGCCGCCGTCCGGCCCGGCGCCGACGAGTCCGTAGCCTTTGAGCTTGTCGACCAAATATCCGGCCGCGGCCCGACCGCCCCGTTTGCCGGCTTCGCGCCCTTCGAACGTGTCGTCGGAGAGGACGGCCGCGTGCTTATGAAGGTCGTCGTTCGCTAGGCTGTTGCGCGCAGCGAGCTTGGCGGCGAGCTCCGCCCCATCAACATTCGCAGCGACAAAGAGAAAAACGATGCCGACGCCGGCGAACCAACCCGAACGAAAAACAGTCATCACTCTGGAAGCCCCTGCGATCGGCGGAAACGTCGTTCACGGCTGCTTCCTTGCAACCTGCTGCCAATAGGTCCGTTGAGGATCGTCCGCATCAACCATAACCTAGGATTACGGCCGCGGACGTTCGACTTTCGTATGGTAAAGTTTGGCGTCGCGAAAGACTGCTTGTTTCCCGTAAGTTTCGAGAATTCCGGCTGCGGGAAACACCTTGCGTGCGTCGATAGAATTCCTAAAATTTGTGGTTTCCGGCCCGCCGCCGGAACCCAACCGCCCCCGGAGAGGTGGCTGAGTGGTCGAAAGCGCCGGTTTGCTAAACCGGTGTACGGGTCACACCGTACCATGGGTTCAAATCCCATCCTCTCCGCTGAAGCCTCGGCAAGTTCCAGACTTGCCGAGGCTTTTTTGTGCGCCTTGCCGCAGGAGTTCGTGAGAACAAGACTTGCCGCCGTATCTAGGGCAGGCGACTTCCGATTACCATAGCGGCCATGACATCGCACAACTTCGATCAACCGCTTTCCGTCGCCGAGGCCGACGACATCGTTCGCCGCCTCACCGAGAATAAGCTCCGCGTTTCGCAGGTCGGTGAATCCGTGATCCTGCATTCGCGCAACCGCGAAGACGGCCGCAGCCTCCAGTCTCATGAATTGACGCGCCGTGGGCTGGTGCGGGTTCTCGTAGACGTGCTGCCCGATCCGCACCGGTCGTAACGCGTCGCCCGCAGTCTTCGGTCGCCGCACAAATGTTGCCGCGATGATTCGTCTCGCTCGGCCCCCTCGCGCGAACTATACTTCGGTACGTCTCGCGCACGTCTCGCAACCTCGGCCGGTCCATCATGTCCGTCGTTTCTGATAAGCCTTACGTACCCGTGCCGCCGTACTATGGCACGCTATGGCCGCGAGCCCTGTATTGGTACGTGCCTCGCTACCTTCGTCGCCGCTACGGCGTGCAGAGCGTGCAGGTATGCGGCGCGGAGAACTCGTTCAGTCGGTTCGCGACGGCCACGGCGTGCTCCTTACGCCCAATCATTCGCGAGACGAAGATCCGTTCGTTCTGAGCTTTCTGGCGTCCCAGGCCAAGCAGCCCTTCTTCGTCGTGGCCAGCGCGCACCTGTTCATGCAAGACCGCATGCAGGCTTTCCTGCTACAGCGGGCCGGCGCATTTTCCATTTACCGCGAGGGAATGGACAAACAGGCCGTGCAGACTTCGATCGACATTCTCGAAAAGGCCGTGCGCCCGCTCGTGATCTTTCCCGAAGGGCACATCTCGCGCACGAACGATCGTCTTACACCGATGCTCGAGGGCACGGTGCTCATCGCTCGTCAGGCTGCGAAGAAGCGTGCGCAAAGAAAATAAGAAGGTCGTCGTTCATCCGGTGGCCATTCGTTACGAGTTTCCGTTCGACGTTCACGCCGCCGCCGCCGTGATGCTCGACGAGATCGAAACGCGCCTCACGTGGCGACCGAGCCGGCATCTGTCGCTGCACGAGCGGTTTAAGAAAGTCGGCGATGGTTTACTGCGCGCTCAAGGAACTTCAGTACCTCGGCGCCACGCAAGAAGGAACGATCGATGAACGTTTGGCTCGGCTCATCGATGCCCTTCTCGGCCCGATGGAAACGGAATGGGCGGCCGGCAACAACTCCGGTCATCCGGTTGCGCGCGTCAAACGTCTGCGCTCCGCCATCTTGCCGGACATGATCAAAGGCGATCTCGCCGAGAGTGAAAAGGCTCGACGCTGGCGACAGCTCGAAGACGCCGATCTCGCGCAGATGCTCTATCACTATCCGCCGGGTTATCTCAGCGAAAACGCTCCTCCGGGCCGAATTATCGAGACGGTGGAAAGGTTTGAAGAAGACCTCACCGGTAAGGTTCGCGTTCACGGGCCGGTCGAAGCGACCATCACGGTCGGCGACGCCGTCGAAGTCGCCACCGGTCGCGAGGCGCGCGGCGAGACCGACCCGATCATGCAAGCCATTGAAGACCAACTTCGAGCTATGCTCGGCATCGCCGTGGAGCAAGCCCGCTGATGTTCGAAACTCCTTGGCCGATCGTCGGCGTGCGCTTCGGCTTCGTCGTCGTCGGTATTCTCGCGTGGTATTGGACGCAGTCGATCATCGGCAAGCGCGTGCCGAAGGTCGCCGTCGAGGTGCCGCTGACCGACGGCATTCACGTGCTCACCGAGCGACTGCATCGTCGTTACGCGACGAACATCGCCGCCGGCAATCGGCTGCTCATCATCTCGTCGCTCGTCATTGATTTGCTCGGGGCCTATCTGCTCGGCTCGGCGATCTTTGGCGAGTCGATTCGTCCGTTCGTCGGACTGCTGATGGTGTTCTCGCTGCGGCAAGTTTGCCAATTGCTCTGCCCGCTTCCCGCTCCGGCCGGCATGGTGTGGCGCTATCCGGGTGTTCCGGCGGTGCTCGTCACCTACGGCACCGCGAACGACTTGTTCTTCTCCGGCCACACGTCGATTGCCGTTTACGGCGCGGCCACGCTCGCCGGGCATTGGGGAACGTCTGGTTTGGTCCTCGGGCTTTTGATTGCGATCTTCGAAGCGACGACGGTGCTCATTCTTCGTGCCCACTACACGATGGACGTTTTCACGGGCATCGTCTGCGCGTTATGGGTTTACTCCTTGAGCGGCCCGGCCGCGGCCTGGATCGACGGACTGATTCTCCAGTGGGTCGGCTGAACCGCAGAGTTCCGATTTGCGGTGATTCGCGTGAGGTTGAGTTCGTATGACGCAAGTCGACTTGTTTCATTGCGTGCCGCCGCCGCTTGAACCTCGCGATTCCGCATTCAACCGCACGAACGCCTTGTATCTGGCGCACGCCGCGGATATCGCTTATCACCGTTCGCCGGAAGCTGCGGCCCGCACAAGGCTGGGGCTCACGGCAATTCCGTTTCGCAGCAAGCTCACGCGAGCTCGCGGTTTTCTCGGCGTGTGCGATACGCACGCTGTGCTCAGTTTCCGCGGCACGGATCCGATCACGCTTCCCAATTGGCTCACCGTCGCGGTCGTTCGGCTTGTGACGTGCGGCGAATATTCCGGTCGCGTGCATCGCGGTTTCAGCTATGCCATGCGCCGTACTTGGCACAAAGTGGAGGCCGTGCTCAATGCGGTTCGCGGCAAGCCGCTCTTCGTCACCGGGCATTCGATGGGCGGGGCGTTGGCCGTACTGGCGGCTTGCCGATTAGCGCAAAGCGGACGCCCGCCCACGGCCGTGTATACGTTCGGCGCTCTGCGCGTCGGCGATCTTGGGTTTTGCAACGGGTACGGCGTGCCGACGTATCGAGTCGTCAATAGGCTCGATTTCGTCCCCGAACTACCTCTGGCCTCGGCCAAGTTGCTGCTCCCGCCTCAACTCCGCGCCAAGTTCGACGATCTGCGCGGTCCGCTACGAATCGTCGCCGAACGAATTTTTGACTACGGGCATGTGCGAACGCTCGTCTACATTCACGGTGACCATTCGATCGCGATCGACGCCGACGTTCGACCTTGGAACGTCGAGGCGGTGGCGACGGCGTTGGCGGACCGCGGCAAGACGTTTCTCGAAGGCGTCACCAACCACATGATTGCCAACTACATCCGCACGCTGGCTACGGAAGTCGACGATCAGGACGCCGGTTCGCGCTAGTGCTGCAAGATGTCACTGCGGAGCGAGAGCCGAGATGATTGCGTCGACGTCGTAGACGCAGCCCCCCCAAGTGCCGCCCCCTTGGGCTTGCAGGGCTGCCCACAGTCGTGTGTCGTCGGGCAGGTCGTCATCCGGCTTCAAGTCGCTGTGGCTCGGACGCTCGCCGAGAATCGTGGCGCCGACTTCGGGCGTGAAGCGATGTTCCACATCGGCCGGATCGCGCTCGCCGACGAAGTCGACGGTGCCGATGAGCTTATTGCGGTCGACGACGATCCGAATCACGTCGCCGTCGCGAAGTTTGCCGAGCGGCCCGCCTGCCAATGCTTCAGGCCCGACATGCCCGATGCAGGCTCCCGTACTGACGCCCGAAAAGCGGGCATCGGTCACCACCGCCACTTCGCGGCCGAACGAAAGGTGCTTGAGCGCCGAAGTGATTTGATAGATCTCTTCCATGCCAGAGCCCATGGGGCCGCGCCCGCACAGCACGAGCACGTCGCCGGGACGAATTGGCTCGATGCTAGAAGCTTTCAAACCGACGCCTTTGATCGCCGCCACGGCGTCTCTTTCGCGAGTGAACACGTGCGCCGGTCCGGTCTTGCGATAGACGCCGTCGGCGTCGACCACGCGGGCATCGATGGCCGTGCTCTTGATGACGGAGCCTTCCGGAGCGAGATTGCCGCGCGGAAAGCAGACGGTGCTCGTCAGACCACGCTCGCGCGCTCGAGTGGGATTCATAATGACGTCGTCGGGATCGACGCCGTCGTGCGCACGAAGCAACTCGCGCAACCGTGCGCGGCGTTTGGATTTCTCCCACCACGCAAGCACTTCGCCGAGCGGAATGCCGGCCGCCGTGAGCACGTTGAGATCGAGCAGATCGAGGGTGCGCAGGTGGAGCATAATTTCCGGAACACCGCCGGCCAGGAAGACGCGAACCGTGGGGTGACCGACGGGGCCGTTCGGCAGGGCGTCAACCAAGCGGGGCGTCTTCCGATTGACGTCGTTCCAATCGTCGACCGTCGGGCGTCGTAAGCCGCCGGCGAACGCCACGGCCGGGACGTGCAACAGCAGGTTCGTGCTGCCGCCGCAGGCCGCATGCACGGTCATCGCGTTACGAATCGCGGGGTCGGTCAGCACGTCGCTTAGCTTTATGCCGCGACGGGTTTGCTCGAAGAGCGCTCGCGCGCTGCGGCGGGCCGCGTCGAGCCAAATCGGCTGACCACTGGGGGCCAGCGCCGAATGCGGCAATGCCAATCCTAAAGCCTCGGCGACGACTTGACTGGTGGCCGCAGTGCCAAGGAATTGGCAACCGCCGCCGGGCGATGCACACGCGCGGCATCCCAAAGCGGCGGCGTCTTCGAGCGAAATCTCCCCGTGCGCGTAACGAGCACCAATCGATTGGATCTTTCCGGCGTCTTCTCCTGCGGTCGGCGGCAACGTCACGCCGCCGGGAACCAAGACGCAGGGCAAAGAGTTTGCTCCGGCGAGCGCCATCATCATCGCCGGGAGGCCTTTGTCGCACGTCGCCACGCCGAGCACGCCGCGACGCGTGGGCAAACTGCGAATGAGTCGGCGCAGCACGGTGGCCGCATCGTTGCGATAGGGTAGGCTGTCGAACATGCCGGTCGTCCCTTGCGAGCGGCCGTCGCACGGGTCGCTCACGAAAGCCGCGAACGGCACTCCGCCGGCTTGCTTCAACTCGCGGGCCGCGGCTTGCACCAAGAGCCCGACTTCCCAATGGCCCGTGTGGTAGCCGAGCGCGATCGGCGTGCCGTCTTCCGCGCGAACGCCTCCTTGCGTGCTGAGTAATACGAACTGCGGGCCGAGCATCTTTGCGGCGGCCAACCCATGCCCGCGTTTTGCGTAAGTCCGAACAGGTCGCCGCTTGGCGCGTTGCGCAGCATCTCCGGAGTGAGCGGGAGCGAACCTTGCGGACCGGCGGCGCTCGTGGTGACGTCGAACAAATCAACGCCGGCGGTTGCGGGAGTTTCGAGAATGTCGGCAGCGGAGAATGAGATCATGGCGGCGGCGGATGATCGGTGGGCGGGCATAGCGGCAAGCGGATCGCGGTGCAACTCGCTTGCGAAAGGACGTGACAATCCCGACAAGTCGAGACAATCACAGTTTAGCAGACGCCGCAGTTAAGCGTCGCTCGTCGCCGTCGCGCCGTAGAACGCTTGAGTCGGCAGGCCGGTGCGGGCTTGCACGAGGCTGACGACGGCGTCGACCTCGGTATTCGCGAGCGGGGCGACGAACGACTCGGCCGGCCGGTGCGCCACGGTGTAAATCTGTACGAGCTTGAGCTTGCCACCGGCGGCCGTGATTTCGTTCAGCCGGTCGCAGAAGGCCTCGAGTTCGGCAGGAGGCGGCGACTCGCCGGCGACGCGCATGAACAACGCTTGAATTACCAGCGACCGGATCTTTGCGGCGGACGTGATGTTGTCGACGATTTGGCGAAACGGAATCGACGTGCGGTCGACGAGCTTAAAATAGGCTTCGGTGCCGGCTTCGAGCTTGGCCCAGATTTCGCCGTTGTTGGCGTCGAGAATCTCCAGCCCGCGCTGAACGACGAGGCGATGAAACATGCTGGCGTTGGTGATCAGCACGAGCTTTACGTCGTCGAGCTTGTGCTTACGTTTGAGTTCCGCGCAGGCCGAGATGATTTCGTCGAAATTGCGGTAGGTCGTCGGCTCGCCGTCGCCGGAGAAGGCGACGTCGTTCAGGCGGCGCAAATGCGGGGGCGTCGCAGCGAATTTGCCGCTCGCGAACAATTCGCCCGAGGTGACCAAGTCGAACATGTGGTCCAACTCGTCGAGCAGTTGCCGAATGTCTACGAACTTGGTTTCGGCCGCGCTCACGCGGTCGACCTGGCAATAGATGCAATCGAAGTTGCAGACCTTGTCGGGATTGAGATTCACCCCGATGGAGACGCCGCCGCTACGACGACTGACGACCGGATAGACGAAGCGGTTCGTCTCGAACGATCGCGGGTGCGAAGTGAAGAGCGACATAAAAATTACGAGTTCGGAGTTATGAACTATGAGTTGGGCGCGGCTCATAACTCACAATTCATAACTCATAACTTCCGCAGCCTGGAAAACTCGTCCATCGTCACGGTTGTCAGCGAGCCGTCGGGCAGGCGGAGGACGATCAGATCGCAAAACGCCTTATCGTCGAGATTGCGACGGAAGTGCAAGCCTTGGCGGCGGCGTTCGAAGCGCTCCACCGTACCGACGGTCGTCGTGTTCCAAACCTTCAAACCGACTTTCACTTCGTGCGTGATCTCGACCCGATCACCGGGCTTGAGGCTATTAACCTCGTCGCGCGTGGTGACGTCGCTGCGTTCCGTAACGGTGGCTTCGGTGGGTAGGTTCGTCATATCCGTATTGTTTCGCCTCGTAAGAGGAAATCAAACCTGTCAGCCGAAACTCCGTTACGCGACGGGAGATGGGGAGCTGACGCTCCCCACTCCCAATTCGCCAATTGCTTAAACTTCCTTCGCCTTGATCCAGCTCATCAGGCGGCGGAGTTGCTTGCCGACGACTTCAATCGGGTGATTCCGTTCGCGACGACGCGTGGCCTTGAACGCGGGAGCGTTGGCCTTATTTTCAAGCAACCAGTCGCGAGCGAATTGGCCGCTTTGGATTTCGTGAAGAATCTTCTTCATTTCCTTCTTCGTCTCTTCCGTGACGATCCGCGGGCCGCGGGTATAGTCGCCGTATTCGGCCGTGTTCGAGACGCTATAACGCATGTAGTTCAAGCCGCCCTGGTAGAACAGGTCGACGATCAGCTTGAGCTCGTGCATGCATTCGAAGTAGGCCATTTCCGGTTGGTAACCGGCTTCGACGAGCGTTTCATAGCCGGCCTTCACCAGTGCGCTCACGCCGCCGCAGAGTACGACTTGCTCGCCGAAGAGATCCGTTTCGGTTTCTTCCGCGAACGTTGTTTCGATCACGCCGCCGCGCGTGCCGCCGATGCCCTTGGCATACGCCAAACCGATGCGGCGGGTTTCGTCGCTGGCGCCGTTGCTCAAAGCGATGAGGCACGGCACGCCGCCGCCCTTTTCGAATTCGCTGCGCACCAAGTGGCCTGGGCCTTTCGGGGCGACGAGCAACGCATCGTGGCCGGCCGGCGGTTCGACTTGGCCGAAGTGAATGTTGAAGCCGTGTGAGCACATCAGGATCGCGCCCGGCTTCAGGTTCGGGCGGATATCGTTACGGTAGACGTCTCCTTGCAGTTCGTCCGGCAGCAGGATGTTGACGACGTCAGCGACCTTCGTCGCTTCCGCGGCCGACATCGGCTTGAACCCGTGGCTCACCGCAAGATCGTAGTTCGGACCGCCTGGGCGTTGGCCGATGACGACGTTCAGCCCGCTGTCTTTAAGGTTCTGAGCTTGAGCGTGGCCTTGGGAACCGTAGCCGATGATGGCGATGGTCTTTCCCTTGAGAGCGGCGAGATCGGCGTCTTTGTCGTAATAAATCGTGGCGGGCATGATTCTTGAGGGGTCAGGGGCCAGGGATCAGGGAGACAGCTGCGTTTATCATTATCGCGGCGGAGTTCACCGCCGCGGGCTGCGTTTCATTTCGAAACGTCGCGGTCGGCGGCTACGCGCCGACTTCCGAGGGTTTCGCACAGCGGACCATGGCGATGCGTCCGCTACGAACAAGCTCTTTGATGCCGTAAGGGCGCATCAGTTCGATGAAGGCCTCGATCTTCCGTTCTTGGCCCGAGATTTCGACGATCACTTCCGTGCCGCCGATGTCGACGACGCGGCCGCGGAAGATGTCGGTCAGTTCTTTCACGGCCGACCGTTGCGTGCCCGGCTCCGCGGCGACCTTGATGAGCATCAGATCCCGTTCGACGTAGTCGCGCGAGCTGATGTCGTCGACGCGGACGACCGTGATGATTTTCGCAAGTTGCTTACGAACCTGCTCCAAGATCGAGTCGTCGCCGACGACGACGAACGTCATCCGCGAAAACTCGGGGTTTTCCGTTGCGCCGACGGCCAGGCTGTCGATGTTGTAGCCCCGCGACGCCAGCATCCCCGAGATGTGCGCAAGCACGCCCGGCTGATTCTGAACCAGGGCCGACAACACGTGACGCATGACCTACTCCGCGAAAAATGGAAACTACTAGGATAGTCGCGACGCGGAGAGTCGACAAGGCGGGGGCCGCCGAGGTTCGCGCTGCGGAAACAGGGTAAATGCCGCGGATTTTGACGGCGTTTCGCCGCCGCCAGCTACTTCGAAAGGCGCGCCGCGTAGCTCGCCGCTTGGGCTGCGAAGTCGAGGCCGACGCGCTGCGTCAGCGCTTCGCGCAACCGGACCGTGATTGGGCCGAGGCGGCCATCGCCGATCGGACGCTCGTTCAAGCTGCGGGCGTGCAGGATACCGATGCTTGTCGAGGTGACGAACGCCTCATGGCTGCGCTGCGCATCGCCGAGCGTGATGTCCGTCTCGCGGGTCGGCAGGTTCAACTCCGTGGCGAGTTCCAGAACCGTGCGGCGGGTGACACCGGGCAAGATGTTGCGAGTCGTCGGCGTCAGTAGTTCGCCTTCGCGCACGACGAAGATATTGCCCGTGGTTCCTTCGGTCAGGTAACCGTCGGGATCGAGCAGCAAGGCTGTCGAACCGGGCAACTTCGCTTCGGCTTGCAAGTTGGCGAGTTGGTAGTGAACCCGACTGCGGCACTTGATGCCGGCGCTCAAGAGATATTGAGGCAACGAACGCTGCTCCGGCACGATCAGGTCGATTCCGGTCTCGTACGCCGGCGCGAGCTTGGCTATTTTTTCGGCCAGCGGATAACAGGCGACGATCACGGTCGGGCAAAGTTCTTCAGCCGCGAAATGCGAGCGGAACCCGGCCGCGGGCCCACGCGAAACATCGTGCAGGATTGTCCAGTCGACGTCGCCAGCTTCCGTCGGCCGGTTGCGGCCGAGCACGTCTTGCGTGATTTCTTCGAGCTGCGCCTGCGTGAGGCCGGCGTCGATCCGAAGCGCGGTCATGCTCGCCCACAGCCGATCTAAATGATCGCGCAACCGAAACGGCCGGCCGTGATAGGTGCGCGTGACTTCAAAGGCCATGTCGCCCACTTGCAGCGCGCTATCGAAGATCGATACGCGCGCATTGCGCTCTGGGATCAGGCGGCCGTTGAAATAGCAAACACGCTCGGACATACGTCGGCTTTACCGCGATTCCAAAATCACTCTCCGGAGGCGCGGCTGACGAGTTCTTTGAGTTCGTCGATTTGCCGGACCACGCGGTCGACTTGGCGCTCCAAGTCGTCGCGCATAATTCTCAGCGCGGTTCTTGATCTCGTCGCTTCCTTTGATGATGGAGTCGGCGTATTTGTTGATCTGATCGAAATCTTCGTACCGTTTCTGAATCGCCAAAAGGGCTTTGTCCACCGTCGTGAAATCGACCTGTTGCGCTTCCCGCTCGGTTTGGGCTCGGCTGCAAAGAGCCCGAGTCACGGTGAGGCCAAGACGGAGGAATAAGTCAGTGGCGGCGTCTTCCGCATCCCAGACGACGAACACGTCGTCGCCGAAACGGGTGATGGGCTCCATCCCGGCCGGCGCGGTCTTCTTCGAGTAGACGAACAGCCCGATCTGTGCGTTGCGATTCTTGCGGCCTTCTTCGATTTCGGCCCTGCGCTTGGCGGAGGTCGAACCCTTGAACCTCCTTCGCTTCCACGCAAATTCGTGCACCAGCGGCCGCGTGCTCCGGTCCGAGTTCGACGAGGCAGTCGCCTTTTTTGCAGTTCTTAATCAGCCCGGTGCTGTTACCGGTGAACTCGACCAAATCGTTTGAGAGCCGGCATTGGTCTTGGAGGTAGGTGAACAATGCCTGCTCAAATACGAGGCCGTGCCGCGTGGTCTGTTGGTCGGCCTGTTTTTTTGCCGTGATCGTGGCGATGGCCACTTTCACTTCTTCCTGAAATTCGCGATTTGTCTTGGTTTGCGTTTCGAGAATCGTCACGAGTTCGCGCTTGAGGCGGGCGAGCGAAGATTTCTCATCGTCGAGCGTCAGATTGCCGTGGATCGCGCTTTCGGTCGATTCGAGCATTTTGCTCAATCGGGTGAGGACCGAGTTCTCGTTGTCGCGCGAGAATTCGCTGGAGATCACTTCCTGCGCCGCGGTGACTTTCTTCACCAGCCGACTCAAAGCCGTGTCTTCTTCGTTGAGGGAAAACTCGCGGACGACGGCGTCGATCTTGCCTTGCAGCGCCGTGGTGAGTTTGCCTTGATTGTCAGTTAGCTCTTGCACGAGCCGGGCCAACGCCCCTTCTTTGTTGTTCAAGGAAAACTCTTTGAACACGGCTTCGTGTTGGGCACGGAGTTGTTTGTCGAATGTGTCACGGAACGTGGCGAGGAGACCGGTCGATTCCGTCGGGCTTAGCACTTTGCGCAGCGGGCTCCGTTCGCCGACGAAGCCGTCGAGCGATTTGGCGAGTTGCGAGTCTTCGGCGCCGAGTTGCTTGCGCAACACTTGCTCCAGTTCGCCGTCGCGCTTGATCAAACGTTCGACGCGCTCGTGAAACTTGCCGGTCTGCGGGTCAAAGTATTCGCGCAGTGCGCCGTCGAGGCGAGTCCGTACGTTGCCCGCGTGTTCTTGCAGATGATGCTGCAGGAGTTCGAGCATCCGTTGGCATTCATTGCGGACGGCCTGCGTATCGACCTGACCACGGGCTTGGCCCAAAGCCAGCACGCCGATCCGTAGCGCACGCCGGGCGAACGTCTCCCGTTCGGCTCCTTCGGCGTATTGCAGCAAAGCCGCGATGGTTTCCGGATCGTCGACGCCGAATTCTAAAAATAATTCCGTCGGGTGATGTCGCTCTTCACGCGTGTAGGCGGCAGTTTCCAAAGGGAGAATGTCGGACACGGCGGCTTCCTTTCGCGACGACTTGCCCGCATGACTGAACGGGTGTTCAATATGCCGGATCTGCCAGCCGAATTCAAGCGTGGAGCATCCTGAGTACGTATCCCAGGCGACTGAACGGCAAGGACTTGCGCAACAGCAAAACGCTTACGCCTCCCAATTTCGCATCTGATTCAACGCTTCTTCCCAACTCAAGGTCACGTGCGGAATGCGTTCGTGCAGACTTGGCGGAATGGCCGAGCGGCGGTCGGTTTGAGCCTGCACGCGGCGGGCCTCGTCTTCGAGCGCCAAAAGCCAAGCCGGTACGTCGAGTCCGGAGCCGCAGGGGTTGTCGGTGAACTCGCGGAGTTCTTGTTCGAGAAGTGAGAACGCCGTGCGGTCGCCGTCGGTTTGCAGTTCGACGACGGCCGGCCGAATCAACGCTCGCAGGCGATCGACGGCCAGCGGCCGCACGAATCGCTCGCCCAAACGGTCGGCGATCGTCGGCAGACGCACGCCGTACTTGCGGTTGAGTTCGCGAAGTTGGGCCAAGTTCCAATCGGCCGCTTCACAGGTACGGTCGGTGACGGCGCGGCGCCAAAGTTCGGCGGTCGCCGTTTTCTGACGACGCACCAAGACTTCGTGCACCATCATCACGGGACGCAAGTTCCAGGCGAATCGCTCGTAGCCGAGTCGGAGGCGCAAAAAATCAAGCAGGATGTACAGCAGATCGCCTTGGTCGCTTTGGGTCGTCGTGCTGTTGTAGTCTTTGAACTCGGCGTAGTTCTCGATGATCGTCTCAATGACGATCGTCAGCAGGTCCACCGCCTCAGTCCGCGGGATGTCGCGATCGAGCGATTCGAGCAATGTAGGCCGCGGCTCGGCATCGTCGTTTTCTTCAAGCGTGCGCAGGTACGTGTCGACGCGCTGGTGCAGCACCGTGCGCAGGTTGCCGAGGTTGAGAAACTTCGGCGTGAAGAGATCTCGGCCGTAGCGTTTGACGAACTCGACGAGCGCTTCCCAACGTTTCTTTTCGCCTGCCTTCTCCAGCGACGAGAGTCGTAAGCTGCGGCTATGCGTATTCCAACGCTTGAGCCAGGCTTCGGTGAGCGATTGCAGGCCTTCGAACAGTTCGGCTGAATGCTCGACGTCTTCGCCGTAGCTCGGCTGCGGATTGTCGGCCTCGACTGCATCAATCAGAGCGTGAACCGAAGCCTCAAAGCCCATTTGGAACAGCCGGTCGAATTCGGTAACCGCCCCCTCGCCGGCTGGTCGATGCCGTTCCATCAGCTGCACTACGGAAATCAGTCGAAACGCCTCGGAAAGCAGACCTGCACGAGGCATCGCCTGTAGCAAGTTCACGGCCGCCGACTGCACGCTTTGGGCTTCGACGATTTCGCGAGGCCGGCCTCCTTTGGAAAGCGGCACGTAAAGAATCGGCTGCTCGAGCATGGCGTTGCGGAGCCGCGGCATGGCGTCGACGAGCGCTTGCCGCCGGCTTTGTTTGAGGCCGCGGACGACGTCGACGAACCGCGACGACCATTCCACGAGTTCGCAACCGGCCGGCACCGAGTCGAGCGTGGCCAACAGAAAGCGGCCGGCTTCGATCGTTTCCACGGCCGTGACGATGACGCGGGCTTCGAGGTCTTCTTTGATTTGCCTGCGGCGATCGTATTCGACGAGCGAGGCGTGCGTGCTGCGCGGCGTCGGCAAGCGGTGTGCGTGCAGTTGATCGAGCAGTGCCAACAGACCGAGACGATTGGCTTCGGCCTGCCCGTACCAAGCCTCAAGCCGATCGCGATCGAATTGCACGAGTTCGACCGCCGTGGGAACCGACGACGCGCCGATGGCTACGGTCTTCCAAAGGCGGGCTGCCGTTTCAATGAGAGCCAAGCGGGTAATGAGCCGTTGGGCTTCGAGCTCGATCTCGTAATCGCCGGCTTCATCGTCGCCGGAAACGGTATTGCCGTCGTTGCCGTCGCGCGTACTGTCGCGATACGTCACGTCTTCGTAGGCGGCGTCGAAGAGTTCGCCGTCTTCATCTTCTTCGTCGTCGGGATCGGTCGATTCGAGTTCGTCGCCAAGCGTCGGTCCTTTGCGTGGGCGGCGGCCTTCCGCGCTGAGTTCAAAGCGCGGGACCGACCAGTTTTCGTCGGCATTGGCTTCGATATAGTCGAAGAACTTGGCTATGAGATCGCGACGAGCTTCGGGCGTAGCGAGGGCCGGCGTCGCGACGTCGCCGAGCATTTCATGAAGCCAGCGCGTGGCCAAGGCGTGGAACGAAAAGTCGCCTTCGACCAGCGGCAATTCGCCGAAGCGGCTGAGCCACTGCATAAGCAGGCCCATCGCCGCGACGTAATTGCGCTTGTCGAGCAGCGTCTCGACGACGAGAGCATAAGTCTTCGGGCTGGTGAAGTGATCAACGTGCTTGCGCCAGAATTGGATGTCAGCCGATGACGCTCCGCCGCGATGCCAGGCACCGAGCGCTTCGGCCACTTGCTCGGCCGATTGTACGGCGTCGTTGCCGCTGACCGGGTCGACGCCGGAGACCGTGGTGGAAGCGAATTGATCCCACCAGCGCGCGAGCGAGTCGAGCAGGTTTTGTAGCCGCGATTGCAGGTCGGGCTCGCCGGCCGCCGCCGCTTCGCCGACGAGCCGCACCAAGAGCGAAAGCAGCCGTTTCACGAGGTGGACGAGCACGTCGACCCGATGATCGCGAACGGTGTTTTCCAGCGCGGGGAAGAGGCTGAACTGGCCCTGAAAACCAAGGATGTTCCACGGATCGACCAGTGCGCTGCACTCGATGGCCCGATGCAACAAGCCGACGGCCTCGGGTACTTCGGCCGATGCGCGCACGAGTTGGCCGTGGTCGACAAGCTGATGAATCGTGGTGATGAGCCCGTTGATTTCGCATAGCATGCGCGGATGCGACGGGGACGATCTGTGCTTGGCGTCGTCCGGCGTCGGCATAGCCCATGCGCGCAAGAGTTGCCAGGTGAACGTGCTGAAGTTGGATGGCGCGGAGACGGGCGAGCCGTTGATTGAGGTGCTGCCGTGCGCCGCCGAACGGCTGTCGCAAGGTTTCAGACTCGGCACGGAGCCGATCGCCGTGCGACCCTTCCACTTTGGCCAGCAGCCGCTTGTAGAACTCTTCGCGGCAGCGGACGATGCGCGGCAGTAGCGTGGAGAGCGTTACGCCTGAGTCGTGAGCGTCAGGCCCGTTGCCGCTGACGGCGGAGGCCATGAGCATCGTGCCGGCCAGAACGGCGCCGGCCTCAAACAACGTTTGCTCCGGAGATAGTTCGCCTTGTTCTTGCGTGCGCTGCCACACGGCATGCAGCGTCACCTCTTGGAGCACGAATCGCCGAAATCGACCGCGCTGATCGATGCGCTGCGGGTCCCATTGGCCGAAGTGGTAGTTGGGCCGCTTGTTGACCGGGTGGTCGAAGTCGTAGGCCCGGGGGTCGACGGCTAACTCTTCCAGCAGAGCTGGATCGAAGTAGGCCTGCAAGAGCACATCTTGATCAGTTTCGCGGAGAATCTTCAGGGCTTGCTCGAGCACTGCGCGATAGCGGTCGTGCGCAAAGCCGGCGCCGTCGAGATACACGGGCAGCGGCGCGACCCACTCATGTTCGTACGGCTCGAGCTTGCGACCGTTTTGCAGCACGGCGGTTGGGCGGTGGCCGAGGAAGTCGTTGAGCTTATCCAGAGCCTGTTCAACGAGTTCTTCAGGTTCACATCCCGCCACGTGGAGGCGGAGCACGGTTTGCATGACCCGCGCCACGGCATAGGGGCGGAAGAGGTCTTCGTCCGACTGATGGAATAGCAGGTCGCGATGAAACTCGCGGTAGGCCGGAATCACCTTCTCAAAGGCGCCGGCCATCACCGCTTCGGCCTGATGCAGCTCGCGAAACGACGGGACTTCGGCCTGCAGCCGCACGGCTTCTTCGCGGAGCCAGTCGGCGAAGCGTCGCCAGCGGGGCGTCAGGGCGTCGACCGTTCGAGAAGGGGGCACGGCCGCTTCGGCCACGACCAACCGGCGGAACGCCTCATTCACGGCCCGGTAAAACTTGGCGTCGGGCGGGCCTTCGGAGAAGTTGAGATACCCGACGATTTCTTGGCTGAGCGACCGCTCGGGCGGCGTTACGTTCGCTACATCCATGTTCGAGTATCGTCCGGCGGGGGGAATTCGCTGCGCAGGGCCCTAAATTTGCGTCTTCCCACGCCGTGGGAGTGATTATCATAGGATTCTCGCTCCAGGTACGCTATTGCCCCCCGACTTTCCGGGGGCGAGTGAAACTTTGCGGCTGCTGCGGCTTCGTCCTGGCCGTTTGCGACGCATATTTGCCTAGTGCGGCTCGTCTGTTTTTGTCCTGCGCAGGATGCGCCGCAGCCTGCGGTTCGGCTCGCGCCGACCTCTCGTCCGTTCGCAGCCCTTCACGTCTCCCTTTGTTCTCAGGATCGGCAATCATGTCGACTTGGCTCGTTCGCTTCGCGGCCGTGTTGTTGCCCGTCGCCGCTTGCTTTGGTTTCGTGCGCGCCCTGCTCCGCTCAACTTGGCGCCGAGTTGGTCTCGAACACTGTGGCGCGGCAGCTTGGTTTGGAACGGGTTTGGTCGACGCAACTCCGCGTCGATCCCTCGCGCGGACGCGTGAAGTACGTCGTGATTCATCGCGGCTTGCTCGTCGCGCAAACCGATCGCGGAACGCTGCAAGCCGTGGATGCGGAATCGGGCCGGACTTACTGGGTTGCCGAAGTCGGTAAGGCCGGTGCTCCGGTGCAACGTCCGGCTGTGAGCGATAGGCATGTCGCCGCGATTAGCGGAGCAACGCTCTTCGTGCTCGATCGTTCGACCGGCGGCGTGCTTTGGGAGCAACGCCTCGGCAATTCGCCGTCGACCGGCCCCGCGCTGGCGCCGAACGGGTGTTCGTGCCGCTCGACGGCGGCCATGTGGAAAGCTACAAGCTCGTGCGCGAACGGGTTCTTGATCATGTGCCCGATCGATATAGCGGTACCGGCGCCGCGATCCAGCCGCCGCTGGCCGTGGGAAATCGCGTGCTGTGGACCTCGACGAACGGCTACGTTTACTCGCGCGAGCTGACCAAAGAACTGATTCAGTTTCGTTTCCGTATGGACGACGACGGCGCCTCGGCACCGGTTTATATTACGCCGTTCGTCTTCTCGGCCTCGCGCAGCGGAACCATCTACTGCCTGGATGAAGTCTCCGGGCTCGACATCTGGCAACTCCGCGCCGGGCAATCGATTTCGCAACCGCTCATCGCCGTTGACGGCGCGTTGTACGCCGTTACTGAAACCGGCGAGATGATGCGAGTCGATCCGCTCGCCGGCCGGCAACTTTGGTACACCACGGGCGTGCAGAGCTTTCTCGCCGCCTCGGCCAAGCGGCTCTACGTCAGCGACAATTTGGGCCGATTGGCCGTACTCGATGCGAGCGGCGGCGGACGACTGGCCGCTCTTCCGGTGCCGGGCTTCGATGAACTGCAAATCCGCAACACGTCGAGCGATCGGATTTACCTCGGCACGACGACGGGCCTGATTCAGTGCCTTCGCGAAGTGACGCAACCGAAGCCGCTCGAGCATACGGCCGGGTTTGCGATTGCTCCCAAACCGAAGGATGGCGCAGCTCCTGCGGCGGCGCCGGCCGACGGCAGTGCTCCGCCCGCCGACGCCGCATCGCCGTTTGGCACTCCGGCTGCTCCGGCAACGCCGGCCGAACCGGCAGCTCCCGCCGCCGCGAATCCGTTCGGCAGCTAAAGGCGCGTCGGAGCTGCAAGATGATCGGAGTCAGACGTACGTGAGCGCCACAAGCTCGCCGCCGACGACGAGGAACAGAAACGGCGCGTCCCACGTGTGCGGTGAGTAGGCTTCCGCCAAGGCTGCCGAGATCGGCACGAGCAGCAGCGCCAAATAGAACTGCACCGGGGCAAACTCCGGCCGCAGGATGAGCACGGCCAACAGGCCGGAGAGAAACACGCACGCGCTCCCTTCCAGCGTGCGGCAGTACGTGCGCTGCGAGAAGAGCGCATGGCAGCGATATTCGTGGCGGCCCAGCGCCACGCCGACCGGTTCGGCGAGGCCGTCTCCCAGCACGTTGACGACGATGGCGATCGTCGCCCAAGCGGCAAAGCCGCGGTCGAGCAGCAGGGCGTACATCAAGAGGAAGACGGCATAGGCCGCGACATACTGCGTCCACAACCAGCGGAGCGTATGTGGGCGATCTTCCGGTCGATCGAGGCTCGCAAACATCATGTTCACCGTGGGAAGTCGCTCACGAATCGGCTTGGCGAAGAGCAGTAAATGGAGCGGCGCGATGACGGCCGTGAGCACGACGACGTGCCAGTTCCCTTCCAGATCGAACAATCGCTGCAACGCCCACGGCACGCCGATCGTCATGAAGTGCCCGATCTTTCGCGAGTAGTTTGGTTTCAGGCCGTGTCGCTGCACGAGATATCCGCAGACGTAGGCCACGGTGTAGGTCGTCGCGAAGAACACCGCGGCTGAGATCAGAAAGCGAATCAATTCGTCAGGCGTCATGAGTACGAATCCTCGAACGTTGTCCGACAGCCGACCTTCGCCAAGCCGCTGAAATTGTCGACATAGGTCAGATCTGCGATTCGCGTGCCGATTGGCGCAACGGCGGATTGCACAAAATGTTCGGCTTGCACGGCCTGGGGTTCGGTGAGGCGAGAAGGGAAATCGCGCAGCGTCGTTCGGAAGTTGACCGGATGCGGCCGCCGGGAAAGGGATACGAATTTCGTCGCTAAGCGGTGCGCGTTTGTACGTTGCCGCGTTTGCGCTGGAGCGGAGTTTTCAATTGATTTAATTCGCGCGCTTGAAGTCCGACTTCGGCCGGCATAACGTGACGTCTCCTGCCTGACTTCCTCCCGTCTCGTCTCTCCTTTCAGACACGTCGGCCCTACGGCCTGACGCTTGCCTTCATCTTGGGAATTTCGCCATGCTGCGTGCGCTCATCTTGCGCCTGTTCGTCGGTTTTGCTTGCTTATGGGCCTCGTCGCTTGCCGCAGCCGAGGAAGCCGACCTGATTTTGCATAACGGTCGGGTGCTGACTGTCGATCCCGACATGACCGAGGCTCAAGCCGTGGCAGTGAAAGACGGGAAGTTCGCGGCCGTCGGCGACGATGCGACCGTCCTCAAGCTGCGCGGGCCGAAGACTGAAGTCATCGATTTGGCCGGCAAGATCGTCGTGCCGGGGCTCATCGATTCCCACGTTCATCCGGGCGGCGCGGCGATGCACGAGTTTGAACACGAGATTCCCGTTATGGAGTGCATCCAAGACGTGCTCGATTACGTGAAGAAGCGAGCCGATTTGCTCGACGACGGCGAATGGATCGGGCTCAGCCAAGTCTTTATCACACGGTTGAAGGAACGCCGGTACCCGACGAAGGCCGAACTCGACGCAGTTGCGCCGAACAATCCGGTGGTGTTTTCCACGGGCCCCGACAGCAGCGTGAATTCGCTGGCGCTGAAGCTTTCAGGCATCGATAAAGATTTCGTGTCGCCCGATCCGGCCGCGAAGGTGGAGAAAGATCCTAAGACGGGCGAGCCGACCGGCATCTTGCGCAGCGGCGGGCGGTTTCTGAAAAGGACCCCGTCGAAACGTACAAAATCGGCAACCGAAGAAGACACGCTCAATCGCTTGGCCGAACTCTTTGCCGACTACAACCGCAACGGCATCACGGGCGTTTGCGATCGCAACGCCAGCCAAGGTTCGATGGGCAACTATCAGAAGTTGCTGGCGGCGGATCGCCTGACCGTGCGCTTGGCCGCCTCGCGCAGCGTGGGCAATAGCGGCGCGGTGGAGAAGCTCGTCGAGAACATCAAAAGCGTCGCCAAAGAGCCGCTGGCCAAAGGCGGCCCGATGTTGCGGATCGTCGGCATCAAGTGCTTTCTCGACGGCGGCATGCTCACCGGCAGCGCGTACATGCGCGAGCCGTGGGGCGTGAGCGACATCTACTCCATCAGCGACCCGAGCTATCGGGGCATGCTCTACATTCCGCAGGAGAAGCTCGTGCCGATGGTCCGCGCGGCCGTTGAAAGCGGCTTGCAGTTCACGGCGCACAGCGTCGGCGACGGCGCCGTTCACTCGCTGCTCGCGGCCTATGAGACGGTAAACCAGTCGACGCCGGTCGCGCCGACGCGTCCTTGTCTCACGCACTCGAACTTCATGAGCAAAGAAGCGGTCGAGCAATGTGCCAAGCTCGGCGTGGTTTGCGACATTCAGCCGGCCTGGCTCTGGCTCGACGGCGAAACGCTCCGCCCAATTCGGCTACGACCGTCTCCGCTACTTCCAGCCGCACAAAAGTTTGTTCGCTGCGGGCGTCACGGTGGGCGGCGGCAGCGACCACATGCAGAAAATCGGCGGCGTGCGGAGCGTAAACCCTTACGACCCCTGGCTCGGCATGCAAATCGCCATGACGCGGATGCCGCGCAGAGCGAAAGAGCCGTTGCATCCTGAAGAAACGCCCAGCCGGGCCGACGTCTTGCGGATGTACACCATTCTTAACGCTCGGTTAATGTTTCTGGAAAAGGAAACGGGCTCGATCGAACCGGGAAAGCTGGCCGACTTGGTCGTGGTCGACCGCGATCCGCTCACCTGCCCCGTGGAAACGGTGCGAGAAACGAAGGTGCTGCGGACATACTTGAGCGGAAAGTTGGTTTTTGAAGGAAACGGTGTGCGCTAAGAAGCCATCAAGAACGTCCATGTGAAAAATCACAATTCGGTCAGCAAGCTGACACACATTTCATCACGAATTGATTGCGACCTATTCGCTATTTGTGGCGTAAAATAACAGTGTCAGGAGTAACGGCTGAATTCGCATCGGCGACCTCTCTCCCTGAAGGGCGGCCCGACGACGGCGAAAGTTGCGGCCCATCGGCTCGACGTCGAGCCCGCCTGCGACAAGTCGCTCTCCGCCTGTTGGAGGATTGTTGCCATGAAGTCGCTTGCTTTGATGTTGGTCGCCGCAGCCATGATCGGTTGGACGTCGCAAGCCGAAGCCGGCCAAGGCCGCAGCCCGTGCGCACCGAACGTCGCTCAACAAAACACGCACCCGACGCAAGACGTCGTCTCGTCGGCTCCGGCCACGGGCACGCGCAGCATGTCGGTCGAACCGGCCGCGGCCGCCGCGCCAGTTCGCTACTACTCGTACTCGCGCCCCTCGCGTGCTCCGAAGTACACGCTGCCGAAGTGGGACGTGCGTCGCCTGTCGACCGGCTACTAGTCGGTAAGTTACGCGCTTGCTTATCGCACCGGGTGACGCCGTTTGCGAACCATGTGAAACGCCCGACCTGTCGGAGGTCGGGCGTTTTCCTTTGCGCCTCGCGCGGATCCCCGCGTCGCTCATGCCGTGGAGCCTGAAGCATGACCGAGTATGAGGCCGACGCCGTCGTGCGCTGGACGGCCCGTGCGGCGATGGCCCTCTATGCGGCGGCGCTGGCGTGCGGGTTCCCGCGACCTCGCCGGGACGTTGGGCTACGCGCGGCGGACGCCTGTTACTTGGCCGGCCTCGTCACTTATCTCGTTCACGTGGCCTGCGCCTTCGGGCTGATCCACGGTTGGAGCCATGCCGCGTCCTATGAACATACGGCCCGCCGCACGGCCGAGACGATCGGCTGGTCGTGGGGCGGCGGACTTTGGTTCAACTATTTATTGACCGTCGTCTGGACGCTCGACGCCGGCTGGCTTGCGGTGTCGCCGGCAGGTTATCGCCGTCGCGACGTGCGGATTGACACGATTCTGCACGGCTTTCTGACCTTCATGGCCGTGAACGCCGTCGTGCTGTTCGGCCCGCCGGTTACGCGGTGGATCGGCGTGGTCGCTATCGCCGCGGTCTGGTTCCTGCGCCGGCGGAACACGGCTTCGTCCGTCTAAATATCTTCGAGCGGCATCGGAGCGGCGGCGTCGCGAATGCGTCGTCGGTTCGCTTGCACGGCGTCCGCCACATACAGCGCCACCGCCAAGCCGATGAGCGGCAGCGCCGTGCGATACTCGGGCTTAAACGGCTCGCGAAACAGAAACACGGCCACCATGGCCTGCAACATCGGCGCGAGAAACTGCAGAAATCCGAGCGTCGTCATGCGCAGATTGCGGGCCGCCGCGGCGAAGCACAATAGAGGGCCCGTCGTTACGGGGCCGCTCAACGCGAGCAGCCAAGTCATCCGAGCGTCGTGGCCGCCGAAAGTCGCCAGACCGGCCGAAGCCAAGTAGCCCAGATACGCCAAGGCGATCGGTGTGAGGAACATCGTTTCGGCGAACAGGCCGACCAAGGCATCGGCCGCCGCGAGCTTTCGTAGCAGCCCGTAGAGCGAAAACGACACGGCCAAGAGCAGCGCGATCCATGGCAATTGTCCGGCCTGAATCGTCATCGCGGCCACGCCGACGACCGCCGGGACCAACGCGGCCCATTGCAGCTTTCGCATCCGTTCGCCCAAGACGAACATGCCGAGCGCCATATTGGCAAGCGGCGTAATGAAGTACCCGAGCGCGGCCTGAAACACTTGCTCGGTGGCGACCGAGTAGATGTAGGTCAGCCAGTTGACGGCGATCAGCGCCGCGCTTCCCAGCAGCGTCACGACCGTGCGCCGGTTGCGGAGCGCCGCCACGAGCGAAGGCCCGCGCCCGGCGACGACGATGATCACGGCTAAGGTCGCAAGAGCCCAGGCCGCGCGATGGGCCAACATTTCCAGCGGCGGCACGGTCCGCAGTTGCCGGAAGTAGATCGGAATCAGCCCCCACAATCCGTAGGCGGAGATGCCGTACGCGAATCCCGCCGGATGATCGACGTTGCCGACGGCGGCACGCTCTGGGGGCGGCGGACTGGCGTCTTGTTTCATTCCGGCAACAGGTTATTCGGGACGCTTATTCGACGAGCGTCGCAGGATGGGGCGTGCGATTCACCAACGGCAGAACCTGCGGAGCGTACACGGTTGTGTAGGCGTGCGCCTTGCGATGTGCATCGACCGCGGCCTGCGATTCCCAGCGCTCGTTCAAGATGAAGACCGCGGCGTCGCTCGTGGAGTGATACACTTCGAACCGCAGGCAGCCGGGCTCTTCGAGTGAAAGCCGGCGTTGCTCGGCGAGCAGCGTGCGGACTTTCTCGATGTCGGCCGAGTCTTTCACTTGCAGGATGACGTTGAGGCAAATCATGGTAGGAGGCGCTAGGCGTTAGAAAGAAGGAGAACGTGCGGAAAGGTTCGCGGCCTTCGCGAACTCACGGTCATTATTCGATTTCCACGTCACCCTTGATAGCGGGGTGATCGAGCACTTGCTTCTGAGCTTGGAGGCGTGCGGCCAGATCGGCGTAAGGAACTTCCTGCACCGTCGCTTCGCTGTCCGCCGCTAGTGCAGCGGCCACTCCGGCGGCCTGCCCGATCGTCATCCATGAGCATTCCACGCGCACGGAAGAATACGCAACGTGCGTCGTCGAGAGGGCCGTGGGCACGAGCAAGTTCGTGCATTCGTCGGCCTTCGGCGTAATCGCACGATACGGCACCTGATACGCCGGCCCTTGCCGCGTGCCGCGCACGCGTTTGGGGAAAATCGTCCCTTCGTTCACGACTTCGTTTTCCCCGCGGGCTACGCGGCGGCAGTCGTGCGAGTCGATCGGAAACGAGCAGACCGCGATTGAGTCGGGCTTCGTGCGGTTCGTGAGAATGTCGGCTTGCGTCAGGACGTAACCGCCGAGCATACGCCGCCCTTCGCGCACGTAAAGTTGAGGAGACCAGTGACCGTAGCTTGCAAACTCGTCTTTGCAGAGGCCGAACTTGGCGAGCTGCTCACGCAGCGGCTGCGGCACCGTTTCGTCGGTCGTCAGAAAGTGATACAGCTCGAGCGTGTATTGCTTGTGGGCTTCCCAAATCTCGCGACGGCCGGCTTCGTCGGCCTCGCACCACGCGTTGCCGCCGCCGACGATGCCCATCGAAAATTGCTTGCCGATGCCGTTATTGGCGTCGATCTTCTTGCCCGGCAGCGGATAGAGATCCCATGCCAGCAGCGCCTTCGGATCAGCCTTGTAATATCGCCGCGCCGCTTCGAAGCGGGCCGGATCGTACTTCGCCGGCTTCGGGAACGGCACCATGTTCTCCGGCTCGGCGGTGAGGCAAAGCCGGAAGCTGTAGACCATCACGTTGTTGTCGCCGAGTTGGTCATCGGGAACGGCCGCATTCGCCTCGCGGGCCGGCTCGACGGCCGTGACCAACGGCAGCGGCTTGCCCGAAGTATCCAGGCCCGATATCGCCATGGGCCGCTTCGGATATTGTCGACCGGCGAGCGACTCGCCGTATTGGCTGCGGCCTTCACGACCGATGGTCCAACTCACGCCGGCCGCGGCCATCAGATCTCCTTCGTAACCGGCATCGACGAACACGTCGGCGGAGAAAACGTCGCCCGGTTTCGTCACTAGATCGACGATCCGTCCTTCGCGGCGCACGACCTTTGCGAGCGGGTGCTCCGTCTCGACGACGACGCCCGCTTCTTTCAGCATGGCCTGCGTCACTTGCATGGCCACGTGTGGTTCATAGGTCCACTTGGCCTGATCCTTCACGGCCGTGCTGTAGTCGAGCTTCACACCGCGGCGTGCGTAGTCGGCCTCCATCCGCTCGTGAAATTCGTTGAACAGACTGCCGTGCGCGGCGCGAACGGTTTGATTCGAGTCGCTGAACGAGAGCCCGCCCGTATTCACGCCGCCGACATGATCGGTCGGCTCGACCAGAATAACGCGAGCTCCTTCACGAGCCGCGGCGATCGCCGCACAAATGCCGGCCGGCGTGCTGCCGTACACGACGACGTCGGCCGTGTATTGCTCGGCCCGAGCCGGCGAACTCTTAGCGAGAAGAAACAGGGAACCACAGATAAACGCAGATGCACGCAGATGAGAGAGCAAGCGATTCATGATCCGAAATTACCCTCTCAGTTATCTGCGTTAATCTGCGTTCATCCGCGGTTTCAAATCGCCTAGTACTTCCGCGGCGTCACACGGCCTTGCACGCGGCTCGGCAGGCCTTGAATGCGGAGGAAGCCTTCGGCGTCGGTCTGGTTGTACGAACCGCCCCCTTCCATCGTGGCGATTCCTTCGTCGTACAGGCTGTTCGGGCTCTTGCGGCCGGCCAGGATGACGTTGCCCTTGTAGAGCTGCAGATGTACTTCGCCGGTGACGTGCCTTTGGGCGTCTTTGATGAAGGCCAGCAGAGCGTCCATCTTCGCGTGGTACCAGAAACCGTAGTACACCATTTCGGCGACTTCCGGAGCTAGCCGATCACGCAAGTGCATCAAGTCGCGATCCATCGTGAGTTGTTCGACGTAGCGATGAGCGTCGTAGAGGATCGTCATGCCGGGCGATTCGTACACGCCGCGGCTTTTCATGCCGACGAATCGGTTTTCGACCATGTCGATCCGGCCGACGCCGTTGCGGCCGCCGATCTTGTTCAACTCTTCGACGATCGCCAAGGCCGAGAGCTTCTTGCCGTTCACGCTTACGGGCACGCCTTGCTCGAACGTGAGCGTCACGTTTTCGACTTTGTCCGGAGCTTGCTGCGGCGAAACGGTCATGCCGAAGTCGACCAGTTCGACGCCGTTGACCATCAGGTCTTCCAGCTTGCCGGCTTCGTAGGAAATGTGCAGGCAGTTCTCGTCGCTCGAGTAAGGCTTGCTCGACGAGGCCTTGACCGGAATTTTCCGCTCGTTGCAGTAGTCGATCATCGCTTGCCGGCCCGGAAACCGCTGGCGGAACTTTTCAATGCGCCAGGGAGCGATGATCTTCACGCTCGGGTCGAGCGCTTCGGCCGCGAGTTGGAAACGACATTGATCGTTGCCTTTGCCCGTTGCACCGTGCGCGTAAGCGTCGGCCTCCACTTCGCGGGCCACTTGCAAGCAAGCCTTCGAGATGAGCGGGCGTGCGATCGACGTGCCGAGCAGATACACGGCCTCGTACTTCGCTTGCCACTGCAGCACCGGAAACGCGAAATCGCGGCAGAGCTCTTCGCGAGCATCAATGATGCGGCTCGACTTCGCGCCGCAGGTTTTGGCCTTGTCCAGAATCGCTTGGCGGTCTTCACACGGCTGGCCAAGATCGATGTAGGCCGCGTGGACTTCGTAACCTTCCTCCTGCAGCCAGCCGAGGATGACGCTCGTATCCAAACCGCCGGAGTAAGCCAAAACGCAACTGGGCATGGAAGCCACCTTCAACACTGAGAAATGACAAGGCCGCAGAGGGCGGCGAATCGGGGCAAAATCGAACCTATCAAACTATCGCTAACAGGCCCGGTTTTCTAGGGCCGACGGTTACGGAGTTTCGCCCCCTGCGGCACCATCCGTCGGTTTGCTATCATGAGCCGTTTCGCGGGAGGCCGTCGGAGTCGCCCGAGCATATTGCGATCGTATTGGGAAGGTGTTCGGACGTGGCAATGAATCCTCCGGTCCGTCGGGCTTTGATCAGCGTCAGCGATAAGTCGGGGCTCGACGTCTTTGCCCGCGGCCTCACGGCCCGCGGCATCGAACTCTTCAGCACCGGCGGCACGCGCAAGTTTCTCGAAGGGCTCGGCTTGGCGGTACGCGACGTCGCCGAGTACACCGGCTTTCCGGAAATGATGGACGGCCGCGTGAAGACGCTCCATCCGAAGATTCACGGCGGCATTCTTTGTCGGCACGACAACCCGGAAGACATGCGTTTGCTCGCCGAAAACGGCATCCTCACGTTCGAACTCGTGGTGGTGAATCTGTATCCGTTCGAAGCGACGGTGGCCAAGCCGGGCGTGACGGACGAAGAGGCGATTGAGAACATCGACATCGGCGGGCCGTCGCTGGTTCGTGGCTCGGCGAAGAATCACGCCTTCACGACGATCGTCACCGCGCCGGACCAATACGCCGAAGTGCTCGAACAGATCAACGCGACCGGCGCGACGACTTACGAACTTCGCCGCAAGTGCGCCGGCCGAGCCTACGCGCAGACCGGCAAATACGACCAAGCCATCGCCGCATATTTTGCGAAGACGGCTGCCGCTGAAGCTGGTGCTACGACGGAAGAGTTCCCGCAGTCGATCTCGATTCCGTTGAAGCGGGTCGAAACGTTGCGCTACGGCGAGAATCCCCATCAGGCTGCGGCGCTGTATGCCGAGTCGTCGCCGCCGGCCGGAAGTTTGGTTGCCGCCAAGCAACTCAACGGTAAAGAACTTTCGTACAACAATATCCTCGATCTTGACAGCGCTCTGGCGATCGTCCGCGGCTTCCCGCAACCGGGTGCTTCCGTGATTAAGCACAACAATCCGTGCGGCGCGGCCACGGGCACGTCGCTCGCCGAAGCGTGTAAGCGAGCTTTGGCGGGCGATCCACTCAGCGCATTCGGCGGCATCGTCGGCTTCAATCGACCGGTCGACGCCGCAACGGCCGAGATTCTCTGCGAGCCAGGCTTGTTTATCGAAGCGATCGCCGCCCCGAGTTTCGACGATGCAGCCTTGCAGTTGCTGACGACCAAGCCCAAGTGGAAGGCCAACGTTCGGTTGCTCGCCACCGGTAATTTCAGTGCGGCGACCGGCTGGACCGAATATCGCCGCATTATGGGCGGGATGCTTGTGCAAGCGGCGGATAGCCTGCCGGACCCGGAAGGCGAATGGAAGATCGTCACCGCCGCGCAACCGAGCGACGCTCAACTCGCCGACCTGAAGTTCGGCTGGGCCGTGGTGCGGCACGTGAAGTCGAACGCGATCGTGATTGCGAAAGACGGCATGTTGCTCGGAGCCGGCGCCGGCCAGATGAGCCGCGTCGATTCGACGGAGATCGCCGTGAAGAAGGCAGGGGACCGCGTGCAAGGTTCGGTCGTTGCGAGCGATGCGTTCTTCCCATTCCCCGACTCGATAGAAACCTTGGCCACGGCTGGCGTAAAGGCCGTGATCCAACCGGGCGGCTCGAAGAACGACCCGGACGTCATCGCCGCCTGTAACAAGCACGGCCTCAGCATGATCTTCACCGGCCGCCGGCACTTTAAGCACTAGTCCGCATTTTTCAGAGTTAGGGGATAAGGAGATAGGAGGGGATACTTGGAGACAGGTGATACAAAGAAGCAGGCCGTGTCGTTCTGTCTTCCACCTTCCTGATCTCCGTCTGCATCCGTCGCTACCCTTCTCTGAGAATTGAAATAGAAACAGATGCCGACGATTCTCGATAAGATTACGGCGACGAAGCGTGAGGAGATTGCGCGGGCGAAGTCCTTGCGACCGCTCGCCGACATCGAGAAGGCAGCCGCGGCCGTACCGGCGCCGCGTGACTTTTTCGGTGCGTTATCCGGCGGGCCTCCGATTCGCTTGATCGCCGAAGTGAAGAAGGCCAGTCCGTCGAAAGGCGTGATCCGTGCGGATTTCGATCCGGTCGCGATCGCTCGCACGTACGCCGTGCATGGCGCGAGTTGCTTGAGCGTGCTCACCGACGAGCAATATTTCCAAGGCCATCTCGACTATCTGTGTGCGGTGAAAGCCGCCGTGGAATTGCCGATCTTGCGGAAGGATTTCATTCTCGATCCGTATCAGGTGTACGAAGCCCGCGCTGCGGGTGCCGACGCCGTGTTGCTGATCGCCGAATGTCTCGACGACTGCGGCCTCCGCAGCTTGCACCGCTTGATTCTCGAACTCGGCATGACGCCGCTCGTGGAACTTTATGAGCCGACGAATCTGCCGCGTGTGTTGGAGGCGGGCGCTTCTTTGATCGGCGTGAACAATCGCAACCTGCACACGTTCGAAGTCAATTTGGAACATTCGATTCGCCTGCACGAACAAGTGCCGGAGAATTGCGTGTTCGTCAGCGAAAGCGGCATTCGCGGCCGAGCGGACGTGGAGCGATTGCAATCGGCCGGCGTCGACGCGATTCTCGTCGGCGAAAGCCTGATGCGACAGCCGGACATCGGTGGCGCGGTCGATGCACTGTTGGGACGATAACGTCGCCGTTGCACCGCTTTCTATTTTCCTTGCGGCGGCTTCGGCGGGGCGCTAGACTGAGTGCATTCACTTCCCGCCTCGTCCTCCTGCCCTGCAAAATATTATGTCCTTGCGCACTTTGTTCGCCTGCGCGACGGTCGCCGTCGCGCTCGTCGCTCCTGCTCTAAACGCCGCCGAGCCCGCACCCCCTGAGGGTTTTACGGCGATCTTCAACGGCAAAGACCTCGCGGGCTGGCACGGCTTGAATCCGCATTCGGTCGTAAAGCTGACCGGCGAGAAACGTGATGCGGCGCTTAAGCAAATGCGCGACGAGTTTGCGTCGCACTGGCGCGTGGAAGATGGCGCACTGGTGAACGACGGCCACGGCCCGTACGCGACGACCGACAAAGAATTCGGCGACATCGAACTCTTGCTCGAATACAAAACCGTGCCGAAGGCCGACAGCGGCGTTTATCTGCGCGGCGTGCCGCAAGTGCAGATCTGGGACTGGAATCAAACGTTCGATCCGAAGAAGCCGACGCGCAAGCCGCACCTCGGCTCGGGCGGGCTCTTCAACAACACGCCCGATACGCCGGGC
Organism: Pirellulales bacterium; assembly: GCA_049840675.1. Lineage (GTDB taxonomy): Bacteria > Planctomycetota > Planctomycetia > Pirellulales > PNKZ01 > PNKZ01. Next base: position 112,236 of record JASGKB010000017.1, read on the forward strand.
CGCGACCCGCTGGTGCTCGCCGACAAACCGTTCGGCGAATGGAACAGCTTCCGAATTCGCCAAGTGAGCGACGTGACGTGGGTGTGGCTGAACGACAAGCTCACGGTCGACGGCGTACCGATGGAAAACTACTTCGACCGTATGAAGCCGTTTCCGGCGAAAGGCCCGCTGATGCTGCAAACGCACGGCGGCGAGATCCGCTGGCGAAATGTTTTCGTGCGCGAGATCGGCGCGGACGAAGCGGCGAAGTTGCTGAAGAAGTAGCACGACTGTAGGGAACGCCCTCCGCTGCGTTCCGGTGTGAGGCGAGCGTCGCACGTCAGTGCGACGTGTCCAGTGAATTCACAACTCAGAGCGAATATCATGTCGCACGTCACGCGTCGTTCGTTCTTGCAGACTTCGCTGGCGGCGACGGCCGTCGGAGCGGCGGCCGAGGCTTGGGGCGCTGCTCCGTCGGAGGCGTTGACGTATCGCATCGCGCCGTTTCGTTTCGACGTCACGCCGCCAACCGGTCATCCACTTTGCGGCGGGTGGATCAAACCGGTGCTCGACGTCGACGACGGGCTCGAGGCGATCGGTTTCGTCTTGCTCGGCCCCGACAAGCCGATCGTCATTTGCGCCGTCGATTGGACGGGCATTCTCAACGGCGCTCATCTTGCCTGGCGCACGGCGTTGGCCAAGGCCGCGGGTACGACCCCCGATCGGGTCGCCGTGCAATGCGTCCATCAGCATGATGCGCCGTTCGTCTGTTTGCGGGCTCAGCAACATCTGGACGAACAAAAGGCCGGTCTGCCGATCGTCGACCAACAATTCTTCCAAGACTGTCTCAACCGCGGCGACGCGGCGATCCGCGCGGCCGTTGCGAAAGCTCGACCTGTGACGCACATCGCTCGCGGCGAGGCCCGCGTCGTCGAAGTGGCCGGCAATCGTCGCGTCGCGTTGTCGCCCGAAGGTTGGGTCCGCAAGATGCGAGGTTCCGGGTGCGTTGATCCGGAACTGATCGCAATGCCGGAAGGCTTAATTGATCCGCAACTCAAGACGGTGACCTTTTGCGACGGCGACGTGCCGCTCGTGGCGTGCCGCTACTACGCGACGCATCCGATGAGTCATTACGGGCGCGGGCATGTGAGCAGCGACTTCGTCGGGCTGGCTCGCAAGCGCCGACAACAAGAAACGCCCGGTTGCACGCAGATCTATTTCACCGGCGACTTCCGGTAACGTGGCGGCCGGTAAATACAACGACGGCTCTCCCGCGGCCCGCGAGCGGCTGACGGGCCGTATTTACGACGCCATGGTCGCCGCGGACGCCGCGCTGACTCGGGGACCGTTGAATCAAGTCGCTTGGAAAACGCATGATTTGCTGCCGGCCGTGAATCCGGTGTTCGATCGAGATCGGCTTCAGGCGATGATCGCCGACGCCAAGAACGCCGCGGCCAACCGCATTCGCCCGGCCATGCAACTGAGCTGGCTGGAACGAATCGCAGACAAAATTCCGGTGCCGCTTAGTGCGCTGCATCTCGACGACACGGCCTTACTGCACCTGCCGGCCGAATCGTTTGTGGAGTATCAACTGCGGGCCCAAAGTATTGCCGCCGGCAAATTCGTCGCCACCGCGGCCTATGGCGACGGCGGAGCTTGGTACATTCCCACGAAGGAAGAGTACCCCAAGAAAGGCTACGAAGTGAGCGTAGCGAATTGCTCCGACGGCGTGGATGATTTACTATCGCGCGGGCTTCGCGAGTTGCTCACTTAGCCGACGGGGTCGCCGGGCAGGCCCGTTCGCTTGAGCTTTGTTGCGAATTGGGCCGCAGACTCAAAGTCCTCCAACGGTCGAGGGTCTTATGCGTATTCCGTTTCACTTGCTGGTCGCATGGCCGGCGTTGCTCGTTTCCGTGAATTGCTCCGTCGTGTCGGCTGCGGAATCGCCGCAGTCGGTCGGTTCGCGAACGGTTCTCTTTGTCGATGACGAAGACGTGCTCTATCGCTCCGGTACGCGGAAACAGATCGTGCCGCTGGTGAAGCATTCGGCCGATCCGGTGATCGCGCCGGAGCTGCCGTGGGAAGGAATGCTCGGTTGGACGAGCGTACGCCGTGATCTGGAGTCGGGCCGTTATCAACTTTGGTACCAAGCATATCAACCGAAGCCGCCGCAACCGCCGCACAAGGAAGATCGCCGCTTGCGGTGCGTCGTCTGTTATGCCGAATCGACAGACGGCGTGAAGTGGACCAAGCCGAAGTTGAAGCTGTTTCCGTATTACGAGCATGCGGAAACGAACATCGTGCTCATCGGCGCCGGCGACGACGAAGCCGGCGGCTACGGTGATCGGTATTGCAATTCCGTCGTCTATGATCCTCGCGATGCCGATCCGCGGCGCCGTTACAAAATGGCGTACTACGATTGGCACGTTGGCGCACGCCGATCAAGGCTCGGGTACGCACGTGGCATTCTCGCCCGACGGTATTCATTGGACCAAGCACGGCACGATGGTCATTAAGACGCCGTTCGGCGGCAAAGGGGCTCAGCCGCCGCTGATCGAGGAAGGTATTTACGTCGAAGAGAAGCTGAAGACGGGCGTCGTGCGCAAGTCATGGCGGGTGCCGATGTCGATGTCGGATGCGCTCGACGTGCTGTTTGATCCCCGGCTGCAGAAGTTCGTCGGCTACGGCAAGATGTGGATCTCCGGACCCGACGGCGGTTTGGCCTGGAAGCACGCGATGGGACGCGTCGAAAGTGACGACTTCCTCCACTGGTCAAAGCCCGAGCTTGTGTCGGCGGTCGACGATCGCGATCCCCCGCACGTCGAGTATCACACGTCGCCCGTCTTCTTCTACAACGAACAATACTTCTCGCTGAATCAGAGCCTCGATCGCGGAGCCGGCACGATCGACGCCGAACTCATCAGCAGCCGCGACGGTCGACGCTGGGATCGCACGTTCGCCAATCAGTGGATTCTCCCACGCGGCGCCGCCGACAAATTTGACGCCGGCTCGCTGATTACCAACGGTACGCCGGTAGTGCTCGACGACGAGATGCGGTTTTACTACGGCGCGTATCGCGGCACGGCCGTCGGCGGCGGCGGGCTCGATCGGCAGGTCGTCGGCTCGACCGACTATCACAGCGGCGTCGGGCTGGCCGTGGCGCGGCGCGATCGGTTGGTCGCCGTCGGTGTGAATCCTCAGACGCCCGTGAAGGGACAGAAACGCGGAGCTCCACAGCTTGTGAACCGGATCGGTCAAGTGACGCTCAAGCCGCTCGACTTCACCGGTAAGTCACGTCTGACGGTGAACACGGACGCTCGGCAGGGGACCGTGCGGGTGGAGATACTCAACGAAGACGGCTTCCGCCTCCGCGGCTTTACGAAAGACGAAGCCGTGCCGCTGAAGACCGACGACTTGAAGCTGGAGGCCCGCTGGAAAGAGAAAACATTGCGCGACCTTCCGGCCGGGCGGTACCAGATTCGCGTGCATCTCGATCAAGCTCAACTCTTTGCCCTGACGCTGCATCCATGAACTGGTATCTCGCCTTATTGATCGGCTTCACGTGTATTGCGGCATCGTCGGGGTGGAGCACCGCAGCGGATGCGCCGACGTTGCCGCCTCCGACAAAGGCGAATATCGCCTATGGCACGCACGAGCGGCACGTGCTCGACCTGTGGCAAGCCGACGGCGAGTCACCGCGGCCGCTCTGCATATTCATCCACGGCGGCGGCTGGCACGGCGGCGACAAAGCCGACGCTCCGCCGACGCTCGTCGCGGCGATGCTCAAGGCGGGCATTTCGACGGCGTCGATCAATTATCGCTTCACGCGCATGGCGAAGGCTCCGGCGCCGCTGTACGACGCGGCCCGCGCGGTGCAGCATTTGCGCAAGCACGCGGTCGAGTTGAACCTCGATCCACAACACTTCGCAGGCTACGGCATTTCGGCCGGCGGCGTGAGCACGCTCTGGCTGGTCTGCCATGACGACTTGGCCGATGCGAAAAGCGACGATCCGGTGCTGCTTGAATCGAGCCGGTTGCAGACGGGCGTAGCGTTGTCGCCGCCTGTCTGCTTGGAACTCCCGCGGGCGATGGAATGGGTCGGGCCGCAGTTGGCCGGGCACTTGATGATGGCCCGCGCCGTCGGCGCGGCGAGCAGCAATGAAGTGCTCAAACGTTACGCCGAGTTTGAACCGGTCTTACGCGAGTGCTCGCCGCTGACGCACGTCTCGCGCGACGACGGGCCTACGCTAATTTCGTTCCCGCGCGTCGATCCTCTCCCGGCCGAAACGCCCGGCAGCGCGATCCATCACGCGAAGTTCGGCGAGAAATTTCAGGAAGCGGCTCAGGCTGTGGGAATGCCTTGCGTGCTGCGAATCGAAGATCGGGCCGGCGCGGAGTTGCCGACGACCGAAGAGTTTCTGGTGCGTGAACTGACGAAGGCCGAGTGACGGCTCACCACCAATTGCGGCCGGGATTCCAGGGCCAGTAGCTGCGCGAGCGGCCGCCGCCGAAACGGAATTCCATACCTGCCGTCAGCGACACGTTGTGCATGTCGCTTTGCACGCCCGAGTTGAGAGCGTAGTTGTCGAGCAGTTCCACGCGGAACGCGACTCGCGTGCTGTGCCGATACTTGACGCCGATGCCGAACGGGAGTTCGAACACCGTCGTGTGATAACGCTGCGCGGCGCTGAAGTAGTCGATGTCGAGCAGGCCGGTGCCGATCAGAAAATACGGCCGCCAGCGGGTGTCGCCGGTCCAGTAGTAGAGCCAGTTCACGTCCCATTGGAAGATTTTGGCAGGGGGCAGGTCGGTGCCGCCGATGAGATCTTGCACGCCGATGCTGCCGCCGATGATGCGCGTTTCGACGCCCCACGTGGGGCCGACGTCCCAACTGATGCGCCCGCCGTAGATGAACCCGGGATCGCCGCCGACGACGCGCGAGATCGGGTCGTCGAGAAACATGCCGCCGAGCAAGTAGCTCATGCCGAACGGGCGATTGAGCCAGCTATCCGATTGCAACGGCATCTGCCGCGGCCGGTTTTCGAGATACGAGCGAAGCGGCTGATGCTGAAGGCGTGGCGCAGATGCTCAGGTGGTTCAACAGGGAGTATGCCGTCATCGTTTTCTTGTTGCGGGCCGGCGCCGTCGGAGTAAATCGGAGGGGCTTCTTCGACTACAGATTTATGTTCCGGCAGATCGTCTTGCAGTATTTCGCTGCCCAATGGATCTTGCGGCGAGACAGGCAACTGCGGAATCTCCGGAGCGACGTCGACTCCGATTTGCTTCGCGACGAAGTGCACCTTGGCGCGGCGACGAGCAGTTTCTTCAAAAGCGATTGCCTCGCGATCACTTCCGAGAACGCGCACGTCACCGCCATCGTCGGTTACAAAGTAGAAGGGCGACGACCGTGCCTCGCTTGGTCCGAGAACCAAGCCCACAACTACGCGCGGTAGCGACGACTCGCAACGGCCAAAGCATGAAACGTGAGCGTTCGTTGTCGGTAGTTGCAGGTTGAAAAGGCTTTGTTGATCGGGTTCCCAAAGCCTGAAGCGGGGCGGGATTATGACGAGGTCGCCGTTATGCGACAAGGCGGATCGACATAACGTAAATCGCTAGGCTGCGATCTCGCCCCCTAGCGGCTCTTGGGGCGTCGTCGGCAGCCGTGGAATTTCTGGAGCGGCTTCGGTGCCGACTTCCTTAGCTAAACGGTAAGGCGGCGTCTGCTGACTCGCGCCGTCGAGGTTACGCTCATGCGAAGTTGAGCGAATAACCGCTTTTTTCCCGGCTGCCAGTTGAGTTTCGCCGGCTCGAGCTCTAAAGCCCGAGTGCAGGCCCGCGCAAATGGTCAGTCCAATTGCGGCGATTCGCAGCGGCCAAGCCATGGGGGACGGCGCTCGGTTTTGGGAAGTCGGCGAAGTGAATAAGGCGATCGGGAGCTGGTGTCCCTAAGCCTGAATTGGGGCGGGATTATGACGTTGCCCCCGCGACGCCACAAGGCGGATCAACGCCGTCGCCGCCGCGTCTCGTCGCGCTACGAAGCGTCGGACTCGGAGGCATGCTCCGGGAGCAACTACGGTCGCTCCGTTTCGTTGACACTCCGTTTCGCCCCCATTACTCTGAACCGTTGCGAAGGCCCTTTTTCCGCCATTTCTCGGCCGCGCATTCAGCTTTCCCATCTTTCCGCCGCCTCCACGAGCAAGCTGCCGCCATGCCTGATTTTCTCGAGATCCTCGTCCGCAACAAACTGCTCGACGAGAAGCGCGTGGCCGAAGCCAAGAAGGCTTCCCGTGGGGCGAACATTTCGATGGGCGAAGCCCTGGTGAAGCTCGGCTATTGCACGCCGGAGCTGGTCGCCAAAGCCATGGCCAAAGCCGGCGGGCTGGACTACGTGAAGCTCGACGGCCTGGAGATCCCGCAGGCCGTCGTGACGCTGGTGCCTGAGTCGCTGGCGCGAGCATGCGGTGCTGGCAATTGCCGAAGACGACGGCGTCCTCAAGGTCGTCATGCACAACCCGGACGATCTCGAAGCCATCGACAAGCTGCAGTTCATCGTCAATCGCAAGATCCGGGTCGCTCTGGCCCCCAAGGAAGCGATCCTGACGGCGGTGAACAAGTTCTACGCCCAAGAAGACGAAATGGCCAAACGGATGGCCGAGGTCAGCGAAGAAGTCGGGATGTTCGAAGAGACGGGCGTTTCCGACAACGACGAGGCGGTCGACGAAAACAGCGCCCCGTCATCCGACTGGTACAAATGATCATTAGTGAGGCGGTCACCAGCCGGGCCTCGGATATCCATGTCGAGCCGTTTGAAGACCGGGTGCGAATCCGCTACCGGATCGACGGCGTCCTCTCCGAACGCGATAGCATCCCGAAGCGGCTCCTTGGGGCGGTGCTATCACGCATGAAGATTCTGGCCAAGATCGACATCGCCGAACGCCGGCGTTGCCAAGACGGCCGGATCAAGGTCGTGGTCGGCACCAAGGAACTGGACCTCCGCGTCAGCGTGATGCCGAGCAACCATGGTCAGACCGTGGTCATGCGGCTCTTGGATAAGGACAACATCAAGGTCGGCCTGAAGCAGCTCGGCATGTCGGACGAGCTCTTCCGGCAGATGAATGCACTTATCCGCCGGCCTAATGGAATCATCCTCGTTACCGGTCCGACCGGCTCCGGTAAGACCACGACGCTCTATGCCGCGCTCAACGATCTCAACCGGCCCGACCGGAAGATTATCACGGCCGAAGACCCCGTGGAGTATTACCTCCCCGGCATCAATCAGGTCGAGGTGAAGCACAGCATCGGCCTGGATTTTCAACGCATTATTCGTGCAATGTTGCGTCAGGCACCCAACGTGATCCTCGTCGGCGAAATGCGCGATAGCGAGACGGCCGAGATGGGAATTCAAGCATCTTTAACTGGACACTTGGTATTTAGCACGCTACACACGAACGATGCGCCCAGTGCCGTTACGCGCATGGTCGACATGGGAGTCCCCGCATACTTGGTGGCTAGCAGCGTGATCGCCATCCTCGCGCAGCGCCTTGTCCGCAAGGTTTGCGAGAAGTGCAAACAGCCGTACACCCCACCGGAGACGATCATCGAGCAGTCGGGTCTAACCCCTGAGCAGGTGGCCAAGGCAACCTTTATGAAGGGGAAAGGCTGCTCGGCCTGCAACCGGATGGGATACCGCGGACGGGTGGGTATCTACGAGCTGATGATGATGACCTCGCGGGTGCGCGAGTTGGCGTTCCAAGGCACTTCTTCGCAACAATTGCGAAAAACGGCTGTCGCTCAGGGCATGTCGACCCTGTTTGAAGACGGCCTCAATAAAGCCCTTCGCGGGATCACGACCCTCGAAGAGGTCTTCCGCATCGCCAAGCGGGCTGAGGAATAGATCAAGCTCCTCCGATGCCGCGGGCCGCAACCGCATCAGGTTGCCGGACGGCAATTTAGGAGGTCTGCGAGGCTTCGCTCGCGAGCCGGTTCGGCTCAGTTCTGGAGGGGCGAAGTTGCGGCAAGGAGGCTGGTTTTCGTCTGCCGGCACGTTCGCTAAGTCAAAACCTTGCAATTTTTTGAGTTCTCCGAGGGGTGGGCGAATAATCACGGTGCGTTCCGGTCTGAAGGCAGGCGGCCTTCCTACCTCCTTTCTCGACGCACGTCGTTCGACGCTTCACGTCCCCGGTTTTCGATAAGACCCCCTCTTTTGATTCACATTCGGAACCATTTCGGGACATAGGAACGCTACGGTATGGGCACGGTCCTCATCGACAAACTGCTGCAAACGGTCGTCAACCAAGGGGCGAGCGATCTTCATATCTCCGTCGGGCAGCCGCCGGTTATTCGTCTGCACGGCCGTATGCGCCGGCTGGAAACCAAGCATCTGACGCCTGACGACACCGTGGCGCTGATGAAAAGCATCACGCCCGAACGGTGTCAGACCGAGTTGCAGGAAGCGGGCGGCAGTGACTTCGGGTTCGCCTTCGGCACCCAGGCTCGCTTCCGCGTCTCCATCTTCAAGCAGCGCGGCTTCATCGGCATGGTGTTGCGGCAGATTCCCAACAAGTTCATGTCGATGGAAGACCTGGGCCTGCCGCCGGTCTGCAAAGAGCTGATCAACCGGCCCCGCGGATTGTTCCTCGTCACCGGCCCCACCGGCTCCGGCAAGACGACGAGCCTCGCCAGCATGATCAACTGGCTCAACGAAAACACCGATCGGCACATCATCACGATCGAAGACCCGATCGAATTCCAGCACGAACATAAGAAGTCGACGGTCAACCAGCGGGAAATCGGCGTCGACGTCCCGTCGTTCTCGGAAGCCATTCGCCGCGCTCTGCGGCAAGACCCGGACGTGATCCTCGTCGGCGAAATGCGCGACTTGGAAACGATCGAAGCGGCGATCACGGCCGCCGAAACCGGCCACGTCGTGTTCGGCACGCTGCACACCACGGGCGCTCAAGGCACGGTGAACCGCATCATCGACGTGTTCCCGACCAGCCAGCAGGAGCAGATCCGCACACAGCTCTCGACGGCGATCATCGGCATTCTTTCGCAAACGCTCGTGCCGAAGATCGGCGGCGGCCGTCGCGGCGCTTACGAAATGCTCGTGGTGGACTCAGCGTGCGCTAACCTGATTCGTGAGAATAAGACGTTCCGCATCAACTCGGTGATCCAAACCGGCGCCAAGAAGGGGATGCGGCTCATGGACGACTCGCTCTTCAACCTCTGGCAAAAAGGAGACTGCGCGAAAGAAGAAGTGCTCGAACGTTCCGTGTATCCCGACGAACTCAGCGCCCGCATCGCCAAAGCGGAACGCGGCGTGTTCGACGATCAATAACCCTGGAACTTCAGGCCTCGGCCCGGCGCTTCACATCTCGCGACGTTTTCCAGAGCGAATCCTATGGCATTCAAACGCATCGGTCAGATTCTCGTCGAGCGGAAGTTCATCAGCCGCGAACAGCTTGAGACGCTGCTCGAAGAGCAGAAAAAGCGTCCGGGCGAATTGTTGGGCCGCATCGCCGAGGGGATGAACCTCATCAACGACGAGCAGCTTTGCGAAGCGCTCGCCGAGCAGATGGGGATGCAGGCCGTGTCGCTGGGGAACATCACCATTCCCCCGGACGTTTTGGCCTACGTCACCGAGCCGATGGCTCAACTCTATCGCATCGTGCCGCTGAGCTTTCGCGACGGCGTGCTGACGGTCGCCATGTGCGATCCGCAGAAGCTGCAGATTCTCGACGAACTGCGGAACTTCCTGGGGTACGACGTGCGCGGCGTCGTGGCGAGCGAGCGCGACGTGATGGCCGCACTCAACCGTTACTACAGCACGTCGGAGAGCGTCGAAGACATCATCGGCGACTTGGAGAACGACTCGGAGCTTCAAGAAGCGCTCGAAAGGGGGCGAACGGGCCGGCGCTTACGACCTCACCGCGGCCGGCGACTTGGCCGACAGCGCTCCGGTGCGCAAGCTGCTGAACATGATCATGCTGCTGGCCATCAAAGACCGGGCCAGCGACATGCACTTCGAACCGTTTGAAGACGAGTTCAAGGTGCGCATCAAGGCCGACGGCGTGCTCTTCGAAATGGTGCCGCCGCCGAAGCACTTGGCTTTCGCCATCACGACCCGCATCAAGGTCATGGCGAACCTCGACATTGCCGAGCGCCGCTTGCCGCAAGACGGACGCATCGAACTGACGATCGGCGGACATCCGGTCGATTTGCGCGTCTCGGTGCTGCCGACGATGTTCGGCGAAAGCGTCGTCATGCGGGTGCTCGATCGTTCGGTCGTGAAGCTCGATCTGGAAGCGGTCGGCATGACGCCGGCCACGCTGGCCCACTTCCGCGACGTCATCGCCAAGCCCAACGGCATCGTGCTTGTGACGGGCCCGACCGGCTCCGGCAAGACGACCACGTTGTACTCGGCGCTCAGCGAGTTGAACGAAATCGCCGACAAGCTGATCACGACCGAAGACCCGATCGAATACGACATCGACGGCATCGTGCAGGTGCCGATCGACGCCTCGATCGGCAACACGTTCGCCAACTGCCTCCGCGCGATCTTGCGGCAAGACCCCGACGTGATTCTCGTCGGAGAAATTCGCGATCCGGAAACGGCGGAAATCGCCGTGCAGGCGTCGCTCACCGGGCACATGGTGTTCAGCACGTTGCACACGAACGACGCGCCGAGCTCGGTCACGCGATTGCGCGACATGGGCGTGCCGCCGTTCTTGATCACGGCCACCGTCGAAGGGATTCTCGCCCAGCGATTGGTGCGGCGCTGCTGCCAAAACTGCAAGCAAGAAGTGAAGCCGAGCATGGATATGCTCGCCGAATTGCAACTCACGCCCGACGACATCCAAGGGAAGAAGCTGTATCGCGGCGCCGGTTGCGACACCTGCAACGGCACCGGCTACAAGGGACGTGTCGGGTTGTTCGAGCTGATGGTTTTCAACGACGACTTGCGCGAAATGATCATGCACAACGCGTCGACGGAGGAACTCCGCGACAAAGCTCGCAGCTACGGCATGGTGACGTTGCGCGACGCCGGGCTGGAGTTTGCGTTCCAAGGTTTGACGACGATCGAAGAAGTGGTTCGCGAGACGGTTCTCGAAGCGTAACGAAATTCACGAGTCCGACACGTACATAGCATTGCGGTCGCGGCGCATGGCGCCGCGGGGCGACGGCCGGCAGATTTTCAGGTAGAGGGATACGACGATGCCTACGTTCCAATTCGAGGCGATGGATCCGGCCGGCAAAGAGATCAAGGACGTGATCGAGGCCGCGAACGAAGAAGAAGCCCAGGCCACGATACGCGGCATGGGTTACTACGTGACGAAGATCTCCGCCAAGAAGGCTCGCCGCGGCGGCGAGAAGAAGGCGGCTTCGGGCGGCACAAAGGCAAGGCCTTCGTCATCGGCGGCGTGAAGAGCAAGGAACTGACGATGTTCACGCGTCAGCTTTCGATTCTTCAAGACGCCGGTCTGCCGATTCTGCGCAGCTTGAAGATTCTCGAGCAGCAATCGAAGCCGGGGCGTTTGAAAAACACCCTGATGGACGTCTGCGAAGACATCGAGTCGGGCTCGACGCTCTCCGAAGCGATGTCGAAGTGCCCGAAGGTCTTCGATCGGCTTTACGTCAACATGATCAAGGCCGGCGAAGCGGGCGGTGCGCTGGAAGTGATTCTCCGCCGCTTGGCCGAGTTCCAAGAAAAATCGCAGTCGTTGAAACGCAAAGTCAAAGGCGCGATGGTCTACCCGATCGTCGTCGTCATGGTGGCCGTCGGTATTTTGACGTTCATCATGATCAAGATCGTGCCCGCGTTCGAAAAGATCTTCAAAGACTTCGACGCGGAACTGCCGGCCATGACGCAGATGCTCATCAACATCTCGAACTGGACCGCGAGCTACTGGTTCCTCATTCCGGTGATTCCGATCTCGATCATGCTGATGGTGAAGCTGATCTGCAAATTCAAGCCGGGGCGGATGGGCTGGGATTTATTCACGCTTAAGCTGCCGGTGTTCGGGCAGATCATCGAAAAGAACATCGTGGCCCGCACCACGCGAACCCTCGGTACGTTGGTGGCCTCCGGCGTGCCGATTTTGGAAGCCCTCAACATCACGCGGGAAACCAGCGGCAACGCGGTGTTCGAACAACTCTACGGCCGCATTTACGACTCGATTCGCGAAGGCGAATCGATCGCCAAGCCGATGCGGGAATACTCGCGCACCAAGTTCCATTTGGTGGCGCTGTTCTTTTGGACGTTCTTCATTCCCGGCATCGGGGCGCTGATTTATCTGACTCGCGCGACGCAACGCATCATCGACGACCTCGTCGTCAACATGATCGACGTCGGCGAAGAAACCGGCGAACTCGACAAGATGCTCTACAAGGTGGCCGACAACTACGACGAAGAAGTCGACGTGTTGACGGAAAGCCTCGTGAGTCTGTTGGAGCCGTTGTTGATCGTCGTGCTCGGCGTGATCGTCGGCTTCATCGTCATCGCCTTGTTCTTGCCGCTCGTCGCGCTGATTCAGAAGTTGAGCTAGTCCGGATCGAAAGCGAGTTCTCGCAATACCAATTTGTCGTCGTTCGCATGCCTCTCATCGGCCGCGGGATACGGCCGTGTGCGACCGCCGCCCTTCAGGAGATCGTGGTCATGTCGGTGATTCATCCCGCCGGTTCCGCCGGCTCGCGCGTGCGTCGGCGTTTGGCCCGGGCGGGCTTTACGCTGATCGAAATGTTGGTCGTCATCACGATCATCGGCATGCTCATGGCCTTGGTCAGCGTGGCCGTGTGGAAGGCTCTGGAGCGCGCCAAGCAGACGAAGATCATCGTTGAGATCGGCCAACTGCAGACGGCCGTGCAGTCGTACAAGGAGAAGTATCAGCAGTATCCGCCGAGTTTGTCTCAGACGGACGTGAACGACCGCAAGGTCCGGTTCATGCGGCACGTGCAAATTGCGTTTCCAAACGCCAACTATCAGACCGACGTCAATACGTTCAACACTATCCGCACGCAACTTATGTCGGGCACCGGCGTGACGGCGCAGCCGTACAATTACAAGAACCAAGCGGGTGACATTCGGCAACTCGACCTGAACACGCTCGACCAAGCCGAGGCGATCGTGTTTTGGCTCGGCGGGTTTCCGACGCCGTACAACTCGTCGAGTTCGGCGGCCGTCGCGAACCGACGTATTTACGGGTTCCACCGCGACGCGGACGCGCCGTTCCGTCGCGACGTCGCCGCCGCCGAAGGCCTCGATCCGTTGCGCTATCGTACCGATCCGCTTTATCAGTTCGACGAAGTGCGATTCGCCGACAACGACGACGACGGCTGGATGGAATATCTGCCGATGCCGCAATCCGGCACGGCGGTCGTCGCGCCGTTCGTGTATTTCGACGCCGAGTCGTATAGCACGTCGTCGTCTGCTCAAGGCAGCGCGCTCGACATCAAGATTCTCGGTTATCCGCGTTGGGGTGATCCGAACGCCGACAACAACGCGAGCATGTGGGGCTTGGCGGTGCCTTACGCGCAGTTCCTCGATCCGAACAACGCCAGCCCGATGCTTTGGGTGAATCCGGAAGGATTTCAAATCGTTTCGGGCGGGCTCGACGGTATGTACTCGGCTCCCGTCAGCGGCGATTTGGCGCAAGCGATGCGCGTGCCGATTTATCCGGGCGGACAGGTTTACAACCGGGCCACGGTGTATTCCGAGCAAGAATCGTACTCGATTGAAGAGCAAGACAACCTGACGAACCTGAGCAGCAATACCCTCGAAGGCGCACGCCAGGAATACGGGAAATGACGTCTTATCGTATCGCTGCCCATTCGACGAACGGCAACCGCGGCGCAGCCCGCTCGCGGCGCCGCGGTTTTACGCTCGTCGAGTTGATGATCGTGATCGTGATTATCGCGATCTTGTCGTCGTTGTTTCTCGGCGCTTTGGATCAGGCCGAGCAGACGGCCAAGACGCAACGCACGAACTCGCTGATTCAAAAGCTGCACAACATGATCATGGCGCGGTGGGATTCCTACCGCACCGTGCGGCTGCCGATCAACGTCGACGCTCGCGGGCCCGGCAATCTGGCCAACGCAGGCAACGAGCAGGCGTCTCGGTTTCGGCAAGACGTGGCGCGGCGGCGGATGCTGGCGATTCGCGAGTTGCTGCGAATGGAAATGCCGGATCGCTACGAAGATTTGATGTTTGATCCGCAGTTGCTGCGGTCGCCCCAAGGAAATACGGCGATTCGTCCGTATCTTTGGAGCGCGTATCAGCGGCGGATTTTGGCGGCGAAGGCGGCCAACGTCGCGGTTCGCGGCATGCAAATGCCGGAGTTCGTCGGCCATATCGCGATCGATAATCAGGACGCGGAATGCTTGTATCTGATCATGACGGTCGGCGTCGACGATACGAGCACTTCCGTCGAGCATTTCACTTCGGCGGATTTTGCGGATACCGATCGAGACGGCATGCCCGAGTTTGTCGACTCCTGGGGGAAGCCGATTCGATTTTTGCGTTGGGCGCCGTCGTTCGTTTCTCCCGCGCAACCGATTCACAACTATAAAGAGGGTGACCCGAAGGCCTCGGTGTTTCACAACGCGCAGCCGCGCGATCCGAGGAAGCCGAACGAAATGCAAAGCCGTTGGAAGGTCAACATCGACCGCGTTACGGACAGCAACTCGAGCCCGGCGAAGGTCGTCGAGAAATTGGTCATCATCGACCAAGACGATCCGTTCAATCCGATGCGCGTCGGGCCGGTGGCCGACAACATTCCGAACAACGGCTGGCTGCGTTCCTCGCGCTGGCGACCGGGGGATGCGCCTCCCGAACACGGTTACATCTTGATGCCGCTGATCTACTCCTGTGGTCGTGATACGGAGCCCGGCATCGAACACTGCTTCCGTACCGAAGGTTGGCAGCTGGTGACAAGCCCGACGCAGAGCACCGGGCCCGGCAGCATTTATGAAAGCGATCCGTACAACACGTACCGCGACAGCGAAACGAACGTGACGCTGATGCGCGGCGGATCCATGAACGACGGCCGAATGTTCGACAACATCCATAATCAGCAGGTCAGCACGAGATAGCGACGACCGCTTGTGATCGAGCGGCCGGTCCGTTTTCTGCGGGAGATACGATGATGATCAGTGGCATTCGAAGTAGCTTGCGAACGCTCCGCAACGGTTTCACGTTGCTGGAATTGCTGGTCGTGATTTTGATCATGTTGTCGGTCACGGCGGTGACAATCCCCGTGATCGCGCCGGCCATGCGCGGACGCCAAATTCGCGAAGGCGCGCGCATGGTCACGACTTTTCTCAACGCTGCGCGAAACCGGGCCATCGAAACCAACCGGCCTGCGGGCGTGTGGATCGAGCGAATGCCGGGCATGCGTGAAGCGTCGGTGAGCCTGCACTTCGCGGAAATTCCGCCCGCCTACGCCGGAGACTTCCTCGACTCGAGCATCGAATCGTTCGTCGTCAACGGCAACCCCGCCGATACGGCCGGCATGGTCGGGACGTTCTTCAACTGGCCGCGCACGGACACGACCTGTAAAGACTATTGGAACGTGATCGTTCCGCGCAGCCGTACGACGATGAACATGGACTCCTGGGCCAGTCCCGACCCGGCGGACCAGAGTCTCGTGCGCGAAGGAGATCTCATTCAGATCGAAGGAGACGATCGACAGATTCCGCTGAAGACCGTGAAGATGCAAATCACCGGAGCCCAGAGCGCCAGTAGCAAGAATCTTTGGTGGTACCTCTACCGCGGTCGTAACTGCGCAACGAACGTGGGGCCTGACGGCACTTATCTCGGCAGCAACGTCAACCGACATTGGGACGGCTCCTTCATCATCAACTGGTTTGACCGCTCCTTCTACGTACATAGCGATACGATCCGCATAACGACTTGGATGCCGATGAACCCGAACGTCACCGGCTTGAAATACAAAATCTTCCGCCAACCGATCAAGCTGCAGGCCGGGTCGATCAAGCTGCCGGAGTCGGTCGTCATTGACTTGAACTTCTCGTCAATGACCGACGGCACCACGAGCGGAACGAGCAACAACGGAACCGTCGGCGCCGCCGGCACGCCGTTTCATCCGCGGCGCGACCCGGGCGACACGACGAACGTGAAGCCGCCGTTTTGGGGCGATCCGGTTTTTCCGCAAGACGAAACGCCGATCATCGTCGTGTTTTCCGCCGGCGGCAGCGTCGAACGCGTTTATATGCGCTACCGCGACGGCTCCGGCGCCAACGCTCAGTGGCCGTGGCAAGGCGTGGAGCCCGGCGGCATGATTCACCTGCTGGTCGGCAAGCTCGATCGCATCATTCCGCACGAGCAGTACTACATGTCGCAAACGGCCACCGAGAATCTGGAAATCCAAAAGAAGAAAAACTGGCTCGATCTCGACAATCTTTGGGTCACGGTCGAGCCGACTTCGGGCTTCATCTCCACCGCGCTGGTCGACAACGTCGACGTCACCAACGCCACGAACTTCGCTACTCAAGCCGCGAATCCGCAATACGTCTACGTTACGCGAGCCCGTGCTCGCCTCGGTCGCGTCGTGGGAGGTCGTTAAGCATGCTCCGAAACTCTTGTCGCAATTCGGTCGTTCGTCCCCTGCGTCGTGCCGTCACGTTGTTAGAAGTTCTCGTCGCCATGGGCGTGATGTCCGTGGGGTTGTTGGGCGTCGCCGCGCTGATTCCCCTTGGCCGCATGGAATTGGCGCAAGCCAAGGTCATGGACAACGCCTCGACGATCGGTCGCTGGGCTTTTCGCGACCTGATGGTTCACGGCTACCTGCAACCCGAGCTTTGGGTCGACGGCGTCACCGGTTTGCAGGTCACGCGAGCTTCGTTCAACTCCAATCCGTCGACCGATCCTTACTCGCTCAATCCCACCGGCTTCAAAGCGCGCTTCGTCACGATGTCCAACGGGGCGACTGTGCCGCCGTTTGCGCCCATCGTGATCGATCCGCTGATGCTTGCGCCTCGCCATATGGGCAACCACACGGGCGTCACGGGGTTGTCGTCGCAAGAGGCGAGTCATCGACAACTCTGCAGCTTGTTCCCGTATAGCCTGAATTTGGCGGGAGCCGCGCCGGGAACGCCCGAGTCGCGTACCGACGTACCGCGCCTCGCGCGAGTGTCCATCCGTACGTACCCGATTGATTCTTTCACGACGTCGCCGTCGCAATTCGTCATGCGCAACGATCTGGCGTCTCGATTTTTCAAGTCGAACGACGATTTGGTCTTTCAGGTTCCGAAGAACAAGAATCGCCGCCCGGTCCAGGTGTTCACGCAAACTCTGACGGCCAATTCCAACGTTAACCTCTTCAACAACGACGCGTTGACGAACGAACTCATCACCAACGGCGTTGCTTTCCGCAAATTTCGCGGCGAGATGAGTTGGTTTATCGTCGCCGAGCCGAGCTTGGCGGAGAGCTACAACCAAGCCGCCGAAAACGCCCCTGCCGCCGCCGGCCCCGTCGGTTCCGCAGCCACGACGAAACACTATCGAGTTTGGACGGTCGTCTGCAATCAGCGCGATCTGCGCGACGTGACCGGACAAACGCTCTCCGATCCCAAAGGCATCGGCGAGCGATTGGTTTACGTCGACTTCATCGATCGCAATACGGCCCGTCTGCGCATGGGGGGCTTGATGAACGAAGGCGCCGCGATGAACGCTTTAGATCTCAAAGCCAACCAGTTTATCGCCGTGATGGGGCGCTATTTCGAGCCTGTTCTCCGCGCCCAACGCGTGGTTATGGAGTGGTATCGCATCACCGGCGTCGCCGACTCCGCGACGAACATCGGCAACAACAATTGGTACCGCGAAGTGACGCTCGTCGGCCGCGAGTTCTCCGGCTTGGGCTTTACGTTTCAAGATGAAGACACCATGACCTATCCCGATATGAGCATGACGCTCAACGGCCAAAATACGGCCGTACAACCTATGACCGGCTTCGGCATCTTGGTCTCCGGCGCCGTCGGCGTGTACGAGAAATCGTTGTATGTCGATCGTCCGTCGCTGTGGTCCATTCGCTACTAGTTCGTCCGTTTGATCGCCGTATCGCTCATCGTCGAGCGAATCGTCCCGTTTGTAAGGATTCGAGTTATGAAACATCGCCGCATTCGCCGCCGCGCCGCGCCGCTCAACCGTCGCGCCGTGATTCTGCTGGTCATGCTGGGCTTGTTGTCGCTCTTCACGCTGATCGCGGTGACGTTCGTCGTCGCGGCCGGGCAGTTTCGGAGGGGCGCGGCCACGGCCGCCAGCGCAGAGCGCATGGGCGATCCGTTCGACACCTTGCTCCAGCAGGCCATGATGCAGGTGGCCCGCGGCTCGAATCATCCGCAGTCGGCCATCGGTCCGCACAGCTTGTTGGAAGATATGTACGGCAACGGTGACGCCGTGACCGGCTGTTGCTTCATCGATGCATCGCAGATCGGCGGCTCTCCTCCGCTTTCGATCTACACGACCGGCGGCAGCAACATGACGACCCGCGCCGCGCGGGCTCAGCCTTACAAAGGTATGCCGGGGCTGCCCAAGGCGCCGATGCTCATCGAAATCGGCGCCGTGAGCTTCGGCTGGGATCGCGAACCCGGCGTAGCGTTGGCCGACGATTCCACGGCTCCGGGCGCCAACGGCATCGTTGACGACATTTCCGAAATTCCTGATCGGGCCGACGTGCCGCTCGCGGGGGACGACTGCTTCCTCGGCTCGACCTACGCACATCCCGCCATGGTCGGCGAACCGCCGGCAACGTGGGTGAACGTTTGGCAAAACAAAATGTGCAGCGACGGCAATCCCCTGCCGCTGATTGACAACATCGACAACTACTACGCCGGCCGCGTCATCACGTTTGTCAACGGCGACTCCGCGGGCCAGAGCGCGTACATCGTTCGCTCGAAGCTCATTCCGGTCACGCCGACCTCGAACGCCAACGTTCAGTTCCGCACGATTCTCTACATTAAGCCGTTTGCCAACGGGTCGCAGCCGTCGCACAAAGATCGCTTCGTCATTAACGGTCGAGCCTTCAACGGTGCCGGCTTCGGCTACAATCCGTATGATGCGCAGAGTCTCACCACCTTACAGAAGAAGCCTGCGTACGAGCAAATCCCCAATCCCGTTAGCGGCGGCCCCGCCCAGTTCATCGTGCCGAATCCGCGCCTCCGTGCGCTCGACATGCCGTACTCGGAGCCGTTCATCAATACGCCTTCCGTCGACGGCACGCCTTACGGCGGTGATCCGTTACGCTCGAATCGCGTGCCGATTGCCTACTTGCCGAACCCGATCGACGGCGGCTATCGCGACTACTTGAATCGCTATAACCCCATCGTCGAGGCGGATGAAGACTACGATGCGCCCGACGAACAGAACATGCTGTTGTCGTACAGCGTTTGGGTGCCGTCGCTCAACGGTTCGGATCCGGGGCGGTATCGCACGATCATGCCGTCGTTGCATCGGCCGGACTTGGTGAAGTTCTTCACCTTCACGCCGGGCCTTAGCGTGCAGCTCTCAGGCACGGTCCCGTTCCCCCGCTGGTCCGACGTGCCGCCGTTCATTCGTCGTCGCTACATTCTGCGCCCCGATCCGTCGGATCACTACGATTGGACGCAAGAACCGAACGCCGTTGCGCCGCAAAACGCCGACGGTTGGACCCCGGGCGAGCCGTTCCAAGACGTCAACAACAACGGTCAATGGGACCCGGTGACCGTGCTCAACGGGGCGCCGGGGCCGGCCGAGCCGTATACGGATCTGGCGAACCCTTCGAAGAACAACACGTACGACATCGGCGATCGGGCGTACTTCAACACCGGGTTCGACGCGCTGGACGGCCCCTGGGACGTCGATAACGACAACGACAACCTCGCCGACAGTATTTGGGTTGATCTCGGAGCGCCGGCCACCACGGCGGCCGACGGGCGCATCGTGAAGCCGTTGTTTGCGATCTTGGTGCGCGATCTCGACGGACGCATCAACGTCAACGCGCACGGCTCGGTGAAACACTATGATCGCGTGCCCGCCGCTTACACCGCCTACAACCCCGCCTCGCAGCCCACGCCGTATCAGACCAATGAGCGCGTTCGCATGGGCATGTACACCTGGGCCCTGTATCAAATCAAGCCGGACGTCGACTGGAACACCGTCGATACGATGAAGACGCACACGGCCGGTGATCCGGACGCGAAGCGCGACGATCTTTCGATGCGCGACGTGCCGTTCCAAGGCATTTGGGCGTTGCCGTATGCCGGCGACGGCCCGTTTCTCGGCAACAGCCCGACGAAGGCGACCAACTACGTCGTTACGGTGCCCAATGCGCCGACGTACCCGCTCTTTAACGGCAACCGCGGCGGCCCGCGTCCGCTCATGTTCGACTTGAAAGGTGCGTCGAATTCCGGTGGTACGGCGGTCGATCAAAACCGCATGATCCGCGGCTTCGAACCCGCCGTAGGCCAGGGCTTCTCCGTGGCCGACATCAACCTTGCTCCGATTTTGCAAACCAGCATTTGGGGCATGACGCAGCTTCCCAGTTCCAATACCAGCGCGTCGACCACGACGTCGTTTGCTTCCTACAACTACTACCGTGTGCTGCTCGAAGGAACGCCGAACTTCAACGGCGCCGGTGTTCCGACGCCTGGTCGCTACGGCGAGAGCTACCTGCTTTCTCCCAGCGGCCCGGGCGGCGCTTTTCCCGGCATCGTCGGTCCGCGCGCCGGCGTGACCGACGCCTATTTGCCGCTCGCTTGGCAATTGCATCTTCCTTCCCCTCCGCTGCCGCTGTCGGGACAAATCGCTCCGCAGCGCGGCGACGACAATTTCCCGGTGTCGCCGTCGCGATTTATCGCCGCCTCGAACGACCCTCGATTCTGGCGCGGCAACGTCTTCCGCGATTCGTTTATGCCGGTTGCGGAAAAGCAATACACGACCCAAGAAACGACCTTCACGCCCAGGCAGTACGCTCCGAGCACGCAAGAAAAGACGCTCACCTACGGCATCACGGTTCCCCTCGCCGGGGACAATCGTTACTCGCCTAGTCCGTACGGCGCGTTCATCGGCGACTACGGCACTCCCGGCGATCTCGACGGCGACGGCTACGTTGCGCTCGACGTTCGCGGCCAGCCCGTCTACCAAAACATGGGCACCGCGAATGAGACGATCGACGATCCGACGGAAATCAATCTGCATCGCCGCTACTTCGCCCAAACGTATTTTGGCTCGATTCCCGCCGGAACCGTGGCCTACAACATCGCCGGCGTCCCGTACACGACCGACGTCGATGCTCCCTACACGCCTGCCGAACTCGAGCGTCTCCTGCGTTCACGCGACGCCAACAGCGACAGCCTTCCCAATCGGCTTCGCAACGCGCTTCGCGGCGACGGCGACAACGGCGACGTCGACAACTACGACATGCGTCGCTCGGTGACCAGCGAAAGCTGGGACATACCATGCCCGCACGTCGCGCCGACGCCGGAACTCGCGGCGGCCATGCGAATGCTGAACCTGCCGATCGGAAGTCCGTCGATCGGCGATTTGCTCCGTGCGAGATTTTATTTGGCGACCGGAACGCGAACGAACAATCCGCAACTGGTGCTGAAGACGGCCCGCCTGGCGACGATCGCCCAGCGGAGCTACAAGTGGCAAGTTTCGGGCGACGTCACTGCGATTCCGGGCTATACCAACACCGCTTCGCTGGAAGTTCAGGGCCAAATCCCGGTGTCGTCCGGCAGAATCCTTACTCTGCAAGGTCGTCAGCGCTGGCATACTCGCTTGGTTTCCCCCGATCTCGGCCTCGGCCTACGAATGGACCTCAACGCTCCGTTCGGCAACGGCTTCGACGAAGATCCGGACGGCATCGTAAAGCAGGCTCCCGACATCAATAACGGCGTCTACGATCAAGGGGTCGATCCGCTCAACACCGATCCTAACGGCGTCGTTGACGAGCCGCGCGAATGGGTTTATGGCGGCGGGCTCAACGGCAGCATCCACGGTTGGGTGGAATTCGACGGCAACCGCGACGGCAACTTCCTCGCGGATCTCGATGAAGAACCACGGCAGCAGTTTGCCAAAGAGCTCTACTGCCTCATGATGCTCTTGATCGATGAAAATTACGTGGAAGTACGGCCGGCTTCGGTCTCGGCCGCGTCCATGAACAACGGAGCTTGGGTCGTAGGAACGGAGACGAGCACCGCCGCCGGCAGCTCGCTCAACATGAACCCGCTGGTGGCGGGGTCGAGTTCGACGACCCCGATCTATCCGGGCATCGACTCGGACCCGAACAACGTGTCGCTTTCGAACGAAGAGAGAGCCCGGCTGAAAATGCGGCGTTGGCTCTTAGCTCGCCGTATCGCGCAATGGGCCGTCAACGTCGTCGACTTCCGGGACCGCGACTCGATCATGACCGGATTCGAGTTTGACGCCGATCCTTTCTACGACAACGACAACGACACGGCCAGCGAAGCGAATCTCGCGCCGAACTTGCCGACCTCCAACGGCACTTGGGACGTCGACGGTTACTTGCTGCCGCACACGCTCTTTCCGTCGTCGCTGACCGCGGCGTTTCCGGATACCGACAAGGTGTGGCGCGGCGTCGTCTGGGGTTGCGAGTATCCCGATCTGGTCATTACCGAAACGGCCGCCTTCCACGACCGACGTACGCAGAACCTGAAGACCTTGAGGACGGGGACCAACTACCTGTCGTTCGGCGGCACCTCGCAAAATGCGCTCGTCGACGATACGGAGACGGACCTTCCCGTCGACCCACACTGGGATTCGCGTCGTATCCCGCAAGGCACCGCGCTCTTCGAACTCTATGCGACCGGCAATCCGAACAATCCGGCTTTGCCTCGCGAGTTGTACTCGCTCCATCAAACGACCGGGGATCTCTATCTCGATTTGGCCCGTACCGCCAGCAAGTCCGTGTATGTCGGCGGTAGTCCGCAAACGCTCACTTATCCCGTATGGCGTTTGGCGATCACCGAGTCGCACTACGAAAACAATGATCAAGATCGGCCGGTCGTCAGTTTGACCGATATGCACATGAGTCCTGCGCATGGGTTGCGCGAGTTCCCCGCAACGTGTTCGCTCGATCCGGCGGACCGTGGAATGTCGTTGTTCAACACGGGGTTGGGCAACATTACCACGACGAATTTCGTCAACACGGCGCCGACGACCGGTCAGAGTTATGTTCCGATCGAGCGCATCGTCACGTTCATGCAAGGCAACCAAAGTGCCGCGACGTTGACCAACGCGAAAGAAGGGCTCGTCAATTCCGCCGGCAACAACACCGGCATCGAGGTGTACGTCAACACGGTTTCGACGAACAACCCGTGCTGGGTGCTTCCCGGCGACTATGTCGTGGTCGGCCCGGGGCGCGACGTCGTCAGCGGTCCGCGAAACATCACGACGATCGGTCGTACGATGCCGCGGATGATCGTGGAAACCACCGGCACGGGCGTGACGATGGAAACGTACGCCCAGCCGCAAAGCATTATCGACATGGGCGATCCGGACGCCGGCGGCGGCCGATACTTCATCCACACGAGCGTCAATGGCGTGGATGAGTATCCGGTTCGTTACGTGGGTGCGAATCCGTTGACGACGTTGGTGCGCAATACCAGCAGCGTCGCCAACAACATTCTCGACACGCCGGGCTTCCTGCAGATTCGGCCGCCGGTATCCGTGCCGTGCATGGTCACGTTGGGGTCTCGCCGCGTCGGGTTGAACATATCGGAGCCGCTCACGACTTCCGGTCAATACTACCCTGCCCCGACGACGACCAGCGCCGACTCTTGGCTGCCGTCGCTCGTGACGCAAGATACGTATGCCACGGTCCATGACATTCCTTTAGACGAGGCCACCAGCGGTCCGAGCGGGTCGCACAATCCGAATTTCTCCGACGGCCTGCCGCCGCCGACTGATCCTCCGCCGCCTACGCCGGCTAGACCTGGGGAGTCGTACGAAGACCGTACTCTGCTCAACTACAAGACGGTTTTCTTGCAACGTCTAGCCGATCCGACGCGCGGCTGGGATCGTTGGAATAATCCGTACCTCACGATCGACTGGATGCCGATCGATCTGACGATTTTCAACGGTGAGCCGCACTACGTCTATCAAGATCCGCCGGCGAGCGGCACGTGGAAAAAAGACATCACCTTGAAAACGCAGCTCACGGAAATCAAGCTTATTCGACGGTTGAAGAACATGCAGCCGGCGGATACTTCGAAGATCCCGTCGGGCACGGTTCGTTTCGGCTCGCGACAGCGCGGTGCTCCGCGCACTCCGTTCCGAGGCAATGCGTCGTTCTATGACCTTTGGTCGCAGCCCGACTGGCTGGACACCTCGGTCGACATGGACACGAGGCCGCCGATTACGGGGCCGGTGAAAGACAGTTTCGTCAAAGTCGTACGCACGAACGGGGCGACGACCAGGGAGTACTACAAGGTCAATTCCGTTCGATGGCAGGATCCGTTCGACCACACGTTCGGTTACTTGAATCTCGGCTATCACACGATGCGAGCTCCGGTTACGGGCAACCGGGGATCGCTTCCGATGCAGCAGATTTCGAACTGGGTCGACGCGCCCGCCAATTTGTCGGATGGCGTGACGAAGCTCTGGCTGCGGATGTCTCCGGTTCGCGAACCGTTGCGGCGTCCGTTCGGTGATGCCGGTCTATTCGCCGGATGGTTTACGGGAAGCGATCTTGGCGGCAACCTCCGCTACGTCGGTTCCCCGCGGCGCCCCTTCAATTGGCTGACTTGGAACAACCGGCCGTTTGCCGGATCCATGGAGCTCATGTTGGTGCCGGCCACGTCGCAAGCGCGCCTCTTGTGTGATTACTCGATGCGCGAAACAACCTCGCCGACGGTGCCCAACGACAACAATCCTACGAGCGGCGCATATTTTACTGGGTATGCGCCGTTCTCCCCTCGACGTTCTGCCAATCATTACATGCCGCCGGTCGCGGTGCCGAAAGACGCCGTTAGCAGCGGCCATACTCCGGCCTACAAGTTTATCGTGCCCGAAGGGACGACCGAGGGTGCCGCCAACCCGTATGCCGGCACTTTCATTTCGGGATACATCAGCAAACCGCCCTATGGGCACTTGCTCAATTTCTTCGAATCGCGGAATGCCGTGGGAAGCTGGTTTCTTCCCTCCGGAACTCCAAACGTGCAGCCGATCCCTGCGACGAACAACTACTCGCCGCAGCCGTTGGCCGCGTCGAACTATTATCGCTTGTTCGAATACGTCACGGTGCCGTCGCGTATGTCCGGCGGTTCTGCGCCTCACTACACGAATCAGTACAACCGGGCCAACGGGGCATTGACGATTCACGAACACCTCGGCTTTCCGTTTACGGCGCCCTTCAACGCGATTCCGAACTATCGCGAACCGGGGCGTGTGAACATCAATACGATCATTCCGCTGAATCCGAAGTCGTACTCTCGCACTGAGTCGCCCAGCAATCTCTTCTACCTGGCGCAACACTACCGCAACGAACGACTTCGCGACGACGGAGCGGCGATCTGGCGAGCGATTACCAACGACTTCCATCCGTCGATTCGTTGGGCAGGAAGCGCGAACGTCGACCTTCTTGATGCGGGCGGCATGGCCAACTCCCCCTCCGGAAGCGCTTACAACCAAACCGCGAAATCGAGGTCGATGCAACGTCAGCAAACGACGTCGACGATTTCCAACAAGATCGGTACGCGGGCCGGCTTCATGACGGACGCGAGCGACGTCACGCACTCGCCGTACTTTTTTAATCCGCAAGACGACTACGTGAGCAGCTTTTACGCATTGTTTGCCAGCATGTTTCGCGATAGTCCGAACGCCGACCCTCGCGGACCGAATGGCGTTTATGAAAACTGGCAATATTGGAACGCGAATACGGGCGCGATATTTTCCGACGATCGGTTTGGCCAGCCGTTCTCAAACTACAACAGTCCGGCCGGTCTCTCGCGGCATGAGGGTGTCCGTCCCTCGATGATTTCGAATCCGTTCCGGTCGTTTGCGGCCGACTTTTCGAACACTCCGCCGGATTCGCCGTTTAACCCGTTGCCGACGTACACGCGTTACGATTCCAATAAGCGGTTCTCCGCGATGCAGTACAAGCATCCGATCAGCTCGACCAGCTTTGAGACTCGTAATTTTCCGTTGTTGGCCATTGATGCGACGTTGCTCCGGCGTGCGGACACGACTTGGAGTCCTTGGCACGAGAATTGGCTACCGGCCAACCTGACCGCCTCCGACCTCACGCCGACGGCCGCTTCGGGCAATGCGCCGCCGAGCAAGCTCTACTCGCCGGCATTTGTGGATCCGCGGTTCGATCCCTTGTTCGCGCTCAATTATCCGCGACCGTTCCGCATGCGCAACGTCGCGGCGGATATGTTTAGCGATACGGCGATCTTTGCCTCTGCGGGCAGCAAGCCGATGTGGTGGCTTTACTCCGGCTACACTTCGCCGCTGTTTGAATACATCCAAAGCCAGACGGCCACGAAGGCGTACTCCTATGGAGCCTCGGTCGATGCGATTCGGATCAAAGACTCCGACTACCGCAACACGGACCGCAATCCGTTCTTCCGCTATCAGCTCTATACGAAACTTAGCAACACCGTCACGACGCGCTCGAACGTCTACGCGGTTTGGGTCACCGTCGGCTACTTCGAGTGCGAACGCGTGCAGCCGACGACGATCTACCCGGTGCAGACGGGGCACAGCCTGCCGTTGGAGTTCAACAACAAGCATCGCTATCCCGACGGTTATCGGATCATGCGCGAGCTCGGCAGTGACAACGGCGAGGCCGTTCGTCACCGTTCGTTCGCGATCATTGATCGTACGATTCCCGTCGGCTTCTTGCGCGGCGAGAATCTGAACGTCGACCGTTGCTTCCTCATCAAGCGTATCGTCGAGTAGTCGTCGGCCGTTGCAGGCCGCGGAGGGTCACTAAGCCATGTTTCGTCAAGCCGACGCCGTCGTTCGCACTTCTGTTCGCGGCGCTTTCACGTTGTTGGAAGTGCTGATTGCGCTGACGATCACGCTGATTCTGATGGGTCTGGTGATGGAGATGTTTTCCAAGGTGGGAGACGGCGTCAATTCGGCTCGCGCCAATATGGACCTCCACGACCAGTTGCGTAACGCGAAGCAACGTCTGATTTCGGACTTGCGCGGCACGACGGCTCCGACGGTGCCGCCGCTCGATCCGAACATGCACCTCGGTTACTTCGAGTACGTTGAAGGTCCGCGCGTCGCGAGTTCGCAGTTTGCGCTTCGAAGCACGGGCGGCGACATGGGCGAATCTGTCGGGTCGGGGGGGTGGAACTCTCGGAGCTCCGATTGGAATTCGGCATCCGCACCTCCTTCAAATATGGCTGTGAATTCTGCGATTGGCGACACGGACGACATCTTGATGTTCACGACCTCGAGCTACGACGACAAATTCGTCGGCCGCGCCGGCGTAAAGGCCGGCGTGACGCTCTCGGCGAAATCGCGCGTTGCCGAAGTTGCGTGGTTTCTCCGTCGACGCACGCAGAGCGAGTTTCGCTCGATGAAGAATGACCAAAGACCGGAATTCTACACGTTGCATCGGCGCGTTTTTTTGGTTCTTCCCAACGGCATCGCCTTCGGCAGTCTCGATAACATTAATACGGACTACTCCCTTCGCCCCAGCGGCGGCTCGGTGGACAATACTGCATTGCCTCGCAATCTCGTCGCTTTGAACAACGCCGTCGCTCCGCAAATGCGGCGTAACAGTCTCGGCGATTTGACGATGCGTGAGAATCGGCAATTGCATCAGCCGTTTTTATGGCCGTATCAGATGCTGTACGTGGCGCCAACTTTCAACGGAAGTGTTGACTCGCACGGCATGTGGAATCCCTACAATCAGGCAGTCGGAGCGGTGCCGGGTGGAGGGGCCTATGCGTTCGATGTACCGGTCCAGATACTTTCGCTGCCTACGCTTGCAGAACACACCGCATCCATCACAACAAATGCGTTGCAGCACCCTCAGCGGGAGTCGGGAACCGGCAACTACGTATCCAAGATGACTGTGACGCCGACTGTTATGGCGGGCTTCGTTGCCGGCAATCAAAACAGTTTTGCGCTAACTACTGGATCGCGGATTGGTTCCGATATCGTGATGACCAACGTCGTCAGCTTCGACGTCAAAGCTTGGGATCCGGGAGCTCCCGTCTTTCGCGCCCTGCGTCGACGCAAGCTCCCAATAGTGCCGGCGTCGTGATACCCGGTGACAGCGGCTTCGCTCAGGCATTAGCTCTCTTCAATGCCGCTCCCGGTACCGTTGATCGGCAGCCCGTCGCCTTCGGTGCGTTTGCCGACCTCAACTACATGGGTATCGATCAACCTGATTGCGCCGTTCGATATAAGGCCTACCAAGAAACTGGAACGACGGTACTCTCCGCGCTTCGGCGCATGGAATCGGGAGCGCCGTTCAGTAATCGTTGTTATCTGCCGAAAGCTCAGTTTGCTCACCCCGGCGAAGGTCCGTTGTCCGCTAATCCGACAACTCGATATGCACGACCGGCGGTTTGGGACACTTGGTCGACTCACTACGAATACGACGGCATCGACAACGACTTTGATGGGGCGATCGACGAGTTCACCAACGGCATTGACGACAACGGCGACGGGCTGATCGACGAACCGGATGCGACGCGTATCGATGCGTATCGGCAAAACGGCGAGCAAGAAGCCTCGCCGCCGTATCGTTCTCCGCTGCGCGGCATCAAGATCACGCTGCGGGTCATGGAGCAAGACAGCAAGGAAGTGCGTGAAGTCACGATTGTTCACGAATTCCTGCCGTTGTAACCCTCCTGCAAAACCGAATTTCGGCTTATTTTGGCGGCCGGGTTTCTATCCCGGCTCGGGCCATTTGCTGCATGTGATACGGCAGCTAAGCTGGGCGTGAGTAGACGGCGTACCCCGCCGGATGTTGCTCGATGCCGTCCTGCGGCAGTCCGTAGTCGACCAGCGGCGTGCGGCCCGATTCGACCGTGCGCACTCCGGCGGAAATCCTCGTCCAAAGATTTCGCCAGGTCACGTCGGCTGGTTGCAGCAAATGATTCAGTCGTCGGCCGTTGCAGGCCGCGGAGGGTCACTAAGCCATGTTTCGTCAAGCCGACGCCGTCGTTCGCACTTCTGTTCGCGGCGCTTTCACGTTGTTGGAAGTGCTGATTGCGCTGACGATCACGCTGATTCTGATGGGTCTGGTGATGGAGATGTTTTCCAAGGTGGGAGACGGCGTCAATTCGGCTCGCGCCAATATGGACCTCCACGACCAGTTGCGTAACGCGAAGCAACGTCTGATTTCGGACTTGCGCGGCACGACGGCTCCGACGGTGCCGCCGCTCGATCCGAACATGCACCTCGGTTACTTCGAGTACGTTGAAGGTCCGCGCGTTGCGAGTTCGCAGTTTGCGGGTAGTAGCACGGGCGGCGATATCGGCGAACAAGTCGGCAACGGAGACTGGTACACGCGTCGCGGAGTCGCGTCGAACATTGTCGTCAATTCGGTCATCGGCGACACGGACGACATCTTGATGTTCACGACCTCGAGCTACGACGACAAATTCGTCGGCCGCGCCGGCGTAAAGGCCGGCGTGACGCTCTCGGCGAAATCGCGCGTTGCCGAAGTTGCGTGGTTTCTCCGTCGACGCACGCAGAGCGAGTTTCGCTCGATGAAGAATGACCAAAGACCGGAATTCTACACGTTGCATCGGCGCGTTTTTTTGGTTCTTCCCAACGGCATCGCCTTCGGCAGTCTCGACAACGTCAATACGGACTATTCGCTGCGCCCGATCGGCGGAACCGTGGACAACACCGCCATGCCGCGCAACCTCGTGGCGTTGAACAATGCCATTGCTCCGCAAATGCGGCGTAACAGTCTCGGCGATCTGACCATGCGCGAAAATCGTTCGCTGCATCAGCCGTTTCTGTGGCCATATCAGATGATGTACGTTTCGCCGTCGTTCTACGGCTCCGTCGATTCGCACGGCATGTACAACCCAGGCCCCGCCCCCGTCACCGTTCCCGGTGGCGCAGCCTATGCCTTCGATGTTCCGATCCAGATCCTTTCGTTGCCCACGTTGTCGGAACATTCGATGGCCGTGGTGAACAACTCGATGGCCCATCCGCAGCGGGAGTCCGGTACGGGTAACTACGTCATGAAGATGACGGTCACGCCGACGGTGAACGTCGGCTATGTTGCCGGCAATCAAAACAGCTTTGCTCTAGGGACCGGTTCGCGCGTCGGTTCCGACGTCGTCATGACCAACGTCGTCGGCTTCGACGTCAAAGCTTGGGATCCGGGAGCCCCCATCTTTCGTGCCCCCGCTTCGACGCAGAATCCCAACAATGCCGGCGTCTTAATACCTGGCGACGCCAGCTTCGCTCAGGCATTAAATCTCTTCAACACCACTCCCGGCGCCGTTGAACGGCAGCCCGTCGCCTTCGGCGCCTTTGCAGACCTCAACTACATGGGGCTCGATCAACCAGATTGCGCGGTTCGGTATAACGCTTATCAAGATACCGAGACGACCGCGCTCTCTGCGCTTTGCGCATGGAGTCGGGAGCTCCGTTCAATAATCGTTGCTATCTACCGAAGGCCCAATTTGCGCATCCCGGCGACGGTCCGCTCGCGGCGGTTCCGACTTCGGGCTTTGCCCGTCCGGCGGTTTGGGATACTTGGTCCACGCACTTCGAGTACGACGGCGTCGACAACGACTATGACGGGGTGATCGACGAGTTCACCAACGGCGCCGACGACAACGGCAACGGGCTTGTCGACGAACCGGATTTGACGCGTTCTGAAAGGTTCCGGTATATCGGCGAGCAAGAAGCTTTTCCGCCGTATCGTTCTCCGCTGCGCGGCATCAAGATCACGCTGCGGGTCATGGAGCAAGACAGCAAAGAAGTACGTGAAGTCACGATTGTTCACGAGTTCTTGCCGCTGTAGCGGACTCGGTTTCCGTCAGCGCTTGAGCGACTTGCTGCATATGAAACGGCAGCCAGGCGGGACGCGTGTAAACGGCGTGTCCAGCCAGATGTTGCTCGATTCCGTCTTGAGGCATTCCGTAGTCGACGAGCAGCGTCCGGCCCGATTCGGCCGTTCGCACTCCGGCGGAAATCCTCGCCCAGAGATTACGCCAAGTCACGTCGGCCGGTTGCAGCAAATGATTCAGACGTCGGTCGGCCAACCAAGCCCGCAACATCCAGAGCGGCGGGGCTGTGTTTGACCCGGCGATGCCGAACTGTTGGATATAGTCGCCGCCGACGGCCGTAAGAATGTCGCCGACTCGCGTCGTGGCCGCCGTCATATGTTCCGGCAATCCGGCGAGCGGCCGATGATTCACGAAATGTACGATATGCTCGGCGCCGCCGTCGCACCAACCGTAGCGAAGCGGCGTGCCGAACGTCGCGACGATGAGTCGGAAATTCAGGGAACGTCGGTTGTCGCAAAGGAGCGACCGTACGCGACTCCAGACTTCAAAATCTCCCTCGCCAGGCCAGATCCGGCGAAAGTAGCAACTTGCGGCCTCGAAGAACGCTTCAATCTGCGCAGGCTCGCCGGCGAGCAATCGCGTGGCCAACGCCGCGACGTTGCCGCCGTGGCTGTGTCCCCAAACGACGATGCGAGCTCCGTCGACGTCCGACAATTTGCTCAACTCGTCGACTAATCGCACGGCGGCATGAGCGCGACCCAGGTGATGATTCTCACCGGTCCAATCCATCAACGTTACGGTTGCGCCGCGTGCGTCGCTTGCGTTGAGCGCCTCGCCGAAGCGGCGCGCGTAGTCGCGCGTGTAGTTGCCGTTGTCGCGCATCAGCGCGTCGACGATTTGCTTGGCGACGCGCGCCAAGCCTTCCCCGGCGGCCGGAAACCGGCGCGAGAGTTCCGAAATCACTCCCGCCGAGTCGGTCCCCGCGAACGTGCCGTGCAAAATGACGACGCGTGCGACGCCTGCGGCCTGCAGCGCCGCGCCGGCGTCACGAAGTTGCCGTCGCCACTCGTCACTTTCGACGGGCGGGGGCGGCGGCGGACTTAAAAGCCGCGGTGTTAAAGTGCGGGGCTCGTCCTTGCAGCGCTGATGGGGCCAAGATGCGTCCGACCGGAGCGGGCTGCTCGGCGGAGTCGAGGCGGCGCGTGATGTTGGCCGCCGGACTAAGTCCCAAAGTGCCTGACCAAGTTTCATACGGCCGGCCCCGCCGTTCATCGCCTTGGAAGAACGCCAAATAGGTCATTACGTCCGACGCCAAAAATTCGTGTTCCGACGGCGCAAGAACGGTTTGCCGATGCACACGGCGCCAAGTGCCCGAATTGAAGTACGTCTGATTCAAAACGTATCCTTCGGCGTAGCTGGCGTCGAGCGGCACGCTTTCAGAGTAGTGCGTGTGCCCGTAAATGATGTGCTTGGCCCGACGATTGCGGAAATCCTGTTCGGCCAGCGCATGAGCGGCGTAGGAGTCGTTGTCCTGCCCGCGAAGTCCGTTGACGAACTTCAGCAGATCCGCGGCCCAGCCGATGGAGAGCCGCTTGCTGAACTTGAGAACCCGCTGCAAGTTGTCGACCAAATCGTTGGGGTTCCACGTGTCGCGTTCGCGCACGAACTGCAGTTCTAGGAACTGGTCGGCCAACCGATCCCAAATGATTTTGACGCGGCGGCGCAGTTCCGGAAACGCACAGGTGCGTTCGAGGATTCCGTCGATCCACACGGGAATCAGCAACAGCGGTCGAACGTTATCGATCTCGCGGAGTCCGTGGAACGTAGCGTCGGGCAGGTCGCCGCCCAGTTCTTCCTCGACGGCCGCCGGAAACCGGTTGAGCAGTTCGATGACGATCGCATCGCCGAGGCTGCTGGCGTTGCGGTCACCTTCAAAGTTGAACGGGTCGTAGATGTCTCCGTGACGGGCGAACACCTTGTGACGGCGCATCGTTTCCAACAGCACTTCGCTCTCGTGCGGGTCGTGCGCAAACGGTTGATTCGGCTTATTGGCCAGCCCGAGATGGCGCACGACCGATTGCCGGAGCAGGTCGTAGCCGGGGCCCGGCAGACGATAGAACCAATCGTGGTTGCCGACCATGTAATGGACGTCGACTTTCACCGGAACGCGCTCGCGCGTATCGGCGACGCGGCCGAGCTTGTCGGCAGGCGCTAGTTCCAGGCCGCGGGCTTCCGTTAGGCGACGCAGCACGGCCAACGATTCTTCGTTTTGTTTGAGGATGCCCGCGGTGATCTGACTCACCATGTCGAGATATTCGGGCCGCTTCGGATCGCTCCACGGTCGGACGTCTTTGCGGGCCAGCCAACGGGTCGAGCGAATCACGTCGAGCACGTCGCCCAGAAGCAATACGTCGAATTGCTCGATCGGCCGATAGCTGCCGTCGGCGCGATGTGAGGCGGCGCACGCCAAGTCTTGAAGACGTTCGGCGAATACTTCGAAGGCTCCCGACGAAATCGTTTCGCCGCTGGTGCCGTCGGTGAGGTGAAGATCGCTAAGTACGACGAGCATGGCAACTTCCTTGTTGCGCGAAGCAGTGCAATGCGCAGTTCGTGGCGCAAGGCCGAGAACTGCTCGTCGTAACTCATCGGCATGAGGGAAACCGCCGATTGAGAAGATTTTCCGATTGTAGGAAAAGAAACGCCGCCGGCAGAGCCGGCGGCGTTAGTCGGATTCGAGTTCCAAGGCGGTACGGCTACTTCGCCGGCACGAACCGGAAGAACCGGTTGCCGGTCGTCGTGAAATACAACTCGCCGGCTTCATCTTCACCGAACGACACGACCGGCGCGACGTTGCCGCTGATTTCGCGATTGGAAATCACCTTCTTGGCCGCCTTGTCGTAGTCCAGCGCCCAGACGGTGCCGCGGATGTAGTCGGCGTACACGTATTTACCTTGCAAGGCGGGAACGTTTTTACCGCGATACACGGTGCCGCCGGTGATCGACCGGCCGACGTCGTGATGGTACTCCCAAATCGGCTCGATGAACTTCGGATCGGGGCCGGAGCCGTTGGCGCGGAACTTGTGCATGCCCTCGCGCATGTTCCAGCCGTAGTTGCCGCCGCGTTCAATGATGTTGATCTCTTCCCAAATATCCTGACCGACGTCGGCGGCCCAGAGCGTTCCGTCTTGGCGATCGAAAGCGAGCCGCCAAATGTTGCGAATGCCGTACGCCCAGATTTCGCCGCGAGCGTTTACGGGTTTGGCCGGGTCGGCCGATTTCCAACCGACGAAAGGGTTGTCTTTCGGTATGGCATAGGCGAGGCCTTCGTCTTTGTTATCGACGTCGATACGCAAGATCGAGCCGTTGAGCGTTTCGAGGTTTTGACCGTTGCCGTGCGGATCGTTGAATGCGCCGCCGTCGCCGAGCCCGACGTAGAGCATGCCGTCGGGGCCGAAGGCGATCGTGCCGCCGTTATGGTTCCAGAACGGCTGCGGCACGCGCAGGATTTCTTCTTCGGTTGCCGGGTCGGCCTTGTTTGCATCGCCGCTCGAAACGCGGAATCGCGAAATGACCGACATGTGCGGCTCGGCGTCTTTCTTCGTATAGAAGACGAAGAACTGTCCATTCTCCTTAAACTTCGGATGGAATGCCAGACCGAGGAACCCTTCTTCGTTCTCGTTGTCTTTGTAGCTGACGTGCTTCTGGAAATCGAAGAAGAGCGCCGGCTCGGCCGCGTCGTCGGCTTTGGACAATGCATAAATGTTGCCGAGTTGCGAAGCCACGAAAAGTCGGCCGCTGCCGTCGCCCGCGTGGGTAATGACGATCGGACGCGTGACTTCTTCCTCGAGCTTTTCGAATGCCGGAGCGATCTTCACCTCGGCGAGCGGCGAACGATCCACGTCGGCGGGAGTCGCATCGACGATGGACACGCCGACGAGCGTTCCTTCCTTCATGTCGGGCACTAGCAATTGGCCCGTCTTGGGATTCAGCGTGAGATCCGCTGCGCCGCCGAATTTCGGTCCGTACGGTTCGGACTTTGTTGCACCCGGCCGCAAGAGCGAGAGTAGCCCCTTGGCGTTCTGGGTGATGTAGATGTTGCCGTCGAAGTCTTGTGTGAGGCCGTCACCGCCGTCGAGACCGTCCGTCACTTTTTCAAGTTGCTGAGTTTCGAGATTGAGGCGATTCAATTCGCCGCTGAAGAAGTCGAGGATGTAGAGCTGATTGGTGTTGACGATCAGCAACCCGTTCGGACCCTTGATGGCCGGATTTGAGGAATCCAAGAGCGTCGACACTTTGCCGTCGGCCGTAATCTTGAACACGGCACCGCCGGTTCCCTTCAAGTCGCCCGAATCACTGACGTACACGTTTCCGGCGGCGTCGACTTCAACGTCGTTCAGGAATTTCGGCGGGATCGGAAATGCCTCGGTCGCGGCGAACACTTCTTTGCCCCCCTTGGGGCCGATCCGCCAAACCTTGTTCTTGTCGGCGACGAAAAGTTGCTCGCCGGCAAAAGCTAGGCCCTTGGGGTCGTCCAGACCGTCGGCGAGCACGGTTTTGTCGGCCCCCTTGATGACGGTCACCTTGCCGTCGCCGTCTTTGCCGAACTCGCCGATTTCCGACACCACGGTCGTAAACTGCGGAAACTGTTTGGCGTAGCTGACGCCGACTGCAACCGATTCCGGCGTTTGGAGTTTCGACGCCAGCGGCGTGACGATCGGCTCGGCAAAGGCCGAATTCGACGACATACAGATCAGGGCGGCCGTAGCAGCCGAAGCAATCAATTTCATGGTGGCGGGCTCACAAGGTCGAAGGCAAAACAATGCCGGCGGGAAGAACGGGATAATAAACTTCCGGCAAGGCTCCTGCCAGTGTCGGGCCTTTGTCACCGGCAGGTCAATTTTGGCTAATCAGACGGTAAAACGCGGCCGCCCGATCGACGGGATACCGAATTTTCCTTGTCTCGCGCCTTGGGGTCCTTACACTGACCCCTGAGGGCGGCGAACGGCGATTATGCGGGTGATGAACAATGCTGCTTCAGCAGGCTTGGGGGCGTCGGGTGCAGATCGGTTGCGCGCTGGTTCTCTCGGCGGGACTGCCGTGGACCGTCGGATGTTCCGACGATGCCGCGCCGGTTCGCACGGTTCAGCTCGTGCCGACGACCACGTCGGGTTCGGCCTCGGGCACCGCGGCAGCGACGGCCGCCGTTGAGCCCGTGGTTCTCGAAGGAATCTTCCCGGTCGCCAAGACGATCGACGTCGCCGGCGTTTCCGCCCAGGTCAAGCTCACCGGCCAGGCGATTCGCAAGGCGATGATGATCAAGTTCTACCAGATCGCCAGCTATTGCGACTCGGCCCACGCCCCGGAGCATGTCGACGCTTTGGCCGCGGCCAATTGCCCCAAACAGCTCGTTCTTACGATGGTCCGCGACGTGCCGCAAAGCATTCTCCAGCGCAGCTTCAAAGAAGCCTTCGCAAAGAACGATCCGGAAGGAAAGTTCTCCGCGGAGAGCACGACGATGCTCGAACACATGCTGAAGGCCCCGCTTTGCGAAGGGGAGACGGTGCAGATCACGCATTTGCCGAATCAGGGCGTCGCTTGTTCGGTACGCGGTCAAGAACCGGTCATCGTGAAGAATCTCGACTTCGCGAAAGTCGTCTGGAACGTCTACATGGGCCCCGACGGCGTCTGCAAGGAATTGCGTCGCGGCCTGGGCCAAAAGCTTGCCGCGGCGAAGTAATTTCGCGAATCTCTCGCCTCGTTCGGTGCACAAAAAGCCGCCTCCTCGGCGGGAACGAGGAGGCGGCGGTGTCGGCAATCGGCAACGTGTCCGCTTGATTTCAGCGACGCTCGCCGACCGGTGTCAACCGGCGTCGTCGATCTGAAGTCTGTCTTTGCGGGCGGCCTGCACGTGCGGCAACTTCGCTCGTTTACGGGGCCGAGCCCTGACTAGGCTCCGCAACCGCGTCGTCGCTCACGCCTTGCATCCGGCCGCCGAAGTGTCCGCCATGACGAACTAGAACTTTGTCGTGTGTTACGTAAGCCGCTCGAATCCGTTCCTCGCTTCGTTCTTCGCGGGTCGCAGCCCCCGAAGTTCGACGTCTCATGGGGTCGATCGCTGTCGTGATTCCAAGAGGAAACGGACGTCGCAAGCCGTGGTAGGTGCGGTCTTCGCCTAAGGCCGACCCACGCCAAAGTCTTCGATCGCGCACGGACTCCCCGGTGCGCCGCCGATTGCCCGGTGAACCCGGCGGAAAACGACGATTTTCGCCGCTGCCGCAGGTTGTTTCGGGACGCTCGGCTCAAGCCCTTGTAAGAATATCAATCCGCCTGATTCTTGCAAATTTTTTTCGCAGCGGCTCGCGTCTTGGCGCGATCGCGCCGCGCAGACTCACGACGAGTTGTCGCCCGTTGCTTCGGCCGACGTGGTTCGTCAGAATGGCCGATCGCTGTCGGCACGCCTTGCCGGATTGCCGCCGGCGTGCCGTAATGCAAGCAGCGTCGCAGCGGCATCTGCCGTAGACCTTCGCCGCAGCCGATCACTTCCGTCCCTTGGGTTCGAGTTCTCCGCACATGAAAATCGTTCCGCTCAACGATCGCGTCGTCGTTCGTCCGCAAGAGGCCGAGTCGCGAACCGCGGGCGGGATCGTCTTGCCCGAGGCGTCGCGCGAGAAGTCTCAGGAGGGGAAGGTGCTGGCCGTGGGCGACGGCACCCGCATCGACGGCTCCGACCGCCGCACGCTCCCCCAGGTTTCGGAAGGGGATCGGGTACTCTATGCCCCCTATTCGGGCTCCACGGTCGTCGTCAACGGCGAGAGCCTGCTGATTCTCAGCGAACGGGACATCTTGGCGATCTTGGATTAGTCCCTCGCCCGCCGCCCGCCGCCCGGCGAAAAACTCGCCGCCGAGGCCAGTAGTTTGATCGCAAGCCGGCCCGTCAGGTCCGCTGCCGAGGGCCTTCGGCCGGGGTAAGATAATCCCTTAGCTAAACGGTCTAGCGATGCCCAAACGAGGCTTTTCGCGGGATCTAGCCGTTTTCTCTCCTCTCAAAATTAAGATATCGAGACTCGTACCATGATTCGCCGTTCGCACGCCGGGCGACTGCTGGTCGTCGGTTGTTTGACGCTTTCCCTGGCCGGCTCCGCCGCTCGGGCCGACGACGCCCTCTGGTCGAAGCGCGATGCCGCCGTGGCCAAGGCCGTTGATTTCTTGACCAAGGCCCAATCGCCGGAAGGCGCCTTCACGCCGGCCGCCGGTCCCGCCGTCACGGCCTTGGTGACCGCGGCCCTCTTGAAGAACGGTCGTACTCCCGATGACCCCGTCGTCGCCAAAGCCCTGAAGTATCTCGAAGGCTTCAAGCAGGCTGACGGCGGCGTCTACCTCCCTGAGAGCAATCATCGCAACTACGAAACCTGCATCTCGATCATCGCCTTCTCGGCCGCCAACAAAGACGGTCGCTACAACGATCTGCTCAAGACGTGCGAAGCGTACGTGAAGGACTTGCAGTGGGACGAAGGGGAAGACAAGTCGAAGAGCGATCCGTTCTTCGGCGGCGCCGGTTACGGCAAGAGCAAGCACCCCGACCTCTCGAACACGAGCTTCCTCATTGATGCTCTGAAGTCCGCCGGCCGCGGGCCCGAAGACGAAGCTCTGCAAAAGGCGCTCGTGTTCGTCTCGCGCTGTCAGAACCTAGAAACCGAACACAACACCACGGAGTTCAGCGCCAAGAATCCCGACGGCGGCTTCTACTACACGCCCGCCGCGGGCGGCACGAGCCAAGCCGGCAAGACCGAGCAAGGCGGCCTCCGCTCCTACGGTTCCATGACCTACACCGGTTTGAAGAGCATGATCTACGCCGGCGTCGGCCCCGATGATCCACGCGTGAAAGCTGCCGTCACTTGGCTCCGCGGCAATTACACGCTGAAGGAAAACCCGGGCATGGGTGACAACGGCATGTTCTACTACTACCACACGTTCGCCAAAGCGCTCGACGCCATCGGCCAAGAGAAGTTCGCAGACACCGCCGGCGTCGAACACGCCTGGCGCGAAGAGCTCGCGGCCGAACTCATCAGCCGCCAAAAAGAAGACGGCTCCTTCGCCAACAGCAACCCGCGCTGGATGGAAGGCGACCCGAACCTCGTCACCGGCTACGCGCTGCTCACGTTCCAATACTTGAAGCCGGCCAAGTAACCGGCCGACGACGATCAAGTAACGGCCGATCAATCGGCGGCCGAATGAGCTGCCGCCGCCTCGACAACTATTTCAAACGCCGCTTCGGACGCGTCCCGGTGCTTTCCGCCGGGGTCGCGTCCGTTTCTTTTTCCGGCGTCTGCGCATCGCCGCCGGCTCCGTCGCCCGGCGTCGCTTCATTGCGGTAAATCGGCAGATGCCGGTAATACACTTCCAGCGTGCATACGGCCAGCGCCGTCATATACAGCCGGCCGCCGGCCGCATCGTGATGATCGGAAGTCGGCGTCCAGCTTCCCATCTCGTGCCCTTCTTTCTCTTGCAGCTCGATCAAGAGCGGCCGCATCCGCTCGTTCCATTTGCGCCACCGTTCGCCGCCCAGATGGTGCATCGTCTGCGAGGCGTAGTACCAGTAGTACATGTTGGCATCTTGCGCCTTCGGCAGATGATTCTTCAGCAACCAATCGGCGCCGCGCAGCAGCGGGCCGAAGTCCGTGCGCCAGCCGGAGTACAACCGGCAGAGCAAACCTTCGGCCGTCATCGTTTCCGTCGCCTGCGAGTGCGGCATGTAGCCGAATAGCGCTTGCGTGTCGCTCTTCTGAACGGACGCCAAAAACTTGTTGCTCTGCTTGAAAACCTGTTCGGGCACGTCGAGGCCGGCCATCTGCGCGCTGCGCAGCGCCATCAGTTGCCAACCGACCACGCTCGTATCTCCCGGCTGATCCGGGAAGTAGCGCCACCCGCCGGCCGAGTGCTGCGCGGCGACGATGAAATCCACCGCCTTCTGCGCCGGGACGCGCAGCTTCGAGTCTTGCGACAGCGCGTACGCTTCGCATAAGGCCATCGTCGCTTGGCCGTGGGCATACATCCCCGTGTTGCCGTAGACGGGCCGCCCCATCAGGCCGCCGTCTTCGTCTTGCATGGCCACGAGCCGGCGTAGCCCGTCGTCCACCGTTTGTCGGTAGTCTCCTTCCACCTTGTGCGTGAAGCCGGCGCCCAGAAACGGCAGCAGCGCCAGCGCCGTGGCCGAAGTGTCGCTCGGCACCCCCACGTCGTGGCACTGCCCGCGGCAATCGTCCGACATCGGAAACCGATTCAGGCTCCACGAACCGTCGCGCAATTGGTGCTTGGCGATCCACCTCAGCCCCATCGCCACGGCCAACTCCGTCCGCTCCGTCCCTCCTTCAATGTTGAGCATCCGCGAACGAATCCGCGGATCACGTCCGGCGAGCAGCGTCCCCGCCACCGGGCTACCGGAACCCGCGGCCGAAGCCAGCGGCAGGTTCGGCAACGCAGATTCCTCAATGCTCTTGCGCAAGCCCGAGAGATCCACCTGCGGACGTTGCAGGTCTTGCAGTTGAATGCCTGCAGCCGGAGCGACGACGATCGGCGAGATCGGCTCCGCTCCTTTCGCCCCCACCGCTTTGGTAGGAACGACGACGTCGGAACCTTTCGGCCCGCCCGAGTCGCCCACCGGCATGCTCGCTTCGATGATCACGACCTTCGGCCGCGTCAGAGGCGGAAACACCAGCAGCCCCAAAAGGATGATGAACAGCATGTTCACCAGCAGGCTCGCCAAGCAGGAGATGATGTGCAGCCAAGGCAGCTTGCCTGTCGGTGCGACCTGTGGCGGCGGCACCGCAGGTTGAGGAGCCGGAGTCGCCGTGCGCGGCGGCTCGTCGTACACCGGCTCCGCAATCAGCGGCTTCGTCGTCGCCGGAGCGTCGGGCTGCGGCGGACGTCGCGTCGCCGGCGGTTTCGGAATGGTCCCCGGCGCTGCGCAAGACCGGCAGCGCTCGGAGTTGCGGTTTCGGCTCCTGCGGCCGCACCGGCTGCGACCAGGCCGATCCTTGCGGGCGGGCCTCTTCGAGCTTGGCCGTCCCGCCCGCCTCACGGCTTTCTAACAGTTCCCGAGCTTGCCGCTCTTGTTCTTCCGTAAGCTCTACTTGAGCGCCGCACATCCGGCATTCGGCCAGCGCCAGCCAGAGCCGAATGCTCATCGGTGCGGCGCAGTCGGGGCAAGCACAAGCGAGCACTGCGCCGTCGAGCCAGACGTTCGACGGCGCACCGCGACCGCCGCTCGCCCGGACGAACGAGTCGCCGACGTTGAGTCGATCGGTCGATGAATCGCGACCGGCTACCGGCGGCATCAGCGGCTCGAAGAAATGGGCCGAAGGAGGTGTACCGTTAATGTAAACGTATCTCCGACGCCGCGGCAACAAAACGTTCGCCCGAAGTCATTTGTCGCCCGCGGACAATTGGGTAAACTGAACCGTACGGGCGACCAGTTTGAGGCAACCCGACCGCCCGAAGCGGTGCTTTGGCAGCCGCGAAAGCTTGCGGTTCGGGTGAAGTTTGCCGGGGCACGATCGAATGCCGGAGCAAGTCCGCATGCAGGGCAACCTGCACCCTTTGCCTTCGGCACGACGAACGGAACTCACGTAGGAACGTAGCGAATGTCGCCCGAACTGCATCAGATTGTTTCCACGCTCGAAGAAAATATCGGCCGAGTCGTCCTCGGCAAACGTGACGTCGTCCGGCTCTGCATCGTCGCGCTCTTGGCCGGCGAGCACATCTTGTTGGAAGACGTGCCGGGCGTCGGCAAGACGCTCATCGGCAAAGCTCTGGCGCACAGCATCGATGCCCGCTTCGCCCGCATCCAATTCACGCCCGACTTGCTCCCCAGCGACATCGTCGGCAGCAGCATCTTCAACGCGCAGACGAACGAATTCGTCTACAGCCAAGGCCCGATCTTCGGCAACGTCATCCTGGCCGACGAAATCAATCGCACGACGCCGCGCACGCAAAGCGCCTTGCTCGAAGCGATGAGCGACAATCAAGTCTCGGCCGACGGGCATACCTACGCCTTGCCGAAGCCGTTTCTCGTCATCGCGACGCAAAATCCGTTTGAGTTCGAAGGCACGTATCCGTTGCCGGAAAGCCAGCTCGACCGATTTCTACTCCGCACGAGCGTCGGCTATCCGGAACGTGAAGACGAGCTGCGCGTGCTGACGAGCCATCGCCGCGGCGAGCCGGTGGAAGAATTGAAGCCGGTGATCGACACGCACCAAGTCGTGCAGATGCAAGAAGCCGTTCGCAGCATCTCCGTCGACGATTCGATTCACGAGTATTTGCTCGATCTAGTCGAAGCGACGCGGCGCTGTGACGAATTGCAGGTCGGCGTGAGCACGCGCGGCGCGTTGGCGCTGTACCGAGGCGCGCGAAAGCTTGGCGTTCGTGGAAGGGCGCAGACTACGTCCTCCCCGACGACGTCAAACGTTTGGCCGTGCCGGTGCTGGCGCATCGTGTCATCGCCAAGGGCTTCTTGCACGGCAACAGCCGCGACCGGTTGGAAAACATCGTGCAACGTCTGCTCGGCGAAGTCGCCGTCCCGCAGTAAACGAAATCACTCTCCATCTCCCCTCGCCCCTTGCGGGAGAGGGGCCGGGGGTGAGGGGTAAGAAGTCTCGAAGGCCGGTTCGTTTGGG
Organism: Pirellulales bacterium; assembly: GCA_049840675.1. GTDB lineage: Bacteria > Planctomycetota > Planctomycetia > Pirellulales > PNKZ01 > PNKZ01. The sequence goes on from JASGKB010000017.1 coordinate 154,847, forward strand.
GCACCACCGTTCGCGAGTCGGGCATATGCGTCGCATCCATCACATGTCGATCACGCGCGAGGGGCTTTTGTACCTCGGCGTGATGGGCACGATTCTCATCGCCGCCGTCATTAGGCAGATCAATCTGCTGATGCTCCTCTACGGCGTGCTCGCCGGGCCGTTGCTTCTGTCTTGGAGTTTGGTGCGCCAGACGTTGAAGAAGATCGACGTCGCGCGGAAATGTCCGACCGCCGTGAACGCCGGCGAAACGTTTCGCGTTGAGCTTACGGCGACCAACAATAAACGCCGCGGCAGCAGCTTTTCCGTATCGGCCCGCGATGAATTGAAGCCGCGCGGCGAAACGAAAACCGTCGGCACCGAGGTTTACTTCCCGTATCTTCCGGTCGGACAGTCGCAGCGCGCCGCCTACGACGGCGTGCTGGAGCAGCGCGGCATTTACGATTTCCAGCCGATCAAGATTTCGACCCGTTTCCCGCTCGGCATGTTGCGGACGATGCTTCGCGTGGATCGGCCGCAGCGTTTGATCGTGCTGCCGCGCATCGGCTGGCTTTCGCCGCAGTGGCAGCGTTTGTGGAAGGCCGAAGACGATGCAATCGGCGGCCCGCGCCGCCGCGGCGGTTTGCAAGAGGGCGACTTCTACGGCCTCCGCGAATGGCGCACCGGCGATGCTCGCAGCCGCATCCATTGGCGCACCACGGCCCGTCGTCAAACGCTCACCGTCCGACAATACGAGCGGAAGCGACAACTGACCGTCGCGCTGGTCGTGGAAGCTTGGATGCCCGCCAAGCCGACGCCGGAAGACCGTCGGCGTTTGGAAGACGTGCTCAGCTTTGCGGCCACGATCCTCGTCGAAGTCTGTCGTGAGTCGGGGCGTACGATCGATCTGGAAATCATCGGCAAAACGCCGCGCAACATTCATGCTCCGTCGTCCGCCGCGGTCGTCGACGAAGGTCTGAAAGCCCTGGCGCTTACCGAATCCACCGCAGCCGATCAGTTGCCCAAGACCATGGCCGCGATGTACGGCCGCGTGAAGCCCGGCACGAACGTCTTGGTCGTCAGCACCCGGCCGACGACGCTCGACGATCCGCAGCGCTTCGCAAGTATGTCCGGCGATTCCGAGCTTCGCGCTTGGGCGGCCCGTTCCGCCGTGCTCACTCCGCACGATGCGCTTTGGTCGCAGGTCTTCCAACAGGAGGCCTCGCGATGAACGTCGAACGTTCTCTTCAAGTCGGCATCGCCGCGTTGACCTGCATCGGCACGATCGCGTTGGCCGTGGGAGAAGGCAACTACGTGCTGGCGTTGGCCGCGGTCGTCGTGTCGATCGGCTCGCTGATTCTCTGCGATCGCAAGAAATGGGTTCAGCTCGGTACGGGTGTTTCGAACGTCGCTTCGATCATCGCCCTGATCGTGGCGATTGCCATGGCGGCCGTGAAAGGTTCCGACGAGCGCAGTGCTCGTGATGGCCGAACTCATGGCCTACCTGCAATTTGTCTTGCAGTTCAAAGAAAAAACGACGCGCAACTATTGGCTGCTCGCCACCGTGAGCTTGCTGCAACTCGCCGTCGCCGCGGCCTTGCAGACGGGCCTCGTGTTCGCCGTGCTATTGACGATCTATTTGTTCTGGGCCCTCTTCTTCCTCGGCCACTTCAACCTGCTCCGCGAGCAACGCCGCAACGTCGCCGAAGCCGCGAAAGCTCGGCGCTCGATCGCCAAACGGGGCGTCGGCTTCGCGCCGGTCGCAGCCTTGGATCCTTTGCCCGCTCCCGGTTCGGGCGATTTCTCGCGCCGTATGGTCCGCATGGGCTTCGGCACCTTGGCCTTGGCGGCGATTCTCTTCGTCGTCGTGCCGCGCATCGGCGGGCACACCTGGGAAACCGGCGCGATCGTCGGACCGCGGACCGTGGGCTTCGCGCAGGATATCAATCTCAATTCGGCCGGTCGCACGTTTGAAGATCCCGAAGTCGTCATGCAGGTTCGGTTCTTCGACTACAAGACGCGGCAGCCGTTCCACATTGACGGCGACATCTACATGCGCGGCACCGCCGTGATGGAGTACGACAGCGAAAAGGGAGAGTGGAAGCGAGGTCGCGTTCAATCGTTCTTCCGCAACGGTTTGCCTTCGATCACGCGCTTGGCGAGCGACGAAGGTGCGGTGCTGCAACGCGTGGCGATCGAGCCGATGTCGCGGTCGGTGCTCTTCTCGTGCTATCCGGCCTTCACCGATCAGGCGGAGCAATCGCAGCAATCCATCATTCATCAAGGTCGGCTCGGGCAAATCAGCCGCCAAGAAACGTTGCTGCAAAAGCGTTTCGAGTACGAAGTGATCACGCCCGCGTTTCAACGCCACCGACAAGGGCAACTCATCCCGCTGCTCTTCCCGAACAACGACGTGGAAGGCGAACTCCTCCGAACTCCGCCCTTCCGCGCCGACGGCACCGATCCCTTGGCCGGGCTCAAGCAAACGGCCGCACAAGTCGTCGCCGAGGTTCCGGAAGAAGACGTGCTCCTGCGGGCTCGCCGGCTCGAGGCGTATCTGCGCGATTCGGGCCGCTTCGAATACACGCTCGACGCTCCGCAGCGGCCGCCGGGCGTCGATCCGGTGGAAGATTTCGTAATGAGCCAGCCGCGCGGACACTGCGAGTTTTACGCGGGTGCGTTGGCGCTGATGTTGCGGTCCGTCGGAATTCCGGCCCGCATCGTGCTCGGCTATCGCGGCGGCGAATTCAACGTGGTGGGCAATTTCTACGAGTTCCAGCAACTGCACGCCCATTCTTGGGTCGAGGCCTATATGCCCCCGGGCAAGGTTCCGCTCGACCGGCTGAGCGATACGCCGGGTCTGATTCCTCTGGCGGAAGCCAACGGCGCTCGGCTGCAACTCGACGGCACCGCTCCCGCCTCGTTTGCTTCGACGGCCGTGGCCAACACGACGTGGAGTCAGATTCAGCAAGTGCTGGACTACGTCCGCTTCCTGTGGGTCAATTACGTCGTCGGCATGGATTCCACGCGGCAGAACGAATCGATCTACGCGCCGGTGCTGACGGCGATGAGCGACGTCGTCAACCAGCTTCGCGATCCGGCCATGTGGGAAGAGTGGCGACGACAAGCCGTGCAGGCCGTGTACGACGCCGGGATGTGGAGCGGGCTCTGGATTTTCCTCGCCGTGGGCATCGGCTTCCTGATCGCCGCCGTCGTCTGGCGATTTTGGTATCACCGCGAAGTTCGCGCTCGAGGGCCCGCGAAGAGGCCGCCTTGCGCACCGCGCCGCCGACGGAAGAGTTTTACCTCCGCATGGAAAGGCTCTTGGCCAAGCTCTCGCTCGTGCGAACCGGCGACCAAACGCCGCGGGAATGGGCTCTGGCGGCCGGCGGCGAACTGGCCGAACTACCGCATACGCGCTCCGCGGCGCCGCTGCCGCGTAAGATCGTCGACCATTACTACCGCGTGCGCTTCGGCAAACGGCCGCTCGACGACGCCCAGCGGCAAGAAGTGGAAGATTCGCTGAAGCTGCTCGAAACCGCGGTGACGGCCAAGCCTGAAGCGAAACCGACGACCTAGGCTCTCGCCTTAAGCACGCATGGCCGCGCCGTGACGCTTCGCGCACTCGTCGACGACGCGCGTTCGCAGATCGTCCGCTTCGACGCTCGTGAGCGTTCGCTCGGCCGAGCGCAGCGTGAGCGTCACCAGCAGGCTCTTCTTGCCCGGGCCGAGCCGCTTCTCGTCGCGATACGGCTCTCCCTTCAGGTCGAACGATTCGACCAAGCTGCCGCCGCAGTCGCGGACGGTCGCGGCCAGATCGCTCCAACGGATTTTCTCGTCGACGACCAAGTTGATGTCGCGCTCCATCGCCGGAAACGCGGGGGTCGGCACGTAACGCGGCACCAGCACCGCGGCCTTTAGGAGCGGCGCCAATTTCAACTCGGCGACGATCGCCGGCTCGCGCAGCTCGAATTTCTTCAGCGCTGCCGTGCTCACCTCGCCGAGTACGCCGACCGCTTCGCCGGCGAGCGCCAGTTCGCAGCCCCGGCCCGCCGCCGTGAGGTCGTGCTTCTTCGGCAGGTCGCGCACTTCGAAATGCGCGGCCGGAGCCAGCGCCGCGAGAATCGCTTCCAGTACGCCTTTCACGCGGCTGAACGCACCCGCGCCGCCGCCGGCCGTGAGGCCGAGCATCAGCTCTTCTTGCGGAAGTTGACCGGCCCGCGGCAAGTAAACCTTCGCGGTTTCAAAGAGTTCGATCGTCCGATTGCCGACCGCCTCGTTTTCACGGCGGGCCTTGAGCAGGCTCGGCACCAAGCTGCGGCGGAGCTTATCGGCCCGCTCCAGAATCGGCATTTGTAACGCCAACGGAGCGGCGTCGGTCCACGGGCTGAACGATTGCGACAGCCCGTCGTCGACGACGCTGATCGTCAGCGCTTCGTCGAACCCGCAGGCGGTGAGCGTTTGTCGCACCTTGGCGAGCACGCGATCCTCGTCGGTCCGCGCGCTGCGAGCCATCGGCACGCCGACGTCTTCCGGAATTTTGTCGTAGCCGTGAATTCGGGCCACTTCTTCGATGAGGTCGATCTCACGTTCCAAATCACGCCGCCACGACGGCGGATTCACGGTCACGCGATCTTCGGCCGCGGCGACTTCCGTAAGCCCGAGCGACGCAAGAATGCGCCGCACTTCCGCGGCCGGCACTTCGATGCCGACGATTCGCTTAATTCTGCGCCGAACGCAAAGTAATGGGCTCGCGCGGCTTGCGGGCGGCGGCAATGTCGAGCGACCCCTCGGCCAACTCGCCGCCGCAAACTTCCAGAATCAGCTCGCAGCAGCGGCGGCTGACCCAATCGGCGTTGTCGATATCGACGCCTCGCTCGAAGCGATAAGACGAATCGCTGCGCAGGCCGAGCTTGCGCGAAGTCGTGCGGATCGAAAGCGGGTCGAACGCCGCACTTTCGATGAGCAGCTCGGTCGTCGCCGTCGAAACTTCGGAATCGACGCCTCCCATCACGCCGCCGACGGCGACGGGCCGATCGGCATCGGCGATCACGCACATGCCGGCGTCGAGCACGTAGGCCTTATGATTGATGGCGTCGAACTTCTCGCCGGGGCGGGCTTCGCGGACGATGATCTGCCGGCCGTGCAACTTCGCCAAGTCGAAGGCATGCAGCGGCTGGCCGGTTTCCATCAGCACGTAGTTCGTGATGTCGACGACGTTGTTCACCGTCGGCTGTCCGATGGTCGTCAACCGTCGCGCGAGCCACGCCGGGCTCGGCCCGACCTTCACGCCGCGAATCACGCGCGCCACGTACCGTGGGCAAAGCTCCGGGCAATCGACGCGGAGTTTCGTCAGGTCGCTCACTTTCGCCGACCCCGACTTCGGCGCGGCGGCCGGCAATTTCAACGGCGCTCCGAACAACACGGCCGCTTCTCGTGCCAAGCCGATGTGGCCGAGGCAGTCCGGCCGATTGCTCGTGATTTCCAGATCGACGCAGTAGTCGTCGCCGACGGCCGTCGTGCTTTCATGATTGAAGCCGGCCATCATCATGCGCAGGGCGAATTCGTCGACGTCGACGCCCAGCGGAACCAGCGACTTCAGCCACTCGTAGGAAATGAGCATGATGCGGAGGAATTATGAGTTCAGAGTTTTGAATTATGAATACGCGACAACGGCGTCATAACTCATCATTCAAAATTCAGAACTGTTTTCAAAACTGTTCGAGGAATCTCACGTCGTTCCGGTAGAACTCGCGGATGTCGGTTACTTGGTGGCGACGGGCGCAGACTCGTTCTACGCCGAGTCCGAACGCGAACCCGCTGACTTCTTCCGGGTCGTAGCCGACGGCCCGCAGCACGTTCGGGTCGACCATGCCGGCTCCGCCCATTTCGATCCAGCGGTCGTTCCACTGCATGTCGACTTCGACGCTCGGCTCCGTGAACGGAAAGAACGACGGCCGAAAGCGAATGTGAACGTCGCCGCCGAAGTAGCTGCCGGCAAACAGCCGCAGCGTGCTTTTCAGGTCGGCCATCGTCACGTGTTTGTCGATCAGCAGACCTTCGATCTGGTGGAACATCGGATAGTGCGTCGCGTCGGCCGTGTCGGGCCGGTAGACGCGGCCGAGCGAAATGATTCGCACCGGCGGCTGCTGCGCCTCCATCACGCGAATTTGTACCGTGCTCGTCTGGCTGCGCAGCAACATCGGGCCGCCCGCGGCGCCGTGCAACTTTTCCGCGGTCGCGAGATAGAAATTCTCCAGCGGGTCGCGGGCCGGGTGCGCCTTGGGAATGTTCAGCGCTTCGAAGTTGTGCCGCTCGTCTTCGATCTCCGGGCCGTGGGCTACGGTGAAGCCGAGCCGGCCCATGATGTCTTTCAGTTCTTCCACGGTCTGCGTCAGCGGGTGCAGATGCCCGAGCCGAGGACGTAGCCCCGGCTGCGAAGGATCAAACGGCGGGCCGGCCGGAGCCGCGCCGTCGCCCGAACTGGAGCGTTCTTGCGCGGCGGCGAACGCCGCTTCGATCGCCTGTTTGACTTCGTTGAACTTCTTGCCGGCCGCAGGCTTATCGTCTTTGCCGACTGCGCCGAGCCCCTTCTGCGCGTCCTTCAGCTTGCCCGACTTCGCTCCCAAGAATTCGACGCGAACCGCTTCGAGCGCGGCGGCGTCGGCTGCGGCGGCGAATTTAGACGTGGCGTCCGCGACAAGAGCGTCGAGTTCGGCGATGAACGAGTCGAGCGACATGGCAGATAAGACCGGAGACTGGAGACTTCAGACGGGAGCCGGCGGTCCGAAAAGACAACGAGCCGCGTTTGCCGCGGCTCGAGTCTTTCGTCATCCGGTCGCGAGCCCGGCTTTAGGCCTTGGCCTTCGCCAGCGCGCCCTTCACGAGTTCGGCGACGGCGTCGAACGCGGCCGGGTCGTGAATCGCCATTTCCGAGAGGGTCTTGCGATCGAGTTCGATCTGAGCCTTGACCATGCCGGCGATGAACTGGCTGTAGCGAATGCCGCGTTGACGGCAGGCGGCGTTCAAGCGAACGATCCACAAGGCCCGCATGTTGCGGCGCTTCGTCTTGCGATCGCGGAACGCATAGACGCCGGCCTTGATGAGGGTTTCCTTCGCCGTGCGGAACAGCTTGCGACGGCCGCCGACGAAACCCTTGACCTTCTTACGCAGACGCTTCTTAGCTTGGGTGCGTGCCGCACCTTTCATAGAACGCATGGAACCGTACCTTCCCTTTTACATCGACCTTCACAAGTTCGAGGCCTCGCCGAAATGCTCGGCGACGTTTTCACCTGCCCGACTTGCATAAATGCGACGCGGTTCGCAAGGAACTCCACGTCGCGTGCCTCAGGTAATCACCCGAAGCTATCGAACGGAGAAAACTCCGCTCTCACAGCGCCCGGCCCTGAAGCCCGGCGCGTATCTGCTAGTAGCTGTTGCCGCAGAGCAAGCGCGCGATGCGCTTCGATTCGCTCTTCGTCGTCGCCGAGGTGCCGCGGAGCTTACGCTTGCGCTTCGACGACATCCGGCTGGCCAAGTGGCTCGTGCCGGCGCTGCGATGCATGGCCTTGCCGGTGGCCGACAGGCGGAATCGCTTCTTCGTACCCTTGTGCGTCTTCATCTTCGGCATACGTCACCCGAAATCGTTCTTAAGGTTTCCCGGCCCAGATTGCGTCTCGCCGCATCTCGAAGACGCCGCAGGCAGACGCAAAGCCGGATAGCTTGGCAAGTTCCGTAAGTTGGAAAGCCCGTCATTATAAAGCGTTAGGGCTCCGGTGGAAGTCCATTCGGCGCAATTCGGCCGGCACTTGAGCCGTGGCGGGTCAAATGCCCGCCGGCAGCGAATAATCGCGTTGCCGGCGGCGTCGAAACGGCGGATATTCGCCGATAGCCGCCGGCTTTTCGAGGCCGCCGTCCCCCGCTGAACCCGCCTTGCCGACATTCCTCCTGCCGCCAGGATTTGCCCCATGCCCGCCGCCGCTTGGCTCGTGAGTCTGGTAGTTTCGACCGTCGGCGTGCTGCCCGACTCGCCCGTGCTGCCGGCCCACGCTTGGCCGCGCTGGCGCGGACCTGCGGAAAACGGCCACTCGACCGACACCTCGCTGCCGACGAAATGGGCCGACGCCGACTTGGCTTGGAAAACGTCATTGCCGGGGAGCGGCCAATCGTCACCGATCGTTTGGGGCGACCGCATCTTTCTTACCGCGGCTTTGGAAGAGGGCCGCGAGCGGCTCGTGCTCTGCGTCGACCGCAAGACCGGCAAGCTGCTTTGGCAGCAGAGCGCGTGGAAGGGGGAGCCGGAAAAAGTTCACATCATGAACGGCTGGGCTTCGCCCACGTGCGTGACCGACGGACAAATCGTCGTCGCCTTCTTCGGCATCGGCGGCATTCATGCCTACTCGGTCGACGGTACGCCGCTCTGGTCGCGCGATCTGGGAAAGTTCGTCAGCCCATGGGGCGTGTCGGCCTGCCCGATCATCGTCGACGACCTGGTCATTCAAAACTGCGACTCCGACGAAGACGGTTACATCACGGCGCTCGATAAGCGCACCGGCACGCCGGTGTGGCGAACGGAGCGACGATTGAAGACCGATGCGGAACAATCGATGCGCGGTTGGAGTACGCCCATCGTCGTCACGGCCGGCGACCGACGCGAGGTCGTGGTCAACGGGCACGACGGCGTTCGTGCGTACGACCCAAAGACCGGCAAGGAACTTTGGTACTGCAAGAGCTTCAACGGCCGAGGCGAGCCGACCGTGACGCCGGCCGGCGACGTGTTGACCGTGGTCAACGGACTTTCGGGCGATTTCTACGCCGTGAAACCGGGGGGCGAAGGCGACGTGACGAAAAGCCATATGGCTTGGCACGTGCCGCGGAAAGATGGTCGCGACTGCCCGTCGCCGATCGTCGTCGACCGGTTTGTAATCGTCGTGAGCATGGCGGGCATCGCCACCTGCTACGACGCACGCGACGGCAAGACCTATTGGAAGGAACGGCTCGTCGGCAAGTTCAGCGCGTCGCCGATCGCCGCCGGCGGGCTGGTGTATCTCCTCAACGAAGACGGACTGACGTACGTCATTCGGCCTGGTGAATCGTTGGACGTGGTGAGCGAAAATCCGCTGACGCCCGGCGAAGAAGAAATTTTCCGTGCCTCGATCACGCCGTGCGACGGACAACTGCTCATCCGCTCGACGAACGTGCTCTACTGCGTCGGCAAGAAGTGACGCAGAACAAGTCAGGGGGAAGGCTTTGGAATTGCCGTGACGGATTCCAAACGCACGCCGTCCCCCGGAGCGAATTCTTCCGTCGGGTCGATCCGTAGGCCGATGATCGGGCCCTGATAGTTCGGCTCGTGCGACAGATCGATCTCGTAAGTTCGCAGCTTACCGTCTGGCACGATCGGAAAGTTGACGGCGTTGGGTTCCGAGAAACCGGCCTCGCCTAAGCGTTGCCAGAAGAGCCGCGCGTGCGAGCGTGACTGTTTGAACGCCGCGGTCACGTAAAGCTTCGGCGCATCGGCCGCCTGCCAGAAATCACGCGGGCCGACGAGCTGCGGATCGGCGGCGTCGAACGTGACGTCGAGTACGCCGCGGATCGGCCAACCGGAATCGTGTGCATTGGCGTAGCGCCAATGTCGACGATCTTTTTCAAAACGATAGTCGGGCTTGCGCGGCTGTTTGTCTGCATGGGTGTAGACGTAGTCGCGAATCTCGCCGAGCGTGCCGAGAATCAGCACGTAGCGGTAGTCGTAGTCGATGTCGTGATCGATCACTTCCGTTTGAATCGGCGAGATGTAGCCGGTCGGCGCGTTGCGCGTGCCGCCGCTCCCTGTCTTGCCTGCGAAGCCGCCGGAGAATTCAAAACAGCCGGAGTTCCAGACGCCGAGTCCCCAATCGCGCTCGTCGACGAGCGCGGACCAGTTCTCCGTCATCGTGCCGTGACGCCAGGGAAAGCCCTTCCCTTCCGTGGTGTCGAAACGCGTGAGTTCGTCGCCGGTCCAAGGTCGCGGACCTTGATAACTCAGGTGCCGATAGAACGGCCCGTTCACGTAGACGGCGGGCAACTCTTGATGCCGGGCCGGGTATTGCTGCTTGTCGCTACGACGATTGACCATCCGGCTGCGGACGTGGACCGTGGCGCCGTCGAGCCGGAGCCAACTTTCAAACTCGCACTCGGCCGGCACGTCGTCGAGCGGCCACTGCATGGGGATGCAACGGACGTAAAACTCGTGCTGAGTGTCATCGCGGCGGAAGTCGAGAATCTTCGAGCCGTGCCCGAAGTCGTCGCCGGTTTGAATCGGGTTCCAGCCGATGTGCTCCCAATGCGGCTTAGGGCGTTTATCGCCCAGCGTAAAAGGGACCGGGCCCGAGTAGAACGACATTTGGATCTGTCGCCCGAGGTCGTAGTTGTTGACGACGTTGCGATCTGTGTCCGACGGCGAGAGCCGGTTGATGCACCCGCCGCGCGAAAGGTCGACGCCGAGGCGAATGACGCCGTTGTCGAGAAATTGCTCGCCGATTGGAAGTTCGGCGGCGCGAAGGGGGAGGGCTAGGAGCAGAACAAGAACGATCCACGAATAGCGAAACATCATGCTTTACGTCCCCTCGCTTGCGCGTCGGGGCTAGTGTGTGATTTCATTGTCGACTCTCGCTCGCCACGCGCCACGCATCACTCACCGCTCGCCACTCCCCCGCTTCCGTCACGCCGTCTTCTGCTCTTTTAGCCCCAAGTCCGCGATCATCTGTTCGCGAATCTTGAACTTCTGAATTTTGCCGGTGACCGTTTGCGGGAACGTGTCGACGAAGCGGACGTACTTCGGCACTTTGAAATGGGCGAGGCCGGATTTCACGAAGCATTTTACTTCGTCTTCCGCCAACGTTTGGCCGGCTTTGAGCTTCACCCAAGCGCAGAGTTCTTCACCGTACTTGGCATCGGGCACGCCGACGACCGAGGCCTGCTCGATCGCCGGGTGACGGAAGAGGTATTCTTCGACTTCGCGCGGGTAGATATTCTCGCCGCCGCGGATGACCATGTCTTTGATGCGGCCGGTGATGTGGTAATAGCCGTCGGGCCGGCGCACGGCGAGGTCGCCGGTGTGGAGCCAGCCGTCGGAGTCGATGGCGGCCGCCGTGGCCGCCGGGTCGCCGTAGTAACCGATCATCACGCCGTGCCCGCGGGCGCAGAGTTCGCCTTGTTGTTCGTCGCCGAGCGTGCGACCGTCGGCCGGGTCGACGATTTTCACTTCGAAGCCGGGGAGCGGCCGCCCCACGGTCTCCACTCGCAGTTCCAGCGGGTCGTCGTAACGCGTTTGCGTGATGACGGGCGAAGCCTCGGTTTGGCCGTAAGCGATCGTCACTTCGGTCGCCCCCAGACGATCAATGACTTGGCGCATGACTTCGATCGGGCAAGGGCTGCCGGCCATGATGCCGGTGCGGAGCGTCGTGATCTTACGCTCGGCGAGCGACGGATCTTGCAGTTGCGCGATGAACATCGTCGGTACGCCGTAGAGCGACGTGGCGCCTTCACGCTCGACGGCATCGAGCGTCGCCGGCGGGCTGAACGTATCCGCGGGCACGATCATCGTCGCTCCGTACACCGCGCAGCAAAGCGTACCCAGCACGCAGCCGAAGCAATGGTAGAACGGCACCGGAATGCAAATGCGATCGTCGGCGGAAATACGCTGGCTCGCGCCGATGTAGAAGGCGTTCATCAGCAGATTGCGGTGGCTCAACGTCGCGGCCTTCGGAAAGCCGGTCGTGCCGCTGGTGTACTGGATATTGATCGGCTGCGACGGCTCAAGCTCGGCCTCGATCGCAGGCCAATCGACCGAGTGAGCTCGGCCTTTTTCGAGAAGTTGCTCCCACGTGATTTCGCCGGGGAAGCGCCTCGCCGCGCAGCGACACGACCCAATCAAGCTTGGGGAACTTCTCCGATTTCCAGCGGCCGGGCGTACCCGACATCAGTTCGGGACACGCTTGCCCGAGCATCGCGCAGTAGTCGGACGATTTAAACTTGTCCACATGGCAGAGGACGCGGGCGTCGCTTTGCCGGAGCACGTACTCCAGCTCGAACGGCCGATACGCCGGGTTGATCGTGACGAGCACGACCCCGATGCGGGCGGTGGCGAATTGCAGGACGACCCATTGCGGAACGTTCGTCGCCCAGAGGGCCAGGTGGTCGCCGCGTTTGAGCCCGAGCGCGAGCAGGCCGCGGGCGGCCAGCTCGACGTCGTCGTCGAATTCGCGCCACGTGCGGCGGTAGCCGAGCGACGTGAACACGAGGGCGTCGCGATCGGCGTTCTGTTCGACGGTGCGGCGTAAGGCCTGCGAGACGAGGAGGCCGTCGACCCAAGGGCGCTGCGGTGCGTCGGGCATGAATCGCGAACCTCCCGCCTGAAGGATGCGTTGCGTAGGGATCGTGCCAAAGCTCGGCGACGAATTCTATACGCAGGCCGGCGGGAAGTCGCCTATCGGAACGGGCGGCTATTTATCGATCCGGTCGTAGAGCGACGTGGCGACCGGAATAAAGAGCAAGAGCGGCAGCCAAGCCGCCAGCGACGGGCGAATGAGCATGATCGAGCCCATTTTTTGGCAGGTGAAGCCGACGAGCATAAACACGGCCGTGAGCGCGACGCAGATAAACACGGCCACGAAAATGTTGCGCGTCTCGCGGCGCAATACTAGCGGCAGGCCGAGAAACAGCAGCGTTACGTCGGCCAGCGGCTGCACGAACCGGCTGTGGATCATCACGCGGACGTCCGCCCCGAAGTCGAGGCTCGGGTTGGCCAGCCCTTTGACGAGCTCCGGCGTGGCCATGAACTTTCGCCACGCTTTGCTGGAGCTGAGTTGCGTGAAGTCGATCTCCGAGACGACGAAGCACTCGTCCGGCTTCAGCCAGTTCGGATTGTCGGCGGGCGTGAGAATCACCGGCTTATTGCCGAGCGTCTGCGTCGGCTGCTTGAGCAACTCCAGCGGCGAGCTGACTTGCTTGAAGAGATAACCCTGCGGATGTTCGGCCGTCGCGGTTTGGTAGTAGGCGTCGTAGGCCGAAAGATGTTTGCCCCAGGCGTCGAGGCCCGGCGGTAGGACGAAGCTCGGCCGATGAATCTTCTGCTCGTTGGCCAACGTGTATTGGCCTTTGAGAATCAGGCCCGTCGCGTTGTCGACCTGCATGTTCATCGCGACGGCGCTATTGCCCGCGAGGTCTTTCGGATCGCGCGTGAGATGCTCGCGCAGCGGCGGGATGATGAACTCCCGACTGACGGCGGCGCCCACCGTGACGACGAGCGCCGCGATGAGAATCGGCCGGGCGACGCGCATTCGCGAGATGCCCGCGGCCAAGAGCGCCGTAAGTTCGTTGTGTCGCGTAATCCACGTGATCGTGAACATCGCGGCGATCATGGCGATGATCGCGCTGCAGCGGTCGAAGAAGTAAATCGATCGGAAGGCGTAGAACTTGGCCATCGTGCCGAGCATCCCGCGACCGGTTTGCTCGGAGTATTTCATAAACTCGTCGAGATTGCTGAACGCATCGACCACGACGTACAGGCCCGTGAAGCTGATCCAACAGATCAGAAAGTTCTTCAGATACTGGCCGAGCAAGTAGCGGTCGATGATGCGCATCGTCGGGTTACCTCGCCACCGCGGCGATCGCGGTCGCCAAGTGCCGAATGCCTTCGTCGATGCGCGCGGGAGACTGCACGCCGAAGCTGAGGCGAATCGTGTTGTCCGCCACCGGCTCCCCTTCGCCGGCGTAGGAAAACCCGCCGGGGACGTACATCACGCCGGCTTCCAAAGCGGCTTTGAAGAGCGGGCCTTCCGTTCCGGCATGGATGCCCGGCGGCAACATGAGCCACACGTAGAGCCCGCCGGCCGGATGACGCCAGGAAACTCCCGGCAAGCCGGCCATGTGGCGTTCGCAGGCCTTGAGCATGGCGTCGCGTTTGCCGCGATAGACCTCGCACAGAGCGGCGGTTTGCTTGGCCCAGCCGCCGCTGCGAACGGCTTCATAGATGAGGTGCTGGCTCAGGTTCGGCGAGCCGAAATCGATGTTGCTCTTCATGTCGCACACGGGCGACACCAGCTCCGGCGGCAACACGCCCCAACCGACGTGCACGCCCGGCGAAAACGACTTCGAGAACGTTTGCGTCGTGATGACCGTGTCGTCTTGGTCGAACGCCGCGAAGCTCGGCACGTCGTCGCCGACGTAACGAAGCTTACGGTACGCCGCATCGTCGAGCACGTAGATTTTATGCTCCGTCGAATACTTGCGGGCCAGCTCGACGATTTGCGCTCGTCGCTCGGCCGGCAGCGTCACGCCTTGAGGGTTGTCGAAGTAGCTCACCACGTAAATGCAGCGGACTCGGCCGAGTTCGCCGGCCTTGGCCAGCTGCTGCAATCGCTCTTCGAGCGCTTCGGGTATCAAACCGAATTCGTCGGTCGCCGCACTGACGGGGCGGATGCCGAGGTTCTTCAGCACGCCGAGGAACACATAGTACGTCGGTGCGGCGCAGAGCACGATGTCGCCGGCGTCGCACAACACGTCGGCCAGGAGATACAGCAATTGATTGCTGCCGGCCGTGACGACCACTTGTTCCGGCGTCACGCCTTGCAGCGCCGGCGGATCGCCGTCGGCCGAGCGTTGTTCTTCAAGCAGCAGTTCGCGCAGCGGGCGATATCCGGCGGTCGTACCGTATTGCAAGGCGGCGTGGGCCAGGCTTCGTTCGGCCGCCAACGTTCGCCAAGCATCGTCGACGGCTTCGATCGGCAGCGAGCCCTGGTCGACAAACCCGGCCGCCAGCGAAATCAACTCCGGCCGGCTCAGCGCCGTGTGCATCAAATAGTTGATCGGCTGCCCGCCGGCGGCATGCGCGCGGCGGCTTAAGTAGGCGGAAGCGGCGGTCGACGACGGGGCTTTCACGAGAACTTCGGCCCGGCCGCAGCCGAGCCCTCCGAGGGGGCGGCAAGAATACGGGAAACGAACGCCGAGGGTCAATGCCGGCAACGGCATGGCAACCTGCCGGCAGCAGGGAGAGAGGTGCCGGCAAGGCGAGGTTCACCCGAAATATTGTAGGGCAAGCTAGCCGACGCTTGCCGGCGAGGCAATTTCCCGCGGTTCGAACCAGCGGTAAATCGCAGGTACGACGAAGAGCGTCAGCAGGGTGGACGTGACCAACCCGCCGATGACGACCGTGGCCAGCGGCCGCTGCACCTCGGCGCCGCTCCCCGAAGCCAGGGCCATGGGAACGAACCCGAGCATCGCGACGAGCGCGGTCATGAGCACCGGGCGAACTCGCGACAGGGCCGCGTCGGACACGGCTTCCTGCATCGGCTGGCCGCCGCGGCGATGTTCCAAGATTGAGGTGACGAGCACCACGCCGTTGAGCACCGCCACGCCGAATAGCGCGATGAACCCGACTCCAGCCGAAATCGAAAACGGCAGATCACGCAACCAGAGCGCGAACACGCCGCCTGTCACGGCCATGGGCACGTTCAGGAAGATCAGCGCCGCCGCGCGGACCGAATTGAACGTCAGGTGCAGCAGCGCAAAGATCATCAAGAGCGCCAGCGGCACGGCAATGGCCAGCCGTCCGCTTGCCTCTTGCAGGTTCTTAAACTGCCCGCCCCACGCCAGCGTGTAGCCTGCGGGAAGTTTCACATTGCGCTCCACGGCCGCTTGTGCGTCGTGAACAAAGCCCGCCAAGTCGCGCCCTGCGCACGTTGGCCTGCATCAAGATGCGCCGGCGCAACGAATCGCGGCTGATCTGCGCAGGCCCGTCTTCCGTGACGAGGTCGGCCAGTTGTTCCAGCGGAATTTGCCGACCTTGCGGATCGGCGATCTTGATCGCCCGCAGCGTCTCGACGTCGTGTCGCCACTCCGGGCCTAAGCGAACTTGCAGCGGAAATCGCCGCTGCCCTTCGAACACTTGGTCGATCGTGCTGCCGCCGATTGAAGCAACCGCGTCCAAAACGTCGCGAGCGTTGATGCCGTAGCGGGCGATATCGCGCCGGCGAATGATCACGCGCAGCGTCGGCAACCCGGCGGTTTGCTCGGCGGCCGTGTCCGCCGCGCCCGGCACCTTCGCGACGACGGCGGCGATTTCATCCGCCTTGGCTTTGAGCGTCGCGAGATCGTCGCCGTAGAGGCTGATGCCGACGTCGCTCCTTACGCCGGCCACGAGTTCTTGTACCCGCAGTTCGATCGGTTGCGTGAAGCCGAACGTGTTGCCCGGCACTTCGCGATCGAGGGCCTGCTCCATTTGCCGCACGAGTTCTTCTTTGCTGATATGCTCCGGCCATTCGGCCTCAGGCTTCAACGAGATGAACATATCCGTCAGGTTCACCGTCATCGGATCATTGGCAATTTCCGGCCGGCCCGTCTTCGAGACCACGCTGATGACCTGCGGAAACTTCTTCAGCGTTTGCTCCGCTTTCGTCATCATTTCGATCGAAGCTTCCAGAGATACGCTCGGCAATCGCACGGCTTGAATGGCGAGAGAGCCTTCGTCGAGTCGCGGCACGAACACGGCCCCGAGCCGCAAGGCTGCGACGACGCTCACCGCGAAGATCGCCGCCGCAACGAGCAACACGCCGCGCGGCCGAGCCATCACGAAGCCGAGCGCCGGCCGATAAAGCTGCTTCGCCCAACGCACCAAGAAGGTTTCTTTCTCGGTGATATTGCGACGCAAAAAAATGGAACCGAGCGTCGGCATCAGCGTCAGCGCCAAGATGAGCGAAGTCAGCAGCGCGAAGATGACGGTAAACGCCATCGGGCGGAACATTTTCCCTTCGAGCCCGCGCAGCGAGAGAATCGGCAGGTAGACGATCATGATGATGCCGACGCCGAACACCACCGGTCGGGCCACTTCATGGCACGCCTGTCGAATGACGCTTTTCGGGACGTCTTCTTGGGGATGGTGATGCGACCACTCGCCGGCCCGCCGCACGATGTTTTCGATGAGTACGACGGAGCCGTCGACGATGAGCCCGAAATCGATCGCGCCAAGACTCATCAAGTTGCCCGACAAGCCGGTAAGCACCATGCCGATGAACGCGCCGAGCATCGAAAGGGGCACCGCCAGCGCCACGATCAATCCCGCCTTTAAGCTGCCGAGCAACAAGAGCAGCACGATGATGACGAGCAGCCCTCCCTCGGCCAAACTCTTCTCGACCGTGTGAATCGTTTGCCGCACTAAGTCCGTGCGATCGTAAAACGTGTCGATGATCACGCCTTCGGGGAGCGTCTTTTCGATCTCGGCGACCTTGGCTTTTACCCGATCGACGACGACGCGAGCGTTCTCTCCCATGAGCAGCATCACGATGCCGACGACTCCTTCGCCGCGGCCGTCGCGCGTCACCGCCCCTTGTCGCAAGAGCGGAGCCAACCGCACTTCGCCGATATCGCGCACGTAGATCGGCGTGCCGTCGGCCCGTTCGTCGAGGACGATGTTCGCCACGTCGTCGAGCGAAGTAATCAGTCCTTCGCCGCGAATGACCCGTTGTTCTTGTTGGTGAACGAGATATCCGCCCCCTTCGTTGGCGTTGTTCTTGCGCAGCGCTTCGAAGACTTCGTCGATAGCAATGCCGTAATTCAGCAGGCGATTCGGATCGAGCTGCACTTCATAGGTCTTCAGCTCGCCGCCGAACGTGTTGACTTCGATGACGCCCGGCACGCTGCGAAGTTGATAGGCGATGTTCCAATCGAGCACTTCGCGCAGTTCCATGAGCGAGTGCTTGTAGCCTTCCTTTGAGCGGACCTCGAACTGATAGATTTCGCCAAGGCCGGTGGAGATCGGCCCCATTTCCGGATCGCCCATTCCCGGCGGAATGTTCGAACGGGCGATTTGCAGACGCTCGCCGACCATCTGGCGAGCCCAGTAGATGTCGGTCCCTTCTTCGAACACGACCGTCACCGCCGACAATCCGAACTGGCTCACCGAGCGAACTTCTTCCACGCGCGGCACGCCGCTCAACGTCTTCTCCACCGGCGCGGTGATGAATTGCTCCACTTCGAGCGGACCGAGCGCCGGCGACGTCGTAAGAATCTGTACCTGCACGTTCGTGACGTCCGGTACGGCGTCGATCGGTAGATTCACCGTCGCCCACAGGCCGATCGCGATCAGCAGCAGCGTATTGAGCCCGACGATGAACCGGTTGTCTAAGGCCCAATCAATAATCTTGGTAATCATGGTGCGACGGCCGGGAGCAAAGAGCGACGAAAATCAGGAACGACGGAGCGATGCCGGCCGCCGATCATTCTTCCAACAACTCCTTCAGCATCTCGCTCTTCAGGGCAAACCCTCCGGCGACGACGATCGTCTCGTTCGGCTTCACGCCGCTGACAACTTCGATCTGCTCTCCGCTGCTCCGCCCCAGCCGTACGTTGCGGCGTTCGAATTCTTCCTCGCCGCGCACGACGAACACGAACGAATCGGCCCCTTGTGTTTGCACCGCGCCGGCCGGCACTTGCACCATGCGTTTCTTCTCACCGACCGGCAACGACACCTGCACGAACATGCCGGGCTTTAGAACCCTGTCGGGGTTCTCGGCAACGGCGATCAAGCGCACGGCCCTTGTTTTCTCGTCGACCGAATTGCCCGTATGCGCCACTTGCGCCGTGAACCTGCGATCGCCGTAGCCCGCGGCCGTGAACTCCAGTTTCTTACCGGCCACGCGCTCTAGCGCGGGAGATCTTTTTCAAAGACGTCGGCAAGCAGCCAAACCCGTGAGAGATCGGCGATCTCGTAAAGCTGATGCGTCGGCCCTACTTGCTCGCTGAGCACCGCATGTTTGCCGATCACGGTGCCGTTGAACGGCGCACGAATCGGGTAATGCGCCACGGCTTCCCCTTCGGCCAACGGGTCCATTTTCTCAATTTCGGGTTCGCCGTAGCCCAAGATCAAGAGCGAGGCCCGCCCCATCCGTTCGGCCGTCACGGCCTCTTGCAGCTTCTGATCGGATTCGAGCAGCCTCTGCTTGGTCGTAAACTTCAGTTGCTCGAGTACCGCCTGATAAGTGGCGGCAGAGGCTTCGTACTCGGCCTTCGCACGGATGTAGTCTTTCTCGACCCCGACGTTCTGCTCGCGCAACGTATGCAGTCGTTCGTAGTCGGCCTTGGTCTGCTCGTATTTGGCGTATCCGGCCACGAGCAATTGCCGATTGTCTCCCATCGGCTGATCGCGAAACTTGGCTTCGATCTCCTTGACCGGCGGATTCTTCTCCAGCGCGGCGATCAGAGCTTGCGTGTTTTGGTGAATCGTCTTCGCCCAATCGTCGTTGGTACGGGCAAAGCCGAGATTCAAGCGTTGTCGGGCCAGCGCCAGCTTCGCCTCCCCCACTTCCTTGCTGTCGACCATCGCCAGCAACTGCCCGACCTTCACATCTTGTCCGAACTTCACCGGCGCTTCACGCAGCACGCCGTCGACCATCGAGTAAACGTGCGCGAGGCGATCTTCATCGACAGCGAGCTTGCCCGTGACGGTGATCGTTTCTTCGATCTCGACTTCGGCCACCTGCGCCGTTCTCACGCCTGCTGAAGTTTGATGCTCTTTGCTGAACGCGACGACCGTCGGTCCGTCATCCGCACGCGTTTCCGAAGCGGCCGCGGCTTGTGACGGCGGCTCGATGTTCGCATCGCTTCGTTTCTGCGAGGCGCGCCCAGCCATACTCCGGCGCCGACGAGCGCGGCGCAGCCGACGAGCAATAAGAACGGTTTCACAAACCGCGAGGCGGGACGAACGGCGGGGCTTGTCATGACGAACTCGAAGGCGTGAATCTGTGAGGCGGGTTCCTCTCAGACTACGCACGGCCCACAACGCCGAGAAGGGCTGAAAATCCGCGTATTTCCGCGGTTGAGACGCCGTTTCAGCACCCGGGCCGGCGAACGCAAAGTTTCGAGTGCGCGAAACCTTTTAGCGCTTATCGTCGAATGGAAAGTCCGACCCCGGTATAAGCCCAATCTGCGGAAGCTTCGTTCAGTCCGACGGCCGAATGAATGTCGGCTTGTACGTTGTCGGTGATCAAATAAACGAAGCCCGTATGAAAGTAGTATTCCGTCACCGCGGTGAGCGCCCCGGTCGGCGTGAACATCACGAACTCGTAGAAGCCGCCGAAGCGATCGGTAAACGTCACTTCGAAGTTCGCGGTTTGAATCAGCTCGACGTAAGTATGATTCGAGTCGTCGATGCGTCGATTCGCTTGGTTGTTGCATTCGAGTTCGAGCCAATCGTTGATGGCCCAACTGTACGCGAAGAGATAGCCCGGCAGCACTTGATCGTTGGAGAACGATTCGTGCCCGACTGGCAACCGCATCTGCGGAAAGATCGCCATTTCGGGCAGCACGCCGTGTTGCTGCGTGAGGCCGAGTTTGGCGCCGAGATACAAATCGTCGAAGCCGCGAATCCGCGTGTTGCCGTTGATCGGATCGCGCGTTCGTTCCATGAGGTACGAGTCGGCGAGACGCAGCTCGAACCATTCGGCGAAGATTCCCAACCGGATCAATGCTTCACCGAACGAATGACCTTCGCTCGTCACGCCGGCGTTCCGATCGTGGAAATAGCTGTAGCCGCTTTCGAGCTGCGCGGTGCCGAGCCCCACGAGACTGCTGGCTTCGCTGATGTGCGGCCGATCCGTGACGATGGTCTCGCTACGGCCCGGCTCCGCGGGGCCTTGTCCCGGCCAACGCAGCATCGCTTTTTCATACCGATAGCCGCGCCGCGAGGTCGGGCGCAGCCACTCTTCGTCGAGCGTCACGACCGGCTCTTCGGCATACGACGGACGCGCGGCCGTAGTGCCGGCTAACAGCAATAAGACGAGCGACAAATTGACGGAGAGTTTTGCCATACTTACGACTTCGTCAAGAAAGGGGGTTTTTGATTACTCAAAATTGCTGTTTTCAAACTCCGCAAACGTGCGATGATAGAGAAGTTCCCATTCCGCTCTCGATGCTCCCTTTCATCCCATGAAACACACCCAGCGTTTTTCGCTGTTCGCGCCGGCGTTGCTCGCAATCGTCGTCGGCTGCGGTCCTTCTGCCGGCAATTCCGCTTCCGGCGATGCCGCGGGCGAGTGGCCGTCGTTTGCCGGCAAGCACCCGCTCAAGGCGATTTGCACGACCGGCATGGTCGCCGAAGTCGTGCGGAACGTCGGCGGTGCGCACGTGGAAGTCGAACAGATCATGGGCGAAGACATTGATCCGCATCTGTTTACCGCCACGCCCGACGTCATTTCCAAACTGTCTCGGGCCGATGCGATCTTCTACTCCGGCCTGCATCTGGAAGGACGCATGGCGGAAGTTTTCGAACGGCTCGCCCTGCGCAAGCCGACGATTGCCGTCACGTCGAGCGTGCCGCGCGAGCGGCTGATTTCCGTCGGCCACGAAGAGCTCGATCCGCACGTTTGGTTCGACGTCGCTTTGTGGGCGCTGACGATTGATTCCGTCGAAAAGTTCTTGGCGAAGTTCGACCCGCCGCACGCCGCCGACTATCAGAAGGCTGCCGCCTCATACCGGGACGAGCTTAAGAAGCTCGACGAAGAATGCCGCTCGCGCTTGGCGACGATTCCGACCGATCGCCGCGCCATGGTTACCGCACACGACGCCTTTCACTACTTCGGCCGGGCCTACAATGTGGAAGTCCGCGCCGTGCAGGGGGTGAGCACCGAGACGGAAGCCGGCGTGAAAGAGATCAACACGCTGGTCGACTTCCTCGTGGCCCGCAAGATTCGCGCCGTGTTTCTCGAACGAAGCGTCGGCGATCGGAACATGCGGGCGTTGCTCGAGGGTTGCCAAGCTCAAGGGCATTCGGTGACAATCGGCGGCGAGCTGTTTTCCGATTCGATGGGAAAGGTCGGCACTCCTGAAGGGACGTACGTGGGAATGGTGCGGCACAACATCGACGTCATCGTGAAGGCATTGCAGTAACGGCGCGACAACGCATGGAATCATCTGCCGCCGCACGTCCGAATCCGTCGTCGCCGAGCGCGGCCGCGCCGGTTCTCGACGTTCACGACGTGACCGTGGCCTATCACCAGCGGCCCGTGTTGTGGGACGTGGATTACACGCTGCACGAACCGAGCCTTGTGGGGATCATCGGTCCCAACGGGGCCGGCAAAAGCACTTTCATTAAGGCCATTCTCGGCTTGGTGCCGCTGGCGGGCGGGAGCGTGCAGATCTTCGGCGGCGATGCGGATCAGCAGCGTCGCCGTATCGGCTACGTGCCCCAGCGTGAGAGCGTCGATTGGGATTTCCCCGTCAGCGTGCTCGACGTCGTGTTGATGGGCACCTACGGCAAGCTCGGCTGGTTCCGCAGGCCGAAGGCCGTCGACGTAGCTTGGGCGAAGGAATGTTTGCACCAAGTGGGAATGGCCGATTTCGCACGCCGCCAGATCGGCCAACTCTCCGGCGGTCAGCAGCAGCGCACGTTCCTGGCGCGTGCGCTGCGCAGAAGGCCGACATCTATTTCATGGACGAACCGATGGCGGGCGTCGACGCCGCCACGGAACGCGTCGTGTTTGGATTGCTCAAGCAATTGCGGGCCGAAGGCAAATCGGTCTTGGTCGTGCATCATGACTTGCGTACGGTGACCGAATACTTCGAGACCGTGGTGATGCTGAACATGCGGCTCACGGCCGCCGGTCCGACGGCCACGACCTTCACGCAAGACAACCTTCGCAAGACGTACGGTCCGCGACTGGAACTGCTCGACGCGGCGGCGGAAGCCGTACGGACGAAACAACGCAGCGACTAGGAGCCGAGAGGCTGGAGCTTGGAGCCGAGAGCCGGACGGGCTTGCTCCGAGCCGCGCCTTCTTAGCTCCCGGCTCTTAGCTCCAAGCTCTCCCTTGTTCGATCTCACTTACAACACGATCGTCGTCCTGCTCGGCACCGCGCTGCTTGGCGCCGGGGCGGGGCTTGTCGGTTGTTTCGCCGTGTTGCGCGGGCGGGCTTTGGTCGGCGACGTCATTGCACACTCCGCCCTGCCCGGGCTCTGTTTGGCGTTTCTCATCGCCGGGCGGCGCAATCTGACGCCGCTGCTGATCGGAGCGCTGGCGACCGGGGTGCTCTCGGTGTTGCTGCTCACCGTGTTGCGGCGCGTCACGCGCGTGAAAGACGACGCCCTGCTCGGGACGATCCGCAGCGTGTTCTTCGGCGCGGGCGTCGTGCTCATCACGTACGTGCAGAATCGGTCCGTCGACGGCAGCAAGGCAGGTCTGAAGTCGTACATTCTCGGCAAGACGGCCGGTATGGTCGCCGCCGACGTGCAGCTGATCGGGGGCGTCGCGCTGGCCGCGCTCCTCTGCATCATCCTGCTTTACAAAGAGCTGCGGCTGGCGTCGTTTGATCCCGGCTTTGCCCGCGTGCAAGGTTGGCCGGCTCTGCTGCTCGACAACGTCCAGCTCATGCTGGCCGCGCTGATTACCGTCGTCGGGCTGCCTGCCGTCGGTGCGGTGCTCGTGGCGGCGATGCTCATTCTGCCGGGCGTCACGATGCGGTTTTGGACGGATCGCCTCAGCAAGCTCTTGATCGGAGCCGCATTGATCGGCGCGGCGATCGGCGGTCTGGGGACGCTGACCAGCGCCCATTACAGCCTCGTGCCGGCCGGCCCGGTGATCATCTTGGTCGGTACGGCGTTCTTCTTGGTGTCGATGCTCTTCGCTCCGCGGCGCGGCGTGCTTGCCAGAGCCGCGGCGTTGCGAGACTTTCGCCGGATGCTGTTGCGGCAACGGATTCTGTCGACGCTGTTCAAATACGGCGAAGGCCCGGAATCGGAAGATGCTTGGCTCACGGTCCCTGAAATTGCCGCGACGTTTCACATTGCCCCTGGGCTCGCACGCCGCGCCGTGAACGACGCCGTGTTCAGCGGCACTCTTGTGCCGCGTTCATCCGAGAAAGGAACCGAGTTCGGGCTCACGGATTACGGCTGGGACCATGCGGCGCTCGTCGTCCGCGGCGAACGCTTGTGGCAAAGCTACTTGGCGGAGCATCCGGACCTCGTCGGCCAATTGGTCGACTTGGATTTGACGAACGTCGACGACTATTTGCCCGCCAACGTGGTGCGGCGTTTGGAAGCCGCGTTGAAGGCCGAAGGACGTCTGCCGGAGACTTCAGAAACGGTTGCGCTCGCCGCGCGCGGTGCGAAAGGGGGCCGACCATGACAGGCCTCGCCCTTTGGGGTCCCGGTGCCGAGCTCACTTGGTGGAATTTCGCCGTCGGCGCCGTCGTCAACTCGGCCTGCGCGATCCTCGGGTGTTTTCTCGTGCTGCGGCGGATGAGCATGCTCGGCGATGCGATCAGCCATGCCGTGTTGCCGGGGATCGTCGTCGCGTATTTTCTGGCCGGTCGCGAAGCCGTGTTCGTGCTGTTTCTCGGCGCGATGATTGTCGGCGTGCTCACGGCCTTGCTCGTGCAGACGCTCAGTCGTTACGGAGGCGTGGCCGAAGATGCCGGATTGGGCATCGTCTTCACGTCGCTCTTCAGCATCGGCGTGATTCTCGTTTCGAACTTCGCGTCGCGGGCGCATATCGACGTCGATTGCGTCCTCTACGGCGACATGGATTTCGTCTCGATCGACCGTTTCTATTGGGGGCCGTTCGACTTGCCGCGGGCCTTGCCGAAGATGGTGCTTGCGCTCGGGGCGGTGATCGTATTCGTCGCGCTCTTCTGGAAGGAACTAAAGATCGCGTCGTTCGATCCGGCGCTGGCCACGGCGATGGGGATCAGCGCAGGTCTCATTCATTACCTGCTCATGGGAATGACGGCCGTCGTGACGGTCGCGGCATTTGAAGCCGTGGGAGCGGTGCTGTGCGTGGCGATGCTCATCGTGCCGGCCGCCACGGCGTATCTCCTTACGGATCGACTGAGCACGATGACGCTGTGGGCCGTCGTGGTGGCGGTCGTTTCGTCGTTGGCCGGTTGTCTTGTCGCTCCGCTCACGGGGACGAACATTGCGGGCATGATGGCCGTGGCGGCCGGCGTGCAGTTTGCTTTGGCCGTGGTGTTCGCGCCGCGTTACGGTTTGGTCGGCAAGGGCGTACGGGCTTGGCGGCTTTCGGTGCGGATCGCCGAAGAAGATCTCACGGCACTCCTGTATCGCGCCGAGGAATCGCAAAACGCGCGGGGCGTCGCAGGTTTGCCGATGAGCGATCTACTGGCCGCCGTCGGCCGCAGCCTTTCGGGACGCTGGGCGCTGCGGAAACTGATCCACAGCGGGCTGGTGGAGCCGGCCGGCGAAGGACGCGTCGTGCTGAGCGCGGCCGGACGTCGCGGGGCGGAATCGCTCGTGCGGTCGCACCGCCTCTGGGAAGCGTATCTCGTGGAACACTTCCAACTACCGCTTGATCACTTGCACGAACCGGCCGAGCGCATTGAGCACTTCATCGGCCCTGAGCTGCAAGAACAGATCGCCGCCAGCTTGCCGAAGGCCGACACCGACCCGCACGGCCGCGAGATTCCGAAGAAGTAGCTATCGCGAACGGACGAACTCCGCTTGTTTGGGCATGAGGGCTTCCAGCCCGGCCGCGTCGAACAGCGTCGTGACGTCGAGGCGCGTCGGACGATCGGCGGATGGCGGCACAAACGTAGCTCCGAAGAGCGACGCTCCGTGGAAGTTGCAGTCGCGCAGATCGGCGCCGGCGAAATCGGCCCCCTCCACGTCGGCCGCGGTGAAGGAAGCTCCGCGCAAATCCGCGCCGGCAAACTTCGCGTTCGAAAGGTTTGCACCGTCGAAGCGAGCTCCGGCGAGCGGGCAATCGCGAAAGTCGGCGTCGCGCAAAATGGCCCCGCGCGCATCGAGGCCGGCGAGGTCGTGCCCGCGGCAATCGATGCTGCGGAGTTCGCGTTCGGCGAAATTCTTGGATTTCAGCGCCGCGCGCACTTCCAGCCGTGAGAGATTCGGCGCCATGTAGCGTTGCTGCCGCCAGGGGTCGGCCGTGTTGTGGTAGCCGGCCTCGCGTTCCCAGAAGCCGAGTTCGTCGCGCTCCAGCAACTTGATTTCTCGAAGCCATTTGAGGCTTTTGTAGAAATAACGCTCAGGCACGATGGTGCGGAGCGGGCCGCCGTGTTCCGGCGAAGCGGCAGGCCGTCGACCTCCCAAACCAGGAGTGTTTCAAGCTGCAGAGCGTCCTCGAGCGGGAGCGACGTATCGTGACGCCGATCGCTGTGGGCCGTGAAGCTGATGAACTTCGCTTCTGCCGCCGGCGCGGCAAGTTGCAGCACGTCGGCTAAGCGAGCGCCGCGGCAACAAAGTTCGGGCTTCGACCAACGAGTGACGCAGTGGATGTCGATCCGCCGCTCGACCTGAGGCAATTGATTGAGTTCGTCGAGCGTGAGAAGCAGCGGTCGGCGGACGAGGCCGGAAATCGCTACGGTCCAAACTTCCGGCGGCGAGGCCGATTGCTTCTCGCCGACTTGCGGCCAGCGCCCGCGCACCGCGAGTTGCTGACCGGGAGGAAGCGGGGCCTGCGGCGAAGCGGAAGACGTATTCTCAGCGGAGGAGGGCAACTCGGCGAACCTCGGACAATCGCGGCGGATGTCGGCGACGGCGAACGTTCGATTCTCGCACCGGCGTCGCTCGGTTACTATAGAGAGACGACGATCTGCAGGGTGATACTTCGACGACTTCAGGTGCCGCGTGAGTTGGATTCAGGTCGGCTGTCCGCGCTGCCCGACGATGGTGACCGTGCCGGCCGCGATGTCGGGACAAATGGTCGTGTGCCCGGCGTGCGGACTCACGTACCAAGTGCCGCAGTTGCAAGCCCCGCCGCCGCCCCCGCCCGCTTACGCGAATCCTCCACTTGCCCCTGCTGTTTATGCGCCGGTGCCGCAAGCCCCCGCGGCTTGGAACGTGCCTTCGCCGCCGCAGCCGATGCCTGCCGCCGATTATCCGCCGCTCCTTCCGCCGGGGCCGACCGCCGCCGCGGCACCTGCGGTGAATCATGATACGCCGCCTCCGCCGGCGTCGCCGACGTTGCGCCCGTTGGAAGTGCTCGCCGCGCCGAAGTCGGGCGGTGCGAATCAGCCGGACTCCGCGAAGCCGAAGTGGCAGCACGAAATGCGAACGTCGCCGCCGCCGAGCCGAACGCCGCAGGCCGAAGATTCGCCGACGGCCGCTTTGCCCCCTGCGGTCACGGTGCAAATGAAAGAGGCCATTGCCGCGGCTGCGCCGTCGAAAGCGGAACCGCGCGAGAATGCGGACGCTCGTCGTCGAGCGGAAACCGCTCCCAAGGATGAGCGAGTGTTTCCCGGAAATCCGACGACGCCGTCCGGACGTTCGCCGGCCGCCGGGCCCGTATCGGCCATGGCCCGCGACGAGTTGTCGGCCGTCGACGTGCGTTTGGAGCAAGCGCGGCAGAAGACGCGGGTGACGATTGCGGTCGCCGCGTTCGGCATCGTGATGATGATGCTCTTCGCGTGGTTCGTGGTGAACCTTTCACGACCGCAATAGCTTACAAGCTCTTGCCGATTTCGTAGAGCTCTTCGGCATCGAGCACGGCGTCGTTGCGCTCGAAGAGTTGCTTGAGGCCGGCTTTGTGAATCTTCATCTTCGTGCCGCCGACGCCGAGCGGGCCGTAGCAAATGACGCCGTCGCGCTCGACGGCTTTGTCGAACGCTTCGATGCCGCCGATGCCCGCCGGCGGAACGGCGTTGAGATCAATGGCGACCTTGAGACTTTCGGTCGTTCGTAGATCGTGATTGCTTAATAGCTCTACGCCGGCTGCTCCGGCGGCGACGACCAGCGAACAACCGGCGACCGCCGCGGCCGTTCGATCTTTGTCGGCCACGATCTGCGCAGAAAGCTGAGCGTCGGGCACGGACTTTCTGATGTCGATACAAACTTCTTCCGCGCGGCGAATGTCGCGCGAGGCGACGCGGACCTTGGCTCCTTCGCGGGCGAGCAGCAGAACGACGCGTCGGCCGACCGGGCCGGTGCCGCCTAAGACCAGGGCCTTGGTTTGAGACAAATCGAGATGTTTGCGAGCCGCCAGCACGGCGGCGGCGGCCGTGGTGTTGGAGCCGTTGCTGTCGAGCATGACCGAAACGCGCATCGGCCCGAAGAACGACTTTTTCACGGCTTTCAGCACGGCTTCGCCCGCCGCGACGTCGGACCCGCCGATGAAGAGGGCCGTGTGGCGCAGGTCGTCGACCCCGCGCGTGAAGATGGCTCCGTGAACCCGCTCGCGCACGTTGTCGGCGGTGATGCCGGAGTGGCGAAAGAGATGCTGCACCCCGGCATCGACGGCCACGACGCCGTCGAAGACGCTGGGCTGCGAATCGGTATCGAGTTGGACGAGGATGAGGGGCTTAGACATGAGACGAGAGCTGGGAGCTAAGAGCCTAGAGCTGGGAAGCGGGAGAGATTACGCAGTGCCGGAACCTTTGAGCTCTCGGCTCTAAGCTCCTGTCTCCCGGCTCTCCCTAAACGCACCAAGCTCGCCGGGCGGGCCGACGAGCTTGGCGTAGTTCGATTCGATCAGCAACGTCTCGCGGCTTAGAAGCCTTGGAACGGGTGCTTGACCTTGTCCTTTTGGGCGATCATTTCGTCGGCCGTCGGCTTGCCTTGCATCGCGTTGGCGATGGCTTGCTTCGTGGCGGCGTAGTTGTAGTCGTAGATCTTCTTGTCGTCGGCGGCTTGCCAGTGGATGAACACGCCGCAGACGATGACGAGTTCTTCGGCCTTCGACTTCGGAATGATGTTTTCGGCGACGGAGTCGGCCACGGCCTTGGCGACGGCGGCTTGGGCGGGGCCGAACATTTGCACGGCTTGCTTCGCGCCCTTGATCGTCACCTTGGTGATCATCACCGTCGCCGGCTTCACCGCGACGTTCGGCGTGAGCACGGCCAACAGGTTCGAGTGACCTTCGCTTTGACGAGCCAAGGCATTGGCGAACGCGACGCCGACGGGGCCTTGCTTGTCGCCGATCAGCAGATCGATATGCGCGATTTCGTTACCGTCGCCTGCCAGAGCTTCGCCGATGTACATCGACATGGTGCTTACTTCTCCGCGTATTCGTTGAGTTGTGGTGCACGGGATGCGCTGCGCAAGAAAATTGCGAACGAAACCTTACCAAATCAAATTCCGATTTCAAGTAACCACCCGCCGGCGCTGCCCGCAAACTCAACGCCACTTATCTACCCCCTTGCATATCGATCGGCGGTCAGTCAACCTAGCTGACCATCGGTCACGGTATGACCGAATACGAATCGGCGCGGTCGTGAAATGGCCATACCGAATCGTAGTTATGGAGAGAGAGTCCTACGGAGGTTGGAGAATGTTGAAGCAGCTCATGTTGATCTGCGTCGTCGGTCTGACGGCGATCGCCGCGAAGGATTTGTGCGCGGAAGATGCCAAGCCGGAACAAGCGCCTGAGGAACAGGCCCAGTTCCAATTGACCGATACCGAGAAAACTGTGCTGGAAATGGCGAATTCGGAGCGTACCCGCCGCGGTTTGAAGCCGCTCGTGGTCGATCCGACGCTGGTCGAATCGGCCCGTGAGCACGCCATTTGGATGACCACGAACAACACGATGCGGCACACCTGGAAGCCGGTCGGCGAGAACATCGCCGTCGGTCAGCCGACTTGCCAATCTGTCATGAACACCTGGATGAACAGCTCGGGTCACCGTGCCAACATCCTCGGCGGCTGGAACCGGATCGGCGCCGCGGCGTACACCACGCCGACGGGCAAGATCTACTGGTGCCTGCAGTTCCTGCGCTAAACCGACGTTTGCCAAGCCCCGGTTTGCGCAACGCGGCTAAGCACAATAGCCGCAACGGTTTGATAGATTTGAGGCCGCCGCGAAGAGAAAATTCTTCGCGGCGGCTTTTTTTGTTTTCGAATTTTCGTCGCTTGAGTCCGGAATGACGAGACCTCGCGTACCGCTGCTGGTCGTCGGCGCCTCGGCGCGGGCCGTCGCCCAGAGCGCCGCTGCGGCCGGATTCGAAGTCGGCGCGATCGATCTCTTCAACGACGTCGACCTGCTGCAGGTCGCCGGGGAAACGCGGCGCTCGGTACGCTTTCCAACCGACATTCTGAAACTGGTGCGGGAGTTCCCGCCTTCGTCCTGGCTCTACACCGGCGGGCTCGAAAACTACCCGCGATTGGTCGAGCGCATCTCCGCTGATCGCCCGCTCTTCGGTTGCCCGGCAAGCGTCTTGCGACAGGTGCGCAATTTGGCGGCGCTATCGCGGCAACTCGACGTGCGACCGTTGGGCGTAGAAATTCCCCGTACGATCACGCCGGCCGAGTTCGCTGCCGGCCTCGCTCCCGATGACGCTGCCCCCGACCGCCCCTGGCTGCTCAAACGGCGGCGTTCCTCGGCCGGGCTCGGAGTCGTACGCTGGACGCCGGCGACGGCCGACAACCTGCCGCGCGGGGCGTACTTGCAACAAGAGATCGTCGGCACGACCTACGGGGCTTCGTATCTGAGCAACGGTCGCGAAGCTTGCTTCCTCGGGCTCGCCGAGCAACTCGTGCAGCCGGCGTCCGACGGTACAGCCCCGTTTCGCTATGCCGGGTCGATTACGGCACCGAAGCCGACGACGCTTGACCTCGCCCGGCTGGCGATGCTCGGCGACGAATTGGCGCGGCGCTTCGGTATTGTCGGCCTGTTTGGGATCGATCTGGTTCGCACGCCTGACGGGCGTTGGTACTTGCTAGAACTGAACCCGCGGCCGACGGCGAGCATGGAACTTTGGGAGCCGCCGGCGGATCGGCCCTCGCTCATTGAATGGCACGTGCAAACCTGCCTCAACGGCCGCTTGCCGACGTTTCCTGAATTGCCGCCGCCGGCGACGTACCGCGGCAAGCTCGTAGTTTACGCCCGCGAGTTGCGCGGCCGCGTCTCGCCGCAACTGAGTGATCAGCTGATGCACGATGCATCGCACCACGGGCGAAACGCTGTTGGCCGACATTCCACAAGCCGGCACGATCGTAGAGCCGGACCAGCCGCTGTTGACGGTCTTGCGATCGGCCGCGTCGCGCGAAGCTTTGCTGACTGCGCTACAGGCCGCCGAGCGCGAGCTGTTGCAGACGTTTGCCGAGAGGCTTGAGAAAGTGGATTGAGCGCAGATACTAGGTCTGCGTCGTCGGGGGCCTTGCGACCCCCGCTCGCCGGAGTCTGTTTTCGCTCACACTGGTTTTAGGGATTCGACTTGAAGGGGTAAGGATGCTCTTGGGGGTGGTGAGTGATACGCACGGCCAGGTCGACTACGCGCTGGAAGCCGTGCAGATGCTGGAGTCGTTCGAGGTCGACGTCGTGCTGCACTGCGGCGACGTCGGATCGACGGCCGTGGTGAAGTTGTTCAAACCTTGGCCGACGCACTTCGTGGTCGGAAACGTCGACCATGCCGCCACCATCCGCCGCGCGGTGAAAGACGCCGGCCAAACGTTTCACAATCGCTACGGCGAACTGACTTTGGCAGGCGTGAAGATTGCCCTGCTGCACGGCGACGACGCGAAGAAGTTCGACGAAACGGTCGCTTCGCAAGAGTTCGACCTCGTCTGCTACGGTCACACGCACGTGCCGAAGCAACAACGCCGAGGGCGCACGCTTGTGCTCAACCCCGGCGCACTTTACCGCGCGACGCCGCATACGCTGGCGATCGTGACGTTGCCGGAACTCTCCGTGGAGAGCATTCGCGTGTGACGCGCGAATCGTCCGACGTGTGAGGTTAGAACACGTTCGTCGACGTCGTTGCGGAGATCGGCGTTTGCTGCGCTTGGCTTGCGGCCGTGGCGCGAGCCGTCGCCGTGCCGCGTTCGCGGGCGATGCCCATCACGCGGAAGCTTTGCGCTTCGCCGGGTCGCAATTCGGCCAGCGGTTGAAACTGTATCGTGCGGTTGTTGACGACGTATTGCGTCGGGCCGGAGTGCGCCGAACCGGGCGTCATTTGAGCAGGCAGCTCGACCGACACGGCCACGTTCCGTTCGCTCACGTTCGAGAGATTCCGCACGATGATGTCGTACGCCACCTCGTTGCCGACCGGCGCAGGGTCCGTACGGTCTTGAATGTCGATCGTCAGCGTCGATTGTCGGCCGGTGATTTCGACGCACGCCTCGGCGTCGGAACGCACGCCTTCGTTGCAAGTGAGCGTCGCGCGGTTGCACACGCGAGCTCCCGGCATTTCACATTGCGTCTCCACTTGGTAGCGAATGATTTGTCCCGGCGCGAGCGTGGCAAGCGTCCAGAGCAGATCGTTGCCCGGCGAAACCGGTTGCCAACCGTTCGTAGCTTGCGTCGGACGGATCGACGGGAAGTCGTAGTTGTCGAGTAGCCGTACGCCGGTGGCGGGCACGGAGCCGTTGTTGCGGATGACGATGTCGAACATGACCCGATCACCGACGCCCGCCCGCGAGACGTTCGAAGTCTTTTGCACGACGAGCTGCGGCAACTGGCCGGCGGCCGGCGGCGTCGAAGCCGGCGGAGTGACTACGGTGGGCGGAATGCCGGGAACGGTCGAAGCCACGGCGGTGAGGCACGACTGAGCCGAGCCGCGAATGCCGCCGTCGCCCGAGAGTTCCATCGTGTTGCACCAGCGGCCTTCTTGCACGACGCGGAGTCGCACGTTCACCTTGCGCGATTCGCCCGGTTGCAAGCTGCCGAGTTCGCGATTCTCGATCGGGCTCGCCGCGAATTCGTGCTTCAGGCCGGCGTCGAACCGATCGACCATCACCAGTCCGTTGGCCGTGCTCGCGCCCCGGTTGGTCACCGTCGTGATGAACGTCACGTCTTCGCCGACGGCCGCTTGCGGCGGACCGGTCATCGTGATCTCGATCGTCGGGTTCGTGACGGTCGTCGCCGCACAGTCTTGGGCCTGTACGCCGTCGGCCGATTGCACTGCGGCGCAGTTGTTCACCACGCCCGGCTGCATGGCGCGGAAGCTCACTTCCACGCTGCGCACGTACCGGCGGGCAGGTCGCCGAGCGCCAGCTCAAGTTATTGCCGTTCACGGTCGCCGGCGGGTTGCTGCCGAGCAACATCAAGCCGGCGGGCACGGCGTCGGTCACCGTCACGCCGCGAGCCGTGAGGTCGCTCGGGTTACGAATATCAATGCGGTAGGTGATCGTGCCGCCGACGGCCACTTCCGTCGGGCCGCTCTTGTCGATGTTCAGGCCGGTGACGCTCGTCGTCCAAGTCATCGAGGTCGTGCCGCTGCCGACGACGAGTTGCGTACCGTCGCCTCCCGGCCAATCGGCGGGGCGAATCACTTGGATGTTGATCTTGTTCGTGCCGGCCGCGGGGGATTGTTGGAAGATTTCCACCGGGGCTTGCCCGAGCGCGTTGCTCGTCACTTCCACGATCTGCGAACCGTTGGGAGCGAAGCCGGCAGCGGGCCCGCCGGCGATTTCATAACGCACGCGGTAGCCGGCCAGCGGGCACTTATTCGAATGTTTCACGAGCAGCGTGGTGAAGACGTGCCGCGTTCCTTGCGGATTGATCGCCGGCGGCGGAAACGTCCATTGGCAATCGACCCAATACACGGTCGTCGTTTGCTTGCGAGAGTTCCAATTGCGAACATCGGGCGCCACGGCGGCGACGAACGACGTTCCTTCAACCGGCGACGACACGGTCGCCCAAGCCTGACCGCGCAAGACCGGCACGTCGTCGCTGGATTCGGGCGTTCCCCGATTCAGCATGATGAACTTCGGCGAAGTCGCGCTGACGGCGAACGTGTTGTCGATCTTGCGCGTGTGATACCCGACGTGATGCAACCAATCGAGCGAGCCGCTTTCGCCGGCTTGCACGAAGTAGCCCACGGAATTCGGCGCGATCGACCATTCGACCTTTTCGCCGGCCATCAGGGTTTTATCCGGTCCGCACACCGCGGCTTGCACGACTACTTCGGTGCCGACCGGCGCGATGATCTTCGCCGGCGAAACCATGACGGCCGTGCGGTCGTGACTGGTCGCCGGGCCGGGGCGTTGTTCGTACGGCGTGTCGTACGTGAAGACGCGCTGTCCGCTAGGGTCGATCTTCGGCAAGTGCGAGCAATGCAAACCTTGAAAGGTCTTGCAGCCCGAGAGCGTGCCGACGAACAAACACGCCGCGAGCGCCGCGAAGCCGAGGCTTCGTCCGTGTCGCATGCTCCGTCGTGTTTGTGCCGCAGCGTCCATCGTCGCCGGTAGTTGCCCGCGTTCGGGCTGAATCCACTTCGGCACGCATCCATTCGGCCTCGCTGCTGCGCGCTAATGCTCCTGTCGGACCGTTCCGACCGCGCAGAGTTCTCTCAAGGAACCTTAGCACGCGTTTCGGCAACATGGTGAAAAACGGCAACAAGTAGCGTTGCCGAACGAAAACAACGACGGCACAACCGCGCGATTCAATACAATCGACACAGCTTCCTTGACGGGTTTTTGCAGGTTGGTAGTTTGAGCCGACGAACTACGCATTTTTCATTTCACGAAAGCCGTTTTGATCATGTCGCTCACGCAAGCTCACCTCGACAAACTCGCTAAATACGATACTCCCACGATCTGCAATCTGATCGAGCTCTTCGACGTCGTCCCGCGCAATCGCGGATATATGGACGGGCGGATCAAATGTAACTTCCCCGAGTTCCCGCCGATGGTCGGCTATGCCTGCACCGCGGCCTTCCGTAGCGATGCGCCTCCGATGGGCGGCGACGCTTACGGCTCCATGGATAAGCAACTCACGCAGTTTGAAGCGCTGCCGGGTCCGGCCGTCGTCGTCTTTCAAGACCTCGACGATCCGGCCGTGGCCGCCACGTTCGGTGAAGTCATGTGCTCCACGTACCAAGGCTTCGGATCGTCCGGCCTGATTACCTCGGGGGCCGGTCGCGATCTCGAACAAGTCCGCGCGATCAAGTATCCGGTGTTCACCAACGGTTCGATCGCCTCGCACGGCTACTGCCACATGTTGCACCTCGGCCTACCGGTGCGCGTCGGCGGGCTCACCGTGAACCAAGGCGACTTGCTGCACGGCGATGCCAACGGCGTGGCCCGCATTCCGACGAACATCGTGCCGGCGATGCTCGACATTGCCGACGAATTCGTGGACTCGGAAAAGATCGTGCTCGACTACGTCCGCCAAACCAGCGGCAAGACGGTCGCCGGTTTCGCCGCGGCCCGCAAGGAATTCAGCGCGGTCGTCGCGAAGATCACGGAAAAGGCGAAGAAGTCGCTGTAGCGCTTGGGGCGACCGTTGAAGGGGGCCGCGGGTGATTGTTCACCCGTGTTCAAAACACCGGTGGACAAGTCGCCAGTGCCACCCTGCGGCGCTTTGCGAGAGCATGGTCCGGGGGGATAGAATGTCGCCATGCTGACGACATTCTTCCTCTCGCTCGCACTCGTTTCTCAAACGCCGCCTGCCGGCGACGACCTCGTTTTGCAGGTTCGTACGCTGGTGCGCGAACTCGACGCTCCGCAACGAGCCGCCCGCGAGGCGGCCGAGCAAAAGTTGCTCGACCTTGGGCCTGCGGCGCTGGAGCCGCTCGGGCAGTTGCCGTCGGGCGTGACGGCCGAAGCCATGACGCGCGTCAATCGCGTACGGGCCGCTCTCTATCGCAAACGGGTCGCCGTCAGCTTGGCCGGCTCACGCGTCACGCTCGACGCCGACAAAGTCCCGCTGCAAGAAGTGCTCGACGCTTTCGAGAAGCAAACCGGCAATCGGCTGCACGACTTTCGCCGGCAGTTCGGTCAGCAGGCCGATCCGATCGAAGTGACGCTCAAGTTCGAGAACGAACTCTTCTGGCCGGCGGTCGATAAGCTCTGCGCCTCGACCGGCCTGGAACCCTATCACTTTGCCGGCGGCGACGGCCTCGCGCTGGTTGCAAGCGCCGCGAATCTTGACGAATCCGCGGTCGGCAAACGTCCCGTCGCCTACGTCGGCGCGTTTCGGCTGGAAGCGCGCCGGCTCGTCGCCTCGCGCGATGCGGCGGCGAAGGAACTCGGCGAATTACAAATCATCTGGGACACGGCTTGGGAGCCCCGTTTGAGGCCGCTCTTTTTTACGGTCCGCGCCGCGAAGCTGCAGGCCAAACTCACCGACGACGAAACGCTCGAACCGCGCAACGCCGAACTCGTCAATGAGATTCCGCCGCCGGGGAAAGCCGCTCGCGTCGAAATGACGGCTTCCTTCGCCGCCCCGCGCCGCTCGGCCGAACGTTTGGCGGAATTCAAAGGCTCGTTCGAAGTGCTGTTGCCGGCCGATCTGCAGACGTTTCGTTTTCCTGAAATCGAACGCGGCGGCACGCGCGAAGAGCGGGCCGGCGCGGTGAGCGTCGCCGTCGATCGACCGCGCGAAGCCGACGGGGTCGTGGCCCTGCCGGTTCGCATCAAGTACGACGATGCGGCCAACGCCTTGGAATCACATCGGGCTTGGTTCTACAAGAACCCCGCCTATTTGGAGGACGCCGCCGGCACGAAGACGGAAACCGGCTCGATCGAGCTGATGCGGCAAGCGTCGAACGAACTGACGCTCAATTTGATCTTCGCGCCGAAAAGGATTGGCGGGGCCAAACCTTGGTTTACGCGACGCCGGCGGATATCGTGGTATTGCCGATCGAGTTTGCTTTCAGCGATCTGCCGCTGCCGTAAAGCTCGCTCGCCGCCCCGTCCGTTTTGACTTCGCTCCGTCTTCGCCGCACGAGGAATCGTCGCGTGTCGCATCGTCGCTCGTTTGCAATTCGGCTCTTCGCGATTGCCGTCGTTTGTGCTTCTTGCACGGCTGCGGCGACGCCCGCCGGCGCAAGTGTTGAAGAGCGCAGGCCGATCCGCAGGGAATTCCGGCCGATGACGCGGTCGTCGCGCGCGTTGACGGCGTCGACGTGACGTTTCGCGAGGTGAAGCAGCAGCTTGTCGGGGCGCTGCAAGGTCGCACGCTGCCGAGCGAGGCTTTGCCGATCGCCTTGTCGCAAAGCATGGAGCAGGTGATCGCCAGAGTTTTGATTACGGCCGAAATGCGTCGCCGCAACATGAAGCCGACGGACGAAGAACTCAAGCAGGCCGAAGAGGCGTTTAACAAGAATCTGCAACGCCGCGGTCTGACGAGGGCCGAGTACCTCAAGCAGAATCTGCTCACGGAAGACGACCTAGAGAAGGTTCGCTATTGGGAGATTTGCTGGAATCGGTTTGCCCGCGAGTTGCTCAATGACGATCACCTCAAGCAATTCTTCGAAGCCCACCATCGCGACTTCGACGGTACGCAGCTGCGCGTGAGCCACGTCTTGCTGCGGATCGAGGGAACGCAGGACCAAGGAACCGTACAAGCCGCGGTGAAGAAAGCCGCTGCGATTCGCGAAGAACTCACGGCCGGCCGTACGACGTTCGCCGATGCGGCCTTGCGGTTTTCTGCGGGCCCGAGCCGTGAGCAAGGTGGCGACATCGGGTTCATCCCGCGGCGCGAACGCATGGTCGAAGAATTTTCGTCGGCCGCGTTCCGGCTCAAAAAAGGAGAGCTCAGCCAACCGGTGGTCACGCCGTTCGGCGTTCACTTGATCACCGTCACGGACGAGCAGCCCGGATTGGTGAAATGGCAAGATGTGCGCGATCAACTGATCGCCGCCGCGCAGCTTCCCCTCTTCCGCCAACTCGCCGCCCAGCTTCGCCCGCGAGCCAAGATCGAATACACGGGCGCCCTGCCGCCGCCACAAGCGCCGAAGTAGCTAAACGGCCGGTCCCGTCGTACTAGCCCCGACGCGGAAGCGAGGGGACGCGGAAGTGCCCCTCGCTTACGCAGCGGCCCGGCACGTTTCTCATTAAACGTTATTCCTTGGCGCGTTGCTCAGTCACCGCGGCACTTGTGCCCAGCCCCGGGGCACGCCTCTGCGATAATGGAACTTGTCCGGTGCTATGGCACCAGGATCACGAGGCCTTCATGGAGGTTTGTTCCTGAGATCGCGGCGTAAATTTTCTTTCCGTCGGGCGACGTCTGAATCAGGAACTTCTTTCCCGCCGTGAGTGGAGTCGTGCCGGCGGGATTGGGTTGGGCGTCAAGGACGGTCGGCGATCGCGCAAAAGCGGCTGATGTAAACAGCCAACCGTGAAATACGGCCAATTTTTTGTCATCCGCAGCCTCCCGCACGGTAATCGTTGCTTTCTCTCCCGGCGGGTCAACGATGCTTACGATCACGTCTGTTTTGTTATCACCTCGCCACAATTCGGCGTTCAGGTCTTGTCCCGTCACCTTGTCCCGAATGGGCTCCCATTCCTTTGGGATCTTCATCTTTTCGGAGGTCGTAAAGTCGTAGGTAAACTTCCCGTCGCGCGAGTAGCCGACCCACCGATTTTCTTCCGGTGTTTCAAAACGCAGCGACTCTTTGAGGTGCTCCAAGTCGACGGCGTCGCGCCCCGCGACGAAACGAGGCGTCTGTTCGTCACTCTTGGACGGGTACACGTAGGCGTACCAACCGTTGGTCAAGGCGCTGCCGTGATAGAGTGCCACACCGACGATCATGTCGGGTTCAAACTCCAGGAGCATCCGCATTTGCCCGCCGTTAAACCCCGAAGGCAAATAAGCCTTCACCGGCCGGCTCTTTCCGGCTGAGTCGGTCAACGTGCCGATCCAAGTCTTGTCGCTAGGCAGGGGGCGGAGGCCCGGATGAACGCCGTTCATCCGTTTCACCATGTCACGCCCCTTGGCGGCCGACAGCGGTACAACTTTTCCGCCGAACTCGATCGAGTAGCCCTCCTTTTCGGCAAACAATCGAAACGCCGCGGGGCGCTGACGGTAGTCCACTTCCCCTTTCTCGGTACCCAGTAGCGGCTCGGGTGTCGCGCCCATCGCAGCCCCTTCCCAGCAGCTGCGTTCGACCATCACTCCGCCCACATCGACGCGCGTCCCCGATTTGGGAATAAACTTAAGGTGATAGATTTGGCGGAACACCGGCACGTTGACGTCGTAGAGCGCCAATGATCCGGAATCTGTTCCCCATATGTCCGCCTCGAGTTGCAGCGTTTGCTTGCCTGAGGGCTTATCCATCTCAAAGGACCAAGCCGATGCGGAAATTTCCTTCAAGCGTTGGTACATATTGCCGCTGGCTTGCTCGTGCATGTCGTGAACCGTTCGGGCGGATTCAAGAATGCCCGCTAAAACCGTTTTCAGGGCGATAGCGCGTTTTTCAAAGTCCGGGCCGTCGATGTCGACCACCGACGCTCCGGGCGGCGGCTCCGTCGTGAGCCGAGCGCGACTGCCGGTGCTCGTTAGAAACATCCGTTGCCGTAGAACTTGCTTGGGGTCGCTGAACGTAAACGTCGGCGCTCCGTTCCAAGTGCCGTCGTTTGTATGGTATCTCAAGCCCGCACCGCGAGTTCCTTCCGCCGCAATCATCGAAAGGCTCGTCGTCTTCCATTCGCTGCCCGTCTTTTCAGACTTCTCGGCGAAAAGTCGTCCGGCCATTACACATGGTTCGCCTTGCTTGCAAACCAACACGTAATAGCGTCCGCCCGGAGCGACGTCGTTAAGTTTCTTTTCTAGTTCCGCGTGCTTGGCTGGCATCGTCACTCGCAACGGCTCCATGGCCACGGTGAGCGATTCGTTCGAGCCGCCGCGTGAAAGCAGATCGACGTCGACCTGCGAGTACAGGGTCTGTTGGAACTTGCCCTTCAACTCAAGATCGTAAATGTACTGGCGCTCGCCTTCCGCACGAGAATTGACGACTTTGAATTCTTCGATCTCGAAAGGCAGCAACGCCGAAGTTCCGAGCGAACCGACCTGTTTTAATAGAGTGTCGTCGCTGTAGCCGGGCGTGCGGTCGCAGCCCGAAGACGTTAAGGCCAAAGACAACAAGAAAACCAACGATGCGCTATGCGGAGAAGCGCGCCATTTGACCGCTTGCATGGAGCCCCCTGAACAACAGTTCGACAAAGCAACCGGCGGTCACAAAGTGTTGCCGTCGGCTTGCCCCCACTGTTGTAACAGGTTCCCCGCCCCAAGGGGGTCTGTTGCGTCCCAGGTCAGTAATTCCTGCAGAACCTTCAACGCCGTTTTGGGTTTGCCGAGTTCGCGCAGGCAGTAGGCTGCGCCTTTGGCGGATTGGAGTAGGTGCTTGTTGGCGGGGAGCGTGTAAGCGAGCTTCCCGCCGACGCCGCCGGCCGGGAGCGCGGTCCAGCCGAGTTCGCAAGCGTAGCCGAAGTGGCCGCGGGCGAGTTCAAAATCGCGCTCTTCGAACGCAATCTCGCCGAGCAGATAGTGGGCTTCAATCGCATCGCGGCATTCTTCGACAAGCCAGCGCAATTCGTCGACCGCCACGTCGACTTCCCCTGCGTCGATCATCGTCTGCACTTCGGCCAAGTCGTCGGCGATTTCCAGCACGCGCTCCGGATGGAGCAATTCCCATAGCCCGTCAGGTCTGCGGCGCGACTTGACGCCCGACGGCCGACGTTTGAAGATGGCCTCGCCGGCGGAATCGGAGCGTTTAGGTGCGTGCGGTTTGCGTCGTTTGGCCAAAGGTTTGTTCGCGTTTACTCTTAGCGGAAGCGGCGGCGGCGTGCCTCGCGCATTGAAACAGTCTACTCGCCGCGCCTCGGTCTCACCATCCCCGTCGGGCCTGCCGACCGCACTGAGCGCGACTCCGCGCAGCGGGGAATTCGTCGAGCCGGACGACCGCTGGATCGCCGGCTTTCGTCGTGCTTTGCGGGCTTGGTTCGATCGTGCGAAGCGCGACTTGCCGTGGCGACGCTCGCAAGACGCTTATCGCGTTTGGCTCAGCGAGATCATGTTGCAGCAGACGACGGTCGCCGCCGTCGTCGCCTACTTCCATCGTTTTATCGCCGCTTATCCGACGGTTGCCGACCTAGCCGCGGCCGACGAGCACGACGTGCTCCGGCTTTGGGAAGGGCTCGGATATTATCGTCGTGCGCGACAATTGCACGCCGCGGCTCGGGTGATCGTTGCCGAGCATGGCGGCGTGTTCCCGAGCGATCCGGAGGCGGTACGTAAACTGCCCGGTATCGGGCGCTGACACGGCCGGGGCGATTCTTTCGATCGCCTTCGATCAACCGGAGCCGATCTTGGAGGCCAACACGGTGCGCCTGTTGAGCCGATTGTCGGCCTTTCGTGGAGACCCGCTCGCGCGCGAAGGGCAAACTTGGCTCTGGTCGCTGGCCGCGAAGCTCGTGCCTACGAAAGAGCCGGGCCTGTTCAACCAGGCGCTCATGGAACTCGGCGCTGGTTTGCACGCCGCGCAATCCGAAGTGCGACGTTTGCCCCGCGGTTCGGCTTTGCCCGACGCGCGAACTCGGCCTCCAAGAGGAAATCCCACGGCCCAAAAAGAAGCCGACGTTCGAAGACGTTCGCGCCGTGGCGCTTCTTATCCGTCGGGCCGATCAAAAATTTCTGCTGGTGCAATACGCCGAAGGTCGTCGCTGGGGCGGGCTTTGGGACTTCCCACGGTTTGATCTTTCGGCCGAACAGCCGGCCGGCATCGTCGCCGAATTGCAGACCAAGCTCAAAGCGGCGCTCGGGGTCGATGTCCGGCTTGGTGCGGTTCGGACGACGCTCAAGCACGGCGTCACGCGATTTCGCATCACTCTCGATGCGTACGACGCGGAGTTGGTCGGCGGGCGATTGAAGCCGCAAGAATTTGCCGCGGCCCGCTGGGTGTCGCGCCGGGGAGTTGAAGGACTTCGCCCTCAATACGACGGGGCGAAAGTTGGCGAAGCTGCTGGCTTCACGCGATTAAGTCCTTCACCGGCTCGCCGGCCGCTACGAGGCGATGGGGCCTCGCGAGTTGGTCGAAGACCATTTGCGCCGGATCGATGCCAAGCTGCCGATAGATCGTGGCAATAATGTCGCCGGGGACCAGAGCATCGCGCCACGGAAAAGCTCCCGTTTTGTCGCTGGCGCCGAATTGGAAGCCTCCGCGAAATCCGCCGCCGCCGAGCATGAGCGAGTAGCAATAGTTCCAATGATCGCGACCGGCTTGCTTGTTCACCGTCGGCGTTCGTCCGAAATCGCCGAACACGGCGACAATCGTCCGTTCCCAAAGGCCGCGTTCGACCAGATCGTCCACCAAGCTGGAACAGGCGGCGTCGAGTTGCGGCAACAGCGTATCTTTGAGCTTCGTGAAGTTGCCGCCGTGCGTATCCCAGGTGGCGTTGGCATCGGGCGCCCAGGAGATGGTCACGCAGCGCGTGCCCGCTTCGATCATGCGTCGAGCGAGCAGCACGCTCTGTCCGTAAATGTTGCGACCATACCGCTCGCGCGACGCGGCCGGTTCTTGTACGAGTCGCAAGGCTTGTCGCGCGGCGGACGACGACAAGAGGTCGAAGGCTCGTTGCTGAAACTGATCGTAGGCTCGGCCGTCGTCGCCGGCGCCGACCATCGGCAGGCCCGACGATTCGCGTCGTCCGACACCCGCCAACAAGTTGCGGCGGGCCGTGAGTCGGTCGCCGGTCATTTCGCCGGGCAAAGCGAGCTCGGGCACGTCGAAGTCGTCGGCATTGGGATCGTTGAGTACGAATAACGGATCGTAGCCGCGGCCTAAGAACCCGCCGAAGAAGCCGGGCTGCGGTGGGCCTTTGGCACCTTCTTTCGTGAGATACGGCAAGACGACGCTCGGCACGACGTCGGCCTTTCCCGGACGGAGCTTGGCCAGCACAGCGCCGGGCGTCGGGTAGTCGCTCGCCGCCTGACCGACGATCATATTCGCATCGCCCCTGTCGTGGCCGGTGAGCGCCGTGTAAACGGCCAGAGCGTGGGCATTGTTGACGCGATGATGCATCGACCGCACGACGGTGAAGCGGTGCATTTGCCGAGCGAGCTTCGGCATGTGTTCGCCGACGAAATAGCCCGGCACGCTCGTCGCGATCGGCTTGAATTCGCCGCGCACTCCTTCGGGCGCGTCGGGCTTCAGATCCCACATGTCTAAGTGACTGGGACCGCCGTTGAGAAACAGCACGATGCAGGCATCGGCGGCCGGACGTTTTTCCGGCTTAGCTGCATGGTCCGAGGGCCTATTTTCGGCCGCCGCGGATTGCAGCCGCATCAAATCGGCCAAACCGAGCGAACCGAGGCCGAACGTACCGGTTTGTAGGAAGCGGCGGCGAGGGATGTCGCGCATGGCGGGGGCTCCGGGCGTGCGATCAGGATCATCCCGCCGTCGGTATGCGAAGTCAATCAATTTTGGGTCGCCGAGTGATCTTACATCCGGCACATTCCGCACGTTGCCAGGGGATATACCCCGAACGATTTGATGAAGTGCGACGAACGGGCGCGCTCCTGCGATGTTCGTTGCACGTGGAATTCCGCGCACGACCGAATGTCGCGTTGCGAGCTATGTTTCCGGTAGGCAACAGCGGCGATTGACCGCTTGCCGCAACCGCACTTTGGCAGCAACGGCCATGACCACGGCAACGATTCACGCCCGCGAGTCCGAACGTTATGAGATCGTGGAAGAGCGGCAGGTCGCTCTGGAGATCGAATCGGACGATTTGCGCGACGAGGCGACCGTCGTTACGGCGCGGCTGCTGAACTTGTCGACCCAAGGGGCGAAGCTGGCCGTGCCGAAAGCGCTGCCGCGCGATCGGGCCATTCGGTTGAAGCTCTGCGCTCGACGAAATGGGCGTGAGCTTTTACTTGTCCACGCGCGTCTGCTGGAGGCGCCCGCCGGCGAGCACGGGTTTACCGTCGGTTGCCAACTTTCGCCGAACGTTCCCGCTTCGGTGCTGCAGCACATTTCGAAGGGTGCGAAGCCCGAGCGCCGTGACGACGATCGTCGTCCGACGGCGCACGAGACGACGGTCGTTCGCAAATCGCTCTTTCGCACAAAGGAAGAGCCGGGCACGTTGCGCAACTTCGCAGCCGGCGGCGTTTGCGTGGAAGTCGGTACGGCGGCCAAGCTCGGTGAAACGCTCAGTCTCCGCTTCGGCGACGACGAGCAAATTCCGCTGGTGGAAGTCGTCGTTCGTTGGCAACTGCAAGAAGGGAATCGATTCCTGCTCGGCTGCGAATACACGGACGTGAGCAGCTTCGCGATGCTGGCCTCGCTGCTGAAATAGATTCTCAATTGACGGCCGCAGGTTTCGCGGACCAATTCTTTCGACGACGCCGCGCGCCGCGAGTAAGCTGACGGCGCACCGCGCCCGCCGAGGTGCGCATCGTCATCGCCCGTCGTCGAGGTCCGGTCATGAGTCGTTTGCTCCGTTGCGTTGGTTGCGCGGCGTTCGTGTGGGCCTGTTGCGCGTCGCTTGAAGTCGTTCGGGCCGCCGTGGAATTGCAGGCGGGGGGCTTTCAACAAGAGGCCGGGTTTCGTTACGACTGGGACGCAGGCCGGCAGCTTCTGACGCTGGAGCATCGCAATGCGAGCGACGTCGTCGACCGGTGGGAAATCCGCTTAGATGGTCGTTCACCGCTGCTATCGCGCATCGCGACGGTCCGCGGCGACACGGTCGACGTCCACGCCGAAGAGCTCGACTTGGCGGCGTACATGACCGTCGGCTCGCGGGAGATTCCGCGCGGCACGGCGCCGCGGAAGCCGACGTATGTGTTCTTCGACAACCCTCATAAGCGGGCGCACGAAACGTTTCGGTCGAAGCTCGATCTCAAGTCGGCCAAAC
This sequence comes from Pirellulales bacterium, assembly GCA_049840675.1. Lineage (GTDB taxonomy): Bacteria > Planctomycetota > Planctomycetia > Pirellulales > PNKZ01 > PNKZ01. Next base: position 199,331 of record JASGKB010000017.1, read on the forward strand.
TCACGAGCCGCAATGGTCGGGCGGTGTTGACCATCGGCGAACTCACGATCGGCCCATTTCGCGGGCATTGGGAATTGACGTTCTTCGCCGATTCGCCGCTCGTGAAGATCGAAGCGGTCGTGGCGACCGACGAACCGTCGCGGGCGTACGTTTACGATCTTGGGCTTATCGGCAGCCGTGACGGACTGAAAAGCGTCGGCTATGTCGACTTGGACGGCCGGCCAAAGCAGATTGCGCTCGACGAAGACGCGCCGATCAATCATTGCGCGTGAAGCATCGCGTGCTTGCGGCCGGTTCGCTGGCCGTTTTCCCGCCGCCGCACCAATTCTTCTTTCCTCGCGATTGGACCGACAACCTCGGCTTCGTTTGGTGCGGGGCCAAGCATGCGGGCTTCGACGACGCCGTCGGTATCGGCATCCGGCAGGCGGCGACCGGCGGCGGCAATTTCGTACCGTGGTGCGATGCGCCGGTCGGCTCGCAGCAGCGGCTCGGCATGTTCGTGTTGCCGCACGCGGTGAAAGGAGACTCAGACGTGATCGCCGAAGCGTTGCGCTACACGCGCGGCGATCGGTTTGCCGACTTGCCGGACCAGACGACGTTCACGTCTCACTACCATATGGCGATCGGCGACGAAGCGATGCGCCGGCCTGCGGCGGAGCGAGACAAATTCGTCCCCGACTTCGTCGACGTGTTCAAGCGGATGAACGTCGCCATCGTGCATCTTGGCGAGTTTCATGGTGACGGGCATCCGAAAGACCCGGGACCGTTGCGGTTGCCCGAGATGGAAATGTTCTTCCGCGAATGCCGCCGCTTGTCCGACGATAAGTTGCTGCTGATTCCCGGTGAAGAGATCAATGAATGGCTTGGCGTCGCCGAGCCGGGGAAGCATCCCGGGCATTGGATGAGTTTGTTTCCCCGCGAAGTGTATTGGATGCAAAAACGCGGGCCTGACGAACCGTGGCGGCAAGACGATCCGAAGTATGGCACCGTGTACCGTGTCGGAATCCGCGAAGATATGACGAAGCTGATCGCCGCAGAAGGGGCGCTGGTTTGGACGGCCCACCCGCGCATCAAGGCCAGCAGTTGGGCGCCGGATGCTTTTCGCGACGAAGCGTTTTACAAAGACGCGAGCTGGCTCGGGGCGGCGTGGAAGGCGATGCCCGCCGATTTGAGCGAGCCGAGGCTTGGACGCCGCGGCCTCGATCTACTCGACGACATGTCGAACTGGGGCGAGCGTAAGTACCTGCCGGGCGAGGTCGACGTATTCAAGATCGATCGTACGCATGAGCTATACGGGCATATGAACGTGAACTATCTGCGGCTGCCGAAGGCGCCGCGGTATGAACAGGGCTGGAAGCCGGTGATGGATGCGTTGCGTACGGGAGCGTTCTTTACGACGACCGGCGAGGTGCTGCTGCACGCGTTTACCGTCGGCGGGAAGCCGTCGGGCGAGACGCTCGTGTTGGATTCCACCAGCCCGACTCGGCTGCGAGTCGATCTGGAAGGGACGTTTCCGCTGGAGTTTGCCGAGATTATTTCCGGCGACGGGAAGCAAGTGTTTCGCCAACGCGTTGATCTGGCCGGCGGCAAGGCGTTTGAACGTCGCACGGTCGAGGTTGAGCTGGATTTGGCGAATCGCAAATGGGTGCGGTTTGAAGCGTGGGATGTGGCGACGAACGGGGCGTATACGCAACCGGTTTGGATTGAACGGCGGCAGGACGCTGAGTGAAGGCGAGTAGGTTGGCGTACGGGGTACTGGGTACAAAGTACTGAGTACGGGGTGCGGAATGTCTAATATTGATTACTTGTTACTGAGTACAGAGTTCCTCGTATCGAGTACGTGGTACTGAGTACTGAGTACACCGTACTTAGTACCCGGTACTGGATGTTGAGCTCGTCGGCTTTATCAACTTAAAGGCTTCCTCAAACCCGATATCCCCGTCAAACGAAAAAAGCTCGCCGGGCCGCAATGGGACCGGCGAGCTTGGGATTGATGCCGTGCTCAGGCAATTCGCAAATTAGCCTTTGTCATCAAGCTCCGGCAGGTCGATATGTTCTTCCTCCGCGGCTCGCTTGAGCTTCGCCAAGGCTCGGGCTTCGATCTGTCGAACTCGTTCCTTCGTCACGCCGAGCTCTTCGCCCACCTCTTTCAACGTCAGCGGTTCGCGGCCGTGATCTAAGCCGAAGCGGCGGATGATGATCGTCTGCTCGCGCTCGTCCAAGTTGCCGAGAATCTTGCCGATTTGCGTTTCTCGCCGGCTTTGGGCCATTTCCTGTTCGTACTGATCCGTACGACGGTCCTGGGCCGACGTGAACATTTCCTCGACGCTCGTTTTGAACCGGTCGCGACGCTTGATCTCGTCCGGAATCGTCCGGGCGAAGTTCTTCATCACCGCCCACGTGGCGTAGGTGCTGAATTTATTCCCCCGGGCGTAGTCGAACTTTTCAACCGCGCGAATCAGCGACATGTTGCCGTCGCTCACGAGGTCGAAGAAGTTCTCATGCGGCCCGACGTGACGCTTGGCGATCGACACGACCAGTCGCAGGTTGGCGCGAATGATCTTGTTCTTCACCGCCACGACTTCGCCGTAAAGCCGTTCGATTTCATCCATCACGCCGCTGCGAGCCTTTTGCGGCTCGAGCGATTTGCGCAGCCGGGCCGCCTTGTACTTCAGGAAGTTGAACTTCCGGAAGAGATACTGCTCCTGCTCGCGCGTCAGCAGCGGCTCGTCGTACAGTGCCGTGAGATACGGCGGCAATCCGGCCGGAGCCCGCGCCTTCCGCCCCGTCGTTTCCACGACCGGCGGCGCGGCGAGAATCTGCTTCTCGGCCCAAGGCTTGGCGAAGAGCGGGTTGTCGATCAGGTCGAGCGGCAAAGCTCGAATCTTCTCGGCCCGCACTTCGTTGATCACGCGATACACGCTCGTCTTGGTGCGATGGAAGCGCTTGCAGAGCGCATCCACCGATTCGCCGCGACGATAGTGTTGATAGATCGATTGCTTGTCGTCGTCCGACAGCGGCCCGCTGTTGTCGGGGAAGATCGCCAGATCGGGATGCTCTTCCTCAAAACCCTTGAGCGTGTAACGGATCGTCTCCGGGCTACGCCCGGTCTTGATCGAGAGCCGACGAGCGACTTCCGCCGGGCTCGCGCCGTACTTGGCCAAGCGGCGAGCGCGGCGAATGATCAGGTCTTTCTCTTCGTCCGATAGCTGGCTGAAGCGGCTGCCGCGGGCAATCTTCTCTTCGTTGCTCTCAACGAAGTGATTGACCGAGCTTTGCAGAAAGCCCACGCGCTTACGGCCGTCGAACACAAACCGGCGGCTGACGAGCCCTTGCTCGCGCCAACGTTGAATCGTCTTGGTCGAGACGTTGAACATCTCGGCCAGTTCTTCGATGGTCAGCACCTTTTCGCCGGCATCGTCCGCGGGCACTTCGGCCGCCGAGGAGACGTCTTCGACGAACAGACGCAGATCGTGCCGGGCTTCTTCCCCCGTGACTTTAAGATCGGGGTATTGTTCCGGCTTGAAATCGGTGATGCGGTAGCAGAGGTCGACGTAATTGTACGACTTACCGGCGTCGAGCTCACCGAGCAGTTTCTCGGCCCGCGCCGCTTGTTGAAGCTTTTTGTCCCGAGCGCAAAGCGAACCTGTTGGTCGCGCAGTTGCCGCAAGCCCGGGTTGACGTATCCGCTATTCATGAGAACTCTCCCCTCTGAGGCCTTGAAGGTGTTCCCTGCGGCTCCCACCGCCCTTCACGACCACAATCCGCCGGCACTTGTCCAACCAACAGTTGCGACTTACGAAGAACTGTCCCGGACACTCGGCCGCTAATCTACTCAAACACGCTGCAACTTGTCTGCCAAATCTTTCGTGACGCTGAACGATCTCAACGCAGTGAATTCAGGCAGATTGCTTCTTCTTAGATGCCGCGAGCCGCAGGACTGTTTCGCAGAATCCCCGCGGCCTGATCGGCCACGGCGAGTCCGCGAAGAATCGTTCGCGCGACAGCTACCCCTCTTACGCAATAAAGTGTCCAGCGTTCATCAAAATGTTCGCTCTGCAGCCAGGATTTATTCAAGTTTTGCTCAAATTCCGAACTCTTGCTTGTGAAAGCTTTCACACCCCCCTCAATGTGATCGCGGAGCGACGGGCTCGCTCCGCACAAAGACCCCTATTTCTCCAAAGCCCCACGCATTCCCTGCCCGACGCCATTCGACCGGCTTCGATTGAACCAAGCTCGCCGAACAGGCCGAATGAACGCGATAGATGCCGAACTTTCTACCTGCCGCGCCCCTGCCGTGCGCCAGGTTTCGACGAAGGGATTCGCCGATGAGTGGCCCGCACGCTTTCCTGATGTTTAACCGCCGCCTGCAAGCCGCTTTTCAACGGTTGCCGGTGCTCGCGTGCCTGATCGCCGGCTTGGCGACGACGGCCGCCGCCGAAAGCGTAGAACTCTCCAGCGGCGTAGAACCGGGCGACGTCTCGAAGGTCGAGGCCGTGCTGGAAGTCGGGGGCGTCGTTAAGTTCAAGAACAAAGAAGAAATCAAAACGCTGCCGACCACGGTCGCGGCCCGGTTTGCCTACGAAGAACGCCAACTCGGCGTCGAAGGCGAACGTTCTTCCGTCCGCATCTATCGCACGGCTCAAGCCAACGTCGAGGTGAACAAGAAGCCGTCGACCGCTGCGCTGCGCGCCGCCGACACGATCGTTTTGGCTCGCGCCGCCGAGGGAGCTCCGGAAATGCTCTCGCCGTACACACGGCTCACGGCCGACGAACTCGAACTGCTTCAAATTCCGGCCAATAGCCTCTTGGTCGAAGGATTGCTGCCGGGCCGGTCGGTCGACGTCGGCGGCACGTGGAAGCACGACGATGCGCTGCTCTGCGGCTTGCTGAACCTCGACGCCGTGAGCGCGACCGACGTGCAAAGCACGCTCGCGGAAGTGGTCGACGGCGCGGCCCGCATCGAACTCAAAGGAACGGTCAGCGGAGCCAGCGGCGGCGTATCGACCGATTTCGAATTGGCGGGCCGTTACAAGTTCGACCTGAAGCAGCGTCGCATCACTTGGCTCGCTCTGCTGCTCAAGGAAAACCGGTCGATCGGCCACGTCGAGCCCGGCTTGGAAGTTCAGGCCCGGGTGCAAATGCTCATCGCCCCGACCACGGAGCCGAAAGAACTGGCCGAAGTCGGTGAAGACGCCGTCGCGGCGCTCGGCAACGAGAACGCGCTGCTCGTCGGCTTTGAGTCGGCCGGCGGACGATTCGGCTTCGAGCACGATCGGCGCTGGCACGTGATGAGCGATCGCGAAGGCGTGCTCTCAATGCGGTTGGTCGACCGCGGCGAACTCGTTGCGCAATGCAACGTCACGTCCGTCACGCTTTCCGACCCGTCGAAACATCCGACCTTGGCCCAATTTCAGGCCGACGTGCGACGTTCGCTCGACAAAAGCTTCGGACAGTTCGTCCGCGTGAGCGAAGCGGGCAATTCCAACGGCCACACCGTGTTCCGGGCGGAAGCCGTCGGCACGGTGGAAGAAATCGAAATCGCTTGGGTCTATTACCTCGTGCAAAGCAACGAAGGTCGACAGGTCGTGTTTGCCTTCACCTGCGAACAAGGTTTGCTGGAGCGAATGGGAGACGCCGATCAGGCGATCATCGACACGCTCCAATTCGCGGAACCGGCGACGACTGCGGCGCAACCGACGCTCGCACCAACAGTGCGGTAAGAATGCTGCCGGCCGTGTATAACTGAGGGATGATCCGCCGCGACATCACTCTCGAAGACGGCCGCCCCGGTTGGGCGCTCATTGCGCAAGCCGAGCATGGCGCATCTCCATGGAACTTGCGCGGGCGTGGAATAGCGAAGTCGCGCCGCTTCCGGATCGCCGCGAAGAATTCATCGCCGCCGTCCTGCACCATGACGACGGTTGGATTGCCTGGGAATTGCGACCGACCGTCGGCGACGGCAAGCCGCGGGACTTCTTAGAGATGCCGATCGACGAAGCGCTGGCCATCTGGCGGCGCTCGATCGCCGTAGCCCGCAACTTCGGGCCGCTGGCCGGCTTCGCGGTGAGCAAGCATTTCGCCGCCCTGTGTCAGAGGTCGCACGACGAGAAGGCGCACGACCCGACGTGGCGATACTTGGCCGAAGAGTTTTTCGACGAGCAGGCCGACCACGAAAACGACTGGCGGCGCGATCTACTCGCCAAAGGAATGACGCCCGAGGCCGTGGAATCGCAGACGCTGCTTGCTTGGCAGGGGTTACGGTTCTTCGACTTGGCCAGCCTTTGGCTCTGCTGCGCCGAGCGGCAGGAGCCGGACATGGTGGAAATCGAAGGCTTCGTCAGCCTCCGCTGCGTGCCTGACGGGTTCGCCGACGGAGCGGCCGTGATTCGGGTCGCTCCCTGGCCGCTGACGGAGCCGGAGCTGCGGCTGAGCGTGCCGTGCCGCACGATCCCGGCCCTCGATTACGCGACCGATGCGGAATTGTCCGCCGCCATCCACGGCGACGAATGCTGCGAGGGGCGACTTTCTTGGCTGCTGCTGCCGGCCTGAAGTCGGGCGGGAATGAACAGGCCCGCGTCGGCCGAATCAGTTGTAGCGGTTGCGGCGATCGGTACGCCGTGGACCGCTAAATCCCGTTAATTCCCGTCGGTTGTGCTGCTTGGGGAATTTGGTAGCTGCCGGTTTCAGGCATAATTACACTAGGACCATCCACGTCTCCGCCCTGTCGCCGTCTCCCTCGAGAAGAACTCATGCGGGCCCGCTTCGCCCATTGCCGATTCGCGGCATTTGTCGCTCTCTCCGCCGCTACGTCGATTGCTTCGGCACAGAACCCGTTTGCTCCTACGACGCCAGCGCCTGCGACCCCGCCGGCGGCGACGCCGAGTGCACCGACGCCTGGTAATCCGTTTTCAACGCCGGCTCCTTCCGCGCCGGCCGCATCGACTCCTGCGATGCCGTCTGCTCCGGCGGCGAATCCCTTCGGCACGACGGCCCCTTCGGGCGATGCGTCGGCTCCGTTGGCTGTTCCCGGCTTCGTTCCGCCTGCCACCGAAATCAAGCTTGAAGGTTTGCCGGCCGTACCGGTGCAAGGGCCGCCGCCGTCGGGAGGTTTTCGCGTTCTCGCCTCCGGCGTGATGACGACGATTCCCAGCCCGGTGAGCGTCGACGATTTGCAAAGCATGCACGACCTGCGCGAGGTCGTCGCCGAACTACCGACGTACGGCGAGCGCGAACTTTCGCCCGGCCGCAAGCCGGCCCGCGGCATTCGCTTTGCGCATGACGCGTGGGGCCTGGATTTCTCGTTCAAGCCGATACGGTTCATCCGTATCCCGGGTCCGGGCGGAACCGAGCGGCTGATTTGGTACATGGTCTACAACGTTCGCAACGGCCCCGTGAAGCGGCTCGAATACGACAGCACGAGCGACAGCAGCGTGAAGGAGGTTCCGGTCACGAAGCCGTTTCTCTTCATCCCGCGGTTCGACCTGATCAGCCACGACGTGAAGAAGACCTACTCCGAGACGATCATCCCGGAAGCCGTCGCCGCGATTCAGGCTCGCGAAGATAAGAATCGCAAACTGCTCACCACGGCCGAGATGACCGGTGAGATTCCGCCGACGACGAACGACGTCGATCGTTCGGTTTGGGGCGTGGCGATGTGGGAAGGTGTGGACCCGCGGACCGACCGGTTTTCGATCGACATCTACGGGCTCACCAACGCCTTTAAATGGAAAGATCCGGAAACCGATCACCAACCGGGCTCGCCTCCCGGCAGCGGTCGAAACTTCGAGCAGCAGGTGCTTTTGCTCAATTTCTGGCGCCCCAGCGATACGCGATTTGAGCACGAAAACGAAATCCGCTTCGGGATTCCCGGAGAGGTTGACTACTCCTGGTCGTATCGCTAGAAAATAGGGTTCCCGGCCTCTTGGCGGGGCTCTCCGAGGGCGGCGGCCGTTGAATTGGCCCGACTTTGGGCAGCTCGCCGCAGACGCGTCGGGGAACGTCGCTTTTGATGGGGCGTTCGACCGATTTTGGTCGATATATTCGCCTTATCCGAGCAAGTCTGCCGCCTTTCGTTCCGCCGAGTCGGGCCAACGTGGCTCTTAGCGTCGAGCGAATGTGGGCGAACGGACATGCACTAAGCAAGACAACGCATTCAGCAAAACAACAATCTGCCGGCATTGCCGGCCGGTGCGAACTTTCGGGAGATAGAACGTCATGGCACATAAGAAGGGCCAAGGTTCCAGCAGCAACGGTCGTGACTCGAATCCGCAGCGGCGCGGCGTTAAGCGTTCGGCGGCCAAGCGGTTTACCCGGGCAACATCCTCGTCCGTCAATGCGGCACGAAGTTCCACCCCGGTAAGGGCGTCGGCCAAGGAAGCGACTTCACGCTGTTCGCCCTGGTCGAAGGGGTCGTGCAATTCGATCGCGGCGGTCGCCGCATCAACGTGGTTCCGGCGGCCGCCGTCGCCTCCGCGAACTAGTCCGGCTTCGTTCCGCTCGTCGCAGACTCGCGGCGGGCGTCGTTGTCGCCGAGGTCGTCCGAGTTCTAAAATTTAGCCGCGCCTCGAGGGAGCGAAGCACGCTCTACCTCGAAGTGCGGCTAAGTTCGTTTATTGCAGCGGTGCATTTAAGCACGTCGTTGCGTTGGTCACACAGAGCGGGTGCGTCATGTTCGTCGATCGGGTCACCATCAACGTTCACTCCGGCAAGGGAGGCGATGGGGCCGTTAGTTTTCGCCGTGAGAAGTTCATCCCGCGCGGCGGCCCCGACGGCGGCGACGGCGGCGACGGCGGCAGCGTCGTCATCGTGGCGCAACCGGGCGTTGATAGCCTGGCGTTCCTCGCCCACAAGCGGCACTGGACGGCGACCGGCGGCGAGAGCGGCCGCGGCGCGAACTGCCACGGTCGCAACGGCGAAACGATCACGCTCGCCGTGCCGCCGGGCACCATCGTCTATGACGCACGCGGCTTCGTCTTGAAAGACCTTGCTCGACCCGGCGACACGCTGATCGCCGCCAAGGGAGGCAAAGGCGGCAGGGGCAACACGCGATTCAAGTCGTCGACGAATCGGGCTCCGCGGCAGTTTACGCCGGGCGAAGACGCAGAAGTGCGCGAGCTGATGCTTGAGCTCAAGGTCATCGCCGACGTCGGCCTGATCGGTTTGCCTAATGCCGGAAAGAGCACGCTGCTCAGCCGGCTCTCGCGAGCCCGTCCGGAAATCGCAGACTATCCGTTCACGACGAAGTTTCCGAACCTGGGCATTGTAAGCGTCGGGCCCGATCGACAATTTGTGCTCGCGGACATCCCGGGCCTTATCGAAGGGGCCCACGCGGGCGTCGGTCTCGGTCATGAGTTTCTGCGGCACGTCGAACGGGCCGGCTTGTTGGTGCATCTCGTCGAGCCGTTGCCGGCCGACGGCGGCGATCCGATTGCGAACTATCACAACATTCGCAAGGAGCTGACGCTCTACTCGGAAGAGCTCGGCCGACGACCGGAAATCACCGTGATGAGCAAGTGCGAGCTCCCGGGCGCCGACGAAGTGTTGGCGAAGTTGCGTGAAGCGGTGGCCGGCGAAGTGCTGCCGATTTCCGCAGTGACCGGCGAAGGACTGAACAAGCTCTTGCACATGGTCATTGATCGCCTCGACGAACAGCGCGCCGAAGCGGAAGCGAAAGAAGCGGCGAAGGCTGCGGCGGAGAAGCGTTCGGCCGCTGCGGTCGTCGCAGTCGATGCCGCGGCGCCGCCGAACGCCGAGTTGCCGCAACCGACGGAAGCCGGCGCTTCGACGCCATGAGTGTCGCACCGTTTCCTAGCGTCGCCGTCGACATCGGAAATAGCCGTATAAAGTGCGGTTTTTTCAGCAAACCGCCCGTTGTAGGAAACTCGGCCCTACCGCAGCCCGAGCGTACGCTGACGATCGATCCCACGGCCGACGGCTGGATCGACCTCGGCGCCGTTTGCGGCGAGTTCGGGGTCGGCAGAGTCGCTTGGCGAATCGCGAGCGTGCAGCGCAACACGACGGCACAGCTTGTCGAACGTTTGCGCGATCTCGGCGTCGAGAACATCGCGTTGCTGACGTCGCGCGATTTGCCGCTGCAGATTGCGCTGCCGCAGCCCGACCGTGTCGGAATTGATCGTTTGCTCGGAGCCGTGGCGGCGAATCACCTGGCGCGGAAGGCCAAGCGGCGATAGTCGTGCACGTCGGTTCGGCGATTACCGTCAACATGGTCGCCGCCGACGGCAGCTTCCGGGGCGGCGCGATCCTGCCGGGCATCGCGATGTCGGCCCGCGCGATGCATCAATTCACGGACTTGTTGCCGCTTATCGATATGGCGGCGCTCGCGGAACCGCCGACGCCCATCGGCAATTCGACGCAACCGGCGATGACGAGCGGTTTGTTCTGGGGAGCGGTCGGCGGCATTCGGCAACTGATCGAGCTGTACTCGGCGGAAGCCGGCGGCAAACCGCTCGTGGTGTTGACCGGCGGAGCGGCGCCGAGCGTTGCCAAGCTTTTGCCCGGCGACGTGAAGTTTGAACCGCAGTTGGTGTTGTCCGGCATCGCGCTGGCGACGGCGCACGTTTCTTGAAGCCGCCGACCGCCGCAGGTTGGGCCATGTCGAATCCGCAAGTCTCTTCGCCGATCGTCGCCTTGCTCACGCCGCAAGGTCGCGGAGCCGTGGCGGTCGTCGGAGTTTGCGGCGACGGTGCGACGCAGGCTTGTGCGACGTTTTTCCAAGCCGCAGGATCGCCGCCGCTCGGTGATACGAAGCTCGGGCAGATCCGCTTCGGTCGTTGGCGCCGCGATGAGGCAACGTCGGCCGACGACGGAGAAGAGCTCGTGGCCTGCCGTCGCGGCGACGAGCATTGGGAAATTCACTGTCACGGCGGCGTTGCGGCCTCTGCGGCCGTTTGCGATTCGCTGGAGTCCGTAGGTTGCCGATTGGTGTCGGCCGAGCAGTGGCTTTCCGTCGAAGAGTCCGATCTTGTCCGCCTTGAGGCGCTCACGGCTCTTGCAAAAGTGAGAACGCAACGTGCGGCAGGCATTTTGCTCGATCAAGTCGCCGGAGCGCTGCAGCGTGAGATCGTCAAATTGCAGTCGTCGATCGGGCGCGAAGAAACGACGAATGTCGGCGAACGGCTCGGCCTGCTCATCGCACGTGGTTATTTCGGCTTACGGCTCACAAGGCCGTTCCGAGTCGCCTTGGCGGGATTGCCCAACGTCGGCAAGAGCAGCTTGCTCAACGCGTTGGTCGGCCGGGAACGTGCGATCGTTTACGATCAGCCGGGGACGACGCGCGACGTCGTCGCCGTGCCGACGGTCTTGGACGGTTGGGCGGTGGAACTCGTCGATACGGCCGGCGTTCGTGCGACGGACGACGAACTAGAAGCTGCGGGCGTCGCGGCGGCGACTCAAGAACATGACCGGGCCGATCTCGTTGTGTTGGTCCGCGATGCGACGGTCGGCGGTGCGGGCGATGAAGGCGAACTTATCTCTCGCTATCCCGATGCGCTTGTCGTTTGGAATAAGGCCGATCTAGTCGGCGGCGCGAGCGATCAATTCGAGCTGCCGCAGAGCGACGGCTTGCGCATCAGCGCCTTGTGCGAAACCGGCATTGATGTGCTCATCGCCGCCGTCGTCGAGCGATTGCTTCCCGAAATCCCGCCGACCGGCGCGGCGGTGCCGTTTACTGAGCGGCAGGTCGGCGAGCTTGCTGCGGCGCGACAAGCCGTCGAACAGGGCGACCTCCTCACCGCGCAGGAATCGCTGAGCAGATTGCTCGGCGATCCGCTCAGCCGACCGTCGGATATTCGATAAGTACGCCGTATCCTCGCGATTCGACGTCGTCGGGTCGGAAGGCGTCGTGCGTTGAGACAAGTTCTGCGCCCGAGCCGAGATGGAACTCCAGCACCGGGTCGAATCGTCGGCCGGTCTTGTTGCGCAGGTTCACGTAGGCTTCGATCGTCATTTCCGGATGTCGGAAGTAGCGGGCCGGCCGTGTGATGCCGACGATCCGCCGTACGCCCGGCAACGATCGGGCCTGATCGATTTGGCGATCGATCAACCGGCGGCCGACGCCGAACCCTCGCAAGGCCGCACCCGCGCCGACGGCGACGAGTTGATAGATTTCACCGTGCGGGTCATGCGATCGTCCGAAGGTGCCGCCGTCTGTGATTCGTTGATACGTGATCGGCCCGGCGCGAGAAACTCTTCCGTAATGCGCTGGGCCGAGGCCACGGCGGCCGGTTCGCCGTCGAACACGGCCACGAGTTGGCCGGTCGGGAACGTTTCCAGCCGGGCTCGCCACTGTTCTTCTGTGGCCGCCAACGGTTCCGGCCAACTCTCCGCCTCGATGCGCGCCAAGATCGGCGCATCGGCAGGTTCGGCAAAGCGGAACGAAAGAACGTGGTTGGCGGACATCGAACGAACGGCGGCTCTCAAGGTGCGACGGCAGCCCCGACGGACGAACAATAACCGGCTCGCCCCGGGGTCGTAAAAGATTAGAGACTCACGCACGGGAACGCAAGGGGACGTGATTCGGCGAGCAAACTCCTCTCGGCGAAATCCCTGGCTTTTCTTCCGCTTATCTGCCTCGCAATCGAGGATCAGTCGCTTCCTGCAGGCCTTCGCCGATCAGGTTATAGGCCAGCACGGCGAGAAAGATCGCCCCGCCGGGAAACACGATCAGCCACCACATGGCCAAGTTGTTGCGGCCGGAATCGAGCACCGCGCCCCAGCTCGGGTTGGGCGGCGGCGAACCGAAGCCGAGGAAGCTTAAAGACGTCTCGATAAGGATGGCCGAGGCGATGCCGAACGTAATCGGTACCAAAACCGGCGCAAGGGCATTGGGCAGGATGTGCCGGAACATGATTCGCATTCGATTCGCGCCGATGGCTTCGGCCGCCGTTACGAAGTCGGCCTGCTTCAACTTAAGAAACTCGGCACGTGCGAGTCGGGCGATGCTCGTCCAGCTCGTGAGGCCGATGATGATCATCATGTGCCAGATGGTCGGCTTTTCGAGGAGCGCCATCGCAGCCAGGATGAGAATCAGCGTCGGGATGCATTGGACGACTTCCGTGATGCGACTGAGAAGCACGTCGACCCAGCCGCCCAGATATCCGGCCGCCGCGCCGAACAGAATGCCGATGGCCGCGGCAATTCCCATCGAGACGAAGCCGACCAAGAGCGCGATCGTCGTACCGTGGACCATTTGCGCGAAGACGTCGATGCCGCGCTGATCGGTGCCGAACCAATTCACGCGACTCGGTATCCCCTTATCGCCCGTCAGGTTTTCCGGTTGGCCCGGCCATTCATCGGCCCGTACGCGGCGGTACGGGTCTTGGTACACGAGCGGCCAGATCGCCCAACTCTCCGGGTCTTTAGTCTTCAGATTGTCCGGGTAGACGAGGCGAAAGCGATCTTTGGTGAAGATCGGATTCTCCCAACTCCGCACAAAGTAACCGAGGCAAGGGAAGTAGAGTTCGCCTTTGTAGCGGCAGACGATCGGCTTCGTGCCGGCGATGGCCGGGGCGCAAACAGCCACGAGCGTCAACAGGCCGACGAATACAAGCGCTCCCATACCGAGTTTATTGCGACGGTACCGACGCCAAGCCTCCGCCCAAAAGCCGCGAGAAACGATCGGCTTCGACGATTTGTCGTCGGCGGGTTCCACGGCGGCGGGAGGCGGCGGTGCGGCGGGATCGATCACGGGCAGTTCGGCTCGGATGAGATGCTAAGAGTAAGAGATACGCGGGTCTACGATCGCATACATCACATCGGCGATGAGCGTTCCGATCAGCGTCATCATGCTGAACACGAGCGTTAGGCCCATGATCACGTTGTAGTCTTGGTTCAAGATTGACTCGAAGAACAGTTGGCCGATGCCCGGCCAAGTGAAGATGCGCTCCAAGATGACCGAGCCGCTCAGCAGCAGGGGAACGAGAGCCCGATGAGCGTGGCCATGGGAATCATCGTGTTGCGAAAGGCGTGGCGGACGACCACCTGCAGCGGTGCGACGCCTTTGGCCCGGGCCGTACGGATGTAATCTTGCTGTAGGGCCTCGGCCATGTTGGCTCGAATGAAGCGGCTGTAATAGGCCCAACTCGCGTACGTGTAGCAGACGACCGGTAGTACGCAGTGCCAAGCCACGTGGCCGAATTTTTCGATGACCGAGAGTTTCGGAAACTCGATGCTGTCGTACATTCCTTTCAGCGGAAACCAGCCGAAGCGATAGCTCAAGTACGACTGCAGCAAGAGCGCCGTCACAAACGACGGCAGTGAGTAGAGCATATACAGCACCGTACTCAGCGTGCGTTCGTCGTGCTTGCCGTGTCGCACCGAGGAAAACAAACCCATGGGCACGGATAGCACGTACGTGAGTACCATCGACGTGAGCGAGAGCAAGAGCGTCGGACCGATGCGCTCGCCGATCACCGTCGTCACCGGCTTGTGCGTGAGGAAGGAGTTCCCCATATCGCCTTGGACGAGTTGTCCGAGCCATTTGGCATACGCAATGTGCCACGGCAAGTCGAGCCCGTACTGTTGATTCATCTGCGCGATATCCTCTGCGCAGACGCCGGCTTGGGTCTTCCATGTTCAGCGTCAAGGGCGATCCCGGCATGGCGCGCATGAGCCCGTAGACTAAGCAAGTCACGAGCAAGAGCGTCAGCAGCGATAGCGCCATGCGCCGCAGAATGTAGTTCGTCATGCGTGGACGATTCGCGGCGTACTATTGGGCGGCGGCTCGCCAAATGGCGGCGAACCCGGGACTGAAGTGATAAGGTCCGCGCGGGCTGAACTGGTATCCGCGCAGTTGTTTATTGAAGGCGTAGAACGCGCTTTGGAAATACAGAAACGTGTACGGCTGGTCTTGGTAGATGATTTCGTGAATTCGGCCGTAGATCTCGGCCTGCTTCGCACGATCGAACTCCTTCTCACCTTGCGCCAGCAGTTTGTCGACTTCCGGGTTGCTGTAGAATCCGAAGTTTCGCGTTTCGCCCGTTTCAAAAATATTGTCGAGCGTGCTCGGATCGGCGCCCGTGCCCCAGCCGCCGAATTGAGCTTCGTAGTCGTGATCCAGCAATCGCTGCTGCATCACGGTCCGCTCGATCGGACGGATGTTGCAAATCACGCCGATCTTTTCCAAATTTTCTTTCATCAGCGTACAAGTGGCGATTCGCAACGGAATTGAAGCGCAAAGCATGGTGAATTCGAACTTCACGCTCTTCCCGTCGATCGTCTTGTCGCGAATGCCGTCGCCGTCGCTGTCGGTCCAGCCGGCCTCATCGAGAAGTTCTTCCGCCTTGTCGAGGTTTTGCTCGTAGGCCGGTGCGGCATTCTTGGGGAACATCCAAGCTGATTTGTGAAACATCCCCTGCGACGGCTCGTAGAGTCCGTAGGCCAGTTTGTCGAGCATCTCCTTGTAGTCCATCGTGTACGACATCGCCTTTCGCACGCGAACGTCGTCAAAAAACGGCGTCTTCATGTTCCAGCCGAAGTAGAAGTACAGCCACTCGATATCGCGGGCCTTCGTGTTGGCGCGATAAAAGTCGTCGTCCGTCATTTGCGTGGTCCACTGCTCGGGCATGACCTGCATCTCGTCGAGGTCTCCCTTCTTGAGCGCCAGCAACGCAACATTGGGGTCTTGAACGACGGAGTAGCGGACGGTTTTGAAGTAAGGCTTCGCGCGAACTTGCTTCCCGTCGTGCATGTAGTAGCTTTCACGCCGCTCCAGCACGATTTCCTGCCCGCGCACGCGTCGGCTGATCGTATAAGGTCCGCCTGAAACAGGGTCCTCGTCTTGCTTTTGGTGGTAAGGGCTTTGCGTGAGGGTGACGTCTTCTTGAACAGACTTTTCGTAGATGTGCTTGGGAATCAGCGGGAAGTTCAAGTTCCAAACGTTCGACGCGAGCGCCTGTTTGTGGAAATAGACCAGCGTGCGATCGTCGTAGGCCACGATGGCGCGAATCTTATCCGTGCCGGCACGAACGGCAGGAACGGGAACCTTCGGATTCATGATCGTTTCAAAGGAGAAGACGACGTCGTGCGCCGTGATCGGCTTGCCGTCGGACCAGGTCATGTCGTCGCGCAGGACTAGCTTGTCCATCATGTGGTCGGCGGACGAGTGCCACGTCTTCACAAACTCGGCGACGGCAAACGGCTTCAAATTCCAATCGAAGCTGAACAGCCCGAAGCCGCTGAGCGAGTAGATGTCTTGCTCCTCCATGGAGCTGGCCAGGATTCCGTTGGTACTCTTGATATCGCCGAGGAGATGCCGCGTGATCGTGGCGTCGAGGTTGGCGTCGGCCGGTGATTCGGGCTGCACGCCGAGGCCGCTGCGAATTTTCAGGTTGTTCTCGTCGGAGTCGTTCTTCAGCGCCAAAGCTTCCTTGACCGAAACCAGCGGCTTTTCCTTCTTCAACTCTTCGGTCAGAGCTTTTAAGGCGTCGACCACCGGCATGGGCTGCCAATCGGCCTTGGCTTCTACTTCCGCGAGCGTCGGCTTTTCAAACGGCGGAAGTTCCGGCTCGGCCGGCTTTTCCGCAGGTTGGCTCGATGTGGCGCCGGCGACCGACGAAGCCGAGCCTGCCGCGGAACCGGCCGTGCCGCTTGGAACGCTCGGAGCTTTAGGAGAGCAGCCGCTGGAAGCCGGCAGCAGCGCCGGCAAGAGGAGTAGAAGCGCGAGGCGACGTGCCATCCGTTAGCACCTTATATAGGCGGGAAGTTGCGAGAAATTGCCCCCTGCCGGCATCCGGCAACCGAATGCTAAGCCGGCGGTTGGGGTGGGTCAAGGCGACGCCGAAACCTTGACCCCGCTCCATCGGCGGGCTGCGAGCGGCGCGACCAATGAGCGCTCGCTCAATCGTCGTGCGTCGTCGGCACGTGCGACAAAGCGCACTCGTGTTGCTCCGTTTTCCGCTTCGGTGGTATTCTCCCGCCCGCTTTGGGAAGGCTCCCAAGCTGTTCACCGATTGCGTTGCAGGAATTGCCATGCACGTCTCGCCACGGATGGTCGTGTTGCGTCATCAAATTTTCACCACTTCGCTCGCTCTCGTTGCAGCGATAGCTGCGGGATATCCCGCGCACGGCGCCGAGCCGATCGATACGGCCGGCCCGACGACGGCGCCGAGCCGCATCGTGGCCCCGCAGCGAGCCGACAATCGCGCCAGCTTGGCGACGTTTGAAGAGCCGATCGACGAAGGACGGGCTAAGACTCCGGCAACCGTGCAGCTTGTGGCGGCCGAAGAAGAATTGAAGACCGCGGCCGCGCCCGTCGCCGAAGCAACGGTCGAGGCGTCGCTCGGCGAGGCCCAATGGATTTGGTCGCCGACGCAAGTCGAAGGCCCGGCGCCGAAGGGAGCCGTGTTCTTTCGCAAATGGTTCCCGAGTTCGCTGCCCGAGCTCGCGTTTTTGCAAATCACTTGCGACGACAAATACGAAGTTTACGTCAACGGTCGCCATGTCGGTGAAGGCAAAGACTGGCGCAGATGCAGACGTTCGACATCATGCCGTTTCTGATCGAAGGGCGCAATCTCATCGCCGTGAAGGCGGAGAATATCGACGGCGACACGGCCGGCCTCACGGCCCGCGTCATCGTGAAGCGCAAGGGAGGCGCTGAGGTCGGCTACAGCACGGATGAAACGTGGCTGACGACGACCGTCGAAGCGATGGGATGGGAGAAGAACAAGGGAGACGATTCCAAGTGGCTCAAGGCCCGCAGCTTCGGCGAACTGGGTGTCGCCAAGCCGTGGCTCGATTACGTCACGGCGGACGACGGTTCGTCTACGCGCCGTTTCACCGTAACGAAAGACTTCCGCATTGAACGCGTCGTGCCGCCGGCTGCAACCGGATCATTGCTGACGCTCACGTTCAACGAGTGGGGCGAAATTCTCGCGGCCCGTGAACAGGGGCCGATCCTGCTGATCGTCGACTCCAATCGCGATGGCGTGCCGGATAAGGTGACGGAATACTGTACCGAAGTGACGAGCTGCCAAGGCTTGCTCGCACTCAACGGTAACGTGTATGCCGTGGGCGTCGGACCTGAAGGGGCGCGCTCTACAAGATTTCCGACGAGAATCAGGACGGTAAGGCCGACAAGGTGAAGGCGATCGTCCAATTCGACGGCAAGTTCGGCGAGCACGGACCGCACGGTCTCGCGCTCGGTCCCGACGGCCTGATCTACTGCATGATCGGCAATCACTCGCAGGCCAAGAACATCGCGCCGCGAGGCAACCCGTATCGCAACTACTATGAAGGGGATCTCGTTACGCCGAAGTACGAAGATCCGGGCGGGCACGCTGTGGGCGTGAAGGCTCCGGGCGGCACGGTCGTTCGCGTTGATGCGGAAGGTAACGCCGTACACCTCTTCTCCGGCGGCTTCCGCAACGCCTACGACATCGCCTTCAACCGCGAAGGGGAGTTGTTCACGTTCGACAGCGACATGGAGTGGGACGAAGGTTTGCCGTGGTACCGGCCGACACGGCTCGACCACGTGTACGCCGGCAGTGAACACGGCTGGCGCAGCGGTTGGTCGACCTGGCCCGACTACCACGCCGATACCGTTCCTCCGGCGGCGACGGCCGGTCGCGGCTCGCCGACGGGTATCGAGTTCTACAGCCACAACAAGTACCCGACGATCTATCACAACGCGATGTTCGCCTGCGACTGGTCGCAAGGGGAAATTATCGCATTCAAGCCGCGGGCTTCGGGCAGCGGTTACACGAGCGACGGTGAAGTGTTTGTGCGCGGCCGCCCGTTGGCCGTGACCGATATCGCCGTCGGTCCCGACGGCTGGCTCTACTTCACTACCGGCGGACGCGGCACCGAGGGCGGCGTCTATCGCGTGGTCTACACCGGCGTGCAACCGACGCAACCGAAGCTTACCGGCGTTGCGCTGGCCGTGCGTCAGCCGCAATTGCAGTCGGCATGGGCCCGGCAAAACGTGGCGATGCTCCAAGAAACGGTAAAGGCAGTCTGGGACACGCAACTGCAAGCCGTCGCCGCGAACCCGACGAACAAGGCCGACGACCGCGTGCGGGCTCTTGATCTGCTGCAGCTCTACGGGCCGTTCCCGTCGGTGCAGTACCTCATCAAGCTGGTGCGCGACGAGCAACCGTCGGTCCGCAAGAAGGCCGCCTACTTGCTCGGCATTCACGCCGAGCCGACCGGCGGTGGTGCGCTGATGCTCTGCTTGCGCGACCCGGACCCGACCGTGCGCCGCCAAGCCTGCGAATCGCTCGTGCGGGGCGCGTTTTTGCCGCCTGCCGAACCGTTGCTGCCTCTGTTGGCCGACACCGATCGGGCCGTCGCCTTCTCCGCGCGGCTGGCGCTGGAGCAGATTCCGGTCGAGAAGTGGAAGCGGCTGGTTCTTGAAGCCCGTGAAAATCGCGTGTTCGTCCTCGGCGCGCTCGCGCTCATGCGCGTGTCGCCCGATCGCGATACGGCGATGGCCGTGCTGGCTCGCGGTAGTCGCACGCTCAAGGGGCAAATCAGCGACCCTGACTTCATCGACCTCTTGCGAACCTTCCAAGTTGCGCTCGAGCGCTCGGGCATCAAAGGGGACGAAATTCCGCAGCTCCGCACACAACTCGCGGAAGAGTATCCGGCCGGCGAATTCCGCATGAACCGCGAACTGCTGCGGCTGCTGGCCTACATGAACACGGAAAGCATCGTGCCTCGGCTCGTCGAATACCTGAAGAGCGATGCTCCGCAGGTCGACAAGATCCAAGCGGCCATGTACTGCGCGGTACATCACCGGCGGTTGGACTCCCGAACAGAAATTGGTCGTACTCGGCTTCTACGAGCAGGGCCGCAAGTTTGAAGGGGGCTACAGCCTCAAGGGTTACTTCAACAACGTCGCCAAAGACTTCTGTAAGAACCTCACGCCGCGCGAGCGCTTGATCGTGCTCTCTTACGGCGTAATCCAGCCGAACAACGCCTACGCCGTGTTGGCCGGTTTGGAGAAGGTGGAGCCGGACGTCGTGAAGATGCTCGTCGAACTCGATAAGCGTCTGCCGGAAAATCCGTCGCCGGAGGCTCGGTCGCTGCAAACGGCGATCATCGCCGTGATGGGTGAAAGTAAAGATCCGGCGGCGATGACCTATCTCCGCGACTGCTTCGAGAAGCAACCGGAGCGACGCAGCGAGCTGGCGATGGGCTTGGCCCAACAGCCCGACGGCGACAACTACCCGTTGTTGCTACGTTCGCTGGCGTTCGTCGAAGGGATGTCCGGCCAAGAAGTGATGCTGCAGCTTGCCAAGGTCGACCGCAAGCCCGACGCGCCGGAAGCGGTGCGACAGGCGATCATCTGCACGGCTCGGCTGGGTGAAGAAGCCGCCGGAGCTGCGTTGCCGCTGTTAGACAAATGGACTGGCCAGACTTTCGCGGCCAACTCGGCGCCGTTCGCGCAGAAGCTCGCGGGCTATCAGCAATGGTTCGCGACGACCTACCCGAGCATGCCGGCCGCCGCGCCGCCGAAATCGGAAACCGCGTCGCGCTACACGCTCGATGAACTCCACGCGTTTCTCGGCGAGTCGAGCACGAAGGGAGACGCCGCGCACGGCGCCCTGGTGTTCGAAAAGTCCAACTGCGTGAAGTGCCACCGTTTCGGCAACAAGGGGGAAGCGATCGGCCCCGATCTTTCGACGGTCGCCCAACGCTTCACGCGCAAGGAAATTCTCGAGTCGATTCTTTTCCCGTCGCAGGTCGTCAGCGATCAGTACGCGGGCAAGGTTGTGACCACCGTCGACGGCAAGACCCTTTCGGGCATCGTCGCCCCGGCCGGATCGGATTCAATTGTCGTGCTGCAGGCCAGCGGTGAGAAGACTGTGCTGGCGCATAAGGACATCGAGTCGCAGTCGCCGACCAAGAAATCGGCGATGCCTGAAGGCCTGCTCAACACGCTGCAAATGCAGGACATCGCCGACTTGTTCGCCTATCTGCAGTCCGGCGGACGTGCTCCGGCGAATATCGCAACACCGACGCCTCGCCCGATCGGCACGGCCACGCAAAGCGCCGACGCCGCCGGCAATTCGAGACGAGCGAATACGCTGAGAAAATAACGGCAGCGACTTTGCCGATGCCTCAGAAACGAAAAGACGCCCGGGAACATTCCCGGGCGTCTTTGTTTTATAGCGGTGCGCAGATTCGAAGTTACACGTCGCAGAGCCGGGCCGCTTCCGCGAGCGACTCACGTGCGTTCCGCACCGGAATGAATTCCTGGCCGACGAACCCATCGTACTTCGTCTCGGCGATCACCTTCATGATGCCCGGGTAGTTGATTTCTTGAGTGTCGCCGATTTCATTGCGGCCCGGGTTGCCGGCCGTGTGGTAGTGGCCGACGTATTCGTGATACTGCCGAATGCGCGTGATCACATCGCCCTGCATGATCTGCACGTGGTAAATATCGAAGAGCACCTTGAGCCGCGGCGAACCGACTTGCCTGATGATGTCGATCGTCAGGTCCATGTCGTCACAGAAGTAATCGGGATGCCCCTTCATCTCCACGGCCACGCGTGAGTTGAGCATCTCCAAGCAGAGAGTCACCTGTTTCTGCTCCGCATAGCCGACGATTTGCTTTATCCCGGCGACCATGTTTTTCACGGCGTCTTCGGTCGTGAGCCCGCGGCGAAAGCCGGAAAACGTAATGATGTTCGGCACGCCGAACGTAGCGGCCTTGTCGAGCTGATCGCGGAGAATCTTCAGGCATGGTTCGTATTCATCGGGCTGAGCGAACCCGCGGGCAAACCCATGGCTGCTGCCGATGGCAATCTTGAGCCCTTGTTCTTTGATAAACGACCAATGCTCGGCCGGCACGAGCTCGACCGATTCGTAACCTTGGGCCTTGGCGATCTCGGCGAGTTGCGGAACGGTGAGCGGCTTAAAGCACCACGGCACGATCGATTGCCGGATGCGGCCGTTGCGAATCTTGTATTCTTCCGCCGGTTCGTGCCGCTCGCCTTCCGCACTTGCGACCAAGCCCCGTAGGTCGCCGCGCCGACCGCCGCCGTTTGCAGCAAGCGGCGGCGATTCAGACCGGCCTCGGCGTTGTTCTGGGATTCCTGGTTCATCGTATCGACTCCGCAACGTTGTCGGGGCTATTGAACGGGCGACGTTCTACAAACAGAATAACGGCGCTCCGCGCCCACGCGATTCTTTCGTGAGTTTTCCATGCTGCGTTTTGTCTGCATCGCCGCGTTGACGTTTCTCGGTTTCGTGCAAAACTCGGCCGCCGCCGACGGTAAGCGACCGAACATCGTTTTTGTTCTCTGCGACGATCTCCGTTGGGACACGCTCGGCTGTGCGGGTCATCCGTACCTGAAGACGCCGAACATTGATCGGCTGGCCGCCGAAGGGGTGCGCTTCGCCAATGCGTTCTGCACCACGTCGCTCTGCTCGCCGAGTCGGGCCTCGATTCTCACCGGGCTCTATGCGCACAACCACGGCGTGCGCGACAACTTCACCGAGCTTCCCGCTGAGTTGCCGACGTTTCCCAAGCTGCTGCAAGCCGGCGGGTATGAAACGGCCTATCTCGGCAAATGGCACATGGGGGAAGACAACGACGAGAAACGCCCCGGCTTCGATTACTTCGTCACGCACAAAGGCCAAGGCAAATACTTCGACACGGAGTTCAACGTCGACGGCGAGCGTCGCGTCGTGCCGGGCTACTACACGACCGTCGTCACGGATTTGGCCCTCGATTGGCTCAAGCGGTCGCGTACGAAGCCGTTTCTGATGATCGTCGGTCAGAAAGCGCCGCACAGCTTCTACACGCCCGAGCCGAAGTACGAGCACACGTTCGACGACGTGAAGATCGAGTACCCGAAGTCGGCGTTCAATCTTGCCGACAAGCCGACCTGGATTAAAGACCGGCTCTACACGTGGCACGGCATCTACGGCCCGCTGTTTGAGTGGCGCAAGCAGTTTCCCGACGATAGCCCGCCGGCCGTGAAGGATTTCGCGGCCATGCAACGGGCCTATTGGGGCACGGTGCAAAGCGTCGACGATTCGGTCGGCCGCTTGGTCGCCGAGCTCAAGCAAACCGGCAAGCTCGACGAAACGATCTTCGTCTTCATGGGAGACAACGGTCTGCTGGCCGGCGAACACGGCATGGTCGACAAACGCACGATGCACGAAGCGAGCATCCGCATTCCGCTGATCGTTCGCTATCCGGGCCTGACGCCTGCGGACAAGCCGCTGGTATGCGAACGACAGGTGCTCACGGAAGACGTGGCCGACAGTTTACTGGAACTTGCCGGAGCCGCGGCATTGCCGAAGTCCGACGGCCGCTCATGGGTACGCCTGGTGCGCGATGGTGCTGATCCCGCTTGGCGCACCGCTTGGTTCTACGAATACAACTACGAGAAGCAGTTTCCCTACACGCCGAACGTCCGCGGCGTGCGCACCGAGCGTTGGAAATATATGCACTATCCGCACGGAGACGGCGGGCCTGATCGCCACAAGGCCGAGCTCTACGATCTCTCCACCGATCCGAACGAGGATAAGAATCTGATCGATGACCCGGCGAACAAGAGCACGCTCGTCGAACTTCAAGCCGAACTGGCGAAACTCATCTCCGCCTCGGGCCTCACCGACGACAAGATGCCGCTCGACGAAGGGGTGAAGCAAGTTCTGCCGGATCTGAAGATTCGCTAGGCATTCAACTGTAGGGAACGCCCTCCGCGGCGTTCCATGCGTCCTGTACCCGGTTCGCGGAACGCCGCGGAGGGCGTTCCCTACAGCATGAATTGATGCGTCTCGCCGTTTTGACAACCTTGCCGCGATAGGCGAGAATGTGAATCCACCTGCCGATTTAGTGTGCGATCAATCTCGTTCGCAATCCGTCGGTACTCCCGCCTAGAATCTCTCTCGCCTCCGTCTCCCTTCCGCTGAAAGGTTTGCGATGAGCACTCCCGACCGCTCCGACGTTTCTTCGTCCGACGCCGCTGCCAATGCCTCGCGCCGCGAGTTTCTCAAAACTTCGGGCGTCGTCGCCGCGGGAGCCGTCGCCGGGTCGCTCAGCATCGCACGCAGCGCGCATGCGGCGGGAAGCGACGTATTGAAGATCGGGCTCGTCGGTTGCGGTGGTCGCGGCACCGGTGCGGCGTTGCAGGCCTTGAAGGCCGATAAGAACGTGAAGCTTGTTGCGCTCGGCGACGTATTCCCCGAAGGCGCTACAGTCGAGCTTGGCCAACTTGAAGAAGAGCAGCGAGGCCGAGCGGGTCGACGTGCCGACCGAGCGCCAGTTCGCCGGCTTTGAAAACTACAAGAAGGTCTGTGATTCGGGCATCGACGTCGTACTGTTGGCCGCGCCTCCTCACTTTCGGCCCGACCACATGGAATATGCCGTCAAAGCCGGGCTGCATTCGTTCGTCGAGAAGCCGGTGGCTGTCGACGCCTTGGGCGTGCACCGCATTCTCGCGGCCGGCGAAGAGGCCAAGAAGAAGAACCTCGCCGTGGTCTCCGGTCTTTGCTGGCGTTACGACTTTGGCGCGCGGGCCTCATTCGAACAAATTGAAAGCGGTGCGATCGGCGAGATTGCCGCAATTCACGCCGCGTACAACACGCCCGGCCTGCCGAAGTGGCCGATGCTCAAGCGCGAGTCGAACTGGAGCGACATGGAGTTCCAGCTGCGCAACTGGTACTACTACACGTGGCTCTCCGGCGACGGCATCGTGGAACAGGCGATCCACAGCCTCGACAAGGCCGCCTGGGCGATGAAAGACGAACCGCCTATCAGTTGCACGTCGCTCGGCGGGCTCGGTTCGCGCATCGCTCCGGAACGCGGCAACATCTTCGATCACCATTCCGTGGTCTACGAATACGCCGGCGGCGTCCGCGTGTTCTTCAATTGCTGCCAAATCGAAGGCGTAAGCGGCGACGTGAGCACTTACGTGATGGGCTCGAAGGCCAACTGCCTCGTCGAACGGCCGACGATCACCGATCGTAAGGGCGAAACGCTCTGGCGCTATCGCGGTAAGAAGAACACGATGCACCAAACCGAGCACGACGAACTCTTCGCCGGGCTGCGGGCCGGCAACATCATCAACAACTCCGTGTATATGGCTCGCAGCACGATGCTGGCCATCATGGGCCGTATGGCGAGCTACACGGCGAAGAAGATCACCTGGGAACAGGCGATGAATAGCCAAGAGAATCTGAACCCGGCGCAGTACGAATGGGGCCCGCTGCCGACGCCGGTCGTGGCCGTGCCGGGGGCGACGAAGTTCGTTTAGGGATCGCATTCACACACCAGCCCCGACGCACAAGCGAGGGGACATTCGCCGGCGGTTTAGCATCTATGTCCGAGTTGGATTCGTCCGCTTCGCTCACACGTCGTGAAATGCTCGCCCGCTCCGGCTCCGCACTGGCGGGGCTTGGAGCGGCCCTGAGCCTCGGCGATCGCACCGTCATGGCACAGCAGCCGCCTGAGAAGCCCGCCGGCCATATCGACGCGCACGTCCATGTCTGGACGCCCGACGTGAAGAAGTACCCGTTGGCCGACGGCTACCGATCTTCCGATATGCAGCCGCCGTCGTTTACGCCGGAGGAATTGCTCGCGACATGCCAAACCGTGCGGAGTCGGCCGAATCACGCTCATTCAGATGAGCTTCTACAAATACGACAATTCGTACATGCTCGACGTCATCAAAGCCCATCCCGGCGTCTTCTCCGGCGTGGCGATCATCGATCATGCGAAGCCGAAAGTCGCCGAGACGATGCGCGATATGGCGAAGCGCGGCGTGCGCGGTTTTCGCTTGGCTCCGGGCAAGGAGCCGGCGGAGAAGTATTTCGCCGCCAAGGGCATTGATACGATGTGGCGCACCGGCGCCGACACGAACCAGAAGATGTGTTTGTTGATCAACCCGGAAGCCTTGCCGACGGTCGACAAGCTCTGTGAGAAACATCCGGACACGCCGGTCGTCATCGACCACTTTGCTCGCATCGGCATCGACGGCCGGATCGGCGAATCGGACTTGGCGAATCTTTGCCGGCTCGCGCGGCACAAGAATACGTTCGTCAAAGTTTCCGCGTACTACGCGCTCGGCAAGAAGATGTCGCCTTACGTCGATTTGCTGCCGATGATTCGTCTGCTGCACGAAACGTTCGGCCCGCAACGCTTGATGTGGGCCAGCGATTGCCCGTTCCAAGTGCAGGGTGATCACAATTATCGGGATTCGGTCGAACTGATCGCCAAGCGGGCCGATTTCCTCAGCGACGACGACCGAAAGCAAATCCTCGGCGGCACGGCCGAACGCGTGTTTTTCTCGTAGTGTATTTCGCACTGTAGAGAACGTCTCATGGCCGACGTCGTCATCCGTGCGCGAAAGAGCGGCCCGCTCGTGTTCGAACTCGCGGCCGGCGTGCGGCTCGTCGATCACGAAGGGAATCCGTACCCGCTGCCGACGGAGAAGCCGCTGGTGGCGCTTTGCCGGTGCGGCCAATCGCAAAACAAACCGTTTTGCGACGGCAGCCACAAACAGTGCGGCTTCGTGGCGGAAGAAACGGCTCCGCCGCCGGAATGAACCGCGGCCTTTGATCGAGCTGCGACGTATGCCGGCAATGCCTGCGCCGGGCAACTCGCGTTGTTGGAAGTTCGCTTCCCGCCTTAGATTGGTCGCCTCAGGTTCGACCATTTCATTGCCGGAGCGGGCGCATGATTCTGCATCGATTGTTCTTCGTGGCCGTCGCCCTTGCGACGTCGTGGTGCTGCGCCGATCGCGCCGCCGCACAACTTCTGCCGCCGTTTGAAATGGCGACGCGCGAAGCGGCCATCGCGGATTCGTCGGCCCAAGTGCTTAACGAAATCATGGCGATCCCGGCTCAAGGCATTCCGCGTACGCTCTTAGGTGATGCGCAAGGTCTGGTCATCGTGCCCGGCGTGTTGAAGGGGGGCTTCGTCATCGGCGTCGAGCGCGGGCGCGGCGTCGTCGTCGTGCGCGATGCGGCGGGCCAGTGGCAGTTGCCGCAGTTCGTCACGATCACCGGGGGCAGCATCGGCTGGCAGGCCGGTTTGCAAGCGACCGACCTCGTGCTGGTGTTCAAAACGAAGAAAAGCGTCGAAGGTTTGCTGACCGGCAAGTTTACCGTCGGCGTTGATGCGACGGCCGCCGCCGGACCGGTCGGACGATCCGCTTCGGCCGCGACCGACGGCAAGTTGCAAGCGGAAATCTATTCGTACTCTCGCAGTCGCGGGCTGTTTGCAGGCTTCTCGGTCGACGGCGCGAAGATCAATATCGATCAACGTATGACCGAGGCTTATTATCGCCCGACGGTCGCCGCCGCCCCGGGACAAGCCGTGCCGCTCCCCGGTTCGGTGCTTCGGCTCATGCAAACCGTGGCTCGCTACACGGCGGCCGTGGTCGAGCCGCCTGCCGCGGTCGTATCGGCCGGTAATCTGACTCCCGTGCCCGTCGCGCCGGTGACCGCGGTTCCGCAGCCTGCCGTCGACGTCGCCGTGCTGCGCAGCGACTTGGCCGCTTCGTCCAATCGTCTCGGCGGGCTCGTCGATCCGGCTTGGCGGAGTTACTTGGCGTTGCCGGCCGAAGTCTATGGCGGCGACGCGCTCCTCTCCCGCGATCAACTCGTGCAAGCGCTCGCTCGATTTCAGTCGGTCGCCGCCCATCCGCAATACGCGGCTCTCGCGACGCGGCCCGAATTTGCCGAGACGCAGCAACTCCTACAACGTTTATTCGACGCGCTCCCCGCACCGACGTTGAACCTGCCGCCGCCCCCGGCTCAATAACTTGGCGGTGACCGGCGGCGGGCTCGCATCGTCGTCGATCGGCTAGACGGCCGTCGGCTCGTGTTGCTTGAACCACTCGGCGTGCGAACTTGCGCCGTCAGCGCTTGGCCCGTCGGCACCAGCGCGTCGTAGAGCAACTTGCTGCCGTAGTACGTGGCGGCGGAATCGGCGACCGTGCGGCGTGCGTCATTTCGCAAGGCGAGATGGCGGCGAATCATTTCGTCCATGTTCATTCGCTCCGGACCGCCGAGGTCGAGCGTGCCGTTCTTGGGCCTCTCGAGCACTAGCTGCGCGAGCGCCGCGGCCACGTCTTCCGCCGCCACCGGTTGGAAGGCGACCGGCGGCAGTCGCACAGTCGTCCCGTCGCTCCCGAAGTCGGCGATGGCGTCGAGAAATTCCAAGAACTGAGTCGCACGAAGAATGGTGTACGGCACGTTCCCGGCGCAGATCTCGCGCTCTTGTGCGACTTTGGCTCGCATGTAGCCGCTGTCGGGAATGCGATCGGTGCCGACGACGGACAGCGCCACGTGATGCCTGACGCCGGCCTTGGCTTCGGCTGCCAAGAGGTTGCGCGTCGAGTTCGTGAAGAAGTCGAGCACCGCCTGATCTTCCCACGACGGCGAGTTGGCGACGTCGACGACGACGTCGGCTCCCTGGATGCGCCGTGTCGAGCCCTTCTCCGGTCACCGCATTGACGCCGCTGCGCGGCGACGCAGGCACGGCCTCGTGTCCCAAGTCGCGAAGGTTCCGCACCAGCTTCGAACCGATCAATCCGTTTCCGCCGATCACGATGACTTTCATGGCTTCCCCTCGCTGCTTCCTTAAAGATTTCGCGACGCGAATCTGCGTCTCGCCGCCAAGAAGACGAACCGCGCCTCCGGTATGTGACAACTTTTCCGGTGCGGCGGCAATTCAGGGAAACACACCGGTCGAGTATCGACCATTTGCGCCGGCCCGCGACACGGCGAACTCCGAGCCTGCGGCTAACAACTTTTCCCCAATCCGGCGAAGAATCTTTTTCGTCGGCCAGCCCGCTTTCGTCGCCGCGCCAAGCGTTTTGGCAAACCTTGCCGTAGGTCGTTGGTGAGCGCAACTTGGGACGCCGGCGGGCCGTTCGTAAAATCGGCTCTCTCTTGGGAGCCCCGGCATGATGAGCCGGGGCATTTACGCCGTAGGATACGAGCCGAGGATGACCGACCGCATGGAATCGACGCCCGCCGAAACCGCCTTGTCCGCCGCTGCTTCGCAAACCGACACCGAAGTCACCGTCGCTTCGCAACCTTTTATCGGCCGCTGGGGCCGGTTGGTTAGCCAAACCAACTGGGAGAAGGGACGCATCATCGCCGAATGGCGCAAGGCGCTCGTCTCCGCCGGAGTGGCGCCGCACGAATACGCCGACGAAGCGTGGTCGCGACTCGTCGGGCAAGTCACGCCGCAACACGTCGGCCGGCTGCGTCGCACGTACGTGCGTTTTCACGGGCAGCAGACGAGCTTCGACGGCTTGTATTGGAGCCACTTCCTGGCGGCCCTCGAATGGAACGACGCCGAACTCTGGCTCGAAGGCGCCGTGCTAAACGGCTGGTCGATCAGCGAGATGCGGGCCAAGCGTTGGGAAACCCTCGGCAGCCCGGTCGGCGAAGAACCGCGTGAGGCGGACGTCGTGGCGGCCGATGTGGATGAAGACGCCGGCCCGACCGTCGAAGGCTCGGCCGCCGAAATGGCCGAGATTCGCGCGCGGGAGAATTCGGCGAGGCCGGCGAGTTCGACGGTCCGCGGCACGAAGGTCCGGACTTTGGCGACGAGTCCGACACCACCACCGAAGAAATTGCCGCGGGCGTCGACGTCGACGTGCCGTTCGAAGGCGCGACGCCGCAACGTCCGTTCGAGGGGCTGCCGGAGCTTCCGGTCGATATTCGCGAGGCGCTGGAATCTTTCAAGCTGGCCATTCTGCATCATAAGATGAAGGAATGGTCCGAGGTTTCGCCGAGCAACGTCGTCGCGGCGCTGCGGGCTCTCGAACAACTAGTTGGTGCGCCGAGCTAACCTATGCCGCAATCGTCGTCGGACTCGCTTCCTGAACAGATCGCCGACGAAGAGCAGCTCGACGAGTTGCTCAGCCGACCGACGCCGGAAGTCGTCGCGGCGCTCGGGCGGATCGACGGTGACGTCGTCCTGCTGGGCGTCGGCGGCAAGATGGGGCCGACGTTGGCGCGGATGGCCGTTCGCGCTTCGCGAGAAGCCGGCGTAAAGCGGCGCGTCATCGGCGTGTCGCGTTTCAGCGATCCCAAGGCCGAACAACAGCTCCAGGCGTGGGGCGTGGAAACGATCCGCGCCGATTTGCTGGAACCGGATCAGGTCGCCAAGTTGCCCGATGCGCCGAACGTCATCGCCATGTCGGCGCTGAAGTTCGGTTCAACCGGTCGGAAAGCTCTGACTTGGGGAATGAACGTCTACGTGCCGACGCTCGTTTGTCGGCGCTATGCGGCAAGCCGGATCGTGGCGTTCTCCACGGGCAACGTGTACCCGCTCTCCGACGTACGGCTCGGCGGCTCGCGCGAGACGGATCCCGTGGGGCCGGTGGGCGAATACGCAATGAGCACGCTCGGTCGCGAGCGGATGTATGAATATTTCGCGGAAGCTGCCGGCACGCCGACGACGATCGTGCGGCTCAACTACGCCTGCGAGTTGCGTTACGGCGTGATCGCCGATATGGCGCGGCGCGTGCAATGCGGCGAGCCGGTCGATTTGCGTATGAGTTGCGTCAACGCCGTTTGGCAGGGGGATGCGAACGCCGCCGTCCTGCAGTCGTTGGAATGCTGCGCGTCGCCGGCGTTTACGTTCAACCTCGCCGGTCCGGAAACGTTGTCGGTCCGTCGGCTTTGCGAAGAGCTCGGCGATGCCTTAGGTACGACTCCGCAATTTGTCGGTGAAGAAGCCCGCGATGCGCTGCTGAGCAACGGCGGCTTGGGGCACCGGTTGTTCGGTTACCCGCGCGTGCCGATTAGCCGCGTCGTCGCTTGGACGGCCAAGTGGGTGCGTCGGGGCGGGAGAAGTCTCGATAAACCGACGCATTTCGAAACCCGCGACGGTTCGTACTGAAGGCAGTGCCGGCATCGCCGGCGGCACGAAATCCCGCCGCTCTTAAAACGCATGCGAAATTTGTCGCGCAATTCGGAGGCCTGCTGTTATACTCGGCCCGCCGTCGTCGTTGAGGGATTCTGACGACGGAGTCGCTTCGACCCAGAAGCACGATTCAATACCAGGGAGGGTACGCTTTATGACGACTCGCATTCGTCTCCACGCCGCCGAAGAAGCCGCTCGCGGCATGCAAGAAAAGCTCGAAATGAGCACGGCTGAAATCGGCCTGACGGTTCGTACGACGAACTGTTTGGAAGAGAAGGGGATCTTCACCGTTCGTGATCTGCTCAACAGCACGCGTGAAGACCTGCTGAGCATTTCGAACTTCGGCGAGAAGACGCTTGAGGAAGTCTACAAGGCGTTGGAAGGCGTCGGTTTCTATCGCAAGAATCGCCGCGCGGCCTAGCCGTTCCAAGGCGCCTGACCTGATCGTTGTTGCAGAAAGCCCCGGGACGTTGTTCCGGGGCTTTCTTTTTTAATCGCCGGCGCGGGGCGACTGCGCAATGCGCGGCGGCTGCGGCAACTGTTCGAGGGTCGCAATCACCTCGGCGACGACGTCGGCCTCCGGCGGCACTTGGCCGACGATTTCGAAGCGACCTGTCTGGAGCGTTGCGAGCAATTGCGATAATTGCTCGCCCGCCGACGTGAGCACGGTCTCAGACTCGTCCGCCGTGAGATCGCGGGCGAGGAGTTGTGTTTCCGCCGCCGTGCGTACGCGGGTCATTTCCACGAGTTGCCCGCGGTCGGCTTTGAGCAGCTTGCCGGCGACATAGCCGCGCCGCAGCTCGCCGGCCGCGTTGAATTGCCAAACCGGATCGGCGTCGAAGAAGAGGCTTATCGCGCCGTTGCGACGGTAGCCCACGGTCACTGTTGCGGAAGAGCCGATAGCGACGCGCAGCTCAATGCGCCGCACGAGCGCCACGGCTTCGCGCAAGAGATCTTCGCGATCGGCTTCTTCTCGAGCCATCGACGGCAGGCCTGACTTACGAGCGACGAATCGAAATGTGTTCGCCGCCGGTTATATCAGTGCGCCCATTCCAAAGAAACCGTGTCGACCGGGTCGGGATGGCGCTGCGAGATCATGCGAATGTCGTCGCGGGCTCGGAAGAACGCGTCGACGATATCCGGATCCCATTGCTTGCCGCTGCCTGAGCGGAAGATGGCGTCGAGCTTTTCGTCTTCCATTCCTTTACGGTACGGACGATCGCTCGCCATGGCGTCGTAGGCGTCGGCCACGGCGACGATGCGAGCGAGGAACGGAATGTTGGTGCCGGCCAGACCGAACGGGTAGCCCTTGCCGTCCCACGACTCGTGGTGATGCAAGACGATCGGCAAGAGGTGCCCCATTTTCTTGAGGCCGCGCAGAATACGGTAGCCGATCTCGACGTGCGTTTTGATGTGCTCGTACTCGCCGTCGGTGAGCTTGCCCGGTTTGCGCAGCACGTCGTCGTTGATGCCGATCTTGCCGACGTCGTGCAGCAGCCCGCCGAGGTAGAGCGTGCGAACCGTGGTGTCGTCGCAGCCGAGTTCTTCGGCGATGCGCACGGCGACGCGAGCCACGCGATCGCTATGGCCGCGCGTGTACGGGTCTTTGGCGTCGATCGCCGAGCTCATGGCTCGCACGACGCCGCCGAACAGATCGGCCTGCTGCTTATACAGGTCGATGTTGCCGCTGTGAATTCCGAGAATCGTCCCGACCGACGCCAAAAGATTGGCTTCGCTGCTGCCGAATTCGCGGCCGTCGCGGTGATTGATCGCCGCCAGCCAACCGAACAGCCGCTCTCCCTCACGGAGCGGCACCAGCACCAAGTTGCGCACTTGCGGAAACGGCGAACGCGCCGCGCCGGGCAGTCCTTGGTTCAGCACGACCGGGCGAGCCGTATCGAGTTCGTTCAAGGCACGCAGCCCGTCGACGAGTTCGATGAATTCGTCGAGCGAGAGAAGTTGTTCTCCGTGCGTGAGGAACACCGACTCTCGTCGTTCTTCCTGGCGGAACGTGTCTTCGTTGATCGCCGCATTCAAGCAGATGAGCGTGCCGTCGGTCGGTACGACGTCGGCCAGCCATTGCAAGGCCTGGGCTCCCAGATCGTGCGAGCCTCGCGAGATCGAGAGGTTTTGCGTCAGCCGATAGATTAGCGTGATTTCTTCAAACGTCGCGGCGATGTGTTCCGACAACCGACGTGATTCTTCGTGGAGGTCGGCCGCACGCGTACGCGAGTCGTGCATCTCGACGAACATTTCGGCCAGCGACAGCAGCACCTGCTCTTCGATGCCCGAGGCTTCTCCGATCGCAACCCACGAACTTTGATTGTGCGTGCCCAACGGCAGACCGAGCAGCAACGATTTGCCGTTGCGCTCGAGCACCTCCGGCCGTTGCATCGCCGCAATGCGTGCAAAAGCGTCGGTATGTTCGGCGAGCATCTCGTCCGAACCGGCGTTGCCGGCGAGACGGCGACGATTCGTCGCGTCGTAAATGTCGAACAGCGTAAAGAGCCGTTGAGCTAGTTCTTCGCGCAGCGATTGGGCTTCGCGTTCCGCGGCTGCGGCGCGACGGCGCAAAGTCTCTTCGTCGAGAATGATCGTGTCGATGACCGGGGCGGCGGCGGTCGCAATCATAAAGGGTACCGTAGGCTCATGAGGCTGATGCCATAGGTAACTCTAGGACATATTCGCACATATGCCCCGACGAAGCGTCGCCGATTACCCCGACGGAATGTCTTCGCGAGGCCGCACAACCGGCACAGTCGGCCCTGGGGCGAGACGCCGTGTCGCGTAGCGATCACGATGAGCGAGCGTCGCGCAGGAAACGCTCAAGCTAAGGGGCGATTTACCCTTGTTGACGCTGTCGATAACGAGCGCTCACTCGTTCCAGCAGAGCTCGATCGGTTGCGCTCAACGCGGCCGGGCCAAGCGTGTGGAGCCGCACGAGGACTTCGTCCACGAGCGATTCTTCGGCCCGCTCTTGTTCGAGGCGTCGGGCCAGCCGTTCTTCGCGACGTTGCGCAATCCAGCGACGTAGCGGACCGGTGCGACGACGACGAGGCGGCGGCACGTCGTCGTCTTCCTCGTCGTAACGCTCTTCAAATTCGTCGTCGTCGGCCTGTTCACGATCGTGCAAGCGGTCGACTTCTTCGCGATCGCTGAAATAGAGGAACATGCCGAGCAACGTGCAGGCGAGCGACGCTTTGTCGAACTCCTGCCGTAAGAACCAAGCGGCGACGATCAAGCCCAGCGACGTGGCGAACCCGCAACGCCCTGTAATGACCACGGCCGTGCGAAAGCCGTACATCGGCCGCAAGACGGTGCGCAATGCGCGGGCTCCGTCGAGCGGAAATGCCGGCAGCAGATTCACCAGCACGATCAGGGCGTTGATCCAAGCCACGAGCGCGATCACTTGCACGAACGCGCGGCCGTCGTCCAATTCGGGCAACGATAGCGGTCGAAACACTTCGCCGACCGGTTGCCTCAAGACGACGAGAGTCAGCGTTGCGGCTGCGCACAGCGCCAAATTCATCGCCGGGCCGGCCACGGCGATGAGCAATTCGGTTTGACGCTCGCGCGTCGGATGCAAATACGTCAGGCCGCCCCAAGGTCCGAGCACTACCTGTTCGATGCGTCCGCCCGAGCGCCACACGGCCACGCAATGGCCGAACTCATGCGCCACGACGCTAAGAAACAGAATCGTCAGTCCCCACAGCGCCGGACCAAATTCGCGGGTTGCGGCCGGACCGGTGCAGAGGTGCAATACGGCCGTGATCAAAACCAGGAACGCCACGTGCAGCCGAACTTGAACGTCGGCCCAGCGTCCGAGAGAAACGTTCCAACTCAGCACGTTTCGCATGGGGAAATCGCGATGCTTCCGAGCACCGCCGCGAAAGAGTCGGTCTGACAGGTCGGTCGAAGGTACTGCGTCGGCTGGAGGACCGGCCGCGAGACAGTGTATCTTAGCAACGCCCGACCCCCGATTCAAATTTGCGAAGTCCTATGAACGACGACGAATTACTGCTATCGGCCGATCGCTTTCGCGTGGTACGCCGCCGCCGGCAAACGCCCGACGGTCGTCAGTTTTCGCGGCAGGTAATTCTGCATCCCGGCGCCGTGGCGATCATTCCCGTCGTTGATGACGAGCGAATTTGTCTGATTCGCAACTATCGTGTGGCCGTCGAGCGCGAATTGATCGAGATTCCGGCCGGTACGCTCGAAGTGGGGGAGCCGCCCGAAGATACGGCCCGGCGTGAATTAGAAGAAGAAACCGGTTACATCGCCGGACGTTGGGAGCCGCTGACCGCGCTCTTGATGTCGCCCGGGATTCTCAACGAGAAAATTCACGTGTTCGTAGCCCGAGACTTGAGGCCCGGTCCGGCGCACCGCGAGGCGGTGGAGGAGATCGAAAACCTGATCGTGCGGCTCGATGACGCACTCTCCATGATCTACCGGGGCGAGATTGAAGACGCCAAGACGATCGCGGCCTTGCTGCTTTATGCACGGCGACGGCACGGCTGAGCAGCCAGGTTGCGGGAAACCGCGAGAGAAAGAAAAACGCCCGGCCTTGGCGGGCCGGGCGTTTTCAAGAGTTCACATTGTCAACCGACGATGGATCGCAGGCGGCCTAGGAACCGAAACCGGCGTTCGTAAGCTTGGTGTTCGTGTTGCCCCAGAGGTTGCCCGTTTGGCCGCCGAACGACGCGATCGTCGCCAGCATGGCCAACAGAACCATCGCCAACATCACGGCATATTCGACGGCGGTGGTGCCGTCGTCGTCGCGTAGAAAACGCTTAATAGCGGCCATATTTGCAGGCCTTCCGTTGAAAGGTGCTCGTGTATTACAGTCGTACACGACAAACCTAGGTTAATCTGGATGCACGGTCAAAATTCTTCCCGTAGCAATCGCACCGAACGTAACGACCGCGACAGCCTGTCGTTCCGAATCCCCTCCTAGCCCGCACGACCCGCGCCCATGAACGACCCTCGCTACGATCGCTTGGCCGACGTCCTGGTGAACTACTCGACCTCGGTCAAGCCGGGCGACTTGGTGCGGCTCTCGGGACCGGTCGTCGGGCGACCGCTTTTGGCGGCTTTGTACCGGGCGGTGATCAAGGCCGGCGGCAACCCGTTTCTTTCGATCTCGATCGACGAATGCACGGAGACCAAGTTGCTGGAAGGTTCCGACGAGCAACTGAAGTTCGCCAACCCGATCGACTTGCAGGTGGTGGAAGCGATCGACGTCGCGATCAGCTTGTGGGGAGAGGACAATACGAAGTCTCTCACGCAAGTGCCGGCTGCGCGGCAAGCGCTGGCCGGGCAAGCGCGGCGGCCGATGATGAACCGTTTCTTTCAGCGTGCGGCCGAGGGGAAACTTCGCTGGTGCGGCACGCAGTTTCCATGTCATGCCGCGGCACAAGACGCCGAGATGTCGTTGCGGGCTTATGAAGACTTTGTGTTCCGCGCCGGCTTGCTCCACTACGACGATCCGGCGGCCGCGTGGCGGCGCGTGAGCGAGCGACAGCAGCGGTTGGCCGACTATCTGCAAGATAAGAAAGAGATTCGCTTCGTCACGCCGCAAGGCACTGACGTGACGCTCGGCGTCGCGGGTCGACGCTGGATCAATTGCGACGGCAAGGAAAATTTCCCCGACGGCGAGGTTTTCACCGGCCCCATTGAAGACGCCGTCAACGGCGTGATTTGCTACAGCTTTCCGGCCGTGCACGGCGGTCGCGAATGCGACGGCATCCGACTCACCTTCCGCGACGGCCGCGTCGTCGACGCTCAGGCAAGCAAAGGCGAGGATTTTCTCATCGCCATGCTCGATCAGGATACCGGCGGTCGCACGCTGGGCGAAATCGCGATCGGCACGAATTACTCCGTGGAGCGTTACACGAAGAACACGTTGTTCGATGAAAAGATCGGCGGCACGTTCCACGCCGCGGTCGGTTCGTCATATCCGGAAACCGGCGGCAAGAACGAATCGGGCCTGCACTGGGATATGGTTTGCGATCTGCGCCAAGGCGGGCAGATTTTTGTCGACGGCATGCTTATCAGCGAGAACGGTCGCTTTCTGAACGACGATTGGCCGCAACCGACGACGGCCGAAGCATGAAAACCGAAGACGAAGCGCTCGTCGAATCCTCTTCGGTGCCGGTGCTTCCGCCCGAAGAAGACGAACATGCGGAAGCGTCGGCCAGACATGCCCGCAACGTACTTGCAGGCACGCTCTTGGCGCTTGTGTCCGCCGTGCTGTACACGCTTACCAACATGTGTCTGCGGGCCGCGGCCCATTGCGACATGTATTGGGTGTCGCTCTTGAAGGCGGTGCCGACGTTTGTGATCGCCGCGGCCATCGTCGCAAGTCGCCGTGTGCGCGGGGTGCCGAACTACCCGGGACGGGCGATCGTGGTGAAGTTGCTCCTCACCGGATTGCTGGCCCACATCGGCGGCAACGTCGCCTTCCAATACGGCATCAGCCGGATCGGCTTGGCGGCCGCCGTGCCGCTGACGTTCAGTACGATCATCGTGATGGGCTCGCTCTTGGGCCGGTTCTATTTGGGCGAAGGAATTAGCCTGCGCTCGGTCTGTGCTATGGGTCTGTTGTGCGTATCCATCGGCTTGCTCGGTTGGCATACGAGCCAGGCTCGGCCGATCGATCCGGCGGCCGCGGCCGGCGGGGGCTTGCAAGTCGATGCTTGGCAAACGGTCCTGGCCGTCGCCGCGACCTGTTTCTCCGGCGCCGCGTATTCGGTGCTCGGCGTCGTCATTCGTCGCAACGTCACCGGCAACGTTCACTCGTCGGTCGTGCTATTGATCATCAGCATTTCCGGCATGGTGAGCTTGGGGGCGATGAGCGTGGCTCGCCTCGGTTGGAGCGGCTTGGCCGCGACGACGCCCGGCGATCTCGGCACGATGCTCCTCGGCGGGCTCTTCAACGCCGGCGGCTTCTTCCTGCTGACTCGCGCCTTGCAGCTCATTCCCGTGGCCTACGTGAACGTGGTCAACGCTTCGCAGACGGCCATGGCGGCCTTGGCCGGAGTGCTCTACTTCGGGGAATCGTCGACTGCGGCGTTGTTTGCCGGCGTCGGCCTGATGACGCTCGGCATCGTGTTCATGGACAGGCCGAAGCACCCGGCGAAATCATCGCGCTAGCCGGAACGTCGCGGGCGATGAGGGGCTACTGCTCGTACCGCATGAGAATCTCTTGCGGCTCTACGCCTTGAATCGGCGCAAAACCGCCGGCGGCGATTTGTTCGCCGAGTTTCGTCACGGCTTTGAAATAGCGATCGTCGACGCGTTTGCCGGTGAGCGAGCGTGCGAAGTCTTGGCAGACGCAATCGGCGGCGGCACGCACGAGTTCGTCGTTTTGGCGGGCCGCATAGAGGCTCGTGGCCAAAATGATGATCGCCGTTTGCACGCGGGCGGAAAGTTCCGACATCCGGCATTGTCTGTCGGCCAGCGCCAATTGGAACTTTCGCATCGTGCCGCTGATTTCCAACGCCGAGCCGTCGAGGAATTTCACGGCGAACTCCGCGTGAAGCCGCAGCGCCTCGGGCATCGCCGGGCAGCGCCGCATGGCCGCGGCCCTTGAACTTGCGGGCCAGCATCCATTTGCCGTACGCGGCCATCGGGCTGCGCAAGGCCCAAAAGATGCGCGGGGTTGGCGAGATTGGGTTTCTTGATGCCTGCCGCGACGAGCGTCTTGCCGATCGGCTCGAAGAATTGCGTACCGTGCTGCTTCACGAGCGATTTGAAGAACGCCATGCCGAGCATTTCCCCTTCCCCTTCGTAAATGCAAGGGGCGAGGAATTCGTGAACGTTGTCGCCCAGGATATGACCGTGGAGGAACGATCGGCCGCCGTGCGTCTTCATCAGCAACTCGATCGCCGCTTCCTTTTGGGCTTCGCTGCCGAAGATTTTGGCGATGATGCACTCCATCTCGCCCCGGTAGCCGTGATCGATTAAGGAGGAGCACCAGAGCGTCAGGGCGTCGGCGGCGACGATCAAGCCGGCCAACCGACCGACGCGGCGTTCGACCAGTTCGCGGCTGACGATCGGAGCGCCGTACGTGCGACGGAACTTGGCCCACGGCAGCATTTCCGCCAGCATGATCCGCATGCTTCCAGCCGCCGTTGCACAGAGCGCCGTGCGTCCGAGGTTCAAGCCGTGATAGGCGATGGTGAGTCCGTCGCCCCGCGGCGGCACGAGCAGGTTCGCCGCCGGTACGCGGAAATCTTTGAAAACGATCCCCCGGTTGTACGTGTGCTTCAGCGCGTAGAGCCCGTACTTGCGAAGTTGGAAGTTCTCATTCTCTTCCGCCGGAAGATCGACGACGAGCACGGCCGGTTTGTTGTCGATGAGGCAGACAAGCCCGAGCGTGCGGCCCGGCACGACGTTGGTGATGAAGAGCTTCTCGCCGTTGACGATGTATTCGTCGCCGCGACGCTCGGCTCGCGTGCGCAAGGCGGTGAGGTCGCTGCCGGCCCCCGGTTCCGTGAGCGCGAAGCCGCTGAGTTTTCGGCCGCTCGCCAGATCCGGCAGGTAACGCTGCTTCTGCTCCGCGTTGCCGAACGTGCGAACGGGATCCACGGCTCCGATACAACCGTGGACGCTCGCCATGCCCGCAATCGTCGGGTTGATCGTGGCCATTTGCGTGAGGAACGGCGCGAAGACGGAGAACGGCGCGCCGCTGCCGCCGAATTCTCGATCGACGAGCAAGCCCCAGTACCCGGCCGTCGCGAGGTCTTGCAATACCTCGTCGCGCACCTTGCCTTCGGCGTTGAACAGGCTCTTGGCCGCCGTGTGCTTACGGACCACGGCCAACGAATCGTTCATCACCTTGGCGACGTGCGGCGGCGTCGGTTCGGCGTCAAACGCAAACAGGTCGACCGGCACGCCGGCCTCGTCCCAAACGGCCCGATGTGCGGGCGACGCCGTGGTTTGATATTGCGGCGCGAACAGCGCTTCCACCTGATCGTCGGCTTTATCGACCGCGCCCATGCGGCGGGCTTCATCGGCGCTCTTGCCGCCGAGGGTCAGCGCCGTTTCGGCGAACGATTGAGCTTCCGGATTGGGATCGGTCGTGGGAGTAGCCATGGTCAATTCAATGTTGAGCGTCGTTATCGGTACAGATTCTCGATCGCGTCGGCGAAGTTTTTGGCGATTTGCGCACGCCGCGGCTTCATCGTGAGCGTCATCTCGCCGTGCGGCACGTCGAACTCACGATCCAACAGCGCAAACTTGCAGACCTGTTCGTAGTGCGAAAGATCGGCGAGCCGACGCTTGAAGCAATCTTCCATCAGCGATTGGGTCGCGGCATGAGCGATCAATTGCGGCAAGGTCGCCTCGGCCGCAATTTCGTGCCCGGCGGCACGCAATGCTTCGGCCAAAGCCTCCGGCGCGGGCACGACGAGCGCCCCCAAATAATCGCGCGCGTCGCCGACGATGCACGCTTGTCGAATGAGCGGATCGGCCGTGAGCTTGGCTTCGACGAGCGACGGTGCGATCTTCTTGCCGCCGGTCGTGATGATGATGTCCTTCTTGCGCCCCGTGATGTGCAAATAGCCGTCGTCGTCGATATGTCCCAAATCGCCGGTATGGAACCAGCCGTCGACGAGCACCGCCTCCGTATCCGCCGGCTTATTCCAATAGCCGAGCATCACGTGCGGCCCGCGCGTCACAATCTCGCCGTCGTCGGCGATGCGCAGCTCGATGCCGTCGATCGGCCGACCGCTGCTGCCGTGCTGGTGAACCTCGGGCGTATTCATCGTGATCACGGGTGACGTTTCGGTGAGCCCGTAACCTTGCACGAGCAGCACGCCGCGATCGTTGAAAAACTTAGCGATGTGATCGGGCAGCGGCGCGCCGCCGGAGCAGCAGTAGTGAATGTTGCCCCCCATGACGCCGGGGAGGATATCCGGTTCGTCGGCCATGCCGACTTCGGTGATCTTCCGCATCACCCGCTCGTAAAAGTACGGCACCGCGTTTAAGATGCGCGGCGCGAACTCAGCGCAGTTTTCCACGGCCGTTTGCGGGGCATCGGCGAGCGCCATCTCACTGCCGCCGATGAGCCAGCAGTACAAATCGCAGGTTCGGGCGAAAATGTGGCTGAACGGCAGGAGATTCAAGCGACGTTCGTCTTGAGGGCCGCCGAAGCCGGCGACGATCGATTCGGCGTTGCTCGTGATGTTGCGATGCGAGAGCATCACGCCTTTAGGTTCGCCGGTCGTTCCCGAGGTGTAGAGAATCGTCGCCAGATCGTCCGGAGAAAGCCGGCGACCGGCCGCTTCGAGCCAGACGTCGACTTCGTCGTCGCTCGGCCGTGCGACCAATTCGAAGAATCGCGCAGGAGGCGATCCTGCGAGCGGCGTCGTCACTTCGTCGAGCGACGTATACACAAATTCGTCGGTCGCTGAAGCCCAGGCCGCGAGCTTGGCCGCCTGCTCTTCGCCGGCGAGGAGTACGACCTTCGCGCCGCAGTCGACAATCTGATGCCGCATC
Organism: Pirellulales bacterium; assembly: GCA_049840675.1. Taxonomy (GTDB): domain Bacteria; phylum Planctomycetota; class Planctomycetia; order Pirellulales; family PNKZ01; genus PNKZ01. The sequence goes on from JASGKB010000017.1 coordinate 240,696, forward strand.
TGCGGGCCGGAAAGCGAATTGTGCACCGGCACGTGGACCGCACCGAGGCTTAATACGGCCAGGTCGATGACGATCCACTCGTAGCGATTCGGCGACAGAAACGCGAGGCGATCCCCTTTGCGGAGTCCGAGCGATTCCAAGGCCGCGGCGGCCTGCGCGGCGTCGCGCGCGAAGCTTGCGCCAGGTGCGAACGGCGACCTCTTTCTCCATGAGGTCCGGCGACTGACCGGGCGGATGATACCAAAGGCACGGCCGATCGGGCCTGCGCGCGCGCGTGCCCGACGAAGTGATGAACCATCGACGGATGCGTGACGACGGCGGTGGGCATGGCGAAAGTCGCAAAGTGGGCGCAGGGCGATTCGACGAAACTCAAACGCGTTGAAACACGACGGCAATTCCTTGGCCGATGCCGATACACATCGTCGCCAGCCCGAATTCGACGTCGCGATCGACCATCGCGTGCAGCAAGGTTCCGGCAATGCGCGCGCTGCTCGCGCCGAGCGGATGGCCGATCGCAATCGCGCCGCCGTTGACGTTGACCTTCTCTTCATCCAGTTCGAGCATGCGGATGCAGGCCAAGGCTTGCGCGGCGAAGGCCTCGTTGAGCTCGATCAGGCCGATGTCTTTCAACGTGAGCTTGGCTCGCTTGAGGGCTTTTTGCGTTGCGGGCACCGGGCCGGTGCCCATCACGGCCGGATCGACGCCGCAGACGGCCGTGGAAACGATGCGGGCGATCGGCTTCAAACCGAGGTCCGCAGCCGTGTCGCGGCCCATCATCAGCAGGGCCGCCGCGCCGTCGTTGAGCGGCGAACTGTTGCCGGCCGTCACCGTGCCGAGCCCCGGCGGCATAAACGCCGGCTTCAGTGCGGCCAAGCTCTCCATGCTGCAATCGGGCCGTATGCATTGGTCGATCTCCACCAAGACTCGTCGCCCGCTTTCATCACGGCCCCAAACGGGAATGATCTCGTGCTTGAATTTTCCCGCGGCGAACGCGGCCGCGGCGCGATGATGGCTGCGCATCGCGAAGGCGTCTTGCTCCTCGCGGCTAATGCCTTGCGTTTGGGCGAGGAATTCGGCGGTGTAGCCCATGTGCAGGGCGCCCTTGCTCGTTTGCTGGAAGAGCTTGGGATTGATGTCGAGGTCGGCGTCCATCGGAATGTGCAGCATGTGCTCCAGCCCGCCGACGATCTGCACGTCTTCCCCGCCGGCCACGACGGAATGCGCCGCTTGAGCGACGGCCTGCAAACTCGAACCGCAAAGGCGATTGACGGTCGCCCCGGCCGCCGTGGCGGGAAGACCTGCCAACAGAGCCACATTGCGGGCCACGTTGAAGCCTTGCTCGCCTTGCTGCTGCGTATTCCCCAAGACGACGTCTTCGATGCGCTCGGGATCAACGCCGGTGCGTTCCACCAGCGCCTTCACGACGACCGCCGCCAAATCGTCGCTGCGAACGTCGCGGTAGACTCCCTTTTCTTTATGCGATCGGCCGATCGGCGTACGAACGGCGTCGATGACTACGGCTTCGGGCATGGCGATGTTCCTCGTGGAGTTCTGTAGGGATGTCTTTCGGGGCGTTCCCTACAGTCTTCAAATCTTCAGTTCGTAAAACTTCTTCCCGCTCTTGGCCAAGTCCAGCAGTAGCGGCGTCGGGCGGAAGCGGGCTCCGAGTTCTTCATACGGCTTGAGCATTTCCACAATTCGCGCGGCCCCGATGGTGTCGGCCCAGTGCAACAGGCCTCCTTTGAACGGCGGAAAGCCGATGCCGAAGATCAAGCCGAGGTCGACGTCGCGCGGATCGCGGACTTTCTTTTCTTCCAATACGCGCGTGGCTTCCAGCAGCATCGGCAGGAAGAGCCGATCCGTGATCGTTTTCGATTCCAGTTTCGTGCCGCTCTTGGCGGCCGGCGTGGCGAATTGAGCCAGCAGTTCGTCGAACTTCGGATCGGGTTCCCCCCGGTCGCTCTTTTCTTTATACGCAAAGAAGCCGGCTTTGGATTTCTGCCCCAACCGACCGGATTTGACCATCGCTTCCAAGAGCGGTGACGAAAGCACCCGCTCGGGGAAGGCCTCGTGCATCACCGCGCCGGCAAAGAGGGCCGTATCGAGCCCGACGACGTCGTACAGCGTGATCGGTCCCATCGGCATGCCGAACGCCTTGGCCGCGCCGTCGATCGCCTTGATCGGCACGCCCGAGACGAGCAGTTCCAACGCTTCGTTCATGTACGGGAACAAAAGTCGATTGACCAGAAAGCCGGGGCCGTCTTCCACGACGATCGGGCTTTTGCCGAGCCCCTTGGCGAACGCGACGGCCGTGGCGATGGTTTGATCGCTCGATTGCGGGCCGCGGATCACTTCCACCAGCGGCATCTTCCGCACGGGATTGAAAAAGTGAATGCCGCAAAAGCGCTCGGGGTGCTTGAGCCCGGAAGCCAAGCGGCCGATGCTGATGGCAGACGTGTTCGAGGCGAGCACGGCGTCATCAGCCAAGTGTTGTTCGAGCTTGGCATACAGCTCGCGTTTGACCTTTTCATTTTCGACGACCGCTTCAATCACCAGATCGCAACCGGCGAACTCACTCTCGGCGACCACGGGCCTCACCAAAGGGGCGAACTTGAGCAAGCGCTCGGTCGTCGGGCCCTTGGCCACCTTGTCATACGACGCTTCTTCCACGGCCTTGCGCATGCCGCCGGCGAGCGATTCGGGGCGGGCGTCCGTGAGCGTCACCGGCAGTTCCCGCTTGACGCAGGCTCCTGCAATGCCGGAGCCCATGATGCCCGCGCCGATCACGCCGACGCTCGCGATCTTCTTCGGCTGCAGATTGCGGTCGGAGACGCCCGTATCTTTCTTGTTGCGATCCGTGAGGAGAAAGACGTTGATGATCGCCCGATTGATCGGCGTGCCGAACAATTCGGCGAACGCTTCCGCTTCTTGCACGCCGGCCGTGTCGGCGTCGCTCTGCGAAGCTTCGAGCATCAAGTTCAAGGCGGCGAGCGGCGCCGGGTATTGTCCCTTGGTCTGCTGCGTGATGTAGGCCGAGCCGGTCGCACCGAGAAAGCCGAGTTCCGTCTCGCTCATTACGATCGGCTGCGTCCAACGCTCGCGGTCGTGCAGATAGTCGCCGGTTGTGCGTTCGCTCCGCACCAGTGCGACGGCCGCTTGCAAAAGCTGGTCGGCCGCCGCTGTCGGGCTCGGCGCTTTGCTCGTCGGCACGACATCGGTCGCCAGACCCATCAGCACCGCGGCTTTGGCATCGATCGACTCGCCCGCGGTGATCAGTTCGACGGCGTTCGACAGGCCGACGATGCGGGGCGTGCGCACCGTTCCGCCCCAGCCGGGAAACAGCCCGAGCTTCACTTCCGGAAAGCCGATCTGAGTTTTCGGATTGTCGGTCATGAGCCGGCGATCGCACCACACGGCCAGTTCGGCCCCGCCGCCGACGCAAATCCCGTCGATCGCAGCGACGGTGACAAACGGCATCCGGCTCAAGCGTTCGAAGAGTCGTCGCCCGTCCGTCGCCAGCGCGATGGTTTCGGCCTTCGTGATATTCTCGGCGGCGGCGAATTCGCGGATATCGGCTCCGGCAATGAAAATGCCGGGCTTCGTCGAACGAATGATAAGGCCGGCCAGCTCACTTCGTTTTTCCAACGCGTCGAAGTGGCCGGCGAGTTCTTGGAGCACCGGCCGCGCAGATATGTTCGCGCCCTTCGTGGGATCGTCGAGCGTGAGCACGGCGATGTCGGGTTCGGGGAACGAAAGCGATACGACCTGGGGCATGCGATGCTCCGTATGCGTGACCGACCGCAGGGCCGGCAAGGCGCGGCCGTTGCGAGTATCCTGGGAGCGAAGTTCCCAGGTCGCACTCGGCCGGGGGGCGTTGTGGTTTCGTCCGGTAATTGTATCGGCCGAGCTTGGGCAAGCTACGGGCCGCTTGAAGGGCCCGCAGTTTTAGACGAACGCCGTTCCAGCATGTCGCAAGCCGACTCTCTCCTCCACGACTCCTGCCTGCCGCGGCGTCACCGTGTGGGGCACTTCACGAATCGGGAACTGGCGACGATCGCCGTCTTGGCGGCGCTGCATTTCGCGGTGTCGTTCGCCGCACGAATGATCGGCGGCGTGCTGCAGGTGTTGCTCGGCCCGTGGGCCGTATTTGTCGACGGTCTCGGCGGCGAAGGGATCCCGTGTTTGTTGTCGGCCGTTGCCGTGACGCTCATTCCGCGGTTTGGCACGGCAACGCTGATGATCGTCACCGTGTGGCTCTTAAACGCCGTCGTCTCGGGGACGTTCAGCTTTGTCTCGGCCCAGCAGGTGGCGGTGAGCATCATCGTTCATGAAGCGATTTTGCTTTTGTTCTTGGTGACCGTCGGGCCGTGGCGACGTCGCCCTTCACGCATGGCGGCGATCAGCGAGATTGTGCGGACCTCGTTGGCGCTGGGCGTTGCGAATGCCACGGCGCTCGGCGTGCAGTTTTATATCGCCATCAATGAGTACAAACTCATCTTCCCTCGCTACTACGTCGAGCAGGTGACGCTGATTACCGGATTGGGCTACGGCGCCCTGGGCGCGGCGATCGGCACTGTTTGGGGGCGCTCGCTGCGCCGCACAGCGCCGTGACCGTCGACTTGCCTCAAGGTCGCGACGTTGAGAATGACCCGGCCGTCCAGGTCGACGGGTTCGGTTATCGCTTCGCGGAACGCGATGAGCCGACGTTGCACGACGTTTGCTTCTCGTTGCCGCGCGGGAGTTTTACGGTCGTCGCTGGACGCACGGGGAGCGGCAAGAGCACGTTGCTACGTGCGCTGGCCGGCCTCATTCCTCATCACTCCTCTGGCGTGATGGACGGCACGATTCGCATCGCCGGGCACGACACGCGGCGCATGTCGTCGGCCGAATTGGCTTCTCTCGTGGGGCTCATTCTGCAATCGCCCGACGATCAGATTTGCACGACGAGCGTCGAAGCCGAAATCGCCTTTGGCCTGGAAAATCTGGCGCTCGATCCGAAAGAAATTGCCGGACGAATTCAGGCCGCGCTGATTCGGTTCGGGCTCGTCGGCCTGCGCGGCTTTGCGCCGGGCGAACTCTCCGGCGGGTTGCGTCAAAGGCTCGTTCTGGCCGCCGTCGCCGCGATGCATCCGCAGGTGCTCGTGTGTGACGAACCGCTGAGCCAACTCGATCCGCAGTCGGCGAGAAGCTTTCTCGAAGAATTGAAACGGATGCAGTCGGCCGGTACGACCGTGATCGTCGCCGAGCACCACTTGAGTGAAGTGTTGCCGCATGCCGATCGGGTGCTTGTGGTGGACGACGGGCGATTGACGGCGGATGTGGCGACCAGCGACGAAGCGCGAGTTGCGTCGGTCTTGAAGCCGCTGCGTTTCGACGACCGCACGCCTCGCTCCGTCGCCACGGCGAAGGCCAGGACGGAATCGCCGTTGGTCGCGACTTTGAGCGGTATCTCGCTGCATTATCCCAACGGCATCGCGGATGTTTGGCATCGTTTGAATGCCGAAATTCGGCGCGGTGAGCGGATCGCGCTGGTCGGACCGAACGGCTCGGGAAAAAGTTCGCTACTGGCGGTGCTCGCCGGAGCGCTGCCGTCGACTGAAGGACGGCTTCAGATCACGGCCGCCGCAGATCGCTGGCCGGCGACGCTCGTTCCCCAGCAAGTGGATCTCACGCTCTTCTCACGAAACGTTCGCGACGAGTTGGCGTATGGCCCGCGCCAATTGCGGCTCAATTCCGCCATGATCGAGCAGCGCGTTATGGCCGCGGCTCAAAGATTTCAGCTCGAACCGCTGCTGACCGAACCGCCGCAGGCGCTCAGCCGCGGTCAGCGCGTGCGAACGGCGCTTGCGGCGGCATTTGCTTGTCGGCCGACGTTGCTCCTGCTCGACGAACCGACGACCGGCCAGGACGCTCCGACCATCGCGGCTTTGATGGCGTCGCTCTGCGCCACGGTCGGGACCGTAGACGGGCCTGACGCACTCGTTTTTTCCACGCATCAGTTGAGCTTGGCCCGACGCTACGCCGATCGGGTCTGGCTGCTCCGCGACGGTCGGCTTCACGAGTTCGCCGCCGCCGACTTTCGCGGCACACTGCTAGATGATGATATGCCGAGCCGCGATTTGCCGAGCGGTGATAAGCCCGAAGACGGAGAGCCGCGATGAACGGACTCACCTTCGGCGCCGATTTGGCCAAACCTTGGCTGGCCGAGCTCGATCCGCGGCTGAAACTTGCCGTGGTGTTCGGCCTTTCCGTGGCCGTGGTCTGCGTGAATCATCCGGCGGCGCTGGCCGCGTGCTGTTTGGCGGGGACGCTGTTTGCCACCGGCTTGCGGCTGCGGTCGCGCGGCTGGTGGGCGATCGTCTTGCTCTTGGCCCTCGTCGTCTGGAGCACGATGCTCTCGCAAGGATTCTTCTACGGTTTCGAACCGCGGACGATTTTGTTGACCGTCGTCGCGCCGAGCGGCGAGGGAGCGGAACGATTTCCCGGAATCGCGCTGTCGCTCGAGGGGCTAGAATACGGAGCCGTGCAATCGCTCCGACTTGTGGCGACCATGCTAGCCGGGCTGGCGGCGAGCCTTTCCACCGGGCCGCAACGCATGCTCGTGGCTTTGGGCGCGTTGCGAGTTCCGCCGGCCGTGGCTTTTATGACGGCCACGGCGCTGCGATTTCTGCCGCTGCTAGTGGAAGAGCTGGCCTTGGCACGGCAGGCGCGCCGCTACCGGGGCTACCGCTTTCGTATCGTCGCGCTGCATCAAGAGCTCGGCATTCTGCTGCCGGTAATCGCCGCGTCGATCCGCCGCGCGGAGACTTTGGCGGAAAGCGTGACGGCCCGCGGTTTCGATCCCCGCCGGCCGCGCACGAATTATCCGCCGCTGCGAATGCGGCGGTGGGAACGTCAGGCGACGCTCGCGATCGTGCTCGGCTGCGTCGGGCTGGTGATCTATCGGACCTGGCGCGATTGGCCGTCCGTGTGACGATTGCCGTGAACCGCAGCGTCGCACAGGGCGTGTCTTAGACGACGTCGACCCAATCGTCAGCTTCCAAAGATCTCGCCACGGCAGCGTTCCATTGGAAGATCGGGTAGCGCGATTTCCGGCGGGGAGACGATCGGTCGGCCGCCGAGAATTGCATCGACCAAGGCCGTGGCCGGATCGGAATCGGGCGCCATATTCGGCACCGGTTCGCAGACGTTTTCACGGCAACGGAGCAGCGTGCAATTCACATGCAGCACGGGTGCGCCGGCGCGGGATCGAGCTTGCTCGCTCCGCAGCAAGATGTCGCCTCGCTCGCCGTGTAAATGCACGTCTTCTCGCCAGTGATGAGCGTCGCCCACACAGTGGGCCGATAAGCTCAGGCCGTCGTCGAATTCGGCGAGGATGCGCGTTACGATCTGCACGTTCCGGTCGCGTCTGTCGCCCGCCGCGTATAGCCGCAACGGATTGCGGTCGGTCAGAAAGCGGACGACGTCAATCTGATGAATGCCCGAATCGCCGCAATAGCCGAGGTTCTGCAGCGGATCGTCGCGCCACGTGCCCGCGATGCCTTGCGCCCAGGCTTCGCAGGTGTAAATGTGCGCTTGGCGGATACGTCCGTAAGCCGCGGCGTTTTGCGTAAGTTCGCCGCGCCGTGGCGTAGGCTGATTTGTAACGCCGCTGATGAGCGATCGAAACGATGCGGCCGGAAGCTTGCGCTCTGCGGATAATTTCTTCGATGTGCTCCCGTCTCACGGCCAGCGGCTTCTCACAGAGCACGTGCAAGCCGGCGTCGAGCGCGGCGCAGACTTGTTCGAAGTGTTGACCGTTGGGCGTGCAGAGAACCACGGCATCGAGCGCATGCCGCGCAGCGCCCCCGTGAAGTCGGCTTCGACGGCCGCGCTCTGTGCGAATTCGGCGCGAAACGCTTCGGCGGCGCCGCGCGCGGGTCGCAAAGCACGGCCCAGCGGGCTCGCTGATCGTGCTGCAAACATTCGGCGTGCTTGCGCGCGATGACGCCGCAACCGATGAGCCCGAGACGAAGCGGCGAGGCAGGCGGCGTCAAAGAGGCGTTACCTTACGATAGTCGTCGGGGCGGGAGTCTAGCGCTTCTTCAACCGGCCGACGCTCGATTCAAAATACTTGCGACGTCGCGTGTCCGCGGCGGCTTCCGGCTCGGCGCGACGCAGCCGCATGTCGTCGAGGTTCGCTTGGCAATAGCGGCAGCCGACGACGTTGAGGTGGAGCTCCAGGCCGCGGCGGGCGTCGTCGTCGAGCACGTCCAGCAGGTAGGCTCCGAGCGTTGCGCGGTCGGCGCAGGAAACCCGATTCCGTTGCCAGACGGCGCCCAGCGAATGGTCTCCCAAATCGCGTCGCGAGAGCACCGCGGCCAGCCGTTCGCGCAGGCCCGGCTCGTCACGGAGTCGGCGTTCGAGCTTGGCCGACTCCTCCGCCGGCAACGTCTCTTCGAGAAACGCCTCGAGTTCGCGATCTGTCGGGTCGGATGGGGGCTCGGTCGGGCTCATACATGCCGATTGTACGGGTCGGGCAAACATGGCGGAAGTTATGCGAGCCCGACGTCGCGGCCAATTTTGCACCGCCTGACCGGCGACCTTATATTGAAGTTCTCGTCACGCACCGAGCGCCCGCGGTTCTCGCGCCCCCTAGGATTCGCACCGATGTTGGAAGCCGTCTGCCCGAACGGTCATCGTTTGCAGGTGCCGTTGGAACACGCGGGAATGAAACTGCGTTGTCCCGCGCCGGGGTGCGGCGTCATCTTTCAACTCTCGGCCAGTTCGCCGACCGGAGCGACGACGCCGGTCAGCCCCAGCGGCATCTTGCAGAGCGGTCATCCGCTGCCTCCTGCCGCTCCGCCCCCTCCGCCGGCCGCCGCACCTCCGCAAGCGGCTGCGCCCGGGTTCGCGGCGCAACCTCCGCAAACGGCGCCGCAACCGCAACCTGCACCGGCGTTGAGCCAGGTGCCCGTACAAACGCAACCGCTGAGCGAAGCCGTGGGGAACCGTTGGACCGGGAGCGAACAAGCCGCAGCGCCGCAACCTGCGCCGGCTGCTCCGACCGCGCCGCAACAGGCGGCCGGCCCGGTTTCGCAATCGGGCCCGATTCCGCGCGGGCCGTATGCCGGCGGCGGGCGCACGTCGCTCATCGGCGCCGGTTCGTGGACCGCGTGGACGCACGCGCTGCTCATGATCGGCTTGACGCTCGTACTCACGGCCCGCGGTTGCGACGGCCTCGGCCTGCGCAACGTGGCCCGGTTGGGTGCGAAGGCCGAACTCGACGAGAAAAGCTTCGAGAACTCCTTCGAAGCCGAGATGGCCGCGCTCGCGGCGGATCAGGCCGCCGCGAAGCAGGACAAAGAAAAGGCCGACCTGCAAAAGAAGATCGACGACCTCAACAAAGCGCACGCCGGCGAGCGGCGCGAACGGCAGCCGCAATGGACCGCGCTGAAGAACGCGGCCATCGAAGCGCAAGCCTCGCACGTCGTCTGGGGGTTCTGGCGCGAGATGCTATTCGTCGCGGGGACGATCATCTTCGCGCTAGGGTTGCTGGCCGTCGGGCTCGGCGGCGTCGGCGTCGAGCGGTATTTCGCGCTCGGCATTCTGGCGATCATCGTGTTCAGCATTTATGTCGGCGGCGTGGCATGGTTCGCCTCGCTCGGCGGCTCGGCGAACCTGTTGCGATAATCGGGTGCCTGGGGCAAAGCGTAGCGGTGCCCCAGTTGTCGCGTCTTCGACTATAGCGACAGACCCGCGGCCGCACGCCGACAAAAATCGCTCGGCGTTACGCTAGTTTCCAAGGCGCTCGCAGTTCGCGGGTTACCAAAGCGTTCGCCTCGGCGTCGTCGGCAAATTGCTCCGTCTGCGGGTTCCAGCGCAGCGGGCGCATGAGTTGGTAGCCGATGTTTCCGAGCGCGCACACCGAGCCGGAACGGTGGCCGATTTCGACGTCGCAGATCGGCTTGCGGCGGGCTTTGATTGCTTCGATCCAATCGCGATGGTGATTGTCCGACGGCGGGCAGCGCCATTCCGCGTCGGTCGTCTTGTGTTCGATGATGCCGGCCGGCGTGCTCTCAAGCGTCTTGCGATCGACGTACAGCGTTCCTTTCGTCCCTTCAAACGTGCAGCCGCTCGGGCCGCCGTGAAACATTTCGACGCCGTCGGCGTACGTGAACTTGAGGCCGCTCTTGCCGCCGTCGGTAGGCGGCTCAATCTTCACCGGGCCTGAGTCGTCTTTATCGAGCGCCCATTGCGCGATGTCGAAGTGATGAGCGCCCATGTCGCTCAAAGCTCCGCCTGCGTATTCGCGATACTTGCGCCAAGCCGGGAAGTGATTGTGCAGACCTTGCGGGCAGAGCACCGCGTTGTAACCGCGCTCGGGGGCGGGGCCGAGCCACATATTCCAATCGGTGCCGGCGGGGACCTCCTCGGTCGGCAGATCGCAGGGAATCGCCGCTTCGCCGACGCCCACACGAACCGTCTTCACTTGGCCGATGTGGCCGTTGCGAATGAGTTCGACGGCGTGACGGAACTTGCCGCCGAATTCGCTCCGCTGTTGGCTGCCCGTTTGAAAGACGACGTTCTTCGCTCGCACGGCGTCGACCATCGCACGACCTTCGGCGATGAACACCGAGAGCGGCTTTTCGCAGTAAATGTCTTTGCCGGCCTGCGCAGCCATGACGGCCGGGATCGCGTGCCAATGGTCGGGCGTGCTGATGACGACGGCGTCGATATCGTCGCGGGCCAAGAGCTCGCGGAAATCGGCGTAAGCCGCGCAGCCTGAGTAGCTGCCGCCGCCGGTTTGCTTGGCGTATCCCTTTTCAACCTTTTGCTTCGCATCGTCGAGTCGCGTCGGTTCGACGTCGCTCACGGCCAAGATTTGCACGTCGGGCATGCCGAGAAATCGGCTGAGGTGCCCGCCGGCCTGCCTTCCCATACCGATGAAGCCGAGCGTGATACGCTCGTTCGCCGCGGCGGCGCGAGCCATGCGAGTTGCGGCCGTCGGACCGACGGCGGCGGCGAACAACGAAGTCTGAACGAAACGACGACGTGTGACGCGATGAGCGGTCATGGACGACTCTCAGTAAAGTTGTCGGCGATTACGAATTTTCTCCCTTCTCCCCTCGCGGGAGAAGGTGCCGCGCAGCGGCGGATGAGGGGACCGAACATTTTCTAGCCGGCGGAACGCCACGGAGGGCGTTCCCTACAGTCGAGCCCGCGTCAGTCTAACGTCCCGCGGCATCCGGCGGGCAGAGGGCGACGACGTGGTTGCGGTACTTCTCCATGGCATGCGCGCCGATCCGTTGTTGCACTCCGCTCCAGAGCGAGCTGAGCCAATTGCCCGACGCGCCCCCTTCGGGCCCCTGTGCGGCCACCTGAACCAGCGTCGTCGCGGCGGCGCCGCCGAGCAGAATTTCCTTTTGGCAATGACCGTAAGCGTTTGCCAAGAGGCTGATCGTCGGCAGTTGCGGAATCGGGTCTTGGTGGTTCACGTAGCGGTAGATCTTGTTGCCGAATTCGCGATCGATCACGCCGGCCGCTCTGTCGTTGCCGACCATCGGCGCTCCGAACGTGTAGACCTGATGCACGTTCACGAACTTGCGCTTGAAGCGCCAAGCGGAGAGCAGCGCGAGAGCGCCGCCCAAGCTATGCCCCGTGATCCAGAGCGGTCGATCACTTTGCCTGCGCAGCGCATCGACGGCGGCAAATACGGCCGGCCAGATGTCTTCTAAGGCCCGCATAAATCCGGAATGCCAGCGCGTGCCGACGCCGGCGGCCGCGAAATCCGTCCCCAAGTCCCCTTCGGGCACGATCAGCAGATTCACGGCGTCGGTCAGGAGCCAATCTTTCAGGCCTTCGATGCTGGTGGGCGCTTCGGTGCCGCGAAAGGCGACGAGGATGGCGTCGGCATTTTGCGCGACGTAAGCCTGCGTATTGCCGGCGCTGAAGAGTTGGGCCTGCATGCCGAACTCGGCCGCAAACGCCGCCGCTCCTTCGGCCGCCGGAAAGTAAGCGATGTCCGCCGCGACGGAGAGAGCCCGGGCGTTGCGCGGATCGCCGAATTCGTCTTCAAAAAGCGTGTAGGGCATGAGCGGCCTCCTTGGGACGGGCGTGATCTAGTCCGTGTAGTTGCGAACCTCGGGCTTACGGGCCTTCCAGTCGCGTTTAGTTTTTCCCTTCACCTCGGTGCCGGTGAAGTCGAGCTGGCGGAGTCGTTCGACGTTCAGCAAGTGTTGCTGAAAGCCGGCATCCGTAATTTTCGTACGGCCGAGATAAAGCTCTTCGAGCGCAGGCATCGCGGCCAGCGTCGCCAGTCCGGCGTCGGTCACTTGCGAATCGCGAATGTCGAGCGTGCGGAGTTTGGCGAGCTTCGCCAAGGGAACGAGCGTCGCATCGGTCACGTCGGGATTGGCCATTTGGAGGACGACGATCTCCGGCCGCTCTTCGACGAGCTTGGCATAGTCGAAGCCTTTGATGTCGGTGGTCGTCACCCGCAGTTCGCCGTCGACCATTTGCTCGTACGGTCGCAACGGCAGCACGTTGCGTTCGAGCCATGCCAAGCCGTACGGCACGGCGATCATGACGAGCCCGATGAGCAGCATCAGCCGCGGCACGGCGGCGGACCCTCGACCCTTGCGAGCGAGTCTGGCTAAATACCAGATCAGACCGACGGCTGCGACGCCGATGCCGGCGAGCAATACGATCGAACCGTACTTTTCCAACATCTCACGTTCCTTGCGAGAAAGACTGACGACCGTCCGTGACGCTCCGCTGCTTCGTAGCCGCTACTTCTTGCGACTACTTCTTAGCTTCCGGCAGTTCCCAACCGACCGGCTGCGTCCAAGCTTGCTGCTTCTGGCCTTCCCACGAAGGATCGACCGGTGCGAGGCTCGAAGTCACGACGGCCCGCACGTAGAGTTCGTTGCCGGCGAGCGTGTATTCGGCGGTCGTTCCTTCGACCGTCTTCAGCACTTCGCCGATTTTGTCGGAATACTTGTGTTTGTGCCGGCCGAGTTCTTTGAGTTCGGCGGCGGACATCTTCGACGTGTCGATCGGTTCGCCGGCCGTATCGACGCCTTTGAGCGAGCCGATGAATTGCACGCTGTAGGTCGCGTCGGCTTGCGGTTCGATGTCGACGCGCAAGGTTTTCGACTTCGCATCGTATTGAACGTCGCGCAGCGTCACGCCGGACGAGGAGTACGATTCGCCGGCCTTCAGGGCCCGCAGAATGTACTCGGGGGAGAGGTGCGTGGAGCGGACCATTACCCAACCGCGGCCGGGATGCGACGAGCCGGCTTTGCCGTGATAGTCGTGGCTGTCGTCGGTCGCCACGCCGTAGAGCGGCGGCGCTTTGAGTTCGACGAGCCGAATCGTGTTGGCGATGTCCCACACCTTCTCCATGCTCGGATGGTGGTGATCCCCCTTTTGATTCACGCCCGGGTGACCGTTGTGGATTTCGAAATGCTTCTCCAATACGGCGTGCGCGAGGTCGTGCGCCGTGACGGCGTAGTGGTAGTTCGGGTGATTGAGATGGGCGAGAATCTCGCGCCCGGCCCGTTCCGCTTGGTCGTGCACCGCGCGGAGATTGTTCGTGATGGCTTCCGTGACCGTCGCTCCGCTGAGCGGCTGGACCGCTTCTTTGAGATTAGCGGCGTTGATGTGGATGGGCACGCCTTCGGCTTTGTCGCTGATTTCCTCGCTCGGAATCATTAGAAACGCGCCGCGCTCTTCGACGAGGGTGCGGAATTCGTCGAGCGGCTTGAGCCGCACTTCGGCGTCGGCCCCTTCGCCGCGACGTTCCACCCAGGCCGGCCCGAACTTGGCCAGATACTTCGAGACGACGTCGGCTCCGCCCTTTTTCGTGAGCTTGGTTTCTTTGTCCCAACGAATGCCCTGGCTGAGCACGTTGTGATCGGAGAGGGCGAGGAAGTTGTAGCCGTGCTCGCGATACCAGGCGGCGACCATGTCGGGAAAGTCGTTGCCGTCGCTCCAGAACGTATGCGTGTGGAGGTTCCCCTTCCACCAGCGGGGCGTGGTCGAAAGTTCGTCGGCGGCCGAGATTTGACCCGGGGCGACCGCGGCCGCCAGGAGAAGACAACCGAACGTCGCGAGGATCAGCCGACGCGCGACGAAGAGAGCTGAGCAAACTGCCGCCATAAAAAAACTCCGACCCGACGGGTAGCGATGCGTTCCAACCGCCGAGGCGGCCTGTGAGGCATCGTAATCTACCCGACGGGTCGGGAAAACCTTGTCCGCAAGGTCTGTAGGGCGGACCAAAGCGGCGGCAATCAGGTTTTGTGACGGAGTTCCGCAAACGCCCCGAGGCGGCTGGAGCACCGCGTCAGAGCGTCGCGGATTTGAGCGAGCTTTAGCGATCGACCTTCACGTCGATATCGCGGCGACCGTCGATACCTCGATCGGTCTCGATATGTACGTTGGGGGTGCGGATGTCGATGGTGCGATCGTCGCGATCATGGTCGTGATCCACCGTCGGGGCGGGGGACTTATGAACGTCGATGTCGCAGCCGGAGAACAGACCGCCGCTGAGCAACGCGGCCGAGGTCAGCAAGCCTGCCCGCGAGCAGGTGACTTGGTCGAAAATAAAGCGCAACATGGTTGAGTTCCTCGCATAGCCGTCGCTTCGCACGGACCCTTCCGGCGACGATTCCCGGCGACGGCTTGAGGAGAAAGCAAAGCCCGTGCCGCGGCGGAAAAACCGGCAAATGCGACTAGCCCCCGGCCCGAAGGAGCGGGGGCTTAAAGAGAGAGAGCGACGGCCTCGTTGCCGACTCTACCGCTTCTCGTGCGGGCTTCCGGCCGGCGTGGCTCCGTGAACGGCGAGCTCGCCGCGGAGCTCTTTGCCGAGCGTGCTGTGGTAACGGCCGTAGCAGAAGTAGATCGCCAAGCCGAGGCCGAGCCATGCAATGAGCCGATACCAGTTTTCTACGGGCAACGAAAACATCAGCATCAAGCAAAGTAAGATGCCGAGTATCGGCACGATCGGTACCAGAGGGCACCGGAAAGGACGCGGAAGGTTCGGATCGATTCGGCGCATCACCAGTACGGCTGCGCATACGATTACGAATGCGAACAGCGTTCCGATATTGGCCATGTCGAGCAGCTGCTTTAATCGGCAACAATCCGGCCAGCACGCCGACAAAAACACCGACGGCGATCGTGCTCTTCCAAGGAGTGCGAAACCGGGGATGAACATCGGCGAAAAATTTGTGCGGCACTAGCCCGTCGCGTGCCATCGCCAAAAACACGCGAGGTGCGCTCAACATCATCACCAGCAACACCGACGTGATCCCCGCGACGCCGGCGGCGGCGATGATAAATTCGGCGTGTCCCAGCCCGATTTGCTTGAAGGCGTCCGAGACGCCGGCCTTCTCGCTAATTTGTGAAAAGGGAACCATGCCCGTCAGCACGGCTACGACGGCAATATAAAAAACCGTGCAAATCACCAGCGATACGATGATGCCGATCGGCACGTCGCGTTGCGGATTTTTCGCTTCTTCGGCGTGCGTCGATACGCTGTCGAACCCGATATAAGCAAAGAAGATGATCGCGGCGCCGGCGAGCATGCCTTGGGGATGGTGTCCGGGACCGTACTGCTCGCCGGTAATTCCGTAGCCGAAGAAATTCAGGCCTCCCCAGCCGTAAGGAGCGAACGGCTGCCAGTTGTCGGGGTTCACATAAAACGCACCGACAAGAATCACGAAGATCACGGCCGCAACTTTGATGAAGACCATCAAGGCATTAAAGCCGGCGCTCTCACGAATTCCTTTCACTAGAAAGGCCGTGACGATCGCCACGATGATGACGGCGGGAAGATTGACGTATGATCCGGTTACATAGAAGTCGTTGTTTTTGAATCCCCACGGCGCGTCCTTAAATATCGTCGGTACGCTCCAGCCAAATTTTTGTAAGACTTCTTGGAAGTAACTTGACCATCCGTTGGCGACGGTGGCGGCTCCGACGGCATACTCCAAAACCAAATCCCAGCCAATGATCCAGGCAAAAAGTTCGCCTAGCGTCGTATAGGCGTAGGTGTAGGCGCTGCCGGCAACCGGCGCCATGCTCGCGAACTCGGCGTAGCAAAGCGCGGCAAAAATGCAGGTCAGTCCTGCGACGATGTATGACACCATCAAGGCGGGGCCGGCACTGTTTCGTGCGGCCTCGCCTGTGGTAACGAAAATGCCCGCCCCGATCACCGCGCCGACTCCCAGCGCCGTCAGCGAGACGGGGCCGAGAACGCGGTGCAGTCGATCTTCGCCCGCCATCTCGTCTAAGAGCCGGCGGAGCGATTTCTTGGCGAACAGTTGCTTCTTCATCATCGTGGCGATCTCGGAGGACGCGATCTCAGGGACGCTGAATCTCAAGAGCACTTACGACGGATCATGCTGCCGAAGCGCATGGCCGCCGAGGTTGTTACTCGTGCGGTCGCTATCTTACGTTTTTCTCAGCCGCTTACCACGTAAGTTTTGGCCGACCTGTTTCACGCGTCCGCCGGCTTGTGCGGCGGGGCTCGTGTGCGCTAGTCGGCGTCGCTCGGCGGGGCCGGCTCTTCGGCGCTCTCCGGCTTGCCGCCGTCGGCGACAAACCGATAGCCCGCCCCGCGCACGCTCAAGAAATGTCGCGGTTCGGCCGGGTCGGGCTCGAAAGTTTTTCGCAGCCGCATCACGAAATTATCGACAGTTCGCGTCGTCAGGCTCCCCGGTTGGTCCCAAACTCCGGTCAGCAGCTCGGCTCGCGAAAGCACCTTTCCTTCGTGCTCGATGAAGTACCGCAGGAGCTTCATGTCCATCGCCGTGAGCCGTACGGGCTTCCCTTCCACGGCCACTTCAAACGTCCCGAAATTGATCGTGGCCTTGCCGAATTCGAAAACTTCGAGTTCTCCCTTGCGCAGCGAGGCCGGCGTAAACCGGCGGCTGCGGGCCAGCAGATTCCGCACCCGGCTCAGAAGTTCGTCCAAGTCAAACGGCTTCTGCAGGTATTGATCCGCGCCGACGTCGAACCCGCGGATGCGATCTTCGGCCAGCGTGCGGGCGCTGAGAATCATCACGGGCATGTCGTGCCCGTCGTTGCGGATGGTTTCGCAGAAGGCGTACCCGCTCATGCCGGGGAGCATCAGGTCGAGCACGATCAAGTCGACCTCGCGCGGATGCTCTTCGAGCAGCTTGAGGGCCGACGGAGCATCGCCCACCGCCGAGACGTCGTAACCTTCCGCCTCAAGGTTGTACTTGATACCGGTACGAAGGTGCTCTTCGTCTTCGACCACGAGAATGTGCTTGAGCGGTTCGGTCACGGCAAGCTCGGCGAAGCGGGAGCGGCGGCGATGGACGGCGGATTCAAAGCGGCGGCGCCGGCCGAAGTTGCGGAGTCTGTCGAAGCGGCGGCCTCGGCAGGCGGAGCTGGTTCGCCGGGGAGTTCCACTTCAAACACCGTTCCGCGCCGCGAGCCGCGGCCTTGCACGGTGATGTTTCCCTTCAAACGTTTCACGAGCGTGCGAACGATGAAGAGCCCCAAGCCGGTCCCGGTTTTTTGCCGCTCGAGTTCGCTGCCGAGCCGCACGAACCGGCCGAAGATTTTGCGGCGAAGCTGCAACGGGATGCCGGGGCCGTCGTCGGCGACGCGCGTCACCACATGCCCGCGGCCGTCGGGCCACATTTCAATTTGCACTTCGGGCGGAGTGCCGCCGTACTTGAGTGCGTTGTCGATCAGGTTGCGGAAGATCATGTCGACGTCGATGGCTCGGGCCCGCACGATCGCCGGGCGCAGGTCGAGCTTCACGGTTTCCTTCGGCACGGAATGCCGCTGGCAGGCCGCCTCGGCGCATTCTTGGAGCAGCCGCGCCAGCTCGACGTCGACGATTTCCTTCTCGTCGCCTTTGCTCACGTGCGCCACGCGGGCCGCGTCGAGCATGTGGTTGATCAGGTTGTCGAGCCGCTCGAGGTCGTCGAGCATGAAGCGAAAGAAGTCGGCCTGCTGCTTCTCGGAAACCTGCCGGCGCGTGAGCGTTTGCAGATAGAGCTTCATCGAAGCGATCGGGCTCTTCAGCTCGTGGGTCACGCTATCGATGAAGTTCGATTGTCGCTGGTTCAAGTTGATCTCTTTGATCGAGATCAAGAGATACAGCACCACGCCGACCAGCACGAGCCCGAGAAACGTCGCGCCGACGGCGAGCAGCACCCACCAATATTCGGCCGTTTGCGCGGCCTGCGCGGCGGCGAAGACCCAGCCCACGATGACCGCCACCAAGAGGACGATCATCACGACGCCCAGCGTGATCGGCCAACCAAGTGAGCGACGTGGGAACATAGCTAACGAATGACGAATGCCAAATGACGAATGCTAAAAGCCTCGCGGCGGCGGCTACTTACCGATGCAATACAGATGCCCGACGGAGCGAATGTAGAGTTTGCCGTCGCTGGCCGCGGGCGAAGCAAAGCAATCTTCTCCCAGGTCGTTCACGGCCACCTCTTCAAACTCCGCGCCCGGCCGGATGATTTTCATCGTGCCCCGATCGGAGAGGAAGTACACGAGCCCGCCGGCCGTAAGGAGCGATGCGCTATGGCCCGGGCCGATGCGTTTGAGCCAGAGTCGTTCGCCGTCGGAGGCGCGGAAGCAGCTGGCGATGCCGTTGTCGGCGACCACGAGCAAGTAGCCGTCGCAGATGATCGGCGACGGCACGTACGCGCAGTTGTCTTTCGACCGCCAAGCGATATGCGTCTCGGTGACGTTCCCCTTGCCGTCGGGCTTGATGGCCAGAATGTGTCGTTCGGGAAACCCGCAGGTCATGAAGAGCAGCTTGCCGTCGTCGACCATCGAGGCGACAAATTGCTCGGTCGGCCCGTCGATGTTCCAAATGCGTTCGCCCGTCCGCGGATTGTAAGCGCACACGCTTTTGCTGCCGGAGAGAATCAACTGCGGCTCGGCGTCGGAGCCCGTGCCGAAGCGGCGAATGATCGGCGTGCAGTAGCTGCGGGTCTTGTGCTCGCGCGGCGTCTTCCACACGGTCGAGCCGTCCGCCTGCCGCAGCGCGACGATGTACGAATTGCCGTCGTGGTCGCCGTTGACGATGAGCAGGTCTTCAAACAGCACCGGCGAGCTGCAATAGCCGTGCGTGCTGGAGAATTCCCCCGGCCGCACTTCCCAAAGCTGCTCTCCCGCGAAGTCGTACGCGGCGACGACCATCCGGCCGTGATTCTTCTTTTCGTCTTCGCTGTCGCTTTCGAGGAACGTCACGAACACCGTTTTGCCGTCGGTCGTCGGCGTGCCCGAGGCGAAGCTGTTGAGCGTGTGCTTCTTTTCCAGCGGCGCCTTGCAGACGGTGCGTCGCCACTTTTCTTTGCCTGTCGCTTTGTCGAGGCAGAGGAGCAGGCGATCCGTCGGCGTTTTGCCGTCCCCTTCGTCCACAAGGCAGGCCGTGACGAAGATCACGTCGTTCCAAATAATGGGCGATGAATGACCGATGCCCGGCAGCGGCACCTTCCAAAAGACGTTCTCGGTCTTGCCGCTTTGGTCGTCGCTCCACGCGGTCGGCAGCTTGGCGTCGGCCACGGTTCCGTCGCCCCGCGGCCCGCGCGAACAGGGCCAGTTTTCCGCTTGGAGCGCAGGGGGCGAAGGCGTGGCCATCACCAGCGACAGGCATAGCGCAAGGCAGGACATTCGCACCGGCTCCGGCGACGTACGAGGCGGGAAATCTGACGAGGAAATACCTCATCTAGCAGACACGCAATGCCGGCCAGGGTCAAGTAGAATGCGGACGTCCGATGCACGCTGTTTCACCATCGCGCGAGTCCCGCCATGCGAGTTTCTTTCGCCGCCGCTTTGCTCGTCTTTGCCGCCACGATGAATGACGAACATTTCGCTTCCGCCGCCGAGCCGCTGCCGCCGCCGAACTATGACGAAGCCAAGGTCGGCAATGATCCGTTGCCCGATCTGCTCACCTACGTAGACGGCTCGAAAGTGACGGACGTCGCGGCGTGGACGACGAAGCGGCGGCCGGAGTTGTTGGAACTCTACCGTTCGGAAATGTTCGGCCGCTGCGCCGCAGAAGCCGGCCGATCTGAAGTTCGAAGTCGCTAACACCGACAAGCAAGCCCTCGACGGCCTTGCGACGCGGAAGGAAGTGCTGATTCGCGTCGCCCCCGACGCGCCGGTGATCCGCTTGCTCGTGTACGTGCCGAACAATCGCCGCGGCCCGGCCCCCGTGTTTCTGGGAATGAACTTCGACGGCAATCACACGGTCGACGCGGACCCCGGTATTACGCTGGTCGACGCTTGGACGTGGGACCCGAAGACGAAAACCGCGTCGCTCACGAAGGCTGATCCCGCCAAGCGGGTGCGAGTGCGAGTCGTTGGCAATTGCCGCTGGTGCTCGGCCGCGGGTACGCCGTGGCGACGTTTCCGCGCAGCGACGTCGAGGCCGACTACCCCGAAGGTTGGAAGCACGGGCTGCGCGGCTACTATCTGAAGCAGGCCGGCGCGAAAGAGTTTGCCGGGGACGAATGGGGCGCGATCGGCGCGTGGGCTTGGGCCATGAGCCGAGCGCTGGATTACATCGAGACCGACCAAGACCTCGACGCCAAGCGCGTGGCGGAGCACGGCCATTCGCGACTCGGCAAGACGGCGCTCTGGGCCGGTGCGAGCGACGAGCGGTTTGCGATCGTCATTTCGAACAACTCGGGCGAAGGAGGCGCGGTGATCGCGCGGCGCAAGTTCGGCGAGACGACGCTCGTGCTCAATACGCGGTTCCCGCATTGGTTCTGCGGCAACTTCCGCAAGTACAGCGAGAAGGAAAACACCATGCCGTTCGATTCGCACGCGCTCGTTGCGCTCAGCGCGCGCGGCCCGTGTATGTGGCGAGCGCCACGTTAGATACTTGGGCCGATCCGCGCGGCGAATTCTTGGCGACGAAGTACGCCAATCCCGTGTACGCGTTGTTCGGCAAGGCGAACGTCGGCGTGGAAGACTGGCCGCCGGCCGAGTCGCCCGTCGGGGACTTCCTCGGCTATCACCTCCGCACGGGCAAGCACGACATCACGGAATACGATTGGCGGCAGTATCTGGCGTTTGCCGATCGGCACTTCAAGTTCCAAGGCGTGAAGCCCGACGTGCTGCCGCCGAGCAACGCCGTGAAGTTGAAGATTGAGCGCGCAGGGCTCGCGACACTGCGAGTGATCGGGTGCCACTGGTGGCTTGCCCACCAGTGCCTGAGGCGTCGCAGCGAGCACTGGTGGGCAAGCCACCAGTGGCACCCCGGAGCAACGCCGTGCAGCCGGTGCGGTAACGTTACTTGCCGCTCAGTTTCCCCGTCTTCTCGTTGAGACCGAGCGATGATTCCCAGTGAGCGATCTGATAAAGCATGCGTTGTGGCCGAAAAGCAGGCCGAACAGGACTACCCGAATTGCGACACGTTTAAGGCGATGGTCGTGGAGTTCGACGCCGGGAAGTTCGTAGTGCGCGTTGTAATGGGAAAGGACGGCCTCGACCTGTTCCCGATTCCGATGGCCCATTATTTGGTAGCCGGTGATTTCTCGTCCGCAACCAGGGTTCGATAAATCAGAATTAAAGCTGACCTACTACCCCCGTCTTGAGAAACTCGTAGTCGACCGGAACGTCGACCCGCTTGCCGCCGACGTCGACGAACGTCGCGCGGCGGTCGCCGAACTCCACACGTTCGACTTTGCCGAAACCGTTCGGCGTCGGCACCGCGCCTTGGATGTAATGGATCGACGTCGGACGTTCGGCCGTGAGGTTGATCGTCGTCGGCACGCCGAGCTTGGTCAGCGTGTTCTCGCGGGCCGAAGGGGCGAGGCCGTCGGCGAAATACGTGCAGAGGTCTTCGAGGCCGAGGCAGTTGTTACGCCCGTTCCATGGTGCGCCGTGCCGACCGTGATTTTCGATCCAAAAGAGCAGGCTCGGCAGCACCTTAGGGTCTTTGAACGCGAACCAGAGATAACCGCCCGCGGTGTTCACCGCCGCGACCCAGGCCGGTTTCCCTTCCGCCGCCGCTTCATTCACGACGCACAGTAAATCGGCGTAGCCTTGCCGCACGGGGAACTTCGTGCAATCGGCGTCCGGCGCGTCTTTGAAAATCTGCGGCACCTTGGCCAAGTCGTCGAACTTGGCGTTAATCGCCAGCGCCTGGTATTCCTTGTTCGCCGGGTTGCTGAACTGCGTGGGGTTCGTGAGCCCGATCTTAAACGGACTCGTCGACACGAGCATGGCCCCTTCCTTCTCGGGCATGGCGAGCGTCGCATGGTGCCCGAGCGGCGCGGGGCCGACGAAGCCTTCGATGGTGTGCGTCGAATAGATCACCGGCTCGCCGGCGATGAGCGTCAGTTCCTTCGTCACGCGACCTTTGCGGACCTTCGTATCGACGGCCAAGACCAGCCGTGAACGATCGCCCGCGGTTTGTCGACTCACGAGCTCCCACTCGGCGTTGGCCGATTCGCCGTGCGGCGGATGCCGCTCGCCGTGAAACGCTTCGGCATTGCCGCCGAACGGCAGGCAGAAGAAATCACCGCGCAACACGCTCAAGAGCGGCGGCTCGATGGGTTCTTTCTCTCCCTGCCACGGCGAAATGTAGTACGGCGCAAACTTCGGCCGTTCTTTGCCGTAGGGAAACGACGCCGTCAGATGCCCGCCGATCTTCGTGACCAAAAGGTTGACGTCGTTCGGCTTACGCGAGTCTAAGAAGTAGGCCGTGTGTCCGCCGATGTGCTTGATCGTCTCTTGAGCAAACGCGGAGTTTGCGCCGGTGAAGAGCGCGATGCAGACGATGATTCGCAACATGAGTCCGCCTCGTGGATCAGTTTGGAACGTCGTTCGACCGGAGCGCCGCTACTTGGCCGCGCTCGCCTTTTGGAACATCGGATTATTGCGATCGCCGCGCGAGAGCAGATACGCCATGAGATCGAGGATCTTGTCTTCCTTCAGCGTGTTGAGCAGGCCGGTGGGCATCATGGAGAGTTTCGAGGTGTATTGCTCTTCGATCTGCTTGCGGTCGACTCCTTCGATCGCGTTCGGGTCGAGCATGTTCGTGTTGATCATCATCGAATCGCCGGCCAGGTTGATGATGCGGCCGGTGATCGTGCGACCGTCGGCCGTGACGACCGTGACCGCCGCGTATTGATCGCTGATGACTTTGCTCGGGTCCGCGATCGATTCCAAAATATCGCGCACGCCGAAACGGCCGGCGAGACCGGAAAGGTCGGGCCCGACGGCGCCGCCCGCGTTGTCGAAGCGGTGGCAGGCGAAGCAATTGGCCGCGCCGAACATCTGCCGGCCGCGATCGAAATCGCGCCCTTGCAGGCCGTTTTGCACGAGTGCGAGCAATTCGTCGAACTTGTACTCCTTCACCACCGGCCGCGGCTTGGCGACGATCACCGGCACGGTCGATTCCGGCTTCGCTTCGAGAATCTCCTTGAGCGATTCCTTCTCGGCGTCGGACAAGGTCGCGACGGCGTCGTTCTTGATGTTTTGCACGAACAGCGCGAAGCTCGCGCCGCCGCGATAGCTCTGCGCCTTCAAGCACCATTGGAAATACGCTTGGCGAAGTTCGGGCGTCCAGCCGGTTTTCAGCACGCGTAGGGCGCGGGCGTAGTCGATCTGCTCTTCTTGGGTCGGGGCCGATTCGAGCAGCGCCATCGTCTTGGCGGCGGCCGACGGGGCTTCGAGGTAGATGAGCACGTTGCAGATATCGACGCTCAACTCGGGCGATTCGGCCGGCACTTGCGTTTCGAAACGGGCGATCGTGCGTTGGGCCGCGGCTTCGGCTGGCTTGCCGTAACGATTGAAGAGCACGTGATGCGTGCGGACGTAGTCGAGCTTTTGCGAATGCGAGAGCGCGGCGTAGTCGATGGTTTCGAGCGCCGCGAGAATCTTGGCGCCGAGTTCGGGGCTGGGAGTCGGATCGCCTTCTTTTCGATGGAACGGGCAGATGGCCGTGGCCCGGGTCAGCGCGAGCAGCGCAGTAAGGGCGGTCGCCGGGTCTTTTTCGGCGAGAGCTTTCTCTTGCCACTCCGCCGGCGGCTGGTGCTCGATTGCGGCGCGGGCCGCAAAGCGAATGGCCCGATCGGCGTGCCCAAGGTACGGCCAAGCGGAAGCCGCGGCCGTGGGATCAGGATGATGCAAGGCTTCGAGCTTGTGTCGCAACTCGTGCGCTGCGACGAACGTATCGGGCGTCGGCTTGCTCGGCTCGGTCGATTCGTCACCGACGTAAGTCACGCGGTACAAGCCCGACTGCGTCTTGCGACCGCCGATGGCGAAGTACAACGCGCCGTCTTTGGGATTTACGACGAGGTCCGTGAGCGGCAGCGGCGTGCCGGTGATGAACTCTTCGAGTTGTCCGGTATACGTGGCGCCGACCGCGGTCATGTGCACGGCGTAAAGTTTGCCGTAGCTCCAATCGCAGATATAGAGCGCGTCTTGATACTTGGCCGGAAACTTCGCGCCGTAGCCGAAGACGATGCCCGTCGGGGAACCTGGCCCGACGTTCGCGACCGCGCCGAAGCTATCGGCATAGTAGGCCGGCCACTTGCCGGCGCCGTTGCGCCAGCCGAACTCCGCGCCGCTGATCGCGTGGTTCACGCGCGTCGGCCGATACCAGGGCGTGTTGAGGTCCCATTCCATATCGGCGTCGTAGGAGAAGAGTTCGCCGTCGCGATTGAACGCGGCGTCGTACTCGTTGCGGAAGCCGGTGGCGTGGAGCTCCCAACGCTTGCCTTCGGGATCGACCTTGTAAATGCAGCCGCCCGGGCCCATCACGCCGCGCATGAAGCCGCGACCGTCGGGCATGCGCGGCAACAAGTGATCTTCGCCCCAGAGCTTCGGCACGCGCGAATCGTCGAGCGGTTCCATCATCTTCGTGCTGTTGCCGCAGACGACGTAGAGCGACTTGCCGTCGGGACCGAGCAGCACGGCATGCGGGCCGTGTTCGCCGCCGCCGTTGATCTTGCGAAGCTGTTCGACTTTGTCGAGCTTGTCGTCGCCGTTGGAGTCTGTGACGCGATACAGCCCGCTCTCGTATTTACCACCTCGGTTGACGACGACGTACAGCGCGTCGAACGCCCAGAGCAGACCTTGCGCTTCGCCGAGATCGATTTCGATCTTCTCGATTTTGGGCTTCTCGGTCGTGCCGAGGGCCGGCAGTAAGACGCGGAATAATCCGCCGTATTGGTCGCACACGATGAGCCGGCCTTGCGGATCAACGCACATGCTGACCCACGAGCCTTCGACGTCTTTCGGCACCGTGTACAGCAGCTCGGCTTGGAAACCTTTGGCGATCTTCATCGCCTCGGGGTGCGTGGCCGAAGGGTCTTTGAGGTTCGACGCCTTGGCGAGGCTCAGCACGTTCACGGATTTCCAAGGGCCGCCGCCCAGCGGCGCGAGCACCTTGGCCGGCTGCCAATCGCCTGCGCTGGCGAACTCCGGCGCATTCCAACCGGCGCTGAGGGTGCGCGAGCCGCGCCAGGAGGCGTCGGTGACGATCGTCGTTTCTTTGCGGCCGGCTTCGATGACGAGTTTTAGCAGGAGGGCGCCGGCCGAACGTCCGTCGTTGCGACCTTCGACGGCGATCACATGCTTGCCGGCCGCGGAACCTTTGGTCTTTGCGAGCAGCGTGCCGACTTCTTTGTATTGCGGCGATTGCCACTGGTCGTGCTTGATCGCTTCCTGGCCGTCGATGAAGACGGTCAGCCCGTCGTCGCCCGTGGCGTAGAGTTTGGCGGAGGCGATTTCACGGTCGAGCGAAAACTCTTTGCGGAAGTACGTGGCGCTCCGGGCCGGCGGCTCCGGCGACCTTGTCCAACCAAATCCATTCCGGCTCGGCGGCGGCCTTTTCGACTTTGTCCGCGGCCGAAGACGCGGCGGCGAACAACGTGATCAGAGCGAAGACGAAGGGGCGACAGCTCACTCTCGGACTCCTTGCAAGACGGCGTCGAACCGCGGCGCGAAGCGGCGGCGAAAGGCGGGGTTCGGGCAGGCGGCCACCAGTTTAATTGGTCGGACCAAAACCCGCCACAGTCGCGATTTGCCGTGCGCCGCAGCGTTTTTGCAAGGGAGCGACGTCTGCGGACCGTTAAGCTAAGAGATTGTGCGAAGACGCGCGGAAATCTTCTTCGCAGGCCGACCGCAATGCTAGGTCAGCGGGAACTCCGAACCGTGCTTCGGCACGACGACGTCCCATTGTCGCTCGGTGCGCAATGTTTCCGCCAAGGCGTTGGCCGAGGAGAGCTCGCCGTGCGTGAGGAAGGTGCGCCGCGGGGCCGGCAGCTTCGCGAGCCATTTGAGAAGCTCGCTCCGGCCTGCGTGTCCGCTGATGGCGGAGATCGACGCCCGATGAGCCCGCACCGGGACGTCTTGGCCGTGGATTCGGATATAGCTGCGGCCGTCTTGCATGTCGCGCCCGCGCGTGCCGGGGGCCATGTAGCCGCCGATGACGACGGTATTGCGCGGGTCGGGGAGCCGCTGCTTGAGATGGTGCAGGATGCGC
Organism: Pirellulales bacterium; assembly: GCA_049840675.1. GTDB lineage: Bacteria > Planctomycetota > Planctomycetia > Pirellulales > PNKZ01 > PNKZ01. The sequence continues at coordinate 267,184 of JASGKB010000017.1, forward strand.
CCGCCGGTCATCATGCCGTTGGAGGCGATGATCACGGCCGGGCCGGCGACGCTATTGATCCGTCGTGATTCGTCGACCGTGCGCATGATGTGAACGTTCGACGCCTTGAGAGCCTCTTCGGGGCTGATCGACTTGTCTTCGGTCATATCGTGTTCGTCGGCGTATTTGTTAAACACGAGCGTCGCATTGGCCGCCATCGGGCTATCGAGATAGATCGGCAAACGCGGGATACGTCCGGCTTTTTCGAGCACGCGCAAGAGAAAGATCAGTTGCTGGGCGCGGCCGACCGCAAAGGACGCGGTGACCATCACGCCGCCCCGGTTGACGGCGTCGTTCACGACGTCGGCAAGCTGATCCAGAATCTTTTGCGGTCCGTGATCGCGATCGCCGTACGTGCTTTCGCAGATCAGATAGTCGCACTCCGGCGGCGGCACCGGATCGTGATAGAGGGTGTCTCCGTAACGGCCGACGTCGCCGGAAAACAGCACGCGCAGCGTTCTTTCCGGTTTGCGAACTTCCACCTCGATCATCGCCGAACCGAGCAAATGCCCGGCGTTATGAAACCGGCACCAGATCGAACCGGCCGGGTTGAACCATTTGTCGCGGGCGACGCCTTGGAGGCGTTTCACGGTGTGCCCCACGTCCGTAGCGTCGTAGAGCGGCAGCGCCGGTTGATGCTTGGAGAAGCCTTTGCGGTTGGCGTACTCGGCGTCGTTCTCTTGGTTGCCTGCCGAGTCGTAAAGCAGGATCTCGGCCAGTTCTTCGGTGGCGGGCGTGCAATAGATCGGGCCGCGAAAGCCGGTCTTCACGAACCGAGGCAGGTAACCGATGTGGTCGATGTGGGCATGCGTGAGCACCACGGCCTGCACGGTCTGCGGTGGAAACGGCAGGTTATGCCAATTCCGCTCGCGCAGTTCTTTGAGACCTTGAAACAGGCCGCAATCAATCAGCACGCGGGCGTCGTCGGTTTCGAGCAGATACTTGGAGCCGGTGACAGTTTCGGCGGCGCCGTGAAACGCGACGTTGAGCATGCGTGTGATCTCGATGAGACGAGCTAGGTCGAAGAGGTCGAACTCGAGGGATTTTTGTTCGGCGACGCCGCGGGACGGGCGGCAAGTTGCAACCGACGGGCCGCCAGCGAAGCGGCAAAGGTCGCGACGAGCGCGGCTGCGGCAAACCCAATGGTCGAATCAGGACCGAGCAGCAGATCGTCGTCGCCGATGATGAGCAGCACCGTGAGCCGACGCCAACCCATGACGAATCCGAACGTCGTGACAAACACGCCGCCGAGCCAAGGCCACGAGCGTGCAAAACCGCCGGCTTTTAACGCCGCGAACAGCAGCGCCAAGAGGGCCGTTGCGGAACCGACGGCGGCTACGGCTTGCCAACCGAGAAACGCCCCGACGGTCGCCAGAGCTGCGACGGCGTTCAAGTGTCCGCTCCGAGCTCGCGAACCGATGACGGCGACCGGCCATGATGCGACGCCCAGCAACTGCGCCGAGCAGGGCGCCGCACGCGCCGTCGGCCGTACCGACGGCGAGCCGGCCAAAATCATCGGCCGCCAAATGAAACGGTATCGGCCGCAGTTCCGGCCAGAGAAGCGGCGGCAGTAAGCCGAGCAACAGGATGACCCGCCAAAAGCCGAGCGGCGCGACGGCTCCGTCGTACGTCATCAGCGCTGCCGCACCTAGGCCGCACATCATGAGAAAGTGGTAACCGGCAATGCCGAACAGCGGGTACTGGTCGATCATGCCGACCGGGATAGGCAGCGTAAAGCCAGGGTAAATCGCCTCGCCCCAGCAAAGCGCCGCAAGGATAATCCCGGCCGCGGCTTCGACGAGCGGGTAGCGAGCGGAAATGGGGGTCTTGCAGAAGCGGCAACGTCCGCGAAGCAGCAGCCAACCGACGACCGGAACGTTGTCGCGACCGAGAATCGGCGTCAGGCAACGCGGGCAGCGCGACCGCGGCTTGACGATGCTGAGCCCCGCCGGGACGCGGTAGATAACGACGTTCAGAAAGCTTCCGACGCAGCCGCCGAGGAACAGGATGAACAGCACGAGCACGCCGAGCGAAGCCCATGGCGGCTCGTACGGAAACACGGCGATGTCGGCCCAAAGCGGCGTAAGCATGATGCGGGCATTGTAGCGGCCGACGCTTTGGGACGCCGGCCGCTTCGCGGCGCACGGATCGTGTTCAGAAGACGCGGCGCTACGATTAGTCGAGCCAGTCTTTTTCTTTCAGCCGATCGGGCACATACGTCTCGGTCACGAAGCTCAGCGACTTGCTCGTCAGGGCTTCGACTTCGAGTTTGATGCCGTTGGTGAGCATCGTCTCGACTTCCTTCTGCCACGGTTTCTTATCTTTGAACCAGGGGTAGTTGCGGACCTGATTCGCGCGCTTGATGTCCGTGTCGTTGAGCTTGATCTTGACGCTGTCTGAGAGCTTGTAGCGATCTACGTCCATCGAGCGAATGCCGATGAACTTCGCGTCGGGCACGGCCATTCGCGTGCTCTCGAAGGCCAGATTAATCGAGCCCTGCTTGATAACGCTGTAGATGTAGTACCCCCACGGATCGTTATCGAGTAGGCAGTAGATCGGCAGCTTCAGCTCATTGTTCAAGCGATACAACATCCGCCGCACGCCGCGAGGCGGCTGGCCCATGCCGTGCGTGATCAGGCAGTTGTGCTTCTTCCAGAACTCGTCTTCATTGAAGCGATTCCAGACGGTGCCTTTTTCGACATGCAGGACGAAGTCGGCGGTGCACTTCTTGAACTGGATCCGATCCGGTTCCATGATGGACGGAATACTGTAGCCGGCGGACCCCATTCGCGCACAATCGATGTCGAAGCCTTTGTCGGTGACGACGATCGGTCCGGCGATGTTGCCGCGATTTTCGGCGAAGAGATGCAGCTCTTCACGCAGCGAATTGAGCGTGACTTCCATATCTTCGATGATCGGATCGCACTCTTCCTGACCGGCGAAGGTTTCTTCCTTCGTACCCGCGATCGTGTGCTTGAGCATGTAGTACAAGCTTCGCAGGCTGCAGTTCTTGTTGTCGTAAATCAGCTGTTTGCAGCCCTTCGCCACAAGCAGCGATTGCATGTACGACTTGGCCTGATTCAGGTTGAACAACTGCCGTGCGTTCTTGGCCGAGCCCATCTCGATCATTCGCTTGGTCTTGTTGAACTTGACGTTCGACAAGGCGCGGAGAGGGATCGCGAGCTGCGGGTCGCTTTTTTTGCCTGCCGCTTTCACAACTCCATCGGCGACATTGACGAGTGAGTCGAGAGTTTTAGTGTCACGTGTCGACATATCCTTCGGCTTCGAGGACTTCTTTTCGGCGGTGACTTTAGAGGGTTTTCTGCCCATTGTTAGTTGATCGCGTGAGTTCGTTGGTTCGAAGTGCGTTATTTGGATACGGCCAAGTCTTCCCGGGGAATGATCAGTACGCTCTTGTCGTTTTCGAGGTCGTCGACGTCTTCGATTTTTTTACCTCGGTTGTCGTACTTGGCGTCGGCCTGAGCGGTTTTCTTCTTTGCCACTTCGAGCAATTGGTTGTAGAGCGAATCTCGTTCGTGTTCTTTGTCACGAATCTCGCTGACGGCGTCGGCCACTTCGCCGAGGTATCGTAGGAATACGTTACGACGCTCGCCTTCGGCCTTCACTTCCATCCGCCGGCGTAAAAACATGCCGAGCTTGCGCCCGATCGTTTGGATGGCGAGGCGAATCTCTTTTTGAATCTCGGGATAGCTCGCGACGGCTTCTTTGCTTTCGCTCGTGAACGGAACCCAAACGCTGGCGATGTGGACCATCAGCGAGATCGGCCCGCTCGGCAACGCATTGCGCGACTGCGTGATGCCGTACGATCGCCAATTAGTTTGCATGATCGTTTGCGTGATCGCACAGGCGGACAACTGAAATTGCAGCGGCACCCGATTGGCGTAGCGCAAAACGTTCATCGTTTGTCCGTCGTCCAGATTCACGCTGCGCATCGCTTCGTGCAGTTTGGCGATCTCGTCCTTTTTGAGCTTGCCGGGAGATTGGCGTGCGCCGAATTCGGCTTCGGCGATGATCTTGTCCGCCGCGTCGCTGCCAAGGCCGGCGAAATTGCTCGTCAAAAATTGCCGTAGCGTCCGCGCATCGCTTTGGCCAAGCAGTTCCGTCAGCGCTTCGAGCGAAACACGCTGCGCTGCGGGCGAACCGCCGAAAGCGAGCGCTGCTTCGATCTGAAAAGGGTTCCCGCGATAAACGGCCGGCGGACGCGTCGCAGCGGCGTAAAACTCACCGGGGACGACTTGATGCAACCCTTTGAGCAACAGCTCTTCGCCGATCGGAATGATGCAATCGGTCGACGGTGGAGGGAGCTTGGCTTCTTGCAACGCTTTGAACAAATTTTCCGCGTCGTTCCGGCCGGCTTTGCCCGGGTTCATTCGTGTGCTGATTTTGGCCGTGTCGCAGACTTTTTTCGCGGCGGCGGAACTGACGCGCGAAAAGCTGCTCGACAAAAACGCGCTCACCGTCGATTCTCGCGTGTCTTTGAGCATGGCAATCAAGCGGCCGAGTTCGATTCCGTACGGATGCGGCTTGATTTCCTTGGCTTCCGGCGGAAGCGTAGTCGCAGAGCGATCGAAGAGCCGTTCGTTGTTTTCCGAGTCCTTGAAGTGGATCCGCACATGCGGGTTGGCGATGGCCGTTTGTTCTAAGTATTCGTCGATGCTTCCGCGCCCGCGTTTGTAGATCGCTTCGAGTTCGATCGTCACGCGCGTGCCACTCTCGAGTTCCTTGCCTGCGTCGTCCACGGCGACCCACTCGACTTTGTGCTTGTCGAGATCGGCCTGCATCTTGGGGCCGGATGCGATGTCGACGCCTTCTCCCTTGCCGTTCAAGATTTCCGGATTGTTCGTCTTCGTGTTGATCTGAATTTCGTAGTAGTGCGCCGGGTGTTTCTTGCCGATCTTGCTGATGATCTTGACCGGCTTGCCCGTGGTGAGCACGCCATACATGCCGGCCGCGCTGATGCCGATGCCCTGTTGACCGCGGCTCATGCGCAGACGATGAAACTTCGACCCGTAAAGCAGCTTGCCGAAGATCAGCGGGATTTGCTTCTTGACGATGCCCGGCCCGTTGTCTTGGATGCCGATTTTGAAGCGCGTCGTTCCGGTTTGTTCGAGGTGAACCCAAATCTCGGGGAGGATACCGGCTTCTTCACAAGCGTCGAGTGAGTTGTCGACCGCTTCCTTGACCGTGGTGAGCAGGGCCTTCCGCGGATTGTCGAATCCGAGCAGGTGGCGGTTCTTGGCGAAGAACTCGCTGACGGAAATATCGCGTTGCCCTTCGGCCATCTTTTCGGCCGTGGAACGACGCTTCGCGGCGCTCGGTTTCGCCGCCGGCACGTCGGTCGCTTGGGCGTCGCCGCCGGATTCGACTTGAGATTTCGCTTCGTCGGCTTCCGATTCCGGTTTGTTCTTGTGTTTGGCGACGCGCGTGGCGGCGGACTTGGCAGGCGACCGTTTCAAAACCGAAATCTCCGTAAAACTGCCGGGGCGTTGAGGATACGCACGACGAAGCTCGCCGAGCGGCGGCCGCAAGAGCCGCGCTCCGCAACGTCGTCGGCTCGGCAAATCGCTTGGCGATCTGCCGAGAATGCGTAAACTTTGCGGATTATAGTCGGCCACCCCTGCCGGCCCCAAGTCGACTTCGGCGAACCGTCTTATTGCGTCTGCAGCGCAGTCGTTACGGCGATTCCGGTTGTTACAGGCGGCAGACAAAGTTTGACCCGTCGCTCAGGGGTTCGCCGAGAAAGATAGCGTGCGAGGCAGGACGCTTCGCCCAAGCGCCGATCGAGGGCCCGACCCGCGCCCGGCGAGCCCGTAGTTCGCCAAAGATAAAGGAGTTCGCCGCCATGTTGATTTTGCGTCGCGCACTGCCCGCCATGGCGTTGGCCGCCGCGCTCTTGGCCGTCGCCGACGAAGCGCAGGCCGACAGCCCGCTGCTCTCGCCCGCTCCGGGCATCTTCCAGCAATACTACGAAGGCCACGGTACGATCGGCTCGCGGATGTATACGTCGCCGCGCCCGGTGCCGGGCTGGGTCGGCAACACCGGGTACACGTATCAACCGTTCTACCCGCACAAGTTCATGTGGTCGCACTACGACGTTTATCGTCGCCGCCACCCGGGCGGCGGCCATACGACGACTCGGGCTTACTACTGGTAATCGAAATTTCGCAAGAGCGCGAGGAGCAAGCAGGATGAAGACTTGGATGTTGCGCGTGATGTCGGCGGCGCTGGTCTGCTGCCTGTTCGCTTCGTTGGCGGAAGCGGGCGTGTTCCGTCATCGCGGTTCTTGGCACGGTAACTATTACGATCCGCAATGGGCCGGCGTTCCGCACGCGATGGTCGTACCGCCGACCGTGCATCGGCAGATCGACTATAGCTGGGGCGCTTCGGGCACTCGGCACTCGATCATCAGCCACCAGTATCGCACGACGGGTCGCGCCGACGGAACGTTCCCCGGTGGCGTGTTCCAACCGCAACCGGTGCAGCCGACGGACACGAACCAGTTCGGCACGTACTACATTCGTGCTCCCTGGAAATAGTGCGAAAGCTGCGGCGCTCGTCGCCGCCTGAGTCGAGAACGAAAACAAAAAGGCGGCGGTCGTTCCGGTTGGGAACGGCCGCCGCTTTAGTTTGTATGCGACGACGGACTACGCGACGGCGTGAGCGAGCGGCGCGGATTTGGCAGCGGCTTCTTCCTGAGCGATGAGCCGCTTCATGAGCGGCGCGGCCAAGATCGACGTGGCAATGGCCATAATTACGAGCGCGACGTAGGTCGGCTGATTGATCGCGCCGCGATCGAGCCCCAGATTGGCTAGAATGATTCCGGTCGCCCCGCGAGCGTTCATTCCCCAGCCGACCGCCAGCGACATGCGATGGCTCAAGCCGCCGAGACGTCCGCCGAGATAAGCGGCGGGAATTTTGCTGACGCAGGCGACGACAAAAATCGCGAGTACCAAAACCGGCGCGAAATGCCGAGCGAAGTCGGTCGTGAGTCCCAGCGATACGAAATAGATCGGCACGAACACGCCGTGCGAGAAGCGGCGAATTCCCTCGTACGCCTCGTCCTCCGCTTCGCTCGGAGTCGGAGTGAGCATGACACCGAACAGGAACGCGCCGAGGAAGGCGTGAATTTCAAGAGACTCAGCCACGGCGGCGGCGAGTAACGCCAACGCGGAAATCACCGTCATACGCGCGGCAGTTTGCTGCGGGCGAGTGCGATGCCAACGTGCCAGAAGCCGCGAGGCGATTGCGCCGACGAGCAATGTGCCTGCGAAGAAGAGCCCGACCTCGATCATCTCCGAGCCGACGCCTGCGGTGATGCCGTCGACGGGATGAGAAATTTGTTCAAACGCGATGAAGAGCAGCATCCAGCTCACAAGATCATCGACGACGGTGGCCGACATGATGATCGCCCCGAGCCGATCTTTCAGTAGGCCCAGGTCGAGCAGGATGCGGGCCAGTACCGGATTGGCCGAGTTCGCCATGGCCGCGCCGATGAACAGCGCCAGCGGAAACTTATGCGCCGGGTTCTCTAGGCCGAATGCGTTTGGCATGGCGTACACGAGCGCCATGCCGGCCGCCAGCGGCGTGAGCGTGCCCAGCAGGCCGACGATGATCGCCACGCGTCCGTTCTTCAGAACTCCGCGGGCGTTGATTTCCAAGCCCACGGTGAACATGAAAAACAGCATGCCGAATTTTACGACGACGTTCCGTAGTGACGCGGCATCGCCCGACGTGGGAAACAGCGATGCTTGCCACTGGGGCGCGATTACTCCTAAGAGCGTCGGCCCTAGAATCACGCCACAGAGCATTTCGCCGAGTACGGCCGGTTGCCGCAGTCGACGCATAACCATACCGCCGAGAAGCCCGCAAACGAGCATCGCGGCAAGTTGCACGAGCAGCGAAACGAACGGTGTGACGATCATGCGACGTTACTCGCCGGTTTGCACCGGCTGACCGGCGGCTTTGGCGGCGTTCATCTCGGCGCAGGAGTTCGTTCATCGGAGCGACGACATCGTCGACCTTGTCCGTGAAGAGGTCGCCGATGAGCAGGTCGGTCAGGTGCCCCTTCAAATGCGGATGCTTCTTCACGAACCGGCCGAAGCTGAAGCCGTCGTAGTATTCGCATACCAAGCGTCGCATCCGTTCCATGCCGGCGATGAAATCTGGTCCCCATTTGCCGAGTTGCGCGGCTGAGGTGTCTCCCTTGGCTAGACCTTCGCAAACGGCGTCGGCCGCCAGGCGCCCGACCGCAAGCGCGAGCAACACGCCCGACGAGTACAGCGGATCAAGGAACCCGAAGGCATCCCCAACGAGCACCCAGCCGTCACCCGCCACTTCTTTGGAGCGATAAGAATATTCTTTCGCCGCGCAGGAAGGGGGCGATTTGTTTGGCGTCGGCGATTCGAGGTTGCAGCCCCGGGCACTTGGCGACTTCTTCGAAGTAGATCTTTTCGAGATCTTCGTATCGCGCTCGGTGAACAAGTATGTGTAAGGCGCAACCACGCCGACGCTCACGCGGTTGTCGTGCAGCGGGATGTACCAAAACCACCCCTGCTTGCCCTCGACCTGCATGACGATCGTTGCGCCTTCATCGCGGCCGACGTCACGATATGCACCTTCCCAATACGTCCAGAGGGCGGCCTTCTTCAACTCCGGATCCCATTCGCGGAGGCCGAAACGATCTTGAATGATGCAGCTTTGACCGGCGGCGTCGATCACGACGTCGGCACGCACTTCGCGCTCCGAACCGTTCTTATCCATGATTTTCACGCCGACGGCCCGCTTTCCTTCGAACAGCACGTCGAGGACGCGGGTCTCTTCATGCACGTCCACGCCGTGCTCACGAGCGTTATCGAGCATCATCTGGTCGAACTCTTGGCGATACACTTGCCAAGTCTGCGAGCATTCGTGCGGCTTGTTGTCGTAGAAGTAAAACGGTTCGGAGAGTTTTCCCTTCGACGTGACGAATTGCACGCTGTGCTTGTTGCACGAAGTGGCTGACTCTTCAATTTTCGGCAGCATGTTAAGCCGCTCGAGCACCCAATAGGTCTCGGGAATCAACGATTCGCCGATGTGGTACCGCGGAAACTTTTCACGCTCGAAAAGCTGAACCTTATAGCCTTTTTGCGCGATGAGTGTCGAGACGGTCGCTCCCGAAGGGCCGCCGCCGATGACGATGACTTGAGGATTCGCGGAAGTGATCATGATGATGCAGGGGGCGTGAGAAAGTGGAGGGAGAAATGTGCGGCGGACTAACTATGCGGCCAAGTTTGCTCGGCGACTTCGTGCGGACCTCGAACTTCGTTCAAAAGAGCGATGAGTTCGCGGAGCTTTTTGTCACTTAAGTGACCGAGCTGCCGATCGTGGCAGGCCTTTACCTCGGCGGCCAGCGAATCGACGAGCGACGTGCCGGCGTCGGTGATGCCGACTTCCACCACGCGGCGGTTCTCAGCTTTGCGTTCCCGACGCACGAGGCCGCGTTCTTCGAGCTTATCAAGCAGGCGCGTCATGTCGGGTGCGCGAGATGAGCCGTGCCGCGAGAGCCGAGGTCGGCATGGTTGCCGGTCGCGCAGGCGTGCAGCAGCCGAAGCGTGTTGTATTGTTGGGCCGAAAGATCGAAGCGCCGAAAGAGCTCGTCTTCCGTAGCCCGCAAGCGGTCGTACGCCCGCCACAAATGCAAATATGCGGCCTGTTCGAGCGAGTCGAATTTCTGGGCGCGGCGTCCGGCGGATAGAGAGGCGGGTGCGGCCATGCTTACCTAGTTATCGGTCGCAACGACAATTGTCAAGACAATAGTTGTTTAAACAAATGTTGGTGGAATTGTCGACAATCGTCGTAACTCATTGCGACTGCAAAGAAAACGGGCGGCCCAGGTCGTAACCTGGCCGCCCGCGAAAGTAACCGCCGTCGGAGTTCTTTGGCCTCTAGTCGTTGATCAGATCGCGCACGGTCATGCCGGCAGGGATCATCGGCAACACGTGTTCTTGATATGGCGTTTGCACGTCGAGCAAGAACGGGCCTTCCGAATCAATCATTTCTTGCAGGGCCGCCGCGAGGTCTTCCTTCTTATTGACGAAGCGGGCGCCCCAACCGTAGCCCTTTGCGATTTGCACGAAGTTCGGATATCGCTCGGGGTTGCCGAGGCCGTCGCCCTTGCCGGCCGCTTCCGGATGGTCGATCGGGCCGAGATACGTGTGAGCCCGCGTTGCGTCGTGGAATCGATCTTCCCACTGCACGACCATGCCGAGGTGCTGGTTGTTGAGCAGCAGCACCTTCACGGGAATCTTTTCGCAGACGCAGGTGCCGAGCTCCTGAATATTCATCTGGAAGCTGCCGTCGCCGTCGATGTCGAAGCAGAGCTTGTCCGGATGCGCGACCTTGGCGCCCATCGCGGCCGGCAGACCGAAGCCCATCGTGCCGAGCCCACTGCTCGAAAGCCACGTGCGGGGCTTGCGGAACTTGAGCCATTGAGCAGCCCACATCTGATGCTGGCCGACGCCCACGGCGACGATCGCCTCACGATCTTTGATCAGCCGATCAAGTTCGCTGAGCGCGTATTGAGCCGTGATGCCGGGGAACGATTTGTCGTACTTGTACGGATACGTCTCTTTCCATTCCGTAACTTGCTTGAGCCACGGTTCCAGGCCGGTCGGCAGCTTCGACGACCTTGTTCAACTCAGCGAGCGCGAACTTGATGTCGCTCGTGATGCCGATGTGCGCCGGCTTGTTCTTGTGCAGTTCCGACGGATCGATGTCGATGTGCACGATCACCGCATGCTTGGCGAACTCGGCGAGCTTGCCGGTCACGCGATCGTCGAACCGCACGCCGAACGCCAAGAGCAGATCGCACGATTCCACGGCATAGTTCGAATACACGCTGCCGTGCATGCCGAGCATGTCGAGCGAGAGCTTGTCGTCGCCCGGGTAGGCACCAAGGCCCATGAGCGTCATGGCCACGGGAATGCCGGTCTTCTTTACCAGCGTGCGCAACTCATCCGAGGCCTCGCCCGAGATGATGCCGCCGCCGGCGTAAATCACGGGCTTCTTGGCCCGCTTAATCGCCGCGGCGACGGCTTTGATTTCGTCCGGCTTCGCCTTGCGGTCTTCGACGTGGTAACCGGGCAGGTTCATCGCGCAGTCGAAATCGACCTTGGTTTCGAATTGCTGGACGTCCTTCGGAATGTCGATCAACACCGGGCCGGGCCGGCCGGTCGTTGCAATGTGGAACGCTTCCTTCATCACGCGAGCCAAGTCGGCGACGTCGGTCACTAAGTAGTGGTGCTTCGTGATGCCGCGGCACACTTCGACCATCGGCGTTTCTTGGAACGCATCGCTGCCGATGACGGGCGTCTTCACTTGCCCCGAAATCGCGATGAGCGGAATGCTGTCGAGCTTGGCGTCTGCGATCACGGTCACGAGGTTCGTTGCGCCCGGGCCGCTTGTGGCCATGCACACGCTCACCTTACCTGTGCTCCGCGTATAGCCTTGAGCTGCGAAGCCGCCGCCCTGTTCGTGGCGGGGCAGGATCGTGCGAATCTTGTCCTTGTACTTCACTAGCGATTGGTGCAACGGCATGCTCGCCCCGCCCGGGTAGGCGAACATCACCTCGACGCCGTGCCGAATCAGCGACTCGATAACGATGTCGGCCCCGCACATCACTTCGGTTGCGGCGGCGGATTGAGGGGCGGCAGGTTTGGCGATCGTAGCCACGGCGGATTCTCGCTGGTCGGAAAAAGTACGAAGCGGCGGTTGCAGGCGGCCGGCCGAGGTCGAGCTTGTCGAGGCCAAGCCCCTGCGGGCAAACAATTTACCTTAAGCAGCGGGGGGCAAATTGACAACGGGCGCAGGCCTCACGCCTGCGACCGAATTCCGAATTATGACAGACGTTTCGTGGTAAAGTTCGCGGGTTTTGCCGGGAATATCGCGGCAGGACTGCGAATTCCCCGGCGGCGCGTCCTCGCCCCGCCGGAAGATCTCCGCAACGAATCGAATATGACAAATCGATCGGCGACGAAACTCGGCCGCTTGGGCGGGGTTTGGAACGTCCGGCGGCGTCACTGCTGCGCCGCTCCCTTCTCGTCTCCCGTCTTTCTAGGTGGCCCATGCTTCCCACGCGACTCGCCGTCGCCGGCTTCGCCTTCCTCTTGCTCGCCGAGATTGCCATGCCGGCTTTAGGTTCCGATTGGCCCCGGTTTCGCGGGCCCAACGGGTCGGGTGTTTCGCTCGATAAGGCGACGACGCCCACCGCCTGGAGCCCGAAGGAAAACCTCAAGTGGAAGGTCGCGCTCCCCGGCCCCGGTTCGTCGTGTCCGATCGTCGTCGGTGACAAAGTTTTCGTCACCTGTTGGAGCGGGTATGCCGTCGACCGGGGCGACCTCGGCGATCAGAAGAATCTTAAACGGCATTTGGTCTGTCTTGATCGTGCGACCGGCAAGTTGCTATGGGATGCGGTCGTGGCGGCGAAGCTCCCTGAAGATCGTTACGGCGGCATGTTCGCCGAGAACGGCTACGCTTCGCACACGCCCGTTAGTGACGGCGAGCGCGTGTTCGCGTTCTTCGGCAAGTCGGGAGTCGTTGCATTCGACATGAACGGCAAGCAACTCTGGCAGACCGACGTCGGCGACGAATCCGATCGCCGCGGCTGGGGAACGGCTTCGAGTCCGATCTTGTTTGATGATTTGGTGATCGTGACCGCGGCGATTGAAAGCCAAGCTCTGATCGCGCTGGACAAAACAACCGGCAAGGAAGTGTGGCGCAAAAGAGCCGGCGGGTTCGACAGCACTTGGGGAACGCCGGTGCTCGTGAAGGTCGACGACAAGCGGACCGATTTGGTGATCGGCGTGCCGTACGACGTGTGGGGCTTCGATCCGAAGACGGGTAAGTTCGTCTGGTTCTGCGAAGCGATGGACACCGACTCTTATTGCTCGAGCCTAGCCGTCGACGGCGATATGGTCATCGGCATCGAGGGACGCGGCGGCGGTTCGATCGCGGTGCGGGCCGGCGGCGTCGATGACGTTTCCAAGACGAACGTCGTCTGGAACGGCCGCGATAATAACCGCATCGGCACGCCCGTGGCGTACGAAGGGCGCGTATACTTCGTGGCGAACAAAATCGCCAACTGCATCGATGCCAAAACAGGCAAGAAAATCTTTCAGGCTCGGCTCACGAGCGACTCGGCCGCGGGCGAGGCGACCGATACGGCACGTGAGGAACCCGCGCAACGGCCCGGCGAGCGCGGCTCGGGCGGCTCGGGCGGCTTCGGCGGCGGTAACTTCGGCGGACCCGGCGGAGGTTTCGGGGGGGGCGGGTACGGAGGTCGCGGCGGACGCGGGGGCCAGGATTACGGCTCGCCGATCATCGCCGACGGCAAGGTGTACTACACGACCCGCGGCGGTGAGACGTTCGTCTTCAAGGCCGGTGACAAGTTCGAACAACTGGCCGTGAACCGCATGACGGACGAAGCGGAAGATTTTAGTTCAACGCCGGCGGCGGCTGACGGAGCGCTCTTCATTCGCTCAAGCAAGCATTTGTATTGCGTGGGGAAGTAGGTGAGGCAACCAAGGTTGTCATGCTCGCGGAGCGTTGATTTCTTGCCAGTAAGCGTCCGCGGTCATTGCTCCACATAGCCCGGGTAAAATATGCGTCGTTCGCCGCCAGTTCTCGGGAGGCTGGTCGTCGAGAATCACGTGAGGTTTCGGCAAGAAGCCGACGAAGCAATGAGCGATCGCCAGTCGTTCCGCGATGTTTCGAGCGTACTCGGTGCCGCCGGAACTCCAGCAGTAGATGGCCGCGCCTTGCGAGGCCAATGCGGCGACATGCTCTTTAACGCCGCTGACGGGAATGATCTTGCTGCCCGCCGTGCGAATAGGCGTGTCGTCGACGTCGACGTACACGACAAGCGGTGACGATTGTTGCACTGCTGCTCCCAACGCTCACTTAGTCCCAAGGTCTTCTCAGGATATGCTTCGTTCAGTTTAGCAAACCAAAACGGCCGTAGCTCTCCGCAGGGTTTTGACTGATTTGTTGGTTCGGCGTCCAAGACTCCGGTCGCTGACGTTCCCGGCTCACTGTTGCGCGGATGCTTGTCGGCAATCGCAGCCTACTTTCGGCGGCGTTGATGTTCTCTAATCGCCCAGCGGCGGAGGTCGCCGAAGAGTTGCGCTAGAGCGGCCGGTTGGTAGTGGGCGTTGAGGCCGCTGGGGTTGGGGAGCACCCAGGCATGGCTGCCGCCGAAAAGCTCGTTCTGAAGGCCGACGCCGGCGTCTTTGTTTCCGGTGACGACCCGATACGGCCCGATGCCGACGAAGGCGACGACCGTCGGTTTCCGACGTTTAACCTTTGCTTCGAGGCGTCGGCCGCCGGTGCGGAGTTCGTCGTCGGTGAGTTCATCGGCACGGGCCGTTGCGCGGGCGACGACGTTGGTGATGCCCAGATTGAGATCGAGCAGCAGATCGCTTTCAAACGGAGAGAAAAGCCGTGGCGTGAAGCCGCCGTCATACAGGGCGGGCCAAAAGCGATTGCCGGGACGGCCGAAGTGGCGGCCGATCGCGGCGGTGTAGAGGCCTGGGTTGATCCCGGCGAAGAGGACGATGAGGTTATCGGCGAGGAGATCTGGAACCCGTTTCTCGTAAGCGGCGAGGAGTTGGGCCTTGGTGGGCTTCCAAGGCGTGATCAGTTTCCGCTTCAAAGGCCGGCTCCCCGCTGGTGTGACGATCGGGCGTCAAGGTTTGGGTTCTTCGTCTTGGCCGCCGCTTCTATCTTCCTCCGCTCCCGCAGACATTTGTACTGCGCAGGAAAGTAGACGCGATAAAAAAATAAAACCGGCGGAAGTCTCGGGTAAGACTTCCGCCGGTTTTGGGCGATCGTAGTTTTTGCCGGAAGACTCCGGTCGCTGACGCTCCCAGCTCGCTGTTGATTGCTTCGGCGCCGTTCGGTCTCTAGGCTCTTCGCTCTCGGCTCGAAGCTCGCCTAGCCGAGCAGCTTCGAGATCGGTTTGCCGTCGCGCGAGATCATGATCGGGCGGCCGGTGTTCGTATGGTATTCCTTGTGGGTGTCGATGCCCAGCGTGGTGAGCAGCGTCGTGGCCACGTCGTCCGGTGCGATTCCTTCGTTGGCCGGGCCTTGGCCCTTGTCGTCGGACTGCGCCGATGACTTGGCCCGTCTTCATGCCGCCGCCGGCCATGACGACGAACATCGCGCGCGGCCAGTGATCGCGTCCGCCGCGCTGGTTGATCTTCGGCGTGCGGCCGAACTCGCCCGTCATGATCACGGCCGTCGTCTCCAGCAGGCCGCGCTCTTCGAGCGTCGTCAGCAACGCCGAAAGGGTTTGATCGACCATCGGCAGGTTTTTGTCGAGCCGGGTATAAATGTCTTGGTGCATGTCCCAGCTACCGGACGTCAGCGTGACGAACCGAGCGCCGGCTTCGACCAGTCGCACGGCCAACAGTGCGCTTTGGTTCACTTCGCCGTCGCCGAACCGTTTCGAGACTTGCGAATCTTCGCGACCCAGGTCGAACGCTTCGCGAGCGCGCTTCGAGCTGATCATCGCGAACGCTTGTTGCGAGAATTCGTCGAGGCCGGAGAGGACGTCGCTCTTGGCTTCGATCGAGCGGAAGGTGTTGTCGACCGAGGCGAGCAGCTGCTCGCGGCGATTGACTTCGGTGAGCGTCATGCCCCCTTGCAGGCCGATGCCGCGGACGTTGAACGGCGAGCCTTGCTTGGGCGAGGCGTTCGTGGCGAACGGCCCGTATTGAAGGCCGAGGAACCCGCCCCCTTGCGGCGTGCTGGGGACGGCGACGAACGGCGGCATGTCGGGCGGCGACGCGAGTTCTTTGCTGACGATCGAGCCAAGCGAGGGAAACTCGATCGACGGCAACGGCCGGTTGCCGGTGAGCAGGTACTTCGAGCCGAGTTCGTGGGCGGCCAGCGTGTGGCTGACGCCGCGGAGAATCGTGAACTTATCGGCGCACTTCGCCAGCAGCGGGAACTTCTCGCAGATCTCCATGCCGGGGACGTTCGTTTTGATCGGCTTGAGGTTGCCGCGATATTCTGCCGGGGCTTCCGGCTTCATATCGAAGGTGTCCATGTGCGTCGGGCCGCCGCCAAGGCGAATGTAAATCGCGGCCTTGGCCTTGGCGGTCGACTTCACTTCGCCGGCGTTCGCCAGGCGGAGGT
Organism: Pirellulales bacterium; assembly: GCA_049840675.1. Lineage (GTDB taxonomy): Bacteria > Planctomycetota > Planctomycetia > Pirellulales > PNKZ01 > PNKZ01. The sequence goes on from JASGKB010000017.1 coordinate 283,417, forward strand.
AGTCGGTGAGCGTGAGGCCTGCGCCCGAGGCGCCGACTTTCAAGAAGTCGCGCCGCTTCATACCGTCGCAAAAACGATGTTGGGCCATGGTTCGTATTCCTTATGGGTAGCGAATGTGCGTGCGATGAATGTTTCGGAGCCGTCGGCTTAGTGGTTGACGACGAATTCTTTCGTGTTGAGCAGAGCCCACACGAGGTCGCGCAAACCGACGGCCGGAGTTTCGGCGGTCTTCACATACTCTTCGGCCGTCGCCAGTTCGTCCTTCGACGGGTAACGGGTGAACGTCCGCAGGTAGGCTTCGTTGATGAGGTCGGCCGTCGATTGCGGCTTGGCTTGCTTCCGCTCTTCACCGGCGCCTTGGAGCGCGGCGACCTCGGCTTCAAGTTCGGCAATCTTTTCCTTGGCCCGATCTTTCATCGCCAGCAGACGCTGAGTTTCGGTCGCGCTGACCTTCCCCTTTTTCATTTTCGCCTTCGCCGTTTCTTCCTTGAGGCGCTTTTTCATGCGGGCCAACTCGCGCTCTTTATTGCGGAGTTCCGCGGCCGGGTCCAGTGACTTCTTCGTCTGCGCTCGGTAGGCCGTCGGTGACGGAATCAAGCCAGCCGTTGCTCCGCTCGATCAACTTGAACATTTCTTGGTCGTTACGAAGATAAACCGTTTGCAAGAGCGAAGGTTCGTTCGACCGCTCGCAATCGCACGGCGTTTCCCGCTTCGGTTTGCCAAACACGGTGAGGGCGTAATTGTTGATGTTGTTACGGTTTGTGTAGCTCAGGCTCATCCCGATCGAGCAATTGGTCACCGGATCTTGTGCTCGGCGGGCCAGTTCGCTCGGCCCGGAAGTCGAGGTCACGACGGCGTCGTAAACCACTTCCGCGGGCAAACGCCGCGGCACGGCATGGCTGAAGTTGCGGAGGTCGAACTCGTTCGTGGCGTTGGTGAGCCAAGAACGTTGGTAGGTGTCCGAATTGACGATCTCGCGCATTAGCCACTTGATGTCGTAGTCGTGCTCGATGAACTGGGCGGCCAAGTAATCGAGCAGTTCGCGATTGCTCGGAGCGTTGGCCAGATTCATGTCGTCGGCCGGTTCTACGATGCCCACGTTGAAGTAGTGAGCCCAAACGCGGTTGACGAAGGCTTCGAGCGAAGTACGGGTTGTCCTTCTGACGGAGCCAATCCATGAGCGGCTCGCGCGGATCGTCATAGTTTTGATCGACGATTTCATCGCCGCCGAGAACTTTCGGCGTCAGCACGCGACCGGCCGCCGCAACCTTGCTCTTGTCTTTCTTCCCCTTCGGTGCGGTCTTCGCCGCGCGAATGTAGAGTTCGTCAAACGGCACCACGCCGCCGTTGCGGGCGTAGCGATCAAGGTCGCCGCGAATCTTCGCTCCGCCGACCTTCTTCGGATCGGTTTCGACGCCCGACTTGGCGATCAGTTCTTTGGCGATTTCACGATCGCCGGTTCCCTTCGAAATGCGATCGAAGAACGCCGTGAAGTGTTGGAAGTCATACTGGCTCCACTGATCGAACGGGTGTTTGTGGCATTCCGCGCATTGCAGCCGCACGCCGAGGAACGCATAGCTGAACGAGAGCGCCTTCTCGTTCGAGGTCTTCATGTTACGACGCATCCAATAGTAGGGCATCGTTTCACGGTCGGTGAAGTCGGCCGGCTTTTCGTCGCGGATGTACGACGTCATTTCTTGGCAATACTCTAGGTAGTCCTGGTCCGGCGACGTGCGGCTGACGGCCATGACGACCCCTTCGACGATGTCGTCGTAATGGACGTTCTCAGCCACGCGGCGGTGGAGCCATTGATACCAGTGACTGCCGGCCTTGGCCGGAGCACTGTTGCGGAGTTGGTTCTCGCTGTTGCCCAGGATGTCGCTGAGTTTGGTCGTCCACCAAGCGGCGTACGCCGGCCGGCTCAGCAACTCGTCGATCTTCTTCGTCCGCTTGTCCGCCGACTTATCCGCCATGAAGGTCCGCACTTCGTCGGCCGTCGGCAGGGTGCCGGTGACGTCGAGGCTGGCCCGACGCAGGAATTCTTCGTCGGTGCAAACGTCGGCGGCGACGACGCCGATCTTGCGGAGCTTCGTTAGCACCAGTTCGTCGACCTTCGTCGTGGCCGGGATGTTCGGATACTTCGGCCCGACCTGATCGCTCACTGGCAGCATCACGGCGACCGGCACGACGCCGTTGTCGTAGAAGGCCACGATGTGCGTGTCTCCCTTGCCGGTGCAAGTGATGACGCCGTTCACGTCGACCTTGGCGACCGCTTCGTCGTTCGTTTGGAATCGGCAGAGCGGCGTGACGTCTTCGACGGTGCCGTCCGACCAATGAGCGACGACGTGCAGCTTCGTCGTCTCGCCGGGCTTCGTGTATTCGATTTCCGTCGGACGAACTTCCATCTTTACGAACGTCGGATCTTTGGCTTCGTCCACGGCCGGCGCGCCGGCTTCGATCCACTTTGAGATCAGCCGATATTGCCAACTGTTCTTATCCATCCGCTTGCCGCCGCCGTGCTCGTCTTCGACGTCGCTCGACGCCTTCGCCAAGATCATGCTGGCGGTCGGGTTCTTCAGATCGACCCGCGGTTGCTCGCTTTTGACGATCGCTTCGAAGTCAGTCTTGAAGTCGTAACCGAAGAGCGAGAGGCGGAAGCCTCCCTGCCCTTGGAACGAACCGTGGCAGGCGCGGCCGTTGCAGCCGAGACGGCCCATCAGCGGCAACACGTGTCGTTGCAGGCTCGGCACTTCCTTCACGTCCGGCGATTCGAAACGGACGTTTGCCGGCGGAACCACTGTGGCCGGCACGTCCGACTTCTTTTCGATGGCCGCGGCTTGAGCCAGGGAGGCCGAGCAGCAGCTCAGCAACAAAGCGAAGACATAGCGACGCATAACTTTCGACTCTCCGTAAAGAACCCGCCTCCTGCGACGGCAAGGAGACGAATCCGACAACATGCAGGTGTGCGATAGCGTTTGGCGGGCGGCTTTCAGAAGGTAGCGAACTCAAGCGTGTTTGAGCAGCGTCGCTGCTCAACTCATTCAATTGACGATCCGTCGGCCGCGGTTACGGACTATCGGACCGTTTCCTGCGGTTCCGATTTCTTTTCTTCCGCCGACTTCTGTTCGGCATCTTTGGACTTCGGACGAGACGCGGTCGCGCCGGCTTTTGCCGGTCCGGTCTTGGTCGGCGGCTTCTTTTGCCCTGCGGTTTTCAAAGCTTCCTGAAAGCGACGTTCGACCATGTCGGCGCGGTCACCGTCCAACAATTCCAGTTCCTTTTGCAATGCCGCGGCGCGGGCTGCAGCCCGCTCGTGCGTGAACTTCACGAGTTCGCGATGCACGCCGATTTGCTCGGTCAACAGCGAACGCAATTCGGCCTCAATTTCCGGCGTGCGGTTCATCGACATGCGGGCCACGAGCAATTGGATGCGCGACTGCAATTTCCATTCGTTCAGCTCCAGCTCGTAGCGCTGCGGCTGTTGCTCTTGGCTTTGTGCCAGCCGTTCGCTGGCACGGAACAACTCGCGGATCGCCTTTTGGTATTCCTGCGGTCGCCGCGTCTTCAGACGGTCGAGCAAGTCGGCCAGTTCGGCATGGTGCGCTCGCACAAACGTGAGGGCCGCCGCTTCTCGCTCGGGCGTGAAACCTTGAGCGTGCTTCGGGCCTTTGCCGTTCTTAGGAGCGTCGAGCTTCGCGGCGTCTTGAACAATCGCCGCGGAATTCTTGACGGGAATCACGGCGTCGTCGGCCGGTGCCAACGAGACGAAGGTGTACGTCGCCAATAATCCGAGGATCGGCAGCGCTGCGAGCAACGAAGATGATGAGTTTTTCACGTGGGGCATGGTCGGTCTACTCGTTCGCTCCGTCTTGCGACGATTCGACCACGGCCGCCAGCAGCCAATCGGGAGCTGCGACGCTCATCGGATCGGTCGAAGCTTCCGACGCGTCGAGTTCTTCCGACACGGATTCTTCGTGGATCACGTTGTCTGCCGCAGCGAGTTCGTCGACCAGCGGCGACGGAGCGTCCCAACGGTGCTCCGGCCCCAAGGCGGCGAGCAATTGCGAATCGGCTTCGGCTTGAGCCGCGGCAACTTCGCCGGCTTCGTCGCCTGCGGGAGTTTTAAAAGCTTGCCAAGTCATCGCCAGTGCAATGCACGCGGCCGTGGCGGTGGCGAGCCAACCGACGACGAGGCGCGAATCGGCGGGCGCGGCGACACGCGAAGCCGGCATCACGTACGACGCAGGCAACTGTTCGTAGGCCGCGCAAACCGCTTCGCTCAGCGATACGGCTTCGGCCAGCGCTTCACGTGCCGACTGATCGACAGCCAAGCGTTCTTCAAACGCGGCCGCGGCGGCTGCGTCGAGCTCGCCGGCCGCGTACTGATAGGCCGACCATGTCAGGTCGTCTTGAGGTTGATGTGTCATGTTTGTACTGCCCCGAATTGCCCCTTCTGCAAAACACCGCTGAAGCCTGGACTTTGACGACTTCCAGCCCACGGCGGGCTTGCAAATGTTTGATGTGCCCGCCCGTCGGATTATTTGCGTTTGATTTAAAACGTAAACCGTGGCCAAACGGAAATCTCATCGGTCGTAACGTTCAGTCTACCAACAACTTGCGAAAGTACCCCAAAACATCGGTTTCACACGCTTTCGGCCTGCCGATCGGATCGGCGAAGGCAAGCCCATTCCGCAGGATTTTCCGCCCCGTCGCCGGCACCTTGCGACCTTGCCGATCGTCTCGGCTTTGGCGAGCTGCGAGCGACGGCGAAACGGGAGTTGTTGCCGTTTGTCGACAGTCGGAAAACCCGGCAAAACCGTTTCGCACTGAAAGCTCGCTACGACCCGAGTTCCGAGTTTGCCGATTGCGCAAATTGCGCCGCAATCCGTGCGGAAAAACTCTCTGAAACGGGAGTCGTCGCGCTTGATTCGCGCGCCTTCGTTCGGCGCGGCGTGACTACCGTGCAACTTAGGTGCTCGGCCCGTCGGCGGTCGGGGAACGTCTTCGCCTCTCTCACATTCGCGAGGCGTTCACACACGGCGCTTCACCCGCGTCCTCTCTCCCCGGAGTTTGCATCATGAAGGTCTTGTTCGAACGTTTGTGGAACGAAGAAGCCGGTGCCATCGTGTCGGCCGAAATCATGTTGATTGCCTCGATCTTGGTGATCGGCGTCATCGTCGGGTTGGCCGCCGTGCGTGACTCGCTCGTCACCGAACTGGCCGACGTCGCCCAAGCCTTGGCCAACGTCAATCAATCGTACAGCTATAGCGGCGTGACCGGACACCACACGTTCACCGGCGGCGGTTCGTTCTACGACGCCACCGACTTCTGCGATACTCAATGGGCCAACAGCGACAAGGGCAACTCGAAGTGCGTCAGCATTTGCAGCGGCGGTGCTCCGACCAGCGAAGGCAACGGCCACGGCGGTCACGGCTGGTAGTCGCACGCGCCTAGAAATCATTTCGCCGGCGTGATGCCGCCGGTGAAATCGGCTCGGACGTTCGTCCGGTGAAACACCGAGAAGAGGTTATCCCCGTGACCTCTTCTCGGTGGAGAGCCGGACGACGAATGCCGAATGCCAAGCGTCGTACCGCCGGAAGGATCGGCATCTAGCTCTTAGCCGTCGGCGTCCGTCTTAAAACACCGGTTGAATCTTCTTCAGCCGTTCTTCCGTGGTGCGCATCAGCGCGTCTTCCGCGGCTTCATCGGCCGCTTCGTACGTCACCGAGAACCGCAAATGCGGACCGGCGTCGTCCCACGGTACCGTCACGATCGAGTGCTCGGTGATCAGGTACTGGCTGGCCGCTTCGCCGGTCTCGAACTTCGTCCCGTCGGCCAAGCCTTTCGGCGACGGGGTGTACAGGAAGTAAGTTCCGCCGGGCATCGAGCATTCGAAACCACACCGCTTAAGCACGTCGACCAGCTTCTTCAAGCGGCGACGATACTTCTCGCGAACCTGGCCGGGAATGGCCACGTCGTCCAAGGCCGCGGCCGCCGCCTTTTGCACGGCCATGAATTGGCCCGAGTCGCTGTTGTCTTTCACGTCGGCAAAGGCCTGCACGATCAGCGGATGTCCGGCGACGAAGCCCATCCGCCAGCCGATCATGTGGAAGCCCTTCGACATCGAGTGCACCTCGACGCCGACCTCTTTCGCCCCCGGCACTTGCAGGAAGCTCGTCGGCTCTTGATCGTACGAGAGCAGCGAATGGGCCGCGTCTTGCACGATGACCACGTTGTTCTTCTGCGCGAAGTCGATGGCCCGCTTGTAGAAGTCGGTCGTGGCCGTCTTGCCGGTCGGGCTGTTTGGATAGCAAAGCACCAAAAGCTTCGCGCGGCGCAAGACGTCGGTCGGGATGTTGTCGAGATCGGGGAAGAAGTTGTTCTTCGACAGCAGCGGCAAGCGGTGAACGTCGCCGCCGTAATACTTTGTATGCGTACCGGCAACCGGGTAGCCGGGCACCGTCATAAGCGTGACGTCGCCCGGGTTAATGAACGCGGCCGGCAGCATGGCCAGCGCGGTCTTGGTGCCGATACAGTGATTGATCTCCTTGACCGGATCGAGTGTCACGCCGAACTGCCGCTGCATGAACCGTGCGGCGGCTTCCTTGAACGCTGCGATGCCGTTATCCGCGTAGCCACGGTTCTCCGGCTTGTTCGCTTCCGCCGTCAGCACGCGCCGTACGCTCTCCGGCGCCATCTCGTCGTTCTCACCGATGCCGAAGTCGACGAGCGACCGCTCGGGATGATCGGCCAAGGCCTTGCGCTTGGCCCGCTTGATCTTCTCGAACTTATAGATCTCGGTCCCCTTGCCGTAGTTGGGGCCCCCGATGCGGTCGGCGAAACGCGATTGAAAATAAGGATCGGCCATGGCAAGTGCGCTGAAAGTGAGTGGTGATTTTGAGTTGCGTCACGAGACCTAGGGCACAACCGAGGAGACGCCGTACGCCGTCGCAAGGCAACGTCGGCGAAAGACCGCGCCCCGGCGACCAAGGTTCGCTCCGAGGGAAACCCTGAAAGGTACGGCAAGCCGGGAATTCTCGCAAGGATCAGCCGGCTAAGGCGAGTCTTTTCCGCGTACCCGAAGCATTGGCGTTGCTCGCTTACTTTGCGGAGCAGCACGAACAGAAATCGGCCGCGGCAAGTAACCGACGAAAAAGGGAGAAGACTTACGGCGCTTCGACGGCTTTGCGATAGAGCGCCAAATGAGGTTCGACGGACGTTGTCGCGGTATGCTCCGTCGCCGCTTCGTACGCCGCGGCGGGGAGGCGGGGTCGCAGCGTTGCGTCCGTCAGCAATTCGTGGACTCTGCGCGTTAGTTCTCCCGGATCGTGCGGTGGAAACAGCAACGCATCGACGTCGGGCCGGACCTGCTCGCGGCGAATCGGCGTGTCGACGCAAACAACCGGCACGCGGAGCCGACGAGCTTCCGCAATGCTTCGGCTCGGGCCGTCGATCACGGCGGCATCAATGTAGACTTCGGCGTGGCGAATGACCTCCGTTGCTTGCGCATGAAGACCGGCGAACACTGTGATGTCGTCGATTTCCATCAGCGTGCAGAAACGGCGAACCTCGGCCATGTGCGGACCGTCGCCACAAACGGCCAACCGCAAATCGCCGTGCACGAGCCGCAGCAAGGCCGTGGCGAAGAGTACGTCGCGCAGGCTCTTTTCCACGGTGACGCGCGAGCCCGTCACGATCAATCGCACGTCCGACGAGAAGCCCAGCGATTGCAACAAGGCCGCACGATCGATAGCCGGGGCGGCAATGTCGACCACGTCGGGAATCGTCGTCCACGATTCACCAAGGTGCGCGGCGTCGTACATCGTCGAGCATTGTTGCCGCAACGCTTCACTGGGCGACACGATCGCGGTCGCTCGCCGGAGCGTGAAGCGGAGTAAAGCTCGACGAAGCCAAGTAAGTTGCGGCGGCGGATTGCGAACGGCACAGAGATACGGCACGCCGCGCTGCGCTGCGAGGATCGGACCGATATGAAGCTGGCTCCAATTGTCCCAGAGATGAACGAGATTGGAACGCGTCGCGAACAGCGCTCCGCGCGAGACGAGCGACGACGGCCAGTGAGGGAGTTTTGTCGCCGCCGAGAAGACGAACGTCGACGCCCGCGGCACGGAGTGCGTCGGCGAGTGGCCCGCCGCCTACCGCAAGTACGAGATTTGCGAATCCGGCCTGCTGCGCCGCGGCGGCGACGGCGAGAAGTTGACGCTGCGTCCCCCAAGGTTCGAGAGCCCGCACGACATGCACGACGAGCGGCTTCGTCACGGCGTCGCTCCCCTCGCACCGCCGACGAGGCCGCCGAGCAGTTGCTCGTAATCGTTTGCCATGCGAGCGAGCGAGTATTCGGAGCGAGCGCGGGCCTGCGCGGCGGCGCCAAGTTGCTCCGCCGCCGAGGGATCGTCGATTGCGCGGGCCAAGGAGTCGGCCAATGCGGCATCGTCGTGCTTGGGGTAGACGAGCAATTCGGCGTCGGGCGTAAATAAATCGCGGACTGTTGCGACGTCGGCGGCGACCACAGGCAAGCCGTATGAAGCGGCTTCAAGCAAGCCGATGCCTAGCCCGTCGTCGAGCGCCGGACAAACCACGACATCGGCCGCGCGGAAGGCGTCTTCCACGTCGTCGAACGCCCCCGTCAAACGGACGCTCGAGGCGATGCCCAGTTCGAACGTCTTTTCGCGAAGGTATCCGGCATCCGGGCCTTCGCCGACGAGCCAGAGCATACCTGGGCGGCCCCGTTCGGCCAGTCGTCGCCAAGCGGCGAGCAACGCGTCTAATCCCTTACCGAGCCGCAAACGGCCGACGTAGACGACCAGCGGCGTACGTGCTTCGAGAGACAAGGCCGGATCGGCCGAAGCCAAATTACGTCGAGCTTCCAATTTTTGGCGAGGATCGGTCGGCCCGCGATGCGGCACTCCGATCATCAAACGATGAATGCGCGCACGGGAATAGCCGGCGGCGGTAAGCTCGCGTTGCAACAGCGGAGTGAGCGCCAGAAACGCATCGGCGCCGAAGCAGGTTTGCTTCAAGCGTCGGCCGCCGCGGGCTTCAATCTGCAAGTGGCAATCGCCTTGTACGCCGGGGCGCTCGGGCTGCAGAGCGATCGGCGGCCGGCCTGCACGACGTTCACGCAACGTCGTGTAAGCGTCGGCCATCATGCCGGAAACGAGCACGACGTCAGTTTCACGAAAACGGTCGCGCAAGGCTTTGGTGAGTCGCCTCGCGTAACCTGCTTCACCGCGGCAGCCGGTGTTCGGAGGCGCGAGTCGGACTACGCGCACGCCGGGGTAATCCGTTTCGTCGGGCCAGTCCGATTGCCAGCGCGGCGTCAGAACGGTCGTCGTATGGCCGCGTTCCGCCAACGCGCCAAACAGCTGCATCGCCAAGTTTTCCAAACCGCCGGGGAGCGGTCGAAAGCGGCGAGTGACATAAAGCAACCGAAGCGAAGTCACGAGCTTTTTCCGGCGGCGATCTCGGCGTCTTCCAACGCGGCAATATACGGCAGGTTGCGGTAGTGGTCGTTGTAGTCGAGCCCGTAGCCGACCACGAACTCGTCGGGAATTTCAAAGGCGCAATAGTCGGGCTCGCGCGTCATTTCTTGCCGGCCTCGCTTACGCAGCAATACGGCCGAACGAATCGACCGCGGGCCGAGCTTCTGCATCTTGTTGAGCAGTTCAAAGAGCGTGTGGCCGGTGTCGAAAATATCATCGACGACCAGGACGTCGCAATCGGTCAGGTCGGGGAGCAGGTCGGAGTTGATCATCAGCTCGCCGCGCACGGTGCTTGCTCCGCGATAGCTGCGAGCTTGCACGACGCTGACGCGCAGCGGCATACCGAGAAGGCGAATGATGTCCGCCAACAGAACCACGCTGCCGGTGAGAACACCGACGATCGTGAGCGGCCGATCACCGTAGTGGGCGGAAATTTCCGCGGCCATGCGGCGAACGCCTTCTTGCACCTGCGGTTCGGTCAGCAACGTCTTCAAAGCGGCAACTCCCCGTATTTTTGTCCCGCTGGAAAGATCGACGATCGGACGGCGGGGCGACGGCCGAGCCAAGCGATTGCGGCCGGCGGCGGGCTTTATTCTATTGAGCCGGATGCCGATGCCAATACATTGAACGCCTCGCCCGCTCGGCAAATCGGCCGAAAACCGAGGCTCACTCTTTTTCACGAAAGTCGCTTGCCCGTGCCCGCCGGAACTGGAACTTGGTCGGAAGCGACTGATTGCCGGTCACCCGGCGGATGTCTACGAACCGGCGCAACGCAACCCGCACGGTTACGCCGTGCTGTTTTTGCACGGCGTGCATCTGGGGCGGCTTGTCGAGAACGAGGCGTTTTGTCGGGAACTCGATCGGTACGGGTTGCCCGTCGTAGGGCCGATGACGCAACGCAGTTGGTGGACCGATCGGATTTGCGAGGAGTTTGATACGAAGCTCACCGCCGAACGACACGTGCTCGACAATGTGATGCCATATCTGGCGGAACGCTTCGGTGCGACGCCGACGAAGGTCTGCGCTGCTCGGCACCAGCATGGGAGGTCAAGGAGCGCTACGGTTTGCTTTTAAGCATCCGGGGAAGTTTCCCATCGCCGCGGGCATCAGTCCGGCGATCGATTACCAGATTCGGTATTACGACGGCGATTGGGATACGATCGCGCAGATGTATGCGGATCCCGAGCAGGTTCGGCAAGACACGGCCACGCTGCATGTCCACCCGCTCAATTGGCCGCGGAACTTGTGGTTTTGCAGCGATCCGGCCGACGAGTGCTGGCACGAAAGCTCGCAGCGGCTGCACATGAAGCTCTACTCGCTGGGCATTCCGCACGAGCACGATTTAGAAACTTCGCACGGCGGGCATAGTTGGGAGTATTACAACTTTATGGCGCCGCGGCGCTGAAGTTCATCGCCGAGCGATTGGATCAGGAGCGGTTGCGCGTTTGAAGCCGTTGCAGTTGAAGATCGACGGTCTTTCGGCGCTCACTTCTTTAGAAACGCCGCCGTGAGTTCGGCGATCACGGCTTCCGACATCGGCACGACGGGTCCGAGCGGGCGACTGTTGATGATGCGCCTCGGCCGTGGTTTCGAGAACTTCGAGACGATCGAAGGCATCCAGCACACTGGTGCCGCAAACCAGTGCGCCGTCGTTTTCGAGCAGCGCGACCGGATGATCGGACGCCACGCGTTCGGCAATTGCCGAACCATCGCCGTATTGTTCGCCGAAGGGAATGCGAGCGACGTCTTTGAGAAAGATGTAGCTCTCCGGAATGGTGCGACTATCGAGCGGCGAAGCGGTGGCGCTGAAGGCCGTGGCATTGACCGGGCAAGCGTTGACGATCGCGCGAAACTCCGGGTGCCGTTTGTAGATCGCACGGTGGAGACGTGCCGCCCGGCTCGGAGATTTACCTTGCTCGCGTTCGCCGCCGCGAATGAGCACGAGTTCGTTGACGTCGACGGTCCGCCGATCGAATCGGCCCGGCGTGATGAGAAACGCGTCGTCGCCGATACGGGCCGAAAAGCTCCCTTCGGTGCTGATGAAGAGGCGTTGTCGATAGCCGCGGCTAATGAATTCGCAGAGCGTCCGGCGCAATTCTTGTTCGGTTTCCGTCGCTCGCTCGGCGACGAACTCCGGCAACGGCGGCACGCGCGTGACCGGAGCTTTCGTGCGCTCGTCGTCGAGGTAGCGGATCTCGCCCAGCATCGCAGCTTTAACGACGGTCTTAGCGGCGAACTCCAGCGTTTCAAAGCGGGCGAAAGCCTGCCGCAAGTCGTCGCCGCCGACGACCACGCCATGGTTCTCGAGAACGACGCAATGATGGCCGGCTGCGAACGTACGGGCGATGTTCTCGCCAAGTTTCGAGCTTCCGGGCAAGGCGTAAGGAGCGAAGCCGACGTCGCCGCAAACGTTGCGCGCCTGCGGAATCAGCCGCGTGTCCGGCACGCGGCGGCAGACGCTGAACGCCACCAGCGCCACGGGATGGGCGTGAACAATCGCGTTCAGCTCAGGTCGCGCTTCGTAAATCGCCTTGTGAAACGGAAACTCGCTCGACGGCGGATGCGGGCCGACTTTCGTTCCGTCCGCGCGAACGCAAACGATGTCGTCTCGCCGCAGACTTCCTTTGTCGATGCGCGCCGGCGTGATCCAGATGTCGCCGTTCGGTTCCCGCACGGAAATATTGCCGCCGGAAGTCGTCGTCATCCGGTAACGGTAGATGCGCTCGATGACGTCGAGAATCTGGTCGCGCGGATGCACCAGGCAGCGGTCGGCGGAGTTCATCGCGACGTTCCGGAGCTCAACCACGCGGCTAGTAGGTCACGCGATCGGAGAGCATCATCCGATACCGTTCGCGGAGTTGCATGGTCGTCCAACCAAAATACATGTTGGCGCCGAGCGAAGCGAACAATCCGATCAAGGCAAAAGACAACGAGGCCCATTGCGACTCCGGCGGAGCGGTCGTTTTCCCGGTGCCGGTCTGCTGGTCGGCGGCCGTGTTCGTAATGCGCGGGTCCGTAGGGTTGACTCCGGCGTTATTCATGCCGTTGCCGTTTTGGCCGTTGTTGGCGAAGGATCCGTTTCCCGCAGGAATGCCCCCTTGAGCGCTCCCGGCGTATTGCGGGTTGCCGTAGCCGGGGAGCTGGTTGTTCGGAGAACCGCCGGCGTTAAGGTCGATGCTCGGCTTGGCCGTTTGCATGCCTTGCCACTGGTTGTTCGCGTTGTTGTAGTAGTTGCCGTTGGGGTCGGGCAGCAGCGGCGGCGCGGTGTTCGGATTGGCCGCCATGTATTGCGGCCCGTAGTTTTGATAGGGCTGGTTTTGATAACCCGGCTGATAGTTGTTGGGTGCGCCGTAGCCGGGCGCATTGTTGTAGCCGGCCGGGGCGTTGTAATTCGGCGCCGGGTTGTAGCCCGCCGGAGAATAGTTGGGCTGCCCCGACGGCTGCCCGTTGGGGTTCCAGCCGGCCGTGGTCGTGTTAGGCGGATAAGTGGTCGTGCCCGCCGGGTTCGTCGGATAACCCGAGGCCGTGTAGCCGGGAGCCGTGTAGCCCGTGCCGGTCGTGGTGTTCGGGTACTGCGGGTTCGTCGCGTTTTGCATCGGGAACCCGCTGGTCGACGTTCCGGACGTCGGCGTCCCGGCATAGTACTGCGGATTGGTGCCGCTGGGCGTGGGCGTCGGGAAGGTCGTGCCCGGGCGTTGCGGGAGCGACGTATTGGCGAATCCGCCGCCGTTTGTGGAGGGCGGATAACCGGTGCCGGTCGATGTCGTGGGCGGATAGCTGCTCGTGCCGCCGGTCCAGGGCGTGGCGATGTTCGGGCTTGCCGGAGCGTTGGCCACTTCGGGCGGCAACACGTTCTGATTCGGCAGCCGATCACGGCCGACGCGGATGCGATAATTGCGGATGTTCTTCAACTGCGGCGGCAGGGCGCTGATGAGCTCAGTGCCGGTCTTCATCTGGTCGACGGCCTCGGGCTCGATCTGCACGATGTATTCGATCGAGTTGTCGGGTTGCCGTTCCCAACCGAAATCAACTCCGAGCGCCGTCGGCAACAACAGGAGTACCCACGCGTTCATAAGTACGACTCCGACGGCGAAACGATTAACGCCCAGGTCGACAAAGTGCGACCCGCAAACAACTCGAAGGAACTAGTCGACGGCATCCGGGGCGGAACCGGAACGGCTGCGCGCACCGACCGTGCGAATACGTCGCAACGAGCGCACTCGATAGCTGGTCCAGATTCCGACGGGGGCGTATCTTAGCCCCGTTTCGCGATTTGCCACAAGCTCGAAATCAGGCCGTTTCCGCCGGGTTTACGCGGCTTTCTCGGCCAATTTGCGTTCGCAGTGCCGGCAGTGGTCGCGGGCCTGCGGCAAGCAGGTGCCGCCGCACGAGCAGTACGCAACTAGGTCCGCTTCGGTTCCAGTGATTTCATCTCGCCGTGGAGCATCACTAGCAGCGTGTGCAGCAGAGCCAGGACCATCGGGCCGATAAACACGCCGATCGGCCCCAGTGCCTGCGCTCCTCCTAACACGCTCAGCAGTGCGGGGAGCGGATGCAGATTCGAACGCTCCTGCAACACCAGCGGCTTGATAATGTTGTCCGCCATGGAAACCACGACGGCGCAATAGATGGCCAAGCCGATCGCGGCGCCGGTGCGCTGTTCGTAGAAATAGAGCCAAGCACAAACGCCGCCCCAAATCAGAGTAGCCCCCACCAACGGGACCATCGCGAACAGTATGGTAAGCAACGTCAACAAGAACACGGATTTGACGCCGACGAACAAATAGCCCGCGCCTGCCAACAGCCCCTGAGCCAGCGCGGCCAACACCATTGAAAGCACGACGGCTCGCGTCAGGTTGCCGAAGTCCATAAGCAGCCGTTCGGTGTGTTTGCGATCGAGCGGCGTCAGCTCGACCAGCGAGCCGAGCATCGACGGGCCGTCGGCCAAGAAGTAGTAGACGCCGAGCAACACGACGACGAGACCGACAACGATCTCCCACAGCAGCCCGCCCACATATTGAGTGGTGTCGAGCGCCAAGGGGCCTGCGGCGCTGCGGATCCGCGTCACGAGTCCGTCGAGTTGTTCATTGTCGAGTCGTACAAATTGCCGGATCGGCGCGACGAGCGGCCCGCCGAGCAACTCCGTACGAAAACGCTCGAGTTCGTGTTGTGGCTGCTGCCAGGCCGCATGCCAAACCGCCGGATCGGCAAGTAGCGGCTTCGTGCCGGTCCAAGAATCGAGCCAGAGCTTCCACGTAGCGTAGAGCTTCGTCGCCGGCCCGGAGTTGCCTTCGACGGCGGCGACCTTATCGAACCCGAGGCCTGACTCGACCTTGCCGTTGTCGGCTTCGATGCCGCTTCGCAACGCGGTTTCTTCGGCGGCCTTGCCGGCATCGTCTTTGTCCAGAAACGCGACGCCTGCCAACCGATCGAGGCTCTTGCGAATGCGTTCCAGCGCTTCCATCACCGGGGCCGGCGGCGGCCCGAGCGAGAGCCGATTCCGTAGAATCGAGATCTTTTCGGCGAGGTCGTCGCGATCGAGCTTGGCGACGACTTCGGCTCCTTCGGAAAACGCCATCGTGCCGATCGCCAGCGACGGCAGCAACACGGCCAAGAGTACGAGTAACGTCGTCGCTCCGGCGGCCAACCGCGAACGGCCTTTGAGTTTCACGGTGAGCTTGGCGTATACCGGATGAAACAACACGGCCAGCATCACGGCCAAGAACAGCGGCAAAATAAACGTCGCCATCACCTCGAACGAGAGAATGCCGATGACGACCAAGAGCGTCAAAAGCACGCCGAGCGAAATCATTCGAGCCATCAGTTCCGATCCTTCGCAGCGATATCCGGTTGTGTAGACGATGAAGTTACGGTGCGACCGCGGTCGTCGAACGGCGGACTCGACCTCCAAGATTCCGGCGACACGGCAGATTCTATCGGAACCCGGCCGTCGCTGCGGCGCGGCTTGTGGTAATTCGGCCGGCGCGAGAGAATCTTGAGCCCGCGAACGTACATTGTTTCGATATACAGCCCATGCCCAAATTGCCGGCGCAACTCATTCGACGTGCGAAGCTCGTCTCTCGGCCGGTCGTGTTGGCGCTTGTCGTGTGGTTTGTGCAAGGTGCGGCCCGCGAAGGGTGGCGCAAGCTTTCCGAACGGATTGACGCCGGCCAGTGGAGCTTCGACCGGCTCGACTGGGCGTGGCTCTTGGCCGCCGCGGCGTTGT
This sequence comes from Pirellulales bacterium, assembly GCA_049840675.1. GTDB lineage: Bacteria > Planctomycetota > Planctomycetia > Pirellulales > PNKZ01 > PNKZ01. Next base: position 299,143 of record JASGKB010000017.1, read on the forward strand.
ACTCGCTCGGTCAACTTCCCAACGGCCTCTTTTGGCGCAAGATCCTTGCAGGCCTCGGTCAGCACTTGCCGACGACCGCCGTGTTGCGAGCCTTCTACATCGGGCATCTCGGCAAGTATGTGCCCGGCAAAGCGATGGTCGTCGTCATGCGCACGGGCATGCTTGTGCGACATGGCGCAAATGCCGGACCGGCGGCCGTGAGCGTGTTCTATGAAACGCTATCGATGATGGCCGTCGGCGCGGTGCTTTCGGCGCTGCTGCTCGCCCTCGTGTTCCCCGAACAGCGCCAGTGGCTTTGGGCCGCTCTCGGTGTGGCGGCGATCACCGGCTTGCCGACCGTGCCACCCGTGTTCGAGCAGATCATTCGCCGGTTGCGAATCGGCCGCGGTGACGAAGCTGCGGCGTCGCACGAAGTCGGCCGGTTGGGGTTGGCCACGTTTCTCCAAGGTTGGGCGTTGCTCTCGCTCGGCTGGGCATTCTTGGGGCTAAGCGTCTTTGCGGCGGTTCGCGCCGGCGGGTTTAGCAGCGCGGCGAGCTTTGCGGAGCAATGGACACTCGGCACGGCCGCCGCGGCGCTCTCCGTCGTCATCGGATTTCTCTCGTTTATTCCCGGCGGCTTCGGCGTGCGCGACGGCGTCTTGCTCACGGTGCTTACCTGGCGCTATGACGAAGCGGCCGCGATGGTCACCGCCGTCTTAGTTCGCCTGATTTGGTTAGTGGCCGAACTCCTCGTTTCGATTATCCTGTATCGATCGGCCGGCAGCCCTGCGGTCGAGAAGTCGCTCTCCGCCGATTCGCCCGACGTCTACGATGCGGCCGACGCCGAAGCTTGAGCTTCCCCTCGCCGCTCCTCCCACCAAGACCACGTACGGCACCTTGATTTGAAAATCTCCGCCGTCATCCCGACGTACAACGAAGTCGAAAGCTTGCAACAGCTGCATGCGGAGCTGAGCGCCGTCGCCGCGTCGCAAGCGTATGACCTGGAGATTTTCTTCATCGACGACGGTTCCACCGACGGCTCGTGGGACATGATTCGCCGCTTGTCGGCCTCCGATTCCAAAGTTCGCGGCATTCGCTTTCGCCGCAACTTCGGCAAGGCGGCCGCCCTGCGTGCGGGCTTCGAATCGGCGAAGGGAGACTACATCATCACCCTCGACGCCGACTTGCAGGACGATCCTCGCGAACTTCCTCGGTTTCTCGCCGAGCTGCGCGACAAGCATCTCGACGTCGTCAGCGGGTGGAAGCAAGTGCGTCATGATCCCTGGCACAAAGTCGGACCGTCGCGCGTCTTCAATTGGCTCGTCGGCAAGCTTACCGGCGTACGTCTGCACGATCACAACTGCGGGATGAAGCTCTACCGGCGGGCCGCCGTCGAAGAGGTGCAGATCTACGGCGAACTGCATCGCTTCATTCCGGTGCTCGCTCATGCTCGCGGGTTTCGCGTCGGCGAGATCGCCATCACGCACCGGCCGCGGCAATTCGGCCATTCGAAGTACGGCTTCCGCCGTTTTTTCAAAGGCTTTCTCGATCTGCTCACCGTTACGTTTCTCACCGGCTTCGGCCATCGCCCGCAACATCTCTTGGGGACGCTCGGGCTGATCAGCTTTCTTTTCGGCGGCCTCGGTATGGCCTATCTCGGGCTGTATTGGGTGAACTCCGAACTGCACGGCGTCGATCCCAAACTGCACCAACGGCCGGCCCTGCTCTACTCGATCGCGGCTTTGCTGATCGGCGGGCAGTTCATGTCGATCGGATTTCTGGCCGAATTGATCACCTCGCACTTGGGGCGCGATTTGGATACGTTTAGCGTTTCCGAACGGACCGATCAACCGCGATCGCCCGACGCCTAAAGCCTTGAAGCCCGGTGTGATGACGACCAGCCTCGACGATGCCGCCGCCGCATTGCGGCGCAGCGATTTACACGTTGCTCATCGTCGCCGGCGCGGCGGGGATCGCCGGTCGAATTCTTGCGGTCGACGCCGTCGACTCCTCTCGTCTCGAAGGCTATCTCTACTCGATCGGCCGCTCCGACTGGCAGAAGAAGCTGCCGTTTCTCAGCGCCAACGATCGTAGTCGCTGGCTCACTATTCGATCGTTGGTCGAATACGGCACCTACGAAATCGACGAAGTCATTAAGGAGCCCAATTGGGACTCGATCGACGTCGTCAAGCACGACGATGAAGGCCGTGCCGCGCCGGAGCCGGGCCAAGGGCATTTCTATTCGTCGAAGCCGCCGCTGCTTTCGACGCTGCTCGCCGGCGAGTACTGGCTGATCTATCACCTGACCGGCAACTCGCTGAAGGATCATCCCTACGCGGTCGGCCGGTTCATGTTGCTCACGGTGAACATCCCGCTCATCGTCGTAATGTGGGCCTTGTTGGCGCGGCATATTGAACGCTACGGCCGGACGGATTTCGGCCGCGTGTTCACGATGGCGGCGGCCGTGTTCGGCACGTTGCAGACCACGTTCGCCGTGACGCTCAACAACCATCTGGTGGCGGCGGCTTCCGCAATGTTGCTGCTCGACGCCGTCGTGCGGATCGTCGTCGAGGGAGACTTGCGCAAGTCGCTGCTTCGTGCAGGCCGGGTTCTTTGCCGCATTTCTCGCCGCCAATGAATTGCCGGCCTTGTCGATCGCCGCCATTGCAGGAGCCGGCCTCCTGTGGCGGTATCCGAAGCCGACTTTGTTCTACGGCGTGCCGTCGGCTCTCGTCGTTGCCGTCGCTGCCCTCGGTACGAACTACGTCGCCCACGGCACGATCAAGCCGGCGTACAGCCAGCGCGATCCGGCCAACAATTGGTACGTTTATCGGTACGAGAAATACGGGCGCGTCGTCGACAGTTATTGGTCGGAAGCCGATCGTCGCAGCCCGATCGATCGGGGCGAGCCGTCTCCGGCGAAGTACGTCGTCCATGTGCTCGTGGGGCATCACGGCATCTTTAGCCTCACGCCGATTTGGCTCTTAGCCGTCGTCGGTCTGTGGCGACTCTGCCGCGAGCCCGACGGTCGACTCCGCGCGATCGCGGGCGGCATCGTGTTGGCCTCGCTCGTCTGCTTGGCGTTCTATCTTTCGCGGCCGCAACTCGATCGCAACTACGGCGGCATGGCGGCCGGCTTCCGTTGGGTGTTTTGGTTCGTGCCGCTCTGGCTCGTCGGCGCCTTGGCCGGGGCCGACACTTGCGCCGGCTCGCGCACGAAGCGGATCGCCTGCTATGTGATGTTGGCGATTTCCGTCGTCTCCGTGACGTTTCCCACGTGGAATCCCTGGTCGCTCCCCTGGCTGACTCAGTTCTTTGAGTTCATGGGTTGGGCCAAGCTGAGCAATTAGGCCGATCCTCGGGTCGCCCGACCTTTGCGCCCGGCTTCGCGAGGCCTGCGAAAAGTGCCTTTCGTCGTCGTTCATCTCCCCTTGTGCGATTCGGCGAAGCGTTTACACTGATGTGCTTCCCTAGTTGGTAAAGAGTGTGAGGAGTGCGTCATGGGTAAGCGCCCGAAGACTGAATTGACCCGCTCGCGGCAGAATCTTCGCTGCCCGAAGTGCGGTTCGATGTATCGCCGGCAACTGAAGCGCTGCAAGCGTTGCGCTAAGGCTTTGCCGAAGAACTAACCTCGAATTTGCGAGGTTGTCTACAAACTACGTCGTGAGCGACGTCGATCGCCGGTTGCACTAAAACGGCAGACGTCAGGCTCGCCTCTTGCGGCCCGCGGCGCGACCGTCCTGAAGGCTTGAACCTTCACGACGGTGGCGCGGCGGGCCGTGTCGTTTTCCCGGCGGCTCGAGGCCGGTGAAAGCCCGAGGCGCGCGAAAAGTTACTTCGATTTCACGAAGCGGGCCGGCTCGGCGGTCGCCCGTCGCATGGCGGCATGAAATAATAGAGCGACGTTATCGCCGCGTGAAACTTTGCTTTAGCCCGTCGAGTCGGACATGCGTCCTTTCGGTCGCCGTTATCTGGTGCCGTTTCATCCGAAACGTGTGCCGCATCATTTTACCGACGTCCTGATCATCGGCGGCGGCCTGGCAGGCCTGCGAGCGGCGTTGGCCATCGATCCGTCGCTGCAGACGCTCGTCATCACGAAGCTGGCCCTGCAGCAATCCAACAGCCAGTACGCGCAAGGCGGCATCGCCGGCGTGATGGACCCGGAAGATTGCTTCGACAATCACGTGGCCGATACGCTCCGCGCCGGCGGCGATTTGTGCGATCGGGCCGTCGTGGAAATGGTCGTCCGCGAAGCCCCGCGGCGGATTCAGGAACTCATCGCCTGGGGCGCATCGCTTCGACTTGGAAGCCGGCGAACTGGCGCTGGGCCGCGAAGGAGGACATAGCCACGATCGGATCGTGCACGCTCTGGGAGATTCGACCGGTCGCGAAGTGATGCGGGCCGTGATTGAGCGCACCAAGCAATTGCAAAACGTCGACAACTGGACGGATACGTTCACGCTCGACTTGCTCACGTCTGAAGGACGCGTGCGCAGCGCACTCGTCTGGAACCCTAAGCACGGCAAGACGCTCGTGTGGGCTAAGCAGACGATTCTCTGCACCGGCGGTGCGGGGCAACTCTATCGCGAAACGACGAATCCCGACGTCGCCACCGGCGACGGTCACGCTATTTCCTATCGAGCCGGCGCGGAGCTGCGCAACATGGAATTCATGCAATTCCATCCGACGGTGCTCTACATCGCCGGTTCGAGCCGGAACCTCATCACGGAGGCGATGCGCGGCGAAGGGGCGTACCTCGTCGATCGGTCCGGCACGCGCTTCATGTTCGACTATGACTCGCGCGGCGAACTCGCACCGCGCAACGTCGTGAGCCAGTCGATCGTGCGGCAGATGGAAAAAACGCGGCACCCGAACGTGTATCTCGACCTTTCACACTTAGACCCGCAGCGAGTTCGCACACGGTTCCCCGGCATCGCGGCTTGCTGTGCCGAGTTCGGCATTGATATCACGCGCGATCGTATTCCCGTGCGTCCCGGTGCGCACTACATGATGGGAGGCGTGACCGTCGATATGCAGGGCCGCACGACGCTCGACGGCTTATGGGCCGCCGGAGAAGTCACGTCGACCGGCCTGCACGGAGCCAATCGGTTGGCGTCGAACAGCCTTCTAGAAGGCTTGGTCTACGGTGCTCATGCCGGCGAAGGCGCGTCCGCCGAAGCGCTGAAGATTGCCGACGATTTCCGCGTGCCGCTCATTGAGAACCCGCCGCAGGAACAAGCGGCCGACTTGCTCGACATCGCCGACATTCGTAACTCGCTGAAGAGCCTGATGTGGCACAGCGTCGGCGTGCGCCGCGATCACGCAGGCCTCGAAGACGCCGCCGAGACGATCGACCGCTGGTGTGGCTACGCGCTCAACCGGCAGCTTACGACGCCGCAGGGTTGGGAACTGCAGAACATGCTGACGATCGCTCGGCTCATGGTCGACGCGGCCTTACGCCGCGACGAATCGCGCGGCACGCACTTACGGCTCGACTTTCCGGAACTCGACAACGTTCGCTGGCAGAAGCACATCGAATTTTGCCGCGAGCGGTAACCGCGATGCCGCGTTACGTTATCCTGCGCCACGAACTCCCGCCAAGCGCCGATCGGCCGTCGCATTGGGACTTCATGCTCGAAACGACCGGCGTTTTGCGCACTTGGGCGTTGGTCGAACCGCCCGACCGCGCGGAACCGCAAGCCGCCGAGGCGTTGCCGGATCACCGTTTGGCGTACTTGGAGATTGAGGGGGAAATCTCCGGCGGGCGAGGTTTCGTCACTCGCTGGGACGAAGGAACCTATGAACTGCTCGCAACGCCCGAAGCTCGCGACGGTATTCGAGCCGCTTTGCAAGGTCGTCGATTGCGCGGCACCGTGACGTTGTTGCCGTCGCCCGACGGCGGGCCGTGGCGTTATTCGTACGACGCAGAGTAATAGCCTACTGCGTTTCGCCGGGAGTTTTCTTGAATGTACGGCCCGATACGTAAAGCTGACCTTCGCCGACTTTGAGCTTCGTCAGTTCGTAGCGAAGGCCGCCGGTGAGCGTGTGCGGCAGGCCGATCACCGCAGTCGGATCGCCGTCGCCGTCGACCCAACGGAGCGGCACTTCGAGGTCTTTGGCGGCCGTGGAAATGGCTTCTAAGATGCTGCCGAGCGGAATCGGCATCGCGCCGGCTCGGACTTCGCGAAAGCGAAGCGTGATTTCGTGCTGCTCCGTCATGTGCGCTTCCACGTCCATCCACGCCACGGTTTCGACGCCTCCGACCGAGTAGCGCACGCCGACGCGGGCATGGTCTTCGCTGAGCTTGACGCGCGGATGTGCAAAGCCCGGCGGCAAGAGCTCCGGGTGCTTCGTGATAAGATCGGTCGCGAGCCAGCCGTTGACCTGCTCGTCGCTGAACACGGTGCATCCAGGCACCTTCCTTCTCCACGTCGTTGGCCAGCGCAAACGCCTGATCGGAGAACTGATCGCAGGCCTTCTCGGCGACCGTCGTGGGTATCTCCAGCGCCTCGGCGTAGAACTCGGGCACATGTTGCGTCGCCGAGTAGAGCGAGTAAAGGCCGACGGCGACGAACGTCATGATGACGCCCAGCAGCACCAGCAATCGTCGTCGTGAAAACTTCACCATTGCTTTACGGCTCCGCTTCGGCGAAGGCGGCCGCATGCGATAACCCGGCCGCGCGAGCGCCGTGGGAATCGTAGGAGGGCTGCGCAGGCGGTCAATTCGAGTCGCTCGCAGTCATATGCCAAGCACGGGCTTCGAGTCTGAAATTCGCCGGGTTGTGGCGTTTTCTCGGCCCGGTAAGATGGGTGGATGATTCAGAACCTGCCCGTCAAAACGCTGAAGTTCAAGACGCTTTCCATCGAAGGTTGGTCGCGCGCCCGCCGTTCAAACTTATTGGCGTATTCCGGAACTACACCTGGGGTTCGACCTTGGCGCGCACCCGTGGGAATTCATGGGAACCGAGACGTGGTTTCTCTCGCACACGCACCTCGATCACGTCGCCGCGCTGCCGGTGTACGTGGCTCGCAGGCGCATGATGAAGATGACGCCGCCGCGGATCTATCTGCCTGAGCACGCGGTCGACAACGTCGACAAACTCCTCAAGCTCTTTACGCGGCTCGATCGCGGTCGGATGCCTTGCGAACTCATTGGAGTCAAGCCGGGGGACGAGTTCGAGCTTTCGCGCGAGCACGTCGTCAGCGTTTGGGAAACGAAGCACACCGTGCCGAGCGTCGGTTACGTGGTCTGGGAGCGCCGCAAGAAACTCAAGCCGGAATATGCGGCTCTCAGCGGCGAGCAAATCCGCGACTTGCGGCAAAGCGGCGCCGACGTCACCGAAGAACGGCGCATGCCGCTCGTGGCGTATGTGGGAGATAGCGCACCGGCCGGGCTCGACAATTGCCCGGCCGCGTATGAATCGCAAATTCTCATTACGGAACTGACGTTCGTCGCTCCCGGCCATCGCAAAGAGAAGATTCACAAGTTCGGCCACATGCACCTCGACGACATCGTGGCACGACGTGATCAATTCAAAAATGAGTTGATCATCGCCGGTCACCTCAGCACGCGCTACGGACCGAAGCAGGTGCGGCAACTTGTGGAAAAGGCCGTGCCCGACATGCTCGGCGGCCGCTTGCATCTTTGGCTTTAGCGGAACCGGCCATGACCGGCATCTCCGAGCTTTCGCAACGTCCGCTGCAGCCGACCGCTGCGTACGTGCATGTGCCGTTTTGCCGACACCGCTGCGGCTATTGCAACTTCACGCTGATCGCCGGACGCGACGACCTAATCAGCGCCTATCTTGACGCGCTGGATCGCGAACTTTCGGCCTTGGAAACGCCGCGGCCTGTGGAAACGCTCTACTTGGGAGGCGGTACGCCTTCGCATTTGCCGCCGGACCAACTGAGGCGCTTGCTCACGATCGTCAATCGTTGGTTCCCCGGCGACAGCGCGAGTTCACTGTTGAGGCCAACCCGCTGGATATTGTAGGGAGCACGTCGTTCGGAGAGGGCCGCTTGGCCGAGTTCGCCGCCGCGGGAGCCACGCGAATCAGCCTCGGCGTGCAATCGTTTCAAGCACCGAAGTTACGATTGCTCGAACGCGACCACACGCCGGACGAAGCCCGACGTTCTGTTCAGTCCGCACACGATGCCGGCTTTGATGCGTCGCTGGATCTGATTTTCGGTGCGCCTGGGGAAACGCTCGCCGCGTGGCAGACGGACTTGGCGGAAGCCGTCGCGCTGCGGCCGGCGCACGTCTCGCTTTATGGGCTGACTTTCGAACGTGGCACGTCGTTTTGGACGCGACGCGCGAAGGGCGAACTCCGATCGCAAGATGAAGAATCCGAACGCGCGATGTATCTGGCGGCGATCGAAATACTCGCCACGGCCGGTTACGAGCAGTACGAAATCTCGAACTTCGCTCGGCCCGGGCATCGCTGTCGCCACAACGAGACCTATTGGTCGGCCCGTGAATACTTTGCGGCCGGTCCCGGCGCGGCCCGCTATGTCGACGGCATGCGTTCGTCGAATCACCGCAGCACGACGACTTGGCTCGTGCGCCTGCAAGCCGGCCAATCGCCGGTCGACGAAACGGAACGGCTCGGTCCTGAAGATCGGGCCCGCGAAGCGCTGGTGCTCGGATTACGACGGGTGCAGGACGGCGTTGAGCGACGGGCCTTCGCGGCTGAGTTCGGTTACGATGTCGACGAGCTCGGCGGCGACGATCTTCGCAAATTGCTCGCCACCGGGTTGTTGGAAAATGTCGAAACTCGGCTCCGACTGACGCGCGAAGGATTGCTGCTGGCCGACTACATTTGGTCGAAGTTTCTCCGCTGCTGATCGCAGTCGTTCGGCTGGCACGCACTTCCACGAGGTTCCGCATGCGCAACTTCCGCATCGTCGTCGCCGCCTTGCTGATCTGTTCGACGACGACCAGCCGAGCCGACGAACCGTCGCGCGAGTGCGACTTGCTCATCGTCGGCGGTTCGGAATCGGCCGTGGCTGCGGCCGTTCAGGCGGCGCGGCTGGGCGTCGGCCGCATCATCTTGGCCAACGACTGTGATTGGCTCGGCGGTCAATTCACGGCTGAAGGACTCGGCGCCGTAGATGAATGGACCAAGTTTGGCGACAGTCGCGCACCGTTTCCTAGAAGCGGCTTGTTTCTCGAAATCATGCAAATGATCGAGACCGACATGCAGCGCAAATATGGGCACGCTCGCCCCGGCAATTGCTTCTGTGCCTGGACGACCTGCGAGCCTCGAGATACCGAGCGATTGTTCCGCAAGCTTGTCGAGCCGTACTTGAAAACCGGCGGCGGGCCGCTGGAAATCCTCGATTGGGTCGAACCGGAGCGCGTCGTCGTCGAGAACGGTCGCGTTACGGAAGTGGTGTTCGTCGGCGCGGGGCCGAACTCGTCGACTCAACCGCTGCATATCAAGGCCAAGCTGACGGTCGATGCGAGCGATTGGGGGGACGTCGTCCGATTGTCGGGGGCCAAGTATTTCTGCGGCCCTGATCTGAAAGAGCGATTCGACGAACCGAGTGCGCCGGTGAGCTACGCGGAAATCGGCCACAACGAAATCAATCCGCTGACGTACAACCTCGTGCTACGCGAAAGCGATCGGCCGACGATCATCCCGAAGCCTGAAGGCTACGATAAGTCGAGATATTTCGCCGCCACGATCGCGACGCGCGAAGAATTTCAGAAGCTCGGCTGGCCACAGGCGGCGATGAAGCCGTTTGCCGCGGCTTGGCGTGATACGACTTTGCCGAAGGGGCCGTACAGCGAATCGCCGACGGTTTATCATCATCGCCGTTTGGTGGATCGTCGGCATTTCAATCTCGCGCCCGGCACCGAAGCCGTATTGGTGAACTGGCCGCTACAGGATTACCCGACCGATCGGTACCCGCAACGCGTCGTCGACGAACTCGAAGCGGCCGAATCGGGGGCCTCGCAAAAGAATTTGGCGGAGATGTCGCCTAAGCTGCGGCGCATTGTGTTCGCCGACGCCAAACGTCATTCGCTCGGGTTGCTCCATCACCTCCAAACCACGGTCGCCGAGCGTGATCTCGCGGCAGGGGGCGGCAAGCCGATCGTGACGTTTCGCGATCTGAAGTTGACCGACGAATTCGGCACGTCCGACGGCCTGCCGCTGAAGCCGTACGTCCGTGAAGGGCTCCGTACCGATTGTATGTACGTGGTGCGCGAACAGGACGTGCGCGACGTCGACGGCGTGCAATGTTGGGCGGCGTGATGCCCGCCGACGGCGTTTTCGGCTACCAATTCAATATCGACTTTCATCCGACTCGCCGCATCTTTCAGAACGACGACCCGACGCAAACCTGGACGCTCGTGCACACCCCGCAGCGTCATTGGCATACGGATACCGACCGCTCGATTTTGCCGCTGCGTTCGCTCGTTCCTGCGAAAACCGGCGGCCTCGTCGTCGCGGGGAAAAACTTGGGGGTGAGCAGCGTCGTGCAGGCCGCGGTTCGATTGCACGGGCACGGCATGCTCGCCGGGCAGGCTGCGGCGACGTTGGCGGCGGTGAGTATCTCGACGAACTTAGAACCGCGAAACATCGCCGTCGATCGGGCCCTCGTCGTCGAGCTTCAGCGGACGTTACTCGCGCCGCGCGACGTGGTGACCCAATTGCCGCGCCCGGGCGTTATCCTTTGGCCGTATCAAGACGTATTGCCGAACGACGCGGAGTTCGCCGCCGTCAACATGGCGGCGATGCTCGGTTTGTTCCGAACCGATGACGGAACGCCGGCCTTCGCAGGCGATCGACCGGCGACGGCGGACGAAGTTACCAAAGCCGTGGCGCGAGCACGCGAATTGTGCGCGGGGCTTAAGTGGAAGGCTGAGCCGAAAACGCGCCGCGAATTGGTCGTCGCACTTTATGCGGCGCTCGATTCCGCAGGCTTCTTCAGCGGCGCGGGCGCTAGCGGACCGAGAGTTGCCGGCACGCCGTGAGCGTGTTTTTGAGCAACATCGTGATCGTCAGCGGGCCCACGCCGCCGGGCACCGGCGTGATGTGGCTTGCAACCTCGGCGACGGCTGTGAAATCGACGTCGCCGCAGAGACCGGCATCGGTCCGATTGATGCCGACGTCGACGACTACCGCGCCCGGCCGAACCATTTCGGCCGTGATGAAGCGGGCCTTGCCGATTGCGGCGACGAGAATATCGGCCGTGCGCGTGACGGCCGGCAAATCGCGCGTGCGACTATGGCAAACCGTGACGGTCGCGTCGGCCCCCGGCCCTTTTTGCACGAGCATGTTCGCCAGCGGCTTGCCGACGATATCGCTCCGCCCGACGACGACGACGTGCTTACCTGCAGTCTCGATGCCGTTGCGCACCAGCAATTGCTGCACCCCATGCGGCGTGCAAGGAAGAAACCGCGGGCGACCTTGCACCAAGAGGCCGACGTTCTCCGGGTGAAAGCAATCGACGTCTTTCGCCGGATTCACGGCCGTGAGAATCGCCTGTTCGTTGATCTGCTTCGGCAGCGGAAGTTGCACGAGAATGCCGTGAACGCCGTCGTCGCGATTGAGCTTCTGCACCAGTTCCAGTAATTCGGCCTCGGTTGTCTCGGCCGGCAAGGAGTGGTGCCGACTTTCCATACCGCAACGTTCGCAGGCCTGCCGCTTATTGCGAATGTAGACTTCGCTGGCCGGATCGGCTCCCACGAGTACAGTGGCGAGGCACGGCGTGATCTTGTTGTTTTCGATGAAGTCCGCGACCTCGACGGCGATCTCCGCCTGAATCGTTTTGGCCAGCGATTTACCGTCGAGCAGTTGAGCCGTCACAGATTTCCTCGTAGCGAGAACAGAATCACGTTGATGCCGATGCGAGCCGCGTCATCGCGGTTGTAACCGGCGCATTGCAGCGAGTTGTGCCGTTCGAGAGCACAGCTCAGATCGTATTTGGAGAAGATCACGCCGTAGCGCGTGCCGAAGAGCATCCCTTCCAATTCCGGCGCGGTGCGCAAGACGTCGGCTCGCAGCGGCCCGTCGCCTCCGCCACGTCGCGGATCGCGCAAAGTCACTTGGCCGAGTGCAAAGCCGCCGAACTTCTCGCCGAACATTTCATGGTTCGGCGGAATCGGCCGCAAGGGGGCGTCGGGAAAGATCGCGCCCATTTCCCGACGGAACGCCGTGGCGAATTCGTCGCTGCTGCAAACAGCGTCGGCGAAGATCATGCCGCCCCGTTCGACGTACAGCCGAAGCTGCTTGCGCTCCGCGTCGGAAAGAGCGAATGACGAACGCCCGTGCATAAACAGCACGTGATAGTCGAACACGTCGTCTTGCAGTGGCGAAAGTTCACGTTTCTCCGTGCTGACGCGCAGGCCCGTATCAAGCGAAAGTTGCTTGAGCAGATTCACCAGCGCCGTCGGGGCGATGTTCGAGCCGCCGCCGTGCTTGAGTTCGGCGATGTAAAGTTTAGCCCGCTCCACCGGGTCGGCCTTGTCGGCATCGGCGAGCAGTCGTGGGATTTCGAGTTTGTACTTCACCTCGCGATTCGTCGCGTAGGCCATCACGTTGATGCCGATCGACCGCACGGCCCGAATTTCCGCTTCCACGGCCGCGGGATAGTTCTGCTTTCGTCCGAGTCGGTCGAGTTCCCAATAGCAGCCGAGGTTCTGGGAACTGTAGATCACGCTTGTGCGGCAGCCGACGTCGAGCCCTTCCAGCGGTCGCATGTATTTCGGATCGACCGGCTCTTCGGCGAACCATGCCGGGTGCTCTTTCGGCAGCGGTCGCAATTGATAGAGCAACGTTCCTCGCTCGTCGCGATCGGGAAACATGCGGGCCAAGAGCGCGCGAAAGCCGGTATCGAACTCCGTCCCGCCGCAGCAATTCTCAGCAAAGATGAAACCGCCGAGGTCGAGATAGCGGCGCAACGTCACAATTTCCGCGTCCGTCCACTGCGGCACTTTGCTGCCGGAAATGTAGAGCACCGGCGCCTGATTCAAATCGTCGACCGTGGCGATCTTCGACCGCATGACCTGCCACGTCAGTTCACGTTGCCATTTCTTTTCGCAATAGCGCGTGAGATTGGCGAGGTCTTGTCGATGGTTGTTCCAAGCGGCCTCCGGATCGTGCTCCAACTTTGCGGCCAGTACCGGTCGGCGGCCTTTGGCCAGAAACAAGAGTCCGAAACAAGTGCCGATTAGCGGTTGATACTCGCCGGCCCCTTCGCCGGTCCAAGTCCCGCCGCCCAGTTGTGCTTGACGGCGCACGAGCGCGTCGGCCCCTTCGCGATACCAGTCGTGGTTGCCGATAAGCCGGCTGTTCGTCAAGCGGCCGACCCGTTCCAATCCGTAGAGGTAGTAAAGAATGTGGCCGGGATCGCCCGGGTTGTGATACACGCTGAAATTGCGCGAGATCCAACCCATGGCGCGGGCTATGGAGTTGTCGACTTGCTGTTCGACGCAGCACTCCACGACGTCGCCAGACACGCGTGCATCCCCTTCGGCCAGCTTTTCGCGCCATCAGCAGCGCAGAAACGCCGGCGCAGGTCATGCTGCCGGTACCAGGTTGTCCGGGAAAATACCCCCACGAGCCGTCGGCGTTTTGGGTCCGTTGCCAATAGTCGCGGGCCAGCCGCCAAGTGGCTTCGTTGGTTTGCACGCCGGCGCGCTCGGCTTCATGAAGCGCAAGTAAAACAAACTGCGCGTTGGAATTGTCGGCGTTGCGCGTCGGGTTCTCATACGCCCAACTGCCGTTGCTCCGGTCGTCGCGGTGCTGCCGAGTTTCGAGCAACTTGACGTTGCGAATGATCAGAGCCAAATCTTTCTGCGGCTCGGCCATGGCCAAGACCATGGTTTGCAGCGAAATGACGTAGTTCCATTTCGATTCCAGCTTGCGCAGATAGTTCAGCGCCTTCTGAATCCCCTGATCTTCGACGGGCACGCCCGCCGTAAGGAGCGACAACGTGCAGAGCGCCGTCGTCCCGCCGCCGTAGGCCAGATAGTCTTCCCACGAGCCGTCGGGGCGCTGTTGCCGTTGCAAATAGCCGACGGCTTCGTCGATCGAGCGGCGCACTTGCTCGGCCGTGACTTCGGCCCGCGCGGTATCGGTGCCGCCGGGGCCGAGCAACATCGCCGCAATCACCACGGCAGCGACGATGCGCATTTTCGCCAAACCTCCAGATCCGTTCTCGGTACGACGAACTCTATCGTATCCGTCGACGGCAAAGTCACAACCGGCGGGCTGCGGCAATTGCCCGCCGGCGGCCTTCGCCGATAAGATGGACAGTTCGGCGACTGCGTAGTTTGCGCCGCTCGTCAGGTTCGCGATTTTGCATCTCCAGAGATTTCCGTCGGCTCATGTCTACGCAACCCCGCAGCCTGCGCGACGTTTTGCAAGAGTTCGCTCAAACCCGCAAGCAGCTGCAGGACGAGTTGCAGAAGGTGATCGTCGGCCAAAACGAGGTCGTCGAACAACTCTTCGCGGCCATCTTCACACGCGGCCATTGCTTGCTCGAAGGGGTGCCGGGTCTGGCGAAGACGCTGATGGTCGCCACGCTCGCGAAGATTCTCGACGTGAACTTCAAACGCATTCAGTTCACGCCAGACCTGATGCCCTCGGACATCACCGGTACGAACGTGCTGGAAGAAGATGAGCAGGGGCGGCGGAATTTTCGTTTCGTCGAAGGTCCGATCTTCACGAATATCCTGCTGGCCGACGAAATCAACCGAACTCCGCCCAAGACGCAGGCCGCATTGCTGCAAGCCATGCAAGAGCGCGAAGTGTCGGTCGGTCAGACGACGTACGTGTTGCCCGATCCGTTCTTTACAATCGCCACGCAGAATCCGATCGAGCAAGAAGGCACTTATCCGCTGCCGGAAGCTCAGCTCGACCGGTTCATGTTCAACATCAAAGTGAACTACCCGACTCGCGACGAGGAAGAAAAAATTCTTGCTGCGACGACGCGCGGCGAACGTCCCGACGTTCGTAAGGTGCTCTCGGGGCGGGCCATCTTGAACATGCAGAAGCTCGTCAGCTCTGTGGCTGTGAGCGAGCTCGTGATCAAATACGCCGCGTCACTGGTGCGCGCCACGCGCCTGCGCGATGAATCGGCCCCGCCGTTTGTGCGCGAACTGGTCGATTGGGGCGCCGGGCCGCGGGCCGGGCAGTTTTTGATCCACGGCGGCAAGGCGCTGGCGGCCATGGATGCACGGTTCTCCGTATCGATCGAAGACATTCAGCGCGTGGCCGTGCCCGTGCTGCGGCACCGTATTGCCACGAATTTCCAAGCTCAAGCCGAAGGAACGACGACGGAAGACGTCGTCAAACGGCTGCTGCAAGAAGTGCCGATGCCGGCGATCCCAAAATACGAATAGCCGCATCCATACGACGGTGCGTCACGAAATTGGCGTCGCCTGCAGGTTAAGGGCATAATGAAGGCCCGCCGTATCATCGCCTGCCCGTGGTCGCACCTGCCATGTTGAGCGACATTTGTCGTCCGCTGCTCGCAATCGCTTTCGTGCTGTCGGCAAGCTGCCGATTCGCTACGGCCGCCGACGCTCCGGTGAGTTTCGCGCGGGACGTGTTGCCGATCTTGGCCAAGAATTGCTTCGCGTGTCACGGTCCTGACCCGGAGCATCGCGAAGCCGAACTTCGCCTCGATCAGCGCGATGCGGCGACGGTCGAGTTGCCGAGCGGCACGCGGGCCGTCGTGCCGGGGCGACCGGAAGCGAGCGAGATTTGGCGGCGCATCACCTCTGACGATGTCGATTTGCTAATGCCGCCGGCCAAGCACGGCAAGCCGCTGACGAACGAACAACGCGATATTCTCCGGCGTTGGCTGCAAGAAGGAGCGACGTACGCGAAGCATTGGTCGTTTGTGCCGCCGGTTGCCGTGAAGCCGCCGCAGGTTGACGACGTTCGCTGGAACGCCGATCCGATCGACGCCTTCATTGCCGCGCGGCTCAATTCCGCCGAGCTGCAGCCGAACGAAGAAGCCGATCCGGCCGTACTCTGCCGGCGCGTGCATCTTGATCTCGTCGGGCTCCCGCCGACCGCGCAAGAGGCGGAGGCGTTCGAAGAGGCGTACCGTCGCGACGGCGAGCGGGTCTACGTCGCGCTGGTCGACCGCTTGTTGGCGTCGCCCCATTTCGGCGAACGCTGGGCTCGTCCCTGGCTCG
Organism: Pirellulales bacterium; assembly: GCA_049840675.1. Taxonomy (GTDB): domain Bacteria; phylum Planctomycetota; class Planctomycetia; order Pirellulales; family PNKZ01; genus PNKZ01. The sequence goes on from JASGKB010000017.1 coordinate 315,281, forward strand.
ATTTGGCCCGCTATGCCGATAGCCGCGGCTATGGGTCGGACCCGCTGCGGTTGAACATTTGGCCGTATCGCGATTGGGTCATCGGGGCGCTGAACCGCGATTTGCCGTTTGATCAGTTCACGATCGAACAGCTTGCCGGCGATCTGCTTCCCGCGGCGACGGAAGATCAACGCGTCGCTACGGCCTTTCATCGCAACACGATGACGAACACCGAAGGAGGAACCGACGACGAGGAGTTCCGCGTCGCCGCGGTCAACGACCGAACGCACGTGACGATGCAGGCCTGGATGGGGCTGACGATGGGTTGCGCCAAGTGCCACGCCCACAAGTACGATCCGATTTCGCAGGAGGAGTATTACCGCGTCTTCGCGATTTTCAACGAGACGGAAGATGCCGACCGGCCCGACGAAGCGCCGACGCTGGCTTTGCACACGGTTGAGGAAACGGCCAAGACGGCGCGGCGTGAACTGCTTGTGAAAGAATTGGCCGCGGCAAAAGACGAAGTTGCCCGGTTGGAAAAAGAAAAGCCCGTCGACGACGCGGGAAAGAAGACGCTCGCCGAGAGGCAAGCTCGCGTAAAGGAGCTGGAGAAGCAAATCGCTGCTCTGAAGCCGCTGGAAGTGCCGGTCATGCGAGAACTGGCGGCGGAGAAACGCCGGCCGACGCACGTGCTGGTCAAAGGCAACTTTTTGGTGAAAGGGGCCTTGGTCGAACCGAGCCTGCCGACGGCATTTCATAAGCCTGCCTATGCGAAGGCTTCGCCCGATCGCTTGGCGTTAGCTCAATGGCTCATTGCCGCTGACAACCCGCTGACGGCCCGCGTGGCGGCGAATCGCGTTTGGGCCCAGTTGTTCGGTATCGGACTGGTGGAAACCGAAGAAGATTTCGGCGTGCAAGGCGCACTGCCGAGTCATCCGGAATTGCTCGATACGCTGGCCCTGGCCTATCGCGACGGGGCGTTGCCGGGGGCCGAGCCGTGGTCGACCAAATCGCTGATCAAGCGCATCGTGCTCACGCGCACGTATCGGCAAAGTTCGAAGACCACGGAGGAATCGCAACGCATTGATCCACGCAATCGGCTGGTTTCGCATGCTCCGCGGTTTCGGCTCGAAGCGGAAACGGTGCGCGATCAGGCATTGGCGATCGCCGGACTCTTGAGCCGGCGGATCGGCGGCCCGAGTGTGTTTCCTCCGCAACCCGCCGGACTCTGGCAAGCGGCGTTCAACGGCGAACGGACGTGGACCACGAGCGGCGGCGACGATAAATATCGCCGCGGGTTGTATACGTTCTGGCGTCGCACGGTGCCGTATCCGTCGCTGGCGACGTTCGACGCACCGAGCCGCGAGATTTGCGCGGTACGACGTATCCGCACGAACACGCCGCTGCAGGCGCTCGTCACGTGGAATGATCCGGTTTACGTGGAAGCGGCGCAAGCCTTCGCCGGGCGAATTGTTCGCGAAGGGAGCTCGTCGCCTGACGAGCGATCTCGCTGGGCATGGCGATCGGCGACTGGTCGAGCCGCCGAACCAGAGCAGCTTGTGGCGATCGTCCGGCTCTACGAAGCGGAACGAACGCACTATCGGGCCGATCTGAAAGCCGCGGCGGCGATGGCGGGCGATGCTCAGGCGAAGGGGCGTTCCGACGACGACTTGGCGGCGGTCGCGGCGTGGACCGTCGTTGCCAATATGCTGCTGAATCTCGACGCCGTACTGACCCGAGGCTGACGCATGGCAAACCGGACGACGATTTCCGACGAAGCCCTGCTGCGGCAATTGCAGACCGTCACGCGGCGGCAGTTTCTGCAAGCCGGCAAGTTCGGGCTTGGCTCCGTGGCGTTGGCGAGCTTGCTTCCGCAACAAGTGGGCGCTCGTGCGACGTCGCCGTCGGCGAAGGCGAAGAACGTTATCTATTTGCACATGTCGGGCGGCCCGCCGCAGCAAGAACTTTTTGACTACAAGCCGGAGCTCGTGAAACGCAACATGCAGCCGTGCCCCGATTCGCTGCTCAAGAATCAGCGTTTCGCGTTTATCAAGGGGCATCCGAAGATGCTCGGCACGCCGTACAAATTTCGGCAACACGGCGAGAGCGGCGCGTGGGTGAGCGAACTGCTGCCGAATGTCGCGCGGTATGTCGACGATTTGGCCGTCGTGCGTTCGATGGTCACCGATCAATTCAATCATGCGCCGGCCGAATTGCTGCTGTTCACCGGTTCGCAAAACTTCGGCGGCGCTTCGATGGGCTCGTGGATCACCTACGGCCTGGGAAGTGAGAACGCCGATCTGCCCGGCTTCGTCGTCTTGGTGTCGGGCGGGACGGATCCGACCGGCGGCAAGAGTCTGTGGGGCTCCGGATTTCTGCCGTCGGTGTTTCAGGGAGTGCAGTGCCGTACGACGGGAGAACCGATTCTGTATGTGAACGACCCGCCCGGAATGTCTCGCGATGTCCGCCGCCGCAGCTTGGAAACTTTGCGGCAGTTGAACGAGCTCGAACTCCGGGAATTCGGCGACCCCGAAACGCTCACGCGCATCAATCAGTACGAGCTGGCGTTCCGTATGCAAACGTCGGTTCCGGACGTGATGAACATCGCCGACGAATCGCGCGAGGTGCAAGAGCTTTACGGCGCGAAGCCGGGTGAAGCGTCGCTGGCGAACAATTGCCTGCTCGCCCGTCGGCTCGTCGAACGTGGCGTACGCTTCGTGCAACTTTTTGATTGGGGATGGGACTGCCATGGCACAGGCCCGGGCGACGACATCGTCGTCCATTTGCCGAAGAAATGTACGCAGGTCGATCGTCCTATCGCCGCGTTGCTCGCGGATCTGAAACGTCGCGGTCTGTTGGACGAAACGCTCGTGGTGTGGGGAGGCGAGTTCGGACGGACGTCGCTGAACGAAGCCCGCAACGGTTCGAAATCGCTCGGCCGCGATCATCATCCACATTGCTTTACCGTATGGTTGGCCGGCGGCGGCATTCGCGGCGGCACGGTGCTGGGGGAAACCGACGAGTTCGGCTGGTCGATCGCTCGCGATCCGGTGAGCGTACGCGACTTGCAGGCCACGATGCTGCACCTGTTGGGGATCGATCCATTCCAGCAGAAATTCCCCTACCAAGGGCTAGAGCAACGGCTCATCGGGCCCGATGATACGGCGGCCCGCATTCGCTACGAGATCGCGGCGGGTTAAACCGAGCTGCGGAATCGGCTACAATCTGCGAGTTCGGTCGCTTGCAGTTCATGGGTAACGTCGAAAGGTTGGCCTCGTGGAATCGCCGGAAGTGAATCGTCGCAAGTTCAATGAGTTGCTCGCCGGTGCATTCGGCGGGTTGGTGGCCGGAGCAAGCCTCGGCTGCTCGGGCGATAAAGGAACGGGCGGTTCCGGGAGCGGTGCCGTCGGTTCGGCGACGGCCGGATCCGCAGCGGGCGCAACCGCGCAAGCCGGCGAGAAGCACGGCTGCCGCGGCTTGAACGCGTGCAAAGGTCAGGGAACCGGCGGCGACAACGCTTGTGCGGGCCAAGGGAAATGCGCGAACGTCGCACATCATTCGTGTGCCACGCAGAACGATTGCAAAAACCTCGGCGGTTGCGGAAAGACGGCCGGCGCCAATGAGTGCAAAGGGCAAGGCAGTTGCTCCGTGCCGATGCACGAAGGGGCCTGGGAAACGGCCCGCAAGCATTTTGAAGAGCGCATGAAGAAGGCCGGCAAGACGTTCGGCTCGGCGCCGGAAAAGGCCGCCTAGTCGGCGACGGTCGCGAGGCTGCGGATGCGGGACAACTTAGGCCTCGGCGTCGGTTTGCGGTCGGCTCACTTCGGGTATTTGCTCGCCGAGCGGCCGGCCGTCGATTGGTTGGAGATCATCACCGAGAACTATCTCGATTCCGCCGGTCGGCCGCGCTACGTACTGGAGCAATTGGCCGAGCGGTACCCGATGGTCATGCACGGGGTGTCGCTCTCGATCGGCAGTACGGATCCGCTGGATTTCGACTATCTCGCCAAGGTCCGTAAGCTCGCCGCCGCGGTGAAGGCCCGCTGGATTTCGGACCACGTTTGTTGGACCGGCGTGGCGGGGCGCAACACGCACGACTTGCTGCCGCTGCCGCTGAATGAAGAATCCTTGGCTCATACGGCCGAGCGCGTGCGGCAAGTGCAGGACTTTCTTGAGCGTCCGCTGGTGCTGGAGAACCCGAGCAGCTACGTGACGTTTCGTTCGTCGACGATGACGGAATGGGAGTTTCTTTCGCGGCTGGTTGATGCGACCGGTTGCCGTCTGCTGCTCGACGTTAACAACGTTTACGTCTCGAGCGTCAATCATGATTTTGATCCGCTGGAGTACATGCGCAACGTACCGCACGGGGCCGTGATGCAGTTTCATCTGGCCGGCCATACGCGGACGCCGACGCACATCGTCGACACGCACGACGGCCCGGTGATCGATCCGGTGTGGGATCTTTATCGCGAGGCCCATCGACTCACGGGCGGTGCGGCGACGCTCTTGGAATGGGACGCCGCGATACCGCCGTTTCCCGTGGTGCATGCAGAAGTGCTCAAGGCCCGCGAGAAGATCGCCGGGGCGACGACAAGCGAATTAGCGTCATATGCGCCGACGGAGAACATGGCGGTTCCGCATCCGCTCCATCATGTGCCGGCGGAGGTGGCGTGATGGCCGATGAGTTGGCGAAGTTGCAGCATTGGTTTCAGGCCGTGATGACGCATCCCGGTGGCGCGGCGATGGGTGCGGCGACCGACAAGGCGCGACGCTGGGTCGCGGCGGGACTCGACGAAGTCGTCGGCGCGTCACTATCGCAAACTGCCGTCGAGCGCCTCGACGTGTACGCCCACGGCTACTGGGCGCGGCTGCTCGAGTGTTTGCGGGAAGAATTTCCGGTGTTGCGAACGGCGATCGGCGATGAAGCGTTCGACGGATTGGCCGTAGGTTATTTGACGGACCGTCCTTCGACGAGCTACACGCTGGGGCGATTGAGCGAGCGGTTCGCGGAGCATTTGCAGAGCACGCTCGGCGATCAACGCGACGATGACTTTGGCCGTTTCGTCGTCGAATTGGCTCGGCTGGAACGTGCGATCAACGACGTATTCGACGCGCCGGGAGGGGAAACTCTCGGCTTTCTCACTGCCGAGGAGCTGGCGGCGATTCCCGCGTACGAGCAAGCTGCGTTGTCATTGTGTCTGCTGCCGACGGTTCGCTTGCTGGAGTTTGAGTTCGATGTGAATTCGTTTTACGGCGCGCTAAGGTTCGGTTCCGAGACGCTACCCTCGCCCGAGAAACGCCGCAGCTTCCTCGCCTTATCGCGGCGCGGGTACGTGGTTCGCCGCCATCCCGTGGATGAGCCGCAGTTTCAGATGTTGCAACAGATCGCCTCCGGTAGAACCTTGGGAGAAGCGTTGTCGGCCGTACTTTACGCGACGGCAGGTTCGAACGCCGTGCCTCAGGTGAATGATGTTTATGCGTGGTTCGCCGCGTGGTCGCACGCCGGATTGTTTCAACAACTCGCCCCGCCGCCCGCTGGTTTTTAGCGGTCTCGCAGCCGATAATGTCGGCCGCACGCTTTGACCAGCTCGACCGCCGCTATGCGGCCCGTCGTCACACCTTGAGAACGTCCATGTCCGCGTTGCCTCGTCGTGAGTTGTTGATGCAATCGGCCGGCATGTTAGGAACGGCCGCATTAGCCGCCGCCGTCGGACCGGCAGTGAGCCGTGCGGCGGACGACGCCAAGCGTCCGGCCGACGAACCGTTCGGCTACTGCCTGAATACGAGCACGATTCGCGAGCAGAAGCTCGGTATCGTCGCCGAACTGGAACTGGCCGCGAAGGTCGGCTATCACGCCGTAGAGCCGTGGATGCGGCAACTTGCCGAATACGTACAAGCCGGCGGCACGCTTAAAGACCTCGGCAAGCGCATTGCGGACCTAGGCCTGACGATCGAAAGTGCGATCGGCTTCGCACCGTGGATCGTTGACGACGATTCGGCTCGTGCGGCCGGCCTGGAAGAAGCCAAACGCGATATGGCCGTGCTTGCCGAGATCGGCGGCAAACGGTTGGCGGCGCCTCCGGTCGGAGCGCAGAAGCTTACGGGCATGAACCTGTTCACGATCGCCGAGCGATATCGCAAGCTCTTGGAGCTTGGCGACCAGATGGGAGTCGTCCCGCAGGTGGAGGTGTGGGGCCATTCGCAGACGCTCGGTCGGCTCGGCGAGGCGGTGTTTGTCGCGGTCGAAGCAGGTCATCCGCAGGCCTGCCTGCTTCCCGACGTTTATCATATTTTCAAAGGCGGGAGCGATTTCGCCGGTCTGAAATTGTTGAGCGGTTCGGCCATTCATGTGTTTCACGTGAACGACTACCCGGCCGAACCTGGGCGAGCCGAGCAGACCGACGCCCACCGCGTGTATCCGGGCGACGGCGCGGCTCCGCTTAAGCAAATCTTCCAAGACCTCTATGCATCCGGTTTCCGCGGCTACCTGTCGCTGGAACTCTTCAACCGCGACTACTGGAAGCAGGACCCGGCCGTCGTTGCGAAGACGGGTCTGGGAAAAACTCGCGCCGCGGTGCGTACGGCGTTCGCGTAATTGTCGCCCGTTGAGCTTGTCGATAGGACGCCTCTCGAACGATGACCGCCGATTTCTCGACCTGGGCCGCGCAAGTGCGCCGATTCGGCGAAGCGCTCGCGGCGCTAGAACCGAAAGCGGCGGAATTCGGCGTGGAGCCGAACATCGACGCCGAATGGCGGCAGTTGCTTGCGCTCAAGCTGACCCCGCAGGCGGCGGCCAACGTTCCGCTGGTGGCGGCGGTCGTCGGCGGGACGAACATCGGCAAGTCGGCTGTGTTCAATCAGTTGGCCGGAGAAAACGCCAGCGCCGTCAGCCCTTTGGCGGCAGGCACGAAACACCCGGTTTGTCTGGCTCCGCCGGATGCGGCTGATGAAGGAGTTTTACAGCGGCTGTTCCCCGGCTTTCAATTACAGGCTTGGAATGCTGCGGCTGAGGCGCTCGGCGAGGCCGACGATCATTATTTGTTCTGGCGACGTTGCGATGCCCTGCCGCCGAAGTTGTTGTTGCTCGACACACCGGACGTCGATTCCGACGCCAAGATCAATTGGCAGCGGGCCGACTTCGTGCGCCAATCGGCTGACGTCTTAATCGCCGTCGTTACGCAGCAGAAGTACAACGACGCGGCGGTTAAGAAATTCTTCCGCCATGCGGCCGAGGCGGACAAAGCAATCATCTTGCTCTTCAATCAGGTCGACCTTGCTCTCGATCGCGAAGTGTGGCCGGTTTGGATCGAAGTGTTCTGCCGCGAAACGGGGGCTCGGCCGGAACTTGTTTGCGTCGCTCCTTACGATCGGCAAGCTTCGCTTTCGCTCGGGCTGAAATTTTATGCGATCGGCGCCGACGGCCGATCGTTCCAAGAATCACCGCTTGATCTGCGGCGCGAACTGGCCGATTTGCGCTTCGATGAACTCAAGACCCGATCGCTGCGTGGGGCGTTGCGGCAAGTGTTCGCCGCGGAGTCCGGGCTCGATCGTTACTTTTCCGACGTTCGCGAGGCGGCACGCCGTTTTGCTGCGGCACGGCAGGCGATCGAAGAAGCGCATCGCGTGACTACCTCTTGGCCCGGGCTTCCGGCAAACGTGCTCGTCGCCGAAATTCAGCAGTGGTGGGACCGCCGGCGCGGGCCGTGGTCGAAGAAGATTCACGGGGCTTATCGCAGCGCAGGGCAAGCCGTGCTCAAGCCGCTCCGCATGCTCTGGAGCGGAAGTTCGCAGCCGTCTGATCCGCTCGAAGAGTTTCGCCGCCGTGAACAGGCGGTGATTATTGAAGGCGTTTCACGCTTGCTCGACGAGTTAGAGCGTTTGGCCGAAGTGGGGAACGACATCCTTCGCCCGCGGCTGAGGGCTTTGCTCGGCGGCGGAGCGCGAGCCGAATACCTCCGGCGAATCGAAGCGGCCTACGCATCATTGCCGCCGGTGGACGAGCATTTTCGTCAGCATATCGAGCAGGAGTTGGAGAAACTTTCCACGGGGTACCCGCGTGCCGTTTCGACGCTGCGCTCGCTCGATACGGCGGCAGCCTTCGCACGGCCTGCCGTGACCGTGTCGCTCGCGTTGACGGGAATCTTGCTCCCTGCCGGCGATGTGTTAGGTCAGACGCTCGTACATGTGGCCGGGCAGACGGCCGGCGAAATTGCCACGGCCGTCGTGGTAGCCGGCGGCGGAGAAGCGGCGGTCGGCGCGGCAGGTACCGGCTTGAAGCATGCGGCTGGTCAGCTCTTTCGCCGGCTGCAGGTCGATCATGCCCGTCGGCGCGCCGAGCAGCTTACGGAAATCTTCCAGCGCGAAGTTACTCGGTAAGCTGCTGGCCGAGCTCGCCGCCGGAGCCGAACTTGTCGACTCCAAAGAGTTTCGCGCGGCCGCGGAAGCCGCCGAAGCTTTGCGTCGTTTGACCTTGCCTAATTCAGTAAACGGGGCGACTACTGCTTAGGCGGTACACCCAGGGATTTGCCGCCGTCGATCGCGACGCTGGTGCCGGTAACCATCACCGCCGCGTCGCTCGCCAAGTAGCATATCGCCTCGGCCACTTCGTCCGGCGTGATCATGCGACGATGGGCTTTCGCCAACGGGCTGGCGTCGATCATCTGATCGGCAAACGCCTGCGGATCGACGGCCTTTTTCAGGTCGGCGTTCATCATGCCGGTGTCTCCGACGGGCCCCGGGCAGACGGCGTTCACGCGAATCTTGTCGTGCGCATGGCAGAGCGCCAGGCTGCGCGTGAAGGCGATCAACGCTCCTTTGCTCGTCGAGTACACCGGATCATGTGCCCGCGGCAGCAGACCGGCGTTGCTGGAAACGTTCACGATGCTGCCGCCGCCGGTCGATCGCATGAAGCCGATGGCGTGCTTAGCGGTGAGGAACGCGGCCTTGAAGTTTGTGTCTAGGCAACGGTCCCACTCTTCCTCGGTGATGTCCGGAATCTGCTTCACCAGCCCGATTCCGGCGTTATTCACGAGAATGTCGAGCCGATCTTGAGCGGCGAAGGCCGTGTCGATCAACCGTTTGACTTGCTCTTCGCTTCGCACGTCGCAAGGGAGCGACGTGATGCCGAGCTTGGCGAATCGCTGTTCGTTTTCAGGGCGCGCTTGGATATCGCCGGTAAAGACACGAGCGCCACCGAGCGCAAGTCGCACGGCGGTGGCACGGCCGATGCCGTCGGCGCCGCCGGTCACGACGGCCGTTTGGCCTGCAAAGGGAAGTTCGTTCATTCGCGGGGTAAGGCAAAGAGGTAGTAGGCACGAGGAGTTGCGAGATCGAGCAGTTGCTGAAGTTCGGACTTGCGCGACGTCGCCGCGGCCGAAGCTCCCATGAGCAGGTCGCTGATTCCGGCCGGCTTGTGATAGCGGATGACCTTCGTCGAGTCGCGGTTCATGCTCGCCAACTCGATCGCGCGTTCGATAGCGTCTTCGATAAAGCCTTCTTTGTCGACAAGCCCGAGTTTCAATGCTTGGGCGGTCGTGAAAATTTGGCCGGTGGCCGCGTCGTCGATTTGCTTCGGCGTCATTTTCGGACGACCGCTGCGGACGATGCCCTTAAAGCGGTTGTAGCTTTCTTCGACGAGCGTCTTCAGCACCTCTTCTTCGGCCGGTTCCATCGGCTTCGTCGGGCTGCCCATACCTTTGAGATCACCCTTGGCGATCGTCAGATCTTTGATCTCGAGCCGCTTCATCAGGTCCGACACGTTGTAATTCGGGATCATCACGCCGATCGAGCCTGACCATGTCGTCGGTTCTGCATAGATGACGTTCTCTTGTTTTCCGCAGGCCATCGCGGAGTAGTAGCCGCCGCTGGCGGCCAAAGAGCCCATGCTCACGACCATCGGCAGTTTGCGTTCGTCGACGAGCTTTCGCAGGTGGTGATAGATAAAGTCGCTGCCCGTGACGGTTCCCCCGGGCGAGTCGATTCGTACGACCAAGGCCTTCACGGCATCGTCTTTACGAACTTTGTCGATCTGCTGTTTCACGTCTTTTCCGTCCATGATCGTGCCTTCGATCTCAATGACGGCGATCTTCTGCGTTCCCTGCTGATTGAGCGCGTAGTATCGCTCTTCCAGTTTGTTGTCGGGATCGCCGGAGAGCGTGCTCGGCGCGAACATGGCCGTGATCATGATGACCACGAAGAAGACGAATGCCAGCCATTGAAACAGCGTGAACAAGCGTGATAGCACGCCCGGCTTTTGCTGCATCGGCACGGCGATATACACCGGTTGGCCCGGGCCCGGCGGTTCGGGATACGTCGACATAGTCGAATTCCTTCAGGACAGCGAATATTGCGAGGCGACGGCCCGCTGGTGGATGGCCGCAGCCCGTTTCGTGCGATTCTATCGGTCTTGTCAGACAAGGCCAACGGCCTGCCGAAAGCTGTAAGTTCACGGCAACGAGCGTGGGGTTGCCGACGAGGGGCAAGCGGCGGTAAGCTACCGCGTCGTCTCGTTGCCCGGCCGCTGCAACTGCCGGCCGCTTCGCAAGTTGCGCCGATTTATTGCGGCCTGCAGCACGCGTCTGAGACGCACCGTTCGCCGTTTCGTACTAGGGAGAGTACCGTGTTCGTCGCAGCCTCTACGGATTGTTTCTCGCAGCTTCCTTTCGACGCCGCCCTCAAGAAGATTTTCGACCTCGAATACACGCGAGTCGAGATCGTCTTGCGCGAGAACGGCAACCAGTTGAAGCCGTCGCAGGTCGTCGCCGATTTGGACAGTGCCGTGGTCGCCTGCCGCGACACGCATCGTCTTACTCCGGTCGCCTACTTCTACGACACCGATCCGGAAGGCCCCGACTTCTATAAAGAGTTCACGGCCATTTGCAAGTTGGCCAAAGCGACGAAGGTCGTCGTCGTCACGGTGCGCGCCGGTGAACTTGGCACGCCGTTTAACGCCGAAATCGAGCGCCTCCGCGACCTCGTGAAGATCGCGACCATTGAAGGCGTGCTCGTCGGCCTGAAGACCGAAGCCGACCGCATGACGCAAGATCCGGACACGGCCAAGGTGCTCTGCGACAACGTGAAAGGCCTCTGCCTGACGCTCGACTCGAGCCATTATCACCATGGCCCGATGTACGGCGCAAAGTACGATCACCTATTCCCGTACGTTTGCCACACGCAACTGCGCGATTCGAACAAGAAGCAGTTTCAGGTCAAAGTCGGCCAGGGGGAAATTGAGTACGGACGAATCATTTCGCACCTGCAGAAATTCAAGTATCAACGCGCGTTCTGCGTGAACATCGCCGACAACGATGATCCCGACGTTGATCACCTCGGCGAAATGCGAAAGATGCGCCTGCTGCTGGACAGCTTGCTGTAAACGCGTCGTGGTCGAGGCCGTTAGTGCACTTCGACCGAGGTTCCGCTCGGGATTGCAATCGTCGGCATTGCGACGGCCGTCTCTTCGAGGCAGTCGCACGCAATGGGCCAAGCGGCCAGCACCAGCGCTGTCGCCGCTGCGGCAATTCGCCAAGGCAGCCACGGTTTGCGCGCTTCGAGGCGCAGGACCAGATGGACGAGCAGCACGACCCACATCGCCTTGAGAAACACGGCTATGAATCGGTAACTGCGTGATTCAGATCGACTTTGCTGGGCCGTCGCTCGCCATTGAGTTTGCAGCTGGGCGTCGAATCGGAGCTGCGTGTGTAAGAAGATCGAATCCCCCGCGGCGGTTCGTACATGTTCTTCCCACTGCTGGCCGACGACCTTCGTCCGGAGCTTGGCTTCGTCGGCGAGCACGGCGTCGGCGACCTCGGGGCCGGCCAACGAAGTGGCATATTCGAGAATCTTCGCGCGGACCGCATCTTGTGTGGCGCGATCTAGGAGGACTCGCGTCGCCTCGGGGCCGACGAGCACCTTTGTCTCGTACGTACCGCCGTTGAGCATCGGGGCTCGATCCACCCATGAAGGCCGCGGCGAATTCGCCAGCGCGGCCGCGGTTGCGTGCTCCGGCTCGTGAGACGTCGCCGCGTCGGATTCGGCGGCCGTTGCGAAGTGCGACGGCAAGCAGCCGAAAGCGACGGCCGACACGGCGACGAAATTCAGTAGTTGTCGCATGGTCGTACCTCTTTCAATGATCGTCGCGCATACGCAGTTGGATTCGCTCGGCTTTGCTGAATACCGGAGAAACCAGCGGCAGCACCGCCACAATTTCCGCGACGACCAGCGAGCCCCACAGCTGCGGGAACGGAAAGATCATGTGGACCAAGTATGCCCAAAAGAAGGCGATAAAAGGATCACGCAGCGACCACCGATGACGACGCGTCGGCGAGGTGATGCCCCACCAATCGAGCACGGCGAAGACGAGTGCAAAGTAGCCCATGAACGCCACGATCGTCGGCCGTCCGCCGCTGTAGCATTCGGGCCAACGCTCAAGGCTCACGCCTTGCATCAGAGTCTCCGTGACCAAGGTCAGGCCGAGATACTCCGCACAACCCCAGGCCGCCGCGCCGGTCGCAGCTCCGATGACCGTGGCCACGCCGCGACGTATCAGAGGCTCCGCGCGACGCACATACGTAAGTCGCAGCACCATGATCCAAATCGTTGCTCCGAAAAACGCCGTAGCGGTCGGCCACAAGTATTGCGGCAGCGTCCATGAGTCGCGACGCATCAGCAACATCAGCCGCGTTCCAACGATGCTTAAGGCGAAGGCCGCGAGAATCGCTCCGGTCAGGCCGATCCCGCGCTCAATCCAATTCGCCGGCGGGCCGCGGGCGGACGTTGCATCGAGCGAAAGTTGCGTCGACGGTAAATCGCGCGGCGGCATTCCGATCTTCGCCGTCGGATCGTAGTGCTCGTGCCCGCGTCGGGCCAACCAGTACGTGAGCGCAAACGAAAGCGCCTATCACCACGAGCAACCCTATGCTCAGGATCGAGGTGCGCGACTGCAGGAATTCCGGCGGGGTGACGTTTTCCGTGACCGCGAATTGTAGAGACTGCGGCTGCGCGGGGACTTCGTAGCCGGTCGGGCGAGGCGTTTCGACGACGACCGTCGCCGGGCGCACGACCTCGTGGCGTGTGTAACTGAAGCCGATCATTCCGATCAGGAACGTCGCAATTCCCAGCAAGGCGAACTTCCAAGTGTTGTTTGCCGGCGGCGCGGCGGCCTTCGGACCGTAATGCGTCTCGGCCAATTGTCGGCGGCGTCGACTGACCCAACTGCCGATCCAGAGCGAAAAGCCGGCGGCGATCGCCAGCGGCAACATCCCGATCGCCCAAGGGCGCCGGCTCGAAGCGTGTAGATGAACCAAAGTACGGCGAAACCGAACGGCACGACCGTCCACGCGTAGGAAGGAGGAGCGGGCCGGTTGCGGGCTGCGCGCGGAATCGCTTCACGACGAGCCGAGGCGTGGCCGAGCGACGCCTGCCGATCTTCTTCGATCCGAAAATAGAGCCGTAGCGGCATAAAAAAGAACATCACCGCCGTGCCGAGCAGAGCGGCGATGCCGACGATCGGCGTGCCGTGCTGCAACGGACTTTCGCCGCTGGTGAACGTCAGGATATAAATCCACACGCCAGCAATCGGCAGCAGCCAGAGCGCGTGGTGAATTCGGAGCGGCGCATCCGCGGCACCTTGATGAGCGCGGCTCGCCGAAACGTTGTTCGTCGCGCGGTTGACCGAGCCGTCCGACGGACGATTCGGCGGCAACTCCGGCACCGCTCAAAAAGGCCTCGACGGTCGCCGGCCGGCGCTGCGGATCTTTCTCCAGGGCCGCGCCGATCGCCGCGCGAAACACGTGCGGCGCGACCGAAAGATCCGGTTCGGCCGTGAGATGCTTCATCAAAATCTCGCCGACGCTCTCACCGTCGAACGGTACGCGGCCGGTCGAAAGCTCGTAGAGCAGCACGCCCAACGCGTAGATGTCGATCTGCTTGCCGTAGCGGCCGTTGGCGATTTCCGGCGCCATGTAATGCACCGTGCCGACGCTTTCGGTCTGCCCACTGCGCCGACTCACGGAAATGAATTTCGACAACCCGTAGTCGCCGATTTTCACTTGTCCATTTTCGAGAAAGATATTCGCCGGCTTGAGGTCGCGATGCACGATGCCGTTGTCGTGCAAATAGGCCACGGCCGCGCCGATGCCGCGAACGATTTGCAACGCTTCGTCGGTCGGCAAGCCCTGCGGATGGCGTTCGATGACGTCGACGAGCCGTTCGCCGCCGACGAACTCCATCACGATCCAATAGTTATCTTCCGCATCCGTCCGCACGTCGTACAAGCCGACAAGATTGGGATGCTTCAGATTGAGGCACTGGGTAACGCCGCGAAGTTCGACTTCCAAATTGCGGCGCACCACCTTCAACGCCACCTCTTTGCCGGCGTCGCTGAGTGCGTAATAAACCTCGCCGAAGCCTCCTTGGCCGAGGCCTCGCTTAATTGTGTACCCCGCAAGCGGTTGCGAACCGGCCGCGTAGGTATATGCCGGAACTCGGGCACGTTCGGGCCCGGGGAGCGGCGGATGGTCGGGAAGTAAGGCGGACATGGTCAGGCTCTCAAGGTGCCGAAGTCGGCAAAGCTAGTTCGCCAGCGGCTCCAACTGCAAACAAAAATCGTCCCCGCGAATTCGCGAACGTCGTTCGATCGGGCTGGTCGCGGTCGCGCGGACTCCGTCGACATCGTAAGATCCGTCGGTGCGGAACACCAAACGTCCGTCACTCCGGCGGTGCAAAACCAGCGTACGGCTCAAACGACTGACACGAACATGGGCGTCGGCGTTCGGACCGATCAGGCAACTCTCTGCAAGCAGCAAAACGGCATCGGCGCCGGGATGCATCCGATGTCGGCTTTCCACGGTCAGGCGGGCCGTCATGCTGCAAGCACTCGGCAAGTCGAAGCGAAGCTGCACTCCGCGGCCGGCCCGATCGCCGAGTTCGAATTGCATGCGGTCGGCAAGATGCCGAGGGAACGTCACCTCACCGCCACCGAGCCACACCCGCCGCAGCGGTCGCAGCAGGTAATGCTCGCCATGACGTTCAATGAGCGCGTGCCGACGGGAAATGTCGGCCATCACGGCCACGTCGACCTCCGCACGGTGCTCTCCTTCCGTGTCCGCAGGCGGCATGCGAACTCCGAGCGTCGTCGGCTGTCCCAACGCCACGCTCGGACGTTCGCACACCAAGTAGTTTCCCACGTCGTCGATCCACAGCATGAAGCGGTCGACGGCGGGTACGACTGCGGCGGTCATCTTTGCATAGTCTCAACACGGAGATTCCGGCGAAGCTCGATCAACTACTCACGCGCTTGAGCGACGCTCGCGCTCGACGCCGAACTCTCGCCGAAGTACTTCGCCACTTGTTCGACGATATCGCCGTCGGCGTCTCCGAGCGGGATTTCGTCGATCGGTTTGCCTTCGGCCGCCACGAGCTTCTCGGAGACGTCCAAACGCGATTTCAGATCGGCGATCAATTGTTTCGTTTGGCTCAAGCGGCCGTCGTCGAGCGTCAGGTGGCTCGTCGTCTTAGCGGCTTCGACCATTTTGAACCGCGAATCCAACTGTTCGATCTCCACTTCAATCTGCCGTTTGGCGGCGAGCATACCGGTCATTTTATCACGAGCGGCGGTCACGCTGCGTTGCCGGGCCGTGTGCATTTTCCGCAAGTTCTCCAGGGTCTCGTCGGCCGTCTTGCGGCGTTCGAAACGTCGGGCCAGGTCGGCCTTTACGCTGTCTTGCGAGTAGGACTTACCGGCGTATTGGAACGATTTTTTGCCGGTTGCCAGATCGTCGCGGAGCCGGACGATGTCGCCGGCTTCCTTCTCGCGACGTTCTTCCTGGGCGGCAATTTCCGTCTGCAAACGGTCGAGGGCGGCCTCTTCCTGAGCAATGGCCACCATGTTTTTGTGAATCTCGGGGATGAGATCACCGAGCATCGTGCGAGCCCGACGTATCTCGAACTCCAGCGGCACCGCGCTCGAAACGGCATCGGTGACGCCGGAGACCGAGGTTTTCACGTAGCTCCAGGCGTTGTAGCCGAACATCCCCACCGCCAAGAAGCCTGCCAACACCGCACTACCGATCAATTTGCAAGTCATAATCCACCTCGCCCATCACGGCACCTAAATGAAAAGCCCCCGCCGAGCACCACGCGCGGCAACGGGTACTTCGCCGGGCTTGGCGAAATCTTGGGAAGAATCAGCCGAGATTTTTTCGAGCGGCGAAATTGACGTAAGTGACGATTCGCTCTCGCGACTTACGGTGACGTCGCTCAAGTGCGCACGGCACACTCTGCGCACCTGCTCGAAGCATCAGTGCGCACCCTTGTTGGTAAGCGCTCCAACGCGCACTAACGACGGAAATTAGAGCGCACGCCGCTGCGCACTCTCTGCGGCCGAATCGACGTAAGTGCCGGTTTCCGTATGAGACTTACGACGACAGGGAGAGGAGCTTGTGGCGGCCGTTCCCTAAGAAGTCCCGCAAATTGTCAAAGACCCGGCCCGCATTATCCGGCTGGGGAGCAGAAGGCTCAAATCAAAATTTGGCCGGCCGCGGCGAAGCGGCGCTCCGCCGTCGGTCGCCAATTAGTCGACGGCGGCCAAGACGAGCATTTCCACTTTCAGCGTGCCGGAGAGCCCGGCCTGGACGCAGGCTCGCGACGGAGCTTGCCCCGGCACGACCCAGGCGTCCCACAAGCGGTTGAGCATGGGGGCGTCGGCTAGGTCTGCGAGGTAGATCGTGATCTGCAGCAGCCGCTCGCGCGACGCTCCGAAGTCGGCCAGAGTTGCGTCGATTTGCTCTAGGACCTGCCGCACCTGGCCGGCCGTGTCGAGCGACGCATCCGCCGCGACCTCGACCCAACGTGCGACGCCGGCATGTACGACGACGTCTGACCATCGCGGCCCCGCCCCGATCCGGCGAATTTCAGACGTCAACGCGGCGGCCTCCGTTAGCGGCGATAGCGGTGGGAAAACGTTCCAGAGCTATAGCCGAACGGAAAGCCGCGGAACCCGAAGCCGCCGAAGCCGTAACCACCGTTTTGGCTGGGGGCGTTATACATGAAATTTCCGTAGTTGGCCGACGGAGACGTCGAGCGGTAACTACGTCGACCCGCGGCCTCGGCCTGCGCACCGCAGAAGAACAGGTCGAACAACGCGACAATTGCCAGAGCCAAGAGCGTGCGTTTCATCGGGCAACTCCTAAAGGGCGAGCGAGCCGCCCCTCAACGGCTCGTCCGCGAACGACGAGTATTCTACCCGACGCGGCGCATGAAAAAACTCTTAGGAACGCCGCCTAGCGGAGCCTGCCTTCGTAGGCCCACAATCCCAAGGCCGGATTGCTGATGTAATACACGCGCTCGCCGTCGGGCAGCGTATTCCAGCCGTCGCTGAGCTGCTTGGGGTCGTAACGTTTCATCGTTTCTTGCAGGTCGGCGTAGCCGTAGCCGACGCTTTCCACTTCGTGGCGCGTCAGCTCGCCCGGGCAATAGGTGACGTCAAAACGTCCTTCGCTCGAGCCGTGGATCAGGTGTGCCGCCGCCGAAAGGTTCCCCTGCAGGTCGGCGTTCTCCTGCATAAATCGCATGATCTCGGGCGTCGTACGGTAGCCGTATTTGCGAATGAGCACGTCGATCTGCGGATCTTCTCCGAACGTCTTTACGCCCGGGGCCAGGACGATGAGTTGCCCGCGGTCGGCGATGGCCATTCGCGTGCGGTAGATCGACTTGTTGCCGAGCCACGTGCTGTGGAACTCTTCTTCATCGAGGTAGACGACGACCTTCGGCAACTCTTCCTTGAGAACGCTGAAGTTCACCTGAATGGAGAGCGCAGCCGCTTGTTGGTAGCAGTCGTGATCGTCGCCGATGAAGAGTCCGCGCGTCACCAGCTCGCGGCGCTCGTTCGTACCGACGACCGTCAGCACGTAGAGCAGCGGCAGATGCTTGCAGAAATGTTCCTGAGCGTAATTGAGAATGCGGCGTAGCGGCGTATCCGCTCGGCCCATCATCCGCTCCATGCCGTAGGCGGCGCCGATGAAGTGGCTTTCGTTGATCCCCTGAGAGCCGCCGGTGCCGACGAAGATGTTTTTGTTGTAGTTGGCCATCCCCATCACTTCGTGCGGCACGACTTGGCCGATCGAGAGGATGAGGTCGTGCCCCCCTTGCCACAGGAGCTTATTGAGCTGCGCCGGCCAAGATTTGTTCCAGATGCCGTCCGTGGCCTGCGTCACGAATTCGGCCGGCACTTCGCCGACCGTCACGACGTCGTCGCGCCAGCGGTGTTCGCGAAAGAGCGTCTTCGGGACGCCCGGAAACATCTTGTCGAGCTGCCATTCCGGCATCGCGAAGTGCGTGCCGAGTGCCGGCATCACGTCGACCAATCGCTTGCCGTAATACTCGTACGTCTGGCAGGTCAAAGCCCCGGCACGGCTGTTGAAACGCGTAAAATCCGGCGGCACGGCGATCACGCGATTGCGTTCGCCCAATTGCTTGAAAACCCCGTGCAAGGCGACACGGAGATCGGATTCGGAAAGTTCGGTAGTCGGCGAACCGACGGCGTAGTAGGTGGTCATACGCCTATTGTGCCGGCGTGACGTCCGAGTCGTCTAGCCGCCAAGAGCCTGGGGACTTCCGTCCCCAGGCCTGAGAATCTGCCGACGGTTCACTAAACCGAAGCTTTACTTCGCCGCCTGCTCCAATTCCCCCGCCAAGCGTAGCACTTCCTTCGTGAACTTTTCCGAGGCCGTGCGTTCCAGGCGGTTCGTGCCCAGCCAAGTCTCGTAGCCGCCGAGGTCGTGGTGGCGGGGCGTCGGCAAATATCCGTAGTAGCCGTGGGCGAGCGATACGAGGAACGAATTCTTGATCGGCGAGCGTTTGCGGAAGTCGAGCCCGATCTCGCAAAACACTTCGCAAGGGATCGTGCCGATACAAACGTCGCCGATGCGCAACGCCTGAACCGGCAGATTGCCGGTCTCCGGATATTCCGACAGAGCCATGGCCCGTTTGGCATAGGCGACCGGCAGGATTGCATTCTTTCCTTCGGGCGGGGCGGCCAGCGTCTTCTTGGCCCACGCCAATTGCTCGTCGTTCGGCCTGCGCCAAGCGATCGTCGGTTCGGAGTAGCGAGCGTCGAGCGTGAGGTCGTTGCGATAAGTCAAACCGCTCATAGTCGAATGAATTTTCGCCGCCACGTCGTCGGCCACGTACCGCATTTGTTCGTACGGCTCTTTCCGACCTCGCGGGTTGCGGAAGTTGATGTTGTTGATGTCGCCGCTCGTGCCGTTGGCCATCATCGCCACGAACGCCGGGTCTTGCCGCTCCGGCGTCAGCAGCGTTTTCATCCGCTCGGAGAACATGCCGAAGTAATCGGCCGAAACGTCGGCGCCGCTGACGCCGCCGACATAGTGCAGCGAATAGGCGGCGAACACGCTGATCGGCTTACCGTCGGGCTCGCGCACGGCCAGGAACGACACCGTCGGATCGATTGGTCCGGCCGGTTCCATCAAGTTCGGGTTTCCTGCCCGGGGTTCATCTTCACCAGATCGGTCCCGCCGAACGGATTGGGGGGCATTGTGCCGGGTCGCAAGAACCAGCGACGATTAAACACGTGCTCCTGAACATCAATGCTGCCGTAGGCCAGCTCGGCCGGTCGTAGCGTGTTGACGCACCGTTGTACGCCGTCGGCAATGCGGCGGGCGACGAACTTTTGATACTCGTCAATTTCCGGATTGTAGACGTAGCGATCGGTTCCCAGTGCGCTCGACGCCGAGTGCGTGTGCGTGCCGCTGACCATCACGTGCGACTTCGGAATGCCGGTTCGTTCTTCGATGATCCGTCGGGCTTCATCGCTGACCAAACGATGCACTCCGAGCAGATCGCAAACGACCAAGGCAATTTTTGTGCGACCGTCGTCGAGCACCAAACAGCGGGCATGCAGCTCGTCGTGGATATGTTTCGACGGCGCCGGGCTGAAACCGCCGATGATGTCGCCGCCGATAGCGGGCGTAATGTTGCTCTTGGCCGCCGCGGCGCGGAAAACGGGCTTCTCGTCCGACTTGGGCTTGTCCGCCGCGTTGGAAGTACCGCAACTCACGGCGGCGAGAAGCAAACAAGAAACGGCAAAGCTCAATCGGTGCAACGCAGGCATGAAGCAATCCTCGGCGGGTATCGGAAGGCGGGATCAGCGGCAGGCAGGACGCCAATGTGCCGCGCCGCCGGCGCGATGTCCAGAAGTTCGCCGAAGTTAGAGCGACGCGGCGGCCCGCAAGAAGAGTGGTTCGAGCGAAGCGGCGGCCACCGGTTTGATCAAATGTTCGTCGAAGCCGGCCTCGCGCGAGCGTCGTTTGTCTTCCGCTTGTCCGTAGCCGGTGAGCGCGACAATCAGCGTACGCCCGAACTCCGGCTTCTCGCGTAACCGTCGGGCCACGTCGTAACCGCTTAGGCCGGGTAGGCCGACATCGAGGAAAATCACGTCGGGACGAAACTCGACCGCCGCGTCGACGGCTGCAAGCCCGTCGTGAACGATGAGCGTCTCGTGGTTCCAAAGTTTCTGCATGAGCGCGGCGAGCGTTTTGGCCGCACCGATATTATCTTCCACGATGAGCACGCGCAGCCGAGGTACTACAACTTTCGGCGGCGGGGCGACCGGTTGTTTCACGACGGGGGCGGCTGCATCATCGGCGGCCAAATGCACGATGAATTCCGAGCCGTGGTCAGGGCCTTCGCTACGGGCTTCGACCGTGCCGCCGTGCATCTCGACGATGCTGCGCACCACGGTGAGGCCGATGCCGAGCCCGCCTTGCGCACGTTCGATCGTGCGTTGCGATTGCGTAAAGAGCTCGAAGACGTGCGGCAGCAACCCGGCGTCGATGCCCATGCCGCGATCACGCACAAAGATGGCGACGCCGCGACGTTCGAGTGAAGCGCCCACGCTGATCGGCGAGCCTTCCGGCGAGTACTTCGAGGCGTTTTGCAGCAGATTGACCAACACTTGGCAGAGCCGTACCAAGTCGCCGTGCAACGTCACGGGCTTCTCGGGAAGCGAGACGTTGATCGGCTGCCGCCGTTCCTCGCAAATCGGGCGGACTGTTTCCACGGCCCGACGAACGACGTCGGCCAGCGCGATCGGCTCGATTCGCAGCTCGATCTTGCCGCGCATGATGCGCGAGACGTCCAGAAGATCGTCGACCATGTGAACGATGTGGTCGATCTGCCGCGTCATGATCGGCAATAAGTCGCGGCGCATGTTCGCGTCGTCGCCGAAGTCGTTGAGAATGGCCAGGGCGTTTCGGACCGGCGCGAGCGGATTCCGCAGTTCATGTCCGAGCATCGCTAGAAACTCGTCCTTGCGACGATCGGCCTCGCGCAACTGTCCGTGAAGTCGCGCATTGTCCACGGCGATGGCCAGCCGACGGCCGAGATCGGCGGCCACTTCCAAATCGGCCTGTTCATAGGCCGGTTGCGACTTACCGGAAGCGAAAATCAGACGGCCGATCTTGCGCGTGCGAATGGCCAGCGGCACGCAGAGCAGCGTGCCGGATTGCAATTCGGCGTAGATGCGGGCCGCCGCATCGTCGAGCCCGAGCAAACGGACGGCTTTCGCATCATCGAAGGCCATGTGCGGATCGGCGAACTCCATGTCGTCGGGGCACAACTTTTCGCGAAGGCGATTCAGTTGTTCCTGGTAGGCGTCGTCGGCATGCAGCGAGATGCAGTGCCGTAGGTCGTCGCCGTCGGTGTCGAGATCAATGACGCACCATTTCGCGAACTTCGGTACGGCGATGCCTGCCACGGCGTGCAGCGTGCTCGCCAAGTCGACTAGCATCACCAGCGCTTCGCTGGCTTCCGATAAGAAATGTATGCGCCGTTCGGCCCGTTCGCGTTCGCGAATTTCTGAGCGGAGCGAAGAATTCAATTCGTTCAGCTCGGACGTTCGCTCGACGACTTCCTTTTCCAACGACTCCGGGCTGCGCATGGCCAGCACGCGCGGCACGTTGGGAATCAAAGCGAAGACCGTGGCCCACGAGACTAGGGCCGTGATGAATTTCACCAACCCGGAAAAGCGATACGCCGGCCACCAGAAGATCGTGGCGTCGATCAGGTGCGTCGTTCCGCAGGCCAAGATGAAAGCGCCGAAGAGCACGAACACGGCGCGAAACGGCAGATCGCGCTGTGCGCGGCGAAGTAAACGAGGATGCCGGGAATCGTGAAATACGCCGCCCAAATGGCGACGTCGCTCAGGATGTGCAACCAGCCGTGAGCGGGCGTCCAACCGGCACCGCAAAGCCAACGCGGTGGAAAGCCGGTCGTGTCGAAGAGGCGTGAAAAGAAATCGAGCATGCGCGAACAGTTCCGTTGTCCGACGAGGCGACAACTCCGGTCGGCGTCGCTGCGGGGTTCGTCGGCGGAGATAAGTCCGCGATTTGGCCGTCCGCGTGAACAATTACGTTAACGCGATTCAACGAAAGGCACAACTGCCGCCCGCCGGTCGATCATGAATCGGGGCGCAGTTTGCTTTGCGGCGTCATGAATGTTCGGCTGCGTGCAATACCTCGTGAGCCGACCGCACTTCGCGATGTGCGGAATGAATTTGCCGGCCTGAGAACGAGTGCCGATGAGGCCGGTGTCTACGGTAGATCGAGCGCCTTCGCCACTGCGTTGGTCACCGATTCTACGTCGGTCTCGTTGACGGAGCCGAACTTGAACTCGGCCGTGTTCTTTCCTTGATGTCCGACGACGACAAACGCTTGCGCATCGTTGCCGGGTTGCCAACCTTCAGGACCGGATTCGTCTGGGAAAACGCCGAGATTCGTCCGTTGCAGTTGCAGCGACTGCATGACTTTCGGCAGATACTCTTGAGTGGCGTTCTTGTCGCCGCTTAGCCACACGGCCCGCACCTCCGCCGTGGCGCTGACGCCTGGAAGTTTGTCATCGAGCGTCTTCAGAAACCTTGCAACGGGCCGATCCCAACGCGAGCTCGGAATGATCACATAAACGATCGGCTTTGACATCGCTGCGGCAGAAGCATCCAAGGCTTCGTACGTGCCCGCCGCTTGGAGCAATTCGCACTGCAGCGACGGCAGCGATTTGACCGCGGAAACGTCTGCGGCAAACAGACCGCCCGACCAAAGCAGACCGACCACCGCGAACGACGATGCGAAACGATTGACACGGAAAGCGTTCATGGGAACCTCCGACGGGGGCCGCGGAACGAAACCACGCTTTCGTATGAAACCACGCGGCGTACGCGAAGTTCCGAATCGACAGGCTTTAGCTCGCCGCCGAATTGCCGCGGTGCAGCCAGCTCTGAAGGGCGGCAAAGGTCGCGACCGCCGTCGCCGTCGCGGCGTCGTAGCTTTCGGCGGCGACGGCTCCTTCCGCCGCCTCGCAAAATTGCCGCCAATTCGTCCCTGTGGCCGCACCGTAGCCCGTGAAGTAGGCCAAGCCCGATTCCGGAGTTAGGTTCAATCGCTGCTGAAAATGGCGCAGACAGCAATTGGCCTCCCAGCGTCGAGCCTTCCACGACGTACCACGATCCCCAGGCCTCGGGCTCGCAACTCACGCGCGGCAAGCTGCGGTCGTCGGCCGTCGGTACGTCGTCGAGCGAGAGGATGCCGAGCCATTGCAGGTCGGCTTTTAACAGCGGCGTCTTACGGCGCTCGTCGAACAACTTACGCCCCGCGCCGTGCAAATGGTCGCCGGCCACGGCTTCCCACGGCTCGATGAACCCGAGCAAACGACGCAACAACAGCCGATAGTCGTGAATCGAAAAGTCGGGCGCATCCGAATCGAGAGACGATTCCAAACGCTCGTGGGCGTCGCTCGTTGTGATCTTCAGATGATGTAGCAATGTGGGCGGATTCAAAGATCGCTCACTTCTTTCCGTCGTATGCGGTCGTAACGTCGGCCTGTGCGATATCGGTCAATACTTCGCGCAGCTCGCTCGGATCGACCGGCTTGACGAAGTGATGATGAAAGCCTGCATCGGCCGTCTTACGGCGATCTTCCTCGCTGCCGTAACCGGTCAACGCCGCAATGCGAGCACACGTCCAAAGTTCCCGATTCGCGCAAGCGGCGAATGACTTCGTAGCCGTCCATTCCGGGCAGGCCCAAATCGAGCAGAATCAGACTGCGGCCTACGCTGCTCGACGGTCTTGCAGCGCCTCTACCCCGTTGTACGCCGTAGCGACATCGCATCCCCAGAGCCGGACCAACATGCCAAGCGTCGAGGCCGAGTCGTGATTGTCGTCGACGATCAGCACTCGCAGTTTCCGGTCGAGCGGCGGTTTGGCCACGGCCGCACCGTCGGCATTTCGACGCGATGCAACTTTGCCCGGGTTTTGTAGCTTGGGTAAGTTCACCACAAATTCGCTGCCGCAATTGGGGCCGTCGCTCCGTACTTCAACCGTTCCGCCGTGCATTTCCACGATGCGCCGTACGAGCGTGAGGCCGATTCCCAGACCCCCTTGCGCACGGTCGAGCGTGCGGTCGGCCTGCACGAATAAGTCGAAAATCGAACGCAGCGTTTCGGCAGCGATGCCGATGCCGTCGTCGCACACGCGAATCTGCGCAAGCATCCCGGCGTCGACGATCTCTACGTCGACGTGCCCCTGATTCGGCGTGAACTTGGCCGCATTAATCAGCAGGTTCATCACTACCTGCGTCAGCCGGCCGACGTCGCCGTGGACAAACACGTCCTGCGGCGGCAGTTCGACGTTGAGCGAATGTCGTCGGGAATCGACCAGCGGTCGCGCCGCTTCGACCGCGCGGGCAACGACGTCGTTGAGCGATGCCGGTTCGCGACGGAGCGTGATCTTGCCTCGCGTGATTCGTGAGACGTCCAGCAAATCGTCGACCAAGCGGACCATATGATCCACTTGCCGCGTCATCACGTCCGCGGAGTTTTTCAATTCCGGATCGAGCGGTCCCTGCAATTGCAGCACGTGGAGCGCATTGCGAATGGGCGCCAAAGGATTGCGTAGCTCGTGAGCCAGCATCGCCAAGAACTCGTCTTTGCGACGGTCCGCTTCGCGAAGCGCGTTTCTCCACTTGCTTGCGCTTCGCGAACATCGCGCACGAAGGCTTGCGTGCGACCATCGTGAAGCGTGCGTACGCGGACCTCTACCGGCAAGCGATCACCATCGGCTCGCAGCAGTTCCCATTCGCCGGAATGCAGCCCTTCGGCAAGTTCGGCGCGGGCGTTTTCCCAGCGCGAAGCGTTCTCTTGTCCGACCAATTCTCTCGCCGCTTTGCCGACGAGTACATCACGCGGGTAGCCGAGCATTTCGCAACCGCTGTGGTTGACGTCGACCAGTCGGCCGTTGGCATCCGCGATAAAAATCCCGTCGGGAGCGTCTTCCACAAGCTGCCGATAGCGACTCTCGACCGATCGTAGTTCGGCTTCGACGCGCTGCTTCTCGCGCCGTTCGTGAATCAGCTTCAGGGCCTCGCGCACGGCGGGCACGAGCCGTTCGAGACGCTGTTTGAGCACATAGTCGTTGGCGCCGAGCTTGAGCATGTCGACGGCAAGTTCTTCGCCCAAGGTTCCGGAGACGAAGATGAACGGAACGTCGAGCCCGAGCGAACGGACGTGTTCGAGCGCCGTGCGGCCGTCGTAATCGGGCAAGGTGTGATCGGCGAGGATCATGTCGAACGAATTCGCCGCCAATGCCTGCTCAAACTCACGTCGATTGGTCGCGTACTCCATTCGGAAGCTGAGCCCGCCTTGTCGAAGGCGCAGCTCGGCGAGCTCCGCATCGAGGCGGCTATCTTCCAGCAGGAGTATCGACGATTCGGCCACGACCAGACTCCCTCACGCTGAAGCGGCGACGACTGCCGCGAAATTCCGTTTGTTTGTCGGCGACGGCCTTATTGACCGCTGAAATCGATGAACTTCGGCTTCACGCTTCCCGGCGGAGGCTCGTTGAGTACGGCCCAAAACACGCCGAGCGCCTGAATGGCTTCGATGAATTCCTTGAATTCAACCGGCTTCACGACGTAGGCGTTCACGCCGAGTCGGTAGCTATTGATCAGGTCTTGCTCTTCGCGCGAAGATGTGAGGATGACGACGGGAATCGATTGCAGAGCCGCGTCGCCGCGGATCTCGCGCAGCACCTGGATGCCGTCGAGTCTCGGCAGCTTCAGGTCCAGCAACACCACGGCCGGATTTCCCTGCGGACGTTCGCCCAATCGCCTTTGTGTCGCAAGTAGTCGAGCGCTTCGACTCCGTCGCGAGCCGTGATGACCTCGTTGGCCAAATTGCTCTTTTCCAAGGCCACGAGCGTAAGCTCGAGGTCTTTCGGATTGTCTTCGACTAACAATATGGGTTTGAGTAAGTTTGTCATGATGCTTACTTCGGGAATGAGAAAAAGATCTCAGCTCCTTGGCCGACGACGCCGGTCGCCCAAGTGCGACCGCCGTGACGCGCGATGATTCGCCGCACGTTTGCCAGCCCGATGCCGGTCCCTTCGAAGTCCTCCATTCTGTGCATACGTTGAAAGACGCCGAACAGTTTGTCGACGTACGCCATATCGAAGCCGACGCCGTTGTCGCGCACGCTGATCTCGTACTCGTTCGCGTGTTCCGTGCAGCGAACGGCAATGTGGGCCTCTTCGATTTCGCGTGTAAACTTGACGGCATTGGAAAGCAAGTTCTGTGCCACGGAGCGCATCATTGAGACGTCGGCCAAAATCGTCGGCAGCGGGGCGATATTCCAGCGAATTGTGCGCTTGCCGGCGTCGAGCATGGCGTCGTTGCGCTTCGGCGAAAACCTCATTGAGATCGACGGCGTGCTTCTCCAATTTGCTCCGCCCCATGCGCGAATAAGACAGCAAGTTATCTACGAGTTGCCCCGCGGTCTGGGCCGATTCCGCGATGATCTCCAAGTACCGGCGATCGTCCGGAGTCAAACGTTGGACGGCTCGCTCGCGAAGCAATTCGCTGAAGCCTACGATATGGCGAAACGGAGCGCGCAGATCGTGCGACACCGAATAGCTGAACGCCTCGAGTTCCTTATTGCTGCGTTGCAATTCGGCGGAGAGTTCCGCCGTTTCTTCCGCTCGTCGCAAAACGATGCCGATGATCGAATTGCGTAGTTCCGTGAGCGCTTCCAGTTCCGCTGCGTGAAACGGGAGCGAACGTCCGCGCACCGTTTCCTTCCAAATTTCGAACGACTTGCGCGGATGCAACGTTTCCTGCCCGGGAACTTTCGGCGGCTTCCGCGGATCGCCGGCCCAGGCGACCGTCGTCGCGCGTTCGGGTCGGAACCACAGGACGTAGCCCGGGTACAACTTCGAAACGGCTACGGCGGCCATGCCGGCGGCATGAGGAGCAAGTTCGGCGAACTCCGGCAATGCTTCGCCGATTGAGTCCGTGGCAAAGACTTCATCCTCGACATTTTCCGCCAGCCAATGCGTGAGGCGGCGCAATTGCGATTCGTCGGGCGTTTTGCCCGCCGTGCGGAATTGAATGTCGTCGACCACGGCCGCGCCGGTGGCGCCGACGATTTTCAGCAGAGTCTCGGGTTCCGCGACGAGACCGTCGATAAAGTTGGGCCCGTGAGCGGCCATCGCCGCGAGAAGCTGTGATTGCAGCGATTTGAGCTCTACGCGGCGTTCGGCTTCCGCGGCGCGCTCGTTCGTTTCGATTTGCAGGGCAAGAATCTGCCCGACGAATTCGCAGGCCGTGCGTACGGGAAACGGCACGTTGCGCGGCTCGCTGTGGTGACAGGAGATCAATCCCCAAAGCCTGCCGCGGCTGACGACCGAGATCGACATCGACGCCGGCGTTCCCATGTTGCGCATGTACTGCAAATGGATCGGCGAAACGCTTCGCAACGTCGCAAACGTCAGGTCCAGCGGTTCGCCCGTCGCAGGATTGAGCGTCGGCTCGATCGGCGCCGGCCGATAGTCGGCATTGACGATCAGACGAATTCGATTGAGCCGATACAATTCGCGAGCCTGCACCGGAATGTCTTCGGCCGGAAATCGCAAACCGAGGTACTTCGGCAAGCGATCATTGCCGTCTTCCGCGACGACCGTGCCGTGCCACGCTTCGTCGAATTGATACAGCAAGACGCGATCGAAACCGCTGAGTTTGCGCACTTGCCGCATGGCGACATTTTGCAACGTTTGTATGTCGCTCGCGGACTGCAACGCCGCGACAAATTCAGTCGACTGCGCGTAGAGCCTTTCGGTCGAGCGCGTGTCAACGGATTCGATTCGCTCAAATTCTGCGATCAAACGGCCGTTGCGGCGATGCGCGAGCAGCAGATATTGTCGACCGTCGGCGAGGTTTACGTTGCCGAGTTGCCGCGGCCGTTCCTCGATGATTTCGTGCTCCAATGCAGACGCAATCGTGCAGCCGATTTCAGCCGAGAATAATTCTGGGAGCCGCTTGCCTGAGAGCGAGGCTGCGGAAGTGAAACCGAGGATTTCGCCGGCATTGGCGCTGGCCTGCACGACACGCAAATCGGGCTCGCTGACGGCCAGCAAAAAGCCGTGCGGCTGAATGCTGCCGGGGATGCGAATCGGCTCGTCGGCACAGCCTATTGTGTCGACGTCGGCAGCTGGCATGGAGTAACTCACGGCTGCTTAGTGCAGATTAGTGGGGACAGTCTGAGGTATTTACTTGACAGCGAAAAGCCTTCGTTGGAGGATCGGTCAGTGATTGACCATGGTCGACCACTGACCAGGCTTTTCCCGTGAAATAGCTACGATTTCGAGGTCTGCGATGGATGCGAATCAGGAAAAGCAAACCTCACGCCGTAACTTGCTGAAGGGGGCGGTCGCCGCCTCGTTGGCCTCGGCCACGGCCGCCGATTTTGCGCAGG
The DNA here is from genome assembly GCA_049840675.1 of Pirellulales bacterium. Lineage (GTDB taxonomy): Bacteria > Planctomycetota > Planctomycetia > Pirellulales > PNKZ01 > PNKZ01. Next base: position 344,070 of record JASGKB010000017.1, read on the forward strand.
CGGAAGCTCTACAAGCGGATCGGAGCGAGAGTGCCGAGCCGAATCCCGTCGTTCGAGAAAACCAGTCGGCCGGTTCGACCGATTGGCAACTGACGCGCGTTAAGCTCGACAAGAGCGGCGGGTATCGGTCGTCCGTCATCGAAGGCTTCTGCTCGAAGCAGAGCGTCGCCGTGGGTGACGACCTGGAGTTCTTCGTCAGCACGTCGCCGGCGGCCAAATTTCAGATCGAAATCTTTCGCATGGGCTACTACGGCGGCCGCGGTGCCCGGCTTATGAAAACCATTGGCCCGCTGGATGGCGCGCCGCAGCCGGTCCCTGAAATCGGCCCCAACCGTGTGCGCGAATGTCGGTGGCCGCCCGTCGCCAAGCTCGTCGTTCCCGACGATTGGCCAAGCGGCGTTTATCTCGGGCGACTGTCGACTCTCACCGGCAGCGACGGCTCGGGATATTGGCAAAGCTATGTCGTGTTCGTCGTTCGCGATCAACGGCGGGCCGACGTGCTGTTTCAAGTTTCCGACAACACTTGGCAAGCCTACAACCGCTGGCCTGACGACTTCTCGCTCTACACGCACCCCGAAGGTGCTCATCACCCGGGCGTTGCGGTGTCGTTCGATCGCCCGTATGCCCGATATCCGCAAATCGTCGAAGCGCCGCAATCGATCGGCTCGGGCGAGTTTCTGCTGTGGGAGTATCCGCTCTGCTATTGGCTCGAGCAGCACGGGTACGACGTGACGTATTGCACGAATCACGACATGCTCGACGGTGAACATCCGCTGCGATCAAAGGCCGTGCTCAGCGTCGGACATGACGAATATTGGGATCTGCGGCAATTTGAAACGTTGCAGAACGCCGTTCAGCAAGGCGTGAGCATTTTGTTTCTCTCGGCCAACACGGCGTACATGGTTTCGCCGTTCACGCCGGCGAGCGCAGGCTCGGCGGATCGCATCATCACGCGCACCGCGAGTTTCGGGCCGATGAGCGAGGAAGAAACGAAGAACTACGGTCATATGATGGGCCCGTTTCCCTCGGCAGGCCCTGACGAAGCGACGCTCATCGGTGCGCGGACGACCGTGCCGTTCAACGGCGGCGGTGATTGGATCTGTGCCAAGCCGGAACACTGGATGTTCGCAGGCACGGGAATGAAGAAAGGGGACGCCGTGCCCGGCTTGGTGGGATGGGAATACCACGGCGACCCGGCCGACATTGCGGGCTTGGAAATCGTGGGAGAAGGAACCGTGCTTTCCGGCGGCGTACGCCCGGGGCATTGGACCGCGACGATCTACCCGGGCCCCAAAGATAACTTCGTCTTCAATGCCTCGACGATCTGGTGGGCGCAAGGCCTCGCCGCGCCGCCCGGGCATATGCTACCTTGGTCGCATTGGTCGCGCCCGCACGGTCCCGACGAGCGCGTGCAACGGATGACGCACAACTTGCTGCAACGGGCCATTCATCGCACCGCATGAGCATTGAAGCTGCGCGGAGTTTGCGAGCATTCGCGTTGAGCATAGCTTTTGGGGCAGGACCGCACTTTGACCGTGGAAAGTGACTCGTCGTCGCCGGTCGCTCCGCAGTCAGGCCCGGCTTCCGACGACCGCGAAGCTGCTTCGTTAAATCCGTTTTCGCGCCGTTCGGCGTTTGTCTTCGGCGTCCTGCTGTTTGTCGTCGGCTGGCTTGTTTATCGCGTGACGTTCGGCTTCGAACTTCTCACGTGGGACGACAATCTGCATGTTACGGACAACGAACATTTCCGCCGGCTCTCTTGGCGCAGCTTCGCGTATTTCTGGGGCTGGTCGTACATCTATCTCTACATTCCGGTCAGTTACAACTTCTACGGCTTGGAAGTCGCCGTTGCGCGATTGTTTCCCGGCGACGATCCGACGAAGCTCAACGCGGCCGTGTTTCATATCGGAAACGTGCTGGTGCATCTCGGCTGTACGCTTCTGGCGTATCGCATTTTGCTGAAGCTGGTGTGCAACGCGCCGGCCGCGTTTCTGGCGCGGCGCTTTTTGCCTGCATCCGTTGCAGGCCGAGAGCGTGGCGTGGGTCGGCGAAACGCGCGGAACGCTGGCGACGCTGTTCTCGTTCCTGGCACTGAACCTGTATTTGCGTTGGGCCGGAGTGCATTCTGAACAGGGCGTGTTCATCGATGCCGTGTATGAGAATCCGGCACCTCGCCGCCGCGACTACTGGCTCGCCGTAGTCTGTTTCGCATTGGCGCTGCTGTCTAAGCCCTCGGCCGCCGCAATGCCTTTGGTCGTGCTGGTGATCGACGTCTTGTTGTTGCGCCGTCGTTTGATTGTGACGCTCTGGCGACTCACGCCCTGGTTCGTACTCGCGGCCGTCGACACCGGCCTGACGAAGTATTATCAGAAAAGCGAAATCATGTTCGCCCCGGCCGTGGCGTCGATCCAACACCGTCCGCTCGTGGCGGGCGACGCCTACGCGTTTTATCTGAAGAAGCTCGTTTGGCCGTTCGACATGGCGTTCGACTACGGACGAACTCCGCACTTGGTCCGGGAACTGTCGACGTTCCGCCTTGCGTGGATGTTGCCGGTTGTCGTCGGTTTGGCACTTTCACTTTTGCCGCGTCGACGGATTTGGCTCGGTTGCTATCTGATCTTCATCGTGGCATTGCTCCCGGTCAGCGGGCTGGTGCCGTTTCTCTATCAATCCATTTCAACGGTCGCCGACCGTTACATGTATGTCCCGATGTTCGGCTTTGGGCTGCTCTTGGCGACGTGGGTCGCCTCGCGCCGCAGTCGAGCCGTGCCGATTGCGTTGTCGGCCGTCGTACTCGGGCTACTCGTGCCGCGTACGATCGAGCAATGCCGCACTTGCGCGACGATTGGACGCTCTATCGCCACGCGCTGCGCTTACGCCGCTGAGCTTCATGTCGCATCTCAATCTTGGTTTCCGATATCGCGAAGGCAAGCAATACGAGAAGGCGATTCAGCACTATCGGCGAGTCGTTGAAATTCGCCCCGACTATTTTTGGGGCCACTACAACGCCGGCGTTTGCTACTTGGCGCTCCGTCAATACGATGCCGCCGTCGGCGAGTTTCAGCAAGCCTACAACACCTACTCCAACGCTTTTGAGAACGCGGTCGGCCTCGGGGACGCCTACAAAGCGAAGCAAGACTACGCCGAGGCCGAACGTTGGTATCGTACGGCCGTCGGTAAGGCGCCAAACGAGATTGTTCCGCATCTGGCGCTCGGCGAACTTTTGGTCGCTCGCGGTCGTTTCGACGAGGCGGCTGAAGAGTTTGCCGCGGCGGAGAAGCTCAAGCCGGATTCGGTCGACGTATCGCGCCGCTACGGCCGCGCGTTGCTCGACGCCGGACGGTTCGCCGAGGCTGCGCCACAACTCGAACGTTGGGCGGCGGCTGAGCCGGATAACGCTCAATCGCACATTGATCTTAGTAGTTGCTACTACTCCTTGAGCAAGTTCGCGTTGGCCGAACAGCAGGGAGCGGAAGCCGTGCGGCTGGCGCCGCAAATGTTCGAAGCCCGCAACAATTACGCCTTAGCGTTGGCCGCCGTCGGGAGATCGGCCCAAGTGCGCGAGCAATTCGATTCGGCCTTGCAATTGCTGCCTCCCGGTTCCCCGGCGGCAGAACAAATCCGCAAGGCGATCAACGCGTTGCGGTAAGCCCCGTCAAAGGCCTGTCTGGCATCTTACGGCGCCGGTACCTAACTCAACGATCGCATGCTTGGCCGATATCGACCTGCTATTCCTTGCCTCGCACGAATCGGCACAACGGAACGGCGGCAATTGCGCCGACGACCGGAGCCGAGAGGTAGATCCAAAGCTCTGCGAGTCGACCAGACACCAAGGCGGGGCCCAACGAGCGGGCCGGGTTCATCGACGCTCCGCAGATCGGGCCGGCGAACAAGGCTTCGAGCCCGACGACTGCGCCGATCGCCAAGCCGGCCGTGATGCCTTTCTCTTTGCGCCGACCGACACGCTGAGTACGGTGTACATCAAACCGGCAGTCAGTAGGAATTCGTAAATCCAGGACTGCAGCGCCGACCCGCTGGGGAGCGTTGCGCCGAGCGTGCCGTAGTTCTCAAAGAGGGCTCGCAACAATGCGCTGGCCGCGACGGCTCCGGCGCATTGCGCGACGATGTACGGCAATGCGGCGGCCGCGGTGAATCGCCGAGCCACGACGAAGGCAATCGTCACGGCCGGGTTGATATGGCAACCGGAGACGTCGCCAAACGTTTGAATGAGCGCGAACACGACGAGGCCGAACACGAGTGAAACGCCGACGTGCGTGACGCTGCCGCCCTGCAAATTCGCGACGACCGCGCCGGTGCCGGAAAAGACGAGAGCGAACGTGCCGAGAAATTCGGCGGCGCATTTGCGGCTAAGCGAGACTTCCACGGCGGCGACTCCCTGGGGCGTACGAGGAAGCCGCGATTATGCGAGGCCAAGCTGCGCCGCACAAGCATGCGAGCCCGGATGGGCTATGCCGCTCGGCGGTCGGCTTCCGTTAGAGCCTGCTCGCCGCACTCCAGCGCGACGATGGCGATGCCGTGGCGATCGGCGAAACGGACGACTTCCGGCTGGTCGATGACGATCGTCTTGCCGCTTTCGATCGCTAGGCAGGTCGCCCCGGCGGCGACCATTTGCTCGAGCGTGCCGACGCCGATCGTCGGGACGTCGAATCGCATGTCTTGTTGCGGCTTGGCGACTTTGACGATCGTGAAGTTTCCGGAGCGGCAAAGTTCGCCGGCTCGACGGATACAGGCGTCGGTCCCTTCGATGGCTTCGATGGCCAGGGCGTTGCGCCCCTTTACGGCGACGCTCTGACCAATATCAAGACGGCCCATTTCCTTTGCGAGCTGCCAGCCGAACTCGACGTCTTTGCGTTCCAACGTCGACGGTGCACGGCGGCCGAGTTGACCGTATTTCACCAGCAACTCCGGAGCAAAATCGGTGGCCGGGGCGAACTCGATGTCGTCTTTGGCGAACTCGTTGATGATCGTCGTCAGCAGCGTGTCGTCGCGACGATCTCCCTCGGTGAAACCGAAGCTCTTGTAGAACATTTTCACGGCCCGGTAATCAGGCACGTGATGCAACCAAACCCAGGGGCGATAAAGCGTCGTCTTATGGATTTTGCCGGCCATCGTGGCCCGCGCGACACCGTGTTTTCGCCAGAAACGGACGCACGAGGCGTAGCGCGCGATGCCGTTCCATTGGAAGACTTTGCACAGCGGGCGGAGGGCCGCTTCGTCGGCATGGTCCTTTACGCCGAGGCAGTACACCTCGTAGCCTTGAGCGACCATCGCTTCGGCGACGACGACCGGGTAGCGTCCCCAGGCGGCGAAGAGCCCGATGCGTTTGGAGTTTGCGTCTTTCATCGTCGAGTTTGTTCCCAGGCGGAGCTTGGGAACGAGAGCTAAGCGGCTTCGCTCGGTTTCACGATGTGGTCCGTTGCGGCGAGCTTGTTTTGCAAGTCGGCGACGGTGCGTTGCAACTCTTTGAAATCCGTGCGCATGTCGGGGAGCTTCATCCAGGCGACTTGCTTGAGCTTCTGCTCGCGCTCGGGCGTGGCGGGAATGCCCATCATCACGACGCCGTCCGGTACGTCGCTCATGACGCCGGCCATGGCCGAGAGCACGGCGCGGTCGCCGATGTGAATATGGTCGCGAAGGCCGGCTTGCCCGGCAATGACGACGTAGTCGCCCGTCGACGTGCTGCCGGCGATGCCGACTTGCGAGCAGATCAAATTGTGCCGGCCGATCACGCAGTTGTGACCGATCATCACTTGGTCGTCGATCTTGGTCCCTTCGCCGATGCGCGTCGGGCCGTAGGTGCCGCGGTCGATCGTCGTGCCTGCGCCGATCTCGCAATCGGCGCCGATATCGACGAAGCCGAGCTGCGCGGTGAGTACGTGCTTGCCTTCGACTTGGCGATAGCCGAAGCCGTAGGCTCCGAGAACCGCCGCGGCATGGATGATGGCGCGATCGCCGACGATCGTGTCATCGTACAAAACGGCGTTAGGAAACACGACGACGTCGGCGCCGAGCTTGGTTCCGGCCATGAGTTGCACGCCGGGATGGATCGTGCAGCGCGGGCCGATTTCGACATCGTCGCCGATTACCGCGTATGGGCCGATTTCCACGTCGGCGGCAATGCGTGCCGACGGACTAACGACGGCCAGCGGACTGATGCCGCGGCGAGCCGTCTGGCGAGCGGGACGGAATAGCGACACGATCGCTTTGAAAGCGGCGTGAACGTCGGCGACTTCAATCGCCGGGAGGTCGACGGCCGTGCCTTGCGGGACGACGACCGCGGCGGCCGGAGTACCGGCAAGTTTCTTGACGCGTTGAGCCGAATCGAGCAGTGTGATTTCGCCCGACGACGCCGTCGAGAGCGGAGACGCACCGTGTATGGCGAGATTGCCGTCGCCGCGGACGATGCCGCCGGTGAGTTGAGCGAGTTCCGATAAGGTGCGAGCGGCGGCCGACTGGATCATCGATGGAATCCTTTCCATCCAAAGGGCGTAGCGGGAAGCGGGCCGGAAATGTAACTCCGCCGACTGCTGCGAACAAGACGAATGCCGGCAGAGAGCACGGCGTGATGCCGGCAGAGAGTTGCCGGCAAGCCAGCTCGGCGAGTCTTAGTATTCTTCCAGGTCGTCGAGGTTCAGCTCGCGGACTTCGCCTTGTTGCGACGCTTGCCAGAAGGTGCCGTCCTGAACGTCAAGGCAGGTCAACCGGCCCTGCGGCAAATAGATGCCCGTATCGATGCAAATGGCGTGGCCGAGATCGAGCGGCAGGCCGGACGGTTGAACCGTGTGGCCGCAGACCATGGTCTTGCCCGAGAAATGCGGCTTCATGGCCGGCGTGAGTTTTTGCCAACGGAGTACCGGAATCGGTTGCTCCGGAAGCGACAGGTGCGGCGCGAGTCCGCCGTGGACGAAGATAAAGTCTTCGGTCTCGAACCAGTCGACGCAGACGTGGTCGAGAAAGTTCCAATGCGCGGGAGGAACGTCGGCGAGCTCGCCTTCACGGCCCGGCTGTGCGTAACTGGCGAGCGCTTCTTCGCCGCCGTTGATGAGCCAAGTCGGCAGCAGCCCGGGCCCGCCGCGGCTGTCCATCATCATCTGTTCGTGATTGCCCCGGAGCGTCACGACGCTGAGCTTCTTTTCGAGCTGCATGACGCGGTCGATGACGCCGCGCGAGTTGGGCCCGCGATCGACGTAGTCGCCGAGAAAAATCACGGAATCGCTCGGCGTCGGCCGCACGGCTTCAAGCAGCGCATCGAGCGCCGTGAGATGGCCGTGAATATCGCCGATCGCCAGAATCCGCATGCGTTCCCTTCAGTGCGCCAATGTAAATCAGGCGACGAGGCGGAGCCTCGTGTCAGTGCGTTCTCAGGCAGAGCCTGGGAACGAGCGGCTTTAACGGTCAAAGAATTTCTTGATTGCGTGGACCGTCGTCGCACGGCCGGCGCGGCCGATCGACGTCGTGAGCGGAATCTTCTTCGGACAGACGGCGACGCAGTTTTGAGCATTGCCGCAGTCTTGAATTCCGCCTTCGGCCATCAGGGCTTCGAGTCGAGGGCCGGCGTTCATCGCGCCGGTCGGGTGGCCGTTGAAGAGCATGACTTGGCTGATCGCATGAGCTCCGACGAAGCCGCGATCGAACGCCGCTTGCTCGCGAGCCCGGAATTGTTCGTCCGTCTCGCCTTCTTGCTTCTTCAGTTCGATCTTTACGAATTGCGGACAGGCTTCCAGGCAGCAGCCGCAGCTCATGCATTCGCTCAGCGGGTAGGCCTGTTCTTGGCTCGCCGGGGAGACGCGCGGGCCGGAGCCCATGTCGTAGTACCCGTCGACCGGAATCCACGCCTGTACTTTTTGCAGCGAGCGGAACAGCCGGCCGCGATTGACCATCAGGTCGCGCACGACGGGAAACTTCGACATCGGGCGAAGTTCGATTTCGTCCGGATTCTCGGTGAGCAATTTGTCGACCAAGGCCGAGCAGGCTTGGCGGGTTTTGCCGTTCACCAGCATCGTGCAAGCGCCGCAAACTTCTTCGAGGCAATTGCAGTCCCAAGCGACAGGCGTCGTCTTGTCGCCGTCGGCCGTTTCCGCCTGAGCCGCGATGCGCTGCAACACGCTGATCACGTTCATGTCGTTTTCGCGCGTGATCGTATGACGTTCCCAATATGTGGGAGCGCCGGTGCATCTTGCCGCAGCACGCGCACGGAGAATTGCGCCGGCGGCGCGTGATGATCGCCGTGGTCTTGCGAGCCGTGAGCCGAATCGTCTTGCGAGTTCGCTTGGATCATGAGTCGTTATTGGCTGACGTTAAGGTCTTCGGTCGTGTCTCGTGCGGGCCGCGGATGTTCGTCCGCAGCCATTGAAAAGGACATCGGCGGCTCTACGAGGCGCTCGTGAGCGCGGCTCCGGATTTTTCGGAATGCACGCCGTTGGCGCCGACGGCGGTCTCTTTCGCCGCGGCGGCCTTGGCCTTTTGCCGCTCGTTCCAAACTTCTTCGATGATGTCGGCGCCGACCAATCCGTAGAGCCGGGGACGCGGCGTGATGAGCGTCGTGTCGACGTCTTCGTAGGAGATCGTCGGCTCGTTGTTTGCGCCGAGCACGGCGATCGTGCTCTTGAGCCACTTCTTCGAACTGGCTTCAAAGCGATCGACCCACTCTTCGGCCAAGCGACGGCGATCTGCCGGTGCAGCGCTTGCGTCAATGCCGGGCATGGCGAATTCCGGCTTGTAGTGAGCCCCGCGGCATTCGTCGCGGAGCAGAGCCCCCTTCAGAATGCTCTTGGCGATGGGGAACATGTCGACGAGCGCCTTGGTGAACACGACGTTCTGATTCGTCCAATTGCCCGTGTCCGAAAGCGAGCAACGCGAAACGCGAGCTTCGAGCGTTTGCACGATCGCGTAAGCGTCGCGAAGAGAGTTGTTGTGCCGCACCACGGTGGCGGCCTTCGTCATGATGTTGCCGAGTTCCTGATGGATCAGGTACGGGTTCTCGCCGCCGCCGGGACGCTTGAGCAGCGCATCGTGCTCGGCCTGATGCCGCTTCTTCGCCGCTTCGTAAAGCGCAGCCGGTTGATCGGCCGCGAGCTTCCCCTTCTGCATACCGATCCAAGTTTGCAACGTCGGTGCGACGACCAGCCCGCTGAAAATGCAGCTCAAGAGCGAGTTGGCACCGAGGCGATTCGCGCCGTGGTACTGATAGTCGCACTCGCCGATGGCGTAGAGGCCCGGGATATTGGTGACTTGGTTCTTGTGCGAACCGAGCTTCAAGCCGCCTGTGGCGTGCTTCTCGTAATCGACCCAAAGTCCGCCCATCGAATAATGGACGGCCGGGAAGATTTTCATCGGCACTTCGCGCGGGTCCACGCCTTGGAACTTCTCGTAGATATCGAGAATGCCGCCGAGCTTGTTGAGCGAGGCCCGCGGCAGGTGCGTGAGATCGAGATAGACGCAGAGACGATCTTTCTCGACGCTCAGGCCGTCTTCCGTGCAAATGCTGAAGATCTCACGCGTGGCGATGTCGCGCGGCACGAGATTCTTGTACTTCGGGTAGCGTTCTTCGAGGAAGTAGTAACGCTCGGCTTCGGGGATCGTCAGCGGATCGCGCGGGTCTTGCGGCTTGCGCGGCACCCAAACACGGCCCCCTTCGCCGCGAGCGCTTTCGCTCATCAGACGCAGCTTGTCGGCGCCGGGAATGGCCGTCGGGTGGACTTGGATGAACTCGCCGTTGCCGTATTTCGCGCCGGCTCGGAAGCAACGCGAGACCGCGCTGCCGGTGCAGGCCATCGACATCGTCGAACGGCCGAAGATCAAGCCGCAACCGCCGGAAGCGACGACCACGGCGTCGGCCGGGAACGCCTTGATTTCCATCGTCACAAGGTCTTGAGCGACCGCGCCGCGGCAGATGCCGTCGTCGTCTAAGATGGGGCCGAGGAAATCCCAGAACTCGTACTTCTTGACGATGCCGGTCGTTTCCCAGCGACGCACTTGTTCATCGAGAGCATAGAGCAATTGCTGGCCCGTCGTTGCGCCGGCGAAGGCCGTGCGTTTGAAGAGCGTGCCGCCGAAGCGGCGCTGATCGCGATAGCCTTCCGGCGTGCGGTTGAACGGCACGCCCAGACGATCCATCAGGTTGATGATCTTCGGGCCCCACTCGGTCATTTCTTTGACCGGCGGCTGGTGCTGCAAGAAGTCGCCGCCGTAGACGGTGTCGTCGAAGTGCAGCCACTCGTTGTCGCCTTGCTGACGAGTGAGATCGTTGACGCTGTTGATGCCCCCTTGGCGCAGACGCTGTGCGACCGCTTAACCGGAGTGAGGCTCATCAAGTCGACCGCGATCCCTTGCTCGGCCAGCTGCATGGTTGCCGCCAAGCCTGCCAAACCGCCGCCGACGACCAACACGCGTTCTTTTGCCATGTGCGTAACTATCTGACTGGAGGATCAAGCAATCTTTGGGAACAAAGCGAACGGCGTCGCCCGGCTATTTCGCGGCCGTTTCCGCTTTCGCAGCGGCGGCCGCTTTTTCGGCTTTCAGCCGTTCATCGACGCGTCGCAACTCTTCTTCGTGCATTTGAATCTTCACGTCTTCATAAGCTTCGGCCGCGACGCGATCTGTCTTCGCGACGCCGACGAGCGCCGACAGACCGATAACGGTCACGGCGACGCCGATCGCTCCGCAAACCCAATTGGCCCGCTTCTGCGCGGCGGCCGTGGTCCATACGCCCCAGGTGATGCCCATGGTCCACAAGCCGTTGGCGAAGTGGAACACGCACGACACGACGCCGACGCCGTAGAACAGTTTCTTGAGAGGCGAAGCCAACGCGGCTGCGGCCGTCGACGTCGCCTTGTGCGGATCGAACTTGTGTCCGCCCAATTCGTGGGCGACGTTGTCGAGCCACCACTGGTTGTGAAACCAGCCGTGCATATGGAACACGTGGTACGCGATGAAGAATAGGGCGATCCAAGCCGTCACGCGTTGCAGCGTGTAGCGGACGTTGCCTACGTAGTAGTAGCTGCTCAGGTTGGCGTTGCCGCTGCGGATGATGACCACGCCGACGACCGCGTGGAAAATGAGCGGCAAGAAGATGAACGTCCACTCGACGACCGGCAACGCCGGTCCGAGCGAATGAATCAGGTCGACGTTCTTCTGAAACATCGCCGGCCCGCCCAGCGTGCTGGCGTTCGTCAGCAGATGGATGCACATATACGCGCCGACCGGAATGAGTCCGGTAAGCGAGTGCAAACGGCGGATCAAGAATTCGTTGCGACTGAAAAACGTGCCCGGGCGGGCTTCCACGGAAGAGGCTTGCACGGAGTTGATTCCTCGGACCGGCCGGCAGGCTCGGTAGGGGGCGAAAAACAGGCGAGCTGACGCAGAGACGGGCCACAGAATTGCGGCTCCTCGCGTAGTATAAGAAAGGCCCGGGGGACGACAAGCGGCGCAAAGGCGAAACCGGCAAGGCCACAACGATTTACGACAACTTGCGATGTTGTAAAGCAGCGCCCGCGGCAGGGTGTCGCGAATCGCAAAATCTTGAGCAAGCCGGGGAATTGTCATGCCCGCGATTGCCTGCCGATTCGGCATCTTTTGCCGGCGGCGGCAGAGTCGCCGATGCGCTTCGGGGCGGTGCTGAACTTGTTGTTTCCAGCCGCGACTGTTACAAGTTGCCGCATGCTAAGGAGTTGCAGCGTTCGGCGGCGTCGCATCACGCGGCGTCGCAACTCCGTGGCACGACCGTTGCACGTTGCGAGCTAGAATACTTCGGGCCGCCGTTTTGGGCCGTCGCACGGTTTGCGACCGCCCGCGTTTGTAAGGGCAGGGACCGTGGTCGCCAACGCTCCGTCGCTACTCATCACCGACGACGATCTCGACTTCCGTGAAACGCTTCGCGGAGTGTTCGAGCCGCGCGGGTTTCACACGCTCACCGCCGGCGACGGCGAAGAAGCGCTCGAAATTCTTAAGCACGAAACCGTGCATCTGGCGCTGTTCGATATGCACATGCCCCGGCTTTCCGGGCTTGATGCCATTCGCCGCCTGAAAGAACTTTATCGGCCGCTGCCGTGCATCCTGCTCTCGGCGGAAGCGGACGAGCAGCTCATTGCCGAGGCCCGCGAGGCCCGAGCGTTCGACGTGTTGCGAAAGCCCGTCACACGCGACCGTGTGATCAACGTCGTGCAGTTGGCGCTCGAGACCAGCTACGAGCGGGGCGATTGGCGCAGGCCTGCTCGGTTCGTAAGACGCCGTGTGTTCTTCGACCGGCCGGATCGCGAACCTTTGTCGGGTGAGCGTCGTCGTATTTTGTCGTCGCTCCGTTCGCAATCGGTCATTTTTCCGGGGCTTTGGGCCCCTTGAGCCATCGGCTCGAACCGGTATGATATGGGGCTTCCGCCAATGCCCTCTTAGCTCAATTGGCAGAGCAGCTGACTCTTAATCAGCGGGTTCCAGGTTCGAGTCCTGGAGGGGGCACTAAGTCTTGCAAAAACGCCGCGATTGCGGCGTTTTTTTTTGTTGGTGCGGCGCGCATGGCGGCGCATCACCTTTCGAGTGCCGATCGTCCGCTCGGTTCATTGCGAGGCGGCTACGGTTTATTTAGTCGCCCCAACCCCAGCCCCAACCGCCGGTTTGGTTGAAGCCCCAGGTTCCTGTGTTCGGGTTGAACGACCACTGGGAGTTGTACGGGCGATAGGCCCACTTCCACGCGTTGTTGTTTGTGTTGGGTTGGTAATTGCCGTTTGGTCGGAAAGTCGGACGCGCTTGCTGCTGTTGCGCACTTTGAGCCTCGGCATTCTGAATCGCTTCGCCTAAACGCGATAGCAACGGCCGCCGCGTGTAGCGATTGGCCGCGTGCGCGAGTCGGCCGATATCAAAACCGCTGAGGTAATAAGCGCCGCTAGCGCCGAGAGGCGTATCATCTCGTCCGATCTCCGGAAGATTCGTTGCTGGAAAAGTGGCGACGGAAATAGAGTCGCCGACTTTCAGAGCGCAGGACCGGAGCGGAGCGTTACGGCGCGGCGGCTTATTCCGCGGAGAACATGTACACGCAGGTTTGCCGGTAGGTTTCACCGGGCTTCAAGATGATCGAAGGGAATGTCGGCTGATTGACCGAGTCCGGGAAGTTTTGCGTTTCGAGGCATACTCCGCCGCGATAGACGTACGGCTTGCCCCCTTTTCCCGCTTGCCCTGTGAGGAAATTGCCGGTGTACAGTTGCAAGCCCGGCTGCGTGCTGAAGACGGTGAGCACGCGACCGCTTTTCGGTTCGCGCAGCTTCGCCACGGCGGCGGGCATCTGCTTCCCTTGCATCACGACGAAGTTGTGGTCGTAGCCTTGTGTGGGCGTCTTGGTGAGTTCCTCGATGCGCTCGCCGATCCGCTTTGCGGTGGTGAAATCTAGCGGCGAGCCGACGACCGATTCCACTTTTCCGGTCGGAATCAGTCCGGCGTCGACCGGCGTAAAGCGGTCGGCATACAACGTGAGTTCGTGGTCGAGCACCGTGCCCGATCCGGCGCCGGCCAAGTTGAAGTACGAGTGATTGGTCAGGTTCACCGGCGTCGGCTTGTCGCTCGTGGCCTCCCATTCGATCCACAACGCGCCGTCGTCGCCCAGGATGTACGTCGTCGCCAGCTTGAGATTTCCGGGATACCCTTCTTCCCCTTCGGGGCTCAAGTACGTGAAACGTACGCCCGGACCGCGCTGCGTAACGACCTTCTCTCCTTGCCACACGATCTTGTCGAGGCTGCGGAGGCCGCCGCCGTGCAGATGGTTCGGCGCACTGTTCTCGGCGAGTTTGTAGATCTTGCCGTCGAGGGTGAACTGGGCCTTCGCGATCCGATTGCAAACGCGGCCGGTCGTGCAGCCGAAATACTGATTCGCCTCCGACTCGTATCCGGCGATGGTGTCGAACCCGAGCACGACGTCGGCCGTTTGTTGGGCTCGGTCGGGAGCGTGAATCTCGGTGATCGTCGCGCCCCGGTTCATCAAGCGGACGGTCACTTTGCCGCCAGACAGCGTGTAACGCTCCACCGGTTGCCCGTCGTGCGTGCTTCCAAACGGTTGCGGCCCGGCGACTTCGGAGGCGTCGGCGTCATGCGGCATGGCAAGCATTCCCCAGGCGACCAACGCCGCAGCGGCGGCAACGCGAAACGACATGATGCGACTCTCCCAAACGTAGCGAACGTACGGCGCGGCAGGCCCCTATGGCGGCGAAACCCTACTACAATACGCAGCCGAGCCCGCTGCCGCTCACGAATTTTTGGGCGGAATTTCCGCCGGCAAAGTTTGCTCAGCGTAGCAGTTTTTCCGGCTAAAATGAAGCAAACCGGAGCCGAAACATGCCTCCTGATCGTGAAACCGCCGCCGCTTGCCGCCGCGATCTGCCGCGTACCGGCGAGGGTGTCGTGCTGCCTGAATGGCTCGACGAGATGGGGCATATGAACGTGATGTGGTACACGCATCTGTTCAGCCGCGGCGTCCACGGCTTCTTCGCCATGTTCGGGTTCACGCCGGACTACATGCTTGCGAATCTCGCCGGCACGTTCGCTTTGGAACTGCACGTGCGTTATCTCTCCGAGCTTCGTTTGGGCGAACGCGTGGAGATGTACTCGCGCAGCTCGGCCGTACGGCGAAGCGGCTGCACTACATGCAGTTTCTCGTGAACGCCGAAACCGGCGTGCTCAGCGCGACCGGAGAACTCGTCAGCGCACACGTCGATATGAAGGTCCGCCGTCAAACACCGCTGCCCGAACACATTGCGGCGGAATATGACAAGCTGCTGGCCGCGCACACGACCTTGCCTTGGCCCGCTCCGACCTGCGGCGTGATGCGGGCTTAAGACGGTTTGAATTTCTAGAGCTTGCCTGCGGCGATGTCTTCAGGCGTCACGACAGTTAGTGTTCGATATCTGACGAAGTCCTTTCCGTTGAGCGTAAGAATTCGCCGGATTCCGAGGCATGCCATCGTCGCTACGAGGCGAGCATCGTGCGACGCGACCCCGATGATGCCGAATTGATGGAGCAGCAGTTTCCACTGCTGGTAAGCTGCGGGCGGATCCGGAACGATCGTCGCATGCCGTTCGATCCACGCAAGTCTTCGGAATACGATCTCCGGCGGCTTGCCGTACCCTCCTCGCGCCAAATTGGTTCGCGTCGAGACATTCCAAAACTCGGCGACATTCTGCCTCGCCAAGACGAGCGAATGGTGCGCGGCGTTGAGTCGACGAAAGGCTTCGCGAATCGCCTCATAACGGTCGTCCGCACCGTCAAAGGCGCACAGCCAGACTCCAGTATCGACCAAATACTGCATCGGTTAGTCGTGGTCGATGTAGATGTCGGCGCGAGAAATCCTTCGGCAGCGAGGGGCCGCCAAAGTCAACCAAAGCATCGAGTTCCGCGTCGAAGTCGTCGGCGACGAACCCTGGTTTCTGAGGCAGTTCCAGGCCCGCGCAAATGCGCAAATAAGACTCAACGCTCGAAGCGCCGGCTTGTGTCGCCAGTTGTTCAAGCCTCGCCGTCAATTCGTCATCAAATTGAAAGGTTGCCATGACGAAATTATAGCCGGATACATCCTCCTTGGCCAAACGGAGCTATTACCGCATTTACGCCGTCGGCAGCAGTTCTTTGATCGGCTCGCCGAACGGCAGGAGCGGCATCGGGCGGCCGTTGTGGTCGGGGTAGGCCAGTTCCGAATCGATGCCCAAGTGGGCGAGCACCGTGGCCCAGAGGTCGTTCGGCGTCAGCGGTCGCTCCGTCGGATACTCTCCCTTGGAGTTCGTTGCGCCGATCACCTGGCCGGTTCGCATGCCGCCGCCGGCGACGATCATCGACATCGCGTTCGGCCAATGGTCGCGGCCCGGCTGCGTGACGCCGCTGGCCGTGCCGACGCTGTAACTCACGCGCGGCGTCCGGCCGAATTCGCCGGTCACCACGAGCAGCACGCGTTTGTCGAGCCCGCGAGCATACAGATCTTCGATAGCGCCGTCACGGCTTGATCGTAAAGCGGGAACCGCACTTCGGCGTCTTTGAACAAGTGGCAATTCACGGCGTGCGAATCCCAGTTGTAGCTCACGTACTTCGGCAAGCCGCCGGGGAGTTGCGGGTTCTCCATGACCATCGTCACGAAGGTCACGCCGGCTTCCACAAGGCGGCGAGCCATTAACGCTCGCTGACCGTACGCATGCTTGCCGTAGCGCTCGCGCACGGCGTCCGGTTCCGCCGAGATATCGAACGCCTTGCGAGCTTTTTCGCTCGTCACGAGCTCCAAGGCTCGGCGATTGAATTCGTCGAGGCGACTCGAGCTTTGCACCGGCACGGTCGAGCTTGCGGCGCCAGTTGTCGAACTTGTCGAGCAGAGCCACGCGGTCGTCGAGCCGGTCCGCGAGCGCGTCGCTCGGCGACAAGTTGTCAATTTTAAAATCGGCCGCGCTCGGGTCGCCCGGCACCATAAACGGATGCGACGAGTTGCCGAGGTATGCGCTGCCGAACGAGAACGTGTCGATCCCTTGTCGGCCGCGATCGGTGCCGCAGACGTAGTTCGGCACGCCGCGTCGTCGCTCGCGGATGGTTTGCGCCACGAGCGACGGCACCGCGGGATAGTCGTTCACGAAGCCGGTCGGTTCTTTCGGATCGCGACCGGTCATAAATCGCTTATGTCCGCCGCCGTGATCGGCAAACTGGTGATGTACCGACCGGATGACGTTGTACTTCTGCGCGAGCTTGGCATGCAGCGGCAACAGTTCGCCGACATCCAGGCCCGGTACGCTGGTGGCGATCGGCTGGAACTCGCCGCGATATTCCAGCGGCGCATTCGGCTTCAGATCGTACATCTCCATGTGCGGCGGACCGCCGGGGAGCCACACGAAGATGACGGAGTTGTCTTCCTTGCGACCGCCGCCGGTCGCGCCGCTTTGCCAAGCCGCCCGGGCCTGCATTCGCCCGAGATCGCCGAGGCCGAACCCGCCGACGCCCCAACTGCCGATCGCCAGCGAACCGAGCTTCAAAGCGGTGCGGCGCGTGACGGGCCCGCGGCAATCTTGCTGTCCGAACGACATGGCGTGAGCTTCCTTCATGAAGTCGTGCAATGACGAAACGACAACTCGCGAAACGGTAACTTACACCAACTCCGACATCGGCTGATGACCGTCGACCAAATACTGCGGCCGGCCGGTCAGGTCGTTCAACTTCACCGAGTTGACGTCGATGCCCAAGTGCTTGTAGAGCGATGCCAGAACCTCGCCGAAGTGAATCGGCCGTTCCGTGGCGACGCCGCCCAACCGGTCGGTCGCCCCGATCACTTGCCCGCGCTTCCAACCGCCGCCGGCGAGCAATGCTCCGCCCACCTGCGGCCAGTGATCGCGGCCGGCGTCTTTGTTGATCGTCGGCGTGCGGCCGAATTCGCCCCACGCTACGACGGCCACGTCGTCATCGAGCCCGCGCTCGTGCAGGTCTTCGATCAATGCCGACAACCCCTGATCGAATTGCGGCAGATGCGTGTTTTTCAAGCCGTTGAAGTTGTCGGCGTGGAAATCCCAGCGGCCGAAATTGAGCGTGACCACGCGGCATCCGGCCTCGACCAAACGCCGGGCCATCAAGAAGTGTTCGAGATTGCGCGGAGCACCGTCGCCGAAGTTCTTGTCGTCTCCCTTGCCGTAACGTTCGCGCACCTTCGGGTCTTCTTTGCTGAGGTCGAGTGCGTCGACGATGCGGCTCGACGTCAACAACCCGAAGGCCTGCTGTTGAAAGGAGTCGATGCCGTTCATCATGCCCGAGGCGTCGACGTCGCGGCGAATGCGATCGAGCGAGCCCAGCAGCGAACGGCGATCGTTCAGCCGATCGTGCGAGATACCGTCGAGCACCATGTCGGCGCGCCCTTCGCCCGACGGACGAAAGGCCGACATCGCCGGGCCAAGATATCCGGGAAGGCCGGGGGAACCGTAGGGCGGATGCCGCGCCACGGGCGTAAGCCCCACAAACGCCGGAACGGCGGGATCGGTCGGGCCGAGTACTTTCGACGTGACGCTGCCGATGGCCGGCCAACCGCCGGGGGCTTGGTTCTGAAAGCTACGGCCCGTGTAGCAGATGAACGAATCGTGATTGCCGTTGGGCGACCCGACGACGGAGCGCAACGGAATCAGCTTGTCCATGTTCCGCGCCAGCAGCGGCAAGTGTTCGCAGATGCGAATGCCGGGCACGGCCGTGTCGATCGGTTTGAACTCGCCGCGAATCTCGGCGGGCGCGTCCATCTTCAAATCATACATGTCTTGGTGCGAGGGCGCACCGCACATGTAGACCATGATGACGGACTTGTGCTTCTTCGCTTTGCCGCTCGGCGCCGCGAAGGATTCGGCCGCCAAAAGATCGGCCAACGACAAACCACCGATTCCGAGCGCGCGATCTTCAGAAAGTCGCGCCGCGCAATGCCGTCGCAGAGGCGCTTCTTCTCGCCACGGAGTGTGAGCATGCGAGTACCGTCGGGAAGTTGGAAGGCGGGAGCAGGCAGGGGCCGAAAGGTGTTCGGCAGGTCATCAGGCGGGGCGATCGAAACGGTCGAGGCGGCAGCGGCGGGATCAGCGTGCAAAATCAAGCGGTCTGGGCGACGTTCCGAGCGGCTCCGATTCTAACCCGCGGGCTCGGCCGCAACCAGCCGGCTTCGCGGTTTCGGAGCCGCCGGGCTTCGGGGCGGCGATAGTCGCAACGTCGCGAAAACCTACCTATAATCGGCACGCTTCGCCCCGGACGTTCACGTGTGCCGGCCTCGATACGACGCCCCGCAGGTTTCACCCTATGAAGATTTACGCAACCGCTACAGCCGTGTGTTTGGCCGTGCTATCCGGGCTGCCGGCCTTCGGGCAGGCGAAGAAGGAGCAAGAACGAGCCCCGTTGCGTTCGCCGGTCGTTCACGACGACGGCCGCGTCACGGTCTCGCTCGTCGCGCCGAAGGCGTCCGCCGTGTCGATCGCGAGCGGCGAGTTGCAGACGTTGCTAGGGGCCGACGCGTTGCAGCTCGCGAAGAACGACGACGGCGTCTGGACTGCGACGATCGGTCCGTTGGAGCCGGGCATCTACGACTACGGACTCAACGTCGACGGCCTCCGGATTACGGATCCGCTCAGCACTCATGTCATGGGCAACCGTACCGGCTCGCGCGGCTATCTCGACGTGCCGGGCCGCGACGGCAAGCCGCGCATCGACGAGTGGCAAAACGTGCCGCATGGTTCGGTGACGCAGCATTGGTACGAATCGAAAGCCGCCGGCCGACGCCGTAGCGTCCACGTTTACACGCCGCCCGGCTACGCGCAGCGCCCGAGAGTTATCCGGTCGTTTACTTGCTGCACGGTTCGGGCGACGACGATCGCCACTGGTCGGCGCTCGGGCAAGCTCACGTGATCGCCGACAATCTCCTTGCCGCCGGTCGTGCCGTGCCGGCCGTCGTCGTGATGCCGGAAGGTCATCCGTCCGGCGGACCATCGAATGCTCCGCGCGATTCGGACGAGCGCCGCGAATACTCGCGCAACAATCGCAGGCTCTTCGCGGCCGATTTGCTCGAAGACGTGATTCCGCTCGTCGAAGCCAATTACCGCGTGAAACGCGATCGCGAGTCTAGGGCGATCGTCGGCCTCTCGATGGGTGGGCAACAATCGCTCGACGTCGGGCTCAACAACCTCGACAAGTTTGCATACGTCGGTTCGTTCAGCGGCGCGGCAAGCGACCTCGACGCGGCCCAATCGAAACTGGCCGCCGATCCCGAAGCGTTCAATCGCGGGCTCAAGGTCTTTTGGATCGGCGTCGGCAAAGATGATTTCTTGCTGAAGGCCAATCGCGAGTTCGACGCCAAGCTCAAGGAACTCGGCGTGAAGCACGACTATGAAGAGACGGCCGGCGCTCACACGTGGAGCGTCTGGCGCGGCTACTGGGCTGACTTCATGCCGAAGCTGTTTCGGTAGTCTCTCGTTTCAATAGCCTGTAGGGAACGCCCTCCGCGGCGTTCCGGAACTCATCGCAACGCATGGAACGCCGCAGAGGGCGTTCCCTACCAAGAGATTCGCCGCATGGCTTCGATCGACAGCACGGCCCTCGAACAAATCAGCCCCGCCGAAGCGCGCTTTGAACAACTGCGCAAGCGAGCCGGCTTCTTCTTGGCCCCGGTGGTTTTTCTCAGTCTTTGGTTCGCCGAATTGCCCGGCCTCACCACGGCCGGCAAGGACGGCACGCTCGTTCACAACGAACAAGCCCATCGCCTCGCGGCGATCATGGCGACGACGGCCGTGCTTTGGATTTGCGAATCGGTACCGCTGACGATTTCGGCCTTGGCCGCGGCGTCGGCCTGCGTCATTTGCGGCGTCGCTGCGCCCAAGGACGTGTTTGCGCCGTTCGCTGATTACATCATGTTTCTCTTCATCGGCTCGTTCATCTTGGCGCGAGCCGTGTTTATCCACGGGCTGAATCGCCGGTTTGCCTACGGCATTCTCGGCTTGCCGTGGATCGGCGCTCGGCCGAGTCGCATCTTGTTCGGCTTTGGCGCGGTGACGGCCTTCCTCTCGGCCTGGATTTCCAACACGGCCACGACCGCCATGATGTTCGCCATCGGCATGAGCATCTTGGCCGTGTTCTTCCGCGAGCAAGGAAGCGACAAGCCGCTTGATCGCCGCTATGCGACGGGCCTCATGCTCATGACGAGCTTCGCGGCCAGCATCGGCGGCTTGGCGACGCCGATCGGTACCCCGCCGAACATGATCGGCATCGCGGAGATACGTAAGTCGCTCGGCGTCGACTTCACGTTCTTTCAGTGGATGCTGATCGGCACGCCGGTCGTGCTGCTCTTGTTCCTCTTTATGTACGTGTACCTGAACTATTTCTGCCCGGCCGGCACCGACGAAATTCGCGGCGGCGCGGAAATGCTTCGCGAGCGTCGCCAATCGCTGGGGCCATGGACGACGAGCCAAAAATCGACGTTGTTCGCCTTTCTGCTGACTATCTTCCTGTGGGTGCTGCCGGGCGCCGTGTATTTGATCGTCGGGCAGGAGCACCCGCTGTACCAAGCGCTCAAAGACCCGCTGAACGAAGGCGTAGTGGCGCTCATCGGCGCGATTTTGTTGTTTCTTTTGCCGGGCGATCGCGACGGACGAGCCATCACTTGGGACGAAGCGGCGCAGATCGATTGGGGCATCGTCCTGCTTTACGGCGGCGGCTTTGCCCTCGGCTCGTTGGCAAAGTCGACGGGCCTCGCTGCGGCGATCGGCCAAGGGCTCGAAGCCATGTTGCCGCTCGACACGGCGTTCTCGATGCTCGTTTTCGGTACGGTGATGGCCGTGATCGTCTCGGAAGCGACTTCAAACACGGCCAGCGCACAGATCATCGTGCCGATCGTCATCGCGACGGCGCAGGCGGCCAATATCGACCCGCTGATTCCGGCCCTCGGCGCAACGTTCGGCGCGAGCCTCGGCTTCATGCTGCCGGTGAGCACGCCGTGCAATGCCATCGTGTACGGGTCGGGCTATATTCCGATCACGCGAATGATTCGCTACGGCGTCTTGCTCGACTTGGCGGGCATCGTCGTCGTCGTCGGCCTACTGCACTTCATCGTGCCGCACTTGCTGCGCCACTCAGCCGCGTACTTTTTCAAGCATTGATCCATGGGTGCCACGGGTGGCTTGTCCACCCGTGCTCTTAACACTGGTGGGCAAGCCACCAGTGGCACCCCGCCGCGTTTGCAAGTTTCTAGCCGAACTGCGAAGCTCGGGTCTTCTGAATTGATACGTCGATCACGCGCGGCCGATCGCCGGCCAGCGACGCTTTCAACACTTCGGCCAGTTCATCCGGTTCGCTCACGCGCACCGCTTCGACGCCGAAACCCTCGGCGAGTTTCAAGATGTCGAGCGAAGGGCGATCAAGGTCCATGCCGATGAACCGGCCTTCGCGCACGGCCGGCAAGCCGAGCATCCGCGCCCGTCTTTGAGAATCTGATAGTGCCCGTTGTTGCAAACGACGAACGTCACCGGCACGTTGTAGCGGGCCGCCGTCCAGAGGCCTTGAATGCCGTACATCGCGGCCCCTTCGCCTAAGAGTGCGAGCGTCGGACGATCGGGCCAGGCCATCTTCACGCCGATCGCGCAGGCCGAGCCCCCAGCCCAAGGACCAACCACGGTGAGCGAAGTAGCCGTCCGTGGTCGGTAACGTGCCGAGGCGCTCAAGCAAGTGTTCCGTCGTCGTCACGGCTTCTTCCACCACGGCGACGTTCGGCGGCAATATTCGACCGACGGTTTCCATCAGCGTCGCCGGCATCATCGGCCGCGCTTCGCGCTCCGCTGCAATACGCGCGGCGAGCGCCTTGCGTACTTCGGCATGTGCGGCGCTTCGCCGCTTCCCGCGAGCCCGGGCTTCGTCGACTTGCGCCGCGGTCATGGCTCCGGTCGTGAGCGAGGCGAGTTCCTCCAAGCCGGTTCGCACGTCGCCGATAAGCCCGACTTCGGCCGGATAGTTTTTGCCGATTTGCCAAGGGTTCTCATCGAGATGCACCAAGCGACAGCTGCTCGGCACGGCCTGCGGCGGCTCGTGATAAATGTACATTCGCAACAGGTCGAGCCCGACGGCCAGGAGCACGTCGAACTCGGCGAGCGCGGCATGAACGTCGGGGGCCCAAAGCGGCAACTGTTGCGCGTTGAGCGGATGCGCGGCCGGGAACGGAGCCCGACCGTGCGACGTTGCGCTTTCGCTGAATACCGGCGCGCCGAGCCGCTGCGCCAGTTCGACCAGCGCGGGCACGGCGCCGCCCTCCACGACCCGGCTCCCCGCGATAATGCCCGGGTTCTTCGCGCCGGCCAACAGCGCCGCGGCGGCGCACAACGCCTCCAGCGGCGGACGCACGCGCCGGTCGGGCACGCGGGCCGGCGCGAGGTCCAAATCGGCCTCGGCCGTTTGGATGTCCATCGGCAGCGATAGGAACACGGGGCCGGTCGGCGGCGTGAGCGCGGTTTGTACGGCGCGGCGAACGGCGACCGGCACGTCTTCCACGCGCTCGACTTGAGCGGCCCACTTCGTCCACGGCCGTGTCACGGCGACCATGTCGCTCGCCAGAATCGGCTCTTCGAACAGGATTCGCCGGTCGCTCTGACCTGCGGTGACCAAGAGCGGAGTTCCTTCGCGAGCGCGTTGTAGAGCATCCCCATGGCGTTGCCGAGCCCGCACGAGGCGTGCAAGTTGACGACGCCCAAACCGCCGGAGGCCATCGCGAAGCCGTCGGCCATCGCCATGACCGGCACTTCTTGCAGGCCGAGCACGTATTCGATGCGCGGCTCCGCGGCGACGGCGTCGACCAACGGCAACTCCGTCGTGCCCGGGTTGCCGAACAACCGCGTGACGCCGGCCTCGGCCAAGAGGTGAAGTATGGCTTGCGCTCCGGTCGTCCGGTTCATCGCTCTCGGCTCCGAGAAAACTTTTGCACGGCAACAGGGTAGGGCGCGGCGACGGATTTCAAAACCGAATCCCCGCCGTTTTCCGCCGCAATTCCGCCACTTGAATCTGCGTGGTTCATCGTGGTAACTTGGTGGGATTTTACGCATAACCCGACGGCCGATAGAGCGAGCGTAGCTCTTGTCGTCGCCAAGGTTTGCGTCGCGTTCGCCCTTCTCACGTTCGCCAAGTTCCCGAAGGTTCTCCGCCGTGCCACGTCGCGACGATCTGCACAAGATTCTGCTCATCGGTTCCGGCCCCATCATCATCGGGCAAGCTTGCGAGTTTGACTATTCGGGCACGCAAGCCTGTAAGGCGCTGCGCGAAGAGGGATACGAGGTCGTCCTCGTGAACTCGAACCCGGCGACGATTATGACCGATCCGGCGACCGCCGATCGGACGTACATCGAGCCGCTGACGCCGGAACTTGTCGAAAAGGTGATCGAGCGCGAACGGCCGGATGCGCTACTGCCCACGCTCGGCGGCCAAACCGGCTTGAACCTGGCCATGGCCTTGGCCAAACGCGGCATTCTGGAAAAGTACGGCGTGGAAATGATCGGCGCTCGGCCGGACGTCATCGCCAAGGCCGAAGAGCGCGAGCTCTTCAAGCAGGCCATGCACAAGATCGGGCTCGAAGTCTGCCGCGGCAAGACCGTGCACAACTGGGAAGAAGCCCAACAGGTCGTGCAAGAGATCGGCCTGCCGTGCGTGATTCGCCCCAGCTTTACGCTGGCCGGCAGCGGTTCGGGCATTGCCTACAACAAGGCCGATTTCGAACGGATGTGCCGCCACGGCCTGGATCTTTCGCCGACGAGCGAAGTGCTGCTCGAAGAATCGATCGTCGGTTGGAAAGAGTACGAAATGGAAGTGATGCGCGATGCCGACGACAACGTCGTGATCATCTGCGCGATTGAAAACTTCGATCCGATGGGCGTTCACACGGGCGACTCGATTACGGTCGCTCCGGCACAAACTCTTACCGACAAAGAATATCAGCGGATGCGCGACGCTTCGCTGGCCGTGATCCGTGAGATCGGCGTCGAAACGGGCGGCTCGAACATTCAGTTCGCGATCAACCCGAACAACGGCCGGATGATCGTTATTGAGATGAATCCGCGCGTCAGCCGCAGCTCGGCGCTGGCGTCGAAGGCCACGGGCTTTCCGATCGCCAAGATTGCCGCGAAGCTGGCCGTCGGCTACCGACTGCATGAATTGCAGAACGACATCACGCGCGAGACGAAGGCCTGCTTCGAACCGTCGAATCGACTACGTCGTCACGAAGATTCCGCGGTTCGCCTTTGAAAAGTTCCCCGACGCCGACAACCTGCTCACCACGCAGATGAAGAGCGTCGGCGAGACGATGGCGATCGGTCGGACGTTCAAAGAGAGCTTTCAGAAGGCGTTGCGCGGGCTCGAAGTCGGCGCGTTCGGCTTCGGTTGCGACAACAAAGACCTGTGGTACTCGGATCGTCGCCCGTCGGCCGACGATATTCGCGCGAAGCTCGGCAAACCGAACCCGGACCGGGTTTGGTACCTCCGCTACGCGCTGAAGAGCGGCATGACGATCGAAGAAATCTTCGGCATCACGTACATCGATCCTTGGTTCCTCGACAATCTGAAGCAGATCGTCGACATGGAAGACGAGCTGCGCAGATCGGCTCGCTCGCAGACGTCGACGACGCGACGCTCCGCCGCGCGAAGCAGTTCGGCTTCTCCGATCGTCAGCTCGCCGTGATGCTCGACGCCAACGACGGTCAAGTTCGCACCGAGCGCAAACGCCGCGGTATCAAAGCCGTGTTTAAGTCGGTGGATACTTGCGCCGCCGAGTTTCAGGCCTTCACGCCGTACTACTACTCCACGTACGAAGACGAGAACGAAGCTCCGGCCAAAGCGCCGGCACGAAGCGCATCATGATCCTCGGCGGCGGCCCGAACCGTATCGGCCAAGGGATCGAGTTCGATTATTGCTGCTGCCACGCCAGCTACGCGCTGCGCGAATTGGGCATCGAATCCGTGATGGTGAACTCGAACCCCGAGACGGTGAGCACCGATTACGACACGAGCGACATGCTCTTCTTCGAGCCGCTGACGGTCGAAGATGTGTTGAACATTTGCGACGTCGTCGACCCCGACGGCGTGATCGTGCAGTTCGGCGGACAAACGCCTTTGAACCTCGCGCGGGCTCTGGCAAGCAACGGCGTGCCGATCATCGGCACCTCGGTCGACACGATCGAAGACGCCGAAGATCGCGAGAAGTTTCAACGGCTGCTGCACCGCGTCGACCTGAAACAACCGGCCAACGGCATCGCCCGCAACATGAGCGAAGCCCGCGCCAAGGCGCAGAAGATCGGTTACCCGGCGCTGGTGCGTCCGAGCTTCGTGCTCGGCGGCCGGGCCATGGAAATCTGCTACGACAACGCACAACTTGAAAAGTTCGCGGCCGAGGCGTTTACCGTTTCCCAGGGGCAGCCGGTGCTGATCGACCGCTTCTTGGAAGACGCCATCGAAGTGGACGTCGATTGCATCTGCGACGGCGAGAACGTCGTCGTCCCCGGCATCATGGAACATATCGAAGAGGCCGGCGTTCACTCGGGCGATTCGGCCTGCGCGATTCCGCCGTATAGCTTGTCCGGCCCCGTGTTGGCCGAGATTCGTGAAGCGGCTCGCCGGCTGGCGATGACGATGAACGTTCGCGGCTTGATGAACATCCAATTCGCGATCAAGCGCGAAGAGGGGAAGCAAACCGTTTACGTGCTGGAAGTGAACCCGCGGGCTTCGCGCACGGTGCCGTTCGTCGCCAAGGCGACCGGTCTGCCGGTGGCCACGGTGGCCGCGAAGATCATGGCCGGCGTGACGCTGGCCGAACAAGGCGTGCTCGAAGATCCGATTCCGTCGGCCGTGAGCGTGAAGGAAAGCGTCTTCCCGTTCATCAAGTTCCACGGCGTCGACATCGTGCTCGGCCCGGAAATGCGTTCGACCGGCGAAGTGATGGGGACCAGCGAGCGGTTTAGCATCGCATTCGCGAAAGCGCAACTTGGTGCGGGGGTCGTCCTGCCTAAAGAGGGGACGATCTTCATGAGCCTGGCGCCGCGCACCAAGAGGCATGCCGTGAAGATCGGCGGCAAGCTGCGCGAACTCGGCTTCAACCTGCTGGCCACCGAAGGCACCGCCAAGGTGTTGGAAGAGGCCGGCATTGAAGTGAAGCGCGTGAAGAAGCTGCAGGAAGGGAATCCGAACCTGATCGACTACTTGGTCGACGGGGCCGTGAAGCTCATCATCAATACGCCCAGCGGCAAGGGAGGCGCGGACGGACGAAGGTAAGATTCGTGCGGCGGCCGTATCGCACGGCGTGCCTTGCATCACGACGATCCCCGCCGTGGATGCCGCGCTGTTGGCGATTGAAGCTCTGCGAACCGAGGGCATGAGCGTGCAAGCCCTGCAAGATCGCTTCCCCTCGGCCGGTCCGAAGAAGCTGCAAACGGCGGGGCAATAGGCCGCCGCCGTGTCAAACCGGCGTCGCCGCCCGCGAGCGGTGAGCGTCAGCGACCGGAGACTTTCACGCCGAAGTGCGCCGCGATGCGAGTTGCGGTGTAGAATTTCCGCATGTCGTTGCCTGTCGAAGTCGTCGATGTCGTGCGTCGTATTCATGCGACCGCACCGCGCGCCGTCATCGTCGTGACCGGCGGCGGAAGTCGGGCGATCGGCGAGTTGCTCTCCGTGCCGGGGGCTTCGCAAACGGTGCTTGAGGCCCGGGTGCCGTATACGTCGGCGGCTCTGACCGAATTTCTCGGCCTGGCGCCGGAACAGTTTTGCTCCGAACCGACGGCCCGCGCCATGGCGGTGGCCGCTTATCGCCGGGCCGAGCGATTCGCGCAGCGGAACTCGAACGAAGCTCGCCCCCCTCGCTTCCGGCCCCTCTCCCGCAAGGGGAGAGCGGAGAAGATCGGTGGCCCGTCGTCGGTATCGGCCTTACGGCGAGCTTGGCGAGCGATCGACCGAAACGCGGGACGCACCGCATTCATCTCGCCGCGCAAAGCGAAAACTGGACGCGTTCGCAAACGATCGAACTTGTCAAAGGCGCCGCTCGCGCGACGACGAAGAAGACCTCGCCGCGGCGTTGCTCATCGATTTGCTTTCCACGATGTGCGGCGTGTCGTCGCATCTTACCGCGATGCTCCGGCCGACCGAACGCTTGGAAGAGCGGATGGTCGAGGCGATGCCGGCTTGGCGCGAACTTGCGGAAGGTCGGGCGTCGCGAATTCCGGCCTGGGGCGATTCGCAACGTCCGCTGGAACGGGCCGTCGGCGTGTTTCCCGGTTCGTTCAATCCGCTGCACGACGGACATCGCCGCATGCACGCAATCGCCCAAGAAGCGGCTCGGCGGGCCGGTCGAGTTTGAGATCTCCGTCGAAAACGTCGGCAAGCCGGCGCTCGATTACGTCGACATGGCGAATCGGGCCGCACAATTCACCGAAGGGCTGCTCTGCTTCACGCGGGCGCCGCGGATGGTGCAGAAGGCCCGGCTGTTTCCGGGGCGTACGATCGTGTGCGGGCTCGACACCATCACGCGCGTGGCCGACTTGCGCTTCGCCAACGACAGCGAAGCCGAGCGCGATGCGACGATCGCCGAAATCGCCAAGCTGGGCAACCGGTTCTTGGTGTTCGGCCGCACGAAGCTCGACGGCGGATTCCAAACGCTCGACGATCTCGACCTGCCGCCGGCACTCCGAGCGATTTGCGACGGCGTGAGCGAAGCGGAGTTCCGGGCCGATGTCTCGTCGACGCAAATCCGAACTCAGGGAAAAGAATGAACCGCAGATGAACGCGGATGCACGCTGATGACAAGACTTATCTGCGTCAATCTGCGTTCATCCGCGGTTTCAATTTTTCGGTAACGCCCGGAATGATCCGCGCCGCGTTTTCGTGATAGACCTTCCGCAGCACGTCGTCCGGCAGGTAGATGCCGTAGATATTCCACAGGCCTTGCGGCGGGAACGGGTTTTCCGCGTAGGCGAAGTATTCGTCGTCGGACTCTAAGAAACGCCAATAGGGGAACAGGCGAGCGGGAGCCCGCGGTCCGTCGGTGCCGAAGAGGATGCGGTCGGCGTACTTCAAGAAGAACTTCGCGCCGTGTACGGCTGCCGGCCGAGTTCGGAAGTTCGCGAGGCAATCTCGACCACGAGGTTCGGATACTTGTCGAGCCACGAGCCGACGGTCGCGAGATCTTCGGCGTTGTTGGAAACATGGGCCCCGATGAAGGTCGTCTTCGTGTGGCGCTCGACGATGGTGAGATACTGCAGCCAGCAAGTCGTCGCGTTTGGGAAACCTGGGGCCGTAGAAGCTCCATTCCGGATGCCGGTGCAGCTCTTCCCAACGTTCGTTCTTCTCGTCGATCGGCAGGAAGAAGGCCGTGGGGTCTGCCGCTATGGATGATCACGGGGAGGCCGAGGCGTCCGCAGGCCGCCCAGATCGGGTCCCAGCGCGGATCGTCGATGCGGATGTAGCTGTCGTCGGGGTTCTTATAGACGAGCCCCAGGTCTTTAAAGACCTTCAAGCCGCTGACGCCTCGGGCCTTCGCCGCTTCGAGCGCGGCGACCGTACGGCGGGCGAAGTCGGGACGTTGGCAGTCCCACGAGGCCGGATCGTCCGCTTGGCCGGCACCGCGCCAATCGACGTTCGCGAAAATCACGAACCGGTCACGGTACTTCGGCCATAAATAGGCGATGTGTTCGTCGAGGGCGGCGCCGAGTCCGCCGTCGAGGCTGACGCACAGGGCGATGTTCTGTGCGTCCATCGTCTTCACGAAGTCGTCGAGCCTCGGGAGAGTGGTGCAGGCGAATCTTCGGATGCA
Organism: Pirellulales bacterium; assembly: GCA_049840675.1. Taxonomy (GTDB): domain Bacteria; phylum Planctomycetota; class Planctomycetia; order Pirellulales; family PNKZ01; genus PNKZ01. The sequence goes on from JASGKB010000017.1 coordinate 373,368, forward strand.
CGTGAACGTCGACGACGGGAAACTTCGCTCGCGGCAAATGATGCACGGGGACGTGCAGCATCGACTGCGGCCGGAAGTTTTCGAGCGCCAAATCGCGGCCGTCGCGACCGTCGAGCGGTGCGGTTTTCGCCGAAGCGGCGGCAGGTTCGTCGGCGTGCGCAGGTTGCTCGGAATGCAGAGCCGAGGCGGCGGCGAACAACATCCCGGAGACGAAACCTATGAACGAGCGATTGTCAAGCGTCATGGGCGGATTTCGGTCCTTCTCGTTCGGCGGCGATTCGGCAGCGTCGGCACGATCGTTACCGTCGACATGCCGTCGCCGTACGGCCGACCGCTTGTAGCGACTCTAGCCGAAGCACGGCCGCTACCGATTCGCGGGTCTCGCACGGATACGGCCAGGCGTGCGGCTTTGCGATGTATTCCGCCGCTAAGGTCGACGATACCTGTTTAGCCTAACACCGGCCCTCCCCAAGTCTTCTTCCCCGGAGTCGTGCGCAGATGTCGCAAGATAAGTTCGTGTATCGTGTCGTCACTCGAGGGACCGACGGCGAGATCAAAACGAAAGAGTATTGTCCGCATCGACATCGATGGAAAAGATCGCACACGCAGGTTGGCATCGACGATTGCAGCACCGACTTGACTCTCCGCGGCCTGCCCGTGTTCCAAGGACTGATCGGTCCGATTCCCGACGGCAAAGGCTTCGTGCGCTACGAGATCGCCCGAAGTGTTTGAAACGCTGACGAAGGAATGGACGAACACGAAGGTGCCGCACCGTCGTCGTCGTACGGCGAAGCCGGAAGGTCTGCAATCGACGCAGGCCGGCAGCCCGATGCAAGAACAGGGCTAAAGGGCCGACTTTCACCAAGCGGTCGCGGGCGGCCGGGGCATTGTCGAGCGGTGCCCCGGTTAACGGGCCTTCGGCCGCGTCGACGTCGAGTGCCACTGGTGGCTCGTCCACCAGTGCCCGTACCGGGGAGCCGGGATTGCACTGGTGGACGAGCCGCCGGCGGCACCTCAGCGAAACGTCGAACCTAGCCGGCGTGCCGCAGTCTCTGGCGGGTGCGCCGTGGGCCGTGTATAACGGTCGAGGTCCTGTCCGCCGGGTCTCGGGAGTGGTTAGCCGCGCGATGTTCTCCGCTGATTTCTTGCAGATGCTGCGTTGTCCGGAGAGCCGAACGCCGCTGACGGAAGCCGATTCGTCGCTCGTCGAACGCATCAATGCCGCGGTCACCGCAGGCACGTTGCGAATCGAGGCGGCGAGCTTGTCGCCCGCAAGCTTGAGGCCGGCTTATTGCGGGCCGACGGGACGATTCTCTATCCGGTGTTCGACGGCATTCCGGTGCTGCTGATCGACGAAGGCCTGCCGACTCGAGCAAATTTCCGCGAGCACCGCCGGTGCCGCGCCGCACGCACCCGCGTAACAACGACCGGCGCCCGCGGGTCGGGCGATTGCAGGAGTTCGGATCGTGGCACAAAAGACGATCTTCCAGCGCATCATCGACCGCGAGATTCCGGCCGACGTGGTCTATGAAGACGACCAATGCCTGGCGTTTCGCGACATCGCGCCGCAGGCTCCGGTCCACGTATTGGTCATTCCGAAGAAGCCGATCAAGTCTTGGGCGACGATCGGCGACGACGACGGGCCGCTCGTCGTGCATCTGGCCAAGGTGATTCGCGACTTGGCCGTGGAACTCCAACTGACCGACGGCTACCGCGTCGTCTGCAACAGCGGCGACGACGGCGGGCAGACCGTGGATCATCTGCACTTCCATCTCCTCGGCGGCCGGCCGATGCGCTGGCCGCCGGGATAAGCGCCTTCTAGAGGCAGTGCTGGGCGGCCGGGCCGAAGCCGAAGTAAAGACCGAGTAACTGGGGCACCGCTGCGCTATGCCCCAGCCACCCTTCGCTCAAATCGCGGCGTTTCTACCGCGACAGCAATTCGATGACCGCGCCGACGTTGACCGGCAGGCTGATTTCGTCCGGCAGCGGATCACGCAACACGTTCACCGTCAGCCGGGCTTCGTCGACGCTCAAGAACGCCGGCAGCGGATTGTCCGCTTCGCGCGTGATGTTGCCGTAGAGTTGTTGCAGCGGTCCGCGCCTTCACGTGAACCATTTCGCCCGGCTTCATGAGCCGTGACGCCACGGTGCATTTCCGCCAGTTCACGAGGAAGTGACCGTGCCCGATGCCTTGGCGCACTTGCGGGCGCATAATCGTGAGGCCGCCGCGGCGCACGACGTTGTCGAGTCGGAGTTCGCACATCACCAGCAGGTTTTCGCCGGTGTTGCCGGGGCGGCGCATCGCTTCTTTGTAAAGCCGGCGCAGTTGGCGCTCGCTGAGGCCGTAGAAGTATTTGATCTTCTGCTTTTCGAGCAGGGCTTTGCCGTAGTCGGAGAGTTTGCCGCGGCGCTGATGCTGCCCGGGCATGCTGTCGTCTCGACGTTCGTAGGCGCGGCGAGCCCCGGCGCTTTCAAAAATCATCGTGCCCAAACGGCGGTTGATGCGAGCCTTGGGGCCGGTGTAGTGTCCCATGTCGTTCTCTTTTCCAGGGTGACGGAATACGGTGTCGTAAGACGATTCAGTAGGTCAGTGTTTAACGGCGCGACTGCGAAGCCCGTCGTTCGTGCAAGGCGGCCAGCAGCCGGAGTTGATCCAGACGCTGGGCGGCGAGTTTCGTCAAATCAGCCGGTTGCGGCGGTCGACGAACACGCGCACTACGGCGGCGAAAAACACCGGCAGCAGCGCGAAGCCGGCGGCCATCGAAGCCGCGATCCCGAAGTGCAGCAGCAGCAAATGAGCGATGCGCATCACGAACGGGCCTCCGAATCGTCGTCACGGCGGCGCTTTTGCACCGGGAGGGCCGCCTCCGCCGCGGCGGTTTCCGAACTTCGCGGCAATCGCAAGGCTTGGGCCAGTACGGCGTCGTGCCGGGCGACATCGCCGACTTGTTCAAACAGGCGGGCCATCGTTTGCAGGCAGCTCGTGCAGGTGACGCGGTTCGGATCGACGCCGCAAAGCAGCTCGTACGCTTCGTCGAGCAAGCCGGTCCGGCGCACATCACGCCGACGCTTAAGCGATACACCGGTCGCTCCGGTTCGAGCGCCAAGGCGCGGCGCAAGAGCGGCATCACGCACTCGGTCGGATAGCCGAGCTTGTTCATGAAGTAGGCCATGCCGAAGCAGGCTTCGTCGTCGTCGGCGTCACGGAGCGACGCTTCGCGGCAAACGTCGAGCGCCAGCGCAACTTCGCCGAGCTTGCCGAGCGCCGCCGATAATCGCGGCAGGCAATTTGTGGGAAGGTCTTCGCACTCGGCGAGGAATCGCAAGATGGTCAGCGCGTCGTCGCGCCGGCCGCAGTGTTGATAAGCTTCGGCCAACGCCACTTGCGACGGGACCGAAAGCGGCACCAAGAGCGAGGCGTATTCGAGCACGCGGCGGGCCGCCGCAAACGCGCCTTGAGCATGCCAAACGAGACCTTGCCATTGCAGGCAGGCGCCGTCGTCGGGACGCTTCACCAAAGCGTCGCGCAGCAATTGCCGGCAGGCTTCCCAATCGGCCCGGCGATAGGCCTCGGCCACGTCGCATAACGTGCGATCCATGCTGATGTCGGCCACGTTCGAATTCCTGAGGGGAGGGCGAATCGAGGAAGGAAACCGGCGCCGCGGCGTCGGGCATCGCGGCGCCGACCGAGGCGGCTACTTTTGAAGAATGAGCCGGTTCTGCATGGTGATCCGCAGGCGATAGAGCGCGCCGCGGTGGGCGATGCAAACTTCGCGCGAGCCCGCAAACAGGTCTTGCGAGAGGAGCATGCGAACGGCCGTCGGTAGGGCGACGTTCGATTCGACCGGAGTCGCGGCTTCCGCAACTTCGGCCGTTGCGACGGCCGGGGAAACAGGGAGAACGGCCGGGGCCGCAACAGACGGGATTTCAGAGATCGACATACGAGATACTCCGGAAAGTCTTGTGGGCTATTCGGCAGAGCGAGTCCGCCGGAAGCTCAAGACGTTGACCGGAGAGGCGGAAACCCGCCGCAAAAGGCCCGTTTCTTGATGATACTGAGTCTCAGTAGCGATTAGTTTAGCGGTTTCATACGGCCTGTCAACTGTCGCCAAGAAAGATTTCTATCGCCCTGCTCCGCCTCGGCAGTTCACCGGATGGGCGCAAAAAAGAAGGCCCTCCGGCAACGCACCGGAGGGCCTTCCACTATCAGATTGCGATGCCGAGCCGCAGGGGCTTCGAAATCGCTACTACGTTCGTCGCCGAGCGACGCACAGCGAAATAAAACGCTGTCAGATCAAGCGCTTGATCTACGCGCCGCACTCCTGGCGATCAACCGGAGCGATTACGACCTTTCCTGGGCTCGGCATGCAAGCAATCGTACTACTCAATTGATCACCCCCTTTCATTGGTTAAACAGATAAACCGTTCACTTGCTTTCATCCTATCGCAAGCGTCAAGAGCCTCGCGGCTGCAAGACGATTCCTCGGGAATAGAGCCTGCCGGCTCGCAAAGGTTCGCGAGAAATTTCCGTCGCCCGGCCGTGCTAAGCCGGTGCTAGGCCGCGATGCTCGGCTACCGTCTCGGCTCGTACTGCAGCGCCACCGCCCCGGAGCCGAGTTCCAGCCGATTCACGAGCTTCAGGTCGACGTACTTCGAGAGCCCGGCAAAGAGTGCCGGCCCATGACCGGCTATTCGCGGATGCACGATGAACTCGTACTCGTCGATCAGCCCCAACTCGGCCAAGGCCAGCGGAAGCTTCACGCCTCCCGTGCCGAGCCCTTTGCCGGGCCGGCGCTTGAGCTCTTGAACGGCGTCCGCCAGATTGCCTCGCAAGAGTTCGGCGTTCCAATCGACGCGATCCAGCGTGCTCGACACGACGTACTTCTTCGCGGCGTCGATCGTTCGGCCGAACGGGTCCATCCATTCCGGGTTCGCTTCTGCCGCCGCCGACGGACGAAACGCACTCTCCATCATCTCGTAAGTCACCCGACCAAAGAGCAAGGCATCGGCCCGGTTGAGATTCTCGATTGCGTGACGATGCAATTCTTCATCCGCCGGGATGGCCCGATGATCGCAACACCCGTCCAGCGTGATATTGATGGAATACCGAAGGGGACGCATGACGGGCTCCTGCCGCGGGCTGAAGGATGACGTTCTCAATGAACGGCGGCCATGTTAGGCCAAGCTGAGCCGGGCTTCCACCGCGTCGGCACAGTTCTCAAGGTCGTCGTTCACGCCAAGAGACAATCAACGCACAACGGTGGGCCGCATTGTTGACTCGATGCGCCAGGAAAATGAAAACGCCGGGCCGGAAATGATCCGGCCCGGCGACAACGATGTTTCCAACGGAGGTCATTGTTTCGCAACGGCTCGTTCTCGTCGGAGCCGTTCGAGTTCGCTCCGATCCTTTTGCGAAAGTTTGTCTTCGCCCAGTTTGATTTCGACTTTGTGAAGCGTGCCGGTGAACTTGAACGGCATCTTCGCGTCGTAGTCGTCGAGGATCGGCGAGCCGGTGTCCATCGCGACGTCGAAACTCTCGTCGAGCGTGAACTTGCCGAGCGGATTGGTCTGCTCGATGCGGCTTTCGGCGACGGTCGTGCCGTCGACGCTGAGCGATCCCTTACCCCCTTTACCGAGCCCGCCGCCGTCGTAGACGAAATCGAAGACGAGCGTGTGCTTTCCCGGTGCGAGCTTTTCTGTCCCGGCGATTCGTGTTTTATCCTTGCGTTGCCCGGGTTGTTTTTCGCCGTCCTGGTTCGTGCAGGCGTAAGCGAACATCGGCTTGCCGTCGAGAACGAGCAGGGCATAGCCGCCGAATCGTCCGCCGGCCGTCGCAAGGATGCCTTCGGCGCCCGCTTCGGGAATCTCCACTTCGGCCGTCACGCGGAAAGACTTGTTATGCACGTCGGGCGAATTGGCTTCCGGAATGCGGAACATGCCCGGGTAGTATGTGAACTCGGACTTGCCGCGGAGGAAGTTGGGCCGCGTCTGCGGATCCATCCGGTCGGCGAAGCTGGAGTCGATCGGCAGCACGTTGTACTTAACGGCCTCCATCAGAAATCGCGATTGCATGTCGAGCAGTTGCTTGGGGTTGTCCTTCGCCACGTTGTTCGACTGGCTGAAGTCTTCGTTCAGGTTGTAAAGCTCCCAAGGATAGTCGTCCGGGTCGGGAGCCGCGCCGAGCGTTTCCCACGGCTTGCGGAGCGGCGTCGTGCAGGCGATCCAGCCGTCGTGGTAGATCGCGCGGTTGGCCGTCATCTCGAAGTACTGCGTCACATGTTGAGTCGGCGCTTTGGCATCATCGAAGGAGTAGACCATGCTGACCCCTTCCATCGGCTTCTGCGGAATGCCGTTCAGCAGTCGTGGAGCTTGGATGCCTGTCGCTTCGAGAATCGTCGGCACGATGTCGATGACATGATGGAACTGCGAACGGATTCCGCCGCCGGACTTGATCCGCTTCGGCCAACTGACGACGAGCCCGTTGCGGGTGCCGCCTAAGTGCGAGCCGACTTGCTTGGTCCATTGGAACGGCGCGTTCATCGCATGCGCCCAGCCGACCGGATAATGGTTGTACGTCTTATCGCTGCCGAGTTCGTCGATCATCGACAGGAGAAACTCGATCGACTCCGGAGCGAACTGCGCCGAAACCTCGCTGGTCGTCCCTTGCATGGTTCCTTCGGCGCTGGCGCCGTTGTCCCCTTCCAGGTAGATGACCAGCGTGTTGTCGAGTTGCTTGGATTCCTCCAATGAGTCGAGGATGCGGCCGATTTCGTGATCGCTCTGGGCGACCGTGGCGGCGTAGACCTCCATCATTCGTGCGTAAACTTTCTTCTGATCGTCCGTGAGCGAATCCCAAGCCGGAATGCCCTCGGATCGCGGCGTCAGTACCGTATTCTCCGGCACTACGCCGAGCTGCTTTTGACGCGCCAATGTCTCTTCGCGGACCTTGTCCCAGCCTTGGTCGAACTGCCCTTGGAATTTGGCGATCCATTCTTTCGTGGCGTGATGCGGGGCGTGGCTATTGCCCGGCGCGAAGTAGAGGAAGAACGGTTTGTCGGGGGCGGCGGCGTGCTGCGTGCGAATCCAGTTGATCGAACGATCGGCCATGTCCGTAATCAGGATGTAGTTCGGATCGCCGAACGGCGGCAGCACCGGCACGTTGTTCTCGAACAGCGCGGGATGCCATTGGTCGGAGTCGCCGCCGAGGAAGCCGTAGAAGTAATCGAAGCCGAGACCCGCGGCCCATTGGTCGTACGGACCGCCGGGGCCTTGCATCCACTCGGGCACCAGATGGTGTTTGCCGAACCACGCGGTGTTGTAACCGTTGTTCACAAGAATGTTTCCCACGGTGCCGACGCTCTTCGGAATGAGCGACGTGTAACCGGGGTAGCCCGTGGCGAACTCCGTGATGTTGGCCATGCCGCAGGTGTGATGATTGCGACCGGTCAGGAGCGCGGCGCGCGTCGGCGAGCAGAGCGCCGTCGTGTGGAAGCAGTTGTACTTGAGGCCGCTCTTGGCGACGCGATCGAAATTCGGCGTGGCGATCGGGCCGCCGAACGTGCTCGACGCGCCGAAGCCGGTGTCGTCCGTCATGATGAGCAAGACGTTCGGTGCGCCTTTCGGAGCCGTGACGCCTTGAGGAAAGTCCGGCTTCGACTCGCCGGCCTTGCGTCCGATGACGCCGCCGAACGTCTCGTCGGGAACGGGGAGGATCGGCGAACCTCCCTTCGGCGACTGTTCGGCCGCAGCCTCTTGGGCCAAAGCCGACGCGGGGAGCTGAACGAAGCAGGCGAGCAGAGTACCCGCGACGACGAGCGTTGCGGCGGACCAGGGCATGCGTGTTCTCACGGTGTCGCCTCCATCAAAGGATAAGAGTCAGCAACAAGAGTCCGAGAATGGCGCTCACGCCATAGCCGCGATTTTACGCACGCGGCTTAACGCATTGCTACCAGCGGCAAGCTGATAGAAATCCCCCAAGCCCGATGATCACAACACGACGATCTTTTGAACGAACTCGCGTCCGGCCGACGAGAAATCGAATCCCCGGCAGCCCTCGCAAATGCCCCAAAGCAATGGCACAAACCGCCGGCCATTCCGGTACTTGAGAGCGGTTGCGATCGGTTCGCCGCAACCTTTATCGGGCCGGCGTCAGTTTCCGTTTCACGTTTCGAGCGATTAGTCGGTCGATGTGGCCGATGCGCATTGCATTTGCGATGGGATACCATCCGCAATTACGGTGACTTCCCACGGTTGGGAGATATCGCCAAGTGCGTTATATCTGCTGACCGGTTCCACTGAATTGATGTTGAGTCTCGGTGAGAGTTCGGCCATTAAGAAGTGAGCCTTCCCGGATCGCACGATTTCCAATACTCGTTTGGAGTATCTCTCACGGAGTAACCGTGCCCATAGCAACGTGTCGTTCCCGCCCATTCCGAAGATCACGAGTAGCGGAGGAAGGCCGGCAGCCCCCTCTGGAACGAAGGCTAAATAGGCGGCGGTACGAGGCTTAGTCTGATCGTCGAGATCTTTTGACATACCGAGGAGTTGCCGGTACCACGACCAATCGCCGTACTTATAGAAAGTGATTAAGGCATGGTCGCGGAATTCGTCGTTGAGCAGTCGCTTCGTGCAGGTATCCAGCATCACCTGGTCGCGGGAGCATATTTCGAAAAACGGGCGGATTGCCTCGATAATCTTCGTTTCTAAGTTGCTCTTCGACCGCTGGATGAGCTTTCTCCCGCCTTCGTCAAGAGGGGGACGCGTCACCATGACAAGCAGGTCGACGTTTCCTTTGATCAGGCACGACTTATCACAGTCGGCCACATTTAATTGCAGTTCACGGTATTCGTAGCCTCCTTGGTAAAGGAGCGCGAGTATCTCGGCGAACGCGGCTCCGTCGCGAATTTTGTGTGGACACTGACGATGATTCCTTTTCGTCGCGGATAACCAACTGAACCAGTCGAATTTCCGGATGCTCATCGCAACATATTTCCCATTAGGGAGTTTGGCATCGTGCCGCCGTTGATTAGAGGGCCCTAAATTTTCGCCGCAAAAAATTCTTCTGATGCAAACTCAGCGTCACTTTAGTCTCGGGTCTATTGGCCTACTCGGAGCTTTCACTTCGGCAATTTCGCCGTTGGACGGCTCGTTAGTCTAAAGGAGACGGGTAATGACGATCAAGAATTTTCCCCGCTTCGTTTCTTCGCGACCTGCGTCGAATGCCTGCGCTCAAAATACACATCTAATCGAAGCTTTTCGACGGGGCGATCAACTCGCGGTGCGGCCGATGACGATGGAATACGCGCCGATCTTGGCTTGCAATGCTAATTGCGATGGAGGCCGGTTCGAAGGAAGCCGCCACCTCTTGTGCGAGGGGATCACGCTCCCAGGGCGTTTTGCAAGAGAAGACGACAAAGTTGTGGCATCGTTGAAGTCGGCGCAACGCGTGCTTCTCATGGCGCACGCGACAGGTGTACTGGGCACATTGTTCACCGGCGGGGGCGAGCCGACGATTCCGGCTCCTTCGCATCCGATGCCGGCACGTCGTGTCGATTTGACTTGCAAGATCGCTCGGAAGCCACGCATTCACCGCTCTGAATTCCCGGACGCCCTCTGGCGAGCAACCTGGGCTACCCGCTGTAGCGACCCAAGCTCAGCGGCGGCGGTCACGCTGCGCACCGACTGCAACGGCGCTGGCCCACGGCCGTTCGCTGCAACGCTGGGGATTCCGATTCGTCACTGGCGGCGGGTTACTTAGCCGCGTCTTGTTGAGCGGCGGCAATCCTTGGAGTGAGCGGGAAAATCAACGGCCTTGCCTCAGGATAGATGTCCGCATCGTCAACTTGTCTGCGTACTCCGTTTTCATCCGTGTGGACATAACTTTTGTCCAATGACTTGAGGCCGTCCTGCCGCCCCAGAGTCAGTGAGTTTCCCTCGTTCAAGATGCGTAAGCGAGGCCACCGTTGATTGGTGAACGAAAGCTCGATTCCGTCGTTGTCGGTGAACGCGTAGGTCCCAGAGTAGTTCGAGAATCCATTACCCCAGGTGTAGAGATGAACCTTGGAATCCGCGAAGAAATGCAAGCTCAAAATGGCTCCGTCCGTTGAAGCTCCAAGATTTGAACCGTCGATAAAGACGAGTTCCTTGTTTCTGTCGATCTCCTTTTCAAACTGATTTGCCAAGTTCGCATTGGGAGGTTGCGTCTTGCTGCACGCGGCGAGCGTGAATGCCAAGACGACCAACACCACGGTTGCCGCTACTTTGGTTGTTCGGGCTGATCTCATGTCAGATGCGCTAAGTCGTCTAACGTCATGCATCACCGGGAGGCCGCAAATGATGCTCTATCACGAATCTGCCCGGATCTGCCGCTCCGAGACATGCGATGGTTATGCCGCATTATTTCCAGTTGCAATTATCGCTGGACTTGAACTTATTAAATAGCGATTCGTACCGCCACCCGTCGTCAGCGACGAGCGTGCAATCTGTAGCATGAACGGAGTCATGGAGCATTCTGATCGGGTCATCAATTTGTGGAATCGGCAGCAGCTTCGTAATTCGCTGCCGAGCGTTTGATAGGTCCAGATAGTCGTCGGCGTACTGACGCTCGATAAATACTGCGGTCTTACGCATTTCCTCAAGGTCGCCGTTGGCTGAGAACTTAAGCAAATCCTGCCAATGCGGCACCGCCATTAGGACGGCCAAAAACTCTGTGAGGTTTGAAGCCATGCGACCTGCTTGCCCTTCAGATGTCGCATGAAGAATTGGAAGATTCTTCGTATCACCGTTGCCATACGCAAGGAATACACCACCAGTTCCATCGCAAGCGATGACAACAAACGGCATTTCTGGATCAAGCTTGATCCAAGAGTTGTTGGTCGCGGCGCAACGAACGTCGAAATCGAACGGCCATGAAAGGTCGTCGATGAGTTGCTTGGAAGCGTGAAGATCGGCGATCGTAATCATCACTGCGTGGCTGTCGCCTTTGCGACATAATAGGTATTCGACCGTCGAAGCGGGTAGCCCAGACTGCTTTCGAAACCTGGGATTACGTGAGGCAGATCGCTATCGACGTTTAGATTATCACGGCCTCCTGCTTCGCCCAGGTTGGCGAGCAACCTGGGCTACCCGCTTCTCTTGCCGCATCGTGACGCGGCAAGTTGATCAAGCAGAGACGAAACGCCAACCTCGTCGGCGCAAGAAAAATAGACTGTGCCGCCAATTGTTTGATAGCGCGGTCTTCGCTGCCGGGGCGACAGGACACCATGAGAACCGCTGTTGGACGAGGCGGTGGCATGGCCGGGTCACTTAGTGCGAGCGGTAATGGCGATGCGATAGCGGCCAAGCCCATCGCCGCTAACAGGCATTAGACCGCCGATTTGCGGTAAAGCTATGTCGCACTTCGTCTTCGGCGAGGTCGACGAGTTATCCTCGCTTGGCCGCCTCGCCCTCTCTGAATCGTTACTCCTTGAGCGTAAAAACGCTCACCGTGTTGTCCCAACTGCCGACGAGGATTTGCTTGCCGGAGGGGGAAAACTCGACGGCCGTGTTTCGTTGCAAGGTTGCCTTGGGCAAGTGGGCGATTTCCTTGCCGGCGAAGTCGACGACGGTCAGCCCCGTCTCGGTGCCGGTCAGCGCGATCCGCCGGTGCGCGAAGTCGACGTCCATCACGATGTGGCCGTTGCGGGCATCGAACCACGTCGTGGACTTGTCGGTGAGATTCATCACGCAGGCCTGCCCAGTCCCCATCCCACAGTTGTCGACCGTGTAGATGAGCGTGTTCTTGCCGTCGTGTCGTGCGGCGCTCATGAATGGGGCGTCGACGGCGCGAGAGGAAGAGCCGTTCTCCGGTTCCTCGAGGATCCGCTTCCCTGCGAAGTAGACTTCGCGATCAGTCTTGATCTCTCGGACGCAGAGGACGTGATCGTCTCCCAAGGTAGTCGCCGTCGCGGCGTCGGGCGAAATCGACAGCTGCCAGATGCCGGCGTCGATGTGAAACGTCGACTCGACGCGGCGGAATGTCGGGTCGAGCACATACGCCTCACGCGTGTAGTAGCGCTCCGACGCCTCGATGACGAGCCGTCCGTCGTCGGGCGTCAGCGCCAAGCCGACACCGTACGCGTAAGGGACCCCGAGCAGCTTCGCCAACTTTGGATCGTCGGCGCGGAGCAGGCTCCGGCCCGTCGCGCCGTCGAACACCTGCAGCGCCCAGTCTCCCGGCGTAGGCGCGAATCGCGCGAGGGCGATCCGGCCGGTCCCCGCGCGCGAGACGCTCCACGCGTGAACCCTGATGAGGCCCTTCACTTCCCACAGCGGCTTCTCGGCTTTCAAGCTGCGGCATGTCAGCGTGCCGGGTTTCGACAGGGCGACGAACGTCTCGTTGTCGAGCCACGCGACGTATTCGATATGCCCGGCCCAGGCCCCTTCGTGCGAATCGTTGGGAGTCCCGAAGCGATGCGTTCGCAACAACTCACCGGCCAGGGCCCGATGATGTGCAGAGAAACACGATGGCAAAGAACGATAAGGATGATCGCATCATGTTCCTTAGTGGGAAGCAGCTCGATTTATTTCGACAATCGTCCGCGCATCAGCTCCGCTGATCGCCGAGATCAATGCACGCTGACACAACACCTCGCTCTAACGAAAAAGATCACCTGCCGTAGCGGCGAACTGAAATTTGAACTTGAAGCGGGTAGCCCAGGTTGCTCTCGCAACCTGGGTTTACGGGAGGCAGAGGCGCTCTCGACGCTTAGATTGTCACGGCCTCCTGCTTCGCCCAGGTTGGCGAGCAACTTGAGCTACCCGCTTCGATTGTTTGAAGTCGATGACGCTTTCACACGAAGAAGAACGGCCCCGCAACTGATAACCAAATCGAGCTGTGACAACGGGAGGTGCTGCCGACGTGCGCATTCGCTTTCGGCACGGCGACGAACTGTCCATGCTGCGCGGAGATCGAATCGGATGGCGGTTGGAACAACCTATATGGTGAACAGTCAAACCCACAATCAACGGCGGAATTGATTGAAGTGACGATCGGGTTCCCAGCCGAGATTGCCCATGGAAAAAGAATGGCTTAGCGAGTGTCTTCTAATCTCGTCATACGGCAACGGTGGATTTTCGAAGTCCACATTGGTTTCGTTTAGGGCGGCATCGAGTGCCGCAGCAAGTACTGGGGTCGCCCAGGAAGTCCCGAAGGCGTGGGGACCGTCAAAAAAAGCAGCGCTTTCGCAACCTCCAAATGTTGCCAACGTTCGGAGCGGATCGTTCGGAATCGAGCAGTATTTTGGAACGTGTCCACGATTGTCTAGTGCAGCGCCATACAGAAGATTGCTTGCACCTCTGTCGACCTCGAAATATTCTCCGTCATTTCCCGCGGCCATTAAGAATGTAACGGCCGGATATCGAGCGGCGATGAACGGCACAAGGAGTGGTTGGTGCAAAGAGCCGATCCCTTCGACCGACGGCCAAAGGCTCATTGTGACGACGAGCGGCATCTCCGATCGCGGTCTTTGCATATTGGGTATCCCATCGACACAACATGTCATTGCCATTGCAACGGCGCTTGAAGTAACATTTTCCTGAGCACCCAGCGACGCAATTATAAATTTTGTCCTTGGGTTTCCTGCGGCACGATCAACGATTCTTACAACTCTAGTGCCATGTCCTACCGGATCGACGGAATTGCCGAGCGTTAGCATCTGCGGCATTCCTTGCGACAGATCAATGATCGAATCGATTCGCCCCGCACGGCAGTAACTGGGAGCCAGGCCGGAGTCAATGATTGCGATGGGGCGTACAGGTTTGGCCGGCCTGCCCGATCTGTTGCAAGGCAAAAGAAATTGATGTGCGTATCGTGACAACGGCGACGAAGCGTACTGAGTTGGGTTGTACTGGTTCTTGGTGCCGGCAGCTTGATACCCGTCATGGACGCTCGGTCGTGTCGCAGGCAAGTTTGCGTCCGGGGAATCGCTTTGACCGCTATATGGTCGTCGTTGAAATCCCTCTACTAGCGAGCGTCCTGCTAGGCCCAGTTGGTATGCGAAGTCAGAAAGTCCTCCGTAGGTCATCAGATAATCGAGGTCTACGACTGCCTTTCCGCGTTCAATTGGGGTGCTCAGCAAACTTGCTACTCGTGCAAGTAAGTCGATTTCGCGTCCTGGCTCTGCGCCTTCGATGAGTGCTATCGAACGAGATTCTCCCTCATGCTCCTCGAACGGTCCACGAAGAAATCGAACTGAAAAAGCTTCGTTTTGACTGATTTCAGCGAGGTTGCGTAGATCACCTCCAGCAACTACTCGACCAGGAACGAAGGATTGTGCAGCGCCAGCCGACATTGCTACCTCACCATTTCAAAGTCACAGTCACAGATGCCTCGCCACCGGCAACGACGAACCAGTTGAATTTTCCTTCAAGAGTCACGCCGAGTTGAAGTTGCACCTCTTTCGGTACGATCTTCAACTCACCAAGCCGCTGTTGGAATGCTTGCGCTGCGGGCCCGATCGCGTCGGCTAGTGCCGGTAGTGCCTCGCTTGCGACTTGACCGGCGACTGATTCGGCGCCCTGGTATCCGCCCTTGCCAGGAAGTCGAGAAAAAGTAATGACTGCTTCAGTACGAGCATTTCGAGCATTCGTCTTAGGTTCGCCCTTTTTTGTCATTTTGAAGACCTTTCGATAAACGGGTTCTCATAATAGTAATCACACTTCAGGTGCTTGAAATATACTGTGAGGTGCAATTGACCCCTTTCCGCATCCGTCATGCCTTGGATATCAACTAAATTCATAGCGAATAGTATCGTTGTATGCTGTGTGCGGTGCATTTATTTTTAGATTATATCGAGATTTAAAAGTCACGCTAAGTGACCGGTTGGGCATTGCAGGCATGATTTGACTCCAGCTGCTGAAAGTATTTTCTTTTGCGCAATGGCGAGAAGTGGTTGGTGCGATGTAGTGGCCCCAGCTCGCGGTTTCGGTCGAATGTGATCGAGCCTTCGGTGCAGTCGTTCCCAGTGAGCGCCGTTAAATTTGAGATTCGTAACTCACGCTCCTCATGGGGTGTCGTGAGTCGCCGGTGGGTGCGGCTATCCACGATCTGGTTACGTCGAGCAATTCGCCTTTCTAGTTGGGGCGATAGGATATGAATAGCGTGGCGACATCGTCAGTAGCTGGCCGTGACTGGGAGCGATGTTTGCGGTTGAGGTAGTTGTTTATATGGAAAGGCACGCTGTCGGTAGTCGCGAGGTATTCACGCTCCCTCGCGATTAGCAAGCCGCCGGTTGTAAGAGGCGGCCGGATTTGACGATGCCGGCTTGCATGACCGCTATGAATTTTTTGCGGTCGTGGAGGAGGCGGATGTCTTGGAGCGGGTTGCCGTCGAGGATGAGGATGTCGGCGAGTTTGCCCGGTTCGAGCGTGCCGAATTCGTCGGCGCGGCCCATGATTTGTGCGCCGGTGCGGGTGGCGCAGGTGAGAACTTCCAGCGGCGTGAGGCCGACGTACTCGACGAAGAAACTCAGCTCTTTCGCGTAGTCGCCGTGCGGATTCCAGGCGAAGCCGTAGTCGCCCCCCATGCCGAGTCGCCCGCCCGCGCGTAGGATGCGGCGTGCCGCTTTCGGCCCCGCCTTCCAACGTTTCCTGATGGCCGGCGATGACGCGCTTGCCGAGGCCGAACTCAGGCCCGCGCTCGACGCTCATTTGCTCGAAGTAAAGCGCGGGCACGCAGGGGACGTCGTGCGCGAGCAGAAGTTCGAGCCCTTCATCGTCGATGAACGTGCCGTGTTCGATCGCGTCGTAGCCGGCGCGGAGGGCGTTCTTGATCCCTTCGGTCGCCCGGCAATGGCCGGTGACCTTGAGGCCGTGGTTATGAGCGGTCTGCACGACGGCGTGCATTTCTTCGAACGTCATGCAGAGCGTGTGATGATCGTTGGCGTCGGGAGCGGCGGCGTCGCCGGTCGGGTAGGTCTTCACCCATTCGACGCCGTCTTTCACGAGCTTGCGCACGGCGGCTCGGGCTTCGTCGGGGCCGTTGACGATGAGCACGAGCCCTTCCATGCCGATCTTGCGATAGTCGGGATTCCAATCCATGAGCCCGGCCGCGCCGCAGATTTCGCGACCGCTGGCGGCGAGGCGAGGCCCGACGGTGACGCCGTTTTCGATCGCCTTCTTCAGCCAGACGTCGATATTGAACAAGCTGCCGCCGCTGCGGGCCGCGGTGTAGCCGCATTCAAGCGCCAAGCGAGCGTTGGACGCGGCTAAGAGCGTCACGTATTCGACGGGATATTTGATATCGAGATCTTCGAGCGCGGCGACGTTGAAGTATGTGGGATGAAAATGGGCTTCGACGAGGCCCGGCATGATCGTGCCGCCGCAGGCGTCGATCGTCGGCGTTTGCGGAGGGACGGCGGGAGCGGCGGCGGCAGGGCCGGCGTAATGAATGCGGCCGTCGGCAATGACGAGCGCGGCGTCGGGAACGGGCGGGCCGCCGTTGCCGTCGACCAATTGACCGTTGCGAAGGACGAGCGTGCCGGAGGCGGTTTGCATCGTAGGTTCGGAGTGCGAGGTGTGGGGCCGAGCGTGCGGGAGGGTTAGCCGAGGGATTCGACGAAGCCGAAGACGAGGTTCGCGACGTCTTGCGTGCGCTGCCAGTGCATCATGTGTCCGACGCCGGGCATGCGGACGTGCGAGACGTCTGCCACGTGTTTGCGGAACTCGGCGACGTCTTCATCGACGAGCATGCCGCCGAGCGACGCATCGGCTTGGAGCAGCAGCGCGGGGCAACGGATTCGCGCGAAGATGCCCGGTTCGTCGTAGCCTTGCATCCATTGGCCGCCGATGAGCGGCTCCAGAACGCGCGGGTCGACCTTTTCGAGCCCGGCGGCTTGATAGCGGAGCGACACGGGGTCGCGCGTGTCGCCGAGGCGAATGGTGGAGCCGACGCGCGGATCGGCAATGCGAATTTCCGCCAAGCCGGCGGCGAGTTCGGGGGGCGTGTGAGGTCGCTTCAGCAGCTCCGCGATTTGCGCAAAGTAACTTTGGAAATTCGTAGCCCCGATGTGCGGGCCGAGCGTGCGAAACGGCGGGTCTTCCAAAATGCAGCCGCGAACCAGATCGGGACATTCGGCTGCGACGGCCGCCGCGACCATCGCACCGAGCGAATGGCCGTAGATGACGACGGGCCGGGCCACGGCTTGCCGGAGCCAGGCGACGGCGTCGGCCGCATAATCCACGACGAGATAACGATCGGCCCGGTCGCTGCGGCCGTGCCCGCGATGGTCCGGGAGCCAAAGATCGTAGCGCGAGCCGAGCGGCGCGAGGAGCGGCGCGAAAATGTCGCCCGAGCGGAGCACGCCGTGGAAGAAGGCTATGGCGGCCGGCTCAGTTTCGCCGGCGTCTGCGCTTGGTCGGCGGCGCTGGTAGGCCGTCTTGCGGCCGGAAACGGCGAACGTGTGCGGGGCGGGGCGGTCGTGCATGGCGGCGCTTGAGCGGGGCGAGGCGATTGGCTAAACTGCATCCTGCATGCAGAATGGAACGTGTATTAGAGATGCATGCAGCGGGCCCGTCAACCCAACGCCGTTTAGCTAAGCCCCGCGGATTTGTGCGGCGCGGGGCAAAAAATGCGTCTGCAGGGTCGCCTAAGTTAATTTGAGGGAGGTCGAAAATGGCCGTCGCTGCCGCCGGGCCGCCGGTAATTTCTCGCGCGTCACTGGCCGACGCCGTGTATGACGTGTTGTTGTCTGCGATTCTACGCGGAGAGTTGGCTCCGGGCGCGGAGCTGAGCGCCGTGGCGTTGGCCGAGCGCTATCAGGTGAGCCGCACTCCGATCACCGAAGCCTTGCAGCGGCTCACGCACGACGGGCTGGTGCTGCAAGAACCGCATCGTCAACCGCGCGTCGTACGGTTGGAGCGTGAGGACGTCGTCGAGATTTATGAGATGCGCGGGCAACTCGAGGCTGCGGCGGCGGAACGCGCGGCGACGCGCATGACTCCGGAGACGTTCGCCGAGTTGCGGCAACGGCTGGGGAAGCTTTCGGCGAAGCGCCGGCCTGCCAATTGGGCGGAGCTGGCCATCGAGTTTGATTTGCAGTTTCACGACGCTGTGGCGGAGGCCGCGGGGAATCGTCGGCTGCGCGACGACATCGCTCGTTACCGTCGCTTGGTGCGCTGCTTCTGTCGGCTCACCGGCAACGACGCGAACCTGGCGGCCGCGGTCGCTGAACATCGCACGATTCTCGCGGCGCTGGAAGCTCGGAGGCCGGCCGCGGCCCGCAAGGCGATGGCGGCGCACATTGCGAAACGTCAGGCCGCGGTGCTGTCCGAACTCTATGCGGAAGTCCGAGGGGAACGCCAATCATGAAGCGATTGATACTCGGCGTCATCGCCGTGATTCCGGTTCTTGCGGGGTTGTTATCGCAGGTCGCGCAGGCGGCCGAGCCGGCAAAGGATGCTTCGCTGTTTCGTCGCGACAATCTCGTCGCGTGGTGCATTGTGCCGTTCGATGCGCAGGAGCGCGGGCCCGAAGAACGAGCTGCGATGCTCGAAAAGCTCGGCTTCAAGCACTTCGCGTATGACTTCCGCGCCGAGCATGTGCCGACGTTTGAGGCCGAGATCGAAGCCTGCAAGCGGCACGGCGTATCGCTCGATGCGTGGTGGTTCCCCGGCAGCTTGAACGACGACGCCAAGCACATTCTTGCCGTCTGCCAAAAGCACCGCATTCATCCGCAACTTTGGATTTCCGGCGGCGGTACGGCTCCGCAATCGCCCGAAGAGTTTCAGGCTCGGATTGAGAAGGAAGCGAATCGTATTCGTCCGATCGCCGAAGCGGCCGCTGCGCAGGATATGAAGGTCGGCCTCTACAACCACGGCGGTTGGTTCGGTGAGCCGGAAACGCAACTTGCGATCATTCAAGAGCTCAAGTTGCCGAACGTCGGCATCGTTTACAACCAGCACCATGGCCACGCGCACGTCGAGCGCTTCGCCGAGATTCTGCAGAAGACGCTCCCGCATTTGCTCTGTGTGAATCTCAACGGCATGGAGCCTGCCGGC
This sequence comes from Pirellulales bacterium, assembly GCA_049840675.1. Lineage (GTDB taxonomy): Bacteria > Planctomycetota > Planctomycetia > Pirellulales > PNKZ01 > PNKZ01. Next base: position 392,403 of record JASGKB010000017.1, read on the forward strand.
GATCAGCGCGGCCAAAAGATCATGCAGCTCGGGCAAGGTTCGCTTGATCTGCAGCTGCTGAAGATTCTGGCCGAAAGCGGGTACCGTGGGCCCGTCGGCATCTTGGGTCACACGCAAGACGACGCCGAGGCCCGACTCCAAGACAATCTCGACGGGTTGGATTGGCTCACGTTGCAGCTTGATGGTAAACCGCCCGTCGCCGAGAAGCCGAAGCCCCGCACGCCGGTGCCGGGCGTGAAGCCGGCCGGTGCGACGGATACAAACGTGCCGCAGAAGCGAGGCGTCGGCTATGTCGTCGCTGGGCGTGACGAATACCGCACGCCGCCGCTGACGGTCGAAGTCGAAGCGGCGTTGCACAGTAAGACGCACTACAACATTCTCGCCGCGTGCGACACTAAGGGCTCGCACCGGCACTGGGAGCTCTTCACTATGCCGAAGTCCGGCGTGCTCACGGTGTACCTGCCTGGCCGGAAGCCGGATCATGTGCGAACTACGATCGACGTTTGCGACGGCAAGCCGCATCGCTTAGTGATGAACTACGAAACGGCGCGCGTGCGATTGTTGGTCGACGACCGACTCGTAGCCGACGAAGCCATTGCCGGGGGGAGCGACGGAAAGCCGGGCGATTTTGCGATCGGCCGATTGGTCGAAGGAACTTTCGGCTGCGACGGCGAGATTTCCACGGTCCGATTAGCGTCGATGACTTCGGTCGCCGCTGCTTCCGGCACGCAGGCGGAGACGCCCAAGCTGCTCGGCCATTGGAAGTTCGACAAAGGGGCTGGTGCGGATGTCGCTGATCTTTCGCCGTTGAAGAACTCTGCGAAGCGGGCTGCTCCTGTCGATTCCCGCTCGGCTAAAGCCCCCGAACCGCCGCCGGGCGTGCATCTCAAACCGGTCGATCCCCGGCTCAAGGTCACGCTCATCGATCGCTCGCCGGATCAGGTGTATATGGGCGTGAAGGTCGATGCCGCCGGGCACGTTTTCGTCGGCGGTCGTGAAGGCGTGTTCGTGTTTGAATCGCTGGGCAATGACAAGTTTGCCCCGCGCAAAGAGATTCTGCGCTTTCCGCAAGACTCGATCATCATGGGCTTGGAGTTTCGCGGCGACGATCTCTTCGTGCTTACCTGCAACGCGCTCTACCGTGTTCCGGAAGGACGCGTGCGACGGTCGAACTTGAAGCCGGATCGCATTCTCTGGGGCCTGCCGCTCGACTTGCATGTGAGTTTTCATTGCCTCGCATGGGGGCCGGACCAAGATCTGTACATCACGCACGGCGATCCTTGGCTAGGGCTCGGAGATTGGAACCGGCCGGACCATTGGGGACACTGGGTTCTGTATTCGAAAGGAGCGTCCACAACTTCGAGCGACTCCAACAGCGAGCCGGGAGCGTCAGCGACCGGAGTCTCGGACGCGCCGCGTCTCTCAAAAGCTGACAAGTCGTGGCGCGAAACGCCGTATTGCGGCCAAGGAGCGGTGCTGCGTTTTGATGTCGAAAGAGGCGCCGTCGAAGCCGTCGCCACGGGCTTGCGCGGGCCGGTCGGACTTGCGTTCGATTCCCGTTGGGAACTCTTCACGAACGACAACGATCATGAAGGTCGCGCCGATCAATACGCACCGGCCAAGCTCCTGCACGTGGCGTACAAAGGCATCGACTTCGGCTGGCCGCGCGGCTGGATGACGTCGAAAAGTCCCGATCGGCTCGACTTGAACGAACCTGTTTGCGATTTGGGACGCGGGGTTCCGTGTGACCTGACCTCATATCGCAACGACTATCTCTCCGAAGCGCTGAAGGATCGGCTGCTCATGTGCCGTTGGGATCGTCATGCCGTGACTGCTTACCTTCCCCGGCCGCGCACGTCGGAACCGCTCGCGGATTGGGTGGCCGTGGAAGAGCCGGTGTTGGTCGGAGAGGAGAATTGCCGACCGGTCGGCATTGCCGTCGGCCGCGGCGGAGAACTCTTCGTGACTGTCCTCTACATGACCGGCAATATGGCGGCGCCCTACTGCGCGAGCGATTTGATGCTCGTCACACGCCAAGACTCGGACGCCCCGCCGCGACGATCGAACTTTGCTCGGGTTGATGAAAGTTCCCCATGGAACTCCGACCTATGGGGCCAAATAGCATGGACCGGCGCGGAAGGTAAAGGGGGCGAGCACTTACCGAAGTTGATTCGCGATCACGACGAGGCGGCGCGAAAGTACGCCGTGGTGAAAGTCGGCGAACGCTTGACCCGTCCGAAGATCGACTACGCCCCGCCTTCGGAGCTGCCGCTTGTTTATCCGCAGGAGAGTTCGTTCTTCAAACGCCGGCAAAAGTTCTGGGGCTCCGACGAAGCGGTCGACTTGGCCGATCTGGCGCGAATCGGAAGTTTCACCATGGCCCAACGTTGGAAAACGCTGCCGCATCACGAAGAAGAAGACCGATGGTTCGACCTCCTGGTGGCGGCGCTCGACGATCCGTCGGATGCCGTGCGTTTGCAGGCGGCCTATTATCTTTCCCTGCTCAATGATCCGCGTAGCGAGCCGCTCGTGGAAAAAACGCGTCGCGACGTGCTACTGAAACGCTTGGAAATCGGACCGGAAGTCGTCGTGCGAAACGCCTGGCGCGTCGGGCCTTTTCCGGATGTTGATGTTGCCGCGCCGTGGAAACCGCACGCCCCAGAGGAAGGAACGCTGGACTTGTCGGCGAGTTACGATCTCGCAGGCCAAAGCTTGGCGTGGGAGCAAGTCGAACTCGGCACGGACGAGCCGACGTCCGAGCTTTCTCAGGCCGGCGGCGTTCGGCACTCTTGGTACTACGTCTTCCGCATCGACGGCGATGCCCGCCGCCCCGCTTTATTTTCGCTAGATGGTCCGGTCGAGGCGAAGCTACGGCTCAATGGAACGGTGGTGAACGATCGCTTGCCGAACCGCACGGCGTGGATCGTCGATTTGCAGCCCGGCGGGAACGAAGTCTTGCTACGGGTGCAGACGTCGGCGAAGCCGGCAACCACGGCGGTCGGGCCGAGGATTCATCTGCGATCGGCCGGCAAGCTCGAAACGTCGCTTCCCGAAAAGCTCGACTCCGGTCTGCTTGCTGCGCGGTTGCGCGAAGCCGCGGCCGGCGGAGGCGGGCAACCTGTGTCGGCGGAGTTCTTGGCGAAAGATTGGACCAAGGAGCACTTTTCGGGCGACCCGTCCGTCGGCCGTAAACTGTTCGGTACGCTTGGCTGCGCGAAGTGTCATGCGATCGTGCCCGATCAGAAGTCGGCCGGCGCTCCGAGCTTGTTCGAAGCGCGGCGACGGTTCACCGTGCCGCACCTTGTTGAATCGGTTTTACTGCCGAGCCGGCAAGTCGCCGAACCGTTTCGTGCTCAGCAATTCACCACGGACGACGGCCTGACGCTCAGCGGCCTTGTCACGGTGGAGACCGGAGACCACGTCGAGCTTCTGCTGCCCGACGCCACGCGTCGGACGTTGGCCAAGAAATCGATCGAGGAGCGAACAGTGACGGCGCTTTCGCCGATGCCGCAAGGTTTGGTCAAGACGCCCGACGAACTCCGCCACCTCTTGGCCTATCTGCTGAGCGAACGCCCGCTGCCGCCTTAGGCTGCAAACGCCGCGAAGTCGCTACTCCTGAGTCTTCGCCCGCTTGAACACGTAGAGCGAGGCCCCTTCCGCCGGGCTTGTGAAATCGGCCGGGCGTTGACGGCCGTCGAGATGGAAGCGGAGTCGGAGTTCGTCATCGCTCAACTCGTAAATCGCGTACACAGATAGTCGGTAGTCGCCCGCGACGAGCGTCAGATCAAACGTTCGCGGCGTGGGCTTCGGATCAAGATAGTACTGCCCGCCGATCTCTTGCTTCGCCCCTTGCGCATCGACGACCGCCGTCCAACGATTGTCGGCCTCGAACGTCAGCGTGACGCGGGTTCCTTCCTGCTCTTCACCATCTTTCGCCTCTTTGCGATTGCCGCGGGCCAGCGCCCAAGTGCCGAGGATTCGCTCCTCGTCGGGCTTTTCGTCAGGTTTTGCCTCAGCCGATCTCTGCTCGGCTGGCGCTTGTGCGGCAGGCGGAGTTGACGGTTCGTCCGCCCGACAAGCTCCCGCCGCGGCAAAACTCGCGATCAGGCAAACGTAGGAAACGGTGCGCATAGTCGAACCTTCGGAAGGTTGAACTTTATCGGAGGCCGCGGCCGATGTTATTCTAGCCGCCGTCAGAGTGATTGCGAGCCGGCGGCGGCGCACCGGTCGGCCGCAGAGGCCCGTTTCGCGGCGAAATTGCGGAAATTGCGCGGATTGCGGTTTCTGCTAAAATGCCCGGCTTTGCTGGTTGCCGCAGGGCGACACCTTTCGTTTCTTGCTCCCTCCGCACGGTCTTCATGTCGCACGATTTCCTGAATCGCATTCACCAGGGCGATTGCGTCGCCGGCCTCAACTCGCTGCCCGAAGCTTGCATCGATCTGGCGTTCGCTGACCCTCCGTTCAACATCGGCTACAAGTACGACGTCTACGACGACCGCCGCGAGCGCGACCACTATCTCGACTGGTCGCGGCAATGGATCTCCGCCGTGCATCGCGCGCTCAAGCCCAACGGCACCTTCTGGCTGGCCATCGGCGACGAGTATGCGGCCGAGCTGAAGTTGCTCAGCCAAGACATCGGCTTTCACTCGCGCAGTTGGGTCGTGTGGTACTACACGTTCGGCGTGAATTGCGTGAACAAGTTCACGCGGTCGCATGCGCACCTCTTCTACTTTGTGAAGGACGCGGCGAACTTCACGTTCCGCGCCGACGCGCCGGAGAACCGCATCCCGTCGGCTCGCCAACTCGTCTACAACGACTCGCGCGCCAACCCTCATGGCCGACTCCCCGACGATACCTGGATATTGCGCCCGCAAGACATGGCCGATTGTTTCACGGCCGAAGAAGATACTTGGTACTTCCCGCGCGTCGCCGGCACTTTCAAAGAGCGGGCCGGCTTCCACGGTTGCCAAATGCCCGAGCAGTTGCTCGGCCGGATCATTCGCTGCTGCTCGCAAGAAGGAGACGTCGTCCTCGATCCCTTCTCGGGAAGCGCGACGACGCTCGTCACCGCGAAGAAGCTGAATCGGGCTTACGTCGGCTTCGAACTTTCGCCCGAATACGCTGCGCACGGCGCCGAACGTCTGACGGCGGCCGAAGCCGGAGCGCCGCTGGTCGGCGCGGCCGATCCCACGCGCAGCGCTCCCTCCACGCCGGGGCGCGGCGGCAAGCGGGCCTCGTTGAAAAAGTCGGACGAAGCGGTGCTGCCCGCGGTGCGCTACGCACCGACCGAGGCGAAGCAAGACGTTGCCCTAACGGCGGTCGACGCAACGACGGCCGAAGTTCAGCAACCTGAGCCGCCTGTGTCGGTGCAAAGCGCGGCGTCGCCCGCTCAGACACAACAGGCTTCGCGCCCGGCGAATGATTCTGATCGCTTGGTCGAGGCCTTTCGCCGCTCGTGCAACGGCTACTCGGCAGATCGGGTCATCGCCGATCCGGCGCTGCAGGCCGCCTTCCAAACGGCGTGTCGCGTGCTGGACGCCCCCGGCGACGCCAAGTCTTGCAACGCGGCGTTGCTGAAGCTGCGCAAGGCCGGCCGCTTGGCCGACGTGGCGACGACGGCGCGGACAGAACTGAGTTGGGACGAATGCGAACCGTTGGCCGCGCCGGCGGAGATTGCCGCGGCGCGCGTTCTCGGCGAACATCCCGAACTCAGTCTCGACGACCTCTTCTGCGACCCGGAGCGAACGGCCGAGTTCGACAAGTTGGCGGCGAAGCTGGGAGCGGGAAGCCGTCCGTTCATGGCGCGCTGGACGGCGCTCAAGCTACGTAAGGAATCGCATCAATTGCGCGAACGTCGGCAGGCTTGGGGCGCAAAGAGTTTGCGTTCACCACGCCCGTCCCGACCGCTCGCAAACGTTGGGAGCAGCACATCCCCGCTGTGGCGGGCGTTTACTTAGTGCTCAACTCCGACGGCACTCGGGTCTATGTCGGCGCAGGCCCGCAACCTGCCGCGCGATTGCAGAAGCTGCTCACCCCTGCGCGCTTGGGGGTGTTCGATAAGTCGCGCGATATTCGCGTGGCCGTGCATGTGCATGACGCGGCTTGGACGGAGCTCTTGGCCGTCGCGCAGTTTGTCGCGGAGCGCAGTCGTGCTCCGTTGAATTGGCTGCCTGGAACTGACGTAGACACATTGGCTGCGACAAAAGGCAAGTCGCGGGCCGGCAGCCCGCGCAGCGCCCGATCACGACGACCTGACGAACTGTCGTACGAATTTCGCCGATGATTCGGCGTAAAACGACACATTGTCGGCCCCCGCGACAATTCTTCAGCCAAATCATGGCGTGAGGGTTGTCATGCTATTTCAGCGGGACACAATGCCATTGTCGCCCGTACGCCCCTTCGTTCGTCGCGAGTCGTACCATGCCGCTTTTGCGCGATCCGCCGCAAACTGCCGATTTGTCGCGCACGAAATATCCTTGGATGGTCGCGGCCTACTGTTCGTTCGGCCTGGCTCTCTGCGTGATTCTGGGAATCGCCGCATGGGGGGCTTCGGTCGATTTTGAAGAAGCCCGCGAAAGCAAACTGCGCTCGGAAGTGAATCGGCTCCGTTCGCACGGCATCCGCACCGTCATTCGGCTGCAAGAGTTAATGAACGTTGAGAAGTCGACCGACGGCACTCTCAACGAAGCGCTGCTCGCATTTCTCTACGATCAATGGGATCGTCACGTTCCCGGCGATCCGTCTCGCTTGTACGCCGGTATTACCGATGACAAAGGAAAGATCGTCGCTCACTATCGTCGGCAACTTGTCGGCAAGCACCTCCGCCCCGATTGGGCTTCGGCCCGCGTTCCCGAAATCGGCGACGACGTCGTCGAAACTTCCGACCCCGATCTGACGGGCTCCGACGAGCGGGCTCTTGATATCGCGATCCCGATCATGCACGGCACGCGTGAAGTGGGAGCGTATCACTCGGGTTTCCGCATGAGTTGGTTTGAAGATGAACTCGCGGTCAAACGTCACGAAACGACGTTACGCTGGGGAGCGGCGTTCGCGGTCATCACCATCGTGAGTCTGCTCGCCGGGGTGTCGCTGTTTAAGGTCGCCAAGCGGTTGGCGAATTTGCAGGGCGTCGTGGCAATGGAGCACGTGCGTCGGCTCGCCGACTTGGGAACGCTCGCCGGCGGCATCGCCCATGAAGTCCGCAATCCGATGAACGCGATTCGGCTCAACCTGCACGTCATTAAAAAGCTCATCACCGTTCAAGGAATTTGCGACGCCCAGACGCAAACGGTGATGGATGAAACGATCAGCGAAATGGAGCGTGTCGACGGCCTGCTGCGGACGATGCTCGAGTACGCGCGGCCCGCCGTCGGCGCCGTGCAGATTCTCGATTGCGCCGCGGAAGTGCGTTCCGTCGCCAACTTCCTCTCGCCGCTGTTGGAACGCGAACGGATTGCGCTGCGGATGCAGTTTGCCCCGCGCCGTGCTTCGTGCGGGCCGATCGAGGGCAGTTTCGCCAAGTGGTGCTGAACTTGGTGAAGAATTCCATGGAAGCCATCAAGAGCGACGCGTCGATCGAAATCGCCTGCAAACGCTACGGCGACGACGTCGAGGTGAGCGTCGCCGACGAAGGGCCCGGAATTCCGGCGGATGAGCAATCGCGGATTTTCGAGCCGTTCTTTTCGACTAAGGAAATCGGCACCGGCCTCGGGCTGACGCTGTGTCAGCGCTACGTAGAAGGGGCCGGCGGCACGATTCGTTACGAAGGGCGTGCGCCGCGCGGATCAAAGTTTATCGTCAGTTTGCCTGCGGCGACGAATTCCGCCGTCGAGGGCGAAGCCGCGGATGCGGCGGGAAGCGTAAAGTCGGTCTCTGTCTAGGAGCTAAATCATGAGTCAAGCCAGCCCCCTTGCACCGGCCGCCGCCGATCGCAACGACCAGAAACAAAACACGCGACGTCCCATGATCTTGGTCGTGGAAGACGGTCCGGCCGAGCGCGAAGCTTTGGCTCGCGTATTGCGTCTGGAAGACTATCAGGTGCTCACGGCACGCAACCCCGAGCACGCGCTCACGCTGTTCGATCAGCCGATTTCGCTGGTCATCAGCGATTTGAAAATGGGAGTTCGCAGCGGCATTGATTTGCTGCGCACGTGGATGAGCCGCCGGCCGGAAACGCCGTTCATCATCGTCACGGCCTACGGCGACGTGGAATCGGCCGTCGAAGCGATGAAGCTCGGCGCTCGCGATTTCATGACCAAGCCGATCGATCCGACCAGGCTCTTGGAAATGGTCGAGCGCAGCTTGGAAACTCCGACGTCGACCGGAGCGGCTCCTGTGGCCGGGCATACGCCGCTGCCCGGCGTCGACGCTCGGCTCGACGTCGAACGGATGGTCGGCGTCAGCGATTCGATTCGTCGCGTACGCGATCAGATTCGCCGCGTCGCCCCGAGCGATAGCACCGTACTTCTGCTCGGCGAGTCGGGCACCGGCAAAGAACTGGCCGCCGAAGCCGTGCATGCGCATAGCACGCGGGCGTCGAAACCGCTCGTGGTCGTCAACATGGCGGCCGTGCCGGAATCTCTCGTGGAGAGCGAGCTCTTCGGGCACGTGAAAGGCGCATTCACCGGCGCCAGCGCCGATCGGCCGGGACGTTTTGAAATTGCCGACGGCGGGACGCTCTTCATCGACGAAGTGGGGGACTTCCCGTTGTCGTTGCAGGCCAAGTTGTTGCGGGCCTTGGAAACGCGGGTCATTCAGCGAGTCGGCGGCAACGACGATCGCACCGTGAACGTGCGGTTGGTCGCCGCGACGAGCCGCAACGTGCGCGAGATGGTTCGCCAAGGAAAGTTCCGCGAAGATCTGTATTACCGGCTGAACGTCGTGACGATCGAGATTCCGCCGCTGCGCGAACGTCGCGAAGACATTCCGTTGCTGTTGGAGCATTTCGCGGCGAACATCGCGCCGCCGTTGGGCAAGCCGATTCCGACGTTCGACGCCAATTTGCAAGGCTTCCTGATCAGCTACGATTGGCCCGGCAACATCCGCGAATTGCGGAACTGCCTGGAGAGCATGATCGTGCTCTCGCGCGGACAGGAACTGACGCTGGAAGATTTGCCGCCGAACTTGGCCACCGGTTTGCGAGCCGGTTCGCAGACGGACGAATCGTCGTCGTCGGATGATCTGCAACTTTCGCGACTCGAGAAGTCTGTGATTTTGCAGACGCTCAAGCGGATGGAAGGAAACCGTACGAAAGCGGCCGAAGCGTTGGGGATTTCCGTGCGAACGCTGCAACGCCGGCTCAAGGAGTGGGGCGGCGAGGTTTAGGCCGCCGCTCGACGGCCCCGCTGCTTAATGTGGGGGGCTAATCGCCGCAGACGACTCCGCCGGGCATGACTACAATACCGACGGTGCCTCCGCGAGCCGTAACGTTACGGTCGCGGCCGGCATCTCAGCGGGTGTCAGTCGTGAATTTCTTCGGGAGCCGTCTCACGTATGTTGCGGATCTTTGCCGTCGGCGTCGTGGGATTTCTGGCTGCGTCCGCGGCCGTTTGGGAGGCGCTGGAGTATGCCGGTTCGACGGGCGTACGCGAGTGTGAACCGAGCGCAATCGCATCCTCGCCGGCTTCCGGTCAATCTTCGCAGGAGTCGCCTCGCATGATCAGCGCGAAAATCGCCGAGTCGAAAAGCGGCAAAGTCGCTCAAGCGACGTTTGGAGCCGGATGTTTTTGGGGCGTCGAATCGACGTTTCGCGGCGTTCCCGGCGTGCTCTCAACGTGGGTGGCTTACGCCGGCGGTAATACCGAAAACCCGACGTATGAAGACGTCTGCTACTCGAACACGAATCACGCCGAAGTGGTGCACTTGGAGTACGACCCCGAGCAGGTGACGTTCGAAAAGCTGCCTCGAGGTGTTCTTCAACAACCACAACCCGACGACGCTGAATCGCCAAGGGCCGGACGTCGGCTCGCAGTATCGCTCCGTGGTCTTCTACCACGACGACGCTCAGAAGGAGTCGGCGGTGACGGCGAAGCGCAAGCTGGCCGAAGGGGGCCGGTGGGCGGAACGGCCGATCGTTACGCAGATCGTCCCGTTCACGAAGGTCTACATCGCCGAAGACTATCATCAGCAGTACAACGAAAAGCGCGGCCGCACGCACTGTCATAACTAGCAGCGCAACTGCTGATTGCTGAGCTGAAACTCAAGGCGGCGGTCGAAAGGCCGCCGCTATTGCGTTTGCGGCCGGAACTTGGCTAGAAGTGTCCCCCCTTGGGACACGTTTTCCGGCCCTGCCGCGAGTCAGAATCATGGATCGTCGCACGTTCGTTCGTTTGCTCGGCGGTTCGACGGCGGCCGTCGTTTGCGGAGCCGCTGCGTTGCAGGCCGCGCCCCCTCCGCAACTCGGGACCGGCCTTTCAAAGACGCTCAACTATCAGAAAGAGCTGGAGCTCGGCCTGAAGGCTCGTCGTCCGACCGATTTCGCGTTCATTGCCACGGTCGTCGCGCGGGTGGAATCGGGAAAGCTGCCGCAAAACATCGTCAACGAAACGTTTGATTTTGCGCGGAAGCAAAGCCGCCAATATCCGTTCATCTACTTTCAGTTCGCACTCCGCAAGCGCACGGAGAAGCTTGGCGTCGTGCTGTAAGCAGCCGCCTTCAGCCGGACGGAAACTCGCTTTAAGCCGACCCCCGAGAACCGGGAGCACGGCGTCCGATCTTTGACGGATCGGCCTTCAAGAGGCGCCCCCGAAGCGTGGCGACATTTCATCTAATTTCGCCGAAATCCGGCCTGCGCACGTCCCGCGTTCTCGTCGCGAGGCCGATGCGATTGGCTGTGCGGGCCGGATGTTTGTAGTACCATGGCCCTCTTCGCATTCGGCAACGGTGATGAGGCAGCCAATGAAGGTCGGGATCGTCGGCATCGGGTTCATGGGGATGATTCACTACCTCGCCTACAAGAAGGTGCGAGGGCAAAAGTGACGGCGATCGCCACGCGCGATCTGAAGCGGCTGGCCGGAGATTGGCGCGGAATCAAAGGTAACTTCGGTCCGCCGGGCGAACAGATGGAGCTCGGCCCGATCGGTCGCTACTCCGACTGGCGCGAGATGCTGAAAGACCCGAACGTTGATACGGTGGATATTTGCCTGCCGCCGGCCTTGCACGCCGAGGTCGCCGTCGCCGCTATGGCGGCCGGCAAGCACGTGATCGTCGAAAAGCCGATCGCCTTGGAAACGGCCGCCGCCGAGCGCATGGCGAAGAAGGCCCGCGAGACGGGCAAGCTTTTGATGGTCGGCCAGGTGCTGCCGTTCTTTTCGGAGTATGTGTTTGCGCGCGAAGCGATTGAAAGCGGCAAGTACGGCAAGTTGCTCGGCGGTCACTTCAAACGCGTGATCAGCGATCCGACTTGGATCAAAGATTTTTACGACATGCAAGGGACCGGCGGACCGGTGATCGATCTGCACATTCACGACGCGCACTTCATTCGCCTCGTGTGCGGCATGCCGAAGGCCGTATTCAGCGCGGGGCGCGTGCAAGACGACACGGTGCGATTTCTCACGACGCAATTTGTGTTCGACGATCCGACGTTGGCCGTGAGCGCCACGAGCGGCGTGATCAATCAGCAAGGCCGCAGCTTCACGCACGCGTTTGAAATCTACTTGGAGAAAGCCACGCTGATGTACGACTTCGCCGTGATCGACGGCAAGCCGACGGTAAACATGCCGCTGACCGTGCTCACGCACGACGGCAAAGTGAAGCAACCGAAACTGCCGGAAACGGATGCCTTCGCGGCGGAGCTAGCAGAGGCGGCGAAGGCGGTGAAATCAGGGAAGCCGTCGGCCCTGTTGGCGGGCGATTTGGCGGCGGATGCGCTCAAGCTTTGTCACAAACAGATTCAATCTGTGAAGAGCGGGAAAGTGGTCAAAGTGTGAGCAGGCCGCGCGGCGCGGGTGAGATGTTGATCCGACGACGCGGCGCGAACTTTAGAAGAATCGGATCGTAGTAACTTTTGTTTGGCGGGGACCGCCGCACCACGGCGACGCATCGTCGATGACGGTCGTGCGGCGCCTGCCGAACAAATTTTTCGTCGCGGCATTATCGATGATGCCGCCTGCCGACGGCCGGTCGTAACGACTTTGTCGAATGCGACCGTCGCGGCTTCTGCAAGGGAAGGCCATTTCTCGCGGTTTCTTTGACCGGCTTGGAAACGTGTCCTATATTCCCTTGGCCTAGATTCCGTTTGCGGAATTTGGCCGTGCTTGTTTGACGTACCACCATGACGTTACGCTGCGTGTCAGAAGTCTTCGAAGTCGAGTCCGTCGCCGGAGCTCGACCGTCGCCGATCGAAGAACTTCGTGAGCCCGCTGCGTTCAGGATGTTGAAACGTATGCTGCGTCGGGTTCTCGCCGCCGGATGGATCGCCGCGTCGCTGGGCTGTTGTCTGCTGACGACGGCCGCCGCACAGGCCCAGTTGAGTTTCGCGCCGCCGCCCGCTCCTTCCGCGGGTGCGCTCCAATTCAAACTGCGCCTCAGTTGCAGCCGGTGCCGCAAGCGCAAGGCACCGATCCGGCGCAACTTCAGGCCGACGTCAGCGAATCACTGCGTGCGGGCCGCGACTTGGAATCGCAGCGTCGTTGGAGCGAAGCGCTGACCTTCTACGAAGAAGCGCTGCGCCGCACGCCGCAACAGCAGGCCTTGGAAGAGCGGCTGCATCTCACGCGGATTCACTACGATCTGGCCGGCCGCTACGGCGACGAATCGTATGTGGAAAGCCTGCGGACGATGAACCGCGATAAGACGCTCGAGCTCTACGACGAAGTGCTGCTGAAGATTCAGTCGCACTATGTGGACCCGCCGCACTGGCAACAACTCGTCGACAGCGGTACCGCCGCGCTGATGGAAGCGCTGCTCGATCCGCTCTTCCTCGAAGCCAATCTGCCGAACGTTCCGCAACCTCGCGTGGAAGCGTTTCGCCGGCTGCTGCGCGAGCGGATGTTCGGCGCTCAGACGCAAGATCGGCAGGCCGCGCTGAATTTGGCCGCGTTCGCCGCCAAGAGCGGACGCGAGCAACTCGGGCTGAACGAAACGGCCGTCGTGTATGAATATCTTTGCGGTGCGGCCAACGCGCTCGATCCGTACTCGACCTTCCTTTCGACCGGCAAGCTCAACGAAGTCTATTCGCAAATCGAAGGGAATTTCGTCGGGCTGGGCGTGGAGCTGAAGGCTCAAGACGGTCGGCTGTTGATCGTGAAAGTGTTCGGCGGCGGACCGGCGGATCGGGCGGGCATTCGGGCCGGCGATCTCATCACGGGCGTGGAAGGTCGCACGACTGACGAGCTTTCGACCGATCAGGCCGCCAATATGTTGCAAGGTCCGGAAGGGACCAGCGTCGAAGTTTCGGTCATGACGCCGGGCATGCAGGCGCGCCGAATCCGGGTGCGTCGTGAGCAGGTGGAAGTGCCGAGCGTGGACGACGTGAAGATCGTCGACTCGTCGGCCGGCATCGCCTATCTGCGGCTCACCTGCTTTCAGAAGACGACCTCGCGCGATCTCGACGCCGCTTTGTGGCGGCTCCATCGCGAAGGGATGAAGAGCCTGATCATCGACCTCCGCGGCAACCCGGGCGGGCTGTTGAACATCTCGGTCGACGTGGTGGATAAGTTCGTGGACGAGGGGATCATCGTTTCGACCAAGGGTCGCAATCCCTACGAAGATTACAACTACACGGCCCACCGCCCGGGCACGTGGCAAGTGCCGCTCGTGGTGTTGATCGACGGCGACAGCGCCAGCGCCAGCGAAATCTTCGCCGGTGCGATTCGTGACCATCGCCGCGGAACGATCGTCGGCTCGCAAGCTACGGCAAGGGCTCCGTGCAGGGCATCTATCCGCTCAGCACGATCAACGGCGGCATCCGCCTGACGACGGCGAAGTTCTACTCGCCCAACGGTCACCCGTTCAGCCGGGTGGGAGTTTCGCCGGACGTGGCCGTCGCCCCGACCGCGGCCCAGCAAACGGCCCGCCCGACCGCCGACGGCCAGTTCGTGCAAGCGGCCCCGAGCGATGCGGCCCTGGAAACGGCGGTTCACACGGCCCGCCGGCTGTTCGCCGCTCGCTAGTGCCCGGCGGATTGTCGCGTCGGCCGCGCCGTCGCAATGTCCGGTCGAAGGCCCAGCCGCCCGCTTCCCTGTCCGTAGCCGGCTTCTCTTGGCCGTCTCATCCGCTGCCGCCGGGCCTTCTAGCTAGCACTTCGGGCCGGCGCACTTCGTTGTGAAGCTCCGGCGGCTGCGCATCCCCGCCGTGAGCGCCAACCCGCCGCCGAACGAACGATCGCCTGGCGTCACATCCGAAACGGTTTCCCCAGCTTATCTTGCGCCACGATTGCAGCGGCGTCGCCCGCGAAAAATTGGTGACAATTTGGGGTTCCTGGGGGTCGACCTGCTTGGACCCCTTCCGGAAACCGAGTAACATCGAGCATTCGTGCATGGTCCTCGCAGTGAGCGAACGATAATCACTGTATGCGAAGGTCCGCGGAGCGCGATTTGCGGCTCGATGACCGAGCTACCGGCGGCGAGGGAATTCGTCCGTCCGGCGGCTGCCCGCACTGCCGGGCATCGGTTGGTCGCAAACCCAGGGGCGAGAGGTCGAAGCGAATGGACGCTCGACGACGATCAAGCAAATCGGTGGATGCAGCCCGCAAATGTATGCCTTTCTAGGAAAGTTCGTCGCTCGCTGGTGGTGGGCGGTCATTCTGGTTTGGATTGCCGCCGCCGCAGGGCTGAATCCGAAATTCCAACGTAGCGTCCTCGGCTTTACCGAACATACGCGGTTCGCCACGCCCACTTGGGATGAAGTCACCAAAGACGGCGACCTCGCCTATCTGCCCGACCGCATGACGTCGGTTCGCGGGCAGAAGCTCTACGGCGAGGCGTTCCCGGAAAACAAGTCGCGCAGCGAAGCCGTGATCGTGCTCGAGCGCGACGACGGTTTGACCCAGGCCGACCTCGATTTCGCTCATGAAATCGGCGATTTCTTCGAGGCCGAAAAGGCCGCGATGACCAAAGGGGAATGGGTCGACGATACGACCGGCGAAACGCTGAAGAAGCGTCCTTACTATCGGCTCGGCGTCATCGACGTCATGCGCCCGCGCGGAACCTGATTCCGTCGAACAAGAGCGCTGAGGATCTCGTCGGCGCCAAAGCTAATGAGCCCGGACAAGAAGGCGGTGCTCGTCGTTTGTTCGCTGGAGCACGAATTCATCGCCATTGATTCGGCGTGGGTCATCGGCTCGGTGAATAAGAAGGTTGAAGCACTCAAGGCCGCCGCTGAAAAGCGGGCGGACAATCCGCTCCCCGCCGGACTGACCTGGGGCCTCAGTGGTTCGGCGGCCGTCGGCGGCGACACGCTCGTCGAGTCCGACAAGAGCGTCAAGAACATTCACTTGGCCACCGGCGTGCTGGTGCTGTTGATCTTGCTGGCCGTCTATCGGGCGCCGATTCTCGTCTTCGTCCCGTTGATCACGATCGGCGTTTCGGTCGTGTTGGCGAAGGATCTCACCGCGGCGCTCACTCAGCTCGGCACCGTGCCCGGGTTCAGCTGGTTCCACTTTGAAATCTTCAAGACGTCGGAGATTTTCATCTTCGTCATCTTGTTCGGCTCCGGTACAGATTTCTGCTTGTTCCTCATCTCGCGCTACAAGGAAGAGATGGAGCGCGGGCTAGATAAAGCCAAGGCCCTGGAAGAAGCGCTGACGCAAGTCGGCGAAGCCCTCACCGGCAGCGCTCTCACGGTCGTTTGCGGCCTCGGCATGATGTTCTTCGCAGACTTCGGCAAGTTCACGTACAGCGGCCCGTCTATCGCGCTCTGCTTGATGATCGCGCTCTTGGCGTGCATCACGTTTGCCCCGGCCATGTTGCGCGGGTTCGGCAAGTTGGTCTTCTGGCCGTTCGGTCTGAAGATGCACACCACGCCGCAAGCCACCGAAGAATTGCTCGAAGAACAGCAGCACTCGCTCATCGGCCGGTTCTGGAACTGGACGAGCGACCACATCATGGCGTACCCGGGCACGATTCTGCTCGTGAGCCTCGTCGTGATGACGCCGTTCGCCATCGCCGGGTGGCAAGTGAAGGTCAGCTACGACTTGCTCGCGGACCTGCCGCTGGAATCGACCGACCGCGACGGCAACCCGATCAAAAACAGCCGGCAAGGCACGGACATGCTCCGTTCGCATTTCCCCGCCGGCGAAACGGGCCCGATCACGATGCTCGTCGTCAAAGACGGCGCAGATTTCGATGATCGTGCTTGGCGAAACGAAATCACCAAGCTGACGACGGCGATCTACGAACTCTCCGAGACCGATATCAAGAGCGTGCGTAGCCTGACGGCGCCTTTGGGTGACAAGCCGAAGAAGTCGGGAATCCTCGGAAGTCTCGGCGGCAAGACGCTCGAACACCACAAGTTGACGGAAGCCAAGTACGTCGCCCAGCACGGGCCGCGAGCGTTCCAAGTCACGCGGTTTGACGTCATCCAAGCCTACGACCCGTTCTCGACCGACGCGGAGAAGGTGCTCGGCACGCTCGAAGCGTTCACCGACCGGCTTTCCAAAGACCCCGATTCGAAGTGGTATCAAGCCACGTTCGACTTCATCGGCACGACGGCCGGCACGCGCGACCTGAAGGCGATCATCACCAGCGACGAGCGGCTCATTCAGCAGCTCGTGGTGCTCGGTGTGTTCGCGGTGATTCTCTCGATCCTCCGCCGCCCGATGATCTGCCTGTATCTGATCTTCACCGTCGTGTTCAGCTACTTCACGACGATCGGCGCCACGGAACTCGCGTTCGAATGGATGTACGGCGAACAATTCGTCGGCCTCGATTGGAAGGTGCCGATCTTCTTGTTCGTGATCCTCGTCGCCGTCGGCGAAGACTACAACATCTACCTCGCCACCCGCGTGTTCGAAGAAGAACGTCGCCTCGGCCGCGAACGCGGGCTGCGCGAAGCCATCATTCGCACCGGCGGCATCATCACGAGCTGCGGCATTATCATGGCGGGCACGTTCGTGTCGCTCATGACCGGCACGCTCAAGGCGATGCATGCCCTCGGCTTCGCGCTGACGCTCGGCGTCATTCTCGACACCTTCATCGTGCGGCCCGTCTTGGTGCCGGCGTTCTTGGCGTGGCTCTACCGAATGTTGCCGGAACGCCAACCGGCCGTAGGGCAAGCGACGCAAGAAGTTCTCGAACCGGCGATGGCCTCGGCCGTGTTGACGGATTCGGTGACGATTCCGGCCAAGCCGCACACGGAAATGGCCCGCCGCGCGGTTAAGGGATAACGTCCGCTTTACCGCCGAGTCGTATCCGACCTCCGCGGAACGTTGTTGCCGATCGGCGGCCTCATCGCGGCCGAAAGACCGCCGCGAAATCTCCGAACGAGTTGCCGCCGGTGCTCAGAGTCTCGCCGGCGGCCCTTAAAGTTCGACGTGCCGGCTTATCGCACGAGCGTGTCGGCGATCGCCGTCTGCATCAGCCGTTCCCGAAGCTTCTTCTGGCTCTCGGCGGTCAAGGAAGCCCGCGGCGGCGCACACTTCGTCGAAGCGATGTGCCCCTGCCAGTAGAGAATCTGCTTGGTCGCCGCCAGGCTCTGGCAGCTCAGCAGCACCTCGATCACTTCGTTGACCTTCTTCTGCACCTTGATCGCCTCGGCATAACGCCCTTCGGCGCACAGCGTGGCGACTTCGAGAATCAGCTTCGGCATGAAGTTGTACGTCGTGCCGATGCCGCCGTGAGCGCCGCAGGCCGCCCCGTGGCAGAGCATCTCGTCGACGCCGAAGTACACCACCTTCTCGCGGCCGATGTGCGACATCACCCGTTCGAGCATGTAGAGGTCGGTGTGCGTGAACTTGAAGCCCACGACGTTGTCGAGCTTCAGCACTTCGACCATTCGATCGATCGACCAACTCCCGCCGGTCAGCCCCGGAATGTAGTAGCCGACGACCGGCGCCGAACTTGATGCGGCCAGCGTGCGATAGTAGTCGAGCGTTTCTGCCGGCGTGACGCCGCCCACGAACGGCGGAATGCTGCTGATGCCGTCGACGCCGATTTGCCCGGCGTGCTTCGCCAGATCAAACGCCTGCATCGCCGAGATCGCGCCCACGTGCACAAGCACCTGCCCGTGTCCGCGCGAATGGGCCACGGCAATCTCCGTGATCCGCCGGCGAATTGCCGGATCGAGATAAATCCCCTCGCCCGTGCTACCGGTCACGTAGAGTCCGCCCATGCCCGAGCGATAGAGATGATCGATCAAATGCTCCAGCGACTTCTCGTCCAACTCCCCCGAATCGGTCAGCGGCGTGACGAGTGCGGGGAGGATCCGATTGCGAGCGGCCAACAGTGCGTTAGGCATGGGAAGCTTTAATTGCGGAAGAGGTCGGGCTAGGTCACTCGGCGACGGGAGCCGGCATCTCGCGTTTCATCACTTCGCGCCAGGTGTAGGCGCGGCCGGGATGATCGTCGCCGGAATCAAACACGTACGACAACAGCCACGCCGCGACGAAGCCGACGCTGCACGGCAGCCACGTCGACCAGTAAATCGACAGCGGCATATCGGTGCCGAACTTCTGAAAGTACCACTGTCCGAACGGCGGCGAATCTGCGGTCGCGGTAAGCCAGTAGAATAGATTCCACAATTCAAGCCACCAAGTCCAAATACCCGACGTTAAGAGCGCCAGCCCGATCGCCACGAGCACCGTCTTCGCCCGCACCCGCGGCAAAAACATGCCGATGAAAAACAGGCAGCCGAGCGGGCCGAGAAACATGTTGAACCGCGGCAGCAGGTCGATGATGTTGAACTTACCTTGGTGCGTCTCCATATAGCGGGCCGCCGCCCAAGCGAAGAACGTGCATAGCAAGCCGATGACGAACGTCAGGCTTCGCGCGAACCGCAATTGCTTCCGGTCCGAAGTCCCCTCCTCCGGTGCGTTACGCCCGAACAAGTCTTTCGTGGCGACGGCCGCGATGCTGTTCACGCCGGAAACCAGGGTCTGCATCCCGTCGCACAAGAAGTTCGCCAGGATCAAACCGGCGAACCCCACCGGAAGCTGAGTCGCATAAAAATGCGGTAAATATTGATCGGGCCGCAGCGGCGGAGCCGTTCCCACGTGCCCCGGGTCGACGAGATAAGTCGGGTACGTGAGGTAAAAGTACAGCAGGGCCAGCCCGGAGAGCGTGAGCAGGATCGACATCAAAATCTGCGAGGCCGCCGTCACGACGAACCCGCGCAGGGCTGTCGCCACCGAGGGAGTGGAGAAGTAGCGTTGCAGCACGACCTGATCGCCGCCGTGCGTGCAGATGTTCCAAAAGAACCGGTCGATGACGACCATCACGATGGTGTGTCGCACGAACGGATCGAGGCTAAATGTCGGGATTGCGGCCTTATTCTGCGCCTGCAGCGTCTGCCACCACGTCACCAAGCCGGTGTCGGTCGTCAGCATGACGTAACCGATGACCGCAAACGCGCCGCCGAACAGCATCACGGCCTGTACGACATCGGTCCAAACCACGGCGCTCAAGCCGCCGAAACAGGCGTAAATCGTCGAAGCAATTCCGATCGCGACCACCACGCGGTAGATGTCGACCTCGAAACCCAGCACGTTCGTCCCAAGCATCCGCGCCAGCGCCAGCGAACCGGAATACATCACCAGCGAAATCCAGCCGAGTCGCAAGCAGAGGAAGAGCACGGAGCCCAAGAGTTGCAGCCGGAAATCGAAACGCCGCTCCAGATACTCGTAGGAGCTCGTCATCCGCAGCCGCATGAAAAACGGCACGAGCAGGATCATCACGAACGGGACGATTGTCAGATAAGCCGCATAGCCCCACACCAGCACGATGCCGTTTTTAATGGTGTCGCCCGGCGTGCCGAGATACGTCAGGGTCGACAGCAGCGTCGCCATGATGCTCAGCCCGACGGCGAACCACGGCAACTGCCGACCGCCGACGAAGAACTGCTCGGTCGTACCTTGCTTGCGCGACGACCACCAGACGATGCCGACGGTCAGCAGCAGATACAACGCTACGGCCGTGTAGTCGAGCAGGCTCAATCCGCCCGGGTGCGGCGGCGACGGGACGGCGAAAAGCAAGGGCATAGGCGAGCTCGCTGGCCGAAGAGGAAGGACTCGTACCATAACCGGCTCCGCCGCGCGAGCCAAGCATTTTCGCACCTCGCGATTATCGAAAGTTTGTCGCGGCCCGCAGGTCTGCTACCTTACGCACTATGAGCATTCTCGATCGTTTCTCACTGCGCGGAAAAGTCGCCGTCGTCACGGCCGGCGCCGGCCCGCAGTTCGGCCAAAGCATTTCCGCCGGCTTGGCCGAAGCCGGAGCGACGTTGATCACCGCGTCGCGCAGTCGCGAGCGCAATGAAGAATGGGCCGCCGAACTGCGCTCGCGCGGCTTCGACGCTCACGGCCTGCAACTCGATATCGAAAACCTCGAATCGATCGAGGCCTTGCACGCCGAAGTCCTGCGGCAATTCGGTCGCTGCGACGTGCTGGTCAACAGCGCTCTGGCCCGCGACGGCCACAAAGGGGCCATTCAGGAACAATCGGCGGACGTTTGGCGTCACGCCGCCGAAGGGGATTTCCTCGGCTTATTCCGCATCTGCCAATTGTTCGTCGAATCGATGGCCGCCCAAGGCTCCGGTTCGATCATCAATATTTCCAGCATTTACGGCGTCGTCGCCAACGATCCTTCGCTCTACGAAGGCACGACGATGAAGCAGCCGCCGACGTACAATTTCGTCAAAGCCGGCATGATCAACTACACGCGGCAATTGGCCAGTTACTACGGCAAACGGGGCGTGCGGGCCAATTGCATCAGCCCCGGCGGTTACGCCAACAACCAGCCGCAGCCGTTTGTGGATGCTTACTGCAAACGGGCCCCGCTCGGCCGGCTGCTCGGGCACGAAGACATCAAAGGCGCCGTGGTCTTTCTGGCCTCCGATGCGTCAGGCTACATCACCGGTCACAATCTCATGGTCGACGGCGGCTGGACGATCGTTTAGTTTCGTCCGACGTTTGAATCGCCTCCTCGTCAATTTATCCCGCATCGCCGCCTCGCTCGTGAGGCGCGCCCCATGAATAGCAAACTTTCGGTTCTCGTCGTCGGCGTCGGCTCCATCGGCGAGCGGCATTTGCGCTGCTTTCAACAGGCCGTCGGTTGCGAACTCGGGCTCGTCGAGCCGATGGAATCGCGCCGCAACGAAGTGGCCGATCGGTACGGCGTCACGCAGCGTTTTGCTTCGCTCGACGACGCCTGCCGCCGCGATTGGGACGCCGCGGTGATTTGCACGCCGGCCAACTGGCACGTCGATCACGCCTTGCAACTTTTGTCGCGCTGCCGCGGCCTGCTGATCGAAAAGCCGCTGGCCACGAAGCTCGAAGACGCCGCACGTTTGCGCACCGCGGCCGGCGACAAGCTCATCTCGGTTGCTTACGTCTATCGCGCGCATCCGGCCTGCGAGGCGGTGCGCAAGTTGATCGCGTCCGGCGAGATCGGCGACGTGTTGCAGGCCACGGCGGTTTCCGGCCAGCACTTTCCGACGTTTCGCCCCGCTTATCGCGAGATCTACTACAAAGACCGTCGCACCGGCGGCGGCGCAATCCAAGACGCGATGACGCATCTGGCCAACGCCGTGCAGTATCTCGTCGGCCGTTACGATTGGGTGTTTTGCGACTACGACCACCAATGTTTGGAAGGGGTCACGGTCGAAGACACCGTTCACCTGTCGGGCCGCGCCGCCGGCGGCAAGGTCATGGTTTCGATCGCCATGAATCAATTCATGGCGGCCAACGAATCGAAGCTGCAAATCAACGGCTCGCGCGGCAGCGTGCGCATCGAGTTGCCCGAGCATCGCTACGGGCTGATTCATCACGGCGAGCCGGCCTGGACCTGGAGCGAGCCGCTGCTGCACGAGCGCGATGAATGGTTCCAGCGTCAGGCGTCGCACTTCATTGCCGCCCTGGAAGGACGCGAAGCCCCGGCTTGCTCGCTGGCTGACGCCGAGCATACTTTGGCGGTGAATCTCGCCGCCCTGGAATCGGCGGGCAAGCGACCCGTGCCCGTTTCCGTCTTATGACAAGCCCGTTGCTGACGTTCGACGCCGTCGTTCACTCACGACCGGCCGGTGCACGCCTCGCGGCCGGCACGACGTTGCGCGGCTTGGCGCTTCAGGCCCTGGATACGGCGGGCGACGTCGTCGGGCCCGGCTTTCCGCGATCGTTTGAAGACGCGGCGACGGCCCTGGAGCGACTCGACCGCATGTTTTTCGAACCGGACGGTTCGTTCGTTTGGGTCGGCACGTCGACCGCCGGTCCGTGGCAACTCGACGGGCTGCTCGCGGATCGCAACGGTCGCCTGCTCTACGCCGAACTCAAGGGACGTTGTCCGCCGGATGTGCTCGATGAAATCCTCGCGACGTTCGGCAGGCCGGAGCACGGCCTCATGATCCAACTGGTGCGCGAGGCGGTCTTTCTCGACGACGTCGAGTTCCGCAAGTACGCCGCGGCGAGCTAGCTCATTCGGCGTCGTCCGCTTCGTCATGCTTGCCGCCGCGACGTTCGGCGAGTTTCTTACGGAGCGTCGCACGGTGCAGCCCTAGTATCTCCGCGGCGGCGGCCCGATTGCCGAGCGTTTTGCGGAGGACGACCTCGAACAACGACGGCTCGATCACCTTCAGCAACTTGTCGTAAAGATCGACCAATCCCTGCTTGCCCGCGACGGCCGAATCGGCCCACCGCGTGACGGCGTCTTGCACCTCGTCCGCGACGTCCGTGACGGCCCGCGTTTCATAAGCTCCCGGCGGCGGTAAATGCGTCGGTTCGATCATACCGCCGCGGGCAAAAATCGCCGCCCGCTCGACGGCGTTGCGCAATTCGCGAACATTGCCTGCCCACGCGCGGGACTTGAGTTCGGCCAAGGCCGCCGCCGAAATTCCTCGCGCCGTGCTGCCGCCGTCGATGGCCGATTGCAAGAATCGCCGGGCCAAGAGCGGAATGTCTTCAACCCGCTCGCGCAGCGGCGGCAGGCGAACTTCGAAACCGGCCAAGCGATACAGCAGATCGGCCCGCAACGTTCCGGCCCGTACGCATTCGGCCGGATCGCGATTGACCGCCGCGATGACGCGGAATCGACACGGCCGCGGCTTGATTTCACCGACTCGCGTTACCTCGCGCTGTTGCAGAACCCGCAAGAGTTTGACTTGGACTTGCGGCGGAATGTCGGCCGCTTCGTCGAAGAACACCGTGCCGCCGTCAGCCGATTCGAGCAGGCCGGGACGATCGAAATCGGCCCCCGTGAACGCGCCCGAACATGGCCGAAGAGTTCGCTCTCGACGAGCGACGCATTCAGCGCACCCAGGTGAATCGGCACGAACGGCCCTTCGGCATTGCGCGAGTGCCGATGTAAGGCCCGCGCGGCGAGCTCCTTGCCGGTGCCGCTTTCGCCGACGATCAACACCGACGACTCCGTCGGCGCTGCCAAAGCGATTCGCTTGAACACTTCCTGCATGGCCGGGCCGCCGCCGAGCAGTTCATCGCCGACGATCGGCGGGGTCGCCGCGTTCTTAGCCGTCCCTTTCTTTTCCAGGGAATCCGACGCGCGCGGCGCACCACTTCCACGACGTGTTCCAAGTCGAACGGCTTCGTCAGATAATCGAACGCCCCACGGTCGACGGCCCGCACGGCCGTATCGAGATTGCCGTACGCCGTGACGACGATGACGGGAAAGTCGTGGTTCGCTCGCCGCAAACGTTCGAGCGCCGTCAGTCCGTCGATGCCCGGGAGTCGCACGTCGAGTAGCGCCAAATCGGGTGGCGAGCGCTCGACCGTGGCGAGCGCTCTTCCGCGCTCGCTACCGTCGTCACGTCGTAGCCTTCTTCGGTCAATAGTCGACGCAGGCCCCAGCAGATGCTTTCTTCGTCGTCGACGATCAAGACCTTACTCATCCTGCGACTCCCTGATTCTCGCTTGTTGTCGACGCGTTGCGACGTCGCGGCAAAACGACGTCGAACCGTGTTCCCTCCGTTCCATCATAACGAACGGTTCCGCCGTGATGTTCGGCGATTTGTCGCGCCGCCGCCAAGCCGAGCCCGATGCCGTCGGGTTTGCCGGTGACGAACGGTTCGAACAGCCGGGCCCTCACTTCCGGAGGCGGCCCGCTGCCGCCGTCGGCGATCGAAATCCGCAATTGGTCGTCGTCGCCCGTTAGTGAGACTTCCGTCCAGCCGGTTTCGCCGGCGGCTTCCACGGCGTTCAGCAGCAGATTAACGAGCAATTGCCGCAACTGTTCGCGATCGGCATCCACTTCCCCCGGCGACTCGGTCGGCAGTTGTTTGCGGAGCGTTACGCCGCGGTGCCGAAACGTCGGCTCGACGAGCGACAGTGCGTCGGCGACCACGTCGCGTAAGTCGAGCGGTTGCATTTTAAGCGGCATCGGCTTGCCGAGCGTGAGCATGCGCTGCACGTATTGCTCGGCAAAATCGAGCTGACGCAGTGCGACCGTGAGGCTTTCGCCGTCTTCCGCAGCACAGCGGCGGCGATGAAGTTGCACCGCCAGCTTGGCCCCTGCGGAAGCATTGCGGAGGTGATGGCAAAGCCCGCCGCTCAATTGCCCCAGCAACGTCGAACGGGCCGAGCGCCGCACGGCCAAGTCGCGTTGCTCAAGTTGTTGGGCGAGCGAATTGGCCGCCACCACGAGGTCGTGCACTTCGTCATCGCGCTCTGGTACGTTAAGCGGTGCGTAATTGCCCGCCGCCAATTGTTGGAAGTGCCCCTGTACGGCGGCGATCGGTTTGCCGATCTTCGCGGCCAGCCAAAACGACAACGCCGAAGCCGCGGCCAGCGCCGCCGCTCCGATCCACAACGGCGGCCAAATTGCTTCGCTCAGCAACTGCCGCCGCTGGGCCTGCGGATAGAAAACGTGTAGGACGAGTGGAGCGACTCCGGTATTGCGGCTCGTTGCGCGGCCGACCAAACAAGATACTCGCCGCCGTTGACGGTCGCCGCTTGTCGCGATGCGCCCGCCGGACTCGAGCGGGCCGCTTCCAAAAACGGCCTCGCGTCATTCATGCTCGCGGCGCGAAAGTCGCCGTCGGCGTCGACGCACAGCAGTTCCGCGCCGGTCAGCCCGCGCGTTTCGCGCAGTACGGCGTCGGTCAGCGGGAAATCGGCAGTGAGCAAGACGTCGACGGCGCTGCGAACGTGCGCGTCGATCTGATTGTCGACGGTCCGCGCCGCTTGCCAGGCTCCGGCTGCGCTCACGGCCAAGATCGCCGCCGCCATCAGTCCCGCGAAGGGGAACAGAATCTGATTGCGGAGCGGTCGTCGCATGAGAGCTCGCCGGCGGCGGCGTCTATTTGCCGAACACCGGCACTCGGCCGATGCTGTAGTAGGTAAAGCCCGCGTCGCGCAAGGTCGACGGTTCGTACAGGTTCCGCCCGTCGAAAATCACCGGCTTTTTCAAGAGTTTTTTCACCGTCGCGAAGGTCGGCGAATGAAACTCCTTCCATTCCGTCATGATCAGCAGGGCATCGGCGTCGAGCAATGCGTCGTACGGGCGATCATAGTACGTAAGCTTGTCGCCGTAGTCTTTGCGAACGTTTTCCATGGCTTCCGGATCGTGAACCTGAATCTTGGCGCCGCGGGCCAAGAGTTCGTCGATCATCGCCAAGGCCGGGGCTTCGCGAATGTCGTCTGTTCGCGGCTTAAACGCCAATCCCCAAATGGCGAACGTCTTGCCGGAAATTTGCTCGCCGAAGTGCTTGAGCACTTTCGCGACCATGACGGTCTTTTGGCGACGATTAACTTCGTCGACCGCCGGCAAGATCCGCATTTCATAGCCTTTCGCGCGAGCCACGGCGTCGAGCGCTCGCACGTCTTTCGGAAAGCAGCTGCCGCCGTAGCCCACGCCCGGGAACAAGAAGGCGGTGCCGATTCGGCTGTCGCTGCCGATGCCGCGGCGGACGTCGTTGACGTCGGCCCCGACGAGCTCGCAGAGATTGGCCGTTTCGTTGATGAAGCTGATCTTCGTCGACAGCAGCGCGTTGGCGACGTATTTCGTCATCTCGGCACTTTCCGGGGACATCACGAAGAACGGCTTCTCCGTCCGCAGGAACGGCTTATAAAGCTCGCGCAGCTTCTCGCCGGCCTCCTTCGTGCGCACGCCGACCACGACGCGGTCGGGCTTCGTGAAGTCGTCGATCGCTGCGCCTTCTTTGAGGAATTCAGGGTTCGACGCCACTTCGCAGTCGCGGCCCGTCTGCATTTTCAGGCGTTCGAAAATGCCGGCGTTGGTACCAACGGGCACGGTGCTCTTCGTCACGACGATCGCGCCGGCGGGCAGATGCGGCGCCATCGCGTCGACCACGGCCCACAGGTTGCGCAAGTCGGCCGAACCGTCGTCGGCCGGCGGAGTGCCGACGGCCAGAAAAACCAACTCGGCTTCCTTCACGG
This sequence comes from Pirellulales bacterium, assembly GCA_049840675.1. Classification (GTDB taxonomy): domain Bacteria; phylum Planctomycetota; class Planctomycetia; order Pirellulales; family PNKZ01; genus PNKZ01. The sequence continues at coordinate 418,897 of JASGKB010000017.1, forward strand.
CCGACGTGAGATCGGTCGTGAACTTCAAACGGCCGACTTCCGTGTTGTGGACCACCATTTCGGAAAGGCCCGGCTCATAGATCGGGATGTCGCCCCGCTTGAGCCGTTCGATCTTCGCCGCATCGATATCGACGCAAGTCACGTCGTTGCCGCTGTCGGCGAAGCAAGTGCCCGTGACGAGTCCAACGTATCCGGTTCCGACGACGGCGATATTCATGCGATATGCGAGAGTTGAGAAAGCGTTGCGCTTACTGCTGTTGTTGCTGTTGCGGTTGTTCGGACGTGGCTCGAGCGCGCCAATATTCCCAGACCGAGGCGACCATCTCGGCCGATGATACGGCAGGCCGCCAGCCGGTGCGGGCGGTCAGCTTGGAAACGTCGGCGATCGGGTCGAAACGGGGCGTTTGATCCCGCTCGACGACCGGTCGCTCGTCTCCGGCGGCGCTACGGAGCAATTGAAACAACTCGCCGGTCGTTGTCGCTCGACCGGAACCCACATTGTAAATCGCGCCGGATTCCCCTTCTAGCGCCAAGACTCGCAGAGCCCGAACCGAATCGTGCACGTCGACGACGTCGACCGTCACGTGCAGATTTCCCACATGAATTTCCGATTCGTTCCCCGCGAATTGGCGGGCCCATTCGGCGAGCATTAGTCGCGGGTCTTGGCGCGGTCCGGCTTGTGCGAAGGAGCGGACGACGACGACGTCCGTACCGCCGCGAACGGCCGTTTCGCACAATTGCTCCGCCGCGAGCTTGGTACGGCCGTAGGCATTGCGCGGAAGCAGCGGAGCCGTTTCGGCGACGATCATTCGCGACGGTTCCACGGCATAGACATGGCTCGAACTCGTAAACACGACGCGAGGTCGTTTCGCAAGTTTCTCGGCAAGTTCTAACACGCGTCTCACGCCGCCGACGTTTAACGCTTCGGCCATCGCAGACGGTTCGGCCGTGCCGCAATCCTGCGGAATGCTCATTGCCGCCAGGTGGTAGATCACGTCCGGAGCGAAAGTTTGCACGGCGTCGAAGATGGCGCCGCTCGCGTCATGCGTCGCCATATCCCAAGCGACGATTCCGACCTCGCCGGCAAGGAACTCCGGTCGATCGCCGTCGCGCGTCGCGCCGAGCACTGCATCACCGGCGGCGAGCAAATGCTCGGCGAGATGGCTGCCTACAAACCCGCTGATGCCGGTGATTAACGCCTTCATTCAACCTTTGCCGAGCGAGCCCCCGCCAGACCGAACGCCGCCGGAACCATCGAACCCTTGGAAAACTACGGTCAGCTCGCGCGGTATTTGCCGATTTCGATTTCTTGCCGTACGCGAGCCAAGTCGGCGTCGACCATCATCGCCACAAGTTGCGGGAAACGCACGGTCGGCTCCCAGCCGAGCTTCTTGCGAGCCTTGCTCGCATCGCCGCAGAGTTCGTTTACTTCGGCCGGCCGGAGGAACGCCGGATCGAGCACCACGTACTTCGCCGGATCGAGTCCGACATGGGCGAAGGCCGCGTTCACCAAATCTCCGACGGTGTGCATCTCGCCCATCGCGACGACGTAATCGTCGGGCTCGTCTTGCTGAAGCATCAGCCACATCGCACGCACGTAGTCGCCGGCGAAGCCCCAGTCGCGGCGGGCGTCGAGGTTGCCGAGTCGAAGCGTGTCTTGCACGCCGAGTTTGATGCGAGCCACGGCATCCGTCACTTTGCGCGTGACGAACTCTTTGCCTCGCAACGGTGATTCGTGGTTAAACAGAATGCCGGAGCAGGCGAACATGCCGTAGCTTTCACGGTAGTTCACCGTTATCCAGTGCCCGTACACCTTCGACACGCCGTAGGGGCTGCGAGGCCAAAACGGCGTCCGTTCGGTTTGCGGCGTCTCGACCACCTTGCCGAACATTTCGCTGCTGCTGGCTTGGTAGAAACGAATCTGCGGATCTACGACGCGAACCGCTTCCAGCACGCGCGTGACGCCGAGCGCCGTCACTTCGCCCGTTAAGAGCGGCTGGCCCCAACTCGTCGGCACGAAGCTCTGGGCCGCGAGGTTGTAAACTTCGCGCGGGCGAACGTCGCGGAGGATATTCACCAGCGAAAGTTGGTCGAGCAAGTCGGCCTGATGCAGCTTGATACGGTCGCGCAGATGCGCAATGCGCTCGAACGTATCGGTGCTCGAACGCCGCACGACTCCGTGAACTTCGTACCCCTTCTCGAGCAGCAGTTCGGACAGATACGCCCCGTCTTGGCCGGTGATACCGGTGATGACGGCGGTGAGCTTGGCAGGCACGGCGAACTCTCCGAGAGGATGCGACGGTGAGAAAGGGAAGCAGGCTTACACGGACTTTATTCTTCGCTCGGCGATTGCGGCGCGGAGGGACCGGCCGACGGTTCGATCGGTGAGTCGCTTGGAGTTGCGCCTTCCGGAGCGGCCGGCAGTTCTTCCGGCGGCACGCGCACGACGGCCGCCATTTGGTCGTCGTCGTCGAGCGACATGATCCGCACTCCTTGTGTGTTGCGGCCGATGACGCTGACGTCCTTGGCCGCGATCCGTTGGATCTTGCCGCCGGTGGAGATCATCAGCAGTTCGTCGCCGTCGCGAACGCTCACGATGTTTACGACCGGACCGTTGCGCTCGGTCGTCTTGATATCGCGAATGCCCTTGCCGCCGCGACGCTGCGTACGGTACCGGTTCGCCGAGCTTTCATCGTCGTCGCCGACCGCGTCTTCAGCCGGTGCGACTTCAGCGACTTCCGTTTCTTCCGCTTCGTCCGCTTCGACGCGCGTGCCGGTCAGCGGGTCGTTCGGTCCGAACGGCGTGCGCTTGCCGTAGCCGTTGGCGCAGGCCGTGAGCAGCGTGGCTTCCGGATCGGCGACGACCATGCCCACGACGGTCTGCCCCTTCGAGAGCTTGATCCCTTTCACGCCGCTGGTGTTGCGGCCCATGGAGCGAGCATCGGCTTGGTCGAAGCGAATCGCCATGCCGCCGGACGTGGAAAGCAGGATTTCGTCGCCGGTCTTGGTTACGGCGACGTCGACGAGTTCGTCCCCTTCCTTCAGTTTGATGGCGATGAGGCCCGTCTTCAGCGGCCGACCGTATTGCGAGAGCGGTGTTTTCTTCACGAGCCCTTGCCGCGTGGCCATGATCAGATAATGGTTCGGCGCCGAGAAATCGCGAATCGGCGTGCAGTACGCGATCTTCTCTCCTTCGGCGAAATTCAGCAGGTTCACCACCGCTCGACCGCGGCTTTCGCGCGAAAGTTGGGGGATGTCGTAGACCTTGAGCCAATAGACTTTGCCGACGTTTGTGAAGAACAGCAGGTAGTCGTGCGTGCTGGCCACGAACAGATTGCGGATCGGGTCTTCGTCGTCGCTCTTCGCGCCGGTGATGCCTTTGCCCCCCCGCTTTTGTGCGCGGTAGGTCGTCGTCGGCATGCGCTTGATGTAGCCCTGGTGCGAGAGCGTCACCACCATGTTCTCTTCGGTGATGAGATCTTCCAGGTCGATCGCGCCGACTTCTTCGCCGCTGATTTCCGTACGTCGCTCGTCGCCGTACTTGCGCGCCATTTCCACAAGGTCGGCGCGGATGATGGCGTAGATGTTCGCGTCGTCGCTGAGAATGCGGAGATATTCGGCGATTTCCGTGAGCAGCTCTTGGTATTCGCCACCGAGCTTTTCTTGTTCGAGATTCACCAACTGGCCGAGCGTCATGCGCAGAATGGCTTCGGCTTGCACGGCCGTGAGCGTGTAGCTTTCGGCAAGGCCGCGTTCCGTCGTGAAGTCTGCGAACCCGACGGGGCCCAAGGCCCGCTCCATCAGGGCCGACGGGCATTCGATCGTCATCAACCGGCTCTTCGCCTCGGCCTGCGTGGCCGACGTGCGAATGACGCGAATGACTTCGTCGATATTGGCGTGGGCCAACAGCAGGCCTTCGACCGTGTGCTTGCGCTGCCGAGCCCGATTGAGCAGAAACTGCGTACGGCGGCGAATGACGGTCAGCCGATGCCGCACGTATTCTTGCAACAGTTCCTTGATGTTGAGCGTCCGCGGCTTGCCGTCGACCAGCGCCAGGAAGATCAACGAGAACGTGTCTTGCAGCGGCGAGAACTGATAGAGCTGATTGAGGACGACGTCCGGGTCGGCCCCGCGTTTCAGCTCGACGATCAGCCGCACCGGCTCGTTGAGATCGCTCTCGTCGCGCACGGCGGTGATGTCTTTCACCTTGTCTTCTTCGGCGAGCTCCGAGATCGCCTTGTGAACCCGATCACGAGCTTGCTGGAACGGGATCTCCGAGATGATGATCCGCTGCCGGCCCTTCGCGTATTCTTCGACGCGCGTACGAGCCCGCACGACGATCGTGCTGCGGCCCGTGAAATAGCCGCGACGAATTCCGCCGCGCCCGCAGATGATGCCGCCGGTGGGAAAGTCCGGGCCCGGGATGATTTCGAGCAACTCGTCGATCGACACGTTTGGATCGTCGATCACGCGAACGGCGGCGTTGCAGACTTCGCGCAGGTTGTGCGGCGGCACGCTCGTGGCCATGCCGACGGCGATGCCGTTGGCGCCGTTGACGAGCAAGTTCGGGAACTTGCTTGGGAGCACCGTCGGCTCAAGGCGACGCTCGTCGTAGGTCGGCATGAAGTCGACCGTGTCGAGCTTGATGTCGTCCATCAGCATGGCGGCGATGGGCGACATGCGAGCTTCGGTATAACGCATGGCGGCGGCGGGCAGGCCGGCGATGGAGCCGAAGTTGCCTTGCTTGTCGATCAGCACGTGTCGCATGTTCCACTCTTGGGCCATGCGGACGAGCGTCGGATAGATCACGCTTTCGCCGTGCGGGTGATAGTTACCGCTGGTATCGCCGGAGATCTTGGCGCACTTCACGCGGGCGGCGCCGGGCGTGAGATTTAGGTCGTTCATCGCGACCAGGATTCGGCGCTGCGAAGGCTTCAGGCCGTCACGCACGTCCGGCAAGGCGCGGCTGACGATGACGCTCATCGCGTACGTCAGATAGCTTCCTTTGAGTTCGTCTTCGATCGGCAGATCAATGATGTTCCCGCCCATCACGCCGAAGTCGTTTCCGGGGCCTTCCGGCAGCGGTTCCGGGGCGCCTTCTTCCGGCAGTTCTTCGTCGGCCAAAGCGGCAGTCCTTTATGCGGTGGCGGGACGGGCGAATTTCGCCGTTTTCCCCGCGGAAAATCCGTGAAAAATGCAAACCGGAAGTATACCGGTTTCAAGCCTGGGTCACAATCGTCCGAAGTGCGAGGTTTGGCCGCGAAAACGCGGCTCTTTTTCACGCCTGAAACGCCAAATCGCTTGTCGTAGGACGCACTCCTCACACGGCGTTTGGTCTTCCACCAAGCAGCTCGTGTCACAACGCCGGTGCGCGAAGGCGAGGGGCTGTTCAATGCTTTGGCCAACTATGCGCGCGACGGCTCGATGTTCGAGCGGTTGTGCGGAGGCCTGCGGATGACGCGGCAGGCGGTGCGTCGGCTACTTTGGGCGGCTTTTCTTCCGGCCGCCCGAAGACGGCTCGACTGTGCCTGAAGGCTGGTCCTCGGACGAAGGCTCGCCGACCTTCGCTGATTTCGGTTGTGAGCTGGCCGCATTGGCCGCCTGGTCGTCAGGCAGTAGCCGCTCCAACTGCAACTGTGAACGCTCGGCGACCCGCCGCGCACGCTGCATGAGGGCCTTCTCCCGCAGTAATGCGGGTAATACCGAAAGTTGTGGCACGATCCATCGCATAAGTCATTCCTCGCTTAACCCAACGTCAGGGCAATCCTGATGCCGCCGGGTGGGTGAGTTTTTGACCTCCATGTATTGACGGTTTGTGCAAACGCGGGCGTATTCCTCGCAATTCTCGGCCGAGTTGCGAGCAAAAGTCGTTGCGACAGTTGACGCGCCGGACGCCGGATCGCCACTTTTCTCGTGCGCCGAGGTTCGCTAGGAAACGGTGCCGCAACATAAGCCGGCTTCGCGGGGTCACCTCGCACGGTCTCGTCCATGCTTCCAGCCCACGAGCGGCGTCGAGCCTAGCCCGATGTGTACCGTCGGCGCTCCGCGCACTTGGGCGACGCACCCCACCCTGGCGATCAATCGGCGTCGGTCGATGCGATGGCCCTCGCCGCCCGACGCAGGCTTGCCGGTAGGGCAAAACTGCTACTTCAGAGCGACGTGCAGCTCGCGACTCCGCGTAGGCTCTTCCCAGTCCGCCTAGTCTTCCTCGCCGTCGCTCGCGGAGCGTCGTATTTTGCGTCGCCGCGGCCAAATTTCTGATGTTTCCGCGAACTTTCGCCGATGGGCACAAGTCGATTTATTGACGGGCTTTAGGGGCGGTAAATTCTCCGTCGGACCGTCTTGCGACTTCGGGCTCTTTTAGTATAGTTACTGGTTTTCGTGGTGGAAAAACTACGCAAAAGGCTGGCGTAGCTCAATTGGCAGAGCAGCGGTTTTGTAAACCGCAGGTTGCGGGTTCGACTCCCACCGCCAGCTCTGCTGACGCGAGCTGTGTCTGTTGGAACGGTGTATTGTCTGGTCTTTCGGGAAGTTGACCTCGTAGGCCTTGGTGAGACGGAGAGCTTAGTTGATCGGAAGCACGGCGATCCGTAAGTGGTTCGTAGCAGGATGTTTGAGTTCGTAGAGCCTGAGGGCTCTCAAGGCTGAGGAGGGTTACCCGAGTGGTCAAAGGGGCCAGACTGTAAATCTGGTGGCTTACGCCTTCACAGGTTCGAATCCTGTACCCTCCACTTTGCGGCGGAATCGGCGGTGCTTCGGCGGCCTGGGTTGATCGCCTCAAGTGGTTTGTGATTCTAGGCGGCACGCGTTGTCGGGAATCATTGGTATTTTTGTTCGGCTCGTGGTTTGTGTTCGTGTCTGTCGGGGTTCGTGGTCCGATCGGCTTGTCGCCCGCGCGTGACGGCCGGCTGCTTGCGGGTGTAGCTCAATGGTAGAGCGGCTGCCTTCCAAGCAGCATGCGAGGGTTCGATTCCCTTCACCCGCTTCGGTTCGCGGTTAGGTGTTCGGATTTGTTGTTTGCGTTTGTTGCTGAGTTTGAGGACCGCCCGCTGCTGTAGCTCAGTTGGTAGAGTGCGTCCTTGGTAAGGACGAGGTCATGGGTTCGAATCCCATCAGCAGCTCTTTGCGGGGCGTGCGCTTGTTGGTGAGTCGGGTCTCGGACGCCGGGCAGGTTGCAGGTCGTTCGCTAGTTTTTTAAGTCGCAATACAGTTGGATTTTGCTTCATTTGTAGGGAGTTAGAATGGCCAAGGGTACTTTTGAGCGGACCAAACCGCACGTCAACGTCGGTACGATCGGTCACATCGATCACGGCAAGACCACGACCACCGGCGCCATCCTGGCCGTTCAAGCGGCCAAGGGTAAGGCCGAGAAGAAGTCGTATTCCGATATCGCCAAGGGCGGTACCGTTCGCGATGAAACGAAGACGGTTACGATCGCCGTTTCGCACGTCGAATACGAAACCGAAAAGCGTCACTACGCCCACATCGACTGCCCGGGCCACGCCGACTTCATTAAGAACATGATCACCGGCGCCGCTCAGATGGACGGCGCGATCCTGGTCGTGTCGGCCGCAGACGGTCCGATGCCGCAAACGCGCGAACACATCCTCCTGGCCCGTCAGGTCGGTGTGCCGGCGCTCGTCGTGCTTCTTGAACAAGGTCGACCTCGTCGACGACGCCGAATTGCTCGAGCTCGTCGAAATGGAACTCCGCGAGTTGCTCACGCACTATGGCTTCCCCGGCGACGAAATTCCGATCATCCGCGGCGCCGCCAAGCCGGCGTACGACAGCCCCGGCCGATCCGAAGGCCAGCAAGTGCATCATCGGATCTGTTGGACGCCGTCGACGCGTACATTCCCGAACCGCAACGTGAAGTCGACAAGCCGTTCCTCATGGCCGTCGAAGACGTGTTCTCGATCGAAGGCCGCGGTACCGTGGCCACCGGTCGTATCGAGCGCGGCATCGTGAAGGTCGGCGACGAAATCCAAATCATCGGCCTCACCAAGGAGCCGAAGAAGACGGTCGTCACCGGCGTCGAAATGTTCCAAAAGACGCTCGAATCGGGCCAGGCCGGCGACAACGTCGGTTGCTTGCTCCGCGGTTTGAAGCGTGAAGACGTCGAACGCGGCCAAGTGTTGGCCAAGCCGGGTTCGATCACGCCGCACACCAAGTTCGAAGCGGAAATGTACGTGCTGTCGAAGGAAGAAGGCGGTCGCGCACTCCGTTCTTCAGCCGGTTATCGTCCGCAGTTCTACTTCCGCACGACCGACGTCACCGGCGCGGTCAGCCTCATGGGCGGCGCGGAAATGTGCATGCCCGGCGACAACGCCAAGGTGACCGTCGAGTTGATCTCGCCGATCGCCATGGACGAGAAGGTTCGCTTCGCTATCCGTGAAGGCGGCAAGACCGTCGGCTCGGGCGTCGTGACCAAGATTCTCGAGTAGGTTGCCTATCGCAGATTGAGGGGCGATGAACGGGTGCAAGCATCCGTTCATCGCTTCGGTTAGGGGTGTAGCTCAATTGGCAGAGCAGCCGTCTCCAAAGCGGCAGGTTGGGGGTTCAATTCCCTCCGCCCCTGCTGAAGGACGTTGAGGCGAGGAAGTTCGAGAAGCGATCGTAAACCGGAGAGCTGCGGCGTTTGTCGCGGCGGCGTGAAGGAACGCTGTATGTCTAAAGAAGGTGACGTTGCTGCGAGTCCCGCTCGGGGGTCGATGTTCAGCACGGATCTCTACAAGCGGAGCCAGGGTCGCATCACGCGGCAGGCTACGTTTGGCGCGATTGCGCTGGTCATTATCCTCGGCGTGTGGGCTTTGCATCGGCAGCTCGACACCGTCGACATCAACGTGCGCTACGCGATTGACGCGGCCTTGGTCGTGACCGGCCTTTGGTCGGCCTTCCGGCTGGTCAACATGCCGCGCTTTGCAGACTTTCTCATTTCCGTCGAATCGGAAATGTCGAAGGTTTCCTGGCCGACGCGGACGGACCTGATTCACACCTCCAGCGTCGTGATGTTCGTCATCTTCGGCTTGGCGGTGATCCTCTACGCCTACGACTTGGTGTGGCAGCTGCTGCTGAAGTTCTTGGGCGTGTTGTAGTTCGGTGAGGCGGATTTGCGGGGCTTGCTCCGCGTTCGGTGGCAGCGGATCGAGTTAGCGAAATAGGACGTATGCGAATGGACGAAAACCAGCAACCGGGCGACGAGCATCCGCAAGACGCGCAGGCGTCGAACGGCGCCGCCGTCGAAAGTTCGGCGCGGCCGACGAGGCCGAGGCTCCCGTTCCGGCTGCGCCCGCGAAGCCGTCCAAGAGCACGCTTGAGTCGTGGATGGAGGCCGCCGCCGCCGCCGAGAAGAAAAAGCCGGTGCCGGTCGGCGACAAGAAGTGGTACATCCTCAAGGTGCAGAGCAATCGCGAAGACTCCATTCGCGACGCCCTGCTCCGCCGCATCCGCATCGAAGGTCTCGAAGGCTTCTTCGGCGACATCGTCGTGCCGATCGAAAAGGTCATTGAGTTCAAGAACGGCAAGAAGCGCACGGTTAAGCGGAAGCTCTACCCGGGCTATATCGTCATCAACATGGAGTTGAACGATCACACGTGGTTCCTCATTCGAGAAACCGGCGGGATCGGCGACTTCACCGGCGCCGGCGGTAAGCCGGTGCCGATGGACGAGCGCGAACTGAAGAAGATTCTTCAGAAGCCGGAAGAGGAAGAGCAAGAGCAGCAGAAGGTCGCGTTCCCGCACAAGAAGGGCGACCGCGTTAAAGTCAACGAAGGGATGTTCGAGAATCACGAAGGGGAAGTCGAGTCGATTGACATGTCGAACGGCCGCGTGACGGTGTTGATCAACATCTTCGGCCGTCCGGTCCCCGTCGAGCTCGAACACTGGCAGCTGGAAATTCTGTAGTCATTAGTCCGTATTTTTCGGTTCGCTCGGCCGCGTTCGTCGCGGCGAGGAATCGTTTAGCGAAAGAAAGTCATGGCAAAGCAACTCGTCGCTTCGGTGAAGTTTCAAGTCCCCGGTGGTCAGGCCACGCCTGCTCCTCCGGTCGGTACGTCGCTCGGTAAGTTCGGCGTGAACCTCGGTCAGTTCGTGATGCAGTTCAACGAACGAACCCGTGATGCCGGCGGTATGCCGATTCCGGTCGTCGTGAACGTCTACAACGATCGTTCGTTCGATTTCAAAACGAAGAGCCCGCCTGCCGCCGCGTTGTTGAAGAAGGCCGCCGGTTTGGCCAAGGGCTCCGGCGTGCCGAACAAGGACAAGGTCGGCAAGGTGTCCACCGCGCAAGTGATGGACATCGTGAAGCTGAAGATGGAAGACCTCAATGCTCGCGACGCCGAACATGCTCGCCGCATGGTCGAAGGCACGGCCCGCAGCATGGGCATCACCGTAGAAGGCTGATTGTTGTCTGCGGTCGGGTCGTCCGTCGTCCGTGGCGAAATCGCCCGACGACGAGACGTCGAACCGGCCGTGACGACGACTTGCCGAGCAACGAACAACTGACCACTGACAAATAGATCACTGACCCCCGACCGAATCATGCCCACGCAAAGCAAACGTTTTAAAGCCTTGGCCGTAAAGAACCCGACGCCGGCCAAGAATCCGCTGCCGCTCGACCAAGCGGTGAAGATGCTGAAGGAATTCGGCAACACGAAGTTCGATCAATCGGTCGAGATCGCCGTCCGTTTGGGCATCGATCCGAAGCAAGCCGATCAACTCGTCCGCGGCTCGCTCGTGCTCCCCAACGGCATCGGCAAGAGCCTCCGCGTGATCGTGTTCGCCCGCAACGAATTGGCCGAAGCCGCCAAGGCCGCCGGAGCCGACGAAGTGGTGCCGACGAATTGGCCAAGAAGGTCAAGGACGGCTGGACCGATTTCGACGTCTGCATCGCGGCGCCGGACATGATGGGCCTCGTCGGTCCGCTCGGTAAGGTGCTCGGTCCGCGCGGTTTGATGCCTTCGCCTCGTGCAGGCACCGTGACGCCGGACGTCGCCAAGACCGTCAAGGAATACAAGGCCGGTAAGGTCGAGTTCCGCAACGACGATTACGGCATCGTCCACGCCGTGGTCGGCAAGGTGAGCTTCACCGCCGAAAAGATCGCCGAGAACGTCAAGGCGTTCATCGAATACATCCACAACATCAAGCCGAACGCCGTTCGCGGTCAGTACGTGAAGACGATTTCGATCAGTGCGACGATGAGCCCGGGCATTCGCCTGTCGGCCTAGTTTGTACGGACGAAACTCAACGAGAATCGCGAAACGGTCGGAACAATTTTTTCTGAAGAAGAGTCATGAGTAAGTACGTCAAAAACCTGCTGATCGACGACGTCAAGAAGAAGCTTTCGGGCGTCAACGATGCGTTGCTGGTCAGCGTGGCCGGCATGGACGCGACCAAGAATCAATCGCTTCGCGCGAAGCTTCGCGGCAAGGGCATCGGCCTGATGGTCGTGAAGAACAGCTTGGCGAAGCAAGCCACGGTGGGCACGCCGCTGAACGTGGCGTTCGACCAAGCCGAAGGCTCTTTGGCCGTCGTCTGGGGCTCTGCCGACATCGTCTCGCTGGCGAAGGAAGTCGTCGCGATCGCCGAAGACAAGGCGATGGCGCCGTTCGCCGCCAAGGGAGGCGTCGTCGACGGCCAACGCCTTTCGGCCGACGAAGTGAAGGACGTCAGCAAGTGGCCGTCGCGCGAGGAAGTGCTCGGCAAGATCGTCGGCCAGATCCTCGGCCCGGGAGCTCAGCTCGCGGCCTTGTTGCTCGGCCCCGGCGGTCAATTGGCCGGTCAGCTCAAGACGAAGTCGGAAGGTGCGGAAGGCGAAGCCGAAGCGGCCCCTGCCGCGGCCGAATAAGTTCGCGGTCGCAATCTGATTGAAACAAGTTCGTTTTTGTCCGTCTCTAGCAAGCACCGTCGGCGATCGTGTCCAGCTTCTCCGATCCGCGGCCGGTTTTGCGATATTTGTCCTAAGTCGAATCCAAGTCATTAATTAACCCCCGACGTACCGCGCGGCAGCGAGTCGTGCAAGCGGCGCGTCAGTAAGCTCGAAAGGAACGTTTCCATGTCCGAAGCCACCGCCACCTATTCCGACGCTACGAAGAGCCTGGGCGATCAAATCGTCGCTCTCACGCTGAAGCAAGCCAAGGAACTGGCCGACTACCTCGAAAACGAACACGGCATCAAGGCCGCCGCCGGCGGCGCGGTGATGATGGCCGGTCCGGCAGCCGGCGCTGCTCCGGCCGCCGCCAAGGAAGAGCAAACCGAGTTCGACGTCGTTCTCGAAGCGTTCGGCGAAAACAAGATCGGCGTCATCAAGGTCGTCCGTGCCGCCACCGGCCTGGGCCTCAAGGAAGCCAAGGATCTGGTCGAAGGCGTGCCGAGCAAGGTCAAGAGCGGCGTGTCGAAGGAAGACGCTGCGAAGCTCAAGAAAGAGCTCGAAGAAGCCGGCGCCAAGGTTGCCGTCAAGTAGTGCTCACGGTCGTGCGAGGCAGGTCGCTCCCGCTTCGCAGGGCCGCAGCAATTTGACGACGACCGCGGTTTGTCCGTGGTCCGGTTCACTCGGGCATCGGCAGTTGGCTTCGGCCAAACCCCCGCCGTGCCCGCATCGGCAGGTCGCATAACGCTCAGGATTGCCGCCGGCATTCGTTGCCGTCGGCGGTCCTTCCGGCGGGACGACTTGCCGAGGTGGCGATAATTCGAGGTCGGTGAGAACACCAGCTCGTGGATCACGCCTACGCAGCGGATGTCAATTCCTAACGCGGCACGTTCCGCCCACATTGCACGTTTTGCCCCAAATCGGGGGCGTGCGAGGTGCGGCGGCTTTCGTGTTTTGTCGTCCGATGGTCTATTGATCCCTCGTCGGCGTAGGTTTTCGGGCTTTGGGTTAGGGCTTCACCCTTCCGCTTTTCGTCCGCCGTTAGAACGTCAGGCCGTTTGAGACAGTAGCAAGATTCGATTTTTCGCCGCGACCGACGATCCCGCAAATCGTCTGCCTCGGTGCTTAGGAGCAGGACCCCTCATGGCGACTTCGGCAGAACGACGTCTGCGACCCCAGGAAATCAGGCGTTTCGGCCAAACCAAAGAGTACTACACCATCCCGAGTCTGACCGACATTCAGACCCGCGGCTACGACACCTTCCTGCAGCTCGACGTTTCGGCCGACAAGCGGAAAGATCACGGCATCGAAGGGGTGCTGCGCGAAATCTTCCCGATCGAGAGCTACGACAAGACTCTGAAGCTTGATTACCTGCGCTACGAGCTGGGCAAGCCGCGCTACACGCCGGACGAATGCCGCCAGTTGCGTCTCACGTACGGTCGCCCGTTCAAGGTTTGGCTGCGGCTCAACAAAGAGCAGCCGATCGAAGAAGAAGTCTATCTGGGCGACATGCCGATCATGCTCGGCGGCGGCGAGTTCATCATCAACGGCGCCGAGCGCGTCGTGGTGTCGCAGCTTCACCGTAGCCCGGGCGTCGACTTCGTCAGCGAGATGGAAGGCCTCGACAAGCGGCTCCACTCGTGCCGCATCATTCCGGAACGCGGCAGCTGGATCGAGCTGAACGTCACGAAGAAGGACGTGCTCGTCGTTCGCATCGACCAGAGCGGTAAGTTCTCCGCGACCACGCTGCTCGCGCGATGGATCCGAAGTTCGGCACGGACTCCGAACTCATTCGCTGTTTCTACGAAACCGAAACGGTGAAGGTCGTCGACGGCCGCAGTGCCGCGAAGATCGAAAACAAGATCGCCGTCACCGACGTCGTCTATCCGGTCGCCAGCGATCGGGCCGGCGAGATCATGGTCGAATGCGGCCAGAAGATCACCAAGAACGTCGCCGAATTGATCTGCACGTCGGGCGTCACTTCGATTGAAGTGATGGACGACGTGAAAGATCCGATCATTTTCAACACGTTGCAAGAAGACAACACGTAGAGCCACGAAGAGGCTCTGCTGAAGATCTATCAGCGGCTTCGTCCGGGCAACCCGCCGCAGTTGGAAAAGGCTCGGGCGTTGTTCTTCGAAAAGTTCTTCGATACGAACCGCTACCGTCTCGGTCGTGTCGGTCGTTTCCGCATCAACCGGAAGCTCGGCCTGAACGTCAGCGAAGAAGAAATGACGCTGCGGGCCGAAGACCTGATCGCTTCGATTCGCTACCTGCTGCGTCTGCGGATGGACGACCCGAAGGCCGAGATCGACGACATCGATCACTTGGGCAATCGTCGTCTGCGCACGATCGACGAACTGGCCGCCGACGAACTCCGTAAGGGCTTCCTCAAGCTGCGCCGTACGGTGCAAGAGCGGATGAGCCTGAAGGAAGTCGACGACATGACGCCGCGCAGCTTGATGAACCCGAAGAGCATTTCGGCCGCGATCGAATACTTCTTCGGCCGCGGCGAGTTGTCGCAAGTCGTCGACCAGACGAATCCGCTTTCGATGCTCACGCACGAGCGGCGGTTGTCCGGCGCTCGGCCCCGGCGGTTTGAATCGCAAGCGGGCTGGCTTCGAAGTGCGCGACGTGCACATTTCGCACTACGGCCGCATCTGCCCGATTGAAACGCCCGAAGGTACGAACATCGGTTTGATCTCGAGCCTCGCGATCTACTCCGGCGTCGACGAATACGGCTTCTTGGTCACGCCGTACCGCAAGGTGAGCAAGGGCAAAGTGACCGACGAAGTCGTATGGCTGCGTGCCGATCAGGAAAGCGAAGCCTATTTGGCTCCGGCCGACATGCCGGTCGCAGAACGGCAAGATTGAAGGCGACACGATCGTCGCCCGCTATCGGGCCGACTTCCAGCTGGTGCCGTCGGACAAGATTGAGTACATCGACGTCGCGCCGAGCCAGATGGTCGGCGTGTCGGCCGGTTTGATTCCGTTCTTGGAACACGACGACGCCAACCGCGCGCTCATGGGTTCCAACATGCAACGGCAAGCCGTGCCGCTGTTGATCACCGAGCCGCCGATCGTCGCCACGGGTATGGAGCGCGACGTCGCCGTGAACTCGGGCATGTTGGTCCGCGCCGGGCACAAGGGAACGGTCACCTATGTCGACGCCGATCGGATCGAAATCGGCGAAGAAGACGTCTATCACCTCCGCAAGTTCATCGGCCTCAACGAGCGAACCTGCCTGAACCAGAAGCCGATCGTCGAGATGGGCCAGAAGGTTGAGAAGGGCCAAGTGCATCGCCGACGGTGCCGCGACGTTCAAGGGCGAGCTCGCCCTGGGCCGCAACGTGCTCGTCGGCTTCATGTCGTGGGACGGTTTCAACTTCGAAGACGCGATCATCATCAGCGAAGAGTTGGTGCAGCAACGACATCTACACGTCGATCCACATCGAAGAGTTCGACATCGAAATTCGCGAGACGAAGCTCGGCCGCGAGGAATTCACTCGCGACATTCCGAACGTCAGCGAGAAGATGCTCCGCAACCTCGATGAAAGCGGCATCGTTCGCGTCGGTACGTTCGTGCGGCCGGGCGACATCCTGGTCGGCAAGGTCTCGCCGAAGTGGAAGACCGAGCTGACGCCGGAAGAAAAGCTGCTGCACGCGATCTTCGGCCGCGCCGGCGAAGACGTGAAGAACGATTCGCTCGAAGTGCCGTCGGGCGTCGAAGGCATCGTCATCGACACGCAGAAGTTCTCGCGCCGGATGAGCCTGACCGAAGACGAACGCAAGGACGTTCGAGAAGGCGCTGAAGGAAGCCGAGAAGCCGACGGCAACGCGACGATCGCCGCCGCGTTCGGCGAGTTGGTCGCAGAAGTTGAGAAGATCCTCGGCAAGAAGCTGACCGACGAAGACGGCACTTCGCTGGTCCACGACCAGGAGCATCGGTTCGTCGCCGAGCAGGCCGCGCACTTCAAGCTCGACTCGTTCGATCATTCGCAGCCCGCAACGCAAGGCCGACGTCGAGAAGGTCTACAAGCAATTGTGGCCGGCCGTCGAAGAAGCGATCGACGATCGCGATCGCGCGCTGAACTCGATGAAGCGCGGCGACGAGCTTCGCAGCGGCGTGCTGCAGATGGTCAAGGTCTACATCGCCGCCAAGCGCGTGATCTCGGTCGGCGATAAGATGGCCGGCCGCCACGGTAACAAGGGTGTGATCGCGAAGATTCTGCCGCGTGAAGACATGCCGTTCCTGGCCGACGGTACGCCGGTTCAGATCATGCTCAATCCGCTGGGCGTGCCGAGCCGTATGAACGTGGGTCAGATTCTCGAGACGCACCTGGGCTGGGCCGGCGCCAAGCTTGGCTTCCGGGCCGTGACGCCGGTCTTCGACGGTGCCAGCGAAGAAGACATTCACAAGTGTCTGACGGAAGCCGGCCTGCCGCTCTCCGGCAAGGCTCAGTTGTTCGACGGCCGCACCGGCGAAGCCGTTCGAGCAGGAAACGACGGTCGGCTACATCTACATGCTCAAGCTGCATCACTTGGTCGACGACAAGGTGCATGCTCGCAGCACGGGCCCGTACTCGCTCATCACGCAGCAGCCGCTGGGCGGCAAGGCGCGGTTCGGCGGTCAGCGGTTCGGCGAAATGGAAGTGTGGGCGCTCGAAGCCTACGGCGCCGCGTACATCCTGCAGGAATTGCTGACGGTGAAGAGCGACGACGTCGAAGGCCGCACGAAGATTTACGAATCGATGGTCAAGGGCGAGAACACGCTGGAAGCCGGCACCCCGGCCAGCTTCGACGTGCTCACCAACGAAATCCGCGGCCTCGGTTTGAACATGCAGTTGGAAAAGCGCCGCATTTGACGAATGACGAAGTTGCGATTTCAGACCGCGAAGTACTCGTCATTCTCGAAAGTTGAACACGCGACAGGATTATAGGAGCATATTATGAGTATCGGCGAAAGCCTCTTACGATCGGATTAACGACTACGCGTCGGTGAAGATCAGCCTGGCCCGGCCGCACGATATTCGTAGCTGGTCGTTCGGCGAAGTGAAGAAGCCCGAGACGATCAACTACCGCACGTACCGTCCGGAAAAGGACGGCTTGTTCTGCGAGCGCATCTTTGGCCCGGAAAAGGACTGGGAATGCGCCTGCGGCAAGTACCGCGGCATGAAGTACAAGGGCATGATCTGCGATCGCTGCGGCGTGAAGGTCACGCACAGCCGCGTGCGCCGCAAGCGCATGGGCCATATCGAGTTGGCCGCGCCGGTCGTGCACATCTGGTTCTTCAAGGCGATGCCCAGCCGCTTGGGCAACCTGCTCGCCATGAAGACGACCAGCCTGGAAAAGGTGATCTATTTCCAGGACTACGTCGTCATCGACCCGAGGGACACGCCGCTCAAGACGCAGCAACTGCTTGACGGAAGAAGAATATCGCAAGGCCCGCGAAGCACTACGGCGAAGGCGCGTTCGAAGCCGATATGGGCGCCGAAGCGGTCCGCAAGCTGCTCGCCGGTTTGGATCTGGTGTCAGCTCTCGCAAGAGCTGCGCATCGAGCTGGCCGAAACCGGTTCGAAGCAAAAGCAGAAAGACTAGATCAACCGGCTGAAGATCGTCGAAAGCATCCGCGACTCGGACAATAAGCCCGAGTGGATGGTGCTGGACGTGATCCCGGTCATTCCGCCGGACCTGCGTCCGCTCGTGTTGCTGGATTCCGGCAACTTCGCCACGAGCGATTTGAACGATCTCTATCGCCGCATCATCAACCGCAACAACCGGCTCAAGAAGCTGGTCGACTTGAACGCGCCGGAAGTCATCATCCGCAACGAAAAGCGGATGCTGCAGCAGTCCGTCGATGCGTTGTTCGACAACAACCGCTGCAAGCGCCCGGTGCTCGGCTCGAGCAATCGCCCGCTCAAGTCGCTCACCGACATGATCAAGGGCAAGCAGGGCCGGTTCCGCGAAAACCTGCTCGGTAAGCGCGTCGACTACTCGGCTCGTTCCGTGATCGTCGTCGGTCCGAACCTTCGGCTGCATCAATGCGGCCTGCCGAAGAAGATCGCGCTTGAGCTTTACCAGCCGTTCATCATTCGCCGCTTGAAGGAGCTCGGCCACGCCGACACCATCAAGAGCGCGAAGAAGATGCTCGAGCGCAAGGACGCCGAGGTGTGGGATATTCTCGAAGAAGTGATTCGCAACCACCCGGTGTTGCTCAATCGCGCTCCGACGTTGCACCGCATGGGTATCCAAGCGTTCGAGCCGACGCTCGTCGAAGGCAACGCCATCAAGTTGCATCCGCTGGTCTGCAAAGGCTTCAACGCCGACTTCGACGGCGACCAGATGGCCGTGCACTTGCCGCTCTCGATCGAAGCTCAGGTCGAAGCGCACACGCTGATGATGTCGATTCACAACATCTTCAGCCCGGCCAACGGTGCGCCGATTAT
The DNA here is from genome assembly GCA_049840675.1 of Pirellulales bacterium. GTDB lineage: Bacteria > Planctomycetota > Planctomycetia > Pirellulales > PNKZ01 > PNKZ01. The sequence goes on from JASGKB010000017.1 coordinate 437,209, forward strand.
CTAGCCCGTCGCAAGACGTGGTGATGGGTTGCTACTACGTGACGATGAACGTCCCCGAGCGCAAGGGCGACGGCATGGTCTTCGGTTCGGTGCACGAAGTGATGCTCGCCCACTCGTTGGGCAAGGTTGACACGCACGCCCGCATCAAGGTGCGGTTGCCGAAGCACCGCGTACTCAAGGCCGAAGGCGAACAAAAGCCCGGCGCCGTCATTGAGACCACGGTCGGCCGCGTGTTCTTCAACGACATGCTCCCCAAGGGCATGCCGTTCTACAACATCGCGATGCGGTCGAGCGAACTGCAAAAGGTGATCTCCGACTGCTACCAAATGATCGGCCGTCGCGCGACGATCGACCTGCTCGACAACATGAACCGCTTCGGCTTCCGCATGGCCACGCGGTCGGGCTTGTCGTTCGCCACCGACGACCTGATCACGCCGCCGACCAAGGTGCGCATCATCGGCGAAGCGGATAAGCAAGTTTCCAAGTACCAAAAGCTCTATCAGCGCGGCGTCATCACCGAGCACGAGCGTTACAACGCAGTGCTCGATGCTTGGACGCATGCTCGTGAACAGATCACGGGCGAAATGATGAAGGAGCACGAGAACGACCATCGTACCGAAGGCTACGTCAACCCGATCTACCTGATGGCTCACTCCGGTGCGCGCGGCGGCGTCGAACAGATTCGTCAGTTGGCCGGTATGCGCGGTTTGATGGCGAAGCCGAGCGGCAAGATTATCGAAACGCCGATTAAGGCCAACTTCCGCGAAGGCCTGACCGTGCTCGAGTACTTCTCGTCCACGCACGGTGCTCGTAAGGGTTTGGCCGATACGGCTCTTAAGACGGCCGACTCCGGTTACCTCACGCGTAAGCTTGCCGACGTCGCGCAGAACGTCGTCGTCACGACGCAAGATTGCGGTACGAGCCAAGGCATCACGAAGAGCGTGATTTACCGCGGCGAGAAGGTCGAAGTGCGTCTCGCCGATACGATCCGCGGCCGCGTGAGCCGCACGAACATCGTGAACCCGATCACGGACGAAGTGATCGTTCGCGAAAACGAAGTGATCACGCTCTCGATCGCCCGCCGGATCGAAGAGATGGGCCTGGAAAAGATTCAGGTTCGCAGCCCGATGACGTGCGAGGCCAACCTCGGCGTTTGCCGCTGCTGCTACGGTATGGATCTTTCGACCGGCACGCTGGTCGAAGAAGGCATGGCCGTCGGCATCATCGCGGCCCAGAGCATCGGTGAACCGGGTACGCAGCTCACGATGCGTACGTTCCACATCGGTGGCGCCGGTCAACGTCAGCTCGAAGAAAAGGACATCAAGGCTAAGAAGGGCGGCCAGGTCAAGTTCGCACGGCTCAAGGTCGTGCGCAACGTCGAAGGCCAGCTCGTCGTGCTCGCCCGCAACGGTGAAATCGCCTTGCTCGATCCGAAGGGTCGCGAGAACGAGAAGTACGAAATCCCGGCGGGCGCCGTGCTGCACGTCGAAGAAGACGCCGAAGTGAAGCCCGGTCAGATGATCTGCGAATGGGATCCGCACAGCATCCCGATTCTCGCGGAAAAGGGTGGTAAGGTCCGTTACGAAGAAGTGATCGAAGGCGAAACGATGCGCCTCGAGAAAGACTCGACGGGCAACATCCGTAAGGTCATCACGGAACACAAGGGCGACCTGCACCCGCAAGTCATCATCGAAGACGACGCCGGCAAGATCCTCGACTTCTACTACCTGCCTGAAAAGGCGTATATCGAAGTCAATGAAGGCGACCAAATCACCGCCGGTAAGCTGCTTGCCAAGACGCCGCGTGAAGCGGCCGGTACGCAAGACATCGTCGGTGGTTTGCCGCGGGTCACGGAAATCTTCGAAGCTCGCAAGCCGAAAGATCCGGCGGTCATCGCCGAAATCGACGGCACCGTCGAAATCCTCGGCGAAAAGCGCCGCGGCAAGCGCACGATCATCGTCCGCAGCGAAAGCGGCATCGAGCGCGAACACTTGGTCTCGCACGGCAAGCATCTTCGCGTTCACTCGGGCGATTACGTTCGAGCGGGCGAAGCGCTCGTCGACGGTCCGCTGGTGCCGCACGATATTCTCCGCATCTCCGGCGAAGAAGCGGTGCAGCACTACCTGACTCGCGAAATCCAAAACGTGTACCGCAGCCAGCGCGTGGAAATCGACGACAAGCACATCGAGATCATCGTTTCGAGCATGCTCCGCAAGGTGCGTATCGAAACGGTCGGCGACACCGGCCTGCTGCCGGGCTCGCTGATGGACCGCATCGAGTTCCGCCAAGCGAATCAGAAGTTGCAAGGTTGCGTGCGCATCACGCAAAAGGGCGACAGCGAATTCGCCGAAGGCAACATCGTGCCGAAGGAGACGTTGGAACAAGTCAACGCACAGATCGAAGCCTTGGGCGGCACGCCCGCCAAGGGAGCTCGCCCGAAGCCGGCGACCGCCAGCACGCAATTGCTCGGCATCACCAAGGCTTCGGTGCAAAGCGCCAGCTTCATCTCGGCCGCGAGCTTCCAAGAAACCACGAAGGTGCTCACCGAAGCGGCTTTGGCCGGCAAGGTCGACAAGCTCGTGGGCCTCAAGGAAAACGTCATCCTCGGGCACTTTATTCCGGCCGGTACCGGCTTCAAGACTTATCAAGAGTCGGAAGTGCGGATCAATCCGGAAGCCCTCGATGAAATGGCGGGCGATAAGGACAAGGTGCTGTCGCGCAGCTTCCCGCTGCTCGACGGCGGTGCTCCGACGACCGACGGCGGTTCGGCTCCGGCCACGGCCGAAAAGCCGGCGACCTCGCTCGACGCGTTGCTCGGCGGTGCCGATGGCGGCGGCGAGTAGTTCGTTCGCAGTATCAATTTCCCGCCGAGTTTCGTACTCAGCGTGCTTGCCGCCCCGGTTTGATCATGCGTCAAACCGGGTAAAACAGGCGAAATGAAAGGCCGATTGCCGGCTTTTCAAATGTGAGCGAGGGTGCCTGTCGGCGGTTCGGAATCGCGTCCTTCAAGACCTGATTCGTTCCGTCTTCGCCTGATTCATTCAGGGTTGACAGTGCCCGCCGCTCGGGTAGTCTAAAAGGCTCGATTTTTTGGAGCCGTAGGCGACCAGCGATCGATAACCCTGCGATACGCCGCCGCGCCGAGCGCGAGGCCGTCGCTTTTCTCAGTTTTTGCAGCGTATTCTTCGACCGACGAACGGACACAGACCGGCATGCCGACGATCAATCAGCTCGTTAAAAGCAACCGCAAGCCCAAGCGCAAGTTCAGCAAGAGCCCCGTGCTCGCGAAGTGCCCGCAAAAGCGGGGCGTGTGCTTGCAAGTGAAGACGATGACCCCGAAGAAGCCGAACTCGGCTCTGCGGAAGATCGCTCGCGTGCGGTTGAGCAACGGCAAAGAAGTCACCGTGTACATTCCGGGCGAAGGCCACAATCTGCAAGAACACTCGATCGTGCTCGTCCGCGGCGGTCGTGTTCGCGACTTGCCGGGCGTGCGCTATCACATCGTCCGCGGTGCGCTCGACACGCTCGGCGTGCAAGGCCGTAAGCAATCTCGCAGCTTGTACGGCGCCAAGAAGGGCTAAGGCCCGAAGGCCTGATGGCGAGATCCGAATGACGAGTTCGGTGCTCTTCGTCATTCGTGCTTCGATATTCGACATTCAAAACAGACGTCAGAATCGCAGAGAAAGTTGACCTGATATGGGCCGTATCACCGCCAGCCGTAAGATGCTCACGCCCGATGCGCGATACAACTCGTTGCTCGTGAGCAAGTTCATCAATTGCCTCATGAACGACGGCAAGAAGAACCGCGCCACCCGCGTGTTCTACGACGCCATGGACATCGTCGGCGAGAAGATCAAAGACGCCGACGCCGGCGAAGTGTTTCAACGAGCCATCGACAACGTGAAGCCGGAAGTCGAAGTGCGTTCGAAGCGCGTCGGCGGTGCGGCTTACCAAGTGCCGATGCAAGTGAACAAGAACCGTCAGCAGTCGTTGGCGATTCGCTGGGTGCTGATGGCCGTCCGCGAAAAGAAGGGTCGCGCCACGCACGAGAAGCTGGCCGATGAGATCCTCGCCGCCTACAAGCGTGAAGGTGCGGCGGTGACCAAGCGCGACAACGTTCACCGTATGGCCGACGCCAACAAGGCGTTCGCGCACTTCGCCTGGTAAGCCGGGCCTGGTAGTTTCGGCGTCGGCCCGCCGAGGCCGATCCGCGGCGAACGTCTAAAGAACGAAGACTGTCGAAGGACGAGGGCGATCTTTAGAATCGCCGTCGTCCTTCTTCGTTTTCGTACGTCGCAACTTTCGCCGCCGAGCTTCGCCATGACCGCCCGTAATCTCGCCGACATTCGCAACATCGGCATCATCGCCCACATCGATGCGGGCAAGACGACGCTTACCGAGCGAATGCTCTATTACGCCGGCGCGATCCATCGCAGCGGCAACGTCGATCAAGGCACGACGACTACGGACTTCGACCCCGAAGAGCAAGAGCGGGGCATCACGATCTACGCCGCGTGCGTGACGTTCCCGTGGCGCGACTGCGTCGTGAATCTGATCGATACGCCGGGGCACGTCGACTTCACGGCCGAAGTCGAGCGCAGTTTGCGCGTCTTGGACGGCGCCGTCGTCGTGTTCAGCGCTCGCGAAGGAGTCGAGGCGCAAAGCGAAACGGTTTGGCGTCAGGCCGACAAGCACCGCGTGCCGCGGCTGGCGTTTATCAACAAGATGGACCGCGAAGGAGCCGACTTTTACGGCACCTTTGAGGAAATCCGTAACCGGCTCGAGTCGAATCCCGTGGCAATTCAGATTCCGGTCGGCGTCGGGCCGCCGCACATGCCCGACCGCTTTCGCGGCATGATTGACTTGGTCCGTATGAAGATGGTGACGTTCACGCCCGAATCGCAAGGGCGCGACGAAGTCCTGCACGATATTCCCGAAGAACTCGCCGATCAGGCCGAGGAGTGGCGGCACCACTTGCTCGAAGCGCTCTACGACCAAAGCGAAGAGCTGATGGAGCTCGGCCTCAGCGAAGCGCCGATTCCCGAAGAGCTGCTGCACAAGGTGATTCGCGAGGCGGTGATTGCTCGGAAGATCGTTCCCGTGCTTTGCGGCACCGCGCTCGATTTTGTCGGCGTGCCGCCGGTGCTGGATTCGGTCGCTCGCTATTTGCCGAGCCCGCTCGACGTGCCGCCCGTCGAAGGCGTCGATCCGAAAAAGACCGACAAAAAGCTCAAACGCAACGCGGACCCGGAAGAGCCGTTTTGCGGGTTGGTGTTCAAGATTCTTGCCGGCGGCCACGGCGACTTGGCCTTCGTCCGCGTTTACAGCGGAACGCTCAAGGCCAACAGTCGCGTGTACAACCCGGGCAAAGACGAAAAGGAAAACGTCAGTCAGCTTTGGCACATCCAGGCCGACGACAAGAAGCAGGTGCCGAGCGTTGAGGCCGGCGACATCATCGGCATCATCGGGCTGCGGCATTCGATCACCGGCGACACGCTCTGCGAAGTGAAAGAGCCGATCCTGCTGGAAACGATTCAGTTTCCCGATACGGTCATCTCCATGGCGATCGAACCGGAAACCTCGGCCGATCGCGCAAAGCTCGAAAAGACGCTCGAAGCCCTCAAGCGGCAAGACCCGACGTTCCGTGCCGGCGACTCCAGCGAAACCGGTCAGACGCTCATCAGCGGCATGGGTGAATTGCACCTCGAAGTCATCAAGCATCGCCTGCTTCGCGACTTCAAGCTCAACGTCAAGGTTCACAAGCCGCGCGTGAGCTACCGCGAGTCGATCGGCAAGGCGGTCGAAGTCGAAGGCGAGTGTCGGCAGCAAATCAGCGGACAGAATCTGTTCGCGAAGGTTCGCATCAAGATGGAGCCGACCGGTGCGTCGTCCATTCTCGACATCCTGCCTGCCGCCGCGAAGAAAGTGGCGTTGGCCGCCGGGGCGAAAGAGAAAACGACCTCGGTCGTCAATCTCGTGACGGACGAATCGTTCCCGCCGCAGTATCAGGCCGCGGCCATGGAAGTTTTGCAGCAGCAGGTGGAAGGCTCCGGCCTCATCGGCTTCCCGTTGATGAAGGTGAAAGTTTCGCTGAGAGGCGGCGAAACGCATGAGACTGATAGCAACGAGCTGGCGTTCCGCCGAGCCGCGGCCGACGCCTTTCACGAAGGGCTCAAAGCCGCCGGCGTGGCTTTGCTCGAGCCGATCATGCAGCTTGAAATCACGACGCCCGAAGAAAACCTCGGCGACATCGTGGCCGACTTGCAGCAGCGCCGCGCCACGATCACGGAAACGTCGATCCGCGGCCGTTCGACGATCGTCAAGGCTCTCTCGCCGCTGGCTACGCTCTTCGGATATGCCGGCGCGATTCGCAGCCTTAGTCAGGGGCGTGCTAGCTGCTCAATGGAGCCTGCGGCTTACGGCCCGGCTCCGAAAGAAGTCATCGATCAATTCATGCTGTAATTCGCCTGCTCCGGTTTGCTTGGTTTGCGCCGTTTACCGATTCGTGGTTTTCGCTACCCTCGACTTTGGCGATTTCCCGGCAAACGGTTCACGAACGCCGAAAGAAAATGCCGAATTGTTTGCGGTTCGAGCCGTTGACAGCGTAAAGCGGCTCTTTTATCATCACTCCTTCCCACTTGGCGGGCTGCTTGCATCTAGGCGACTCTGAATTGCCTGAGCTTGTCGGCTGCGACGCCGTGGGAAAGTGTTGAGGCGGGTTATTGCGGGTCTTCCGCACTCCGCGTGGCAACGCGGCATTGGCTCCCGCCGATAATTGGTCCTGGAACTGGGGTCGTCTGTTTACGGAAACGTACAGGCGCAGGTCGTGGCAGGTTCATCCGAAATTATTCGCATCCGTATGGAAGCCTACGATCACTCCGTGCTCGATCAGAGCGCTGCGGAGATCGTCGACACGGCGAAGCGCACCGGTTCCGAGGTGCACGGGCCGATCCCGTTGCCGACCCGCATCGAGCGCCTACACGGTGCTCTCCGGGCCGCACATTGATAAGAAGGCTCGTCAGCAGTACGAAATTCGTACGCACAAGCGTTTGATTGATATTGTTCGTTCGACGGCCAAGACGATCGAGGCTTTGAACAAGCTGAGTCTTCCGGCCGGTGTGGATATCAAGATCAAGGCTTCGGCTCGTCACTAAGCGAAGTCTTGTTTGAGTTGGTTGGTTTTACGTTGGGAAGTTTCTGCTCGGTTGTGGTTCTGGTTAGGTCCCGCATCGGCAAACGATGAAATTGGAAGCCGCGGGGTAATCGGCGACGACGCACGCGACGTTCGCTTGAAACCCTGAAGGCAACATAGATCACGCAAGGCAACGACGATGGCTATTGGACTGCTCGGCCGCAAGGTCGGGATGACGCAGGTGTTTGGTGATCGCGGAGAGGCGATCTCCGTGACGGTCCTTGAAGCCGGGCCCTGTCATGTGCTGCAATTGCGATCGGAAGATCGCGACGGTTACAAGGCCGTGCAGCTCGGATTTGGCGACAAGCCCCGTCGTTTGGCTCCTCGAAGCGAGCGTGGTCATGTGGCGAAGCTTGAGAGCAAGCGATCGAAGCGGCTCTCGGCCGGTGGTGCAGAATTGCCGGCAAAGGCCGGTTGCGAACCGCAAGTCTTCGTAAAAGAGTTCGACCTCGACGGCGAACACAAGGTCGGCGACAAGCTTACTGTCGCCGTATTCGACGGCATCAAGGCCGTCGATGTGACCGGCATCACCAAGGGGCGTGGTACCCAGGGTGTGATGGTTCGGCACAACTTCAAAGGTCAGCGCGCGACGCACGGCGTGAAGAAAGTGCATCGTCACGGCGGTTCGACCGGCTGTAATACCTGGCCGGCTCGTACGTTCAAGGGTCGTCGCATGGCCGGTCGCTACGGCAATGAGCGTAGCACGATGCGCAACATCAAGGTCGTGCGCGTTGATTCGGAAAACAATCTGCTGCTCGTTCACGGCGCCGTGCCCGGCCCGATCGGCGGCTATGTGATGATTCGCGGCACCAATATGGTTCGCTAGTCTCGCGGGCAATCGGCAAAGAACGTCACGAAAAAGATCGCAGTAAAGACGCAGTTATGGCAAGTATTCCCGTATACAACCGCACCGGTCAGCAGGTCGGCAGCTACGACATTGATCCGACTGCGATCGCGCCGAACATCAACAAGCAATTGTTGCACGACGTCGTCGTGATGTATCAGTCGAACAAGCGCCAGGGTACGGCCAAGTCGAAGAGCCGCGCCGAAGTCGCCGGGTCGACGAAGAAGATGTATCGCCAAAAGGGGACGGGTAACGCTCGCGCGGGCAGCCGTCGTAGTCCGGTTCGTCGTGGCGGCGGTCACACGTTCGCCAAGCGTCCTCGCGATTGGTACTTCCGTCTGCCGCGCAAGGCCGTGCAGTTGGCTACGCGAATGGCGATCGCTTCGAAGATTCAGGGCGAGCAGATTGTCGTCATTGACGAGCTGAAGTTCGCCGCTCCGAAGACGAAGGAAATGAACGCGATTCTGAAGGCCTTGAAGGTCGACGGCTCGAGCTTGCTTGTCGCGACCGCGGCTTACGACAAGGGCGTGTACTTGAGCGCCCGGAACATTGATAAGGTCTCGGTTTCGCACGTAGCCGACCTCAATGCGTTGGATATCCTGACGCCGAAGAAGTTGCTCGTCACCCGCGAAGCCTTGGATGCGATCAAGCAGAAGGCTTCGGCTAAGGTTTAGTGTCTGGGCGGGTTGCGAAGGCGAATTGCCGGCCGATTGAGAACTCACTGTACGAAGAGCGATAGTCATGGCTGAAACCACGGAACAAGTCACGAGCGTGCTGCGGGCCGACCAAGTCATCTTGCGTCCGCTGGTGACGGAGAAGGGCGTGCATCGCTCGTCTCGTCACAACGCTTACGCGTTCGAGGTGTCGAAAGACGCTTCCAAGGTTGATATTCGTCGGGCTGTCGAAGAGCTCTTCAACGTGAAGGTGGTTCGCGTTCACACGCAGAATCGTAAGGGCAAGCCGCGTCGCACGCGTTTTGGTGAAGTGCATACCAGTGATTGGAAGAAGGCGATCGTTAAGCTCGACGCCGAGCACCGTATCGAGTTGTTCTAGTCGCGAGTTTGATTTCGCCTCCGGGCTGCGAAGCCGAGAGCCGCAAAGCCAAGTGTCAGTACGAAAGTAAATTGCCATGGGTATTCGACGATACAAGCCGGTCACTGCAGGTCGCCGCAATGCAAGCGTGAGCGACTTCGCGGAATTGACCAAGGGCGCGAAGCCTGAGCCGAAGCTGCTCGAGCGCAAGAAGAAAAAGGGCGGCCGCAACAATCAGGGTGTGATTACCGCCCGGCATCGTGGCGGCGGTCACAAGCGTCATATCCGCGTGATTGATTTCCGTCGCAATAAAGATGGCATCCCGGCGACCGTCAATTCCGTTCAGTATGATCCGAACCGTTCGGCTCGCGTCGCCTTGTTGTTCTATGCCGACGGTGAAAAGCGGTACATCATCGCTCCCGAAGGTTTGAAGGCCGGCGATCAGTTGATGAGTGGGCCGGAAGCTCCTCCGAGCAACGGCAACTGCTTGCCGCTGAAGAATATTCCGATCGGCATGAAGATCCACTCGATCGAACTGCTGCCCGGCCGCGGAGCCGCCTTGTGTCGCTCGGCCGGTGCCAGCGCCGTGCTTGCCGCTCGTGAAGCCGATTGGGCTCAGATCAACCTGCCCAGCGGTGAAATTCGTCGTGTGCCGGCCGCCTGCCGTGCGACGATCGGGGCCGTCGGCAACTCGGACCACATGAACGTCGAAATCGGCAAGGCCGGTCGTAATCGCTGGAAGGGTATTCGCCCGACCGTTCGCGGTACCGCCATGAACCCGATCGACCATCCGCACGGTGGTGGTGAAGGCCGCACCAAGGGCGGTCGTCACCCGGTGAGCCCGGAAGGCAAGTTGGCTAAGGGCGGTCGTACCCGCAAGCCGCGTAAGTTCTCGAGTTCGGCGATCGTTCGTCGTCGTCGCTCGCGTCGCTACGGTCAGTTGAAGATCACCTGATCTTCGCGGCTGGCGAGGTGACGTCGGTAGGGTAGGGATGTCGGTGGGCGGTTAGTCAGGTAATCAGAGTTATCGCAATCGAGAGTGTACGATGGGACGTTCGAGCAAGAAGGGGCCGTTTGTCGACCCGAAGTTGTTCTTCAAGGTCGAGAAGCTCAACGAGCGCGGCGTGAAAGAGCCTTTGAAGACCTGGGCTCGTCGCTGCACGATCGTTCCGGAGTTCGTCGGTCACACGTTCATGGTGCATAACGGCAAGCAGCACGTGAAAGTGTTCGTCAGTGAAGAAATGGTCGGTCACAAGCTCGGCGAATTTTCTCCGACGCGAACCTTCCGCGGCCACGGCGGCGTGAAGAAGGCGGATCCTAAGTAAGCGAACGACGAGGCCCGCTGCGATTTTCCGCGGCTCTCCGCTAAGAGCGGATCTTCGGTAAGGAATTGGGAAACATGGCATACACGGCAACACACAAGCACGCCCGCATCAGCGCTCGCAAGGTGCGCTCGCTGGCCAACTTGATTCGCGGCAAGCATGCCGACGAAGCGCTCGACATCTTGAAGTTCATGCCGCACCGCGGCGCGCGTCTGCTTGAGAAGGTGCTGAAGAGCGCCCTGGGCAACGCGGAAGATCGTCGCGCTCAGTCGGTGCAGAATCTCGTCGTGGTCGATGCTCGCGTCGACGGCGGTCCGATGTTCAAGCGGATTAAGCCGGTCAGCCGCGGCCAAGCCTACATGATCAAGCGTCGCACGGCGCATATCCACGTCTCGCTCGACGTGGTTTAGTTCGTCGCAGCGTTTCGCAGAATACTCCAAACAACACTCGCAGACTTCGGAATCGGTTATGGGTCAAAAGGTCAATCCCGTCGGCTTCCGCACCGGCATCATGGTGGGCTGGAAGAGCCGTTGGTACGCCTCGAAGAAGGAATTCGGCGAGCTGCTTGTTGGAGGACTTCAAGCTCCGGAAGTTCATCAAAGAGAAGTTCAAGAGTCGCCGCCATTCCGAAGGTCGAAATCGAACGTACCCGCGACGAAGTGAAGGTTGTGCTCTTCACCGCTCGTCCGGGCGTGATCATCGGCCGCAAGGGTCAGGAAGTTGAGCGTCTGCAAGCCGAATTGCAGGCTCTCGTCGGCCGCCGCATCAACATCAAGATTGAAGAAGTCAGTCGTCCGGAAATTCAAGCTCAGCTGGTCGCCGAGGACATCGCCGAGCAATTGGCGAAGCGGGCCAGTTTCCGTCGCACGATGAAGCGCTCGGCCGACCAGACGATGGAAGCCGGAGCCAAGGGGATCAAGATTCAGTTGGCCGGACGTTTGGGCGGTGCCGAAATGGCCCGTCGCGAAAAGCAAATCGCCGGAGCGATGCCGCTCTCGACGTTGCGAGCCAAGATCGATTACGGCTTCACCGAAGCCAACACGCCGCAGGGTAATATCGGCGTGCAAGTGTGGATCAACCAAGGTATGTACGAGGACGAAGCCAATGGCGATGATGCCCAAGCGGGTCAAGCATCGAAAAAGCCAAAGAGGACGTATAAAAGGTAACGCGACTCGCGGAAACCGCGTCGTCTTCGGTGACTTCGGACTCCAAGCCACGCAAGGCGGCTGGATTAGCGCTCAGACGATCGAAGCCGGTCGTGTCAGCGCCGAGCAATACCTGCGAGGCGAAGGTCGCCTTTACGTTCGCATCTTTCCGCACAAGTCGATTACCTCGATCCCGCTCGAAACCCGGATGGGTAAGGGTAAGGGTGAACCGGATTACTGGGCCGCGGTCGTGAAGCCGGGGACGGTGTTGTACGAAATCGCAGGCGTCCCCGAGGCCGCCGCGAAGATGTGCTTCCGTCGCTTGGCGCACAAGATGCCGGTCTCCGTCTGCTTCATCAAGCGGCGGACGATGTAGTTCGTTTGCTCGATCGATCACGAAGTCACTTTTGTTGGAATGTCAGCGATGAATGCCTCCGAACTCCGCGAAATGAGCGACGAGCAGCTTGGCCTGACCTTGAAGGAAACGACCGAAAACTTGTTTCGGTTGAAGATCAAGGCTCAGACGGAAAAGCTCGAAGCCCCCAGCGAATTGAAGAAGAACCGTCGCTTGGCCGCTCGGATTCAAACCGTGCGACGTCAACGCGAACTGAAGAAGGCCCAGGCCTAGTCGGCCGCGGCTTCTCTCTTCAGCACGTTCATTACCGAATATCCCGTAGTTAAGTAAGTCTGAAACACAGCCATGCCTAAGCGAGTTGCGATCGGCGTCGTCCGAACCGACAAGATGGCCAAGAGCCGTCGCGTGGAAATTCCGCGTGTCGTTCACCACGCCAAGTACGGCAAGATCTTGCATCGCAAGACCGTTTGCCACGTCCACGACGAAAACAACGAGTCGCACGTCGGCGACACGGTGGAAATTGTCGAGTGCCCGCCGAAGTCGAAACTCAAGCGTTGGCAATTGGTGCGCGTCGTGAAGAAGAGCACGATCGTCGACTTGGCCGCCCTGCGGGCCGCCGAGAAGTCGCTCGAAGAGCAATCGGCCAAGTAAGCACGACGAACTCGCCGCAAGACACACGCAAAATCGTACGTTTGGGTTTTCACCATGATTCAGATGCAAACGCGCATGACGGTCGCCGACAACACCGGCGCCAAAGAAGTCATGTGCATTAAAGTGCTCGGCGGCTCGCGGCGCCGCGTCGCCGGATTGGGCGACGTCGTCGTCTGCAGCGTCAAGTCGGTTATTCCGGGCAGCGAAATCAAAAAGGGGCAGGTCGTCAAGGGAGTCGTGGTTCGCGTGAAGGCGCCCGTTCGCCGGATCGACGGCAGCTACGTTCGCTTCGATTCGAACGCCCTGGTGCTCATCGACAACGACAAGAACCCGCGCGGCACTCGTATCTTCGGCGCCGTGGCTCGCGAACTTCGCGACAAGAACTTCATGAAGATCGTCAGCCTTGCGGCGGAGGTGGTGTGATGCGGATCAAGGTAGGGGATACGGTTAAGGTGATCGCCGGCGACGACAAGGGAACGACCGGCAAGGTCATTCGCGTCATCGTCGACAAGAATCGCGTCGTCGTCGAAGGCGTCAACAAGATTCAAAAGCACGTCAAGCGCAGTCAGAAGACCCCGCAAGGCGGTCGGCTTTCGAAGGAAGCTCCGATTCACGCTTCGAACGTGATGCTCGTCGCGGCCAACGGCGAAACGACTCGCATCGGCGTCCGCAAGACGGCCGACGGCGGCAAGGAACGCTTCGCCCGCAACGGCGGCGCTGCGCTCGGTTTGGTCGCTCCGCCCAAGAAGAAAGCCGCCGCGAAGAAGTAACGCGGCAAACCGTGACGCCGCGAGCGTCGCGACGCACGAAACACACAACACGGTTAGCCTGAACGAAAGCTAGTAGGTCCGTCATGGCCGCCAAGAGCACGAAAAAAGACAAGCAAGCCGATGCCGCTTCGGCGGTCGAGCTTCCCGCGATCCCGCGGATGCAAGAAAAGTACGTGAAGGAAGTGCTGCCCGCTCTCAAGGAGAAGCTGGGCCGCACCAATCCGCATGCGCTGCCGAAGCTCAGCAAGATCGTCGTGAGCATGGGCGTGGGCATGCGCGGTGACCGAAAAGAAGCACATGGAAGAGGCGCTCGCCGCCCTGCAGCAGATCACCGGCCAAAAGCCGGCCCCCTGCCGCAGCCGTCACTCGATTTCGAACTTTAAGCTTCGCGAAGGCTTGGAGATTGGTGCGAAGGTGACGTTGCGCGGTCCGCGGATGTGGGAATTCATGGACCGTCTGGTGTCGCTCGCTCTCCCGCGAGTGCGCGACTTCCGCGGCCTGAACCCCAAGGCCTTCGACGGTCAAGGAAACTACAGCCTCGGTCTGACCGAACAACTGGTGTTTCCGGAAATCAATCCCGACAAGTTCACGCGGACGCAGGGAATGAACATTGCGTTCATCACCACGGCCGACACCAACGACGAAGCCCGCGAATTGCTCAAGGGCCTCGGCATGCCGTTCCGCGTGGAAGAAGAAGGTAAGAAGTAGTTACGAGACGGCGACCGACAAGGCCGACGGCCGACAGTGCCGCAAAGCCTTGACGACCTCCGAGGTTTCGAGAGTCTTTCCGACGAGTATCTGGAATGGCAAGTAAATCAAAAATTGCGAAGGCCAATCGAACGCCGAAGTTTTCCTGTCGGCGTGAATCGCGATGCAAGCTGTGCGGACGTCCCCGCGCCGTATATCGCAAGTTTGGTCTTTGCCGCATTCATTTCCGTGAACTGGCCGACAAGGGCTTGATCCCGGGTCTGCGCAAGGCGAGCTGGTAAGAGGGAACAGACGAAGATGATGACCGACCCAATCGCCGATATGTTGACGCGCATCCGTAATGCGGTACGCGTCGAGCACCCGAACGTCGAGATGCCCCTTTCGAAAGTAAAGAAGGGCATCGCCGAGGTTCTCAAGCGCGAAGGCTACATTTGGGACTTCGAGGAAGTGGGCGAGGAGCCGCAACGGCAACTCCGTCTGCACCTGAAGTACGGCCCGAACGGCGAACGCGTGATCCGCTTTATCAAGCGCATCAGCACGCCGGGCCGCCGCGTGTACGGCTCGTCGCGCAACCTGAAGCCGGTGCTCAACGGCCAAGGCATCCGCATTTTGAGCACCAGCCGCGGCGTCGTCAGTGATCGCGAAGCTCGCCAACGCCAGGTCGGCGGCGAAGTCCTCTGCGAACTGTACTAATCCCGCCTGTCGAGACCGTGTCGCTAAGCGATCTCGCAACGCATAAATTAAATCGATCGAGCAAGGTGAAGTAAGATGTCGCGCATCGGCAAGAAACCCGCAAAGATTCCCGCAGGCTGCAAAGTCGCGGTCGACGGCGGCTTCGTGCAGGTCGAAGGGCCTAAGGGAAAGCTCCGCCAAGAGCTGCGTCCTGAAGTGAAGCTGGCGATTGCAGGCGGCGACGTCACGGTCGAGCGCACCTCCGATTCGCGTCAAGCCCGGGCTATGCACGGTTTGTATCGCGCCTTGGTCGTGAACATGCTCAAGGGCGTGAGCGACGGTTACGAGAAGAAGCTGGAAGTCGTCGGCGTCGGTTACTTGGCGGCGATCGCGGGCAAGGTCCTGCAAGTTCGCGCCGGTTTCGCCAACGAAATCCACAAGCCGATCCCCGAAGGCTTGAAGGTCACCTGCCCGGATCAAAACCATATCGTGATCCAAGGCATCGACAAGCAATTGGTCGGCCAGTTCGCCGCCGAAGTCCGTTCGATCCGCAAGCCGGAACCGTACAAGGGCAAGGGCATCCGTTACGACGGCGAAGTCGTGCGTCGTAAGGCCGGTAAGGCCGTTACGAAGTAATTGCAAAACAAGCGTTAGAAGTCAGCAGCGTCGCGGTCCTCAATCAGCCGTACGCAGGAAAGTGAGCAGCAGCCGTGAGCCGTATCAAGACCATCAATGTTCGCCGCAAGCGCCGCGGGTTCCGCATCGGCAATCGCATCAAACGCGATTCGACGCGCCCGCGCCTGACGGTGTTCCGCAGCAACTCGAACATGTACGCCCAGATCGTCGACGACGAAGCCGGCAAGACGCTGGTTTCGGCCTCGACGCTGGAAAAGGCGAACCGCGGTGCCTACGGCGGCAACAAGGATGCGGCGAAGGCCGTCGGTAAGCTCATCGCCGAGCGCGCCCTGGCGGCCGGCATCAAGGAAGTCGCGTTTGATCGCGGCGACAGCAAGTACCACGGTCGTATCGCGGCCCTGGCCGAAGGGGCTCGCGAAGCCGGTCTGCAGTTCTAAGTCCGGCAAGTCAGTACGATAATCCACAGCAGCAGTTTTGAAGTTCCAACGGAAGTGATCTGATCATGAGCCAAGGTAGAGGCCGGGGTGGTTCCGGCGACAATCGCGGCGGCGGAGAAGGCGGCGGTGATCGCGGACGTCGTCGCGGCGGGCGAGACGGCGGCAATCAACAAGGCGGCGATCGCGGTCGGTCCGATCTCATCGACAAGTTGGTGAAGATCCGCCGTTGCGCGTGCGTCGTGAAGGGCGGTCGTCGCTTCAGCTTCACGGCGATGGTCGTCGTCGGCAACGGCAAGGGCAAAGTCGGCGTCGGCTACGCCAAGGCGAACGAAGTTCCGCCGGCCGTCGAGAAGGCCACGCGTGAAGGCGGCCGTTCGATGATCGAAGTGAACATGACCGGCCACACCATTCCGCACTTGGTTGAAGGCCGTTTCGGCTCGGCTCACGTCGTGCTGCTTCCGGCCAGCGCCGGTACGGGCGTGATCGCTGGCGCCAGCGTGCGTGCCGTGTGCGAAGCCGCCGGTATTCACGACATCCTGACGAAGAGCTTCGGCTCGACGAATCCGCATAATCTGGTCAAGGCGACGCTCGACGCGCTGAAGCAACTTCGCTCGCGCCAAGAAGTCGAACGTCTGCGTGGAGTGAGCTTGTCATGAACTTGCACGACGTCAATCAAGGCATCAAGAAGCACAAGAAACTGAATCGGGTCGGTCGCGGCTCGGGCTCGGGGCACGGCAAGACGGCCGGTCGCGGTCACAAGGGCCAAGGACAATTGGCCGGTTGGACCTTGCACCCGGCGTTTGAAGGCGGCCAGATGCCGCTATATCGCCGTATCCCGAAGCGCGGCTTCAATAACCGTTGGGCGAAGTTCGTCCGCACGGTGAATGTCGGCGAACTGAACGAATCGTTCGAAGCCGGTACCGAAATCTCCCCGGAGACGCTCCAGGGCGCGATCAAGGGGAACTACGACGTTCTCAAGATCCTGGGCGACGGCGAGCTGACCAAGAAGTTCAAGGTCTCGGCTCACCAGTTCAGCAAGACGGCTGAAGAGAAGATCAAGGCCGCTGGCGGCGAGGTCGTCGTGTTGGCCGGTCCTGCCCCGGTCGTCAAGGGTGAGAAACGCACCAAAAAGAAGTCGCCCAAGAAGTCGGCGCCTGCGGGCAAGTAGTTCACGGCCTCGTCGGGCGGCATGCGTCCGACCGGCGGGCGTGAAGTTCGTCTTGTCGGGGGCGTCGAGCAGGAACATACTTACGGCGCGACGCTCCATCGTCTGGAGCGTCGCCGTTTTGTTTAGTCGCTACGCTCGTTTGGACGTTGCCCGAACCCTTCGCCCTCTCAAGTCAATCGCCCTTCCCGACGGATCGCATCAGCCATGTGGGAAAAGCTTCGCGTCGTCTTCACGATTCCCGAATTACGTCAAAAGATTTTTTTGACGCTCGGGTTGCTGGCCGTCTATCGGATCGGTTTCTGGATTCCGCTGCCGATTTTCAATACGGCCAAGCTTGAAGCCGTGCTCGGCTCGTCGAGCAACGAAGGGCTGCAAAAGGTCCTCACGCAAGTCGCCATGTTCAGCGGCTCGAACATCAGCCAGGCCACGATCTTCGGCCTCGGCATCATGCCGTATATTTCGGCTTCGATTATCTTTCAGCTCCTCGCCAGCGTTTGGAAGCCGCTGGAAGAGCTGCAGAAAGAAGGCGAATCGGGCCGCAAGAAGATCAACGAATATACGCGTTACGCAACCGTCGTCCTGTGCCTTTTCCAGAGCTGGTTCTACGTCCGATTTTTAGTCGGCAATCCGGAACAAGGTCGGGATGCGACGTACGTTTACGATTACATGCTGGTCGACGGCGCCTTGCCGTTTAGCTGGTATCTCATCGCCGTGCTCACGATGACCTGCGGCACGATCTTCCTGATGTGGCTCGGCGAGCAAATTGACGAGTACGGCATCGGCAACGGCATCAGCTTGCTGATCATGGCAAACATTCTGGCTCGTATGCCGGATGCGTTGCGAAAGTTGCTCGGTCCGCTGTTCGGCGGCGAAATCACGCTCGGCGGCCCGATGGGCGTTGAGAAGCTGTTGTTGCTCGTCGGCTTGTTCGTCGCGGTCGTCTACGGCGTGGTGTTCATTTACAAGGGCCAGCGTCGCATCAAGATGCAGAGCGCGAAGCACGTTCGCGGTCGTCGAGTGTACGGCGGAACGAGCCAGTACTTGCCGCTGAAGGTGAATCAGGCCGGCGTGATGCCGATTATTTTCGCCAGCAGCTTGTTGCTTTTCCCGGCGTTGTTCTTCGGCTGGCTGGGCGGCGTGTTCGAAAGCCCGACGCTGCAACGCATCGGCAATTCGTTGTCGCAAAGCGATGCGTTCACGCACAATTTCTTGTTCATCGTGTTGATCTACTTCTTCTGCTACTTCTGGACCGCGGTAACCTTCAATCCGAAGGACATGGCGGAAAACCTCAAGAGCTGGGGAACGTTCATTCCCGGTTATCGTCCCGGCCGTCGCACGGCGGACTACCTTGAAAAAGTGATGATGCGCATTACGTACGTCGGTGCGGCGTTCTTGGCGGTCGTCGCCGTGGCGCCGACGATCGTCGCGTCGTTTGCGCAAATTGACCCGACGTTGGCCAGCTTCTACGGCGGCACGAGCTTGCTCATCGCCGTCAGCGTCGCCGTCGACTTGGTGCAAAAGATCGACAGCCATCTCGTTATGCGAAATTACAAGGGCCTTACCGAATAGGTCGGCCGATTGCTTGGCCCGACGTCGCCCGGTTGCATTCTTGACCGCGGCGCGACGTCGGTCGTTTCTTAGAAAGTTCCCGTCGTGTTGACTCTGCGAAGCCCCCGTGAAATCGGCCTGATGCGTCAGGCCGGTCTCGTGGTTTGGGGCGCTAATCAGGTGGCCGCCTCGCTTGTAAAGCCGGGCGTCACCACGCGCGAGATCGACGCCGCCGTCGAGCGATTCTTTGAGGAGCAAGGGGCCAAGTCGCTCTTCAAGGGCTATCCCGGCAAGGTGCCGTTTCCGGCCGTTACGTGCATTTCGGTGAATGAAGAAGTCGTTCACGGTTTGCCCGGTCCGCGCAAGCTGAAGGACGGCGACATCATCACGGTTGACACCGGTTGCAGCGTCAGCGGCTGGTGTGCCGACTCGGCCGTGACGTACGCCGTGGGGAAGATTCCCGCCGAAACCCAGCGTCTCCTCGACGTTACGCAGGGGACGCTTGATTTGGCCGTCGAGCTTATGGCGGTGAAGAGCCGCTGGAGCGAAGTGGCCGCCGAGATGGAGCGTTACGTACGCGACGCGGGGTTCTACGTCGTCGAGTCGTTTGTCGGACACGGGATCGGTCGTGAACTTCACGAAGATCCGCAAGTACCGAACTTCGTCAGTTCACAACTGAAGCGCAACGGTGATTTCGAGCTTCGTCCCGGCCTCGTCATCGCGGTCGAGCCGATGGTGAATATGGGGACGAAGCGAGTGAAGGCGTTGTCCGACCATTGGACGCAAGTGACGTACGACGGCAAGCCGAGCGCTCACTTCGAGCATACGATTGCCATGACCAAGGATGGTCCGTTCCTGCTGACCGCCGGCCCCGATTACAAAGGCCCCGGCCAAGCGAACGGAGGAAATTGAGACCGTCCTGATGGGGTTGAGCCTTCGTAAGTGAAGGCCGTTTTTGTCGCCGTGCCGGCGTCGCCGGCTTGGTTTTTCCGCGAAGTCCCGGCTTTGCCGAATTTCCGAGCCCAAGTTGCCGCCGTGTTTGTCCGAAGAAGAAAATCTCGCAGCAAAATCCCGAAAATTCGGGGCCTTGTGAAGAGTAGCCGTTCCCACTTATACTGTTGTGCTTTGAATCCGTCGAAAGACGAAAAGAGTGTGTCATGAAAGTTCGTGCCAGCATCAAGCGCGTTTGCGATAAGTGCAAGCTCGTCCGCCGTCGCGGCGTGTTGTTCGTGGTTTGTGAAAACCCGCGTCACAAGCAACGTCAGGGCTAGAATTTAAGTCAATCGCCGCACTGTCGGCGGGCGCGAGCTTTGCGCCGCATTGAGGAGTTTTTGGTATGCCTCGTTTGCTCGGTGTGGACATTCCGAACGACAAGCCCACGTGGATCTCGCTGCAATACCTCTACGGCGTCGGCAAGAAAGTCGCTTTGGAGTTGTGTCGCAAGGCTGGCGTCGATCCCGACGCAAAGGCTCGTGAGTTGCACGAAGACGAGCTGGCCCGTATGGCGGCGCTGCTCGACAAGGATTACACGTGCGAAGGTCAGTTGCGTCGTCAGATCGCGCAAAACGTCGCGCGTTTGAAGGACATCGGCAGCTATCGCGGCGTTCGTCACCGTCGCGGATTGCCGGTTCGCGGTCAGCGCACTCGCACGAACGCCCGCACTCGCAAGGGACCGAAGAAGACGGTCGCGGGTAAGAAGGGCGTGAAGGACATGAAGTAACCTAGCGCGGTCTGGTCGACCGCGTCGGGTTGAATGCGAGCGGCTTTATCGCCGCCTGTGTCGCAGAATCTATAGCAAATCATCGTTAGTCGAAGAGGATCGGGAATTGAATACGCAAGCTTCGCAATCTGCGTCCGGGTCGGCCGCCGGTAAGCGGAAGAAGATTCGTCGCAACGTTACGTTGGCGATCGTCAACATCAAGGCGACGTTCAACAACACCGTGGTCACGATCACTGATACGAAGGGGGACGTTCTCTGTTGGGCCAGCGCCGGCACCAGCGGCTTCAAGGGAAGCCGTAAGAGCACGCCGTTCGCGGGTCAGTGTGCCGCGCAGCAGGCCGCCGAAAAGGCAGCGAAGTTCGGCGTGAAGGAAGTGGAAGTGCGCGTCAAGGGGCCCGGCTCCGGCCGCGAGAGCGCGATCACGGCGTTGCAGTCGGTCGGCATGACGGTGAAGTCTATCGAAGACGTGACGCCGCTTCCGCACAACGGTTGCCGTCCGCCGAAGAAGCGCCGCGTATAGCAAGTGCTCGGCCGCGTCGGGTCGCGGTCGTCGCTATTTAAATCAAGACAGTTCCAGCAGAATCACTGAAGAATCATGGCTCGTACGACTGGTCCGGTTTGTCGGCTCTGCCGTCGCGAAGGGATGAAGCTCTTTTTGAAGGGCAGCCGTTGCGATACGCCCAAGTGTGCCATTGAGCGTCGCGATGCGGTTCCCGGCATGCACATGCGCCGCGGCAAGCTTACCGACTACGGCGTTCATCTTCGCGAAAAGCAAAAGGTGAAGCATTATTACGGCGTGCTCGAACGCCAGTTCCGCACGTATTTTGCGGAGGCCGAGCGCTCGAAGGGCAACACCGGCGATTCGTTGATGGCGCTGCTGGAGCGTCGTCTCGACAACGTCGTGCATCGCCTCGGCTTCGGCGCCAGCCGGGCTCAGGCTCGTCAGTTGGTGTGCCACGGTCACATTACGGTCAACGGTCGTCGGCTCGACATTCCGAGCTACTTGGTGAAGGTCGGCGACGTCATTCGCGTGAAGAATCGCAAGAAGAGCCTGCAGGCCGTGCAAATGATTCTCGTCGAGAATCAAAAGCAAGTGCCCGATTTCTTGTCGCTTTTGCAAGGTCCGATTCCGGAAGGTCGCGTTGCTCGTCTGCCGGAGCAATTCGACGTGTCTATCGCGGTGCAAACGCAGCTCATCGTCGAGTTGTGCTCGAAGTAGTTGATTCGTCTGATTGACGGAAAGGGCGGGCCTCGACGGCGCCGCCCGCCGTTTTTGTTTCGTGTCGCTCGTCCGAAGTGGTCATTCGCCGAATTTGTCCGGGGGAAATCATCCATGCGTATTCGTTGGCGCGGCTTTGAATTACCGAGCACGGTCACGTGCGAAAAGGAAAGCTTGACGTCGACCTACGGCAAGTTCGTCGCCGAGCCGTTTGAGCGCGGCTTCGGCGTGACGGTCGGCAATGCGCTGCGTCGCGTGTTGCTCTCGAGCTTGGAAGGCAGCTCGATCAAGCATGTGAAGATTCACGGCGCCCAGCACGAATTCACTACGATCCCCGGCTGCGTGGAAGACGTTACCGACGTCATCCTCAACATCAAGTCGGTCGTGGTTAAGAATCACGGCGACGGCGAGAAGTTCATCCGCATCGAGAAGAACACCAAAGGCCCGGTGACCGCCGGCGACATCCAAACCGACGGCACGGTCGACGTGGTCAACAAGAGCCTGCACATTTGCACGCTCACGGCCGACACGCCGTTCCAGATCGAAATGATCGTCGACAACGGCCGCGGCTACGTGCCGGCCGCCGAGCACAGCCCGAACGTTGAAATCGGCATTATCCCGGTCGATGCCGTTTATAGCCCGGTCGTTCGCGTTCGCTACGAAATCGAAGAAACGCGCGTCGGTCAAAAGACGAACTACGACAAGCTCACGTTGGAAATCTGGACCAACGGCTCGATCAGCCCGGAAATGGCGCTGACCGAAGCCGCCAAGATTCTCCGCAAGCACCTGAACCCGTTCGTGCAATACAGCGAACTCGGCGCTCAGGTGTTCGCCGAAGCTCGTCCGGGCTTGGCGACGTCGGCCGATCCGGCCATCGAAGCCAAGCTCAACATGACCCTGGCGGAACTGCAGCTTTCCGTGCGGGCCATGAATTGCTTGGATTCCGAAAGCATCCACACCGTCCGCGACCTCGTGCAAAAGTCGCCTGACCAGCTGTTGGAAGTTCGCAACTTCGGCGATACGACGCTGAAGGAAGTGAACGAAAAGCTGCAGCAGCTCGGCTTGCGGCTCAACATGCGAGTGCCTGCCGCCGGCGGGTTCTAAAAACTGAAGAAACGAATGCCGCGAGCGATCGTCGCTCGCAATTAGCCACGGATAGAAAGTCATGCGTCACCGTAGAAAAGGTCGTGTTTTAGGTCGCAGCCCCAGCCATCAGCGGGCGCTGCTGCGCAATTTGGCCAGTGCGTTGTTCCTCACGGAACGCAGTGAAGACGACTACCTCGACGCGGCACAAGCGCCGAAGGTCAAGGGTCGCATCATCACGACTCTCGAAAAGGCCAAAGAAGTTCGGCCGCTCGTGGAGAAGTGCATTACGCTGGCTCGCCGCTCGAACGAGCAGCGCCGCGCCGCCGAGCAATTCGGCACGACGGCCGCTCGCAACAGCGAAGAGTGGAAGACCTGGAAGAAGAGCGATCGCTACAAGGAATGGGTCAAGGCGGTCGCTCCGTCGGTCCAGCTTCGCCGCCGCGTGCTGGTGATGTTGGGCGATAAGAAGGCCGTGGCCGTGCTGTTCAACGACGTGGCCAATCGCTTCGAAGGCCGCCCCGGCGGTTACACTCGCATCATGCGTTTGGCGAAGCCCCGTTTGGGCGACGCCGGCACCCGAGCCGTGTTGGAATTTGTCGGCGTTCGCGATCGCTCGGCAAAGGCCGCTTCCGCTCCGTCTTTCGAAGGCGAAGCCAAGAGCTAGCCGAGCGACGAACTGCAATCGAATCTTGAGAAAAGGCGGACGTTTACGGCGTCCGCCTTTTTTCGTATCTTCGCCTCTGGAGCGGCGGGCGTTGTTTCGACGCGCCGTCGGCTCGCCATGCCGCAAGGATGTTCGGCCGGATGCCTTCTCGACGCCTGTCCTCGCCGCCGCAGCTTGCCGCCTCGCAACGTCCGGGGCTGAATCTTACGGAATGCGTGCACCGTTTATGTGCGCATCTGAGCGCCATGCATGCCGATTTTCGGCACGTCGACATGACCCGCACGGCCGTGCGCATCTGCCAGACTCGCACCGGCGGGCCGTATGGAGTTCAGGCCACGATGACGCCGCTCCGATTCTCAGGCGGCGCCGCGACGACCGTTCGCCGCGGCCGCACTTGGGCCATCGACCCGATGCCGCGCGACGCCGATGGCCGCGACCATTTGTACCTCTTTAGCCTCTACGTACCGCGGTTTCTCGATCTGCCTCACGCGGAGAAGATCGCCGTCGTATTTCACGAGCTGTGGCATATGTCGCCGCAGTTCGACGGCGATCTGCGGCGTTTTCCAGGTCGCTATCATGCGCACGGTTCGAGCTGCGAGAAGTTTCATCTCGACATGCGCCGCAAAGCCGTTGCATGGTTGGCCACGCGCCCGGAACCGCAATTGCACGATTTCCTCGAGGGGAATCTTGACGCTCTGCGGGCACGCCACGGCCGTGTCTATGGGGCTCGTATTCCGACGCCGCGATTACGGCGTGTGGACGATCTCCGCCGCACTTCTGCGGCCTAAGTCATGGCCGTCTTCACCCGTCGTGCCGTCGTTGCCGGCGGTCGCGTCGCGTTGACGCGGCCGCCCGTTCCGACTATCGTTCCGCCGCATTTCGCCCCGTTCTTGCGGCACGTTGCGGCATCTTGTGCGACACGTTTCGTTAATCACATTCGCGATCGCTCTCGGCTGCGCCGCAGCCGTCGGCTGTACGCCGCTCGATCCGATGCGTAAGTCGCCGCTTACGATGCCGGTCGTCGTGAAAGACGGCATCGTGCTCGACGTTCTCTTCGTGCGATATCCGGCCGACGATAAGGAACTGGGCGAGAGTCTTTGGAAGGAAATCGACGAACTCCGTTTTCCGCAAGACATGCGGCGTCGCTTGGCGGGCAACGGTCTTCGCGTCGGCCTGCTCAACGGCACCTTGCCCGTGGCATTGGAACGCCGCATTCAACTGACCGATAAAGCCGCGGACCTCGCCGATGACGAGGCCGGATCAAAGGTCGATCTGGCAGCGAAGCCTGTGAAGCAGCGAAAGCTCCGCATCCAGCCCGGCCGGCGTTCGAACATTCTCGCGCTCGGCGAATCGGCGCACATTCCCGAAATGTCGTTGCTGATGCTCGACGACGAAGGACGTGTCCAGGGACGAACATATCGCGAAGTCCTCGGGCTGTTTGCCGCACGCTCCTTTCCGACGGGCGACGGCGGGGCGCGGCTCGAACTCATTCCCGAACTTGAGCACGGCACGCCGCAGAAGCGATTTGTGCCCGGCGAAGGGATGTTCAAAGTGGAGTTCGGTCCGCCGAAGGAAGTGTTGGCCGATCTACGAATTACGGCCGAGCTTGAGCCGGGCGAGTTTCTCGTCGTGACCGCTCAGCCCGGCCGCGAAGGAAGTCTCGGTCATCGCTTCTTTACGGAAGGCGGCGAGACGCCGCTGAAAAAGCTTCTGCTCATTCGCTTGGCTCAAGCCGACTTCGACGACCGCTTCAGCGAACCCGCGAAGGCGGGCATGGCCGTCGCGACCGACGATCTCCGGACGATCGACGCCACGGTCGTAACGCACGAAAACTCGCCGTAAAAAAACGCGGCCTGCCGCCGTTGCGACAGGCCGCTTCGTCAGCGTGCTTGTGACGTTGCAACGCACGCGTTAGCCGCGGACGCTGCAGCATCCCGCGGTCGCCGGCTTCGCTTCGGCCGAGCCCTTTGCGCAACCGCACGAACCGCATTCGCACTTATCGCAGGTGCAGAACTCGCCGTTGCAGTTCGGGCACCGGCAGTCCGTGCAGCCGCAGGCCGATTTCGCCAAACCGACGGCTTGCGACGGAGCGGCAAAGTAACCGGCCAGCGCCAACACGGGAGCGGCCACGAGCAAAGCGATAAAACTCAAACGTTTCATAAAACGATTCCTTAGGCAAAATGTGAGAACGAAGAAATCAGACTCGATCAAACCGTCGCCAGGGCGAGCCCCGGCGGCGTTCGAGCCTGATTAATTCCGCCACACGCCGTAAAGAATCGAAACGGAAGGGCGCGAAGCATGCGCCAATTCGGCCGGCGAGCCGAAACGCAACGCGGCCGCAAGCGGCCGGCCGTCGATCGGGAGCTCGACGACCGCGGCCGGTAAAGCAAACGCCGTCGGCTTCAGGGAAATGTCCGCAGCTACGGCGGGAGTGACCGTCGTTGGAGGCGGAGCTTTCTCGAAGCAGCAGCAAGTTCCGCTTGCGTGAACTTGGCCCGTGGTCAGGCATGCACGCGCTGCGGCGACCTGTTGCTGCACGATCTCTCGCTGCGTGTTGCGTTGTGCACAACAGGCCGCATGATCTGGTTCGACAACCGGCGGAGCTGCGGCCTCCTCGACGTTACCGCGGCACGCGCAGGGAATGCTCCACGCCAAGGCCGGCTGTACGGCGATCGCCGCGATCAGGAAGATCGCTGACGCCCACCCTAAGCGAACTCGCAACGTGGAAACCATGGATCGTCGAGCGACGAAAAACCGTAAGACAGTTGGCCGATCCCGAAGTTCGAAAAAGGCGTTAAGCCGCTCCGAACCTTCGGACCGTCCAGAACATCCTCATTATACGAACTTGCGACAAGACCGGTTCGAGGTCGCGAGGGTCGGACATCCACAGGCGTCGCAAAGTGAATCCTCTCAAGCCTTTAGCTGCCGCAATCTCGGACGGGCCGAAAGTGTTCTGCCGCACTTTCTCGCGGCACGGCGTCGGACTTCTGTCGTTCGGCCCCGTCGCCGGCGTGCTGATTTGACCTTTGCCCGCCGGCGGAATTGTTTACCATAGGGTAATTCGGCTCTTCCACCTCGCATCGCCCTGGGGAGAGCCCGCGATCAGCCGTCGACGAAAACGTTGCAAACTCGGGCGTTAGCGCTCGGGACCAGACAGGGACGTCGGCGGTAGTTTGGTGAGCCCTAAGCATCGCGGAACGCCACGGACGGCCGGCCCTCGAGAACCGTTGCGGATTGCCGCTCAAAACGGCGCATTCCCACGGGGGCTTTCGTTCGGAGAGGGCCCGACGTCGCAAAGGCGTCGGCCGAGGGGCAGTTTTGCGTCAGTCGGTTGCGGACGGGCGTTCTTGGTAAGCCGTTACCGAGAGCGAACTTTTCGTCGATCGCCTGCGTAGTAGTAACGCGAGTTTTCGCCGGGCGTCGTTAAGGAAGAGCGACCGCCGGGCAAAGCGAGCCGCCGTCGGTCGCCTACGTTTTCCATCTTATTTCCATTCGTTTTCCGAAGGACGTTTTCGTTTCCAGACGAGAGTAAATCATGGACCTCGCCAACTATCGCAACATCGGTATTTCCGCCCACATCGACTCGGGTAAAACGACCTTGAGCGAGCGGATCCTGTTCTATGCCGGCCGCATTCACAAGATCAACGAAGTGAAGGGGGACGGCGACGGCGCGACCATGGACTACATGGACCTGGAGCGCAGAGCGCGGAATCACCATCACCAGCGCCGCCACCACGGTCGAATGGGAAAACGAAGAGCTCCATCTCGCCCCGCATAAGGTCAACCTGATCGATACTCCGGGCCACGTCGACTTCACGGTCGAAGTGGAACGGTCGCTCCGCGTACTCGACGGCGCCGTGCTGGTGCTCTGCTCCGTCGGCGGCGTGCAAAGCCAGTCGATGACGGTCGATCGCCAAATGAAGCGCTATCGCGTGCCGCGCATTGGCGTTCATCAACAAGATGGATCGCACCGGCGCCAACCATGCACGCGTCGTGCAACAGTTGAAGGACAAGCTCGACTGCAACGCCGTCTTGATGCAATTGCCGATCGGCAAGGAAGACAAGTTTGAAGGTGTGGTCGACCTGATCCGCCTGAAGGCTCTGTATTTCGACGGCACCAAGGGTGAAAAGGTCCGCGAAGAAGAAGTGCCGGCCGCGATGAAGGCGGAAGTCGCCGAAGCGCGTCAAAACACGCTCGAAGCGCTGGCTATGTTCAGCGACGAGATGATGGAATTGATGTTGGGTGAGGAAGAAGTTCCGCACAAACTGATCTATAAGACGATCCGCACCGCGACGCACGCGCAAGAACTGACGCCGGTCTTTTTGGGCTCGGCGTTCAAGAACAAGGGCGTGCAGCCGTTGCTCGACGCCATCGTCCGCTCCTTCCGTCGCCCCTTGATCGCGAAGTGAAGGCGAAGAAGTGGGACAATCCGGCGGAGGCGTTCCCGCTTGAGCCGGATCCCGCGAAACCGCTTGTCGCCATGGCGTTCAAGATCGTGGAAGATCCGTACGGCCAGCTTACGTTCATGCGGATCTACCAAGGCACCATGACCAAGGGCGAAACGTACGTGAACCAACGTACGACGAAGAAGGAACGCTTCAGCCGCATCGTGCGCATGCACGCCGACAAGCGCGAGGAAATCGATTCGGCCGGCGCCGGCGATATCGTCGCGGTGATGGGCGTCGACTGCGCGAGCGGCGATACCTTCGCCGCCGAACAGAAGTACTGCTCGTTGGAAAGCATGTTCGTGCCCGAGCCCGTCATCAAGATGTCGGTCGCACCGGCGCAACGTGACGGCGGCGACAAGCTGACCAAGGCTCTGCAACGCTTCATGAAGGAAGATCCGACGTTCCGCGTTTCCAGCGATGAAGAAACCGCCGAAACGCTGATCGCGGGCATGGGTGAATTGCACCTGGACATTTACGTCGAACGCATCAAGCGCGAGTACAAGGTGGAAGTGATCGTCGGCGCCGCCGAAGGTCAGCTACCGCGAAGCTCCGACGCAAAACGTCGACTTCGATCACAAGCGCAAGAAGCAAACCGGCGGTTCGGGTCAGTACGGTCACATCAAGGGAACGCTCGAAGTGTTGCCCGAAGATGCGACCGAGACGTTCATCTTCGTCGATGAAGTCGTTCAGGGCCGTATTCCGCGCGAATACATCCCGTCGGTCGAGAAGGGCTTCAAGGCCTGTATGAATAAGGGCCCGGTCGCCGGCTTCCCCCTCGTCGGGCTGCAAGTCGTGCTGAAGGACGGTTCGTACCACGACGTCGACTCGAGCGACATGGCGTTTCAACTCACCGCGCAAGAGTGCTTCCGGGAATACTTCATGAAGATGAAGCCGGTGTTGCTCGAACCGGTGATGAAGCTCGAAGTGGAAGTGCCGACGAGCTTCCAAGGTACGGTCGCCGGTGAACTCACCAGTCGCCGCGGCTTGATCATCGGTACGGAAATGAGCGATACGACGGCCGTGATCGAAGCCGAAGTGCCGCTGGCCGAGTTGTTCGGTTACTCGACCGACCTGCGAAGCATGACGCAAGGCCAAGGAACCTTCTCGATGGAGTTCAGCAAGTACCGCCGCGTGCCTGCAAGCATCCAAGAAGAAGTCGTGGCGGCGAAGAAGAAGGCCGACCTGGTCGGCGCGAAGTAGTCGACGTAAACAGCGAGCCGAGAGCGTCAGCGACCGGATTCGTAGAAGTTTGAGATTGCCAATCAGGAGCGGGAGTCGATTAGATCGGCTCCCGCTCTTTTTTGTTGCGCGCTCGGCGTGCAGATCGCTCTAGAATGACGCCATGTCGCACGATTCAGACGATCCCGCGTCGGATGAGATTACTCAGTTTCTGCTGCGCCCCGAGACGTACGATGCCGGTCATTTTGAATCGAGCGAGCCGCGCCGAATTGAACTCATCGAGACGCACATCTCTCGCGTTTTCCTCGCGGGGCGATACGTCTACAAGCTCAAGAAGCCGGTGAAGTTTGAGTTTCTCGACTTCACAACGCTTGACCGTCGCCTCGAAGCGTGTCGGGACGAGGTGCGGCTCAATCGGCGAATGGCCGGCGACGCCTACTTAGGCTTGGTTCCGATTCTGCGAGGCTCCGACGGAGCGTACTCGTTGGGGCGCCGATTTGAGCCAGAAGAACCGATCGCCGCCGAGGCCCCGGCGAAAGGCTATGCCGTCGTCGAGTGGGCCGTGGAAATGCGACGACTCGACTCCGCGCGAATGCTCGATCGCCTGATTGAGTCGGATCGCTTAAGCGATGACGAATTGCAAGCGTTGGCGACAAAACTCGCCGAATTTTACGCAAAGGCCGCGTCGGCGACCGTTGCGGCCGACGAATACTTGGCCGCCGTGCTGAACCACGTGCGAGCCAATCGGGCCGACCTACTCGCAGCCGCTCTGCCCGCCGAACACGGCAGGATTGCGAAGATCCACGCCGCACAATTGCAGTTGCTCTTTCGTAAGCGGGCTCTGTTCGACGTTCGCGTGAAAGCCGGGCGGGTCATCGACGGGCATGGCGATCTCCGGCCCGAGCATATCTGCTTGGAGTCGCCGCCGGTGGTGTACGACTGCGTCGAGTTCAGCGCCGATTTTCGTCGGGTCGACGTCACCGATGAACTGACCTTCCTCGAAATGGAATGCGCCAAGCTCGGCCGACGCGACGTCGGGCAGGCGGTCTTCCAAGCCTACATCGCCGCCTCCGGCGATCGGGTGCCCGACGCGTTGCGGGCCTTTTACGAAAGCTACCGGGCCTGCGTGCGAGCCAAAGTCGCGGCTCTGCGATTCAAGCAACTTGCGGCGGACGAAAATGCCGGCGCCCTCGCCGAACTGCGCCGCGATCTTGGCCTGGCCGAAGCCGCGCTCACGCGATTTCACAAGTCGACGCTCTACGTGCTGCGCGGGCTCTCAGGCACCGGCAAATCGACCGTCGCCGCAGCGCTCTCAGAAATGCTCGGCATCGAGCAGCTCCCGGACGGACGCGATTCGCCGTGAACTCTTTGGCGCGTCCGACCGTTCGCAAACGTTCGGCGGCGGCAACTATCAGCCCGCTCAGAAGCGACAGGTCTATAAAGAGTTGCTCCGCCGCGCGCGGCAGCAACTGTTACGCGGGCTGAGCGTCATTGCCGATGGTGCGTTTCTGGAAGCGGACGCGTTGCAACAGGCCGGCGATGCGGCGATGTCCGCCGACGCGGACTTGCTTGTCGTCGAATGCCGTTGCCCCGTCGAAACGGCCAAGGCTCGTATCACCGAACGCCTGGCGGCGGGCAATGATTCTTCTGAAGCCCGGCCGGAAATCGTCGATCAACAGGCCGCGACTGCCTGTGAGTTGCCGCCGGGCATGGCCGTCATAACGGTCGATACGACGAAAAAAGACCTCGGCGAGCAACTTGCCGAGGCTCTGGGAAACATTTAGACGAATTCGATATCGGGTGCCACTGGTGGCTCGTCCATCAGTGCCGTAACGACGTCGATCGAAGCACTGGTGGACAAGCCACCAGTGGCACACAACGCCTTACTTGATCGTCAGCGCCTGGTCGGTAGGGCCTGGATCATTTCCAAGAGCGAAAGCTCGGTGCCGCTCGCTCCGATCAGTTCCTGGGCTTTCACTTCACGACCGTCGCTGCTCTTGGCGAGCGCCTGCCGCATATAGTCGACCGTTTCGTCGATGCAGTCGGCTTGCAGCAACAGCAAGTCGCCGGGGCGAGCCGTTTGCAGGGCCAGCTTCAGCGACGCCAACGCCCCTTGCACTTCGTGAACTTCCTCGGCCCGCGGAGCGTTTTCGAGCCCCTTGCGGAACAAGCTCATGATCTCGCCCGGCTGCCGGCCGCGAAGGTAATGGTCTTCGTACACGATCACCGTGTCGAAGGCTTGGCCCAGCAACTCACCCTGACGAATCATGTCGCAATCACGGCGATCGCCGGCCGTCGAGTAGACCGCGATCCGCCGCTCGTGCGGGAATTGTTCGAGGGCTTCGATCAACGCAACCAGCGCCGACGGGTTGTGACCGTAGTCGACAACGACCGTCGCTCCGCCGATCTCCAAAAGATTGAAACGGCCCGGCGAGTGCTTGAGATCGGCGGCGAACGTCGTGAGCCCGCGACGAATCGCGGCCAACGGAATGCCGAGCCCCCAAGCTCCGGCCGCGGCGGCCAGCGCATTTTCCACTTGGAAGCCGATCCGGCCGCCGTGCGTCAGCGGCACTTCGGCGAGGTTCATCACCACAGTTTCGTTGGCCCCTTCGGCCAGCACGATCGCGCCGTTGCGGACGAACGCGGCCCGATTACCTTGCTTCACATGTTCGGCCAGCGCCGCTTCGGTTTCAGTGAGCGCGAAATAGATCACGCCCCCCGGGCATTTCTCGGCCATCGCGACGCAAAGCGGGTCAGCCGCTTTCAGCACCGCGTAACCGGTCGGTTGTACGACGTCGACGATCGTGCGCTTGACCTTCGCCACTTGCTCAGCCGTGTCGATGCCGGCCGAGCCGAGATGATCGCCGTCGGCGATGTTCGTCACGATGGCGACGTCGCACTTGTCGAAGCCCAAGCCTTCGCGAAGGATGCCGCCGCGAGCCGTTTCCAGCACGGCCGCTTCCACCGCCGGATTCTGCAGCACGTTGCGAGCGCTCTTCGGGCCGCTGCAATCGCCGTTGTCGATGCGGCGACCGCCGACGTAGATGCCGTCGGTGCAGGTGAGGCCGATGTTGTAGCCGGCGCCCGAGACGATGTGTCCGAGCAGACGCGTGGTCGTCGTCTTGCCGTTGGTGCCGGTGACGGCGGCCAGCGGAATACGGCCGTTCTGGCCTTCGGGAAACATCATTTCGACGATCGATTGCCCCACCTGCCGCGGCTTGCCGGCCGACGGTTCGATGTGCATCCGCAGACCGGGCGCGGCGTTCACTTCGACGATCACGGCCCCTTGCTCTTCCAGCGGGCGACCGATGTCGCGTGCCACGACGTCGATGCCGGCGATATCGAGCCCGACGACGCGGGCTGCTTCAATCGCACGAGCCGTGACTTCCGGATGGACGAAATCCGTCACGTCTTCGGCCGTACCACCGGTGCTCAGGTTCGCATTGCGGCGGATGACGACGACTTCACCGGCGGCGGGAACGGTGTCCGGAGTGTAGCCCATTTCCGTCAGCACGTTCATCGCCACGGCGTCGAGCTTGATCTTGCTCAGCGGCAACGCATGGTCGTCGCCGCGGCGCGGATCCTTGTTTACTTCATCAACGAGTTGCGAAATGGTCGACGTGCCGTCGCCGCGCACTTCGCGGGGATGCGGTGCGAGGCCGCCGCCAATTTGCCGCCGATGATGAGCAGGCGATAATCGCCGCCCGGTGCAAACTTCTCGACCACGATATGACGGCTCTCTTCACGGGCCGCCACGTACGCCGCGACCACTTGTTCGCGCGTCGAAAGGTTCACGGCCACGCCGCGACCTTGGTTACCGTACTGCGGCTTCACGACGACCGGCAGGCCGATCTCTTCGGCAGCTTCCCAAGCGTCGTCGGCGTCGCTCACGGGGCGACCTTCCGGCACCGGCACGCCGGCCGCCTTGAGAAACTCACGCGTCAGTTCTTTGTCTTGAGCGATCTCTTCGGCGACGGCGGCCGTGCGATCGGTCTGGGCTGCGATGATGCGGCGTTGTTTGGCGCCGTGGCCAAGTTGAATCAGCGAACCTTCGTTCAGCCGCCGCCACGGAATACCACGTTCGATCGCCGCTTTGACGATCGATTTCGTGCTCGGCCCCAGGCAATTTTTCTGATAGATCGAACGCAGCTTGGCGACTTCCGCCGTCACGTCGAAATCGCGTCCTTCGACCGCGGCCATGCACATTTCGCGGCCCGTGTGGATCGCTGTGCCACAAGTTCTTCCACTTCGTATTCGATGGCTACCTTATAGTAGCCTTCGCCGAGCGACTCGCGAGCGCGACCGAAGCCGACTTCGCAACCCGCGAGCGTTTGCAATTCGAGCGTGACGTGCTCGAGAACGTGCGCGAGATACGTGCCGCGCCGTAGTCGCTCAAAAAAGCCGCCGCGCTCGCCGACGCTGCAGCGATGTTCAATCATCGTCGGTAGCCAGCTCATGAGCCGGTCATTGAAACCGGGCATCGAGTCCGACGGCGAATCCTTCAGCGCCCCGAGATCCACCCATGCTTCCAGCACGGGAAAGTTGGCCCAGATGTTCGGCCCACGCAATGCGAGAACCTTACGGAATTCCATGTTTGTCGAGATCCGACGCTGAAGATGAGATGAAAGAGGTGTACTAGGGAATTGGTGCGAGCGTACGAAAAGTTACGGTTTTTCTGTTGGCAATTCTCGCCGCCCTGCGAGCGGGGGAGCATCAAGGTGCGATACACGGATCGCACGTCTTCTTTCGACCACGTCGTCAGATGGTGGATGCACTTAGCGACACGTCGGCGGCAGTGAGAACTGTCGAGCCTTGCGGTTGTCGCACCGTGGTCGCGCGAGCGGCGGTTTAAATTCGCGGCATAAGCATCCTACGCAGGAGGAACTTGGATGTTCTCATCGACTAGACGAATCGATCGTATGAAAAATTCGCGGAAGTCGTGTTTTGACCGCTAAAGACGGAGCATCGGCGGCAATGCCGGCGCGAAACCGACGGCGCGCGGTTGACGCGAGAACTTTCGGCGACCGATGGAGTAGAAACCAAGGTCACAAACTTGCGCCGAACGGCGCGGTAAGACAGGCTTTCGAGTTGCACGAATTTGCAACCTGGGAAAAATCGTCTACTAAACTTAGCGACCGTGCAAGCGGCCGTTTCATGAGTTTTTAACGAGCCGAGCTTGGCTTAGAATTCCGTCACCGTGTCCGGCTACTTTGAACCGTCCGCTTCCATAAGTCGCAGCATATCCATGACAGCCGGCCTTGATGCTGCGGGAATCGACCTGAAGAGCCCACTTCTGCCCGGCTATTGGCGTTCGCAGAATCCGCCGCCCTCCGGCGGCGAGACGATTCAGGCCGTGGCCGAAGCCGATTTGGGCGAAAGCCTGCAATACGAGCGGCGACTGCTCGTTGTGACCGAGCGCCACCTGTGGATTTCCTCGTCGGCGAATCAGCCCGGCCAACCTTGGCGGCGGTTCGTCTTTGCACCCGGCGTTCGGCTGGAGGTTGCCGATCAGGCATCCATTGGCACGCTTCGATGGATCGGCACGGACCTGCAACTCGAAACTTGGCATTTTACGGCAGGCAAATATGCGGAATTCCGCAATCTGGTCACGGCCACCGAACGCGTGCTGAAACCGGAAACGGCTGTGGCGGAAGTGCTGGAAGTCGCCTGCCCGAGTTGCGGCGCTCCGCTTCCTTCGGAAGGTGCGATCTGCTCGGCCTGCGCAGCGACGGAAGAATCTGCGAACACCTGGACGTTGTGGCGGCTGCGGCGTTTCGCACGGCCGTATGCGCGGCAAGTTGCGCTCGGCTTCGTGCTCACGGTGTCGGCGACGCTCGCCGGCCTCGTGCCGCCGTATCTCACGATGCCGTTGATGGACAAGGTGCTCGTGCCGTTGCAAGAAGGCCGACCGGCCGACTTCGGGCTCGTGAAGTGGTATCTCGCCGGTTTGGCGATTGCAGCCGTTGCGGCCATGTTGCTCTCTTGGGCGCGCACCTACGTCATTGCTTGGGTCAGCGAGCGCATCGGCGCTGATCTGCGAATTCAAACCTACTCGCACCTGCAGAAGCTGTCGCTCGAATTCTTCGGCGGTAAACGCACCGGCGACTTGATGACGCGCATCGGCAGCGACACCGACAACCTCTGCACGTTCCTCTCGTTGCACGCGCTCGACTTCGCCAACGACGTGCTCATGATCACGCTCACCGCGTGTATCTTGATTTCGATCGACCCGATGTTGGCGCTCGTGACGTTGCTGCCGTTTCCGTTCATCGCTTGGTTGGTGAATTCGGTCCGCGGCAAACTCCGCCGCGGATTCGATTCCGGTCGCCGCGCGTGGAGCCGGATGACGAGCGTGCTGGCCGATACCATTCCCGGCATTCGCGTCGTGAAGGCCTTTGCTCAAGAGCAACGTGAGATCGATCGCTTTCGCAAATCGAATGAAACGATCCTCGCCGTGAACGATCGTGTGAACCGCACGTGGTCTTACTTCGGGCCGGTCGTCGTGTTACTTACCGAAGCCGGATTGCTGGTGATTTGGGCCTGTGGCGCTTGGCGCGTGGCCAACCATGCGATTACCGTCGGCGTATTGACGGCTTTTCTCACGTACATCAGCCGGTTCTATTCACGCATTGATTCGATGAGTCGGATCGTAAGCGTCACGCAACGAGCCGCGGCCGGTGCGCAGCGTGTCTTCGAAATCCTCGATCGAGTGCCGAGCGTACCCGAGCCGCTAAACCCAGTGCATCCTGGCCGGGTGCGCGGGGAACTGGAGTTCCGCAACGTCGGCTTTCGCTACGGCAGTCGGCAGGTGACCGGCGGCATCAGTTTCACGATTCGCCCGGGGGAAATGATCGGGCTCGTCGGCGGTAGCGGCGCAGGCAAAAGCACGCTCGTGAATCTTGTCTGCCGCTTCTACGACGTAGGCGAAGGAGCGATCCTCGTCGACGGCACCGACATTCGTTCGTTCCCCGTGCAAGAATATCGCCGCAACATCGGCATTGTGTTACAGGAACCGTTTTTGTTCTTCGGCACGATTGCGGAGAACATCGCCTACGGTAAGCCGGGCGCTACACGCGAAGAGATCATCGCCGCAGCCCGCGCGGCGCGAGCTCATGAGTTCATTCTCAAACTCTCCGAGGGGTACGATTCGCTGGTCGGTGAACGCGGTCAGATGCTTTCGGGAGGCGAGCGTCAACGAATCTCGATCGCTGCGCGCTGCTGATCGATCCGCGAATTCTGATCCTCGACGAAGCGACCTCCAGCGTCGACACGGAAACCGAACGCGAGATTCAAGAAGCGCTCGACAACCTGATTCGCGGCCGGACGACCATCGCCATCGCCCACCGCTTGAGCACGCTCCGCAAGGCCGATCGACTGGCGGTGCTCGAACGCGGCCGCTTGGTGGAACTCGGACCGGAAGCCGAGTTGCTCGCCGCCGGCGGGGCCTACGCGCGGCTGCATGAAGCCCAGCGCAAACTCGCGGCCGAAGAAGGGGTACCGGTGAGCGAACATGTCGGC
The DNA here is from genome assembly GCA_049840675.1 of Pirellulales bacterium. Lineage (GTDB taxonomy): Bacteria > Planctomycetota > Planctomycetia > Pirellulales > PNKZ01 > PNKZ01. The sequence continues at coordinate 473,524 of JASGKB010000017.1, forward strand.
TCGCCCGGTCCCGCTCCGTTTACGCTTCCCGAACCTCAGGCCCGTTAGGACGCTCGGCGCATGGAAACTACCTCGGCAGCGGCCAACGTAGAACTTTCGCTCGACGACCACGGAGCGCTGGTCGTTCGCACGGCCGACGGCGCGGAACATCGCGACATTCACGCGGTGCGCTGCTTTCCGCTGAGCGAGCCCGATCGTTGGTTGTCGCTGTGCGATCCGCACGGCCGCGAGGTGGCCTGCGTCGTCGACCCGTTGCAACTTTCGGATCCTTCAAGGTTGGCGCTGGCCGAGTATCGCCGCCGCCGCGAATTCCAGCCGATCGTGCGGGCCATTCACAATATTGACCATGGTCCGAACGCCGTTCGTTGGGAGTTGACGACCGATCGCGGTCCGACGTCGGTTGAAGTGAAGTCCGATGACGACGTGCGCCGCTTGAGCGGCGGGCAGATCGTGATCATCGACTCGCACGGCATCCGTTACATCGTTGCCGATGTGGCGTCGCTCGACGCCGCGAGCCGGCACCGCCTAGAGCGGTATCTCTAAGCGGCGATTCGCCCGGTTGCGGGGACTACGAAATTCGTCCCCGAACCGGTAAAATTTGCGATTCGGACCTTCGTAAGATATCTCAGTAAGCAACCGTCGCCACGGAAGAGCTCATGGGCAAGCAATACATCTACCAAATTCAGCAGCTCACGAAAAAGTTTGGCCAACGCGAAGTGCTGAAGGACATTTGGCTGGCGTTTTACCCCGGCGCAAGATCGGCGTACTCGGCCGCAACGGCTCGGGCAAAAGTACGTTGATGAAAATTATGGCCGGCATTGAGCGAGATTTTGACGGCGAGGCGACGCTCACGCCGGGTTTTACCGTGGGATACATCTCGCAGGAGCCGCAGCTCAACCCGGAGAAGGACGTTTGGGGCAACGTGCAAGAAGCGGTGCAGTCGACGCGCGACGTGCTGAATCGCTATGACGAAATCAACGCGAAGCTTGGCGAACCGCTCGAGCCGGACGCCATGGAGAAGCTTCTCGACGAGCAAGCCAAGGTTCAGGACAAGATCGACGCGCTGAATGCCTGGGAGCTCGATCGTCAGGTCGAAATCGCAATGGATGCGATGAACCTGCCGCCGGGCGATGCGGAAGTCACGAAGCTTTCCGGCGGCGAGCGGCGCCGCGTCGCGCTTTGTAAAATGCTGCTTTGGAAGCCTGATCTGTTGTTGCTCGACGAACCGACGAATCACCTTGATGCCGAGAGCGTCAACTGGCTCGAACGTCACTTGGCCGAGTACACCGGCACGGTCGTGGCCGTGACGCACGATCGCTACTTCTTAGACAACGTCGCGAAGTGGATTTTGGAAATCGACCGCGGCCGCGGGATTCCCTTCGAAGGCAACTACACGAGTTGGCTCGAGCAAAAGAAGGGGCGGCTCGAATTGGAAGAGAAAGCCGCTTCGGCACGGGCAAAGACTTTGGCCCGCGAACTCGAGTGGATTCGGATGGGAGCCAAGGCACGGCAAGCCAAGAGCAAGGCGCGGATCAGCGCCTACGAAAAAATGGCGGCCGAGCAATTTCAAGACAAGGAAGAAGAGTTCGAATTGCAAATTCCGCCCGGCAAGCCGCTGGGTGATTTGGTGATCGAGGCCAAGGGATTGTCGAAATCGTACGACGATCGCGTGCTGATTGAGAACCTCAACTTCCGGTTGCCCCCCGGCGGCATTGTCGGCGTGATCGGCCCCAACGGAGCCGGTAAGACGACGCTCTTCCGGATGCTCGTCGGCCAAGAGAAACCGGATGCCGGCGAACTCAAAATGGGCCCGGCCGTCGAATTGGGCTACGTCGACCAAAACCGCGATGCGCTCGATCCAAACAAGACCGTGTGGGAGGAAATCTCCGGCGGTCACGACAACGTGGAAATGGGAGGCCGGAAGGTCAACTCACGAGCCTACGTCGCCAGATTCAACTTCTCCGGCACCGATCAACAAAAGCTCGTCGGCCAACTCTCCGGCGGTGAACGCAACCGTGTTCATTTGGCGAAGTTGCTGCGTCGCGGTTCGAACGTTCTGCTGCTCGACGAACCGTCGAACGACCTCGACGTCGACACGCTCCGGGCTCTCGAAGAAGGCATCGCCAACTACGCCGGTTGCGTCGTCGTGATTTCCCACGATCGTTGGTTCCTCGATCGGTTGGCCACGCATATCCTGGCGTTTGAAGGGGACGGCTACGTTCACTGGTGTGAAGGCAACTTCCAAACCTACGAAGAACAACGCAAACGTCGTCTCGGCATCAACGAAGACGAACCGCAACGATTCCGTTACAAGAAGCTGCAACACTAGTTCGACGACACTGATTCGATACGGAGCATCGCCATGACGATCTTGCACACAGGTTCCACCAAGGCGTTCGAAGCCGGCTGGCGCAACATTTTCGGCGGCGGCAAGAAGGCGACGGCCGAAGGCACGTCGGCGAAAAAGACTTCTGCCGCCAAGAAGGCCAAGCCTGCGAAAAAGGCTGCCGCCAAGGCGGCCACGGCAAAGCCGAAGAAGAAGGCCAAACGCTAACGCCGCGTCATCAACACTTGCCACGCCAGCGGCCCTTCGGCGCCGCCGATGTCTTCAAAGTGGTAAGCCGTCAACCGTTCGATACGACAGAAGCTTCTCGAAATCACCGCAGACTTCGGCCGCCGAAACCTTCGGCGGGCCGAACTCGTGCGGTGAGTCGGTACTTCCGCAAAGTACCAGCAGTCGTCCGCCCGGCCGCATTAATTGCTTGACGGCTTTCTGATAGTCGGACAAACGCCCTTCGCGGCGTAAGCAGTGGTAGCAGCCGCGGTCGAAGAGAAACTCTACCGAGGCTGGCGGAACCTTGAGTTCGGCCAAGTCTGCCACCTGAAATTCGATGGCGGCTCCGGCCTCCGCCGCTTTCCTACGGGCCTTCTCAATCGCCAACGGCGCAAAGTCCGCCGCCGTCACCTCGAATCCGGCCTTGGCCAGATAGACGGCGTTCGTGCCTGTCCCGCAGCCGACCTCGAGCGTCTTGCACGGGCTGACGGCCTTCGATTCGATCACTGCTTTTAGCGCCGGATCGACCAGTCCGCTGTCCCACGGCGTCGTTCCTTGCTCGTAGCTTTGCTGCCAGTCGTCCGCGCCATGTCGCGGCTTGTGAGCTTTCTCGGCCATGTGTCAGACGCCTCGAGTCGGATTTCTTGATGGGCCTCGCCGCACGCATTGCCGGCGGCGTCAAAGTCGGAGGAACCGTTAAAGTTTGCGCAATTTCCCTGACGAATCTAGGGGCGATGAACCGCAAATGCCTCAGCGCCGTTTCGCTCACGTTGCGCTCTCTTCGCGAGAGTTGCTCGGCTCGTGCTTTCGCACTGCCGGCAATCGTATGCGCCGTCGCGGTCGCGGCAACCTTCTGCGGCTGCACGCGTACGCACTACCGGCAAAAGGCCGATCAGGAAGTGACGCGGATTCTCAACGAGAAGAACTTGCCGGGCCGCTGGGGGTTGCCGAATTTCCAATTGCAATACGATCCGCGCAGTCGGTATTTCGACCCGACGAATCCAGATCATCCTCCGATGCCGCCGGACGACCCGTACTCGCATGTATTCATGCACTACGTCGACGGTATGAAGGGGCGCGCAATTACCACGTCGACGGTGACTTGCGGCAATTGCAGAACCCATCGTGGCGCGCGCAACTCGGGAATTACACGACGATCGACGAAGACGGCGCGGTGCATCTTACGCTCGACGACGCCGTGCAACTCTCCGTCATTCACGACCCCGACTACCGCCAGCAACTGGAAGAGTTGTACTTCTCGGCGCTCGACGTAAGCACCGAACGCTTTCGCTTTGATACGCAATTCTTCGGCGGCTTCAATCCGATCGAATACGCGCACTTGAGCCGCAACGCTCCCGGCGCAGGGGGCCAAACGCGCGACGTGCTCACGGCCGACGGATATCTGCAATTGCAGCGTCAGTTTGCGGCCGGCGGCGAATTGCTCGTCGGCTTCGCGAATTCGCTCGTGTGGCAATTTGCCGGGCCTGATACGAACCAAAGCACTTCGCTCATCAACTTCAGCTTCGTGCAGCCGCTGTTGCGCGGCGGCGGTCGGCGGTTCATTCTAGAAACGCTCACGATCGTCGAACGGGCCATGCTCTCGAATCTGCGGGCCTTCGAACGTTTCCGCCAAGGTTTCTATACGAACCTCGCGGTCGGCGATGGCGGCACGACCGGCGCACAACGTCGCGGCGGTTTCTTTGGCGGCACCGGTTTAACGGGCTTCACCGGTCAAGGTTCTACCGGCTTCGGCGGCGTCGGCGATGCAACGGGCTTCGGCCGCGCGGGCGGTGCGGCCAACGGCGGCAACGGCGGCGTAACGAGCGGCTTTGCCGGCGGCGGCGCGGGGACGCTCGGTGGATACGTCGGGTTGCTGCAAACCACGCAGCAAATTCGCAATCAGCAACAGAATCTCAACGCGCAGCTTCGGACGCTTAAACTGCTGCAAGCCAATCTGGAAGCCGGCACGATCGATATCGCGCAGGTCGATCAGTTTCGCCAAAACATCGAAACCGGCCGTGCAACGTTGTTGCAAAGCCGAATCGGTTTGGAGAATACGTTCGAAACGTACAAACGCCAGCAAATCGGCCTGCCGCCTGATTTGCCGATGTCGCTCGACGACGGCATGATCCGGCAGTTTCAGTTCATCGCACCCGCGACCAACGACCTCTACGAACGGCTCGAAGACTTTGTCGACGAACTCGGCAATCTGCCGGACGAACCGGATGTCGATGTTCTGCAGATGGCCCTCGATCGCCTCGACGGCTTCCGTGATCAAACGGCAGGCAATCTGGCCACAATCTCTCGTGACCTCGAAACGCTCGACTCGCGACTTGATGCTCGTAAGCAAACGTTGAGTTCGGAAGAGTCCTCGCTGCTCGACTCCGACGTTGAGAAGGTGACGGCCAACTTTGCCGAGTTGCAGAAGTTCTTTCAGTCGGGCGAAACGCAGCTCGAAGCCCTGCGAAAGCAGCTTGGTCCGGCCACGCGCAAACGTACGATCGACGATTTGGTCGTACAGGCCAAGACTTTGGCGTCGCTCGTGCAGGAGTCGTCGCTCGTGCAAGTTCGGGCTCGCTTGGAGAGCATCACGCTCGACCCGATCGAACTCGATCCGCAACTCGCGTTGCAGATTGCCCGGGCCAATCGCTACGACTGGATGAATAACCGTGCGGCTCTCGTCGATTCGTGGCGATTGATCGCCTTCAACGCACGTTCGCTGCTTTCGACGCTCGACGTCACGATCAACGGCAGCCTCGGCACCGTCGGCGACAACGGCGTGAAGTTTCAATCGGAGACCGGTACGCTGCGGGCTGGCTTGCAATTCGATGCACCGTTCACACGGCTGGTCGAGCGCAACAACTACCGCTCGGCCCTGATCGAATACCAGCGCGACCGCCGTCAGTTGATTCAGTATGAAGACGGCGTGAATCAAACGCTGCGTCAATCGCTGCGAACGTTGGCTCAACTGGAAACGAATCTGGAAATCCAACGGCGCACCGTGACCATTGCGACGCGCCGCGTCGACCAGACGCGCGAAGTTCTCAGCAAGCCGCCGGAACCGACCGTGCCCGGCCAAGCGGCCGCCGGTCTCGGCCCGACGGCCGCGCTCAACCTGCTTACTGCATTGAACGATTTGCAGGCCTCGCAAAACAACTTCATGAGCGTCTGGTTGAACCACTACGCCGGCCGCATGCTTCTCATGCGCGAACTCGGGTTGATGCAGCTCGACGACCGCGGCATTTGGATCGACGTTCCGCTCGACCAAGCGATCGCTACGGCTCCGCGCTGCCCGCCGGAAGATTTGCCGCCGGACGTTCCGCAATCGTGGTACGACGCGCTCGAGCGACTACCGACCGCCGACGGTGAACCTCTTCCTAAGGCCGAAGTGCAACAACAGCTCAACGACCTGCCGGTGCCGATTCCGCCCGATGCCAAAGTAACGCCGGAGGAAGAAGCCGGCACGGTACCGGCCCCTCCGACCTTGCCGCAGCCGACGCCGCCCCAACCGATGCGGAACCGTTTTGAAACTCCGCCTGCGCCTATGCCGCCGAACGCGCCTCGCTTGGTACCGCCGAACAACGGCTCGTCGGCCAACGGCAAGAGCGGTGCGTCGCCGCAAGTGCCGCCCAGCGCACGCCGCAAGCCGACGACCAATCGCACGGCGGGCATCGATCCGACACGCCCCTCGTACTCAAACACGGTTCGTGCCAAACAGACGGATCGCACGGTGCGGCAAGCTTCGCACGAAGATGAACTGCCGCTGCCCAGGGCTCCCGAACCGCCGCAGCTTTTGCCCGCCGAACCAGAAGCCGAACCGTTACCGCCGTCCAACGGTCGTGCCGTGCGGGCCATGTTCGGGGCACCGCCGATTCCGTAAACGTTAGGAGCGGCAACCTGTCGGACGTGTCAGGCCGGCCGCTTCCGACGATTTTGCCGAACAGTCGGCGGACAATCCGGCGATTCCATGCAGTTCCCCCCTCGGCAGAATTGCCATTTGCCCGGCGGTTGCGGAGAATAAAAGGCTAGCGCAGGCCGCCGCTTGCGCTCGGCGCAACCCCGTTGCCGGATAGGAACTTTCGTTCGGCCGCGGGGTTGAGGAGATTGGGGACAACCCCTGCCTGCCGGCCTCCCACGCTCGCCTACCCAAAGACTCGCCATGAGTATGCTCGGGCCTACCGAAACGGCCTCGTCGATTTTGCGCACCGATCCCGCGCCTCCCGGCGACGTCCCGTCGCGACCCAATCCGTTTCGCTCCGACGGCAGCGAGACCGATGTTCACAGTACGTCGCATCGTCCGGGCGTCGCGCGACGCTTGATCGGTCGCCTCATCGGGTTGGTCGTTGCCGCAGCGGTCGTCGTCGGCGGAGGATGGGCCGTCGCAAAATACACCCGCGTGTTCGAACCCAAGCAGGCCGCCACGGTGCTGACGCATCGCGTAGCACGCGGCGATCTGGTGATCACCGTCACCACGAAGGGGAACGTCGAAAGTGCCAGTAACATCGACATCCGTTGTCTCGTCGCCGGCGGCGGGCTCATCAAGAGCATCGTGGCCGACGGCACCATCGTGAAAGAGGGAGATCAACTCGTCGAACTCGACTCGGCCGCGATTGACGAGCAAATCTTGCAGCAGCGCATCGGCTACGAGAAGGCCCGCGCCATTCGCGATCAGGCGAAAAACGACCTCGAAGCGGCCAAGATCGCCCTGCGCGAGTACGTGGAAGGGACGTTCAAAAAGGAGCAGCAACTCGTCGATGCCCAAATTACGATCGCCGAGGAGAATCTGCACAGCGCTCAGAACACGCTCATGTACACCGAGCGCATGTTCCGCAAAGGCTACGTGACGCCGTTGCAATTGGAGTCGCAGCAGTTTGCAGTCAAGCGTTCGCAACTTGAGCTCGACACGGCCAAGACGGCCAAACGCGTGCTTGAAGAGTTCACGTTCGCCAAGATGAAGAACGATTTGGAGACGCTCGTCGCCACTTCCGAAGCGAAGGCTAAGAGCGAACAAACGGCGTTCGAACTCGAAGAATCGAAGTTGAAACGCTTGGAGACGCAAAAGGCCAACTGTCTGATCTCGGCTCCGCAAAGCGGAATGGTCGTATTCGCCAACGAGAGCAGCAGTAGTCGCGGCTCCAGCAGTGATCGGCCCAAGATTGAAGAAGGGGCTACGGTCCGCGAAGGCCAAGTCATTCTGCGTGTTCCGGACCTTTCGCAAATGCAGGTCAAGACGACCGTGCATGAATCGAAAGTCGAAAGCCTGCGTTCCGGCATGCCGGCTTCCGTGCGTATACAGAATCGCAAGCTCACCGGCTACGTAACGTTCATCGCAAATCAGCCCGAATCGGGCGGGTTCTTTTCGTCGAACGGCGTGAAGGAATACGCTACGTTCGTCCGCATTGACGGCAACCAAAGTGATTTGAAGCCCGGCATGACGGCCGATGTGGAGATCTTGGTCGACGACAAGAAGGGCGTGTTGTCCGTGCCGGTGCAATGTGTGATCGAGCAAGGGGGCAAACTCTACGCTTGGAAACAAGCCGGCTCAGGCTATGTGAAGACGGAAGTGAAGCTCGGTCCTGGGGACGATCGCAGCGTCGAAGTCGTCGCCGGATTGGCCGACGGAGATGTCGTTCTTCAGAATCCTCCCGAGCGTTCGGAAAGCAGTTTCTCCGGTGCGAGCGACGCTCGCGCGCAGTTTGGCGGCGGACGACGCGGTGCTGAAAACGGCGGCGCTCCAGGTGCGACGGGCGGCCCCTCCGGCGAAGGCGCGGGCGGCGCAGGTTCGGGAGGGCCGGGCGGCGGCGGACCGCCGGGTGGTCGCGGAGGGCGATCGATGGATGTGATGTCGCTCGATAAAGACGGCGACGGCAAAGTTAGCCGTACCGAAGCTCCTGAGCCGATGCAGGCATTTTTCGGCCGCATGGATACCGACGGCGACGGCTTCATCACGGCTGCCGAAGCGGCTGAAGCGCGCGCTCGTCGCGCATCGTCCGGCGGAGGCCCGGGCGGCGGGGCGCCAAGTTTCGGGCCTGGGGGCGGCGGCGGTCCCGGTGGTGAAACTTCTGCGACCGGTAGCGGACCTGGCGCGCCACGCGGCCAAGCGGCGCCCGGCAATTAATCGCGGAGCGCCGCACGCGTGTTCTTCACCAAGGTTCTGCAAACGCTCCGCCTCGGGCTCAAGAGCCTGTTGTTGCACAAGCTTCGCTCGGCACTTGCCGTGCTGGGCATTCTCATCGGCGTGACGTCCGTAATCTGGCTCGTCGCCATGGGCGAAGGGGTGAGCTACCAAGCCCAGCAGCAAATCAAAGATCTCGGGGCGACGAATATCATCGTTCGCAGCGTGAAGCCGCCGGTTGTTGCCAGCGCCGGCGGCGAACGTACTTTTTTCCTGCCGTACGGGCTCGTGACGGACGATCTGCTTCGCATCCGTATGTTGCCCACGGTCGTCGGCACCGCGCCGCTGCGCGAACTCAACAAAAAGGAGGCCCGTTACCTCGATCGAAAGGTCGACGTTCGCATGGTCGGCTGCCGTCCGCAATATGCCGATTTGAATCAGTTAAAGCTCGCAACAGGTCGTTTCATTACCGATGAAGACGAGCGGAGTCTGGAAAACGTCTGTGTGCTCGGCGCCGAAACGGCCCGCACGCTATTTCGTTATGAAGCTCCGCTGAATCAAAAGATTCTGCTCGACGACAAAATCTATTCCGTCGTCGGCGTCACGGAATTTCGCGACGCCACGGGGGCCATCGGCGGCAGTTTCAGCGGCCAAGAATACAATCGCGATGTTTATCTCCCGCTGGCTGCGATGCAGGCTCGCGTCGGGCTCAAGGTCGTCACCGGATTAACCGAGGGCGAGATCGTCGAGTTCTCGCAAATCACCGTCACCGTTCGGAATCTGGAAGACGTTGATGAAACGGCCGCCGTCATTCGGCGGCTCATGGAGCGTTTTCATCCAGGCAACGACTTCGCGATGGTCGTACCCAAAGAACTTCTCCGACAGGCGGAAGTGACGCGGATGATGTTCAACGCTTTGCTCATCGTCGTGGCGGGCATTTCGCTTCTGGTCGGCGGCATCGGCATCATGAATATCATGCTGGCGACGGTGACCGAGCGCACCCGTGAAATCGGCATACGCCGCGCGTTGGGGGCTAAACAGCGGGACATCGTGAACCAGTTCCTCACGGAGACTCTCGTTCTCTCGGCGACCGGCGGATTGCTTGGTGTGCTGCTCGGCTTTTCGGTGCCGTATGTCGTGCAAGGCGTGCGGTGGATCGTCGCCGAGTTCTTTCCGGTCGCTTGGTCGACGATGCCGCCGAACATTCGCGACATCACGCCGCTGATCGCCCCGTGGAGCGTGGCGGCGGCGTTCTTCATCTCGCTTTTCGTAGGTGTGGCCTTCGGTATTTACCCGGCCCGCCGTGCGTCGCTGATGGACCCGATCGAAGCCTTGCGGCATGAATAGCTTGGCTCGCGTGAAGACGCGGAGCGCTGAGCGAAAGTGTGTTTCTTATCGAACGGTTCTCTTCCTTCGATTGACCTTTCGTCTTTCATCGTGAAGGAACCCCGCGGCGGCACGTCTCTGATTGGGAGACGCGGATGTTGTGCGAGAAGCCGTTGTCGCGGTATTTCCGCTCTATTTCCGCCCCTGCCGAGTGCTTGGCGTGGTTGCTACAATGGGCCGTTTCGTCGAACCCGGTCGGCTGTGTCAGGGGGCGGCGAGTCTCTTTTGCACCTCTTTCGTCGGCCCCGCGTATGCCCACCAACGCCGCTCAAGTCGAAGAACTCCGTTGGAATAAGATCCCGGTCCTTGACGACGGGTTCGTCTGTTTGGTCGACGTCATGGGAGACGATCAGGCCGTCGTGCAGGCCGCCCGCGTCAGCTACGGCGAAGGTACTCGCAAGGTTTCCGACGATCGCGGGCTTATTCGCTACCTGATGCGGCATCGGCATAGCACGCCGTTTGAAATGGCCGAAATCAAGTTGCTTTGTCGCGTGCCGATGGATACTTGGCGGCAATGGATCCGCCACCGCACGGCCAATGTCAACGAATACTCCACTCGCTACTCGCTGGCGATCGACGCCGCGCAACGCACGCCGCACGATCAGTGGCGCTCGCAGGCGGCCAACAATCGTCAAGGAAGCGGCGATATGCTGCCGACCGAGCTTGGCGCGGAGCTTTCGCTCACGGAAGAGAAGCTCCAAGAGGATGCCCGCAAGCTCTACGAACGACGTATTGAGCTTGGCGTGGCCCGTGAACAGGCGCAAAGATTTGCCGCTCTCGACGTACACCGAGGCGTACTGGAAAGTCGACCTGCATAACCTGCTGCATTTCCTGGCGTTGCGAATGGACTCTCATGCGCAACTGGAAATTCGCGACTACGCCACGGCTATCGGCGAAGGGATCGTTTCGAAACTCTTCCCCTTGGTATGGGAAGCGTTCAAAGATTATCGCCAACATGCGATGTTCCTGACCCGCTTGGACGTCGAACTCATTGCACGGCTTACGGCTCGCGTGGCTGCGGCGGGAAAGTCGACCGCCGACGAAGTCGATTTCATGGCCGTGCAAGACCCGACCTGGGTGGAGATGGCTCGCAATCGCGAACGAGATGAATGCCGCGATAAGCTCGTGCGTTTGGGACTGCTGAAACTCTAGCTGACGTTAAGTTTCTGGGCGCAAGACGCTCTTGCTCGCCTCGGACCACGGACCGCGAATCAACAACCGACGACTGACCACTGGCAACGGACGACTTGAAAATGGCTGACGCCGCTTCCGAACTTCTCGCTCTGAACCAAAAGCTGCTCGTTGCCATCGTTGGCGGCGATTGGAAGACCTACGCCGACCTGTGCGATGCATCGCTTACTTGTTTCGAGCCGGAAGCTCGCGGGCATGTGGTCGAAGGGATGCCGTTTCACAAGTTCTACTTCGATCTTGGTGCGGGCGCGCCAAAGCCGGCCGTCGGTACGCAGGTGACCATGGCGTCGCCGCACGTTCGGCTGATGGGTGCCGATGCCGCCGTATTGAGCTATATTCGCCTCAATCAAAAGCTCGATGGGACCGGGAATCCGGTGACCGTGGCGGTTGAGGAAACCCGTGTGTGGCAGAAGGTCGGCGGGGCGTGGAAGCATGTGCACTTCCATCGCTCGATGCCGAGCTAACGCCGGCCATTCGACTAAATTTGAGTTCGCGCCGATGAGGCGGCTGCTCAAGCCGACGACGCCCGAAGAATGGTCGGTGCTGGTGTGGACGGCCATCGGTGCGCTCGTCCTCGTCGGCGGCGTGAACTTGTACTGTTCCTTTCAAGTCCGGCCCGACGATCTTGTGGGCGTCACGAAATTTCGCCGCGGTGCCGTCGGCGGGTTCGGGCTGGCAGCGTTAACTTTGCTCTTGCGTCGGGCGTGGCTCCGTTGGCTCGGCTAACCGCTGAACTTCCGGCGGAGAAGTATTTTCGCCTTGAGGCGCCGGCGACTAGAATGGAATGACCGCATCCACCGCGGTCCCGCCCGATTCTTCCCGCCATCCGTTCTTCGTCCGCCGCGCGAGGGTTGCCAGTATGCCCGCTCGTGTCGTTGCGAAACTTCTGCGACTTTCGCTGTTCGTCGTCTGCGCGACGGCAATCGGACTGCCAGCGCTTGCCGCGGCCGACGATGCCGGTGTGGAACTCTACGAAAAAAAAATTCGCCCGGCCGTCGTCGAGCATTGCCAAAAGTGTCACGGGCCCGACAAGCAGGAGGCCGGCTTGCAGCTCGATAGCGTCGCCGCGATGTTGCGAGGCGGGGACCAGGGACCTTCGATCGTGCCGGGCGATCCTGACGCGAGCCTGTTGATTCAGGGGATCCGGTACGACGACGTCAATTTTCAGATGCCGCCAAAAGGCAAAATGCCGGCCGACGTGGTCGCGGCATTTGAGAAGTGGGTGAGTCTTGCGCCTTCGGCTCCCGAGAGCGAGCAGCGAAATCCGCAGTCGGCAGCCGTCAAAAAGTTCGATCTCGCCGAACGGGCCAAGCATTGGTGCTTCCAGCCGATTCGCGTCGTGCCGCCGCCGCAAACTCGCGATCGGGCGTGGCCGCGCGGCGCGGTCGACCGCTTCATTTTGCAGAAACTCGAAGAGGCCAAGCTGCGGCCCGCATCGGAGGCCGAGCCGTATGAGTTGATTCGCCGGTTGTCGTTCGACCTGATCGGCCTGCCCCCTACGCCTGTGGAAACGGCCGAGTTTGTCACGGCCTACGGCGGTGCGCGAGACACTGCGGCGCGCGAGGTTGCATACGCCGCACTGGTCGACCGGTTACTCGGCTCGTCCCACTTCGGCGAACGTTGGGCTCGCCACTGGCTTGACCTCGTGCGATATGCCGAGACGCGCGGGCATGAGTTTGATCATGCCATATCCAATGCCTATCAGTATCGCGATTATGTGATTCGATCTTTAAACGCCGACGTGCCGTACGACCGTTTCGTCGTCGAGCATCTTGCGGGAGATCTGCTTCCCGCCCCGCGGAGACATCCGCGAACCGGCGGTAACGAGTCGATCCTGGGGACCGGGTTCTGGTTTCTCGGCGAAGAGGTTCACTCGCCGGTCGACATTCGCCAAGACGAAACCGATCGCGTGGACAACAAGATCGACGTAATGTCGAAGACTTTTCTCGGGCTCACGCTCGCCTGTGCTCGTTGCCACGATCACAAGTTCGACGCCCTATCAACCAAGGACTATTACGCCATGTCGGGCTTCGTGCTTGGCATGAGCTACCGGCAAGCAGCTTTCGAAACTGCGGAACACAACAGACGAATTGCCGAACAAATCGCCGTACTCGACCGTGAGTACGAAGCGGCGGTACGCCAAGCCCAACGCGAGCTTTGGCGCCCTGTTCTGGAGAAGTTTGATCGTTATTTGTCGGCGGCTCGCGAGCTGCACTACGCGGTACGAGCGGCGAAGAAAGATCGAGAACAGGAGAAGGAGGCTGCGGTCGCGAAATTCGCCCAAGAATTCGAGGTCGAGCCTGCTCGCCTTCGCGCTTGGTACGAGTATCTCGATTCAGATGCGGGAACGAATGGACCCTTAAGTATGTGGGTGGATTTCGTTCGGACGTCCGAACTGCCCTCGAAAAAGATTCTGAATGAAGGACCTGAGGATCCGAAGGAGCCGCCGGCAGCGCGAGTCATCATTGACTTTGCGCGTCCCAAGCTCGGCGAATGGCTGGAAGATGGCGTAATGTTCGGCGGAGGCCCGCGCACGACGGGTGACCTGCGACTTGGTCGAGATGCGACACGCCCGATTGCCGACGTCGAACTGATGCGCGGGGCCGTCGCCGAGACTCGTTGGAACTCGATCGCACAATCCGAGCCTGGGGAGAGTCCGCCCGGCCGTTTCAATTGGGAGCAGCCAGGCCGAACGCTTAAGACGCCGACGTTTACGCTTGGCAGCGGTAGGCTTCGCTACCTGATGCTTGGCAGTGCGCACGTTTATGCCTGTGTGGCATCGCACCGCATGAACAACGGGCCGTTGCACGGCAAGCTTATCCGACACGTCGCCGGTAGCGATGAGTTGGGATGGGTTGAGCACGATCTGACGGACTATGCCGGCCAGCGCGTGCATCTGGAGTTTTCGCCGTATCGTCCCGAAGAACTGAAGGAAGGAGAGTCGGCCGAGTTCGCGATTCAAGGAGTCGTCGAAGTTGCGGCGTCGGAGAATCGACTGGTTCCTTACAACTTCTTCGAACCGGCGAATGATTATGTCGTTGATGTCCGTAGCGGTCTCGAAACTCTCGGCCTTGAAGACTTGGCCGGACTACAACCCGAAGAGCAAGCTCGAAGACTGGTGACGTTCCATAAGACGGTGCTGACGAAATCGGCTGAACGATTTGTCGATCCGGCGGACGACGACCATCAGGTGTCGACGTCGCTTGTCGATTGGATGCTCGAGCATCCGGAACTCTTTGTTACGCCGTCAGCCGAGGTCGAATCGCGGTTGGCGGGTTACTTCGCGAAGCGCGAGGCGTTGTGGAAATCAGCCAAGCCGATCGGGCCCACGGCGCCGACCGCTTGGGAAGGTTCGGCGATCGACGAATATGTGCTGATCCGCGGCAATCATCGGACCGTTGGTGACTTGGTTCCGCGGCGGTTTTTAGAAGCGATCGACGCTGAAACGCCACCGGCTTATGCGACGCTGGGCGGTCGCTTGGCTTTGGCCGAGCGGTTGGTCGATCGAAGCGACCCGTTGCCGGCTCGCGTCATGGTCAACCGTTTGTGGCAGCATCTTTTCGGACAAGGTCTCGTGCGGACGGTCGACAACTTCGGCAGCATGGGTGAGCTTCCGACGCATCCGGAATTGCTCGATTACCTCTCGCAGCGGTTCATGGATGATGGTTGGTCGGTCAAACGCATGCTGCGCATGCTCGCGCTGTCGCAGACTTATCGGATGTCGAGTCGCGTTACGCGCGATCCGAAGGCGGAAGCGGCCGAACCGGCCGTCGTTGATCCGCAGAACAAGTTTTTGCATCGCGCCAACGTTAAACGTCTTGAAGGCGAAATCGTTCGCGATGCGATGCTTGCCGTTTCCGGCCGGCTCGATCGAACGCCTGGCGGTCCTAGCGTCGAAACATACATCACGCCGTTTATGGATGGCCGCGGCAAGCCGCAATCCGGACCACTCGACGGCAACGGCCGCCGGAGCATTTATCTCAAAGTGCGGCGAAATTTCTTGAACCCGATGTTTCAGGCGTTCGATTATCCGACGCCGTTTACAAGCGTCGGCCGACGCAGCACATCGAACGTGCCGCAACAATCTTTGGCCCTGATGAATGGGGAATTGCCGACGCTTCTGGCCGATCGTTGGGCCATGCGAACGTCGGGGGACGATCAGACGCTTACCGCGGAAGATCGCATCGCGGCCGCGTATCTTGAAGCGTTCTCTCGCCGACCGACCGACGAAGAAACGGCGGCGGGATTGAAGTTTTTGACTGAGCAGGGACGGCAGTACGCCGAATTGAAACTTGAAGGTTCGACGACGCCGGAACGTCGAGCCTGGGCCGATTATTGCCACGTGTTGTTCAACACTAAAGAGTTCATCTTCATTCCGTAGTCGTCGGGGCTGGCCATGCACTGCCGCAACTTCCAAAACCTGCCGCAAACCCGTCGCGATATGTTGGCCCGCTGTGCCGGCGGGTTCGGCGGTGCGGCTTTGGCGACGTTGTTGAATGATCCGGCTTACGGCGCCGTTGAAACGAAAAACGCCGGCCTGCATCACCAGGCGCGAGCCAAGAACGTAATTTTTCTCTACATGGACGGCGGGCCGTCGCAGATCGATACGTTCGATCCGAAGCCGCTGTTGGCGAAGGAGCACGGTAACCCGATCAAGCTGAAAACACCGCCTACGCAGTTCGCCAACGTCGGCAAGGTTCTGCAATCGCCTTGGAAGTTTGCAAACTACGGCGAATGTGGACTGCCGGTCAGCGAGCTCTTGCCGCACACGGCGGCTTGTGCCGACGATCTGTGTGTGATTCGCTCGATGACGTCCAACTTCAGCGAACACACGTTCGCTAACTACTTCTTGCACTCAGGTTCGGGGTTGCAAGGCCGACCGAGCATGGGAGCATGGACGACCTACGGCATTGGCAGCGAGTGCAAGGAGTTGCCTGGGTTCGTCGTGCTCAACGGCGGACTGATTCCGCCGGGCGGGCTCGATACATTTGGCGCCGGCTTTCTGCCCGCAACGTTTCAAGGCTCGGTGTTCAAGGCCGGAAAAACGGCCGTGGCGGACGTGTCGCCGCGCGAACCTTCGGCCAAGATGCAGGAGAACAAGCTCAAACTGCTCCGTGGTTTGGATCGGCGCAATATCGATCGCCGCGGCGGCGATGACGCCCTGGAGTCGGCCGTCGCGAACTTCGAATTAGCCTACCGCATGCAAAGGACCGTGCCGGAGGTGATGGATGTAACTGGCGAGACGGTGGCGACTCGCAAACTTTACGGGCTCGACGCCGAATATGAGCCGACGCGGATCTTCGGCACGATGTGCTTGGCGGCGCGACGACTGGTCGAGCGCGGCGTGCGGTTTGTAGAAGTCACCTGCCCGAGCGTCGGCACGGACCGTTGGGATCAGCACGGCAAGCTCAAGGAAGGGCACGAGCGAAATTGTCGGGCCGTCGATCAAGGGACTGCGGGCCTGTTGAAGGATCTGAAGAGCCGAGGAATGCTCGATGAAACGCTCGTGATTTGGGGAGGCGAATTCGGCCGCACGCCGATGGCGCAAGGGAGCGACGGTCGTGATCACAACCCGTTCGGTTTCACGATGTGGCTGGCCGGCGGCGGCGTGCGCGGAGGCACGACTTACGGCCGAACCGACGATTGGGGCTATTTCGCCGTTGAGAACAAGGCGGAGATTCACGACCTGCACGCGACGATGCTGCATCTCTTGGGCGTCGACCATAAGAAGCTGACATATCGCTTCGGCGGCCGCGACTTCCGCCTGACCGACGTTTTTGGCGAAGTGCTGCATGACGTGATTGCGTAGGCGACGCTTGCGAGATTTTCACGCGGCCTAGATGTGCGGCGTTGCTTCCAAGAGTGGGGCCATTCATACTGTTGGCCTGCACTTTCGCAACGCATTCCCGCCTCTCCTTCCTAGGTTGAATTATGTTGGTAACGAACTTTCTGCGCCGTCTTGGCGCTGCGCACTGATGATTCTGTCGGCTGTGTCGTCGCCGGCGTCGGCCGAAGATAAACCTGCCGCCGATACGAAAGAAAAACCGACTGCCAAGGCCGAAGCCGGCGACAAGAAGCCTGCGTCGGCGGAGTCCGAACAGAAAAAAATTGCCGCCAAGAAGCCCGAAGCTAAGAAAAAACCTGCTCCGAAGATGAGCCGCGAATATGTGAGCGGTAAGAAATGGGAAGAGCCGAAGATTGTGACGCCCGGAGAAAACGGCGCGGCGCCGTCGGATGCGATTGTGCTGTTCGACGGTAAGGATCTTAAATCGGAGTTCAACGGCGGCGACGGCTGGACCGTAGTCGACGGCGCGGCGACCGTCGGCGGTAAAGGAGGCGTCACGTCGAAGCGAGCCTTCGGCAGTTGCCAACTTCACATTGAATGGGCTACGCCCAAGGAAGTGAAAGGGGAAGGGCAAGGCCGGGGCAACAGCGGCGTGTACCTGATGGGGATTTACGAGGTGCAAATCCTCGACAGCTACGGCAACAAGACTTACTTCGACGGTCAGGCGGCGTCGATCTACAAGCAGCGTCCGCCGCTGGTGAACGCTTCGCGCGGACCGGGCGAATGGCAAACGTACGACATCATTTTCCAAGCTCCTGAATTCGCCGCCGACGGCAAAGTCACGAAGCCCGCCGCCGTGACGGTGTTGCACAACGGCGTGCTCGTGCAGAACCATTTCGAGCTGGAAGGGGGCACGTTCTATGACCGCCCGCCGGCTTACTCGAAGCACGCCCCAAAACTACCGTTCTCCTTGCAGAACCACGGTAATCCGACGCGTTTCCGCAATATCTGGGTGCGCGAACTCTAGTCGTTAGCCCGACAAAGCGGAGCGGGGGCCGTTTTGAGGCCCCCGCTCGCTGTTGCGAAAGACGAACCTGCTTTACAGCAGGCTCATCACCTTGTCCGCCAAGCCCTTCTCGCCTAGGACGATGTTGAGTTTCGAAGTGGCTGCGATCTTTTCGAGCACTTCCAACTCGCGGAGCCGCATAAGCGTCGGGTTGTCCTGCAGCAGCTTGGCCGTGTTGACCTGACTGCGCATGGCGGCCGTCTCTTCGCGACGGATGATGAGGTTGGCCTCGGCCGCCTTCTTGGCTTCCGTGACCTTGTTCATCAGGTCCTTCATGTCACCCGGCAGGATGACGTCGCGGACGCCGACCGAGATCAGTTCCAGCCCCAATTCGCCGATCCGACGACGAACCTGCTCCTCGGCCTCGCCGGCCGGCGCATTCTTGTCGGCCAAGAATGCGTCGAGCTCTCGTGCGCCGACGACGGCCCGCAGCGCCAACTGAACCTCACGGTACAGAGCCTGGCGAACATCGTCGATCGCAGTTATGGCGGCCCGAGCATCCGTAATGCGGTAGCCCGCTACGGCGTTGAGACGAAGGGGGACCTTGTCGGCCGTCATGATGTCCTGGCCGACGACGTCGATCATCATCTCGCGCACGTCCAGCGTCTGAAGCTTGACTTGCGTCATGCCCTTCCAGAAAGCGTACCGGCCCGAGCCGAGCGTTTCCATGTAGCGACCGTCGTAGAACAGCACGGCCTGATAACCTTGCTCGACGCTATAAACGTCTAGCACGCGATCGGCGCCGACCGACCGAACGACGAGCGGCAGGTCTTTGTGCTCAAAGCGCACCTGGCGCGCATCGACGACCTCGACGATCACGTCGCGCAGCGCCGTCCAGTAGGCGTATAGACCCGGCGGTAGCACGTGGCTGAATCGGCCGTCGATCCAAACGAGAGCTCGTTGGTAGTCTTTCAGGTCGACCACGATCGCTCGCTCCTGCAAAACGCCGGAGCGCACGATGACGTCGAGTTTCTCGTGGACGAGCCACGGGTCGCGGCGCGACACGACATCGACGAACGACTTGCCGAGCGGGTCGAACAAGCGGTGTCTGCCCGCGCCGAGCAGGCCGCGGAATTCGCCGTTGTGGAAGTGTAGGCCGATTTCGTAGCTGCGGATTTGAATGGTCTTGTATGGGAACATGTATGCCTCCTCTTGCAAACGTCGGACACGAACTTATTAAAGGTTTTTAGGATTGGTCATTCATTCGAAACGTCTCAGAAGCGGCGGAGTCGCGGCGGCGGAAACCTTCAGGAAGCGGAGCGAAGTGAGATCACATACGAAAGTGCGGGACCGGCTTGAGCCTGACGCGGCGTCGGCTTGGCACGGCT
This sequence comes from Pirellulales bacterium, assembly GCA_049840675.1. Lineage (GTDB taxonomy): Bacteria > Planctomycetota > Planctomycetia > Pirellulales > PNKZ01 > PNKZ01. The sequence goes on from JASGKB010000017.1 coordinate 492,949, forward strand.
TCCATCGCGGAGCGAGAGCGACGATTCGAAAATCGTCGTCGTGCCGCTGCAGTAGGTCGTGTCGCCCCGACGACGCGTTTCAGGCGGAATCCGCCGGACTCAGGGCGCTCGTCGTATGTCGCCGCGGTCATCGAAGCGGCGCGCCGGTCGCGCACTTGACGTTGAGTACGTCGGAGAGCGACGTACCTTCCATCAATTGTCGAACCGATCACGCCGCGCAAACGTTGCGGCTGATTTCTGCTTCGCCCGCTTCCCTCAGGCTTTTGGGACCAGGACCTTAAATCCTGTGGGTGTTACCCCGGGTCGTGGGAGACGGGAATCGAACCCGTTACAGTCGGATTGAGTGTCCGATGCTCTACCAATTGAGCTACTCCGTCGGCGACGCCGTCGTCATCAGAATCCGGAACACGGAACACGCAAGTGCAACTGCCAAGAGCAGGCTTCGAGCGCGCCGCCGGTCAGACGGCGTCGGAACGATGCTTACGAACTTCTTGCTAAGAGACGTCGGCGGGAGTCGAACCCGCTCGTGACCGCTTTGCAGGCGGTTGCCCGACCGTTGAGCACCGACGTCGATATACGGATCTTTCGTTTCATGATTCAAATGAGCAGAAGCGGACCGGCGGCGGAGGCTTGCGAGCCGCCGCCGGCCGCATTCTTGTTTCAAGCTATCACTTTCGTAACGACCCCCGAGCCGACCGTGCGTCCACCCTCGCGGATGGCAAAACGGTCGCCGTCGTCGATCGCCACGGGGCTACGCAGCTCGATTTCCAGCCGAGCCGTGTCGCCCGGAATGCACATTTCTTGGTCGCCCAAGAGATGCGATACGCCGGTCACGTCCGTCGTGCGAAAGAAAAATTGCGGGCTGTAGCCGTTGAAAAACGGCGTATGGCGTCCGCCTTCCTTGTCGCTGAGAACGTAGATCTCGGCTTGGAACCGGCTGCGCGGCACAAGCGAGCCGATCGCGGCCAGGACTTGGCCTCGTTCGACTTCGTCTTTGCGAACTCCGCGCAACAGGCACCCCACGTTGTCGCCGGCGATACCTTGGTCGAGCAGTCGCCCGAACATCTCGACGCTGGTGCAAACCGTACGTCGCGAAATTTCGGACAGACCGACGATTTCGAGGTCGTCGCCGGGGCGAATCGTACCCCGTTCGATCAGGCCCGTAACGACCGTACCGCGACCTTCGATCGAGTACACGTTCTCGATCGGCATGAGCAGCGGGCGGTCGGTGAGTCGGATCGGATCGGGGAAGTACGCATCCAGCGCGTGCATCAACTCATGGATGCAGTGCGCCGCCGTCGGGTTCGCCGGATCGTCGTGCGCCTGCATCGCCGAGCCACGAACGAACGGGATCTCGCGGCCGGGATAGCCGTAGTGCGTGAGCAGGTCGCGCAATTCGGCTTCCACGAGGTCGAGCAGTTCGGGGTCTTCGACCAAGTCGCATTTATTCATAAACACGACGAGCCGAGGCACTCCGACCTGACGCGCCAACAGGATGTGCTCGCGCGTTTGCGGCATCGCACCATCGACGGCCGAGACCAGCAGCACGGCGCCGTCCATCTGCGCCGCACCGGTGATCATGTTTTTGATGAAGTCGGCGTGGCCCGGACAGTCGATGTGCGCATAGTGCCGCCGCTCGGTTTCGTACTCGACGTGAGCGGCGATGATGGTCACCGTCTTGCCTTTGTCGCGCACGATTCCGCCTTTGGCAATCTCACCGTACGGCTTGTACTCCGCCAGTCCGTGCTGAGCCTGCACGCGCAGGATCGCAGACGTCAGCGTGGTCTTGCCGTGGTCGATGTGACCGATCGTCCCCACATTCACGTTGATTTTTGTTCGTTCAAACAATTCCTTGGCCATCTCATACCTCCTTCAAGAGAAACACGACACACAACAAACAGAGTCCGTCGGTGTTCGTCGCGCCGCGTCTTTCCTTGCCAAGGAGAGACGTGCCGACGACGAGCGGCGGACAACGTCCCGTAAGTAAGCAGACCGCCGCAGAATGTTGCGGCGAATATTTTCAGCGCCCTCGCCGGGAATCGAACCCGGTCTGCGACCTTCGCAAAGTCGCGTGCAAAATCCAGTACACTTCGAGGACTTCGGCAGACAGTAGGCGGGATTCGCCGGGCGCTAGGGGGAGCGTGGTGTTCCTTCCTAGCGCCCGACGCCTAACTTCTAGCGCCTACTCCTTCAGCGTCACGTTCCAGTACGCGTCGCTGATGAATTTAGACCAGCTTTCCACTCGCACGCTCGGCGCCGCATAGAGCGGTTTCCAAGTCGGACGAACGGGCGGCTTGCGCAACCGCATGCCGGCTTGCTCCGGCGTGCGATCGGCCTTTCGCTTATTGCAGCCAGTGCACGAGAGCACGCAATTCGCCCAGCTCGACACGCCCCCTTGGGCTCGCGGTACGACGTGATCAATCGACAGCTCATCGCTGCGAGGTTGCACGCCGCAATACTGGCACGTGTAGTGGTCGCGCTTGAAGATGTTGCGCCGGCTAAAGGCGACCGCTGCTTCGGGCAGGCGATCATAGTCGGCCAGAGCGATCACCTCCGGAACGCGGACTCGCAGCGAAATTGCTTGGATGAACGATTCGCCGCTCGCCGGAGCCAGCCGTGACCAATCGGTCCAGTCGTAGATTTGGTAGTCGCGCGGATCGACTACGCGTGCCGACTCGTTCCACAGCATGACCAGCGCCCGAGCCACGGTCGAAACATTGACCGGCTGCCAATTGCGGTTGAGCACGAGCGTCGGACGTTGGAGAACGGAAGCAACCATAGAACACCGGGATCAAAGACGAAGGACAAAAAATGCCGATATCTAGATGACGAAACCAAGGACGCCTACAGAGGCACGAACGAAGGGTGCTCGATCGGAGTCGAACCGATGCTTTCCGCTTCACAGGCGGACGTGCAGGAACCGCTACACTACGAACACCACAAAAAGTGGTCGTCGAACTACGCTTGCGAGCTTGAGCAACCTACGACCGACGAGTGCCCCAACCAGGACTCGAACCTGGAACGCCTCGTTCGAAGCGAGGAATGATGATCCTTTTCACCATCAGGGCGTGGAGAAAAGCGAGCGGAAGGCGAGGGAGTCGAACCCTCATCTCCAAATTCGAAGAGCCGCCTTAGCAGAGCGGTCCGGCCAACCGTATCCGGCTGCCTTCCGTAACAGAAGCGATGCAATCGGAGCAATGAACGATCGTCGTTCCTATTTCGTGAAAGTGGACCTGCCGGGGAGTTGAACCCCGATCTCCTGCTTGCAAGGCAGGCGTCTTCCCGTTGGACGAGCAGCCCATGTGAATTTTGTTGCCGCGAGTGACCACGGGCGGAATCGAACCGCCGTTTCCTGAACGTCAATCAGGCGTCGTCGCCGTTGGACCACGCGGTCGTGCATCAATCAGTCGCCGAGGCGAGATTCGAACTCGCAAACATTGGGTTCTCGACCCAACCGCTTTGCCGAAAATTTGCGTACTCAGCGAAGCAGACAAGTTGCAGGCCCCGGTATCGAGCCGGGCTCGCCGGGGTTATGAGCCCCCGCTGGGCACCTGCCGCGCCTGCAATGTATGTGGAGTGACCAAGGAGAGATTCGAACTCTCATACCCGTGGGCACGACGTTCTGAGCGTCGCGTGTCTTCCGATTGCACCACTTGGTCGTGCGAGCAAACTGGCGGAGCATTACCGTTCGTGCGATGCCGTGAGCGACTCTGCGCGGGAATCGAACCCGCGTTACCGGCATGAGGGGCCGGAGTCCTAAACCGCTAGACGAGCGAGCCGTTATGAGGCTGAAATTTCAGCTGATTTGATCAGTGGGTCGTGAAGGAATTGAACCTCTCGTCGTCCGCCTCGCTTGTTTTTTGACGGCGGTTCTACAGACCGCTGCGAGGAGCACGACCCGAACAGACAGATGGCGTGGGCGGGAGTCGAACCCGCAGAATCGCGAAGGTTTGAGCTTCGCCGCTTTGCCGGTTTGCGTACCGCGCCGTACCTTCTTGCGACTTACAAGCGTCCCCGATGAGATTTGAACTCACGATCTCCTGCGTGACGGGCAGGCGAGCACTCCGGGCTGCTCCACGAGGACGGACGTTTCTGACAAGTAGTCCCGGAAGGACTTGAACCTTCGTTGCTCGGATGTAAGCCGAGAGTCGTGGCCGCTGGACCACGGGACCGTGTTGGATTGTTCTTGTGCCGCTGTGAGCGGAAGCCGTGGGACTTGAACCCACAAGCGACATTGAAGTCGCCGCCTGTTTTCGAGACAGGTTCCTCATCCGGCCGGATGACTTCCGTGTGGAGAGACAGGTGATGACGCCAAAGGTTCCCTTAGTCCGATCTGTTTCTTCGCAAGCTCGGGAAGAAGGATTCGAACCTCCGCAGCTTGGTTCAAAGCCAAGGGGCCTACCGTTAGCCGATCCCCCAATACGATGTTTCATGACGAAGTGCTCCACGGGAGTCGAACCTGTCTGGTCGGTTTGGAAGACCGGCGCCTCGACCGCTCGGCCAAGAGCACGTTTCTTCGCTTTGCAAGTTGAGAGCGAGCTGCGGCGGCAGGAATCGAACCTGCGAAGTGACGTTTAACAGACGCCCGCCCGATACCAACACGGGCTACACCGCAAAACAATCTGAATCAGACGGAGCAAAGCAAGTAGCCGACGGCGTCGATGTGGTATCTGCCGCTGCCAATCTCGCTTGCCGACCGTCGCTAGATAAAGCACCCGGCGGGAATTGAACCCGCACCTCCGCCGTGGCATAGCGGTACGCTGCCGTTACATCACGGGCGCCTAAAAGACGTTGCCAAATTATCAAAGAACGGAAGTACGAAAATCAAACGAACGATTGCTTCGATGTCGGTAGATTGGCGACCTCGATTTTTCGGAATGCGATTCTCATCCGCCTTTCAGGCACCAGCGGTGAAGGGCGTTGAGAGACGCATGAGGTTGCTTCCTAAGTGAGGTCGAAGGGATTCGAACCCTTACCATTCCGCTTAAAAGGCGGAAGCGCTGCCGTTACGCCACGACCTCGAATCTGTTCGAGTCGCGGTTTGAGCGGTCGTTCTGCGTGCATATATGCGTTTCCCTGTGTTGAAATGCGATAAGTAAAGTGGTCCTTGGATGGAGTCGAACCATCGCTGGCGACATATCAGATCGTCGTGCTTCCGTTACACCACAGGACCGAACAAAGCCGAACATCAGTAGCCCGTAGGGGAATCGAACCCCTGTCTCCGACTTGAAAAGCCGGCATCCTTAACCTCTAGAAGAACGAGCCGTGTTTACGAACGTATTGCGAGGGGGAGGAGGGAAGGAGCCGAAGGCAACGCACCGCTCATGGCTGCCGACTCCCCTCCTCCGGCCCTCTTAACTCCAAATGTTTTCGCGAGCGTGTTTCCTGTAGTGGGTTGGGAGGTGCTCGAATCCTCGTCTCCGGGTTTTCAGCCCGACGCTAAACCATCTCAGCTACCAACCCTCGTTTTGCTGTGGCGTGATTCGTTCGGTGCGCATCGTGACCTCGCGGAACGCCGTTGAGGTCGTTCCTAAGGGAGTTCTTGTTGCGTGCGCACGAAAAAAGCCCGGTGTCTTAGTGACACCGGGCTTTGCCAAGCCGTCGTCAGGCGTTGTTCGCCCGGCGTCACATGCGCAACGGATGCGCGGTATCGCTAAACCCGCTTTGTTCGAGGCCGAACATACAGGAGCAATTACCGGACAATCCGAGTCGTCGGAGTTGATTGGATATGGCAGGCATGGCAACCTCGGCAGGACGTTAGATCCCGCAATTCGATCCAATGAATACTTGGTGAAACGACCGCAAGCGTGCGAGCGGTATGTCTACAGAGATGCGCTTGGCCTGCGATTTGTTCGCGACGAATACAAAAAATTGCGGAACGTGCCGGCATCGCCGATGGCGGCGGCGTTACTTCTTGCGCTCGCGGAGCAACTTGGCGAGGTACTTGGCCGTTTCGTCGCCGATTACTGCGTAGCCGGCGAGGTTCGGATGTCGGTCGCCGTACCAATTGTCGAGATGGCCGAAATGAGCATCGTAGCGATTGTCCATGACGACGATCGAGTCGCCGTTCGCATACGGTGTAAGCCAACCATGATGTTCGGCCGGAATGTTCTTCAGGAAAAAGCGGCGATAGTTGAGCATATTCGGCCCTTTCTTCAGCTCGGCCGCATAGCGTGTGAAGACGTCGAAGACGGGAAGTCCCTCGGCCTTGCCGACTGCGGCGACCTGCGCGACAAGTTTGTTGTCCGCCTCTTGGCCGAGATAGGGAATCGTCGTCGTCGGAATAATCACGGCATGCGGATGGTCGGCCTTGAGGCGCACGATCAGGTCGTGATAGTCCTTTGAGAAATTCTCGTCGAAGCTTTCACGCTTGCGAATGTCGTTGAGGCCGTAGCGGATGAAGATGTAGTCGATGCCCGGAAGCTTCGCGATGTCGCGATCGTAGCGTCCCATGGTGAGCAGACCATGAATGAATTCGCCGTCGCGCCCTTGATTGATGACGTGGACCGGCGGCAGCTCTACATCAGCCGAAAGTATGTTGCGCACAACATCTTCCAAGTGCGGACCTTTCGGTTCGACTTTGCGACAGACGCTGCCGATCGTCGTGCTGTCGCCTAGCAGAAGAACTTGCACTTTACCTTCGTGCTCGGCCCGGGCCAGAGCCGGAAGCATGAAAGCCGGCGAGATGAGTAAGGCGAAAACTGAAAGGCGAGCAGCCGAAGTGCGCAGCATGGTCGTCGGAGTCCTGGCAGGTACGAGAGGCGGGGAATGCGGTAGGCGTCGCAAAGCAACGCCTGCCGCTTTGCGCAGAAGGAGTATAACTCTCGCCTGTGCCGACGGCGAATCGGCCGACGTCGGTGCGGCGCGTGATGCCCTAGATGACCGCTTGTGCGAGGCTACTCGGCAGCTTGGTGTTCGACGACCGTCGTTTCGCTCGATTCGGCCGCCGCCGCAGCTTGACTACGTTTGCGGCGGCGATATCCGGCGAAACCAAGGCCCGCCAAGCTGAGCAACATGAGGCTGCTCGGCTCGGGAACTGCGGAGTAGTTGATGTAGAGATCGCCGTTATAAGCGCTGACCCAGAAGTTTCCTCCGGAGATGGTGGGGTAGGCGGCGGGTGAGCCGACGGCGACGACGAACTGGTCGAGTCGTCCGTCGACGACGCCGCTGAGCGGACCGGCGTTGTCGACCCAGAGCCAGCGGTAGGCGGCGTCGGCTCCCGGTTCGGGGACGTCGATCGTCGGCAGGGCGTTGGGGTTGAAGTTGTTGGTGCCGTAGGTTCCGGCGACCAAGTCCCAAGAGAAGACGGTAAGCAGGTAGTTGGAGCCGCTGAGGTTCAGGCCCCCGGCGCCGATGGTGATGAGATCCCAATCGGTGCCGGCCGTGCCGGAGCCGTTGTTGCCGAAGTCGAAGACGAACGAGGCGTTGTTCTGCCAATCGCTCACGCCGAAGTCGCCGAAGGCGATCGTGCCGACGCCGTTGTTGTTGACGCCGTTGGCGTTGGAACCGGCGCTGAGGGTGCCGCCGGCCTGCACGGTGACCTGGGCGGGAATGTGGCCGTTGCCGTTGACGGTGCCGCCGGCGACGACGAGGTTCGAAGCGTAGAAGTGGTTGGTGTTGTTGGTGAAGGTGAGCGTGCCGCCGCCGGTCTTGGTGAAGTCGCCGCCGCCGCCGGAGACGGGGTTGGCGATGCTCAAGGTGGTGTTGTTGGCGACGTTGACGGCGCCGCCGAAGGCGCTGACGGTGATGCCGCGGCTCGTGTCGTTGATGGCCATGGTGGCCGTGGTCTGCAGGGTGCCGCCGTTGAAGATGAGCTGGTTGAAGTTCAAAGCTCCGGCGTCGGCGCCGAGATTGGCTTCGGAAGCGATGCTGATCGTCCCGGCGTCGATCTGCATTTGGCCGGTGAAGTTGCTGGTTCCGGAGAGGGTCCAGACGCCGGCGCCTTGCTTGAAGATGTTGCCGGCGCCGTTGATCGTGCCGGCGTAGGTGACGTTCGCCGCTTGGTTGACGGTGAGCGAGTTGGCTCCGATCGAGACGTTGCCTCCCGCGGCGCCGCCGCCGGCGATGCTGCCGACGGTCGCGTTACTGTTGAAGACGAGCGCCGCGCCGGCGTCGTTACTGAGGGTGATCGCGTTGTTCGACGGAATTGAAGCGGCCGAGTTGATCGTGAGCTGAGCCGATTGGATGAGGGTCGGGCCGGTGTAGCTGTTGGTGCCGGTGAAGATGACCGGCTGCGAGCCGTTGATGGTGACGCCTGCGGCCGAGTTGACGATGTTCGCGCCGACGATGGAGCTGCTTGCTCCGGCGGTGACGATATTTCCTTGGCCGCTGAAGCGGAGGAAGAAGCCGGAGGCCAGGGAGTTGCCGCCGTTGAGCAGCAAGGTGCCCGAGTTGCCGTCGCCGAGCGTGAGCACGTAGCCGAGCGGAGCGGCGGTGATCGTGACGCCGGCGTTGACTTGGACCGAACCCCAGTTCGGGTCGGAGTCGAGGTTGTTGTCGTTGCCGGTCGCCGCGACGTACGCGAGGTTCGGGGCGGCGTTGGGGACGTCGATGCTGGTGGCCGACGAGGTCGACACCAGATTGTTGCCCGAGAGGGTGACGAAGCTGAGCGTGGAATTGGGGGTCGGCGTGTCGGCGGCGAAGACCCAGGGGACGATGCCGCCGGAGAGCAGGCCGGTCGTGTTGGTGACGGTGAAGCGTTCCTTGGTGCCGGGGTCGCCGAGGCGTCCGGTGACGGGGACGACGATCAGGCCGGCGCCGTTCTGTTGAACGAGCGAGCCGACGGTGAACTGGGTGATTCCGGCCGTGTTGGCGGAACCGTCGAGGCGGAGGATCGAGGTTTCGGTCACCGTGAGAGTGCCGGCGGTGGCCGTATTGGTGGTGGCGTCGATGCCGACGAGGGCCAGCGTGCCGCCGGCGAGCGTGAAGCCGCCCGACCCGAACGGACTGCCGCTCGTCGCGGCCAAGCCCTGCAACACCCCGTCCGTCACCGTCGTACCGCCGACGTACGTGTTCGAGTTCGTCAGCACGAGTCGACCGGCGCCGATCTTCTGGAGGGCGACGTTATGTTGAATCACGCCGTGGTACGAGAAGGTGTCGAGTTCGTTCGTGCCGTTACCGACGGCCAACGTGCGAACCGCAGCGGCGCTGTTGGTGATATACCCGCCGTTGACTCCGACCGAAGTCGGATCCATTGGGTTCGTGAGTCGGCGAACAGTTTGATCGTAGCCGTTGAGGTCGAACACGCCGTTGGCGACGGTCTTCAGATCCGATGTCGGGAACAACGCGTCGTTGATGCCTACGCGGAGCGTACCGCCGCTGACGGTAGTGCCGCCGGTGTAGGTGTTGTGGTTTGAGAGAATGACCGTGTCGTAACCGACCTTATTCAGCGCGAACGCCCCGCCGTCTTCAGAAATCACTCCCTTGATGTCGAGAATCGCGCCGGAGCCTACATATTCTTCGCCCGGTCGGTCATTGTTGGCTTGGCGGCCGTTGTCGAGGCCATTGGCGCCAAGGTAGTACTGGCTGCCAAGGTATGAGCTCGCACCTAGGACCACGGAAACGTTCGGGCCGAGGTTGCGGAAAACGCCGCCGGAGTGGTTGGTCGACGTAATGTCGTCGGTTCGGAGCCAAGCTTCGATCGAGCCGCCGTTGAGGCGAACGACCGCGTTGGTATTGAACTGATCCGCGGCGACTTGCAACGTCGCCTTGCCGAGATCGACGTTGCCGGAGCGAGCGCCGTCGACGCTCCATCGCTGGATTGAGCCTTCGTTGAACGTGATCGAACTATTCGTTGCGGTGTAGTTTACGACACCGATGTCGAGCACGCCGTAGCGATTAACGGTGACGGCGCCCGTTCCGAGCGAGCCGTTGTCTGTAACGTACACTGCGCCTTGATCGATGACGAGGTTGCCCGAGAAGCTTGGGCTAGCTCCGCGAACATAGAGGTAGCCGTCACCCCATTTCGTTAGGCGCGCCGAGCCGTTGAGTGCGGCGACCGACATACCGGAGCTGGAGCCAATAGTCAGGTACGACGCATTCTGCGTATAGGCGACGAACGAACCCGGGGTCGCGGTGAGATCGACGTTGAGAATCGCGTTGTTCGTAACGAAAAGCGTACCGGCCGCGAGGATGGCTCGATTCCGATTGTGGGCGACACGCAACATGGCGTCGACCGAACTGTTTACAACGGCGTTGCCGATCCCGCCCGATTGCTGAATCTCGATGTCAGCAATGCTATGAACGCGATCATCAGCGCCCGGATCCCAGTCGATCGTTGCGTTGTCGACAGCAATGATTCGTCCTGACGTGTAGGCATAGTTGAGCGTCGAGTCAGTAGAGGGAGCACGTAGGAAGAGAGTCGAAGTGCTGGCTCGATTGCCGTTGATGACAATGGTATTCGACGCTACGGCATTGCCGGCCGAGCCGAACGTGAGCAAGTTGAGGCCGCCTTCGTTGATGACCCAGCCGCCGGAGTAGCCTAAGCCGACGCCGCGAGCCGCATCGCTTTGGTCCGCGGCGATTTGAATCGTGCCGACGCCGAACTTCGTCATGGAGCCCGCATTGATGAATCCGGCGAGGGCCACGTTGCGGTTCGTACCGCCGCCGGCGAAGTAAAGAACGCCTTCGGCCGTACCCGCTGCGCCGAACCGCACGTTAGGGTTGATCGATACGGTCGTGTTGTCCGTTCCGTTGAGGAAGATGATCGAGCCGATATCGTTGCCGGATCCGGCGAACGTGATCGTGGCGTCGTTGTTCGCGCCGGTCGGGCTATTGATGTTCCCGGCTGTGCGAAGAGCGTAGAGCGAGGGAGCAAAATCCGGCAGCGTGACGGCCGAGGCGATATTGACCACGGCCGAGCCGGCGGTCATGCCCGCGGTAAAGGCCGAAGTCATCTGCCCGTCGGCTACGGGTGTTATGCCCGTCGCACCGTAGGTGACGAAGCGTTGTTCGATCCCTTCAACATAGTAGCCGGGAAGCATATTGGCGATCGCCGAAACGGCCGACGTCGAGGGCGTCGATGTGAAGAAAATCTTCTCGGCGTTGTTCGTAGACGCCGCGTCTTGGCTGAGCCGCGCTGTAGCCGTGGGCTGAAACACCATCGTTCCGCGACCGGTGCCGGCCCCGGTGCTTGCTGCGGCGCGGACGATCCCCGACGCAGTGAAGATGGCATCGCCGGTACCTTGGGAATTCACGATGATACGCGTGCCGCGATCAAACGTGATGGTGCCGACGGCTTCCGAGCCGAGATTTGTGTTGGTGCCGCCGACGACTTGAAGCGAAGCGCCGTCGAGCAGCACTTCGGCATCGTCATGCCATCGATTGCCGTTCGGTTGAACATCTTGGAACAGCAACAAGCTTGTCGGGTGGAACTGAATGTTCGTGTAGAAGTTACCCGTATTCGCCGCATTGCGAAGACTACTGCTGTTCTCCAGTCGCATTGCTCCGTAAACGTGAATGGGTGCGGCGGCATTGGAGCCAAACGGCCCCGCCAGTTGGTTAGCTGCAACGGCTTGATTGGTGCGGAGCGTACTGCCGCGGACGATGATCGTCTGGCCTGTGTACGTGTTTTGGTCTTGGAAGTAGACGAATCCGCTGAACAAGTTGCCGGAGGGGCCGAGCTGTGCCAATGAGCCGATTTGAACATCGGTCGGGCCGGTGTAATCGTTCACGTTGCCGACGCCGTTGAAGACGAGGCTTAGCGTGTTACCGCTGCCGCCGCCGAGACGATAGACGCGATTTGTGCTGTCGCCGCCGACGACGCTATTGGGAAGATTCGACAGGCCCGGGATGATGTAGCCGTCGGTTGCGCCGTTGTAGACGCGATCGCCGATGTTGCCGAAAAAGACGCGGCCGTCGCCGATCGTGCTTTGGTCGAGATTCTGCGTGATCGTACTTCCTTCGAAGGCGATGACCGTGACGCTGTTGGAGGTCGAGGTCGAGTACTCAATCATGTTCTGGTAATCGGTCTGAGCGAAGCTGCCGACGGCGCGGAAGATTGCCGGAGAATATGGCGTGCCGACTAGGCGAACCGTTTGGCCTGCCGCGGTATTGATGTTCGCGACCGAATTGACGCGAATCTGAGCGCCGGGATTTACTTGAATGGCGCCGGAACCGATCGTAGCGGTATTGCTGTTGGCCAAGCGATTACCGAACGCGAGCAACCCCGCATTGACGTAGATTCCTCCGCCGAACGCGCTGTTGTTAGTTGAGTTGATCCACAACGTACCGGTGCCGATCTTATTGAGCAGCGTGCCGGCTCCTTCATCTGCAAAATTGCCGGAGAAAACCAAGTCGGTGGTGTTGTTAAGGAACATATTGCCTAGCAACGTCGTCGTGCCGGCAAACTCCAAGCCGTAGCCGTTAGCGCCGCTGACGGTAAGAATCTGTTGGCCGATCGTGAGATTGCCCATCACGATTTGTTTGTTGGACCCTTGGGCGACGAGGCCCGTGCGATCGACGTTGATTTGCGTGCTGCCGGAGACGATGACATCCGGAACTTGCGAGCCGACGGTTTGGTAGATCGATCGTTCGAGTTGAGAGTCGGCGCCGATGATTCCAACGGCCGTGGCGGTCGCGATCGTGGCCGAAAAACCCGCGGTTATCGTGAAGGTGTTGGTCGCCGAATTGGCAACGATGTAAGTGCCGGCCAACGGCCCCGAGGCGATGGTGATCGTGTTGTTGTTGGCGTAACCGTGGCCGTTCCGTGTGATGGTGACCGTCGTGCCGGATTGAGTATAAGTGCTCGCCTGTTCGGTGGCGTCGGCGTCTGTGCGCAAGTCGAGTACGCCGCCGAGCAGCGTGATTGTGCCGGTGCTCGCTCCGCCGGCCGTCATTTGGCCGGTGCCAGAGACTTCCCCGTTGGTCGACTTGGCGAAGATTCGCAAGGTTCCGCCCATGACGATCGTGCCGCCGGTCCAATCGTTGAGCGTGGAGACGTTTTGCAATTGCATGAGGTCCGAGCGGGAGTCGACGGGGCCTTTGACGAGCATACCGGAGCCCGTCGTCGTCGCCGAGACGAAGATGCGGCCGTCATTGGCATTGTTGTTGTTGTCGGCGTCAAAGACCGACTTGCCGACGAGCGTGAGCTTGTCGGCGGCGCTATCGCCGATTTGCAGGAACATGTCGTTAACTCCGCGGAAGCGAAGGATTTGTCCCGTTTCCGCATTGTTCGCGCCGAAAGTAAAGTCGCCGCCGATAACGTTGCCTCGACCGGAGAGATTGCCGCCGAAACGATCGACGTCGATTTGCACGATCGGGTTATAGTCGCCGAGTACCACGCTGTTGTTAAAGATGACGTTGCCCGTGAGAGTCGAGGCGTCGGTCCCGCCGCGAAGGAAGAGCGTGGTGTTGGCTCCGTCCATGTAAATTGTGCCGCCGTTGCCGCCGGACTTGGAAACGGGATTGGTTTCCGCGCCGTTGGCGTAGTAAAGCATCAATGAGCCGCCCTGTACTCGAATGTCGCCGGTGAAGGTTTGTTGCTCGGAACGCATTTGCAGTTGTCCCGTGCCGAACTTGGTGATGCTTGAAGCGAGTATCTGGCCCTGCACGTTTCGGCTGGCGGCCGCAGAGTCTCCGAGCGTGAGATTGTTGTTGTTAAACAAGAAGAGTTCAGTCGGCGCATTGACGGTGCCCGCGACGATGCCGGTGGTGATCGTGCGAGCGCCATTTACAAGCAAACCGCCGCTGCCAAGGATGATTTGGGCCGTATTGTCGGTGGCGGTGCCGAGCGTTGCGTTGGCCTCCAAACGCAAGGCATGAACGGAGTAATCGATTCCGGAGTTCAGGACGATGTTGCCGTTGACGAAGGCCCGCGAAGTTGAAGCGTTGAGCGTACTGGAGAACGTCGTGGCGCCGGTAACGCGGTCGAAGCCGGCGATGGTAAATCCGGTGTCGGCGTTGTAAGTAAGGAACTGCAGGTCGCTGAGGCTGATCATCCAAGGAGAGACCATGCCGTTGGTGACGGTTGGCGCCGCACCTGTGACGATAACGCGTTCGTCGGCGCCGAGCGTGGAGCTGTTATGGACGAACTGAATAGTGCCGGTGTTGCGCGTGATAGCCGGCGTGCGGAGCTCGACGCCGCGGCCTGTAACGCCGCGTACGACTTGCAGTTGCCCCGCACCCATGTTTGCCGTGATCGTACCGGCGGTTTCTACGACCTCGACGGCCGTATTCCCCTGCAGCCGAACGATCGAATCGTTAAGCGAGATGCCGACGGAATCTTCCCATCGCCCTTGCACGGCCGTAACGGGAAGGACGCCGGCGGTGGTATTGTCGAAACGTAGCGTCGAGCCGGGACGCAAGTTGACGGGGATGTTGGAACCGACGCCGCCGGAGAAGAACGTGCCGGCTTCGCCCGCTACGTTAAGGACGCCGTAGACATCGATGCTCGAAGTCGCGAGGGTGCCGCGGAAGTCGAGCGTGCTACTGCGATTCACCACCGTCGTGCCGGTGTAGTTCTGGCTCGTAAGGAAGACGACCGTGCCGATGCCGTTGCCCAGCGGGTTGTTGTTCTGAATCGACATCGTGGCGCCGACGACGAGGTTGCTCGGAGTGCCGTAATCCGTGACGACGTCGGCATTGCCGTTAGTGCCGAAGAAGAGCGATGCGCCGCCCGCGCCGAGGCGATACGTTGCGCCAAGCCCGGGTTTCAATGTCGAGGCGTCGTAGGCGCCGCTTGCACCGACTCCGTTGGTCGACGATCCGAGGTACCACATGCCGTCGCCGAGGGTGCTCATGTCGAGAGCGTGCGTGTAGATTGCGTTGAGCGATAGCACGCCCGTCGATGGATTCGAAGCCGTGAAATAGTAGTTGTTTGAGCCGTTTTGCACGCCGCCGAGGCCCGCATATCGCAGACCGACTTGTTCGAGCGTCAGGTTGCTCGCCAGGCGAAGCATGCCGAAGTCGTTGAGATTGCCGCCGACGTAGATCGCCTGACCGGCGTTGAGATTGCCCGCCGAGTTGATCTGCAGAGCCGACAGCGGATTAACGATGATGTTGCCGGGACCCAGTTTGGCGGTTTCGCTAAGCGTGACTTGATGGCCTTCGAACGCGCCGAAGTAAGTCGTGCCGCCGACGCTGAGGATGGTGCCGCCCTTGTAGCCGGTTGAATTGTCGGCATTGATGAACAGATCCGAGCCGGCGCGCTTATTGAACGTGCCGTTGCCGGAAATGACGCCGTTGAGCGTGAGCCGGCCGTCGTTTTGAAGGTAGAGATCGCGAACGAAGGTCGTGGCGCCTTCGACCCAGAGTGAGTCGCCGTTGCCGCCCGTCGTGTACATGTAGGCCGAGCCGAGTACGCCGCCGAATTGCAGCGCCGACGACGATCGTCTTGTTGCTGTTATTGCCCAGCACGCGATCGACGCTCACGCGGCTCGCTGAGCTGGAGACGAAGTCCGGACTGGAAATCGGCGCGAGCGAGCCGAAGCGGAGCGTCGTGTCTTGGAAGGTCGTGACGCGTTCGGAGAGCGTCGTGCCGTTGCCGTCGGTGCTGAGTAGCAAGCCGTAGCTCGTACTACCTGCATTGAGTTCGACGACGGAATTCGCTCCCAGCGGGTTTGCGGCGCCGTCGGCGGCGCGGGCATTGAGCATGCCCCCTGCGATGCGCCAGAGGCCGACTTCGTTCTGGCCCGTACCCGAATCAGAGTTGGTGACGATGAGTTCCGGAGTTCCGGTGTCGCCGTTGGCGCCGATTTTAGTGATGGTCTTGCCGGCGGCATTGATCTTTCCGCCAAGCACCAATTGCGATTTGCCGGTGGTCCGGATAACCGTGTCTTGGCCGATCGTCGTGTTATTGCGAACGTAGAGCACGACTCGATTCGCGGTCGTCGCCGGGCCATTGATCTGCAACTGCGGAGCATTGATCGTAAGTGAGTTTATCGCGACGTTGCTTGCCCCGGAGGCGGGAGCCGTGTTTGTCGAGTTGAGGTTGATTTGCGACGTGCGGTTGTTGGGAAGCGCGAGGCCGTTGGCGTAAGCCGTGGCGGCGACGGTGACGTCGTACCCGGCGCCGGAACCGAGCGTATTGTAGATGAACCCGTCTTCGGATTCGGCTTCGAGGATATTGGCATTGATGGTAAGGATGCCGCCTTCAAGCGAGACGGGGCCGGCACCGAGTGCCGTAACGGTGCGAACGTCGACGCCGCCGAGCGACGTCGCCAGACCGGAACCGATCGTCACTCGACCGGCCTGGATGCGCGTTCCACCCGTGTGTGTGGAGTGGCCGGTAAGCGTGAGCGTACCGCTTTGGGTTTTGATGACGGTCAGAGCCGAAGTTCCGTCGCGGAAGCCGCCCGCGAACGTTGTGTCGACGGAGAAGCCGGAACGAACGATGAGCGATGCGGCGGCGGTACCGTTGTTGGTTACGGTGCCGTTGCCGTTGAGCGCGCCGACGGTATTGTCGAAGCCGTTGACTTCGAAGATGCCGTTTTCATTGACATTGAGCGCAAAGTGGCCGACGAGATCGCCAACCGTCGCGCCTCGCGAGACATTGCGGAATTGGGCGGACGAAGTTGCGAAACGGAACGAGCCGTCTTGAACGCTTAGGACCGGAAGACGAAGGAGTCCGGCGTCGAGGAAGTTTGCAGTCCCGCCGATCTCAAGGATGCCCCCGCCGGTTTTCGTGAAATCGCGGGCCGAGAGTCCGCCGATAAGCGACGATGCCGACAAGCCTTGCTCCGCTCGAACGTAGACGAGCGCTTCGGTGAGCGAGCTTGCTGTCCCGAAGATCGTGTTGACGTCAAGCGAAGTGCCGACAAGACCGTTGAAAATGAGGCCGCCCGTACTAATGCGGAGCGTCGCGGTGGGATCGACCGCCGTGATTGCCGCGCTTGTCCGTAAGGCCGCGACGTCGACAACGTCGCTCGGTGCGGCGCCGACCACTGACGGCGCCGTGATGTCGGCGACATTCGTCGGCGCGGATGTCGAAAGCGTGCTGACGGTTGCGACGTTGTGAGCCATGAAGCCGGAGGTCGCATCGTAGCGTGCGAAATTCACTCCTTCGCCGACGACGGCCGAGCGAACGAAGATCGACGGCACGGCGAGAATGTCGCCGCCTGAACCGGCGAAATTCGCAGGCCGCGCCGCAGTATTGGTGATTAGGAAGCGCTCGCTAACGCCGAGATTGGCCAGTGCTGAGGGGACAATTGTGAGCGTGCCGTAGTTGACGCCGTTGAACGTACCGCTCCGTTGGAAGGCGGTGCTCGCAGCCTCGGAGGCGGTGAGCGTAGTGGAATTGGCCGCCTTTTCGAGGATTAGCCCGGCGGAAGCGCCGTACACGAAGCGAGCAATCGACAGGGATTGTGCACCGCTCGAACCGATGAGGCGGACGGCGCCGCTGTTGATTGTGAGAGTTCCGGCGCTTCCCGCGACGAGCGGATTACCCGTGACGGCGGTTGTTGAAACGATACCGCCGGTGTGACCGTAGCGCCCCGCGTTGCCGTTCATTTGCGAGGCACCGCCGAGCACGAGGTTCAGAATGGTGTTGCCGCCGTTGTTGAGCGCCAATTCGCCCAAACCGGTTTTAGTCAAGCGATTGGCATTGCTTGAGACGAGGCCGTTCCAGGTCAGCGTGGTGCTGGAGTTGACGTCGATGCCGGAGGCGTCGTTGGAGTTGATCAGAATGCGGCTCGAGGTGAAGCTCGCAGCCGTCGAGAGCACGCCGCCGCGCAAACGGACGTCGGCGGGACCGGCCACGGTATGGCTGCCGCCGACGGCCAAAGTCGCGGTACTGCCCAATGCCGAATCAGCGGTGACGCGAACCGTACCGGCGTCGATATGCAGGCCGGAGCCGTAGGTCGCGTCGCTAGTCAGCAAGTTGGCCATCGTATTGACGCCGCTGAGAATCAGCAGGCCGCCGCCGTTCTTGACGAAGACGCTCCCCTGTGCGCCGGAGTTGGAAATGTTGCCGCTGAACGTAACGGGCGTAAAGAGATTGAACGTCGTGAAATTGCGAATGCGGAGTGAAGAGTCACTGTTGATGTTGAAGTCACGTGTGAACGTGAGCGATTCGCGACCACCGAAGCTGTAGGTGTGCGTCGCCGCGACGCCGTCGGCGGTGATCGCATTGACGATTGTGCGCGGGCCGTTGACGGCTTCGATCAGGCCGCCGCGGTTTGATTCACCTGCTCCGAAAGTCAGAGCTCCGGTGCCGAGCGGACCGCTGATGATCGTCGGGCTGTTCGCGGGCCCGGAATAGTAGGCGTCGCTGCCGATCTGTAGCCGCCCTGACTGCAGCGTCGTGCCGCCGGAATAGGTATTTGTGCCGTAGCCGTTGACGGCGGCCGAAAGCCGGACGGTGCCGCTATTGGCCGGGGCAACGGCGGTGGTACCGATGGTGACGGAGCCGAGGCCGGAGATGGGACCGGAGACATCGAGGTAGCCGCCGCGGAACGTGGCGACGTCGACGCCGACGGACCCGAGCGTGAGGACACCGCCTGTGACGATCGAGATCGCACCGGTGACTCCGGCCGGCTGCAAGGTGCGGCTTTCGATTTGGTTGACGCCCGTGCCTGCGAGACCGGTGACAAGAATGTCGCGACCGACTGTATAGCGTCCGCCGATGCCGAGGCTGCCGGAAAGGTTCGCGCCGTTAACGCCAAGCGTGATTGGCGAGATGCTATTGCCGAGCGGGCCGGCGACGCCGGGTTGAACGTTGCCGACGACGATGATCGTTCCTTGGTCGATCTGCGTGTAGCCTTGGTAGGTGTTGACGCCGCTGAAGACGACGTTTTGCGCACCTCGCTTGACGAGATTGCTGCCGTCGGCACCGCTGATCACGCCGTACACGCCCATGGTGCCGGTGCCGCCGAGATTCCAAATACGCGTGGCGCCGGCCGCGCCGTCGTGCATGGCGACGTTCCCCTTCCACACCAAGTCGTTACCGCTTGAGGTGCTGAAATCGCCGATGAGCAACACGTCGTTGTTGATCGTGATGCTCGACGTCACAAAGTTGTTCGGGCCGAAATCGTAGCGTAGGTTGCCGCCGTTGAGCACCAGTCGGCCGGAGCCGAGGGCAAAATTGTTGCCGATAACCAGTGTGGAATTGAGATTGACTCGAACGTCGCCGACGAGGCCGGTATTGCGCGTGACAGCGCCATAAAGCCGGTGTTGCCGTTGACGAACGACGGGCCGTTGGCGGCCAATTCGGCGGTGAGTGCGCCAATTTCTACGCGAGTCTGTCCGGCGGAGCCGCCGGAGAAGATGTTTTCGAACAGGCCGAGTCGGTTGCCGCTGACTTGTACGCCGCCGAACGTGATGCCGCTTTGGTTGCCGCCGCCGCCGAGCAGGTAGCGACCGTTGGTCGATGCGCCGAGCGTGCTATTGAAATAGAAGGATTCCGACTGCGTGGAGTTGCCGAGCCACCAGTTGCCGCCGGGAATGGCGGACATATCGAGAGCTCGATCGTAGTAACCGTAGTCGAGCGTGACGACGCCGGCGTACAGACCCGTGCTCTCGACTTTGACTTGCCCCGCGGTCGGCGATCCGGCGGTAATGATTGTCGGCAGCGGACCGTTGTGAGCCAAGCCGAGTCCGGCGAGACCGACGCCGTCGGACTTCATGGTGACCGGGTTCGATGCGATGTTGGCGTTGTCGGCGATGCGGAGTACGCCGCCAGGGTTGACGGTAATCGCGCCAGTGCTGAATGGCGTGCCGGTCCCGCGGTAGGCCGACGCAACGGCGCTTGAAGCCGTAGCGGCGGTCGAGCCGTTGATGATCGTGCCGCCCGCGTAGTCGTTCGAACCGTTTAGGAGCACGAGAGCGGCATTGCCGTACTTGTCGATGCCGCCTGCGCCCGTGACGAGCCCCGCAAACGAGACCAGCGAAAACGTGTTAAACGTCACATTGAGTTTGGCTTCCGGAGCCAGAGTCGTAGTGCCGGAAACCCAAATACCGCTTTGCACGGACAGGGTAACGACGCCGTTGCCGTTCATGGCGGCCGAACCTGCCGCTGTTGCCGATCGTCAGATTGCCGATGCGTTGCGATTGGCTTTGACCATTGTTCCCGATCGTGGCGTCACCACGGACAAAGACATTGCTGCCGAGTACGGCGGTACCGCGAACATCGGAGGCGGTCATCGTCGAAATGCCGTTGGTGTCTGCGAGGAAGCCGTCGATCACGAGGGCTCCGCCGTTGAGAATGACGTCCTGACCGTTGAACACTTTACCGACCGGAGAACCGGCGCCCGAAAACGCGATGCGGGCGTAAAGAATGCCTTCGTTGATGACGACGTCGCCGCCGATACCAGGATTGATCGTATGGATATTCAGCTGATTCGGGCCCATCTTCGTAAGCCCTTGGGCCGCGTTGATTTGGGCCTGAATCGCCGACGTAGCGACGCCGACGTAGATCAACGCTTCGCCGGAACCTCCGGCGCCGAAGTTGAGCGTCATGTTCGGCAGAGGAGCGGTGGTTAGCGGGTTGATCGTGCCGCCGGTGAGAATGAGGCCGCCGCTGGTGATCGTGATCGTATTGTTTGCACCGTTAGGGCTGATGTTCTGATTGCTACGGAGTGCGTAGACCGTCGGATTGTCGGCAAATGTCTTGGCGTTCGTCGTGATGTCGACGATATCGCCGGCGACTAGACCGCCGGCGGCCAGAGCACCGGTGATGATTTTGTTGTAGGCAATTTGTCCTGCGGCCGGTGAGCCGCTGATCAGCGGCTGAAAACCGGAGTTGGCCGCCGTCGGATTGTAGCCGACGAAGCTCGACGTCGTGCGGTCGATGATCCATGGGGCGACGATGCCGCCGTTGACGACTCCCGGACCGTTGGATGTTGTGCCGCCGACGGCGACTCCGCCGGTGACCACGATTCGCTCGTAGCTTTCCGGCGTGCTGTTGTTCAACCCCAGAAAGCCGGAGTTGTATTCCAGCGTTAGCGTGCCTCGTTCGGCGCGGGTAAGCGAACTGACGGTCAGTTGAGCGCTCGAAGCAGTGCTGTTGCGGAAGATGCCGAGAATGCCCCCCTTGCGTGCCGTGACGGCGCCAATGGTTTCAAAGCTATTCCAGTTGGCCGCGCCGTCGTAGCGGAAGCGACCGCCGTTGAGATCGACCGGCACCGCATCGCCCCATCGGCCCTGGCCGCCTGCGATCAGACCGATGTTGTCGATGATGCGAATTTGGCCGCCAGGACGAAGGACGATTTGATTCGTCGCCGCTCCCGTATCGGCCTTCCATTGAGAACCGAGCGTGCCTTGGATAAGCAGCGAGCCGTAAACTTCCACCGCACCGGTGCCGAGAGGCGTTTCGCCGATCGCCGATCCGCCCGTTTCGACGGCAATCGTCGTGCCTTCTGTAATTTGAGTGCCGCCGGTGTAGTTGTTCGAGTTGCGAATTACGACGGCGTTGCCCGAGTTCGTTACCACGCCGATGATGTTGTTGCGCTGCGGGCCGACTTGCAAATAGGCGTTGCCGGTCAGAACGTTGTCGACGCCGTCGAACGAGAAATTGTTTACGCCGCCTAACAGGCGATAGACGCCGGCACCGGGATTCCACGTGTCCGCAACGCCTGCGCCGAGCGTCTGCCCCATGTACCGCACTTCGGTGCTAAGACCGGAGCCGAGGAACGCGCGACCGTCGCCGATCGTCGACATATTGAGCGATTGCGTGAAGTACGCGGTCGCCAATTGCAGCGTGGTGTTATAGACGCTGCCGAAGTTGGCGGCGGTAAGGAACGTAGGATCGAAATTTTCAGCCAAGGCGACGGCGCCCAAGGAGCTGATCCGGCTCATGACTTGGAGCTTCGAACCGTCCACGCTCGTATTTGCGCTGACTCGTAACGTACCTTCCGGGAAGACGCGAACCGGCCCGGTGCCGAGGGCCGTGCCGGTCGTCGCCGTGACGACAATATCGCCAGCGATGACGTTCGTGCCGCCGGTGTAGTTGTTCGTCGGATTGGCGATGATGATGCCGCGCATCGATCCGTCGCCCAGTTTGTTGAGCGCGCCCGAGCCGGTGATTTGACCGAAGAATTCAATGGCGCCACTGGGGCCGTCACTGTTTGTTTGGAAGCCTGCTTGAGCACCGAGAATCGTTGTCGTTCCGGCCACGCGTAGGCGATAGAGGCTGCCGCCGCTGACTTGCAAGACGGCGTCCGTCATATTGAGGTCGCCGATCTGCATGATATTGCCCCGTCCCAGGGCGGCGCCCGCCACTTGGTTGACGTTAATGAGCCCGGGGCCCTTCACGTTGAGCGTGATGCCGTTGCCCGCTTCGGCGCCGATTTTCACGACGAGGTTGTTGTAGGCTGGGCCGGTGCCGGTGGGGATGCCGATCCAATTGCCGCTGTAGAGCAGTCCGAGCGAACCGCTGTAGAGATTCACGTCGCCGACGGCCGCGCCGCCGTAGCCGCCGAGGCCGAACGTGGTGTTTTGCAGCGTGATGCCGCCGGTTTGGTTGTAACCGTAGATGTCGACGCCGCCCGTAAACGTGTTGTTGCCAGAATCGGGCGCCGAGGCGCGGTAGCCGTCGATCGTGAGCACGCTCGTGCCGGTCGTTCGCAGTTTCAGATTACCTTCAATCGTTCCGGTGAACGTCGAATTCGTCACGCCCGAAATGCCAAGGAAGCCCATCGTTGTCGACGAGTTCGTCACGCGCCCGCCTATGCTGATGCCGGCGACTTGGCGCAGATTTCCACTCAGCGAATCAATGCGGATGCCGTGGCCGTTCAGATCCAGCGTTGCTCCGGTGTTGATGCGGATGTCGGAGGCGAGACGGCTCAAGGCGTTGGAATTGTCGATCCGAAGTACGCCTTCTTGGATGCTGATGTCGCCGAAGATCTCTCCGGTATTGCCGAGTGCCAAAGTTCCGGAGCCGAACTTGGTGAGAGCATTGGCCAAGACCGAGCCCGTGAGTGTGGCGGTTTCACCGGCCTTTACGTAAATGAGCGCTTCGGCCAGTTGGCCCGTGCCGGCCGCGCCGCTCGTCGTCGGATCAAAGATCAAGTCCGACGAAATCGTATTGGAGCCGTTGAAGATAATGCCGCCCGTGCGCAGGTTGTCGATCGCGCCGATTCGGAGCAGGCCGCCGGAGATATTGGCCGTCGTACGGAAGGCGTAGATGCTATTGTCGCCCGTGAGAGTCTGCGGCGTAACGATCTCGGCGATGCCGGTCGGATTCAATCCGGCTAGCGAAGCGACGGTCGGGCCGGCGTAAACCGCGATGCCGGTCGTGGCGTTGTTGGTGGTGAATGAAGCCGTGCCTGCGGAATCGGCGGCCAAAATGTGGGCCGCGAAGATGCCGTTGTTCACGGCCGAAGCGCGGGCCGTGCCGGCGTTGATCATGTTCGTCGCAACGAGCCGACCGGTATTCGAGCCCGCGACGCCGAGCGCCGTGAGGCCGGACGTTTCCAGGACCAAGGTTCCTTGGTTCACGCGAAGCAAGTTGTCGGCGTTGAAATCGATGCCGAACGTGCCGCCGCTTTCAAATCGCAGGTGCATGCCGCCGCCGTAGTTGTACGTCGTCGTGCTGGCTTCGTTGAGCAGATTTATGTTCGCGCCCGTGTTTTGCGCATGGATCACGCCGCCGAGCATTTCGATCGTAGTGACGTCGGCGGCCGTGGTCGTGCTGTTGCGCCACGGCATGCTGTTCGCGAAGCGGAGCGTACCGGCCGTCATGGCAAACTGACGCAACGTGCTGTTGTCGTTGACGAACGACAGGGTGTTGGTGGCGCCGGCCGTCGCGTTGACGGACAAGGTAAAGGTCGTCTGCCCGGTGATGGCGGCGATCGTCGCGCCGGCCGGAATGCCCGTACCGGTCACGAGCATGCCGGCGGCTAATCCAGCGGTGTTTCCGGCGGTCACACTGGTGCTGTTGTTGGTTGTGGTGAACGAAGTCGAGATGTTCGAGCTATTCACCACAAGCGTGCCGTCGCCCGTCTTGAAGCCGAAGTCGAATTCGGTGCCCTGCGAGATGACGCCCACGGCGGTGAACGTGTTTCCCGCAGTGACGTCGATACCGCCGGAGTAGGCCGTGGTGCCGTTGTTGTTGAATACGATGTTGCGGAGCGTAGACATTGTCGTGTTGATGCGGAGCGTACCGCCGGTATGGCGGCTCGCCGTACCACCGCCGGGCGATTGGTCGGCGCCGAACTGGATGGACGTGAGTCCGGCTTCGGCCGGATTGCCCAAAGAGAGCGGAGTATTAACTTGCACGACGCCGTCGCCGATCCAGAGGTGCGATTGCGCGTTTTGCCCGTTCAGCACGACCGTACCGAGACTGCGCTTCATGATGAAGCTTGTTCCGTCGTACGTGGCCGTCGCAGCTTGCGTGAATGTGAGGCCGACGTTGACGTCGAGCCAGCTATTCGCGCCGTGGAAGCTCAGGTTGCGAGAGGAAGTGAACGATTTTTCGAAAATGCCGAGGCCGCCGCCGGTGAGAACGATCTGCGACGTGTTGCCGAAGTCAGCGTCGGAATCGACGCCCAACAAACCGCCGGTGACGTTCGTGCTCCCGGTGTACGTGTTGACGCCCCGAAGGAAGAGCGTCGAGTAGCCGGCCTTGACGAAGTGATTGCCGGAGCCGCCGGCGCCGTCGATGATTCCCCCTTCCAGAATCAGATTGCCGAGGTTGCTGCCGTCGGCGCCGACGGTGAGCGTTCGAACAACGCCCGTGGAACCCGGGGCAAGACTAATATCGCCGGTGAGGCGGAAGTCGCTCGATTCGTTCTGCATCTGAATCGTCGAGTCCGCGGCGAGGATGATGTCGTTATTGACGACGATCGGCAGCGACATGCGGGCGTCGCCGGCGTTGTTGTCGCCTTGCAGAATACCGCCGTTGAGGATGATGTCGCCCGTCGCGTCGAGCGCGCCGCGAGCGCTGATGCGCAGCGCCGTGTTGACGTGAATCGTCGTCGTGCCGCCGTACGTCATCGGAACGTCGTACTGCACGGTGCCGCCAGAGTTGTTAACCGCCTGATTCGTGCGGCCGACATCGCCGGTCATCGACAAGCCGATTACAGCGGAGTTGCCTGCGCCGCCTAGAGTTCGTCCGATGCGAATCGTGCCTTGGCCGGTGCCGAGCAGATAGTTCGAGGAATTGTTCGGAGTAAGAACGCCGGTGAAGACGCCCGTATCTCCGAGCGTCGCGCCCAGGTAGACGTTGCCGCCCCAGAGTCCGGAGCTCGATTGGTCAAGGTTGTAGCGGAAGCCGACGGCGCTGATGCCGAGAAACGCCTTCCAAGGCGCCGTGCTGTTGACGGTCACGGCCGGCAACGTCGCCGGGTCGACGGCCATCGTCAGGCCGAGGCCCGAAATTCCGCCGATATCCGAATTGAGCGTGACTTGATTGGCGTTGATGTTGGTGGTCGCGGCCAGTCGGAGCGAACTGCCGGGATTCATCGTGATACTGCCGGTTCCGAACGGCTTGGCAGCTGTGTCGGCGTTGAGGCTGCCCAGTACGCCCGCCCAGACGGTGATTGGGGCCGAGTAGCCGGACGAGTCGCCGCCGATGAAGAGCCGTTCGTTGTTGAACCGTTCCAGCGAGCCGACGCCGGTGATCGCACCGTTGATTTGCAGTCCGCTGGCAATATTGAACTGAGCGTTGGCATCGAGCGCGAGGTTGCCGAATACCGTCGTGAAGTTGGAGCCCGATTGGTTTTGAATCCAGGCGACGACCGGAGCATCGGCAATGTAGTTGCGCTGGGCTACTCGCATTTCGCGAAGGGCGGCGCCGCCGACGTTGACGTTGCCGAAACGCGCATCGCCGTAGAATGTCAAGCGATTGTCGTAATACCGGTTGCCGAGTTGGAGATAGAACGAGCCGCCCCAAAGGTCGATGTCGTTCGAGCCGGCCGCGCCGGGATTGATGCGGGTTTCCCCCGAGTTGAGCGTGAGTGGACCGGTAAAGGTGTTCGCTCCGGTGAGAATGAGAATGCCGTCGCCGAAACGGGTGATGCCGTCGGAGCCGGCAAGGACGCCGCTGAGCGTGATGGTACCGCTGGTGCCGCCGGTCGTCGCGGCGTAGATCAAACCTTCTTGCGCGAAGGTAAAGTTCGTCGAGTGCGTGATGCCGTTGTTGGCGGTATGGGCGAGAAACAGGCCCGCCCCCTGTCCGACGCCGGCAGCAGCGCCGATGGTGATCGTGCCGCCGGTCACGGTATGCGTGTTGGCCGTCGAGCGAATGCGAAGCGCCTGCACGCTTTGGGCCACGCCGGTTGCCGACGCGCTTTCGATATTGACGATCGACGTGTTCGTTACGCCGGTGAGCGACGAGTGAGTGAATGCGGCGGCACGAATGCCGTCGGCATCGTGCGTCACGAAGAGCGGAGTGCCCGCATCGTTGGCCGCGGTGCCGCCCCACAGCACCAAGTCTGCCCCGAGCATGCCGTTAACCGGCGTGGGAGTTGAATTGCCGGCGATGATGAACTTCGCCGTGCCGGCCGCGGTGCCGAACGTCGCCGTATTGTTGCTGATGTTCCGGAAGTTGAGCGTTCCGCGCCCTTGGCGGAGAAACGAACCCATCCCCAACCCGGCGACTGTGACCGACGCCAACCGTCCGGCCACGGTACCGTCGGTGTCGATGCTCACGGTGCTTCCACCGTTGTAGCTGATCCGGTCCATGGTCTGGCGCGAGACCGTGGCGGCGCCGCCGTCGCCGAGAAAACGGAACGTCGAGCTGGTCAACGTGACCTGCGTGTTCGTCGAGAGCCGGCGATCGTCGTTAGCCGTCGTTACCGCGGAGTTGTCGAGCAGCAGCGTGCTGCCGCCGAACATCACGAACGATTCGTTGCCAAACTTCGCGCTCGATGCGTTGTCCGTCGAGATCGTGCCGCCGAGAGACACGATTTCGCCGGAGCCGAGCGGGGCGATCAGCCCGTTGCCGTTGATGTTGAGCGTGACTCCGCGATGCACTCGAATGCCGGCAAAGCCGCCCGCTACGGCGTTTTCGGCCCGTACAGATACAGTTCCGCCGCCGCCCCCGCCAAGCGTGACGGCTTGCGTCGTGATGCCGATCGGCGTCGAGAGATCGTAACCGACGACGAGCGGCGCCGAGCCGAGCGTCCCGGCCGTATCGAGAATGAAGACGTTGCTGGACGCCGAAATTCGAATGAAGCCGTCGGACGCCGGACTAAGAACGCCGCGATAAATCCGATCTGCGCCGGCAAGGTTCGTGACCCACACGCGTTGACCGCCGCCGCCGACCTGCGAGAGGTCGATGTCGCTCGTCACCACGCCCGGCAGCGAATCGATGGAAAGCGTCATGCCCGCAATCGGAATATTGACGGTTAGCGGGTTGAGGGCGTTGATCGCGCCGACGGTCGAGTTGATGCCGATCGACGGAACCTGATAGCGCGACGTACCGGCTTGGGCGACGAGTCGAACTCCGCCGGGGATACTGGTGCCGTCGGTCAGTTGCGTGGCCGCACTCAAAGTGAGCGTGCCGCCGTTGACGTATACGGCGCCCGTTCCCAAATTGGCGCCCGCGCCGAGTTGGATCGAGCCCGCCTTGATGGCTGTTACGCCGTTGTAGTCGTTCGCGTTGTTGCTGATCGTCACTCGGCCGGTTCCTTCCATGATGAAGGCCCGGCTGTTGGCGCCGTCGACGATGGGCCCGGCAAGATTCAACACGGCGGTCGACGGTGCGAAGACGTTCGTTTGTCCGGCCAGAGTCGTGGTGCCGGCGAACCGTAGTGCGTAGGTGTTGCCTCCGGTCACCTCTAAAATGCCGCCGTTCATCGTCAGTGTGTCGAGCACGATCGTATTGCCGGAATTTGCCCCGCCGATGAAATTGCGGTCGACGTTGATGCGGGCCGCGCCTTGTACGATGACGTCGTTGTTCCCCTGATAGGTAATCAGGCCGTTGCTGCCGGCGCCGTTGTTGTTGAGGCTGAAGACCGTCAGGCTCGCGGTGCCGGAGCCGTTGAGAATGATCCCGCCCGTGCCGGTTCCGAGACCGGACGGCGTGGCATTGTTGGCTCCGCCGATATTGAGCGTCCCCAGGTTCATGAACCAGTTGCCGGTGTAGCCGCTCGCCGTGTTGATATTCAACCTTAGAGTGCCCGCGCCTCCTTTGATGAGGTCGCCGGTGCCGGTGAACGACACCTGGGCGTTGCTTGCGCCGTTCACGTCGAACGTACCGGTGTGAATATTGGCGTTAAGCGAGTCATTCAGAATGAGCGGCGCCTGCCAGGTTGTTGTGGCGCTATTGATTTGCTTCAGCACGGCGTTGCCGGCCACGGCGTCGAACGTCAGGGCATTGGCTCCGGCAAAAGTGAACGACTGCCCGCCGAACGCCTCTCCGACGGTCAGCGAACCGAGCGTAATGGTCGAATTGAGCGTGACCGTGCGATTGGCCGTGATGTCGTTGATGAACGATGCTGTGTCGCCGGTTGCATTGGGAACGACGTCGCCGAGCCAGTTCGCCGGCGTACCGGTCCAGTTGCCGTTGGCGTCGATCGTCCAAACGCCGTCGGCGGCCCAAGCCGGCGTGCCGCCGAACACCATTGCCGCGATCAGCAAATACGTCACCGTACGATGAACGGTTTCACGGCACTTGCGAGCCGAAATCGCGTGCGACGATTGCCCATCCGTTGTGAGGCGCACACGTCGATGTGGTCCGCGACGTCGTATTTTGCGCGGCGCATCGCCTTTCCACGTTTGGTGGAGCCGTCGACAGAACAATCCCCAGGCGATCAGAAATGTTGCCGTCGCGGCAGCTTTCCACCAGATTTCGCCGTCGGATGCCGCGGCTGAGGCTGGTTGTTGCGCTATTGCCGCCGACGTTGCGGCGACCGGCGCGGCCAACATCACGTTGCCCGAATGTCCGGCCGTGAATTCGCTCGGCGCATGAACGACGACGTTGTTCGTGTCGGCGCGATCTTGTGCATCGGCGACTAGTGAACAAACGGAAAACACACAAACGAGCGCGCAGAAAATCATCCGGCGAGCAGGCATGGCGAAACTTTCAGCAGGTGGGACGTACCGATCTGTGGCGGGCATGAGTGATTGCGGCGGTAACCGCGAGCGCTTACGCAAAAGGATTTGTGGCGACTGACGAACGGGCCTGATCGTCAATCGCAACCTCGGGCTATCTGCGCAAGTGCGCACGCGGCTGCGACGAATGGTCGGAGGCCGTGCGCCGAAATGTCACTCATGTGCCGACTATAAGTGAGGCATACTCCCCTTCAACGAGTTGTGAGATGCAGAAAAAAAGTAAAAAACTGCGCAGAAATGAATGAATTTGAGCGTGACTTTGGGGCGCAGACTGCGACACATCGTCGCGTCGGAGGTAGCTCATTTCAGTGGCGCTTTACAAGTAGCTGAAATTTGCGTTCAAAAATTGCGTAGTTCCGCAATTCCCACCACTGAGATTGCGGGGTCGCGCCGGTGGCTCGTGTTTGGGCGAATCCGCCGTTTGTCTGTCAAGTTCGTGAAATCACGAAACCGTGGGAGGAAGAGACACTGATGCGCCATGACACGATGTCATGTTGCACGGCTTTCGTGCGACACTATGTCGCTACTGCGCTGGTGGAATAGTTCCACTTCCCTTGCAACCTAAGATGGATGAAGAAGCGGTGCCTCAAGGAGATTTGCGAAGAGGCGGAATTGCCTTGTGCGGCAGGACGTGTGGCATAGGGCTTGCTTGTCCGATCGCAAGTTTCTGTTTTTTAATTTGTCCGCTCCGGTCCGAGATTCGTTTTGCTTTCTTCGCATGATTCGCACTTCGCACCATAAGTCGCCGCAGTGGATTGCCGCTGAATTGCGTCATGCACAGCTTCTCGCCCGTCTGCAGGAACTCTCCGGCGATATCGTGCGACGTCCGTTGGCGGATTTCGTTCGCGGGAGCGATCATTTTTTGCCGGTCAGCGTGCTCTCGTTGTCCGTGACCGAACTGGCCGATATTTCATTTGAGGCGCTAAGGAAATTTCCGGGCGTCGGGCTCGTAAAGATTCGCAATCTTCATGGGTTGTTGGAACGAGTTCTCGAAACTCCGCCGCCGTCGATTCTTCTCAACTTGACGACGAAAGCATCTTCGGAAACCGTCGCAGCTATCGAATCGGTCGAAGTCTCCACAATCCAATGGGCGCTTTGGTGTGCGTCTTTAAAGAAGGCCGAATTGCTCGACGAGCCGCTCGGTCGCCTTTCCCGTCGGCTCGGCGACTTGCCTCGTGCTTTGTGGGACGTGCCGATTTCGTCGTACACGGCCCTGACGCTCGACGCGCTCCGCGATCTCAAAGGGTACGGTCCGCGCCGCACGGCGATGGTGCTTGAGATTCTGCAATCGGTCGCCGCATTGGTCGATGCATCAGAGCGACGGCCCGGGCAGGTCGTGAAGTTTGTCCCGATTGAAATCGTCGAAGTCGAGGCTTGGCTGGTCAACGTCCTGGCGGGAGCGTCTGTCGCGAGCCTGACTGCGTTTGACACTCAATTCGTTGCGCCGATGGTCAAACTGCTGCGCCGAGAACTCGACGAAGCGCCTGCCGAAGTCGTTCAATCGCTACTTCACGATTCGACGGCGGCAGGCGTCGCCCCCTCTCGCCGTCCGTCCCCATCTCGGCTGCATCAGCTCCGTCGCGATGCCGCGTCCGTCATTCGCTTGCGTTGGCCGCACGGGGCGCGTTGGGCGGCCGCTTATCTTGCCTGCTCTGAACGCTCCGGCACAATGTCCGCCGCCGCCGCCGCCGCGTCGCGTCACGTGCTTGGGTTTCTTTTTCCTGAGTTGGGGCGAATCGTGTCAGGCGTCCGGCGGAACAAGGTCAATAGCTCGCCGCTCGCTCAATGAATACATCTCACAATTCTATGATTCGCAGCACCTCTCCTCATCCGTCGCCGATGCAACGCAACGATTACCAAACCGCGCACAGCGAGGTGGCCTCGCTCCCCGCCGAATTGCGCTATCGTCCGCTCGCTCACTTTGTGCGGCCGATCGATCCTTGCGTACCCAAGCAGTTGTTGGGACAAACTCTCGAGGAGGTCGCTAAGCTGTCGTTTGACGATTTGACTCGCTTTCCGGGCGTCGGGCCGGTGAAAATCGCAAACCTCACGACGGTGTTGCAGCGCATTGTGAGCGAGCCCGGTGGGCCGATCCCTGAACAAGAAGCTCCGCCCGAATCCGCTGCGGCGACGCCGTTGTGGAACGAAATTCCCTCGCCTCCCATTTCCACTCTGACTGCGAACAAGCCGACCGAGGTTTACGCCCAAGTCGACGAACTCCTTTGGGAGCATTGGTGTCAGCGCATCCGTCGCCACGGACTAGGTCGTGAAACGCTTGGCCGCTGTGTAGCGCGCCTGCGCGATTTGCCTCGCAGCCTTTGGTTCGTGCCCGTCGAAGATTTTCTCTACGTCGCCTACAACGAACTCTTTCAGTTGCGCGGCTTCGGCGTGAAACGCGTGGCGGCGATTGTGGAAGTGTTCCGCGCGCTCGACGCCGCCATTACGGTCGCCGAGCAGGCGGAAGCGGAAACCGGCTCTCCGGCCGTCCCGGTCGCATGCCCGCCGATCGTCGCTCAGGTCGATGCCGCGGTATCGGCCGTCGTCATTGGTCGCTTTGCTTGGCGAGCCGCATGGTTCGAGCAAACCGTTATCCAGCCGCTCTGGGAGCAATTGCAGATCGACGGCGATGAAACCACTTGCGCCTGGTGGCCGAGCGACTCGGACGCGATTTGGGGCCGCTGCCGCCTCACGTCGGCTTGCGTGTCATGGGGTTGTCGCGCACGCATCGTTTTGGAATCTTGGCGGAAGCCGCCGCTATGGTGCACGCTCGCTGGCCGCTCGGAGAAGAGCTCATCGGCAAGCTGTTGCAAATCGCTGTCGCGCAGCCAGACGGAAATCCGGCCGTAGAACCCCTCGTGGCGTCCGCCGTCGCCCTCTTCTTCCCGGGCCACAAGGCTGCGGTTCCGAGCGTACGTCGTCGTCGCAACAGTTCCACGGCCCTCAATTCACAGGCATCTGAGTTTTCGGCGACTGAAGAATCTCGCCCTGAGCCGAGCTAGGCGTCTTCGTTCCCGCGAGCATCGATCAGGCTGCATTTGACGCTGCTCGTCCGGCGTCGCAAGATGACGGGCTCCGCGTCGTGCTCATACCGGCGCGGGCCTTCCACCTTGCGGAGCCGTTGCCATGCCCTGCGGCCGTTTCTGTTCGTTCGTGATTCGTGCGGCGTTGCTGCCGGTCGTCGCAATCGCCGTATTATCGGCTATCTGCCGGCTCGGAGCAGCTGCCGAGGTTTCCAAGCCGAACATCGTGTTGATCGTCGCTGACGATCAGGCCTATACCGACTTCGGCTTCATGGGCCACAAGCAAATTCAGACGCCTCGGCTCGATCGGCTGGCCGCCGAATCGCTCGTATTTACTAACGGCTACGTACCGTCGAGCCTTTGCCGCCCGAGCTTGGCCACGATCCTCACCGGCCTTTACCCGCATCAACACAAGATATTTTCGAACGATCCGCCCGGCCCGAAAGGTTCATCGAACGGGAAGCCGGGGCGTGGCCCCGATTTCGTGGCGCATGCGTGAGCGGCAGATCGCCCATATCGACACGGCTCCGACGTTGCCGCGGCTTTTGGCGGCCGAAGGCTACACGAGCTTTCAGACCGGCAAATGGTGGGAAGGCAATTATAAGCGTGGCGGCTTCACGGACGGCATGACGGAAGGCCAGCGCCACGGCGACGCCGGCCTGACGATCGGCCGCGAAACGATGCAGCCGATTTATGACTTTGTCGATCGGAGCGTAACGCAGCAAAAGCCGTTCTTCGTGTGGTATGCGCCGTTTATGCCGCACACGCCTCATACCCCTCCGCAACGTTTGCTCGATAAATATCTGAAGCTCGCACCGACGGTGAACATCGCTCAGTATTGGGCCATGTGCGAATGGTGTGACGAAACCTGCGGGCAACTCTTGGACTTCCTTGACCAACGCAAGCTCGCAGATAACACGATTGTCGTGTTCGTCGTCGACAACGGTTGGATTCAGGAGCCCAACGGCAGGGGCTACGCACCCAAATCCAAACAATCGCAGTACGACGGCGGCCTCCGCACGCCGATCATGGTTCGCTGGCCGGGCAAAGTCGTCCCGGCTCGCACTGATGTGTTCGCGTCGTCCGTCGATATCGCGCCGACCTTGCTCAAAGCCTGCGGCGTAAAGACCGATGCGGCGATGACCGGTCTCGACCTTCTTGACGCCGCAAAAACCGCAGACCGAAAGCAGCTCTTTGGCGAGATCTTCACGCACAACGCGGTCGATGTCGACGATCCCTCTTCCAGCGTGCGGTTCCGCTGGATTCGCCGCGATCAATGGAAGCTCATCGTGCCGACGTCCGCCAACGAACCCGAAGCGGCCGTCGAACTCTACGATCTCTCGGCCGACCCGACGGAAACGAAGAATCTCGCTAAGGCACAGCCCGATCGTGTCGCCGAACTCACCAAACAGCTCGACGCTTGGTGGAATCCGACGCTTGCAAAATAAGTCGGCAAAGTTCACTGTTCTCGCATTCGCTCCGCTCACGCCCTCTTCGCATTTCGGAGACGCCCGCCATGACGACCCGTCGTGAATTCTTGGAACGATCAACCGTTGCCGTGGCTGCCGCTTCAACTCTCGTGCGCACATCGACTTCGGCGCAAGCTGCCGAAGGTCGAACCGTCACGATGGCTTCTATCGGCGTCGGCGGACAGGGAACGAGTTTGTTGAAAACGTTCGCCGATATGCCGGACGTCAAAATCGCCTATGTTTGCGATCCTGACGAGGCTCGTGCCGCTAAAGCCGCCGAGGCGATCAAGGACAAACAATCGCCTGCCACCGTCGCCGACTTGCGGCGAGTGCTTGACGACCCAAAGATCGACGCCGTCGTGATCGCTACGCCCGACCATTGGCATGGTCCTGCCACGTTGCTCGCCTTGGCTGCCGGCAAGCATGTGTACGTGGAGAAGCCCTGTTCGCACAACATTCGTGAAGGTCGGCTCATGGTCGAAGCGGCCGAGCGATCGAAGAAGGTCGTACAAGTTGGCACGCAATCGCGTTCCACCGGCTTCATTCGCGACATTTTCGCCAAGTTGCAAAGCGGCATCATCGGCGAGATTGTCGTCGCCAAAGCTTGGAACAGCCAGCGCCGAAAAGATATCGGTCATATGCAGCCGAGCGAGGTTCCGGCCGGTTTCGATCATGACCTTTGGATCGGGCCCGCCCCGCTTGTGCCGTTTCAAGCCAATCGACAGCACTACAACTGGCACTGGTGGTACGATTTTGGTACGGGCGACGCCGGGAACGACGGCGTTCACGAACTCGACGTCGCTCGTTGGGGACTTGGCGTCGATGTGCATCCGTCACGCGTCGTGGCGATCGGCGGCAAGTACGGCTTTGACGACGATCAGCAATTCTCCGACACGCTCTACACGTCGTTTGACTACCCAGGAAACGGTGCCGTCGGTCAAAAGAAGCAGCTTATTTTTGAGATGCGGATCTGGTCGCCGTACAAACAAGAAGGCTTTGATAACGGCTGCGCCTTTTACGGTCGCGAAGGTCTGCTGATCCTCGGCAAAAACGGCGGTTACAAACTCTACGGCCCCGGCAGCAAGCTAATCGAAGAAGTCTCCGGCAAGGTTGATACGCAGGCCCACCGTCGCAACTTCATCGAGTGCATTTACAGCGGCGCGAAGCCGAATGCAGACATTCTCACTGGTCACCTCTCGGCGACGCTTTGCCACTTAGCGAATATCGCGGCTCGCACGGGCGGTGCGCTCGAGTTCGACGGAGAGAAAGAAGAAATCAAGAACGACGATGAAGCCCGGCAACTCATCGGCCGGAAGTATCGCGAAGGGCATTGGGCCGTGCCGAAGGCGTAAGTGTCCGTTCTTACGTCACGGTTTGCATCGGCAAGTTACCAAATCGGTTTACGGCCCAGCATCCGTCGCAAGAGGGCAATCTGCCCGGCATGCAGCATTTCGTGCCGGGCGCACCACTGGAGCGATCCGATCTTGGTGTTGAACAACCGATGCGGCTTCAGCGGCGCCGCGTCCAGGTCCGTATCCTTCAGCTTCGCGCACTCGACCAGCGTTGCGCGATGTACCCGTTCGAACGCTAAGCGAATGTCGTCGACCGGCGGATACTTCAGTTGTGCGGCGTCGGGTGTGGAGCCTTTGCCGAAGATCGTGAGCATCGCCAGCGAGATCAATTTTGAGTCGTCCGGCCGTTCGCCTCGAATTCGATCGAGGCAGAGCCGGTATTGAGCCATGGCCAAATGGCCGACTTGCCACGCTATGTGCGTGACGCCGCCGGGCATCTCAAACCATTCGCCGGGCTCTAAGTCGCCCAACATTTCCAAAGTGTAAGAACGCGCCGCCCGAATCTGCTCCAAAGCCTGATCAAGACGAATCGACGTTGTTGCGTCGCTGACCCCCATCCCCACCTCTCGTTCACTTCGCGGACCCATCGAAATCGTACGCTTGCCGTTGGCTGCGGCCGTCCCATCGTCGGGCGCCGCCCAATCTTTCATCGGTCGAGCAAGACCGATCGTGTAGTTTGGATTAAACTGTGGATTGTCGTCCGCCACCCCGGCTACGGACAAGAAGGAAACGCCCCACTCATTCATTTCGGCGGCGAATCGATGAAGCCTCAGCGTATCGCGTTCCTACCGATTGTTCACGGCGTCAAACTGTCGTCGGCCCGCGCTTATTTCGACCGCTTCGCATGCCTCATCGCGCACAACTCTTTAAAGCTGATCGAACGACGACACACGTGGTCGCTCGTTGTGCGCCGTTATCGATGAGTCGCGCATCATGAGCTTCGTGCGACGTTATCGTTGGCTCTTCATCGTGGTGCCGGCAATCGCAACTTCGTTGGCTCTCGGCTCGTGGTCGTACCGCGCGACGCAAGCTTCGCGCGCTTACACGGCGTCGTACGTCGGCCGCGGTTCCTGTGCGAAATGTCATGCGGCCGAAGTGCACAAATGGACCGGCTCGCACCACGACTTGGCCATGGACCCGGCGACGGAAGAAACGGTCGTCGACCTGAAGGCATTTGCCGATCAGGAATTCACGCATCAAGGCGTGACGTCGAAGTTCTTCCGCAAAGACGGCAAGTTCTACATAACGACCGACGACGAAAGCGGAAAACTCGCGACCTTTGAAATCAAGTACGTCTTCGGCGTCGATCCGCTGCAGCAATACATGGTCGAGTTTGCCGACAAAAAGCCCGCCGTCACGCCGCAAGGGGAGCCGATCGAACTTCCGGCCGGGCGCGTGCAAGTGCTTTCCATCGCCTGGGATACGCACAAGGGCCGCTGGTTCCATCTGTATCCGAATCGGAAGATTCCCGCCGGAGATTGGCTGCATTGGACCGGCGGCGGACAGAATTGGAATTACATGTGCGCCGAGTGCCACAGCACCGACTTGCAGAAGAAATTCAACGTCGCGGCGAACGCCTATCACACGTCGTTTGCTGAAATCGACGTGAGTTGCGAGGCGTGCCACGGTCCGGCAAGCGAACACGTGTCTCGTGCCGAAGGATTGCTCGGCTTTGGTGATCCGCGACACTTCCATAGTTACGCCCTCAATCAGCTCAAAGGTCCGAGCTCGCTCGGCGAGATTGAAACCTGCGCAGTGCCACGCCAGGCGGCGCATTGTTCACGGCGACTATCGGCCGGGGGCGAGCTTCCACGACTTCTACGAACCGGAGAAAATCGACGGCGATTTGTACTTCGCCGACGGTCAAATCAAGGAAGAGCTTTACGAGTACGGCTCCTTCTTGCAGAGCCGCATGTTTCGCGAGGGAGTGCGTTGCTCGAATTGCCATGATCCGCATAGTCTGAAGCCGAAATTCTCCGGCAACGCGCTCTGCGGGCAATGTCACACGCCTGCGAAGTACGACACGCCGACGCATCATCATCACCCGCCCGAATCCAAAGGGGCGGCTTGCGTCGAGTGCCACATGCCGGAACGGACCTACATGGAGGTTGATCCGCGCCGCGATCACAGCATCCGAATTCCACGGCCCGATCTTACAAAAAAGCTCGGAACGCCGAACGCTTGCCAAGCGTGCCATACAAAGCCCGATGAAAACGTCGACTGGCAATTAGCAAAGGTCCGCGAGTGGTACGGCGACAAGCGTGAGCAGAAGCCGCACTTCGGCGAAATCCTTGAACGAGGACGAAAGCACGATCCGCATGCGCTGGCCGATCTCGTCGACTTGGCCAAGCTGCGTCCGACGGACACGCCGGATCAACGAGCGGCGGCGGTCGGGCCGATCGTGCGCGGCAGCACCGTCGCGCTGTTGGCGAATTACGATCCGTCACAGGCGCGCGAAGCCTTGGAAGCGCGCTCACGGACAAGGAATCGCTAGTTCGCACCGCCGCCGTGCGGGCCATTGATAGTTGGCCCGACGACGTGCTGGCGACGTACCAAAGGAAGCTCATCGAACGACTTGACGATCCGGTGCGCACGGTGCGCACGGAAGCCGCCCGTTCGCTCTCGCGTCTCCCGCCGACGAAGCAACAAGACGCCGCGGCCGCGAAACGGTTTGAGGACGTATTCAACGAGTGGATCGAAGGGCAGCGGGCTCTCGACGATCAGCCCGGCACGCACACGGCCATCGGGACGGCCTACGCCAATCTGCTTAAGGCCACGGAAAACATGAGTTACGCCGGGCCGGCGGAGGCGGCCTATAAGCAAGCGCTGAAGATGGAGCCGGTGCATCTACCGACGATTCGCAACTACGCGGCGCTGATGGACCTTATTGAGAAAAATGCGGAAGCGGAATCGCTGCTGAAGCGAGCGCTGGCGATCGTCCCCAAAATCGATGAACCTGAAGAGTCGAAAAATCGCTTCCTTGCCGAAACAAATTACGAGCTTGGTTGGCTCTTGTTTCGCGATGCGACCGGGACGCGTAAGGTCGACGCCGCCGCGTTCTTGAAAGCCGCGATCGACGGCAGCGTGACAGATCGTGTTCCGCAGGCCCGCTTGTACTACGGCCGGATACTGATCGACCTGAATCGCTTTCAGGAAGCTGCGCGACGAATTGAAGTCTTTCGCGTCGCAGTCGCCTGAGAATCTACAGGCCGAGATGCAATTTGTGCTCGACGCCGTTCGAGCCGGACAAGCGGAAGCGGCGCGCGTCTTGACGGAGGTTATTCTTACAGTCGAGCCGGACGCTCGCCGTAAGTATCCACAATTCGACGAACTGCTGAAACGAGCCGGGCTCTAAAGAAGAGTGCCGGCTCCGACGCGTAAGCGAAGGGAGAAATGACGACAACAGAGAACACTGAGGCCCCAGAGTTATTTTGAGGCAACTCCGGGTTCTCTGAGATTCATCTGGAGATATCCCCTTGATTGTGAGTCGGGGCTAGTAGAGGGCGGCGAAGTACTCTGCCGAATCAATCGCCGAAGCACACGCCGATGGCCCGGGCGGTTTCGATAAGGCCTGCGTCGGCCGGAACAGTGCGGATCCCTTTTCCGACGTCTGCTAAAGGCACGCTCACGATTTTCGCTCCGGAGTAGCTGACCATGCGGCCGAGTTGACCGTCGGCGATCAACTTCACGGCCGCCGTGCCGAACATCGTACAGAGCGCACGGTCGACGCTCGACGGCGACCCGCCCCGTTGCAAATGTCCGAGCACGACCGCGCGGCACTCCTTGCCGGTCCGCTGTTGAAGTTCTGCGGCGACGACAGCGCCGATGCCGCCGAGCTTCGCTTCGCGATTCGCTTCTTGCGAGCCCGATGTGACAAAACTGCCTCCGGCGAGCTTGGCTCCTTCCGCGGCCACGACGATTGTAAAATGCCGCCCGCTCTTTTCTCGTTCTTCGACTTTGCGGCTGATGCTTTCGTAAGTAAACGGAATCTCGGGGATCAGGATGACGTCGGCTCCGCCGGAAAGCCCGGCCAGTGCGGCGATCCAGCCGGCGTATCGCCCCATCACCTCAAGTACCATCACGCGGCGATGACTCTCGGCCGTGCTGTGCAGTCGATCGAGCGCGTCGGTCGCACAAGCCACGGCCGAGTCGAAGCCGAAAGTCGTGTCGGTGCCGATGACGTCGTTGTCGATCGTCTTCGGCACTCCGACCAGCGGGATGCCGTGCTCATACAGCTGATTGGCGATCGCTAACGTGCCGTCGCCGCCGATGCAGACTAGTCCGACGATATCCATCCGTTCGCAGGCCGCTTTTGTGGCGTCGAGCAATTCTTTCGGCAATTGAATAAGCTCGCCGTGTCCGACCTTGGCGCAGAACGGACCGCGGTTGGCCGTGCCGAGCACCGTACCGCCGCGCGTGAGCAGGCCGTCGAGGTCGTGCAGGCTCAGCACCTTGCACTGTTCGGGGATGAGCAGCCCTTCGTAGCCGCCGTACACGCCGACGGCTTCCCAGCCACGACGATTGGCTGCTTTCGTCACGGCGCGAATCACGGCGTTCAAACCGGGACAGTCGCCGCCGCCGGTGACGATTCCAATTCGCTGCGGCATGGTGCGGGCCTCGCTGAAGTGTCTTCAGTAGTCGGTCCCCTCGCTTGTGCGTCGGGGGCTAGTATGCAAATCGGGCGATTACCCACCGCCGACGGCCGGCAGCAGATGCACTTCGCTCGTTGGTCCGATCCTCGCCAACAATCCGCGGGCTGCGAAGTTGCCGTCGATCGAAGCGGCGAGGCCCGGCGTCAGGCCGTCGTCTTTGCGAATGTGTGCGACGAACTCAGGATAGTCGTTCTCCAAAGCCCGCAACGCCTGTCGCAGAGTTCCTTCGGGAATCTCCAGCCGATCGAGCCCGGCGGTGAAGTCACGTAGCTGATGAGGTATGAACAGCGTGGCCATGTCGTTAGCACCTGCCGACCTTCCTGCATCGACTTTGCCTAGCCCGGCTCGGTCATGCTCCAGGGATCGAGCGCCTTCTTCAGTTGATCCGGCGGCAGGATGTTTTGCTCTTCGCAAAGTTGGCGAATCGTCTTGCCGGTCTTGAAGGCTTCCTTGGCCAAGGCCGCCGCCTTCTCGTAGCCGATGTACGGATTCAAGCTCGTGCACATAGCTAGGCTCTTCTCGACGCCCGCCTCGCATTGTTCCACGTTCGCTTCCATGTCGGCGGCGCAGAACTCGACGAACGCATTGGCCGAGTTGGCCAGCAGCTCGACGCTTTCCAGGGTCGTGTCTCCCATCACCGGCATCATGATGTTGAGTTGAAACTGACCGCCGGCCGCGCCGGAAATGGCAATCGTCTGGTCGTTTCCCATGACTTTGGCCGTGACTTGCATCATGCTTTCGCACATCACGGGATTCACCTTGCCCGGCATGATCGAGCTTCCCGGCTGTCGATCGGGAATTTGAATTTCGTAGAAGCCGCACCGCGGGCCGGAGCCGAGCCAGCGAATGTTGTTGGAAACGTTGAAGAGCGTTACGGCGATGGCCCGCAGTTGCCCGTGGCATTCGACGAGGCCGTCACGTTGAGCGCTGGCCTCAAAATGGTTGACGGCTTCCACAAACGGCAGGCCGGTTTCTTTCGCCAACGCGGCACAAGTGCGACGCGGCAAATTCTGGATGCGTGTTGATGCCGGTGCCGACGGCCGTGCCGCCGACCGGTAATTCTAAGATGGCTTCAACGGCCCGGCGGGCGCGGTGGATCGAAAGCTCGATCTGTCGTGCGAAGCCGCCCACTTCTTGACCCAGCCGTAGCGGCGTAGCGTCGGCCAAGTGCGTGCGGCCGATCTTGATGATCTTGTCCCACTCTGCGGCTTTCTTTGTCAGCACGTCGCCCAGTCGCGAAAGGGCCGGAATCAACTCCTTGGCGATCGTCGTTGCGACGGCGACGTGAATGGCGGTGGGGAACGTGCAGTTCGTACTTTGCCCCATATTCACGTGATCGTTCGGATGCACCGGTTTGGCGAGCGCCAAACGATCGCCGCCGAGCATTTCAATCGCCCGGTTCGCAATCACCTCGTTGGCATTCATGTTGCTCGAGGTGCCCGAACCGGTCTGGTAGACGTCGATCGGAAATTCTGAATCGAATTTCCCTTCGGCCACTTCGCGGCAAGAGGCGAGCATCGCTTCCACTTGCTTGTCGTTCAGCGGATTCTTGCCGGTGCCCGTGAGTTTGCCGAGATCGCGATTGGCGATGCCGCAAGCCAGCTTCACCAAACCCATCGCCCGGATGAGTTGCTTTGGCAGCGGTTTGCCGGAGATCGGAAAGTTTTCGACGGCCCGCTGCGTTTGCGAAGCGTAATAGGCTTTGGCCGGAACTCGGACCTCGCCCATCGTATCTTTTTCGATGCGAAATTCGGACATGGCGGATTCTTTAGAAGGGCAGGCCTCGCGCAAAGGCGCGGAGACGCAGAGGGAGCGGAATAGGGCAGGTCGACGGGGTCGATTATACGACGATTCGCCCAGGCAGCGAGGGGGCGGAAGCCCACGTCCGAAGGTCTAAAACTTCAGATCGAGGACTATGAGGATCGACGACATCTAACGGCGCGGCGGAATCTTGCAGGTGCCGTCTTCACAGCTTTCAATCCGTCCAAAACGGTAGCGCCGCTTGGCGAATGTTCGGTAGCAAGCTTGCCACAGCGGCATAAGGCCGGGAAAGTACAACGCCGGAGCCATCCAATAGAGGGCCGGCATTCTCGTGCTGAGATATTTAAACGCTTCGGCCCCGCGCAGCTTCCGACCGTCGGTCGTGCAGAGATAGAGATACTGCATCAAGTCGTCGTGTGTGAGTTCCGGCCAGCGGCGCGACACTTCCGGATCGTGCAACGAAATGAACGACAATCGGCCGCGATGATCCCAGTTTGACAACTTGCGAACCGAGGCCGTGCAAAACTTGCACTCGCCGTCGTAGATCACGACGTCGGCCGACGGACGATCGGCCGGGCTTGGGAGCCGAGGCGTTGCGTCGGTTGCATGGATGTCGGTCGTGGTCATGAATTCGATCAGCGGAACTTTTCGGCAGGCGGAACGTCTCAATAACTATACCGCGACGGTAGGCCGACGATTCACGCCGGTAGGGCGAAATTGATCGGTTTCGCTGTGCCGAGCCGGAAAAGTTGGCGGCGGGCGACGTTGTCGGCCGTTTTTTACAGCTAGAATGAGGGCCTGAACTTCCGTCGCGTGCGATCGTAGGAATTGTGTCAGCGAGTTTCGCCATGACCAACTTGCACCGTCAGGTCGCCGCCGTACAACGTCGATTGCTGCTGGCTCGCTTCGTGCGCGCGTTGCCGTGGTCGGCCGCGGCGGCTTTTGCTTTGGCTGCCGTAGTCATCCTTGCGGGCAAGTATTGGCAGGTTTGGTATCAGCAAGCTTGGCCTGCGTGGTCGACCGTGCTCGGCGCGGCGACCGGATTGACGTTGGTCGGCGCCGCCGCTTGGCGCGCATCACACGACCTGCGACGCTTGCTGCGGCCGTCGAACTCGACAAACGCTGTGGCCTGCAAGAGCGAGTGTCCAGTGCGCTGGCGCTGGAAGCCCGAACGTCAGCCCTCGACGATGCCGACTCGTGCGATGACGGCGGCTATACAAAGTGACGCCGAACATGCCGTCGCTAAGCTCGACGCCGGAAAGGCCTTTCCGGTGGCGTGGCCGAAGCGCGAGGCGTGGCCCGTACTGCCGGCGACGATCGCCGTCGCTTTAGCCATTTGGTTTACGCCGCAGATTAAGACGACGCCGGCTGGTGAGAAAGTTGAAGCTGCGACGACCGCCGTCGTGCAGGAAGAGGCCAAGAAGCTGGCCGACAAGCTGGAGCAACGTCGCAAAGAAGCGGAACTTATGAAGCTGGCGGAGGCACAACGTCTGCTCGACAAGTTGCGCGACGAAGCTCGGCAATTGCAAAGCGCCGACAACATCGACCAAAAGGACGCCTTGCTCAAACTAAGCGATATGGCGAGCGAACTGGCCGAACGCCGCAAGGAAGTGGAAACCGCACAGATATTGCAGAAGGAACTGAGTCGACTGAAGTCGAAGAAGAAAGGCCCGGCCGACGAGTTTGCCGAGGCGATGAGCAAGGGAGACTACAAGTCGGCGGCCGACCAGTTGCAGCAACTCCGCAAGGAGCTTGAGAAGAAACAGCTCGATCCGGAAAAGAAGCAGCAACTCGCCGACCAATTGCAGAGCTTGCAGAAGCAATTGGAAGAAATGGCCGAAGCTCGCAAGGAGATGCAAAAGGAGCTTGAGCAGAAGGCGCAGGAAGCGGCAGGTAAGTCTCAGAAGAACGGGGAGCAGCAGGAGCAATCGTCGGGCGGCGGCGAGCAAAAGCAGCAGCAGGGAAATCAAACCGGCGGTGAACAAGGAGGCCAACAGGACACGTCATCGCTGGCCGAGCAGCTCTCGCAAATGGCGGCGGAGAACCAGCAGCTTGACTCGCTGAAGGATGCTTTTGAGAAGGCAGCCCAAGGCATGCAGCAGTCGGGCCAGGGCGACGCGGAGAAGTCGCTGGAATCGCTGCAGCAACAGCTCGACCAACTTTCCAAAATGGCCGGCGAGAACGAATTGCTGCAACGGGGGCTCGATGACTTGGCGCAGTCGAAGGCGGGCATGAGCCAAGGCGGGCAACAGCAAGCCGACGGCCAAGGTCAAGGAGACGGACAAGAGAGAGGTGACGGCGATGGGAAACAAGGAATGGCCAAGCAAGGAAATCGTCCGGGCGACTTCGGCGGACAAGGCCAAGGTCAGCAAGCTCAGCAAGGCGGACTCATGCCCGGTCGCGGTACCGGACCCGGCCTAGGCAAGGACGGCTCGAATCCGTTGGCCGGTGGATTTGATTCGCGCGTCCGCGGACAAGTTCGTGAAGGGGCAATGCAGGTGGTCGGTCCGGCCGACGGCCCGAATGCAAAAGGCAAAGTGCTGGATGCCATTCGCAAGCAAGCCGACGCGGTTGCCGCAGGGGGCGAAGCGCAGAAGCTGGAGAACCAGCCGCTTGATCGCTCGCGCCGCGAACAAAAGAAGCAATATTTCGACGCGCTGCGGCAACCATAGCCGAGGCCGCAAACGGATGCCGCCTCGCGTCGGTCACTTCGATCGTCCCGCGTGCCGCGCTTGATTAGCCCATTCCGCGGCGCGGCAAGCTGAACGAATAGAGCACCGTCACGGCGCCGGTCGACATCAAGCTCCACGGAGCCCAATCCGGCGGGATGAATTCGCGATTGCGACCGACGGCTTGCTGCATGCCCGGTGCAGGCGATTCGCCGCGCGCCAGGATCGCCTTATCAATGAGCAGACACTCCACCCCCAAAAGAACGGCGGAGACCCCGACGGCGATAAACAGCGAGCGCCACATTTCCCGTCACTCCGCACGACTCGTGGAGTTAGTCCGTCGTCGACACCGCCGATGGAATCGATCAAGTCGCGAAATCACGGCGATTTACGTTCCGGCCGGCATCGAGAATTGTTCGGAAAATTGTGGCGGGGAAATTCAACATTCACCGCCGATTGCCGCTTGTATCGATCGTTGAGATTCGCGTGAGCCGCGCGGAGAGGCCGTGGTTCGCCACGGCGCGCCGCAGTCTTCTCGCCGTTACTCCGGTTGCGAAGCCGGCAGGGTGCCGATTACGTTAGGTGCGACGGTTCGGCTGACGATGTCGCTACAACTGGAAAACTCAGCCCAAGACGCGAGGTTTCCAAAGTGTTCCGCTAAGTCGGCCGATGGTGATTACGGTGCCGTGTAAATTCGTTGTTCCTGCGATTTGTGCCCCCTATAATTGACATGAGGGGGCAGGTCGACGGAACCGAAACAGGCGGCCGTCGAGGTTGCAAGTTCGCCAGGCTTTCGGCTTGCCGCTTGCTACGTTGACGATCTGCGGCGGCCCGGTCCCTGCGGAGTAACTTGCTTTGAGTGCCAATACAAAAGCGGCCAAACCTCCGACGTCGGTCGAGCGAGTGACGGGTGAATCCGTCGGCTCGACCGAGAACGAGCGGGGGCCGGTTTCCGATCGCGGATCGGCCGCCGAACCACGGCGGTATGAATTCGTGCCGGAAGCAACCTCCGCCGCCGAGAGTTTTGCCGAACAGGGTTGCACGCCCGAGCAAATGCTCCGCTCCATGCCC
Source organism: Pirellulales bacterium (assembly GCA_049840675.1). Lineage (GTDB taxonomy): Bacteria > Planctomycetota > Planctomycetia > Pirellulales > PNKZ01 > PNKZ01. The sequence continues at coordinate 537,872 of JASGKB010000017.1, forward strand.
GACGGCGTGGTCGTACTCGACGCAGACAACCGCGTCATTTGGGCCAATCAGCGACTCAGCGAATGGACGCATCAGCCGTCGCTTGTCGGAATGGGCTTTTACGCCGCCTTGCAGGGACCGGAAATTCTCGGTCCCGACATGTGTCCGTTCAATACCGCGCGTGCGTCCGGCAAGCCCAGCAGTTCGACGCTGCACTCGAAAGAAAGTTTCTATCGCGTACATGCCGCCCCGATGGGCGATCCCGGCTCGAAGCGTTTGATCGTTACGCTTCGTGATGTGACGCAAGAGGTTGTTCAGCAACAGAAGCTCGCCGCGATTCATCAAGCAGGCGTCGAGTTGGCGAACCTCTCGCCGGAAGAACTCTTCCGGATGACGATTGACGAGCGGATTGAACTACTCAAGCAAAACATCCTTCACTACGCGCGCCAGTTGTTGAATTTCAACATCATTGAAATTCGCCTGCTCGATGCGAAGACCCGCAAGCTTGAACCGCTGTTGGCGGTGGGCATGTCTGACGAAGCGGCGAACCGGGAGCTGTTTGCCGAAGAAAAGGGGAACGGCGTTACTGGCTTCGTTGCAGCGACGCGTAAGAGCTATCTTTGCGAAGATACCACTTCCGACCCGCTCTACATCGAAGGCACCGCCGGCGGCCGCAGTTCTCTGACCGTGCCGCTGATGCTTCATGAAGAAGTGATCGGTACGTTCAATGTCGAAAGCCAAGAGCCGCGGGCTTTCGGCGACAGCGACCAACAATTTCTAGAAATCTTTTCGCGCGACGTGGCGGTCGCTCTCAACACGTTGGAACTGCTCGTCGTCGAACGAGCGGGTGCCGCGGCGATGAGCGTCGAAGCGATTCACAGCGCCGTGGCGTTGCCGGTTGACGATATCTTGAATGACGCCGTCAACATCATGGAACGCTATATCGGTCACGAGCCGGATGTGGCCGAGCGCCTGCAGCGCATCCTCCGCAACGCGCCGCGACATCAAACAGGTGATTCAAAAGGTCGGCCAGAAGATGGCCCCCAGCCAAGCGTTGCCGCAAGGCACGATGGGCCCGGAACGGCCGAAGCTCCGCAGCCGGCAGGTTCTCGTGGTCGACGCCGACGACCAAGTTCGCACTGCCGCGCATCAGTTGCTTGAGCGATACGGTTGCGTCGTGGAAACGGCGCACGACGGCAATGAAGCTGTTTGTATGGTTCGCAACATGTCGAAGGCGCATCCCTACGACGTGATCATTGCCGATGTGCGCCTGCCTGATATGACCGGTTACGACGTGATGATGAAGCTCGGCGAACTGATCGACCCCGTGCCGCTGGTGCTGATGTCGGGTTTCGGTTGGGATCCGGGACATTCGATCGTTAAGGCTCGCCAAGCCGGATTGAAGGCCGTGCTTTACAAGCCGTTCCGTCTCGATCAATTGCTCGATACCGTCGAGAAGTTTCTCTAACGAGCGCCGCCCTCTCTTTCTCGCGCGGCCGGCTGCTGCGTAAATCTCACGACTCGCGGCGGCGCTCTCGGGATGATCGACCCTTTTGCATGGCTGGTCCTGCTCGCAATTCCCGGCCACGTCTCCTGGCTGCTTTGGCTGAATAACAATCTGCACGCTCGGCCGTCCGATTATCGGCGCGTGAAGCCGATTTCGAAGGCGATCAACGTATTTCTGGCCGTCGGAGTTTCCGCAGCGCTCGCATGGAGCGGCGCGCGGTTGGCGGGCGAATTCGGTGCTTTGATGGGCCGGCCTCTCGCTGCGCTCGATCGCGAGTTGCCGCCGCTGGTGATGCTCTATGTCGCCTTTTGCACGGTCAATACGATCGTTGGTTTTCTGCCTTGGCTCGTCCGACGCCTTGTTTTACCCCCTTCAGACCATTTAGCTAAGGACGAAGCAAAGCTCGTCGATCTGCGAAAGGAACTCGCCCCGCCGCTGGCTCGCTGGACGCGGGCACGCATCCTGACGAGCATCCCGGGCAATCAGGCCCTGCACTTGGCCGTGCATACCAAACGGTTGCTCATCCCGCGATTGCCGCCGTCGTTGGCAGGGCTGCGAATCGTTCACCTTTCCGATTTGCATCTCACCGGCGAGCTCGACCGCCGCGTCTATGAATACTTTGCCGACGTGACGCAAGCGCTAGAGCCTGACATCGTTGCAATTACGGGCGATATCGTCGAGAAAACGCCGTGCTGGGATTGGCTGCCGGAGATTTTCTCTCGGTATCGCGGACGATACGGCGGCTACTTCGTGCTGGGCAACCACGACATCCGCATTGATCACCAGCGCACCCGGCAAATCCTCGTGGAGGCCGGGCTTGTGAATCTTGGTGTGGAGTGTCGGTCGGCGGCGATTGCCGACGCCGAGGTCTTGCTTTGCGGCAACGAACTTCCGTGGCTTGGGCCGCCGCCCGTGCCGCCGCGTCGTTCCAGTCGGTATGGCGACCGCACGTTGCGGGTATTGCTCGCTCACACGCCCGACCAACTTCCCTACGCTCGCAAGCACGACGTCGATCTAATGCTCGCAGGCCATGTCCATGGCGGCCAAATTTGCATTCCGCCTCTCGGTCCGATTCTTGCTCCAAGCTTTCACGGCGTGCATTACGCGGCCGGGGTGTTCTACGAGTCGCCGACCGTAATGCACGTTAGCCGCGGAACGTCCGGCAAGTTACCGCTCCGGTTCTTCTGCCCGCCGGAGCTCGCTCTGCTGATTCTTCAGCCGGCGGCGACTGAAGCCGTATAAACGGCCGTAAACGTAAGTTGCGGGCGTTTACCTGCCGCCGAGCCGTGTTTTCGTCCGTCGCGTCCTACCACGCGGCTCCGACGGCGCGCTACAATGGACTTATCCCGCACGTCGCCCCGCCCGCTTTTCCTGCCCGCCCGGAGTCGCCATGTCGCGTCTTGTCTCGTTGCTACTGATTTGCGCATGTCTTGCGGTCGGATGTAGTCGCGCCGTTTCGGCGGGCGACTACAATCCCGTGCTCAGCGTCGGCGACAAAGCTCCGGCCTGGAAAAATCTGCCCGGCATTGACGGCAAGAAGCACTCGCTCGACGACTTGAAGGACAAAGACGTCGTCATTCTCTGCTTCACTTGCAACAGTTGTGACGTCGCGACGGAGTACGAAGATCGGATCGTTGCCTTCGCCAAGAAGTACGCGGATCCGAAATCGAAAACCGCCTTCGTGGCCGTTAACGTTAATAAAATCCCGGCCGACAATCTTGAGGCGATGAAGAAACGGGCCGAGTCGAAGAAATTTCCCTTCGTCTACATGTACGACGAGTCGCAGAAGATCGCCAAGGAATACGGCGCGACCTTCACGCCCGAGTTTTTCGTGATCAACAAAGATCGGAAGATCGCCTACATGGGCGGATTTGACGATCAGAGCAGCGCGGCGCTCGTGAAGAAGCACTATCTCGAAGATGCGCTCGAACAAATCCAAAAAGGGAAAACGCCGGCCACGAAAGAAACCGTGGCCATCGGTTGCATGATTCGCTACGAACGAGAACGGCGGAAGCAGTAGAGTGCCATTTCCTATGGCGCCCTGACGATCTCTATTTCTGCTCCACGTCTCCGCACACCAGCTCTTTGTCGCTGCGGGCAAACACATGCTTCTCGGCGTACGCAGGGTGTGACCAGCAAACGCCGCCTCGTTGCCGAAGTTGGTCCGTCGTCGGCTCGATGAGCTTCGCGCGGCTGATCTCCGTGAATCCTTGCGGAGAGAGCTTTGTAATCAAAAGTTCGCCGCGCTCGTTAAACATCCACACGCCTTCACCGTGAACAGTCATGTGGATGTTGCTCCACCGAGCTTTTGGCACTGCCGTCGTGTCTTCCCAAAGTCGATCGCCGGTCTTGGCGTCGAGGCACCGTAATTCTCCGTAGCTGTCGACGCCGTAGACATAGTCGCCTAAGAATAGCGGAGTGGCGATGATCGAATGCAGGGCGTCGGTGTTCTTTTCGCTAGGGCCTTTGCGACGCCAAGCCGTTTTGGCGTTTGGCTCGTTCGCATCGAGTTCGATCATCAACGAGCCGTCGTAGAACGACGTAAAAAACACCCGATTGCCGGAAACAACCGGCGTCGAAATGCCGATCGGCATGTTTTGCGGCGGAAACGGCTCGGTCCAAAACACCTTGCCGGTTTTCGGATCAAGGCCATGAACGTTGTCGCCGGTCATACACACGAGCACGCGTTTGCCGGCCTGTTCGACGATGATGGGCGCGGCGTACGACGCACGATCGTCGAGCGCCCGCCAGCGTTCGGCGCCGGTTCGCTTGTCGAAGGCGGCTAAACATGCGCTTCCGCCGCCGACTTGCACGATCAGCAGATCTCCTTCGATCAACGGTGACGCTGAGATGCCCCAAATCGGCATCTCAATCCGATATTCCTCGTCGAGATCGTGTTTCCACAGCAATTTGCCCGTTGCGGCTTCAAAGCAATGCAGATGGCCCATCGTGCCGAGCGCGTAAGCCCGGCCTTCGTCGCATGTGACGCTCGCCCGCGGCCCGGCCTCATAGCCGACCCGTTCGTACGGGCAGTCGTAAACGAACGACCACAGCGTGCGGCCGTCGCGCGAGTCGAAGCAATGCACGCGTTCTTGTTGTTGCGGCTCAACAATTCGATCCGTTACATACACACGTCGTTCGTACACTGTCGGGCCGCTATAGCCCGAACCGATCGGCACTCGCCACAAAATAGGCACCTCCGGCCCCGCAAACTTTTCGACGACGCCCTCTTCGCGCCAGACGCCGTCGCGCAGCGGCCCACGCCATTGCGGCCAATCGTCCGCGGCAGCGTAACCTGAGAGAGTGCCGGTAAGGCTCAGCGTGACGTACGTGTAGAGAATCGCGCGCTTAGTAATCCGTGGTCGATCGCAATATTTTCTTGACATGATCGGTGCAATAGCTTCTGTCGGGTTCAGTTCAATGCTTCAATTCAACGACCACCGCGGAAAGGCCGACTTCTGTTCTTGAAAGCGATTCCACGAGGTCAGCTTTGCCCACGGTCGGGAGATACGCGGCGTAATGTCGATTGCGAACTTCCAGCACGCGATGACGCGGACCGTCGTCGGCCGCTGAAACCAGTGCAATGATCGCGTCGCTCGTCGTGCCGCCTTTGTCATTGGGCTTAAGGCCCGTTGCGTAGACCTTTTCAGCGCCGGCCTGATAAAGCTCTTCGACGAGTTTCGCAACCGCGGCCTGCTCGAGCTTGGCAGGCTGGTTCTTGTCGTCTTTCAGCCAGATTCGTGCTTCGAGGAATTCGTCGGGCCGCGATTCAAAGTTGTCGCCGAGGATCCTATTGATCGGCGTGCTACGAAACTGCCTCGACTTCGCGTCGTCCTCAACCTCGACGGGAACCGGCGCCGTCGAATTGCCTGAACCGGCCGGACTACCGCCGGTCGAACCGCTCGGCGCTTTGCCGGAATTGCAGCCGAGGGCAGTGGTCGCAATCAGAACTTGTACGCAGAGCTTTCGCATGATGCCGCACACCGATTTTCAGAAGCGTCGCCGACTAATATTCCAGCGCCACCGACAGGACCGGCTGACCTGCATCGACTTGCTTGAGCGTTTCGAAGAGTTCGGGCTTTCCCGCGGCATCGAGCAACGATTTGAGAAATGCGTTTATCGCCTCGAACGTTTTCGTGCGTACCGCCGGTTGACCGCCGACGATCAACATCATTGCCGGGGCCTTGCGATTCTCCCCCTCCTCGACAATCGCAGTGAAGTACACGCGCGTTGCACCGGCCGTGTACAGGGCTTCGATCGACTTAACGGTCTCGGCCTTCGCTAATTTGTCGCTCGTGAGTCCATGTTTGTCGTTCTTCAAAAACTCGCGGGCCTCTTTGAACGTCTCTTTCTGCATGTCGAACTGTTCGGCGGACAGTTTGGCGATTTCGTCGAGTTGGGCAGCCGTGGCATCTTGAGCGGTCGCCGAGTTGCAGAACACTATGGCCATAAGGCAGGCGAAGAGAACGCGGAGGAAGTGCGTCATGATGAACCTTTCCAAGAGATGAGCGGGCCGACGACGTGCGCAAAACCGTCCGTCATTCTTACGCCGAGCGCCGTGAAAGCGAGGGGACCATTTGCTGTTTCCTGACCACGGCCGATCCGCCTCCTTCGTTTTGCATTCCGCACTCGGCGTTCGGCATTTCTCCTAACTCCCTACGCCCGCACCTTTTCGCCCTGCCGGCATGCCCCGCCGGTGTTGACGTTGACCCACCCCGAACCTTCCCTAAAATACGGCACTCTTTGAACTTACTGCATCTTCCCCGTCTGTATGAGCCCGCCCGTCGCCATGTCTGAAACTGCCGGATCGCCTGGGATACACGAAGCCGCGCGCCGTGAGAAGCTGCGCAAAATTCAAGAGCTTGGCCACGATCCGTGGGGCCAACGCTTCGACGATCATCAGTCGATCGCTTCGATTCGTGCTCGCGAAAATGAAATCACCAGCGAAGAGCCGCCGGCCGACGCTCGTGACAAGAGTCCGATTCTACACGGTCCCAAGGTTCGCGCGGCCGGTCGTATCGTGTTGCAGCGCGATACGGGCAAGCTGATCTTCGCCAACATTCGCGACTGGTCCGGCACGATCCAGGTGTTCATCGGCAAGTCGCAAGTGGGCGACGACAATTGGCGCTTTGCAAGCTCTTCGACCTCGGAGACTTGGTCGGAGTCGACGGCGAACTCAAGCGCACCAAGACCGGCGAACTGACGATCTTCGCGGAAAAGCTGACGTTCCTCACGAAGTCAGTCGTGCCGCACCCCGAAAAGTATCACGGGTTGAACGACGCCGAATTGCGCCAGCGGATGGCGCTACCTCGACCTCATCTATGGCGAGGGGGTGCTCGATCGGTTCCTCGCACGCACGAAGATCGTGCAATCAATTCGCGGGACGCTCGGTGGCGAAGGGTTCGTAGAAATCGAAGGCCCCACGTTGCATAGCATCGCCGGTGGTGCGGCGGCTCGGCCGTTTAAGACGCATCACAATGCGCTCGACATGCCGCTCTTCATGCGCATTGCGCTGGAACTGCATTTGAAGCGGTTGCTGGTCGGCGGTATCGAACGGGTTTACGAACTCGGTCGCGTCTACCGCAATGAAGGGATCAGTCCGCGGCACAATCCCGAATTCACCATGCTCGAGGTCTATCAGGCCTACGGTGATTACCGCTCGATGATGGACCTCACCGAGAAGTTGATCGTCGATGCGATTCGCGCAGCCGAAAGCCCGGCGAAGATTCGCTGGTGCTGCCTTGGGGTGACAAAACGATTGACTTTACGCCGCCGTTTCAGCGAGCCACGTACGACGAACTCTTCGAGAAGTACGCAGGCGTGCGCCCCGACGACGAAGCGGCCGTGCGTGCGCTGGCCGAGAAAATCGGATTTGAGACCGCGGGCAAAGACCCGGACGTCATTAAGAGTGAAGTGTTCGAGGAGAAGGTGGAAGACGCTCTGATCGGCCCGATCTTCGTGATCGACTATCCGTCGAGCATTTGCCCGCTGACGAAGCGTAAGAACGACAATCCTCGCGTGGCCGAACGTTTCGAACTGTTCATCCACGGTATGGAACTCGCGAACGCCTACACCGAGCTGAACGATCCGTATTTGCAGGAAGAGCTCTTCAGTAGCCAGCTGGCCGGTCAAAAGGAAGAAGATTCGATGGCCAAGATGGACCACGACTTCGTCCGCGCGCTCAAGCACGGCATGCCCCCGGCGGGCGGCTTGGGCATCGGCATTGATCGTTTGGTGATGCTGCTGACGAACGCTCAGACGATTCGAGACGTGATTCTCTTCCCGCTTTTGCGTCACGAGATCACCTGACCGCAACACTGTTCCCAAGGATGGGACGTTATGTACGTACTGCTGCTTTGCCGGAAGTATCTGACTACTCGCTATATTGCGTTGGCTTCCGTGGTAAGCGTCATGCTCGGCGTGGCGACGATGATCGTCGTCAACGGCGTCATGAAGGGCTTCTCCATCGAGATGCAGGCCCGCATTCACGGCGTGCTCTCCGACGTGGTGTTCGAGTCGCAGAACTTGGAAGGGTTCATGGATGCCGATTGGCACATGAACGAAATTCGCAAAGCGGCGGGCGAATACATCGACGGCATGACGCCGACCGTGATCGTGCCGGCGATGCTCAGCTACAAGGTCCAGCGGCAATGGGTCACGCAGCCCGTGCAATTGATCGGCATCGATGAGAAGACCCAAGGCAAAGCGAGCGACTTCAGCCGGTTCCTGCAGCATCCCGAGAACCGCAAACAGCTCAGCTTTGACCTTCGCGACGGTGGGTACGACGTACAAGACGGCCGCCGTCCGTCGCTAGGAGATGCCGGCTGGACGTACCGTCGTGAAATGGCCGCGTTGCGCAAGTACGACCGCGAAACGATGGCTGACGATCCGATGAAGTTCCAACCTGCCGCCCGGCCGGGCTGCCGCGCCTGGCTCCCAAGAACCGGCAGGGAAAGTTTCCGTTCAAGCGGCTCCGCAAAACATCTTCGGACAACAGCCCGCGAAGGTTTTCGATCCGACGAAAGACCAACACGCCGGCCTTGTGCTCGGCATCGCCCTCTCAAGTTTCCAAGATCGGGCCGGCAACGAGCAGTTTCTCGCGATGCCGGGAGATGACGTTCGTCTGACGTTCCCCACCGCCGGTACTCCGCCGCGGCCGATTGACGACTTGTTCACGGTTGTTGATTTCTATGAATGCAAAATGAGCGAGTACGATTCGCAGTTTGTGTTCGTACCGATCAAGAAGCTGCAGCAGTTGCGCGGGATGATCGATCCCCAAACCGGCAATTCGCGGATTACGGCCATTCAGATCAAGCTGAAGAATGAGGCCGACGGCGAGATCGTCCGCGATCGTTTGAAGGCCGTGTTCCACCCGCAGCTCTACCGAGTCAACACGTGGCGCGACAAGCAAGGCCCGTTGCTTTCGGCCGTGCAGATGGAAACGGCGATTCTCAACGTGTTGCTGTTTTTGATCATCGCCGTGGCTGGCTTCGGCATTCTGGCGATCTTCTTCATGATCGTCATCGAGAAGACCAAGGACATCGGCATTCTCAAGTCGCTGGGAGCTTCCGCTCGCGGCGTCATGGGCATCTTTCTCGGCTACGGGCTTTCGCTTGGCGAGGTAGGAGCCGGCGGCGGATTGATTCTTGGGTTGGCCTTGGTGCACTACATCAACGAAGTCGCGGACTTGCTCGGCAAGCTAACCGGTCAGAAGGTGTTCGATCCGAACATCTACTATTTCTACAAGATTCCGACGATCGTCGACCCCTTCACCGTTGGCTGGATTGTGCTGGGAGCATTGGGCATAGCCGTCGGTGCGAGCGTGCTGCCGGCGATGCGCGCGCGCGAATGCGGCCTGTCGAAGCGTTGCGCTACGATTGAGTTTGGACGTTGGCCCGCCGTAGGGAACGCCCTCCGTGGCGTTCTGCCGAACAACGATCGACGCGAATGGAACGCCACGGAGGGCGTTCCCCAGAGGATGAGACCTATGAGCAGCGTTCCCCAAACCGAAGTGCCGGCACGTCGTCCCACGCCCCGCTTGCAGTTAATCGCTCGCGACGGGCAATCGCCGGTCGAACGCATCGACGCGAAGTCGGCGCACGTCGCCGCCGTCGGTCTCCAGAAAAGTTACTACAAAGGCTCAATTCAAATTCCCGTGCTGCGCGGCGTAGATCTGGCCGTGCAAGAAGGTGAGTTCCTGGCGATTATCGGCTCCAGCGGTTCAGGCAAGAGCACGTTGCTGCATCTCTTGGGCACGCTCGACCAGCCTGACCAAGGGGAAGTCCTGCTCGAAGGACGGCGGATTGACAATCTGCCCGCACGCCGCCGCGACACGTTGCGTAATACGCAAATTGGGCTGATTTTCCAGTTCTACCATTTGCTGCCGGAAATGACGGCGTTAGAGAACGTATTGGCCCCCCGGATGATTACCGACGGAATTTTGAAATATTGGACCCGGCGACGCGAACACGAGGCCGAGGCCCGGCGTCTGTTGGACATGGTCGGCTTGGGGCACCGATTGAAGCACAAGCCGCGCGAACTTTCCGGCGGCGAAATGCAGCGGGCGGCGATCGCCCGCGCGTCTGGTTTCCGGCCCGCGAATCTTGCTGGCCGACGAACCGACAGGCAACCTCGATCAGGCGACCGGCCAAGAGATTCTGAACATTTTGCGAGATCTGAACGTGCGGGAAAAACTCACCGTGGTCATGGTTACGCACGACTTGGCCATTGCCGAACAGGCCGACCGAATCGTACGCTTAGTGCAAGGCCGAGTAGAGCAATAGGGCTCGCCTTCGGCCACCTCGCCCGCGGACGCACGCGGAGCTTTTTGACAGACTCTTTGAACGCACGATTTCGGCACGCCCCATGTCTCTGCAGATCTACATCTCCGGCAAGTATTACGACAAAGACGACGCAAAGATCAGCGTCTACGATCATGGCCTGCTCTACGGCGACGGCATCTTTGAAGGCCTGCGCAGTTACGGCGGCAAAGTGTTTCGCCTCAAAGAGCATTTGGTACGGCTGTACGAATCGGCCAAGGCGATTTGGCTGACGATTCCGATTTCGCTCGACGAAATGACGGCGGCCGTCAACGAGACGCTCAAGGTGAACAACTTGAGCGACGCCTACATTCGGCTGGTCGTCACGCGCGGTGCGGGGAGCTTGGGGCTCGATCCCAACCGTACGAGCCATCCGCAAGTGATCATCATCGCCGACAAGATAACGCTCTACCCGCCGGAGTTTTACGAGAAGGGGCTGGACATCATCACGGCCAGCACCATCCGAAATCATCCGGCTGCGCTGTCGCCGCGAATCAAAAGCCTCAACTACCTGAACAACATTTTGGCTAAGATCGAAGGTCTTCGCGCAGGCTGCATCGAAGCCTTGATGCTCAACAGCAAAGGCGAAGTGGCCGAATGCACGGGAGACAACATCTTCCTCGTGCGTCGTAAGGAACTGCTGACGCCGCCGATCGACGCAGGCATTCTCGAAGGCGTGACCCGCGAAGCGGTGATGGACGTGGCTCAGGCCGCCGGCCTGACGGTTCGCGAAATTCCGCTGACGCGGCACGACGTGTACGTGGCCGACGAGGTGTTTCTCACCGGCACGGCCGCTGAAGTAATTCCGGTCGTGAAGATCGACAACCGCACGATCGGCAACGGCGAGCCGGGTGCCGTCACTCGAGACCTGATGAAGCGGTTCCGTGAGTTGGTGCGAAGCTAGTTGCGTAATGTGCCGCTATGCGGCGCACCGCACCACTGGGACTTCGAAGACTTCGCGTGCTTGTTGTTTGGCCGAGGCCGCACGCCGCAGTGATGAATGGAGTTCCCACATCGCCGCCAAAAGCACAAGCGGGTAAATGGTCGTGACGCCCCAAATCAGTGCGGCGTCGCCCAGCTGGCTGCCGAGAATTTCCTTGCTGCCGAGCAGCCCGGTGGCCAAGAGCAATACGAAGACGGTGCGGCGCCACGCGGTCGGTCGTTCGACGACGAAGCGCACCGCCAACAGGCTCGGTAAGATCAGCGTCACATAGTGGGCTTTGCTGCTCATCGGGCTGATCAAGATCATCAGCGCCATGAGCATGCCGAATTCGAGCGACCAGAACAGGTTGATCGATTCGTTGTCTCGCGAATTACCGGTTTCGCAGGGCCCGCGAAACGGCCGCCGACCGATGCAAAGCGTGATGCCGAGTAGTAGGAGCGACGTTCCTTGCGTGAGTCTTTTCACAAGCTCGCGCGTCGCGTCGTCGAACACGACGATCGTCAGGTTCTCCATCGAATCGGTCGTCCAGATACCGGCCATCCGGTTGAAGAACCCGGCCAGCGACTGATTCAGATGAACGGCCGTGTGCCAAGCGCCTGAGGTGCCGCCCAACGTCGTTGCCAGGAACTTTTCGTACCACTCCACCATGTACGAAGCGCCGCTCGTCTGCGGAAAGAACAGGTCGGGCAGGAAGTTCGTGCCGACGGCGACGATTGCCGTGCAGAGCGCAGTGCGGAACCGGCCGCGCCATACGAAGTACGGCAGAAACAAGAGCGGCGTCAGCTTCATTGAGGCCGATAGACCGACGAGCACGCCGCCGAGTATGTCGCGTCCGCGCGCCACTTGCAGGCATCCGGCGGCCAGGAGGGCTGCGATCACGGCATCGTACTGCAAGTGTTCCAGCGGCGAAACAATCCAACGTCCGCAGATGAGCAACGTCAGCGCAAATACGATCGACCAGGGCGACGCGAGTTTCGTAAGGTTTGCCCCGCCGGCAAGTTTCCAGCAGGAAACGAATAGCGTTGCGAGCGCTGCGACGTTGACCAACGACCAGAGGAATTTTGAAAGCGGCAACGACTCCGTCGCCAGCGGTATCGTGAACATGGCCATAGCCGGAGGATACGTGTAGTACCACGATCTCGCGGCAATCGATTCCCCGTTACACATCCACCCGGCTGCAGCGTAATAGCAATCGTTCCACTCCCCGGTCTTCTTCGTGGTGACAAAGAGCGCCGGGATCGCCATGGCGATGAAAGCCGCGGCAATCCAAGCGGCACGCTCTCGCACGAATTTATGAAGACGGCCGGGGAGAGGGTTTGAGCGCAGGGCGTCACAGGCCATCGGCGGAAGTCCGTTTCACGCAGTTTGGCAAATCGAAAAGCTCGGGCGAACGGCGAAGAATACGCAGTCGACGAGCGATAGGTCAAGGCAAGTCGCCTGCGTGCCGGCATATGATGCCCGACGCTCAGCGGCCGCGCGGACTTTTTGCCTGCGGCAGGCTCAGGTTGTCTCGTGCATGCTCCCAAGTCGTTTGCCTGTATCGGCGGGGGCTCATTTGATAGCGGGCCTGAAACGTCCGGCTGAAGAGCGCCAAGCTGCTGAAGCCTGCGGCCGCGGCCGTTTCGGCGATCGAAAGATCAGAACCCAAAAGTAGCGACTTAGCTCTCTCCAAACGTATTTGCTGTAGCAGCCCAAAGAGAGTCGTTCCAGTGGCCTTGCGAAATGCACGAGCCAGATGTTCACGGCTCACGTCCAAGTGCCGCGCGGCGTCGTCGAGCGTGATCGGTCGAGCGTGGTTTTTGTAGAGCCATTCTTTAGCCCGCTCAATCAGATGTGCCGCCTCGTGTGAAGCAACTGCCGCACCGCGTCGTGTCAGTTCGTCGACTTGTGCCGGCGCGATCAGTCGCAATGTTTCGACGACTAGCTCCGTACAAAGCGCCGCGGCTCGAATCTTGTAGCCCAGCGCTTGCTGCTCCGCTTCACGACGAAACTGCCAAAGCAGCTCGAGCATCGTCGGCGAGATTGCGCCGCTCAAATGGCGGAATTCTGTGAGCACGTCGCCGACCAACTCCGTAAGCGATGTCGGTTCGCCGCCCGACTTACGCCGCCCGCGAGTCTTTTTGCTTGGACGGCGAATCAGCAATCGAGCTGCGTGAATTCGGTGCGATTTGCCGGCTTGCGGGATGTAGCGATGGCGACAGGGGCCGGGGAACGCCAACACGTCGCCGGTCCGGCAGGGGCGTACGGCCGCCGCTTCGTGCTGATGCGCACAATCGGCCCCGAGAACGAACACAATCTTGCAGTTGGGGTTGTCGATCTCATTGGCCTGACCCTCGGGCATCACGAACGACTGCTCGTCGAGCGAAATGTGCGGGGCCGGCAATCGATCGATCATCCAGAGAAAGTGGGACATTCCCCGAGTTTACGACCGGAGCGATAGATCAACCAGAGTCAAAAAGTGTCAAACGGCGGCGACGCGAACTCGGACCTCTTTAGCTATAATCAATAATCTCGTCTTGGCGCTTTCCGATCCCGATCGTAAGCCCTGACGTCCCCGCCTTCCGCCTCTCGCACTCTCTCGAAACCACGCTATGCGAAGATATGTCCTCGCAGCGCTCGCGACCGTCGCTTGGTCGTCCATTGCCCCGATGGCAGACTTCGTCGTCGCCGCCGAGAAGCGGCAGACCGCGGTTGACGTGTCGCCCGAGCATGCCAAGCTGTTCGAAGAACAAGTGCGACCGATCTTGGCGCGGCATTGTTTTCAGTGCCACAGCCACGCCGCCGGAAAAGACAACGGCGGGCTAATGCTCGATTCGCGCGGGGCAATGCTCACCGGCGGCGACAGCGGCGCTGCACTTGTTCCTGGCAAGCCGGCCGAGAGCTTGCTGATCACGGCGGTGAAGTACGAAGAAGATTATCCGCGAATGCCGCCGAAGGGAAAGATTCCCGAATCCGACGTCGCCGCTCTCGTGAAGTGGGTGGAGCTTGGCGCACCGTGGCCGGGTGCCGATGACGCCGTCGCCGCGCGGCCGAAAGAAAAGATTACCGACGAAGATCGCAAGTACTGGGCCTTCCAGCCGGTTCGCGATTTCACGCCGCCGCAAGTGGCCGCCGCCGCTTGGCAAGCGAACCCGATCGATCGCTTTATTCGTGCCCGGCTCGATCAGGAAGGCTTGCCGCCGTCGCCGCAGGCCGAGAAGGCCGCGTGGATTCGTCGCGTTTACTTCGACCTGATCGGCCTGCCGCCGTCGGCCGAGGAGATTGAGGACTTCGTGCGCGACGATTCCGCCGACGCCTTCGAAAAGCTCGTCGACCGACTCCTGGCGAGCCCGCGCTACGGCGAACGTTGGGCGCGACACTGGCTCGACTTAGTTCGCTATGCCGAAAGCGACGGCTATCGCATCGACGATTATCGGCCCGACGCTTGGCGTTATCGCGACTACGTCATTCGCTCGTTTAACGCCGACAAGCCGTACGACCAGTTCGTGTGCGAACAGCTTGCCGGCGATGAGCTTGCTCCGGATGATCCCGAAGCACAACTGGCCACGAATTTCCTAACGCTCGGCATCTACGAATACAACAATCGTGATGTCCGCGGCCAATGGACGAACATGCTCAACGATGTGACCGACGTCACGGCCGACGTGTTCATGGGGTTGGGGCTTGGTTGGCGCGATGCCACGATCATAAGTTTGATCCGATTCTGCAACGCGATTACTTCGCGTTGCAATCGTTCCTGGCGACGATCCAGCCGACGCACGATTTGCCGGTTGCCACGCGGGCTGAAATTGCCGAGTACGAGGGCAAGCTTGCGGCGTGGAAGAAGGCGGCCGCGAAGATTCTCGACGAGATCGAGAAGATCGAAGGCCCGGCGCGCGTACGGGCTGAAAAGGGAGCCGTCGAGAAGTTTCCCGAAGATATTCAAGGCATTATGGCCCGGCCGTTTGAAAAGCGGTCGCCTCTGGAAAAGCAGATCGGTGCGTTGGCGTACCGGCAAGTGACGTACGAATACGACCGCTTGGATCGGGTGTTTAAGGACGCGCAGAAGCAGCAACTCGTCGCCTTGCGCAAAGAGCTCTCGGCCCATGCCGCCAAGAAGCCCGAACCGCTGCCGACGGCTTGGACGGTGCGCGATGTGGATGCCGAAGCACCGCCGGTGCTGATTCCGAAAAAGGGGAACGATCCGGTCGAGCCGGCGTTTCTGACGGTGCTCGGCGAGGACGTTCCGGAAATCACGACGCCGCCGGCCGTGGCGAAGGTCGGCGAAAAATCGAGCGGTCGTAGGTTGACGCTGGCGAACTGGCTCACGAAGCCGACTAATCCGCTGACGACGCGCGTGATTGTGAATCGCATTTGGCAGTATCACTTCGGCCGCGGGCTTGTGCCGACGTCGAGCGATTTCGGTCGGCTCGGCGAAACGCCGTCGCACCCCGAGTTGCTGGATTGGTTGGCCTCGCAATTCGTGCGTGACGGTTGGCGCATGAAGCCGTTGCACCGGCAGATCGTGTTGTCGCAAACCTATCGGCAGTCGGCGCTAACGCCGGCTCCGAAAGCGGCATTGTTGAAAGACCCGGAGAATCGCTTGCTGTGGCGGATGCCGAATCGCAGGCTCGATGCCGAACAGGTGCGTGATGCGTTGTTAGCGGTCACCGGCGCTCTCGACCTGGCCGAAGGGGGCCCGGCGGCCGATTTCTCGAAACCGCGGCGCTCTATCTACAGCCGAGTGCTGCGGAATTCGCACGACCCGCTGCTCGACGTGTTCGACGCTCCGGAGGGGTTTCAGAGCGCCGCGAGCCGCAATGTGACGACGACGCCGACGCAGGCTCTGCTGATGATCAACAGCAACTACATGCTGGAGCAAGCCGGGAAACTGGCCGAACGGATCGACGAAGAGCACCCGTCGAACGATCCGGCGGGGAAGATCGACGCCGCGTTCCGTTTGGCGTTCGGCCGGCTGCCGACGGACGATGAACGTCGGCTTTCTACGGAGTTTCTGAATCAGCAGTCGAAACGAATCCGTCCCGACGATCCACCCTCGCCGGCCGTGAAGCTCGAAAAGATTCCGTTCCGCGACGGCAGCGCCGTGGTCATGCAACCTACGGGGCCGATGCGCCGAGCCGAAGTGCCCGAAAGCCCGATGTTGCCCGAAGGAGACTTTACGCTCGAAGCTTTCGTCGTACTGCGCAGTACCTATGACGACGCGTCAGTACGCACAATCGCCGCCCATTGGAACGGCAACAAAGAAAGCCCTGGTTGGTCACTGGGGGTGACGAGTCGCAAGTCTCAGTTCAAGCCGCAGATGCTTGTACTACAACTCTGGGGCGAAGACGAAGAGGGCAATCGCGCTTACGAGCCGATCTTTTCGAGCCTGCACGTGCAATTGAACAAACCGTACTTCGTGGCGGTAACTGTCAAGGTGCGCGATACGGAGCCGACCGGGATTACGTTCTATGCGAAAGACCTTTCGAACGACGACGAGCCGATGTTGTCGTCGCAGAATTCGCATCGCATCGTGCGGATTCCGATGGAGCGAGGGATGTTCACAATCGGCGGCTGCGGCGATCGGTCGTATACCAAAGTTTGGGACGGTCTGATCGACGACGTGCGTCTTTCGAGCACGGTGCTCCGCAATGAACAACTGTTGCTGACCGCCGAACAATTGGGGCCGAAGACCGTCGGCTTTTGGGAATTCGAGCCGCAGGCGGGCGTGTTTAAGGACACGTCGGCCAACAAGCTCGACATCAAATTTCGCGCTCCCGGCGGAAAGAAAGACGTCGATCCGCAACGCCAAGCTTGGCTGGACTTCTGTCACGTGCTTCTGAATGCGAACGAGTTTATATATGTCGATTGATCCTTCTGCTCTTGAAAGGCTCACGCGTCGTGATGCGCTGCTTCGCGGTGGTGCCGGATTCGGCGCGCTGGCGCTCGCGCATCTGTTGCGCGATCACAATGCCTTCGCCGCACCGACGAATCCGCTCGCGGCCAAGGCGCCGCACAAGAAACCGCGGGCTAAGAGCGTGATCTTCCTCTTTATGGAAGGGGGCCCGAGCCACATTGATACGTTCGACCCGAAGCCGTTGCTAAACAAGCTGGCCGGGAAACCCATTCCTGAAAGCTTCGGCAAAGTCATCACTGCGATGGGCGAGTACGGCTCGCCGCTGTTGGAATCGAAGCGAAAGTGGAAGCAGCACGGAAAAGGCGGGCTGTGGATCAGCGACTGGCTCCCGCACACCGCCGAGCATGCCGACGACATCGCCGTGCTTCGTTCGTGTTGGGCCGACGGCATCAACCATTCTGCCGGCGTTTGCCAGATGAATACCGGTTCCATCTTGGCCGGCAGGCCGTCGCTCGGATCGTGGGTGTCGTACGGATTAGGGACGGAGAACGAAGATCTGCCGGCGTTCGTCGTCATGCAAGACAACGCGTCGAGCGTCGTGAACGGCCCGCGCAACTGGGGCGCAGGTTTCATGCCCGCTGTTTATCAAGGCGTGCGTTTCTCTCAAGGCGACGAGCCGATTCCCAACTTGGCGACGCCCGTCGGCGTGTCGGAAGATCAGCAGCACGGCAAGCTCGCGTTTCTCAATCAGCTCAATCGCGAGCATGCTTTGGAGCGTCCGCTGCAAACGGAACTCGATGCTCGCATGCTCGGGTATGAGTTGGCATTTCGCATGCAGGCCGAAGCACCGGATGCCGTTGATTTATCGAGCGAAACGGCCGAGACCGAACGCCTCTACGGCATGGACCAAAAAGACACGGCCGTGATGGGGCGCAATTGCCTACTGGCCCGCCGCATGGTCGAACGGGGCGTGCGTTTCGTGCAGATCTACCACGGTGCGGGGAGCAAGTGGGATGCGCACTCGAAGATCGAATCGAATCACACGCAGCTTTGTGCGGCGTCCGATAAGCCGATTGCCGGACTGCTCACGGATTTGAAGCAGCGCGGCTTACTCGACGAAACGCTGGTAGTTTGGGGCGGCGAGTTCGGGCGAACGCCGATGTCGGAAAAGGGGGACGGTCGCGATCACAACCCGACCGGCTTCACCATGTGGATGGCGGGCGGCGGCGTCCGCGGCGGACAAGCCATCGGCACGACCGACGAACTCGGCCTTCATGCCGTGGAAGATCGTCTGCACGTGCACGACTTACATGCCACGATCTTGCACTTGCTCGGGCTCGATCACATGGCCCTGGTCTTCAAATACAAGGGCCGTCCGGAACGTCCGACGCTGAACGAAGGCGCCGCGCTGGAGAAGATCACGACGGCGTAGAAAACATCGCGCGCTCCCGCTAGGAAACGGTGCCGCACTAGTTCTCAACAGGGCGCCGGCTAGCGACGCGGACGCAGCAATCCCATCGTCGTTTGCACGCGGCGCGGGCCGACCGCCATGCCGATCCAGCCGTCGCGAATGTCGACCTGAGCAATGTCCAGGTCGGCGAATCGCTTGTCGGTCCGCATCTTCTCCGGCCAGAGCGGCAGGCACATGTCGTCGGCGAAGACCTTCGCGAATACCGTACGCAGGGCGATTTGCGAGGTCGTGCTGAGCCGATTGCCGCTGAGGTGGATCAGGCCGTCACGCACGAAGCAGGTCGCGCCGTCGACGATTTGCGTCTTAAACTCGGTGCGGACCGTGAAGTCTCGCCAGCTTTTTGTGCCACGGCGAAGTTCTTCAATCGCCAACCGCAGTTCGACGTGGCCGTTCGCGCAGTGAATGGTGATCGGGTCAGTCTTGGCGAACGTGATCGAGATGTCGTCGGGAATGTGGGCCGGATCAACGACGTCGGGCACGTATAGTTCTTTCACGGCGAAGCTATAAAGCTCAGCGGCCGTGAAGTGGCGTCCTTGGAAGCCAAGCCGTTCGAGCACGTTGTTGATCGCCGATTGATGCACTTGCACGCTGGCCACGTTGTCGCTGTAGGCTCGCGGCCGCGGCGTATGCGACGCCAGTTGATTTTCTCCGGCGATGCGCACCCGCATAATCGCGCGTGCTTCGTTCGATTGGAGCTCGATAAGGTCGGGCGATAATCCAACTTTCGCCAGCGGGGTAACGATATAGTCGTTCAACTGACCGTTGGCCGTGCGGAGATGCTTGTCGAGTTCGTGGTCGAGGCCTCGTTCCACTTGCCGTGAAACCTTGGCGGCGGCTTCGCGCTGTGCCGGAACTTTCTTTTCCGCGTGCTGGTCCATGGCGATCGATTCCACGATGCCGCCTAAGATCGGCATGTGGTCGAAATCGGTGCGGATGCCTTGCAATCGCGACCTGCTGGCCGTCGACGCCGTGGCGGGCTGCACTTCGACGCCGCGATGCGTGAGGCTGAAATCTTTGTGGGCGCGGAATGACGAATCGCTGTGGTTGAACAACCGCACCGGGCCGCTGAACGTTTGCGTTTGCGCATGCACCGTACCTTGGGCGGTCATCCGCACGGCCAAGCTTTCGTTGCTCGGAATGAACGCGATGCCGACGCCCGTCCGCGTGCTACTCCAGCCTTGTGTGGGAAGCCCGAGCACCGTGTCGTTCACGGCCGCATTTTGCCGCAACTCTTCCGGCAGCATCCGATTCAGCAAATCGGCCGAGATCGTCACCCGAACGTTCGCGTTGCGATAGTGCGACGTGAGCCACGTAGCAAGTTGCCGCCGCGCCGGGTCATTGGAGTAGTCTAGTAGTTTACATTGCTCCGCCAACGCGTGGCCGTCGCTCGGCAGACCGCCCCCTTCGAAGCGCTCGATGCTTTCCAGCAGCGTCCGACCGTCGAGGTCGGCGTCGGCCAGCGTAAGTAGTTGCTGATTCAGTTCGGCAAACGAGCCCTGCGTAAGGAACTCATTGCGTTGGTCGCCCTCGGCGGCGCGGCGCATCCGCTGAATGATGTCGCGAGCCAACTCGCGGCGGACCACGTCGTCGCCGGCGTTGCGCACCGTCGAGCCGAGTTGGTCGAGCATCAGGTAATCGCGCCATTGGCGGCCGGTTTCGCCGGCGGCAGCCGTTTCGCGTTCGAGCTGTACGAGGCATACGGCCAGGTCTTCGGCATCGGCTCGCGACGCCACGGCCGATTCCTGCCGGCCGAGGACGCCCAAGAGCGATTCCCACACGTCGAGTCGGCGTTGTAACGCATGTCGCGTCAGACGTACCTGCAGGCCGGTTTTTGCATCCAGCCGAGTTTCGTCGAGCAATCGCGGATCGGCCAGCAGCGCGCGCAATTGTTGGACGATTTGAGCAGCTCGCGACGATTCGGAGTCTTCGATCGAAGACAAATCGTCGAGAAGCGCAATCGCGCGATCCGCCCACGGCTTCGTCGCTGGAATTTCTTGGAGACCGGCCAAGCGATCAAAAAGCTCCACCGGGCGCGGCCACCACGACTTCGGCGCTGCCGCCGGGGCGACGGATTGCGGCGTTGCCACGGTCGCCGGTTTCGGTAGCGACTGCGTCGGGTTGACTACGGCGGCCGGCGCAGTGCGCCTGCGACGAGTTCGGGCCGTTTCGGAGCTACGGCCGCGGCGACCGGTTGCTTGATTTGAGCGGGCGCGACGGGAGCCGGCGTCGGTGACTTCGGCGCGGCGACTCGGGTTCATGTTCTCCGGCCGGGCGATCTTCGGCTCAACGCGGGCCGTGGCGGTCATCGGCGGCGCCAAGGTCGGACGTTGCGTCGAGGCGATGGCGGGTGTCGTGACGACCGGTGACGCAACCACGGGCGTTGGAATCGACGGAACGATAGCTTCGGGCTGCTCCACCGCAGGGCGCGGCCCCGGCTTGTGGCCGCCGTGCAACGTGAAGCCGATCGGCGAGGGGCGATATTCCTGCGCCACGACGACGTTAGCCGTCGCCGGCAACTGCGGTCGCGAAGCGACGACCGGAGTCGGCAAGTTCGGAGCGACGGAAATGTCGTCGGCCTGCGGCACGATCGGCGTCGCCAAATTCGGAGCGGCGACCGCGGATGTGGAAATCGCGGGCGTCGTCAGGTTCGGTCCGGCGCTCGGCCCCGTCGCGCTCGGCACGCTCAACTGCGGAGCGCCAAGGTTCGGCAGCGCGGCAACGGCGATTTTCGGAGCTATGGTCGGTTGTCGAACTTCCGGAGCCGCGGCGACGACCTGCGTCTTTACGGGAATCGGCTCAACCGCAATCCTTTCTACGGCCGGCGCTTCGGCACGCCGCTCAATCGCAACGGTCCGCCCGTCGACAAGCTCGGCGCCGCGCTAGATTCGGCTGCGCGAACGTCGGCTCTGCCACCTTCGGCTGCGTGCGCGGGTCGGCCGTGAACGGCGTGAATTGTCCCGTCACGCGCGGTTGCAGCTGGGCGACGGCTCCTACGCTCGGCTTCGCCGTCGTCGAAAGGGCGTCGGTGATCGGCGTCGCGACGCTCGTACTGACCGTTTTGTTCGCCGGCGGCACAACGGCGACACGTTGAGCGTACTTCTCCCAATGGCGGGGAGACGTGATGCTCATCCCGAACAAAAACACCAGCAAGAGCAGAAACGGCCAAATCGGCGGCGAGCGTCTGCCTGCGTGAGGGCTGCGGTGTTGCATGTCGTTGCGTCCGCCTCAAGGCGGTCCGCCTTCCCGAAAGAGTCCGTTCTTCCAATCCGTATTCAGTGCAATCGGCATCGCACTGCATGTTCATGCATGACGGATGGAGAAATTACCTCGGGGACGACAGGTCGACGCCGGCAGCCGCCGGCGTGTCGCAACTTGTCGCACGACAATGAGTTCGGCGACGCCGCGCTGAGCGCAACGTCGGCCTTCCGCAGCAGCCGCCGACGTGGGGGCGACCGCAGAACCGCTACAGCTTCTCAAGATTCGCAGAAAATCCGCTAACCCGGTTGCCGGCAAAGCGCGCGAAAACGTTGCTTGCGTCGGTCGAGTCGCATAACTCGCACGCGCAAACACTCGCGCACGCCATGACTACGTGCACTCCGGATCGGCTCGCCGCTAGGTTACTTCGCCTTACGCGACTTCGCGGCCCGCTTGGCAGGCTTCTTCTTCCCGCCGCCGGTGAGCGACGAAAACGCCGCGGCGATTTTTGCTCGTCGCGCCTTCCGACGCTTGGCCATGTTCTGGCGGACGTCGTCCACCATGTGGACGAGCTTTTCCATCATACCGGGGGCAGCCTTCTTGCGAGGCTTCTTCGCGGCGGAACTTTTGGCGGTCGGCTTCTTGGCGGCTTTCGTGGTACGAGCCCGCTTCGTTGCTGCTTTGGCCATGACGGCACCTCAGAGATTGTGACTCGGCGAAACTATTCGTCACAGCGACGCAAACAACGTGCCGCACCGTAAATCGACCGCTCGCCGCCCCAACCGCCGCGCCGCGTGCGACCATCGTGGTTCACCGCAAAGCAAACTCTCGCTCCGCCGGCGTCATTCCTCTTCTGCCGGCGGCGGTTCGTCGCCTCGCGATTCTTCAAACTTCTTCCACGTGCGCTGCAGCACTTCCAAGAGAGCCGGCACCTGTGGCGCGGCCATAAATACGCGCGACGCCACGACCGACTTCGGGTACAGGTTCGCGATGAAGTCGAAGCAGAACTCGGCCGGCGCGTGGCCGATCATCACGGCGTTGGCATAGCAGCCGCCGTATTGGTCGTCGGTCAGTTTTAGTTGGTCGTAAAGATCTTCAATCGAATCCGGCGGCGGATCTCCGGCCACGGCCATCTGAGCCACGGGCATCCGCGGAATGTCTCCGAACGTCTGCGCATAAATCCGCAGGTTCTCTTCCAACGCGGCGATAAACCGCGGCACCACGCTCATCGGCAGAATGATTCGCGCGGTGATCTGATGCGGATGAGCCAACTTCAGAATGAAGTCGATCAGAAATTCGTCCGGCCCTTGCAGCACGATCGCCCCGGTGCTGAACACTCCTTTGGCAACCCGCTCCGGCACCCGTGCGCTGACCGGCTGAAATTGAAACTGCTGGCTCAAGTGATCGGGCTTCTGGCCTTCGTCGTCGTTCATCGATTCGTCTTCGGGAAACTCGCCGCTCATGAAATCTTTCCGCCTGCGCAGGGCGCGGCGATGCTCAAATATCGCACCCTCCGCGACATCGGCGCCCGCCTCTGGTCGAGGTCGCGGAAAGCCGTCATCATAGGCGTCGCCGGCGGCTTTTCCTATCCACCCGCCGGCGAACTTCGCCGCTCACAGAAGCCACACGAAGCACGAGTCATCGCGTGAGTTCCGTATCCGTCCAGCGTGCCGCGCCCGGCGTACTCCTCCGCTTGGAAGACGTCGGCAAGACCTACCACATGGGCGAGGTCGACGTACAAGTCTTGCGCGACGTCACGCTCGACATTCACGATCATCAAGTCTTGGCTATTCTCGGCCCCAGCGGCTCAGGCAAAAGCACGCTACTCAATATTATCGGCGGTCTCGATTCGTCGTCTCACGGCCGCGTTTGGTATCGCGATCGTGAGATGACGAAGTTCTCTCCGCGCGAGCTCACGACCTACCGCCGCGAGGTGGTGGGATTTGTTTTTCAATTTTATAACCTCGTCCCCAACCTCACGGCGCGAGAACGTGATGGTTTCGACCGAGATCAGCCGCAATCCGCTGGACGTCGATGAAGCGCTTGATTTGGTCGGCCTCAAGGAGCGGGCCCAACACTTCCCTTCGCAGATGTCGGGCGGCGAGCAACAGCGCGTGGCCATCGCGCGGGCTTTGGCCAAAAATCCCGAGTTGTTGCTTTGCGACGAGCCGACCGGTGCGCTCGATTACGCTACCGGCAAACGCGTGCTGCGTCTCTTGGTCGACGCCTGCCGCAAGCTCGGCAAGACGGTGGTGATCATCACGCACAACGCGGCCATCGCCCAAGTGGCCGACCACGTGATTCGCCTCCGTTCCGGCGAGATCGTCGAAGCCCACGACAACGCCGAGCCGGTGCCTCCCGAGGAGATCACCTGGTGAGAGTGCTCGACCGCAAACTCGGTCGCGAACTCCGCAGCTCGAGCTTTCTCCTGCTGGCGGTCGGCAGCATCATGGCCATCGGCGTTTCGGCCTACGCTGCGCTCGGCTCGGCGTATCGCAATCTGATGACGGCCCAACGGCTGTATTACGCCGAGTGCCGCATGGCCGACTTTACCGTCGACCTGAAGAAGGCGCCATTGGCCGATGCAGCCGCGATCGCCGAATTGCCGGGCGTCGTTGAGATTCGCCCGCGGATTCAGTTCTTTGCCACCGTCGACTTGGAAAACGTCGTCGAGCCGATCAACGGCATTGTGATCTCAATGCCCAACGAGCGACGCACGGTCATCAACGACATCGTCCTCCGCCAAGGAGGCTATTTCACGGATCGTCGCGACAACGAGGTGATTCTTAACGACGCTTTTGCTCGGGCCAACAACGTCTACCCCGGCCAATGGATTCATCTGCTGCTGAATAACAGGCGGCAGGAACTGTTCGTCGTTGGCACGGCCATTTCCAGCGAGTTTACGTATTTGGTCGGGCCCGGCTCGTTTGTGCCCGATTCCAAGCGGCTCGGCGTGTTCTACATCAAGCAAACGTTCGCCGAGGAAGTGTTCGACTTTCAAGGGGCGTGCAATCAGGTGGTCGGCCGCGTGACGCCCAGTTTGCGCGACCGGCCCGATGAGATTCTTCGCCGCGCCGAACTACTGCTCGATTCGTACGGCGTGCTCAACACGGTGCCGCTGCGCGATCAGCCGTCGAACCGATTTCTCAGCAACGAAATCATGGGCCTGCGGGCCTTCGGCATCATCAACCCGGCGATTTTTCTGGCCGTGGCGGCGCTGGTGCTCAATGTGCTTATGTCCCGGTTGGCCGAGCAGCAGCGCGTCGTGGTCGGCACGCTCAAGGCGCTTGGTTACTCGAACATGGCCATCTTCTGGCACTTCCTGAAGTTTGGTTTGGCAGTCGGTGCGTTGAGCGGCCTCGGCGGCTCGCGCTTGGTTATTGGCTCGCCGGCGGCATGACGGCCATGTACGACACGTTCTTCGAATTCCCGAGTTTGGAGAATCGCTTTTATGCCGACATTACGACGCAGGCTCTCTGTATTGGCCTCGTTTGCGGCATGCTCGGCTCGTATCACGGCGCGCGTCAAGTGCTGAAGCTTGAACCGGCCGTGGCGATGCGCCCGAAGCCACCGACCGTCGGCGGAGCCATCTGGCTTGAACGCTTGCCCGCGATCTGGGCGAAGCTCACGTTTCCAGCCCGCATGGCCTTGCGCAATGTGTTTCGCAGCCGGCTTCGTACGGCAGCCGGTATCTTTGCGGCAGCCATGGGTGCGACGCTTTCAGTCGACGCGTTGCTCTTGGCGTTTGAGACCAACTACATGGTCGATTTTCAATTTGAGTTAATCCAGCGGAGCGACATCGACCTGACGTTCAAAGACGAACAAGGGCGCGACGCTTGGGACGAGGCGGCACGGCTGCCGGGCGTTGATCGGGCCGAGCCGCTGTTCGACGTCAGTTGCACGTTCTTTCACGGATCACATACCCGCAAAGGAGCGATCACCGGCGTGTTGCCCGGTGCGCGATTGATGATTCCGCGCGATACCGAGGCTCGGCCGTTGCGAATTCCCGAGTCGGGCGTGCTGCTTACCAAGAAGATGGCGGAAATCCTGCACGTGCGGGCCGGCGAAACCATCGAGATTCGTCCGACCAAGGGACTTCGCGAAACGCACCGCGTTCACGTCGCCGAGATCGCCGACAGTTTTCTCGGCGTCGCCGTGTATGCCGATATTCGTTATTTGAGCGGTCTCATGAACGAAGAACTCGCGGTGACCGGCGTGCAATTGCAAGTGCGTCCGGGCGACGACGTGCGCCGCGAGCTCTATCGCGAAATCAAACAACTGCCCGCCGTGCAAGGCGTTTCCGCGCGGCCGATATCATTCGCAGCGTTAAAGAAACGCTGGTGAAGAATCAACATGTATTCATCGGGCTGCTCGTAATGTTTGCCGGCGTGATCTTCTTCGGCAGCGTTTTGAACTCGTCGCTGGTCAGCTTGCAGGAGCGTCAACGGGAAGTGGCCACGCTGCGCGTGCTCGGCTACGGGCCTTGGCAAGTCGGGAACCTGTTCCTCCGCGAAAGCATCTTGGTCAACGGCGTCGGCACGCTGCTGGGCTTACCGCTGGGATACCTGCTGAACTACGGCATCGTCGTGGCCTACGACACGGAAATGTTCCGCATTCCGCTGATCAATCCGACCCAAGTATGGCTCATCGTCGTCGTTCTTGGCACGCTGTTCGGTTTCGCCGCCCATTTGGTCGTACAGCGCAGCATCCATAAAATGGACTGGCTCGAAGCGCTGAAGACGCGGGAGTAATGAATTATGAAATGGATCTTGGGTATCGCCGTCGCCGTGTTGCTCGTCGGCGGACTTCTGTACGCTTCGGCTACGACCGGCGTCGTCGTGCAAGCTGCAGCCGCGAAGCGCGAGCCGATTAGGGAGTTTGTTGATGAGCAGGCGCAAACACGTTTGCCGCTGACGCACCTGATCACGATGCCGTACGACGGGCGAATCGACCCGATCACGCTGGCCGAAGGGGCCAGGGTGACGAAAGGGCAACTCGTCGCCCAAGTTGTCCCGATCGATACGCAGCTCACTTTGCAGGAAGCGAAGGCGAATATCGCACGGCTGGAAGCGTCGATCAAAGAGAGCGGCGATAAGACGGTCGAAAAAACCGGCTGGAAACAATCGCTGGAATACGTCGCCAGCATGAAGGCGACCGTCGATGCGGCTGACGCGCGCGTGGAAGCCGGCCTCGCCAAGCTTGACTACGCCAATAAAAACCTGCGCCGCATTCGAGCGCTGCGCGAAACCAATAGCGCGAGCGAAGACCAACTCAACTCGGCTGAAGTGCAGCAGGTGCAGGCCGACGTCGACTATCGCCAGGATCAACTTGTGCTCAAGGCCCTGCAAAGCATGATGGCCGCCACGGTCTTGGTGCCGACGCTCGTCGAGCAGTACATGGCCCGCAAAGATCTGAGCGTGGCGGTGCTCGAAAATGAAAAGGTGCAAGCCGAGGTGCGTTTACGCGCGACGAACGAGATCGTACCCGCGGACAAATGACGAGCCCGATCGATGGTACGGTGCTCGACCGCTTGGAAACGAACGAGCGCAGTGTCGCTGCGGGCACGGTGCTGTTGAAGATCGGCGATTTGAATCAGCTCGAAGTTGAAGCCGATATTCTCAGCCAAGACGTCGTGCGAGTCCGCGAAGGTCAAACCGTGGAAATCTATGGGCCGGCCGTCGGGCCGACCGGAGCACGAGGGGAAGTCGCACGTATTTATCCGGCCGGGTTTACCAAGGTCAGTTCGCTCGGCGTCGAGCAGCAGCGCGTGAAGGTGGTCGTCACTTTGGAAGCGCAAGAGTTGAAGCGACTGGAGCAATTGCAGCCGGTCGGCGTCGGCTATCGTGTACGCGTGCGAATTTTCACCGCGGAAGACAATGCCGCGCTCGTCGTGCCGCGGTCGGCCCTTTTTCGCGGCCCTGACGGAAGCTGGCAACTGTATGCGATTCGCAGCGATCGCGCCCGACTCGCCGTCGTGAAAGTCGGGCTCATGAACGATGAACGGGTACAGATCGTCGAGGGCGTCGCGGAAGGTGAACAGGTCGTTCTCGCACCCGAGTCGACGCTTGTCGACGGAGTACGAGTTTCAGCCGCGGCGAAGTAAGCAGGGAACGAAGGTATGGATATTTCAGGACGCAGTTTCCTCGTTACGGGAGGTGGTTCCGGTCTTGGGGCGGCCACGGCACGGATGCTCGTTGCGGCCGGGGGGCAGGTCGTGATCGTCGATGTGAACCGCACGGCCGCCGAAGCGCTCGTCGCTGAGCTTGGTGCTGCGGCACAATTTCACGAAGCCGACGTATGCGACGAATCGGCCGTGCGAGCGGCGATCGTCGCGGCCAATGCTTCGGCTCCGTTGGCGGGCGTCGTGTGCTGCGCCGGGATCGCACCGGCGGCCAAGCTTGTCGGCCGCGACGGCCCCCACGACTTCGCACTCTTTGAACGCGTCATCCGTGTCAATGTGCTCGGCACGTTCAACGTGTTGCGGCTTGCGGCGACGGAAATCTCGGGCAACGCGCCGGCCGCCGACGGCGAGCGGGGCGTCGTGATATGCACGTCGTCCGTCGCCGCGTTCGACGGACAGATCGGGCAGGCCGCTTATTCGGCGTCGAAGGGGGCCGTCGCCTCGATGACGCTGCCGGCCGCGCGAGAATTGGCCAAGCACGGCATCCGCGTCGTCACGATCGCTCCCGGCATCTTCGCAACGCCGATGGTCGCTGGAATGTCCGACGAAGTGCAGGCCTCGCTCGCCGGCCAGATCCCGTTTCCCAAGCGGCTCGGCAAACCCGAGGAGTTTGCGTCGCTAGTTCGCCACGCTATCGAAAACCGGATGCTTAATGGCGAAGTCATTCGCCTCGATGGAGCGGTCCGAATGGGCCCGAAATAACGATTACGCGGGCCGCCCGTAATGCGGTGATTTAAGTACAATGGTAGTTTCCGCAAGTTGCGGCCGGCGACGAATGAACGTCGCCGCACCCCTGAGGGAACTTCGCATTGAGTACGCGTGAGGAAACGGTCGTCACCGGCATCGGCGTCGTGAGCCCGATCGGCATCGGCGTCGAAGCCTTCTGGGATTCGCTCTCGGCCGGCCGCAGCGGCGTGCGCCGTTTGTCGTTGTTCGATCCGTCGCTGCTTCCCGTGCAGTTCGGCGGGGAAGTCGTCGACTTCGACTCGAAGAAGTACGTCCGGCCGCGCAAGAGCCTGAAGGTAATGTCGCGCGATATTCAGTTGGCGTTCTCGGCCGCCGACCAAGCGTTGATTCAAGCGAAGATTGAGCCGGGAACGATCGATTCAGAGCGCATCGGCGTGGTGTTCGGCAGCGACCTCATTCAGCCCGATCCGGAAGAAACGGTCTCCGCTTACAAGGCTTGTTTGAACGACGCCGAGTTTGATTTCGCGAGTTGGGGAGCAGAGTCGCAGCGCGAGATTTATCCGCTCTGGATGCTCAAGCATTTGCCGAACATGCCGGCCTGCCACATCGGCATCGCCTTCGATGCCCGCGGGCCTAACAACACGATCACGCTTGGCGAAGTGTCGAGTCTTTCGGCGGCGGCGGAAGCGGCGCGAGTCATCGAGCGCGGTCAGGCCGACGCGATGCTCACCGGCGGCACCGGCACGCGCGTGAAGCCGACGCAAATGGTTCGCAACGCCGTGGCCGAGGCCTCGCGCCATAACGACGATCCGGCCGCCGCCGCGCGACCTTTCGACGCCCGCCGCGAAGGAGAGGTGTTCGGCGAAGGAGCCGCGGCCGTGGTATTGGAAAACCGCACCGCCGCCGAGCGACGCGGCGCGCCGATTCTGGCGCGTTGCGCCGGCTTCGGCAATGCGTTTGGACGCAGCGCGGACGGAGGCGTCACACAGGAGGCCGTTGAGCGATCGATCACTGCAGCCTTGCGCGAGGCGGGACTTACGGCCGACGACATCGGCGGAGTTTTCGCTTTCGGTCGCAGCACACAGGCCGCGGATAAGGTCGAAGCTGCGGCGATTCACTCGGCTCTCGGCGATGTGCCCGTGACGGTGCCGAAGAGCTTGTTCGGCAACCTTGGCTCCGGAGCGGGGGCCGTCGATTTGGTCGCCGCGGTGCTCACACTCCGCAATCGGCAAATTCCGCCGACGGTGAACTACAACACGCCTGATCCGCAGTGTCCGGTGAATGTCGTCGTTCGGCCGCAACCGCTGGAGAAACCGGCGGTGCTGGTGCTCACGCAAACGCCGATGGGGCAGGCCGCGGCCGTGTGCTTGGTCGGCGAAGCGTAGTTGGGCCGTTGCGCAAGCCGGCGTCGAAGTTTTTGTGACGCCGGATCGCAGCAGGTACAATCGATCACGACCGGCCCGCTTCAGTTCTCTCCCGCCTTGCTTCAATCCCGCCCTTTCGGGACTTCGCCATGATGACTCCCATGCTCTTTTCGGTGAGCTATGCTGGCTATTGGGGCCAGCACCGGTTGGGCATCGTTGAGTTTTTGCAGAAGGCCGCGGCGCTTGGATACAAGTCCGTCGAGATCGGAGCGAAGCGTCCGCACCTTTCGCCGCTGGATTATCGGGGCGATGAGCAACTGGCCGTCGTCCGCAAGGCCGCCGCGACCGCAGGCGTCGAAATCGGCACGGTCGCCGCCTATACCGATTTCACGGTCGGCCACAAGTCGCCGGAAGTGCCGCTTGTGGAAATGCAGGTCGCCTACGTACGCGAAGCGGCCCGCATGGCGAAAGGGCTCGGCGCAAAGCTCGTCCGCGTGTTCAGCGGTTACTACACGGAGCCGGCGAGCTACCAAGCCGATTGGAATCGCTGCGTCACGGCGCTACGGGAATCGGCCGACATGGCGGCCGAGTTCGGCGTAGTCGTCGGCCTGCAGAATCATCACGACGTCGGCGTGGCGGTGGACGCGTTCGTCGAACTGCTTGATGAAGTGAATCGTCCGAACTTACAGGCGATGTTCGATCCGTGGTCCCCTGCCCTGCACGGCGCCGATCTCTATACCGCCGCCAAGCGATTGGCTCCGCGGATGGTGCAAACCACGCTGGCCGATTACGTCCGGCTCGAGCGTTTTGCCTACCAGCAACACTTGGTGAATTACACGAAGCTCGAACCGGCCGCGGTGCGCGCCGTGCCGCTGGGAGACGGCTTCATCGACTACCTGGCGTTCTTCGCGGGCCTCAAAGAGGGAGGCTTCCGCGGCTACGTGGCCTACGAGATGTGTTCACCGCTGCGTGGTGGCGGGAGCGAGCAAAACCTCGACGCCGCGGCCCGCTTGAGCTTGGATCGAATCCAGCGGTGGATCGGCAGTTAGTGGAAGATAAATTTAGTTTCTCAACCTCAGGAGTTTGCATGATGTTGCGTCGCATGTTTTGCGCCGTCGTCGCGACGGCGCTGGTTTCGTCAATCGCTCAAGGAGCCGACAAGGTGCCCGTCGCGCTGGATTTCGAAATGAAGACGCTCGCCGGCCAACCGGTGAAGCTCTCGAAGTACCAAGGCAAGGTCGTGATGCTGGTGAACGTCGCCAGCGAGTGCGGACTCACGCCGCAATATGAACAACTGCAAGAGCTACACAAGAAGTACGCGGACAAGGGGCTGACCATCGTCGGCGTGCCGGCAAATGAATTCGGCGCTCAAGAGCCGGGCACCGACGGCGAGATCGCGACGTTCTGCAAGCAAAACTACGGCGTCGAGTTCGACATGTTGTCGAAGGTCGTGGTGAAGGGCGACGGCATCTGCCCGCTCTACGACTACCTGACCAATAAGTCGCCGTTCCCAGGCCCGATCGGCTGGAACTTCGAGAAGTTTCTGATCGGCCGCAACGGCGAAGTCGTCGCACGGTTTAAGCCGCGCACGAAGCCTGACGCCCCGGAAGTGATCGCCGCCATCGAAGCGGAGTTGGCGAAGTAGAGAGTCAAGTCGACACAAAACGAAAGGAGGGCGGCCCTCATAGGCCGCCCTCCTTTTTTCGTGAAGTTCGATGACAAGAAACGCTTACAGTTCCCAGCCCTTGCGATATTCCTTGCGGATGAATTCTTCCGCTTCGGAGCAATTCGTCACGCGGCAGGCAGCGCCGTCCCACTCGAGCTTCTTGCCCGTGCGAATCGCGACGTTGCCCAAGAGGATGAATTCCGTGAGCGGGCCGGCCACCTCAAAGTTCGAGAACGGCGCCGGGCCTCCTTGGATCGCGTTGATCCATTCTTCCTTCATTCCCTTGTCGCCGCGGCCGTTGCGCGGCAGTACGGCGGCAGGCTTTTGATAGCCGACGAATTCCTTCTTCGGCAGCAGCACGTAGGCCGCACCGTAATCGTTTGGCGAGTAGAGAGTTCCCTTATCGCCGACCAGCAACGAACCGCTGCCGGGCGGGTTCTCGCCTTGCAGCAGATCGGCCGGCGGCAGGTTCTTCGTGAGCTTACCGTCTTTGTCCGGCACCTTGCCTTCGTACCACACCACTTTGCAGGCCGGCATGTCGCCGTGCGCCGGGAAGTGATACGTCACGGTTGCGAAGCTCGGGCAGGTTTCCTTATTCACGTGCCCTGCGACGGCTTCGATCGACATCGGTGCGCCGAGCTTCAAGGCCCGAAACGCCATGTTGGCCGTGTGGCAGCCCATGTCGCCGAGCGCACCGGTTCCGTAATCCCACCAGCCGCGCCATTGGAACGGATGGTAAACGGCCTTCTTCTTGCCTTTGCCGGCTGCCCCGGCTCCGTCGCGATATTCGGCCACGAAAGGCCGCATCGGCGCCGGACCGATGAAAGCTTCCCAATCGAGCGACTTCGGCACTTCGTCCGTGTAGTCGGGCCGGGCCATGACGTCGGGCGCTTGGAGCCATACCGGGCGGTTCGTCCAAATGTGCGCTTCGCGAATCGGGCCGATCGCGCCCGATTGCAGCACTTCGATGGCTTCGCGCATGCCGTTCTCGGCCGAGCCTTGGTTGCCCATCTGTGTCGAGAGCTTCTTCTCTGCAGCCAGTTCGCGCATCACGCGGGCTTCGAACACTGTGTGCGAAAGCGGCTTCTGCACGTAGCAGTGGATGCCCATCCGCATGGCCCGCATCGCCGCCGGAGCGTGTGTGTGGTCGGGCGTGCTGATCGTCACGGCGTCGATTGACTTGCCGACTTCGTCGAACATCTTGCGGAAGTCGGTGAAGAGTTGCGGTTTGCGATCCGCGTGCTTCTCTGCCTTGCCGTTGAGCGTTCCCTCGTCGCAATCGCACAAGGCGACCAAGTCGCACAGCTCGGCGGCCTGATCCGTGTCGCTCCCGCCTTTGCCGCCGACGCCGATGCAGCCGAGCCGCACACGGCCGTTGGCGCTTTTGGAAGGTTCGGCGGCGTAGCTATTGGCAATGAAAAAGCCGCCGCTGATTGCGGCCGACGTTTGCAAGAATTCACGACGCGTGGCCGACGACTGCGTGCGGCCCTTACGAGGACGTGCCATACCGAAATGCTCCGGGTTGTGAGGCAAGGGGGCGTGAAACAAGGCAGGAGCCCAACAGCATGCCAAGCCGCCGCGCGTGCCGCAAGCATCGCGCAGCGCGCGCCTCGCCCCCCGACGAGACCGTGCGAACTCGACGAAACGGCAACTGCCGGCCAAACACCGTAAATTACGGGAAGCGGCGCTCAACCGTTGCCGGCGCAGTTACGCCGCGGCCGCTCGAAACTTTCCCCACGTCGCGGGGTTATATCGGCATGGCAGGCAATCAAACGGCTTGCCGCAAGAATCTCTCGAAGGATGTCGTCATGAGCTTACGAAACGGATCGCTATCGGCGATCACCGTCGTGATGCTGGTCGTGTTAACCGTGCAATCGGCGAATGCTGAAACGTTCGTCGACAAACTTGACGCATCGTTGCGCAAAGAAACCGGTGCGGCAACTTCGACGGCGGCGCAACCCGTCGACGACGAAGCGTTCGCTCGCCGCGCCTATCTCGACGTCATCGGTCAATGGCCGAGTGCCGCAGAGCTCACGGCATTCGCGTTCGATCCATCTATCGACAAACGCAATAAGCTCGTTGCCAAACTTCTTGACGATTCTCGCTACGGCCAAAACTGGGGCCGCTACTGGCGCGACGTCGTCCTTTATCGCCGTGCGGAAGATCGCGCCTTGATCATGCAAGGCGTCGCGTCCGATTACTTCACCGAAGTGCTCAACGTGAACGCCACATGGGACGCGATCGCTACGGAGCTGATCACGGCCGTCGGCGATGTCAGCGAAGAAGGCTCCACGGTGCTCTTCATGGCCCAGATGGGCGACCCAAACGAAGTAGCTTCGGAAGTCTCTCGTATCTTTTGCGGCGTTCAGATTTCTTGCGCCGAATGTCACGATCATCCGACCGACCGTTGGAAGCGGGAGCAGTTTCACCAACTCGCGGCGTTCTTTCCGCGCACGATCGTGCGCCCCGTCATCGAAGACGGTCGCCAGCGAAGCTACGCGGTCGATTCGCGAGATTTTGGCCCGCGGTTCGGCGGCATGAATGCAAACAATCCTCGATTTCGCCCGATCGAGCACTACATGCCTGACCTGAAAGACCCCGCGGCGCAAGGGAAGCTGATGCAGCCAGTGTTCTTCGCCACTGGTGACAAACTCCCCGAAGAGCAAACCGACTTACAGCGGCGCGAGACCTTGGCGCAATGGATTACGTCCCCCAAGAACCCGTGGTTCGCCAAGTCGCTCGTCAATCGCATGTGGGCTGAACTCGTCGGCGAAGGCTTTTACGAACCGGTCGACGACATCGGGCCCGATCGCAAATGCTCGGCCCCGCAAACGCTCGAACTCTTGGCCCAGGAGTTTACGGCCCAAGGCTACGACCTCAAATGGCTCTACCGCACGATCCTCGCCACGGAGGCCTACCAGCGAGAAAGCCGGCCGCGGCGCAATCCGGAAGAGGCGTCGTTCGCCGCCAACTGCGCTCATCGCAT
The DNA here is from genome assembly GCA_049840675.1 of Pirellulales bacterium. Classification (GTDB taxonomy): domain Bacteria; phylum Planctomycetota; class Planctomycetia; order Pirellulales; family PNKZ01; genus PNKZ01. The sequence goes on from JASGKB010000017.1 coordinate 572,506, forward strand.
TCGGGCTGATCAGCTTTACGACGCCTTGCTCAATGCCCTCGGGTTACCGAGCGACGAGCCTGCCGCCGTCGCAGGTTCATACGGCGGCCGGTTCGCGCTGGCGAGTCCGCGAGCCCAGTTCGCACGAGTCTTCGGCTACGACCCGAGCGCGAAACGCGATGAAATCGCCGGCTCGATTCCGCAAGCGTTGCTCCTGATGAACTCGCCTAATCTTGCGGCCGGCATCAACGGCCGAAGTCCCGTTACCACGCTCGGCAAGCTTTTGGCCGACGATCGCAGTGACGAAAGCGTTATTGTCGAACTCTATCTTCGCTGCTTGGCTCGTGAACCGAACGAGAAGGAAGCGGCCGTATGCCTCGATCATTTGAAGCAAGCGGCTAATCGCGTAGAAGCGTTCGAAGACGTGCTCTGGTCGCTCGTGAACTCCACTGAGTTCTTGCACCGGCAGTAAGAGACAAACGAACGCATCGCTCAAATTGAGAAGCCGAGCTCTCGCTACAACTGATCACCGACAACGGGCGACTGACCATGTTCCAAAACATCTATCGTGAATCGCAGGTCCAAGTTCGTGGCGGGCGCGTCGTCGGACGTCGCGATTTCCTCAAAGCTTCGGCATTGGCCGGTGGTGCGGGGCTCGTCGGCGGCGGGTTCGGATTCTCATCCCGGCTCGCCGTCGGAGCAGAAGAGCTGCGTAAGCGGGGCATGGCCTGCATTCTGCTTTGGATGCAAGGTGCGCCGAGCCAATTGGAAACGTTTGATCCTAAGCCTGACCACGAAAACGGCGGGGAGACCAAGGCGATAGACACCAACGTTGCCGGCATTCGCATTTCTGAGAACTTACCGGAAACGGCCAAAGTTGCCGATCGGCTCGCGATCCTACGCTCGATGTCGACCAAGGAGGGGAACCATCAGCGGGCCAGTTATATGCTGCACACCTCCTATGTGCCGACGGCTACGCTTCGCCATCCGGCGCTCGGCTCGGTGGCTGCGCACGAGATTGCCGATGCGGCTTGCGACTTGCCGGCGTATGTGCGCGTCGGCCAAGTGCTCAACGGTTCCGGCGGCGGATTCCTGGGAACTGCGTACGATCCGTTCGATGTCGGCGGCGGTCGTGGACGCGCGGCTGCGGCGGCGCCGGGGGGAGGCGAGGCCTGAAGCCTGCGAATACGGCGCTGACGACGGATGAAACTCGTTATCGTCGTCGGCTCGGATTGCTCGATCGTCTGGAGGGAGCCGTCGACAATCGGGCCATCGCCCAAGCCGCGGGCGATCATCGTAAGCTGTACGAGAAGGCGGCGCGGATGATTACCAGCGCGCAGATGAAGGCGTTCGACATGGCCGGCGAGCCGACGAAGGTTGTCGAATCGTACGGTTCCGGAGAATTTGCGACCGGCTGTCTGCTGGCCCGTCGACTTGTGGAGACGGGCGTAACGTTTGTCGAAGTCGGACTCGGCAATTGGGACACGCACGACGACAACTTCAATCGCTCGCGCACGCTTTGCTCGCAACTCGACCGTCCATATGCGGCCCTGCTTCGCGATTTGGAAGAGCGCGGCATGCTGGAACGAACGTTGGTCGTTTGGATGGGAGAGTTCGGCCGCACGCCGCGAATCAACGGCCGCGGTGGACGCGATCACTACCCGCGGGCGTTCAACGCGGTACTGGCCGGCGGCGGTGTGAAAGGTGGTCAAGTGATCGGGGCGACGACGGAAGGGGGCGATGACGTCGTCGATTCGCCGATCAGCGAGAAGGATCTGTTTCAAACGATCTATCAGGCCTTGAAGATCGACACGAACAAGGAATACATGAGCCCCATCGGCCGCCCGATCAAAATCGTGGAAGGGGGCAAACCGGTCCCCGGCGTGGTGGGATGACAAAGCGGACGCCGTCGATCGTTTGACGATCCCCTCATCCGCCCGCTGCACCGACCTTTTTCTCGTCGGATCAGATGAGGGAACGCCGCGGAGAACTTTCCCTACAGCAACAAATCTGTCTCTTCTCGGCGTCTCTCCGCCTCCGCGTGAAGTCTTCTCACAGACACGTCGATCTCGCGGCCTCTTCGCGCACAGTGACAAAAATCGGCCCGCTTCTGAACTCACTTTTCGTCAAGGTTTTCCGCAGGCGCAAACTCTGTGGCCGTGTTAGGAATTTCGACGCTGAAAAAAACGGCAAATTCTGGCTGGCTGCTTGCATCTTCGGCATACCCCTCTTAACTTGAGGGCCGCTTTCACGAGAGTCACATATTGCTTAAGACCTTAGCCGGTTGACACTTACGTCTTTTGCCGCGGCACGAAGCCAATTCTTGCGGCACGGCACATGCCTTAGAGCCGGCGTCCTTGTCTGATTCATTTTTCGCGGGTAGTCCCGAGGGAGTTCTCACTTGAGTAACGCACGTAAAGAGGCGGTAGACGCGGTTACTAACTTTAAGCCTGTCGACAGCGGATGGAATTTCCGTGAGACGCCGAGCAACGTTCTGTACGGCTCAAACGTCTTCGGCGATCAACAGATGAAAGATCTGTTGCCTAAGGGGGTCTACAAGGCCCTGCAACAAACGATCAAGAACGGCGCGAAGCTCGACGGCTCGGTGGCCGACGTCGTCGCGCAAGCGATGAAAGATTGGGCGTTGGAGAAGGGCGCGACGCACTACGCCCACGTCTTCCAACCGCTCACCGGCCTCACCGCCGAAAAGCACGACAGCTTCCTCTCGCCGAGCGGCAACGGCAGCGCGCTGGCCGAGTTCGGCGGCAAGGAACTGATCCAAGGCGAACCGGACGCGTCGAGCTTCCCGTCGGGCGGTATTCGCGCGACGTTCGAAGCCCGCGGCTACACGGCCTGGGATCCGACGAGCCCCGCGTACATCCTCGAAAACCCGAACGGCACGACGCTCTGCATCCCGACGGCCTTCATTTCTTGGACGGGCGAAGCGCTCGACAAGAAGACGCCGGTGCTGCGTTCGATGCAAGCCCTGAGTCAACAAGCTCAACGCGTGCTGAAGCTGTTCGGCAACGCGAACCCGGGCCCGGTCGTCGCTTCGGCCGGTCCGGAACAAGAATACTTCTTGATCGACCGCAACTTCTACTTCGCACGGCCTGACTTGATGTCGACCGGTCGCACGCTCTTCGGCGCCAAGCCGCCGAAGGGTCAAGAGTTCGAAGACCAATACTTCGGCGCCATTCCGGATCGCGTGTTGGCGTACATGCTCGATTGCGAACGCGAACTCTATAAGCTCGGTGTGCCGATCAAGACGCGGCACAACGAAGTGGCCCCGGGCCAATATGAAGTCGCTCCGGTTTACGAAAACGCCAACGTCGCCGCCGACCATCAGCAGATGATCATGCTGGTGCACCAGAAGATGGCTCCGAAATACGGCATGCAATGCCTGCTGCACGAGAAGCCGTTCGCCGGCATCAACGGCTCGGGCAAGCACGTCAACTGGTCGCTCGGCACGACGACGGCCAACATGCTCGAACCGGGCGAAACGCCGCACGACAACGCTCAGTTCCTCGTGTTCTGCGCGGCCGTGATTCGGGCCGTGCACTTGCACAGCGACCTGCTCCGCGTGGCCGTGGCCTTCAGCGGCAACGACCATCGCTTGGGTGCGAACGAAGCTCCGCCGGCCATCATCTCGATCTTCTTGGGATCGCAGCTGGCCGACATCTTCGAACAGCTCGAAAAGGGCCCGGCTAGCTCATCGCAAAAGGCCGGCACGATGACCGTCGGTGCCGACGTGCTGCCGACCTTGCCGAAGCACGCGGGCGACCGCAACCGCACGAGCCCGTTTGCCTTCACGGGCAACAAGTTCGAGTTCCGCGCGGTCGGTTCGAGCCAGTCGATCGCCGGTCCGCTGGTCGTGCTCAACACGATCGTCGCGGAGAGCCTCGACTACATCGCCGGTGAACTTGAGAAGAGCATGGGCGGCGATGCAAGCAAGCTCAACGCTTCGGTGCAAAAGCTGCTGCAAGACATCACGGCCAAGCACAAAGCGGTGATCTTTAACGGCGACGGCTATTCGGAAGAATGGCACCGCGAAGCCGAGAAGCGCGGCCTGCCGAACTTCCGCAACACCGTCGATGCGTTGCCAGTGCTGATGAAGGAAGAGAACGCCGCGCTGTTCGCCAAGTACGGTGTACTCTCGCCGCGTGAAACGCACAGCCGTTACGAGATCTACGTCGAGCGTTATTGCAAAGACGTGAACACGGAAAGCCTCGTGGCGCTGAGCATGGCCAAGACGCAAATTCTTCCGGCGGCCTACCGCTACCAGAAGGAGCTGGCCGCCACGGCCGCTTCGCTCAAGGAAATCGGCAAGACGCCGCACCTCGGCTCGCTCGACAAGCTCACTGAGTTGGTCGCGCAGTTCGAATCGGCCATCGATAAGCTCGAAGCCGCGATCAACCACAAAGCCTCGGGCGATTCGATCAGCCACGCCAAGCACTTCCGCGACGAAGTGATCCCGGCGATGAACGTGGTGCGCTCGATCGCCGACAAGGTCGAAACGATCGTTCCGGACGACATCTGGCCGCTGCCGACGTACCACGAAATGCTGTTCATCAAGTAAAACGGCTTCGTGCTTCGTTCGGCTTGATAGTCGGATTAACCTACTCCGATCTAACCCACACGGTGCCGCTTCGGGAATCTCCCCGAAGCGGCACCGTTTTTTGTGCGGCAGGCCGAACGACTGCTTGACTTCCCCCCAAGGGAACGATAAAGAGAAATCCAGCCCGAACGGGCGGGGCGAATCCGGCCGGAACGGAACTTAGGTACATCAGAGGCGGGGCAAAGTATGAAACTCTTCGCGAAGCGTAACTTCATCGGCGAAGTTATCGGCTGGTTCATTCGTGTCGTGATTTACGACATCTGCATTTCCACCATTCAAATGACGCTCGGCGTCTCGCGCATGGTGGCCTTGCTCATCTTCTTGGGAATTCTGGCGGTGATCGCGTTCGCCGGTTACTTCCTGAAGCAGAAGTACGCACCGGGCGTTGAGTCGGACGACTAGACGTTTCGATCGTCGCGCCGAATTGCGCTGCGTCGGGTCTCTGTCGATGCGCTTCGGCGCGGGTTCGATTCTGCTAAGCTCTGCCGCATGGAACACCGGCTACTGTACGCGCCCGTTTTTACCGTCGTCGAGTTCAAGCTCGAGGAAGGCGAAGAAATTGTTGCGCAGCCCGACAGCATGATTTCGATGACCTCGGGCATCGAGGTCACCGCTTCGATCGGCGGAGCGCACAACGTCGAACGCAAGTGGTGGACCGGCTTCAAGACGATGCTCGGCGGCGAGTCGGCTTTTCGGGCCGTGTTTCACGCGAACCGTGCGGACCAGACGCTGTTGCTCGCGCCGGAAAACTACGGCGATATTCTGCCGGTGTCGGTCGGTGATTTCGGCGGGTTGCTGCTGACGCGCGGGTCGTACTTGGCGCAAGCGGGCGATTGCAAGGTCGACGTCAAATACGGCGGTCTCAAGGGGCTCATGGCCAAGACCGGCGTCTTTTTGCTCCATGCTTCCGGCACGGGCACCGTGTTTTGTCAGACCTATGGCGCGGTCGTCGAACGTGAGTTGGCCGAAGGCGAGCGATTCCTGATCGACAATCGCTACGTCGTCGCTTTCTCCGAGTCCGTAAAATACGAACTCGTGAAGTCGAGCAAGAAACTGCGCGACGCAATGATGTCCGGCGAAGGATTTTTGAATCGCTTCACCGGCCCCGGCCGCGTGATTTATCAGACGCGCAGCAAACCGAAATCAGGCTTCCTCGGCCAACTGCTGGGGGCCGTCACCTGACGCATGGCGAAGCTCGCCCCGATTCCCCGCCGCGAAGATTTGCTGGCTCAGGTAGATCGGGCCAATGTCGCCGCCGCCCGCTGGGTCGTCGTGCAGATATTGCTTTGCGGGCTATTCGGTTGGCTCATTGACTGGCATCAAGTCCTCGACGCGCCGATCACGGCCGCCGTCGCCGCCGCAGTCGTCGTCGGTCCGCAATTGATGTCGCTGTTGCACTACATGGCGACACAGCGCAAGGAAATTGACGACCTCAAAGAACAAACGCGTTTCGGCAATTTCGATAAGCATCGGTTGCGCTACCTGGTGAACGACACGTTGCATCGGCTCGGCCTGCCCTTGCCGGGGCCGCCCGTGTACATCACGGCCGATCGCACGCTGAACGCCAGCGCCATGAACGTGGGCCTCGCGGCTTTTTTCCGCTCGCTCAACGGCGTGTATCTCAATCGGCAGGTGTTGCATCGGCTCACCCCGGCCGAAGTGCAAGACATCATCGGCCATGAGTTAGGGCACTACTTTCGCTACTATCTGTTGAGCGACCGTTGTCGCGGGCTCACGCTGCTGATGGGGGCGCTGGCCTGCGTTTTGGTCACGCAATGGGTCGACATGGAAGGGATGTTCGCGTACGTCGCACTGATGATTGTAGGCACGGCGACGTGGTTCGTTTCCGGCTTACTGGGGGCCGGAACCGGAGAGGCCGTCGAATATCTTTGCGACGATCTCGGTGCGCAGGTTCACGGAGTAGTCACTTCCATCAACGGCCTGCTCAAGCTCGGCGCCGACGGCGAAATGCAAACGGCCATCTATCATCAGCAGCTCGTGCATCGCAAGCACGACAACATCAATACGGCCGATGTCGTCGAAGCAATCAACCAAGCCATCCCCTACGGTTACACCAATCAAGAAGAACTCGAACGGGCCGTTCACGACGCGCTCGAACGGCACAGAAGGAAGCCCGGCAAGTGACGCTGACCGGCTTCATCAAGTACGTCTGGCTCAGCGAAGATTCCGAATCGGTCGACGACCTGACCAAACAACTCCGCAAAGCTCAGAAGGTGCCGCGGCTTCCATGGGAGCGGCTTATTGAAGGCCGCACCGAAATCTCCTTGAACGAGCGCGATGTGGAATCGCTGGTCGCAATGATGGAAGCGTTTCCCGATCAGGCGTTGTTTCGTTTGCCGGAAGAATCCGGCGAGACGGACGGGGTTCATCCACCGCTTCGCCAACGGATCTTGTATCTCTGGAAGAACCGCCGCGAGATTGAAGCCGCCGCTCGCAAGACGGGGCGGCTGTAACGATTTTGCGGGTGTTTCGCGGACCGCTGATTGACAGTCGCCGGCTGCTGCGCGAGCGACTAAAGTGTTGATAGTTCGAGACGTGGTCGCGGGTCTCTGCAAACGAGGAAAACGCTGTGAAGCCGAAGGAAGTCTTGGCCTATTGCCGTGAGAAGAACGTCAAGGCCGATTGATTTGCGGTTCATGGATTTTCCCGGTGTTTGGCAGCATTTCACGATTCCCGTCGGCAAGCTGAACGAAGACGTGTTCGAAGACGGCCTCGGCTTCGACGGCTCAAGCATTCGCGGCTGGCAGGCGATCAACGAGAGCGACATGATCGTCGTCCCGCAGGCCGAGACGGCCGTGCTCGATCCGTTCGCCGCCATTCCTACGCTCTCTCTCATCTGCAACATTCAAGACCCGATCACGCGCGAAGACTATTCTCGCGATCCGCGGAACATCGCTCGCAAGGCGGTGAACTATTTGAAGAGTACGGGCATTGCCGACACCTGCTTCATCGGCCCGGAAGCCGAGTTTTTCGTTTTCGACGACGTTCGTTTCGATCAAAACGCTCACGAGGGCTATTACCACCTCGATAGCGGTGAAGCGGAGTGGAACCGGGGCCGCGACGAGAAGCCGAACCTCGGCTACAAGCTGCGGCACAAGGAAGGCTACTTCCCGGTACCTCCGGCCGACCAGCTCATGGACGTGCGCAATGAGATGATGCACACCATGATCGAGTGCGGGCTCGACGTCGAAGCCCAGCATCACGAAGTGGCGACCGGCGGACAGTGCGAGATTGACTTACGGTTTCAAGATCTCGTGCGCATGGCCGATTCGCTCTGCCTCTACAAGTACATCGTCAAGAACACGGCTCGTAAGTACGGCAAGACGGTCACGTTCATGCCGAAGCCGCTCTTCGGCGACAACGGCTCGGGCATGCACGTGCATCTCTCGTTGTGGAAGAACAACGAGCCGTTATTCGCCGGCGGCGGTTATGCCGGCTTAAGTGAAATGGGCCTGTATGCCATCGGTGGATTGTTGCGGCATGCGCCGGCCTTGTGCGCGCTGACGAACCCCACGACCAACAGTTACAAGCGATTGGTACCCGGCTACGAAGCGCCGGTGAACTTGGCGTACTCGCAGCGGAATCGTTCGGCGGCGTGCCGAATTCCGATGTACAGCTCGAGCCCGAAGGCCAAACGCGTCGAGTTTCGCTGTCCCGATCCGAGCTGCAATCCGTATCTTGCGTTCGCGGCGATGCTTATGGCCGTGATTGACGGCATGCAGAACAAATATCATCCGGGCCCGGCGCTCGACAAAGACATTTACGATCTGCCGCCGGAAGAACTTTCCCGCGTGCCGAAGACTCCGGGCTCGCTCGATGAAGCGCTCGCGAATCTCGAACGCGATCACGAATTCCTACTACGCGGCGACGTCTTCACGCACGACGTCATTGCGACATGGATCGAATACAAACGTAAGCGCGAGGTCGACGCACTGCGGCTCCGTCCGCATCCGTACGAGTTCTGTTTGTACTACGATATCTAAGCTTGCCCGGCGAACCGTCGGCGAGTAGGCCGACGAAGTGGCAACGCGCTGAGTTGACCGCTCGGTCTGTATCTGCCGGCGGAGTGCACGCTGCAACTACGCGACGATCCATATGCGAACGGATAACGTTTCGCTGAAGTATGGATTGTATGAAAACTCGAACCGACTTCGCGCAGCAGTCGTAGAACTCCGCATGCGAACGATATTCGGCGTCTATTTCGCGGAATTTTTCACTCGTCGTGCAACCTTAACTCGCGTTGCGGCATCCGACGTGGAGACTCTCGTATCCGTTGCCGGCACGATGCATGTTTTGTCACACATGGTTCCTCGATCGAGGTTCGCTCGGGGAGTTGCTTTCGGTCGGCGCGGCGCGTAGATTGTCGAGCATCGTTTGCTTGTTTCTGCACCCCCGTTTTGTTCGTTACGGAGAAGGACACATGAAGAAGTTGTTGGCTTGCTTGGCCGTCGTGGCCCTGTCGTGCGTTTCGGCCTCCGCGGAAGAATTGAAGAGCGGTCTGGCCGCTGGTGAAACGATCGGTCCGTTCACGGTCGTAAAAGTCGCCGGCGCCGAAGGTGACGGGCTGGCCGAGAAGGGCGATTCTCTTTGCTACCGTTGCAAGTACGGCGGCCGCCCGCAAGTGATGGTCTTCACCCGTAAGACCGATGGCGAAGTCGCCAACCTGACGAAGGAACTGAACTCGGCCGTCGCCGCGAACAGCGAAAAGAAGCTCGCCGCGTTCGTCAACGTGTTGAACGCCGATAAGACCGCCGCCGAAAAGGCCGCCGCCGATCTGGCCGCTCACTCGGACGTCAAGAACGTTCCGGTCGTCGTGCCGGTTGAAAGCGAAAACGGTCCGGCCAACTACGGCCTGAACCCGGACGCCGAAGTCACCGTGATCGTCGCCAACAAGGGTAAGGTCGTCGGTAGCATGGGCTTCGCCGCCGGTAAGCTCGACACCGCCGCGGTGATCAAGCAAGTGAAGTCGGCCCTCGAATAAGCTCGATGGTTCGTAAGCCGTCTGTTTGCAGACGACGCTGAAACGCAACAAGCCGCGGCCGAGAGCAGTTCTCGGCCGCGGTTTTTGTTTTTGAATCTGATGGATCTGTAGGGAACGTCCGCTACGGCATTCCGCGCCACGGCGACTACGGAATCAGCGGCGCCACGATCTTTTCCACTTCAGCATACGTCGTTTCCGTGTTGATCAGCTTTACGAGCTTGCCGTCACGGTCGTAGATGAAGATCGCCGGCACGGATTTGATGCCGAGCTTCTTGTTGACCGCCGTGTCTTCATCGGTCGAGAGAATGTTGTCGAACGTCGCCTTCTGCGATCGCAAGAATTCGACTACTGGTTCGATTTCGTCTTCGACCTTGCCGAGCCCTTGGTAATTCATGGCGAACGAGATGCAGGCGATTTTCTCGGGCCCGTACTTTTTGTGCAGACCGACGAGGCCGGGAAACTCCTTCATGCAGGGATCGCAGTACGTGCTCCAAGCATCAACGACTACGATCTTGCCCTTCTTCGAAGCGATGAGCTTCTGAAGCTCTTCGCAACTTTTAAGATCGAGTTTCACGTCACCGCCCGCCGAGGCCGAAGCGGAAGGAGTCGTCAAAACGGTTTTTGACGCGGCCGAGCCCGATGATGATCCGGCCGAACCCGAGCCTGCGCTCGGCGACTTTCTCACAGCCGACGAGAACCGAACAAACGATCAGCACGACAAAACGAACGAGCGACATGCGATGCTCCTCAAGTGTGTCGCTCCGATTCGCCGGGCGAACCGTGAGCGGGCGAACCTATAAAATTAGAGCGTCTTCAGATACGCGATGAGATCGGCCAACTCGGCTTCGGTGAGCTTCCCCGCGCCCGTGACTTTGTTCGGGGAGTGGTCGCCGGTCAGCACGTCTTCGAGAGTTTTGGCTCGCCCGTCATGCAACAGCTTGACCCGCTGCCAGACGCCGAGAAGCGACGGCGTATTGAATCCGTCGTAAGCGTCTTTGTCGGAACCGAGGCCGACGTCATGGACTTTGCCGTCCGTCAGGTACGCACCGGCGTGGCATACGGAGCATCCGGCGGTCGCCCCGTGAAAAAGCCTCCGGCCGCGAGCAACGGATTCTTGCAGCTTCGCATCGCGTGCCGCCGCCTGGGCAAACGGGTTTGGCGGCGGCTGCAATTCATCGAAATACGCGATCATGGCCGTCACGTCGTCTTCCGTCGGCTCGGGGCCGAGCATCGTGTCGTGCAGTGACTTTCGCATCGCGGCCCGCAAGTCGGTTTGCCAGCCGTGCCAAGTCCACGGCCCCGTTTTGGTGAGGTTGTAGAGAGCCGGCACGGTTTTGTAGGTGCGATCCGAACCGTCGTTGCGCGTATCCATCGGCACGGCGTTCGGGCCTCCCTCCCAATGGCAGCTTGCGCAGCTATACCATTGGTCGAGGCTTCGGCGGGCGTCGCTGAACACGGCTTCGCCTTGGCGTGCGAGTGACGGCGCGTGCGGGCCGCCGAGATCGATTGTTCGCGATACTTCCCGCCGCGCGAGGTCGACGACCTGCACGCGGTTCGAGAAATCATTCGTCACAAAGACACGATTGTTGTCGCCGAACGCGCAAGTTCATCGGCTTTCCACCGAGCGGCACGCGGTAGAACTTCGACGGATCACGATACACCTTCGGATCGGCCAAATCGCCCGGCCCGCCGACGCTCATGAACTCTTGGTCCGCCGTGCGATAGACGAGCAGCTCGTGTGTTCCCGAGGCGCTGCACACCATCCATTCTTCGTTCGGCGTCAGAGCAAAGCCGTGCGGGTCGCCGACGGCTATGCCCGGCACGTCGAGCGAAATGGCCTCGCGATATTTGTTCTCCGCGAGCTTGGCCCGCGCGATGCGCGTGGCGAGTACCCAACCAAGACGAATGTTTCCCACGGTCACGGAAAACTGGCGATAGATGACCCACGGGAAGTAGATGAATTCGCCGCTGCGGTCGATCTGCAATTGGCCGATGTTCAAACCGCCGCCGGTGCGATGTTGGAAATCCAGTTTGCCCGTCGTCAGATCGACGACCGACACCGTTTGATCGCCGCTAGTGCCGACGGCCAAGCGTTTGCCGTCGGCGGAAACGGCCAATTGTCGCGGCCAACGGCCGACGTCGATCGTGCGCATCACTTTGCGGTCGGCGAGCTCAATTTCTGCAATTTTCGCATCGGCCGAGAGCGCGACGTAGGCAGTCTTACCGTTCGATGCGACCGCAATGCCATACGGATGCATGCCGACATGCACGGCTCCCATTCTCCGCAGCCCGAGCGGTTCGACGCGGTAAAGTTCCACGTCGCCCGAATAGCGACAACTCACGAGCAACGTACGACCGTCGCGCGTCAGAGCAACGGACGTCGGGTTGTCGCCACATGGCGTTTCGGCCACGACTCGTCCGGATTTCACGTCGATCAACGACAGCGAATCGCTTCGCTGGTTGGCCGTGATCAGTAGGCTCTCGTCGGGCGTGAGCACCAGATCGACCGGGCCACGATGGACATCCGCGGCGATTGGCGACGTTTTGCCCGCTTCGTCAACCGCAGTGTTGCGATTCGTCGGAGCGGCGGCACGTGTCGAATTGGTAGAGGTGCCGGCCGAGAACTCAATTGCCGCCAAGCTCAACGCGGCCAAGCCCGCCAGTGCGGCAATGCGAAACGTACCACGGTTGCGGGGGCGACGCGGATGCGGCATGGCGAGGCGTCTCGAACCGGAAGGAGGGGAATATCTTGGGCGGGTCGAACAATGTTATGGTACCTCGATTCGGCGCGACGCCGCAAGCAAAGTCTTCGCAACCGTCGTGCGATCCCCTAAACTGCCGGCACGTTGATGAATGCCGCTTTCCTCATGCATAGTTCGACACCCATGAATCAAATTGCCGCGCCGCTTGGTGCTACGATCGACGAACTCGATACGCCGTGCCTGTGCCTCGACCTCGACGTGATGGAAGCCAATATCCGCGCCGTGGCGGACGCGTGCGGCAAACGCGGCGTGTCGTGGCGACCGCACGCGAAGGGGCACAAGAATGCGACGATTGCGCGCGCAGAAGTTGCGGCCGGCGCGATTGGTGCGACCTGTGCGAAGCTCGGCGAAGCGGAAGTGCTGGCCGCCGGCGGCGTGCGTGACTTGTTGATCGCAAACATGCTTGCGGGCCCGCATAAGATTCGCCGGCTCGTCGAGTTGCGCAAGAAGTCTGACCCAGTGATTGCGGTCGATTCCGTCGAGTTGGCCGAACCGATTAGCCGCGCAATGGCCGAGGCCGGGCTCAAGGTGCGTGCCATCATTGAAGTGGACATCGGCCTGAATCGCGTCGGCACGCAGCCCGGCGAGCCGACGCTCGCGTTGGCACGCGCGTTGAACGCGATGCCGGGAGTCGAGTTCGCCGGCATCATGGGCTACGAAGGGCATCTGCTGACGATCGACGATCAGGCCGAGAAGCTCGGCAAGATCAACGCGGCCCTCGACATTCTCAGCGAGACGAAGAAGCAACTCCTCGCCGCCAGGCTGCCTTGCCCGATTGTTTCCTGCGCGGGGACTGGTTCGTATCTGATCTCGATCGCGCACGCCGATATCACCGAAGTGCAGGCCGGCGGGGCGATCTTCATGGACGCGTTCTATCGCGACAAGTGCCGCGTGCCCGACTTGCAATTCGCGCTGACGGTTCCGGTGACGATCGTCAGCCGACCGACGCCGAGCCGTGCCATTATTGATGCCGGGCGGAAGACGCTGAATATCGAAGTCTGCACGCCGCAGGTTCTTGGTCGTAGCGACGTTGAAGTGAAGCGGCTTTCGGCCGAGCACGGCGAACTGGAGTTGGCCCCGAGCGCTCAAGGATTGAGGGTCGGCGATCGGTTGACTCTTGTGCCGGGCTACGCCGATCTCACGGTCGCACTTCACGACAAGTTCTACTGTACGCGCGGCGGCAAGGTCGTGGACGTATGGGACGTCGAAGCCCGCGGGCGATTGACTTAGGTGTTGTCGCGATCATCTGAAGCAAGTCCGATTTTTACGTACGCTGACCTGTTTATGTCGTGAACAAATCCAGTTTCAATCGAAAGCCGACTCCGCGGACATTGCGGCTCCGCAACGAAATGTCGTTCTACTTCCGAACGCATGCCACCGATCTCAGCGACGATGGCCTAATGTTACTGGATGCGCTATTCGACCACGGCGGCACGCCAATTCGACTTCTACGCGAAGTCAACTTTCGGCCGCAGTGGAATCTTCCTTTCGCTCACAGTCTGAGTGATGTCGAATTGCTGGAACTCCTTCGCAGTTATGTGGGACGAGGGATCGTCACGATATCCGATGATTGCGACGCCCGGAATTACTGCGCAATCACGCCACTTGGAGGTGCCTTGTGGGAGGCAGAACGGAAACCCGTCTGGGACCGATATGCCTTTGGTCGCGAGAAGTCGAAAATGAATGCGGATGGTGAGCATGTCGCTCACGTTGTCTTGACGTCGTATTTTCGTTCGTCTGCCGCTGCCGCGGAATTCGTCAACAATTGCCGAACTCTCGGAATCGATCTTGCCGGCCGTGGCAGGATCAGACACCACGTCGCCAAGAGACTTCCGGGCGTCGTCGAGTGGAAGAATTTCGACGATTGGCAGGTGGTCGCAATTCTCATTCGAGATTGTGATCCCAACGACCGCGAACAAAAGAGCACTTGGGTTTCGGACTACGACAAAGTCTATGTTGCTGAACGCAACACTTTGACCTGGCACAATGTCCGCGAATTACAAAGATTTCTCTAAGTGCGTCTACAATCCGCGGTATCTAGCGAGATTCCAACAACTCCGCCAAGTGCATCACGCGGATTAGCTGGCCGTCGCGGTGAAGTTTGCCGCCGATGTTCATCAGGCAACCGGCATCGGTGCTGACGACGGCGTCGGCCCCGGTCGCCGTGATGCAGCGGGTTTTGTCGGCCACCATCGCTCCGGAAATCTGCGGATAGCGCACGGCGAACGAGCCGCCGAAGCCGCAGCATTGGTCTTCATGGGCGGCGGGCAAATAGATCACTCCGTCAACGGCCCGAATCAATCGCTCGGCTTCGGTTTGTAAGCCGAGCCCACGCAAATGGCAGGCGTAGTGATACGTGACCTTGCCGGAGAACTTCGCCCACGTCGGTGACGCCTAGCTTGTTCACCAGGAAATCGCTCAGCTCGAACGTACGGGCAGCAAGCTCCACGGCCCGGCGATGCCACTCCGAGCCTTCGTCGAAAAGGTGCGGGTACTCGACTTTGACCATCGTCGCGCATGAGCCCGACGGCACGACGACCGTGCGCTCGCCGGCGAACGTTTCGATCGTGTGTTTCGCTTGCGCACTGCGCCAGATCGGAAAACCCGGAGTTGTAGAACGGCTGCCCGCAGCAGGTTTGGGCCTGCGGGAAATCGACCTCGTGCCCGAGTCGTCGCAAGAGCCCGACGACGGCCTTACCGGTTTGCGGCCGGATGACGTCGCCGAGGCAGGTGATCATGAGTGATAATCGCATGGGCCGCATTGTAACTTCGCGAACCTGTCGCGGGCAGTGTCGGTCTTGTCGACCGGTGTTCGCGATACGTTCCCTTGCTTCGAGCTACGGCCATGTATATTCCCGCCCCGTTTCAAGTCGACAATCCGACGGAAATCTTCGACTTCGCCGAGCGGCACGGCTTCGCGACTCTGGTGACTCAGCACGACGGAGCGCCGTTTGCAACGCATCTGCCGCTGCTGTTGGAGCGAGCAACAGGAGAACGCGGCACGATCGTCGGGCACATGGCCCGGACGAATCCGCAATGGCGCGACGCCGCCGGGCAAACGGCGCTTGTGACGTATCACGGTCCGCACGCCTACGTGAGCCCGACGTGGTATGCCGAACCGAACACCGTGCCGACGTGGAACTACGGAGCGGTACACGCTTACGGCCGCTTGGAGATCGTCGAAGACGCTGCAGGTTTGACCGACATCGTGGCTCGCACGGTCGAGATTTACGAACGATCGATGCCCGTACCGTGGCGGCTCGAAGCCGGCTCGGACTTGGTGCAAGCGCTCGTCAAGCAGATCGTCGGCTTTCGCATTCCCGTAGAGCGTTGGGAGGCGAAATGGAAGCTGAATCAGAATCATTCGGCCGAACGCCGCCGCCGAGTGATCGCGGCCTTGCAAACTCGCACGACCGACGACGAACTCGATATCGCCCGCGAAATGGCGGCACGCTTGGCTGCGACGAAATCGTAGCGCGGTCCAAGTTCGCTAGCGGCCGATGATCGCTTCGGCCGACTTCGGAAAGACGACTTCGATCTGCAGGCCGGCCGGATCGGCGCGGCGGAGCGACATGACGTCGACCAACACCTGCAAATAGGTTGCGAGTTGTTCCTCACGCCGTGTGAACGGAACGCCGTCGTGGACGAGGACGATTTGCTTCACGCCGCGCAGCCAGGAGAGATCGCGCAGGCATTCGTCGAGCGCGTCCCAATTCCAGCCGAAGTAGCGAGGAAAATGGAGCGGCCGGGCGATCGCGCCGAGCAGTTTCTCTTTGCCGCGGGCTTTGCGAGGAATGCGAATGATCATGGCCGACGAATTGCGGTAGGCCGCCGGATCGTCGACGAACTGGAAATACGGAGGCGGGTTCATCGGCCTGATTCCTCCGCGCACGACGGGAGACCGCCGGCGATACGCTCGAAGCTCTTGTAATGGTCGCGCGTGTACCAGACGTCGCCGTCGTCGCCGACGACAATGCGCTGCGGCCCCGGTCCGCCTTCTCCCGGTGTCGGTACGACCCATTCCGTGTAGTAGCCGGACGGTTTGCGCGGCAGCCGACTTTCGCGATTTTGAAACGTGCTGCCGTCGTTGGGAAAGCGAAGTTTTCGCCCGGCGGAGATTCGCTCCAGCGACGGAGCCAAATTGATCTCGCCGCGGTAAATTATCTCGCCGTCCTGATCGCGCAGAACGACGTTGCGCGTGAGGCTCGGCTGACGTTGGGCCGTCGATCGCGCGACGGGGCGCGACGATGTTGCGGCCGGCGCGGATGCGATCGGCGGAGATGCCGAAGGTGCCGACGGCACAGGAATCGGGACCGGCCGAACCGGACCGGCATTCTCACCGCGACGGTTCTGATACCACTGATAGCCGAAGATCATCACGGCCATGACGGCCCAGATGATCAACTGCTCGCGGCGAAAGACCGGCGGTTTGCGTGGTGCGGAACTCATTGTCTTACTTCACGTCCATCTTGAGCGTGCGGACGAGAAACGCGTACACGTCGGCCAACTCGTCGATCTGCTTCGTCGTCGGCGTCCCCGCGCCGTGACCGGCGCTGGTTTCCATGCGGATCAACGTCGGGTTGTCTCCCTCTTGTGCGTGTTGCAACTCGGCTGCAAATTTGAAGCTATGCGCGGGAACCACGCGGTCGTCGTGGTCGGCCGTCGTCACCAGCACGGCCGGATACTTCACGCCCTTGCGAAGGTTGTGCAGCGGCGAATACTTCAGCAGCGTTTCAAATTGCTTGGCGTCGTCGGCTGAGCCGAATTCCGAAACCCAGGCCCAGCCGATGGTGAACTTGTGGAATCGCAACATATCCATCACGCCCACATCCGGCAGGGCCGCGCCGTATAAGTCGGGACGTTGTGCGAGGCACGCGCCGACCAAAAGCCCGCCGTTGCTGCCGCCGGAAATCGCCAGCTTCGCGGGACTGGTGTACTTGTCCGCAATCAATCGCTCGGCCGCCGCAATGAAGTCGTCGAACACATTCTGTTTGCGGTCGATCATGCCGGCCTCGTGCCACTCGCGGCCGTATTCGCCGCCGCCGCGCAAGCTTGGAATCGCCAAAACTCCGCCCATTTCCAGCCACGCCAAGCGTCCGGCCGAGAAGTGAGGAGTCAGCGAAATGTTGAACCCGCCGTAGCCGTAGAGAATCGTCGGGTTTGAGCCGTCGAGCTTCAGGCCTTTGCGATAGTTGATGAACATCGGCACGCGCGTGCCGTCGCGACTTTCGTAGAAGATCTGCTTGGTCTCGTAGTCGTCCGGGTTGAAGTCGACCTTCGCCTGGCGAAACACAGAGACATCGTCCGTCTTGAGGTCGTAGCGATAGATGATCGGCGGCGTAGTGAAACCGGTGAACGAATAGAACGTTTCGGTCGCATTGCGCAGGCCTGAGAAACCGCCCACACTGCCGAGCCCGGCAGCTTGATGTCGCGACGGAGCTTGCCGTCGAGGCCGAATTCACGGACGACGTTGTGGGCGTCGACCATGTACGTGCAAAAGATGCGATCGCCGAAGAAATCAGCCCCTTCGAGCACGCCGTCGGCCTGCGGAACGATTTCCTTGCGCGCTTCCGGAGACCGCGTGTCGACCGCGATCACGCGGTAGCGCGGGGCGTCGAGGTCGGTCGTAAAGTAGAAGACCGGTCCGTCGTTCGCGACGAACGAGTACTCCGCGTGGAAGCCCTTGATCAGTTCCACGACCGGCGCGTCGGGCTGCGTGAGGTCTTTGTAGAAGACCTGATTGTTGGGATCGGTGCCGCACCACACCGAGATGATGAGGTAGCGGCCGTCTTCGGTCACATGGCCGCCGAAGCCCCACTCCTTCTCATCGCGCCGCTCGTAGACGAGTTTGTCTTCCGATTGCGGCGTGCCGAGTTTGTGAAGATAGAGCTTCTGGTAATAGTTCGAGTCGGTGAATTCTGAGCCGGCCTTCGGTTCGTCGTAACGGCTGTAATAAAAGCTCTGGTTGTCGTGCGACCACGAGGCTCCGGAGAACTTCACCCAACGGATTTCGTCCGAAAGGTCTTTGCCCGTCGCGACGTCGCGCACCCGCCATGTTTCCCAATCGCTGCCGGCGTCGGCCAATCCGTACGCCATGAGCTTGCCGTCGTCACTGATTTCGTAGCCGGAAAGAGCGACGGTTCCTTCGGCGGACAGCAAGTTGGGATCGAGTAGCACGCGCGGCTCGGCCGTGAGCGAATCGGCCGTATAGACGACGGATTGATTCTGCAAGCCGTCGTTGCGTTGGTAGAAGTATCGACCGCCGTGAACCGAGGGAACGCCGTAGCGGACATAATCCCACAGCTTGAGCAAACGCTCGCGAATCTTAGCTCGCCCCGGCACGTCGGCGAGGAATTCTTCGGTGGCTTTATTTTGAGCGGCGACCCAAGCTTTGGTCTCTTCGCTGTCAGGCTCTTCCAGCCAACGATACGGATCGGCGACTTTGCGGCCGTGGTAGTCGTCGACGTGGTCACTACGGCGCGATGCGGGGTAATTCAAGCGAGCGGCCTCGGCGAGAGTGGCGAAAAGAAAGAGAGCGAACAGAGTGATCGCGATCCGTGCGGTCATGGGGGACCCCGGGGTTAAGCGTTCGAGTCGAGAAGTTCGAGATTCGGCGCGAGCTCGAGCACGCGGCGGCCGACGAGTTTGCGAACGTGCTCCGTCGTGCGTTGCGTGAGCACGTCGCGCACGATCGCCTGGGCTTGTTCGACGGAAATCTGCGCGGCGAGATTCTTGATCGTGGGAATGAGCGCCGGGCTCATGCTGAAATTGCGTAGGCCCATGCCGAGCAACAGCACGAACGAACGCGGCTCGCCGGCCATTTCACCGCAGAGGTTCACCGGCTTGTCGGCCCGATTGCAGGCTTGAATCACGCGCTGAAGCACTCGCAAAACGGCCGGACTCAGCGGCTCGCAGAGATGGCTGACCTTGGGGTTGTCCCGGTCGGCGGCCATCAAATACTGCACGAGATCGTTGGATCCGATGGAGACGAAATCGACCTCTTGTAGCAGCGATTCGATCGTAAACGCCGCGGCCGGCACTTCGAGCATGAGCCCGAAGGGAACGAAGCGGTACGGCTTGCGCTCGGCGGCAAGCTGCTTGCCGGCTTTGCGAACCATGGTGCGAATGCGGCGAATTTCTTCCAGCGTGGTGATCATCGGGAAGAGCAGCTTGATTTCGGCGGCGGCTCCTTCCGACGACGCCGCCGCGCGCAGCACGGCGCGAATTTGCTCTAGGAAAAATTCCGGATGCTCGAACGAAAGGCGAATCGATCGCCAGCCCATGAACGGATTGGCTTCGCGATCGTGCCCGAGAAACGGAATCGTCTTGTCGCCCCCGAGGTCGAGCGTGCGAATCGTGACTCGCTGTTCCGGCGCCGCCGCGATGACTTGGCGATAGTTTTCGAGTTGCTCGTCTTCGCTAGGGACGGCTGGATGCGCGAGGAACAGGTATTCCGTACGGTAGAGCCCGACACCGCGGCCCCCCATCGCCGTCGCGGCGTGCGCGTCGTCGACTCCATTGATGTTCGCCGAGAGCGAAAGTTCGACGCCGTCGGCGGTGCGGGCCGGTCGATCGCGGTTTTCCGCGAGCTTGCCGCGCAGGTCGACGAACTCACGCTGCAACTTACGATAGGCGGCCTCTTGTTCGGCATCGGGGTTGACGATCACCGTGCCGTTGCGGCCGTCGACCACGACGAGATCGCCGTTGACGCATTGGCTCAGAACGTCGCGAGCCGCGGTGACGGCGGGAATTCCACGACGCCGCGCGAGAATAGCCGCGTGGCTCGTGCGACCGCCGGTTTGCGTGACGATGCCGGCCAGCGGTAGCCCGCCGATCGCCACGATGTGCCACGGCAAGAGCTCGCGGGCCACGAGCACGTGCGGCACTTCGGCCGCATCTCCTTCGAAGCTCAGAAGGGGAGACAGATGGCCGCTGAGGCGAATGACGACATCGTGAACGTCGAGCAAACGCTGCTTCAGAAAGGCGTCTTTCGTGCGGGCTCGCAGACGATCGTATTCTTTGAAGACATGTTCCAGCGCAACCGGGCCGGTCTGCTGGTGCTTGACGATTTGCTCGCGCACTTTGGCGATGAACGCCGGATCGCGGAGCACGGCCTCTTGCGCTTGAAAGACGGCCGTTTGATCGCGGCCGAGTTGCCGCGTGACCTTGTGTTGCAAGGCGCGGAGTTCGGCGGAGGTGGTTTCGCAGGCTTGCTCGAACTTGCGCCACTCGGCCAACACGTCGTGCTCGGCGAGTTGCGTATGCTGCGGATTGACGAACACCTCGTCGACGCAATAGGCGCGACCGACGGCGACGCCGGGCGAAACTCCGATTCCCTTCCGCATGCCAAGTCGCTCCGCAATGGTGCTCTGATGATCGTAGCGGAAGCATCGCGGGGCGAGAAGCGGCGGCGGAAGACGCCTATCCGTGCGGGATTGGCGACAAAAAAACGAGGACGCGCGTCCCCGGGCTTCGGGAAGGCGACGAATAGCCTGACAGTTGAGGGCACGGGTGGACAAGCCACCCGTGGCACCCATCAACTGACGACTAGCAAAGCACTAGTTCGTCCGCACCGCGATGCGGCGAGGTTTTGCCGCGTCGACCTTGGGTAGGTGCAGCGTCAACACGCCGCCGACGTACTCCGCCGAGATGCGGACCGCGTCGATCGCTTGACCCAAACGGAAAGAGCGGACGTACGAGCCGACGGCATACTCTTCGAGCAAGAAGCTCCGGCCTACGTGGCGCACCGCCACGGGTGCTTCGAGCCGGAGTTCGCCGTCTTCAAAACGGACGTCGATCTGATCTCCGGCCGCGCCGGGAACCTCGGCCGTCAGCACGATTTCGTCCGGCAATTCAACGATATCGACCGGCGGTACGAACCGACGTTGCCGGACGGCATTCGGCGTTGGAGAGGCGGTTTGGCAGGCTTCGCGATCGGCGACGGCTGCAGCTTGTTCGCATTGCATATTGAGAATCTCCTGCTTGATATCGCATCGAAATTTGAGAAACGTGGGAGAAGCTGCAGGCCGAGCGAGGCCGGGCGTCGCCGGTCGTGGGACAACGGAGTTTCCGGTTTCGCTGTGCGTCCTGCGCCGAACAGCCGCGCTCGGCCGCAGCTTCTCCAACGACATGGAGCAGACGACGGCTCAATTGCCTTACGAGCGATTGATCGCGATCTTCCGCGGCTTGGCCGCTTCGGCCTTCGGCAGCGTGAGTTTCAGCACGCCGTCGACTAGCGAAGCTTCGACCTTGTCCGCGTCGACTTCATAGGGCAACGTGACCGTGCGAGAGAATTCGCCGCCGGCTCGTTCGCGACGGTGGTACACGGCTTGCTCGACGGCCGGGCCGCCGCGCCGACCACGAAGCGTCAGTTGCTTGCCGACGACGGAAATGTCGAGGTCCTCGCTCTTCACGCCCGGCAGTTCCGCCTCGGCATGCAAAACGTCGGCCTCTTCCCAAACGTTCAGGCTCGGAAATCCCCCCACGCCCAAACGATCTAACGCGGTCCCGACCGGTCCGAAGACTTCGCCGAAGACGCGATCCATCTCCCGACGGGCCTGACCGAACGACTGAGGACGGAACCAATCACGCAACACATACGACATGGCAACGACCCTCCTGAAACACGATTCAGAAACTCGAAGCCGCGCCACGAGGGCATGTAGCCAACGTCACGACGGGCTCTCTTTTGAACGAGGCACTGCGGGACTCGAGCACTGTGTGACGCTCAAATCGCTTGATGTCTGACTCAATGCAGAGAGCGTGCCGAATAGTTTTCTTTTCGATGTAACGTGTTTATTGGGAATGGATTGCGACTGGATTGGCGGCGGTCATTGAATTCGTCGCGATGCCGAAATGGCAGTCTCTTGCGTCGTGGATCAAGGGCGAGGCGATTTGCCAATGCCGTCCTGTCGAAATGGCATTCGGAGGGAGAGTTCAAATTACCGGTCACCGCGAGCGCAACAAAAAAGCGGGCCGGCGATCTGGGTCGCCGGCCCGCTGAATTTGTCGGAAGTCAAGAACTGCGAACGCTTACTTCATCATCACCTTGACGATGTCGACGCAGCGGTTCGAGTAGCCCCATTCGTTGTCGTACCAGCTGACGAGCTTGAAGAACTTGCTGTTGAGCTCGATGCCGCTGCCGGCGTCGAAGATCGACGAGTGGGCGTCGTGGATGAAGTCGCTCGAGCAGACTTCGTCTTCGGTGTAGGCCAGGATGCCCTTGAGGTACGTCTCGCTCGCCTTCTTCATGGCGGCGCAGATTTCTTTGTACGACGTTTCCTTGGTCGTCTTCACGGTGAGGTCGACGACGCTCACAGTCGGCGTCGGCACGCGGAACGCCATACCGGTCATCTTGCCCTTGAGTTCCGGCAGTACGAGGGCGACCGCCTTGGCGGCGCCGGTGCTCGACGGAATGATGTTGATCGCCGCCGAACGGCCGCCTTTCCAATCTTTCTTCGACGGGCCGTCGACCGTCTTCTGCGTGGCCGTGTAGCTGTGCACGGTCGTCATCAGCGCTTCTTCAACGCCGAAGCCTTCCTTGATGAGCACGTACGCCACGGGGGCGAGGCAGTTAGTCGTGCAGCTCGCGTTCGAAACGATGTGGTGCTTTTCCTTTTCGTACTTGCCGCAGTTCACGCCGTGAACCACGGTGATGTCTTCGCCCTTCGCCGGGGCGGAAATGAGCACCTTCTTGGCGCCGGCCGTGATGTGGCCCTTGGCCTTTTCGGCTTCGGTGAAGAGGCCGGTGGATTCAATGACCAAGTCGACGTTCAGGTCTTTCCACGGCAGAGCGGCGGGGCCTTCCTTAACGGCGAGGCACTTGATCTTGTGGCCGTCGACGACCAGTGTGTCGTCTTCCGCGACGCTCGGGCTCGACTTCTCGCTGCGAACTTCGCCCTTGAAGCGGCCTTGTACGGAGTCGTACTTCACGAGGTACGCGAGGTTATCGGCCGGCACCAAGTCGTTTACGGCGACGACGTCGATGCCCTTGCCCAGCAGACCTTGATCGCAGATGGCACGGAAGACCAAGCGACCGATACGACCGAAACCATTGATGCCGACGCGAATAGACACGAAACGTCTCCTTGCCAATATGGATAGAACGGCGATTGCCGTAAGCGTGCGAGCGGCCTGGAATTCGGCCGAATTGTTTTCTGCCCGACGCTCCTGCGCAATGGCCCTCATTGCTGACTGCGGGCGGTTGCGAGACGAGGAATTATAGTGGTACGTTTTCCCGTTCACAACCCGCCGGGCGAATGACGAAGGGCTAAGCGCGAAGGGCGAAGGAATGACGAAGCACGAACGCCGAACGACAGCACGCTTGCTTCGTCACGGGGAATTCGTCGTTCCTTCCGACATTAGCATTTCGTCATTCATCCTTTAGTATCAGCGTCTCTAATGCTTGACCAAAACCCCGCACCGCCGCCTGCCTGGCGCTTGCCGCAAGGTATTCCTCGCGGGGTGTGGGAATACGCCCATCGACCGCACATCGCGGGTGACTACGACGAAGAATTCGCGACGAACACACTTTTCGATTTCGACGAAAAAGTGTTGGCGCGAGCGTTTCCGACGCCGGGCGTGTTCGTCGACTTGGGATGCGGCACCGGCCGCGCTTTGTTGCCGATGGCGCGGCGCGGGTTTCGTGCGATCGGCGTCGACTTGTCGCCGCCGTTTCTGCAGATCGTCGCCGAGAAGGCCGCGCTGGAGAAATTGCCGATTCAGATCGTGCTGGCGAACCTGATTGAGCTCGGGTGCTTCGCCGATTCGTCGATCGACTACGCCGCGTGCCTCTTCAGCACGCTCGGCATGATCCGAGGACGCGAGTTGAGGCACCGTTTCCTAGGGCATGTGCTGCGGATGTTGAAGCCCGGCGGCGTGTTCGTGGTGCATGTGCACAACCGGTGGCACAACTTACGTGATCCTCAGGGGCGACGCTGGCTGCTCAAGAATCTGCTGTGGGAACGATGGCGCGGCACGCACGAGGCCGGCGACAAGTTCTTCCCGTATCGCGGTATCCAAGAGATGTTTTTGCACGTGTACACGCGGGGCGAGTTTACAGAGGAACTGGCGACGGCCGGATTCCGGCTGCGCGAACTCATTCCGCTCGATACGGCCCGCCGGCATGAACTGCCTCGGCCGTGGCTTTTCGGTCGATTGCGGGCCAACGGCTGGATTGCGGTGTGCGAGCGACCATAATTGACGGTCGACGGAATTGCGATCGCATCGGCCTTCTCAGGACTATCTCGCCATGTCGTACGGCTATCCCGATCAGCAGCGGCCTCGTCTCGGCTCGCGTTTGTTGTCGCGGCTCATTATCGTCGTCGTGCTCGCCGCGATTCCGCTGGGGAGCTTGCTGCTGAAGGGGTGTCAGAAGGGGCCGTTCGGGCGTAGTCAGGTGGTTGCGCTTAACCCGCAGCAAGAAGAGCAGCTCGGTCTGCAAGCGTTTCAAGAAGTGCTCTCTCAAGAACGCGTCATGCGGCAAGGACCGCTGGTCGACGCCATTAAAGACATCGCGCAGCGCCTGACCGACGCAGCGCGGCATGAGGGGTTTTTGTCCGGCGTGCAGATGCCCGAGCAAGAGATGCAATGGGACGTGCGGGTCATCGAAAGCCACGAGCAGAACGCCTTCTGTCTGCCCGGCGGCAAGATCGTCGTTTACACGGGGATCCTGCCGATCGCGGAAACGAACACGGGCTTGGCAGTCGTCATGGGGCACGAGATCGCTCATGCTCTGGCGCATCACGGCGCAGAGCGCATGGCGCAACAGCAGATTGCTCAAATCGGAGTCATGGCGGCGGGGGGCGCGCTGGGGGACATGGACCCGAATGCGCGGCAGCAGGTCTTGCAGATGATCAACGCCGGGGCGAAGTTCGGCATTCTCAAATACAGCCGAGGGCACGAATCAGAGGCGGATCACATGGGGCTGCTCCTCATGGCGGCGGCCGGCTACGATCCGCGCGAGAGCATGCGATTCTGGGAACGCATGCAGCAGTTTGCCGGCGGCAAATCTCCGCCCGAATTTCTCTCTACGCATCCGAGCCACGAGACGCGCATTCAGGATCTGAAGAGCTGGCTGCCGGAAGCGATGCCGCTTTACGACGGCTCGCAAAAGGTGGAAACGAAGAAGCTGCCGTCGCCCGATTTCCGCGGTATCTAGCGAGGCCGGGGCGTTGGGTGCGCAACAAAAAACGGGGCGTCACATTAACGTGACGCCCCGTTGCGTTAGATGATATTCGTTCGCGAGGCGGCCTAGCGGCCTTTCTTCTTTTGGAACGGCATCACGGCCTTGATCGTCACAGCTTCGGCCATGGCCGGCGTGAACGGAGCGCCTTGTTGAGCGGGGAACGATTGCGCGTCACCCGTGATTTCGTCGCCCGGTTGGGCCATCCGCCAATCGCTCGTGGTGACCGGAATGCTGACCGCGCCGCTGAGCTTCACGGTCAGCGGTTTTGAACCGGCGGCCACGGTCAGTTCGCCGTTCTTGTTGCCTCGCACCGTACCGCGAACGAGAAACAGGCCCCCCGTGCCTTGCTTCGCGTCCGGTCCTTCCGACGAGGAAATGCCGGGTTGATTAATCGTCGACTGTTCGATGATCGAAAGCTTTTGTACTTCCTTCGTCGGCTTGCCTTGGGCGTCGAGTTCGACTTCCAGTTGCACGAACATGCCGTTGGAAAGGTAATCGGAGCCGGCCGTGCCGGTCATCGACACTTTGCTCGCACCGGTGAAGCCTACGCCGTACTTCTTGCCGTCCGAACCTTCGACGAGCAGGCCTTGCGGAACGACTTGCGACACCTTGCCTTTGAGCGTTACGGCAGTTCCTTTCGGCACGCCTCCCTTTTGCGCCAGGGCCGAAGCAGCCGGCAAGCAAACAAGAGCAAAAGCACAGAGTGCGAAAGCGGAACGACGAAGCATGGGGCGTGTCTCCCTGGCGTTGGGCTTAGAGAACGAGAAATGGCGGCGGTCGAAGCCTTTAAGATACTGCCTCGCCGACTGCTTTCCAACGATTTTCAACATTGTCGGCCCCTGCGCGGCGGTTGCCCGCAAGCCGCCCCGTCCGCACAATGGCAGGTGCATCCACGCTTTTCCGCACATTTCGCCCCGGGCCGTCGCCGCTATGACCGACCTCGCCGCCGATCGTCTGACCGTCCCGAAGTTTATGGCCCTCAAAAAGGCCGGGCGGAAGATCACGATGCTCACGGCCTACGACTACACAATGGCCCAACTGCTCGATGAAACGGGCGTCGAGGCCATTCTCGTGGGCGACAGCATGTCGATGGTCGTACAGGGGCACGGGACGACGCTCCCCGTAACGCTCGATGAAATGATCTACCACGCCGAGATGGTCGGGCGGGCGGTGACGCGGGCATTGACCATCGTCGACATGCCGTTTCCGAGCAACCATCTCGGGCGGTACAAGGCCGTCGAAAATGCGGGGCGCATTCTCAAGGAGACCCGTTGCCAAGCCGTGAAGCTCGAAGGGGGTGACGACCAAGCCGAGATCATCGGCGCTCTTACCTCGGCCGGCATTCCCGTAGTCGCGCATTGCGGGCTCCGTCCGCAAAACGTCCATTTGCTCGGCGGTTACAAGGTGCAACGCGACCACGACCGGCTGCTACGCGAAGCCCGCGAGGCGGAACAGGCCGGTGCGTTCTGCGTGCTCCTGGAATGCATTCCGGCGGAGTTTGCGCGGGAGCTCACCGCGACGTTGAAGGTGCCGACGATCGGCATCGGGGCCGGCGACGGCTGCGACGGCCAAGTGCTGGTGACCAACGACATGCTTGGCCTCACCAGCGGCTACGTGCCGCGGTTTGTGAAGCCGTACGCCGACTTGAAGACCACGATCAAGCAAGCGGCCGAGGCCTTCCGCGACGACGTACGCAGCGGCAAATTTCCGGGGCCGGACCAGCAGTTCAAATAGGGAGCGTTTCCATGCCCAACCGTCTCGCTAAGGAAACCAGCCCTTACCTGCTGCAGCATCAAAACAACCCGGTCGATTGGTACCCGTGGGGCGCGGAGGCGTTTGCCGCGGCGAAGAAGCTTGATCGGCCCGTGTTTCTCTCCGTCGGCTACTCGGCGTGCCACTGGTGCCACGTCATGGAGCACGAGAGCTTTGAGAACGCCGAGATCGCCAAGACGCTGAACGACAATTTCATCAGCGTGAAGGTCGATCGCGAAGAGCGCCCCGACGTTGATCAGATTTACATGAATGCCGTCCAAAGCCTAACGGGCCACGGCGGCTGGCCGATGTCGGTGTTTCTCACTCCCGACAAGCAGCCGTTTTACGGCGGTACTTATTGGCCGCCGAAGGCCGCACGCGGAATGCCGGGCTTCAACGCCGTGCTGGCCGCGGTACTCGACGCTTGGAAGAACCGCCGCGAGGCGCTCTTCGATCAGGCCAAGCAACTGACCGACCATCTCAAGGTCGTCGGTTCCGCGGGCGCCGGAGAGGCCGACGGTGAACTCGACGTCAATTTGGTCACCGTCGTCGAAGCGGCGCTTGCCAAACAGTTCGACTCTCGCGAAGGGGGCTTTGGCGACTGCACCAAGTTTCCGCACCCGATGGACCTGCGACTCCTGCTGCGAATCTCCAAACGGACCGGTTCCGCGAAGGCGCTGGAGATGGCGACGTTCACGCTTGAGAAGATGAGCGCCGGCGGCATCTACGATCAACTTGCCGGCGGTTTTCATCGCTACAGCGTTGACGCTCGTTGGCTCGTGCCGCACTTTGAGAAGATGCTCTACGACAACGCGCTGCTGGCCTCGGCGCTCGTCGAAACGTATCAAGCGACCGGCCGCGAAGAGTTTGCTCGCACGGCGCACGAAACGCTCGATTTCATTTTGAAATCTATGACCGACGAAGTCGGCGGCTTTCACAGCACGCTCGACGCCGACAGCGAAGGAGAAGAAGGAAAGTATTACGTTTGGACGGTTGCCGAAGTGGAAAAAGTTCTCGGCGCCGACGACGCGAAGCTGTTCAACGCCGCTTACGACATCACCGCTCGCGGCAACTTCGAAGTCGACGAACACCCGGGCCGTAATATTCCGAACTTGCCACGTAAGCCGGCGGAAGTCGCGAAGTCGCTCGATATGGAGGCTGGCGCCTTGTCGGCCAAGCTCGCCGCGGCCTGCCCAAACTTCTGGAAGTTCGCAACCAACGGATACCGCCGGGCCTCGACGACAAAGTGCTCGTCTCTTGGAACGGCCTGATGATCGACGCCATGGCCGCGGCCGCCGGCGCGCTTAACGAACCTCGCTACTTGGCCGCGGCGCAGAAGGCCGCCGACTTCGTGCTCACGAAGCTCCGTAAGCCCGACGGCCGTTTGTTGCATTCCTATCGGCAAGGCCAAGCCAAGTTCGACGGCTACCTCGACGACTACGCCTGCCTCGCCAACGCCTTGGTCTCGCTTTACGAGGCCGATTTCAACGCCCGCTGGATTGACGAAGCGGGCAAGCTCTGTGACGTCGTGCTAACGCATTTTGCCGACGACGCAACCGGCGGTTTCTTCTACACGGCGGACGACCACGAAGAGCTGATCGCCCGCAATAAGGACGTGTACGACAACGCCACGCCCAGCGGCACCGGTATGACGCTCTTAGTGCTCACGCGGCTCGCCAAGCTCACCGGCAATGAGAAATACGCCAAGGCGGCCGAGCGTGGGCTGCGAACAGTCGGTGAATTATTCGAGCGTGCGCCGACCGCCGTCGGCCAATCGCTCTTAGCCCTCGACCTTTGGCTGGGTCCGACCCAGGAGATGGTCGTCGCCGCGCCGGATGCGGCCGGCCGCGACGAAGTGCTCCGTGTTTACCGTCGGCAGTTCCGACCGCATCAGGTCGTGGCGGCCACGCCGAGCGAGGGAAAATCGCCCTTGCTGGACGCCGTGCTCCAAGGCAAACGCCCGGTCGACGGCAAGCCGGCGCTCTACGTCTGCGAGAACTTTACGTGCCGAGCGCCGATCGTCGGGCTCGATGCTATCACGGCCGAGCTGACGAAGTTGCCGTCGTTCAAATGAAAGGCCGCGAACCTGCTCGTTGGATCGTTGTCATTCTCGGCAGGCAGTATGTTGATCGGGCTCGGCGCACCGGCTGTTCGTCTTGTCGGAAACCCGTAGCTCGATAAACTTTACGTTCGCTCACACTTCGCCGGCGGAACTGTCGGATCGCGTCCTTGGTACTGACGCGCCTCCGCTCGGCTTGGAGCTTGTGGGCTCCTCACGCCTTTAGGAACTCATGCTTCAGGTCCAACTCCCAGACGGCAGCGTAAAAGACTATTCGAAACCGGTAAGCGTGCTCGACGTCGCCAACGACATCGGCCCGCGGTTGGCTAAGGCCGCTCTGGCCGGTGTCGTCGACGGCAAAGTCGTCGGCGTCGATACTTCGCTCCCTGCCGAAGGCAAGGTTGAGCTCAAGCTGCTCACCAAGAAGGATGCCGAAGCGCTGGCCGTGATGCGGCATTCCTGCGCTCACATCATGGCCCGAGCCGTGATGCGGTTGTACGACGACGTGCAGTTGGCGTTCGGACCGACCACCGGCGACGGCTTCTACTACGACTTCGCGATGTCGCACAAGCTGAGCGAAGAAGACTTCCCGAAGATCGAAGCCGAAATGGCCAAGATCATCAAGCAAGACGAGGCGTTCGAGCGCATCGTGGAGCCGCGCGACAAGGCGCTGGAAGTCGTCGGTGACATCAAGCAGCAGTTCAAAGTCGAGCACATTCAGACCGGCCTCGGCGACCATCCGACCGTGTCGTTCTACCGGCAGGGCGAATTCATCGACCTTTGCCGCGGCCCGCATATTCCCACCGCGGGAGCGATCGGGGCGTTCAAGCTCATGTCGGTCGCGGGGGCCTATTGGAAGGGCGACGCAAACAACCAGCAGCTTCAGCGGCTTTACGGCACCGCGTGGTTTTCGAAGGAAGACCTCGATGCGTACCTGCAGAAGATGGAAGAGTCGAAACGCCGCGACCATCGCGTGCTCGGTAAGCAGCTCGACCTGTTCAGCATCAATCCGCTGGTCGGCGGCGGCCTGATCTTGTGGCACCCGCGCGGCGCGATTATCCGCGGCGAGTTGGAACAGTTCGTCAAAACCGAACTACAGAAGCGCGGCTACGAGCCGGTTTACACTCCGAACATCGGCAAAGTCGATCTCTACAAGATTTCGGGCCACTACCCGTACTATGCCGACGCGCAGTTCCCGACCATCAAGATGAAGGATCATCCGGATCGGTCCAAGGCGAAGGCCGGCGGCCAACCGGACGAGGAGGAATACCTCCTCAAGCCGATGAACTGTCCGCACCACATCATGATCTACAAGAGCCGGCCGCGGAGCTATCGCGATCTACCGGTGCGATTGGCCGAGTTCGGCACCGTATACCGCTTCGAGCAATCGGGCGAATTGAACGGTATGACCCGCGTGCGCGGCTTTACTCAAGACGATGCGCACCTCTTCTGCACCGAAGATCAGGTGGCCGACGAGTTCCGCGGTTGCTTGGAGATGACTCAGTTCATTCTCGAAACCCTCGGGCTCACGGATTACCGCGTTCGCCTCAGCTTCCGCGATCCGAAGAGCGACAAGTACGTCGGCAAGCCGGAAGTCTGGGATCGGGCCGAACGCGAACTCGAGGAGGTTTGCCGCAGCATGAACCTGCCGCACATGAGCATCGCCCCGGGCGAAGCGGCGTTCTACGGACCGAAGGCCGACTTCATCGTGGCCGATTGCATCGGCCGCGAATGGCAGCTCGGCACCGTGCAGCTCGACTACAACTTGCCGAGCGAGCAACGGTTCGGGCTGGAATACATCGGGGCCGATAACCAGGCGCATCGGCCGATCATGATTCATCGCGCGCCGTTGGGCTCGATGGAGCGTTTCATCGGAGTGCTCATTGAGCACTTCGCCGGTGCGTTCCCGCTTTGGCTTGCTCCCGAGCAGGTGCGGGTTATGACCGTGAGCGAGAAATTCAACGACTACGGTCGACAGGTTGAGCGACAATTGCGCGAGGCGGGTCTGCGGGTGTCGGGGGACTTCCGGGCCGAGAAAATCGGCGCGTAAGGTCCGCGATGCCCAACTTCGGCTCGTGCCGTACATGCTGGTCGTGGGCGGTCGCGAAATGGAAGAAGGAACCGTATCGATCCGCGACCGAATCGACGGCGATGTCGGGGCCCTGCCGATTGCCGGAGCCATCGCGAAGTTCCAAGAAGAAGTCCGCACCAAGCGAATTCGCCAGGTCGCTAAACCGATGGGGGCGGCGACTACGGCCCCGGCCGCGGAGGCGAACGAATACTAGGTTGCGGCGAACGTGCCGGCGTTGGTTTCCGTCGTAAAGCTCGGGAAAGGATGTCCCCGGGAAGGAATCCGCCGGCCGGGCTCGTTTGCTCGTTCCCACAGCCAGGGCCGTCCCCAGGCTTTAAGGAACGTCACAATTGGCGCTCGGCCGCCGATTTTCGACCTCCGCCGGCCTAATTTGAGTTGACACCACCCGAAACTACGAACGATATTTACACGGTTACATAGGCGGACGTCGGGCGGCGCCCGGGCGGTACTAGAACCGCCGACCGCCGCATTTTTGTCTCATTGTCGTATTGGAGGATCGAGCGATCGAAAAGTCTCAGCGTGTGAACGAGCAAATCCGCGTGCCGCAAGTGCGAGTGATCGCTGCGGACGGGGCTCAATTAGGAGTTATCGACACCCAGCAAGCACTGACCCTGGCCCGCGAAGCGGAATTGGATCTGGTCGAGGTTGCGCCGACGGAGCGCCCTCCCGTTTGCCGAATCATGGACTTCGGCAAGTTCAAGTACCAACAAAACAAGCGCCAGCACAAGAACCACGCGCACCAGACGAAGATCAAAGAAATTCGTCTGCGTCCCAAGACCGAAAAGCACGATCTGGAAACCAAGACGAATCACGCACGTGAATTCTTGGTCGAAAAGAACAAGGTCGTGATTTCCGTCGTGTTCAAAGGGCGTGAAGTCGCCCACATGGAAGAAGGCCGCAAGGTCGTCGAGAAGATGATCAAATCGCTCGAAGACGTCGGCAAGCTCGAAGGCAACCCGAGCACGATGGGCAAGCGGATCATCTGCACGCTCTCGCCCAGGTAAGACGCTTGCCGCGTCCGGGCCGATCGCGAAATCGATTCAATAGCTGCGGGCAAATTGCCCGCAGCTATTTTCGTTTTGTGCTTATCGCGCTCCGAGTCGCTTCTGCACGGCCGTATGAGCCGTCTCTTGCAGGAAGCGGGCGTAGTCGGCGTCGAGCTTCGGCGGCACGTAGCTGTTGCCCACCGGGCTCACGCCGAAGAGAAATTCGTAGAAGACGCAACCGGCCAGATAGCGCCCCGCCATGCTCGCGTGGTGGCCGTCCATCCCGAGCACGTCTTTGCCGCCAGCCTTCGACCACTTCCAGCCGACGTGCAACGAGTGGGGCTGCTCCGGCGGCGTCGGGTATTCGATTTTCGGCTTCGCCGCGGGGACGTAACCCCATTTGGCATCTTCATCGGCGGCGATGAAAGCGTCGCCGACCGGAATGATGCGTAGGCC
The DNA here is from genome assembly GCA_049840675.1 of Pirellulales bacterium. GTDB lineage: Bacteria > Planctomycetota > Planctomycetia > Pirellulales > PNKZ01 > PNKZ01. Next base: position 605,395 of record JASGKB010000017.1, read on the forward strand.
AAGCTCCTTGCCGATCGTGTCGTAGGCGTTCTTCAAGCCGTCGTACATGGCGCGCTGCGTGCGCGGGTCGCCGGGCTTCGGCTTCGACGTTTGAAACATGGGATCGTCTTTGCGGTAGGCCCAGGTTTCGTGCAAGACGATCTCGGCTTGCGGCGCGTATTTGCGGATGTACTTCACCAAGTCGGCCGCGGCCGGACGGTAAGTGTCGAGCTTCGGGCTATCGAGGCTGCGCTGCTGGATGGTGATGATGTCCCATTTGTCCATCAGCAAGTTCTCTTTCAGGCTGCGCTTGTTGCCGTAGAGTCCGTCTTTCGGATTCTTTTCGTGCGCCGTAGCCAGTTCGAGATGCTTAGCCATGGAGGAGCCGCCGAGCACGACTTGCCGCAGGATCAGCTTCTGCCCGCCGGCTTCGGCGAGTTCTTCGAAATAAGTCATCGCGTCGGCGGAGAAACTGTTGCCGACCGTAAGCAATCGCACCGGCTTCGCATCGGCCGCCGTTGCAGACGCTGCGAATTGAAGCGTAAAGAGCCCGACGGCGAGACTCAGGATTCCGCGTCGGCAGCACTTGAAGGAGACGGAGCACGTAGGCATGCGACCAACCTTATCTGGGAGTGAAGATGCGAGGTTCTGAGTTTGTGACGTGCGTCACGATCTGCGAGCAGCAAGGCTGCCGAAAGTTCGACCATGCCGGCACGGAACATCGTTTGCCGAGTTAGCGATCCACGGCGCTGTTGCGACAACGGTTCGAACCGATGCAACCCGAGGCGGACGCCGAGCGATCAAACTGGTGCCTAGCTTACCCTGGAGAACGACCCATGTCCGGAAAAATCCTCTCGTTGCGCTGGCCGGCGCCTTCGCATTTAGCCAAGTCGGCCTGGCTCAAGTCGCCGCGCCGCCGGCTGTCGGCAATCAACCTTCCGACGGCAATCAAGGTTTGCGAAACAACACGTATGAGCCGTCGCAGCCGGCGGCCATGATGAACAAGATCACGTCACCGGTTCCGTTGACGGCGGGTGAACGCGATGCGGCGATGGCGGCGGTCGATAAGCATCTGACTGACGGCGTGGCGGCTCTGAAAGAAAAGCTGGGCGGCATTCTGCCCGATGAACTAGCGGTGTTGGCGAAGACTTCGGGCTGGACCGGCGATCATCAACAAGCCCTCGTGACGGCGCTTTGCGCAGGCGATCCGACGGCCGTTTACGAAGCTTACTCGCAGGGCAATCCGAAGGACGCCGCGGGTGCGGAGATCGTCGCTCGACAAGTCGACGTCCGTCGTACGTTGGCCAAATTGGAGCAAGACCTGCAAAAGAACCAAGCCTCGGTTTCGCAAGATATCGACGATATCGACAAGGCTCTCGGTAAGATCTCGGCCACGGTGCCGGCGACCGCCGACGTCGCGCCGATGCTTGACACGTTGAAGAATTGGACGAAGGTTCGCACGTTCGTCGACAAGGCCATGCCGCAAAAGGGCCCGATCGCGAAGCTGCCATCAGGCAAGATTTCGCTGATTTACGATCCGGGAACGCCGGTCGGAACCGCTGTGGTTCTCGGCAACGACGCATTGTTGATCGGTAATCAGGGACGCGGCCCGCTGGCCATTCAAATCGGCAACGCCGCCGAAGCTCTCGGCTTGCCGATTGTGACCGGCGCTCCGGTGGAAGAGGCCGAAGGAGAAGCCATGGCGAGCGGCGTGATGATCGTCAATCCGAAGAGTTCGCGAGCGACGATCAATTACAACGTCAACGGCAATCATTACATCATGGAGCCCGGGATGGCGCAGCGGCTGCCGGGCGGCGCCGACTGGGTCGTCGAGTTTGATCGCGGTCAGAGCTTTGGTCCTGCCGCATATACGCTTGGTCCCGGCACGTTCTATTTCACGCCGAGCGATCAAGGTATTCAGCTCTACGAGCAACGTTTCGACGTCACCGTCGACAACTCACAGAACAAGCAAGAGTTCAATGCTCTGGTAATGGGCGAGAATTTCACGGTGCCGGCACACGGCGCACGGACGATCTCGTCGAAGTACCCGGTCGTGGTGCGCTACGATCGCGGCAACGGAACGCAGTTCGTGTCACGGTCGATGTACTTTAGCGGCAACGTCCAGGTCGGCGTGAATTCGGAGGACAACCTCTGGGATCTGTTTCCGACCAACGACAACCAGCGCGAGAACCCGAAGCTGAAGCTGTTTCAATAACGGCAGCAGTTGAGAATCGCAGTGTTTGAGCCGCCGCGGCGACGAAGGAAACCAGCTTTGTCGCAAGCGGCGGTAGATCGACAACGACCCGAGCGACGAACCAGCGTCGGTCGGGTCGTTGTGTTTTGATGTGCTACGGTGCTGCGTTTCGAACTTGAGTGTGGATTTAAGACGGCGAGGCCGATTGTTCGCCGACGGCACCGAGATTGCCCTTAGAGAATGAGGGGCGACGTTGAAAAGGCGTTGCCGTATCGAATAGCAAAGTCCGAAAGCAAGGAATCGAGCCATGAAACAACAAGAAGCGGGACAAAGCCGACGCCAAAATAGCGAACCGACGAAGCAACCGGTCGAGGCGGAATACGAAACTTCGCCGGACGCTCCCTACAATCGCGAATCGCAACGGCCCATGGGAAGCGCCAACGCCAATGAGGATTGCAGCGGCGACCGTGGTTGCGAAATCGAGAAGCAGAAGCAGTACTACGACCGCGGCAAGAAGTAAATTTGCCGCATGACGACGTCGGTCAAATAGAAATCGCCTCAGGCTTGGGAACTTACCAAGCCTGAGGCGATTCGATTTTATGATTGTGGTGATGCGAAATCGTGAGTTGCCGTCGCTACTTCGCCGTACGTCGTCGTGAGGAAGTACGACGGCGCTCCGCCCGAACGTTGATGCGTTTCGCGAGGCGGGTCAACTTCTTATCAGCGGCCCCTTCTTCGTCGAGCGTCATCTGCAGAATCTGGGCGATTCGCCGATGCCCGAGCAATTGGGCATACGTCCGCACGCAGCCGTACCCGGCCATTTCGTAGTGTTCCACACGTTGCGCGGCGGCGATCAATCCGGCGTCTTTTACGCCCGGAGCCGCCGATTGACGATTCCACTCATCGGCTTCGGCGATCAGGCCGGACATGGCGTGGCACTTCTTCGATTCGGGGTCGAGCTCCAACTCGTCGAAGATGACGCGGAGCCGATCGACGTGCTCTTCCGTTTCGCGACGGTGCAACTCGAACGCACGTTTGAGTGATTTGGAATGGGCGGCTTCGGACATCGTCGGCAGTGCGTCGAGCAATTGACGCTCGGCACTGTGCAGGTCTTGCAACTCCTTTACAAACAGATCGTGAAGCGATTGAAATTCGACGTCGATCTCGCCGGTCAGAAATCGACCGACGGCCGGCAACGCCTCTTGCACTTTCTTTACGGCGCCCGATACCACTTCGCCAAGCGTGCCTACCGGCGATTTAGGTGCAGGTCTTGAGGCGGAGCTTCGTTTCTTGGCAGCGGTGTGGCCGGACTTCGCGGCGGTCGTCATGACGGCGTCTCCTAGAGGAAAGAACCGCCCAAATTAGTGTGCAAAGCGCAGCCGGTGAATTGCTCGATGTGGCGGAAGAAGAAGCCGCGGTGCCGGCATCAAAGGCCCAACGCTTCACGCTTGGCCAAGATGAACGGCACGTGGTGTTCGACGTGTCCGACCACGCGCTGGAGCAATTGCCGCAACGTCAGCGGGCCGGCTTCGCTGTGGATGCCGCGACGTTGCCAGTCGTCCGGGGTGAGCGTTTGCAGAACTTTGCCGACGTGGCTTCGACAGAGTTCGATGAGCTGCAACTGCTCTTCGAGATCACGTCGGTCGTAAGCCAACCGTGCGGCATATTTCTGTTCGCAGCGGCCCGGCAGCGGCGGCTCGTGTTCGGCGATCACCGCGGTCAATCGGTCGACGCCGATGACTTCGAAATCGGCCAGATGAGCCACGACCTCCAGGGCACTCCACTTGCCGGCGATCGGACGAGCCGCGGCTTGTGCGACAGTCATGCCGGCGACGGCGGCGCGAATCAGGGCCGGTCCTGCGGCGTAACGCTGAATCAGATCATTGATTTCATCCGACATGGTCACGCCTCGCTCAAGGGGTAGCTTTTGGCCTCCGCCGGCTATTGTAGCTGTCACGTCAGACCGTGTAGCTAAGGAGGCGGTCTGCAAAAAAACATGAGGTTTCCACCGTAACAACCTCCGCCCAACTGCGCCTAGCCGGGTGACTGCGATCGCTCCATTTTCGCAACCATCCTATGCATTGAGGCCGGACGTATGAAACGACTGCTCTTCCTTTGCTGTGCGCTGCTGTCGCCGGCGTCATTGTTTGCTGCGGAGCCGGCATCGCAATCTGCTCCCAGTAAAGATCGCCCCGAGGCGGTTCGGCGCTGGGCTCACGAAATGAGCGATTTGAAACCCGACGAACGAGTCGTTTGGGGGAAGCTCGACAACGGCCTGCGCTACGCGATCTTGCCGACTAAATCGGCCCCGACTCGCGGTAGCCTGCGCATGTTGGTCCTGGCAGGCTCTGTCATGGAGACGGACGAACAGCAAGGCGTAGCTCATTTCCTCGAGCACATGGCGTTCAACGGAACGAAGCACTTCAAGGCCGGTGATACGTTTGAATATTTTCAACGTCTCGGCATGTCGTTCGGCGCTCACACAAATGCGATGACTTACGTCGATCACACGGTTTATCAGCTCGAGCTTCCACGAGCCAACCAAGAACTTACGAACGACGGCCTTAAACTGTTTCGTGATTTTCTCGACGGCATGCTGCTTGATGAAAAGGAAATCGATCGCGAACGAGGCGTGATTCTCAGCGAGCAAACTGCCGGAAATTCGGCCCAATACCGCAGCTCCGTCGGCATGCTTCAAGCCGCCTTGACCGGTACGAAGTTCGCCGCGCGGATGCCGATCGGGAAGACGGAAACCATTCGCGGGATGACGCGCAAGCATTTCGTCGACTTTTACGAAACGTGGTACACGCCGGGCCGCACGGTGATCGTGGCGACGGGCGATTTTGACGCAGCGATGGTCGAACGGGAGATTCGCAATCACTTTGCCGATGCTAAGGCAGCTCACGGCGAAACGGCCGACCCGGAAGTCGGCAAATTACAAGTCGATCGAGGGCCGACGGCCCGCTTTCATCGCGTCGCCGACACTGGACGCGCGATCGTGTGCCTGACTCGTCTCAAGCCGGCCGACACGGCGGTGGAAGACATGGCCAAGCAACGTCGCGACCTCGTGGACTTGTTGGTCGAACGAATGATCGACCAACGCTTGGAAAAGCTGACGAACGCGAAAGATTCCGTGGTGCCGGCCGCCTCGATGAACGAGGAACGGCTGTATAACGCTTGCGAACGGCATGTCGTGGCGGCTCAGTGTCTGCCGCAGCATTGGAAAGCGGCCGTCGGAATGCTTGAGCAAGAATTGCGACGAGCTTTGATCCACGGCTTTACCGAAGCCGAACTCCGCGACGCCAAGGCCTACCTGGCGGGCGCGTTCGAAGTGGTGGTTGATCAGGCGGAAACGAAGCAGCCCAATTCATTGGCGGACCAGATTGTGGAGTCGATTTGCGATTTGACGGTCTTTTCGCATCCGTCGCTCTATAAAGACTTGGTTCAGACCTACGTACCGACGATTACCGCGAACGATTGTCGTCGTGCCCTGAAAAATGATTGGCGCGGCGACGAAATTGAAATCTCACTGACGGGCAACATTGATCTCGACGCGTCGGCCGACGAACAACTGCTGGCAGCTTACCGTTCGAGCCGTGACGTGACCGTGAATCCTCCGGTCGACGAAGACGCTCCGAAGTTTGCCTACACCGATTTTGGTCCCGAAGGGAAAATCGTAAAGCGGGATGCTGTGGACGATCTTGGAGTCGTGCAAGCGACGTTCGCCAACAACGTCCGCGTCAACATCAAGCACACGGACTTCGAAAAGAACAAAGTTCGCGTGCTGTTCCGCTTTGGCGGCGGGGACTTGGAACTTCCCGCCGATAAGCCGGGCCTGCAACTCTTCGCAACTCAGGCGTTTATCGCAGGCGGGCTCAAGGGCCTCTCGCTCGACGCACTCAATCGTCAACTTTCAGGAAAGAACGTCGGCGTGGTGTTCACCGTCGGCGACGATGCATTTGAACTTCGTGGCGCCTGCACGAAAAGTGAGCTTGAGCTACAAATGCAACTGTGCGCGGCCTATCTCACGGCGGCGGGCTTTGCACCGGAAACGGCCGGGCAATTTGCCGAGATGATGGATGCCACGTATGCCCAGCAAGCCCGCTCGTTGGAAGGGAAGTTCCGCTACGATGCCGCCGCCTTTTTGCGGTCGAACGACCATCGCTACATGCTGCCAAGCCGAGAGGCGGTGAGCCGTTTGACTTTGGCCGACGTGCAGCAATGGCTGGCCGAACCGCTGGCCAACGGATACTTAGAAATCACGCTTGTCGGCGACGTTGATGTCGACACGGCGCTGGCGGTCGTCGCCAAAACCGCGGGGGCTCTTCCGCAGCGGGCGGCCGAAAAGCCGGCGTTCGCGGCCGCGCGAAAATTGCAGTTTCCGACGGAGAAGGTGAAGCACTTGCAATACGAAGCAGACACGCCGCGGGCCGCGTCGGCCGTATGCTGGCCGACGGCCGGCAGCGCCGACCTCGACTTGCAACGTCGCCTGTACGTGTTGTCGTTGGTTCTCGACGAACGGCTCCGCTTGAAGATTCGGGAAGAGCTCGGCGCAACCTATACGCCCAACGTGCTTGCGTACTCGTCTGATACGTACCCCGAGTTCGGGTTCATCGGCGCTCAGATGCTTGTCGAACCGCAGCAACTCGACGAAATTGGCCGACTGACGACCAAAGTTGCCGACGAGATCGCTTCGGGCACGATCAGTGATGACGAATTCGCTCGGGTCATCAAGCCCGTGATCAGCAGCGTCGAACCTCAGCAGCGCGACAACGGCTACTGGCTCACGTCGCTCGGCGATAGTCAGGAACGGCCGCGAGCATTGGATGAGGTGCGAACTCTGGCCGCGGCCTATAGTTCGATGACCAAGATGGAGATCGAGTCGATCGCCAAGCAGTATCTCACTGCAGCGCACGCGACGGTCGTCAAGATTGCTCCGTCTTCGGGCGCCGCGGTCGAAGCGAAAGAGTCGACGGCCGCTCGATAGGTGACTGCGACGGACGTCAACGTTGACGTATAGACGCTAGAACCGGCCCGTGGGATCGTTCGAAATGCCGAGCGATTCTGCGGGCCGCGGCGTTTTTAGGTGAGGATGTTCGGCCAGCAGTCGGGTGAGGTTGGTCCGCGCCCCGTGATAGACGGGGCTAATTGCCAACGCCGCGGCAAACTCCTCGGCGGCCTCTTGATACTTTTGCTGCTTAAGGAGTACGGCTCCGAGGTTGTTGTGCGTTTTCGGCAGCGGCTCAATCGCAAGAGACGCCCGATAGGCGACGACCGCCGCTTCGAGTTCGCTTCGTTCGGCCAGTAAGTTCGCATAGTTGTATTGCGAACGGGCCACGTTTGGGTCGAGTTCTACCGACCGACGAAATTGCGTGAGCGCTTCGTCGAGGCGCCCCTGCAGTTGAAATGCGACTCCCAACAAATTGAGCGTTGCGGCGTCATCTGGCCGGGAACGCAGGACGCTTTCAAAGTGCGTCTTTGCGGAATCGATCTGGCCGGTCCGCAACAGGGCCGAACCGAGCATATGTTCTGCGCGCGGATGCGGGCAGACCGCGAAATTGTGCTCAAACAAAGTGACACCGTTGCGCCAGTGTCCAACTTGCATCCATGTGAACACGAAGCATGCCGTCACGGCGAACACGGCGGCTGTTCGTACGACAAATCGACGACGCGGAAAGCTCTGCAAGAGATCTGGTACGCCCCAGGCCACCATGATCGCCAGTCCGATCAACGGAACGTACATGTACCGATCGGCCATGCTTTCGCGCCAACCTGCACGAGCCCGATCACCGGTACGAGCGTGCCGAGAAACCAGAGCCAGCCGACCGCGAGATAGCGGCGATTTTTACCAAGGACTAGAATCGTCAGAGTGATGAGAAGTATCGCAACGGCTGCGACGATACCCTGCATCAAAAAAGTTGCGTCGGTCGTGTCGCCGTCGGGTCCCAGAGCCGGGTGTGGGTAATACACGGCGAGATTCACGGGCCAAAGGAACTTGCCGACGTATTGCAAATACGAGAGCCCGGCATTGGCGATGCGCGTCGCCGCCGACAATCGCTCTAGATTCGTAACCGCATTTCCGCCCGCTTGCGCGAGATACGTAACAACGCAGGAGGCGGCGACGACCGCAAACAACGGTAGCTTTTCCGCGATGAGCGTCAGCCCGCGTTTGAGGTCACCGCCGTCTTGAATGCTCGGCGACCAACGCCGAAGCGGCCAATAATCGAGAAGCAACAAGACGCACGGCAACGTCACGAGCATCGGTTTGGCCATAAGGCCGAGCGCCAGCAACAAAACGATTGCCACGTACTTCAAAATCGATGGACGGCGAACATAAGCCGCATAGGCGCCGAGCACGGCAATGAAGAAGAAGCCGCTAAGCACGTCTTTTCGTTCGGCGACCCATGCCACGGATTCGACGTGCAGCGGATGCAATGCAAAGAGCAGCGCGACGAAAGCGCTTTTTCCGGACGAACCGGTCAGTTGCCGAAGTACGAAGTAGAGCAGCAGCGAATTGACGAGATGCCAAGCGACGTTCACGAGGTGAATCGCACCGGCGCGCGGCCCGAATAGCTCGCAATCGAGCATATAGGAGAGCCAAGTGAGCGGATGCCAGTTGGCGATGTAGTTGGTCGTGAAAGCCCAGCGGACGTTGTCCGGCGTTAGTCCTGCTTGAACTCGCAAGTTCTCGGCGACATAGTAGCCGTCGTCAATCGGAACGTAGTCGAACGTCACGGTACGCGCGTAAACCGTGAGCACGGCGATACCGAGGAGCAGACAAACCAGGGGCGTGCGGAGCCGGGAGTTTCGCATGGCCGCGAATGTCATGAGGGGGGCGAAAAGCCGAGACTAGGTTCCATGCTAATTCCCACCCTTCGGGCGGCTACGGCAGAGAGCACCGCAAAATGCCTGAAAATAGGCGTTTTCAGCAGTTTTCTCCGAATTCCAACAGGCCTGAGGCCGTCAGCGGAGGTTTACGGCAGATTGAATCGTGCCGATGTAGAACATCGCGAGTCGGATGATGAAGTAACAGATGACGGCCATGACCGTCAGCGAAACGAGCCACGATGCGACCTGCATGAGAATCTTGATCGCGGCGCGAGCTTCTTCGTGGTATTGATCGCTCAATCGCTGCATGGCTTCCGGCAATCGGCCGGAACGCTCGCCGACGTCGAGCACATCGAGAAACCGGGCTGGAAAAACGTGTGTTGCCGACAGGGCGTCGGTCAGTGATTCGCCGCGGCGCACCGAAGTAAGAATCCGCTCGGTTTGCGAGATGTAGCGATCATTTTGCGTCGCTTGCAAGCAGAGCGGCAGGGCTTTCAAGAGCGACATGCCCGACTCGCCCGTTAGGTGCAGCGACCAGGCCAAGCGCGCCATCGCGAGCGCTTCGAAGGCTTGGCCGGCCACTGGTACGCGCAGGAGCAGGCGTTGAATCGGTCGCGCCCAAAACACACCGCGGCGGGCAGCGATAACAATCACGGCGAGCGCTGCTGCGCAGAAAGCTAACACCGTCAGATAGATCAAAAGACCGGACGTTCCGCGAAGCCCGAGGCCGAGAACGTCAATCTCGCGGCCACGTAAGTCTTTGCCGCCAAGAATTCCGGAGATCCAAATGACGCCGCCGATGAGCAAGAGCGACAGGCCGAGCTGCGTGAGCGGCCAACTGATGCTCGAAAGGAACTCGCGTCGAAGCCTGACTTGATTCTCGTAGTGGTCGGCGAGTTGCCGAAATACGGCGTCGAGATGACCGGACTGTTCGCCGACGCGTATCAATTCGCGCAAGAGCGAGGGAAAATATGTCCCGCATGCATCAAAAGCGTCGGCAAGGCTGCCGCCGCGATCGACGGAGGTCCGAATTTGCACGATCTGTCGTCGTAAAGACGCCGGAGCTCGCCCTTCAGCCTCACGGGCCAGCACTTTGCGGAGGTCGATGCCGCTTTCCAGGCCGATGGAGAGGCGTCGGCAGAGGCCGGCCAAGTCGACGTTGCGAGCACGCGGCGAAAGTCCCATACGCTCATCATGGCCCGTAGAAGCGAGCCTGTCGAGTCGATGGAGCGGGCATTCAGTCGTGAGCAAGTCGCAAACGTTACGCGACGTTCGGCAAGGCGACGTAGGCATAGATCGCCGCGAAGTGAAACGCGCTGCCGGCCATCACCAACACATGCCAAACCGCGTGGAAGTACGGAACCCGCCTGTCGTTCAGGAGGAACGCGACGCCGACCGTATAGCTCAATCCGCCGGCGGCGAATAACGCGACGGCGGCCGTCGGCATGATCATCCAAGCTGAAGGAATACTAAGTACCGGCAACCATCCGAGCGCCAAATAGCTCGCGGTGCTGATCGAGTTGATCCGATGACGCCAGATCGTTTTGGACAGGAAGCCGAAAATCGCCACGCCCCACATCACGGCCAAGAGCGCGGAGTGCAGGCCGCCGTGAAGAAACATAAGCGCGGCCGGCGTGTAGGTGCCGACGATCAAAAAGTAGATGAAGGCTTGATCCAGAGCTCGAAAGCGCTGGCGGGCTTCGCCGGTTTCGAAAGTGTGCGACAACGTCGAGAAGAGATACACGGCGATAAGCGACGCCGCGTATACCGTGCAGCCGACGATTCGTAGCAATCCTCCGGCCTGCCACGCCGCGGTACAGAGCCAATATCCGCCGGCAAGGCTAAGCACCAACCCAAGCCCGTGCGTGAGCATGTTGATCGGTTCTTCGCTGCGCCGAACGTCGGCATCGTCAGCCACGGCGATGGTCGCTGGGGCGGCGATAAGGCGAGCGGATGAATTGCGGACGGCGGTAGCCATCAACGACTCACGAGCGAGGCAGGAATTCGACATCGGCAGGGCGGAGGAGTTTCCCCAATTACATCGGAGTGAAGAGGGCATGGGGATGAACCTTGCGAAGAAGATGGCGGAAGCGAACCGCTACATTCTTAGAGCGCCGCCGTCCGGTAGATGTTACGCACGCGACGCATCTGTGTGTTTCGTAATAGTTTGCAGCCCGCCGGTCCCTCGCAATGGCGGCTCTGGCATGAGGCCGCATAATCGGAACACCCCCATTTCACGCCTAGGTTCCCTCGCGAGACCGGTCTGCTTCGCGTAGAACCCTGAGGGGCCGTAACGAACATTTGAGATTCTCGCCGCGTCGCAGTCATGTCGGATTTGCTCGCCTTTCACGAAGTCGGACATGCCTTGGTCGCTCATCTTTTGGGCGGCGAGGTGCAATGCGTGACGATCAAGCCCGATCGTGACGACGGCCCTCGGCGCGAAGGTGACACGCAAGTGCTCTGGCGTCGCTCGCGCATGACCGAAAAGGAATTCGCTCGCACCAGCGTGCAGGTTAGTCTCGCCGGGCCGGTCGCTGAGATGATTTACTCCGGTGAACCGTATCATCCGGGCCTTGTCGCCGAGTGGGCCGCCGACTGGAGCGAAGCGTGGCAGGCCGCCGCTCTGCTGCACTCCGACGAGAAACGTCGGTTGCGATACCTCGAAGACACGTCGATCGAACTTTATCACCGTCTTAAAAGCGACGACTATTGGTCGGCGCTGGCGGCGTTGGCCGATCATCTGTTGGCCCACGAGACGTTGGAAGCGGAGCAGGTTGAGGAAATTGTCGGCGAATGGCTCCCCTAGTCGGCACGCGGGTTTCGTAGTTTCGCTTCACCGCGGCGCAGCGTTCGGTAACCGTCGGTCCGTGAGGTGTGGGAACGGCCGATGTCGCCGCATCGATTCTTTTCCCGTTTGTGTTTATTCCGGCGTCGAGCTCTCGCCGCACCTTGCCGGCCAACGCCTCGATGGAAAACGGCTTCTGCAGGAAGGCCGTTTCCGAACGTAGGACGCCGTGCCGCACGATTTCGTCGTCGGTGTACCCGCTCACATACAGCGTTTTCAGATCGGGTCGAATGACTTGCAGCCGCTCGGTCAGTTCTCGTCCGCTCATTTCCGGCATGATGACGTCGGTCAGCAACAGATCGATTCTTCCCTGGTAGTCTTGCACGAAGCGGATCGCATCAGCGCCGCTTGGGGCGGGAAGTACCGTGTACCCCAAGTCTTCCAACATCCGCAGCGTCAAAAGCCGCACGGAGTCGTCGTCTTCCACTAAGAGCACGGTTTCCACGCCGCCTGAAACGGCCGGCGCAGTCGTTGAAGGGTTGGCGACCGTCGCCGGTGCGTCGATCGCCGGCAAGAAAACGCGAAAGATGCTTCCTTGGCCCGGCTCGCTCGTGACGGAGAGAAATCCGCCGGTTTCGACGGCGATGCTGTGGACCGTTGCGAGGCCGAGGCCCGTCCCTTTCCCCAGTCCCTTTGTCGTAAAGAACGGTTCGAAGATGCGGTCTTGAATATCCTCCGGCACGCCGCAACCGGTGTCGACGACGACGAGCGCGACGTATCGGCCCGGCGCCGCTTCGGCCATCGCCGGCTCCGTCGTGCCGTCGACGTCGATGACTTCCGTGCGAATCGTCAACATTCCTCCCGTCGGCATCGCGTCGCGCGCGTTGACTGCGAGGTTCATGATGACCTGTTCGAGCTGACTCGGGTCGGCATTCACGCACGCCGGCACCACGTGCAGCTTCGTTTGCAGCAGAATGTCGTCGCCGATCAAGCGTCGTAACATTCGCTCGGATTCCGCGACGATGACGTTGAGATCGACCACGCGTAATTCTGTAATCTGTCGACGACTGAACGTCAGGAGTTGTCGAGTTAGCGAAGCCGCGCGATCGCCGGCTTGGCGAACGTCGGTCAGAATCGCATGGCGCCGATCGTCCGACGAGATCGTTTTCAACAGTAGTTCACTGTAGCCGTTGATCACGGTCAGGAGATTGTTGAAGTCGTGAGCGATGCCGCCGGCCAACCGGCCGATCGCCTCCATCTTTTGCGCCTGCGCAAGTCGCGTTTCTAGCTTTCGTTGCTTTGTTTCCGCTTGCTTACGCTCCGTCGTATTGCGCACGATCGTGACGATTTCATTCTTGTCGCAAGGCACCATGCGGGCTTCGAAGTGCGTCGGGCCGAGCTGCGGGAGGTCGAGTTCGTATTCAAACGACTGCGACTGGCGTGTTTCAGCAGTCGCCTGCAAATGGATATGAAACAAGGCGGCGACGTCGTCGGGCAGCACGTCTTGCATGCGTTTGCCGAGAAACTGCTCGGGGGAAACCAAGAGTTCTTCCATCTTCGATGCGAAGAAGTCGAGAATGCGTCCGTCGGCGTCGAGGCGAAACATGAGATCGGGAATCGCCTGCAAGATCGCGCGTGCGAATTTCGCTATGTTTGAGTGATTCTTCAGCCCGTTTGCGTTGCGAGATGTCGCGACCTTCGGGAATCAGCAAAGTGACGCGCCGGACTCGTCGAAAATCGGCTTGAGTGAGAAATCCACGCAGGCTAATCCGCCGTCGCGACGCGGATGCGTGACTTCGAAACGCACCGTGTTACCGGCGGCGGCGGTGCGAACGGCATCGCGAAGCTGCGTCCGCAACTCGGCGGAATGCGACCACCAAGGCCCATCCCAAAACGGTCGATTGACGACGTCTTCGCTGCGCGCTTCGGCAAAGTCCAACGCCGTGCGATTCGCTTCAATCACCACGCCGTCGGTACGCAGCAGGCCGATAAACTGGAACGTCTGCTCGAAGATTCCGCGGAACCGCTGCTCGCTTGCCGTCAGTCGCTCGTGAGTTTGTCGATTGCCTCGCGCCATGAGCGTGGCGACTACGCAAACCCAAAGCACATGCGGAAATGCGCCGAGCATGGGGGCGACGACCACGTGAAACGTGCGTAACACTTCGAGCGTAAGAATCGAAAGCGTCGTAATTGCCGCCGCCAGGATGAGCCCGCCGGAAAGGCGATCAATTCGCCACAGTCGCACGCCGCAGTACAACGCGAAGAACTGGACGAGGTAGGCAAGGCCCAACGCCGGCGCAACCCACCAGCCCGGATTTCCTGCGATCGGCGTGGAGACCATTTCGCCCCACGGCAGTGCAATTCGATCGACGGCCACGATCGGCGGGTTCAAACGGACGACGAACACCTGTAAGAAAAACAGTAAGCCGAACGACGCCGTCAGAAACCAGACGAAAGCGCTTGCTCGCACGCCCGAGATAATTCGCAAACACCACGTCGTTGCAACCATCAACGGGAAGGCCGTCGTGATGCGAATGGTCACCGCAACGTATGCTTCCGCGGGCGTGGCCGAAGCGAGAATTGAGAACAGCGCCCAACTCAGCACGGTTCGCAGCGCGCAATCGATGCTGAACGCAGCCAGCAGCGGTTCGCGTCGGCCGGCAATCCAGAGCACGGCGTGATAGATCGCCGCAAAGCCAAAGAAGCCGATCAGCGAGGCGTAAAGTAAGAGATAGGGTCCCATCTGCGCACGGCAAACCTGAGGGGCGGGCTTCGATCGTCAGTCGCCGCCCGGCCTGCCGCCGACCCACGCCTGCAATCACGTGGGAACAATAGCAATTTAAGACAATCCGCAGGATGCCAACCTGCGGAAAACACGCGCAGAAAGGAGCCTGCATTTCGAGAATCGCCGATCTCCGAACCCACCACTCAGATTTAGTGGTTCACGAAAGCACGCCCCGGCCGGCGATCGAGGCGAACCGGGCGAAGTGCGAGGCTTCACGGCGGATTCCGGCGAGCTCGCCGTGCTGCTACTTCTTCTTCAAGGCTTGAAGAATGGAGGCGGAAACCTGTTCGCCGAGCTTCGCATTGCCCTGCGATTTGAAGTGAACGTCGGCCGGTTTGGCGAACAGCTCGGGGCCGAACGTTTTCGTCAACGCATGAAGATCGTCGATGAGGACGCCGTGCTTCTTCATGACGCGTTCGGCTACTGCGTTGTATCGCACTTCGTCGCCGACAATACGACCGGTTTCTCCTTCAGGCACGGACGTCGTCGACGCCCACACCAATCGGGCTCCCGTTTGTTTCATGCGTTCGACGAGTTTTTCGAGATTGGCTTCGTATTCTTCCGGCGGAACAGATTGCTTGCCGTTCACCTTGTCGCGCTTGCCGGGCGTTTTCGCCTCGGGATTGCGATAGCACAAATCCCACAGTCCCCAGTTGAAATGGATAACGTCCCAGCGACCATCGCCGAGCCAAGAGTCGATTCCTTTGAGCCCCATTCTCGTCTCGCCGCAGTTGGTCTTCGGCCGCGAGACTTCGGCTTTTCCCTCCAATAGTCGCCGAACGACCGGCGTGTAACCGATAGAAATCGAATCGCCCAAGATCAACACCTTCGGCAGCGACTCACCGCCGGTCGACGAAACGATCGGATCCGCCGCTTCCGAACGACCGACCAAACAAGCAAGAACGGCGAACAACATCAAGCAGCTTCATGGGCGTATGACTCCGGACGATTGAAGGCGTTGTTTTCAGACGTGAGTCGCTTCGAAAGCGTTCGTATTTTCCACGCTTGGCGGCACTATGAAAAGAGCCGGGCTACTGAAGTCAGTAACCCGGCTCTCAATGTGGAGGCGGCGGGAATCGTAATCACTTCCCAGATTTTTCCGCCGAACCTCGAATGTCTCAAGGCTTTATGTCAATTGGTCGTGAAGCCCTGTTTAACCAAATGCAACAAGTTAATCGGCCAATTGCAACGATTCCGGCTCAGGTGAAGGGCGGCAATATCGGAGTCCGACAAACGAGCACTCACTGACGACTACAACCCATAGCGTGGACCAAGTTGATCGAAGATGTCTTCGACTACCTCCAGTTCTCGGTCTGGCACGTTGCCGTCGTAAAGGCAAGCAGAGTAGTCCTTGCTCTTGTTGTCACCCTGCACATAACCAACTTTATAAGTTGAAAGGGCTTTCGCTGCCGATGAGTTCGGCCCTAGTTGCAAAGTGATCTCCGCAAGCACTTCGTTCAAATAGGACACGAAGACATCACCCTGTGCCGAATCCGACCACCATTTGCAGTCTGAATTGATGTTGGTGAAGTCGCACTCCGAGGCCGTTATACCAACGAGTTTGCTGCTCTTAAAAGCGGAGTCCGAAAAAACGCAGTGATGGAACTCCGAGCGGTCAAACTCACAACTGACGAATTGCAAGGACGAACCAAGGCCTGCCATTTGGCTGATCGCCCATCTGTTGTTGCGTTTCGGCTTGGTTCTCAACGACTCGAACTTGCAATTCAAAAACTGGCACGATTCAAACAAGGTTTCGCACGCCACGTATCCGTCGAAAACGACGTCTTTGAAGATGCAGTCAACAAACAAGTTCTGGGGTGAGATAACTGACCGAAGCAGGGACGCCGAGAATGACGACCGTTGCCACATATTACCGCCGCCCCAAAAATGCCCGTCAGTCGTGACGGTCGAGAATTCCGATTCGATGATCTTGGAATTCACGACGTTCGGAAAAATGGTGCGGCCAGTAAGGCGAACTCTGTCCAGTTCAACGCCGTCGATCACCGCCAGCGATGTCTCCCAATCACTGTTGCTGATGTCGGCATAGCCGTCACTGGCTCGATTTTCACTCAGCCATAGATGGGCGTTTTCTCGGCCGGACGAAAGTATGTCAATGATCGTTACCATAACCCGCCAAATGCAACAAACCAGTCGGCCAAATGCAAAAGAATAGGGCCGTTTTTGACGGAAAACACGACATCAACATTACATCGTGGAAGTGTTGTTTTGCGTAAGTCCATGAAAAAACCCACCTTAGAAAAACTCTAAGGTGGGTTAAATGTGGAGGCGGCGGGAATCGAACCCGCGTCCCGTAACGTTTCCACGTCTACATCTACGTGCGTAGTCGCGTGAATTTACGCCTTCGCCCGAACGACCCGCAGCGACACGGTTCTGCTCAGGTTAGCAGGGCACGTTTTTTAGTCCCGGGAGTTCCCCGCGGTTGGCCCGGGACGATTCGGAATTATTAACGGACCTTTGAGCCTCTCCGACGAAGGCTCTCAGTCCGGGCGGCCTAAACTAGGCGGCCAGTGCGTAGCTATCTTCAGCAGATAACTGTGTGGACGGCTTTTAACGTGGCCAGCCGACCAACCACGGCACGCCGCATACGCTTCTAGCCATCCGGTCGAAACCATTTCGCCCCCGGCAAGCACGCAAAGCGCTCGGCCGTCGTCCGACGCGCGGTCGACGACGATCAGAACGGACGCTTCATTCTATCGACCGCGACCGGCGGGAACTAGCGACCGTTTTCGGCCGGCCGAATTTTGATTTGAGTCGTCGCCGGAAAGTTGGAAAATGCGGGGTTGGTTCTTTGACAACTCGGAAGTTTCCTGATGGCCGAGCACTTCGGCAGCGGACCTTGACGACGAGCCGTGAACGTCGGCGGCCGGAGTCGTTCGGGGAACTTTGAAGAATCGTCGTAAGTCGCACTGACGAATCGGCACTTACGTCAATTCGGCGCGGCGCAGTGCGTAGATGCGTGCGCACAATTTGGGACCGTTAGTGCGCGTCGGAGCGCTTACCAACAAGGGTGCGCACTAACGCTTCGAGGATGTGCGCGGCGAGCGAATTATGGCAGCTGCGCACTTCGTCGTAAGTCGCGCAAGCAACTCCTGACTTACGTCGACAAGCTTAACGTCGCCAGACCGGGCCGTTTTGCGGCGGAGCCAACGTCGGCCCGAGCGCAGGACCGTTCATCGTCGGGCCGTGGGAGGGAACCGCGGTCGCCGGGGCTTCGAACAGCGTGTTCGACGCCGGCGTCGGTGCGGGAGACTCCAGGGCCGAGTGCGGCTGCGTGCTCACCTTCGGGCCGCCCCAACGGAGCGGCGTTTCCGGAACTACAGGTTGGGCGACGGCCCGCGTCGCGCGATCGGTTTCGATGTTCACCGCCGCCGCCGGTTGCGTGGTCGAGGCATTCGTAGCGGGACCAGTCGCGGTGAGCGGCACCGGCTCCAGAATGACGTCGTCGGTTGCGGCCCGCACTCCGAGTTCCAGTTTCACATCACGTTCGGCCTGCAAACGTCGGCCGTCTTCGGTCGTGAAGCGAATGAAGAGTTTCATTCGGTTGTGCGTCGGTGCGGCGTCGGGCCAGGCGAGTTCGAAATGCATTCCGGCAGAACCGCCTGCAACGGCCGGGCGATATAAAGCCCCTGAGTCTTGCGAGGTGAAATCCCAACGAGCGTAACGCCCGCCCTCTCCGTCAATCGCCGGATCAATGAGCACGATCGATACTTCGCCGATCGTCGGCACGACTTCGCCGCGTTTGTTGCGAGGTTCCAGCAGCACGAATACGCCGTCGTCGCCGGGAGCGCCGTCGCTGTTCCAGCCTCCCGTGCTGCGATGCAAGCCGATCGATGCGACGTTCATGTCCGTCGGTAGTTGAGCGGGATCGATGCTGACGTCGGCCGGCGGTTCGCCGGTGTTGTCGTTGCGACGCGACGAGACGCCGCTGGTCGACGGAGCCGATCGGGATACCGGCGGAAACTCTCGATCGTGAAAGCCGTCGCTCGGCGACCGAAATTTCGGTGACGACATTTCCTTGATCGTCGGTTCCGGCTGCGGAATGCCGGTCGCTTCTTTGGGCAAGAGTTCGGCCAGCATGCCGCCGAGCCCGCTGCGGCTCGGCAATCCTTCCGGCTTGTTCGGATCCGGCGGAATGATGACCGGCATGCCCGCGAAAGGCGCGGCCGAGTCGTTACGCATTCCCATAGGCAGTTCGACCTTCGGCGGGGCCGTATCGTGAGGAACGTCGGCCGGCGACGCGCGAGGCGAGGTTGCCGGAGCACTGCCTGACGACGAACCCGGTCTAACGGAAGAGCCGGGCGAATAGGTCGACGGCGTCGATTCGATGATCACGCCGTCGCGAAACGTGGAGTCGGTCGAAGGCGGGCAGAAATCACCATTGGGCAATTTGCCGCCGTGTCGCTCGAGCAAACGTTGCGTATCTTCGAGCTTCGCTTCAAGTTCGTAGATGCGATCTTCCTGTAGTCGCAGTTCGCGCTCGAGCAATTCACGTTGCGCGGCGCTTTGGCGACAGCCGAGCGTCGTCGTGAGAGCGAGCAACAGAAGTAGAGCGCAGTTGCCGGAAGTCCATTTCGGCCCGAGGTGCTCAGGAGCAGGATGCCCGACGCGAATCCGTCCGCGGCAGGGGGCGGAATGGTCGCTTTTTTGCCGGCCGGCGTCAACGGCAAGCGAGCTTTGATGCGATAAATGCCGGCGAAGCAGGGTGCCGGCAACACGGTGCCGGCGGGATGCGAACGGGAAGATATGGTTCACGAACCGTGCGGAGCGAATTTCGTCGCGGTCGTGAGTTGTGTGGAGTAGATACGAGGCCTGAGATGCAAGTGGATGCACGAGTGCGGCACAACTCCGTCGCCCTCGAAGCACACCGTCTCGGGCTGATTGCAACCGGCCGGCGCGGCAACTATGCTGCCGAGCGAAGATTTAAGATTGTTCCCAATCGCGCATGCCTGAGGAGAATCGCATCATGAAGCGTCGAGAATTCTTGCGAGCCGCGGCCGTCACGGCTTGGTCGGCCGCAGCTTTGCAATGCGTGCCGGCAGTCGCCGCGGAGCCGCAGCGCAAGGTGCTGTTCTTCACCAAGAGTGCCGGATTCCAACACTCGGCAATCGCCCGCAAGGATGGAGCTGACCTCGGCTTTGCTGAAAAGGCACTGATCGAACTCGGCAAGCAGCACGGTTACGACGTGACGGCGACGAAAGACGGCTCGGTGTTCGACGGCGATCTCGGCCGGTACGACGCCTTCTTCTTCTATACGACCGGCGACCTTACGCAGCCCGGCACGGACAAGAATCCGCCGATCTCGAAAGAAGGAAAGCAAAAGCTCATCGACGCCGTCGCCGGCGGCAAAGGCTTCTTAGCCTCGCACTGCGGTAGCGACACGTTTCATTCCAAAGGCCCTGGTCGCGAGGAGCAGAAGCCGGCGGACATCGATCCTTACATCGCCATGCTCGGCGGCGAATTCATCAGCCATGGGCCGCAGCAAAAATCGCGGCAGTTGGTCAAATCGCCGGAGTTCCCCGGCCTCGCGGGCGTCGGCGAATCGTTCGAGATGCACGAAGAGTGGTATTCGCTGAAAAACTTCGCGCCGGACATCCAAGTGATTCTGCTGCAAGACACGCAGGGAATGACCGGCGAAGACTACGAGCGTCCGCCGTTTCCCGCCACGTGGGCTCGCAACCACGGCAAGGGCCGAGTGTTCTACACGTCGATGGGGCATCGCGAGGACGTCTGGACGAACCCGACGTTCCAGCAGATTCTGCTCGGCGGATTGGCGTGGGCGACCGGCAACGTGAAGTACGAAATTGCCGGTAACTTGGAATCGGTCGCGCCGGGTGCCCGCGTGATGCCGCCGCCGAAGAAGCCGAAGCCGGCAGCTTCGGCCAAGCAGCCAGCGGCCAAGAAGTAGCCGCATTCGCTGAGAATGAAAAAGCCCAGGGACATCGGAGTTCCTGGGCTTCGAAGTTTCTTGCGATTGGCAATGCCCGCTTAGCCCATGCCGAGATCGCGGAGGAAGTCGGCGAGTTCGGCGTCTTCATCGGCCCCCTTCTTTGCCGTCGGCTGCTGATTCTGGTTCGGCTCCTTGGCGGGAGACGATGCTTGATCATCGGCAGTCGCGCCGGGACTTCCGTTTTCTGTCGACTGCGGCGCGACTTCGAGGTCAAGGAAATTCAGGTCGAATTCCGCATCGGCCTTTTGATCGTCAACGTCGGCCGCAATCGGAGCATCGACGGAGGCGTCGTCGCCTGCCGCAACGTCGAAGTCGTCCAGCGTGAGCACAAACTCTTCTTCCGCTGCTTCGGCTTGCGGCGCGGCCGCATTCACAACAGCCTCGTCGGCGGTCGCTTCGCTCATGCCGGTTTCGAGGGACGCAGTTTCAGGCGATGTCGGCGATTCGGTCAAGAAAGCAAACTCTTCGGCAGCAGCCGTCGGAGACGGTTCGTTCGGCGACGGCGAGAACAGGTCGTTGCTCTCCAATCCCGGCACATCGAGCGTAGCTCCGGCATCATGGAGGCCCGGCTCGCTGGAAACGGCGGCATCGGCTTCTTGTTCTTTGGCGAAGAAATCGAAGTCGGCGTCTTGAAGCTCCGATTGCGGAACATCGGTCGTCGGGGCGTCGCCCATCGTGAGGTCGGCCGCGTCGAACGCTTCGGCCGTCGGCGGAGGCGGCGGTGTTTCCGAAGCGCCAGGTCCGGCGGCCGGCGTCTTGGCACGCGGCGTGAAACTGCGGCCGGCCGGTTCTTCCGGTTGCATTTCCGGCGTCTCAAGTCGCGGGCGTTGCAAGTTGAGGCGAGCCAGCGGACGGAGCGACGACGTCATTCGTAAGTCGACGTCGACGCTCTGCGGCCGTCGCGAAGGCGCGGTCGTGGGCGGAGTCGCCGGGGCTTTCGCGGCCATGTCGCTGCTCGCCGGACTTGCCGCGCCGGTCGTTTCCGACAATGTCGGTGGAGCAGCCGGAGCCGCGCCTAAGTCGACTGCGAAGAATTCGTCGACGTTCGGATCGGCCGCATCGCTCTCGCTCGACACGACGTCCGTCGTCGGGGAGTTGGGGGCTTCGCTTGTCGGCGCGTCGTCGAAAAGTGCGACCGTAAATTCGTCGGCGACCGTAAACTCTTCGACCGGACGTGATTCACTAGGCTCCGTCGATTCGTCGGTAGCTGCGGCAGCGGCCGGCGGCGAAGTTTGTTCTTCGCCCAAGAGATCGAAATCGAGCGGGTCGCTCGCGATCGTCGCCGCCGCTTCGGCGTTGCCTGCGACATCGGCGGCTTGTTCGGAAGTCGGAGCGGCAGCCGGCGCGGAGGCTTCCAGTTCCCCGAGGAACGCGTCAAACGATTCTTCTGTCGGCGGTGATGCCGGAGCGACTTCAGCGGCCGGCGAAGTCGGAGCGTCGCCGGAAATTGTGAACTCTTCTTGAACGACAAACTCTTCGATGGCCGCTGACTCGGCTGCGACGCCGGCGTCCTCATCGAAAGAAATCGGCGTATCGTCCAAGGGAATGGGGGCGTCGTCGCGAGCCGTCGGCAGCGGAACGACCGGCTGATACATAGGCTTCGACGGTGCGGCAGGCCCGGCCTTCTTGGCCGCCGGGGCTTTCTTGGCCGCCGGGGCTTTCTTCGCCGAGCCCTTCGAGCCAGTTAGTAACATCTTGATCTTGTCGAAGAGCGAAGGACCCTTGGCCGTCGGCTTCGCGGCGGGCTTTGTCATGGGCGACGGTTCGGCCTTGGCCGCCACGTCGAACTTCGGCTCTTCCGTGAATGCAGGAATTTCCGTCGTGGCGGGGGCTTCCGCCGCCGGCGCATCGAGCGCGGCGAACATGGCCGTCTCGGCCTCGACCGACGACGGCTCTGTTTGCGGTTCTTCGGCGGTAGCCGCCGGCCCGGCGGTTTCGACGGCGTCGAAGTCCCAACTCGGTTCCACTTCCGCAGGCTTGGATTCTGCTACGGGGGACGGAGCGTCCGCCGGTTCGTCGGCAGACGGCGACTCCAAGCTTTCAAAGCTCGGGCCGGTGAACAAGGCCGTGGCTTCTTCCGCGGCAGGCGACTTCGATGCGGCCGGTTCTTCAGACGCCAGGAAATCAAAGGCGTCGAACTCATCCTTCGCCGCGACAGGGGCATCCGCGACCGACGCTGGTGTCGCGGGCTCCGACTTCGGCTCGTCGCTCAAGAAATCGAAAGCGTCAAATTCGTCGTTCGCGGCGACAGGCTTCTCGTCCGCTTCGGATGCAACCGGGGCTTCGAGAGCAGCAGGCGCTTCGGACTTCGGCTCGCTCGTCGAATCGGCCAAGAAGTCGAACTCATCGGCGGTCGCAGTCGGCTTTGTCTCGCTGCTCGGCGCCGTCGGTTCCGTGACGGCGTCGAAATTGAGCGTTACGTCGAACTCTTCCATCGCCGGCGGCTCGCTCGGCGTCGTCTCGGCGACGGGAGCTTCTTCCGCGAGGTCTTGGAGGAAGTCGAAATCATCCGCCGGGGCCTTGGCCGCCGGTGCCGGTTCATCGGCTTTCACTTCAGCCGTCGGGACTTCGCCCCACGGTTGTGATTCGGCGGCGGGCGTCTTGGCTTTCGGTTCTTCCAGCCCGAGGAAATCGAAATTGACCTCTTCAGACTTGGCCGCAGTTTCGCCAAAATTCAACGCACCGAATTCTTCCGCCTTCGGCGCATCGGCGGGCGTCGGCGATTTCTCGTCGGCAAGGAAATCGAACGACATTTCTTCCGGCGCGGCGGCAGGCATTTCCGCCGCGATCTCCGGCTTCACTTCCAACTCGGCCGCCGGTTCGTCGACTGCGGGAAGTTGCGATAGCTCTTGCGTCTCTTCCAGCGCGGAGAAATCAAACTCGGGTGTCTTCTCCGCCGCGGGAATCGGAGTCGCCTCGGGCGTTG
The DNA here is from genome assembly GCA_049840675.1 of Pirellulales bacterium. GTDB lineage: Bacteria > Planctomycetota > Planctomycetia > Pirellulales > PNKZ01 > PNKZ01. The sequence goes on from JASGKB010000017.1 coordinate 628,860, forward strand.
CGGCGATTTCGGAGGTCGGTTCGTCGATGGTAATGTCGAAATCGACGGCGTCGGCTGCTTCCGGTTCGCTCGTCGCTTCGGCCTTCGGGGCGGCGTCGAGATCGAGATCGGCGAGGAAGTCATCCAGTTCCGGCGCGTCGGCCGCAGCGGTTTCCGGGGGTGAGCTTTCTGCGACGATCGGCTCTTCGGAAGCCGCGGTCGGCGGCTCTACTGCCGAAACGAACAACTCAGGTTCTTGCTTGGCTTCCGGCTCGGCGATCGCTTCTTCTTGCGGCGCGGCCGGCGTTTCCAGTTCTCCGAGAAACGCATCCAGGTCGAGATCGTCTTCAACCTTGTCCGTTTCCGTCTTAGTCACTTCGGCCGCAGCCGGCTCGTCGAACGACGGCAGTTCGATTTCGTCGGTCTGGGCTGCCGGAACTTTCGCCTCAAGGTCGAATTGCGGAATCTCCGCGGCAGCGGCAGGCTTGTCGTCCAGGTCGCTCAGGAAGTCGAAATCGTCAGCACCTTTGCTCGCCGGCGATTCAGGAAGCACGCCGTCGTCTAACAGCGGCGGAATTTCTTCCGCCAATTCGCCGGACGACATGAAGTCGACCGTCGGCTCAACCGGCTCTTCCTTCTTCGGCGGTGCTGCTGGCTTTTTGCCCTTTGCTTCCGGCTCTTTCTTGACGGCCGGCGCCTTGGCCTCCGGCTCGCCGAAATCAATATCTCCAAGATCGATTTCCGACGTGTCTTTACCGGCCGGCGATTGCTTTTGTTCTTCCTTCAGGTCGTCAAGTAAGAAGTCGAGATCAATGTCGGCCGTGTCTTTCACGCCTTCGCTGGGCGGGCCGATTTGCGGCGACTTTGCAGACGGCTTGGCCGGTGCCGGAGCTTTTGACTTCTCTTTCCCTTCCGCCGGTGCGCTCTTGCCGGGCTTTACGGGTGCGCTCGGCGCCTTAGCCTCGATGGTCTTCGAATCGACCTTGCTTTTGGCCTTGGCCGCCGGTGCGGGAGCCGGTTCGTCCGACAAGAGGAAATCGAGATCGAGTTCGTCCTTGTCGATGGCCTGCGTTTCGGCGAGTTCGTCGGTAGGCGGCGCTTTCACCTTGGCCTTGGTCGTCGGCCCTTCGTATTCGGCGCGGAAGGTCAACGGACCGATCGCGAGAATCTGGCCCGGATGCACCACGATCGCTTTGCTGATTTTCTCGCCGTCGACGAACGTGCCGTTCGAAGAGCCGTTGTCTTGTACGACGAGTTCACCATTCTTCTCAAACAACCGGCAGTGTTCGCGGCTTACGGTCGGATGCGAGATCATCAGATCCGCCTTGTTCCCACGACCGATGGTCATGGGAAGGCGGAGCTTGACTTCGCCCATGTTGGCTTTGCCGCCGATAACTACCAGCTTTGCTTCCATCTGCTATCTCCCCGGCCTTGTCAGGCCGGTCCGCCGGGCGCGAAATTGGGGTGTGAAACGAGCGCGTAGGTTCGACCAGCCGTGGTCGGGAGGGAACGTCGGCACCTCACTGTGCCGACGAAAAACGAGCCGATGCGTTACGGACCGAAAGAAGGCCGCCGAAGGTCCGTAAAATGTCACTATATACGACAAACGAATGGTCGCAACTTTTCGACCTGTTTGGTGTTACGGATTGCTTAGCGACACGGTCCGCAGTGGGCCCCTTGCGTAGGTCGGCGACCGACCTATAATCGTCGATTCGTGCTCAATCGGAGCAGGGCGGCGTTTATCCGCAGGTCGTCGAGTACCTAGGCGAGTCATCTCGCGAGTTTCGACTGGACTGCCGTGGGTGAGAATGCCGATAGTCGGTGTTATGCCGAATTTGCGGGTGTAGCTCAGTTGGTAGAGCACCACGTTGCCAACGTGGTTGTCGTCGGTTCGAATCCGATCACCCGCTCTCTTTTCTTCTTGGCCGTGTCTCTACGCGGCTGCCGTTTCGCGTTCTGTCGCGAAGCGTAAAGTGCGGCCGAATGCTCGGCCCGCCGCCTCGAACTTGTCCGAGAAGTGCTTTTCCGCCGCCTTAGGCACCGCCGATCTTTCAACGGCCGGCCACTCGCGTCGTAAAGGCGAAACGGGTATAGTTTTCTCTTTCGAAAACTGTTGACGCGCTTTCGCCTTGGCCGCCGGCCAGTAGCGATCTTGCCGAAGCGGAACCTCTTTGCAGGGGTGCTCGGCCGGTCGGTACGGATGACGAGTTTTGCCTCGTCGCGAGACTTGCCGCGTCGTTTTCCCGAAGCCCTTTTGTACGGTCCATCATGTCGAACCAGGAAGATGCCGTCGCCTCGGAAGCAGGCGCCGAAACGGAAGCGCAAAAGCTCGATCTCCAAGTGAAGATCGACAAGAAAAGCGCATGCGAGCGCCACATCACGGTCGAAATCGGCCGCGACAGCATCGATCGCTATTTTGAAAACGCGTTGAAGGAACTGATGCCCAAGGCCGCCGTGCCGGGCTTCCGTACCGGTCGCGCACCTCGCAAGCTCGTTGAAACGCGCTTCAAGAAAGACGTCACCGAACAGGTGAAGGGCTCGCTCCTGATGGACAGCCTTTCGCAAGTTTCGTCGGACAATCAACTCTCGCCGATCAGCGAGCCGGACTTCGATCCGCTTGCCGTGCAGATCCCCGATGAAGGGGCGATGAAGTTTGAGTTCGACATCGAAGTTCGCCCTGAGTTCGATCTGCCCGATTGGAAGGGGCTGGCGATCGAGCGTCCGGTCCGCGATTTCACCGACGCCGACGTCGACACGCAACTCAAGAATCTCCTTTCGAATCAAGGCAGCTTGGCTCCGAAAGACGGCGCTGTGGCCGCCGGCGACTACGTGTCGTTGAAGATCACGGCGAAGTCCGGCGACGAAGTTGTCAGCGAATCGACGCAAGACTCCGTCTGCGTCCGCAAGACGCTGTCGTTCTACGATGCGACCCTCGAAGGCTTCGATAAGCTGATCATCGGCGCGAAGGCGGGCGATAAGAAGTCGGCCGAAGTCGAAATCAGCGAGAACGCACCGAATGAAGCGTTCCGCGGCAAGAAAGTGTCGGTCGAGTTCGAAGTGCTGGAAGTCAAGCAAATCGAACTGCCGGAAATGACTCCCGAGTTCCTCCGCGGCCTCGGCGACTTCGACGACGAAAGCCAACTGCGCGACACCGTCCGCAAGGCCCTCGAACGCCGCCTGAAGTATCACCAGCAACAGCAAGCCCGTAAGCAAATCTTGAGCGCCCTCACGGTCGCGGCCGATTGGGACTTGCCCCCCGAATTGCTGAAGCGTCAGGCGAGCCGCGAATTCGATCGGAGCGTGCTCGAACTGCGCCGCAGCGGTTTCAGCGAGACCGAAATTCGCGCTCACGCCAATCAGCTGATGCAGAGCAGCCGCGAAAGCACGTCGAAGAGCTTGAAGGAACACTTCGTGCTCGAGCGGATCGCCGAGAACGAAAAGATCGACGCGACTTCGGAAGACTACGAAGACGAAATCGCGCTGATCGCCGAGCAAACGGGCGAAAGCATTCGTCGGGCTCGGGCTCAAATCGAAAAGCGCGGCCTGATGGACACGCTGCACAACCAGATCATCGAGCGCAAGGCGATCGATCAGATCTTGGCCGTGGCGAAGTTCAAAGACGCCCCGTACGCCTTGGAAGTGCCGACGACGGAAGCCGTGGATGCGGCTCTCGCGGGCGGTGCGGCTAAGTCGGATATTCCGGAAGTTGCCGCCTCGGGCGAAGCGAGCTAGTCTCGCAGGTTGCCGAAAAGAATTCGCAGGGCGTCGGTCGATATCGTTCGGCCGACGCCCTGTTTTTTTGCGCCGCCGCACCTGCGGAACAAACGCCGATGCGGCGCGCAGGACAGTTGGTTCGGCGGGGGCCGCTTGCCCGGCCCTCTACGATGGTAATAGCCGGCCGAATCTCGCCTTTTCCAGGGGGCGGATGTCGCTTAAGCTTGCCCTTTTCCGAGGTTGCAACTTCAGCCTGCCGACGGACCGCAACGACCGAGAAACGAAGACAAAGGACTCTCCATGCGCAACAGCTTTGTGCCGCAACCGTTTGACTCGAATCCGTGGGAAGGCGGACGTCGCCTCGGCCCCGTGGATCCGCAGGCCAACAACGCTTATCAACGCCAGCGGCAACTCACGCTCGGCGACTTGCTGTTGGAAAACCGCATCATCTTCCTCCAGGGGGAGATCTACGACGGCAACGCGAACGAAATCGTGATGAAGCTGCTCTACCTGCAGAGCGAGAACCGTCGCAAAGACATTCACTTCTACATCAATTCGCCCGGCGGCAGCGTCACGGCCACGATGGCGATGTACGACACGATGCAAATGCTCTCCTGCCCGGTGGCGACGTACTGCGTCGGTCTCGCGGCTTCGGGCGGAGCGGTGCTTTTGGCCGGCGGATCGAAGGGCAAACGCTACGCCCTGCCGCACGCCAAGATGATGATTCACCAGCCGGCCGGACAAGTCGGCGGGCAAGTGACCGACATCGAAATTCAGGCCAACGAAATCATGAAGACGCGCGAAGACCTGAATAAGGTGCTCGCGTCGCATACCGGCCAACCGATCGAGAAGATCGCCGCGACGTCGATCGCGACTTCTACCTGAATGCGCAAGAGGCCAAAGACTACGGGCTGGTCGACGAAGTGTTGTTGAAGCCGCCGGTCGATCCGGACGCCGAGGACAAGGACTAGTTGTTCGTGACGAGCGTCGGTCCGAGTTCGGATCGTTCGCTCGTCACGACTTCGCTCCGTTTCCGACCTTGTTTCTTCACGACCTCGCACCATTCCACCAGCGTACATTCAATAACGGGCGGCCCGCCGGCCGCAGGAGTTAAGTTCGATGCCTCTGATCCCTTACGTCATTGAGAAGAGCGGCCGTGAAGAACGGGCGATGGACATCTACAGTCGCCTGCTCAAAGACCGCATCGTGTTTTTGGGAACGCAGGTGAACGATGAAGTCGCCAACGCGATCGTCGCCCAACTGTTGTTCCTCCAATCCGACGATCCCAAAGCCGACATTCACCTCTATATCAATTCGCCGGGCGGCAGCGTCACCGCCGGTTTGGCGATTTACGACACGATGCAATTCGTTACCTGCGACGTAGCCACTTATTGCATCGGCCAGTGCGCTTCGATGGGCGCCGTGTTGTTGGCGGCCGGAGCGGCCGGCAAGCGGCATGCGTTGCCGAATGCGCGGATCATGATTCACCAGCCGCTCGCCGGTATGGAAGGCACGGCCGAGGAAATCCTGATCCACGTCAAGGAGTTCCGGAAGATCAAGGAAAAGCTCAACAACATCCTGTTGAAGCACACCGGTCACTCTGTGGAGAAGATTCAACAAGACACCGAACGCGACAACTTCATGTCGGCCGACGAGGCGCTCGGTTACAAGCTTATCGACAAAGTCATCGAGCACATGGCGCCGACGCCGCGTGCTTCGGAAGCGCAAAGCTAACTCGGCTTTTCAACGCGAAGACGCAATCTGATTCGGCGAGCGGCGGGGTTCAGCCCCGCCGTTTGCATTTGCAGTTTCGGACGGTGAGGCGAGCTTTTGCCCCGCACCGGATTTTAGAAACGCATCATCTCTTGAAACCCTTGAGTGATCTCTTGAGGTTTCGAGTAGATGAGGTAGCCCATTCGGCCGATGATGGCCAAGCCCGTCAGTAAGACGCCGAGCCCCCACGCGCTGGGCGTGGTTTCCACCGACTCGCGCAACCGCGTGCGGAGGGCTCGTTCGAGCTGACGCCAGCCGGCGTAGCTCTGCTGTGCCGCGGTCGAGATGAGCGTCACGTTGCGCACGGCCGCGTGTTCTTCGAGGTAGCACTCCACGTGCAGCTTCGGGAGCGACACGCTGCCGCCGGCCCAACGAGCCCCGGGATCGAGGTCTTCCACGGCGTCGGCCAGAGCCGGACGCATTTGATCGATCGTCACGTTGTAGACGATGATCCGCGGCGAGGTGAGCAGCACGCCGAGCGTCAGCAGGAGGCAATACATCACGGCGACGAAAATCCACACGTAGCCGGTGACGTCGATCGGAAAGCTCGGCAGCAGCATTTCAAACGGGCCGACCAGCAGCAGGCCCGACACGCCGAGCCCCAACCCAGCCAGATCGCGCGAGCCGGAAACGACTACCGGTCGACGTATGAAGTTCGTCAGCGCAACGGCGACCAAGTAGATCGCCAGCGGCGCGAGCGCCACGCAAAGTCGAAACGGTTCCATCTTGCAAACATGCCCGGGGCCGGAAACGAAGCCGCATTGCGCCGTTTCGAGCCGGCTGCAAGCGATCGGAACCAGTTTAGGGCGCGGCATCGAGCGCGGTCAATGAGCCGGGAAAATGCCCGTTTCGTCCGTTCGGGCAAAGTTTAGCGGCCGGCGTGCCCGTGATTCGCTCTACATTCCGCCGCGGAGCGTCGTGCGGTCTTCCGGCGATTTATGGAAGGCCTTGAGCTGCTGCTTGGCGTGGGCGATGTCGGCCATGTTGCGTCGCGTGCGCTCGTTCCAGTGGAGCCGGACGGAAAACAGATCCATCGCCGCCAGCCAGAGGAGCCAAAGCGTCGCGAGCATCGCGGCCGACCAGGAAGCGATGAAGATCGTGGGGCGCTGGCGCGGCGAAACCCAGCCGCCGATGCCCATCAGTAAACCCGTAAATCCGATCAGCAGCGCGATCCGAATTCGGCGGCGCGTGCGGGTGCGCAAAAACTCGACGTCTTCCTCCGCCGCCGAGCCGAGTCCGCGTGCGACGACCGATTCACGCCAATAGAGGCCGATGCCGAGCGCAACGAGCAGACCGGCAAGTGCGAGCGCCGCGGCCATGATGACGTTCCGGCGAGTGAAGAATCGAAAACAATACTACCGAAGCACGGCCGTGCGGAGCCACTCATGAACGATGCGCCCGACCTTCTCTAAGCTGGCGGCCGAGCAGTTGCTCGGGACGTCGTTTTGCGTGTGCCAGTGCGGGTAGTCGAAATCGATGATATCGCACGTGGGGATTCGTGCAATTTGAATGAGCGAAAGATGGTCGTCGCGAACGACCGGGCCGATGACCGGCTCAAATTCGCGTACCCCGAGGCGAGCGGCGACCGCCCAAATATCGCCGACGAGCGACCGCGCGGCGGCCAAGCTGTTTTGCTCTTGGCGAATCACGAGATTGGCGTCCCCCACCATGTCGAGCAGCACCCCTTGGCGGTAGCGATACTGCGGAGGTTGTCGCGACATAGGTGCGGGCAAAGTGCTCGCTGCCGACGAAGTAGCGATCGCGAGATTCGTCGTAGACCAGCTCCTCGGCGTCGAAGAGTACGAAATCGACCCCTTTGCGGTTCTTCCAGTCTTTGATGTGCTTGCCGAGCTCCATCAGAACGGCGACCCCGCTGGCTCCGTCGTTGGCGCCGACGAACGTACCTTGCCGATCGACCGGATCGCGATCGGGAAACGGCCGTGTGTCGTAGTGGGCGCAAAGCAGGTAGCGTTCCCGAGCCGCCGGGTTCCACTGCACGACGAGGTTCGTCAGGCCGACGGCCGAACCGTCCTGCGGATGACGCATCTGAAACGTTTGTCGCTCGACCTTCGCCCCCAGCTCTTGGAAATGCTTTTCCACGAGGTCTTGCTGCTTCCGCATCCCTTCGGTGCCGCTCACGCGCGGGCCCAACTTGCAGATGGCTTCCAAGTATCCGAAGGCCGCGGCGCCGTCGAACGGGATCTCGGCGTATCGCGGAGCTCCGACAACCGGCTCGTCAAACGGCGTCGGCTCGACGGCCTGCGGAGGTGCGGGCGGTTGGCGGCTGTAGAAGGCCACTGCGGCCAAGCCGGCGATGCACAGCACGGGCACGAACAGAGGAAACCAACGCATACCGGGTGCTTTGCTCATAGTTGGTCGAAGTGAGAGTCGGGCGTCCTGCCGCCGTGAATCATCTTAGAAGCCGACTTGCCCCCGGGCGATAGCATGTCTGCCTCGCCGAAAAAGCAAAGGCCGCTCGTCGCGTGAGCGACGAGCGGCCTTTATGTCACCGAGCGAACGGCAAGATTCGCCGATTCTCCGACCGCGGCCTTAGCAGCAGCGGCGACGACGCGGGCGACGGCAGCTACCGCAACGAGCGGCTTCGGCCGTGTTCGACTTGCCGACGACGACGCCGACGACGGCGGCCGCCAACAGAGCCTTCAAACCGCGACGAACGAAATTGCGACGATTCTCACTCATGGGTCAAACTCCTTTGATGCAATCGTGCCGGCACGCCTGGTCCGGCCTTCAGTAATCGCCGTTTTACGGAGCTAAAAGTCGCTGTCAATCTTTGCGCAATCGTTAAATCAGCGTCACGTTATCTATTTTGACATTCTTGGGTGTTTGCGTACTTGGGGCCGATTTCTTGCTCGCCCAATCACCCTTTTTCTGGTCCGCTGCTCGCAAAGATCTGCTTCGGAGCGTCCTCGGCTTTTGGCCCCAGCGTCATGCGCCAGAAGGCCCGTTGAATATCCAGGCAACGGGCTCGTACGACCTCTTCCGCCGCAACATTCGCCGCGGCGACATCGACAAAGACCGGGGAGCCGTGGCAGTCTTGTATAGCCATAGAAAGCAGCAGTCGCCCGCATTCCTCGTCGACCGCAACCACAGGCCCGACCTGCGTGGCCGAAATCCCGGGTCGCAAAAGTGCAACGCCTGCAACACCGGCAGGCGTGTCGGCGACGTAGGCTTTCGGGGCTGAATCTCTCAGAGCTGCTAAGAATCTGTCCCGATCGCAGCCGCTAGCTAGGCGATCGACTTCGACAACCCGGGGCCAATCGTCATCGTCCAGGGGACGGATCACGCCGAAGTCCGTGACCATCGGCCCTTGAAGAAGCGACGGAGATCCGGACCAGCGGCGGAGCTCGTAGTCGACGGTGAACCCGAGCTTTTCGTACACGGGGCGGCCGAACTGCGTGGCATCGAGGCGGATCGTCGTCACGCCGGCGCTGAGTAGCTCGTCGATAGCATGACGCATCAGGGCCGTCGCTAGGCCGCGGCCGCGAAACTCGGGACTGGTTAGGACCATCGCGATCCACGCGACTGGGCCGAATCGACAGGTCGCCAACGTCGCGGCGGGAGTGCCGTCGCACAAGCCGACGAAGCACCCGTCCGGCGCGAGCTCATAGGCCCGCCGCCAATCGGCCTCGGTCTGATTCCATCCTGCGGCTTCTTTCAACCGCATCCCGAGCTCGAGATCGCCAAGACTGAACGGGCGGATCGAAATCATGGTCGCACTCACCTCGAACCTTCGTAGCGGCGCAACAAGCTGCGGGCTCGCTCGGCGATGAGTTCGCGCAAGTCCGCCGGCTCCAGAACCTCGGCCTGATCGCCGTAGCCCAAGACCCACCAGGACATCTCGCGAACGCCCGATACTGTGGCGCGGAACTCCAGGCGACCGTCGGGAAGCCAGGTAAGACGCTGAGTTTTGTGCCACAGCACCTCGGCGACGTTGCCGGCCACGAGCGGTTCGAAGCGGACGACGACTTCGCGGTCGGGGCCGGGTTCTGGAATAAGATGCCAGGCGTTGCGGAGAAAGCGTTCCATGCTGAAACGCTCGGGCACTTTGAACGAGTCTTCGAGCGTTTCGAGATTCTCAATTCGCAGCAAGTTGAACAAGCGGACTTCGCGATGCAGCGACGACCGGCCGGCGACATACCAACTGCGGCGGCTGAAGAGCAGTTGATACGCGCAGAGCTTGGTTTGAAAGCCCTGCTGCTCGCTCAGGCTGCGGTACGTGATGCGCACCGCACGACGCATGCGAACGGCTTCGAGCAACTGCAGATAGACGGTTTCGTGACCGTCGGCCTTGCCCGCGGCCGGCAAGCGAATTTGCACGGCATCCGCTACCTCGCGAACGTAAGAGCGAAGTCGGGTCGGAAGATTGCTCTCGAGTTTGAGAGCCGCCTGCCTTGCGGAACTCTGAAACGGCAGGCCCGAGCTGTCGCCCAGCTCGTAGCAAAGCACCAAGAGAGCTAGAGCTTCTTGGGGCGTGAAGTTCGTGGGCGGAAGATAGTAGTTGATCGGGATGCGGTGCCGCTGCTCGTGCTCGTCGAACACCAGCGGCACGCCCGCTTCCCGCAGCGTTTCCAGATCGCGAAAGATCGTTCTCTGAGAAACGCCCAACTCGCGGGCCAAGCCCTCGGAATTAGCGCCCGGACCCGACTGTAGCCGAGCGACTAATTCCAGCAGCCGTACGACCTTGGCGACCTTCATATTGAGCAATCGGCTGCGGCGGCGTTTCTTCGCCGCTCGCACGGCGCACGCCCTGTTTTACCGGGGCGGACCGGGCGACGAAAGACGCCGTTTGCACGTCGCTCGGTTCTTCCAGGTCGGCCGATTCGTAGTTGGTCGAGCGACCGTCGGGAGTGCTCATCGGCGTAGCTTTAAGAGCCGGGGCGGCCGGCGTCGGTTCTCCGCCTTGCGGCGGAGCGACGGTCGGCAGTTCGGACTGGCTTTCCAGCGCCGCACCTTCTTCGATGATCGTTTCCGACGGGACGATTTCTCCTTCGACGTACTCGCCGCCGAACATGCCTTGGTCGACCGGACCTTGGCTGAAGACTTGCGGACGGGTGAAACCGTAGTTCAGGAAGATACCGGCGTCGCGAGCCCGAGCCCGTTCGCGAGCATCGAAGTAGGCCTTGCTGGCCCAAGGGCCTTCAGCCAAGTGGACCGCGTTGTATTCCAAGAGCGAGCCCTTGCGATAGTGCACGGCGGCGATGGCCCGGTTGTAATCGGCCAACGATTGGAAGTAGGCCTGCTCGGCGTCGGCGAGCCGACGTTGTGCGTCCAACAATTGGTCGAGCGTGATGCGACCGACTTCATAGTTTTGTTGCACGGCTTGCACCTGACGAATGGCGGCCGCACGACGATTGAAGTTGGTTTGGCTGAGCATGTAGCTGCGATCAAGGAAGCGGATCGACTCGCTGAGCAAGTGCGATTGCTCGAGTTCTTGTTCTTGCAAGATGGCGCGGTCGCGGGCCAACTGCAGTTCGGCGTTGCGTACGCCGGCCAGAGCCTGGCGGAAGCCGAGCGGCATGCTGAAGTTGAAGCCCATTTGCCATTCTTGGAAGTTGCCGCTGAGGAGGCTGTCCCAAGCGTAGGCCGCCGGGGGCTTGCCGCCGCCGTTGGCCGAGATCAAGTCGTCGCCCAAACCTCGCCAACGATAGATGGCGTCGGCGTCCAAGCGGGGCAACAGGAAGTTCTTCGAGGCGACGAGTTCCAATTCACGACGCTTGATCATCCAGCGTTGACGACGGAGTTCGATCGAGCGGCCCAACGACTCTTGGTTGGCTTCGGTCCAATCGAACACGATCTTGGCGGTCGTCGGTTCGTCGGCCGGACGAATGAGTCGGCCGTCGGTCGACGCGAGGCCCATCATGTAACGCAGGGCGCTTTCGGCCGAGTACATGTCGCTGAGAGCCGTTTCCACGTTGCCGCGGAAGAGGAAGTATTGTTCGCGGGCTTGAGCCTCTTGAGCGGCGTCGGCGGCCCCGGCTTGCGCCATGGCATGCACCTTACGCCAGGTTTGCAACGAGCTGTCGCGGCCGACGACGTTGGCGTCGAGCCGGCGATACGCGAAGTACAGATTCCAGTAGGCGTTTTCGACGTCGTTCACCAAGTTGCGCACGCCGATTTCAAAGTCGGACAGCGCGATATCCGTGTTGATGCGGGCGATCGTCACGCCGTTGTAGACGCCCGAGACGCCGCTCGGGCCGGCGATGCGATTGAAATCGACGCCGGAGCCTTGCAACAACGGATGCGTGAACTCGACTTCGGCTTGCGCCGTCCAAACGCTGGGGAATTGGTTCGACGGGTTGTTGTTCCACTCGTAGTTCGTGCTTTGGCGAGCGAAGAAACGCGTACCGGAGGCCGACGTCTTGGCGAGTTGCGAAGTGAAGGCCGTGGTGTCTTGGCGGAAGACGTTACGCGAGAACACCTGCAGGTCGGGCCGCAAGTTGATCGGCCGGTCGTTCTGATTCCAGAACAAGCTGCTGGTGAGTTGAGCGTCGAAAGCGCTCAAGGCCGCTTCGGTGCCGAACCGCGGATCGCTGTCGCGAAGGGCCGGCGTGTAGACGGTCGTGTAGGTTTCAGGAGCTTGCAGCACGCGGGCGTTGTTGATCGACGCCACGAGCAAGTTCGACGACGTGACCGGCGTGCCGCCGAGGCTCCGCATGACCTTGCTGTTGGCCAAGGCGTTTTGCATCGCCTCTTCCAACGAGAGTTCCCAGAACTCGCGAGGTTCGTTGTTCGCCACGGTCAGCGGCGGCGAAGCTTGCGTCACTTCGTCGAGTACGACGGTATTCACGTCGGGGTACTCGATCTCGGTGGCGGCGCCCTTGTAGTGCGAGAGGTTACCGTCGTCGAAGAAGTAGAACGGTCGACTCGGCGCACAGCCGGTGACGATCACGGAGAGCGTGGTGACGAGCACCATTAGGGTTCGCGCTTGCCGTTTCATGGAGGGTCGCATCCTTGCTGGAACAAGTAACCTTCGCGTTGGAGAGCGAAGCGAAAGCCGCGCAGCTCGAACGTCCTGTTTCGAGCCGCAATCCGCTGCGACGGTTAAGTACGAACCGTCGTGCGCCCCCCGGCACGGAATGCGGCAGGTTAGTTATCGGAAGGCGCGACGGAAAACTTGGGGCAATCGATACAACCGGCAAAGTTTTCCAAGTGGGCTCGATCAGAAATGGCCGCCCGAATTGCCTATTTATTTAGGCGATGGAACAGGCAATGAGTGCGCTGCCGGCGGCGATAGAAGCTGCAACACAAGCATTGACTGCGTTGCGAGCGACGTCGGTGATGAAAGAAAAAGGGCGACCCCGGCCGGAGTCGCCCTTCAACTCTCCATCAATATTATGCTGTCGGCGGTTCGTCGGTCGCTGTGACTACTTCGCTGCGCTGGCCTGCGCGTTGTTCGACTTGTCGAACTCGGCTTTTCGGCCGCGGCGCGTCGGGCCGCTTGTTGAAGGCCTGCGGCCGTGTCGGCCGCGGTCTTAGCGGCCGCCGCTTTTTCTTCCGCCGTCTTCGTCGCGGCGGCCTGCGCGGCTTGCGCCTTCGGAACGGCTTCTTGCAGCGGCTTCACTTGCGGTTGCATCGTTCGCAGAGCGTTGCCTGCGTCGGTGATCGCCTTGCGGTGTGCTTCGAGATCGGCCGTGGCTTTTGCGGCCGCTTGTTCTGCGGCAGGCACCGCGTCAGCGAGCTTCTTGGCGTTCTCTTGGGCCATGGTCAGCGCCTTGGCGGCTTCGGCGGCTCCCGCAGACTTCGCGGTGACCTCGGCCTTGGCGGCGTCGAGCTTCTTTTGCGTAGCCGCGGCGCCGGCGTCGCTCTTCGCCGCCTTGAGCTTCGCCACCTCTTCTTCGAGCTTCTTCGCGTTGGCCTGCGCCGCCCCTAAGCCTTCGTTGCGTTGCTTGGCCGTTGCCGTGGCCCGATCAAGGGCCAATTTCGCGTCGCCCGCAACTCGGCGAGCTTTGCCCACGGCTTCTTGCGTTTCACGTTGCAGCTTTTGCTTGTTCGGCGATTCTTTGTCGAGCTGAGGACGCAGACCCTCGAGCCGTTTCACTTCCGCCACTGTATCGGCGGCTTTCTTAGCCACGGCTTGAGCGGCGGCCACGGCAGCATCGGCGCTCTTCTTCGCGGCGTCAGCTTCGACGGCCGCAGCCTTGGCCGCCTTGTCGGCTTCCGCCGCTTGGTTGGCCGCGTATATGACCATCTGATCGAGCGGAAGCGGATTGAGCAGCAACTTGCCGACGGTCTTCCCCGTTGCGGCGTCGAAGATGCGACCTTCGCCGGTCCAATCGCCGGCCACGATGCGTTTGCCGTCGTGCGAAAGCACGGCGTCCATCACCATGTCGGGCATGGCTTCGCTCTTGGCGAGTTCCTTGCCGTCGATGTTCCAAACTTTGCAAAGTTTGTCGCGGCCCGCCGTGACGATGGTGCCGTTGGGAGCAAAGTCGACGCTCAGCGAACCGCCGGCGTTGGCGGCCCAAGTCTTCACTTGCTTGCCGTTTTCCATTTCCCAGAGACGAATCGAGCCGTCTTCGCTGACGCTGGCCATCAGGTTCGAATCGCTCCGCCAGCTCACGTCGCCGATCGCGCCGGTATGGCCGGTCAGATTCTGATACTCACGGCCCCCTTCCGATTCCCAAATCAGCAGGCCGGCACTGCGATCGGCCGTGGCCAGTAGAACGCCGTCGGGGCTGAATTCGATGGCCGTGATCCAATCGGTGTGCTTCTTCATTTCGTATTCCAGCGAGCCGTCGGACACGCTGTAAACGCGCACCATCTTCTTGGGGCCGCCGAGCGCGACGCGGGAAAGGTCGTTGCTCACGTCGGCCGCGAGAACCACGTCGAGTTCGTCGCCGACTTCCGTGATGCGGTCGCCGGTCTTCACGTTGTACAGAACGACCTTACCTGACGCTCCGCCACGTCCGCCGCCGGCCAAGAGCACCGAGCCGTCGCGGCTGAACTTCAGCACATGCGGTACGCCTTCGGGATAGGCGAGAATCGTGAGCAGTTCGCCCGTGTCGGTGTTGTGCAGCATGATTTGTTTTTGACCGGCGACGGCCACGAGCGGCGCCCAAGGGCTGGCGGCGATGGCGGTCGACGAACCGGCGCGGGCCGTCGCCACGAACGGCTGGCGACGGAACTTTTCCGGCATCGCCGGCGGACCGCTCGGTTTATTGCCGGCCGTGGTCACCAGTTCGAGGCTGACCTTCGGTTTGATCTTGGCCTTCGAGCCGGAATTTTCCAGCGCGCCGCCGAGGATCCATTGCTTGATCAGATTCAGCTTCGCTTCCGGCATCTTGTCTTGATTCGGCGGCATCTTGGGATTTTCCAAGTGTGCCACCAAGGCCCAAAGCCGCGAGCTTTCCAAGTCACCGGCGATCACGCATTCTCCACCCGCGCCGCCGGCCATCGTGCGGCCGTATGAGTCTAGAGCCAAGTCGCTCTTCGCTTCATTCTGGTTGTGGCAGGTGAAGCACGCTTCGCGGAAGATCGGTTGAACGTGTTCGTCGTACGTGATCTTCGGCGCGACTTTCGGATCGGCCGGTTTCTCATCGGCGGCGAAGGCGACGCCGGTGGTCGAAAGGGCCGCGGCGAAGGCGAATAGATACGTGCGCATGGCGTGGGCTAGCCTGAGTATCGGAAGGCGGGAACAAACGAGGCGGAGGCGAACGGGCGAAACGACGGTCCGGCGAAAATGCCGATTAGTGGTTGAATACGAACTCGCGCGAATTGAGGACGGCCCAGAAGATGTCGTTGAGCGTCTTGGCTTGCTCGGCCTTGTCGGCCGGCATCAGCGCCAAGAGCTTGGCCGATTCGTCGGCGGTCGGCTTACGCGTAAGAGCACGGATGTAGATCTTCTCGATGATCTGCTCCGGCTTCTGTGATTCCTTCAGCCAGCGCGTGATCAAGCCGCCTTGAGCGATTTTGCCTTCCACGGTCGGACCGTTCAGAAGGTGCAACGATTGCGAAAGCGACGGATCGGTCTTCACATCGGCCGCGCACACGGTGAGCCGCGGCGAACGGCCGAACGTATCAAGGAAGTAGCTCGACGTGTTGCCGTCGGCGATTTGTACTGCCCGCGAACCGAGCGGCAGGCGTTGGAACTTGTCCTTCGTTTCCGTCACTTGCGTGATGATGTCGAGCAGGCTTTCGGCCCGCACGCGGCGAACGTTCGAGTGCGAGAAGTTCTTGTCGTCGGTGGCATTGCTCTCGTTGCGCGTTCCGGCGCGTTGATACGTGTCGGAATTGCAGATGTCGCGAACGAGGTTACGCAGGTCGAACTTGTACTCGACCAGCTTCTTCCCCATGGCTTCGAGAAGTTGCGGGTTCGTGGCGGGGTTGCTGATGCGCACGTCGTCGACCGGTTCGACAATGCCCATACCGAAGAAGTGGTCCCAAACTCGGTTGGCGATGTTCGTCGCGAAGTATGGGTTTTCGCCCGAAGTGAGCCACTTGGCGAGCACGGCCCGACGATCGTCGCCCGCTTTGATTTCCGGCGTCACGCCGCCGAGAAACTTCGGAGCGGCCCGCTGCTTGGTCACGGGGTTTGAGGTTTCACCGCCGGCCCGGTTGTAAACGACGATGTCGCGATAGTCTTCCGTTTGCTTACGACCGACCTGCGCGAAGAACGCCGCGAAGCTGTAGTAGTCGTCCATTGTCCAACGATCGAACGGATGGTTATGGCACTGCGCACATTGGGTGCGGATGCCGAAGAACACTTGGGCCGTGTTTTCTGCCGTTTTCAGCAAATCGCGTTCGACTTGGTAGAAGTTCACGGCCGGCGTGTTGAACGCACTGCCGCTGGACGACAGCAGATCTTGCACCATCTTGTCGAGCGGTACGTTGCTGGCGATTTGTTGAGTGAGCCAATCGCTGTAGGCCAAGGCGGCCTTCGTGCTGACTTGGTTTTGCTGCGTGCGGACCATCAGAATTTCAGCCCACTTCATGGCCCAAATTTCCGAAAACTCTTTCCGCTCCAACAGTTTGTCGACGAGCTTGGCCCGCTTGCCGACGTCCTTGTCGTTCATGAAGGCGTGGTACTCGTCTTCCGTCGGCAATTGACCGGCGATGTCGAGAGACACGCGGCGGAGGAAGATTTCGTCCGAGCAGAGTTCGCTCGGGACGATGCGCAGCTTGTTAAGCTTGGCATCGACGAGTTCGTCGATGTAGTTGACCGGCTTCGATTCGGGCTTCGTGTACTTCAGGTCCTTCGGCAACACGAGCAGCTGGCTGCCGACGGTGTGCGTGTCGTAACGGGCCATGACGAACGCTTCACCTCGGTTGGCGGCCGTCGCGAAGCCGGCTTCATTGATAGGGGCCGAGTTGTCGTTGTTCGAAAGGAACACGGCCAAGTGCGTGACGTCGCGATCCGTGCCGTCGGCGTAGACGGCGCGGGCGATCATTTGTTGCGTGGCACCGGAGCCTTCGAGTACGGCGGCCGGCGGGAACAGTTCGAGCTTCACGACTTTCGGCACTTCCGTCGCGTCAAGCGGAGCGCCGTTCTTCAGCCATTCGTGCAGCGTTTGATAGTATTCGCTCGAACGATCGAACCGCTTGCCGCCCGTGTGGGGCACCGAGCCGTCGTTCTTTTCCAGCAGCAGGCTTTCTTCCGGCATCGCAAGATTGATGCGGCGGTTGCCGTTTTCATGCGTGATTCGCATGTGATCGCCCTTCGGATCGTAGCCGAAGAGCGAAAGCATGAAGCCGTCTTTGCCGCGAGCAGCGCCATGGCAGCTACCTGTGTTGCAGCCGGAACGCATGAAGACCGGCATCACGTCCAAGTGGAAGCTGATCGGACGATCGGCCGCGGCGTCTTTCACGACGACCGGAATCTGCGAGTTGAAACCGGAGTAGCTGACATTTAGGGTCGTCGAACCGTCGGCCGTCGGGTAGACGGTTTGCTGGTCGAGGCGAGCGAGCTTGCCGTCGGCCAACGTCACTTGTGCGTCTTTGGTGACGTCCTGCGTCACGCCGTCGGCGCGAGTCGCCAAGACGACGTAACGTTGGCGATCACGGCGCGTGTTGAGGTTGATATCGGGCGGAAACACCTCGACTTTGACGAGCGCCTTGGCATCGGCCGGCTTGCCGTCGACGGGGGACGGTGCTGCTTCGAGAGAGGTCGTCGCCGCAATGGCGGCAAAGCCCAAGGCCAGGGCCGAAAAAGCGGTGCCGAAACGCAGTGCGAACGACGGCTTTCCGTAGGTCTTCACGTCTTATTCCTCGCGGGCGGTAGGCTCAGGCGAGCCGTGCGGTTTCAAGTCAAGGTTCTGTTGCGAACGACAATCGAACGGCTTGCGAACTACTTTTGTTGTTCGTTACCGGCTTCCGTCTTCTGTTGGCGAAGCATTTCCAGTCGGCTGAGCGGCTTGGCGACAGGCTTCGCCGCGGCGACGGCCGCCTGGGCCGGCTTCTTCTCGGCAGGCTTTTGCGCCGTCGGCTTCGGCGGCAGCGGAGCATCGACGCGAATTTCACCGGGGCCGAACGTGTGCGCGATCGGTTCGCCGTTTTGCGTGACGACCAGGCTGCAGTAAATCGCCTTGTGGCGACCGGCGGGGGTCTTGCCCGTGGTCTTCACCGTGAATGCTGCTTCCGTCGAATCTTTGGTGATTTCGACCGGTTCGCTCGTGGCTTCAGCCGGCAAGCCGACGAGCTGCACCTTCGCTTTGCCTTCGAACTCGACGTTGTTCGTGAGTTGGGCGACGTAGGTCAGTTCTTTGCCTTGTTCGGTCGCAGACGGCTTGAAGGCGACGTCGAAGTACGGGTTGCCGACCGTCAGCTTTGTGAACGGCGAAGCAACTTCGATACTGCCGTTCCCCACCGTGGCGACCCCCAAGACGATGATTTTGAAATCCTTCGTTTCGGCGTTGCCGCCGGCCGTGATTTGAATCGTGGCTTCGTCTTTGCCTTCGGGGATTTGCGATGAGCCCGAACTGCTGGTGCCCGGCGGGTTGTAGAGGAGACGCAGCGCGATCGGAGCCTTGAAATCGGCGGCGCGAACCGCACGGACTTTCAGTTCCATCGAGCCGTTCTTAACGAGCGGCACCTTCGGTTCAATGACTTCCAGCTTGAACGGCACGGTATCAATGATGCCGGTCGTTAGCCGCTGGAACGTGTGGGTGAAGACCGGACGATTGTTCTGTCCGCGGACGAGCATGCTCACTTGGCGAATGTGACCTTCGACCGGAACGGCCTTCGGATCGGTCGGCTTGGCGACGACATCGGCGGCGGTGAAGCCGGGCGAAGCGTTTTCGTCGGCCGTGAACAACACCGGTACGCTCCCCATGTTACCGGCGACGGGAACGGTCTCAAACTTCATCCCCTTCGGCAGGTTCTGAACGTCGAGCGCCAGGTCGCCGCCCCAATTCGTGCGTTGCACGTTGAGCATCAGCGCGCCACGGTTGCCCTTGGCGACCGGCATCGTGACGTCGATGTACTGTTGCTTCTCGGCGATCGATAGCACCACGGCCGGCTCGATCGGCGTGACTTCCACGCGATACGAGTAGTTCGGGCCGCCTTGAGCCAGCATATCTTTGATCTGTACGACGTACGTGTCGTCGGCCGGGACGTTGAGGCGGAGGTAGCTGTCGGTCGAACCGGAGTCGTCGTTATTGCCGGCACCGTTGCCGTTCGATTGGCGGACGATGTTCAACACTGAGTCCAACGGCGAGCGAATGCTGCGGGCATGGACGCGGATTTCGTAAACCTGCCCCTTCGTGGCTTTGAACGCAAAGCTGTCGACGTCGCCCGGCTTTTCGATGACGCCGTTCATGGCGATTGGCGCTTCACAGACGGTTGCCTGCATACGGTCGTCGTTCGGTTCGGCTTCTACGACGTTGTTCAGCGAGTTAATGCGGAACGCCAACGGTGACGGGGCCACGCCCGCCGCGTCTTGCGGAAGCAGGGCCGTGTACTTTTCGTCCGGCGCGAAGAGCGTCGACAAGAAATCGGGCTTTTGCGGGACGGTGAACTTTTGCTTGATCGGGCCGGCGGGATCGCCAAGCAGCGTGACTTCCAGCGTTTCGCCCGGCTTGCCGCCGGCGGGAATCACGGCCGTCGGACGCGGGAACTTGCCGACGTGCAGCAGGTACGGGCTGCTTGCGCTGAACGTGCTTTCGCGAAGCAGGATGACGTACTTGCCGTCGGCCGGCGCCAAGATCGAGCAGGCGCTATCGTGCCAGACCACGGCGGCATCGTCGCTGCGAGCGAGCTCGAAGCGATCCATGTCGAGAATCGCCAGATACGGATCGAAAAATTGACGACCGAGGCGAATGCCCTCGACTTCGACCGAGATGCGTTCGCCCTTTTTGGCTTCGACCACGAAGTAGTCGACGTCTTCGTTCTGCACTTGGCCGGAGATCGTCACGCCGAGCGGAATCGCCTGTGGCGAAGCGAACTCGCTGTTCGGTTCCTTCTCTTCGACAATGTCCAAGGCGCCGACGCTGAAGACGATCGGCATGTTCGTAACGCCGGAGGCCGTGCGGGCGCGAATCGCGTGATTGCCCAACATGCAATCGGGAGCGATGGTGAAGACGGCCGTCAACGCGTTCGGCTGCACTTCGCCCTTCTTGTTTTTCAACGGCGCGACGTCTTTCACCGTGATGCCCGGCTCGAACATCAACAGCTCTTGAATATCGGCGAGGTTGTTGCCGTTGATCTGTACGGCGACTTCGGTGCCGCGCTTTGCGCCGAGCGGCGAGATCGAATTGATGCGCGGATCGGCGGCCGAAGTGATCGACGCTTGCAAGAGGGCAAGCACGACGAGACAACGCAAAGCCGACCGGCAAGCGCCGGCCGCAAAGAAAGAGGCAACCATGAAAACCTCGGAGGAGGGAAGGCGAGCAGGCGGGATTTTTGAACGACGACGATCCGACATCGTCGTTCGCGACCCTTCACGCAGACGCTGCGTCGTCCGGGCGAGGACGACTTCGCCGCGTAAATTGCCGCTAACTTATGCTAACCACCGCGAGCACGAATCGACAAGTCGGAGGGGCCGCAAAGTGCGGCGCGTTGCGACGTGGATTTCCGTGCGGGATTCCATTCCCATTGATGCGGTGAGCCGACGCGAACAAGTGCTACAAACCGAACAAGCGTACCGACGGACGACCGTTCTCAAGAGCAGGCTTCCGGCGAGACCGACTTTTGTTCCGCTCGGCGCGAGTGCGACATTTCGCACCACGACACGGCGGCGTTTTCGCCGGCTCGTTAAACCGACGAAGGGGGCGTGCAACTTGCCTTGCACGCCCCCTCGACGGAATTCACTTCGCACTAGGCGAGAATTTCCTTGATCACGCGACCGCCGTCGACGATTTCGATCGGACGATCGCCAGGAGCCATCAGTTCCTTGTCGGCGATGATGCCGAGTTGGTTGTAAACTGTGGTGGCCAAGTCTTGCGGGCCGACCGGATCATCTTCCGGTTCGCTGGCAATGGCGTTCGAGGTGCCGTAGGTGATGCCGCCCTTGATGCCGCCGCCGGCCAGAGCCACGCTGAACACCTTCGGCCAGTGATCGCGGCCGGCCGTGTTATTGATCTTCGGCGTACGGCCGAATTCGCTGCTGACCATGACGAGCGTGTCTTTCAACAACCCGGAGCGATCAAGATCCTTGATCAACGCCGCGTAGGCTTGATCGAAGGTCGGCAGTTGACGCTTCATCGAGTTGACGATGTTGGCGTGCATATCCCAGCCGCCGTAGGTCAGGCTGACGAAGCGAACGCCGGCCGCGACGAGCCGCTTGGCCATGAGCATCCGCTGACCGGCTTCGTTGCGACCGTATTCGTCGCGGAGCTTGCCGTCTTCAGCGTTGATGTTGAAAGCTTCGCGGGCTTCCTTCGAGCTGATCAAGCTGTAGGCCCGATCGTAGAAGGTGTCCATCGCGTCGATCGCGTCCGACTTTTCCTTGGCGTGGAAATAAGCGTTGACCGCGTCGAGGGCCGAACGGCGACGGGCGAAACGGGCGTCATCGACGCCGTTGGGCAACGTCAGGTCGCGGACTTGGAAGCCTTGGTTGGCCGGGTCCGAGCCGAGGCTGAACGGAGCGAACGACGAGCTCAGGTAGCCCGTGCCGGCGAATTCATTGGCTTGATTCGGAATGGCGACGTACGGCGGCAGGTTGTTGCGCGGGCCGTATTCGTGGCTGACCACGCTTCCCATGCTCGGATACGACAGAGCCGGGCTCGGGCGATAGCCGGTGAACATGTTGTGCGTGCCCCGTTCGTGGGCCGCTTCACCGTGCGTCATCGAACGAATGACGCAGATCTTGTCGGCGATTTCCGACGTCTTGACCATGAACTCGGAGAACTGCGTTCCCGCGACGTTCGTGTTGATCGGCTTCAGGTCGCCGCGATACTCGATCGGGGCGAACGGCTTCGGATCCCACGTTTCTTGGTGGGCACAGCCGCCGGGCAGGTAGATATGGATGACGCTCTTGGCCTTGGCTTCGATGAAGTCGTACTTCTTGATCTCGGCGCGAGCCGATTCCAGACGGAACAACTCGGGTAGCGTGAGACCGACGCCAGCGACGGCGCCGACCGTCAAGAAATCGCGACGGCTAGGCATGTGGCTCTTCATTTCCATCTCCCTCAGCAATGCGAAAGAACTCAATGTCTGTTTGGTAGGCCCGCAAGCCTCGGCGCCGTTTCAGCGGAATCACTTTTGTGATTGAGCGGTGAATGCGACACGGAGCGAACTTGTCGGATCGACGGTCGACACAAGCTGGGCCGCAAGAGACGGTCGGTGGGTGCTTGTTTTGCGTGTCGGACGTCGAGTTTTGCTTTACACGAGAGAATTGGCCGTTGCCGGCATTCGGTTACGGCCGAATTCTAAAAATTCGTGGGTCGAATCCCACGGTAAGTCGCAACTCAAGAAATTGCAACAATTTGCGGCGGGCGAGCGAACCAGGCCGCACCGCGGGGCGGACCTCGTCGTCCGCCCCGAATCTCAAACTACTCCAATCTTTCTCAGGCCATACCAGCTAAGCGGCGGCTGGCTGAACGGCCAACGGCAGCTCGATGCCAATCGGCAGTTCCACGCTGACCGGCTGGGCAAACGTTTCCAGCTCGTCGCGGAGTACCAAGACATCAGGCGGGGCTTGGATGCCCAGGCGGACTTTGTCACCGCTTACGCGAACAATCGTCAGCACAATCGAATCACCCAGACGGATCCGTTCGTTTTCTTTGCGAGACAGCACAAGCATGGAACTGACCTCCATGTACAGTTGATGACTAGTGAAATAATGTATACTAACCTCTGGTCGCCGAGTCAATCCTTTTCTCAGCGGCATGCACCTCGCGAGCAGCTATGCGGCCATCGCCTGTAATTGCGGTGCATCCACGAGCCGCGTCGTCAAAAATCGCACTCCCGTCGAATCGTAAAACAAGATGGAATTTTGCTTTGTCTCCCAGATCGCGGTGATCATCACGGCCCGTGGTCCGTGAACGCAAAAGTGCATGCCGCAAGGCTTTCCGGCGCGAACCAGAAGTTGCTCCGACATGTGAAACGCACCGCTCACCAAACTTTCTCGATCACACAAGGTCTCGTAAACGTATTGGCGGAGATCTTCCAGGCTCTTCAAAACATGCTCGCCTCGAGTCATGCGTGCGGCCCCTTCGGAATGAATTGATTGGGTCGAGTAGATAGTCGGCGTAGTTCAATCAGCTCATTGGCAATGTGAGCTATCGGCAAGACGGGCGATCTACTTGCTCTGCGAAAAATAGAGACGCTGAAGGCAGGCGCGAGAAAAAGTATTAAAGAGCGTCGTCATGCAAAAGAATGGACGCTTGGTCTGTGCTTACGCACTGCGCAATTCGCAGAGAAGCGGCCGACATCAGCCGGCTGCGCCGAAAGAGCTGGGGGCACGTTAAGAGTTACGGCGCGGGCGCTTCCCAAACGGCGACGCCCATCTGATACCGCTCGTGGTTCTCGGCCCGCTTGGCGTAATATGCCGTGACGATCCGTCCGTCGGCCCGTTGCACGCTGCTCGGGTAGCCGCAATCGCTCTCGAGCGAGCGAGCCAGTCGGATCGCCGGTCCCCAGGTTTGGCCTTCGTCGCTACTCAGCTTGGCCAGCACCCCGTAGCGGTCTTTCACTCGGCAGCCGTAGCTCAAGAGTAGTCGGCCGTCGGCCAGTCGCATGAGGTGACCGTTGATCTCGTTGCGCCCCGTCACGCGTTGCGGGCCTTGCCATGTTGCGCCGTCATCGTCGCTGCGAAAGAGTTCGACGGCGTCGATTTGCGCCGCCGCCAGCCAGCGCTTGCCGCCCAGCGGGAAGATGTCGGTCTCGTTGTGTTTCGCGCCGATCACCGACGTGTTCTTCCATGTCGCGCCGTCGTCGTCGCTGCGAAAGTGCCAAGCCCGATAGCCGTCGGTCTTGTAATTTTTGTCCGGCGTGAGCAGCTTGCCGCCGTAGCACGACGTGTGCAGCGCGCCGTCTTCGCCGGTCCAGATGTCGCCGAACGGAATGTACGGCGTCCAACCGCTCTCGGCTTCGACAAACGACTTGTGCTGCGTCCACGTGCGGCCGCCGTCGGTGGAACGGCAAACCCAGTTGCTCATCACCGCGTCGCGAAACACCGGTTGCTTTGGCCTCTCCGGCTGTTTCACATCGGTCCAGCCGGAGCAGAGCACCAGCAAGTCGCCGTTTTTCGCAAGGCCGGCGGCGACGTTCATCCGCACCGTGTGCGGGTCGTTGGGCGCCGGTTTGCCCCGGAGTTCCCAGAACGCTCCGTCGATGCTCGCCCAGCAATCGACGTCTCCCTCAAGCTGCCCGTGGGCCGGCTTGTTGTGAATCACGGCGACGATCGTCCCGTCCTGCAGTTTCGTCAGGTTTGGCCACGTGCAGACGTTGTCGACCGCCACATAGCGCGCGATCGACGGGGGAGTCGTTTCTGTTTCGACCGGCTTCGGTTCGGCCCCGCACAACGCACGGGCGGAAAGCAGCAAAACAACGACGAATCCCGAGCGCAGCATGGGCGTGGCTCCCGGAGAAATCCCCTCGCTTGCGCTTTCGGGGCTAGTGCAGGGCGAACGTCGACCGAACCTCTCTGCGCAGCGAGTTTATTTCGTCGCCGCGTATTCCTTGAACGCCGCGGCGATGTCGGCCGATTCGGCGTCGCCTTTGTGGAAGATCACGCGGTAGTTGAGCGTGATCGATTCGCCGTCTTTGATCGTGGCGCCGCTTTCGTCGGTCGTTTCCTTGTCGAAGCTCGTCGCGCCGAACGGATTCGCGGCGAACAAGCCGTAGGTCCGCACGTGCCAGCGGGTCGGAAAGCGGAAGCTCGTCGGATGATTCAGCACGGCGATGCCGAGATGTTCGCCGCCGACGTTGCCCGCGTAATCGACCCACGCGGCGCGGGTGCCCCAAGCGTCTTTGTCGGTCTTGCCTTCGCTGGTGACGATCTTTCCGCCGGTCGGCTTGTGGTCGACGTCCATCTCCGTCGGCACGCGGACGCCGAAGGTCCCTTCCTTGGTTTCGTCGAACTGAACGTCGCCGGCCGTGGCCTTGAGCGTGATGTCGAAGTCGATCGAGCGCAAGGTCGCCGCCGTCGCGGAAGGTCAGCGTTCGTTCGTCTTCGAGCATCTTCTTGCCGTGGGGGCGATCCAATCGTTTTGCGTGCTGAATGACTGCCGCGCCGTCGACGACTTCGTGTTTTCGCGTACGCCTTATGCACGATTGTCCGTGGCCGGTGAACCGCGGCTGGCCCGGCTTCGGTCCATTCTGCAGCGGCGGCCGTTGCCGGGAGTTTCCGCCCAAAAGTCGACGCCGTTCACATCGCCGTGCGTAAACCAAAGCGATCGTTGATGCGGATGGTCGGTCTTCTCGCCGTCGACGTACTTCATCGAATACGCCCGAGTCATTTCCTTGCCGGTCGGGCCGACGATCGGCCACACGAACGGCTTCGGTCCGTTGCCGATGACGTAGTCGGCGAACAGTTTGCCGTCGATCAGCACCGCGATGCCGTGAATGTTTTTGTCGCGGGCCTCTAGCGTCACTTTGCCGCCGGCCTGGGCCGAACGATGGGACAAAGTAGCGGTGAGCAGCAGAGCCAAAGCAAGTACGAACCGGCGGCGCAACATAGCGGCGAACCTCGCGGCGGGAATTTCTAGGCGGGAAAGTTTCAGACGAGAGCGGCTATGGTAACCGCCGCCCTCGTCGAACGCAAAAACTGTAGAATCCGCGCGGAAGACCTTCTCCTGCCGGAAGAAGCTGGGTGAATGGTCTGATAAGGGAGTCGTCAGTGCCGAGGAGGAGCCTTGGGGCAGTGCGTTCCCTGGCGAAGCCTGGGAACGAGACTCATGGAAACGCCAGGGAAGTCGGCTGACCGTTGATCAGGGCGCGGATCCGGAACTTGCCTCCCGATGCCGCTTCCAACTCGCGTAGTTGCTGTTGCGATTCGACCTCCACGTCGTTCACGCGGAGCAACTTGTCGTCGCGCTGTAAGCCCAGTTGGTCCGCAATGCTTCCGTCAAGGACGTCGTCGATGACGAACTCGCCGCGGAAGTCGGGCTTCCCAAAGACTCCGAGTCCCATCGGCACGTTCGGCGCCGCCACGGGCACGACGAAGTTCTTATTCAGCGCCGGCCGGAAGACGAGCAGCTTCAGCGCGCCGCCGGCTCGAGTGCTGGCGATGCGATAGTCGTCGAGCGTTCCGACGGGAAGATCATTGACGCTTTCGATCACGTCGCCGGCCTGAAGTTTGTGACGATCAGCCAAGCCGCCGACGGCGACTGATTCGATCAGGAGCGCGGCACGACCGTCGGGGAACTGGTAAGAACCAATCCGGCAATCGAGCTTCGGCGGATCGACCGGAGCGATCGCCATGCCCGGAACGACGACGGCACCGGGAGCGATCGGATCAACGAGCGGGCCGTTCGCAGGTCCGACGATTCCCGGCATGCCGGGCCGTACCGCAATCACTGGCCGCATTTCCTCGCAAAATCTGCGATCAACGGGCGTCGCCTGCCCGCCGACAAGCAGAAGCCATTCCTTCGGCGTTTCGCCGACGATTTCAAACATCTCGCCTGCCGCAAGTTGCAGGATGCGAGCCGCCCCCAGGCCGTCGACCACCGTGATGTTCGTATCGGCCAGCATGCGCGCCTGACGGACTTGCGGTTGAACGCCGACAATGGCACGTCCGCCCGCGGCGCACTGCGCCTCCATTTCAGCTTGTCGCTTCTTGATGCCGTCTTGCAAGGCCGCATAGTCATCCGCCAGTTGCTCTTTGAGCGCAGCCACTTCCGCAAGCTCGGCGGCGCTGCGGGCATCGAGCAGCCGCACCGGTACGTATTGCTTACTGACGAACGTCAGGCAGGGCTCGCCGTTGCGATCGGCTTCGGAATCGTAAGCCCCTTCAAACGTGCGCGGCATTCCTTTGTCGTCGCGATATCCCCAGGCCCGCAGGCTCGTGAGTTCCAAAAAGCGCTTCGCTCGTTTGGCCTCTTCCGCATCGGGTTTGTAACGGCGAATCGTTTCGGCTTGATCTTGCAGTTGCGAGATCGCGGACGCCGCAGGAGGCGGCGCTTGGGCGTGGGCAGGCGACGTTGCAAGGCAGCCGGCCGCCGTCGTCGCGCAGATCAAAACGAGATGCCCGAATAGCCCACAGTGCCGGCTCATCACAAATGCTCCCCGAAAGTGACAGGGGAGGCCGACCAATTTGACCGACCGATATACCCCTAAAGTAGGAGCTTAGCGGGCCGGCCAAGAAATCCAATCGTTTTTCGCCGACGACATTCCAGATTAACGCGGATTCTCGTCGTTCGGCGGGCCACGTCCGTAGGCTACTTGCGGCTTGCCATGCCGTTGGCGGCTTCGAGATATTGCCGTACCGCCAGCGGTTGGCAAACCGGCAATTGTTCGTTCAGGCGGGCGACCCGAGCCCGGTCGTCTTCGTCGATTCGCCACTGATAGGCATGTTCGGCGCGCAGGATCTTACCGGCGATGGTCAGGTTCGCCGGGCGTTTCATCGTCACACGTTCCGGCAGGAGTTGGCGTGCGGCCAATGCATCGTTGAGCTTGAGCCGGGCTTGCGGCGGCATGGCTCCCGCATTGACGACGCAATTGAGCTGGGCCTGCCAATGCACGAACGATTGATAGTTGCGCAGCGCTTCGGCGTTGCAGGCGCCGTCGTGCTCGCACGGTATTCCAAGAGTGCGCTGGAGAGCACGAGTTCGTTTGTCTCCGCATCGAGCCGCTGGCCGAACTCCGGTTGGGCCGTGAATCGTGCGAAGTCGGAGCCGCTACGCATCGCGCGCTCGCGCATCTGCGTGATGAAGTCGGTGATTTGCTCGAGCGTAAGTTCGCTACGGACGCGGCGTTCAAAGTCGACGAGCGTGATCCGGCCCGCGGCCGGGTCGAACACCACGGCTTCGTCCGCGCCTTTCAGAAAGTCGTAGGCTTTGCCGCCGACAAAAATCGTCGTACTGCCGCCGATCGATTGTTTGCCGTCGAACACTTCGTTCTCGACGACGAATTCGCCGACTTCGGCGCGAGCCGTGGCCGCAACAGGAATGAAAATCGCAACGACGAGCAAGCTTCGCAAACACTTGCCGACAACGAACCGCCGACCGTTGTGAGTCGTCATATGGTCGCTTCCTGCGACAGAGTTTCGGGGGAGCCTTCCCTGCAAGAGGCCAGGGTAGCGGCGGCGGCGAAACGTCGTAAATACCGGTTATGCCGACTGTGCTCTCGCCGGGGCGACGCCGGCGGCTCCGTCGACCGACCTAGTTCCACAGAACCGTGGCCTCGGTATGCTACGTTTTCACGTGGTTTTCCCGACTTGTCGCGAGAGATTCAACGTGTCGCAACGCCTCTTCTTGGTCACCGGCGGGGCCGGCTTCATTGGCTCGAACATTGTCGAAATGCTGGTTCGCCGCGGCGACCGCGTGCGCGTGCTCGACAACTTGAGCACCGGCAACGTTGCGAACCTTTCGCTCTGCCCGCGACGCGATCAAGTTCCTCGAAGGAGACACGACCGACGCCGCGATCGTTGCGAAGGCCGTCGCCGGGGTCGACGTGATCTTTCATGAAGCCGCGTTGGCTTCGGTGCCGGCGAGCGTCGAAAACCCGCTGGCTTCACACGCGGCTTGTGCGACCGGCACGGTTTGCGTGCTCGATGCCGCGCGGAAGGCCGGCGTTCGTCGCGTGGTCTACGCCGCGCAAGCTCGAGCGCCCTACGGCAACCAGCCAACCAGCTCGAAATGCGCCAGACCGATTTGCCGTCTCCCATCTCGCCGTACGCCGCTGCGAAGTTGGCCGGCGAAATCTACTGCCAGGCCTTTGCCGCCACGTACGGCATCGAAACCGTCGGGCTGCGGTACTTCAACGTGTTTGGTCCGCGGCAAGATCCCGGTAGCCCGTACTCAGCCGTGATTCCGCTCTTCATCACCGCCCTGTTGTCCGGACGCCGGCCGATTCTGTACGGCGACGGCGGCCAATCCCGCGACTTCGTGTACGTGGCGAACGTCGTCCGCGGCAACCTCTTGGCCGCCGATGCACCCGGCGTCAGCGGACGCATCATCAACATGGCCGACGGCCGCTCGACGACGCTGCTGCGGCTCTTGGAACTGTTGAACAAGTACCTCGGCACTGACGTGCAGCCGGTTCTCGAACCGGCCCGCATCGGCGATGTTCGCGAAAGCTTGGCCGACATCACGCTCGCGCGGGCTCTGCTCGGTTACGAGCCGGAAGTGAACTTTGAAGAAGGCCTGCGACGCTCGATCGACTACTACAAGACGATCGTAAAGTAGCGAATTGCGGCCGCCGGGCACGCGTTACAGCGGGCAACTTCGCGGAGCCAGTCGAGAATTCGCGGGGTGGCACGACCATCGCCGTAAGGGTTGGCGACGACCCGAGTCTGCGACCCGGCTTTCTTAGCTAAATGGTCTGAAGACCTCGCCACGATCCGTTCGACGTCGGTGCCGACCAGCTCCGCGCACCCGGCTTCGATCCCTTCGGGCCGTTCAGTCGTTTCGCGAAACACCAGAACCGGCTTGCCGAGCGACGGAGCTTCTTCCTGCACGCCGCCGGAGTCGGTGAGGATCAGCGTCGCTGCATCCATCGCTTGCACGAACTGCGGATAATCCAGCGGCGGTCCGAGCCGGACGTTCGCCACGTCGCCGAGCAGCCGTTCGACCGGTTGCCGCACCTGCGGATTGACGTGCAACGGCCAAACGAAGTGATGCGTCGGATACTTCTCCGCCAAACGTCGCACGGCCGTGCAAATGTCGGCGATGCCCGCTCCGAACGATTCGCGACGATGAGCCGTGATCAGCACGGTCGGAGTCTTCGGCTGCTCGTCCGTCTTACGTTGGCGATTCGCCGTCCAAAGCAGCGCGTCGATCACCGTGTTGCCGGTTACGCGAGTTGAATTCGGTGCGATCCCTTCCGCCCGCAACGCCGCCGCCGCACGCTCCGTAGGGGCACAATTCAGGGTTGCGACCAGCGCATTCTTCCGCCGATTGAACTCCTCAGGAAACGGTGCTTCAAGTTTGCCGGTGCGGAGTCCGGCCTCCACATGGACCACGCGCATCCGTCGGTAGAAGGCCGCTTCCGCCGCCGAAGCCGCCGTGGTCGTGTCTCCTTGCACGACGACGAAGTCCGGTTCGTACTGATGTAGCGCATCGTCGAACTTGCGCAGGCACCGGCTTGCCAGTTCGGTCAGGCTCTGGCTCGGCGACATCACCTTCAGGTCGCACGCCGGTCGCAGGTCGAACCACTCCACAAGTGGTCCGACCAATTCTCGATGCTGGCCGCTGAGGCAGACGATCGTTTCAAACTCGTCCGGCAGCTCGCGGGCCGCGCGCACCACCGGCGCGAGCTTGATGGCTTCCGGCCGAGTTCCGATGGCGAAGAATAATCGTTGGCGACGCATGACGACCGATTGTCGCCGATTCTCCTCGCCAAGCAAGGAGCAAACGAAACGTCGTTATTGCACGACGCCCAGCGCGATGCTCGCGCCGTTCACGATCGAGGCGATTCGCAGCAGATCATGCACCGCGGCTTCGGAAAGCCCGGTTTCCAGCAGCTTCGCTTCGTGCGATTGCAGACACGACGGGCAGCCCGCAATGGCCGCACAAGCGAACGCGGCGGCCTCGTACTTGAGCCGTGAAGCGGGGCTCATCATCCGATTCATCCGCAGGCTCGGCCGCATCTGGGCATAGGTCGGCTTGCCGAGCAGTTTGCGCGATTTGTAATACACCGTGGTCATGCCCATCGGCGCCGCGGCGGCTTGTGCGTCGGCCGCCTCTTCATCGTTCAAGAGCGACGACGAATCCGTCCGCAGCGCTTCCGCCAGAGCCGTGTCGCCTACGAAATACGCCGCGGCGATCGCCGCGCAGTAAGTCGTCGGTTGATCCACGCCGGAGCCGCGGAGAATCGTCGACATATTCAGCCGCAAGTCTTTGCAGGCATCCGGCAGCGGAGCCAAAAGCATTTCAACGGCGGACGAAGCTTCGGTAGACATGGCAGTTTCAGCAGTTCGTAAGAGTTCGTACCCCTCACCCCCGGCCCCTCTCCCGGACGGGGAGAGGGGAGTTCCAATGCGCGACGACTAAACCTTGATCGTCGCTTCACCCTTCTTCCAGTTGCAGGGGCAGAGTTCGTCGGATTGCAGCGCGTCGAGCACGCGAAGCACTTCGTCGGTGCTGCGGCCGACGCTCAGCGCGTTGACGCGGCCCATTGGATCATGCCGTTCGGGTCGACGATGTACGTCGCACGCAGGCAGACGTCTTCGGCCGGATCGAGAATTCCCAAATCGACGCGACAGCTTCTGCGCCGCCAGCAGCGGGTACTTCAGGTTCTTCAGATCGGCGTGCTGTTGGCACCAAGCAAGGTGCGAGTATTCGTTGTCGGTGCTGGCGCCGTAAACGACGGCGTCACGATCGGCGAAGTCCTTCAGCCGCTTGTTGAAGTCGACGAGTTCCGTCGGGCAGATGAACGTGAAGTCCTTCGGGTAGAAGATGAACACGCTCCACTTGCCCTTGGCCGAATCGTTGGTGATCGGCGTGAGCGATTCTGGCCGGACCGACGTTAGCATGACACTTGAACTTGGGGAACTGTTGGCCGACGAGCAGCATGGGAGACTCCGTTGCGTGGTAATAAAGTCGTGGAGAATGCGTGAAGGTTGTTGAACGTTGCGGAGAGCGATCGCCGTAGATTCTTCCGCATTCGAGCGATTTCGCAACCCCCGCCGGCGCTCGCAGATTCGCCGAGCGCCGCCGTGGTTTTCCTTACGATAGGAGTGAGCCCGACGATCGTCCAAGACAATCGGACTATGCTCGTGATAGGCGCAACCTGATCAATTGCCCGGCTTTTCATAGACGAGAAATAAGTCGCCCGGTCGGCTCGGACGTGATGCGCGTCGCCGCCGGTTCCAGATCGGCCGCTTGCGATAACGCTTGCAACTCTTCGGCCGTGCGGTAGATCAGATACCAGTTGCCGATCCACTCCATGTAGGCCCGCGACGTGCAATGCGGCGCGAAGTTGCCGACGTAGAAGATTCCGCCCGGTCGCAGCGCGGCGGCGAACAAGCGGAGCATGGCCGCAGCTTCGGCGTCGGCCAAGTAATCGAACAGGCCTGGGCAGACGACGAAGTCGGACTCGTGCAAAAGCTCAGACCCGCGTCGGCCGTGCGCCAATCTCGCCACGTTTTCACGGCAGGTGCGGATCGACTCTTCCGGCAGTTGCGGCAGCAGACGCTCGCGCGCGGCGGCCAGCGCGCCTTCGTCGATATCAATCAACGTGAGCCGCAGCCGACGACGCTGCTCCGGCGGCAACGCCTCGGCCGCCAAAGCCAAGTCAATTCCGGGCCCGCTGACGATGCTCGCCACCCGAAACTCCTGACTCGGCGAACTCGTGCAGCGTTCGACGATCGCATCGGCCGTGAGCCGCATTCGCCCCCGCACCGCTTCCACGGCCTGCTGCTTCTGAAAATACCGATCAAACGCTCGCGCGAGCCCTTCGCCAAACTCGCTCCGCGCCCAAAAATCGGCCTGCATCGTGTGATCGCCGGCATAACCGAGCGGCTTCAACCGAGCTCGCCGCTGTAAGATTCCCCTGCTCCGAGATCGGGCCTGGCGATCTTCCAGATTCTTCCCCGCTCGGGGTTGGTTGTCGCGTCCCCAAAGGCCGGTGCTGTGCAAAGCGTCGCTAAGCAGCGATCTAACGCGGCATCGACAGCCAGCTGGCCATTTGTGGCGACAAAGTCTTGGCGATAGTCAGTTTCGTCAAGTTCCGCGGCAAGTCGCTCGGCAGCTTGAGCAATGATGTATGAGATCGACGGTTGCATGAGTAAAAAATGCACCGAAAAAAGCGTTGTCTTTTATTCGCGAATCCGATAGAGTGTCAATGAAGAGCGATTTGGGCTTCGAACCAAATCGGAAGGTCCGGAGAGTTTCGGCGTCCCAGGCGAACTGGTGCGTCCGAAGCCTAATCTCTGCCCACCTTCTTGGATGGTTGTATTCCATCGATCTCTTGGAAGGTGATCTGCTGGCTTCTTGGAGAAGACTCGCTGAGTTGTTGTTATGACAGTTCGCGAGACATCGGCGTGGTCGACTTGACGTCTCGAATTCAATTGAAACTGTTCTTTCCTTGCTAGGTCACCGCAGTTCTGGATTTGCGTGCGGCAGATCGAATTCAGAATTGAAATACAGGCCAAGTGCACGGCAAGAACGCAAAAACGGGGAGGTTGATCAAATGATCATTCTCTGCGCGATGCGTTCATGCCCGCCGCTCCCCGAAGGAGCGTTGGGCTATGAGCGACGAAGCGGATGACGAATCGGTCGAATCGATATATGAAGCTTATCGCGGCCTCACGCAATCTCCGTCAGGTGCGATGAGTCTTTTCGCTCAGCTCATTGACTGGGCAAGGAGTTTGAATTTCTGCGTATTGGCCGGCTTTGCGAGTCTCACGGCAATCGGATACTCGCTGGCGCGCGGCCAAACGGGTGCGCATGTTGCCGGAGCCTGCGTCGTCGCGGCTGCAATTTGTGCGCTTACTGTTTTACTTTATCGAAGGGATGGTTCTTCGGATGCCTCGTCTTCCCAAGACCAGCCCGACAAAACGCCTCAATCTGGAGATGACCGAACCAGTCCGCCAACGCCTCGAGGCCTTGCGCGATCAAACGCACGCCGACAGTCTCGCCGAAGTAATTCGTAGAGCACTGGCCGTCTATGAGTTTGTTTGTCGAGAAGCATCTGGCGGGCGGAAGCTTGTGTCGAAAGGGCCAGATGGGGATCGAGAAGTCGTGCTGATTTAAAAACTGATTTGATCGCGGCCCGCCGTGGTGAATTCCCCGGCGGGCCTTTTTTTGCGCAGAGATCAGCTCGAAGAATTCGCGCCGCTTGGAAGTCATGCGTCGGGTGACTGGGGCATTGCGCAGCGGTGCCCCAGTTGCCGAGTCGTCGGCCGAGCGGCGGTTTTAACCGATCGCCAATTGGCCGCAGCCCGCGGCGATTTCAATGCCGCGGCGGCGGCGAATGCTCACCGGAATCCCGGCGGCTTGCAGCGTTTCGCGAAAGGCGTGAACCGCCGCCGATGCGGCCGGAGCACATCGTAGCCGGCCGTCGGGTTGAGCGGGATGAGATTTACCTGCACGTCCAGGCCAGCGAGCAACGCTGCGAGTTGCGCCGCTTCGTCGCATGCGTCATTGGCGCCGTCGATCACCGTCCACTCGATGAAGATGCGGCGACCGAGCGTTCGGGAATACTCGCGGCAGGCGTTCATCAA
Organism: Pirellulales bacterium; assembly: GCA_049840675.1. Classification (GTDB taxonomy): domain Bacteria; phylum Planctomycetota; class Planctomycetia; order Pirellulales; family PNKZ01; genus PNKZ01. The sequence goes on from JASGKB010000017.1 coordinate 663,049, forward strand.
TTCATCGAGCGACCAAGTGCGAGCGGCGGGCAAGAAGCTCGAGCCGCTTGGCTTGCGATGCGCCGTGCAACGAGACGGCCAAGGAATACGGGCGGCGTTCGATCGTCAGCCGACGAATGCCCGGCACGACGCCGACGGTGCTCAACGTCACTTGCTTGTAACCGATCGCCGGTCCGCTCGAGTCGCACAGGTTCTCAAGGGCCGTCATCACGGCGTCGTAGTTCAACAGCGGCTCACCCATGCCCATTAGGACGACGTTCGTAATCCGCGACGGCGCGTCGTCGCCGGACACTGACTCCGCCGTCATCCGACTCAGCTCGCGTCGTGCGAAGTAGACCTGGGCGACGATCTCGCCGGCGGTGAGATTGCGGTCGAAGCCCATTTGGCCCGTCGCGCAAAAGACGCATCCGAGCGCACAGCCGGCTTGTGAACTGACGCAAACCGTCGCACGGCGACCGGCCGACATCAGCACGGTTTCAATCTGCCGACCGTCGCGCAGCGTCAGCAAGTATTTTCGCGTGGCGCCGTCGTCGGAAACGGTTTGGCGGGCGACGGCGAGTTGTTCGATGCGGGCGACTTCGGCAAGCCGGCGTCGTGCGGCGGCCAGCAGGTCGACGACCTCGTCGAGCGTGCGCACGCCGTCGCGATGCAACGCTCGCCAAAGTGCGGGCGCGTGGCCGCGGGCGATGTTCCAAGCCGCGAGTTGCTCGGCCAGTTCCGCACGGCCGAGGCTCAGCAAGTCAGCCGGCTCAGGCCCGGAGCTCATACATGCCCTGCCCGACGTACTTGAGCTTCCCTTCTTCGGCCAAGGCTTGCCATACGGCTCGCGGGTAATCGCTCGGCGGCGTGATGGCCGTAAGTTGCGACGAGCCGCCGCTCATCGGGCTCTTGCCGATCCGCGAGTTGTGATCGAGCGTCGTGACCTTGAGCCGTTTACGAAACGCCTTGAGCGCGGCCTTCAGCGTTTCGGCCGACGGCTTCGCGGCTTCGCCTTCCTTCGGCGGCACAACGTTCGGCGAAACGGCCTCGGCCGCCGAAGCCGGCGGAGCGGGAGCTTTCTCCGGCGCGGGAGGATTAGCAGGATCAGGCTGCGGCGCATCGGTCATGACGACATCCTCGGGCGTAGTTGCGACGACGCCATTATAGCGAGGCTCGCCGCTCGATCGCGACTAACTTCGCCGCGCCGTCAGCATTTCCAAATACATCCGCAGGTAGTGGTGCTCCACCATCGCGCGGCCGGCGTAAGCGAAACGCAGGACCCGTCTGACGGCCAGCTCGCGTTCGGCTGCGGCGTCATACAGACGGACTTTGGCTCGCGGCGTGAGAGCGTAGTGCAACACTCCGGCCGGTTGATGAACGCAAAAGTCGTCTTCGAATTCGGCGAAACATTCGGCGCACTGCGGCGGCAGCGTCGTCCGCAGCGTTTCCCAAACGGCCGACAACGGGCCTTCCGTCGGCTTGCAAAGGGGCAACTGCGGCACCACGTCGTGGCCGAACTCCAGCCGCACGATCGGCGTTTCGATCGACTCGACGAATCGCAAATCGCCGACCCGCGGGCAACCAAACACATACGCGGCCGTCGCCGGCGTTTGCGATTGCTCCAGAGCCTTCGTCGCCAATACGGCCAAGGCCGCACCTTGGCTATGGCCGGTCAGGTACAGAGGTCGGTCGTCGGCCGAATCTCGCACGTGCCTCAGCAGGTCGTCAAGAATCGGCCGCAGCTGACCGGCGAAACCCAAATGCACGCAGCCCGGCAAGTCGAGCGCCGCCACGGCTCGCGCTCGCAGGTTCTGGAGCCAATCGTAGGCCGAGCGCAGGCGGTCGTCTTGCACGGTCGTCTGAAAGGCCAAGACGTCGGCCTCGGCGAACCGTAGCCAAACGGCGTTGCTCGTGTGGGCGAACGCACCGGAAAATTGCCGCTCGTCGACCACGCGCGGCGGCCGAGCGCGCGACGCGAAGTCGGCCGCGTAACGACAGCAGCTCGCCAATTGAATCGCGAGCGGGCGAGCGAAGTTCGTCGCGGCTTGGAGCATTTGACCATCGCCCAAACGAAAAAGGGGCGGCATCGAAATGGCTCCGATGCCGCCCCAAAATTCTATCGCATGCTACTCAGACGAGCGAACTACCGGTCGCGGACCGTTTGTTCGCCGACGGCTTGAGCGGCCGCCAACCGAGCGATCGGCACGCGGAACGGCGAGCAGCTCACGTAGTCCATGCCCACCGAGTGGCAGAACTTCACGCTGTCCGGGTCGCCGCCGTGTTCGCCGCAGATGCCGACCTTGAGGTGGGCATTGTGCTTGGCCTTACGGCTTTCGCGACCCTTGGTGATGCCGAGTTGGATCAACTGGCCCACGCCGCCGGCATCAAGCGTTTGGAACGGATCAACCGGCAGGATCTTGTCGCGAAGGTACGTCGGCATGAAGCCCTTGATGTCGTCGCGGCTGAAGCCGAACGTCATTTGGGTCAAGTCGTTGGTACCGAAGCTGAAGAACTCGGCTTCCGCGGCGATCTGATCGGCCACGACGCAGGCCCGCGGCAGTTCGATCATCGTACCGATTTGGTACTCGACCTTCACGCCGGCCTTCTTCATGCACTCTTCGGCCGTGGCAATGGCCCGGGCCTTCAAAATCTTCAGCTCTTCGACGATGCCGACGAGCGGGATCATGATTTCCGGCAGAACCTTCTTGCCCTTCTTCTGCACGTCGATCGCGGCTTCGATGATCGCGCGAACTTGCATGTCGCCGATTTCCGGGAACACCAGCGGCAAGCGGCAACCGCGGAAGCCCATCATCGGGTTGAACTCGTGGAGTTCGTCGACGCGAGCGCGAATTTCGGCCGGCGTCACGCCGATTTGCTTGGCGACTTCTTCCGTGCCCTTCACGTTGTCGTGCTGCGGAAGGAATTCGTGGAGCGGCGGATCGAGCAAGCGAATGGTCACCGGCAGGCCGTCCATCGCTTCGAAGATGCCCACGAAGTCAGCCTTTTGGAACGGCTCGATCTTCGATAGCGCCTTCTTACGGCCTTCTTCCGTCGGGCTGAGGATCATTTCGCGAACCGCGGCAATGCGGTCGTCGCCGAAGAACATGTGCTCGGTGCGGCACAGGCCGATGCCTTCGGCGCCGAACTCACGAGCCTTCTTCGCGTCGGCCGGCGTGTCGGCATTCGTGCGAATCTTCAGCTTGCGGAACTTGTCGGCCCACGTCATCAGGGTTTCGAAGTCGCCCGTCATGCTCGGGGCGATCGTCTCGACCTTGCCGATCATCACGTCGCCGGTCGTACCGTTGATGGTGATGAAGTCGCCGGCCTTCACGGTCTGGCCCGAGATCGTGACGGTCTGATTCTTTTCGTCGATTCTCACGGCTTCGCAACCGACGACGCACGGCTTACCCCAACCGCGAGCGACGACCGCCGCGTGGCTGGCTTTGCCGCCCGTGCTGGTCAGAATGCCCTTGGCCAAGTGCATGCCCGCCACGTCTTCCGGGCTCGTTTCTTTGCGAACGAGCATAATCGGATCGCTCGGGTGCTTGGCGGCGTGTTCCACCGCGGCTTCGGCCGAGAGAATGATCTTGCCCGAGGCGCCGCCGGGGCTGGCCGCGATACCTTGCGCGACCGGCTTCACCTTCGACTTCGGGTCGAGTTGCGGTTGCAGCAGGTGATTGAGCGAATCCGGGTTCACGCGCTTCACGGCCGTGGCTTCGTCGATCAGGCCTTCCTTCACCATTTCGACGGCGATCCGCACGGCCGCGGTTCCGGTGCGCTTGCCGGTCCGCGTTTGCAGCATGTAGAGCGTGCCGTCTTGCACCGTGAACTCGATGTCCTGCATTTCCTTGAAATGCTTTTCGAGGTCGGCGCGAATTTGCTCGAGTTGGGCGTAAGCCTTCGGCAGTTGTTCGTTCATCTTCGTGATCGGTTCCGGCGTGCGGATACCGGCCACGACGTCTTCGCCCTGAGCGTTGATCAGGTAATCGCCGTAGAACAGGTTTTCGCCCGTGTTCGGGTCGCGCGTGAAGGCCACGCCCGTGCCCGAGCCTTCGCCCATGTTACCGAAGACCATCGATTGCACGTTGACGGCCGTACCCTTGAGGCCGGTGATCCGCTCAATGCGGCGGTATTCGATGGCCTTGTTGCCGTTCCACGAGTTGAACACGGCGTTGATCGCCAGCATCAACTGCTTCTTCGGGTCTTGCGGGAAGTCGTCACCGACGTGCTTCTTGTAGATCGCCTTGAACTCGGTGATCAGCGACTTGAGGTCGTCGGCCGTGAGTTCGGTATCGAGCTTGACCCCCTTCTTTTCCTTCATCGCGTGGATCGCGTGCTCGAAATCTTCGTGCTCGCAGCCCATTGCCGTGCAGCCGAACATGTCGATCAGCCGGCGGTAGCTGTCGTAAGCAAACCGGGGGTTGCCGGTCTTCTTCGACAAGCCTTCGACGCTGGCGTCCGTGAGGCCGAGGTTGAGGATCGTGTTCATCATGCCCGGCATCGAGAGCGCGGCGCCCGAGCGGACGGAGACGAGCAGCGGATCGGCCGGATCGCCGAACTTCTTGCCGCCGAAATCGGCTTCCATCTTGCTGACGGCCGCTTCAATTTGCGGCACGGCGGCTTCGGGGATCTTCTTGCCGTTGTCGTAGTACGCGGCGCAGACTTCGGTGGTGATCGTAAATCCGGGGGGAACCGGGATGCCGATCTTGCACATTTCGGCGAGGTTCGCACCCTTGCCGCCGAGAAGTTCCTTTTGTTTGCCGTCGCCGTCCGCCGTCTTGCCGCCGAACGAGTAGACATGTTTCTCTGCCATGGAATCCACTACCTCGCGAATGCAATAAAAGAAAGGTCTCGGCAAAGTCTCAACGCGCACGGCCCGAGAGACGGGCGCCTCGAATCGAGATGTTTTGCCCAGCGCCCGCCGTCGTGACGGCGGGCAATATGTGAAACGAATTTCCTATGTCGAACCAAGCGTCGCCGCGCGGCCCGTCTGGGGCTGTGCCGGCACGGTTTGGCGTTAGGTCGAAACTACGCCCTTCCGGTAAGCGAAACTCGGCCGGAAAGTAAGCCAGCCAGTGTAGGAATCGCGCCGGCGAGCGTCAAGGATCGGACCACCCCCGGCGGAGGCGGCAAAGTTCGACAGGCCGGGCGGTTACGTTCGGTCAGCCCGAGCCGAAATTCGCACCGGTCGGAGGGCTACATGGCGCAAGCCTTGCAACTACTCTGATAAGGGAATTGCCCCGCCTCCAAAAGCTTACAAGACCTTAAGGTGGTGAGGTTTACTTCTGCAGACGACTATGCCGAATTGATAAGTTAGGCAATTCGTCGATGCGATACGTATTCGGGATTGCCGCTCCGCCGATCTCGTCGCGGCACCGTATGCCGCGGCCCATGCTATCTCCGCCTCCTCCGACGATGCACCAACTGCGCAAACCCGACGCCGCCGTCGAAGCCCCGGCTCTCGATTCGCCCGCCGCGCTGATTCGTCGGGTCAACGAGATCGTGCGCGACCTCGGCGAGCATCGGCCGTGGATCTATTGGATCGATCTGGCGCTTTGTATGCTCGTCGGCCACGGCGAGTTCCTGGTTTACTACCGCTCAACGGCGCATCGGCTGGAAGTTGGCCGGGTTTTTCGTCGCGGCGTTCGCCGTCTATCGCTGCTCGATGTTCATTCACGAACTCCAGCACCTGCGCGCCGGAACGTTTCGCGGGTTTAAGACCGCTTGGAACTTGCTCTGCGGCATCCCGTTCTTGATTCCGCAATTCACGTACGGCGACCACCAGGGGCACCACACCAATCGCGAATACGGCACGGCCGACGACGCCGAGTATTTGATGATCGTGCAGAAGCCGATTCAGTCGGCCCTGTACATGATGACCCGCATCTTCTGGCTGCCGCCGTTCTGGATGCTGCGGTTTCTTCTCATGACGCCGCTGACCTGGATCAACTCGGCCTTCGCGCGTGGGTGTGGAAATATCCGAGCCGCGGGCCGGCGGTGAACTTGGTGCGCAATTTCTACGTGCCGAGTTCGCGAGACGAACCGTATTGGCGATTGCAGGAATTCGGCTGCTTCGTGTTCTTGGTCGGCCTCGCGACGCTGCTCCTTACCGGCGTGCTCGACTGGAGCTATCTCTGGCACGTGTACTTCCTCAGCGTGTTCATGATCGCCATTAGCCACACGCGGACGATCACGTCGCACCGCTTCCGCAACGACGGCTCGGTCATGACGTACCACGAGCAGCTTTTCGATAGCACGACGATTCCCGGCCACCCAATTCTCACGGAGCTGTGGTGCCCGATCGGGCTGCGCTATCACGCGCTGCACCATATCTCGCCGTCGCTGCCGTATCACAATTTGGGGATCGCCCATCGCCGGCTGATGGCCGAACTTCCGCCCGGCACGCTCTACCACGCCACGCTGCGCCGCGGACTCTTGCACGCCGTGTACGACGTGGGGCGCACGATCTACCGCACGGTCCGCCGCCGCCGCAAAGTAGAAGCTCGCCGCCGGGCTCTGCAACAGGTCGCGAGCGCCGGTTAGTACGGCTCGCAACAACATGTAGGGTGGCTGCGTCCGGCGCCGAAGGGTGACTACGCCTGGAATCAATGGGTGGTTGGGTTTGGAGCCGAAGGCGAAGACCCAGTAATCAGCAACTGGGGCACCGCTGCCGTGTGCCCCAGCCACCCCGTTACGTTAATGAGACGACACTAAGACGCCACGGCCGTCGCCGTCTTGCGGGCCACGTCGAGGCACTTCTTGATATCGGCGATCGGGTCTTTCGGGTTCTCTTCGTATTCGAGCGAAAGAGCCCCGTCGGCCGGGAAGTTCACTTCGCGCAGGGCGACGAACACTTGCTCGACGTTCATGTGCCCTTCGCCGAGGATCACGCCGTGCGTTTTGTCTTGCATCTCGGCGAAATCTTTGAGGTGCACGCCGTACAGCCGGCCCTTCAGAGCCCGAATGACGTCTTCCGGCTTCTCGCCCGAGCGAATGTAGTGCCCCAAGTCGGCGCAGGCGCCGATGCGTTCGTCGTGCTTCTCGATCGCGCTCAACGTGTCGACGACCTTGTTGTAGCGATGCTTTGGGCCGTGATTGTGGATGGCCACGCGGATGTCGTACTCTTTGCAGAGCGAGTCGAGGCTTTCAAACGAATCCGGATCGGGATCGGCCGAAATGTTGCGGAAGCCCGCCGCCTTGGCGAACGCAAACAGCTTCTTGTTCTTCTCGTGATCTTTCGTCAGCCGGTTCACGCCGTGAGCCGTGACGACTTGGCCGTAGCCGTCGAGCTTTTCATTCATCGCCGCGATCTGCTCAGGCGTGCTGTCGGGGCTGTACATGCCCGGGTAGAACTCAATGTGCCGCACTTCCAAGTCGTGGCACTTCAACAAGGCTTCGTCGAGCGGAAAGCCGCGCAGCGAGTAGATCTGCAGGCCGACGTTGAAGCCCTCGAACGCGGCCGCGCGGAGCGTTCGCACGAAGAACGACGAGGCGGCCAGTCCGCCGACGGCGGCAGCTGAATTCTGCAGGAAACGACGACGAGCGATGGGCGACGACTTCATGGACGGCAACTCCCGGTGGGCGAATTCTTCAGGGCGCGGCGCAGGCAAGCGGCCTGGCGAGCAAGCGAAGAACACATCCTAACTGAGCCGCCGAGCGATTGCCGGCCGGAGAGAATCGAGCGTTGCCGTCGCGAAGAATCAGCCGGTCGCTCGCATCCTGCAAAGCGACGATGACCTAAAAAAAGCAAGAGCTCGGGCCGTCTTGGCCCTTAGCCCTGCGGGCGGCGCGGTGATCAGATCGATCGAAAGGAGCGCCAAAATGCCAATCGCAAACAACAAAACGGCAGACATGAAAACCTCTGTCGGACCGAAAATCCGTTCAAATAAGAACTCGTCGAGCGTTCGATCTACGTTAGATTCCTCACCGCTCGCATCAGATAGTTGCCGCTGCCTCTGCCGGCGTCACAGAAACGAGAGACAATTTCTCGCCCTAGACGTAAGTGGCTTGTACGACAAAACTTCTGCGAGGGGCCGAACGCGATGACTCATTCCCGCCTTGCTCATAAGTCGGCCGTAGAATCGTCTTAACCGGTCCGCTTGTGAGCAACCGAATAAAATGACGCATTGGATTCATTTAGGCAAGCAGAACTGAGCGGAATTCTGGGGGAATCGTGGTAGACCCGAAGGAGCGGCCCGAAGACCAACTGCAATCCGCCGAAAAAGAAGGCGTCGTTCCCGCGGGAAATCCGCAAGATTCCGCCGCCGGCATCGATGCGTCGGCTGCGGGAGTTCCACTCGACTTCGGTCTTGGATACGGCCATTCCGCGGCCAAAGTTCGGGAGTTTCCCCAGACGCCCGGCGTCTATCTGATGAAAGACAGCGTCGGCCGAGTCATCTATGTCGGCAAGGCGAAGAACCTGCGGGCGCGGGCCGGCAGCTACTTTCTGAAGGCCGCCGCCGAAGAACGCCGCACGGCCGATTTGGTGCGCGAAGTTTGCGACATCGACTACATCGAGTGCGAGAGCGAAGTCGACGCGCCTCTTGGCCGAGTCGCGGCTGATCAAGGACATTCAGCCGAAATTCAACCAAGACCTGAAAGACGACAAGTCGTTCCCGTATCTCGAGATTTTCATTCGCGAAGATTTTCCGCGCGTGGAGTTCACGCGCGAGCCGAAGGAGCGCGGCACGAAGCTCTACGGGCCGTTCGCTTCGGCGGGGAGCCTGCGTGGAGCCATACAGGTTCTGCAGAAGATATTCAAATTCCGTACCTGCAGCCTCGACATCGACGACGGCGACGAACGTTGGCGCTGGTTCCGGCCGTGCCTTTTGGCCAGCATCAATCAATGCACGGCGCCGTGTAATTTACGGATTTCCAAAGAGGAGTACCGCAAAGACATCGATCGCCTCCGCATGTTCCTCGAAGGGAACAAGAAGAAACTGCTCAACGAACTCAAAGAGGAAATGACGCAGGCTTCGAAGGCCTTGCTCTTCGAAAAGGCCGGTCGGCTGCGCGACGAAATCAAGATGCTCGAAACGCTCGACGACCGCGGTGAGCTCGATACCCACGAGCAGCCCGAGGTCTTCTTCATCGATCCCAAGAAGGGGCTGGCCGGGCTCAAGAAGGTTCTCAATCTCGCGAAAATGCCGCGGACAATCGAAGGAGTCGACATCGCGCACCTCGGCGGCGGCGAAACGGTCGCCTCGCTAGTGCAATTCATCGACGGTCTGCCGTTCAAGCCGGGCTACAAGCGGTTCAAGATTCGCGGCGTCGCAGGCATCGACGACTTCGCCAGCATCCACGAAGTCGTCGCGCGTCGGTTCAAGCGGCTCGATGACGAAGGGCAAGTGTTCCCTGACATCCTGCTCATCGACGGCGGCAAAGGCCAACTCAACGCCGGACTTTCGGCCTTCGCCGCGCTCGGTATCACGCCGCCGACGGTGATCTCGCTGGCCAAGCGCGAGGAAGAGATTTACGTGCCGGGCCAAGACGAACCGCTACGACTGAGCCGGCATGCGTATGCGTTGCGGCTCTTGCAGTACGTGCGCGACGAGTCGCACCGCTTTGCGCAGCATTATCACCACATGCTGCGGCGCAAGACGACGTTCGAGGGGACCGACGAAGCTTAGTGTCGTCGGAGTTTAAGCGGCGATTCGTCGTCGCGGATCGCCGAAATCGCTTGCCGCGTCGTTCCAGCGACGTAGTGCGACGGCCGCCATGTGGCCGCCGAATGCCACGGAAATTTTCAGCGCGTTCGACATGTTGTTGGCTCGGCCGACCAGCGGGATGCAATCGAGGCCGACTTCCGGGTCGGGGTCGGTCAGGTTCATCGTCGGTGGTGCGAAGCCGTCGCGAAGCGCGAGCGTGGTGATGGCTAGTTCGACGCTGCCGGCGGCATTGATCAGATGTCCGAGCATTGACTTCGTGGAACTCACCCAAGTGCGGTCGGCCGCCGGCCCGAGGGCATTGCGGATGCCGCGGGATTCGACGATGTCGTTCTGGTGCGTCCCTGTGCCGTGGGCGTTGATGTACTGCACTTCGTACGGCGCCATATCGGCGTCGCGGAGAGTCGTTTCGATCAAATGGGCCAGGCCGTGGCTCTCGACGTCGAGGCTCGTGATGTGGTGCCCTTCCGACATCATGCGGAACCCGGCCAACTCGGCATAAATCCTCGCGCCGCGGGCCTGGGCATGGCTGAGCCGTTCGAGGACGAACATCGCCGCCCCTTCGCCCATCACGAAACCGTTGCGGTTGCGATCAAACGGACGCGGGGCCTGCGCCGGATCGTCGTGATGCGCGAGAACGCGCATGGCCTGAAAGCCGGCGGCGAACAGCGGATGGATAACTTCCGAACTGCCGGCCAACGCGATATCGCACTGATCGTCACGAATGCGATCGGCGGCGGCCATCACGTCGATCAGGCCGCTGGCACAAGCGGTGCTATGCGAAATCCGCGGGCCGTAGAGCCCGAAGTGGTTGCCGACGGCCACGCAGCTCGTGTTCGGAAACCATTGCTTCCACCAAGGAGGCAACGCGCCGTCGCGCCATTGAGCGCGGCCGTCGGAGTAGCGTGCGCCTCCCGTATCGCCCATGTGTCCGCTGACGGCGCAACCGAACCGATCGGGATCGATCGCGGCGAGGTCGACGCCGGCGTCGGTGAGAGCTTCTTGCGCCGTGCGGAGGCACAGCGCCGTGTTTTTGATTTGGCCGGGGTAGTCGACGACGCAGTCGACCGGCGCGGCGATCTTCACGCCGAACTCGCGCTGGAATTCTTCGTCCATCCGACGAACGCCGCTGCGTCCTTCACGCACCGCCTGCCATACGCTTTCACGGTCGGCGCCGACCGAAGCGGTCAGTCCGATGCCGGTGATGACGACAGGTTCGAAATGGCGGCGCGAGGTCACTTGTCGGTCGGTCCTGGCGAAGCGGCGCGTGCGAAATGTTGCGTGCGACGGGCGACGGCGCGGTCCGCCGTTTTGCGGCGGGAAAAGTAACGCATTCCTGCGGATCGTCCTAGGTGAGTTTGTGCGGCATCGCGCACGCCGGCATGCGAAAGTACGGATAATTCTTTTGAGGAGTTGCTTGCAAAAGCGAGCTTCGGCGATATGATCGCTTTTCGTGGGAAACAAACCCAAAACATGCGTATATGTGACGCAATTCTGGGGAATTGGGCCCACTCGCTCGCATGCCGGGCGAACGTAAGACGGATCTTTGGCAGATTGGTTTCCGACGGATCGAATTCACGCTTCACGCCGACGCGACGCAGCTCGGCCGAGCGGGCTTCGCATCGCCGCCCTATGCCCGAAAAAGCTCGCCATAGCGACGATCGTTCGCCCCCTGCTCCGTCTGCTCCCGAGTTGATTCTCGGCGAGTTTCCGCGAACGCTCGACGAGCGTTTCCGCGTGGCGGTGCCCACGGAACTGGTCGCCGCGTTGCAAGCGAAGGACGGCGCCTGCGTGCTGGCCAAGCAACGTCCCGGCTGCCTCAGCTTGTGGGAGGCTTCGGCCTGGCGCAAGCAAATGGATGCCGGCGTCGATCTCATTCGCGCCAAGATGCGCAGCGGCAAATTGGACGGCAGGTCGTCGCAGGTGCAAATGCTCGGACGATTGCTGTCGACGCGTCATGCCGACATCGTGCTCGGCGATCGCGGCCGACTCTTGATCCCCGACGGCTTTCGCGGCTTCCTGCAGACGGAGGCCGGCGGCGAAGTGGTGCTCGTAGGAGCCGGCGTTTGCATTGAGATCTGGCAGCCCGAAGCCTGGCTGACCTACCTCAATCGACGCATGCCGCGGTTCAAGAAATTGTTCGATCGCTTGTCCGACTGACGGACGGCGACGAACGTGCGGCAAGCCCGCAAATACAAAACACTCGAAGTTCGAAACACGGTCCGGCTCGGCTGCGAAGTCGCGTTTTCACTGCTCCCGTTGTCACCCGGTGCGTAGCGAAACCCCAAGGGATTGGAACACAGGCCAGGACGGCCTCGCGAAGCTTCCCCGAGCCGGACTTTTTTTATTGGTCCGTCGTCAGTTGTTCGTTGTCCGTGGCACGCAGAGCGCAAGTGCGGCCAATGCCGCCGTCTACGGACAACCGACAACGGACTCCTCGTCTCACTTCTTCATCTGCACGTACATCATGCGCAGATCGGTCATCAATCGCTCGAGAAGATGCGATTCGTCGGCGTTGCGGTTGCCTTTGGTCTTTTCATCGAGCATCGCCAGCAAATCGATGAAATGCCGGGCCTGATCGAGGTCGACTTCACGCTTCTTCGAAATCGGGTGCTCGATCTGGCCGAGTGTTAGCAGCGTTTGCGTACCTAAGGTCGTCAGCAGCGTCGACAGCGTCGGCGGCGGAATCGGGCCGCGTTGTTGTTCGGTTGTTACGTCGCTCATGGTGATGTCTCCTTGCCCGGTTCCTGTGACACGGCTGCACTGTGCTCCAGCCACACGGCCCCAGCCACCCGCTGCGATGTTGTGAAAACTGCGTTAGCCGTCGACCGGTTGTGTTTCCAGCCCCTTGGTCCGTTCCTGCGCCGCGCGACTTATGCCGCTCGACGGCCGCCGCGATGAATGCGGCAAACAGCGGGTGCGCTTTGATCGGCTTGCTCTTGAATTCCGGGTGAAATTGCACGGCCAAGAACCACGGATGGCTCGGCATTTCGAGGATTTCCACGAGCGATCCGTCCGGGCTGGTGCCGGAAAACTTCATTCCGTGGGCCGCGAACTGCTGCCGGTAGACGTTGTTGAATTCGTAGCGGTGCCGGTGCCGTTCGTCGATCTTCGTCGCGGCGTACGCATTGGCCGCGTGCGAGCCGGCTTCGAGCTTGGCCGGTTGAGTACCGAGGCGCATCGTGCCGCCCATGTCGGTGATGGTCTTCTGCTCGTCGAGCAAGCAAATCACCGGGTGCGGCGTGTCTTTGCTGAATTCGGTCGAATGCGCGCCGCCGAGGCCGATGACGTTGCGGGCAAATTCGATCGCGGCGCACTGCATGCCGAGGCAGATTCCGAAGAACGGAATCTGACGTTCGCGGGCGAAACGGATCGATTCGACCTTGCCTTCGATGCCGCGCTCACCGAAGCCGCCGGGAATGAGAATGCCGTCGTAGCCGGAGAGCAGGCGTTCCGGGCCTTCGCGTTCGACCTCTTCCGCCTGAATCCGCTGAATCCGCACTTGGGCATGGTTAGCCAAGCCGGCATGGTCGAGCGATTCGTAGATCGACTTATACGCATCCCGGTGCTCGGCGTACTTGCCCACCACGGCGATACCGATCTCTTCCCGCGGGTTGCGCAGGCGATGCAGCAGGTCGCGCCACGGATCGAGTTGCAGCCGGCCGAGCGGAAGCCCGAGCTTCTTGCAGATTTGTTCGTCGAGCTTGTTGTCGACCAAGCTCAGCGGCACTTCGTAGATCGAGAAATCTTTGTCTTTCTCTTCGATCACGGCCTCGAGCGGCACGTTACAGAAGAGCGCGATCTTTTCGCGGTCTTCGCGGCTGATGGAGCGTTCCGTGCGGCAAATTAGGATGTCCGGCTGGATGCCGATTTCCCGCAATTGGCCGACCGAGTGCTGTGTCGGCTTCGTCTTTAATTCGCCGGCGGCCTTCAAATATGGCACCAACGTGAGGTGCATGTAGAGGCAGTTTTCCTTGCCTACGTCGAGCGAAAACTGGCGAATAGCCTCCATAAACGGCAGGCTTTCGATATCGCCGACCGTGCCGCCGACTTCCGTGATCACCACGTCGACGTCGTCGCCGCGAAGCTTATGGATGCAGGATTTGATTTCGTTGGTGATATGCGGGATGACCTGCACGGTCTTCCCGAGAAACTCGCCGCGGCGTTCTTTATTGATGACCGAGAGGTAAATCTGGCCGGTCGTATAGTTGGAATCGCGGGTCAGCGGGCCGTTTGTGAAACGCTCGTAGTGCCCTAGATCGAGGTCGGTCTCGCTGCCGTCGTCCAGCACGTACACTTCGCCGTGCTGATAGGGACTCATCGTGCCCGGATCGACGTTGATATATGGATCAAGCTTCTGCATGCGGACCCTCAGCCCGCGTTGCTCCAGCAACATGCCGACGGAAGCGCTGGTCAGCCCCTTACCGAGAGAACTGACGACGCCGCCGGTGACAAAGATGTGCTTGGTCATGCGTTTCGAAAACCTTCCTGGCCGCAGAGGTACGACCGATCCGATGCCCCCGAACCCCAAACCACGGATTTTAGCAAGAACGGCCTCTGCCGGCATGGCCCCGGAAAGTGCGGAAAAACGTCGATCGCGCGGCAAAGTACCGCTGCCGCGAGGCTCAGAGAAACGTCCAGCGATCGAACGTCGCGGCCTGCCCGCGGCGGACGCCGTCGGCGGCGTCGACGTTCCAGACGATCGCCTGCTCGATGAGAAATCGGCGTCCGCGCGAGGAAATGCGGATGCCGCGATAGTCGTCGACGTAGCCGTCGCGCGTCGTGCGCTCAAGGAGTAGGGCTCGTTCGTCGCGGTGCATCGGCTCGGCCGTGAGCCGGCTGGGCATTTTCGTCAGCGCGGCGAAATCGGTTTCCCAAAGCTCCAGGGCGGTACGATTACCGTAATTGAGCACTGGGTCGGCCTCCGTGCCGTGCGAAACTACGACGAACGGCGCCGTGAGCAGGCGTAAAGCCTGAGCTTCCGCGTCGCCGGCGCGGTCGACAAGTTCGCGCCCCAGTCGCCGGGCGAAGCTATCGAGCAGCAGTTGGGTATGAGCGACGAGTCGGTCGTCGAAGGCAATATCGTTGGGCAGATCTGGGTTCATCAGCGAGGTCGCCGCGGGAACTCGGTAAATTGCGTGGTTCGGCGACGACCGCTAAGATTCGCCCCATGTTGTCAGCCGCCGCCCACAATAGAGTATCGGGATTGTTGATCGTCGTCGAAGGGATCGACGGCGCGGGAAAGAGCACGCAGGTACGACGACTCGCCGATGCCCTGAGTGCCGCGGGATACGACGTCGTGGCCGATCGCGAACCGACCGACGGTCCTTGGGGCCGCAAATTGCGTGAATCGGCCGTGAGCGGAAGGATGAGCCTCGCGGAAGAGCTCCACGCTTTTTTAGAAGATCGGCGTGAGCATGTTCGCGACGTCATCACGCCCGCCCTCCAGCGCGGCGCGATCGTGGTGCTCGACCGTTACTACTTCTCCACGATGGCGTACCAAGGCATTCGCGGGGCCGACGTCGAGCAGATCCGCCGCGACAACGAGGTCTTTGCGCCGAAGCCGGATTTGGTGCTGCTCGTTGATTTTGATCCGCAGATCGCCTTGCAACGGATCGAACATTCGCGAGGGGACGTGCCGAACACGTTCGAGCGGCTCGATCAATTGCAGGCTATTCGTGATGTTTTTCTGGCGGCGGCCGCGAACGATCCGACGTTCCATATCGTCGATGGCAGCGCGTTGCCCGACGGCGTGCAAGCCACGATGTGGCGGGAAGTGAGCGATCTCCTTCAATCTCGAGACGTTCGGCCATGAACGACTTCGTGCTCGATTTTTCCACCGTCAGCCGCGAAATTCGCAGCATCGTCGCGCGGCGGCGTGAACTGCTGATCTTCTTGGGCTCGCTCTTCGCCGCCATGAGCCTGTTCTTGCAAAAGGTGCTCGACGGCGAATTGCCCGAATCGTTTCGCGGCTTACAGCATCACATTTTCGCGCTGCATGCCGTGCTGGTGCTCGTGCCGTGCGTAATCATCGTGCTGCGGATTGCGAAACTCCACGCGGGCATGACGATCAACGGCGTCTTCTACTCGCACATGGAGAAAAGTCTCGGCCGACCGGCCATGCCGTGGCGTGCCGCAAAGTTGAACCTCTTCGGCGTTTCAGCCGCGATGGTTTATCTGGTCGACATGCTCGCCGCCGGTGAAGCGGCGATTCTCACGTTGGCTCTGGGATATCGCTGGCCGATCGCATTGGGCATCGGCTTTCTCATCGGCCTTGTCGGCTTATTGATGTTCGCTCGGTTTCATCGCATGGCGGGCGAGTTTGCCTTGAAGGCGATCGAAGGGGCGAAGATCGAACCGCTGACGCTGGAAGAACTCGAGGAACACTGGGCCGAAAGCCGGAGCGATTCGAATCACGACCTCATCGCGCTGAACGGCTTCGCCGGCTTGATGCTTTTCTCGACGTTGGAAAACATCGTCGGCTTCGGCCGCATCGGGGTCGACGACGCCGACCTCAGTGCCACGGCGGTCCAATCGTTCGGCCCGCAAATCTACGGCGGGCTGCTCGTGGCGGCTTATCTGTTTGTGTTGATGATGTATCTGCGACTGGCCGTGGCCATCGCCAAGTTCTCGTTGCAGCTTGATCCGACGGACCAACCGTACCGACCGACGAAACTTACAGACACGCTGCTCGGCTACGCGATCGTGTCGTTCTTCTTTATGGTCGCCGTTCAGCTTTGCTGCGTCCCCTGGTTCACGCCGGGCAGCCGCACGCCTTGGATCGTGGGAATCGTCGCGGGCGTCATTGCTCTGGCCGCCTATCCGATTTCTCTCGCCGTTGCCGGGCACAATCAGCGGAAGCGCGCCGCCGCGGCTAATTCAAGATAGTTGCCAAGGCGGCGAACCGTCATCGACCGGTCGGCAGCGTGAACGTGATGTCCGAGTAGAACTCCGCGGCCGTCGGCGGAGCGTCCGGAGTCGTCGGCGTGAATTGCCAGAGTCGCATCGCCGCCAGGGCCGCCGCATCCAAACGCGGGTAGCCGCTGGAAGCCGCCACGCTCGCTTCGACGACCGCGCCGCGCTGATCGACGCGTACCCGAAGTTTGACGGTTCCTTGTTCGCGAGCCAAGCGCGATTCGTAGGGATACGAAGCTTTCACGATGCGCACGGCCTGCGGCGCCTGAGGAACATCGGCTCCCGACGACTCCGTCGACGAACTACTCGCCACGGATGTGAACTGCGCCGAGGCTTGTTCGTGCGTAAGTTCTGCCGAGCGACGCGAGCGCGGCGGCGGGCGCGATACGTCGTCGAGTACTTCCCACTGCCCGGGAGTATCGGAGGCCGTCTTTCGCAGAGTTTCTTCGACTTGTAGCGGAGCAGCGGCCTCGACGGTCATGGCGGTCGTCGCATCATCCGGTCGAACGGCGACGGCCACTTGCTCCTGCCGCGTCGCCGTGGTGGGCGTCTTCATTTCGCCGCTGCCCGGCTTGGGGACGCGGCTGGGCTGCGAAGCCGGCCGAACGACGACGTCGACCTTCGATTCCCACGGCTCGGCGGCGCCGGCTTTCGCATCAATGGACGCCACGAGCGCCGAACGATTGTCGCCGCGTTCCAGATCGAGCCGCCATGCGGCTGACGGAACGATCCAATAGTGCCAAGCGGCCAGCAAGGCTCCGCCATGCACGAGCATGCTGGCCGTCGCCGCCGCGATGCTTCGTCGGACGACTTCGTGACCGCGAGCCGGCGACGGACCGCTGAGTTCGACAATCTGCACGCCCGCCGCTGCAGTATGCTCCGGCGTCGCCCCAGCCGGCGACCATGGCGCAGCGTCGAACTCGCCAACGTCCGGCGTCGCTAAAGGGGGGGCATGAACTGACATGTCCGCATCGCGCCGCTCCCCACAAAGCCCCCGCTTCGGACGATCGATGATTCGGTGCGCATGCGCAACGGACCATACGCCAAGCCGGGGAGTTTGCGTTCAGGAGCTGACGTAGTACGCACGACTTTCCCGAGAAGTCCACGTCGCAAAGGGGCGTGTCGGTAGGTCTTCTGACTTCCGAGCGGCGAAGCGTGCCCGGCCTTCTCGTCGAGGGATGTTGCTTGGCAACATCGTCCGACAATGGCCGATCGTGGGGCGACGCTCTCCCGTTTGTTGGGGGCTCGGTTACAGCGGCGGGGCCGTTCCGGAGTTGCACCGGTATTCCCTGTTTGCCGCCGCGAACGATCGTTCGTCGACGGCCACCGACACAGGAACAAAAACGAGCCTAACCAAACCCTCACCAAGCGTCAACGTGACGGAGCGGCCGACCGCGCCGAACCTATGACGAGACCCCACGTTGCGACGACGCGCCCGGATGAAAAATCGCCACTTTTTTCTGGCCGAAGATTTTGCCCCCCGATAAACTGAATGCTTGGGCCGGGGCCTGAGGGGTTTTGCTTTCGCAAACAGGAGTGTTACATGTCTTTGAGGAACAGAACCGCACCGTTCGTCGTGCGGCGCGCCGCTTCTCTGCGCGCGTAAGTTCTCGTCGCAAGACGATGCGTGGTTTTACGCTCGTCGAATTGTTGGTCGTGATCAGCATCATCGGCATGTTGATGGCCATGCTTCTGCCGGCCATTCAGCAAGCTCGCGAAACGGGTTTTCAAAACACGTGTCGCAACAACCTCAGCAACTTGGCCAAGGCGCTCTTCATCTACAGCAACCGTAACGGCGGCCGCATGCCCGGTTACATGAACTTGCTGAAGACGAAGAAGGGCTTGGCTTACAAGGACCCGCTGACGCAAGTCGTCACGCCGGTGAGCTGGGTCGTTGAAATTCTGCCGGACATTGATCGTCAATCGACGTACGAACAATGGCAGCGCGATCTGACCGATCCGAACTCCGGCAGCGGCGGCAGCGGTAGCGGCAGCACCGGCAACCAACAAAACTTCTTGGTCAGCACGCAGCTCTACATCGACCTGCTCATCTGCCCGAGCGATCCGGCTTCGCAAAAGACCGGCACGCCCATCAGCTACGTCGTCAACTCCGGACAGCGCGACTCGGCGACCTCGACTCCGCAACAAGCCGCCAGCGGCTCCGGCCAAAGTCAGCAATCGGCGACCAAGGGCATGCCGCGCGATTGGCAAGCCAACGGTATGTTCTTCGACAACTACTCGGACGATCCGCTGATCAAGCCGACGAGCTCGCAGCGCGGTCCGATGGTTTACATGCGTATGGAACTCTGCCGCGATCCGAAGGACAAGACGATCTTGCTGACGGAAAACGTGGACGCCGGCAACTACACGTTCGACTCGAACGGCCCCGGCGGAACGCAGTTCAGCAATGCCGAAGTGGAAACCGGTTCGATCTACTCGCCGGGCCCCGTGACGAACCCGAACGGCACTCCGCCCTCGATGGATCCGATCGTTCCGTCCAGCGGCGGAAGCGGCGGCGGCGGTGCTACGACGGCCACCGGCGACGTGGACAACTTGCGTCTCAATAGCGCCATCGGCCGCGGCGACGGCGTCGACTACACGTTCTGCCGTCCGTCGGCTCGTCACCCGCAAGGCGTGAACGTGGCCTTCGTCGGTCAAAACGTGCAGTTCCTCCGCGACAACATTCAGTACTTCATCTTCGCAAAGCTGATGTCGTCGGAAGACATGCAAATGAAGCTGCCGGGCACCAACACGCAATGCGATCCGGTGCTGCGTCAGTACCAAATGCAAGACTCGGACATCAACCCGTAGTCTTGACGTTACGGTCGCTTGCGACCGTAGGCAGAATAGCCAAAGACACCCGGCCGAATTCGGTCGGGTGTCTTTTTTTGTGCCTAACGCTTGTTGAAGATCACCGAGCGTTGACGGTCGGCATCGCGTTGCGACTGCCGCTTATCGCAGCGGGTTGCCCGCACGATCGCCGGCGGTGCCGAAGGCGCTGAACACCCGCAGCGGATTGCCTGCGGTGTCCATCGTTTGTTGTGCGGGAGTTTGGTTCGCCACCGGTACGACATACGCGGCGGGTACGACTTGCGAATCGATTTGCTTCGGCAGCATCGGTCGAGCGGACACAGGCTCAGCCGCCGCCAAGACGGCCAGTGCATCGTTGCTCGGCGTCACGGCATAGCGCGGCATGGAATTGGTGTTCGGAGCGACGCGCGATCGGCTGCGTACGAGGGTTGCGTTGTTCGTAGCGGGGACCGCGGAACGCAAGTCGGCGACGTTGACGCTGGCCCGCAGTGCGGCCAGCCGCGCTTCGGGCGGCGTCGTATTCGCAACTCGCGGGCGCGGAGAGCGTCCGCAATCCACGCAGCCCCGCTCGGTGCATTGCGTAGGTTGAATGGCGGCGGGACGTGCCGTGACCTCGGCCGGAGTGATCACGTACGGGGCAGCGTAGGAATAGGCTCCGTAGCGATCGTCGGCCGTGGACGTAGACGCAATGCAGAGGGGGGCCGCTGCCAGCAAGCCGACCAACAGGATACGTCGCAACATGTCAGCGTCCTCGTGTCCGCAATGTCTGCTCAAATTGCCCGGGCCGTATAATCGGCAAAATCTTCGCGGACCTTTGCGAGAATGCCCCGAGAATTCTACGATTGTCGTTTTTCCCGCTCCGTCGCGGGCAGAACCCTCCGCCGGCACGTCGTTGCCGGCACTTGTCTCGCCTGAGAGCTCGCCGATGCCGAACCCTTGGTACGCCGTGGAGAATGCCGCCGACATTCCTTCGCCGGCGTTGCTTGTTTACCCCGACCGTGTGCGCCGCAACATCGCCGCGATGATCGCAGCCGTCGGCGACGTCGACCGCTTACGCCCGCACGTGAAGACGCACAAGATGTCGGAAGTCGTGGCGCTCAAGCTGGAAGCCGGCATTCGGAAGTTCAAAGCGGCGACGCTTGCCGAGGCGGAGATGTGCGCCGCAGCGGGCGCGCCCGACGTTCTCATCAGCTTTCCGCAAGTCGGCCCCAACGTCGATCGTTTGTTGCGTCTGACCGCCGCGTTTCCGCAAACGCATTTCAGCGTCTTGGCCGACGACGAAGGGAACATCCTTCACCTCTCGACGGCCTTCGCCCAAGCCGGGCGCTCCATTGAAGTTTGGCTCGATCTCGACGTCGGCCAACACCGCTCCGGCATCGCTCCCGATGAGCGGGCCGTCGCGCTATATCGCCGCCTGCACGAACTCCCTGGCACCGAACCGGCCGGTTTGCACGTTTACGACGGTCACGTTCGCGAAAATGCACTCGCCGATCGCATTGGCAAAGCGGAAGAGTCCTTCACGGCGGTCACGAATCTGGCCCGTCGCATTCGCGACGCAGGTCTGCCGATGAAGCGTCCGATCTGCGGCGGCACACCCACGTTTCCGGTCCACTCTCGTCAAGAAGCTCGCGATTGCAGCCCCGGCACCTGCGTCTTCTTCGACATCAGCTATGCGACGAAGTTTCCCGACCTGCAGTACGAGTTTGCCGCGGTCTTGATGGGACGCGTCGTCAGCAAGCCGGGGGGTAATCGGCTGTGCATCGATCTGGGATACAAGTCCGTTTCGCCGGACAACGCTACGCTCCGCGTACAGCTACTCGACGTGCCGGACGTGCAATATCTCGGCCAATGGGAAGAACACCTAGCAATTGAAACGCCAGCCGCCGCGAACTATTCCGTCGGCGATGTTGTCTACGGAGTGCCGTTCCACGTTTGCCCGACGGTCGCCCTGCATCGCGAGGCGCACACCGTTCGTAACGGCCGCGTCGACGGCGCTTGGCAGGTCGTGGCCCGCGACCGGCGATTGAATTATTAGTCGTCGCCGCAGAGTTTCATTTTTTCCGACTTTTGAGATCGAAATACGATGCACAATTCCGCCGGAAGCACGACTACGCCCGACTTGCCACCGGAGTGCCGGGACTCGACGAACTTCTCGGCGGCGGATTGATTCCAGGTACGCTGACCGTCGTGGTCGGTGCGACGGGCATCGGCAAGACGCAACTGGGCCTGCAGTTTGCCGAGGCCGGGCGTGCGCAGGAATCGTATCCCGGCATCGTGTTCGACATGACCTCGCGCGGCGATCCGCAGAGTCACGCAGAATACGTGGCGCGGATGTTCGACCGCACGCTGCAATCGGTCGATCCGGAAGTGACGCCGAGTCTCGTCGATTTCTTCGCAGCCGATCGTCGCTATGGAGACTACTTGAACATCTTTCGCTACGCCGGTCGTCGCGTGGCCCGCGGGGATTTGAGCTTTGAAGAGTATCAAGAGTGGCAGGCCGAACTAGCCCGCAAGCTCATCACGGCGATCGCCTTTTTCTACGGCAACTTTGCCCGCGGCTGCCGGCGAACGGTCATTGACGGCATCGAGCCGCTCGACCGCAAACGCGAATCGATCCAGCTTGAGCTGTTCGAGTACGTGTATCAGCAGATCTTACGTAAAGATCCGGAATGGGTCGCTCGCGATCTGTTTCGCGAGCACTTCCGCGAGATGCTGCCGCAGATCAACACGGTGAAGTACGACCCACGTTCGATCGGCTGCATGCTGCTCTACACGTCGGCCGAGCCGATGCTGCACCAGTTGCTCGAGCGGCCGCTCGATGAAGGTGACTTACTGGCCAATGCCAACACGATCATCTACATGGGTAAGGTCCACACGCCCGACGGTCGTGTCGGCCGGGCCTTGCATGTGGCCAAGCATCGCGGCAGTGCCTGCAGCGACGAAATCCGCCAATACGCGATCGACGATCGGGGCGTGAGAATGCTGTAGCCGGAACGGCTCACGCCATGGTGATAAACTTCGCCGTTAGACGGGGGAATCGGTCCTAAAACCGTCCGCCCATTTGTTGCAGCATCATAGCCCTAGCCTTGGCGTCTTCGGCTTCCTGCACCAGCCCCGCCTTTACGCAGACCACGCTGAGCGAAAAGTAGCTGCGGGGATCGTTCGGCTCGAGTTCGCACACTTTGCGTGCATGCACGAGTGCTTCGGGATGTCGCCCCAGCCGACCCAAATAGACCGACAACGCGGAATGGGCCAATGCGTAGCTCGGCGACGCCGCTAGCAGTTCTTGCAGCTTGGCGACGGCTTCATCGAGCTTTCCTTCATCCTTGAGCTTGGCCGCGGCGTCGTAGATCTCGATGTTCGTGGGCACGTAGGCGGCCTTTCCAATTCGCAGTAACTCGGGGCATGCGGCAATTACGCCGCTACGCATTTTAGCCCGCCCGTTTCCATCACGTCAGGGGTCGCCGCTTCGCTCGCTTTGTCATTTTTTCACCTTGCGGGGAAACAGGCTGCAACGGTACTGTCTGCCGAACCGATAACCCTATCCTGGCAGCGGTAACGTCGAGGCGGCGCAATGGCGCTACCGCGAATGCCGCACCGATCCGGCGTCTCTTGTGGTGAGATACGTCCGCGACGGTGCCGGGCAACGCCCAGCACAAGGAAGTGCACGTGGGTATACACCCTCTTGCCGTCGTCCATCCTACGGCCCGATTGGGCCAGGATTGCGAGGTCGGCCCGTTCTGCGTGATTGAGCAGGACGTCGTTTTGGGCGATCGGTGCGTTCTCGAAAGCCACGCGGTGGTTCGCCGCGGCGTCACTCTCGGCAACGACAATCGCATTTTTGAGTCGGCCGTCATCGGCGGCCTTCCGCAACATATTCAAGTTCGCACGTATGACGGCGGCCTGCGCGTCGGCAACGGTAACGTCTTCCGCGAATTCACGACGCTGCATCGCAGCATGCATGCCGGCTCGTCGACGGTCGTCGGCGACAACAACTTCTTGATGGTCGGAGCTCACGTCGCCCACGATTGCGTCGTCGGCAGCAACGTGATCATCGCCAACAACTCCATGCTCGGCGGCCACGTCACGGTCGACGACCGAGCGTTCATCTCCGGCGGGGTGGCCGTGCACCAATTCTGCCGGATCGGCCGGCAATGCATGGTGGGCGGGACGGCACGCGTCATCAAAGACGTTCCTCCGTTCGTCACCATCGACGGCGTCAGCACGTTCGTCGTGGGGCTGAACACCGTCGGGCTGCGGCGCGGCGGCATGACGTCGCAAGACATGGTTCAGCTCAAAGCGGCCTACCGTACGATCTACCGCAGCAACTACTCCTGGCGTGAAGTGCTTGAGCACCTGGAAACCGAGTTTGCCTCGGGCCCGGCCGCCGAGTTTCACAAGTTTCTCAGCGGCACGAAGCGCGGAATCGTCGCCGAACGCCGCTTGCCGCCGGGCGCTACGATCAAGCTCTCGGTCACGGAAGAAGCCGACGACGGCGCCGAATCACCGCGCCGTGCGAAGGCCGGCTAGTCAAGCAGATGGCATTCCAACACACCGGCCCGGCGAGCAAGAAACTCGTCGGGCCGCGTCGTTTCCCGCTTGTCATAAGCCGTCTTCCCTACATTGCCGATCGGTTTGACAGCCCCCGGCAGGAATCCGATCATAGGGCGTTCGTACCGAAGCGTCGCATCGATCGGCGCCGGAGGCCGCCGCTCCATTACATCGCTCGCTTCTTGAGATTCATGACTTCTCCCGCCGAACCTACGCCGCCGAAACCTCGCAGCGCCGCCGACTTAGAAATCAAGGACGCCCAACTGATCTTCTCGGCCGTGTGGGCTGACTTGTTGGAATCGCACGGCCGCGACAATCTGCGCTTCCCTCGCGAGTTTATCTGGCTCGGCGGTGCGCCCGGCGCCGGTAAGGGAACCAATACGCCGTTTATCGCCGACACACGCGGCATCACCGCCCCGCCGATCGTCATTAGTGATCTGCTCACGACGCCGCAGGCGGTCGAGTTGAAGAACCAGGGGAAGATGGTCGGCGACCGTGAAGTCATCGGCCTGCTCTTGGAAGAACTGCTCAAACCGCAGTACCACGACGGCGTCATTGTCGACGGCTTTCCCCGCACCACGGTGCAGGTGGAATGCTTGAAGATGTTCTATCACGCCATGCTCGAACTGCACGGCGAATACCGCTCCACGCCGCTTGTGCATTATTTCCGCAAGCCGATGTTCCGCATCGCGCTGCTGTTCGTCAGTGAAGACGTGAGCGTGCTCCGCCAGATCAAACGGGGCAAAGAGAAGCAAGAGCACAACCGCCAAGTTGAGGAATTGGGCGTCGGTAAGGCCGTGGAAGTTCGGGTTACCGACCTCGATCCCGAGCTTTGCCGCAACCGATACCGCGTCTTCAAGGAAACGACGTTCGACGCGCTCCAGTCGCTCCAACGGCTATTTCACTTCCACTTCATCGACGCCGAAGGAAACCTCAAGGAAGTTCAGCAGAACATCCTCCGCGAGTTCACGTATCAAAGCACGCTCGAACTCAATCAAGAAACGTTCGAACTGATTCGGAATATCCCGATTGCCAGCCAGCTGACGCTGCACGCGCGGCAGGAGCTTGTCGAACGGTTGGAACGTTATGAAGAGGAAGCGAAGCCGCTCTTCCAGCGCGTCGTAAAGGCGATGGAAGAGAAGATGATTCCGATCATCCGCACGCACTCCATCTCGGGCCATGCGCAGATCAACACGGAAGACGACCTGTTCGACGATCCGTTGGCGCTGCGGATTATGATCGACGTCTTCAGCGAACGCGGTTTCCACGCATCAGTGGATATCCACCGCATGGACGTGCCGGTGCGCGTGAATCCTGACACTTGGGAAATCCTCTGTCGGCAGAAACGCGTGTATCGCATCGAAGTCCGCTACCAGCCGTCAGAAATTCGCCGCGGACACTGATAAGACAAATGGGCGCCGTTTGGGGGCTGTTACTTCCGGCCATCGCAATCGCCTCGTTGATTTTCGGTTTCTGGCGAGATCCGGATTCTCCATTTTCAACCGCGCTCAAGACTTTCGCGGTACTCTTCGGTTTTGGGATTGTTTGGATCGGTTTCGTTTTGGGGGGAGTATTCGGTCGCTAACGAACTCCGTGCCGAGAATTGCGACGCAGACCTCATGAACGATTCATCAACATCCACCGAAGTCGCTTCCGTCACCAAGACCGGCTGTGCGATCGTCGGCGCAGGCCCGGCTGGGACGATTCTTGCGTTGCTCATGGCTCGTGCCGGCGTCCGAGTGACGTTGCTGGAGTCGCACGCCGACTTTGCCCGCGATTTTCGCGGCGACACCATCCATCCCTCCACGCTCGAATTACTCGATCAGCTCGGGCTGGCCGAGCGATTGCATGAGTTGCCGCACGGCCGCTTGGATGCGGCTCACGTCGTCACGCCGAGCGGCATTCTCAAGCTGGCGGATTTGCATCGCCTGCCGACGAAGTTTCCCTATGTGATGACGCTGCCGCAGGAGAAGTTGCTGGAGTTGCTGATTTCCGCGGCTCGTGCATACGAGCCGTTCGAATTGGTGCTGCAGGCCAACGTTCAACGGCTCGTCGAAGAGGCCGGCGCGGTCCGCGGCGTGCGCTATCGCGGCTCGGACAATCAGTGGCACGAAGTTCGGGCCGATCTGGTCGTCGCCGCAGACGGCCGGTTTTCCAAACTTCGCAAACTTGCAGGCATCGAGCCGGTCGGCACCGCGCCGCCGATGGACGTCGTTTGGTTTCGCCTGCCGAAACGTCCCGGCGACGGCAAACACGACGCCGAATTGTGCATCGCCGGCGGACGCTTTGCCGTGCTTCTCGATCGGGCCGACGAATGGCAAGTCGGTTACGTGATTCTCAAGGGAAGCTTCGCCGCCGTGCGCGAGGCCGGCATCGATGCGTTGCGGCAAGGTCTCGTGCAGGTCGTTCCGTGGCTGGCCGACCGTGTTGCGGAGCTGCACGATTGGAAACAAACGGCGGTGCTCAACGTCGAATCGAGTCGCGTACCGGTCTGGCATAAGCCCGGCTTGCTCTTAATCGGCGACGCGGCCCATGCGATGTCCCCGGTCGGCGGCGTGGGGATCAACGTGGCGATTCAAGACGCGATCGCGACGGCCAACTTGCTCACGGCCCCGTTCCTGCAGGGCCCGCCGACCGAGGCCCAGTTGGCGGCGGTGCAAAAGCTTCGCGAGCCAGCGGTGAAAATTGTGCAGCGGTTCCAGCGCAGTGCTGCAAGAAAACATCGCCAAGCCCGGCCTCACCGGCAAGGAGTTTCGCCTGCCGTGGTGGATGCGTTTGGCTTCGCACGTGCCGATCGTCCGCGACATCCCGGCGCACATGATGGCCTTCGGCCCGCACCGAGTGCGCTATGAAGAGCCGCCGTCGGCCCGGTAACTCCGTACTGTTGTAGGGAACGCCCTCAGTGGCGTTCCGTGAGCTGCGCCCGTTCCCTGACGCTGACTACAGCGAAGCCGCGAGCGCCTGAAAATCCTTCTCGATCCGCGTGAGCCTCGCTTCAAGCTCGGCTCGCGCATCTTCCAGGTTGTGAAGTTGCTCGGCCGGTTCGAAAGCGAACATGTAGTATTTCACCTTCGGCTCGGTTCCCGACGGTCGCACGGCGACGAAATTCCCTGCGTCGGCGAAATCGAGCACGATCATGTCTCCCTTTTCCGCACCGAGCGGCTTCGACGATCCGTCGGGAGCTTTGATCGTCAGGTTCAAGTAATCTCGCGATTGCTTGATCTTCAGCCCGCCGAGTTCGGCCGGCGGAGCCGTGCGGAGTTTTTCCATGAGCTTCCGCATCGTCGCCATGCCCTCGCTTCCCGGCAGGCTCTGGTTGTAAAGCCGCTCGACGTGGCAACCGTGTTGCCAGAAGAGCGATTCCAGCTTCTGATGCAGCGTCTTTCCTTCGGCTTTGCAGCGTGCCGCCAGCTCGGCCAAGAGCATTGCCGCCACGGCCGCGTCTTTGTCGCGAGCATGCGTGCCCGTGAGATAACCGTGCGACTCTTCCGCTCCGATGACGAATCCGCCTGGGCCTTCGGCGTCGATCGTGCGGCCGATCCACTTGAAGCCGACGTGCAAATCGCCGACCGTCCGCACGCCGTAACTTTCGGCAATGCGGCGAATCATGTCGCTCGTCACCAGCGTCTTGGCCACGTAGTGCTGCGGCGTCAACGAGCCTGCGGCCTTGCGGCGTTCGAGCACGTAGTCCGCCAGCAGCACGCCGATCTGGTTTCCCGTAAGCGTCTTCCACGGTCCGCCGGCTTTCACGGGCGTGGCACAGCCGACGCGGTCGGCGTCCGGGTCCGTCGCCAGGATCAATTCCGCGCCGCTTTGCTTAGCCCGCTCGATTGCGGCGTCGAACACCTGCGGATTTTCCGGGTTCGAGACATGCCCCGGCACGTTGGGAAAGTCGCCGTTCGGCTCGGCATGCGGTGCGAATAGCTCGACGTTCGCAAAGCCGTCCCGTTCTAGAGATCGGCATTACCGTCGCCGCGCCCACTCCGTGCAGCGGCGAATAGATGATCTTCAAATCGCGCGGACCGGCAAAGCTCTGCGTCAGCACGGCTTGAATGTACGCCGCGTCCGCCTCGGTCTGGCAATACGTAATCTTGCCTTCTTTGAGGGCCTGTTGAAACGGCACGCGGGCGATCGTTGCGCAGGTCATCACTTCGTCGATCACGCCCTTGTCGTGCGGCGGCAACACCTGCACGCCGCCCGCCCAATAAGCCTTCACGGCGTTGTCGCTCGGCGGGTTGTGGCTCGCCGTGACCATGACGCCGCAGATGCAATTCTTGTAGCGAACCGTGAACGACACCTCGGGCGTGCTGCGGTACCCGTCGAGAAAGTAGACCTGGAAACCGTTGGCGACCATGACCTCGGCGCACAGTTCGGCGAACTCGCGCGAACGGTGCCGCGTGTCGTAGCCGATCGCGCAGGCCAGAGCGGTCCCTGCCGGAACGTTCTTCTTTACGTACGTGGCCAGCCCTTGCGCGCTCTCGCCGATCGTGCGGTCGTTGATCGCGTTACAGCCGATCGGGTACATCTTGCCGCGGCGTCCGCCGGTTCCGAACGGAATGACGGTCCAGAACGCGTCGTCGAGCGCCTGCCACTGCCCGCTCGCAATGTGCGACGCCACGGCTTCCGCATATTCGGCATAGCGAGGTTCGGTGAGCCAGGTGTGAATGTTGGCGGCGGCCGGGGCCGTGAGCTTCTTCTCGTCGACGGCCTTCTTTACGGCGGTGTCCAAAGCGGCAAGATCGAGCGGCATGGCGGTTCGCGCGCCTCCCAGGGCTGTGATGGTGTCGCCGCATTGTGACGGATGCCGCCTCCCCTGTTCAAGGCGTCGCCATGGGCGTCCGTTTACAGAAACCACGCCATTCGTGATACTGCCGGGCATGACGGAGCCCATCATCAGCGTTAGCGGTCTACGAGGAATTGTCGGCGAGAGTCTGTCGCCGGAAGTTGCGGTAAGCTACGTCGCCGCGTTTGTCGGGCAACTCGGCCCCGGGCCGATCGTCGTCTCGCGCGACGGTCGCACGACCGGCGCCATGCTGGCCGACGCCGTGCATTCGGCCGTACAAGCCGCAGGCCGCGATTGTCTCGATGCGGGCATTGCGGCGACGCCCACGACCGGCGTCCTCGTCCGCGAGCTCAAGGCCGCGGGCGGCGTGCAGATCTCGGCCAGCCACAATCCGCCCCCTTACAACGGCATCAAACTCTTCGGCCCCGACGGCCGCGTCGTGCCCGCCGCCTTCGGCAAGCGCGTCCTTGATGCCTATCGCGCGGGCAACCCGCAGTGGGCGAAGTTCGATCAGATCGGGTCCTGGGAAACGGTGCGCGACACCACCTCGGCCCATCTCACCAAGGTGCTCGCCTTGGTCGACGTACCCATCATCCGCAAACGCGGCTTCCGCGTGCTGCTCGATTCCAATCGCGGGTCCGGCAGCGTGCTCGGCGTGAAACTGCTCGAAGCTTTGGCGTGCAAAGTTGAACTGCGCGGCGGCACGCCCGACGGCCGTTTCGAACATCCGCCTGAGCCGACGGAAGAGAACCTCGCGAGCGTCGCACAAGCCGCGGCCTCGGCCGGATGCGACGTCGGCTTCTGCCAAGATCCCGATGCCGACCGCCTCGCGCTGCTCGACGAACGCGGCCGGTACATCGGCGAAGAATACACGTCGGCGTTGTGCACGGATCGCGTGTTGCAAAAGACGCCCGGTCCCGTGGTGACGAATTGTTCCACGAGCCGGATGACCGAAGACCTCGCGGCCAAGTACGGCGTGCCGTTCTCGCGCTCGGCCGTCGGCGAGGCGAACGTGGCCGATGAGATGATCGCCCGCCGCGCGACGTTCGGCGGCGAAGGGAACGGCGGGCCCATCGATCCCCGCGTTGGCTACGTGCGCGACAGCTTCGTCGGGATGGCGCTCATTCTCGACGGTCTCGCCGCGCGCGGCGGCACGCTCAGCCAGTGGGCGGCGAGTCTGCCGCGGTACGAAATCGAAAAGACGAAGATGACCCTCGCGCCGGAGAAACTGCCGGCCGGTCTCGCCGCACTCCGCGAGCATTTTCGCGACGCCCGGTTCGACACCCTCGACGGCCTCCGCCTGGATTGGCCGAATCGCTGGCTTCTCGTTCGCGCCAGCAACACCGAGCCGATCGTGCGGGCCATCGCCGAAGCGCCACCGCCGCCGAAGCTCGCCGCCTGTGCGAGGAAACGCTGCAAGTTTTGGCGTCGGTTTAACGGAAGCCGTGTTCCACACAGTCGACCATGGGCTAATGACGGTGCGACTGCGCAGCCAAAATTTGCCGAAGGGCGCTAGCCCCCGGTCCCTTCTCTAGCCCTTCCGAAGCCTACGTCCCGGCACTTCGCCGCCGATTTGGGTTGCCCGCTCGCCGGAGTTATGATGCCTCCGCGTCTTGAGCGACTCGCATCTCCCGCTTGGCGAACTTCCATGAACTGTTCGACGCTTCGATCCGCGCGCCGCGGCATCTCTTTCGGCATCGCCCTCCTCGCACTTTGGGCGGCGTCAGCGCCAGCCCGCGCCGAATCGCCTCCGCGCGGCGAAGGTCGTTTTGAAGTGACGCATGCCGGCAAGTCGATCCCCGTTTGGTACTTTGCTCCGGAAGAAGCCGCGGCGGACGCGCCGGTGCTCATCGTCATGCACGGCGTCAATCGCGATGCCGATCGCTACCGCAACGAGTGGCTCCCGCATGCCCGCAAGTACGGCCTGCTGCTGCTCGTCCCCGAGTTTTCCAACGCCGCTTTTCCCGGCGAACTCCACTACAACCTCGGCAGCACCACGGACGACGCCGGTAAGCCGACGCCGCGCGAGACCTGGACGTTTGAGTTCATCGAGCCGATCTTCGACGCCGCCAAGCAAGCGTTCGGCAATCGTAGTTCGCGCTATTCGATCTACGGCCACTCCGCCGGCGGCCAGTTCGTGCATCGGTTTCTTTACTTCGAACCGCAGGCTCGCGTGAAGCAGGCCGTGGCGGCGAACGCCGGCTGGTGGACCGTGCCCGACTCCGCGATTGCCTTCCCTTACGGACTTCAGAACTCGGCCATTGATGCGGCCGCGGAAAAGGCGATGCTCGCTCGCCCGCTCACCGTGTTGCTCGGCACGGCCGACGTCGACACGACCGACAAAAACCTGCGGCGCACGCCCGAGGCCAACGCTCAGGGGCCTCACCGTTTTGCACGCGGCCGCAATTTTTTCGCCGCCGGGAAACGCCGCGCCGCCGAACTCGGCGCACCCTTCGGTTGGCAATTGGCCACGGCTCCCGGCGTGCCGCATGAGAACAAAGGGATGTCGGCCTACGCCGTGCGGTTGCTGTTCGGGCAGCCGGTCGTCACGAGCCGCAATGCCGAGCGCGTGAGCATTCTTTTCGGGGGCGATACCGGCACCGGCGAGAGCTATCAGGAGCAATACGTCCGCGAAGGGGGCGTAAACATTCTCGTCGAGAAAGGGTACGAGCACGGCATCGGGCAACTCTCGAAGTTGCTCGCCGCGGCGGACTATCGCGTGATCAACCTGGAAACGCCGCTCACCGCGCTGCGCGATAGCCCGCTCAAAGCGAAAGACTATCTGCACTACTCCGATCCGGTCGAACTGCCGAAACTCTTCGCCAAGTTCGGGCCCGTCGCCTATTCGCTGGCCAATAATCACACGCTCGATCAGGGGCCCGCCGGGCTCGACGACACGCGGGCCGCGCTGCAAGCCGCCGACGCCGGATGGTTCGGCGGCGGCGAAAACCTGCCGGCGGCCGCACGTCCGCTCGTGCAAAAGTTTCGCGTGGGCGAGCAGGACGTAACGCTGGCCGTGTTCGGCACGTTTGAATATCGCCGCGACTACGACGAAGACTATCACTTCTACGCCGCCGCAGACAAACCGGGCACCGCCGCCGTCGACGTGCCCGCCGTACAGCGGGCGATTGCGAAACTCCGGCGACATGCGCCCGGCGCGTACGTCGTGTACTTCGTCCACTGGGGCGGCAACTACTCGTGGAAGAACGACGAGCAAACGAAGACGGCCGCGGCGCTGCGCGAGGCGGGCGTCGATCTCGTGATGGGGCACGGCGCCCACGCCCTGCAAGAAGTCACGCACGACGGCCGCGGCTGGACCTTCTTTAGCATCGGCAATCTGCTCTTTAATACCCGCGGCCGATACAAAGACCACAACGCGACGCCCTACAGCTTGCCGCTGGTCCTAGAACTCGCCCCCGCCGCCGCCGGCCCGAAAGCGACGATCAAGGCCTACCCGATCCTCAGCGACAACCAACTCACCGGCTACCAACCGAGATTCGTAACGGAAGAAGAAGCCGCCGAACTCGAAAAACTGCTCGCCGAAAAAGGCGGCTGGAGTGAAGAAGTGCGGGTGAAGGTGAAACGAAGCCAAGACGATGTCGGGGCGTACTTCGAGTTTGCTTGCCCGTAGTGAACCGGGGAAATTCGAAGCGATAGCCACATAAACGGCTTCTCTTAGTTCCGTTCCCCTTCGGTGCTATCTTAGCCGCAATCATGGAATCGACGCCTGCGCTGCTCTTCTTCCTTGTAAGCGAATTCGTTGTGCTTCACGTACGATGTTCCCACAGAAGTGGATTGTAAGTTTGAGAAGCGGGTGGTTGGCCGAGCCATTCTGCTCTCTCGCGTTTATGGCAAATGGACACAATGCCCGGCCGTCCATCGGATTCGGATGGGAATACATCTTCGGCAAGCATAGGGAGTTGTGACTATTTCGCTCGCGATTTCAAGTGCTATGTTGATTGCGTAATAATCAACATGCAGTTCGTGATGGCAATTTCCGTTATGGACTACGGTTCTTGGACGCGACGAACTAGCGTGGATTTGCAGGCTGACGACTGCGCTCGCTGGAACTTTGAGCTGGCCGCCGATCTACCCGGCGGCGAGACCATTGACGTCGATGCCTGTTGTCGTCAGTTGGACGCCTGGACGAATCGCGTACGGCACGAAACACAGCGTTTACTTCCGTGCTTCGATCGCGATCGAAGCCGGTTCGACAATTCACGAGCCCGTTTCCACCTCATGGCGATGGTTACGGTTCTGCAACGCGACTTGGGTGTGCGTTATGCCCCTGCGTGTATGACCGGCGACTACGACGCCCGCGATTGCCGTCCCTGGTTCATTCACGGACTGTTGAGCGGCCGTGGAGGGACCTGTGTCTCTCTGCCGATGCTGTATCTGGCAGTCGGTCGGCGACTCGGTTACCCGCTGTTTCTGTGCGAATCTGCGTCGCATTTTTTTGTGCGATGGGATGGAGAAGACGAGCGTTTGAACGTGGAATGCACGTCGCTCGGTTATCGTAAGGATGCCGAATCCGACGACCATTTTCGCCGATTTCCTCAGCCGCTGCCGCCGGTCTTGGAGCGTAGCGGTTGCGTATTGCGCGAACTGTGGGCCTCGCGAGACGCTAGGGCACATGCTGCTGCAACGCAGCCGTTGTCTTTTCGATAATCTTTGTTGGGACGAGGCCCGCGACGCGGCGACGGCCGCCGAAGAGCTCTTTCCCGGTCATCCGGGAGTGTGTGGGATGCGAGACGTCGCGACGATGGCTGCGGAATTGGGACGCGACTTGCTGCCGCGACTGCTTGCCGGTTCGCGTCCTGCGGCGATTTTTATTCGCTCGCATTGCGCCGATCCGTCTTGGCGAGTCGACGCTGCGCCGCCAACTGCGGAGCACGTCAATCGCGTCCTTCGACTACATCGCACGGACGATTTCGCCGTCTTGCGACAGACTGAACGCCTCACCCCGACTGCGACGGAACAATTTTGAGCAGGGAGCGCTTCTATGTATGATCCGACAATCGGCGAATGGCTCAGCGAAGATCCCATCGGCTTCGACTCAGGGACTTACAACCTTTACGAATACGTAAGCAACGATCCGCTGAATAGAACGGATCCAACAGGCTTGGCGGAGGAGGACGCCGAACGGTACTGGCGTAGCGGCAGCAATTATTCGCTTGATATCTACTCAGGAGAGACTCAAGGCAGCAGGCTACGAGAGTTCGGCTCTTTGAGCGGCTCTCAGCGAAGTAGAATTCACGAAATAGCAGTTCAAGTCGACCAACTTCTTCATGAATACTACAGGCTTAAAGAACTGCGGGGAGATCCAAGTCTCTTTCGCTCCGTCTTTTTTCTTGAAGATCCGATTTCGGTATATGATGAGTATTGGAATGTAACAAGAGATATAAATGAACTACAGCAAGACTATATCTATGAAGGATTTAATAATGTATTATTTTCCAAGAATCGAGTGAGCGGAGGTGAAATTCTCGGCATCGAGAGTGGCACTGGACTACTTGCCGCCATCGAATACTTTCAAGGAAGTGGAAGCGGCGCAGTTGGTGAATTTGCGGTGGTAGTCCCCGCCGCTTCCATCGCGCAGGCGGGTCTCAGCGCCGGCATGCGAGGTGCCGCTGCAAGCACGATCGCAACAACCGTCGGTAGAACGGCAGCATTTGAAGCCGTTCAGGGCCTGGTGCCAATACCGCTGATTGCGCCAAGTAATATTCGCGGGTTGGTGCCTCAAAAGGGCGATGCTGCTGAACTGCTGAGCGAATATCGCCACTTCCGAGCTCAGGGGTTTACGCCGAAGCAAGCTCGATACTTGACAGAGCCATACCCGGCCACTGCTCAGGGACATCATTTTCCTATTTCACAAAAGACGGCAAGAGATTGGGGACTGCCTGACGGCATAAAAGACAGTCAGTTCAACGTCTTGCGACCAAACGGAATAAGTAGGGGACGGTTTTACGAGTTGCACTACATGGTCGATCGCAGCTTCCACAACGCCAATTTTCCGCCCCGAATCGGCGGGCAATGGACGGGCGGTAGGCTTGGACTTCAACGCTACGAAGGATTAGTCCGCATCTGGCATGCCACTCCAGGGTCGTTGAAGGCTATAGGGGCCGCTGGTACTGTAGGAACCGGTAGTGCTGTCGGATACTACATTTTTTTTGAATCGGACGATAATTAGGTGTGCCAGATGAGTGACACACGTAATTTTGTGACCTTCGATGCTGATTTCATTGACGACGCTAAGTGGACTGACGATGGTGACTTAGTTAGTCCTGGCGGTCGAGCAATTGCCGATGCGCTTGTAGTTGCACTTCGAGGCGAAGGGGGTATTGCGTCCGCGGTTGCACAGCAGAGTTTTTATGGCTGGACGTTTGCTGTTTCCTTTGATGGAGTCGAGGTAAACTGCGTCTTGCAAGCCGGAGATAGTTGGCTTTTAACGTCGACGCGTAAGTTGGCTTTAATAGACCGACTTGTGTCCAGTCATTCTCCGGCGTTTAAAGAGTTTCTACAGCTCTTGCACCGCATTCTTGCGAACGACCAGCGTTTTTCGAAAGTCTTGTGGCATAGTCGTGAAGACTATGAAGCTGGGAAGGTAGATCGAGCCTGCCAAACCCCTTAGCGCTTTTGCGGGCGGCCCGACTCTCATTGTTGTGGGCAATTGGCGATGAGAGGGTGGAAATGTGGGTCGGCCGCAGACCGTTGACTTTCAATTGAGCGTTTGCCAAGGCCGGTGATTGGTGCTGCGCGGCTGATCGAACGTGCTGCACCGAGGAAACACCGCCGTTTGGAACGGTGAACGCAAAGTCAGCGAGCAAACGTGCTTTGCCGCACATTGTCTCTTTAAGCAATTGCCGGTCGAGGTCACTCAACGCGTTTGCGGTGTTCGTCGAGCCATTGTTCCAGATTGTTGCGGCCGTCTTGGTCGTCGTCGGCTTGGAGATTGGCCGGGGGAATGAGTTCGCGGCGATTCTCGCTCAGGGGGGGCCAGCCGCCGACGTCGTCTTGGGTGTCGATGATCCGGCCGCCGCCGTTGCGGACTTCGTCGACGATGCGTAGGTCCACGGCGTCGCGATCACGGGGGCGTGCGCCCGCGTGGCTGAGCACGTAGTCTTGCACTTTTTCCGGCGGCAGAATGCGCAGTCCGTCGAGCAGCACCGGCGGCTTCGCGGCGAAGACGTCGTAATCGAGCGAACGCTTGGCTTCAAAACTTCCTTCCGGAACCAGATTGCGGCCCAGGTAAATTTGGCTCCCCGGGTTCGTCCAGTTATTGCGCGTGGTGCGGTCGATGTAGAAGTCGGCGCGGCCGGCTTGGTCTTGTCTTTGCTTTCGCGCCGCCGCGTGGGCCCGGCGAGCAACACGTTGGCCACGGCCGTCGAGAGGCTGGGGCCGCCGTCGCCGCCGTAAGTGTGAAAGGCGTTGCTGCCGATGTCGTACATCACGTTGTTCGCGATGATCGTCGTGGTGTTGCCTTTGACGACCGGATTGCGATAACGGCTGTGCGCAAACAGATTGCCGAGGATCGTCACGTTCTTGGAATGGGCTCCGACGAGCAAGGCCATCGAGTGCCCGCCTTTGGGATGCCCGGCCTTGTCGAGCGGTTCGGCGATGATCGTGTTGCTGACCGTGACGTCGCGGATGCCGTGGAAGTATGTGGAGATGCCTTCGTCGCAGGTCCACGAGACGGAGCAATGGTCGATGACGACGTTGTAGATGTGCGGCTCAGGTACGTCCTTGGCGTCGGGCTCCAGTTTCACGCCGACGAGTTGGATGCCGTCGCGATCTTCCAGCGATTCTTTCCCCGGCAAGTTGCCGACGCGGCAACGGAGATGCTGGACGACGACGTCGTGCGTCTGGATTCGCAGCGTGGCGTTGGCCACGGTGATGCCGGGCGACGGCGCGGTCTGGCCGGCGATGGTGATGTGCGGGTGGCGAATCACGATGTCGCGCTTGAGGTTGATCTGTCCGGAGACCTCGAACACGACGGTCCGCGGGCCTTGAAGCGCCTCGAGCGCCATGCGTAACGAACCTTTGCCTTCGTCTTCCAGGTGAGTGACCCGGATGATGCGGCCGTCGAGCCCGCCGCGCGTTTGCGTGCCGAAGCCCCCTTCGGGCCCGGACTCGCTGAGAGCGAACGGAATTTCCGTGTTCGTCGGAGGCGCTGGGAGTTCGTCGGCCGGGGAGCGGGAGGCCGTGAAGATCAGCAGGGGGAGCAGGATTGCGGCGATGCGGTGCATGGGAATGGCTCTGATTTGGCGAGACAGCCAGGCGCGAGGCGATGTGCCCGGCGATATCGTCGAGCGGGGCGTAACGGGGGCGATTTGCGGCGGCGAAGAACCAAAATTATTCGCTCGCAGCGCGGTGTCAATGTAGAGGTCGTCGGCCCCGGCTCAAACTCGGCGCCAAAAAATTGCGTCGGCTCGGTTGTTAGCCCTAAGATGACTGGTCGCAGGCACGCCGAAAGTTTCCCTTGCTCATTGCGGTGCATTGGAGTCGTAGGTCTATGCCCAGGATTTTGCCGCTTCGATTCTTCGTCGTCTCCACGCTGTTGGTAGGTTTCACTTGGCTCGGAGCGCACGACTTTGCGAGCCGGCGGGTTGCGGGACAAGAGCCTCCCGCCACGGAGCCGGCGCCGAAGGCCTCCGTGTCCGAGGCGATCAGGCAACTTTCGTCCGGTTCGCCGGCCGCCGTGACTCCGCAAAGCGTGCTTCAGCGTGAACCGGAAAAGACCCGCACTCCCGGCAAGAAGGCGGGGCGAAAGAAAAACGACGCGGCGACAAGTGATGATCCTGCAAGTGCCTTGCAGAAGGACGAGCCGGCTGCCGGCCCTTCGCTACCGGTTTCCGCAGCGGCCAGCGCCGAAGAGAAGCAAGACTTAGGAACCACGGGCCGGCAGATGGCGAAGGGGGTGTTTTTGGTCGGCGGTTCGGCCGGCACCGGCTCGGCTTGGGTGATTTCCAAGAAGCATCGCCTGCTCGTGACCAACGCGCACGTCGCCGACATTCGTCACGACTCGGGAGGGAAGATGGTCGCCGTGCAAAACGGGACCGCTACGTTCTACGACGTCGAAAAGGTTTGGTATCACCCGGGCGTGCGACGGTTTCTCAAGGGACATCGGCTCTCGATTCGTTCGTCCGATCCTAACGACGGCGACACCGATGCGTGGGCGCCCGACTTGGCGATTCTCCAACTCAGTGCGGAGGGGCCGGATCTCGAAACGGAGTTTGTGCCCGCGACTCTCGACGAACTGACGAACCTCTTCGCGCAGCCGGTGGCGATCATGGGGTTCCCCGGGCACGACACGCACGGCTTGCCGAGCCAGGGTGAAACGGCCGCGGCCACTTTTCATACGGGTGTCGTGAGCCGAATCACCGACTTTCAGTTCAACAACGGCACGCCCGCCGGCGAGCATCAGTTCGTGCAACATACGATCCCGACGTGGAGCGGGTTCAGCGGCTCGGCCATTTTTCTAGCGAACGGTCACGTGGTTTGCGTTCACAATAGTTCCAATTTCGATCGGCGCGGCGACGAAGTGCGTTCGATCCCGCACGGCATTCGCGTGGATTGCGTGCTGGAAATGCTGGTCCATCACAAGCTCGACGACTTGGTTTCGTTCGAGTTTGATAAAGACTCGCTGCTGATCGATCGCTGGATCGAACCGGATGCTCGCACGCAGCAGGCTTTTGCCGCCGTGGCCAAGGCGCAAGAACTCGTCGACGAAGCCAACACGTGGTATCAGAAAGGCGACTACGAGAATGCCGCGCGGAAATGCGGCGAAGCGTTGGAAGTGCTGCCGACTTATGCGCCGGCGTTTACTCGCCGTGGCGCCATCTTTTACGTGGGATGGCTAGAGAGCAACGACTGGGAAACCGAGCGCGCGATGGCCGTGCTCAACCAGCGCTCGATGATTCGACGTGCGCGAACCAACTGGCGCCGGGTTTGGAAATCTTGCTTCAGCAGTGCCGCATTCGCAATGCGATGTGCTGGGAGACGGACGACTTGTCGCACAGTGAGAAGGTGATCGGCGCCACCAATGCGCTGCTTGCGGACGAGAAGTCGCTCGATACGCTCTCGCGGGCCTCGACGCTACAAGTGCGGGCAAACGCCTACAACATGATCGGCCAGAACGATCAAGCGCTCATCGATTACAACGAGTGCGTGCGGCTGGATCCGAACAACGCGGCCCGCTACGAAGCCCGTGGACGATTTTTGAAATCGATGAAGCGCGGAGATGAGGCATCGGCCGACTTCGCCTATGCCGACCGATTGCGCGGCGAAGGGGTGCAGGTTTGGTCGGAAGGAAAATGGTATCCGGCCGAAATCCTAAAGACGTACGGCGATCAATACTTCGTTCGCTACAAAGGCTACGGCGAAGAGTGGGACGAATGGGTCGGCGTCTCGCGGGTACATTTCGACAAGTGACGATCTGCCGCCCCGTGAGCGTTCGACCGTCTGAAAGCGAAAAAGGCCCGGCGATCCGCTGTGGATCGCCGGGCCTTCTCTTAACTACCCGACTAGGATTCGAACCTAGAATGGGAGAGCCAAAATCTCCAGTGTTACCATTACACCATCGGGTATCGATTCCAACGGCCGGCACATCAAGCACCGGCATTCTTCATGATTGCCGCCTGTTTGCCTCGGGCCAAACAAGGGCGACATTCAAAGGAGCTACGTTGTAGCCCCTCGGTTCACGACCGAAAACGTCAATTGCTCAAGCTCGATCGCGAGATCGACCCCGACTTGGCTGACGCCTTCAGGAAGTTTGATCGTAACCGGGGCGAAGTTCAGAATTCCTTCTACTCCCACTGCCACGAGTCGGTCGGCGACCGATTGAG
Organism: Pirellulales bacterium; assembly: GCA_049840675.1. Taxonomy (GTDB): domain Bacteria; phylum Planctomycetota; class Planctomycetia; order Pirellulales; family PNKZ01; genus PNKZ01. The sequence goes on from JASGKB010000017.1 coordinate 702,597, forward strand.
CGGCGGGGCCCGGCACGGCGATCATGCCCAGGCGTATCCTATTTTGTCTCGCCACTTCTGGCAAGTTGTCCAAGTGGTAGACCGGCAGCCCGTCTATCGGGCCGGCGGCGACGACCTCGGTGTCGTTATCAAAGGCGGCGATGATCGTGAACCCGCGCTGGGCAAAACCTTTGTAGCCGACGAGCGCGCGGCCGAGGTTGCCCATGCCCACCAGCGCCACGGGCCAGATTTGATCCGTGCCGAGAATCCGCTTAATCGCCGAAACGAGCTCTTCGCACTTGTAGCCGATGCCCGGATAGCCGAAATGGCCGAAGTAGGCCAAGTCTTTGCGAACTTGAGCGTCGGTAAAGCTGAGCAGCCGGCCGAGCTCCTTAGAGCTGATCGTCAGCTGATTAGAAAGCAGAGTCTGCTGCAACTGGCGAAGGTACAGGCTCAAGCGACTCACGACCGCCTTCGGTACGGCACCGTCGGTTTCGCCGGTGTTCGACTTGGGCTCGGAGTCGGTCATGAAGCGGGCCTGAGGCGGGCAGATCGGAGCTGTGCGAGAACGGGCCGAGACCCGGCTTTTTAGCCGAACCTGCCGGCATCGACAAGTGCCGGCGGGCTTTCGGCACGACCGGGGGATGGGAGTCGAGAATACGCAAAAACCCCTTGGGCGAGCGAGCGCCGAAGGGGTCCGTTGCAGTTTCAATTGTCGCCGTGCGGTCCGGCGTCGGGCTCAGACTATTCGGTGATCAGCTCGGCATTGTCGATGAACACGCTGCCCGAGGCGGCGTGATAGAGCCAACCGGCGTCGGTCGCACCGCTGGCGGCGGTCGGCGGGTTGGTCGAGGCGGCCGTGATCTTCGCGCTGCCCGTGAACGGGTTCGGCGGCAGTTCTTGCAGGTACGGGCCGTACGGGAAGGCCGAGGTCGTGCCGACGGTGCCCGAGCTATTGGTCTTCTTCGTCAGGTCGAGCAGATCGGTCGGCACCTTGCCGTCGTGCTGCGACTTAAAGAGTTCGATCTGCGAGCGAATCGTGTGCAGATTGAACTTGCTGGTGTTGTTTTTAGCGTCTTTCGTGCTGTCTGAAAATTGCGGGATGATCGTAGCGGCCAAGATGGCCATGATCACCACGACGATCAGAACTTCGACGAGGGTAAAACCGCCGCGCTTGTGGGCCTTCGACATGTGGATCGCTTCCTTCGAGAGTGTTGGTTATCGGCTTGGCGAACTGCAACGAGTGGCCGGGGGAGTTCTTCACGGCGGCGGGGTTGCTCACGAGGCGTGCGAGCAGCCGGACGTGACCGCGACAAAATCTGCCACTGAGTTTTCCTAGGTCGATTTTGGAAGCCGGTCAAAGAAATTAACGGAATTGCCCCAGAGGAGTGGAAACGGGAATGCGGTTTAGCGCAGAAAGTTCACGCTTACCTTAATAGCGCACTACGTTGCCGCCGTGCGCTAAACGCCCCGGCTCCGGCCGAGCGGGCGCGGCGAAGCCCGAAGAATGGCCGCCTGAGTGCCGGCGCGGCTCCGCAAGCTTGGTAAGCGCTGCGCCGCCGGAACAATCGCGCCGCTCGGAATGCTTGCATCGCGCGGTTCAACCGACGGAAACGCGCAAGGCGGCGTCACCCGGCCGGTCGGGTTAATGGGAAATCCGGCGGCGATCGTCAGTCTCTGCCGGCATGCTGTCGAATATCCATATTACCTAGTTATGCGCAAATCGTACGTCTCCGATTCGGAATCGGACTAAATGCGTTAACCGGGACCTATGGTTCGACAGTGCAGAATCGGGCAAGTGCGTCAAATGCCTAGAGTGCGGCGACTTTGCGTGCCGAAGACTGCTAAGTCGATCTTGGGTCGATTGTCCGGCTATTTCCACGTTTCGAGAGTTTCAGGAGGAGGCAAGACCATGAAAGCGCTTCGGGGAATCCCGGTGCTCATTGCGCGTAATTGCGGCAATGGCGACCGGTGAAGCCGACGCCAGCTACTGCGGCGCGGCGCGGTACAAGTCTTGCACGGCGTGTTGCGACCCCGTCGACTACGCCTGCTGCAAGAAGCAATGCCACACGGTCATGAAGACCTGCAAGGAAGTCGTCTACGAGCAGAAGCAGTACACCTGCTACAAGACCGTTTATGAAACGGTCTGCGAGCCGAAGACGATCAACTGTGTGAGCTATGTGAAGGAAGTTTGCTATCGGAACTGCGAGTACACGGTTTGCAAGCCGGTGTATGAAACGCACTACCGAACGGTGAACTACACGGTTTGCAAGCCGGTCTACGAGACGCGACCACAACAGTGTGCTACACGGTGTGCAAGCCGGTCTATCAGACGCACACGAAGCAACATTTGCTACACGGTCTGCAAGCCGGTGTATCAAACCCACACGCGTCAAGTTTGCTACACGGTGTGCAAGCCGGTCTATCAGACGCACACGAAGAACATTTGCTACACGGTCTGCAAGCCGGTGTATCAAACCCACACGCGCAACATCTGCTACACCGTCTGCAAGCCGGTCTATGAGACCATCACGCACAACATCTGCTATACGGTCTGCAAGCCGGTCTACGAGACGCACACCAAGAACATCTGCTACACGGTCTGCAAGCCGGTCTACGAAACCCATACCAAGAACATCTGCTACACCGTCTGCAAGCCGGTGTATGAGACCCGTTCGAAGGACATCTGCTATACGGTCTGCAAGCCGGTCTACGAGACGCACACCAAGAACATCTGCTACACCGTTTGCAAGCCGGTCGTCGAGACTCACTCGAAGAACATTTGCTACACGGTCTGCAAGCCGGTGTACGAGACGCATGAAAAGGTGTGCCGCTACACGGTCTGCAAGCCGGTGTGGGAAACCCACACGAAGGACATCTGCTACACGGTCTGCAAGCCGGTGATGGAGACGCGCACGAAAGACATCTGCTACTCGGTCTGCAAGCCGGTTTGCGAAACCAAGACGATGCAGGTCTGCTGCGGCCATTGGGAAACGCAAGTCTGCGAGAAGCCGGGCCCGGTCATGACCAAGTGCATCCGCGAACCGGGCACCTGGGTGTGGGATCCTTGCTGCTGCCGTTGCGTGTACAAGCCGGGCTGCGTCACGCAAGTGCCAAGTGCAATGCCCGCCGATCCGTTGCTGCAAGAAGGTTTGGGTGCCGGAAATGCGTGAAAAGCAAGTCACGTGCGTTCAAGCTACGTGCGTGAACAATGCGTCAAGAAATGCACCTACACCGTCTGCCGATGGTTCCGGAACAACGCGTGAAGACCTGCACCTATAAGACCTGCAAGCTCGTGAAGGAATGCTGCGAGAAGCGCATCCCGTACACGGTCTGCAAGATGGTGCCTGAGCAACGCGTGAAGACCTGCACGTACACCACGTGCAAGATGGTGCCCGAACAACGCGTGAAGACCTGCAGCTATACGACCTGCCGTATGGTTCCGGAACAACGCGTGAAGACCTGCACCTGGCAAGTCTGCAAGATGGTGCCTGAGCAACGGGTGAAGACCTGCTGCTACACCACCTGCAAGATGGTTCCCGAGCAACGCGTGAAGACCTGCAGCTATACGACCTGCCGTATGGTTCCGGAACAACGCGTGAAGACCTGCACGTACACCACGTGCCGGATGGTGCCTGAGCAACGCATGAAGACCTGCAGCTATACGACCTGCCGTATGGTGCCGGAACAACGCATGCGTACTTGCACCTACACCACCTGCTGCATGGTGCCCGAGCAACGCGTTCGCAACGTGTGCTACACCACCTGCAAGATGGTGCCGGAGCAACGGGTTCGTCAATGCTCGTACACCACCTGCCAAATGGTTCCGGAACAACGCGTGAAGACGATCTGCTACACCGTCTGCAAGATGGTGCCGCAGTGCTGCACGAAGCAAGTTCCGTACACCACTTGCAAGATGGTCAGCCAAACGTGCGTGCCGTCAGGTTCCCTACACGGTTTGCAAGCCGGTGCACACGACCAAGACGATCATGTGCACTCGCTGTGTGCCGAAGCAGGTGGCCTACACGGTCACGAAGTGCTGCCCGCGAGTTGTCTGCAAGCAAGTACCGGTAACGGTCTGCTGCCCGGTCCCGAATTGCTGCAACGATTGCGGGGCCTAGTCTGAATGCCTGATTGAAACGGGAACGCCCGGCAGGACGTCGGGCGGGCTGAGTTCGGAAATAGCCGCGGCGGGTCGATTCGCAAGAGTCGGCCCGCCGTTTTTGTTGCGCCTGCGAACTCCGGATGCCATCTTGCCCAATCCGTACGACCGGCAAGGTTTCGCTAACGCAAACGTCAGCTACCCCGCCAAGCCGTCTCATGCCGTACGCACGTGCAAGTCGAATCCGTACGTAGCGTTGTTTCGTTTTGCTCCGGATTTCAGGGAAGTGAAGTGTACGTGCGTCGTCGGGCCTGCCCGCGTCGCGCAGATTCTTCCGCCGCCCCGCGACTGTAACGGTGACGACGACCGCATAACCACTGGCTCGCGCAAGCGGGCCGGGAAGGGCGGTCGGAGGATGACCCGAAGCCAGGATATCTGGTCCGCGAGCCTGTCCCTTCGTGGCTTCTTCCTCGACGGAAGAAAGGAGCACACATGGTTCGCCGCTGGATGGAACCGGCCCGCGCCGGTTTCGCGCAAGCTTCTCGCAGCCCTCGCGACTCGGTTTCAGTTTCGCCGAATTAGCTTCGGCTCAAGCCCCGCCGCCGTCACCGTCGGCCGCTTCGCCGCTGACGATTGACGTTCAAGACGCCCCGGCCCTTTCGCCCCGGAGCGATCTGCCGCAAGGCCCCGGCGCCACGATCGTCGGCACGTTGGAAGACGGCGTTGGTTCCCAAGGCTCCGCCGTTTCAGGCAACACGGTCGTTTCGAGCCCGAACCTCACGCCGACGTTGCTCAACCAAACGGCCAGTTCGGTCACGGTCATCACGGCCGAGCAAATCCAGCAACGCGGACAGATCAACGTTGGCGAAGTTCTTCGCAGCGTGCCGGGCATCGACGTCGTCCGCAATAGCACCCCCGGCAGCCCGACGACCATTTTCATCCGCGGTGCCGGCGGCGAGCACACGAAAGTGCTCGTCGACGGGATCCCGATGAACGACCCGATCAGCCCCGGCCGGGTATTCGATTTCTCGAACCTCTCGGTGGACAACATCGAGAAGATCGAAGTCATTCGCGGCCCGCAAAGCGTGCTCTACGGCAGCGACGCGATCGGCGGCGTGATCCTCATCACTACGAAGAAAGGCGCCGGCCCGATGCAAGGCCGCGCCAGCGTGATGGGAGGCTCCTTCAGCACGATGAACAGCGCCGCGAACGTCAGCGGCTCACGCGGACCGGTTTACTACTCGGTCGGCGGCTCGTACCTCGACACCAACGGCTTCTCCGCCGCCAGCCGCGGGTTGCCCGGTAACGTCGAAGACGACGGCTTCATGCTCGGCACCTATTCTCGGCGCATCGGTTGGCAACCGTCGGACAACGTTCGAGCCTCGACTTCGTTTTCCGCTACAACCAAGGCAACGTCGACATCGACAAGGGGGACAGCGCCTTCCGCGACGACCCGAACGATTCGAACACGCTGCAACAAGCGGTCGCCGGCGTGCGGTTTCACACGGTGAGCGATGCCGGTTGGTACGAGCAAACGCTCTCTTACTACATCAGCGACGTCAAACGAGGCACGCGCAGCCCGACCGATCCCGGAGCGCACGTTTGGAGACTTCTTCGGCAACTTCCGCGGCAACACGCAACAGATCGACTGGCGCAACACGTTTCACTTGCTCGACAACGACCTCGTCGGCGACAGTTTCACGTTCGGCGGGCTCTACCAAACGGAAACCGGAACCTCCAACACGATCTTCGATCTCGGCGGCGGTCTCTCGTTCCCGAGTGCGTTCCCGAAGACCTCGCTCGACGACGGCGCGGTGTACGGCGAAAACCAATTCCGCGTCGGCGAAAGCTGGTACACCACGGTCGGCGTTCGTAGCGATCACTTCAATCTCTACGGCGCGAACGACACGTATCGCGTGACCAGTCTTTACCGAGTGCCCGGGCTGCAAACCGGGATCCGCGCGACGCTCGGTACCGGCTTCCGCGCCGAGCCTCTATCAACGGTTCGATCCGTTCGCCGGCAACGCGAATCTGCTCCCCGAAGACAGCAAAGGCTGGGACGCGGGCATTGAGCAGCCGATGTTCGACGGCTTCCTCGTGCCGAGCATCACCTACTTCCGCAACGACTTCACAAACTTCATCGACTACGATCAGAACCTCGGCGTTTACTACAACGCCGCCTACGCGCGGATGTCGGGCGTGGAATTCAACACGCTGTTCGTGCTCGACGATCGTACGACGATGACCACGTCGTATACCTATCTCGATACCGAAGCCCCGAGCAACGCCACGCCGCCCCCGGTCGGCGATCCGGCCCAGTTGCTTCGTCGGCCTCGCCATAAGGTCAACGTGCAGTTCAACCGTCGCGTGTTGCGAAATCGGGGCGATCTGTACGTCGGCACGTATTACGTCGGCGATCGCGACGACGCGATCGGCTTCCCGTCGACACGCGTGGTGCTGCAAGACTACGTTGTCGTCAACACGGCCCTGACTTACGACCTCTCTCGCAACTTCCAAGTCTTCGGCCGGATCGACAACGCCTTCAACGAGCACTACGAAGAAGTCTCGGGCTACGGCGTCGCTCCGTTCTCCGTCTTCGCCGGCACCACGGCCCGCTGGTAGAATTGCGTCGCCTCAGCTTCTCCCTCTCCCCATCGCGGGAGAGGGGCCGGGGGTGAGGGGGGGCGAGTCTTATTGATGGCTGCGTTTACGCGGGGAAGCCGCACCACTTCCCCGCGTAGTCGTTTCCCAATTCGCTACGCCAGCAGCTCGCGCACGACGTTCCCTTCGGCTACCAGCGGCAACGGCCGCCCGAGCTTGTCGTGCAACATCTGTTCGCCGTCGACCCCGAGCAAGTGATACATCGTCGCCAAGATATCTTTCGGCGAAACCGGATCGGCCGCCACGTCGCCGGCATGCCGATCGGACCGGCCGTGCAGATGCCCGCGCCGCATTCCGCCGCCGGCAAATAGGCCGCTGTAAGCTCGCGACCAATGCCCTCGCCCGCCGCCGCGAACGTTGTCGAGCCGCGGGGTTCGCCCATGTTCGCTGATGCAGGCAACGAGCGTCGTGTCCAAGAGTCCGCGTTCGTCCAAGTCGGCGACCAATGACGAGAACGCGGCGTCGAGACCCGGCAGCAGCTCTTTTTTGAGCCGATCGTAGTGATCGAAGTGCGTATCCCACGCACTGTTGGCCGTGCCGTACTCGTCCCAAAACACGGTCACGAGCTTGCAGCCCGATTCGATCATCCGCCGAGCCGCCAAGGTCGCCTGCCCGAACAGATTCATTCCGTAAGCTTCACGCCGGGCCTTCGGTTCGCGTTGCAAATCCAACGCGCTGCGCACTTCATCGCTGCCGACCAGCGAAAACGCCAACTCGCGAAACCGATTCCGCGCCGCCACGCCCGACGTTTCCCCAAGTTCACGCCGCGCCGTTTCCAGTTGCTCTAGCAACGTGCGGCGCGTGTCCAACCGGTCGAGCGTCACGTCCGCCGGCGATTCGGCCGCGGTCGACAGATAGAACCGCCCGCCGTCTTCGATACCGCCAAAGGGGTCGCGAACCATTTGGTCGTCGCCGCCGCGCCAGCGCGGAAACGCGCGGCTCGCCGCCCCGTCGAACTCCGTGCAAACCGGATCGTACGAGCGGCCCAGAAATCCGCCATAGGGTCCGCCGCGCGTAAACTCCTTGCTGTGCGCGCTGAACGGAAACGGCATCACGACGTTTTGCGGCAGCGGCGAACCTTGCTTCGTTCGTCCTTCACGCTCGGACAGAAACTCCAACACCGACCCGATGTACGGCCAGTGCCGGGTGTCGTAAGGATTCAACTCCATCGGAATGTCGACGTGCGGCACACCGGTCAGCGCATACGCAGCCGAGTGAATGTTGTAGCGATGCGTCATCGAGCGAACGAGCGTCGTCCGGTCGAGCATGCCGGCGATTCGCGGCAGGTGCTCGCTGATATGCACGCCAGGTATCGCCGTGGCCCGCGTGCCAAACTCGCCGCGAACTTCCACCGGAGCGTCCGGTTTCGGATCGAACAGTTCGAGCTGGCTCGGCGACTCCGTAGAGATAAAGAATGATGCATGCCTTCGCTTGCCCGAAGCGGCCGCCGGCGACCGCTTCCGATTTGGCCGCGGCATCGCGGCCGCCGAGAAGCCCGGCTCCGCTCAGGCCGAGCAAACTCGAGCCGCCGACTTGCAGCAGATCACGGCGCGAAACGCCGTCGCAGCATTGTTTCTTCGATCCCAAAATTCGCAGCATGGGACGTTCGCCTGGGGAGGAAGTTAGGCGTAGGGCGGGACTATCAGAATACCAGAATCGCACACCTGACCCCAAGTGATTTTCGCACCGGCGGCCAGGGGCGGCCGAATCCGTCGCGTCGAATTTGCCTGCCGCTCACAGACCGCGATAAGATGACGACGGTCCGGGCCGCACCCCTGAAATCGCCGCCGAGGTTCGACATGTTGCGCCGATTGCTGGTTGGATTCACATCTTTGCGCTGCTTGCGAACTCGCCGTTCGCAAAAGCCGCCGACGCGCCGGCGAATCCGGCGATGAGCGCGGCGCTGAAATCGCTCTTTGCCGAAGCATGGGAAAAGTCGGCCGATGGGCTGGCCGTCGCTGATCGACATTATCGCACCGCCAAGACCGCCGGCGGTTCCGATCCCCGCATTGATTTCTCGCTCGCGCTGGTGCAGTGGCGTTATCTGCACTACACCGACGCACTCAAGACGCTCGACCAGCTTTCGACGTCGTCACCGAATTATTTGCCCGCGGCGCAAGGGCGCATCTATTTGCTCGTGCTCATGAAGAAGCACCCGCAGGCCGTGGCCCAAATGGAGACGCTACAGCAACTCTTGGCGGCGAACTACGCGACGCCCGAGCATGCCGACGCCCGGCGGGAAGCGACGGAGTTCCTCGGTCGTTTGTTCGGCTACTACGAAGGACCGGCGTCGTCGCTAATTTCCCAGACGACGGTCTCCGACGTTCGTAAACGAATTCTTGAGCAACTGCCGAGCGAAGATCGTGATGCGTTCTCCGAAGCGTTCGCCTCGGTTCGTGATCGATACTTGCAGCTCGACGACGACAAGCGTCGCACGGTCGAAACGGCGAAGGTCGAGCAGGAAAAGCAAAAGGCCGACGATCTGCAACGCCTCGGCGCGGAAAAGGCGTCGGTCGACGCCGACAAGCAATCGTTGCAGGCCCAGCACGACGAAATTCAGAAGACGGCCCAAGACCAAGTCGACGGCCTCGACCGGCAGATCGCGCCGATTGAAGCCGAATACGGCCGAATCAACGCTCAAGGGGCCGTCATTCGCAACCAGATCGCTCAGTTGGAAGTCTCGATCGCCCAATTGCTCGACGATGCCGACGCCACGGACGATCCCGATCTGAAGAACATTCTGATTGGTCGAGCCAATGGATTTTCGATCCAATCGCGCCGGCTCGAGATCGACTATCAAACGCTCAACGCGCAGGCGGCGCAACTCGTGGGCCGCCGCAATGCGCTGCTGCAACAGCGCGGGCAGATCATCTCTCGCTATGAAGCCGACGCCAAGCGGCTCGGCGTGCAGGCTTCGAAGTTGGCCCGCAACGAGAAGCGGATCAACGTCGAACAGAAGAAGACTCTCAAGCCGACCACCGGTCTGACGCCGCAAGTTCAAGACAAGACGGCCGCGACGGCGTCGATCACCTCGTACGTCGAATTTCCGATTAGAGCGCGAACGCATGCGCATTCTGGCTTCGCTAAAGTAGTTTCGCGCGGCGATTCGACTAATTCACCGACCGGCATGCCTGCTCTAGCAACCCGAGCATGATGTCCGTCTCTTCGTTCGTCACGCACAGTGCCGGACAGAAGCGAATGCCCGCCGGCCCGCAACCGAGCAGCAAAAGCCCGAGGTGGAACGCCGCTTGAATGACGGCGTCGCGCCGTCGTCCGCTCGGTCGGCCGGTTTCCAACGTATCGACGGCCTGCATCAGCCCGAGCCCGCGCGGGTTCGCCAATCCGAGCGCCGCGTCGCCGGCCATTCGCTGCAAGCCGGCCGCCAGTTGTATGCCGCGTTCCGCCGCGTTGGCCATGTATTCGCGTTCGATCAGGTCGAGCGTCGTGATCGCGGCGCGGCAGGCCACGGGATTACCGCCGAACGTCGAGGCATGGCTTCCCGGCGGCCAAGTCATGTGTTCGGCCTTCGTGACGATCGCCCCTAGCGGCAGCCCGCTGGCGATTCCTTTCGCCAAACACACGATATCCGGCACGACGCCGAAATGCTCGATCGCGAGCATCTTGCCGGTGCGTCCGAGGCCCGATTGGATTTCGTCGACCACGAGCAAGATGCCGTGCTGATCGCATACCTCGCGTAACATCGGCAGAAATCCGGCCGACGGTACGCGATAGCCTCCTTCGCCTTGAATCGGTTCGACGAAGATCGCCGCCACTTCATCCGGCGGGCAACAGGTGGCGAACTGTTCTTCGATCTCGGCCCGTGAGCCGTCGTAGTGAATGCGATGCACGCCCGGCACCAGCGGGCCGAAGCCGTGCTGATGCTTGGCCTTTGAGCCGCCGATCGACATCGCACCGTACGTTCGCCCGTGAAACCCGCCGTAGCACGCGATGACGCGCTGCCGACCGGTGCGAAAGCGGGACAACTTCAACGCCGCTTCAATGGCCTCGGCGCCGCTGTTGCAGAAGAAGACTTTGTTCGGACCCTCGCCGAGCGGCAGCCGCGCCAATCGCTCGGCCAGTTCGATCTCGGGGCCGTAGTAGAAATCGGTCCCCGACATGTGAATGAGCTTCGCCGCTTGATCGGCGATCGCGGCGACGACCTCGGGATGCGCATGTCCGGTCGACGTGACGGCGATGCCCGACGTAAAGTCGAGAAACACGTTGCCGTCGACGTCTTCCAACGTGCAGCCTTGCGCGCGGGCCGCGACCAGCGGATAAATCCGCGTGTAAGAAGGAGAAATCACCTGCTCGTCGCGAGCAATCCAGCGGGCGGCGTTCGGGCCGGGGAGAGCCGTGATGAGGTGCGGCACATGCGAACCGGTCGGCGTATGCATGATCGTCTCCTCCGCGCCTGGGCAAACTGTTGAACCGTAGGTCTATTTCTGCTGAGCTCCGGCCGTCATTCCTTGGGCCATCGTGATGCCCAACTCATGATTCACGGTGAACGAAGTCTTGTGGGTCACGGAATCGACGAGCGCCGCGGCCGACGGTTGCCCGTTGCCGCTTCGCTTTACGCCGCCGAACGGCAGATGAACTTCCGCGCCGATGCAGGGCAGGTTGACGTAGCCCATGCCGTAATCGCACTCATCGCGGTACAGCCGCCAACGCCGATAGTCTTCCGTCACGACGGCCATCGACAGGCCGTAACGCGTGTCGTTGTAGATTTGAATGGCCTGCTCGTCGGTTTCGAACGGAATGATTGCTAGGTGCGGCCCGAAGACCTCTTCGCGAATGGTCCGCAGGCCCGGGGCGTACTCCTGCCGGTAAATAAACGGGCTCACGAAGTGGCCGGCCGCAAGTTCGCCGTCTTTCAGGCGCCCGCCGTCGAGCAGCACCTTGGCCTTTTCTTCTTTGGCTAAGGCGTTGTACTTCAAGACTTTGTCGACCGAAGCGTCGTTGATGAGCGGGCCTGCGAAAGCTCCGGCCGTGAACGGATCGGCAAACTTGAGTTGCGAGGCCTTTTCGCAAAGTTGCTCTTCGAACTTGCCGAGCAGTGAGCGATGTACGATCGTGCGGCCCGCCGACACGCAGCGTTGGCCCGTGGTTTTGAACGCGCTGAGCAGCACCGCATTGACGGCCAACTCCAAGCGAGCGTCTTCACAAACGATCACCGCGCTTTTCGAACCCATCTCGCAGGCGCACGTCTTGTGGTCGCTCGCGGCGGCCAGCTTGCGAATGTGCGAGCCGACCTCATAGCTGCCGGTGAAGCAAACCACGTCGACGTCGTCATGCCGAGCCACGGCATCGCCGATCTCTTCGCCCAGGCCATGCACGAGGTTGATCGTGCCCGCCGGGAAGCCTGCTTCGAGGAACAATTCGGTCAACTTCGTACCGATCTCCGGCGTCTCGTCCGACGGTTTGAAAACGACGGTGTTTCCTTCCAGCAAGCTCGGGCCGAGCATCCAGAGCGGCACGGCGAACGGAAAATTCCACGGGGTGATCACTGCTACGACGCCGCGCGGTTTGCGACGCACGTACAGATCTTTGCCTGCCACCTCCGACGCCACGCACTCGCCGATGGGCTGCCGGGCCGTGCCGCAGACGTACTGCACCATGTGCAGGCCTTCGACGACTTCCGCCCGCGCTTCATCGACGATCTTGCCGCTTTCGCGGGCCAGCACGGCGGCCAGCGCGTCGACGTCGCGCTGAATCAGCGCGGCGAGCTTGTCGAACAGTTCGCCCCGTTTGATACGGCTCATCCGTCGCCAAGCCGGAAAGGCCCGTCGGGCCGCATGAACGGCTCGTTCGGCGTCGGCCGCGGTGCCGCGGGGAAACGTGCCGAGGACTTGCGCGAAGTTCGCCGGATTGCGATTTTCGAGCTGATCGCCGCCGTCGATCCAGCGGCCGTCGACCAGCATGCGGCCGGTCCAGAATTCCGCGTCAGGGCGAGCGTGCGAAGTCTTGTCGTGGTTGGTCGTCATGAGCAACTCCCTAGGCGTCGGCGCGTGACAAGCAGGTGCGTAATTATTCGCTTTCCGGTGAAAACAGTCCAAGAGCAGTTTGATTTCGCGACGATTTGGCGGCAAAGGGGCAACTGCGACAAGGCGGCGTCAGAATCGACGTAAGTGCCCAAAGCGTCGAGCGACTTACGTCGCCGGTTATGGGCGCAGTGCGCCCATAACTTGTTTTAAGGGCACACCCCTTGTGGGTTTGGCACTTGTGCGCCCATAACCCCGACTTATGGGCACCCCAAGGCGCTCGAATCGACGTAAGTCGAGTTTCTCTTGCGCGACTTACGTCGATTTCGGAAGAGCGCGAACGGACTTTGGTCGCTCATGCCCCCGGTCCGCGATTGGTGTCGATGGCAGTTCATAAGCTCTCGAAGATTCGTCGTTCGAAATGCTCCCTGGCTTGCGGGGCGAGCGTGCGGATTATTCATCGTGGGCGATTTTGCGTCGTGTCGCCCACGGCATGCGGCGCCGGAGGCTAAGGTCGGCGCACCATCGCGCATTCCGTATTGTCCAAAATTCGCCAAGTCATTCCAGGAAGTTTTCGGCCGGCCTACAGTTTGTGGACGCGTACGAGGCGCATACAAAATGGCGGCCGGCCAAAAATCGACTTGAAAACGTTGCGCAATGGCGCGTGGCCAAAACGTTTCTTGACTTGGCGGTCAAAACTTGAATAGCCGGGCCGCTATTCGGCCGTCGCGATGATTCCCGCCGACTAAGAATTCGTCGGGCCGCTGCGACGATCGATCGTCCAGCACGAATCGTGCGATCGCATGCCGATATGCGGATAGTACGTGCGGGCTTTGGGAGCGGCCAAAAGAATGAGCGTCGTGCCGAATCCGGCCGCTTCATGCGTGCGGCGGATGAGTTCGCGGCCGATGCCGCGGCTTTGAAAGGCTTCGTCGACCGCGAGATCCGACAAATAGGTACAGTAGCTGAAGTCGGAAACGGCCCGTGAAACCCCGACGAGCAACGTATCAACGCGGGCCGTGACGATGACGGAGGCATGCCGCAGCATTCCGGCGATCGTCGCTCGGTCGTCGACCGGCCGTCGTTCGGCGAGGGTCGAACGACGGAGAACGTCGATGAATTCTTCGACCGTTAAACCCGGCTCAAGCGCGTAGGCGACATCGTTCATGGGGCGTCAACTCTCGACTCGCGTCAGCATGTTCGCATCGCGGCATAAGAGCCAGCGGCCGGACTCTTTGCGGAAGATCGTCAAAGTGTGACCGGATCGCGTGATCGGTGCGCCGCCAGGCGGCGTGACGACGATCTTGAGCTTCGACCACAGGTATGCAAAGTCGCCGACGACGACGATCTCTTGAATGTCGCTGGTCCCGTCGATTGTTGGCGCGGGAACGGCGGTCGAAGGGGGCGGAGGCAAAGCCGCGGCGAATTCCGCTTTGCCGCGCATCGGCTCCGGTCGACCGGCGATGAGAAACACCACGTCGTCGGTCATCAGACTCAGCACGGTCGCCGTGTCGCCGGCTTTGGTGGCGGCCATCCAACGGGCGACGACTTCGCGGATTTGCTCTTCGTCGGACGTCATATTAGCTGCCCGCAGCCGACAGCGCCGGAGCCGAGCGGCCTTGAGCCGGGGGCGACTTCGTACCGCGAAGCGCGAGATAGGCTTCGACCAGCATCAGGGCCGCCAAGGCCAATAGCACGCAACCGATCCACGGCACCGGATCGGTCGGCGTTTGCAGCTTCCCGTCGGCATCGAAGAATTTGGGGAACGTCATAATCGAGAGCGCCCAACTGCTCATGGCGTACATCCACACGCACGGCAGGCCGGTGACGAGCCAAACCCATTTCTCGCGCCGCGTGCGCCAGAGCCAAACGGTGACGCCGAGCAGCGTCAATGCGGCGAGCAACTGATTGCTCGCGCCGAACAGGTTCCAAAACAGCCGGTAAAGCGGCGTCGGTTTACCGGTGGCGTCGACGGGCGTCGGCGCCAAGAGGAAGTAGAGCGGCACGCCGGCCGTGACGATCGTGCCGAGCCAGCGACCTTTCGCGTCGCGCAGACCGGTGAGTTCCTGAATGATGTAGCGGCCGAGCCGCGTGCAGACGTCGAGCGTGTCGTAAACGAAGGTGGTGAAGGCCATGAGGGCGAACGAAATGGCGAGTTGCGGCGGAATGTGCAGCAGTTCGAGAAACTCACCCATGCCGATGGCATAGATGACGTTCGGCCCGCCGGTGAGTTGCACGGAACCCGACGCCCAAATCATCACGCAGGAGAGCGAGATCAAAGCGACCATCGCTTCTAAGAGCATCGCCCCGTAACCGATGGTACGAGCGTCGGTTTCTTTGCGGAGTTGTTTCGAGGTGGTGCCCGAGGCGATCAACGAGTGAAAGCCGGAACAGGCCCCGCAGGCGATCGTGATGAACAGAAACGGAAACAGCGACTGCCCGTTCGACGCGACCCAACTCGTGAATGCCGGGTACTTCACTTCATGGTTGCCGAACAGCAGACCGAGCAAACCGCCGCCGAGAGCGATATAGAGAAAATAGCCGCCGAGATGCCCGCGCGGTTGCAAGAGCAGCCACACGGGGACGACCGCCGCGACGAGGCAGTAGATCAAAAGGGCGACGTCCCAAACATCCTGGGCTTGAGCGTTGGTGAGGTTGAAGATCTGGGCGACATCGAACTTCGCGTACTGGCCGGCGTAGATCGTGAGACCGACGAGCGGCAGGAAGATCAGCGTCGCCATGTTGAGCGAGAGCTTCGTGTAGCGCAGCAGCAGCCCCATGATGATCGGCAACGCCAAGTAAAGGAGCGAAGACGTAGCGACTGCGCCCCCTTCCACCTTGAGTTCGCCACCTTCAAGTTTGGCCCCTTCGCTGAGATCGTACGTGCCGACGAATGACGCGGTCGTCACGTCGGTGAACGCCACAATGATGTAGACGAGTGCGATCCAGACGAAGGATAGGAACAGCAAAAACGACCGCCGACTCATGTGCTGATGAACGACTTCGGCGATCGAGCCGGCCTTGTGGCGAACCGAGGCCGTCAGGGCGGTCATGTCGTGAACGCCGCCGATGAAGATGGAACCGACGAGAATCCAAATCAGCGCCGGCAACCAACCGAACGCCAAGCCCGCCGCGATCGGGCCGACGATCGGGCCGGCCGCCGCAATGGCCGAAAAGTGCTGGCTCATCAGAAACTTCGGCTCGATCGGTTCGTAGTCGAGCCCGTCGCGCATTTCGACGGCCGGCGTCGGCTTGTTCGGATCGAGCTTCAGGAGCCGCGAAAGGAGTCGGCCGTACGTGAAATAGGCGATCGTGAGAACGACGGCGCAAACGGCGGCGATCGGCAAGAGCGTCATGCAAACACTCGCGGGCGGGAAGGAAGCTTCGAAGGGCGTGCGCGGCGTAACGGCTCGGCATCCACGGCATCTAAACAAGGCCGTGATGCGGGCGAAAATCCGCATCCTTGAGAATACCCCTGGCCGGCGGCGCGAACAAGGCGGCTCGGTGGACGACCGGCGGCAAGCCCCTATAATTGCCGCTTACTCTTAACCGGATGAGGAGCGTGGTGACGATGGCGAGCAGTGAAACGGGTGTCGAAAAGGTCGTCATCATTGGTAGCGGACCTGCCGGCTGGTCGGCCGCGATTTACGCAGCCCGGGCCAATTTGCAGCCGCTGGTCTACGAAGGAACGCCGAAAGCGGAAATGATTCCGCTCGGGCAACTGGCCTTCACCACCGAGGTGGAAAACTATCCCGGCTTTCCATTCGGCAACGTTCGCGCGTTCATCGAAAGCGCGGTCGACGAAGACCGGCACTACAACCTGCCGCCGGCTCCGAAGGGGCATGAGAAGAACGGCGCTCCGCACTACGCGGTGCAAGGCGTCGAACTGATGGAGCTGATGAAGCAGCAGGCGCTGAATTTCGGTACGCGTGTCGTCGGTGACGACATCGTCGACGTCGATTTCGGCGGCCATCCGTTTCAGCTTCACACAGGGGAAGGAAAAGTCGTCGCTGCGTATACGGTGATCATTGCTACGGGCGCACGGGCCAATTACCTGGGGCTGCCGTCGGAAGACGAATACAAGAATCGTGGCGTGAGCGCTTGTGCGGTCTGCGACGGGGCCCTGCCGCGATTCCGCAACAAAGAGTTGGCGGTTGTCGGCGGCGGCGATTCGGCCGTCGAAGAAGCGACGTATCTGACGAACTTCGCGTCGAAGGTGCATCTGATTCACCGCCGCGATGAACTGCGGGCCAGTAAGATCATGCAGAAGCGGGCTCTGGAGAACCCCAAGATTGAAATGCAATGGAACTCGGTCGTCGCCGAGTGCCTGGGGAACGACAAAGACGGCCTGACCGCGGTCCGGCTGGAAAACACGACCGGCGGCGGCGAAAGGACGCTCGAAGTCGGCGGGATGTTCGCCGCCATCGGCCACACGCCGAACACGGCGTTTCTCAACGGCAAGCTGCAGACCAACGACAAGGGCTACCTCGTGCTGACGAAGCCTTTTCGCACGAACACCAGCGTGGCGGGCGTGTTCGCCGCCGGTGACGTGGCCGACGATTACTACCGACAGGCCATCACGTCGGCCGGCAGCGGCTGCATGGCGGCGCTGGACGCCGAGCGGTGGTTGGCCGAGCATCACGGGTAGGATGTCCGTGGTCAGTCGTCCGTTGTCCGTTGCTGCTGAGTCTGATGTCTCACGGCTGAAGTCTGAGGTCTCTTGTCTGACGTCTGAAGTCTCTCGCGGAGCTTTCACGGATGGAAAAGATCAGCGTCGATCAAGCTCGCAATGCGGCCGCCGTCGGATTAACCGTGCGGCTTCAAGGTTGGGTTCGCACGCGGCGCGACTCCAAAGGAGGTTTCAGCTTCATCGAGCTGAACGACGGCTCGTGCCAGGGCAACATCCAGATCGTTGCCGATGCGGCGCTGCCGAACTACGAGAGTGAGATCAAGCATCTCGGGGCGGGCTACAGCATCGCGGTTGAAGGTTTGGTTAAGGCATCGCCGGCGAAAGAGCAGGCGACCGAGATCGCGGCGACGAAAGTGGAACTCTACGGCACGGCCGACGCCGAGACATACCCGTTGCAGAAGAAGCAGCATTCGTTCGAAGTTTCTCCGGACGATCGCTCACCTGCGGCCGCGCACCAACACGTTCGGCGCCATCGCCCGGGTGCGCAATTGCGTGAGCCGGTCGATTCACACGTTCTTCCAAGAACGAGGCTTCCTCTACGTTCATACGCCGATCATCACGGCGAGCGACTGCGAAGGGGCCGGCGCGATGTTTCGCGTTTCAACCCTCGATCCCGAGAAGCCGCCCCGTCTGCCGGCCGATCAAGGCGGCAAGATCGACTACAAACAAGATTTCTTTGAGCGTCCCACGTATCTAACCGTCAGCGGTCAGCTGCAAGTGGAGACTGCTTGTTGCGCGCTGGGGAAGGTTTACACGTTTGGTCCCACGTTTCGCGCGGAGAACTCGAACACGACGCGGCACTTGGCCGAGTTCTGGATGGTCGAGCCGGAAATGGCCTTCTTCGACCTGACCGACAACATGGCCCTGGCCGAAGCGTTCTTGAAACGCATCTTCAGCGACGTGCTCCGCGACTGCGCGGAAGACATGGCGTTCTTCAATTTGCGGATCGACAAGACCGTCGTGGAGACGCTGCAGAAGATTATCACGGCCGAGTTCGTGCGTTGTTCGTATACCGAAGCCATCGACATCCTGCTGGCCAGCGGCAAGAAGTTTGAGTTTCCGGTCAAGTGGGGCGTCGACCTGCAGGCCGAGCACGAACGCTATCTGACCGAAGAAAAGTTCCAAGCTCCGACGATTCTTTTCGACTACCCGCGAAGTTTGAAACCGTTCTACATGCGCGTGAACGACGACGGCAAAACGGTGCGGGCTATGGATATTTTGGTGCCGAAGGTCGGCGAAATCATCGGCGGCAGCCAGCGCGAAGAGCGACTCGACGTGCTGGAAATGCGAATGAAAGAGCAAGGCCTCGACCCGGCGCACTACGCTTGGTACGCGGATTTGCGACGTTACGGCACCGTGCCGCACGCCGGATTCGGCTTGGGTCTGGAACGTGTCGTACAATTCATCACCGGCATGCAGAACATTCGCGACGTTATTCCTTTCCCGCGCGCGCCGGGAAACGCCGAGTTCTGAAATGAGGCGACCGGCGATCGGTAAAGAATCCGCGAGCCCGTGAATTACGCGATGATCGACCCCGACGCTCGCGCCGCCTTCCTGCAATCCGTCGACGACGCTCGGCTCGGCGCTTTGCGACCGGACGAGCGTCAGGAGTTGTTGCTGCGATTGTTGGGCCCCGCGCTAGCTCGCAGGTTGGGCATTTACCGACTTCCCGAAGGCTTCGTCCTGTCGGTTGTCATCCCGGTTTACAACGAAGTGAAAACCGTGGCGGAGGTCGTCGCCAAGGTGCGCGGCTGCGGAATTCCGACCGAGATCATTCTCGTCGACGACGGCAGCACCGACGGCACTCGCGAGTTGCTGAGTTCTTGGCAGGGCGACGGTGATTTAAAGATCGTTTTGCACGAGCGGAACCAGGGCAAAGGGGCGGCGATCAAAACCGGCTTTGGTGCGGCGACGGGCAACGTCGTCATCGTGCAAGATGCAGACTTGGAATACGATCCGGCGGAGTTCGCCCTGTTGATTCAGCCGATTGTCGCCGGCGAGGCCGACGTCGTTTTCGGCAGTCGTTTCAAAGGCGACAATCAGCGCGTGCTGTACTTCTGGCACTCCGTCGGCAACTACGTGCTGACGTTGCTTTCAAACATGATGACGAACTTAAACCTGACTGATATGGAAACGTGCTACAAGGCGTTTCGGTCGGAAGTCATCGCGAAGATTGCGCCGACGCTGCAAGAGAAGCGTTTCGGTACGGAGCCGGAGCTTACGGCCAAGGCCGCGAGCATCCCGGGCATTCGCATTTACGAGCGAGCCATCAGCTATCGCGGCCGGACCTACGCCGAAGGCAAAAAGATCACCTGGCGCGACGGCTTCCGTGCGCTGTGGTGCATTTGGAAGTATCGCAAGGGCCTGAAGTAGCCGAAGTCGCGTACGACGTCAGTCGGCATCGATGACGATCACGTGCCATTTCCCGGGGCCGTGAACGCCGGTGACGAGCTTGGATTCGATATCTCCCGTCTTGCTGGGGCCGGTAATAAACGTGAGATTGCTCGGCAAATTCGCCGGCAGCTTTGTAGCGAAGCGTTCGACGACGTCGAACAAATCCGGCACAATTTGAGCCCGTTCGACGACCGCCACATACACCGGCGGCAGCAAACTGGCGACGCGCTCGTTGCTCGCGGCGTGAGCCATCAAAAGCGAGCCGGTTTCGGCCACGGCGCAATCGGCCGAGGTGATGCCGATGTCGGCGGCCAGCCATTTCGCCCGCGCTGCCTCGTGCGACAGGGCCGACGTCGTCTCGGCATCGATTCGTTCGATTCTCTGCCCTTGGAGAAACTCGGCCAGCCCGAGGCGATCGAGCACCGGATGCCGCCAACAAAGGGCGCTGCGCGGTTCATAGAGGTGGAAGAGTTTTTGGAGTTCCTCGCGCGCCGCAGCCCGATCTACGACGACGACCGGCCGCCCGCCGGCCTTCGAGACTTCCGTTACGTATTCGGCGACGAGATTTTCTTCGTGTGCCGCGCGGCCCATGGCTCGCGTAACGTCGGCATTCGGATGAACCCGATAGGCTCTGCCGGCCGCCGCCGCTTCGCGCACGCGTTTCAGAAAAACTTCCCGGCTCATGCTTTTCCCTCCCGATTCCACCAATCGCGGAAACGTTCCGGGGCCGGAGCGGGAAAATCGCGGGCCTTAGTCCAACCACCAAGCGCCAGCGGCAGCTTTCTGATCCAGCCGCTCTTGTGCCAGCGACCGGCCGTGCGCGTGGCAAGCCAAGTGCCGAGGCGATACATCAACGGAATTCGCATCATGCGAGCCCATGTGCGATAGGCGAGGCCTTCGAGTTTGCCGAGTTGCCCGGGTTCGTGATGCAGTTGGTCGCGCAGGCGAATGAGCATTTCCGGTATGGCGATCTTCACCGGACAGGCGGCTTGGCACGCACCGCACAAGCTCGACGCATGCGGCAAGTGATGGTTGGCCGCGAGCCCGTCGTAAAGCGGCGTAATCACGGCGCCGATCGGGCCGGCATAAACGCCGCCGTACGCATGGCCGCCGATGTTTCGGTAGATCGGGCAGGCATTGAGGCACGCTCCGCAACGGATGCAGAACAGGCTCTCGCGCAGCGGACCTTCGAGAATCCGCGTGCGGCCGTTGTCGAGCAGTACGACGTGAAACTCCTCCGGCCCTTCCGTCTCGTCTGCGCAGTCGCGGACCGTTGATGACGGATGTATAGACGGACATTTTCTGCCCCGTCGCCGCGCGAGCCAGCACCTTGAGGAACACGGGCAGGTCTGCGAACTTCGGAATGAGCTTCTCAATGCCGACGATCGGCGATTTGCAGACGTCGGCAAACTCACGGTCAGCCGGGCGTTGCCTTCATTGGAGATGAGTACGATCGAGCCGGTTTCCGCGACGGCAAAATTTCCGCCGGTGATGCCCGCATCGGCGCTCGCGAAGTCCGCGCGGAGTCGACGACGGGCATACGCCGTCATGTCTTCCGGCGTGTTGGGCAGCTCTTCGCCTGCGTCGCCCGAGAGAAGTTCGTGAATCTCCGGCATCCGCAGATGCAGCGCCGGAGCGACGAGATGCGACGGCCGCTGCTTGGAGAGCTGCATGATGAATTCGCCGAGATCGGTTTCGACGACTTCGATCTTCTCGGCTTCGAGCACGTCGTTGAGATGGATTTCTTCGGTGGTCATCGACTTGCTTTTGACCACCTTCTTCGCCGGCCCGACGAAGAATGTCCGTCACGATGCGGCAGGCTTCTTCGCCGTCGCCGGCAAAGTGAACGTGTCCGCCGCGCTCTGCACCGCAGCCTCAAACTTCCTCGATATATTGGTCCAAATGCGCGAGCGTTTCGTCCTTGATCTGTCGGGCCAGTTCACGGACGGCATCGCTTTGCGGAAAGGCTCGCCACGCCTCCGTGTTACGGTGCGCCAAGGTATCGCCCAAGTTCGTGAGCGAAGCCTGCAGTTTCGGGTCGACCATCGCCTGCTCCGCGGCCGTGAGAAACTCTGTGATGCGTTTGACGCGTGTAATCTGTCTGCGACATGCGCGTGCGCTACTCCCAGGCCTGCAATAGCATGGCCAGCCACGGCAATGCGCCGACGATGTAGGCCGTTGCGACGATCGAGCCCGGCGGATTCGATCGCTTCCGCTTCACGATGACCGGCGTCAGCAGAATGAGGAAAAAGCCGATGATCGCCGCCGTCAGCACCAGATAGGCCGAGAACATGAACAGCAATTTTGCTTGTGAATCTACGAATCGCACATAGAGCCGCGAAGCGGCCGCGCCGACTTCACACAAGAGCACCGTCGCGATCATCGTCACCCAGATGACGGTCAGCGTATCCGGCGCAGGCTGAGCGGCCCGATGTTTGGAGCGTGACGAACGACGCGGCTTCTCGCGAGACATGGACGCTGGGCGGGCCAATTCGGCAGGTGGGCGGAAATGCGACGGGGGCGGTCGCCGCATTCTAGCCGAAGTTCCCGACGACGGCGAACAACCGCATTCTGAAGTTCTATTCCGTCTAAAAGACGACGAGCCCGGGCGTTGTCGGCCCGGGCTCGTCGCGGAAGCTCAAGATATTCGGCAATCGCCGACGGCGGCGATTGCGGCGTTAGGTGCCGCGGTAGGTCACCAGGACGTCGCCGCACTTATCGAAGCGGACGACCACGGAAACGCCGCAGCACCAATCGTAGGTGACGACGCCTGCCCCGAACGCCGCCTTACGGCAGCTCACTTTCGGTTCGCCGCAGCAGCAAGACGGCAAGCAAACCGGCACTTCTACCGGGCAGCAGGTGCAAGGGTTTTTCACGCAGAGCACCGACTTGAGCGGCGGCGCGCACGGATCACAGCAACGCGTCCGCTTCAGGTCGAGCACCGCATTGCGATAGCGAATGCAGGGAGTCGGGCAGCAGGTGCAGGGGGCGACGACGACCGGCGCCGCACAACCTTGCGGAACGGGGGCCAAGGCGTCGGGCGTCGGCATCGGTTCGGCTGCGGCCGTCAACGAGGCGAACAAGCCGCGAGCTTCGGCGGTTTCAACAGTGCCGCAGACGAACAGCGCCGCAGCGAGAATCAACAGGTTCTTCATGGGTCTAAATCTCCGTATTTCTAAACAAACCAAACGTGCGAGCCTCCTCACGAACTGCCAAGATGCCGATTTCTGCTCGGCGTGCAAGGAGTGGATTTCCTTGCTCGGCCGGGAACATGACGAAAGCGGCGGCGACCGTGAGAGTTACGTCGTGACGATTTTTCCGACCGTTCCGGCTCGACCCGTCTCACGGGGTGCCGGCAGCGAAAGCGATTTGATTCTTGTGGTTTTCGACCTACGTTTGCGATGGCGGTTGAAAAGTCCGGCGCCCGTCGGGCTCGCGGTGCCTTCGCACCTTCGCCGCTCCCACATCGGCACACCGTTGATTCACACCATGACAGCCGACGCCCAGACCGAAAGCCGGTCGGTGTTGCGCGAGATCGACTCCGCATTGGAGCCGATGCGCCGCAAACAGCGCGATCTGCAGACCTTTATGGCCTCGCAGCTCGAGCGGCTTGAACTGTTGGCGGGCCGGCTCGACGAGCGCGAACGAGAGCTGCTCGAACGCACCGAAGCGTTGGCGAAAGAACGGGCCGCGCTGGAAGAAGAATGGGGGCACCTCGACTCGCTCGTTGAAACGGCGCAAGCCAACGCTCTGGAAATTCGCCAAGAAAAGCAACGTCTGGAGCACGCGGCTCGCGATCATCACGACGGCCCTCAAGCTCGCGAACTTCGCCGTTTACGCGACGAGGTCGATCAGCTCTCGCAAGAACGTCGCATCTTGGAATGCGAGTTGGAAGCAGCCCAACGTAAAGTCGGGCAACTGGCCGACGTGGCCGTCGAACTCTCAGAGACCCGGGCCGAACTTGGCGCGGTGCATGCCGAAATCGAGCGGATGAAACGCGATCCGTCGCGTATCGACGCCGCGGGTCTCGCCGATTTGCAGCACCGTATCGCCACGGCTCAAGAAGACCGCGACCGGCTTGCGACCGAAGTGCGGCGTCTCAAGCAGAAAGAATCGGACTTGGTGAAGCAGCGCGACGAAGACAATCGCCGCTACACCGACGAACGCCTGGAATGGCTCACCGAATTGCGGTCGCTGCGTAAATCGTTCCAGCAGAAGCCGGGGCAGGAACACTTGGAAGTGCAAACGCCCGCGGCGGCGCACATTTCTCAACCGACGCCTCCGCCGCCGGTTCACGAAGAGCGGCAAATCGACGACGTACTCACGCAGTTTGAAGCCGTAAAACGCGACCTCGCCCGACATCGTCCGCGCAAGAACACCGACAAACCTTAGAGATTGCCGATGAAGAACCCGCGCGGACCACGGCGTCGTAAATCGACGACCGCCGCCGAACCTACGCACGTCATTCGCAGCGACGGCGCCCACCGAGAATCGGCCGGCGCGCGCAACCAAGCGGATGAGCGAATCGACGCTTTGCGCGAATCGCCGAGTGAAATCCTACAACTCGGCGATCCGCGGCTCATGGAGCGGCTCGAAGAGCTCGACGACGTCGTCTTTGAGGCGATTGCCGGGAAGCAATCGGCGATCAGTCGATTGCGCTCGTTGTGGCCCGAGATCGTCGGGCCTTTGTCGCCGGCGCTGGCCGACGAATCACGCGAAGCGTATTGCCGGCACGCGCTGCAGAAATGGCTCGACTGCACCGAGAACGGCGCCTCCGCAATCCTAAGCTGGCCGTTACGTTGATGGACGTGCTCAGCGTGCTGCTTGCCGACATTCGACGTTAGCCGCGCGAACCGTTCGGCTTACTTCCCGATCAGTTCGCGGAACTTGTCGAACAAGTAGCTGCTGTCGTGCGGGCCTGCCGAAGCTTCCGGGTGGTACTGCACGGAGAACGCCGGCACCTTCTTGTGCCGCACGCCTTCGATCGTGTTGTCGTTCAAATTGCGGTGCGTCACTTCCAGGTCGCTCGGCAGCGACGCTTCGTCGACCGCGAAACCGTGGTTCTGCGAAGTGATTTCCACGACGCCGGTTTCGTAGTGGATCACCGGCTGATTCGCGCCGCGATGGCCGAACTTCAGCTTGAACGTGCCGGCACCGCACGCCAGCGATAGAAGCTGGTGCCCGAGACAGATGCCGAAGACCGGCTTCTTTCCCAGCACGCCGCGGATCGTTTCGATCGCGTAGTTCAGCGGCTCCGGATCGCCGGGGCCGTTGGAAAGGAACACGCCGTCGGGATTCACGGCGAGCACGTCGCTGCTGGAAGCCGTGCCGGGGAGAATCGTCACTTTGAAGCCGCGATCGCGCAAGTAACGCGGAATGTTCCATTTCATGCCGTAGTCGAGAGCCACGACGTGCGGCTTGCCGGCATCGTCGGCCGACGGCTGCTCGGCCTCGAGCTTCATCCACGGGCTGAGGTTTTCGCTCCACTCGCGCGGCTGATCGGGCATGACTTCGCGAACTAGGTCGCGGCCGACCAAGCCGGGGGACGACTTCGCTTTGGCGACGAGGCTGCGATCGTCGAGGTCGATGGTCGACAGCACCCCCTTCATGGCGCCGCTCATGCGAAGCTTGCGCACCAGCGCCCGGGTGTCGATGCCTTGAATGCCCGGGATGTTGTAGCGACGAAGGTATTCGCCGAGATCGCCGTCGGCGCGAAAGTTACTGACACGCCCGCTGAGTTCGCGTACGACGAAGCCGGCCAAGTGCGGCTTGGGACTTTCCACATCTTCCGCGTTGACGCCGTAATTACCGATTTGCGGATACGTCATCGTCACGATCTGGCCGCGATAGCTCGGATCAGTGAGGATTTCTTGGTATCCGGTCATCGACGTGTTAAAGCAGACTTCGCCGTCGACTTCGGCTTCAGCGCCGATCGAAGTGCCGGTGAACACGGTGCCGTCTTCCAACGCCAACTTGGCCGCTTGGGGCATTTCCTAAAGATCCCTCGTCGTGAAAGTCTTGGTCGAGCCAGTTCTGTCGAGCAGTTCAATCGTCGTCGGTCGATGTGCGTTCGCGTCGATCGTTCGTCGAACACGACCTCGCGCGTTCAACATTCCGTCAGTGACGGATATTCCGTCGCGTTCGGCGATCGACTCGTGGTTCCTCCGCACTACTCCACGGTTGCCTAAAGTCGTTCGGTGTCGGTACCGATAGCAACATTACGGCTGTGGGTCTCCGGACGCAGGGAAACCTGTTTTCGGGCAGCCTTGGAGAGTTCTTGCCCCGGCGAGCAAGGACTCTCCTTTTTTATGCCCGCATTTTCTCACGGGCACGTCGGCGGCGGCCGAAGTTCGCCGCAGCTCACCCTAGCCGAGGCCGGCGAGTTGTGACGAATTCCGCAGATTATATCGCCGGCAGGCGGCTTCGAATAGCGGCCGCGCGATACGGCTGATGCGGCAAATTTGCGCCGCTTAAGAGATTTTTCGGTTAAGTTTCCGCAACGTAATGTTGCGAGCGTCGACGTCAGGTGGCCGTCGGCGTCTTCGATTCTTCCGCGTCGGAGGAGGCGGTGCCTTTGCCGTCGGCTCCCAGGCAACGCCCGATTTGGCGCACGGCCTGCCGCAGCCGGTTTTCGTTTTCCACCAAGGCCAGACGCAAGTAGCCTTCGCCGGCCGGGCCGAAGCCGGTACCAGGGCTGGCGGCGACGCCCCCCTCTTCAAGCAGCTTCATGGCGAACTGAAGCGTGTCCATGTTCTTGAGATACTTCTCAGGAATCTTCGCCCACACGAACATGCCGGCCCGCGGCGCAACCGGATCCCAGCCGATGCGGCGCAACCCTTCGCAAAGCACATCGCGACGACGCTGGTAGAGCTTGGCCTGTGATTCGACCGCGGCTTCGGTATTCCGCAACGCCATGATCGCCGCAATCTGGATGGCTTGGAACATGCCGTAATCGTAGTAGGCCTTGATCGTCGCCAAGGCCTTGAGCATTTCTTGGTTGCCGCACGCGTAGCCGACGCGCCAGCCGGCCATGTTGTACCCCTTGCTCATCGTCGTAAATTCGACGCCGACGTCGATCGCACCCGGCGCGGCCAAGAAACTCGGCGGCTGGTAGCCGTCGAACGCTACGTCGGCATAGGCCGAATCACTGATGACCATGAAGCCGTAGCGTTTTGCGAGCTTCACGACTTCGACGAAAAACTGCGGGTCGACCGTGACGCCGCTCGGGTTGTGCGGATAGTTGATGATCAGCAGCTTGGGCCGCGGATGCAGATGCTGGCAGGTGTAAGCGATGTTCGAAAGAAACTTCTCGCTGTCGGCGACTTCCAGCGTGATGCAATTGCCGGAGGCCAACGCTACGGCAAAGACGTGAGCGGGAAAGTAAGGTGCCGGCACGATGGCCGTATCGCCCGGTCCCATGAGGGCCAAGCACATATGGCTGAAGCCTTCCTTCGAGCCAAGGCAAACGACGACTTCTTTCTCAGGGTCAAGCCGCACGCCGTGCTTGCGCAGGTACTTGCCCGCCACTTCGCGTCGCAGATTGAGAATGCCGATCGATTGGCTGTAGCCGTGGTTCAACGGGTTGCGAGCTGCTTCGACAAGCTTTTCGATGACGAGCTCGTGCGGCGGCTCCGAGGGGTTGCCCATCCCTAAGTCGATCACGTCTTCGCCGCGCGCCGTTTCTGATACAGCACGCTGTTGATGCGGGCGAAGAGATACGTCGGCAGCCGACTCATCCGTTCGGCGGGTGAGATCTTGAACGGTTCGGAAGGGCCGGCGGGTTTCGGATCGTTGGGAGTCGTCATACTCGTAACGTCGGAGGAGGCTGATACGGACCGAACGATTCAGAAGGGGACAAACTTCTAGCGTACACGGTTCGGCCGAAAAAGGGCAGAGTAGTCCGAACGGGCGGACCATCGGCCGACCTAAGCCTGCGATTTTCCCGCAGCCAGCCCGCGGCGAACCGCAATCACGACGGCGGTGATGCCCGAGAACGTGATGACGGCAAAGACCAAGAATGTCCCGACGCCGCCGATTTTCGAAGCCTCGGTATGTTGAGCTAGGTATGCGGCGAGGTCGACGGTCGCCGTACGACGCATTTCTCGCAAGCCCGTGGCCGCCGATACGGCCATGCCGATCGCCGCGGCCAAACTGGCGATGGTGCCGCCGCAGACGCAGCCGCTCTTTTGCACATGCCGCCAAAGCCATGCCTGTCCGGCAAGGCCGACGACGGCCACGGCCAAATATGGCCACGCTCGCGACGAGACGAGCCGCTCCCGGATGGTTGCATCGAGAAACAGAAAGTAGCCGAGCCCGACCGCGACGGAGCCGATCAGTCCGGCATATGCGAGCAGGCAAAGCGATTGCAACGTGGCGGCCATCGGCGGTCGTTCCGGGGCCGACGAATCGCCGATCGTGATCGGCACGCACTTGCCGAACAGGCCGACGCTCCAGAGTTGCCAAAGCAGCGCCGCCGCCAACACCGGAAACGCGCCGACGTACCACACGGCAAGCCGTGGCATCAGTTCCGGGTCGCGATAGAACCAATCGTTCGAGGCGTAGACCTTCGTCCACACTTCAAGCGGACGCGTGCTGAGCAAATGGTTTTCGGTCCAAGACCAAGCGACGAAGGCGAAGCACGCCAGGATGCCGGTGGAAATGCCCGCCCGAATCCATGCGGCAAACTTGTGCCAACCTTTGCTCTTTTGCAGGTAGAGCAAATAGAACGCGACGATCAGCACCGGCAGGATCGCCATCCAGCGATGAAAGAGCAGTAGGTTCGCCGTATAGAACGGCCGTTGGTAGAGAATCTGCAGAAAGAGCAACGGAGCGACGGCCGCCGTGATCGTCACGCCTAAGACGAAGGGCATCCAATCTCGCAGCGTTTCGACGAGCGGCCGTTGCGACAAAGCAGGCCCGCGCACCGTTTCCCAGATGCCGACGGCGGCCAGGTACGTGGAGCCGGCGAGAACGTAGTTCATCGGCAGCACGTGGAGGACGAGGGTCGCTCCGTAGAGAAACAGGTAGAAGATCGTCGCGGGGGCAAACTCAAAAGGGAACATCGTTCGGTCACCGCCCCGCTTTCTGCTGGCGCTCGCGAGCGGCGGCTTCACTTTGTTGCATCAATGCGATGCCCGAAACCGTGCCGACTTCGTCGAGATGAGCCTGGATCTGGCTTAGAACCTGCGGGCTCGCCGAAATTTCCCAGCTCGGCGGATTTCCTGCCTCACGCCAGGCGAGCCACTGCACGAGGGCTTCCAGTTCGGCGGCCGTCCCGGCAAACGGCGGCATGAACGGTTTGGTACGTTGCAGTTGAGCCACGTTCAACCGAACTTGTGCCGGCGACCATGTTCGCACGAGCCCCAGGACGCCGTTGGCGCCGTCTTCCGTGTGGCACACGGAGCACTGCATGCGAAACACCTTCGCGCCGAGCCGGAGTTGGTCGTTCGGGAGCTCCTGTTCGTTCTTGAGCGGGTAGGGATCGTGCGAAGCTCCGCCGTTGCGGCGCATCTCCGCGACCTCATCTTCAGTGATGCTGTTGGCGTAGAGCAGATAGCGGACCGTGTACGGCTTGCGCATTCCTTCACGGACAAATTCGCCGCCGGCCGTGGCTGCGAAGGCCAGCACGATCAGCATGAACGACGACATCGCATTGATGAAGTTGCGACGGTTGAACAGCATCACGACGGCGTACGATCCGATCAGCAGCGAAGTCGCCGACCCCGAGCGTCATGAACATCGTCATCGCGACGCTTTCGCCCATCACCCAGCGGCGGCTGTCGTCGGGAACCACGGAGAAATACCAAGCGCCGACCAACGGCATGAGGGCCATCGGGGCCAGGAAATAGAACGCGCGATGGAGCATCGTTTGCTTTTGTTCGCGCGTCCAATCGGTCGCCAAGTTAATGACCAAGCAGGCGAAGAGGCCCGCCTCGGCCATGGCGGTGATCGTGCGAAAGATAAGCGACGGCCAAAACGACGGGTTGAAGAAGCCGCTCCAGATCGTATGCCGCTCGAGCCAAGCGGCCGGCGTGAGTTGCCAGGAGAGAATGCCGTTGATCCAAAACAAACTCATCCAGGCGGCGATCGAATAGGAGATCAGCAACCCGAGCCGCGTGCGATCAGAGAGGTGCGGCCCGTAGCGATAGAACGCATAGCCGCTGGCGACTTCAAGGCAGAAAAACGTCCATTCCGTGGCCCACAGCCAATGGAATTCGTGCACCATTAGCCCGATTGTGCGCGGGCTGATTTGGATCGTGGTCAACCAAATCGCGACGCCGGTCAACGCGCCAAGCACAAAGCTGATGAGCACCAGCCAGCGAAAATAACCGTCGACGAACTCGCGAGCCAATTTGCTGCGGCCCGTCATCGCGAGCCACTGAAAGACGCACAGCAGAATGCCGCCGCCGATTGCGAACTGCGCGAGGAACACGTGCAAGATGGCGACGCCGCCGATCACCATCCCCTTCATCAGAGGACCGAAGTCATTTGTCGGATAAAACGGAAAGTCCATTGCGGGACCTGCCCGAAGCCGAGGTGCACGTTATGGCCGTAATTGATTCGGCCGAAGGCCTTTTGACAAGGGTGCAAGCCGGGGAAATAAAAACGCACGTTGCGAATCGGTGTCGCAACGTGCGTAAATTTCGGCGTGGAAACGTCGCAGGCCGTTAGCGGTTCACGGGAGCATTGAAGCCCGCTTGAACGGCGTTTTGCTGTGCTCCGGGGGGCGCAACTTGCGACGCTTGCTCGATGCTCTTGCCGAGCGTCGGCGATTGAACCTTGCCTGCGACGAAGTTGTCGATGCGGGCGCCTTGCTGCAAGCGGGAGTATTCCCGAGCCATTTCCATCCGCAGCTTCTTTTCGTGGACGTCTTCGTAGATCAAGTCGCGCACTTCGGCGAAGTCGATCGGGCGGGGCTTCGTGAGACCCTCGCAGAAGAGAATGACGAACGTGTCGTCGACTTGGATAATGCCCGAAAGTTCGCCCGGCTTCAGCGCGAAGGCTTCCTTTTCCAAGATCGGCTGACCGCCGTGACGTTGGATCGGCGGCACTTCGCCGCGCAGTGCACGGCTCACGTTGTCGATTGAGTATTGCTCGGCCAACATGCCGAAGTGTTCCGCCGTCGGATTGTCACGAGCCAGTTGCCAAACTTCTTGCGCTCGCGCATTTGATTGACGACGATCGCTCGGCATTTCGCACGGGGGCCGTAGTTGGCTTCGAAACCCTTCTGCAGGTCTTCTTCCTGAACCTTGACGGTCGGAGCGACGAGCTTCTTCAACGCCACGCTCGGCCAAACGGAATCGTAGACATATTGCTCGAACGGGATCTTTTGCGATTCCGTGATCTCTTTGATCCAGCCTTCGATGTCGGGCTCGTTGCCGCCCGGCGTCTTCGTCTTGCCCATGGCGAGCGCGGCACGGGCGATTTCGGCGTCGATATCGGCTTGCGTCACTTCTTGGCGAGCCGTGGTCAAAGCGTGAGTCAGAATCGTGCGGCCGATCATGGCTTCGAGCACGTCCTTGCCGTGCCGATTGAGGCACTCTTCGGCCAGTTGGGCGGTGCCGAGAACCTTGCCGTTCACGCGAGCCGCGACTTCCGGTTCTTGTGCCCGGCGTTGCAGGTCGGAGAAGACGACGTCGACTTGTGATTGCGACTTGATATGCGCGAACACTTCGGTCGAGGCGAGCCGGAGCTTTTTGTCACGCACGGCTTCGGTCAGCACGTGCCGCAACTTGTCGTCGAGCGCGACCTGCCGAGCGGGCAGTTGTTGCTCGCATTTGAGAATGATGAATTGTTGGCCGACTTGGAGAATGTCGGAGATCGCGCCCTTTTGCAGGGAGAAGGCGACTTCTTCAAGCTGCTTATCTCCCATGTGCTTGCGGATCGGTTGGATCAGGCCTTTGGCGCTGGCGCTATTCACGTCGGC
Organism: Pirellulales bacterium; assembly: GCA_049840675.1. GTDB lineage: Bacteria > Planctomycetota > Planctomycetia > Pirellulales > PNKZ01 > PNKZ01. The sequence continues at coordinate 734,327 of JASGKB010000017.1, forward strand.
CGAGTAGGTCTTGGCCAAGTTGCCGAAGTCGTCCGGCACGGAGGTCGCCAGGCTATGGACTTTCTGAGCCGTGGGCATGTCGTTGAGTGCGATCAGGCGACATTGCACGGCCGGCCCGAATTGCGTCTCGTAGGCTTGCACGATTTCTTGTTCGGCCGGCTGGATTTGCGCGGCGGCGACCATCTTCAAGGCCACGGTCGGCCAAATGATGTCGTTGGCGTATTGGTGCGGCGTGACGCCCCGCTCGCTTTCGAGCATTTTCAGCCATTCGTCGCGCGGCACCGCGAAACGCTCGGCCATTTTGTCGATTTCGGCGTCAACCTGTTGCCGAGTGACGATGATGTTGTGCTTCGCGCAGAAGTCCGCGATGAGCGTACGATTGACGAGCCCGTCCAGCACGCCGTCGCCGAAGTGCCAGAGGCATTGTTGAGCGAGTTCTTGCGCGAGATACGCACGCCGTTGACCAGGGCGGCCGTATCGTTGGGAGCTTGTTGTTGCGCGGCGTTCGGATCGACCGCGGGAATCGGCTGAGCTTGGCCTGCGGGAGCTTGGGCCGTGGCTTCCGCCGGGCCCGTCGTGCGCCGTAGCGCAAAGCATGCGACGACGATTGCCAGAATGACTCCGCCGGTGACGGCGTGTCGTTGCCAGGGCGCAAGGCCCGCCAGGTAGTGCGCACGTTCGAACGAGACATCGCGGTTCCTCCCTTAACCGTTGCGCCGGCGTCATGCCGCGCGGACTTGGCCGTCGTGCTCACGCGGCATAACGGGGCCGCGGAGCTTCGATGGGCGGGGGAGTATAGGAGCGGCCCGGAAATCGGGTCAAGCTCGCTTAGGGCCGTCGGCCTGCTTGCAGAACGATGCCGGCGTGGACGCTGCTGAGCCCCGGCACTTGACTCTAGGCCTAAGAGGCGACGGTTACTTGGATTCCGCCAGCCAAGCGCGGGCCAAGTCCGCCTTATTTGTAATCAGGCCGTCGAGGCCGGCGGCGGCGAGTTCTCGGGCACGGTCCGGTTTGTCGACCGTGTAGCTCCACACCTTCAGGCCTGCCGCGTGGGCGGCGGCGATTTCGGAGGCCGTGAGATTGGAATGACTCCAACCGACGACTTCCGAGCCGATCTCGCGGGCCTTGGCGATTTTCGCGGCGTCGAGCGCTTCCTTGCCGAGCAGGCCGGTGACGATCGACGGATCGAGCTTGCGAACGTCGGCGATGAACGCCCAATCGAAGGCCTGCACGATGCACCGCTCGGCTACGCCCTTCTTGTGCAAGAGCTCAACGAGCGTCTCGGCGTCACCGTCTTTCCGTTCGACCATGCAGCAGGAGCCGGCCAGGATGGCGTCGAGCGATTCGTCGAGCGTCGGCAGATGCGTGCCCGCGAACTTCGCGTCGTACCAGGTTCCGGCATCCAGCGGCTTGAGTTCGGCGGCCGTCTTCGCCCCAATCACGACTTCCTTCGCGCCGAACAGGCTCACGGAGTTCGTCGTGCGGTCGAGCTTCGAATCGTGAATGACGATCGGCACGCCGTCCGACGAGTGCCGATAGTCGAGCTCGACAAAATCCGGCTTAAACGGCAATGCTTCGGTGAAGGCCGGCAGCGTGTTTTCCGGAAACCGGCTGGAGAGCCCGCGATGGGCGATCACCAACAGGCCGGGCCGTTTGATAAGTTCGGCGGCCATGGGGCGAGCCGACGTGGAATCGGCCTCGGCCGCGGCTTGAGAGAAGTCGGCCGTCATGGCAAACGCTCCGGAAGCGGCCAGGGCGGCGGCTTCATGCAAGAAGCGGCGCCGCGATCGGGGGAGGGAATTCGACATAACGGCGGATCCTCAAACCGGCGGCGACTACTCTTCCATCACTTCCGTTTCTTTGGCCTTGGCCAGAGCCGACGCTTTGTCTTCGTAGGTCTTCGTCAGCTCTTGGACGTCTTCCTTGGCCTTATCTCGATCGTCTTCCGAGAGTTGCTTGTCTTTCTCGGCTTGCTCAACCGCCTTATTGCCGTCGCGGCGGACGTTGCGGATCGCGACCTTCGCCTCTTCGGTCAGTTCCTTGATGCGAGCCACGAGCTTGCGGCGCGTTTCCGTGGAGAGCGGCGGCACGTTGATGCGGATCATGCGACCGTCGCTCTGCGGATTGAAACCGAGGCCGCTGGCGATGATCGCCTTTTCGATGTCTTTGATCGTGCCCGGATCGAACGGGCGAATGACGATTTGCTGCGGTTCCGGCGCGCGCCGATCGAGGCTAGCTGCTTGATCGGCGTTTGCGAGCCGTACACTTCGACGCGGAGCGAATCGACGAGGCCCGGATTGGCCCGTCCGGTACGAATGCCGGTGAGCGCGTGTTTCAACACGCTCAGGGCTTTTTCCATCCGCTCTTCCACGTCCATCAAGATTTCGTCGGCGCTCATGGCTTCGTCTGCGTTGAGATTCGTGTTCGTCGTTTGGTTGGAGCCGGGCAACTCGTGCAGGGGTGTTATGGTTGGTGCTTCTTACACCTTCACAACGGCCCGGCTGCTGATAATCGTGCCGAGACGTTCCCCGTTTACGGCCCGCTCAATATTGCCTTCCTTGCGGTAGTTGAATACCAGGATCGGCATGTCGTGCTCCATGCACTGCGTGATGGCGGTCGGGTCCATGACGCGGAGCTTCTGCTCAATCACGGCCTGATACGTCAGCTCGCTATAGAGCATGGCATGCGGGTTCTTTTCCGGATCTTCGCTGTACACGCCGTCAACTTTTGTGGCCTTGAGCAACACTTCGGCTTCAACTTCCAAAGCCCGCTGAGCGGCGGCGGTGTCGGTCGTCACGTAAGGATTGCCGGTGCCGCAGGCGATGATCACGACGCGGTCTTTTTCCAAGTGGCGACGGGCGCGACGCCGAATATACGGCTCTGCCAACGGTTCCATTTTGATGGCCGTCATCAATCGCACGGCGCAACCGAGCGACTCTAAGGCGTCTTGCAGTGCGAGGCCGTTGATCACGGTCGCGAGCATGCCCATCTGGTGGGCCGTCGCTTCGTGAATGCCTTCGCCGGCCGTGCTCTTGAATTGCGCTCCGCGCAGAATGTTGCCGCCGCCGGTGACGATGGCCATCTGCACGCCGCTTTGCTTCGCTTGGGCGATCTGCCGGGCCGTGTGCATGGTTACGTCCATGCTGATGCCGCGCTCTCCGGCGTGGCAGAAGCTTTCGCCGGAGAGTTTCAGCAGCACGCGACGTCGTTCGCTCGATCCCATCCGAATTCCTCTTGGAGTTGTAAACACGCGGAAACTAGCCCGCGGCTAAACCGGTCGACGAGCGACGTCGCGTCGTGAGACTAGCTCTTGCCGAGCTTCCAGTTCACAAACTTCGTGATCTTCATTCCCTTGCTCTTCAGCAGGGCGGCGATCGTTTGCTCTTGGTCCTTCACAAACGGCTGCTCGGTCAACACGCGAGCCGAGTAGAAGTTCTTCATCCGGCCTTCGATCATCTTTTGGATGATGTTTTCCGGCTTGCCTTCCTTGCGAGCTTGTTCGGTGAGGAACGCGCGTTCCTTCTCGACTTCCGCAGGCGGCAGGTCTTCCTTATTTACGGCCAAGGGGCTCGTGGCGACGATATGCATCGCAATGTCCTTCGCCGTCGCGGCGTCGGAGCCTTCGAACTCGACGAGCGAGCCCAAGTCTCCGGTGGCGTGCACGTAGCCGACGGTCGTGCCGGTGAACTTCGCCAACCGACCGATCTTGAACACTTCGCGGAGCCGGTTGAACATGTCGTCCTTTTGCTCGGCCAGCGTGCCCGGCCTGCTCGGCGACTTTTCTTTCAGCAGCGCATCGCCGTCGGCGATTTGCGTCGTCGCGGCGGCCAAGGCCTTCGCACAATCTTCGGCAAACTGGCGGCAATCCGGGCCGTTGGCCACCGGTGCGCTTTCGCACATGATTTCGACCAAAGCGCCGGCCTTGTCGTCGGAGTAAACGCCGATGCGGCCGAATTCCGTATCGCGGCCCAGGCGCACGCCTTCGAGCTTCTTCCCCTTCTCTCGCAAAATCTTCGTCGCCGCGGCCATGTCGCCGCCGGCTTCGGTGAGAGCCGCCTTGCAATCCATCATCGGTTGCCCGGTCTCTTCACGCAGCTTCATGACCAAGGCCGCAGTAATCTCTGCCATCTCAAACTCTCCGCTATACGTACGATGTCTTCGTTGATAAGTGCTATGCGTCGCGACGTGCTCGCCGTTGCGGCGTTAGCGCGAGCGACGTTCTGCGAATTGCCTGCCTCTCATCCCCGGCCCTTCTCCCTCGGGAAAGGGAAGAAGGGAGCCAAGGCGAGGTCAAACAAGTTTCGGCGTTAGTCCTTGTCCGCGCCTTCCGGGCTGGTGTAAGCCCGCGGGCCGACGCCGCCGGCGTCCGATTGATTGGCCTTACCTTCGATGACGGCCGAGGCCAATTGGTTCACGACCAGCTCGATGGAGCGGATGCTGTCGTCGTTGCCCGGAATCGGCAGGTCGACCATGTCCGGATCACTGTCGGTGTCGATCAGCGCCACGGTGACGACGCCCATCTTCCGGGCTTCCATCACCGCATTCTTTTCCTTCTTCGGATCGATGATCACCATGCATTCCGGCAGGCGGGTCATGGTGCGCATGCCGTTGAGGTTGCGGAACATCTTGCGATATTCGCGATTCAACGCAGATTGCATCTTCTTCGAGTATTGGTTGAACACTTCGCTATTTTTCAGCGATTCGAGTTCTTCCAAGCGGGCGAGCCGGCTGCGAATGGTGCGGAAGTTGGTGAGCGTTCCGCCCAGCCAGCGATCGTTCACGAACGGCATGCCGCAGCGGGCGCCTTCGCGTTCCACCGTTTCCGCGGCTTGCTTCTTCGTGCCGACAAACTGAATCAGGCTTCCTTGCGAAGCGACCTGCGTGAGGTACTTGCGGGCCCGAATGAGACCGCGAATGGTTTCGCGGACGTCGATGATGTGAATCAGGTTGCGGCGGCCGTAAATGTACGGACGCATCTTGGGGTTCCAGCGGCTGGCACGATGGCCGAAGTGAACGCCCGCCTCGATCAACTGCTTAACGAGTTCCGTCGACACTCTGCAAACTCCTGTGAAACAAGCACACCGGCAAAAGTCCTGCGACGTGCGAAGTTCGGCGACCGGCCGAAACAATTCGCCGCCTGCAGGCGTCCGGCGTTCCAAGGTATTCGGTCGTTTGGATTTAGAATCTCCAGCAACGGACCGTGCGAAGCTGAAGAGCCCCTTATCGTACAGGGCTTGCAGAAGAGCGTCAATCGACGCTAAGTCGTTCGGCCGGAGCAAGTTGTAGCGAAACGAAACGACGCGGGCCGTCCATCTCCGGTGTAGAGATGGTCGGCCCGGCGAATTCGGAGTTGTGGGGCGTTTAACGACGCGGCTAAGCCGTCGGCTTGTCTGCTTTCGGCGTACGCTGTTTGCGGAGTTGCATGCACGTCACCACGACGGCCAAGGTCGTCAGCGCCAAGGAAGCGGCGCCGAGCACGTAGTTGCCGTCATAGAGATGGAAGGCGGCGATCAGCCCGAACATCACGACTTCCACGGCATAGATTCGCCAATCGAGCGATAGAGCCCAATTGCCGAACTGTTTGCAACCTTCCTTGTGACGTGAACGGAAGTAGAGTCCGACGGCAGCACCGACGACGACGGCGATCAAAAGCGAAACGAGTTGTGGCAACATGGCGGGAACCTAGGTTGGAGTTGTGGGTGAGATAGGTTCCTAAGCGCATTCGAAGTCGAGTTGTTACAAAACAAAACGGCCCCCGGCGAACAACGCCGAGGGCCGGGGAGGGATTTTGATTCTGGCGAAGGGGCGGCTAAGCCTGCTCGTTCGATTTGACCGGCGTGCCGGGGTAGAGCAGGAAGTAGACAAATACCGAGGCGCAGCCGGCGAACAAGGCGGCCGTGAACCAGCTATGCCGCAAAACGTCGAGCACGGCGAGCGTGCCGAGAATGCAGGCGAGCACGCCGTGAGCGGTTGCGTTGAGCGAGCCCATCAGCTTGGCGTATTTCTCCACAAGCTGCGGCTGCTTCAACAGAAAGTACGAACTGGCCGACGCAAATACGGCCAACAACAGAATCGCGAAACTGAGATAAGCGGAAAACATAGACTCTCCTAATACGATACGAGTGAAAAGACGGTGACGTTGGGTGGCGGAACTTTGCGCTGCGGCCGCTGCCGTGGGACATGCGGACCGTTCGCAAATGAGATTTGGGCGGCATTCCTCCCGAAGGAAATTGCAGTTCCCGAAATGTCTTAGTGGACACTCGGCTAAGCGCAGCGGGAGCGGAAACGTTACAGACTTCGAGCCGTCAAACCGACGCGGGCGATAATCATCGACCGGTCGAGTCTTCAAACATGGCCGAGGCGGGCTCGATTTTTCTGAGCGTCAGAATGAATGCCGAATAAAGCACGAAGCAAACGATTGCAAAAGGAATTCCAATTACAAGCAATGCAATCGCGGAGGATGGTAGCGTTTCTGACTTGCCGTTCTGAGCGGCGACGAAGAACAAGGCGAGAATCATCGCCAAGAATATCCCAAAGAATGCGGCCAGCCGGCCGGAGTGTGACGCAAGCACCGGTAGCGACCAAGAGATTGCCAGTGCTCTTACATGCAGCGCAAAGCTGACGACGCCCCCAATCCACAACAATGAGGCACAAAGGCCGATGATGTCCACGGCGGAAATTTTGACGATCGAGAGAATATGAAGAAAAAGCGACGCCGGAAATAAACACGCCCCGACGTCGAAGATGATTGACACGTAGAGCAAGAAGTCATCGGAGCCGTCACCCAACCTACAACTTCGCTTGCCGTTGACAGCTATGACCGGGCCGATGAGCAACAGCATAAGCGACGCCAAAAGGACCATTCGAGCCGCCATCGGTGGAAGGCGGAGCGACGCAATCAGAAACAAAGCCAGAATCATGGCGGGAATTACGGCGAAGAACGTAATTACCCCGACAAACACTTTGTTGGCGCCATTGCGCAGCGTCTCCATTTCATCGGCTGTTCGATCTGGATCAAGCCGGTTGGCTGCGCTTAAGATTTCCGCCGCCTGCTGCGGCGCGCGTTCGACAAGACTGACCCGTCTTCCTTCCGGATCGACGAGCACGGCGATCTTGCCCGATGGAGAATTGGTGCAATCCTTTAGGACTTCGCCGCCCTGACGCTGAGCTGCGGCCACTGTCGTTTCTAAATCATCCACCGCGAACGCCAATATCACGTTCCCTGCCAACGATGACGAGTCGGCCGGAACGATTTTCAGCATCAAGCCGCGGCACCTAGCCGAAAAGAACGTCCTTCCCTCCGCGTCGGTGCTTTCGTTGATCGGTAACCCAAGTGCGTAGTAGAAGGCCGTAAGCTTTCTAGTCGCCGTCGTCTGAAGTGTGAGAACCTGCAGCGCGCGATGGGGGCGTCCTTCCGCATCAACGCATTCGATTGCGTCGGGCATGAAACTATCCGATCTTGTCCTTGCCCATGTATTTTCGCAGGACTTCCGGGACGACGATCGTGCCGTCGGCTTGTTGGTAGTTTTCCAAGACGGCGATGATCGCCCGGCTGAGCGCCACGGCCGTGCCGTTGAGCGTGTGAGCGAAGTGGGTTCCCTTTTCCCCCTTCTTCTTATAGCGAATGCCGAGTCGCCGCGATTGGTAATCGGTGCAGTTGCTCGTGCTCGTGACTTCGCCGTATTCGCCGCCGTTGCCGCGGCCGGGCATCCACGCCTCCAGATCGTATTTGCGATAGGCCGGTCCGCCGAGGTCGCCGGTCGCCGTATCGACGACTCGATATGCAATGCCGAGCCCGTCGAAGATGCGGCATTCCAGGTCACGGAAATACTCGAGCATCTCGTCGCTTTGCTCAGGCGTCGTGAAAGCGAACATCTCGACCTTCGTAAACTGATGTACGCGATACAAGCCGCGCGAAGCCCGACCGCCGGCGCCCGCTTCGGTGCGGTAGCAGTGGCTGATGCCGCACATCTTGATCGGGAACTGTTCTTCTTCGAGAACCGTGTCCGCGAAGTAACCGCCGAGCGTGATCTCGGCCGTGGCGACGAGGCTCAAGTCGCTGTCGGCAATGCTGTAGATTTGCGTCTCCGGCCCGCGCGGAATATAGCCGGTGCCGTGCAGCACTTCATTGCGGGCTAGGTCCGGCGTGATCGTCGGCGTGAAGCCTTCCGACATTAGCAGGTTGACCGCGTATTGCTGCAGGGCGAGTTCCAGCAGCACCGCGTCGTTCTTTAGGAAGTAAAAGCCTGCGCCCGTCGTCTTTGCGCCGGCGTCGAAGTCGATGAGGTTGAGCTTCTCGCCGAGCTGCACGTGATCGAGCGGCTTGAAATCGAACTTGGGCGGAGCGTGCTTTCCCTTGCGAATTTCGAGATTAGACTGATCGTCGCCTCCGACTGGAGCCTGCGGGTGCGACATATTCGGAATCGAACGTTGTACCGCGTCGACTTCCGCATCAAGCTTCGCCAGTTCTTCCTTGGCGGCGTCGCACTGTTCCCGCAGCGCACGACCTTCGGCCTTCAGAGCTTCACGCTGATCGGCCGGGGCCTTGCCGATGCTGCTCGCCTTCTCGTTGGCCTTACGGTTCAACTCGTCGACATCTTGCTGCTTCTTGCGACGTTCCATTTCCAAGGCGACGAAGCGATCGATGTCGGCCTTGGAGTTACGACGCAGGCAGTTTTCTTTGACGAGCGCGGCGTTCTCAACGATGAATTTGCGATCCAGCATGACGATTCAGTTGCGTTCCAAAGGTAAAAAGAATGTTTGCTCGGCGAACCTGTGACGACGGACTAGCTGATGCCCATTTCGCCCAGTTGCTTCTCGATGCATTCGGCCAACGCCTTTGCTTTCGCCTTGTCTCCCTCGTTTTGAATTTCCTTCATCAGACGGGCGATTTCCACGCGATCGTTGTTGAATCGAGCGATCGCGATGGCGGTGAGAATATTGGCGATGGTCCTCGCGTCAATGCCGAGAATCTTGGCGAGTTTCTTGGCTCGTTTCTCGCATTCCTCGCGAGCCAGTTCCTCGTTCTTGAGGTTGCACCATGTTTCGCACGAGGTCGACCGCACGAAATTCGGCCGCAAGTTGTTTTTGAAGAGGAGCTCGACCTCTTCCGTCACCTTGGCGATCTCAGCGGCCAGTTTCTTCGGTTCAGCGGCCACCTTCTCGCAAGCCTTCATCATCGAGGCTGCGATGTTGACGAACTTCGGCAAGTTCGTGCTTTTGACGTACGTCTCGTAGAGGTACGTCGGGTCCCGTTTCTTGTCGTTTAGGTATAAGAACTGTTCGTCGCTTTGCGCCGCCTTCAATGCTTTGCTCAGCGCATTGATCAGACGCTGATCACGCTGGATCTCCGAAAACGTCATTCCGACGACTTCGGTGCAATACTCGGCTTTGGTCTTAAGTTTAAGGGGCATGGCTGTAAATCATCCGTGGTTTGCCGGCAGAAGCGGAGCGGGTTCCGACGAGCGGGCATTCTAGCGACGCCGGCATCCGTCGTCCTAGATCGAATGCGCGTTGGGGCAGGCTCTTTTGCGTCCGGCGGCTACTTTTTCAACCGCCCCAATTCTTCCCACAGCGCGGCGCTGGCCTTGATGCCGCGGTGGAAATCGGCGAGGCAAAACTTTTCGTTGGGGCTGTGGGTATTGTCGTCGTTCAGTCCCCAGCCGAGCAGTAGGGTGTCGACCCCCAGCAAATCGTGGAAGGTCGAGACCACGGGGATCGAGCCCCCTTCCCGAATGAAGACCGGCCGGCGACCGAAGCCGTGTTCGACGGCTTGCACGGCCGCTGCCATATACGGACTCTCCAGCGGCACGACAACGCCCGGCGCTCCGTGATAGCCGATGAGTTCCATCGCGATGCCCGGAGGACAAAGCTTCTTGAGGAACGTTTCGAGCGCCGTTTTGAGTTTCACCGGATCTTGCTTCGGCACCAACCGAAAACTGAACTTCGCCGAGGCCTTGGCCGGCAGCACCGTCTTGGCCCCTTCACCTTGGTAGCCGGACGTGAGGCCGTTGACGTCACAGGTCGGCCGCGCCCAGCGGCGCTCGATGTTCGTAAAGCCCGCTTCGCCGTTTAGTTCTTTTACGCCGATTGACGACCTGAACTCGGCCTCGTCATACGGCAGCGTGGCAAACTCTTGCCGCTCGCGATCCGTGAGCGGCGTTACGTCGTCGTAAAAGCCAGGCACTTGCACTCGGCCTTGGTCGTCGACGAGCGCCGTCAACATTTTCACAAGTGCGTTGGCCGGGTTGACGACGGCCCCGCCGAACACGCCGGAATGCAAGTCGCGGTCCGGGCCTTGGAGCTTCAATTCGAAATAGCTGATCCCGCGCAGCCCGTAGGTGATGGCCGGCAAGCCCGGACCGAATTGCGACGTGTCGCTGATCACGCAAACGTCGCACTTAAGTTTCTCGCTGTTCTGTTTGATGAAATCGTCGAGATGTTCGCTGCCGACTTCTTCTTCGCCTTCGATCAAAAACTTCAAATTGATCGGAAGCTTCCCCTCGGTTTTCAGCCATGCTTCCGCACTTTTAACGTGCGTGAACATTTGGCCTTTGTCGTCGGTTGCGCCGCGGGCATAGAGGTTGCCGTTGCGCCGCGTCGGCTCGAAGGGGGGCGTTTCCCACAGGTCGAGCGGGTCCGGCGGTTGAACGTCGTAGTGGCCGTAAACCAGCACGGTCGTCGCGCCCGGTGCTTGGCAGATTTCCGCGTAAACGATTGGATGTCCCGGTGTTTCGCAGATTTCCGCTTTCATTCCCATACCGCGGAATTGTCCGGCGACCCATTCAGCGGCCGCGCGAATATCGCTCTTGTGAGTGCTTTGAGCACTCACGCTGGGAATTCGGAGTAATTGGCAAAGCTGATCCTCGAACGCGGCGGCGTTGTCTGCGAGGTATTTGTCGACGGCGGCGGGCATGCCCAAGCTCCGGAAATTGCGACTTACGAACCGGGCTAATATAATGCCTCCGCGGCAAACGGGCCAAGCACGTTGGTCCGACGCATCGTCGCCCGAAGTTGAGAGTCTTGCCGCCGTTGGAGAATCGAGGAGCCGCGCATATGTCCGACAATGCCGCCGTTGCCGTGCCTGAGGTCGAAGAGCAGGTCGAGGCTGCGCCGCAAAACGCCGAGCCGGAAAAAAAGAAACGCCGGCAGCCGCGTTATCACGTCGTACTGTGGAACGATGAGGACCACACCTACGAGTATGTGATCGTTATGCTCCACGAGCTGTTCGGCCACCAGCCCGAGAAGGGCTTTCAAATCGCGCAAGAGGTCGACCTGCGTGGGAAGGCGGTCGTGCTCACGACCACGATGGAACATGCCGAACTCAAACGCGATCAGATCAAGGCGTACGGTAAAGACCCGGGAATTAAAGCCTGCAAAGGCTCGATGAGCGCCTCGATCGAAGCCGCGCCGAATAGGTACGTCGTCGTCGCCAATTGAATCACGATCTTCCACGGCCGATGCCTAACGCATCGGCTGTTTTCTTTCACCTTTCCGGCCGCTTCTTTTCGCCGTTTGTTGCATGCCTACCATTCGCACCGCGACCCTCGGGTGTCGCGTCAATCAATACGAAACGGAATTCGTGCGACAAGGGCTCGAACGCGCCGGTTTTCGTGATGCGGTCGACGACGAACCGGCGGACGTTTGTGTCGTCAACACCTGCACGGTAACGCATGAAGGGGATGCAAAGAGTCGTCAGGCCGTGCGGCAGATGGCCAAGCACAATCCCGACGCACGCATCGTCGTCATGGGATGCTACGCGACGCGGGCTCCTGACGAAGTTGCCTCGCTTCCGAACGTCGCCGAGGTGATTACCGACAAACGCGAACTCCCGGACTTATTGCAGCGTTTCGGCGTAGTCGACGTGCCGACCGGCATCGAACGTTTCGACGGACGTCGTCGAGCCTACGTGAAGGTGCAAGACGGCTGCATGCTGCATTGCACGTTTTGCATCATCCCTTCGGTCCGTCCCGGCCTGCGCAGTCGACCGCCGGAGCACATCATCGAAGAAGTTCGGAAGCTCGTAGATCACGGACACCGCGAGATCGTGCTGACGGGAATCCACCTTGGGCACTACGGAGTCGACCTGAACGCCGGCCGCGCGAAAGCGGGCTGGGTGCGGCTCTCCCACTTGCTCGAAAATCTGGTCGAAGTCGACGGCCGGTTCCGCGTTCGTCTCTCGAGCATCGAAGCCACCGAGGTGACTCGCGAACTCGTGGGCGTCATGACTCGGTATCCCGATCGCATCTGTCCGCACTTGCACGTATCGATGCAAAGCGGCAGCGACGGCGTGTTGCGGCGCATGAAGCGACGCTGGGGGGCTAAGCGATTCATTGACCGTTGCAAGCTCGTGCAAGATTCACTAGATCAGCCGGGCGCTGACGACCGACGTGATCATCGGCTTTCCCGGCGAGACCGATGCCGAATTTGAAGAAACCTTGCAAGTGTGCGATGCCCTCGGCTTTTCGAAGATCCACATCTTCCCGTTTAGCCCGCGCAAAGGAACTCCGGCGGCCACGATGGCGGATCAAGTGCCCGCGCCCGTGAAGCAGCGTCGCGTGGAAATGTTGGAAAGGTTGGCCGACTCGCTGCGCGACCGCTATCACGCCGCATTGCGCGGTCGGAAGTTGCAGTTGCTTGTCGAAGGGCGGCTTCCCGACCGGCCTGACGTCGTCGCGGGAACGGCGTGTCGTTACACGCTGATGGAGCTCGACTCGTCGACTGCCGGCGGTACGTTGCCGGCACGTAATGAGCTTGTCGAAGTCACGGCCGGCCCGAGCCAAAACGGCCGCATTATCGCGATTTAGGCGGCCAGTTTCGGCGCCGCCAATCGCTCTCGCTCACCGCGGCGGCATGTGCTAATCTCCCGCCCCCTCAAGCAGGTCGGGCGGCGTTGAACCTCGCGACTTGCGGCACTTCGTCCCTCATGTCGTCGTCGAGACTTCTCGTCATGGCACGCTTCGTCGCACGCTCGGCCTTCGCACTATTGGTCATCTGCCATTTATTTCCGGCAGTATCGTCGGCTCAGTCGCCGTTGAACAAACTCGCGCTCTTTAAGCATCTCGAAGCCGATGCGAACAAGACGTACACGATTAACGAACAGAACGGCCCGTGGTTCGTGCTCTGCTCCACGTTCGTAGGCGATGACGCCGAACGACAAGCGAATGAACTCGTGCTGGAACTTCGGCGAGAGTTCAAGTTGCCCGCCTACGTGCATGAAATGACCTGGGACTTCACCGGCAAAGTGAACGGTCGCGGCCTCGACAAATACGGCCGCCCGAAGACGATGGAGTACGCGACCGGCGAGAAGCGGCAAGAACTGGCCGTATTGGTCGGAGATTTTCCGTCGCTCGACGATCCGGAAGCCAAGAAGACGTTGGAGAAGGTTCGCTATCTGCGGCCGCAATGTCTCGATCCGGAATACATCACCAAGACTGGGCAAAAGAACGCGCGGGCCTTCGCCGGCTGGCGTACCGCCGCGGTGCAGTTCTTTTCCAACGATGAGTCCGGCAAACGCCGCGGCCCGATGGGAAAGGCCTTCATGGCGAACAATCCGTTGATCCCCGATGAATACTACCAGCGCAAGGGATTGAACCCGATGGTGGTGCGTATGAACGAACCGGTTCAACACAGCTTGCTCAAGTGCCCGGGCCGATACAGCGTGCAAGTCGCCACGTTCGGCGGCGCGAACGTTTCGATTCCGAAAGAGGTTGAGGCGATCGAAAAAGGCGAGAAGCAGCTCAAGAGCCGACTTGAAAAGGCGGCCATGCAGGCCCATTTGCTCACGGAGGCGCTCCGCTCGAAAGGCTACGAGGCCTACGAGTTCCACGATGAAGGGGCCAGCATCGTGACGATCGGCAGCTTCGACTCGGTCGGAACGCCGCGGGCCGACGGCAAAATCGAAATCAATCCGGAAGTTCACAAGATCATGCAGACCTTCGGCGGATCGCAAACGGCCGGAGCCGGCGGAAAGCCGGGTTACGTGCAACAAAACGTCGTCGGCATCCCGCTCGATGTGCAACCGCTGCCGATCGAAGTGCCGAAGCAGACGATCTCGTCGGCCTACAACGAACCTCGCTTGGGTTTGCGCTAGGTCAATTGACCGGACGGCATGGGCATGGCAAAACCATGCCCTATGCAACCTACGCTCGTCATCGGCACCGGCAACAAGAAAAAAGGGCGCGAGCTGGCCGCACTCGTCGCTCCGCTCGGCTTGGCCGTGAAAACCCTGGCCGATTTCCCGCCGCTTCCGCCGGTTGAAGAGACCGGCCGCACGTTCGCCGCGAATGCGGAATTGAAGGCCGTCGGCTACGCGAAGCAATTGAACGAGTGGGTCTTGGCCGATGATAGCGGGCTCTGCGTCGATGCACTCGGCGGCGAGCCGGGCGTCGACTCGGCCCTCTATGCGGGCAAGCACGGTGACGACGAAGCGAACAACGACAAGCTCCTGGCTGCGCTCGGCGACCGCCCGCCCGAAGCCCGCACGGCCCACTACGTGGCGCACGTCGTTTTGGCCGATCCGCACGGTACCGTTCGCTTTCGCACGGAAGACTACTGCGGCGGGCGGATTCTCATGGCGCGGACCGGCACGGGCGGCTTCGGCTACGATCCGCTGTTCGAAGTCGTCGAGTACCACCGCACGTTCGGAACGCTCAGCCCGGCGACAAAGGCGATGATTAGCCACCGGGCTCGTGCGATGCGCAAACTGCTGCCGGAGCTTCGGCGCCTGCTGGCCGCCGGCGAATGGAAATAGAATCCGGGCGCTTGCCGCACGCTTTCCAGCGACGATACTAGCGAGCGATTCATAACTCGCCGGAGTCGTCGACATGATCCGTTCGCTCGGTCGTTTTTCATTCGTCCTGGTCGTAACTTTGATTTTCGCCGCTTCAGCACGCGCCGCGGAGCCGCAAGCTTGGGCTGATGCTCATCTCGGCGAGATCGTCGAACTCTACAAACACTTTCACGCTCACCCCGAGTTGTCGCTCCACGAAAAGGAAACGGCCGCGAGGCTCGCGGAAGAGTGGAAGAAGGCCGGCCTCACGGTGACGACTGATTTCGGCGGGCACGGCGTCGTCGGCATCTTGGAGAACGGTCCCGGCCCGCGGGTATTGTTCCGTACCGATCTCGACGCTCTGCCGGTCATCGAGAAGACCGGGCTCGTGTTTGCGTCGACCGCCACCGCTCCCGACGGCAAGGGAGGCAAGACCGGAGTAATGCACGCCTGCGGACACGACGTGCATATGACGAATGCCGTCGCCGCGGCCCGTTACATGGCCGAGAACAAAGATCGTTGGAGCGGCACGCTAATGTTCATCGGCCAGCCGGCGGAAGAGGTCGGCCAAGGTGCACAGCTGATGCTCGACGCCGGTCTGTTCACGAAGTTTCCCAAGCCCGATTTCGGCGTGGCCTTGCATTGCGATTCGTCGGTTGAGGCCGGCAGCGTCGGCGTTTGTCCCGGCTTCATGTTGGCCAACGTCGACAGCGTCGACATCACGCTCATCGGCCGCGGAGGGCACGGGGCGCATCCGTACGCGACGATCGACCCGATCGTGATGGCCGCGACCATCTCGTGGTCGACCTGCAGTCGATCGTGGCTCGCGAGATCAAGGCCGGCGTACACGCGGTCGTCACCGTCGGATCGATTCACGGCGGCACGAAACACAACATTATCGGCGACACGTGCAAGCTCCAACTCACCGTGCGCAGCTTCACCGACGAAGTCCGCGAGAAGCTGCTCAAGGCGATCGAACGAAAGGCCAAAGCCGCTGCGGCTGCGGCGGGCGCACCGGAGCCGAAGATCGAATACTCTGATAAAACGCCCGCGACGTTCAATGACAAAGATCTCACGGAGCGGCTGGCTCAAACGTTCCGCACCGCGCTCGGAGACGAAAAGGTCGTCAACGTCGAGCCTTCGATGGGGGCCGAAGATTTCAGTCTTTACGGTCGAGCCGGCGTACCGTGTTCGATGTTTCGTCTGGGAGTGGTCGAGAATCAGCGAATGGCCGGTTACAAGCGCGTCGGCCAATTGCCGCCGGGCCTGCATTCTCCCCAATTTCATCCGGACGCAGAACCGACCCTTCGCACCGGGATCGTCGCCACGTGCTCCGCGCTGCTGAATTTGCTGCCGAAGTCGGCCGCCGCGAAGTAACGCGGCGTGGTCCGACGTAACGTAGAGTAGAATAGAGGCGTCGCCTCTCGTCGCAGCGGATCGATTTCGGCATGCAGCGCACTACCGGTTGGCTCCTCGTCGGGTATTTTCTCGCGCTGAGTGCGGCGGGCGGCGGCATGTACTTCGCTCGCGGGCAAACCTTGTCATCGCTTGATAACGCCGAGGCCGTGGCCGAGTGGCGCGAGTGGCAAGAAGAGACGAAGCGGCAGGCCGCCCATCCGACCGGACCCGTCAAACGCCGCGAGGCGAAGGCTCAGGAGCCGCCGATGTTGATCCTGATGCGCGACCATTTTCCCGCCGCCGTTCTCACCACGCTCCTGGCCGTGACGATTTTCTATTGGTTCTTTGTGCTCACGATTCGCGGAAGCATGAACGCCTGCGCGCCCGATACGTCGACGGCTGTTCCGCGTGGTGCGACGCCGCGCGCAGGAGGCGAGCCGTGAGCGACGATCCATCGCGCCCAAGCGAACCAGAATCGCCGAGCAAAACCCTTTCACAACCTCCCACGGCGGAAAGTCCGCCGTCAAACACGCCTGCGCCGGGTTCCACTGGATCGACGGCAACAGCGGCCGCCGCGCTTTTTGAAAATGCTTCGGCCGTGCCGCCGTCTTCGGCAACCGCCGGCGACGGCCTCACCGAGGCTTACGTCGGTCCGGCGTCCGTCGGCAGCTCGCCGCGCGCTTCAGGAAGCACGCCGCGGCCGGTGACGCCCGTGCCGCTCGCTTGGCGGAGTTGGCCGGTGATTGATTCCGTTTGGGAGCTCTTAGGGCTCACGACGGTCGTCGTCGGCGTGCCCGCCGTGGTTTGGTCGTCGTCGCGCAATCTGCCGGCAGCCGCGGCATGCGGACTCGTAGCGGCGTTCACCGTATGGCGCAATTACGTGCCGACCGAGTTTGAGATGAATGCGCTCGGCGTAACCAGTCGAACGCTCGGCCGCAGCCGACGAATTCCTTGGATCTCGATCGATCGGTTTGTCGTCGGCCGCAAAGGCGTGTTTCTGACGTCGTCCGGCGCACCACTGGAATACCTTCGCGGTTTGTATATTCCATTGGGACGGCATCGCGAACAGATTCTCGGTTCGCTGAGGTACTATCTGCCGCACGCGGAAGACTCGGAATAGTCCGCGTCCGCACGTAGCCGCTGGCCGCCTAACAACCGCCGCGGCCGATCATCAGCCCGTCTTCATAACGAGCCGGCGTTGTGATTCGGCGACAATTTCTGGATTCTAAGCACGAAGTCGTCCGGCGGTTCGTGCGGGAACACGGTTTGCACTCTCTGCCGGTCAATCGTTTTGCGGCAAGAGCTTCAGGAGTGCGATCATGCAACGGCTCATCGCGGTCTGCTGTCTCGCGGCGTCGGGTGCTTTGCGAATTAACGCGGGCTTGGCTCCGACCGACGACGCTTTCGAAGGACGAATCACGGCCGCAAGCAAGTCGGCCGTATCGATCGTCGACAAGCAAGGAGAGAACGTCACGTTCCTGATTGGTGTCGATTGCAAAATCACTCGCGACGGCAAGCCGACGGAAGCGATGATGCTCGGCGTCGGCGACCGGGTTACCGTCGTCGGCCGCGATGAGTCGGGCAAGTTCGTCGCCGTGAAGATTGACGCCTACAGCGTGCAGCAGCCGGTGAGCCTGTCAGTTTCACAACCGCCCGGACCGTAGGGCGCGGTCGTCGCGAATTTCAAACGATCTGATTCGGTCGATTCTCTTTGGCGAAAAAACACGCTGCCGCGTGACCGACCTCGGCGTTTTCGATTTGTAGGAGAGCGGGCGGCGATTGTCGGCAAACGTCTTGCACGATTGGGCAGCGATCCGCGAACGGGCAGCCGGGGTATTGTTTGTCGGGCGACGGAACTTCCCCTTTGAGCACGATTCGCTTGCGACGGCGCTCCGCCGTCGGATCGGCCTCCGGCACCGCGGACAAAAGTGCCTGCGTATACGGATGCCGAGGATCAGCGTAGATCTGCTCGGACGTTCCAAGTTCGACGATGCGTCCCAGGTACATCACTCCGACGCGATCGCAAATATGCCGCACGACCGCTAAGTCGTGCGCGATGAAGACGTAAGCCAAGCCGAGTTGTTGTTGCAAGTCTTCCAGCAAGTTGACGACTTGCGCCTGAATCGAGACGTCGAGCGCCGAAACCGGCTCGTCGCAGAAGATGACCTTCGGTCGCACGGCCAAGGCTCGCGCAATGCCGATGCGTTGCCGCTGGCCGCCCGAAAACTCGTGCGGGTAGCGATTCAGAAACCGGGGATTGAGCCCGACGAGTTCCAGTAAACGCATGACTTCGAGTTCACGGTCGCGGCGCGACATACCGGAGTTGAAAATCACGAGCGGTTCGCCCACGATCTTGCCGACCGTCATGCGGGGGTTGAGCGACGCAAACGGATCTTGAAAGATCATCTGCATTTCGCCGCGGAGCGGAAGCATGGCTCGATCGTCGAGCCCCTGAATCGGTCGTCCGCGGAACAACACTTCGCCTCCGGTCGGCGGCAAGAGATTCAGGCAAGCGCGGGCCGTGGTGCTCTTGCCGCAGCCGCTCTCGCCCACGAGACCGAGGGTTTCCCCTTCGCGAAGCGTGAAACTCACGCCGTCGACGGCTCGCACGAAGCCTCGTTCCGGCCGCAAAAACGAGCCTCGCTTGAACGGGAAGTGCACCTTCAGATTGCGCACGTCCAGCAGAGGCAAGCCGTCGGTCGTGGAGGACCCTGCCGCAGGATACGGAGTCGTGGAGGCGCTCATGATCGCACCTCGGCGGCTTGCGGCAGGTGCTGCGGCGCCGTCGTCACGTCCACATGGCAGGCGAACTGATTACCGGTTGGGGCGGGCCGCAGCAGCGGGCGCTCCGTGCGACAACGCTCGATCGCGAACGGGCACCGCGGATGGAACGCACAACCCTCCGGCAGGTCGGCCAAATTTGGCGGCTGACCGGCGATCGGCTGTAGCTTATTTGAGCCGCGAGCATCAAGACGGGGACGCGAATTGAGAAGCCCGAGCGTGTAGGGATGCCGCGGATTGTGGAAGAGGGCATCCACCGGGGCTTGTTCAACGATCCGACCTGCATACATCACGGCGACGCGGCGGCAACTGTTGGCCATCACGCCCAAATCGTGCGTGATGAGGATCACGGCCGTGCCTTCTTGCTCTTGCAGTTCGCGAATCAACTCCATGATTTGCGCCTGAATCGTCACATCGAGCGCCGTGGTCGGTTCGTCGGCGATCAAGAGTTCCGGCTTGCATGATAGCGCCATCGCAATCATCACGCGCTGCCGCATGCCGCCGGAGAATTGATGCGGATAGTCGTGCACTCGTCGTGCAGCCGCCGGGATCCCCACTCGTTCCAGCATCGTCACGGCGTGGTCGAGCGCCTGTTTGTAGGTGTGGCCGAGATGCAGCCGCGTCACTTCCGTGAGTTGATCGGCGACCGTCATTAGCGGATTAAGCGACGTCATCGGATCTTGAAAGATCATCGCCACGTGCCGCCCGCGAATCTTGCGCAGCCGCTCGGTGTTCACCGTCAGCAAGTCTTCGCCGCGAAACAGCGCACGGCCGGCGGCGATGCGGCCCGGCGGCATCGGAATGAGCCGGAGCATGGCAAGATTGGTGACGCTTTTGCCGGAGCCGCTTTCCCCGGCCACGCCCAGCGTTTCGCCGGCTTCGACGTGAAACGACACGTCGTTGACGGCGCGCACTGCGCCGTCGTCGGTACGAAACTCGACGGTGAGGTTTTCGACTTGAAGCAGCGGTTGCGCCATTAGCGGTTCTTCAATCTCGGGTCCAAGGCGTCACGCAGGCCGTCGCCAAGCCGGTTGAGCGCGGCGCAGGTCAATCCAAGAGCCATGCCGGGACCGACGATGAGCCACCAGACGATGCCGATCGGCGTGATGTGCTTCGCCCCTTCATTCGCCAAGAGCCCCCAGGAAACGTCGGGAGGCTCGACGCCAAGCCCGAGAAACGACAAGAACGCTTCGAAGAGCATCACGCGGGGGATGGTGAGCGTGAGATACACGATGATCACGCTTAGCAGGTTCGGCACCAAATGGACGAAGATAATCC
Source organism: Pirellulales bacterium (assembly GCA_049840675.1). Lineage (GTDB taxonomy): Bacteria > Planctomycetota > Planctomycetia > Pirellulales > PNKZ01 > PNKZ01. The sequence goes on from JASGKB010000017.1 coordinate 754,554, forward strand.
GCGCCCGGCTGCAACCGATCGTGCGAGCGGCCTCGACAAACTGCTGCTGCCTCAGCGAAAGCACCTGGCCGCGGACGACGCGAGCCATCGTTAGCCAGTAGATTGCGCCGACGACGACGTAAAAGATGACGATTCGATCGATGCCGCGGGCTTCGAGCCAATCTTTGATCTTGTCTTCACTCAAGATCGTGATGAGAAAAATCACGATGAAGATAAACGGCACGGAGTAGAGTACGTCGACGATGCGCATCATCAGCGAATCGACCCAGCCGCCGAAATAGCCGGCCGTTGCGCCGTACGAAACGCCGATCGCCAGCGAAACCAGCGCCGCCACCAGCCCGACTAGCAATGCGACGCGTGCGCCCCAGAACAGTCGGCTCAATTGATCGCGGCCGAGGTCGTCGGTACCGAGCCAGCTCGTCGCTTCCCACTTTCCAAATAGGCGGGCTCGCAACGTCAGCATTTGACTATCGGCGAAGTTCAGATCGCCGAATGCCGCATCGGCCGCGGCTTCGTCGACCTCACCGTTTTCATCGACCCAGGTCGCAGACGGTTGCCGCCAGGGGTGAACGGACGGACGTTGAAAGGCACGCGTGGTGTCGATCTGCCGCGGCGACTGGAGCGGCCAAAGCGGCGTGCCGAACGCCAAGATGCCCAAGATCACCAGAAACCAAAGCGATAGGAGCGCCGCACGGTCGCGTTTGAGCCGACGCCAAGCGTCTTGCCCTAATGACACGCCGTGAATCTGCCGGGCTTCTCGCAATAAGCGTTCGAGCCGCTGCTTGTCGGCTGCGGACTCGTCGCTCACCTTCGCAACAGAAGCGTCTTCGGGCTTGCTCATGAGTCGATCCTTACGCGCGGATCGAGCAATTTGTAGAGCAAGTCGACGACGAGATTCATCAGCGAGAGCAGCAGGAAATAAAGCAGCACGAGCCCCATGGCGAGCGTGTAATCACGTTGTTGAGCGGATTGCACGAAATGGATACCGAGGCCGGGAATAGCGAAGATCGCCTCTTCGATGAGCGAGCCGGTGAGAATGCCGGCCGTCGCCGGACCGAGAAACGACACGACCGGCAACAGCGCCCCTTTAACGGCGTGCCGCACGACGACTTGCGTTGACGTGAGGCCCTTGGCGTAAGCCGTGCGAATGTAGTCTTGTGAGAGCACTTCGAGCATGCCCGTGCGCATCAGCCGGGCAATGTAGGCGGCGAACGGCAGGCCGAGAAAGAAGCTGGGGAGAATGAGTTGCTGCCACGACCCCCAACCGGCGGCGGGAAACAAATGCCACGTGAAAACAAGCAAGATGATGCCTAGCGGCGCGATGAAAAATTCCGGCAATGCGATGCCGATCGTTGCCAAGGTCATCGGACCGTAGTCGAGCGGCTGTGCACGACGAACTGCGGCGATGATGCCGGTCGGAATGCCGAGCGACAGCGCAAAGCACATCGCCAAGATGCCCAACGACGCCGAGACGGGAAACCCCTGCGCGATGATCTCGTTCACCGAGAAATCTGCGAGGCGGAAGCTTGGTCCTAGATCACCGCGGCAAACGTTGCTCAACTCACGCAAGTACTGCACGGAGAGCGGTTCGTTGAGGTGATAGCGGGCCTCGATGTTTTTCTTAATTTCGGGATCGAGTTGACGTTCGCCGTCGAACGGCCCGCCCGGCACCGAGCGCATCAGAAAGAAGGTGAGGGTGAACACGACCCACATCGTGATCACCGTCAACAGCAGGCGACGTACGAGGAATCCGATCACCGCAGTCCCTCGGCTGCCAAGGCCGCGGCTTTTTTCGCCGGATCAATCGACATCGACCAAAGCGGGTGCTCGTCGCGGATGTTGTCGTAGTAGCCGTCGACGTAGGAACGAATCATGTCTTTCGACACGTAGTAATACAGCGGAATCACCGGCAATTCGTTCGTCGCGATCGCTTCCGCGTCTTGCAGCATTCGCATTCGCTTCTGCGGATCACCTTCGGCGGCGGCCGCTTTGAGCAGCCGGTCGTATTCCTTGTTGCCCCAACCGGTCTGATTGTTCTCGTTGCCCGTCGTCCACATGTCTAGAAACGTGTTGGGATCGTTGTAGTCGCCGATCCAGCCCATGCGCGAGACGTCGTAATCCAGCTTACGCTGGCTGCTGTTGAAGACGCCCCACTCCTGGTTACGAAGACCCACGTCGATGCCGAGGTTTTGCTTCCACTGATGTTGGAGCAATTCGGCGATCGATTTGTGCGTCTCGTGCGTGTTGTAAAGAATCTCGATCTTGGGAAAACCGCGGCCGTCGGGATATCCGGCCTCGGCGAGCAGTTTGCGGGCCGCGGAGATGTTCTCCGCGTTGCCGAAGGCGGGCGTGTAGCCGTTGATGCCGGGCGGTACGATGCTGAGCGCCGGAATCTGGCCCGACTTCGTGACCTTCTCGACGATTTCCTGACGATTGACGGCCATCGACAACGCGCGGCGGACGCGGGGATCGTCGAGCGGCTTCCTCGTGACGTTAACGCGATAGAAATAACTCGCCAACTGCGGAACCGGCGCAAATTCCTTGGGGCGAGTTCGCATGAGTTCGGGGATCGCCGAATTCGGAATGTCGGTGATCCAGTCGGCTTCGCCGGTGAGATACAAGTTGAGCATCGTCACCAAGTTTTCCGCGGCCAGCACGTCGACGGTGTTAAAGCTGACGTTCGCTCGATTCCAGTAGGTGTCGCTCTTGCGCAACCGGATGCGATCGCGAATTCGACGAAACTCCAACCGAAACGCGCCATTGCCGACGATGTTTTCCGGTTTGGTCCAGGCCGGATAGCCGTGAGCTTCGACGCAGCGACGATTCACGGGAAACATCGGATAGTAAGCGACGATGTCGAGAAAGTACGGCGTCGGATTCTCCAGAGTTACGACGAGTGTTTGCGGATCGACGACTTTGACGCCGACTTCCCGAAAGTCGTAGAGCACCGTTTCGCACCGTTCGGCTCCGCTCACGTTCGGCGAAGTCGTGAATCGCCTCGTCTTGCCGTCGGTCTCGACAACGTAGACTCGTCGGTCGTCCGTGGCCGTTCCAAACGCCTTTTCATCCGGCGCTTGTCCTTCGACGGTCTTGAGCTTGCCGAACAGCAGCGAACCCCGGACGCTTTCATTCGTGCCGGGAGTTTTGAGAAGTTCGACCTCGACGGGATCGCCTTCGCCGAACTGCCGTTTGGTGTAGCGGGCCGCGTTTTTGATGTAGAAGAGTTGGTAGGCGTACTCGCCGCCCGTGGCCGGCAGGAGGCAACGTCGCCAGGAGTAGTAGAAATCGTCCGCCGTGACGGGCGTGCCGTCGCTCCACTTGGCGTCGGATCGGAATTTGAAGGTGTAGGTCTTCTTGTCGTCGGAAATGGTCCAGCTTTCCGCGACGGCGGGGATTGGTTCGAGCGTTTTCGGGTGTCGGCGGCAGAGGCCCTCGAATAGGGCGTCGGCCACACGGCCCTCCGGCTGGCCGTTGATGCGGTGGGGATCAACGGATTTGGCTTCCGTGCCGTTGCAGAATGCGAAATCGGCGGGAGGCAGGGTGCCGATCGACAGAGCCCACGCTGCGGCACCGATGAGAACCGCCGGAAACAGCCACGGTAGGAGCTTGCGGGCGGCGTAGGGCATGCGGAAGACGGGTAGCCGAGGAAGTGTCGGGAGTTGCGATCGGCAGAAAGCGACCCAGGGAGAAGGGAGCGGCAGCGCACTTGTTCCGCGTTGACACGAGCCGTACGCAACTCGCGCCAACATAATGCTTTGGCTTCGGCGACGCCACCCAAGCTCTATGTTGCCGCGCCGGGGAAAAAGCTGGCGATTTTGTCGACGCACGTCTCGTTGAATTCACTCCGCCGCCGACACTCGCGAATCCTATACAATTTCACATCTTGCCGCTTTGATCGATCCGGACCGTTGTTAAAATGCCGGTTGGCGACGCAAGTCGCGAATGTGGGGAAGCCTAGTCGTCATGCATGTCTCGCGCGACGTTCGTCGCCCGACGACAAGGGCTTGCCCGACTGTTCGCATATCACCTCGAACGAAGTTGAATGTGGAGAACTTTGGCGAAGCGTAAGGACTGTTTCGGATGCACATATCTACGTGCGTCGAAGCGAGAGCTGCTTCACAGGTTGGGCTGCAAACGTCGTTCGAAAGTTAGGCCGTGAATCCCGTCGTTTCTCGTTCACGCATGCCGACTGGCAAGAAGGATGCCATGATCACGACTATGAACCCTCGCGAATCGAACGAACTGGAGTCGTCGCAAGTTGCAGGCGTGTCGCTGCCCGACGTGCCCGAGGCGATGATTAAGGATCTCGTGAAAGTCTTCAAACTGCTTTCCGACGAGACCCGCATGCATATTCTGCTATTCCTCACGCGTACGCCCGAGCTACACGTGCGGGCCTTGTGTGAAATGCTGGGGCAGAGTCAGCCGGCGGTGAGTCATCACTTGGCGTTGCTCAAGGCGGCGGAAATCATCGACCTACGCCGCGAAGGAAAGCACAACTACTACCGGCTCGTCCCGCAGCGATTTCAACAGGTGCTCGATTTGGTTTTCGACGGAACGCCCGCCGATAAGCGCCGTATTCGCTTCGAAGATTACGTGCTGAGCTATTCGCCGCAACGCGTGTAGCCTGCAAAATCACGGGAAATGCGAACAAGCTTGTCGCAGAATCCTTGCGCGACTCGCGCCGAAAACTGACTCGACTCGTCGTCGGAATTGGGCAGGATAATCGAGGTTGTCCGCCCCTCCCGACACGCTTCTGTGTCACCCCGCTTGTGCCGCCGAGGATCCCCGTTCTCGGCGGCCTCTTTGTCGCTCGCCGCGACCGTTACTCTGCAACATCGGGTGGCCGGGGCGAATCAAAGCGATGCCCTGGCTCTTTAGCGCTTTTCTCGGGGACGCCGTTTCGTCATGCCCCGGACGCCCTTCGAAAAACTCCAAGAGTGCCCAATCGTGTCGTTCGAGCAAGTTCGTCATCGCCCGTTGGCGGCGTTAGACCGGCCGCGTGAACTCGTGATCGCCTGCGCACTGCTGCGGAGCAACATCAATCTGTCTCGTATCGCCCGGGCGGCCGGATGCATGGGGGTGAGCAAGTTGATGGCCTGCGGCGCCGCCAAACTCATCCAGAAGATTGCCCGCAACAGCGTGGACGAAGGAGACGGCGAAATCGCCGAAGGAGACGAGCCGGGCCTCGACGTTTCCGTTCACCGCACGCTGGCCCCGGTCTTACGCGATTTGCGGGCCGACGGATATCAGCTCGTCGCATTGGAGCAGACGACGAACTCAACCTCGATTTTCGACTTTCGCTTCGAGCGCATGACGGTGCTCATCGTCGGCAACGAGCGCTCGGGCATCGATGAAGAATCATTGCGGCTAGCGCATCACGCCGTGGAGATTCCGATGTACGGGCTGCCGTACGCGCTGAACGTCGGCACGGCCACGAGCATGGCGCTGTACGAGTACTGCCGCCAGTTTCCGCGAGGCTAGGCCGCCGTTTTGCACGGTTTTCCCGCGTCCTTGTGGGCTTTTCGTCGCTCGCCTAAACTAGTGCGTTTGGATTGCCGCCGTTTCTTTTAGCAGAGAGAGTTTGCCGTGCCCGGTACATGCGTGATCGGTTTGCAGTGGGGTGACGAGGCCAAGGGAAAGATCGTCGACCTGCTGACCGAGAACCACGACATGGTCGTCCGCTACCAAGGCGGAGCCAATGCGGGCCATACCGTCGTCACGGGCGGCCAGACCTACAAGCTCTCGCTCATTCCGAGCGGCATCCTCAATCCGCAGGTGCAAAACATCATCACCGGCGGCGTCGTTCTGAACCCGCCGAGCATCTTGGGTGAGATCGATGGCCTGCTGGCTCGCAACGTGCGAATCGATCGCAACCTGATGATCAGCGATCGGGCTCACGTGATCTTCCCCTGGCACCTAGAAGAAGACCGGCTCACCGAAGCCCGCACGAGCGTGGGTGGTGAAGCGATCGGCACGACGCAGCGCGGCATCGGCCCCTGCTACCGCGACAAGGTGGGCCGCAATCAAGCATTCCGCCTTAGCGACTTGTTCCGTCCCAACTTTGCCGAACGGGTGAAGAAGGTCGCGGCCGAAAAGAACGTCTTTCTGCAAACGATTGCCCCCGCCGGTGACGCTCCGAAGCTTGACGCCGACAAGATTGCGGCAGAATACGTGGCATACGGCGAGCGGTTGAAGCCGTTCGTCGGTGACACGACGTCGTTCCTGCTCGACGCCGTCGATGCCGATAAGCGACTGCTCTTCGAGGGCGCACAGGGCGCTTTGCTGGACGTTGATCATGGCACCTATCCCTACGTGACCAGCAGTAATAGCTCTGGCACCGGCATTTCCTCCGGCAGCGGCGTACCGGGGAGCTTTTACAAGCGAATCATCGGCGTGGTAAAGGCGTACGGGACGCGAGTGGGTGGCGGACCGTTTCCTACGGAGCAAGATAACGACGTCGGCCAACATCTACGTGACCGGGGCAACGAGTACGGTACCGTCACGCGACGGCCGCGGCGCTGCGGCTGGTTCGACGCCGTCGCGGCCCGCTACACGGCGCGGCTCAGCGGCGTGACGACGTTGGCCGTCATGCTGTTGGACGTGCTCAGCGAAGTGCCGGAAATCCAGGTCTGCACGGCCTATGAAATCCACGGGAAGCGGGTCGAGACGTTCCCGAGCAACGTCGACGACCTCCGCGACGCCCGGCCGATTTACACGACTTTCCCTGGCTGGCAAAAGGACATCAGCGGCCTGACGCGCTGGTCGGATCTGCCGGAGAACGCCAAGGCGTATATTGCCGGGCTGGGTAAAATTCTTGGTCGGCCGGTGGAGATTACGTCGGTCGGGCCGGATCGGGCCGCCACGATGTTCGCGCCGGGCGCCACGTGGGCTCCGCCGACGTTTCAGCCGAGCTAGGAACCACACACCGTGTCGTCCGCCGCCGCCGAAACAAGCCTCGATCTCGCCGACGTGCCGCCGGAAAAGCGGCCGCAGCACGTGGCCGTGATTATGGACGGCAACGGACGTTGGGCGCGTCGGCAAGGTTTGCCGCGCATCGAAGGACATCGTCGCGGCGTCGCCAGCGTGCGAGCCATCACGGAAGAGTGTGCCCGGCTCAAGCTCAAGCAGCTCACGCTTTACTGCCTTTCCAGCGAGAATTGGAAGCGGCCCCAGCCCGAACTCGACTTCTTGATGCATCTGCTCGAGCAGTACCTCGTGGAAGAACGAGCTACGCTCTTACGCGAGAAGATTCGGCTCACCGTGATCGGTCGCCGGGAAGGCATTCCGGCTTCCGTGCAAGAAGAGATGGATCGCACGATCGCGATGACCGCCGAGCATGACGGATTGAATCTTTGCTTGGCGATCAATTACGGAGCCCGCGGTGAAATCGTGGATGCGGTGCGTCGCATCGCGGAAGATGTTCGAGCCGGCCGCCTTGATCCGGCGGCCGTTGACGAAGCGACGCTCGAAGCCAAGCTTTACACGGCCGGCATGCCCGACCCGGATCTGCTCATCCGCACGGCGGGTGAAATGAGGTTTAGCAACTACTTGCTGTGGCAGATTAGCTACGCCGAGTTCTGGGTGACCGACGCCTGCTGGCCCGAGTTTCGTGAGCCGCAATTGCACGCGGCCATTCGCGACTTCGCCGGCCGCAATCGCAAATTCGGCGGCTTGAATCAGGCCGATCTCTTGGCCTAGCCGACGACAAGACGACGGAACTTCATGCTTCGCTGGCGGCTAATTCTCGGCGCGGTCTTCATCGGGCTGCTCGTTGCGCTCTTTTGGATTGACGCCCACGGCGTCGGCAGTTGGCATTACCCGGGCGTCGCGCTTGTGCCGCTGGCCGTGCTCCTGGCCGTCGGCGGGACGCAAGAATATCTCTCGATGGTTCGCACCCGCGAGCCGAACATTTCGGCTTGCCCGATTTATGTGGGGAACATCGCGCTCGTGGCGACTGCCGCGATTCGCAATCAATACGTTTCCGTCTATTGGCAACTCGCTGCACTCGCGGCGACGTTGCTGACGATCATCATCGTCGAAGTCTTTCGATACGACAAAGATACGTCGCAACGCGTGACCGAACGTCTAGGATTGTCCGTGTTCGGCGTCATCTACATTGGCATGTTGATGAGCTTTGTCGTCCGATTGCGGTACATCGGACCGGCGTCGCTATTCCCGTTAATTCTGACTCTCGTTGTTGTGAAGTTCGCCGACATCGGGGCCTACACGTTCGGCCGAGTCTGGGGAAAGCACAAAATGGCCCCCAAACTCAGCCCCGGCAAAACGTGGGAAGGATTCGCCGGCGGTCTGGTATGGTCGATCATCGGAGCGATAGGCCTGCAGGCGCTGACCACGGACCTGATCGCGTCCGATTCATCGATGACTCAGTCGTTCTGGGAATACCCGATCTTTGCGGTCGTCGTCAGCCTCGTCGGCACGCTCGGCGATCTCATCGAATCGCTCCTCAAACGCGACTTCGGCCGCAAAGATTCCAGCACTTGGATGCCCGGTTTCGGCGGTGTATTGGACATCATTGATTCGCCCCTCTTGGCCGCTCCGGTTGCTTGGGCCTTTTGGCATTGGGGTTGGATCCACTGGTAACCGTGCACGCGGTTCGCTTAGCTAAACGGTCTGGCGACCCCATCACCAATTCCCGTTGTAGGGAATTTACCACGGCAGCGGGATTCAGTCGGATCGCCGCAAGTTATTGTCATGAAGCGACTTGCGTTATGTGTCGCCGCCCGGACGCTAGCACCTTGGCGTGTGCGATACTATAACTAGGTCGCCGCATGATGCGGCCTTAACGTGTCCCCGACGCGTCGCCAACCGCGACGCTTGAGATGAGCGAAGCGACTATTTCCGTCGACGACCCGCAGGCGCTCCTGTCGCTCTTCGGTCCGCGCGATCAGCACCTGCGGCGAATCCGCGAGGCGCTCGACGTGCGCATCGCGGCTCGCAACGGCCAGATCGTCGTCGAAGGGGCCGAGCAGTCGGTCTCCAAAGCCACGGACATCTTCGAGCAATTGAAGAAGTTCCTCGCGCAGCACGGCAATCTCGATTTTGCCGAAGTTGAGCGAACCTTGGGCAACGTGCTGGGGCACGGCGTCGAAAACGGCGCTCCCGCCGGCCAAGCCCCGCTCGTCGAACTTCCGGCAATCGACGTCTTCCAAGCCTCGCGCAAGGTCCAGCCGAAGTCGGCCGGCCAAGCTCGCTACATCCGGGCCATTCTGGATCACGACGTCGTGCTTGCCGCCGGCCCTGCCGGAACCGGCAAAACGTATCTGGCCGTGGCTATGGCCGTCGCCGCGTTGAAGGCCGAGAAGATTCGTAAGATCGTGCTCGTCCGACCGGCCGTCGAAGCCGGCGAAAGCCTCGGCTACTTGCCGGGCGACATGCAGGCCAAGATCAATCCGTATCTCCGTCCGCTCCTGGATTCGCTCCGCGAGATGATGGATTACGACATGATGAAGGCGATGCAGGAGAAGGACGTCATCGAAGTCGTGCCGCTGGCTTACATGCGCGGCCGTACGCTCAACGACGCCTTCATCATTCTCGATGAAGCGCAGAACGCCACCATCTCGCAGATGAAGATGTTTCTCACGCGAATGGGGCGCACCTCCAAAATCGTCGTCTCGGGAGATATGACGCAAGTCGACCTTCCTTCGCACACGCAAAGCGGTCTGGTAGACGCCATGCGTCGGCTCGGCGGAATCGAAGGCATCGGCATTATCACGCTCGGCGGCAGCGATATCGTGCGGCATCGCTTGGTGCAGGAAATCGTGCGAGCGTACGACGAAGGACCCGCGGCCAAGCGGCAGAAGCACGGCTAAGCCATGTCGACCGGCGGCAAAAAACGACTACGTTCGAGTCGCGTCGCGGCGCTGGACTTGCCGCCGAGTCGTTTCGAGCGTTCGTTGATGGCGCTGCAGCGCGTCGACGTGCTGCTCCGGCTCATGATGTGCTTCGCCACGGCTGTCGCCATTTGGGGCATTAGCGGCGCGTGGGCTCCGGCCTTCACCTTCCGCGAAAACTACGTCCCGCAGCGCGACATCACCGCCCGCGTCGCATTCGAACGTCCCGACGTCATTCAAACCGAACTCGCTCGCGACCGTGCTCGGGCTCAATCTCCGTTCGTATATCGTCAAGACGCCAAAGATCTCGATCTGCTGCGCCGTCGTTGGAGCTCGGGCTCAACGAAATTCTCGCGGTCGAAGAGCGGAAAGACCTGAAGGACGATACGTGGCGGCAGTTCGTAGCTCCACCGCGCCCGCTGACGCCGCGAAGCCCGATGATGCCACGGCGCAGGCCGCTCAGGCCGAGCAATACAAGCAACTGCGCACGGCAGCTCGTCTGTGGCACTCGGCGGCGAAGAGAAGTTGAAGCTGGCTCTCAACGAAATCTTCGAGCCGCTCAAGACTCGCGGCGTTCTCGAAAAGTTGCCGGAGCAACACAACAGCACGCGCAACCAGAAAGACATCCTCATCTATCCGGTCGGCGATCCGAAGGATCAGACGAAGGTGCTGCTGGCGGATGTTCTCGTCGGCGACGGCACGAGAATCCGCAACCTCGTTCGCGACAGTCTCGGCAACTCGGTTGCTTCCGAACGCGTCGCCGCGTGGTTGCTCGCGCGGCTGAGAACGGCAAGCCGCGACTGAAGACCACGCTCACGCTCGACGACGAAGAGAGCCGCCGCAAGCAAGCGGCGGAAGAATCGGCCGTCAAAACGGTGATGGCGAAGTATGAAGTCGGTACGCTGCTCGCGCCGGCTGGCAAGCCCGTCACGGTGGAAGAGTTGCAATTGCTCCGGCTCGAATACGATCGCTACGTCGACACGCTGCCGCTCCGTCGCAGGCTTGAACGTACGGCCGCCGTATTCTGTATGATCTTCTGCGCTCTATGTGCTCTGCGGCTACTACGTCTACTTCCGCGAGCGCAAGCTCCTGAGCGATATGTTGCTCTTCGGCACGATGCTCGCCTCGGTCATCGCCGTCATCACGGCCGTGCATTGGACGACGGCCGACCCCTGGCGGGCCGAGTTGATTCCGCTGCTGCTGTTCAGCATGACGTTCGGCATCGCGTACCATCGCGACGTTGCGCTGATTCTCTCGACGTCGATGGCGATCATCGTCGCCATGACCGGCGGCGAAGGCCTCGGAGAGTTCATCGTGCTCATGGGCACGGTTGCTTCGGCCGTGTTGCAGCTCGGTTCGATTCGTACCCGCGGCAAGCTGATTCGCGTCGGCCTGGTTTCGTCGGTCGTTGCCTTCATGCTCACGCTCGGCATGGCCCTCTTCGACGAGCAACCGCTGGGCGAAACCGTCCTGCGGCACGCTGGCCGCAATGCTCTTTGGACGTTCCTCACCGGCTTCCTAATGACCGGCCTGCTGCCGTATATCGAGCGGCTTTTCGGCGTACTCACGGATATGAGCCTGTTGGAACTGGCCGATCGCGTCGCACCCGCTGATGCAAGAGCTCGTCCGCCGCGCACCAGGCACTTACAACCATTCGATCAGCGTGGCTTCGCATCGCGGAAGCTGCGGCCGAGTCAAATCGGCGCTCGCGGGCTCTTGCTACGTATCGGCGCGTACTTCCACGACATCGGCAAGATGCTGAAGCCGAACTACTTCGTGGAAAACCAGGGTATGCAAGGGAACCGGCACGAAAACCTGCTGCCGGCCATGAGCACGCTGATCATCATCGCGCACGTGAAAGACGGCGCCGACTTGGCCCGTCGGCATCACTTGCCGCAACCGATCATCGACTTCATCGAGCAGCACCACGGCACGACGCTCGTCGAATACTTCTATCGCCGTGCGAACGAACAGAGCGAGGCGAATCCGGAGGCCGGCGAAGTTCAGGAGAGCTCCTATCGCTATCCGGGGCCGAAGCCGCAAACCGTCGAAGCGGCGATCTTGATGCTGGCCGATAGCGTCGAAAGCGCTTCGCGGACATTGGTCGAGCCCACGCCTTCACGCATTGAAAATCTCGTCGAGCAGATCGGCATGAACAAGCTGCTCGACGGCCAATTCGACGAATGCGGACTGACGTTGCAGCAGTTGCGAATCGTCGAAGACAGCCTCATCAAGTCGCTCACCGCCGTTTATCACGGCCGAGTGAAATACGCGAGCACGGCGTCGGCCTAGCGATGATTCGCGTCGATATCACCGTCGAACACGAGCCGTTTCCGGTCGACGTCGAACGTTTGCGTTCCGCCGTGCAACGTATCGTAGGCGATGCCGGCAAGTCGAAAGGTTCGATCAGCATCGCCGTCGTTGATGATGCGACGATCCACGACGTGAACAATCGGTTTCTCCAGCACGACGAACCGACCGACGTCGTAAGCTTCGTCCTGGAGGACGAAGGCAAGCTGCTCGACGGCGAAATCGTGCTCGGGGCCGACGTCGCGGCTCGCAGCGCAGCGGAACTCGGCATCTCCGCAGACGAAGAACTGCTGCTTTACGCGATCCACGGCGCCTTGCATCTCGTCGGCCACGACGACCTCACGCCCGAACCTCGCAAGCTCATGCGAGCTCAAGAGCGAGAATATCTGGCAAAGTTCGGCATCATGCTTCCGGGCCCTCCGGAAGAACTCTAAGTTGCCGCTAAGTTGCGGCAATGAAGTGCGTCACCTCGGCAACGCAGGCCGTCCGCTGGTTGCCGGCACTCCCAGTTCGCATTCATCGCCGGCGGCGCTTGCGCTATAATTCCTTACTCATCACTCCCCCACTCGTCACGCGCCTCCGCATGTCTGCCGAGAAAGCCGAAGCCCTGGTTTTGCGCGTCATCGAGTTCAGCGAGACCAGCGCCGTGGTCACGCTGTTTACGCGCGAATTCGGCAAGATCAGCGGCCTCGCCAAGGGAGCTCGTCGGCCGAAGGGGCCGTTTGAGTCTGCCCTTGACCTGCTCTCGCGGGTTCGACTAGTGTTCCTCCGCAAATCGTCGGACGCTCTCGATCTGCTCACGGAAGCCAAGCTTGAACGCCGTTTTCGTGCAGGCGGGCGCGACCTTTCCCATTTGTACGGAGCCTACTACGTCGCAGAGTTGCTCGGCGAACTCACGCACGACTACGATCCGCATCCCGAAGTTTTTGATTTGGCGATCGACTCGCTCGAAAAACTCTCGGCCGGAACGTTGCCTGCGGGATTCACGGTACTTCGCTTCGAACTCACGGCGCTACGCATGTTGGGGCACTTGCCGTCGCTGCGCGAATGCGTGGAATGCGGTAAAGCGATCCTCGGCGACCGTCGCAAAGCCTTCGGGCTGGCGTCGGGCGGAGTGTTGTGCGAGGCCTGCAGACCGGGAAAGCGGCACGTTGTTTCGCTTTCGGGCGAAGCCGTCGATTGGCTGGAGCGTCTCGCCGAACCCGGCGACGCTTGGTCGACGACGCTTCCCGAGCGGCGGCATGCGGGCGAATTGCGCGGAGTCGTCAGTCAGTACATCGCACATCTCATCGGCCACAAGCCGCGAATGCACGACTATTTGGGACTTCCCGGCGTGAAAGCGTCGAGTTAAGTCCGCAAACTGCCGATAACCGTCGTCGAACGAATCACCTCCGTCCGAATCACGTCGCTCTTCCCCTCTTCGTCACCCTCGCGGACGCACACGGCATGGATGCCCTGCGGCTACGGCTCGCCATTGCTTGCTTGCCGATGATGCTCTGCGCGGGCTGTGCCGGCGGGCTTAAAGGTCTGAACGACCCCTTTGCGACGAAAGCCAAAGCGGCCGAGACCGCGGCCAACGGCGCGCCGGGGCAGTCGATCAATCAGGTCGCCTACGAAAAGCCCTCCGACGACGGTTCGCCGGGCGTTTCGATCGACGATCCCTCGGCCTCGGAAGAGAAAAGTCTCTGGCAGCGCACGCAAGAGACTTTCCGCGGACAACCTCAAGAAACAATACAAGTCGGCCACGGGCAAAGCGCCCGACGAGAAGATCGCCCGCGAAGCCTACACCGCCGGGCATACGCTCTTCCAAGAGAAGAAATACGCCGAAGCAGCGGACAAGTTTGAGGAAGCCGCCGAGCGCTGGCCCGATTCGCTGATGGAAGAAGACGCCCTCTACATGCAGGGCGAGAGCTTGTTCTTCGACGACCAGTACCACGCTTCGCGCAATGCGTTTGATACGCTCGTGAAGAAGTATGAAAACTCGCGCCATCTCGACCGCGTGACGGCCCGCCAGTTTGCCATCGGCCGATTCTGGGACTCCAAGGGGAAAGATCATGCGATGCTTGCCCCCAACTTTTTCGACAAAACGCGTCCCTGGTTCGACACGCACGGCAACGGCCTCAAGTGCTACGAAAATATTCGGCTGAGCGATCCGACCGGCCCGCTCGCCGACGACGCGCTCATGGCCCAATCGACGGCCTACTTCATTGAACGCGCAATACGAAGACGCCGCCTATCACTACGAGTTGCTTCGCAAAGATTACGCCTCCAGCGAACATCAGCGGCAGGCGCACCTGCTCGGTTTGCAATCGTACTTAAACGCCTACCAAGGTCCGCAATACGATCCGACTCCGCTCAATAAGGCGGAAAAATTGGCGGATCACACGTTGAAGAACTACGCGCAGGCGATGCCGGAAGAGCGTCCGCGGCTGTATCAAGCTCAGGAAGCGATTCGAGCTCAGGTGGCCGAGCGCGAATATGACCTTGCCGAGTACTATCGCCGGCTCGATTACAACCGGGCCGCTCGTGCGCACTACGCAAACGTCCTGAAAGACTATCCCGACACGAAGTTTGCCGAGTTGGCCAAACAGCGGATGACGGAAATCGAGAATTTGCCGGGGGAACCGCCGGACCACTTCCCGTGGCTGACCAAATGGCTGGCTCGCGAGAAGATCTCCTACCGAGAGCAACCATGACGGCGCGTGTCGCCACGCGGTTGTTCGTCGCCGCGACCTTATTGACCGCGGCCGTCGTCGGATGCGCCCCGTATCGCATGGGCGTGAAGTCGCTCTACTCTTGCAACATTCGCACGGTCTACGTGCCGATGTTCGAATCGAACTCTTATCGCCGCGGCCTCGGCGAACGTTTGACGGAAGCCGTGGTGCGCGAGATCGAGCGCCGCACGCCGTACAAAGTGGTGAATTCTTCGGATGCCGACAGCATTCTCACCGGCCGCATCCTGACGGAAACCAAGGGCGTATCGATCGAAGCGCCGACCGACGACGCTCGCGAAATTCTCACCTACTACACGATCGAAACGACGTGGGTGGATCGCAACGGCGTGGCCGTGCAGGCGATGCAGCCCGTTCCGCTGCCGCCGGACATCGTGCAGGTTTTCAGCACCGAGAATTTCTTTCCCGAACTCGGCGAATCGATCAGCACGGCCCAGCAAGACGCCATCAATCGCGTGGCCCGACAGGTCGTCGGCCTGATGGAAACGCCGTGGTAGTCGCAGGCTACTGCCGCGCGGCTTCGCCGACTAAAATGTCGGGATGACTTCATCCGCATTTTCGACCGTCGATGGTTGGCAACTCCGCACGCGCCATCTCGCGTTTCCGCGTCGCCCGCTCGTGATGGGCATCGTCAACGTGACGCCCGACAGCTTTTCCGACGGCGGACGCTATCTCGATTCGCACGCCGCGGTGGAAGCCGCCTTGCGACATGGCGGAACAAGGGGCCGACATTCTTGACATTGGCGGGGAAAGCACCCGTCCGTACTCGCAGCCAGTGGACGCTGCGGAAGAATTTCGCCGGGTGCTGCCGGTGATCATAGAGATCGTTCGGCAAACGAACGTGCCGGTTTCGATCGATACGTCGAAAGCCTCGGTGGCCGCCGCCGCTCTGGATGCCGGGGCCGAAATCATCAACGACGTCACGGCCCTCAGCGGCGATCCCGGCCATGCAACGGTTGGCAGTCGCCTCGCAAGCCGGCGTTTGCGCGATGCACATGCGCGGCACGCCGCAGACGATGCAGGACGACCCTCGGTACGGCGACGTGGTCGAGGAAATTTTCGGCTACCTGCAAGAACGCCGCGACCAATTGCTGGCCGCCGGCATCGACAATTCACGGCTGGCGCTCGATCCCGGCATCGGCTTCGGCAAAACGCACGAACACAACTTGGCGCTGGTCGCCGGCTGTCGACGGTTTCTCGATTTGGGGTGTGTCCTGCTCGTGGGACATTCGCGTAAAGCGTTTATCAGCAAGGTGATGGCGGGCGACAACCCGGCCTGGCGCGACGCCGACCGAACGTTCGGTACGCTCGGCGTGTCGCTAGCTTTAGCGGCTCACGGCGCCCACGTGTTGCGGGTTCACGACGTTCTCGCCACGCGGCAGGCTTTGAGCCTCTTCACCGCCTGCGGCGGCGGTGGGTAAACTGGTAGCGGTAAGCCGAAGAAACGTCGTGGCTTACGACTTCTCTTAGGGGCTTGCCGGCACGTCGACCGACGTTGACGCCGGCGGCCGAATTTTCGATACTCCCGCCCCGCATTTCGGCCGCCGCAGGCCGCGTCGCGGCGACCACTCGTAAGAGCTTGAGCATGGCGATCGCCGAACCTACCGCAACCGATCAACTGTACGACTACTGCCTCGACGTAGCTCGGAGGGCTCAGGCCGCTTCGGCCGAGTTGGCGGTCGCGCCGAGCGCGCAGAAGAACGCTTGGTTGCGCCGTAGCGCCGTGGTGCTTCGTGAGCGATTTGAAGACATCGAACGTGCCAACGTGCTCGACCTCGCCGCGGCCCCGGGCTACGGGTTGACCGACGCCGCGATCGATCGGCTTCGTTTGACGCGCAAGACCGTCGACGGCATGGCACGGGCTTTGGAAGAGATCGCCATGCTGCAGGACCCGATCGGCGAAACGATCGAAGGTTCGGTACGCCCCAACGGCTTGGACATCCGCAAAGTGCGCGTGCCGCTCGGCGTGGTGTTCTTCATTTACGAATCGCGCCCGAACGTCACGGTCGACGCTGCCGCGATTTGCGTGAAGAGCGGCAACGCCGTGATTCTGCGCGGCGGCAAGGAAGCCCTGCACTCAAATACGCTATTGGCCGAAATTCTCGCGATGACGGCGCGCGAAATCGGCATCCCGGCCGATGCCGTGCAACTTGTGAACACGACCGACCGTGAAGCGGTCGGCCATTTCTTGAAGCTCGACAAGTACGTGAGCGTCGCGATTCCGCGCGGCGGCGAAGGCTTGATTCGTCGCGTCGCCGCGGAAGCTCGGATGCCGGTGATCAAGCATTTCGACGGCAACTGCCACGTGTATGTCGATGCCGCAGCCGACTTGGCGATGGCCGAGGCCGTGACGGTAAACTCGAAGTGCCATCGGTTGGGCGTCTGCAATGCGGCCGAATCGTTGTTGGTGCATCGCGATGCGGCGGCCCGCTGCCTGCCGCAAATTGCCGCGGCGCTTACGGCGCACGGCATCGAACTTCGCGGCTGCTCGACGACGCGCAAGCTCGTGCCGGGTGCGAAGGAAGCGACGGAAGCCGATTTCGCGGCCGAATACCTGGGGCCGATCATTTCGATCAAAGTGGTCGACTCGCTCGGCGAAGCGATTGCCCACGTCAATCGCTACGGCTCGCATCACACGGACGCGATCGTCACCGCCGACCTTGCCGCAGCCCGCGAATTCACGGCTCGTGTCGACAGCGCGGCGGTGATGGTGAACGCTTCGACGCGGTTTAACGACGGCGGCGAGTTCGGACTCGGGGCCGAGATCGGCATCAGCACGGATAAGTTCCATGCTCGCGGCCCCTGCGGATTGAAGGAACTGACGAGCTACAAGTACGTGGTGTACGGCAACGGCCAAGTACGCCAATAACCAGCGAAGACACAAGCGAAATCATCAACCGGCAAGGATGCCACGATGAGCGGCGACGTTCTCAGTCAGGCGGAAGTTGAAAGCCTGCTTAGCGCGATGGAATCGACGCAGCAGCGTCAACCGGCTCGGCGCAAGGCCGCGCCTGCGGCCGCCGCGGCGCCGAGCAAACCGCGCGAGAAAGTCACGCCGTACGACTTCAAACGGCCCGAGCGCGTCGGCAAAGAGCAGATGCGGGCTCTGCAAACCCTGCACGAAGGCTTTGGCCGCAACTTCGGCGCGGCGTTGTCGGCGATGCTCCGTTCGATCGTCGAAGTGAAGCTGACGAGCGTCGATCAATTGACGTACAGCGAGTTTGTCTTCAGCCTTGAGAACCCGTCGTGCTTCAATCTGCTCAAGGCGGAGCCGCTGGAAGGACACCTGATTCTCGACATCAATCCGTCGATCTTGTACCCGATCATCGATCGGATGCTCGGCGGCGGCAAAGAGCCGAACACGCATACGCGCCGGCCGCTGACGGAAATCGAATTGCGGCTGGTGCATCGCATCACGAGTCTGTTTCTCGAGGAGCTTCGCAAGGCTTGGGAAAACGTGCTGCCGATCACGTTCGAGGTGACGCGGGTCGAGAGCAACCCGCAACTTGTGCAGATCGTGCCGCCGAACGAAGTCGTCGTATTGATCAGCTTCGAACTGACGCTCGGCGAAATGCGCGGGATGCTGAATTTGTGCATCCCGTTCAATTCGATCGAGCGGATCGGTGGGAAGCTCTCGGCCAATAGCTGGATCAGCCCAAGCCGGAAGACGGCCAGCGCCGAAACGGTGGAGCGAATCACGAAGAACCTGCGTGGAGCGCCGGTCGAGATCGTCGTTCATCTGGCCGATACGACGATCTCGACTCGCGACCTGATCGGCCTCCGCGTGGGCGACATCATCACGACCGAGAAGGACGTGAAAACGGCGCTGCCCGTGAGCATCGAAGGAGTAACGAAATTCCGCGCCGCGCCGGGGCCTTCAAGGGCCGCAAGGCGATCCGCATCGACGAGCCCGAGCCGCAGAAGAAGTAAGGCGGGTTACTTCACCGGCACAAATTGCACGGCGTCGACGACCGTGTAGCCGTCGGACTCGGCGTTCGACACGATCACGACCGCCGTCCCCTTTGGGAACGGATACGTGCCCAACGACTTGAACAGGCCGTCGATCGCGGGCGCTTCGCGTTGGTTCACCGTCACGCCCGTCATACCGCCGTCGTGAAGGACATGCACGGTCGCCAGCGTGTTGCGGTTGGTATTGGCCGCGTACGCGAGCCGCACTTCGTAACGGCCGGCCGAGGGAACCGGCACGAGAAAACGGGCTCGCCACTTGCCGTCCCGCGCGTTGCCGTCGTGGCGGTAGCCGTCGCCGACGAATTTCTTCGCGGCGCCGCTGTCCGTCGTATTGCCTTCGTACTCGGCTTGCGCGTCGTCGACGACGATGCCGCCGAGCTTCTTCGGGTCGACGCCTTTCGCACTGGCCGGGCCGGCATATTCCAGCACCTGACCGTCGGCCACGAGTTTCTCGCGAAGCTTGGCGTACGGAACGTCTTGTACGGCTTGATCGGCGTCGATCGCCATCGCCGCTGCGGTCGCGGCCGATTGTCCGAGAATCATAAATACCGGTTCCATCCGGATGCTGCCGAACGCGATGTGCGTGCTCGAGACGCAAACCGGCACGAGCAGGTTGTCGCACTGGCCGCGTTTGGGAACCAGCGAACCGTAGGCGATTGCGTACGGGCCAAAGGTCGAAACGCCGATGTCTCCTTCGTTTTGCACGTGGCCTTCGGGCGTGATGTAGGCGCTGAATGTTGTGTGAGTCGATGCCGTACGAGCCCATACCGACGCTGTCGGGGGTCGGCTTCTTCTTTTGCAATTCGTTCTGCGTCATGACGAACGAACCGACCATGCGGCGGGCTTCGCGGACGTAGATCTGGTGCGGCCAGCCGCCATTGTCCTTAAATTCGTCTTTGGTGAGGCCCCATTTCTTCATTTCGTTCTGCACGTCGCTGGGGATGCGCGGATCGTTGGCGATGAAGTAGAGCCAGCCTTGTTGATAGGTCGTGTGCTCGGCGATGATCTCGCGGCGCCGCTCGTAAGACGCTTCGGGATAGTCGTAGTTCATCCCGATGTTGTCCGTGCTCATCGGGCCATGGTTGTTCGTGTCGGTCTTGTGATTCGGGATTGGGTCGAACTTGTTGAACGTCTCGCGCCATCCTTTTTCGTAGATTCGCACGAGCAGTTCGTATTGCTTGGGATCGTAACCGGCCGGCTTCGGAAACGGCACGCGGTTCGAGTCGTCGTTCGTCAGGCACATGCGGAAGCAATAGGCCTGCACTTTCTTGTCGGCCGCTCCGAGTTCGCCAGGCGCTTCGGCGGTGATGCGCGGGAGGACACCGCTCGACGGATCGCCGGGTACCACATACGGGCTGATTTTCATATCGCCGAAGTGGTGCTTATGGTGCAACACGCCGACTTGTACGCCGTTCCATTGTTCGTCGTACTGCGAGGCGGCTTCGCGCCCGTAGTGATAGTCGACGCCGGCCGCGGCCATGAGGTCGCCTTCGTACGTCGCGTCGATGAACATCTTGCCGCGGTAGGTCTTGCCGGCCAGAGTTGTGATCGCCGTGATGCGGGCGCCGTCTTTCTGCACGCCCTTTTCACGGTCGAGCCATTGATCGCGGTCGACCTGTAGGCCGAGCTCTTTTACGAAATCTTCGAACACCTGCTCGGCCACATGCGGCTCGAAAATCCACATCGTCTTCTGCTCGCCGTCGATGGCGGGCGTCCCTTGGCCTTGGTTGCCGTACTCTTCACGCTTTTGTTGGACCCAGGCGGCCGGTTGGTCGTAGTGCTTCCAGACGCGATGGTAAAACTCACGGGCCAGGCCGCCGATCGTCGCCTTGTTGCCGGTATCCGTATAGCCGAGCCCGCCGGACGAGAGCCCGCCGAGATGCTTGTCGGGCGAGACGACGACGACCGACTTGCCCATCCGCTTGGCTTGCACGGCCGCGGCGATCGCGCCGGATGTGCCGCCGTAAACGACGACGTCATACGTCTGCTCGTCGGCGGCGTGTGCGAGGGAGCTAATGGAAAGGGAAACGATGATGGCGGCGGCAAGGATGCGATGAGGCATGGCGATGACTACCGATGGGGCGAAGATTTCAAATACTAGCCCCGAAGCGCAAGCGAGGGGGCACGGACAACTCGTTGACAACAGAGAACTCAGAGTACTCCGAGACAGATCGAGAATTGCATGTCTGTCTTTCCTGCCCTCCGGAATCTCTGGGGTCTCTGTTGTAAATCTTTCGGACTGTATCCCGCTTGCACTTCGAGGCGAGCGTGACGTGGTTACTTCTCAACAGCTTCCGGCAGTGGGACTTGTTCTTTGCTTTGCAAATATCCGAACAGATCGCGGAGTTGGGTTTCGTTGAGCGGTTGCAGTTGATTTTCGGGCATGAGCGAAAGCGGGACGATGTTGCGTTCTTCGATCGCTGTTTTCTCGACGGTCACCGTTTCGGTCGCCGTGCGGAATGTGACGGTCTTTTCGGTCTCTGAAAGCACGAGGCCGTTGAACGTGCGGCCGTCGTCGAGCGTGAAGACCGACATTTGGAAATCGGCCGATACCACGGCGCCGGGGTCGACCATGTTCTCCAACAGGTAATCCATGTTCTGTCGGTTCGCGCCAGTCAGGTCGGGGCCGATTTGTTGGCCTTCGCCGTAGAGTTTGTGGCATTGCGACACGTCTTGGCGAACAAGGCCCGGCCGGCCGATTTGTCGGCCGAGGCCAACAGACTCGGCGTCAGCATGGTTTTGAGCTTGGCGATTTCGGCCTTCTTTTCGGCCGGGCTGTCGCGGAACTCGCCCCAGGTTTGCTTGAGGAGCTTTTCGAGGTCGGCGTTTTTGTAGTCGTGAATCTGGCGGGCGAGGAACGCCGTGAGATCGGTGCGGGGAATCTTTTCTTCGACGATGGCCGTGAGGAATGCCTTCGCGAACGTCGGACGCGAGGCGAGCACCGCCAAGAGTTCGGCCCGGGTGCTGTGGTGGAACTTCTTGTAGCTCTCGACCAAGAGCTTGGCGGCCTTCTCGTCGTCGAAGAGCGCGAGCCCTCGGGCCGCGGTCGGGTTCAAGAAGCGGACGCCCAGCGTCTTCTGACAGACGTCGCGCAGGTAATCCGGGCGGGCGTCGATAAGCGTCTGTAGCGCGGCGCGGCGTTCGGCGATGGGGGCGTCGTTGTTCAAGGCGAGGGCCTTCACGACATCGAGGGCCCGCCCGTCGCCGAAGAGGACGCTGAGTTCGCGGACTTGGCTGGCGAGCGTCTTGTCGTCGGTCATCGCCAAGAGCGTGGCGAATTTGTCCCAAGCGGCCGGCTTGGGAGCTTTCCGCCAACCGGTGAGGGCGGCCGAGGCGCCGCGGACGACGTCGGCGGCGAGCGCCGGGTCTTGCTTTTCAATACTGGCGGCAAGCAGGTCGTTGAACGGCGTCGGCCGCTTTTCGACGTCTTCCGCCAAGCGGCGAGCGATCAACCGCCGTGTGGTCGGCAGCTTGCAATCGGCCGCGAGTTTGGCGAGTTCCGGAGCGTGATTTTCGGCCGTCGGGATGAGGCCGTACCAAATCATGAGCGGCAGGTTGTGATCGCCGGCGTCTTCGGAATGAGCGACGAGCTCGCGCACGACGCCGATGCGTTGGTCCGGGCGAAGACGTTGCAGGGCGGACGCGATCGACAGTCGGACATGAGCCGACGGATCGCTGCCGGCAAGTTTGTGGAGCAGAGCCAGCGATTCCGGCGGCAGGCCCGGATCATCGCCAACCGGGCGTTCCGACATCGTCGTATCGAGCGGCAGACGATCGACCAACAACCGCACGGCCCAAGTGCGGACGTGTTCATCTTTGTGCTGCGTCAACTTCGCCACCGGAATCGCATCCAGCTGGTTCATGCCCGAAAGCAACCACATCAAATCGAGCAGGCCACTTACAGAGTCAGCCGAATCTAAGGTGCTTTTGAATGCGTCAACCAATACCCTTTCATCGACAGGCCTGGTTCGCAGTTCCTGAGCACCGTCAATCAGTGCACGTCGGAACATCCGATTGGTCCAAGTAAATCCCGAGTGCGCCGGCGTCTGTTTGAATCCGGGCATGCCGACCTGGAAAGCAGTGATCGGCAGCGGCTTCGCAGGCTTCGTGCCGGGTTCCGTGTACGAGATCTTGTAAATCCGCCCGCTTGTGCGATGTACGCCGGTGCGTTCGTGGCATTCGCCCGTGTCGCTCCAGTCGGCCACGTACACCGCGCCGTCGGGGCCTTCGGTGAGTTCCATGCCGCGGAACCATTTGTCGGCCGTAATAAAAAGATCTTTCTCGTGCTTCGCCACGTATCCGGAGCCGTGGCGGTCGAGGCGTTCGGTGTTGGCTCGCAGGCCGTGCATGTTGAGCGTGAAGAGCCGGTCGCGGTATTGCTCCGGCCACTGCATCCCTTGGTAGATCATGCAGCCGATGTGCGCATGGCCGCCGCCGAATTCGTTGGCCGCCCCGTCGCGCGATTTGCTCCAGTCGCCGCGGGTGTCGTAGTGCCAATGGTCGGCGTGAAAATCGATCAGCTCATACACGTGCGGGTTGGGGTCGATCGTATGCGGCCGGGTGTAATGCGCGCCGGGGATCGAATGCCAAAGGTGTCCGTTAACGGTGTTGATGAAGAAGAGTTCGCCGTGACGATCCCAGTCGTGGCCCCAAGGATTCGTCGTGCCGGAATTCAGCGATTCGAACACCTTGGTGAACGGCGAATACCGCCACATGCCGCCGCGAACTGGAATGAATTCTTCGGTCGGCGTGCCGGGGCGACCGACGTCGGCCGGGGCCGAAGCGCCGCAACGGCCGTAGAGCCAACCGTCGGGGCCGAAGCGAAGGCCGTTGGCGAAGTTGTGATAGTTTTCCGGCGGCACGCGGAAGCCGACGAGGTGCGTTTGCGGCGGGCCATCAGGCTTGTCGTCGCCGTCTTTGTCAGGAATGAATGTGAGTTCTGGGAGCGTGAGACACCAGACTCCGCCGAGCCCGACTTCGATGCTGGTGAGCATGGAGAGATCCTCGGCGAACACCTTGCGCTCGTCCATCCGGCCGTCGCCGTCGGTATCGCTGAGAATCAGGATGCGGTCGCGGAGCTTGGTGTCGAACTTGACTCCGGCTTCGGCATAGGTGTAGTTCTCGGCGACCCAGAGCCTGCCCTTGGCATCCCAGGCTAGGGCGATTGGGTTTTGCACGTCAGGCTCGGCGGCGAAGACGTTGGCCTTGAAGCCTGGCGGGAGCTGCAAATCGCGCGCGACCACTTCGGGGGGCTGCGCACCTTCGCCGACTTCCTTCTCGGAATCGTAAATATGCGGAAATTCCGCGCGCGCCGCGGAGGTCGATGCGATCGAGACGGCGACCGTCGCATATACGACGAAGAGCGAACGGAGGAACGCGGAGCGCGAATGCGGCATCGGGCGGGGCCTCAGGTAGGCGCGGCGAGCGGGCGTGACAAGGTTGCACCATGATAACCCGGCGCAGTCGGAAAAGTAGCGGCCCCGTCTGCCGGTGAGGAGCGGCCGAATGTCATGATTTCGCGGCGTTCCCGCGATGTGCGTCAATTGAATTCACTGTCGGTGAACGGCATCTGCGATTGCATCGGCGGCGCGTCGTGTTCGAAGAACGTCAATAGACGCGCTGCGCGAGCGACGGCAGGTCGTCAAGGGGCGGCCGAGCCGGGCGTCGAAGAGGCTCGTGCGCGAGGCCATTTTTGTTCGGCTTTTCGTTCAAAATTTTGCTATCCCCCACATGTCGCTACATCGCGCGGAGGGTTTCGCCGCATTTCTTGCCGGCGCTCACGAAATCTGAATACGACGTGAGCCCTGACGTTACACGGCTCGGTTATTCGCTAAAGGACTCGCCGCCGTGCGCGACGAGTCGACGGGCGCTGCGACGGCTTTTCGGAGCCGGCTGCGACGTTGCGACGGTGGGGCAAACGCGAATTTCGGGTGACGGTAATGCACAACAGCAGGATGAACGGCGGACGAAACGACGGAGCGAAGGCAAAAGGATTCCGGGCGACGGTTCGCCGTCGAACGCGCGGCCTGATCCGGTTTGCGACGAACGTATTGGTCGGCTTGGCCGTGATGATGAACGCGCTCCCTTCGACCGCTACTGCGGCGACGCTGTATTGGGATACGACCGACCCGACAAACAACTCGGCCGCCACCGGGTTGGGGCTCGGCGGAACCGGAACGTGGAACCATTCCGGATCGACGGGACCGACCAACGTTTGGTGGAACGCCGGCAGCATGGTTTTACAACCCTGGGACAACGACGGCGTCGTCGACGGCATGCTCGACACGGCCGTGTTTTGGGGAGCGTCGGGCACCGTCACGCTTGCTGATTCGGTCAACCTCGGCGGGCTCGGTTTCTCGACGACCGGCTATGTCATCAACGCCGGCTCCAACACGATCAATCTCAACGGCGCAAAATCTCATCACGCTTCGCACCGGCGGAACATCGACGATTACCGGCCGACTCACGGGCACCGGCAACGTCACGCTGACCGGCGGCATTTATGGAGGAATTAATCCGAGCACGCTGTTGCTTAACGGTACGTCAAGCAGCGGCTGGACCGGCTCGACGACGATCGGTTACGGGACGACGTTGTCGCTGGCCGGCAGCAATCAAGGACTGCTGAACACCAGCGGAATCACGCTCAATGGAGGCGGCATTACGCTTACGAGCGTCAACAACACCGAAGGGGCTTTGGATCGTGTGGCCGCAGTGCCGATCACGTCGAACGGCGGTCAAATCGTTTACACGAATACCGCCGTCACATCTGCGGCCTACAACGAAGTGCTCGGTACGTTAGCCCTGACGACCGGTCGGCTCGGCATCGTCGCGACGAACACAATGACCAGCGGAACTCAGACGCTGACCTTCGGTGCAGGAAGTTTGACGCATGCGGCGGCGAACTCGTCGACCTTGATGTTCGGCGGTGCATCGCTGGGCGTCAACGCGTTCAACCGAATCGTCATTACCGGCGAAGCGACCACGGCCGCCAATCAAATCATCGGCCCGTGGGCGACGTGGGCGCGAACCTGGCGCAACAAACAGACTATGCCTCATACAATCGCAACGACGTCGGTACGAATACGAACGGCATTCAAGCGGCGAACATCGCTGCCTCGACGCAGGACACCTGGACGACCGCCGCCAATACGTACACGCTCGGCGCCGATCAGACGCTGGCCGCGACCCGAACGATTACCGCCTTGCGGCGGACCGGCGGTAACTTGGTCTTAGGGACGAACAGTTTGCAAACGTACGGACTGCTCAATGGCGCAAACTCGGCCTGGACGATCTCCGGTACCGGCGCGGTAACAACGCCGACCGGGGGCGGCAACCTGTATGTCACGCCGGGCCGCAACTCTATCACCATCAGCGCACCGATCAACAACAACGGCTCATCGCCGGTGACGCTGGTGCTCAGCGGCTCGAGGACGCTGACGCTATCTTCCACGACGAGCAATTTCAGCGGCGGCATCATTCTCAACGGCGGCGTTACGCCGACGCTGGGCTCCGCGTCGACATCGCTTTTGAGCGTTGCTGACAACAGGAATCTCGGCGGAACGGCCAGCGGCCTGACGTTCAACGGCAGCGCCACCGTGACGATCTCCGAGGCTATCACGATCGCGGCCGGCCGTACGATCACAATCAATAATGGCTCGATCGCCAAGTTCAACACTTCGAACAGAAGCATCGTGTTGTCCGGAAGAATCACCGGCACGGGCGGCCTGATTCTCGAAGCGACGAGCGGCGATCGCACCTTCACGCTCTCCAACACGGCGAACGATTTTCAAGGCCCGTTGGCCGTGGGATATACATCGAACCGGGTGACGGCGATCGTTTCGAGCTTGGCGGATTCCGCGACGGCGACCGGTGTGATTCGCTTGGGCGGCGCATCGGCCGGCGGACGCGGCGCGTTTCAATGGAACGGCTCGTCGAGCCTCGTCCTTAACAATCGCAGCATCGACTTGTGGGGCGTCGCCGGTAGCTTCGGCATCCTCGACAATTCCGTCGCCAACTCGGCCGTCACGTTCACGATCAACACTCCGCTGATGGTGAGTGCGACGGGCAATAAGACGCTCATCCTGCAAGGAACGAATACCGGGAGCAATACGTTCGCCGGAACCATTGCCAACGGCACCAGCGCGGTGATTTCGCTGAGTAAGCAGGGGACCGGCAATTGGATCCTGGCCGGTGCGCACACGTTTACCGGTGCTCTGACCGGCGAACAAGGCACGCTGATGATTACAGGGCAAGTTTACAACGCTTCGACGGCAAGCTTGCGCGGCGGCCGAATCGTGCTCGACGCCGAGCACGGCTCGTTTGGATCAACCGTAGTACTCGACTCCGGAGTCCTCGGCGGTTGGTTTGCTTACGACGGCTCCCTCGCAACCGGATCGAAAGTGCAGAGCTTCGCGAATCTCACGCTCACGGCCGGCGAAGGCCGTTTTGAAGCGGTGCTGGGCTCGGCTGCGAGCATGAACTTCAACATCCTCGGCACGATCACGCGCTCGCCGGGAGCGACCGGCAATTTCACCGTCGTCGGAGGCGTCAACGGCGCGACGAATCGGTTTACGGTCTCCGGACAAGCGGCGGGCTTTATCGATCCGGGCGTGTACTTCGGCGGTAGTCGCTATGCGTGGATGGACGCCGCCGGCACGTTCATTCGAGCCATCAATTACGGCGTCGATGCCGGGACGCTCACGTCGGCGGGTGGAACGAGCATTAACCCGACCGACGGCACTCATGTGCAAACGGCCGGCGCGGTGACGGCCCAAACCGACGCAGTGTTCGGAACGCTCAACATCGCGGGGCCTGTGAACTACACGCTGGCATCAAGCCAGACGCTATCGCTGACCGGCATCTTGAAGTCGGGCGGCGGTACGTCGGTGATGTCCGGAGGCGCCGGACTGCAAGTGGCCGGTGGAACGGAGCTGATCGTTCGTGCCGACGCCGCGGACGACGTGCTGCAAATCACTTCGCCCCTGTTGAACGCGACCCGAGTGACGAAGTCGGGGGCAGGTGCGGTGATTTTGAACTCGACGGCCGTCAATCTTTTGAACGTCGACGTCGGCGCCGGCCTGTTGTCGATCGATTACGGCGCGCTCCCCGGTCCGTCGTTTACGAACGTAGCGCTAGGCCGTGACGCAACCTTCGAACTCAACGTCGGCAATTCATTCACGGCTGCCGGCGTATTTTCGGGAGCCGGTTTCTTACAGAAGACCGGATCGGGAACGTTGTTTCTGAGCGGAGCAAACACGTTTCTAGGCACGACGAACATTCTCGCCGGAGTGCTTTCGATCTCCGCAGCGACCCAGCTTGGGCCCAATGCCAACGACATTTTCATCGACAACAACGCCGTGCTCCAACTTACGGCCGGAACGCTCGGCACGTTCGGCAATACGGCCACCGAGCGATATCTCACCGTCGGGGCGGGCGGCGCCACGCTCGATTTGCAGGTCAATCAAGCGATGGACGGCGACTCGATTTTTGCGACCGGCCCGATCACAAAAATCGGCAACGGCACGTGGAGCGTCACTTCAACGTCGAGTCTCTCTACCGTCCCCCTGTTTATTAATGACGGTGTCCTCTTGATGACCGGCAACACCATGCCCGTCCTTGCTTCGATGACTATCGCTTCTGGTGCGACGTTTAACATTGAAGATGAGACTGCGGGAACGTGGACGCTCAGCCCGGGAGGAAAGTTCACGTTCTCCGGCACGGGCGAAGGAGGCATCGGCGCTCTCCGTCAAACGCATCAATCGAGCGGCACGACCTTTACCAGCACGCTTGGTGCGGAAGTTGTCTTTGCGACCCCGGACGTCTTGATCAATACGGTGACCGATCTCGGCACGCTCACCTTCAACAACATGATCAGCGGGCCAGGCGGCTTTGAAAAAGCCGGCCCGGGAACGCTGCGCTTGCCCGGTGCATACACCTACGCCGGCGGTGCGAAGCTCACGGCCGGTAACCTCGTCATCGGTTCGCAAGGCGTCGACGCCACGGCGTCGTCCCTTGGTACGGGCACGTTTACACTTGCCGGCGGAACGCTCTCCATCAACGGCACGATCCCGCTGGACTTCAGCAGCACGACGAACAACGCCATTGTGATCGACGGCGACTTCACCTTTGCCGGAACCGCGGCCCTGAACCTCGGCACGGGAGCCGTAAACCTCGGGGCGTCGCTCGGTACGGTTCGTACTGTCACTCTCAACGGCCCGACGCTCACGATCGGCGGCGTCATCGCCGACGGGGCAAGCGGCAACGGTTTGACCAAAACCGGACTCGGAACGCTCATCCTTACGGGCGATAGTACGCTGACCGGCACGGTCACCAATACCGGCGGCATCCTACAGATCGGCGTCGGCGGTGCGAGCGGCGGACTCGCGAACGCTCTGGCCGTCGTTAACGATGGGATATTGATCGTCGATCGCGGCTCCGGCAGCGCCGTACTCCCGTCGATCTCGGGATTTGGTTCCGTCGTTTTGCGCGGGGCCGGTACCAAGACGTTCATCGGTACCAACACGTACTTCGGCACGACGACCCTGGAACTCGGTACGCTTCGGCTCGACTATACGACGAGCGATACGTCGAAATTGTCCGACTCAACTTCGCTGACCACCGGCCGTAGCGTCATCGAACTCGTCGGCGGCACGCATGTCGATAGCGTCGCCTCGCTTACTCTTACTGACGACTTGCTGATTCGCCGCTTGAGCGGAAGCGCGGTCTTGAATCTCAATTCGATCTATCCGGGCCGCTACGTGCTCGACTTTGACGGCTCCGGCATCGCGCAGACCGACAACCCGAACGTGAATGGAATCCTTGGAGCGTGGGCCACCGTCACGACGGGCGGTGTCACGCGCTGGGCCGTAAATTCCACGGGAGGCGACGACGGGCTCATCATCGCGTTGGACGATTTGCAATACGTCGACGTCACACGGCTTGGACCGTCGGTCATTCTTGATACCGCCTCAATGGGGCACGTACGCATCATCAACGGCGGCACGTCGGGACCGATCCAGTTGGGAACGGCCAACGCTTTTTTGGCGTCGCTCACGATGTCGGCCACGGAAGGGCCCGCGGTGATCGATCTTGATGCGAGCCGGATTATTGTCGGCGGCGATTCCGGTGGCGCGATCCTCATGGGGGCAGGCGCCTCGGCGCTGACCATCGGCGCAACGCTTAACGAAGGTACGCTTACCACGGGAGGCATGGCCAACGGTCTGGCCGCAACGCTCGACATCAACGTCCTCGAGGCAGCGGGGCTTTTGACAATTGACGCCGTCGTCGCCGACAACGGCGGTGACTCGGTAAGCCTCCGCAAACTCGGTCTCGGTCGGTTGGTGCTCAACGGCACGAACACCTTTTCCGGAACGACCACGTTGCAAATGGGCTCGCTTTACGTGACGTCTCCCGCTTCCTTGGGCGGCGCCGGCGCATTCCTTCGCTTGGAAGGGGGAACGCTCATTTTGGCGAATGCGTCGTCGACGAATTTCAATCGGGCCACGACGATCGCCGGCGATGTCGAAATTGTTGTTGATCGTATCACCTCGGGGGCGAGCGTTACGCACACCCTCGGCGGTTTGATCATCGGCGGGAACACGCTCACTGTGAACGGCACGTCCGCGGCGACGACTTCGCAAGGTCTTACGCTCGGGGCCGTCACGTCGACGGGAGCGACGAACTTTATCGTCAATAACGTCGGCTCGGTTCCCACGCTTCTCACGATCGGCTCCATCGCCAATAGTGCCGGAAGTACGATCACTTTCGGCGGCTCCGGAAATATCACGGTCACGGGCGTTATCGGTGCCGCGGCCGGCGGCATCACGAAGACCGGCGGCGGCACGCTGACGCTCGTAGACGGCAACACGTTTTCCGGTCTTGTCTCGATCTTGGGAGGCATCGTCAGCGTCTCCGGAACTTTGGGAACGGCCCTCGGCAACGCCGGCAACGACGTAACGATCGACAACAACGCCATCTTGCGGCTCGTCAGCGGCACGCTCGGCACTGTGAACGGCACCAATCGGGTTTTCAACATCGGCCCCGGTGGTGCTACGCTCGATCTTCGGGCAAATCAAACGTTTAGCGGCGGCATGACGGGCACCGGCACCATTACTAAAACTGGTTCGGGCGTCTGGTCGGTCGGCAGCAACGGTAACCCGGGATATACCGGGCTAATTGTCATCGCCGAAGGCGAACTCCGGATGACTTCGGCACAGTTGGGCGCTGCCGCAGGTATGACGATCAGTAGCGGGGCGACGTTCACGATCAACGACGACGGCAACGCCAACTGGAACTTGGGAACGGGAGCGATATACCAATTCAGCGGAACCGGCGCTTCGGCCGGCTTCGGTGCTTTGCGACAAACGCAGCAGGGCGGCACTAACGCCTTCACCAGCACCTTCGTGCGTGAAGTCGTGTTCAACACGCCGAATACCTTGGTGATGACCGTCACACCGACCGGAACCATCGCCTTCACCGGCCCCGTATCGGGCACAGGCGGAATCGAAAAGGGCGGTCCCGGCACGCTGACGATTTCCAGCGCCACAACCTATGCCGGTAACACCACGGTCACGACGGGCAAGCTCGTCATCATCGGGCCGACGGGTTCCGTCGGTGCGACGACAACCGTAGCGTCTGCCGGCACGATCGCCGGTACGGGCAAGGTCGCCAATCTCACGGTCAACGCCGGCACGGTGGCCCCGGGCGTTACCGGTGCCGGAAAACTTACGTCCGACGGATCGAGCGTCGTCCTTAACAACAGTTCCACGTTCCAATTCGAGTTTCGGAATCCGACCGGCGATAGCACGATGGCCGGCACTAACTGGGACTTTCTGGATATTACCGCCGGTTCGCTCACGCTATCGGGATCGATCAACCTGCGTGTTGACGCTTTCAATTCCGCCAACACGGCGCACGCCACGGCCCCGGCCGACAACCTGTTTAATCCGTCGAACACTTATCAGTGGCTTTTCGCCCGCGCGTCGGGAGGCATTATCGGCTTCACGGATTCCACGTTCGTCGTCAACTCGACGACCAACGGCGCGGGTGTGTTTGGCACCGGCAACGCGTACGCCCCCGTCGCCGGATACGGCTTCTTCGTGTCGCAGGTTGGGAACGAGCTCTACCTCAATTACGCCGCGGTACCCGAGCCGAGCAGCGTCGTGTTGGTAGGCCTGGCCGGCGCGGCCTTCGCCGCCTACCGTCGCCGCCGTCGGCAACAATCGCAAGAATCGACGACTGGAGTCGCGGCGCTCTAGCCGCCCGTTTCGATTGCGTGCCACCGGCCGATTCAATTGCGATTTCGTTGCGATTGGATCGGCTGCGCTCGGCCTTTTTGTGGCTTTCTGAATAATCGCCGCATCTGGCGCGTCGTTGGTGCGCCCGGCCGCCGTAATATGTCTCCCTGGCAGGGGGGCAGTCTCAGGCCGCGGCGAGTCGTCAGGATTTCCTCGCAACCGCCGTGCACATATCTACGTACGGCCATGGAGTGTGAGAACTGCTATGTTGCCTTGCACCTCGTCGTGTCGACCAGTCCGTAGTTGCTGCTTGCAGCGCCGCACGGGCGGCATTCTCATCATCGCGGCGTTTGTCGTCGTCGCTTCGTCGAAGCAGGCCGTCGCCGCTCCGCCGGCGAAGCCCAACGTCGTCTTCATTCTCGCCGACGATCTCGGCTGGGGGGATCTCGGTTGCTACGGCCACGGCATCACGAAAACACCGAACCTCGACAAGCTCGCGGCGTCCGGCGTCCAGTTCACCAATTTCTACGTCAACGCTTCGGTCTGTTCGCCGAGTCGCTGCGCGTTTTTCACGGGGCAGTATCCGGCGCGTCAGAAGATTCACGGCCATTATGCCACGCCCGAGCAAAACCAAGCCCGCGGCATGAGCCAGTTTCTTGATCCGCAAGTTCCCAGCGTCGCTTGCCTTCTGAAATCGGCCGGCTATGCGACGGCCCACGTCGGCAAGTGGCACCTCGGCAGCAATTCCGGCGGGCCCGACCCGAGCGCTTACGGTTTTGATTTCGTCGGCACCGGGGAGCGCGAAGGCGCGGACGGTCCCAAGGCCGATCCCTACTTCCGCGCTCGCTCGACCGAAACGTTCGTGAATGAGTCGCTTAAGTTCATCGAGCAAAACAAAGACGGCCCGTTCTACTTGCAACTTTGGACGCTCGTTCCGCACGCCACGCTCAGTCCGACTCCTGAGCAACTCGCCGAGTATCAGAACTTGCGTGCAGGCTCGCGCGACTTTCCGCATGCTTCGGCCCAGCAAATCTTCTCGGCGTCGGTCACCGATCTGGATACGCAAATCGGTCGCCTCATTGCGGGACTCGAAAAGCTCGGTCTCCGCGAGAAAACGCTAATTCTCTTCTCCAGCGACAACGGTCCGGAAGACATTCACATTCGCAATGCCGGCCATAGCGGCGTCGGCAGCGCAGGTCCGTTTCGCGGTCGTAAGCGCTCGCTCTACGAAGGTGGTGTGCGCGTTCCGGGGCTCGTGAGTTGGCCAAGCGTGATCGCTCCGCGAATCGAGAACGAAGCGATCATGTCGGGCGTCGATTGGTTGCCGACGGTCTGTAAGTGGGCCGGCGTCGAACTCGCCGCGGATCAAACCCAGGACGGCGAAGAACTTACCAACGTGTTGCTCGGCAAAGCCAAGCAACGGACCAAGCCGCTCTATTGGGAATGGCGTTTTAACATCGCCGGCGAGCCGTTTCATCGCAGCCCGATTCTGGCGATGCGCGACGGAAAATGGAAGCTGCTCTTCAATCCTGACAATAGCCGCGTGGAACTCTACGATTTGTCGACGGACCCGACGCAACTCAACAACGTCGCCGAGCATAACGTTTCGTTGGTCGAGGCGATGAAAAGCTCCGCTCTGGCTTGGCAGAAGGAACTGCCGACGGGGCCGATTGATCCGTCTGCCGGCAAGATGACGTACCCTTGGCCCGGCACAAAGCGCGAACCGGCGCAACGTCGCGGCGGCGGTAAAGCGGGAGCGAAGAAGGCCGCGAAAGAGTAGAACAACGCATCCCGTTCCGTTTCACGGACCTTCGGCATCCGCCGAAAGCACGCCCAAGGATCTCGAATATGTCGCACCGCTCCGTCTTTGCCGCGTTCATCTTCGCCGCAGTGTTCGCCGCGTCCTCGTCACAAGCCGCCGACGCTAAAAAGCCGAACATCATCGTCGTGCTTTGCGACGACCTCGGGTTCGGCGACGTTCGCTGCTTAAACCCCGAAGGAAAAATCGCCACGCCGAATTTCGACCGTTTGGCGAGCGAAGGCATTGCCTTTACCGATGCCCACAGCGGCTCCAGCGTTTGCACGCCGACGCGGTACGGAGTGTTGACCGGTCGTTACGCTTGGCGAACCAAGCTGCAAGCCTTCGTCCTCGGCGGCCTTAGCCCTAGGCTCATCGAACCGGGCGCGAAACGATGGCCACGATGCTCAAGTCGCAGGGCTACAACACGGCCTGTATCGGCAAATGGCATCTGGGGATGAACTGGAAGCTGTTGCCAGGCAAGGACGTCAGCGAGTTGACGATTGAAACTCCGGAGCAGGTTCACAACGTCGACTATACGGCACCGATCACCGACGGCCCAAACGCCGTCGGGTTCGATTACTACTTCGGCATTTCGGCATCGCTCGATATGGTTCCGTTTTGCTTCATCGAAAACGACCGCGTGACCGCGCTCCCCACGAAAGATCAGGAGTATCCGCTCTAT
Organism: Pirellulales bacterium; assembly: GCA_049840675.1. Lineage (GTDB taxonomy): Bacteria > Planctomycetota > Planctomycetia > Pirellulales > PNKZ01 > PNKZ01. The sequence continues at coordinate 789,134 of JASGKB010000017.1, forward strand.
CACGGGCGGTCGGGTACGCACACTCGCAAAGGTCCTGCGGCCCCCGGTTTCACGACGCAGAGCGTGCTTCCTGAGTTGACGAAAAAGGCCGTGGAGTATGTTTCGCAGAAGGCCGACGATGCTCGCAAAGGGAAGCCGTTCTTCGTTTACCTGCCGTTGAATTCGCCGCATACCCCCGTCGCGCCTACGGACCAGTGGCTCGGCAAAAGCGGACTCGGCCCGTACGGCGATTTCGTGATGCAGACCGATGACGCCGTCGGCCAAGTCATGGCGGCTTTGGAACGCGAGAAGATTCGCCAAGACACGCTCATTATCTTAACCAGCGACAATGGCTGCTCGCCGCAAGCGGATTTCCCCGGCCTGATCAAGCAGGGGCACAACCCTAGCGCGATCTATCGCGGCAACAAAGCCGATGTCTACGACGGCGGTCACCGCGTGCCGTTTCTCGTCAGTTGGCCGGCCGGTGCGAAGCAAGGCGTAAAATCTGAAAGGCTCGTATGCCTCACCGATATTTTTGCGACCTGCGCCGAGATCGTCGGCTCGAAGACCGCCGACAACGCCGGGGAAGATAGTTTCAGCTTCCTTTCGGCGATGGTCGACGGTGCGAAAGCCGACGCTCCGCAACGCACCTCCATCGTGCATCACTCGATCAACGGGTCGTTCGTGGTTCGTAACGGTTCGTGGAAGCTCGCCTTTTGCGGCGATTCGGGCGGTTGGAGTACGCCGCGTCCGGGAAGTGTTGCGGCCGAAGGAGTTCCGCTGGTTCAACTCTTCAACATGGCTGCCGATCCGAGCGAGCGTAAGAACGTACAGGCCGAGCATCCGGACGTCGTCGCGCGTTTGACGGAGCTCATGGCGAAACTCGTCGACGAGGGACGTAGCACGCCCGGCGCAAAGCAAGCGAACGCCGTAGCGATCAACTTTCGCAAACCCGGCTCGCCGAAAGCCGGCAACCCGGCGGCGAAAGGCAAGAACAAAGTCCCCGCCAATCCCATGGCGAATCCCTTGCAATAACGCTCGTCGGCTCTAGCACAAATGTTCTCAGTACGCGGACTCTCGACTATGAAACGATTCGCCCTAAGCCTTGCATTAGTCGTTGTTATTAGCGCAGGCGTTTCGCTGGCTTCGGCCGCGGAGAATTCGCCCAAGCCGAACATTCTCTTTCTGTTGTCCGACGACCATAGCTACCCGTACCTCGGTTGCTACGGTTGCCCTGATCTGAACACGCCGGCTCTCGATCAGTTTGCGGCCGACGGGCTGCGCTGCGATCGCTTCTTCGTCAGTTGTCCGCAGTGCGTTCCTTCACGAGCCGCGCTGATGACCGGTCGTTCGCCGGTCGCGGTGCGCATGGTGCGGTTCACTTCGCCGTTGCCTGACGACGTTGTTGCGCTGCCGGATCTACTTCGCGATCACGGCGGATATTTCACCGGCGTAGGCGGTCGATCGTACCACCTCGACGGCCCTGCAACCGGCGGTAAGCGGGCCGCACCGGTGCTCGGCGGAGTGATGGATCGGCTTGGATTACGCACCTTCACGAAACGCGTCGACTACGTGGAGCAAAAGGGAGCGAACGTTCCGTCGGGCAAGAAGCTCGAGGAATTTCTCGCCGCCGCTCCGGCCGGCAAGCCGTGGTTCTTTTGGCTCGGCTTTTCCGATCCTCATCATCCTTGGGACACGCAATCGCCGGCCGGTCGACGTGATCCGGCCAAGCTCACGCTGCCGCCCCACTTGCCGGATCTGCCGGAAGTGCGCGAAGACTTGGCTCGCTACTTGGCGGAGGTCGAGCATCTTGACGGTGAAGTTGCGCAAGTGCTCGAAGTGCTCAAGGCTCGCGGTTTGGCTGAGAACACGCTGGTCGTTTTTATGGGCGACAACGGCATGGCGATGCCGCACGGCAAGGGAGCTTTGACCGATCCCGGCATTCACGTACCGCTGCTCGTGCGCTGGCCGGGAGTCGTGACGCCGGGGCGGACGTCGCGTGAGTTGCTCTCGGGCGAAGATTTTGCCCCCACCATGCTTTCCGTGGCCGGGATTTCGCCGCCGAAAAGCATGAGCGGCCTAAGCTTCTTGCCGCTTCTGCGTGATGCACCACATGAACCCCGCAAGTTTATTTTTGCAGAACGCGGGCCTCACGGCGGCGACGGCGGCATGAAGCCTGACATCCTCGCGGCGACCTTCGACCTCGCACGCTGCGTTCGCTCGAACGATTTCAAACTCGTTTACAATTGCACGCCGCATCAGGCCGTGGCACCGGTCGATAGTCGTCAGGATCCCGGGTGGCTGGCGATGGAGAAGGCCCACGCCGAAGGAAAGTTGGTCGAGCCGTTTGTGAAATCTTACTTCACGACGCCGCGCAGTACGTTCGAGCTCTACGATCTCAATGCCGATCCCGGCGAGATGAACAACCTCTCAGGAAAGAAGGAATTTGCGAAAGTCGAGCGCGATCTCAAAGAAGCGCTCACGGAAAAGATGGTCCTCGATTGGGATTTCTTGCCCACCCCGCTTCGTTAGCCGCTCAGGGTGAGCTTCGCGTCGCGCAAAATCGACGCCTTCCAGATCGAAGCTAAATAAATTGCCGTGTGCGGATCCTTCCGCACACGGCAAAAGATCACTTGCGGTTCGTTCGTTACGCCCCTTCGGCTTGGCCTTCGTGGAACTGGCGAATGTGAGCTTCCGCGCTCGACGGGCCGTCGACGTCGTTGCCGGCCATCGCCTCGAAATAAGCCGTGACCTTGCCTGAGGAATTGGTTACGAGCGAATATACGGCTAAATAGCGTTGGTAGATGTTGTTCGGGTTGATCGTATCGTCGGCGCCGAAATGCACCGGTGCTTCTTGGATGAGCTTGCCGGCGCCGATGCCGTTGCAGTTCGGACCGATGCCGAAGATCAGATACTTCACCGTGACGCCGGTCGGCAGATTCACATGCCGCTTCAATCCCAAGGGATTGGCCGTCCAATAGGTCGAGCCGGTCGAACCGGGCGTCGCGAGTTGCGCGATCTTTCCCGAAGCGTCAATCGCTCGCGGAGTCAGGCCGAGCGGTGCGGAATCGTACGTGACGTTGGCCGCCGAAGTGTTGAGGTCGACGACCGACCGCACTCCGAGCGTTCGTAGCGCCGCGACTTCGTCCGCGGAAAGCGTCGCCGGCGTGACGAGCCCGGTCAATCCCGGCGTGAGTTTCGAGAACGCGGTACCGCCCGACTCCAGCAGTGAATCGCAACTGTCGGGATAACGACCGTGGAGGGCCAGACTTTCGGCCCAGGTTTTGTTCAGCGCCGTGATCGTGTCGGCACATTTCGAAAGATGCGTCCGCTTCATCAGGTTGGGAAGCGTCTGTACGACGAGCCCGCCGAGAATCGTGAGGATGGCAATGACCACGACCAATTCGATGAGCGTCAAACCATGACGCGACATCCGTTGCGAAGGACGGGGGCTTCGACGGGAATTCATAGGATAACTCCGTATTTTAGTAGCCGGTGATTTTGGATATCGTGTGGCAGAATCCAATATTTTGACTAATCAAAATATTGGATGCGGGACGCATTATGGCAGTTGAAATGCGGCTGTCAATCGCCGGAGAGAGAGTCCGTTGGCGAGGTGATTCTATCCGTAAGGCTTTCTACGACTGCAACTTGCAGCGATCCACAAACTCGGCATAGTCGCTCGGAGTGTCGATTCCGCGGGTCGGTTCGTCGACCAAGCCGACGCCGATTTGATGGCCCGCTTCGAGAACTCGTAGCTGTTCGAGTTTTTCGAGAAGCTCCAACGGCGACGGCGGCATCGTCGCCAGCCGCATTAGAAAATCCCGCCGATAAGCATAGAGCCCGATGTGTTGCAGGAAATGCGGAGGCTCGGCGACGAGCAGTTCCTCGCGCCATTCGCGCGGGTGCGGAATCACGCTCCGGCTGAAGTAGAGTGCTTGGCCGTGCGAGTTGCGCACGACTTTCACGACCGCCGGACTTTCTAACTTTTCTCGCGATCGAATCGGCGTAGCCAACGTGGCCATCGAGAGACTTCTGATCGCGCTCCAAAAGCTCAATGACCAAGTCGATCGAACTACCGGCGATCTCCGGTTCGTCTCCCTGTACGTTGACGAGTATGTCCACGTCGTTAGGAAGAGCTTGGGCTGCTTGAGCAACTCGATCCGTGCCGCTCGGACAATCGACGCTCGTCATCGCGACGGAGGCCCCGAAGGATCGAGCCTCATTCAATAATTCTTCGTCGTCGACCGCGATCGTATAGCCCGAAGGACGCCGAGCGCGTTGGGCCGAATCGTACGTGTGTTGGAGCACTGTACGGCCGGTTTCACGAAGCAGCAGTTTGCGCGGCAGTCGAGTGGATGCGAGACGAGCGGGAATGATGACGTAGCTTTTCACGACGCGTCACGCCGGGCGTGCCCTGAGAACTTCCGAACTTGGACGTCTTCTAACGCAAGTCGGAAGTGTAGCGAATGCGGCAGGGCGTGTAAGCCTCGGTTGAATCGAACGACCGAGTCGCGACGATCAGCTAGCGTGAGCCTGCGCACGTCGATATCAAGTTCCAAATTGCGCATCGCCGCGGCCTTTCGCACGACTTCGGAAATCGACGGCGTCCGCTTGCTGCTCTGCGCACGAAACAGACCTTGGACCAAGCGTGCTTGGATCCATTCGCCGTCGGCGCCGTAGCGCACTTCATCGTCAGGCCCGAGGTGCATTGCCACCGCAAGTCGGCGAATTTCTTCGGGCGTCATCGGCCCCGTGACTTCGCCGAGAATGCGCGTAAACCAGAGTTTTGTCATGGGAGAATTCCTCGCTGTTCCAACTATCTCAACACGCGGCCGGCCGAGAAGGTTCGCGAGAAACTTCTAAAAAAGCGTTAGTATTCGGCTGACGTAGCGGTGGGCGGCGACGTCGGGCGGGGCGATTTGTTTCGAGCGGTGAAGCACTAAGGGCTAGACGCAGCTTCAGCCCGAATTGTTTCGTGAAATTTCAAAATCCCGCGAATCCATAAGCCGTTGCATGCGCTTAACGTGCGTTTCGGCGCGCCATAGAATGTGGATCGACCTTACGTTTTCGTTGCCCCTTGTCGTTGCGAGGATTTATGGTCGAGCCGATTCGGGCCGTCGTTCGACCGCGCGTTTACGCTCGCAACGCGGGCTTCGCGGCATCGTTGGAAGATGAAATCCAAGTCCGCTTAGAAGCCGGGCAGCGAGGATTTGTCGAACTCGTCGGTCCTGCGGGCGCCGGGAAATCGACCGCCCTGAATCACTTGGCGTACGTTTTTGCAGGTTGTCGCGAGTTGGGGCTCTTCGATCAACCGGTCGCCGCCGATTTCGACGAGCTCTCTCAAGCGTCTAGAAATCAACTGATCGTGTTGGCGTCGCCTGCGGGAGCGTTGCCGATCATCGTCGACCGGCTGCCGCTGGCGGCTTGGAACGAAGACGAATGGATTGAGTTTTTGTTGGCGGAGCATCGCGCGCAGTGCGCTTCGGTGATCGGTCGGCTGCGCCAACTGCCGCCGAAGAATCGATTGATCGGAACGGCCGTCTATTGCCGGGCCGTGCTTGAGATGCTTGCCGCCGATGAATCGCTGTATGACCCTGACGCCGCGGTGCGTGCGTTGCTGGTCCGCCGACTTGCAGCGGAATACGACGACGTAGCGAAATTGGCCTTTGCACACTCGACCGCGTCTCCGGATTCGCCGCCCGAATCAAAAGATCGCCTGTTGAAATTCGCGGTGTGGCGAGGCATCGAGCATCCGCTGACTTTGAAGCTGCTTCAGGATGCACGCGTCGGCGTATTGTTGGCGGCCGATCACGTTGCCCGTGTGCTTCGCGGCACCGGCGAACCGGTCGTGCTCGATCGCCCGCTGTCGCGAAAAACTCTCGAAGCGGCGGCGAAGCTCTTGCAAGACTCCGATTGCGTCAAAATGAGGCTTCATGAGATCGTCGAGCGTTGCGACGCGGCACGCCAACCGGCGGCCGTGAGTTTGCTGCATGCCTTGGATTCAAACTGGAAACCTCGTGACGGCGTTGGGTTGTATCTCACCGATGCGATCTTGCCCGACGTCTCGTGGTCGGGAATCCGGCAGCAGTTGATCGTGGCTGACCGGGCGGATTTGTCCGGAGGCAATTTTCGCGAGACTAGGCTCGATCGGCTCCTGATAAGCAACGCGGATTTGTCGAACAGCGTTTGGACCGGCGCTTCCGTCGTTGCGTTGGAAGCGTCGGGGGCGAGCTTCCGCGACGCAGACCTTTCGACGTTGCGATCGGCCGGCGCGGTATTTTGCCAAGCGGACTTGCGGGGAGCTCAAGCCACGGCGGCCATGCTTCGTCGGTCCGATTTCGAAGGGGCGGACCTCAGGCACGCTCGATTTCAGCGCGCCGATCTTACCTGCACTTGGCTGCAACGGGCACAAATAGACGATGCCGATTTTGCCGGAGCTGACTTAAGCGGCGCCGATCTCAAAGGCGTCGATCTGAGAAATGCCAACTTCGCAGGGGCGACGTTCTATCGCGCCTATTTGAACGGCGGAAATTTGGAATCGCTATTGTTGCCGGGCGCCAACTTCCGTGAAGCGGAACTGTGCGCGACGAACTTCACCGATACGGAAATGCCGCACGCCGTGTTTTACGGCGCAGATCTGCGTGGGGCGTACTTGGCGGGCATTGAATGGGAGCACGCCGACTTGCGCGATGCGAACCTGCGCTTCGCAACGTTTCATTTGGGTTCGTCGCGCAGCGGGCTTGTCGATAGCCCGATCGCCTCCGAAGGATCGCGAACCGGGTTTTACACGGATGACTACGACGAGCAGGGATTCAAAGTGCCGGAAGAGATTCGCAAAGCCAATCTGCGCGGTGCCGATCTGCGTGGCGCAAAGATCGACGACGTCGACTTCTATCTCGTCGATCTTCGCGACGCGAAGTATACCGAACGTCAAGAAGAACACTTCCGCCGCTGCCGTGCCATTCTCGAATCTCGCGTTTGACGACATGCGGAGTCGGAAACGGCGCGGATTAATTTCCATGTGGGAAATGTGCTTGAAATGACCGACCTCATTCGGCAGTATGAGGCGTCCCTAGTTCGGGTGGATGCTTCTGCTGAGGAACTTGCGAATGATTCGTCGACTTCTGATCGCATTGATTGCGTGTTTATGCGTTTCTCAGGCCTTTGCCCAATCGCGATTCGGCGGCGGGGGCGGAATGCCGATGGGAGGCGGCGGTGGACGTCCGTCCGTCGGCGGCGGAGGTTATAGCCCGCGGCCGGCGACGCCCAATCCGTATGGCGGAGGCTACAACCCGGGCGTTCCGCAACCGGGCGGCAATCGTTCGGGAGGCTATGGCGGTCCGAGCATTCCCGGCTCGCCCCAAGCGCCATCTCCCCGCGGCTACACGCCGTACGGCAACAACGGCCGTCCGACGCACGGCATTCACGGCTACGACCCGGCTCGACCGAACGTTCCGACGCCCGGTCGTCCGTATGTGCCCGACGTGCCGACTTCGTCGTGGCAGATGCACAATCCTTGGAGCGGCAACTCCCGGATCCTGCCGAGTACGGGGCACGTGGATTTTTCGCATACCGTGGCACCGCTGCCCACCGGCGCGATGTCGCCTGCTCTGCAACAAATGCGCGACCAAGCCCGAGTCGGCAATATGGTCGACGTGGAGCGGCAGATCACGCAGCAGATGTCGGCGAGCGGTCCGCAAAATCTGAACAACATGTTCGCGACGGTCAATGCGCTGCACGGCGTTCGCAATCCGAAGTATCAGGAATTGCGCACGTCGACGCTGAACCTGTGCGCACCCAAATGACCGGCGGGACGACCGACGTAATGCCGTACGTGGTTGTGGCGCAAATGTCGCTGCAGGATCGGAATCAGTCGCAGTTTGACGACGCTGCGAAGCGGATGATGCAGCAATTCCCGCAGAGCGAGTATTCGTATTTTTTCCAAGGCGTGCAGCATTTGCAGAATCGCGATTTCAAATCGGCCCAAGCATCGCTTGAGCGGGCTCGCGCATTGGGGATGTCGGAAGAGAGTATCGCCGAACTCTTGAAGACGGCGATCGACAATCAGAAATGGATTTGGGAATACGCCGTCGTGTTGTCGGCCGTGGTCGGCGTCTGGCTGCTCGGTTTGGCCGTGTTATATCTGTTGGGCAACCGCATGTTGCGCCGAACGTTGGCGGGAGCGGCGGCCGATGCTTCGACGGGGACCGCTTCCGACACGCGAATGCGGCTATGGTACCGTCGCTTGATCGGATTCGCCGGACTCTACTACTACGTTTCGCTGCCGATCGTCGTCGTGGTTTCCATTGCGCTGCCGTTGACGATCGGCTACGCGATGTTGATGGTTCCGTATCTGAACCTCTTGCTGGTCGTCGGAGCGTTGCTTTTGGGCGTCGGCGGCGTCGTCACGGCGGTCAGCGGCCTTCGCACGGCGTTCATTCGCATTCCCCCTGACGACAATGACGGCTCTGTTGCTCCGGATCAAGCTCCGGAGCTTTGGGCCGTGGCACGCGAGGTTGCGCAGGCGGTCGGGACGCGGCCGGTCGACCGAATTCGTATCACGCCCGGAGCCGATTTGGCGGTTTACGAACGCGGTTCTTTCCTTGATCGACTGCGCGACCGCGGCGAGCGCGTGTTGATCCTGGGCGTCGCTCTGCTGGAAGGGATGAAGCTCGACGCATTGCGGGCCGTTCTAGCTCACGAATACGGTCACTTTCAAAATCGCGACACGGCCGGTGGCGACATTGCTTTGCGCGTTCGAGCTGCGATGGATCGGTTCGCGTTGGCCGTCGTGATGCGCGGAAAGATTCGTCGCTGGGACGTCGCGCTGCGGTTCTTGTTATTTTACCATCTGATTTTTCGGCGACTGACCTTCGGAGCAAGTCGCCTGCAGGAGATTTTTGCTGACCGAACGGCCGTCATGAAGTACGGAGCCGGTGCGTTCTGCGAGGGATTGCGGCATGCCATTCGCCGATCCGTCGAGGTCGATTGGGCGCTCGACAAAATTCTCGGCGACGTCGTTCGCACGCAACGTCCGGCCGCGAATTTCTACGGTGCGCGGCCCACTCCGAATCTTCGCGAGCGAGAGCAAATCGAAACCACGCTGAAGGAACTGATCGAACGTCCGACCGACGCCGAAGATTCTCATCCGGGCCCGCAGGAACGCTTTAGTTTTGCGGAAAAGATTGATTCCTCGGTGAAGCCTTTGGCAAACGAGCCGGCGGCGAAATTGCTGGCGTCGCGTCCCGACGTCGTACGTGATATGAATCGCAGGATCGCTCGTGGAATGGACGATCAAGCTCGTGAGCTGGCAGGGCAGTTTTCCGAGGGGCTGCGCGTACTGTCGAATATTCTCAACAATGTGCAAAACCTCGATGCGCTCTTCGAACGCGCGAAGATTTACTCGGCGCAAGGAAACGACGCGGCGGCCGTGGCCGACTACACGGCGATGATTCAAGAAGCTCCCGGCGTTGCCATTTTGCGTTTCATGCGCGCGTAAGTCTTTGTTGCGAGTCGATCGCAAGGTTGACGCGTTGTTCGATTTGCGCGAGGCGACGCGTTTAATGAAAGAGGATCGCAAGACGGCGAAAGATCCTAAGGACACGTTCGACGACGAATCGTTGGCGACGGTGTTGCAGGAAACGGGTGACTGCCTCGTGGAGTTGAAGCAGCACAAAGACGCGGTGGCAGCTTATGGCGAGGCTTTGGAGTTTCGGCCGCAGTCGCTGCCTAGCCTCATCGGCCGCGGAAAGGTTTACACCTCGGCAAGGCGATTCGACTTGGCCCAGGCCGACTTCGATCGTGCTCTGCAGCATTGGCCGGCGAGCCCGGAGGCGCGAGCGGAACGTGCGAAACTCCTCGCCGCACAAGCATCAGCCGTCGCCGAGCCCGCCGTTGACGCAAAGTCACCGGCCGCGCGGTGATGTGGCTTCGTACGGAGTCGCCGCGAAAAGTACCCCCGACAGGGCTCGAACCTGTAACCTGCCGCTTAGAAGGCGGCTGCTCTATCCAGTTGAGCTACGGGGGCATAAAGGGCCGGATTCCGGCCGTGGTAACGACGCTCGCGGATCGTGACGGCGATATTTTATCGACGCTTTGAGGTTTGTGCCGGCGTCATTCGTCGCTGGCCGCGGCACGTTGCAGCCGATCGTGGATGGCCGCCCAAGCGGCATCCCGCGGCGGACGCTCGACGACGATTCGGCGGACGCCGCGACGCTCAAGCTCGTGCAACGCATCGTAAAGACGCTCGGCGTAGCCCGCTGGTTCGGCCGGAAGTTCGATGAGTTCGACGTTTGCGTCCGGGGGCGTCCGAGCCGAGTTCGTCGTCAGCGGCAACCAGCCGACTCGCTGCTCGGCGAAATAGCGTTTGATGAGAGTCAGCCCGTCGTCGTCGGCTAAATCCACCGGCACCAGCGGAGCGTAGTGCTTCTTCATGAGCCCGGGCGACGGCAATGCAGACGGGGAAATTTCGTCGGCAAATTCGTCAACGCCTTCGAGGGCGACGCCGAGCACATCGCTGATTTGGGCGGCGGGTATTAAGCCCGGACGTAGAAGCCGCGGCCTCGAGTGTGAGAGGTCGACGACGGTCGATTCCAGGCCGCCGGACGTCGGTCCGGCGTCGAGAACCATGTCGATGCGGCCGTCGAGCATCTTTAGAACGTGCTCGCGCGAACTGCGGAAATTCGCGTCGAGAGATTCGCGCTGGGAGCCGCGAGCGGAACTCCGGCGGCATCGATCAGCGCGCGAGCTACCGGATGTTGCGGCATCCGCAATGCCACAGTCGACCCGCCGGCCGTGACGATCGACGGAACGCAATCGGCTTTCGGCAGCACGATGGAAATCGGTCCCGGCCAAAACGCGGCCGTAAGTCGTGAGGCGGCGTCCGGCCAAGCGAGGCAAAGTTTGCGAGCTGCGTCGAAGCTTGTCACGTGGACGATGAGCGGGTTGTAGCTCGGTCGGCCTTTGGCGGTGAAGATTCGTCCGACGGCGTCCGCACTTAGGGCGTCGGCACCGAGGCCGTAAACCGTCTCGGTCGGAAAGGCGACCAATCCTCCGGCTTGCAAAACGGCGGCGGCTTGCGCGATCACATCGGGTTGCGGAGATTTCGCGTCGACTTCGAGCCGGATCGTCGTCATTCCGGCTCTCCGACCGACTCGCCCGCCGGCGTTTTGACGAAACGACCGACCTCGGCCAAGATGCCGAGCAAACGACGCGCATCGGCGGGCTTCGTAAGGTGTTCGTCGAAACCTGCTTCGTGGGCGCGCGCCACATCGGCGTCGCGGCCATAGCCGGTCAATGCGATTAGTCGAATGTCGTTGTAAGCGGAATCAGTGCGTAGGACGCGGGCGACTTCGAACCCGTCGAGTTCGGGTAGCCCGATGTCGCACACGATCGCCTGCGGTGCGAAGGATGAGACCAATTCCACGCCGCTGCGGCCGTCGGAGGCCACGGCGGTCTGAAATCCGTGTGCGTCGAGCAACATTCGTAGCGTTTCGGCGGCGTCACGATTGTCTTCGATGATCAGGACTCGGAGCGGCGTTTTCGAAGTGAGAAAGATCTCTTCGTCGGTCGAGTTTTCCGCGGGCGCTTCGGCGAGCGGCAGCTTCACGCCGATCGAGCAGCCTTGGCCGAGGCCTTCGCTATGAGCCGAGACCTGACCGCCGTGAAGTTCGACGAGCCCTTTGACCAAAGCCAAGCCGAGCCCGAGGCCGCCGCGGCGACGATCGAGCGAACGATCGGCCTGCGTGAAGATTTCGAAGATTCGGCCAAGGTCTTCGCCTGCGACCCCGATTCCCGTATCGCAAACTTCGAGCGTCGCCGAATCGGAGCCGTCGGCCGTCAGTCGGACGGTGATCGTACCGCCGGCGTCGGTGAACTTGCGGGCATTGGAAAGCAGGTTGTCGAGCACTTGAGAAAGCCGCGTCGAGTCGCCGTCGATCCAAATCGGAGCATCGGGAAGTTCGCTGCGGATTTCATACTGACCCGATTCGAAAATGCGGCGATGGGCCGCGAGACCGTCGGCGATCAATTTGGTGAAATCGAGCTTTTCACGACGAAGCTCGATCCGCCCCCGCGTGAGGCGGGAGACGTCGAGCAAGTCGTCGATGATCCGACCCATGTGCGAGATCTGTCGATCCATGACCTCTCGCAATTCTCGCTCCGTTTCACCCCCTTCGTCCATCATGAGTTGCAGATCGACGGCGCTGCGCAGCGGCGCGAGCGGGTTGCGAAGCTCGTGGGCGAGCATTGCGAGAAAGTCGTCTTTGCGGCGGTCCGCCTCGCGAATCTGCGCGAGCAACCGAGCATTTTCGAGTGCGATCGAAGCGCCTGCGGAAAGGGCCTGAAGTTTGACGACGTCGCCTGTGGAAAACCCACCGGCCTTATTGTGTAGCTCGAAGCACCCTAGCAGTTCGTCGTCGCGACCGAGAATCGGGAGGCAGACGAGATTCTAAGAGAGAATTTTTCGCGAGCCCGCGGCGAGATGAGTTCGTCGGTACCGGCATCGTTGCTGAGGAACGGAGCCTTGTGCTTCGAAACCCAATCCGCAGCACCCAGATCCTCGATCTCGCAAGCCGGCGGGGCTTGAGCGTCGCCGGCGAGTTGGCAGACGGGGCGTGACGGCGCGTCGGCATAACGCAACACGGCGACTCCCGAAGCCGCATCGGAAATCTGCAATGCGGCGCGTATCAGAGTGCGGGCGATTGCACCCGCGTCGAGCACCTTATTGACCTCTTGCGCCGCGCTGGAAAGCACGGACAACTCGCGGCCGTGTTTGGTCAGCGCGGCTACGAGTTGTTCACGCTCACGCTCCGCAGCGCGACGCTCAGTGATGTCTACGAACGCGCCGATGCTCCCTCGCGTGCGGCCTTGGTCGTCGAATAGCGGAACCGCGTATTCGAGCAAACGCACGACTTCGCCGCCGTCGAAAATGATGTCGAGTTCGACGTCGCGAACTTCTTCGCCGTGCCGGGCGGCGCGTTGCAACGGAAGATCGTCGGGGGCGATTTCGGCGCCGTCGAGCAGAGCGCGAAACGTCGGCCGCTCCGTAGGCGGCGCCGTGAGTGAAGCGTTGGCGTCGATCGGCAAACGAAGGCATTTCGCCAGGGCCGCATTAACGCGTATTTGGTCGGCTGATGCATCGACGGCGATGCCGATGCCGACGGGCAGCACGTCCAGCAACGTCGTCATTTCCTGCACGCGGTCGCGCAGGTCTTGATTGACCGATTGCAGTGCCGCTTCGGCACGGCGACGCTGCGTTACGTCTTCCTGCACGCAGACGTAGCACCATTCTTCGCCGCTACGAATCGGCGTAATGCGCGTTTGCGTTTGGAACGTCGTGCCGTCGCTTTTGCGGTGGTGTTGCTCGCCCGTCCAAGTGCCCGCATTGCGAGATTGTGAAATTGCCGTGGCATACCGTCGGCGGGCTTCGTCGGACGGAGCGTCTTTCAGTTCGGCGATATTCGTGCCGAGCAGGCGCCTCGATCGTGGCCGAACATGTTGTCGAACGCGAGGTTCGTAAAGAGAATCGTCCCTTGCTCGGTGACGACGCAGACCCCCTCGGCCATCGACTCCAGAACCCTAGCTTGCATGGCCAAGGCCTGTTTCGCATCGTCGCTTTGACGCAAGGCGCGGCGAAGTTCGGCGTCCGTCGCATCAGCGCGACGACGCTCGACGAGAACTCGGTTTCCGATAACGCTGAAGACGACGCCGTTGAGGGCGAGTGCAAAGAGTCTTATGCCGGTGCCGTCGAGGTTGTACGGCAACATGATCACAAAGTATGCGAGAACGATGCTCAGCGCCGTGGATACTAAGCCGGCTCGAAGTCCGCCGACCAGCGCGGCGACGAGAATCGCCAGCATGTAAAACACCAAAGGGGCCGCGTCGCCCATCCAGGGCGTCAGCAGATAACGCGTGGCGGTGGCAAAGAGCGGTCCACCGACCGCCACGGCGAAATCCAAGGCGTGGCGTCGCCAAGGCGGATTCGTAGCTCCACGCTGCCGAGATGTCGAAGATCCTCCGACAACTTCGTCGGATCCAGCTAGAAGGCTTGCCGGCGGAGGCTCGATACCAGGGGGCGCCGACATCGGGAAGCTTCTGAGGAAGAATGAAAAAGTGCGAGAGAAGGGACTTGAACCCTTACGCCTTGCGGCACTGGATCCTAAGTCCAGCGCGTCTGCCAATTCCGCCACTCTCGCAGGGGGCTTGGTACGAACAAGCTCCGCTATTCTAGCTCAAAGCAGGGCACGCGAAAACGGCACCGGCGTACGCCTTGGCCCAATTCGCGGCGGATTTGACTGCGTTTGCCGACTTGGCCCCGACGGCTTCATGGCTTCACCCACCCGAATCGCGACGCGCAGCTTAAGGGTGCGATCGGTTTTCGACCAATTCGCAGGAGAGCAATTGATCGACGGATGATCGCGCTCGCACTTGCAGTTCGGCTTCTGCGGGTACCGTGGTCTGCGACGCGAGTGGAACGTCGTTTGCGTTTAACTGCGGCGTTTGGGAGTACAGCCATTTGCCAAAGCTCCCAGCATTCCAGCTTCTCGCATATCGCAGGACAACGCATGGCTTCGGTCAAGTCAACTTCGCGAAATTTGAAACGTGAGGCGGAATTGCTCGACGCCGAAAACGACAACGAATCGGCCGTCGGCTGGTTCTCCAGGCAGCGTTCGTTGGCTCTCGCGCTCGTCGGGATGCTCGCAATCTTCTTGTACCTTTGCTACCTACTTGTGCTGCCGTTTTTATCGTCGATTGCTTGGGCCGGGGCGCTGGCCGTGATCATGCACCCGTTGCACAACCGCATTGAGCGGCGCATCGGCCGACCGAATCTTTCGGCGGGAATCTCGGTGGTGTTGGCGGCGACCGCGATCGTCGGTCCGGCGTATCTCATTCTGCAGGCCCTTGTCGGCCAGGCCGCCGAAGGAATCGAACTTCTGCGCTCGCATGCCGACTCAATCGTCGCCCGCTATCCGCGGCTGGCTCCCTATTGGGAACGCATCAATTCGGGGCAGCTTCCGGAAGAAGCGAAAGACACGATGCGCGAGCTTGCCGGCAACGTGCCGACTTACCTTACCGGGTCAGTTTGGTTCGGCGCTCAACTACTGATCACGTTCTTCATGCTGTTTTATTTTCTACGCGATCGCCGCGACATTGCGCGGGCCCTCAATAGCCTGATGCCGCTGACGCGCACGGAAACCCGCCGCACGATGCGCCGCACGGAAGACACCATTTTCGCAACGATCTACGGCAGCCTCACCGTGGCCGCCATTCAGGGTTTTCTCGGCGGCTTCATGTTTTGGATGCTCGGGTTGCCCACGCCCGTGCTTTGGGGCGTGATTATGGCATTCCTCGCGACAATCCCGATGCTCGGGACGTTCGTCGTTTGGGGACCTGCCGCTGCGTTTCTGGCGTTAGAGGGCGACTGGTGGCGAGCGATGGCGCTCGTCGCATGGGGCTCCGTCGCCATCGGCTTGATCGACAACATCATTTACCCGCTACTCGTCGGCAAACGTTTGCGGCTGCACCCGCTGCCGATTTTCGTGGCTATCGTCGGCGGCGTGTCGCTCTTCGGCGCAGCAGGCATCGTGTTGGGGCCCGTCGTACTTTCGATCACCGAGGCGTTGCTCGACGTTTGGCAACGTCGCACGGCCGACGGCGGCACGATCGAAGCCGGCGCCGAATCGTGTTGAAAGCCTCGCAGCGCCGTGTGGGCGCGCTCTTGCATCAATCGTGGTCAAACTCGCCGCGGCGAATCTTCTCGGCGACCGCCGCCAAGGCTTCGGCCGATTGATGCTTCTCGGCCGTACGGTGACCGTCCGCTTCGTTGCTCACGGCTTCGACGATCCGATGGCGAAACAGCGCGAAGCACTGCGCGAGCAAATCGAGGGCTCGCGATCCTCCTTGACGAACCAATTCCACGCCGGTCGCTGCGGCGTGCAAGTCGCATGGTAGTGCCTTAGACAATGTTGAAAACTTTCACGCACGAGTCGCATAAGCTCCAGCCCTCGTTCGAATACTACGAGGCTCGCCGCGCGAGGCAACCGTGCGCATTGCCGCATTTTCGAAAATTGGCTGCGGGCCTCCGGTTACGACCGACCGCGCCGCCGGCACGGATCAAAGGCCTGAAGCTTGGCATGTTGAAAACACGCTACTAAGCTGTGTGCTCTCGCTCCTGAGGCGGTTGCAAGGGTTTCCCCTAGGCGATGCGATCGGCTCAGGGCCCTGCCTTTCTGTTGACACCGTGAATCTAAAAACATGGCTCGGTATCGAGCTGATTGAAGTCAGCGCGACGGAGAAGTTGATTTCCACGTTCGGCGGCGCGATATCGATCCTCGCGCTGATCGGCTTTTCACGCTGGGCGTTGCCTTTGCCCGTCGCGACGGCCGTCGTTGCTTCGATGGGGGCCAGCGCCGTGCTGCTTTTTGCGGTTCCTCACGGCCCGCTCTCGCAGCCCTGGCCGGTCATCGCCGGCCACGGCATCTCGGCGGTAATCGGCGTCACATGCGCGCAGTTGCTCGGTGACACCATGATCGCGGCGGCTTGCGCCGTCGGGTTCGCGATCGGAGCGATGCAGCAGCTCAAATGCATTCATCCGCCCGGCGGAGCCACGGCATTTACCGCGGTTCTTGGCGGACAGGCCGTTCACGATCTGGGATATCGCTTTATTGTGTTTCCGATTTTGATGAACGCCGCGGCCATGGTTCTTGCGGCGGTGCTAATCAACGGCACGTTTCGCTGGCGTCGCTACCCGGCAGCTTGGAATCAACCGGCCGAGCGACCTCGGCCGATTTCTCGCTTTGACGAGCCTGTGCCGACGCACGAAGAAGTTCTTGCCGCCTTGCGCACGCTCGATTCGTTCGTAGATATCAGCGAAGAGGATCTTTTGCGCCTGACGTCAATTCTCTCGCATCGACATCGCGAAGAAGTGCGCAATTGAACGTCGCAGCCATGTTCGGCGGAGCCCGCCAGCGAGCCGGCCGCCCAGGCGTTGTAACGCCTCGTTGCGGCCTCATGCGGCCGCAACGAGCCAAGTAAAACAAGATGCGAACGGCAACTGCGATGCAGATGCCGCGTGAGGTAGGCCTGGAGGGACTCGAACCCACGACCAAGGGATTATGAGTCCCCTGCTCTAACCGACTGAGCTACAGGCCCGTGGCGTAACGGTTTGACGGCTCGAACGCCGTCGGCGAATTTTCGCAAGTCGCCATCGTACGAGACGCCGCCCTGTGTCGAAAGGGGCGGAATCGCGGCTATTCCACGGTAACGCTCTTGGCCAAATTGCGCGGCTTGTCGACGTCGCAACCTCGCTCCCGCGCGATGTAGTAGGCCAGGAGTTGCGTCGGTATCGCCGTGACGATCGGTTGCAGAAAATCGGCGACCGTCGGGACTTCGATCAGTTCGTCGGCCAAGTCGCCGATGGTACGAGCTCCTTCGGCGCAGGTCACGGCAATGACCGGTCCGCCGCGAGCCTTGATTTCTTCCATGTTCGAAATGACTTTGTCGAACACGGCTCCCTGCGGCACGATGAACACGCTCGGCGTTTCGGAATCTACCAGCGCAATCGGGCCGTGCTTCATTTCGGCCGCCGGGTAACCTTCGGCGTGGATGTAGCTGATTTCCTTGAGCTTGAGTGCTCCTTCCAGCGCGGCGGGGAAGTTGTATTGCCGGCCGAGGTAGAGGAATGTGCCGCAATGGGCATACTTCTCCGCAATGCGTCGTACGGCCGCGTCACACTCGAGGGCTTGCTGCACTCGGTCGGGGAGGGCCTGAAGCTGCTCGATGATGCGGGCTCCCTGCATCGGGCTCAAATGTCGCATCCGGCCGAGATAGAGCCCGAGCATCGTGAGCGCGATGCACTGTGACGTGAACGCCTTCGTCGAAGCAACGCCGATTTCCGGGCCTGCGTGCAAATAAATTCCGCCGTGGGCTTCTTTGGCGATCGAACTGCCGACGACGTTCGAGATGGCCAGCGTCATGTGGCCCATGCGTTTCATTTCGCGCATGGCCGCCAGCGTATCGGCCGTTTCGCCTGATTGCGTGATGGCGAAGACGAGCGTGCCGTCGTCAAGCGGCGGATTGCGGTAGCGAAGTTCACTCGCGTATTCCACTTCCACGGGAATGCGAGCCAGTTCTTCAATGAGGTATTCGCCGACGAGCCCGGCATGCCAACTCGTGCCGCAGCCGGTGAGCAGAATGCGCCGTACCGAGCGGAGTTCTTTGGCGGTGAGATTCAAACCGCCGAAGTGGGCTGTGGCTTCGTCGGTTTTCAAACGGCCGCGCATCGTGTTGCGTAGCGTGTCCGGTTGCTCAAATATCTCTTTGAGCATGAAGTGTTCGTAGCCGCCCTTGTCGACGTCACCCGCGCTCACGGCCAGCGTTTGCACGTCGGCCGGCTTTTCGCCCAAGTCGCGATGGAGCACGCGGAGCGAATCCGCGGTGATGACGGCGATCTCATGATCGTCGAGGTAGACGATCTTGTCCGTGCCGCCAACGAGCGGTGAGGCGTCGCTTGCCAGGAAGTGTTCGCCATCGCCGACGCCCACCACCAGCGGGCTGCCGAGCTTCGCGGCAATAATCACATCGGGGTAGTCGCGGAAGACGACGGCCAGCCCGTAAGTGCCTTGCAGCTTCTGCAACGCCGCGCGAACGCAGCGCACGAGCGGTTCGTATTGTTGTTCGGACATTTGCGCCGGCGTGAGGTCGGGCTGGTCGGCGATTTCTTGCTCCCAGTAGGTAGCGATGAGATGTGCGACCACTTCGGTGTCGGTCGCCGAGCGGAAGCGATAGCCTGCCGCTTCCAGCCGTTCCTTCAACGGACGAAAGTTTTCAATGACGCCGTTGTGCACGACCGCCAAGACACCGTCGCCGCCGACATGCGGGTGCGAGTTTTCATCCGTCGCCGGACCGTGTGTCGCCCAGCGGGTATGGCCGACGCCGGTCGTGCCGGCGATCGTCGATTGCGCGAGTTTGGCGACGAGCTTGTCGATTCGGCCCGCGGCCTTAGCGATGCGCATTTTGCGGCCGGGCGCGAGCGTGACGATGCCCGAGCTGTCGTAGCCGCGGTACTCCAAGCGTCGTAGGCCTTGAAGCAAGAAGTCGACGCAGTCGCGAGGGCCCACGTATCCGACGATTCCGCACATGCTCAAGCTCCGCATCACGAACAGGTTGCCGCGAGCACCGAGACGACGCCGCGGGGGCCGGGACTGTACCAAAACCGACGCAGGCTCCCCAGACGGATTGCCTGACGCGTCGCCGACGATCGTCGACCACACTTGGAACGGTAGGTCGGCGGCGTCGAAGGGGAAGGGAATACCGGCTATTTCCGGCTTGCCAGGCAGCTACAATCGCTCAAATCGGCACGTTCTGATGGAGCGAATTTGCCGTCGCCTGACATCCTTAGGAACGGCAAATGACCGACTTTAAGCAAGTGCATCCACGGCGAACATTTCTGGGCCGCCTCGCGACGGGCTGCGCCGCCGGAAGTTGGCCGGCGTTACTAGGTCGCTCACCGGCCGCAGACAATTTCCCGGCCTCGAATTCCGTCAAGCGGTGCATCGAGGGGAACCTACAGACCGGAGCGGCGAAAGCCGTCGTCGTCGGCGATGTGCCGCTGATTCATACCGAGCAAGTGTTTGCGAAACGTGAAGGGAGCGACGGTGATCGCAGTGTGGTGATTGCGGCCGTCGAACAGGCGCTGGAACGTCGTCTCTCGACAATCGGCTCATCGCTTGATGACGCCGTACGGCTGCACTTCTACGTGGCGTCCGACACTTGGGTTTCGCTGATTGAAGACCGGCTGGCCAAGCGATTTTCCGGCGGGTTCCAGCCGGCCGTTACTTTTGTCACGGGCAACTTGGCCGAAGCGGGTGCGCTGGTCGCCGCCGATTGCGTGGCGGTGAGTCGTGAGGCTGTTGATCTCGGTCAGGTCGGTCGATTCGACGGCGGCGCGATCTTGCCGCCCGGAGACAAGCTCTATGTCTCGGGCGATGCCAAGCCGGGAGATATCACAATGGCGACGCGCGAAACGCTGAAAAGCCTGGAAAATACGCTCCGATTCGCCAAGCTCGATTGGTCGCACGTCGTTCAGCTCAAGACGTTTTTGCAACCGATTGATCAGGCCGGCGCGGTTCGCGCGGCGATGCTGGAATTTTTGGGCGACCGCAAGTTGCCGCCGCTGGTGTTTGTCGAATGGCGCTCGCCGTCGCTCCCGCTGGAAATCGAACTCATAGCGACGGTGCCGCCGGAGCACGGTAATCGAGGTACGGCCGAGGTCGAATATCTCACGCCGCCCGAGATGAAGGCTTCGCCGGTCTTCAGTCGCGCCGCGAGGATGCGCAGCCCGGCCATGTTGTACACGTCCGGTCTTTACGGCGATTCGGCCGGCGACTCGCCGACACGCGTACGCGGCATCTTGCGCGAAGTCGATCGGCTCACGAAGCTCGCGGGCAGTTCGATGCAGCAACTCGCGAAGGCCACGTACTACGTGAGCGCCGAAGAGGAAAGTACGGACCTGGGGAAGATTCGCCCGGAGTTCTACAGGCCCGATTCACCACCGGCCGCCAGTAAGGCCATGGTTTCCAGCGTGGGTCGAGAAGGGCAACGCTTGTGCGTCGATATGATCGCCGCTGCCGGGAAGAATCCGCCGCAGCCTTGAGGCCGGCGGACATATCGCGAGAATTCGATAGGCGGCTTAACGGAAGCCGTAAAAGGCGAGATAGCCGATGAACGCGCTCGCCGTGAAGCGAACGAAATGGTCGAGATGATACGGGATGACGGCGTAATCTCGCATGACCGGCCTGCCCTTTCGCTAATCTAACGACGCAAATCGCCTACTTTCACAAAATTCTCGTTGCGGGAACGCCGATTTTCGGCGTAACTTCGCCGCAGACCTGCTTTTATCACATCCGCCGGCTTTGCTAAAGATCGGTTGGATATTTGTAAAGATATTATGAGTAAGCCTTCGGCTCCAGAAAATTCTTCACCGAACACGCTGACTCCAGCCGGACAAAGCAAGGCGCGTTCCGAAGTGCGCGCCCGGCTGCTACGTGACTTCATGCGTGATGCGCCTTTTCAACCAGCGACGAACCTGTGGCGGGCGATTGAGTTGCCGGTGTTGGCCGAGGCATTGCCGAAGGCCGGTCGCGGGCTTGACGTCGGTTGCGGCGACGGCGTCTTGACGCGAATTCTTCGCGACTTGGCCGGCGCGAGCTGGGACTTAGTCGGGGTCGATCCCGACCCGGCCGAATGCGCGCTGGCGCGATCGTCCGGCATGTTTGCAACCGTGCATGAAGCCGGGGCGGATCGCGTAGCCGAACCCGACGGCACGTTCGATTTTGCTTTTGCCAACAGCGTTCTCGAACACATTCCCGAATTGGAACCTTGCTTGGTCGAGGTGGCGCGGTGCTTGAAGGCGGGCGGCATGTTCTTCGCGACCGTGCCGTCGCCGGGCCTGCACCGTGCGATGGCCGGACCTGGCATTGGTCGGCGCATTTCGCGCGACGAGTACTTAGCCGAAACCGACCGCCGCTTGCTGCACTTCCGCTATCCGACGGTCGACCAGTGGCGCACGATGCTCGACACGGCAGGTTTCGAATTGGCCGAAGCTCGCGGCTACCTCACGACGCGACAAGTGCGTCGCTGGGAGCGTTGGACAAACGCGACCGGCGGATTGCTCTATCGTCTGCGTGGGGCGAAGCAACGACCGATTGAGATTCAACGCAGCTTGGGGCTGCGTCGCGGACTACCGAAGCCGTTGCGGATGCTCGGTCGACCGCTGGCTTGGGCCGCCGGCCGCGGAGTTTTAGAAGACGATGCCTGCGATCCGGAACAGACCGCTTGCCTGCTAGTCGTCGGTCGAAAACGTTGACTTCGGTTCGCGAGCGTCGTGTAGGCGATGCGCGATTTACGGCGATCCGAGGCTATCGCCGATCGCCCGCGATGACGGACTTGTAAAGCTCTTCGACTCGCGGCGCGATGTGATCGCGCCAGCCGAGTTCGACCACAGCGGCTTGGCCGGCGTCGGTCAAATCACGGCGAACTTGCGAATCCGACAGCAGTTCGACGATTCGTGCGGCCCATTGTTCGGCCGAAGCGGTAACGTCGAGCCTCGCCATGGCCGTGACCTGCGGATCGCCGAGAAAATCTGCGACCGCCGTCTCGTCGCCGACCGCAGCCAAAACCGGCGTGCCGAGCGTGAGCACCTTCAAGAGCCACGGTACTTTGCCCCTCTCGCGACGAAGGCTGAAGCAGCAACTCGGCCGCGGCGATCTCCGCCAACACGTCCGCATGGTTCGCAAGCTGGCCGAGAAACTTCACGCGGTTGCCGAGGTTGAGTTTTCCGGCCAAGGTTTCGAGAGCTGCGCGTTCCGGGCCGTCTCCGACAATACGTAGCTCGACCGAAGGCAGCGATTGGGAGACGCGTTCGCAGGCACGCAACGCGAGATCGACGCGTTTGTACGACAACAGCCGGCCGGCGATCAGCACACGCCCGGGGATTTTGAGGGCGCGTCGCTCGGGATCGGCGGAAGTGTTGAAACCTCGCGGAATGACGTGAATTCGATCCTGGGGTACGCCGAGCAGCTCGTGGAGCCGTCTGCCGGTTGTCGGCGAGATGCAGAGGTGATGCGGCGAAGTTGCCGCACAACGTCGTTCGAGTGCGGACCCGATCACTCCCTTCGCTCCGAGGTAACGACGCCAATAGTCGCGACCCCAAACCTCAAGCCAAGTGAGCAGCCACGGAAGCTTGGGAGCGCGAAGTCTCCTCACCAGCGTGAATGCCGGTACGGAAAAAAAGGGGAAGGCATGAACGTCGAAGATGTCGAAAGATCGCAAGTCGTAACGACCGAGCTTTGTCAGAACGCCCCAGGCGAAGCGGAGCGGTTGCGCGATGCGGCGCGTGCCGCCAGGGCCGTACAGCGGCAAGTTCGGACTGAGTGCGTGGTAGTGCAAGCCGTCGAGTTCGACGTCGGCCGGACCGTCCCAGCAGTGCATGCCGAACAGGTGGCACTCATGGCCGCGGTCGCGCAGTTGGCACGCCAGCTCGAAGAGCGTCTTTTCGCCGCCCCCTTTGATCCAAGGGTACACCGCGTCGTAAACGAACCCGATCTTCAAACCGGTGCTCCGCGGCAAGGCGGGCTTAGCCGCGACGATTCTGCTCTTTCGGCAAATCCATGATGCCGACGAGGAAGCTGCCGAACATCACCTCGACGCCGATGACGAACAGCGTTCCCGAAAAGATCCAACGCGCCGGCGTGACGACGTCGGACGTTTGCCACCAGTGATAAAGCACAGGTATCCCGACGGCGGCCGCCAGGGCGACGAGAAACAGCCCGTAGACGAGGCCTCGTTCGACGGTGAACTTCTCCAGCCAGCGGTTCACGCGCGGATCGACGAACACGGGGTCGACCTGGTGCGTGTAGAGCTTTGCCAAGAAGCCGAAGACCAAAAGATGTGTTCCGCAAATCGCCGCCAGCGCCGCGGTGAACATGAAGTTGGGCCCCCAGGGACCGGTGAACACGCCATGCCCGGCAAGGGCCGCGATCGGAATGGCGGCCAAGCCGGTGAGCGTCAGCAAGAGGCCGGGGAGCACGAAGAGATACAGCGGGCTGCACATCAAGATGAAACGCAGATGACGCCAGCCGTCACGAAAGCTTCGCAAATGGGGCGGACGATCGCGACCATCGGGATGCAGCGTGATCGGAATTTCTTCGATGCGGAGGCCGGCTTTGGCGCTTTTGATGACGATCTCGCTGGCCAACTCCATGCCGGGCATTTGCAGATTCATGCGGCGATAGGCATCGCGCGTGAAGGCTCGGAGCCCGCAATGACAATCGCCGGCACCGGTGCGAAAGATTAGATTCAAGAAGCCGCTGAGAATCGGATTGCCGATCCAGCGATGATGCCACGGCATAGCGCCCGGCATAATTTGCCCGCGAAGCCGATTGCCCATGACGACGTCGGCTCCGCCGCGAAGGCGTTCGACGAAGCGACCGAGTTCGGTGAAGTCGTAACTGTCGTCGGCGTCGCCCATGAGAATGTAGCGACCGTGGGCCGAAGCGAAGCCGCAACGCAAAGCGTTGCCGTAGCCGCGAAGTTCGCAAGGAACGACGCGAGCTCCGGCGGCTTCGGCAATCTGTTGAGAACCGTCGGTTGAGCCGTTGTCGGCGACGACGACCTCACCTGAAATGCCGAGCTCGCGCATCGTGCGCACGGCTTTTTCGACGCAGATGCCGACGGTCAGAGCTTCGTTCAAACACGGCATGACGACCGACAGCTCCAGCGGAGGAGCGTCGGATTGAACGTCGGCCGGATTGTTGGCGAGGAGCGACGGCATCAGTTAAGACGAAATTCGTTGGACAGTAGACCCTGCGGTCATTCTATCCGCACGCCATTTTCGTCGCGAGGGGCGGGCTCGGTCGCCGCAAGTTCGACATAACCGCTACGACGCCTTGCCGCGCGATCGTCATGTTCGGCATGGAGCGAAGTTCGCCCACCGCGGCTCGATTATGCCGGGGGCGGGCGACGATAGCAGGGAGGACTTAAAAGTTTGCCGCCGTTCCCAAGAGAGCCGACGCCTCGCCGTCGGATTCCACCATGCTACGCCATGTCAACCGTCGTCAAGTGTTGGTGCTCGCCGTTGCGATGTTGCTCGGAGTGGGCGGGGGCAAAGTGGCAGATGCCGGCGAGTCTTGCGCGCCGGACATTACCGGCTGCTGGAATTGCGGAAGCTGGTTGAGCTGCTGCACGGGGCACAAAGGGACGTTGCGAGCCGTGATTCGTCGCTGCGACGCGTCGCACTACGAATGCACGTTCTCGGGAACGTTCATGAAAGTGATTCCGTTCCGATACACGGTCACGTTGCACGTGACGAGCGTCGGCGACGGCATCGTGTACTTCCGCGCGTTGCGCAAGATTCCGCTATTCGGCGGGATGTTCTGCTGCAACGGCTACGCAACGGCCTGCAAGTTTCACGCGACGTACACGTCGCCAAAAGATCGCGGTACGTTCGACATGAGCCGATAAGCTTGCGAGCTTTCGGTTAACTGCGAGCGTTTGCCAAGGTTCCGGCGAGGGCAACTCGCCAACGGCGCAAACGGTCGTCGGCTTGACGAACGAGGCGGATCAGCAGTTCGTGGTCGATCGGCTTGAGCAAGTAATCGACCGCGCCGTATTCCAAGGCCTCAAGCAGCGACGTCGAGGTCGAGGTCGCGGTCATCATCAAGGCTTGCGCGCTCCGATTGCGGCCGTTTAATTCTCGCAACAATCGGAGGCCGCCGACGCCGGGAAGTTGCAGATCGGTGAGCAGGATGTCGACATGGCCGCGCTGAATGCGAGCGAGGGCCTCGTCCGAATCGCTAAAGCATTCCAAGTCGATGTCCGCACCGAATTCGCGAAGCAGGACATGCTTGTAAATGCGGAGTTGCAGCGGATCGTCTTCCACGAGCAGCAAGCTGGTCAGATCGGATTGCATGTTAAGTCTTGGCCGGGCCGGCGATTGGCGAAAAGGTGCTGGTTAGTCGGAAAGTGCGTCGAACGTATTCTTCAATGAGCGACGGAAGTTCGTCGAGCGGCGCCTGTTTGGAAACGCCTCCCTCGGCGAACGCCACTTTGTTCATGCCGTACACGTCGGAGGTCGGCTCGTCTTGCCCGAGCACGTAACCGCCGGCCGATACCAGGGCGTTGCAGCCGTCGGCGCCGTCGCGTCCCATGCCGGTCATGATGACTCCCAAGCTGCGCTTGCCGAAGCATTCCGCGACGGAGCGCAACAGAACGTCGGCCGAAGGCTTGTGGCTGCTCACCGGTTCGCCGTCAAACACTACGGCGCGGAATCGCGAGCCGTGACTCCGAACGCGCAAATGTTTGCCCCCGGGCGCCAGCAGCGCGAGATTCGGTCGAAGTTCGTCGCCGTCGACGGCTTCCCGCACTTCGATCGAGCCGAGGGAATTCAATCGATCGGCAAACGGACCGGTGAACGCTTGCGGCATGTGTTGGACGATGACGATCGGCGGCAACGGCGCGGCCAACTTCGCGAAGAGCTTGGCCAGCGCGGGAGGTCCGCCGGTGGACGTGGCCACCGCGATGCAATATCGCGATAGATCGACGGAGTTCGGCGAGTTGTCGCGGAGTCCGCACATGTGCCGGCCGGCGTCTATTTCGAATCGGAGAACGGAGCCAGGAGGTCGAGCGCCTTTTGCAGTCGTGTTTCTTCGAACGGCTTGACGACGAAGTCGGACGCGCCGAGCTTCACCGCCTCGCGAAGAACGTCGGCTTGGTCGATCGCGCTGACGACGAGCACTTTCGCATCGGCATCGACGGCCTTGATGCCGCGAAGCGCGTGGAGTCCGTCGAAGTGCGGCATGACGAGGTCGAGCGTGACGCCGTCGGGACGCAGGCGTTGATATTGTTCGACGGCCTGCTGACCGTCGGCCGCCTCGCCGACGATTTCCCAGCCGTCGCGGCGCGCTACGTCTTTGACGAGTTCGCGAATGATCATCGAATCGTCGGTTACTAGTAGTTTTCGCATCACCGAGTCTCTCCGGGCGGACTTATCTGCATATTCAAAGATAGGTTCTAAATCGTGATCTTGGCCTGACCGACGGCTTCGATCTCCAGTGCTCCGCTTCTTGGCGAGAATGTAATTTTGCGACCGTGAGCGCCGCCGAGATTCTCGGCGACGAGACGGATTCCCGCTTGCGAAAGCTGAGCACGAACGGCATCGGCGTTCTGTTTGCCGATTTGAAACGGACCGTCGGCGGCGAACATGTTCGCGCCGCCGGTGATTTTGGCGGTGAGACGTTTGACGTCGGCCCCGGCCTTGCGAAGCGCGTCGAGCATCCACGGCACGGCCGTGTCGGCAAATTTGCCGGGCGTGCCGGCCCGTCCGCCGCAACTCGGCAGCACGACGTGCGCAGAGCGCACCAGGCCGTTGCGAGAATCGTACACGGCGACGCCGATGCACGATCCGAGTACGGAGCGGGCGACTTGCTCGCCGGACACGAGGGCAATTTGCCCCATGCCGACTTGAGCTTCAGTAGGCGGTTGTAAAACAGTGCTGGGCATCTTGAGCTTTAGCGGCCGGCATTGGGGGAGAGGAGCGATTCGCGCAGAACGTTCAACAGTTCGAGAGTGGGCACGAAGAATGCCGTGACGCGCACCGTGTCGGCCGATCCGGAAAGATGCGTGCGGCAAAACAGCACGTCGTCCGATTCCAGAGCCTGCATCACTACGCACTGTTGCAGGGCTCCGGCAGCGAAATCGCGAACGATCTGCGGAGGAGTCGGCAGCAGGCGGCGACCGACGAATTGCGAGATCGCATTGAGGTACGCCGAGCCGAAGATGTTGCCGGTTTCCGCTAGGGCCGACATTTCCAGCTCGCCCCAACTGCCGTTGTCGGACGCCGGGCGATTGAGCAACAGCCCCACGAGGTCGGCGACGCTCGATTCGTCGAACGCGAGAATGAGCTGGCCGCCCGCATCGCCCGCAACGCCGACGATTACCATCGTGACCGGGGTGTCGGCGGCAGGAAGCTCTTCGGCGACCTCGGCCAACGTGGTTTCACGAACTTCGTCGAGCGTCAGCCCGACGCGTCCGCGGGTCCATTTCGTAAGCGCGGCGGACGCAGAACGAGTCGCCGGTTCGAAAACCAGTTCCCAACGGACGGACGACGGCGCTGCGCTAACCGAACTGTTCATGGTGAAATATCTCTTACGGTCGGGTTGCTAAGTGGTTTCGGCCAGGCACAGGGAATCGACCTGCGGCGGGCGACAGGCCATTTCGACGAGCGTGCCGACGTCGAGGATGAGCGAGACACGGCCGTCGCCGAGGATGCTGGCGCCGGCGATGCCTTGGACGTTTTGGAAATTCTCGGCCAGCGATTGAATGACGACGTCTTGCTCGCCGAGGAGGTCGTCGACGGCGATGCCTAACTCGGAATCGCCGATGCCGACGATCACGACCGTGGTTTGGCTGTCGGTCGTCAAATCGCGCTGCCGTCCGGTTTCGCCGAAGATGTCCGCGAGTTGAATCAGCGAGATCACGCGACCGCGAACGCGCATCGCAGGTCGGCCATGAACCGTCGAAATGTCGTCTTGATTCACGCGGACGATTTCCACGACCGACTCGACCGGCACCGCGTAAACTTCGCGATCAATCACGGCCAAGAGGCTCGGCAGAATTGCCATCGTCAGCGGGAGTTTGATGAGGAACGTCGTGCCGCGCCCGGGCTCGCTGGAGAGTTCGATACTGCCGCTGAGCTGCTCGATCTTCGACCAAACGATGTCCATGCCCATGCCGCGGCCGGACACTTCGGTGATTTTCTCCGCGGTGCTGAATCCCGGCTTCCAGATGAGCTCGTAAAACTGCTGAGGGCACATCTTCTCCGCGTCGGCTTCGGTGATGAGGCCGCGCGAAATCGCTTTAGCGCGAATCTTGTCGGCGTCGAGTCCTTTGCCGTCGTCGGTGACTTCGATCACGATGCGGTTGCCGCGATGGTAGGCGTTGAGCGTGATCGTCCCTTGGCGAGGTTTGCCCGCCGCGACCCGCGCCTCGGGCTGCTCGATGCCGTGGTCGGCCGAATTGCGCACGAGATGGATCAACGGATCGCCGAGTTCGTCGATCATCCGTTTGTCGAGCTCGGTGCTTTCGCCCAGGATTTCGAGGCGAATGTCCTTCTGGTTGTCGCGGGTCAGGTCGCGCACGGCCCGCTTGAAACGGCCGAACAGCGGACCGATCGGCACCATACGAGTGTCCATCACGGTGTTTTGAATGCCGTCGGAAACGCGTTCCAGCTGATGAACGGCTTCGTGCAAATCGCCGATGACGCCGCGGACCTGTTGCAGTTGGGTGAGGTCGCGATGTAGCGCTTCGAGATCGTCTCGCAACTTGTCGGAAATGCCCATGAGCGCTTCCCACGCTCCCCGCCCGCCTCGCTCGCACTCTTGCAAGCCGGTGGTAAGCCGCGTCGCGCAGTGTTGCGCGGCCGACAGGGAATGCATCATCGTTCGCAGCGATGACACGCCTTTGAGACGGTCACCGATTTGCGAGAAGCGAGCCCGATTAATGACGAGCTGACCCGAGAGGTTCATCAATTGGTCGAGACGTTCGATATCAACCCGCAAAGTCTCCGTCGGTTTGGCCTTCGGTTCGGCCTGCTTGGAGGATTCTGCCGACGTAGCGGCGGTCGCAGCAGTTGTCGAGGCGGCGGCTTGCGCAACGCCGTCTGCGCTGGCCGTTTGGGCAGCCGACGATGCGACCGCGATTGACGTTTCTTCCAACCGCTCGCCGACCGCCGCGGTTTCTACGGAAACGACGCCTTCGATGCGCAATTGATCGGCGACGTGTCCCGCTTCGAACGTTCCGGCAACGCCGAACGTCAGCTCTTCGAGTTCGGCGGCTTCGTCGATTTTGTCTTCCGTCGGGAAGCTGAAAAACAATGTGCCGAGCGATTGCAGACGCTCCAGCAGCAAGCGGGCCTTGAGCTCAACAAGCGGCAATTTGGGCTCGAAGCGGATGCAGCCGGCTACGCCGACCGAGTCGCGTGGTAAGGCCCGCAGCACGACGTCCTTCCATGAATCCCCAGCGTTGGTCACGGTCGGCTTCTTGGCGGCAGCCGGTGTCGCAACGGCGTTGTTTTCGGTTGGTCGCGAGATGAGCGATCGGCAGGCGTCGCTGAGGAAAGCTGTGTCCGGGGAACCTGCAGCCAACCCTGTGACAAAGTTCCGCAAAGCATCTACGCCTCGCAGCAAGAGGTCGACCTCCGATTGTGCCGGGCCCACTCGCCGCCGTCGCATGTCTTGCAGCATGTCTTCCATAAAATGGGCGACGCGCACCGCACGCTGCAACCCGATGGAGGCCGCCGAACCTTTGATGCGGTGGCAACCGCACAAGAGATTCTCCACACTTGAGGCGTCGCAGTTGGAAAGCAGCGCTTCGGAGAGTTCTTCCAGCGTTAGTCCGGCTTCGTCGACGAAGATCGCCAGATACTTCGGCGGGATATCGGCATCGTCGACGATGTGAGCCAGCGGATCGGCTTCCTGCGAATTCGGGGCGGCGACCGAAGGAGGAGCCGCTTTTACGACCGACGGTTTGGACGCAGCGGCGACTACAGGAGCGGTTGTCGGCGAAGCGGCCGTAAACATTCCGGGATCGATGTCGGCCTGGCTTCCCATGACTTTCACCGAGTTGTGCTGGACGAGGAGGCCTTCAATGCGACCGAGCACCGCTTCGGCGTCGACCGTTTCAGCGCTCGGATCTTTGAGAGCGTCGATCATCGCCGAAAGCACGTCGATCGCCTGAAATACGACGTCGACGCTCGTTTCAGAAACGGGCAGTTCGCCGTTCGCGCCGCATCGAAGACGTTCTCGACCTTGTGCGTGAGCACGTTGATGTCGTTGAGCCGCAGCATGCCGGAAAGGCCTTTGATGCTGTGGGCCGAGCGAAACATTTCGTTCAGCAAGTCCATGGGGCGTTCGCCCGGAACTCGCGGCGCTTTGGTCCATTGGTCGAGTTGCAGCAGGTTCTCGTTGAGTCGGCCGACCAGGCCGGTTGACTCGTCGAGAAAGTCACTGAGCAAACCGTCGGTGAAATCGTCGTTGACGTCCGCGGCGTTGGTCATGCTTTAGCTCCGGACTTCGCCAGGCTCGCTTGCGGAAAGCGATGCAGCCAGCCGTTTGTCGAATCCAAATCTCGAATCAAGTCGGCGACCCCTTCGGCGGCGCCGGTAATCAGGTAGCCGCCTGGTCGAACTGTGCGACGCAGTTCGCCGATGACCTGTTTCTTGGAAGCGGCGTCAAAATAGATCAGCACGTTCTTTAGCAACACCAGATCGAACGGCTGTTCTTTCAGGGGCGTCAGCAGGTTGTGCGTGCGAAACGTCAGCATGCGACGCAGCACGTCCTTTGACGACCAGCATTTGCGTTGCGCGTCGAATTCAAAGAAGCGACGACGCATGCTTTCGGGCACGAGACGCATGGCCCGTTCGCCGAATTCACCGCGTCGAGCCGTTTCGACGGCGCCGCTGCCGACGTCCGTTCCCACGATTTCAATCTTCCAATCGTTCAGCGGTTGCAGCCGATCGGCAAGGCAGCACGCGAGCGAAGTCGCTTCGTCGCCCGTGCTGCACGCCGCCGACCAAGCGCGGAACGTCGGCTTGCGTTTGCCGATGCGAGCTTGCTGCATGAGATCCGGCACTAAAACGTTGCGAATCCATTCCCAGTGAGCTTCGTCGCGAAATAGATACGTTTCGTGCGTCGTCACTTCTTGTAGGAAGGCTTCCCATTCGGGCGTGTCGGTCGACGTCGTTCGCAGATGCTCGAAATAGGCGTCATAACTTTCGATTCGCGACGCCCGCAACCGACGGCGCAGACGGTTGGAAAGCAGCGTGACTTTCTGCGGCGAAATCGTCACGCCGATCTTCGCGTAGACCAATTCCGAGAATCGTCGCATTTGCTGCGGCGACAAATCAGGTTGGGCGGCAAGGGTGCTGAGCGTCATGAGGAATCGAAGCTGCAAGAAGATGAAAACGGCGGCGGCGAGGTGCGACTCGCCGCCGCCCGATCGCGCCGCGTAACACGGCGCGACTCTGAGTCCGTTACTTGGCCGTCTTGAATCGCGACACGAGTTCGCGAAGCGACGCGGCTTGAGCACCGAGCTCTTCGCTGCTTGACGCCATTTCTTCGCTGCCCGCCGCCGATTGTTCGGTGACGTGCGAGATTTGTTGGATGGCCTTTGAAACTTCGACGGCGCTCTGGGCTTGTTCGACCGCAGCGTCGGCAATTTCCGTGATCTTCTTAGCCGTGGCTTCGGCGCTGTGGATGATCCGCGTCAGGGCTTCGCCCGTTTGCGTGCTCAGCGTGGCCCCTTCGCCGACGCGTTGCGTGGATTCCTTGATGAGGGCCGAGATTTCCTTGGCCGCTTCGCTCGAACGTTCGGCAAGCTTGCGAACCTCGTCGGCCACGACGGCGAAGCCGAGGCCGTGTTCGCCGGCGCGGGCCGCTTCAATGGCCGCGTTCAAGGCGAGCAAGTTTGTCTGGCTTGCGATCTCCGAAATCACTTGGATGATTTCGCTGATTTGCGTCGACGAGGCCTTGATGCGTTCCATGGCGTCGACCGACTTGCGAACCGCGGCGCCTCCTTCACCGGCCAACGAGCTGGTTTCTCGGGCCACGTTGCTGGCGGCCGACGCGTTGTCTTTCACCGCTTCGATGCTGCGGGTCAATTGTTCGATCGAAGCGCTCATTTCTTCAACCGAGGCGCTTTGCGTTTGAGCGCCTTGGGCCAACGATTGAGCACTTTCCGAAACCACACGGGCCCCTTCGGTGAACTGGGCGGCGCCTTCGACGACTTGCGTGATAATGTCGCGCAGATCGCCCATCATGCGCCGCAGACCACCGGCCAACTCGCCGACGGCATCGGTGCCGGTCACGCCGAGTTCCGACGTTAGATCGCCGTCGGCCGCCGCGTTGACCACGGCCAAGATTTGGTCGACCTTCAACCGGAGCTCTTCTTGGTTCTGCCGTTCACGCTTCGACGCTTCTTCGGCCGCTTCTTGCAGCAGCTGCGCCTTGGTGACGTCGCTGGCGAACTTGATGACTTTGCACGGCTTGCCCGAGGCGTCGGCAATTGGGAAGTACGTGGCTTGAATCCAGATCACCTTGTTGTTCTTGCCGAACCGTTTGTAGATGCCCGAATCGAACTCGCCTCGGTTGAGCTTGGTCCAGAACGCTTGGTAGTCGACGCCTTGCGTATATTGCGGGTCGCAGAACATGCGGTGATGCTTGCCGACGATTTCATCGCGCGAGTAGCCCAAGCCGGCGCAGAAGTTGTCGTTGGCGGTGACGATCGTGCCGTCCATCTTGAATTCGATCACGGCCATCGCTTGGCTCACCGCGGCCAACTGGGCCATCGAGTCGCGGGCCTTCTCTTCGACGTTGAGCTTTTGCGTGATTACTTCCCAGGTGACCATCGGGCCGAGGTACTTGCCGTTGCCGTCGTAAACCGGCGACACGAGCAAGTCGGCCTTTTCCGGGCCGATGGAAATCGTCGCCCGATGCGGCAGATTTCGATCGGAAGCCAGCAAGCGACGTTGCATTTCGGGAGCTTTGTGGAAGATGTCGATCGACTGGCCGACGATGTCTTCCACCCGTACCGGCAGGTAGCTTTGCAATTGCTTGAGGGTCTTCAAGCTGGCCGGGTTGGCATAGGTGATTCTTAGGTCGATATCGGCCATCAAAATATTGACCGGCGAATTCTCGGCCATGGCGCGATTGACCGTGAGGTCGGCCTGAAGGCGTTCCATTTCGGCACGGTTGGCGGCCGGTTTCTTCGCAGCGGCGGCAGTCTTCGACTTGGCGGCGGGCATGGGTAAGTTCCTCGTTATCAGCAGTGTTTTGTGTTCGAAGCGAAAGTGAGCGAGAGTCGAATCGGCGTCGGCGGCAGCTAGTTCGCCGAAGGAGTCGGCAGGGCGACGTCGACGGGATCCGTAAGGATGCACTCGACGTCGAGGAGAATGAGCAAGCGCTCCTCGAGCTTTGCGAGACCGGTCAGGTATTCGCGGCCGAGGCTCGTGACGGTCGGCGGCGGCGGCGCGATCTGGTCTTTGGAGATTCGCAGCACTTCGCTGACCGCATCCACGATGATGCCGATCGTCTTACCGCGAACGTTCATCACCATGATTCGCGTTTCGTCCGTCGGCTGCTCTTCCGGCATGCCGAAACGAAGCCGCAGGTCGACGATGGGGATCACCGTGCTGCGGAGGTTGATCAGACCCTTGATGTAACGGGCCGTTTGCGGCACGCGGGTGATCTCGCCCACCAAGATAATTTCTTGCACCTTGGTGATTTCGATTCCGTATTCCTCGCTCGCCAGACGGAAGCTGACGACTTGGATCGTTCCGGCATCGGCTTGGTGTCGACCGCCGGACGAAGCCTTAAGTACCGAACTCGACATGGGTTAAATTCCTTGAACTCGGACCAGCCGGAAATTTGCAGGCGGGAGCTGAAAGAAATCCGGCACGAGCGCGTCGGAAATCTTTACTCGATTGAAACATAGCGCCCTGCTTACGCCCTCCGTGGGGCTGGTGTGGTATTCCACTGTGAACGGCGGGAAGCCGTACGAAGAAGCGAGCGCGCGCATCCGTTGAGCACGACGAGAGCACGCAACTCAAAACGCGTCGGAAGTCGCGCCGAGTAACATCCGTCGAGCAGCGACGGACGGAAAATTCGTGCACATCACTTCTCTGCGTAGTGGGAAGTAACTACGCAGACGCACAAAAAGAGCCGTGCGAACAACATCGTTCGCACGGTCGGCAAAATTAGTGCGTCAGAACGCCGCGATGTAGTAGTGCGGCGCGGGCCGCTGCTGCGCATCGGCTTGAGCATTTATTGCCGCGCTCGGCGCAAAGAAAAGGGCCGTGTCATCAGCGATGTGACAACACGGCCCGCAAAGTCGGGGCGACATGATTTGAACATGCGACCTTCTGGTCCCAAACCAGACGCTCTAGCCAGGCTGAGCTACGCCCCGAGTTCGAACGAATCGAACGGGCCTATTATGCGTCGAATCGCCGACGGTGAACAGGTCTGATGCGCGTCGCCTTCTTCGTAAGCGACACGGCGACTAGGCATCGAGTTCGCGGAGTTCGGCGTCTTCGCGTAGTCCGTAAAGTGCGACGTTCAGCCGGTTCAGCGTGAATTGCTTGAGATCGGCTCCGGAAGTTCCGGAGCCGATCAGGAAAAAACCGTCGCTGCGGTCGAAATATCCGGCACCCACGCGAATGACCGACTTCATGATTAGGTTTCGCAGCAAGTGGAGCCAAAATCGCCGTCGCCAGTCGGTCGGTAACGGCCGTACAGATTCGTACCCGGAGACGACGGCGGAAAGAAACGTTGCGTCGTGGAAGCAAGCGAGCAGCGATAGGTCGTCCGTCGCATCGCCGCTGATCGTGTCGTCCCAGTCGATCCAAGCGTCGATCGAAGTGTCGGTGCCGAGCACGTTCCACAGCGCAAGATCTTTGTGAACCAAGCAGCCTTGCGACAATTGCAGCAATGCGGAGTGCCGGTCAATTTCTTGTCGCATAGCTTGGGCGGCCGACGCTTCGAGAAACTTCCGCTCGACCAGAAACTCCAGATGCCGGTCGAGATGGCTCTGGAAGTATTCGGCATACGTGGCATGAAAGCCGACGAGCTTGCCAGCCGCTCGAACTTGGGCCGGTTCGAAAGGCCCGAAGCGTTCGACGGGAAACTGTTGCCAACGGGCGATGGAGCGACCGATCGAGTCGGCGATTCGCGGCAAGTCGAGCGTGCCCTGTTTCCAGAGCTTGTTCAGATCGGGGCGGTCGACGCATTCGATGACGTGCCAAGCGAACGGCGCTTCGCGTCGCGTCGCATCGACGGCCAGTACGGCGGGGGCCGGCAACCCGACGGAGCGTACCGCGCCAAGCACGTGTGATTCGACGTCGAGATAGTCGTCGTGCTCCGGGCCGTCGTCGATGCGCACGAATCGCGAGATGCCGTCGATCACGGCGATGAACGTCGCGTGGTTGCCTTGGCCGCCTCCGGCACGTAGCTCAATCGCGCGTCGTCGCGAATTTGCGCTCGAGGGCAGGTTTCAACGCTGCGGCAAGCTCGTCGACATTGCGTCGTTTTTCTTCCGTACCGTGGAAGGCGGCCGGGCGGTCGCACTTCCAATAATAGATCCGGCTGCGAGGATGCGTCATCGATCGAGAGGGAGAGTCTACGGAAGCTATTTTTCAGGGCTGGCGGAAGGTGGAAAATATAACCCGCCCAACTCCTCGCGTCGCTTTCTTTCCTCTTCTTCCTTTTCCTCTTTCGCTTCGCGGTCCCAGCGGGCTGCCCGTTGGTTGGACGACTCGCCGGGATGGAAGACCTTGTGAACCAACTCGTATGCGCAAAAGTCGGCGATTTGCTTACATCCGCAAACGAGGGCGGCGGCGACGACCGCGCCTAAGGCGACCCATCGAAATCGATGATCGAAGCTCCGTCGTAACACGACCAGGCTCCCTCAACGAACTTTTTGATCGGCCAAGCAAAATCAGCCGGCTTGGGCTTGCCGATAGGGCCCGGCCAAGTGGCTAAACAGCCGTTCGAACTCGTCGTGGTTGGCAAAGTGAACGACGATCTTGCCGCGTCCTTTGCCGCCGGTGCGAACGTCCACTTTGGTCCCCAGCGCCAAACGTAGCTGCTGCTCGAGCGCCGCCGTTTGCTTCGACTTCGTCGGTTTCGAACGGCCCGGCTTAGCGGACGGTGCGGCCGAGTCCATGCTCACGACGTCCAGCGGTTCGGCGTCCGCCGCATGGATGGCGTCTTGCACCATGTCTTCCACGGCCCGCACGCTCAAGCCTTCCGATTGGATGCGGTTGCAGAAATCGCACTGCTCGCGCTCATCGCCCAACGGAAGCAAAGCGCGGGCATGGCCGTACGTGATTTTTTCATCGCGCACGGCTTGCTGCACTTGAGCGGGCAACTCGAGCAAGCGGATGAAATTGGCCACCGTCGAGCGGTTGACCTGCAGGCGTGCGGCGAGATCTTCTTGCGTGCAACTGTAGTGCTCGATGTATTGTCGGAACGAGAGCGCCTTTTCGAGCGGATTGAGATCCTTCCGCTGCAAGTTTTCGACGATCGCCAATTCGGCGGCGAGCCGATCGTCGGCTTCGATCAACCTTGCCGGAACTTCCGACCAGCCGGCTTTCGCCGCCGCGCGCACGCGCCGTTCGCCGGCAATGAGTTGGTATCTCCCGGCGACGCGTCGCACCGCCACCGGCTGGATCAAACCGTGGCTGCGAATGCTCGCGGCCAAGGCGTCGATCTCGGCTTCGTCGAACTCGCGTCGCGGTTGAAACGGATTGGCTTCGATCTCATGCAGCGCGAGGCGCAGCAAACCATCCGTCGAGGCAGACTCCGCCGGCATTGCCGGCCTTGCGCCGGTCGCAGCCGTCGGCGAGGTGCCGGCGCCGGCAGGCACCGCCTCGCCCGACATCCCTAAGAGAGCTTCCAATCCTCGACCGAGGCGGCGTTCCTTACTCACGTTGCAATACCTCCAAGCAAAGTTCGGCGTAGGCTCGCGCTCCGCGAGCCCGGGCGTTGTAATCAAGGACTGAGAGACCGTGGCTCGGCGCCTCGCTCACGGCGACGTCGCGCGGAATCACGGTTTGAAAGACGATCTCCCCGAAGAAGTCGCGCACCTCGGCGTCGACTTCGTGAGTCAGCTCCAGCGTGTGGTCGTACATGGTCAGCAGGATGCCGCCGAAGCGGAGCCTGCGCGGATTGCGGTGCATCACGTCGCGGATGACTTCGATCATTTGCGTGAGCCCTTCCATCGCGAAGTATTCGCACTGGATGGGCATCAAGACTTCCGTGGCGCCGGCGAGCGCCGTGCGCGTGAGCTGCCCGAGCGAGGGCGGGCAGTCGATCAATACGAAGTCGTAGAAGTTCAGCAGGCCGTGTTCGAGATGCCGCAC
Organism: Pirellulales bacterium; assembly: GCA_049840675.1. Taxonomy (GTDB): domain Bacteria; phylum Planctomycetota; class Planctomycetia; order Pirellulales; family PNKZ01; genus PNKZ01. The sequence continues at coordinate 826,584 of JASGKB010000017.1, forward strand.
CAGCGCAGCCGAGCGATCGGCGTCGCCGCCGTCGAGATATTGGATGTCTTCAAACTGGCGGCTGCCGGGGAGGATATCGAGCCCGGCCGTCGCTGAGGAGACGACCGCTTCACGCAGCGGCGTTTGCGAAAGCAGCGGGTGCCGTACGGCCGGCTTCTGCCCCAGGCCCGACGTGGCGTTGCATTGCGGATCGAGATCGATAAGCAACGTGCGCCGCGCCGCTCTTTGCCAGCCCGACGGCCAGGTTCACGGAGGTCGTCGTCTTGCCGACCCCGCCCTTCTGATTGGCGACGCAAATGATTCGACCCAACGCCGGGCTCCTAGCGCGCGTGCGACGGCCTCCTGCCGTCGGCGACGATGCGGGGCGGAATCTTAGCGAAGTACGTGCGTCGGGTGAACGTCGAAACGCTCGGCGGCGGCGCGAAATCAACGTTTCACGTGGAACGTCAGGGCTTGCGCAGCCGCACTAAACGCCGCAAGGGGCGTGTTTCACGTGAAACACGCCCCTTGCTTAGTCGTTTCAATCGCCGGATTGCGGTCTGGTTTCACGTGGAACGAGAACCGGACGGAGACCGTGGAGACAAGCGCCGTGGCCGAATCGTGGACGACGCCCTCGGGCTATTCCAACGGGTTGATGACCATGCCGCCGAGCAGCTTAGGATAGAAGTACGTGCTCTTGGCAGGCATCCGTTCGGCGTGCTCGCTGATCACACGGATGTGTTCAACGGTGGCGGGCATCACCAGGGCCGACACTTCAAACTGCCCGCCCGCGCTCATGACTCCGGTCGCATCGCGGCCGCCGACATCGCCTGCGTCCAGGCTCTCGACGACTTCGTTGATCGTGTGGACGTACTTCGGCTTCGGCAGGTCCTTGCCGCCCAGCAGGTTCTCCACAACCAGCCGGTGCAGAATCGCCACGCCCAAGCCTTGCCACGGACCGCTATGGTCCGAAGCGATTTCGGCCATCCGCTTCTCTCCGGCCGGCGTGATGCGGGCTAGTACCCAACGCTGGTCCATATTCGTGAAGAAGCCGAGCGTTCCCTGCTTTCCTTCCTTTTCGATTTCATCCCATACGCGTCCGGCCAAGTCGGTGCCTTCGCCGGCCACCTTGCAGGTGAACGCGTCGCCGAGCTTGGCGATAAGCTCGGCCGAGGTCATCGGCGGAAGGCCGCGGAACAAGCGGTGCGTCGGCAGCACGAGCAGGCCCGGGTCGTTCATCCCCACGCATTGCATGAGCACGTAGTTGGCCGGATGTCCGGTTGGAAGCGAACCGCCCGCCGCCGCGGCCAACTCGTCGCGATAGTTGCACGCCGTTTCGTAGCGATGGTGACCGTCGGCGATGAACACGGGCTTCGGGCCCATGACTTGCTGAAGCTTGGCGATCGCGTCAAGGTTCGAGAGCGTCCACATCCGGTGCTTCACGCCGAGATGATCCTCAGCTTCCACGGCCGGGCTTCCGGCGACCGCCGCTTCGGCGATCTCCTGAGCTTCGTTGGCCGCGTCCGGAAACAGGCCGAAGATCTGCGAAAGGTTCGCCTTGCACGCCTTGGTCAGCAGCAGGCGATCGGCCTTCGGACCGGCGAGCGTTTCTTCGTGCGGGTAGATCTTCCCTTGGCCGAAGCGTTCGAGCTTCACCCGGCACATGAACCCGCGGCGCGTGTGCGTACGTCCGGCGTAGTCGAACGTCTGGTGATATACGTAGATCGCCGGCTGTGGCTCGTTGTAGAGCACCCCTTCGCTGCGCCAGTTCTTCAGATACTTGGCCGCGCGGGTGTATTTGTTCGTCTGGTCGTTGTCGCCCGGCTCTTCCCGATTGAGTTCGAGCCGCACGAAGTTCGCCGGATGCTTCTTGTAGAGCTGGTCCTGGAACTCGGGGCCGATCACGTCGTACGGCGGGCAGATTACGTCGCTCAGCGAGCCCACATGGCCCAGGTCGTAGCGAACGCCGCGGAAGGAAGAAATGTCGGGCATGGCGATGCAGTCCGTTGGTCTGAAAACTGAAGTCCGTGTTCGAGCGGTAAACAAACGAAGGCTGCGGGTGGTTATCCCGCAGCCTTCGAGGTTTGTCAAAGGGGCGAAGGCCGGCGTCTTATCGCTGCCGACTACTCGTTTCGCAACCAGACGGCGAACAGCCCTCCCAGCACGGCCGCCGGGCCGGTATAGATGAGCATCGCGATTCCATAGCCGACTCCCAACACGGTCGCGCAAGAATCGCCGATGGGTTCCTGTATTGTGAGACGACGTCGCCGACGCCGAAAAGCACGAACACGGCGGCGAGCGCCGCGACGCAGTACGCAGGTCCCAGGAACACCACCGCATTTGCTCGCTGCTTCGGGCCGGCATATCTCGCAGAGACTGCTCCAATGGCCGCGGCCAAAAGCTCGATCAAGATGAACGCAGTCCACTCGCGTTCGTCGGCGGGAAGGTAAAGCATAGCTGGTCACAAAAAGAGAAGGCCGCGGCAAGATAACCGCGGCCTTCCCGAATGATTAACCAGCAGATTGCCCGGGTAGTAGTCCCGGCAGGAATCGAACCTGCGACCGCCGACTTATAAGGTCGACGCTCTTACCACTGAGCTACGGGACCGAAAGCTGTTCGGTCGTCGCGTATTCGTGGATGTCGCACGGTGTTCTCCCTTCGTCTTGCTCCTGGCGACAGCGGTCCGCTTAGTATCGGTAGATTTCCGGCTTGTACGGACCTTCGACCGGGATGCCGAGGTAGTCGCTCTGCTTCTTTGTGAGCGTCGTCAGCTTCACGCCGATTTGCTCCAGGTGCAGGCGGGCCACTTCTTCGTCGAGCTTCTTCGGCAAGCGATGCACGCCGACTTCATACTTGTCCGTCTCTTGCCACAGGCGCAATTGGGCCAGCACTTGGTTGCAGAACGAGTTGCTCATCACGAAGGCCGGGTGACCGGTCGCGCAGCCGAGGTTCACGAGCCGACCTTCCGCCAACAGGAGCACCGAGCGGCCGGTGTCTTTGAACGTGTAGCGATCGACCTTGCCGACCGAAGCCGGCTTGATGTTCACCTTCTTGGCCTTGCCGGCCTTCACCTGGGCTTCCAGCCAAGCGACGTCGATCTCGATGTCGAAGTGGCCGATGTTGCAGATCGACGGCGTCGTTCTTCATCTGGGCGATGTGCTCGCCGCGGATGATGTCGCAGCAGCCGGTCGTCGTCACGAAGATGTGGCCTTGAGCGGCGGCCTCTTCCATCGTCGTCACTTCGAAACCTTCCATCGCGGCTTGCAAGGCGTTGATCGGATCGATTTCGGTGACGATCACGCGGGCGCCGTAGCTGCGCATCGAGTGAGCGCAGCCCTTGCCGACGTCGCCGTAGCCCGCGACGACGCAGACCTTGCCGGCGATCATTACGTCGGTGGCGCGCTTGATGCCGTCGGCCAGCGACTCGCGGCAGCCGTAGAGGTTGTCGAACTTGCTCTTGGTGACCGAGTTGTTCACGTCGATGGCCGGCAACTTCAGTTCGCCCTTGGCGATGCATTTGGTCCAGGCGATGCACTCCGGTGGTCGTCTCTTCGCTCAGGCCCTTGATGCCGCTCGAGGAGTTCCGGGAACTTCTGGTGGACCATGAAGGTGAGGTCGCCGCCGTCGTCGAGGATCATGTTCAGCGGCTTGGCCGTCGGGGAAGAACAGCGTCTGCTCGATGCACCAATCGAACTCTTCGTTCGTCTCACCGCGCCAGGCGTAGACCGGAACGCCGGTGGCGGCGATCGCGGCGGCGGCTTCGTCTTGCGTCGAGAAGATGTTGCAGCTGCTCCAGGTGACATCGGCGCCGAGCTCGACGAGCGTCTCGATCAGCACGGCCGTCTCGACCGTCATGTGCAAACAGCCGGCGATGCGGGCACCCTTGAGCGGCTTCGACGCGCCGTACTTCTTGCGGAGCGACATCAGGCCCGGCATTTCGTTTTCGGCCAGCATGATCCGCTTGCGGCCGGCTTCGGCCAGCGTTGATGTCGGCAACTTTGTACGGCAAACGCTTTTCAGCAACTTGAGCCACGACGTTAATCCTTTGAGATTCTTGGAACTACTTACGGCACTAGGTGTTGCGCCGGTCCTTCGCGCATCGCCCTGATAATAGGATTTGTGCCCGGAAACGACAAGGAGACGGACACGCCGCAACGGCGGAATTCAGCGTAAAACCTTGGTAAATGCGGCCTTGGCCGCGGCGATGAAATCCCGCATTCGCGCGTGGTCCTTCACTCCGGGCGCACTTTCGACGCCGCCGGCCGTATCGACGGCCGCCGGCCGCACCTGATCGACGGCCGCGGCGACGTTGTCGGCCGTGAGCCCTCCGGCCAGCACCAGCGGGAGCAAACCGGGCGTGCGCGAAACGTCGCGGCGGCCGGCCAATCGGCCGTGCGACCAGTTCCGCCATATTCGCCCGGTTGATAGGCGTCGAGCAGCACGCGCTGCGGCATCAGACCAAGGTGCATCGCTTCTTCGAGCCAGCGGCGAATGGGAGCCAGACCTTCGGGGCCGACGCGGAAGGCTTTCATGACCGGGCGTGGCGCGAGAGCACGAAGCACCGCGGGGGGCTCGTCGCCGTGAAGTTGGATGACGTCGAGCCCGACACGGTCGGCGATTTCAGAAATCTCGTCGGCCGTCGCGTTGACGAACACGCCGACCTTGGTGACGCGCTGCGCCAGCGCGCGGCTGATTTCCGACGCGACCGCCGGATCGACGTATCGCGAACTGCGGGCAAAGAAATTGAGCCCGACGGCATCGGCACCCGCGTCGGCCGCAGCCACGGCATCGGCCGTGGTTCGCACGCCGCAGATTTTGATTTGGAACGAACTCATGACTTAGGTCCCCGGTTTCGACGAATCGGGGGCTGCGTTGCGCTTGCGAAGCTTCTGTCGTCGCCTCTAAATCCTTCGCAGGAAACGTTTTCCGTCAAGTGCCGGCGGCTGAAATGTCGAACAAATGAAGGAAGGTCCGTCGATTCTCGGTCGGGTCGACGCACATCTGTCCTAAAAATGCGGCGCACTGCGAGCATGAAGCTAACGCGATTCCTCTTCGTAGCCGTGGTCATCGGCGGGCTGACGGCGGTCGTCGTGGCGCTGGCTCATCCCGAGCGGCGGTTCGCTCCGGCCGAGAGCGTCGCCCTCGTGGAAGTGCGCAGTCGTCCCGCGCTTCGCCCCGACGGAAGAAGCCGTGCGTCGCGAGATTCTTTCCGACGCTTATCTCGGCGCGGCGTGGAATCGGTTTCGCCCGGCAACGCCCGGCGAAGTGGCCGATGCCAACGATATCCTGACGCCGGAGCGATTGACTGAGCGGCACGCTCAATTCGATCGCTGGCGTTCGCAGCTCGAAGTTTCCATCGAACCGTTCTTTAGCGACGATCGGCGACAAGTGCGAGTTGTCTGCCGGGGCGAGGCGGAAAACGTCGGCGCGAACGAACTCGTACAATTTTTGGCCGGCCGCTACGCGGGCGAACTTTCGGCAACTCGTTGGTACGACGCGGCTGAGCGGCTGCGCACGGCGAACAACCAACTGCAGTCGGCGACCGCGGCGCTGGTGGAAGCGGCGCACGCGGCGCAGCGGCGACGAACAAGTCGGCCGTGCGAACGCCGATCACGCTGTCGACGATTGTTCCGGCCGCGGCGACCGACGACTTCGCGGATGTGCCGCGTTTGATCGGCCCCAGCATCGTGGAAGCGTCCGGGCCTGCGGCTTTGCCGGTCGCACAGCCGCTTGCGGAACCGCAACCGGTGGCCGAGTCGTCGTCGGTCGTGAAGCCGACCGCCCAGTTTGTGGAAGCCGAGTTGGCCGTGACGGCCGCGGAAGCCGCCATGCGTCGGCAGCTTGACGAAGTCTTGGCTCCGCAAAGCGCCGAGTTTCCGGTCGTGGCGTCTGCCGTGGAAGGGCTGCACTTCGGACAATTTGCCGCGGCTTGGTACGGCGCGGCGGCGCTGATCGGGTTGCTGGCCGCGGTGCTCGTCGAAGCGTTCGCGCGCGATTCGCGAGCTTCGACCGCGGGCGCAGCGAACGACGTCGTCGAGGGTACGGCGAATGAAAAGGGGACGGCGTCGGCGACTTCCGAAGCGCCGCCGTCGCGCATCATTCAAACGGGCGACGACGCCGCCATGGCGGTGAAAGCACCGCTGGTGGCGGTCGTACGGCGGCGCGTGGCCTAGCCTAGTTTTCGCACCTTGCCGCCCCGATATTCTTCGCGGCTTTCGCGGCCGTTATAAGCGGCAAACATCCCCGCGGAGCTTCAGCCGGCCCAGTTTCACGGCCGATAAGTCTTCCCGGCGTCGCATTGTTTGCCGCTTCCGGCGGACCGGCAATTCCGCGAGACGGCGTGCTTCGTGGGCACGACGAACTCGCGTCGCAGTTTCCCTCCGCGAACCCCTCATGGGCGAACACGGCATGTACGAAGAGTTTTTCGGAATGAAGCAGCGGCCGTTCGTCGCCTCGCCGCGCAATGAGCTCTACTACCCGAGCCGCATCCTCGAGCCGGCCCGACAGACGGTCGAGCGCACGATCGAACGGGCTGAGGGAAGCGCTCTGCTCGTCGGCCCCGCGGGCGCGGGAAAGACGCTGCTGTGCCGCATGACGGCCGAGCGCTTTCGCAGCCGCTTTGACGTCGCCCATTTGACGAACGGCCGACTCCCTTCGCGCCGCACTCCTACAAGCGATCTTGTTCGAACTCGGCATGCCTTATCGGAAGCTCGACGAAGGAGAACTGCGTCTCTCGCTGCTCGATCGGCTGCAACCCAACGGCTCGGGCGCCGAAGGCCTGCTGCTGATCGTCGACGAGGCGCATCTGCTGCCGCTGCGACTGCTGGAAGAACTGCGGCTGATTACCGACTTCATGCGCGGCGGCAAGCCGCGCGTGCGTTTGCTGCTGGCGGGCGCGCCGTCGTTGGAAGAGCGGTTGACCTCGCCGCGACTCCATTCATTGCAGCAACGGATCACGGCCCGCTGTTATCTGGAATCGCTCGATCGCACGGAAACGGAAAACCTGATTCGGCATCAATTGAGCGTGTGCGGGGCCGAGCCGAATAAGGTGTTTACCGACGCGGCCTTGGAAGCGATCTATCGCGCGAGCGACGGCATTCCGCGCTTAATCAACCAGATTTGCGATCATGCCCTGGTGATGGCTTGCGCCGGCGAAGTGAAGCCGGTCGATGCACAAGGGATCGAAGAGGCGTGGTCGGATTTGCAGCAACTGCCGACGCCTTGGAGCGAAGCGCCGGGCTACAGCGATCCGATCGCCGCGGTTGACGACGGCGTCGTGGAGTTCGGATTGTTGGACGACGGCATCGAGCCGGCGAAGCTCGGCGAATCCATTCCGCTGGCCGACGTGCCGGCTGCGGAGATTCACGCCGCGTCGTCGTCGCAAGCCGGCGACGTGCGCTACGACGCCGTGTTGCCGATCGACGTGGAACGCGAAACCGACGAGAAACTTACGGAATTGGAGTCCCATTTGGCGGATTGGGAAGCCGATTACGAGCCGGTGATTGCCAAGCAACCCGAGGTGGAGATCATGCTGTCGGAAACCCGCCGCGATCCGTTCGGCGAAGACTTCGTGGAAGAGACGAAGATTGAAGACCGTTACTTGGCGGCCGACCGCCGACAAACGCGACCGACGAAATCCGTGTACAGCGCCGAAGGGAAAGCGATTGCCGAGTTGCTTGATCGTCGCACGACGCCGGCCGCCGAAGCACGGCCTGTCGTGGAAAAGGTCGGTGAGCGCATCGACGCGCCCGCCGTCACGCAGCGTCCCGTGTTGCGACCGCAAGCTCCCGTCGCGCAGGTTCGCACGCCGCATGTCGAGCTGCCCGTGGTCGACGTCGTCGAACCGGAAGATTTCGTGATCGCGCCGCGCCGTTCGGCCAACGATTCCGACATGATCATTCTCGAAGACGACCTGATGCCGGCCCACGCACCGGATGCGAAACCGGTTCGTCGGCAGGAATTCCGCCAACTGTTCGCCCGCCTACGCCAAGGCAAATAGCGACGAGGGCTCGATGAGCGCACTACTCGCCGCGTTGGAGAAGCTCGACTTCACGCATCGCGCCGCTGCGCCGGAGTCGCCGACTCGCGCGAAGCCGAACTATGCCGCGGCGACGTTGATCGCCGAACCGCTGGGGCCGGCGATTGTGACCGCCGCGCAGGCTCCGCAAGTCGTCGTCGCCGCGTCGCAGGCAGTATTGTCGCCGATCGTCGAACCGGCCGTCGGCACGCGCGCCGTCGCTCCGGTGCGCGACAACGCTTGGAGTGATTCGGCCCGCGACGTGTTGGCGCTCTTTCCGGCTCCGGCGATCGTGACGGTCGTCGGCGTCGGGTTGCGGCGGCAAGGTGTGATTGACGTCGAGCAGTTGGCGGCGGCGCTGGCCTACGAATCGCCGGTTGCCGTCGAGCTGCTGGATGCCGCATGTTGGAACGATGCGGAACTCATGACCCGCGCGCGGCGCTCGGTTCTACGACGTGGCGTGCTGGCCGTGACGTACCTCTCCGCGGAAGCCGCGGTGAAGCGACATGCGCTGCTTGCGCAATCCGGCGGCGTATTGCTGCTGGTGGAATCCGGAGCGACCGAAGCGCGGGCGGCCGACGTCACGGCGACGACCCTGCGAATGCAAGGCGTCGGAGTGCGCGGAACGCTACTTTTGAGCTAAATCGGCCTGTTTTGGACCGTGTAGCCCCACGTCGCCCACGTAGCTACGAGACCTGCTACCGGCGCCGAGCGGGGGGCGTCGGACCGGCCTTCCGTTCCGCTTCTTTGGCGTTGCCGTGAATGTCTACGGCCTTGGCCTTCACGACGAGCTTGGCTTTGTTTTTGACGATCGGCAGATCTTCGAAGACGAGCGTCAACTCAAACTTCTCTTGCGTCGAACGAAACTGGCCCGGTTCGGCTCGCACGCCGTTGACGGTTTGCTCGTCGAGAATCTTCTTCACGTCTTTCGGCTCGGTGAAGGCTCGGTTCCATTCGTGCAGATCGTAGCTGCGTCGCGCGACTTCCATTTCGCCGTCGAAGAGAGCGACTTCGACCCGAAGCAGGTCCATTTCGTCTCCCGGCACAGTTACCGTCACGGCGACGATCGAGTGCTCGCGCACTTCCGTCGCCGTGTCGATCGTGATCGACGGCGGGCCGCGATCTTCGTACGGCAGGAGCGAGAGCGGATGAATCGCATTCTTCAGCGAACCGCCGCCGTCGCGCAGTTCGATCCGCAGCAAATCGAAACCTCGCGGGCTCGGGCCGCACTTGCCGATCAACTGGCCTGCCTCAACTTGATCCCCTTCCTTCACGTCGAAGGCGCTCATGTTGATGTAGTGGATGGTGTAGTAGTCGGCCGTCTTCGGTTTGCCCGTCACGCCGGGGCGGACGCTGCGGATTTGAACGACGCCGCTCGGATAGGTCTCCGTCTTTCCGGCAACGCGAACTTCGCCCGCCACGACGGCATGCACGGGCGTGCCGTCGGCGCAACGGAGATCCATGCCGCGATTGAAGTCGTGTCGATAGCCGTCGACGGAGAGCTGCCGCGGGCCATACGTGCTGGCAAAGCCCGGGTCTTGTTTCGACGTACCCGAGATCGGCCACGCGACCTTGTCGGCAAACGGCCCGACGGTCACCGGTTCAATCTTCGGCAGCGGCTCTTGAGCTGCGACCGTGGTAAGACTTCCGAACAAGCAGACTCCGACCGCCATCCAACTCGCGCCATAGTGCGACCTCACAGGTGAAACGAACGTCGGCGAAGAAGACTCGAATCGGGCGATGCGAGGCAGATATCTTAGTTGGCGAGGGCGATGTGCCGGATTAACTTTCCATCCATTTCCAGCCGATCGGCAGGGCCAGCTCTTGCTGAGCGGCGTTGGCCCAAGGCGTGTTCGGGTGTTCCTTGATGACCCGCTCCAAATACTCGCGAGCTTTCTTCGACATCGTGTCGAGCACGCTGTTCTTCTCGATACCGTCTGCCTGCTCAAGCCGCCACAGACGCGTGTCGGGTTTGGTCGACTTGCGGCCCGATTTGAACGCGGCGAGCAGCACGGTGTAGCCATCGGTACGAACCTTGGCGGCCATGATGCGGCCCATCGCGAGATCGAATGCCGCCTGATGACGCGGTTCGACGAGTTTTGCGCGGTCCTTTTCGCCCTCCTTGAGGGTGTCGAAAATGGCGTCGATGCTCGGCTTGATGAGCGCGGCCGGACGCTGCGCTTGCTCAACGTCGCGGGCTACGGGCGAGCCGGCTTCGTCAACAGAGAACGATGTCTCGGGGCCGGCGAGTTGCTTCGCTGCCGGCAGCTTCGAAGCGGCGATCAGAGCAGACAGAGCCTTGTTACCGTCGACGGCGGCTTTGTAGTCTTTCTCACTCATGTACCGCGGCGTGTACTGCGGCGGCAGCGTCATGCCTCCGCCGAGGTTGGCGATGGCGAACATTTCGCCCCCCGACTCTCGGCTCAGCGCTAAGCCCGTAGGGACCGAGATTCGTCTCTTGGTTGCCCATCATGATGGGCCCCATGCCGCTGTCGATATTCACCCACTCCAAATCTCGCGACTCGGGCCCTTGCGCGAATTGCGAACCTTCAGCACCGGCGGACATGGCGCCGGTGCTGCCGAACGGAGCGGCGGCCCCGATCACATAGACCGGAATCGTCGACTTCTGCACGAGTTGCGTGACCTTGTCGCGCTCGGCTTGGTCATTGCCGATTTCATCCGTGACGATGATCACCGCGACGTTGCGCAAGTGCGGCGGCTCGGCGTAAGTGCCGAATTTTTCTACCGCGGCTTCGATCGCTTTGAACGTGTTCTCGATGTTGCCGTCGGTGCCGCTTTTGATCTCACCGACCGCGTTGAGGAATTTTTCCGTGTCGGCCTCCGGCTCCGCCGTGATAAACGAAGCGCCAGATGCAAAAGCACCGACGACCGAAACGAGCTGAGCGTTCGCCGGGTCTGCCGCCGGTGCTTGGCCAGGAATCTTCAGCAGCGGGTAGTACGTCTTAAGGTTCTTGAGCACGTCCTCGCGGCGACCGTCGGCGCTTGGCGAACGATCGAACAACCAGATCGCCAGCGTTTTGCGGAGCTCCATCGACTCCTTGAGCTTCTTGCAAACCTTGGCCGTCGCGACGTCGGCGTTCATCATCCCCATCATGTCGGCCATCGCAAACGGATCGCTCGGGCCGGTATTGGCGGGCGTCGTCGATGGGACCGAAGTCGTGGTCGTGCGCGGCGTCGAGTTGGGAGCGGCAGTCGGAACCGTCGGGCGCACGGCGGTCGTCGTCGCGGTGCTGTTGTGCTCCGGTACGAGCTCTAAGGCAACGTCTTCGTCGGTCACCGCCGGTTTGTTGATGACGAACTTGTAGACCGCAAAACCCAGCGCGGGCAGCGCCAGGAGCGTGATGATCGCCAGAACGACCGGCGTGTTGTCTTTCTTCTTGCGATACGGGCGACGCGTATTTCCGTAACTCATCCTGTCCCTTTCGGACGTGTGCCTCCGGCCTGCCTGTTCCGCAGTCAGGTCCGGTTGCATTCTATCAGCGCCGCAGACGGGAGAGAGGGGCGCGGCGAATTGCGCTCCACCGCCGGTAGGCTGTCCCGAGCGCGAAGCCGAACCTCGGTTCCCGAGCGTCGGAATTGGAAGCCTGCGGACGCCGCGGCCTTGAGCGCTCGGACGATCGTTCCAATCGTCGCAATCCGCGCAAAAAAAAGCCCGCCGCAGGCGGGGCAGGAACCTGCGGAGGGCGAAGTGGTCAGGGGTTTGAGCCCCCCTAACTGCCCGCAATTGTGCCGGCGTCAAAGAAGCACTCGCAATAACTCGTCAGGGTGGCTGGCAAAACGTCGTCCAACTCATTTCGGCAAGTGGATTTACGTCTACGAAATTCGATGTAAGAACTTGCGGATTCTCCAGTTTCGTCGATCAGATTTGGTTGATCGAATTTTGAAAACCGAATAACCTAGTGAGCGTTGGCGTCGCACCACGGCATTGCGGTGTGTTCGCCATGCCTGCCCGCCCCGCCGAGGCCGCAAATTGCGGTCTCTCCCTCCCCGCCCAACGATTCCCTCCGCGAGGTTTCCCGACGCATGGGTGCCTTGGCTCGACTACGCAATTTGCCGGCCGGTAAGCCCCCGGCCGCACCGTGGCTATCGATCCGTACGGCCGTCGTCGGCCTCGTCTTGGCCTTCGCTATTGGGGCGAATCTGTCGGCGGCCGAGTCGTCGAGCGAAGTCGTCGATCCATTGATCGCCGCGGATACGGACGTGGCCAAGGTTCCGCTCGCCGGCGTCGGCCGTGACTCATCGGCTGCCAAGCCGAGCTTTCTTCGCGATGTTCAGCCTGCGCTGACCAAGGCCGGCTGCAATATGGGAGCTTGCCACGGTTCGCTCCAAGGTCGTGGCGGATTGATGCTTTCGCTGCTCGGCTACGACGCGGCGAAAGACTATGACAATCTCTTCAAGCAATCGCGCGGTCGGCGCGTTTCGGCGGCCTCGCCCGAGCAAAGCCTGATTCTTATGAAGGCCACGGCCGCCGTGCCCCATGGCGGCGGAGCTCGTATTACGGCCGACAGCGAATGTTATAAGGTCTTGCGGCAGTACATAGCCGACGGTTGCCCTTCTCCGGAAGCCGAACTCGCCGCCGCGAAACGGCCCGATGCCAAGCTACCGGTCGTCGAACGGCTCGAAGTTTCTCCGCCGGAGTTGGTGCTGGAGCCCGGCAAGTTGGCAAAGCTCTCGGTCAAAGCCGTTTGGAGCGACGGGAAGTCGATCGACGTCACGCCTTGGGCCTTGTTTGACGTACGCGACAAGCAACTCGCCGACATCGGTCGCGGCGGGACGATTCTCGCCAAGCAAGCCGGCCGCGTGCCCGCCACCGTGCGATACATGGGGCAAGTCGCGGCCGTCGACGTCAGTATTCCGTACGGCGCAGCCCGCGACCCTAAAGATTTTGCAGCGCACAATTACATCGACGAGATCGTCGTCGACGAATGGCGCAAGCTTGGGCTAGAGCCGGTGGAAACCTGCGGCGACGGCGAATTTATCCGCCGCGTCTACTTCGACCTCATCGGCACTTTGCCCACGGTCGACGAAGTGCGAGCCTTTCTGGCCGACGACGATGCCGACAAACGCGCCAAGCTTGTTGACGAATTGCTTGAGCGGCCGGAATACGTGGACTATTGGTCGTTGAAGTGGAGCGATTTGCTTCGCGTGCATCGCCGCTATGTCGGCGAGAAAGGGCTTGAGAGCTTCGCCGCATGGGTGCGTCGCGCAGTGCGCGAAAATCGCCCGATCGACGAAATGGTGCGCGAGCTGCTTACGGCTCAGGGCAATCTGTACACGTCCGGGCCGGTCGCGTTCTACATGATCGACCAGAAGCCGGAAGAGCTAGCCGAGACGACTTCGCAGGTGTTTCTCGGCATTCGGTTGCAATGCACGAAGTGCCACCACCATCCGCTCGAGGTTTGGGGCCAAGAAGACTACTACGGCCTCGCAGCCTTTTTCACCAAGCTGGAGCTGAAAGACAACAAAGACGCCGGCCGCTACGGCGGTGCTCGGCTCGTGAAAGTGACGGCCAAACCGCCGAAGAATCGCAAGCTCGAGATGGAAGCACCTCCGCTGTTCTTCGACAAGCAACTCCCGCTCGAAGGCTCGGCCGACATTCGCCGCCAACTGGCCGACGCCGTCACCTCGCGCGACAATCCGCTCTTTGCCCGCAACTTCGCCAACCGGTACTGGGCTTATCTCACCGGCCGCGGCTTGGTCGAGCCGATCGACGACGTGCGGGCCACGAATCCGCCGTCGATTCCGCTGTTGCTCGACGCTCTGGCTCGAGACTTCACCGAGCACAATTACGACGTGAAGTACCTGCTGCGAACCATCTGCAATTCGGCCGTGTATCAAAGAGCCTCGCGCGTTACGCCGGGCGAGCGCGAGAATTCGCACTTCTACACGCATCGGGCGCCGCGACGTTTGCCGGCCGAAGTCTTGCTGGATGCCGTAAATCGGGCGACCGGCGCGGGCGATGTTTACGAAGGAGTGCCGGAAGGGACTCGGGCTATTGCTTTGCCGGACCCGAGCGTGAGGTCGTACTTCTTGGATTTGTTCGGTCGTCCGGCGCGAAACAGCGGTTGTGAGTGCGCTCGCGGCGGCATGCCGGACCTTTCGCAAGCCCTGCACTTGGCCAACGGCACGTATCTGCATGACAAGATTACAAACGCGAAGGGACGCATCGAAAAGGCGACGGGCGCAAAGAGATGACGCACGACGCGATCGTCGACGAGCTCTACATGGCCACGCTCTCGCGCTTGCCTCGCGACGACGAACGCCGCACGATCGCCGAGCTTATGAAGGGGATGCCGTCGGCCAAAGAAGGATATCAAGACCTGCTTTGGACGCTGATCAATTGCACCGAGTTTCAGTTTAATCACTAGCAGCGGAACGCATGATGTTCAGTCTCACGCATCGGACGCACAACTGCGAAGGGTCAAGCCGACGAGAATTTCTCAAAGTCGGCGGGCTGTCGCTCTTCGGTCTTTCGCTGCCGGCCGTGCTCGAAGCGCAGGCCAGGGCCGCAGCCGCGGCGTCTGCCGCCGGTCGTGCGAAGCCGCGAGACGTCAATTGCATCCTGCTTTGGACAGACGGCGGCATGAGCAATATCGACACGTTCGATATGAAGCCCAATGCGCCGGTGGAGTATCGCGGCGAATTCAAGCCGATCGACACGAACATGCCCGGCGTGCAGGTTTGCGAACACTTGCCGCTGATGTCGCAAAAGCTCGACAAGCTTTGCCAAGTGCGAACGATCGTGCATAACGGCGGCCAGCATGCCGAAGCTTGCCACTTCATGCTCACCGGCTATCCGCAAGTGCCGGACGTTTCGGCTCAGCCGGTCGGCACGACGATCTACCCGATGTTCGGTTCGATCATCGGCCGCGAGAAAGGTTGGCGAAACGGACTGCCGCCGAACGTGCAATTCACGGCGAGCGGCCTCAAGTACGGCGGAGCCGGCTACATGGGCTCGGCGTACAATCCGTTGCTCGTGAAGGCCGATCCGAGCGCGAAAGATTTCGCGGTGCAGGACGTTTCCATTCCGGCAGCCGTGGGAACGGAGCGGACCATGCGACGCCGCACGATGCTCGACAAGCTCGACGCCTGGCAACGCCAAGTCGACGCGACGGCCGGCGCGGCGTTCGACCGCAGCGTCTTCTATCGTCAAGCATACGACCTCATCACGTCCCCCAATGCGAAGCAGGCCTTCCGCGTTGACGAAGAAAGGCCGGAGCTTCGCGAGCGCTACGGGATGAACCGCGAAGGACAGGCGACGCTTCTCGCACGACGTTTGGTCGAGTCGGGGTGCCGATTCGTGACGGTGGAATTCAACGGCTACGACACGCACGACAAGAATTTCATCGAGCTGAAAGATCCGCTCTTGCCGCGGCTTGATCGGGCTTGGTCGGCCTTGCTCGAAGATCTCGAACAGCGCGGCATGCTCGACAATACGCTCGTGATTTGCGCCGGTGAATTCGGTCGGACGCCGAAGGTGAACGGCCAAGCGGGCCGCGACCACTACCCGGGAGCAAACGCCGTTTGCTTCAGCGGCGCGGGCACGGCCATGGGTTCGATCGTCGGCAAGACCAACGCCAAATGCGAATATCCGATCGGCCAGACGAACACGACGCTCGACTACGCAGCCACGATCTTCCGCATCCTCGGCATCGACGATACGAAGGAGTATCACGCGCTCGACGGACGTCCGATCGCCATCAACAACGGCGGCTCGCCGATTGCCGGAGTGTTGGCCTAATGGTTCGTCTGTACGCGTTTCGCATTCTCGGCGTCGCGCTGGCGGCGGCATGCGGCGTCGTGAGCGTTGCGCACGCCGTCGAACAGCCCATGGCCGTGCCTCATGAAGAGCGTTACCTCGTCAGCATCTTCCCGGCGGGAGGACAGCAGGGGCAAACGGTCGACGTGGAGTTGGCCTCGAACGACCGTACCAACAAGGGAGACGAGTTGCACGGCCTCAAGGGCGCGCTCGGCCTTGTGATCGACGGCGTGCCGGGCATCACGGTCGGCGAGGTGTCGAACGTCAGCGACATCAAAGTGAAGGCGAAGCTCGCGATTGCCAAAGATGCCGCGCCCGGACGGCGGATGATTCGCGTGCGCTTGTGAGCGCACGGGTATTACGAATTTTACTTATTTCACGGTTGGCACGTTGCCCGAGGCCGTCGAAATCGAACGCAACAACGAGCCGCGTCGAGCTCAAGAGGTGACGCTGCCGGTGGTCGTCAACGGCCGAGTGTCGCAAACCCTCGATGTCGACTACTTCAAATTCAAGGCTCGCAAGGGACAGAAGCTGATCGCGGCCGCACTGGCGTATGATTTCGACAGTCGCACGCTCGCCCCACGGAGCTTCATTGACGTCGCTCTGGAAGTTCTCGACTCGGAAGGGCGCGTCGTGGCGGACGCCGCCGACGTGCTCGGGCTCGATCCGCTGGCGGAGTTCGTCGTGCCTGCCGACGGCGAATATTTCGCGGGGGTGAAGCTCGTCAATTACCAAGGCTATGCCTCGGCCGTGTATCGGCTGACGCTCGGCGAAGTGCCGCTGCCGACGGCCCTGTTTCCCGTGGCCGTGCAACGCGGGCGATCGACCGAGCTTGCGCCTCTCCGGTCCGCACATGCCGGCCGAAGCCAAGCTGATTTACGCCGCACCGCAAGCCGCGGATTGGAACATTCCGGCCACGTATATCGCCTCGCCGACGTTCGGAACGCACGACCTACCGGTACTGCTCACCGAGCAAAACGAGATCGTGGAAACGGAGCCGAACGACGACCAAAAATTGGCGTCGCCGCTAAGGCCGGAGCAGGGCGTGAGCGGTCGGTTCGACAAGTCCGGCGACGTCGACTGGTATCACCTCGCGCTGCGCCGCGGCGATCGGCTTCGTTTCGAAGTTCATGCCCAGCGCTATTTGCGATCAGGCGTCGATACGCATCTGGTGCTCTTCGATGCGAGGGGGAACGCGATCCAAGAAAACGATGACGCGGCGTTGACGGACGTCGAACAGATTCACGACTTCGATTCGTTCGATTCGTCCATGAACGCCGACATCACGGCCGACGGAGACTACTACCTGCGCGTCAGCGAGCAAACCGGCACGTTCGGGCCGCGGGCCGTTTACCACGTGAGCGTGACGCCGCGATCGGTAGACGTTGCTCTGCATGCTTGGCCCGACGCCGTGCCGATCTGGGGGCCGGGGGCGACCGGCGGCTTTTACGTGACGTTGGATCGCATCGGGGCGAAGAACGATGTCGAGCTCCGCATTGAAGGGTTGCCCGATGGTTGGCAAGGGAGCAAGGTTTTAGCGCAAGGGGGCGATCAGGCTCGGCCGCGCGTCATCATGACGATCACCGCCCCGCCCACCGCCAAGCTCGGCGACTTCGCCGAGTTCCAAGTCGTCGGCCGATTCAAAAACGGCGACAAGGTCGTTGAAAAGATCGTGCAGCCGACGACGACCTACATGGGCACCGACAAGCAATTCTGCCGGATCAGCCCGAAGCTGCGCGTCGGCGTCGGGCAAGACCTCGGCGTGCGGCTATCGACCGACGTGGAGGAACTGCGCGTCGTGCAGGGGCAAAACGGCGAACTGCCGGTGACGGTCACGCCGTCGGATTTCGCCGAGTTTTGCGCGAGCGTCAATCTCGCGGGCAACGGTTTCCGCTGCAACCTCGGCGTCGTGGAATCGTTGCCCATGAAGTCGGGCGTCGTGCGCGTGCCGATTGCGAGCAACTCGCTGCCGCCGGGAATCTACGCCATCGTCGTTTCGCTGAATTGGGGCAACGAAACCCGCCGCGGCATGCCGGGCCCCTGCACCAAGGTCGTGCATCTGCACGTGGGGCAGCCGACGGCGGCGAAGTAACGTCGCGCTTTGCGGGGATGCCGGCAGAACCTTGCCGGCACGATTGCCGGCTGTGTCGGGCGTTCCGTCTTGGGGCGATTTCCGTCGCTCGCTATCATTCGCCGCCTTGCGATTTCCTCACGCCGCGGCGGTGCGATATGAACGGACAAACTCGGCTCGTCGATCTTCCTCCGCGCGGGCTGCTGCCGTACGTCGGGTTGTTTCTCGGCGGAGCGGCGATCGTCGCCGTGCTGGCCGCGGCCTACGGCGCGATGCCGATGCTCAATCCGCACACGACCGACGGCCAAGTTGCGGCGTTTGATCTCGACGGCGAAGGAAGCCTCGCCGTGTTCGTGTCGTCGTTCACGCTGCTGGCTGCGGCGGGCGCCTGCCTGCTGACTTTTGCGCTGCTCGGTGACACCGGCCGTTCGCGCGGATTGTGGTTCTGGGCGGCCTGCTGCTGGGCGACGATGGCGATCGACGAATGCTCGAGCCTGCATGAAGCGTTCAAAGAGATGATGTCGCACGCGACCGGCGTTCGCCCCGGGCCGGAAGGTTGTTTTTGGTGGATCGCAGGCTACGGCGCGATCCTTTCCATCACCGGCTGGAAACTCTTGCGAACGATGCGCGGCAGCTTGGCGGCATGCTGCATGTTCGTCGCCGTCGCCGGATTTTACGGCGTCGCCGTATTGGCCGAGCTCGGCTGGCTGATGGCCAAAGACGTTCGCGGCGTGATCGTTGAAGAGAGCTGCGAGATGCTCGGCAACTTCGCCTTGCTCACGTCCATGGCGCTGGCCGTGCGTCACACGGCTCAGGAACTGACGCGCAACGAAGCCACCGTGTTTACGGCTCGCTTTGCCGACGAGCCGATCATCTCGCAATTTCCGGCTACGCGACGTCACGACGAACCGGTCGGCGTTTAGCCTACGCCGTCGTCTTCGTACTCTTGCAGTTCTTCCAGCGAGACGAACTCCAGCGTCGACATATGAGTCGCGCGGAGGATGACTCGCGGCGCCATCCCGGCGTCGTAAGCTTCCTTCCAGCGTTCGACGCACAAGCACCACTGGTCGCCGGGTGCAAACCGGGGAAGTCGAACGCGGTGACCGGCGTGGAAAGATCGTTGCCGACCTGTTTGGAAAATTCCAAGAACTCGGCGGTCATGCGAACGCAAACGATATGCAGGCCGAGATCCTCGCGGCCGGTGTCGCAGCAGCCGTTGCGGTAGAAGCCGGTCAAAGGATCGTGCGAACACGGTTCCAGCGGCGTTCCCAACACGTTCTTCGCGGTCGACACGCTCCGCCTCCTTCGCTCGTTGTGATCGGCTCCGATTGTGCGAGCAAAATCATAGCGGCGCAGTCGGCGCGAAGAAACGGTGCGGGCGTTGAAAACCCCTGACGCGTGCTAAGCGGCACATGCCGGCACGGCCAGGTCTTGGTAGTGGCGCGTGATCAGGTCGTTTTGCAGCCAGAGCAGCTTGGCGAACGCTCGAAGTGTTCTCGTTTCGACGGCGCGATCCAGCCCGAGGCCGAGAATCGTCGCGTTGAAGGCGTCGGCCACGAAGCCCATCAGGGCGTTCATCTGCACCAGCGGCACGTTCAATTGCTTCGATCCGGCCTTCGGCGTGTGCATCTTGCCGACCATGTCGAGGTACACGACCATTTTGCCGTCGTAAGGGCGGGTGACGAGCGATGCCAAGTAGCGGCGAGGTGATCCTTGCGGAAGCGAATCTGCTCGTGATCCATGGTCACGTCGTCCAATGACGTCGGTGCTTGGCCTTCAAAGCCCGATTGCCGCGGCAGGAAATGCCTCCACGTGGCGTCGTAGCCGTGAAGCTTGTCGTAGACGGCATCAACCAACGTCGGCACGAGCGGAGCCAAGAGCGGGGCGGCTCCGTGAATGGCCGCTATGTCTTCGCCGCTGAAGCCCATGAACTCCGTCAGATACTGAAAACGGTAGGCCAAATCGGTTTCCAGACGGGCTTCGTCGATGTGTTGCATGGTCCGCCTCGTAGGTTTGCGTTGACGAAACGGGACGAGCGTTCCATAATTGGATGCGTACGTCCGATTTGTCGTAAGTTTAGCTTCGGCATATTGGATGTCAATGTCCATTTTCTACGCCTCGGATTTCCACATGTTTTCGCAAACCGTCGAATATGCGCTGCGGGCCATGGTGTTTCTGGCGGATCAATCGCCCGAGGCCCGCACGACCGACCAGATCGCCGCGGCGACGCTCGTGCCCAAGGCGTATCTGTCGAAGGTCATTCAAGGACTGTGCCGGGCCGACTTGCTGACGTCGAAACGGGGCATCGGCGGCGGCGTTGCACTGGTTCGCAAGCCGACGGAGATTACGATTCTCGACGTCGTCAACGCCGTCGAACCGATTGAACGTATTCGACATTGCCCGCTGGGCCTGAAGGCGCACGGCCATCGGCTGTGCCCGCTGCACAAGCGGATGGACAACGCGCTGGCTTCCGTCGAAACGGCGTTTCGCTCGACGACGCTCGCCGAGGTGCTGGCCGAGCCGACCAAAAGCCGGCCGCTATGTGAAATTCCCGGAACGTCGAAACGAGCTTCCGTCTAGAAGGCGACGGTTGTTCCTTGAGAATTATGGCGCAGTTCAACGCATGGCGTTGCGGATGCACTGCATGAGTTCGTCCATACCGTAAGGCTTCGGCAAGAATCCGGAAGGACGCAATTCTCCCCAGTCGTCCTGTGCCGATTGGTCGCCGTAGCCGCTGCTGATGACGACGGCCGTATCGCTGCGAACCTTCTTGATTTCATGGAAGGTTTCAACGCCCGACATCCCCGGCATCACGAGGTCGAGCAGCACCACGTCGATTTCCTTCGCTCGCTTGCGGAACAATTGCATGCGCTTCGTTGCCGTCGCCGGCCTGCAGAATTTGAAAGCCCGATTCCTTCAAAAGGAACGTCACCGAGCGACGGACCGCCTCATCATCGTCGACGACCAGAATCGTCTTCGCCGTCGACGGAACGCTCGATGAAGTTGCGGCGGGCGCTGTCGGCGTCGCACCGGTCTTGGCGGGAAAATAAGCCTCGAACGTCGTTCCGGCGCCTTCGCGGCTGCTGACGCGGACTGTTCCGCGGTGGCTCCTCACAATGCCCAATACGGCGGCCAAGCCGAGGCCGCGACCGGAAAACTTCGTCGAAAAGAAGGGGTCGAAAATACGTTCGAGCGTCGCCGGAGTCATGCCGCAACCGGTATCCACGACTTCGACAAACGCGTATTCGCCGTCGGCGAGGCGATCCGCGACGACGCCTCCGTCGAGCGTCGAGCGGTCGACATGGCGCACGCCGACGCGCAACGTCACGAGGCCGTCGCTTTGAATCGCTTCAAACGCATTGGTCATCAGGTTCAGCAAAATTTGCCGTACCTGGGCCCGGTCTCCTTCAATGATCGCCGTATCGAGTTGTTGCTTCAGGACGGCGCTGCGAGGAATCAGCGGCTTCCATAGCCCCGACATTTCTCGCGCCAACTCCGCGAGATCGAAGGCCTGCGCGAAGTCGTGCGCCCGCCCGCGTAAGTCAGCATCAATCGAGCCAGATCCGCCGCTCCCAACGCGGCGGATTTGATTTCCGACGCCATGCCGCGAACTTGCGCTCGGCCGAAGATTCCGATTCGATCAGCGTCGCATAGGCGAGCACCGGGGTCAGCAGGTTGTTGAAGTCGTGCGCGATGCCGCCCGCGAGGATTCCCAAACTCTCAAGCTTCTGAGTCTGGGCCAGTCGTGCTTCCCAGCGATGTTGGCGTTCGTCCGCCGCTTTACGCTCGGTAACGTCGCGAATGACGCCGAAAAATTGCGCTCGCCTTCGGCAATCGGCAAGCACGTCAGCCGTTCGCTGACCCAACAGATGGAACCATCGGGACGAACGAAGCGATACTCCCCTTCGACCTCGCCGACGACCTCGACTTGCAGTCGAAGGATTCGGAATGCGTCGCGGTCGTCCGCATGCACGGCTTCGCTGAACGATCGGAGGCCGTCGAGAAAGTGCTGTACGGGGCGGCCCGTAAGCTGCTCGATACGCGGCGAAATGTAGGCGTACTGGCTCCGATTGCCGGGCCCCACGATCGCGTTCCAGGCACAATCGCTAATCGACGAGAGGACTCGGCCAAGTTCCGCCGCCGTACTGCGGGCTTGTTCCAATGCGGCGTGAAGCTCGCGCAAGTCCCTCACGGTGAGCATCGCCAGCGGCGCAAGTTCTTGAAGTGCAGACGCGAAACGGTCAGGCTGATCGGAACGGGGCCGAATGATGCGGTGAGCAACCGGTATCCGTCGCGGCCGTGAAACGTGGCGCGTATGCTCGACGGATGCCCGCCAGTCGGCCGCTCCTTGAACGCTTTGAATGAGGTCGGAAGCGCACATTCCGAGGATCGCCGCGCGGCTCAAGCCGGTGAGACGTTGCGTCATCGGATTGACGTCGAGGATCTTCAGCGACGTCGGATCGACGATGAGCAGCGCATCGCCCGACTCCAAATAAAAAGCCTGCGCCAATTCCGGCGACGGACGGCTCCAAACGGCCGAACGTTCCGCGTCGTCACGTGCTTCGTCGCGTTGATTGCCGTGACTCACGAGCGATCCGTAGCGGAAGGTTTGTCGTCTGAAGGCGCAGAGGAAGAAGGCTTCTTCGAGTATGCGGCACGGAGCAAACGAGCTTCTTCTTCGCGGTCGGTGGCCAGGTAGAGCTTTTCCAGCCGCTGTGCGGCCTTGCGAATCGTCGTCTCGCGCAGCGTATCGGGGATGCGTTCGCGTTGCTTCGCCAATTCCAAGCACGCGGCTTTAAGCAACGGCTCGGCTTCGGCAAATTTCTTCTGGCCGGCGAGGGATTCGCCTAAGAGCGATCGCGTTCGGGCAATGATCCAATCGCCGGGAATCTTGGCGGTCATGATCTTGTCCGCCTCGCGTAAGAGCGATTCCGCGGCGGCAAATTCGTCAAGTTGAATGCGGCATGAGGCGAGATGAGCGCCGCTTCTCGCCGCCTGAAGCGAATCGCGACCATGTTCCTTTTGACAATGCTCCCAATACGTTTCGAGCAAGCCGGCTTGGTCGGCGAAGCGGCCGATTTTTTCGTACAAGGTCGACAAAGTGCGAAGTAGTTCGATGGTCTCTTCGTGGTCCGGCGCGTTGTGTAGCTTGTGCCGCAACACGTTTGCGAAATGCTGGGCCGCTTGTACCGAATCTCCCTTGGCCAACAGCGACTTCGCCAGCTCTTCTTGCGAGGCGAGCGTTTGCGAGTGCTCGGGTCCGGGGGCTTTGATGTGCAATTCGAAGACTTGCCGATGGCAGGCGAGCGCCTTATCAATACGCCCGACGTTACGAAAGGCCGTGCCGAGATTGCTCAATGTGTTCAACGTGTTTCCGTTGCTCATGCCGAGCGTTCTCTTGCGGCGTTCGAGCACTTGTTCGTAGATCACGACGGCCGTGTCGTTGCGTCCGGATTTCAGATAGCAACCGGCCAAGTCGTGCATCGTGGCCAACGTGCTGGGATGGTCCGGCCCCAATTTTTCTATCCGAATGTCGCGGGCCTGTTCATACAACGGAATCGCGTCCTTCGTCCGGCCGACGCCGCTGTAGGCGACCGCCAGATTGTTCAACGTCGCCATCGTGTTCGAATGTTCGAGCCCCATCACGCGAACTTGTCGCTTGTAGACGTCTTCGAGAAGTTCGGTCGCTTCGTCTTTCCGATTTTGCGACATGTAGACGATGGCCAAATTGCCGCCGGAAATCAGCGTCAAAGGATCGTCGGGGCCGAGAGTCTTGAGCCGGAAGTCGCGTACTCGTTGCTGCAGCTTTAAGGCGTCCGCCGAGCGGCCGGACACGTTGTAAGCGATCGCCAGATTGTTGGCCGCGGTCATCGCGGAAGAGTGTTGCTCTCCCGATCGCTCGACATAGGAGCTATAGACGGTTTCGAGTAGTTTGACCGAATCGGAGTTCCGGCCCGCGAGACGGTATGCTTCACCGAGTCGCGAGAGCATGGAGAGTTGGTCGTAATGCGGGATTCGACCGGCGTCTGCGACGCGTCTCGCCGCTTCGAGCGCCTTCACGGAGTCGGCGTATTGGCCGAGGCCGTGATACGATTTGCCGATCGCATCGAACAGCGCCATCCGAGTGATCGGGTCCATTTGTTTGGCGGCGGCCAGTTCGCGCCATGCGCGTGCGAGCATGTCGACGACGGTCAGCTTTGCGCCGTCGGCGTCGGGGTCCGGCCGCTGGAAGGAATCCACGAAGAAGTCGAGCGTTTGATCCGAACGTCGCTTTTCGGATTGGGCTTTGTGCGTCGCGTCCACGGCCTCGCGGCGGTTTTGGTCGGCCTGATCCCGAGCGGTCTCCAAGCCCTGATTGCCGACGACAAGTTGATCGTTGGCGATGCGCAATTCGGCGTTGAGTCCGGCGAACTTCCAAAGCCCGTAGCCCAGTCCCGAGATTGCAGTCGCAGTCAATAGGATCAGAGCGGCGCTGAGGCCGGCGATTGCGGGGCGTCGGCGACACCAACGAACAGTGCGCTCTGCAAAGGCCCGGCGGCTGCGCGTGAATCGGCTTGCCGCTGCGATGGTGCGCCAACTCTTCCGCCAACTCGCCGGCGTTGGCATACCGCTTCGCCGGATTCTTTTGCAGGCACTTGCGGCAAATGAGGTCGAGGTCCGGCGAGAGCGCGGGCCGCCAAGTTTGCAACGGCAGCGGATCGCGCGAAAGCGTCTGTAGCAGTACGGTCGCAAACGTGTCGCCGGTGAACGGTACGACGCCGGTGAGCGCTTGATGCAAAATGACGCCGAGCGCATAGACGTCGGTCGCCGGCGTCACCGTGGCGCCGACCTGCAGTTGTTCGGCGCCATGTACGCCGGCGATCCTAAAAACTCGCCGGTGCGCGTGAGGTCTTGACCCGTCGTGAGGTCGCGGGCGACGCCGAAGTCGGTGACTTTCGGCGTGCCGTCTTCCGTCAGCAGAATGTTCGAGGGTTTCAGATCGCGATGCACGATCCCTTGGTCGTGTGCAAACTGAATCGCCGACGCGACGGTTTCCAGACAGGCGACGATCTGTTGTTCGTTCCAATCCTCGCTGCGCAACCGCTGCCCCAGCGTTCCGCCGTCGACATATTCCAACGCCAAGTACGGGACGTTGTGACGAAACCCGGCTTCGTAGAGTTGGACGATGTGCGGATGATTCAGCCGCGCCAAGAGCTCCGCTTCTTGGCGGAAGCGGGCCTGGGCCGTGGCGTCGATCGGCCCTAATCGGCTTAACGATTTCAAAGCGACTTCGCGACCCGATTGCGTTTCGCGGGCCTTTACGACGACGCCCGTTCCTCCGTGCCCGAGAATTCCCTGCACTTCGTATCCCGGGATCGTGCCGAACAAGCCTTCGGCTTCGGCAGACGAGTTACGCGGCGAAGTTGCGGAGCTCGCCGTCGCCGGTGTGCGGAGAAGTTCGGGACGTAGCCAAGAATGTGTCGCAGGTTCGGCAGGCATGGTCGACGTCGGCAAAACACCGCACTTGTCGCGGAAGCGTCCAAGTGAAAAGTGTACCCCTCACGACGGCCGACGGCGAGTTCGAAGGTGGAAAAGCGCTGATTCGCGCCGAGTGAGATTGCGGCAACGCTAGCGGGGGCGAAATGACGCCTGATATCCGACCGGCTTGCGAATTCCGACAAAGAAGACGATCGGGCATCACGGGTGAGTTCTGCGTCGATGAAACTAAAGGTTTCAGGAATTTCGGCGAGTTGTCCGTGCCACTCAGCGATTCGCGACGTCTCGGTGTGCCCGCCGATCGAAGAAGAAGGGCATCTGTTCTACATTTACGATCGTGGCTGAATGCCGGTCAGCGGACTCCGAATCGCCGGGGCTTTGAATCCGGCTGTGCTGATAATATTATCCGGTTGTCTGAGGGCTTTGTTTGCTTAATTTCGGCAGCGCGAGTTTCTTAATATTTCCGCAGATTTCGCGGGGTTGGCGCTATGCAGACCGTTTAGCTAAGCGGATTCGTCGATGGGCGAGTGAGCCTGGAAGGCGGCGTTGGGCTTGAGTGAGGTCGTTCGTCGCGGCTTTCTTCTTTCGACTCGTCACTCGACTAGGAATACGTCTTTGGCTGGCGGTAGGAGCGTCGTCGGTTGCAAGGTGAGTGATAGGACCGGGGCGAAGCGTATGCTGCCGGAGACGACGCGTAGGTCGTACGTTCCGTTGGCCGCCAACAGCGTGTGGCCGTACTTGGCGTAGATCGTGCCGGAGATCGTCGAGCTGCCGAGGATGCCTTGGCTGACGATGACGATCGGTCGAAAGTCGTTGCGACGCTGGCAGATCAACATTCCCGATAGCGGCGAGCCGCCGGCCTGAAGTCCGGTGTAGCGATTGCCGGGAAGGGCCGCGTTGATCAGCACGCTCGGGAGCAATGCCGAGAGCGACGGGCTGGAAGGAACGGTGCCCGCATCGCCGGTGTCGGGTGAGCCGGTCGTGGCGTCGAAGCTGCCGGAGTTCGTGATGTAGAACAAGACGCCTTCGGCCGTGACGTCGCCGCCGACCACGCTGAGAGAGATGCCGGTTAGCGGGCTCACGCCGCGTATGATGTAGACGCCCGGCTCAAAGACGACGGTGCCCGAGATGATCTCGATGTAGTTGTAGACGCCGGGACGAAGCGTGATGGTCGGACCGATCAGCGGGATGCCGACTACCCGGGCGTTACCGCGGTTCGTGGTGTCGACTTGTCCCGGCAGGCTTCCTTGGCTGGGGACGGGAGCCGTGGCGAAGGGATCGGGCGTCGCCATGCGGTTGGCCTGCAGCGGCTCGCCGTCGGCTGCGGACAGGCCCGTGTAGTTGAGCGGATTGTCAACGCCGCCGACCACGCGAATGTCGCGAGCACGCACTTTCGTCAACGGCACGATCGGCGTGCAGCAAACACCGTACGGCGGGCCGTTGTTCACGCCGCAGCGAATGCCGTTTTCATCGCGACCTCCCCAGGTCGTGTTGACCAAGAGAGCGCCGTCGATTCGGACCGCACCGACGCCTAAGACTTCCACGCCGCCGAGGATCGCCGGATAGTTCAGCGGAATCGGAAGTGTGATTGCGATGGACAGCGGCGGCGGATCCGGATCGAGAGCGACGACGGCGGCGCCGACCGTGGAATTTTGCCGCTCCGGCAACGGCCCGCGCGGCGAACGACATCGTCGGTGCGGCGCCGACGGCTTGCATGATTCGGGTGTCGAAGGAACTTGTCGTAACGGCTTCGACAAACCCGGATTGCCCGGCGAAGTCTCCCGTCGTCGGTGGAGAGTTCAGCGTCAGGCCGGCGGCGGTGAACCCGTTGCGGTCGAGGTAGTCGCGGGCTGTCGCTCTTGCTTGGTTCAGAGACTTGCCGAGCTGCAGATCCGTTGCAGCGGCGATCGCTGCGGCATCAGCGGCGTGATGCAGATTTTGACGCTCGACGTAGATTCCGCCGACATCGAACACGAGACCTGCGACCCCTAGAATCGCAGGCAATGAGATGAGGAGGAGCATCAACGCCTTGCCTTGCCGGCTATGAGGCGTTGCGCGACTGGAAAGACGATGACTGTTCGATGTCGTGTAGCTGATCATGCCGCAATCTCAGGACTAGTGCGTAATTCGCATCGTGCTTTCTGATTTGAGCGGCAGACCGTTTCCTAGGCCGAGGAGCACCGCCCCTTGATGGACGTAACTCAGCCGAACGACGACTCGGTCCCCCGTTTCGTTTGTGCCGTCGGGCCATTCCAATTCCACGGTGACGTCATTCGCCGACATCGTTGGTAGTACCGCCGCAACCGCAGCGGCGACTTCTGAGCCGTCGCCCGCCGTATGAACAAGCGTCGCGGGGCCCCAGGTGGTGCGCTCCGGAGAGGCCGAATCGCCGTGTACGGCGGCTTCGCGAGCCAAGTGCCGGGCCGCCGTCGAAAGCAAGTCGTGTCGCGCGGTTGCCAAGCCGACGTCCAGCGACCCGATAAGCACGAGTAATAGCACGCTGAGCCCGATGGCGGATTCTACGATCGTCGTCCCACGTCGATGATGACACGACGTCTGTCTTTGTTTGAACGTTGCTGGTTGCGCTGGGTGGCCGTTCATCGGCTGCGTCTCATTTCTACGCGTCGCGTGAGATTCAGCGGTGACGCGACGCTCGTTATTCCGGTGGTCGTCGCAAACGGATATGTCACTTGTACGGCCGCACGAAATAGGCTGTCGGCGTCCGTGGTTGTTGAAATGCTTACAGTGAGTTTGCTTACGTCGAATCCTTGAAGGCTCTGCATCTCTTCGACGACGGTTGCCGTAACGGCCGCCTCCCAATCGCTGCGCAGTCAGGGTGGTAAAGTTGTGCGTTGAGGCATACTCCGCACCACATCGTGCTGCAGCGGAAACCACGGATTGCGTATGAAACACGCGGCCGAAATCCGCAACCCAAAGCAATGACGAGCATCACCGGCACGACGACGGCGGTTTCGACGATTGCGGTACCTCGGCGATTGTTAGAGCATTTCATCCGCTGCATTTTCGCGTGTCCGACTAACCGTTGGTGAAAGACTCGTGAATCTGGATCGCCGCCGGTCCGGCCAAGACCACGAATACGGCCGGAAGGATGAGAAGCAGCATCGGAAACAGGAGCTTTACCGACGCCTTTTGAGCTTGCTCCTCGGCCAATTGCTCGCGTTGGTATCGCATGAGATCAGCCTGATCGCGGAATGACGCCGCCAGTTCCGAGCCGAACCTCATTGATTCGCGAACGAACGAACTCAGCGTTCGCACGGATTCGATGTTCGTGCGATCGGCGAAGTTGCGAAACGCTCGGTCTAGCGAGGTGCCTAGGGCGACGTCGCGTTGAATCATGGCCAACTCGTTTCCCAGCGACGGATGCGATAGTCCGAGTTCTTCCGTAACACGTTGCAGCGTTGCCGTAAGGCTCAGTCCCCCTTCCAAGCAAATGACCGTGAGATCGAGAAAGTCCGGAAGGCCGCGGCTGATCTCGGCTTTAAAGTTTTCGACGCGTCGCTGTAAGAGATACGTCGGCAGCAGATAACCCAAAGCCGACGTCAATGCGCCTGCCGCCATGATTCGCGGCGATTCGGCTCGCTCGAAATATGCGTAGGCGCATGCAACGACAATCGGCGCCACCATGCCGATCATGCGTGCGCCAAAGAACGCCTGCATGGCTTGCGGTGAGCGAAAGCCGGCTTTGGTGAGGCGTCGCCTTAGGTTTTCGACGTCGTCACTGCGGCGCGGCAGCAAGAAGTTCCACCGATCGGCTGATGCAGGGTGGCTCGAAGATTCCGCGTTATCAGGCGTCGGCGTGTCCGACGTCGACGATACGGCCGGCAAGCAGCGACGCAGCACGCGCCGTTCATAGGTATTGCCGATGCAGGTGGAGAGCGGAAGCAGGCAAAGCACCATGCCCACGATGCCGACGACGATGAGGATCATATGCGATGACACGTTGTTCATCCTCAAGTGGTGATACGGATGCACCTGCAAATCCATACGGCCCCTAGGGCTTGAGCCGCGAGGGCGGCGGCAATTACCCACGGGCGCTCGAGCAGCACGCCGACGTAGTCCGGCGCTAGGACATAGAGCGCAGCGAACGCGGCAGTCGGAAGGATGATCAGCACGTTTGCCTGCATGCGTCCTTCGCCGGTCAGGGCCCGCATCCGTTGTTCGAGTTTCAGTCGCTTCTGCACCAGGAGCGACAGATTCTGCAGCAGCGCGGCGAGATTGCCGCCGCTGCGTCGCTGTACGAGGAGGGCGATGATCATAATTCGCAACTCCATAATGCCCGTTCGTTCTCCGAGGCTGCGCAAGGACGACTCAAACGACGCGCCGAGACTTTGCTGCTCGTGACAACGGCGAAATTCCAGCGAGATCGGCGGCTCCAAATCATCGGCCACCATTTGAAAAGCCGCCGGTACGGTTTGGCCCGCTTGTACGGCCCGAGCGATGATGTCGAGTGCTCGCGGCAGTTGCCCCAAGACTCGCCTTAGGCCGTCTTGCGTCGCAAGGCGATGTAGCAACCTGCCATGCAGAGGCCAACGGCGGCGACGATCGGACCAATCCAGATCGGGCCCGGTCGCCAAGCGACGATGCTTCCGACGGCGGCGGAGAGTCCGCAGGCAAACGCGAGATATCGGTTGCGTTCGATGGGGAGTTCGGCTTGTTCATAGTGTCGATCGAACCGCCGTAGCCAACTTCCCCAATACCCCTTCCTCCTTGACGGGCGCATTGGAAAACAGCATGCAGCGTTCTTCGCCGACGCGGCTCCGCCAGGAATTCCGTAGTCGTGATTTGACGCGTTTGCGAAATCCGACGTTTCCGTCAAACGCCGGAAAGAAGATCGCGAGAACGATCAAAGATGTCGTGACAAAGGCCCCAATGGTCTGCCAAGTGACGCTCATCGAAGGCTCCTCAGCAGGCCGTCGTCCGCCGGATGGTCGTCGCGCGGGTCGACGGCGAATCCGTCGCCTGAGAAGTGAATCGAATGATCGTCGGAGTGAATGCTGCTGGCGAAGAATCCGCGATTGAAAATGTCGATGGATATTTCGACGCCGGCTCTCCGAAGCCGGGGCAGGCATTGGGGTTGAATTCCGGCCGCCATGAACGTGCCAAGCGCGTTGCCTGAGTCATCAATATCGGATTGCTCGAAGTGAAAGAGATCGTGCATGGAGACAGTTTCACCCTGCATTCCGGTGATCTCCGAGATCTGCGTGATTTTTCGAGCACCGCCCGCGACGCGCATCGTTTGCACGACGATATCGATGGCCGAGGTGATCTGCCTGCGGATAAAGGTCAGCGGCAACTCCGGGGCGGCCATGCCCAATAGCATCTCGAGCCGAGTTACGGCATCGCGCGTGTCGTTCGCGTGAATCGTCGTCATGCTTCCATGGTGGCCCGTATTCATGGCTTGCAGCATGTCGAACGCCTCGGCTCCGCGGCATTCTCCGACGATGATCCGATCCGGCCGCATACGCAGGGCATTACACAGCAAAGCTCTCGGAGTCACTTCACCACGCCCCTCGAGATTCTTGGGGCGAGATTCCATCCTCGCGACGTGCGGCTGTTGAAGCCTCAGTTCGGCGGCGTCTTCAATCGTGACGATCCGTTCGTCAGGAGCGATGGAGGCGGAAAGTGCGTTGAGCAACGTCGTTTTGCCGCTTCCGGTGCCGCCGGAAATCATGATGTTGAGGTGCGCCCGAACGCAGGCCGTAAGAAACTCGATCATTTCCGACGTCGCCGACCGCTTTCCGACGAGATCCCAGATCAAGAGCGGCTTCTGCGAGAATCGTCGAATTGAAACCAGCATGTCGTCAAGCGCCAGCGGGCGCATGACCGCATTCAAGCGGCTGCCGTCGGGGAGCCGAGCGTCCACGATCGGGCTCGCTTCGTCGATCCGCCGGCCGATGCGTCCCACGAGTCTTTGAACGATGGAAAGCAAATGGTCAAAATCGCGGAACCGCACTTGCGTCGGCTCAAGCCGGCCGTTGCGTTCGACGTAAACGCGGTGTGGGCCGTTGATCAAGATGTCCGACACGGTCGGGTCCGACATCAACGTTTCCAAAGGCCCGAGCCCGATGGCTTCGAAGACGACTTCGTCGATCAATCTCTCTTGATCGGCTTGAGACAGAAGCCCAAGCTGATCGTTGCAAATGGCTTCGGCGCCGCGGCGAACTTCGTCGCGTACAACGTGAGGATCAAGAGCTCGCAACATGCCGACGTTGATTTGCGACACAAGTCGTTCATGGACGTCGGTCTTGAGACGGTGGAAGTCGCCGTCGGCCTCGACGCCGTGAACATCGTTTGTTTCAAAGTCCAACATGGTGATGCCTCAAGGAAACTAGGACTTGGCCGACGAGGGGGCGACGGTTCGCAGCATTCCCGACGACCAACGCTTCATTCGATTTCCCCAGCCGCTTTCGTCGGCGTCGTTAGCCTCCGCCGGCATTTCGCCGATGAGGGACAATCCCAATCTTTTGAGTTGTTTGCCGAGCAGGGAATTCGGCGCGGCGGCGACAACCGGCACTCCCAGGTTGTACGACGTGTTAGCCGTCGCAGGATCATCCGCAAGGCAGTGGTTGATCTGCACGCCCAACGCTTCTTCAAGACACTTTGCGGGTAGTTCGCGAGGTTGTCCGGCGCGATTGATGACGACCTCGATTCGGTCCGAAGGAACTTTGCGCGCTGCAAAAACTCCAGATTCTTCTTCGTGCGGTGCAGCGAGACGTAGTCCGGACGGAGCGGTAGTACGATTCGGTCGCAGAGCGGCAGGAGACGAACTTGCTCGGCCAGTTCGACGCTCTTGAGGTCGACGACCACGACGGGGGCGGAGCGAACCGCCAATTGTATGACCTTCTGCAATAGCTCCTTGGTGATGGCGCGCTTCGGCGTGAGGTTCCGCGCAGCCAGGAGATGGATGCCGCTGTCTTGTTTCAGTAGGGCCCGATCGAAGAGCGCCGCATCGAGTTGCTCGGCTTTCCCCGCGAGAGACGCGATCGTGTAACGCGGCGAGGCGTTGAGAAGCAGCGCCAACACGCCCCCGCTGATATCCAGGTCGACCAACATGCAGGGACGCTGCGGGCCTGCAACGGCGACGGCGACGTTGCAGGCGATCACGCTCGCTCCGGCCCCGCCGCACGCGCCGATGACGCTCAGCAACTTCCCCGTCGCGCGTTGTTCGGCTTGGCGAGCGAAAAAACGCTGCAACAGCTCCGAAAGGTTCGTTCGCAATTCCTCGTCTGAATCGGCGACTAGGAAGTCGTAGACGCCGTCTCGCATGAGTTCGACGATGACCTTTGCATTGCGCGCCGGTCCGAAACAAACGACTCTGCGGCGGTCGGCGACGCCTGCACAAAGCTGACGTACGAGTCGAATTTCCTCGGGTTGAAAGCTTGATACGTGAACAAAGATAAGCGCCGACGGTGCAGCTGCGGCTAAAACGGATGCCGCCTTTTCCGACGATGCGACGCGAATATTCGATTGACCGATGCCATGCTGCTGCAGTTGTTTGCGCAGCGACTCGATCATCGAAGCGTCGTCGGCGACGATAAACGTTTCCATCAGGAGCTACCTTCTTCCAGCAAGATCTGGCGTGCGTGGGAAACCACGCCCTAGAAGTAACTACCATCGTCCCGTGATTCGTCACGCGTTATTGCAGCAAGCCGCACGAGTTAGGGGTAACTCATTACCACGCCTCGGCGTGTCGAATCGCACGCTGAGATGCCGTAGATCTTGAGATAAAGCTCGGCGCATCGTCACAACGAGGGCGAATGCCTTGCCGACAAAAGGTTGCGGCCTTAATCAGCCCCAACGGCAATGGCAATTGTGCAAAAGAAACGGCGGAGCGGCATTTGCCGCTCCGCCGTTTCGATGAACTTCGAGAGTTTTCTCGCAGCTACTCGCGTGACCTATCGCGACGGCGATTGCTCGCCTATTCCCCAGGCGGCGCAACCTCTAGGGAAAGAGAAACGACGCTTGATCCGGTGCCGATGGAGTCGATGGCTTGTGCGTATCCAGCTCCATAGGCACCGCTCGGAAAGTATGCGGTGAACGTGAAATACCCGTCCTGATCCGTAGTGGCGTAGTAGCCTTCCAACACTCCGGACAGAACTAGCGATGCTCCCGCGCCACCCGTGCCGCTGACATAGCCGGTGATGGTCGCCGTGCCTGCACCCTCGTCGGTGTAGTTAATCCAATCGACCTGTGGCGGCGTGTACGATCCCCCTTCTCCTCCGCCGCCTTCGCCGTCACCTTCCGGATCTCCGCCTTCGTCTTCCGGAGGGGAGTTGTCGAACGAAACGAAGAACGATGCCGAACCGGAGAGGTTACCGTAGTTGTCAGTGAGTTGCGCCTCGGCGAACCCGATGGGGGGCTCCGCGAAGTAGGCGATTGCGTAGAAGTTGCCGTCGCCGTCGACGGACGCTCCGATACCTTCGAGTAGTCCGTAGAACTGCACGGATGCGCCGCCGACGGCAGAACCGCTGGCGTGTCCCGTAAACATGTAGTTTCCGCCGCCAAGGTCGATTTGGTCGACGTAGTCGAGCGAAGGCCAAACGTATTCGGGATCCTCTCCTTCCCCTTCGCCTTCGGGATCTTCGTCTCCCTCTTCGCCGGAGCCTTCTCCGTTCTCTTCTTCTGGATCTTCCTCGCTAGGATCTTCTTCCGGATCGCCTTCCTCCTCTTCTTCTTCTTCTTCTTCCGGGTCTTCATTCGGGGGTTCTTCCCCCTCCGACGGACCTTCGATTGACAATTCAAAGGGATAGGGCGAACCCGTATTTCCCTGGGCGTCGGTCGGTATCGGGTCGACGAAGCCGGTTTGACCGTCAGGAAGAAATAGGGTGACGGAGAAGTTGCCATCTTGGTCGATCGATGCGGTGGTGCCGGCGAGAACGCCGGTAAATGTCACGATTCCTCCGGCGGCGGCGGTACCTCCGGCGTGTCCGCCGAAGACGTAAAAGTCGCCGTACTGATCCGTTGGTCCGAACGAATCGATGTACGGGGAGACGAAGGGCTCTTCTTCGTCACCTTCGGCCAAAAAAAGATCCCCGCTCTGAAGAAGGGATGTGCCTGCAGAATGACGCCGGCTCGCGGACGAATTGATCAGGCTTTGGACGATCTGGGCGGCGCCGCTGCTCTGAGCTGTCGAGAACTCTCGGTTCGCATGCTGCGTACGAAGAAGCGTATCGACGGATATTAAGCTGTTGTTCGCTTGAGCGGACGAATTTCGAGCGGCAATGGCCGAGGCCGCGTTGAATAGCAAAGTTGAAACGACCAACGCCGCAACGGCAAACGTCGCGGCCAATCGGCCCGTTGAAAATTGAAGATGTCGAGACGATTGATTTCGAATTCGAACGGCGCTGTGCAAGTGCGCGGAGCCGAGATTCGTCGCATGGCGAAGTTCTCCCTGGCGACGAACGACGCCAAGCGAAAGCGCTTGGTCGACGCAACGTCGAGTCAAGAGAGAAGTGCCGAACTGCGCAGAACCGCCGACGAATTCACCGATGGTTCGGCCGAGGCGGCCGAGAGGTGCGCAACTCGCGTTCGAACCGCTGCGGTTCGAACGACGGCGCAAAAAAAGCAGACGCCTAGAACGGCGCTACAAACGGATCGAATTTAAATGTGTCAGGCGCGTCCCGCTTGACGAGTAATTCACCGAACTCTGCGACCGAGACTTCGGGCAGCCGTGGCGCAAAAGATTTCATCGCCCCATGTGGAATCCCGAGTTTCGTTCCGGTTTTGATCAAGCTGCGAATCTCATCAAGCAAGACTGGGGCTCTCTTGGGCAAGCGCGAAAGAAGAGACACTAAGATAAGGTAGGGTTCGCCGGATTTTTGTGGAGCGGCGACAACTTTCCGCATGTCTGCGAGCGATTGATCCGACGGGGGGTGATTCGTCAATTGAATTCGGCGAAGTTCGACAGAGGCGCGATTGAAACGGGCTTGAAGAAGCTCCGGCTCCATTTCACACGCCGTGTCGAGAACCTTTTGGGCATCGTTGAAACGCCGCTTTTCGAGGTAGCAGCGGCCGAGGTTGTTCAAAACTCTCGCATTGGCCGGGAACAAACGCAGGTATCGTTCACCGGCTTCGATCGCCTTGTCAGTGCCGTCTTCTTGTCGGCAATAGGCGTAACATTCAATCTCCAATCCTTCGGCGGTGAGTCGAATTCGATTTGCCTGCTGTGCGGATTCGAAGGCACGCTGGAAATCGTTTAGAGCCAAGTAGGCGCCGCCGAGGCGATCAAGCTTTCGATATGATCGGGACGTAGTTCGACGGCTTCGGCAAACAGCTTCACCGCGGCTTGATGACGGCCTGCAGACAATTCGGCCAAGCCTGCGCGATAGGCCCGTTCATAGGCCGGCGGACGCAGGATTAAGAACGCAGCCAAACCGATCGCCGCAACAGCGAACGTGAACGTCGCTGCGAACATACGCTTCGGCTTACGACGAAACTGCCGCTCGACTTGAGAATCGAGCGTCAAGCATCGCCGTAGATCATCGGCCAATTCCGATGCCGACGCCGGCCGTTCGGACGGACGGGCTTTTAGGCAACGACCGATGACTTCCATCGCGCGTCGACCAACGAGCCGATCCTGCTCCGTCCATAGCGGCCGAGCGGCGGCGATCTGGTCGATCTGACGTTGCGCGAGTGCGCTAAACGGAAGATCTAATTTTCCGGCGGGAAACGGAAGCCGAAACGTCAGCAGTTGGTAGAGCACCACTCCGAGCCCGAAGAGATCGGCCCGGCCGTCGATCGAGCGTCGGACGTCTTCGGTGGAGGAAATGCTCGCAAGCACCTCGGGCGCCATATACGGCAACGTGCCGCCGAGTTTCCGCTGGAGTTCCTGGTTGTCGACGGCGAGATTGAAATCCAAGAGCAGCGGCCTGCCGTCGGGCATCACTAGCACGTTCGACGGCTTCAGGTCGAGGTGCAATACACCTTGAGAGTGCGCGTGAGCCAAGCCGCTCGCCAAGGCGGCGCCGATTTGTAGAACGAATTCGACGTAGTCGGATTTGCTCTTCCACACGCCGGGCAGTTGCACGACGGGATACTTCGGTTCGTCGCCGTCGTCCTTGAGCAGCGCAGATACCGATATGAGTTCGCCGTTCTTCGTTTTCCGATGCAGGAAATCGGCGATCGTCGATTCTCCGCAGTACGGCATGCACAGCAGATGGCATCCGTCGTCCGTTGCTCCCACCGAGTAGATGGGGACGATATGCGGATGGTGCAGCCGGCCGAGCGTTTTGGCTTCGCCGACGTCGGTTTTCGACATCTTCAGAACGACGAGCCGCGCTCCCAAAGATCGTTCTCGTGCGAGATATACCCGCGCGAATGCTCCCCGGCCGAGTTCTTTGACAATTTCGAAGTCGCCGACCGTCGATTCGGGTAGCGGCCATTCAAGAGGGTCGTCGTCGTCGAATAGTAAGTCGGCATTCGACGAGAAATACTGATCGACTTCGAGAACCTGTTGCAGCGTTCCTTCGATCTCGGGGAACTGCCGACAGTAGTCCTGCAGATCCAGATCTTCACCCGCCCCGCGCCGGCGTTGATAGGCAACGTACGCCAGTTCGAGCACTATGGATTCGTCTTCCGCAAAGTCCGGATGGTCCTGCAACGCCTCGCGTGCGTCCGGCCGCGAAGTCTTCCAGCGATTGAAGACGAGATCAAGGCGGGCCCGCCGGCGGGCGTGGTCCGATGCGAACTCTTTGACGGTAGAACCTTCCGATATCGACATGACTACGACTCGAGAGACTTCTTCAAATCATCGAGCACTCGACGCACCGTCGACTCGGCGACGGAAAGTTCCTTAGCGATGTCTACGCGCGTGTAACCCTGGTTGCGCAAATAGAGAATGCGCTGATCACGCAGCGAAAGCTTTGAAATCAAACGTTCCCACGTTTCCGCGGCGATGGCAATTTCGCTCGGCCGGTCTTCGCGACCCGCCATCTTCGACGATTCGGCAATCGTCGAATCTAATTGACGGCGGCGTTCCCCGCCGCGTTTCAAACGGTTCTCATGTCGAGCCGCCATGAGCACCTTGCGCTCGGCCATACGAGCCAAGTAGGCGCACAAACCGTTGGGGTCGTTGAAGCCGCCCAGACGGTCTCGGTGAACGAAGAAAGATGCCCAAACCGCTTGCACCAAATCCACGGAGTCGAAGTCTCGCCGCAATCGTTCGCTGAGTCGAAGGCGGACGGCTCTCATGACTACGGGGCCGAACTGCTGCAGGAGTTCTTCCGCCGCGCCTGCATCGCCTGAAGACAGGCGTTCCAGGAGCTCAGTTAGGTTCGACGTGACGGGCATCTTAGACCACCTGGCGGCGCGGCGTAGGGGAAAACAAGTAGGGCATTCACTGGGTTATACTCTGATTATTTGAATTAAGGAAAATCCTCTAAATTTAAAAAATATGTCGGCGGATTTCCGACGCGACGGCACTTAGTAGTCGGAATTCCATACAGCCGGGCCAGTTTGCACTTTCCCGGTGGCCACAACGAGATTCTGAAAAGAGTCGATGAAACAACTTTGCCGTATTGCCGTCGTGGACCGAAAGTCCATGTGCCGAACCGGAATTGCTGCGCTATTTGCGTGTGTTCCGGGGTTTCGGGTTGTTCTGTTAGGAGGGCAGGCCACGGAGGCGATTCGATCGCCCTTGGCTGACACGGTCGACGTCTGGCTTCTCAGCGTTTCGAGTTTTGCGTTCGAGCGCAATAACGGCAATTTTCGCTGTTTCCCTTCGCTCGACTTCTTACACGAACGGTATCCGACGAGTTCGTTCGTCGTTCTCGACGACGAATCCGATCCCGGGCGTCGCGGCCGATTCATCCAAGCCGGCTTCGACGATTGCATCACGAAGGAACAATCCTTCGATGAGCTATTGGACCTCGTTACCCGTCTCAAAGCTCCTCATTTCGGCCGAATTGACGACGAGTGCGAAACCGAAGCGGAATTGGGCCGCTGTTCCAAGTGCGCCGAGTTCGGGGTTTCTGAATCGATCAAGTTGCTGACGCGCAGGGAACTGCAAGTCTTTATCGAATTGGCCAAGGGGATGACGGCCAAAGAGTGCTCGCAGTTGCTTCAGGTTGCGCCCAGCACGCTCGAAAACCACCGCGCGAACATCATGAAGAAGCTGCGCAGTTCACAAGACGATTGACCTCGTGAGAATTGCGATCCGCGAGGGGCTGGTCCAGGCCTAGGACTCAGGAGCAACTCATTCGACCACACGTTCGCAAGCCGCACTCCCCAACCGACGATGCTGAAACTCCTGCATGAGCTATAAGCGAATCAACTTTGTTCTTGGAGGGCGGCCGATTGCACGTCGAAGCTGGCCGACCTTGCCTAGGCCGAGAGAGCGAATCATCCTGAAGCACGTTTTGGGGAAAAGCTCAGCCACGTTTCTGGTCGAGAAGGTGACGATCATCGAGCAAGGCCGTAAGTCTTTGGGCTACGACATCGACTTGGTGGAACTCGACTCCACTGGCAATTGCATCATCTCGCCATAACGGTGAATTCGAAGGCGAGCAGACGCAACAATTCTCTCGCAGAGTCCGTGAACCGACGCAGAACTCGGTTGCGGCATGATTTGTTGTGCGCCCGGCTGCGTTGAAATTGCGGACGTGCCCGTCGCTACGGCTCCTCGGAGCCCTCACGGCACCTGCATGATCCTGCCGATCTCGGCATAGGTGGCAGCTTGATGCGCGAATTCTCGCAACGGCCGTCCTTTAACTTGAGCCGCCGAAGTCGTCGTTGTCGAAGTTTGGTCCGGGCAAGTTTGAGGCCGATATTGGCGGGCCGTTGTGCGTCTTGTTCCTGAAGTCGCCAAAATCAGGCCTTTTCAAGTGAGCGTCATGCCCGCATCTCCCCAAGTCCGGCCCCGGACGATTCGCTGCTTTTCCCCTCTTTTATCGCAGGTCGCTTTGGGGCTGGCCGTCGTCGGAGCCGGCGTGGCTCTCTCGGGTCGCTCCATTTTTGCCGCCGATGGCGAGGCGACCGCTAAGCCGCGCCGCCCCAACATCGTCTTTATCTTGGCAGACGACCTCGGTTGGACCGACGTCGCTTGTTATGGCTCGGGCTACTACAAGACGCCGAATATTGATCGGCTCGCCGTTGACGGGATGAAGTTTACCGACGGCTACACCTGCGGCCCCAATTGTCAGCCGACTCGGGCCGCGCTCATGAGCGGACAATACGGCCCCCGAACGGGCGTCTACACCGTGGGGCACACGAGTCGGTTTGACTCGTCGAAGCGCCCGCTCGTTCCGGCGCCGAACGTCGAGAGCTTGGCGACCGAGACGACGACCGTCGCGGAAGCCTTGAAGGCCGCCGGGTATAAGACCGGTATGTTCGGCAAATGGCATCTCGGCGAGAAGCCGGGCCACCATCCGAAGGATCAAGGTTTTGACGAAGCCGTCGTGTCGGCGGGCAAACATTTCCAGTTCAACACAAACCCGAAGGTCGAGGTTCCGGATGGAGCGTACCTCGCCGACTTCCTCACCGACAAAGCGGTCGACTTTATCGAACGTCATCAGACGGAGCCGTTCTTTCTCTACGTGCCGCATTTCGGCGTGCACTCGCCACACCAAGCCAAAGAGGAACTCATCGCGAAGTTTCGCGACCAGCCGGCAGCGGGCGGTCATAATAACCCGACCTATGCGGCCATGATCGCAAGTGTCGACGAGAGCGTCGGCCGCATCGTTCGCAAGCTGGACGAACTGAAGCTTTCCGAAAACACGCTGGTCATCTTTTCGGCCGATAACGGCGGCGTCGGCGGGTATGCACGCGAGGGGATTAAAAAGGCGGGCGACGTCACCGACAACGCGCCGCTGCGCGGCGGCAAAGGCATGCTTTACGAAGGGGGGACACGCTGCGTATACCTCTTCCGCAGGCCCGGCACGATCGCGGCCGGCAGCCTTTGCCCGGAGCCGATTTGCAGCGTCGATCTCTTTCCTACGCTTCTGGAACTCACGGGCTCGGCACCGCCGATAGACCAACCGCTCGACGGAGTCAGCTACGTCTCTTTGTTGCACGGCGGCGGCCTAGGAAAGCTGCCTCGCGAGGCGATCTATTGGCATTTCCCCGGATACCTCGGAGCAGGGGACGACACTTGGCGTACTACTCCCGCAGGAGCGGTCCGTGTCGGCGATTTCAAACTGCTGGAGTTCTTCGAAGACGGGCGGCTTGAACTGTATAATCTTGGTGACGACATTGGACAGCAAATCAACTTGGCCGCGAGCTTGCCGGACAAGACGAACGAATTGCATCGCAAGCTCGTTGCGTGGCGCACGGGAATCAAGGCTCCGATGCCTACGAAGCGAACGTCGGCGACCGAAGGTGACCAGCCTCCCGCGAAGCCGAAAGCCAAAAAGAAAAAGAACAAGGCCAAGACTGCTGCGGAATGATGGAACCGACCGATCCGACGGACGAACGTAGCGAAATTGCCGACGCCGCAGCGGACGAGCCTGCGGAAGCGACTCCCGAAGATGTGGCGACGGCCTATCACGAGGCTGGGCACGCCGCCATCGCTCTGATTTTGCGGCGACCGATCGAGCGCGTGAGCATTGAGCCGAATCAGGTCCGCTTGGGACATTGCACGCTGCGAAAAAGCGTGCATGGTCCGATGAAGGACTCGGTCGAAACCGAGATCCTAATTCTACTCGGCGGCATCGGCGCCGAAGCTCGGCACACCGGCGACTACAATTGGGAAGCGGCGTCCGACGACATGCGGACCGTGCGCCGGTTGCTGGAAATGCGATCCGGTAACGATCGGCAACTCAAGCGGACGCAAAATCGGCTGCTCGACAAAGCCGAACACCTACTCGACGAGCCCGGCATGTGGACGGCGATCGAAAGGATCGCCGCGGAATTATTACGCTATCGCAGCGTCAGCGGCCGCGGAGTGCGGCACATCTTCGAGCAAGCGATCCGGCTGGGTAAGAAACGCGGGGAATAACCGCCCGGGCTGCCGTTGCGTTAAGCCGCGGACTTGCGGCGACGTTGCGACCAAACGACCGGCATCACGACGGCGGCGACCAGGGCGTAGGCTGCAACGTCGTGCGGCAGCAACGTCGCGGCGGCCGTATAGACGATGACCTTTGGCCGCTTCACGCCGCTTTGGTCCGCGACGACGTCGAAGTAGACGTCGGCCGGCGCTTTCCGATAGGCCCAGTCGTCTTCGAACTCGGTCAATACGAAAGTTTCCGGGCCCGTGGAACCCGGCAGCTTGAGTTCGTTGAGAATACGAGTTCGGTCGTTCTTTGTGATCGGGTTCGACCACACGGTTTTGCCCGTCCAACCTTCCGTCGGCGTCAACGTTCCGCCGTAGCGTTTGTCGCCGAGGAAATAGATGCGCAAGGTCCGTTTGGCGGAACGTTCCGCAGGCACGGGGCCGTAATCGGGTTCGCGATAAGGAAAGAGCGGCCGATCGGTTTGAAAGCTCATCCGTAAGGCTTTCGCGTCCACGGTCTTGCTTTGCAGTTCTTCACTCTGCTTGGCAACCTTCAGCGCCGTGATTTTCCAACCGCCTTCGACGTACGGCTTGGCCCAGGCGGCGACCTCGGGCGAATAGGCATAGTGGTGATCGCGAAGCCACTCGACGAGAGCGTCCGTCGAAGTGGCGTCGAGCACAACGGCATTGAAGCCTGCGACCGCTTTTTCCAGAAGTACGTGAACCGTGCCCGCCGCAGAACCGCCGGCGGAACCGCTCGTTGTAGTTTTACTTTCGCAGCCGCAACTCATTTGCCGTGGACGCGAGACGTACTGAATCTCGGGTTTGGTGAGGTTCAACAAGTCGGGGAAGACTGCGTCGCCCGACTCGGCGAGCTCCGGCGCAGTAGGCGACGGTATGAGAAAGCCGAAGTTGTCCGCCTCACTGTGGAACGATGCTCTGCGAATGAAGTGCTGCGTCTTCTTCGCGGCGTCCCACAAGATGACGACCGTTTGATCGGCGTTGAGCACGATCGATCCGGCGGGGGGAGCCGGGCAGCAGGCTTGAGCCGCGACGCCGTTGAGAGCCACGGAAATCGCAGCAACGAAGCGAACACACGACGCAGCTAGGCGACGGAACATGGGTGGTCTCCTCGAAGGCGAGGCACAATGCATCCCATCTGATAGATGCTGCGACGTCCGAGAAAATTCCCGAGATTTACCGTCGGCGGTCGGCGAAAGTCACTCGCCGCGGGCGATCAGTACCGAGCAGTGAGCCTGATTGAGTACCTTCGAGCTCGTGCTGCCGATCAGCAGCCGCTGCAGCATCCCTTTGCCGTGGGAGCCAAGCACGATTAGGTCGACCTCCCGTTGCGCGCCGATCTTTAGAATCTGCTCGGCCGCGTGACCTTCGGCACAAACCACCTCGGCCTTTTGAAATGCTCCGGGCTGTTTGCTCATGAACTCTGTGAGCTGGTCGCAGGCTTGGCGTTTGTCCGCTTCGTGTTCGCGGACCCAATGTTGCGACATGGCCTCGGTATCCGCGTCGCGGGCCTTCTTCATGAGCCATTCGGGTACGTCGCCGACCGTCAGAGCTTCAACCACGGTCACCGCGACGACTTCCGAACCGGCGGGCAGCGCCAGTTTCTCGGCCGCCGCCAACGCCGCGGTGCTGCCGGCCGAACCGTCGAAGGCGTAGAGCACTCGATAAGGCCGACCTGCGGCGCTCGGCGCTTCGGGACGAACGATGAGCACCGGTACGCTTGAGGTTTGTGCCACGGCGCTCGAAACGCTGCCGAGAAACATGCTCTCAAACGTCGTCAGCCCGCGAGCGCCCATGGCGATGAGTTCGGCTCCCCATTTTTCGGCTTCCATCCGAATGCCTTCGGCCGCCGTATGTTCTGCCACGATCGGCACGGCTTTGCTTTGTAGCGGCGGTGGCAATTGCGACTTCGCCTCTTGAAACACGACGTCGCTCAAGGCTTGGCGAGCACGAGCATGCATATCTTCGCCGCTGGCCGCATGCCGCACGATCATTTCGGGCGGTGCAAAGTAAAGAGCCGGTACGTCGCGCTCGGCGCTCAACAATTGCCCGACCTGACGAACGGCGGTCATCGAGCCAGGCGAACCGTCGACGGCGAAAAATACTTTCATCGGTGCGTTCCTGCCGCAGCGAAGCGGCGATGAATTGGCAGAGTTGTCGATTTTAAGGAGCTGTAATCTGCAACTAAAAGTGTAACGGAGTTTTCGATCGCTCGCCCGCGATTTCACGAACGTACCGCGGCACGGCGTATCCGGGCAATCGCGCCCGCAGAAGTTCGACGAGCCTCAGCCCTTCCGCTTCCGGCACTTCAAAGTGGGCGGCGCCGGCCACACGGTCGAGCTGATGCAAATAATACGGCGCGACGCCGAGGTCGACCAACCGCCGCGAGAGCGCATCGAGTGCTTCCACCGT
The DNA here is from genome assembly GCA_049840675.1 of Pirellulales bacterium. Classification (GTDB taxonomy): domain Bacteria; phylum Planctomycetota; class Planctomycetia; order Pirellulales; family PNKZ01; genus PNKZ01. The sequence continues at coordinate 870,286 of JASGKB010000017.1, forward strand.
GTCGTTCACGCCACGCAGCAGTACGGCTTGATTCAGTAACAGGACGCCGCTGTGCCGCAACCGCGCAAGCCTCGGCGACTGCTTCGTCGAGTTCCGCCGCGTGATTGGCGTGAAGCACGCAGATTGGCGTGAGCCGAGTTCCGGTGGTGGAAAACCACGCCGACAACGAATCGCAAACGCGCTGGGGGATGACGATCGGCAGCCGAGTATGGATGCGCAGCCGTCGCAGATGCGGAATCTCTTCAAGCCGGCGAACGAGCGGCTCCAGCACGCCGTCGACTAGAGTCAGCGGATCGCCGCCGCTGAGGATTACTTCGTCGATCGTCGGATCCGCGGCGATCGCCTCGATGGCCGGCATCCAATCGACCAAACTTCGTGGAGCTTCGGAGTAGGGATAGTGCCGGCGAAAACAATAGCGGCAATGGATCGCGCAAGCTCCGGTCGTAATCAGCAACACTCGCGATTGATACTTTTGCAACAGCCCGGGAACGAGCTTCGCCGCGTCGTCGTCGACCGGGTCGGCTGTGAACCCCGGCACTTCGGTGACTTCTTCGTTCAGCGGCAGCACCTGACGCAGCAGCGGGTCGCTCACGTCCCCCTTGCGCATGCGGGCTATGTAGCCGCGCGGCGCGAACAACCCGAAGGCTGCGGCCGCTCGTTCGGCGGCGGGAACAAGGCTCGCCGGAAGGTCCAGCAGCCGGCAGAGTTCGGCCGGTTCGCGCACGGCCGATTTCAGAGCCTGCCGCCAAGCGGTCGAACTCGCCGGTTCGCCGCCGTCCGCGGGGGGCAAATTGGGGCTGACAAGCCGGGCCGGTTTGGTGGATAATGCCATATTCTCCCAGTTTAAAGCATCGCAACCGGGGGCGACAGGTCCGCCGCACGACGTCCGTTTCGTCGGTCTGCGGCCGTGATCGTCGCCCAATCTTGCGACCGCTCGGCTGCTTGCCGGGCGGCGCCAACCTAACACCGCAGAAGAGGATCGAGACCCGTGGGTACTTACAACACGAGCGATTTCAAGAAGGGCCTGAAGGTTCAAATCGACGGCGAGCCGTACCTGATCGTCGAAATGAACTTCCGTAAGCCGGGCAAAGGCAACGCACTCTATGAATGCAAAATGAAGAACCTGGTGCGCGGCACCACGCTGCAGCGCACCTATAAGGGCGGCGATTCGTTGGAAAGCGCCGACGTCACGGAAATCCAAGCTCAATACTTGTACCGCCAAGGTGACAAGTTTGTGTTCATGGATAACGAGAGCTACGAGCAATACGAACTCTCGCCCGAGCAACTTGACGACGCTTGGAAGTACATCAAGGAAGGGACCGTCTGCTCGGTCATTCTGTTCAATAACAACCCGATCACGGTGACCCCGCCGAACCACGTGATTTTGAAGATCGAATACGCCGAACCGGCGGTGCGCGGCAATACGGCCACGAACCTCACGAAGCCGGTGAAGATGGAAACCGGAGCTGAGTTCGTCGTTCCGGCGTTCGTCGAAATGGGCGAAATGATCAAGATCGACACCCGCACCGGCGAGTACGTCGAACGCATTCGCGAGTAGGGACGCCTGCGAGCCTGCAAAGCATTGATTGAATATCAACAAGCCGCGTCACCGATCCCGGGTGGCGCGGCTTTTTTTGTGCGTGTGCACGATCAGGCGATCGTACGCGTAACGCCAAAAAGAGGTGGTTGGCCTGCGGCGATTGACGCAATCGAGATCGCAGGCTATTCCGGGAAGAGCTTCGTCGAGAGGTAACGTTCGCCGATGTCGGGAAGGATGACGACAATCGTCTTGCCGGCGTTTTCAGGACGCTTGGCGACCTGTAACGCGGCCCACGCTGCGGCGCCGCAACTGATGCCGCACATCAGCCCTTCGTACTTCGCCAAGTTGCGGGCCATTTCCATCGAGTCGTCGTCCGTCACTTGAATGACTTCGTCGATGAGGTCGACGTTGAGCACGTCGGGAATGAAGCCGGCGCCGATGCCCTGAATCGTGTGTCGCCCCGGCTTCAACGGCTGGCCGGCCTTCTTCTGCGTAATGACCGGGCTATTGGCCGGCTCGACCGCAATCGACTTAAAGCCCGGCCTGCGCTGCTTCAGCACGTCGCTCACGCCGGTAATCGTGCCGCCGGTGCCGACGCCCGCCACAAGAATGTCTACGTTGCCCGCGGTGTCACGCCAAATTTCCTCGGCCGTCGTCTTGCGGTGAATTTCCGGATTCGCCGGATTCTTGAATTGCTGCGGGATGAAATAGCTCGGGTTCTGTGCGGCGAGTTCTTCGGCCTTGCGCACGGCGCCGGGCATGCCGTCGGCTGCGGGAGTCAGTACGAGTTCGGCGCCGAGAGCCTTCAGCAGCCGACGTCGCTCCAAACTCATGCTCTCGGGCATCGTCGCCATAAACCGATAGCCGCGCGCTGCGCAGACATAGGCCAAGCCGATGCCCGTGTTACCGCTCGTCGGCTCAATGATGACGGTGTCGGCCTTGATTTTGCCGTCACGTTCGGCGGCGTCGATCATGGCCCGCGCGATGCGATCTTTCACGCTCCAAAGCGGATTCATGTTTTCGACCTTCGCGACGACGGTCGCTTGCGCGCCGGCCGTGACCTTGCGCAACTTCACCAGCGGCGTGTTGCCGATGCATTGCGTGATGTCGTCGTGAATGCGCGGAGCGGCGGGCGTGGTCATGGCAATGTTTTCCCAGGCAAGCGAGAGGCGATATCCGATCAAGCGCGGATTATAGCGACGCGAAAATCGACGGGTCAATTTCACGCCGCCGCCTTGCGCACCTTTAGAACGGTTTACCGACGTTGTCCCGTCGCATGCGACGGATATTCCGCGCCGCTACTTGGCCGCCTTCTCATGCGCATTGGCGCCCGGCTTCAACGTGAACACCGGACACTTCGCGACGTACGACTTGCTCGGCTACGCTCCCCATGAAGACGCGGCTCAAGCCGGTGCGGCCGTGCGTTGCCATGACGATCAGGTCCACGTTTTCTTCCTCAGCTAAACGCACGATTTCGTCGGCCGGATTGCCCATGACGAGACGATGCACGTAGGGAACAGCGGCATCGGTCGGCTTCACGGCTTCGAGCATGCGGCGAACTTCGGCCCGATCAGGATCCGGGATGCCGTAGTACATTTCGCCGCCGCCGTACGCGATCGGCGGTTCTTCGACATGGGCGATGATCAGCGCCTCCGCCGGATTCACGAGCCAGCGTCGTCGCGTAGCGCAAGGCCGAATCGCTAAGGTGCGAATAGTCGGTCGGGAACAGGATCTTCTTGGCGTTCATGGTCGTCTCCCCGAAAGGTGTTCGGCAGTGCGGTGCAGGGGAATTGTCGGTGCACATCCCGTAGCAATCCACCGCCGATTCGGGCGAGTCGCATCAGCATCCTCTGTTGACACCCCCACGAATGGACGACCATCGTGCGGTTAGGCACATTTGACCATGTGTTTTACCCTATGTTGGCGAAGTCTTCTTGTATCACTCGATGCTTGTGTCATATGTTTGTGCGGATATTCACCATGCCAGAATGTCGTGCCGACGGCTGAATTTTCGGTTTTCCACCTACAAAGAGTCGCCGCTTTGCTTCCGCAACCCTCCCCTTTTCTCGTACTCGATGAAGATCTCGAGTTTTGTAGCACGGTCGCACGCCGCTTTATGCGTCGCGGTTTCACCGTGCGTGCGGCATCGCGTGTGAGTGAAATCACGCCGATCGAATCGTCGCAGGGATTTGATATTTGTTTGATGAAGCTGGGGCCGGCGACGGAGCTTAACCTTGCCGAATTGAAAGTCGTCGGGCTCCTCGCTCCGAATTGCCAACTCGTGCTTCTAGTATCACGCGAACAGCTGGAAAATGCGGCTGATGCATTGCCCTTAGGAACCAGCGATTGCTTGGCAAAACCGCTGATTTGGGCGGAATTGGATTGGCGAATACTTCGTGCGCAGGAACGTGCCCAGGCAGGTACGCGCGGAGTCCCTGCGATCTCGCCGCGTATAGAAGTCGCCCCCCCGGTAGCTGACGCCGCCTCGACGCAGAACTCTCATCTGCCGAGCGTGGCCGACGCACTCAAGCTGGATACTTTGGCGACGGTGCAGCGAGCGCATATCGTCGAGGTGTTACGACGCGAAGCCGGCAACAAAGCTCGCACCGCGCGAGCCTTGGGAGTCAACCGACGCAGTCTTTACCGTTTGATCGACAAGTTCAAAATTGAACTCGACGTTCCGTTGCCGCCGCAGTGACGAGCCCGCTGGGCCTTAGTACGCCCAATGAACTTCGGGGGCGGGCAAGTAGAAAAGGCGGTCGGCCCCCACCCCAAAGCGGCCGACATGATGATCCCACCGCCGCTCGTTGCGTAAAAATCCTGCGTTTCTCTCGAAAAAAACGCGTGAGCGCTCACAGAGCACAAACAATTTCCTAACATAGGAGTGCTATCAAAAGCTCCATGATGTGATCGACGCTCGACCGCCGAGGCGGGCCTTAGGACAAGGCCGTGGCGGATTCCGGCGTCTCCTCTCACGGGAGTTGGCATGCCGAAAGAACGAATTCTCGTCGTCGACGACGAAGAGGATCTGCTGGAGTTGATTAAGTACAACCTCTCCAAAGAAGGCTACCGCGTGTCGGGCGTCGGCACCGGTGAGGAAGCCATTCGGCGTGCTCGTAGCGATTTGCCGGATCTCGTCTGCCTCGACTTGCTCCTGCCGAACGTCGACGGGTTGGAAGTTTGCCGCGTGCTTAAGAACGACGCGCGCACCAAGCACATTCCCGTCGTCATGCTCACGGCGAAAGGCGAAGAGGCCGACATGGTAACCGGCCTCGAAATGGGGGCCGACGATTATTTGGCCAAGCCGTTTAGCCCGCGAGTGCTCATCGCGCGGATCAAAGCGGTGCTGAGGCGACGGCAGAGCCAAAAGGTCGACGATGACTCGCCGATCACCGTCGGCGACTTTGTGATTCACCCCGGCCGACATGAAACGACGGTCAGCGGAAAGGCGGTCGAGCTCACGCTCACCGAATTTCGCTTGCTGCAGTTTCTCGCACAACGACCGGGCTGGGCCTTCTCGCGAGCGCAAATCGTCGACGCCGTGAAAGGAGAAGACTATCCGGTAACGGAGCGTTCCGTCGACGTGCAAGTGGCCGGGCTGCGGAAGAAGCTCGGCGACCACGGCGCCTTCGTCGAAACGGTACGCGGCGTAGGGTATCGTTTTAAAGGATAGCCGCATCAAGCGGCCAAATTAGCTGAAATGCGATCGCGCCCTCGGGCGGATCGGGCCTTGAGACAAGTTACGTGACGCGTCGCCCGCTGTTTTCCGTCGTCCTGCCGATCATAGCGCGCAGTCGTTGCGCTCTTGGCCTTGGGCTTAGGAATCGCCGGGGACCGGCTGCTGCACGACCTTGCCGATGCACAGCTTTCGTTAGATGAAGCGGTCGCCACGTGGCGGCGCTGGGCGACCGTCGGCGGCGTGGCGGCCGCGGTGATCGCCGCAGGCGTGCTGTTCGCAACTTCGCGCAAGTTGCGTGAGAACCTTGATGCCGTTCGTCGCGCCGTCGAAGTGCGGGCCGACGGCGATTCTCACGCCGCGGTGCCGAGCGGAGATGTGGCCGAAGTGGCCGATTTGGCGGACGCCGTCGCACGGTTGGCCGAGCGCAATGCCGAGCGTCTCGAAGGGGTCATGCGGATCAACAACGAGCAGGAAGCGGTGCTCGCAGGCATGGCGGAAGGCGTGCTCGCGATCGACGCCGACCGCCGCGTAATCAGCCTCAATCGCTCGGCCGGAAAATTGCTCGGCGTGAACCCGGCCGAAATCATGGGCGCGCGCTGCACGAGATTGTGCGAAACCCGGAGCTATTGAAGCTCGTCGACCAATTGTTGGCGACGAAGAAGCCGCAGGAACAGGACATCGTTTTTCGTCAGGCCGACGAACGAGTGCTGCAAATCCGCGGCACGCTCTTGGCGGATGCGCACGGGCTCGGCTTTGGGGCAGTGTTCGTACTGAACGACGTCAGCCGGCTGCGGCGCTTGGAAAACATGCGCCGCGATTTTGCCGCCAACGTTTCGCACGAGCTCAAAACACCGATCACCTCGATCAAAGGGTTCGTAGAAACCATTCTCGACGGCGCCACGCCCGAAGATACCGAACGCTTCATGCGGATCATCGCCAGGCAAGCCGATCGGCTCGACGCAATCATTGACGACTTGTTGAGCCTATCGCGCATCGAGAAAGAAGCGGAAGCGTCGGACATCATGCTGACGCCGACGCGTTTGAAAGAAATCCTCGCAGGCGCCGTTCACGATTGCCATCTGAAGGCCGACGAACGGGGCGTGACGTTCGACATGGATTGCTCCGACGAAGCCAAAGCCCGCGTGAACGCGTTGCTCCTGCAGCAAGCCGTGCGCAATCTGCTGGAGAACGCCGTGAAGTACAGCGACGCCGGCGGCGTGGTGCAACTTCGCGTGGAAACGCTTCCCGAGGAAGTGCGCATCTCGGTGAGCGATCGCGGCTGCGGCATCGCGCCGGAACATCACGCTCGGCTCTTCGAACGGTTTTACCGCGTCGACAAGGCCCGTAGCCGCAAACTAGGGGGCACCGGCCTGGGATTGGCGATCGTCAAACACATCGTGCTGGCGCATCGCGGGCGTGTCACGGTGGAAAGCGCTCTCGGCAAGGGGAGCAAGTTCACGATCCACCTACCGCCATGGCAGCAACATGCGGTAACCGGCGAAGAAAAACGCCGCACGGCTTAGCCGGAACGTCGCGTCGGTCGCATTTCCTCCCGCAGCGCGAAGGCTACACGTTTGCCCTCCTAAGCGCTAGAATGACGGGCCGATGGCTCGCTTTTCCGCGGTTCTCCGCGCGACGTATTCGGAAGAGACCTACATGTTGCTTCGTCGCTTGTCGGCAGTGGTTTTAAGTATCGCCCTGGTCGCGGCCTCCCATGATTTGCCCCTTGCGGCGGCCGACGAAGTCTCCGACGGCGTAGCCGTGCTACTGGCCGTAGGACCGGAAGGCAAAGGGCATCGCGAAGCTCAAGCCGCTTGGAAAACAGTCGCCGCCGCCCCGGCCGCACGTTTGCCAGAAATGCTCGCGGCCCTCGATCGCGCCGGACCGCTGGCGGCCAATTGGCTCCGTTCGGCCGTGGAAACCGTGGCCGATCGCACTCCGGAAGCCGAGCAAAAATCAACGGCGATCGAACTGGAGAAGTTTGTCGTTGATGTAAAACACGCCCCCATCGTGCGCCGGCTGGCGTTCGACGTCGCCTCGCGGTTCGATAAATCGCTGCCGGATCGTTTGATGCCCGGTTTCCTCAACGACCCAAGCGTGGAGCTTCGCCGCGAGTCGATCGAACGTCTCACCAAACAAGCGGCGGATGCCGGCGACGACGCCCAAGCGAAGATGCTGTACCAAGAAGCTTTCACGGCCTCGCGCGACTTGGATCAAATCAAAGATTTGTCGGAGAAGCTGGAAAAGCTCGGCGAAAAGGTCGACCTGCCGACGCACTTCGGCTTTGTAACGTCGTGGAAGCTTGTCGGCCCGTTCGACAACGCCGGAGAGAAGGGGTTTGAAGTCGCCTATCCTCCAGAGCAGGCCGTCGATACGGCCGCCAAGTATCAAGGTAAGGAAGGCAAGGAGCTCGCTTGGGTCGATCATGCGACGAAAGATGCGCACGGCGTCGTCGACCTCAATGAAGCGCTCGGCAAAGCCAAGGGAGCCGCTGCGTATGCCTACGCCCAAGTGAAGTGCGATAAGCCCGGGCCTGCCGATATTCGGATCGGTTCGGCCAACGCGATCAAGCTTTGGGTCAACGGCAAGCTCTGCGATTCACGCAAAGTGTATCACTCGGGCTTTGAAATCGATCAGTATGTTTCGCATGCCGAACTGAAGCCCGGCGTGAACGAGATTCTGCTCAAGGTCTGTGAAAACGAACAGACGGAGTCGTGGGCGCAGGACTGGAAGTTTCAGTTGCGCGTTTGCGATAGCGTCGGCACTCCGGTATTGGCGAAGAAGTAATCTTGCCCAGGAATCCAATCGTGATGTTTCGTAGCCTTCATCTCCTTATCGCCGCGCTCGTCTTGCATGGTGCGGCGCACGGCCGTGCCGCCGACTGGCTACAGTTCCGCGGTAACGACAACACCGGCTCCACCGGCACGGCGCGCGTGCCCGCGACAGAATTCGTCGTAAAGACCGAAGGAGAGCAACCGAAAAACGTTGTTTGGTCGGTCGAGTTGCCGTTTGCCGGCGTTTCGAGCCCGATCATTGTCGGCGACAAACTCTATCTGACGGGCGTCACCGGCGGACGCCAGGAACGTCTGCATATCGCCTGCTTTGCGAAGGCCGACGGCAAGCTTCTCTGGCAACGCCAGTTTTGGGCGACCGGCCGCACGCTTTGTCATCCCACAAGCTCCGTCGCCGCAAATACGCCCGCCTCCGACGGCCGCCGGATCTTCGCGTTCTTCTCGTCGAACGATCTCGTCTGCGTCGATCTCGACGGCAATCTTCAGTGGTTACGCGGTCTGACGCTCGAGCATCCCGCCGCGGCCAACGACGTGGGCATGGCCGCATCGCCGCTCGTGGTCGACGGCGCCGTCGTCGTGCAAGTGGAGAACAAAGGAGACTCGTTCGCGGCAGGCATCGACGCCGAGACCGGGGAATCGCTTTGGCAACATCCGCGCAAGGCCGACATGAATTGGACCTCGCCGACTTTGTTTCATCCGCCGGGGGGCAAACCGCTCGTTTTGCTGCAATCGACGCATGAGCTTACGGCCCACGATCCGCGCACCGGCGAGAAGGCCTGGTCGTACGAAGGAAAGCTCGCAGAAATCAGTTCGCCGGTCTCGCGCAGCGATTTGGTCATTCTGCCGGCGGACGGCCTCACGGTGCTCCGCGCTCCGGCCGGCAGCGCGAACTGGGAAAAGCTCTGGCAAGAGTCCGGGCTTTCCACGGGGAGCCCGAGCGCCGTCGTGCATGGCGACCGCGTTTACGTTTTGAATCGGGCCGGCGTGCTCACGGCCGGCGAACTGGCGACGGGTAAGGTACTCTGGAAGGCTCGCGCGAAGGGGCCGTATTGGGCGACGCCGGTCGCCGTCGGCGACTACTTGTACCTCGTCAACCAAGACGGGGCGGCGCACGTGATTAAAACGTCGGCCGAGAAAGGCGAGGTCGTCAGCCAGACCGAGTTTGGCGAGCAAATGCTGGCCTCGCCCGCCTACTCCGACGGCGCTTTGTATTTCCGCGGCGCAAAACACCTCTGGAAGATTGGAAGCCCGTGAGCAAGAGTTCCGAGTCGTCGGCGAAGACGTCCGTGGAAAGTGTCGAGATTCAGCCCGTCGCCGGTCCTGTTTCCGGTCGAGTCCGCCCGCCCGGTTCGAAAAGTATCACGAATCGGGCTCTCGTTTGCGCCGCGCTGGCGCAAGGCCCATCAACACTCAGCGGAGCTCTCGACAGCGACGATACGCAGGTGATGGTCGGCGCGTTGCGGTCGCTCGGTTTTCGGCTGAGTCACGACGCCGAAGCCTGCACGATTGCCATCGAAGGCTGCGGCGGGCTCCTGCCTGCGGCCTCGGGCGATTTGTTCATCGGCAACAGCGGCACGACCGTGCGTTTTCTCACGGCGATGCTCGCCGCAGGTCGCGGACACTTCCGCCTGCACGGAACGCCGAGGATGCACGAGCGGCCGATTCAAGACCTGCTCGAAGCTCTTACGTCGCTCGGCGTTACTGCGCAGCGAAACCGGCAACGGCTGCCCGCCGGTCGTCATTGAGGCCGAAGGACTCAACGGCGGTGCGGCCGAAGTGCGGAGCGGTAAGTCGAGCCAATTTCTGAGCGGACTCTTGATGGCGGCTCCGTACGCGACATCACCGCTTACGCTCGTCGTGCCGGATGCGCTCGTTTCGCTCCCCTACATCACCATGACGCTTGAAGTCATGCGCAGCTTCGGCGTGAGCTGCACGAGCGACGACCTGAGGCGCTTTCCCGTGCCGCAAGGAACGTACTACGGGAAGTCGTACGCTATTGAGCCTGATGCCTCGGCGGCGAGCTACTTCTTCGCAGCGGCGGCGATTACCGGCGGACGAGTCGAAGTCGAAGGGCTATCGCTCGACGCGCTACAAGGCGACGTCAAGTTTGTGGAAGTGCTCGCACAGATGGGTTGCCAAGTCGAACCGACGGCCGGCGGCATCGCCGTGGTCGGCGGTCCGCTGCGAGGCGTCGACGTCGACATGAACGCCATCAGCGACACGGTACAGACGCTCGCCCCGGTGGCTCTCTTTGCCGACGGCCCGACGACCGTTCGTGGAGTTCCACACATTCGCCACAAAGAAACCGATCGCATCCATGCCGTGGCGGTCGAGTTGCGTAAGTTCGGGGCCGAAGTCGACGAGTTCGACGACGGCTTGCGCATCACACCGCCGGCTCGGCCGCACGCCGCCGCCGTCGATACATACGACGACCACCGCATGGCCATGAGCTTCGCACTGGCCGGTCTGAGGATTCCCGGGGTCGTCATCCGCGATCCCGGCTGCACGCGGAAGACTTATCCGAAGTTCTTCCAAGACTTCGGCCGCCTTTGCGGTAAGACGTACGGCATCTGAAGAACACTCCCTTTTGCGTCTACAAAAAAAGCGAGCGACCTAAGCCGCTCGCTTGTCAACGTCGTAACTATTCGACGAATCTAGTTCGTTTGCACGCTCACGATTTCGCCGGACTCGATCTTGGCTCGCATGATCCGCGATTCGGCGATCTTCCGCTCGGCTTGCTCGATGAGTTCTTGAGCCCGATCCATGAGCCGCGTTCCGGAGAGCGCCGTATCTTGCAGCGCCTCGGCCTTCACGGTCGGCGCACCGTCGCTGTCCCACGCCACAAATTGCGAGCGGCAGTGTTGGCAGACGACTTTCTTGCCGAGATACTCCACGCGGATGTTTAACTTACGTCCGCACGTAGGGCACTCTTGTACGTAATACGGCTTGGCCGAGGGCATCGCGGTAACTCCTTCCGCCTTCATCATCCTAACGAGACCGCCTGTCATACTACTCGTACTCCCAATCCGTTTTCAACCAATCGCCCGCTGAATTAACGCATTTTTCACGTGCCAGGTGCGACTCTTCGTCGCGAGTATTTCAAAGCCGGCAGGCGTCGAGCGGGAATCGCTATGGGGTGCAATGCGAGTGCCGCCGAATGATGAATAAGACATAACCCGCACCTCAAAGGTTCACTTAACCTTCAGGTCGTGCGGAATATGCGGACGCGGTGCGAATTACGAATTCCCGCAGAAGTGAGTTCGCATTTGATGAGCGATGCTCAAACGATTCGGATTCGCTCAACGTGGTTGTCTACCATCCACTCCAGCCACGCTTCTTGCTCTTCCGTAAGCTCGATTTCCGCCTGACTGGCGCTATCGAGCGGCGACACCAAACGGAACACCCCTTCGTCGAGCCAAACTCGCACGTCGGCGGTGGAAACCAAGTACTCGCCCGGGCCCAGAGGAGCGGCGCCCGGCGGCGGGACCGTCATGAAATACGCGATTTCCGTGCGAAACCGGTCCGGCATTGAGTGCGGGGCAAGCTCCGGACGGTCCAGGGCAAACACGGAAACAGGCATCGGCAAACCTCGAAGAAGCAGATCAGGCGGCGTAGTGAATTCAAGCTAACGCATCACCGGCCGCGGGCCAATATCCCGCCGGGAACGAAGCCGGCGACGCCCATTTGCAAGGTAAGTTTTCTGAGGCGGCCTCCGGCGGGCCGATAGAAATTCCAGCCCTCCGCGTCATGCGACGGGCCGCCCGACGGTTTGCCGTGGCCATTTCGAACGAGAACCTGTCATGCGACTTTTGCTGCCGACGCTCCTCGCCGTCTTCACGATCGGGTCGTTGCCTTCGGCCTCGGCCAAGGAACCGGCCGCCGACTTTCGACCGATCGCCTCCGCCGTTGCGAAGCAATTGGCGAAGCATCCCGGCTACCGCTCGGGCGACTTGATCACGAAGCCGGAGATTGCCGCCGCTCTGGAAGCGGTGCGCGAGCACACGTCGCTCAAGCTCACGAAGAAGCAGGAAGACGAGCTCGTCGCGCGCGGCCTGGATTCACAATCGTTCCTGGCGCAGCAACTCACGACCAAGGCCGGTCGGGAGTTCTCAAGGCACATCGCCGAATATCAACTCGGCTACGACCAACTCGAGCGGCTTTCCAAGATGCCGCAGGGGCGCAGCACCGTCGAACGTCTCGTACGCGGCCCCGACGGCTGGAAGCTTTTGGAATATATGGCCAAAGCGCCCGGCGGGCATGAGTTGAACCGGATGCTAAGCGAAACGCCGCGAGGCGGCAACTTCGAAGCCGCCACCGGCCGGATCTACGACGAAGCGCAACTGCTCGTCGAACTGCAAAAGCTGCATCAGGCTTCGCTGCGCAATTCCGTGCGGCTCACGAAGTAGCCGCCCCGCTCGTTCAGCGGACGACCGAGACCGATTGCACGAGCACCGTCTGCACCGGCAGCTTATCGAAACCGCTGACCGACGCCGTACGGACTTGTGCGATCTTGTCCAACACGTCGAGCCCTTGGATCACCTCGCCGAAGACGCAGTATCCGGCTTCGTCCGGCTTGTCGCTGCGGCGATCGAGCTTCGGATTGTCGGCCAAGTTGAGGAAAAACTGCGACGTGGCGCTGTTCGGCTCGCCCGCGTTGCGGGCCATCGAGATTGTCCCTCGCAGGTTTTTCAGGCCGTTGTTCGATTCGTTAGGAATCGGATACCGCACCGGCTTTTGCACGAGCTTGTCGGTGTAGCTGCCGCCAAGTAGTACGTAGCCCGCGTCAATTTGGTGGATAATCGTGCCGTCGTAGTGCTTGGTAAGCACGTAGTCGACAAAGTTCGACACCGTCCGCGGCGCCGCCTTTTGATTCAAGCGAATGAGCACGTCCCCGAGATTCGTGTGCATCGTAATGATCGGATCGGGCAACTGCGGGAGCGGCGCCCGTGCGGTCGCCGATGCAGCGGAACCTGCCGACGTTTGCGTCGTCGCGGATGTTACGCCACCTGCGGACGTTCCGCCGGCCGCCGTTTCCGAAGGCGATTCTTTGCTGCAACCGCTCAAGCACGCCAGGGCGACGACGAGCGCGACCTTCGATCCGATGCGAGCGAACATCCGTGGCTCCTTCGCGGCATTCCTTGCCGATGGATTTTGCGATGTGCCGACTCTCCGAAGCTGCCGGCGGTGCGGGCGGTCGATATCTTGCCGAGGAGCCCGAATTGCGGCAAGTTCAGAATTCCAATGCTGGCGTCGGTTTCGACGGTTTTCCGGTTAATCCTGCCGCTTTTGAGCGGTTTTCCGAACAGCGAAGGACGCCTATAATCGATCGTGAAAGGATTCACGAAGCCGCCTTTTTCCGCAAGAAAACACCATGAACAGCGATCGCCCCCTCCGCATCGGCGCGGTCAGCTATCTGAACACCAAGCCGCTCGTGCACGACTTCGACCAGTTCGCGCCGCAGGCTCGGCTCGTGTTCGACTATCCCAGCCGGCTCGCGACGGCGCTCGCCGCCGGCGACCTCGACGTCGCTCTCATCCCGTCGATCGAGTTCTTTCAAGATCCGTCGTACACGATCGTCTCCAACGCCTGCATCGCTTGCCGCGGGCCGGTTCTCTCGGTGAAGTTGTTCAGCCGCGTCGCTCCGGCCGACATTCGCACCCTCGCGCTCGACGAAGGTTCGCGCACGAGCGTCGCGCTGACGCGCATCCTGCTCAAGCAAAAGTTCGGCATCGAGCCCAAACTCGAACGGCTCGACGTCGACAAAACCCTCGGCGATACCCGAGCCGACGCCGTGCTGTTGATCGGCGACCGTGCGATCCACTCGCCTCCCGGAAAGTTCGTCGAGGTATGGGATCTCGGCGATCAATGGTGCCGCTGGTCCGAACGACCGTTCGTGTTCGCCATGTGGACGGCCCGCGCCGGTCTCGATCTTTGCGGCATAGACGCCGCACTTGAACAATGTCGCGACGCCGGAATGGCCGCTCTCCCGCAGATCGCCGAACGCGAAGCGCCGCTCTTAGGGCTCACGCAGCCCGAGTGCCTCGCGTACCTGCGCGACAACCTGTATTTTTATCTCGGCCCGCAAGAACGCTCGGGCCTCGCGATGTTCCACCGATTGGCGCAGCAGATGAATCTTGCTCCGCCGGGAGTTGACGTTGGTAGCCTCCATCTCGAAGGTGCTTGATAAAGCGGTCGCCGGCGAGCGACTGACTTTCGACGAAGGCGTGACGCTGTTGGAAAGCAGCGATCTCACGGCCATCGGCCGCGCCGCAAACGCGGTCACGCGCCGTCTGCATCCCGAGAGTTTCCGCACGTACAACATTGATCGCAACGTCAACTACACGAACGTCTGCAGCGCCGTCTGCGATTTCTGCGCGTTCTTCCGGAAACCGAAACATCCGGAAGGTTACGTGCTCGACAAAGAAACGATCTATCAAAAGATCGAAGAGACCGTGGCGCTCGGCGGCGACCAGATTCTGATGCAAGGGGGCATGAACCCTGCGCTGCCGTTGGAATGGTACGAAGATTTATTGCGGAGCTTGAAAGACCGCTTTCCGCAGGTCAACCTGCACGCCTTTTCGCCGCCGGAAATTTGGGCGCTGCACAAACTTTCGAAGCTGCCGCTGCGCACGATCTTGGAACGATTGAAAGCCGCGGGCCTAGGAAGTCTGCCCGGCGGCGGCGGCGAGATCCTCGTCGACCGCGTGCGCAAGCAAATCACGCGCGGCAAAGCGATGACGGACGAATGGCTCGAAGTCTGCCGTCAGTGGCACCTGCTCGGCGGCATCGGCTCGGCCACGATGATGTTCGGCCATGTGGAAACGTTGGCCGAGCGAATCGAACACTTGGAACGATTGCGGCAGTTACAGGACGAAACTCACGGTTTTACGGCGTTTATCTGCTGGACGTTTCAGCCGGAAAATACCGATCTTGCCGACGTGCCGAAGCGCGGCGCATTTGAGTACCTGAAGACGCAGGCCGTCGCTCGGCTGTATCTCGATAACTTCCCCAACATCCAATCGAGCTGGGTGACGCAAGGGCTTAAGGTCGGCCAGTTGGCCCTGCTTTACGGGGCGAACGATATGGGAAGCCTGATGATCGAAGAGAACGTGGTGGCTTCGGCCGGCACGGTCCATCATCTCACGCTCACCCAAATTCAGGATGCCATTCGCGAACTCGGATACGTTCCACGTCGCCGAAACGTCTTTTACGAACTAATCGACACGACTTCGGAAGAGGTCGGCGCGGTCGCGGCTTGCTGACGAAATAAGGTAGAGTGACGTACGGCGCATGCATTTGCGCGGCCTGCTGTAATCGCTACATTCCGCAACCTGCGACTTTCCGTTCGGCCTTGCTCGGAGCATCGGCCGCGGAGCGTCGGGCCTCGTGCCGGATCGACGCCTGCCGATGATTCACGTTCGCGGCCTCGCCAAGGAATACGCCGATCTGAAGCGCGGCAAGTTCGCCGCGCTCGCCGGCATTTCTTTCGACGCCTTCCCCGGCGAAATCTACGGACTGCTCGGCCCCAACGGCGCCGGCAAGACGACGGCGCTGCGCATCATCAGCACCGTGCTCCGCCCGACCGACGGCACCGCCACGATCAACGGCTTCGACGTTCTCACGCAACCGTCGCAAGTGCGGCATCAAATCGGCTTCATGTCGTGCAATACGGGTGTGTACGACCGGATGACGGCGTGGGAGATGGTCGAGTTTTTCGGCCAGCTTTACGGCCTGAGCGACGAAGTGCTGCGCTCGCGGATGGAAGACCTTTTCACCCGGCTGAAGATGAACGACATTCGCGACGTCTTGGCGCGAAGATGTCGACCGGTATGAAGCAAAAGGTTTCCATCGCCCGCGCCTTGGTGCACGATCCGCCGGTGCTGATCTTCGACGAAGCCACGTCCGGGCTCGACGTGCTCGTGGCCCGCGCGCTGCTGACCACGGTCGCGGAATTGCGCGACCAGGGGAAGTGCGTCGTTTTCAGCACGCATATCATGCGCGAGGCCGAGAAGCTTTGTAACCGGCTGGCCATCATGTATCGCGGGCACATTCTGGCGGAAGGAACGCTCGAAGAATTGCGCAATAAGCACAAGGAGAACGATCTCGAAGAACTGTTCTTCCGCTTGATCACCGATCACGAACGCCGGCGCCGAAGCCGGCGACGCCGACGAAAACGCGGCCGTGGCGCTCGACGTCATTTCTCCGAGCGCTAAAGCATGAAGTGGCCCAACATTCGCCGAATTCTCGTCCGCGAGGTGCGCAGACCAAATGCGCGACCGGCGGACGTTGTTCATGATCTTCGTGCTGCCGCTGATGCTCTACCCGCTGCTGGGGATGAGCCTGATGCAGGTGACGCAGTTTATCCGTGAGCAACCGACGAAGGTGCTGCTGCTCGGGTTTCGCGAGCCGACCGACTTCCCCAAGCTCGTGCGGGCCGATTCTGACGGCACGCAGCACTTTGCCGATGAGCTGTTCGGCAAAGCGGAGCAGGTGCGTTTGCTGACTTTGGAGCTACGAAACAACGACTTGCCGGAGAAGGAAGCGGAAGAGCAAGCCAAGAAGCTCGTGCAAGACGGCAAGTATGAGGCCGTGCTCTATTTCCCGGCCGATTTCAACAAGCAGCTTAGCGCGTTTCGCGAGCAGCTTCGCAAGCTCGACGCCGATCAGACGCCGGACTTGAAGCTCATGCAGCCGGTCGTGCCGAGCCCGACGGTTTACTTCAATACGGCCAACGAGAAGTCGCAGCTCGCGTATCGAAGGCTGCGCAGACGTACTCGACCGCTGGAGCGATGCGATCGGCCAGCAGAACCTGGCTAGCCGCAACTTGCCGGCGACCACTGCCCGGCCGTTTGAGTTTGCCAACGATGACGTGGCCGAAGTCGATCAACGACGCGGCGCGCTCTGGGCGAAGATCCTGCCGTTCTTGTTGTTGATCTGGGCGCTGACCGGCGCGTTTTATCCGGCGATCGATTTGTGCACCGGCGAAAAAGAACGAGGCACGTTGGAAACGCTGCTGAGCAGCCCCGCGGAACGCACGGAAATTGTGTGGGGCAAACTGCTCACGGTCATGCTCTTCAGCGTCGTGACGGCCGTGCTGAACATCCTGAGTATGGGCGTCACCGGCACTTTGGCGGTCGGGAAGATGAACACCGAAGGAGTGGAAGTGTTCGGCCCGCCGCCGCCGCTGGCGCCGATTTGGCTCTTCATCGCGCTGCTGCCGATGGCCGCATTGTTCAGCGCGTTGTGCATCGCTCTGGCTTCGATCGCTCGCAGCACGAAGGAAGGCCAGTATTATTTGATGCCGCTTGTGCTGGTGACGATGCCGCTGGTGATTCTGCCGATGGCTCCCGGCGTGGAGTTGAATTTGGGCATGAGCCTGATTCCGGTGACGGGCGTCGTGCTGCTCTTAAAGATGATGCTGGAAGGCCAGTATTGGGAAGTGCTGCGTTACGCGGCTGCCGGTGACGGCGGTGACCGGAATTTGCTGCTTGCTGGCGATTCGCTGGGCCGTGGATCAATTTAACTCCGAGAACGTGCTCTTTCGCGAAAGCGAGCGAGGCGGACTCGCCACTTGGATTCGGCATCTGCTGCGCGATCGCGAAGATACGCCGAACGTGGCCAACAGCGTGTTCTGCGGCGTGCTGATTCTGACCGTTTACTTCTTCATGAGCTTCGGGCTCGACGCGCCGAAAGACTTCAACGGCTTCTTGCAGCACGCGATCGTGACGCAGGTCGTCGTGATTCTCACGCCGGCGACTTTGATGACGGTCATCGCCACGCGGAGCCCTCGGCAGACGCTGTTGCTGCGCCCGCCCCATTGGGCGGCGATCCCTGCAGCGATGGTACTCGCTTTGGCCCTGCATCCTACGGCGCTGTTGCTGAATTATTTGCTGCAGACGCTGTACCCGGTGAATCCGGCCCTGTTGCAACTGAACTCGACGTTGGGCGAAGGTTCGCCGTGGCTATTGGCGGCGGTCCTCCGCGCTGACGCCGGCAATTTGCGAAGAGTTGGCCTTCCGTGGGTTCATCCTCTCGGGCTTCCGTCGGCTCGGTCACATGTGGCGTGCCATTGCGTTGACCTCGCTCTTCTTCGCCTTAGCTCACGGCAGCATCATGCAGCAGGCCATCTCCGCCGGCTTGCTGGGTCTGGTGATCGGTTACATCGCCGTGCAGTCGGGGAGCATCTTCCCCGGGATGGCGTTTCACGCCGTGCATAACGGTGCGGCGATCTTGCTGACGAGTGCGGTCGAGCAGTATGTGATTCCCGATCAGCATTGGAAGTGGGTGGCCGAAAAGAATCCGTCGGGATTCATCGGCATCGGCTATAACCCGCTGATCATCGCGGGCGGGATCGTGATTGCAGGCGGCATCCTGCGATGGTTCTCGCGGCTCCCGCATCCGCTCTCGTACGAAGAAGAATTGCAAGAAGCGATTCGCGAGCGCGATCAGGTGACGGTGAAGTCTTAGCTCGCCTACGACGCCATTCGCGCGAACACGCGACGGGCGTTGGCCGCGGTTTGGGCGACGAATTGCTCGACCGCCACGTTGCGCACCGCAGCGAGCGCAGCGGCCGTGTGAACGATGTGGGCCGGCTCGTTGCGTTTGCCGCGGAGCGGTTGGGGCGACAGATACGGACTGTCCGTCTCGATGAGAATGCGGTTGTCGGGGACGCTCGCGGCCGTACGGCGAATGTCGTCGGACTTTTTGAACGTCGCCATACCGGCGAAGCTGACGTAGAATCCGAGCTCGACGCAACGGGCGGCCGTTTCCGGACTGCAGGTGAACGAGTGCATGACGCCGGTCAGCGGGCCGCGCCGGCGGGCCTCTTCGAGCATCGCCATGACGTCGGCTTCGCAATCGCGAAGGTGTACGATGAACGGCAATCCGGTTTGTTGCGACAGGCGGATGTGCCGATCGAAATAATCTTGCTGGAGATCGAACGGGGCGTAATCCCAGTGCCGATCAAGGCCCGTTTCGCCGAGGCCGACCACTCGCGGCTCGTTAATCAGAGCCAGCACTCGCTCCCAATCGCCCGGCTGCGCGAGGTGCGTGTAGTTGGGATGAATGCCGACCGCGGCGAAGACGCCGTCGCGAACGGCGAAATTGCGGACGATGTTCTCGCTGCTTTCGGCTCCGACGGCGACGCAGACCAGGGCTTCGAGACCGGCGGCCTTGGCCCGAGCGAGAACTTCGTCCAGGTCCTCGCGAAACTCGTCCTGATCGAGATGGCAGTGCGTGTCGATCATCGGACAAGCGGCCGACGGCGGTGGGCAGGCGGCGGAAAAAGGCCCGGCGAAGGTTAACTACGCCGGTTGCTTGGCGGCAAGGGATTCGAGAGTTTCCAGATGCGCTTGGCCGCGCCGAGGCATTCTTGGGTGATGTACTTCGCATCGGCGTCGTGGCCGACGGCGACGACGATCCGCCGCATCGCATCCATGTCTTGCTTATGCAGCTCGGTGATTTCGCCGAGCATGTAGTCGAGCGAAAGGAAATTCGTGTCCGTGAATTCCATCGGAAAGGCCGACGGCTCGATCGTGCCGTTGCGGTCGAGGATCGCCGTCGCGATGCGGCCGCAGGTCTGACGGTAGTCGCTCGTCAGGCGGTCGATCGCCTTGCCGAGTTCTTCGTCGTGCGGAAGGCTGCTCCGCCAGATGCCGGCGTCGGCCAGGTACATCGGCAGCGAACGGTAGTGAATCGCCAGCAGACGATTGAGATGCGAGACGACGTCGGCCATACGAAGCACTCGGAGCTATGCAGTTGCGGGGAGCCGTGTCGTTCGGGGAAACGGGCGACGCTTCGCCGCGGCAAGGCTTTAGGTTTTGTCGGTGGTCGGTTTCAGTCGGTTACAGCAGCGAGGATGCGGCGGCCAGGGCCCATTCGCGGAGCGAGTTGAACCAGACGCCCAAGATCAACACCGGCAGCGTAATGAGAGCGACGTAAACGCCTTCGACGCCGGTCATCGAGAAGCTCGCCGGTGCGCGATCGGCCGATTCCGGATCGATGGTCATCGTCTTAATGACGCGGATGTAGTAGAAGAGGCTGATCGCGGTGTTCACGCCGCCGATCAGCAGCAAGTACCACATTTCGGCCTTCACCAGCGGCGAGAACGCAAACAGCTTGGCGACGAAGCCGGCGAGCGGCGGCAAGCCGATGAGGCTGACCAGGACCGTGGTGAAGCAAATCGCGATGCCGGGCGACCGCTTGATGAGGCCGGCGTAATCGGCGATTTCTTCGCTGCGGAGCGAGTTGCGGAGAAACGCCACGATGGCGAACGCCGCAAGATTCGTGAAAAGATACGTGCCGACATAGAAGCAAAGCCCGGCGACCGCTTCACGAGCGGAGGTGACATCGGACCCAACGAGCGCCACGGCCGCGGCGACCGGCATCATCATGTAGCCGGCGTGGGCGATGGTCGAATAGGCCAAGAGCCGCTTGATGTTCGTTTGACCGTAGGCGGCCAAGTTGCCGAACGTGCAGGTGATCGCGGCGAGTAGGGCGATGAGGCCGGCGATGTACTTACGGGCCTTCGTCAGGTTGCTCTCATGAACGTGATCGGAGTCGTCATCTTCCGGCGAAACGGCCGTGGGTTCCTTGGCCGAAGCCAGTTGGAACGGCGACGCCGCGGCTTGCGTCACGGCCGGAATGGGCTGCGGCACATCGTGAGCGGCCGCTTCGTGCGAGAAGCCGAGCGCGACGCGGATCAAAAGCGCCATGGCTCCGGCCTTTGAGGCGACGGAGAGAAACGCATTGACTTCGGCGCAGGCCCCTTCGAAAACGTCGGGAGCCCAAAAGTGAAACGGCACGGCGGAGAGTTTGAACGCGAGGCCGACTCCGACCATGAGCCCGCCGGTCATGAGGACGATTTGCCGATCGGCCCAGGCTTCAGGGGAGAGATGAGCGAGTTGGGCCGTCATGGTCGGGATATGGACCGAACCGAGGGCCCCGCCGAGCAAACTGATGCCGTAGAGCATCACGCCAGCTGCACCGGCTCCATAAACGGCGTACTTCAAACCGGCTTCGCCCGCCGTGCGGCGACCTTTGAGAAAGGCCGACAACGCGTACGACGGCACGCTCGCCATTTCCACGCCTAGGAACACCGTGAGCATGTGATTGGCCGAGGCCATGACGCACATGCCGAGCAAGCCGCCGAGAACGAGCGTGTAGAAATCGGGGCTGTCTTCACGGTCGGGAATGCCCGAGAGCTTCGTGAAGAGGAAAAACAGTACGGCGAAAAGTAGCAGCACGCCGCGGAAGTACACGGTGAGCGGATCGTATATCAGCAGGCCGTCGAAGATCGGCGTCGACGCGAAATGCCCGTCGGCCCCGATTTGCAAATGCCGCCAGGGAGCGGCGAGCCACAAGGCGACGAGCGAGCCGGGCAGCGCGATCCAGAACGAATTGAGCCTGCGGCCGATGCCGGGCATGCGGGCGACGAGCATGACGATGATCGTCGCGCAGATCGCCAGTTCGGCGCGAACGCTTGCAACGACCCGATTCGCTCGGACGTGCCGAACGTGTCGTTGCGGAAGTTCGCGATAAGGTCGTAAAAGTTCATCGTTACCGGGTATTGCAGGTCGGGCGATTTCGGAGCAGGACGGCGGTCTGCGAATGGTGCTTCGTGGTCAGCGGGCCGAAACGTGATCTACGGCCGGCTTCACCGCGGCCGGAGCGGCGGCTTGCTTCGGCGCAGCGGCGTCTTTGGCTTCCTCGGCACGCTTGGCTTGCAGACGAGGTTCCTTGACCCGCTCGGTCCAGTCGGCCAATTGCTCCACGCTCGCGGTGACGCTCGGTTCCATGTACTTGAAGATCAGGTTTGGATTCACGCCGAACAGAATGGCGAGGGCCACGAGCGGAGCGGCGATGGCGAGTTCGCGCGTGTCCATGTCGTGCAGGTGATCGCCGTGCGGGCCTTTGTATTCAGGGCCGAGGTAAACACGCTGCAGGGTCCAGAGGATGTAGGCCGCGGTGAGCACGACGACCGCCGCAGAGATCACGGCGAGCGTCTTGCTGAAGTTCCAAACGCTGAGCGTGACGAACACTTCACCGATGAACCCGCAGAGGCCGGGCAAACCGAGACCGGCGAAGAACACGACGTACGCCATGCCGCTATAGACCGGCATACGAGCGAAGAGGCCGCCGAATTCATCGAGATTGCGGTGGTGGACGCGGTCGTAAATGACGCCGACCATAAAGAACATGCCGGCCGAGCTGATGCCGTGAGCCAGCATTTGGAACATGGCGCCGTTCCAGCCTTGGGCCATGTACGAGGCGTTGTACTCGTTACCGGCCGACATGCTCCAAACGCCGAGGCCGAGCACGACGTAGCCCATGTGGCTGACCGAGCTGTAGGCGACGAGGCGCTTGAAATCTTTCTGAGCCAAGGCCGCGAATGCGCCGTACACCATACTGACGACGCCGAGCGTGCAGACGAACCAGGCGAGGTCGTAACCGGCGTCCGGGCAGATCGGGTAGCAGATGCGAATGATGCCGTAGCCGCCCATCTTGAGGAGCACGCCGGCGAGGATCATGGAGATCGGCGTCGGGGCTTCCACGTGCGCAGTCGGGCAACCAAGTGTGTACCGGCACGCTCGGCACCTTCACGGCGAAGCCGATGAAGAGCAGCAGGAACGACCACCATTGGATCGACTTGCCGAAGAGAATTTCGCGATCGAACTGGGCCGTGGTTTGGCCGAGCTGTTGCAAGGCCATGATGTTGAACGTGTGGACGGCGTCTTTGGCCCCCTTGATGGCGGCCACCTGCGGGGCGTCGGCAGATTCTACGACCTTGGCCGTGAAAAGCTGATCGGGCGTGAGGGCCCGGACGTCGCTATTGAAGTAGAGCATCAAGATGGCGATGAGCATCAACACGCTGCCGAGCAACGTGTAGAGGAAGAACTTGATGGCCGCGTATTCGCGCCGCGGACCGCCCCAGACGCCGATGAGGAAGTACATCGGCAGCAGCATCACTTCCCAGAACACGTAGAACAGGAAGAAGTCCAGGGCGAGGAACACGCCGAGCATGCCCGTTTCCAAGAGAAGGAACAGGATGCAGTAGGCCTTGACGTGCTTGGTGATGGGCCAGCTCGCGCCCATGGCGATCATGCTGGTGAACGACGTGAGCAGAATCAGCGGACCGCTGATGCCGTCCAGCCCCATGAAGTAGTAAATGTTGAACGACGGGATCCAGTCGACGTTGAACGCCGCCTGCAATTCGGCGACGCCGACTTTGAACCGAGCTTCGTTGCCCCCCATGAGCATCGAGAGGGTCATCACGAACACGGCGACCGTGACGGCCAGCGAAGCGAGCTTCACGGCTTCCGGCTTGTCTTTCGGGAAGAACGCCAAAAGCAAGGCGCCCAAAGCCGGCAAGAAGACGGTGAGGCTGAGGAAGGCGACGTCGGAATTCATGGCCGGCTACTTCAGGGGTGAGAATCTTTTTATGTTTGTGCGCTGCGTTGCTCGCGAGGAGCGGAGTTCGTCGACCGGCGTGCGTTACTGCCCGGCCAAAGCCCACTGCATGACGACGGTCAGAGCGGCGGTGCCGACGACGATGAACAACACGTACTGACGAATCTTGCCGGTTTGCACGGTCTTCAACGACCGGCCGGCGGCGTAGGTCCAATTGCCGACGACGTTCACGAACCCGTCGACCACCGTACGGTCGATCAGGTCGTCGATCTTTGAGAGCGACTTCACGCCGACGGCAAGCTTGTCGATGAGCACGTCGATCACGTTCTTATCGAAGCGAGCGACAATTCCGGAGAGGAAGTGCGTCGGCTTGATGAAGATGAAGTTGTAGAGTTCGTCGAAGTACCACTTGTTGACGAGGAAGTAGTAGATCGGGCTGAACTGGCGCTTGACGTCGGCCGCGTCGAGCTTGCGGAGGCCGTAGAACACCAAGGCGAGAATGAACCCGCCGGCGGCCGTGGCCGAGGCGATGAGCGTGGCCATGGCGTGAATCGCCGGGGCGTGGCTGTCGTGCTCGTTGGGATACGACAGAGCCGGCAAGAGAACGCCGGTGCCGAGTTCGCCGGCCGGGCGCGCTTGCTCGAGCAAGTTCGAAATGCTCAGACCGGCGAACGGCACCGTCCAGCCGACGCCGACGGCGAACACCGAGAGAATCACCAGCGGCACGTACATGATCTTCGGCGATTCATGGACGTGGTCGTTGACGTGGTGATCGCGCGGCTTGCCCGCGAACGTGAGGAACCAGAGGCGGAACATGTAGAACGCGGTCATCGCGGCGCCGGCGGCGAAGCCGTACAGCAGGATGCCGTGGGCCGGGTTCATCTGCGTAAACGTCAAGGCCTGCGCGACGATCGCGTCTTTGGAATAGAAACCGCTGAAGAGCGGCGTGCCGATGATCGCCAAGCAGCCGACGAGCATCGTGTACGCGGTCCACGGCATCTTCTTGCGCAGGCCGCCCATGCGGAACATGTCGTTCGTGTGGCAGGCGTGAATCACCGAGCCCGAGCACATGAAGAGCAAGCTCTTGAAGAAGGCGTGCGTGATCAGGTGGAACAAGCCTGCCGCCCAGCCGCCGATACCCAAGGCGAGCATCATGTAGCCGAGCTGGCTCACGGTGCTGTACGCCAGCACGCGTTTGATGTCCGTGGCGGTGATGGCGATCGTGGCGGCGATGAAGAGCGTGATGAGGCCGACGTACGCGATGACGAGCAGCACTTCCGGCGTGAACATCGGATAGAAGCGGCCGACGAGGTACACGCCGGCGGCGACCATCGTAGCGGAGTGCACGAGCGCCGAGACGGGCGTGGGGCCTTCCATGGCGTCGGGCAACCAGACGTGCAGCGGAAACTGAGCGCTCTTGCCGACGCAGCCGCAGAAGATGCCGAGGCCGGCGATCACGAGCAGCCAGTAGCCGAGCTTGTCGCTGCGCCACTTTTCGATTTGAGCGGCCGACGGTTCGACGCCGTTTTCGATCTGCGTCTTGGCGGCGGAAACGACCATGCCGTCGGGCGTGCGGAGCTCGTAATGGTGGGCCGGATTGCGAACTTGCGAGAAGAGGCCTTGCTTTCCGTCGACGTCGCCGAAGGCGAACGTACCGAGGCTGCCCCAGAGGGCCATCAGCCCGATGATCATGCCGAAGTCGCCGACGCGATTGACGATGAACGCTTTGTTCGCGGCGTTCGAGGCGCTCTTCCGCTCGATGTAGAAGCCGATCAGGAAGTACGAGCAGATGCCCACGAGTTCCCAGAAGACGAAGACCATCGCGATGTTGCCGGCGATGACCAAGCCCAACATGCTGAAGCAGAAGAGCGACAGATATTGGAAGAACCGATAGAAGCGGCCCGGGCGATGGAGATAGTCGAAGCCGGCGGGGCCGGGATGCTGGTCTCGTGCAGTGCGCTTCGGCATGATCGTCGTGTGCGTGGCCGTGAACGTCGTGGGCCTTATGCCATGGCCGTGGTCGTCGTGACCATGAGCGGCATGGCCGTGCCCGCCGATCTTGTAGCCCTTGGTGACCAGCACTTCGTGGTCGGTGATGTCGTGCAGCTCATCGTGCATGTAGCCGATGGCGTAAAAATGGATGCAGGTCGCGATGAGCGTGACCATCGTGAACATGCAGACGGTCAGCGCATCGATGTAGTAGCTGACCGTGACTTGCAGATCGCCGAAGCTGCCGAGCGTGTACCAAGTGCCGGTGTAAGCGACCGGCTTGTGCGGGGCATGCTCTTCCGCGTGATCGTCGTGGCCGTGCGAATCGGAATGCGTTTCGGCAGCGGTGAGGCGGAACGGCGACGTAGCGTCGTTTTGCAGGGCCGGAGCTACGGCGGCGTGGTCGTCGCCGTGATGATCGGCCCCGTGATGGCCGCCGGGAGCCGCCGTGCCGTGGCCGCCGAGCCAGGACAAGAACGCGACGAGCGACAACACGAACGAACCCGAGATCGCGCCGGTCGCGACGTACGAAGCCAACACGCCTTTGCGGCCCATCTTGGGGCCGAAGAGCACGATGAGCGTAAACGACGCCAGCGGCAACAGCCAGGCGATGCAGAGCAGCTTCGGCAGCAGTACGTCCAAATTCATAATTTTTCCATGTCGGGCGGCGAGTTTGTTTAACCCAGGGCGTCAGCGGCCGCGGCAAATGGAAGGTTAGCCCTTCAATTCGCCGGCGCGATCGACGTCGACGGTGGAGTGGTTGTTGTAGAAGTTGAGCGTGATGGCTAATGCCACGGCGGCTTCGGCCGCGGCCAGTACGATGACGAACAAGGCCATGAAGTGGCCGTCGAGCCCGAGGGAGAATGCGCCGTCTTTTTGCAGGAACTTACTGCCAAGCGCGACGAAATTGATGTTTGCACCGTTGAGCACGAGTTCGATGCCCATCAGCACGCCGAGCGCGTTGCGCTTGACGGCCATGCAGACGACGCCGGCCGTGAAGAGCATCGCGCCGACGACCATGTAGTGCGAGACGCCGACGGGTTGTGTGAGCAGATCCATATGCGGAAAGTCCGAGCGGTTCCTACGAGTCTCCAGGCTCTACGCCTCAAGCTGCGACGGCGTCCGGCGACGCTTCGTGCGGGCCAAGTAGGCCGCACCGACCAGCACGACGAGCAAATGCACCGACACGATTTCAAACGGCAACAGATAACCGCTCATGCCCGGCTTGAGCAACTCGGGACGATCGGCATCGAGCTTGTCGACGCGGACGCCGAGCAAACCGACGCCGATCGGAGTCGAGGTCGGCTCCATGACGACGTCTTTCGTTTCGCCGCCGCGCCAAGAAGACACGCTGAAGGCCGCCGGAAACAGCAGAGCCAAGAGCACGCCCGCCATGATCGCGGCCAGCAGCCAATCGCCGCCGCCCGTCTTCATGCTGACGAACGGTCCCTGCGCCGTGAGCATCACGCCGAACACCAAAAGCACGAGCGTGCCGCCGACGTAGATCATCAGCTGCATCGCACCGAGGAAATCGGCGCCGGCCAAGAAGAACAAGCCTGCGGTCGAGCCGAGCGAGATGATGAGATAAAACGCCATTCGCACGACGTTGCTCGACAGCACGACGCCGACGGCGAACGAAACCGCCAGCGAGCGCGAAGAGCAAGAAGAAAAACGAATGCCAGTTGATCGGTTCCACGAACTAGCCCCCTTGCGTCGCGGTTGAAGTCAGCGACGCGGTCTTATCGGCGGACGGTTGTGCGGCCGGCTCGGCGGCGGTCTTTGTTTCGGCTTCGGTTTTCACCGCGGCCGGTTGGGCGACGTCGTAGCGATCTCCCATCGTATTCTTCAGCAGCACGCCGCCGGGGAATTGATACTGCCAGAGCGTCGCGCCGAGGAACATGGCCGCGGCGATCGGCACGCAGTACTTCAAGCACATCTTCATCACCTGGTCGATGCGGAGCCGCGGCAGCGTCCAACGAACCCAGATCATGACCATGACGAAGATCACCGTCTTGATCAGGAAGTTGAGCAAGCCGAGGAAGTTGCCGAGGTAGCTTGCGATCGGGCCGTTGTCGGCGGTGAGTCCGAGCCAGGTGGCGATCGGAATCGGGCCGTTCCAGCCGCCGAAGAAGAGAATCGTCGCGAGGCCGCTCACGGTGAACATCGAACCGTATTCGGCCATGAAGAAGTAGCTCCAGCGAATGCCGGAATACTCCGTATGAAAGCCGGCCACGAGTTCGCTTTCCGCTTCCGCAAGATCGAACGGTGCGCGATTCACGCTGGCCAAGGCGCAGGTGAAGTACACCCAGAACGTGATGAAGGTGAACGGATCGTGCAGGACGAGCCAATTGGTGAAGAAGCCGGCCTGGAAGTTTCCGATGTCGACCAGATCCAGCGTGCCTGTGATCAGCACCGGCACGACGACGCACATTCCCAGCGGAACTTCGTAGCTGACGACCTGAGCCGCTTCGCGCATCGAGCCGAAGAGCGACCACTTGGACGCCGAAGCATAGCCGCCCAAGATCACGCCGAAGACTTCCAACCCCATCACGGCGAGAATGAAGAACACGCCCGTATTGATCGGAATGGCGACCCAACCGTCGCTAAACGGCAACGCCATCAGCGCGGCGAACGACGCGCAAAAGCTGATGTACGGAGCCATGCGGAAGAGCACCGCATCGGCGCCGTCCGGCATGAGGTCTTCTTTGGTGATGAGCTTGAGACCGTCGGCCAAGCTTTGCAGCCAGCCGAACTTGCCGCCGACGCGCGTGGGGCCCAAGCGATCTTGAATGCGTCCGGAGACTTTACGCTCGGCCCAAATGAAGACGAGTGCGCCGAGCGCACGACTTGAATCAGCAGGGCGCAATGAATGAGAGCGGTCAGCGTATAAGCCGCCCCCGACCACATATATTGTGAAAAAAAATCGGCCACGCGTTAGTTGTTCCTAGCTGATGTCGGCGTGTGTTCCGCTCGTTTTCGCGGCCGCGGGAAGCCAAGAAATATGGCACACCGCAACATTCTTCGACAAGTCCCTGACACTCCGTTTTCTCGACGAGCGACGACGCTCGATTAGCGATCAATCTCTCCCATCACGATATCGAGCGACCCGACGATCGCCGGAACGTCTGCAATGAGGCAACCGCGGCAAAGTTCGTGCGTTACACAAAGGTTCGAGAAGCAACTGCTGCGAGCCCGCAAGCGCCACGGAATCGCCGTACCGTCGCTGACCAGATAGAAGCCCATCTGGCCGCGCGGGGCTTCGGTTTCCAAGTACACTTCGCCCTTGGGTAACTTTTCGTTCAGCTTCACCGGAATGCCGTGCGTGCCCGAGGCTCGGCTGTAGCGATCGATGGCCTGACGGACGATGTCGATCGATTGCATGACTTCGAGCATGCGCACGTAGAACCGATGCCAGCAATCGCCGAGCACGGCCGTCGGCGGAACCGCCGGATAGTTGTGATCTTTTGGATAGTGGCCGTTCTTTTCGACGATCACTTCGAAGGCGTAGCCGTCGTAGAGTTCGGTGTAGCGTTCTTCGCCGTCGCGTCGCAAATCCCAGTCGACGCCGCTGCCGCGCAGCACCGGACCGCTGGTGCCGTAGGCAATCGCCTGCTCGGCCGACATGACGCCGATGCCGGCCGTACGCCGCACAAAAATGGCGTTAGTCGTGAGCAACGTGTGATATTCGGTGATGATCGGCAGCAGTTGATCGAGGAACGCTTCGCATTCCTGCAACCAACCGGCGGGCAAATCGTGCGTCGCGCCGCCGACCGTGAGGTAGCTGTAAGTGAGCCTCGCACCGCAAGCCTTCTCAAATAAGTCGAGAATCCGCTCGCGCTCGCGGAAGGCGTAGAGAAACGGGCTGAACGTCCCGAGATCCAGGCCGTACGCTCCCATGCCGACCAAGTGACTCGCGATCCGCCCCATTTCGGCGATGATCACGCGTAGGTGCTTGGCCTTGTCGGAAAGCTCGAGCTTCAAGAGCTTCTCGACCGTCAGCGCCCAGCCCAGGTTCATATTCATCCCGGCCAGATAATCCATCCGGTCGGTGTACGGGATGAATTGCCGCGGGGTCAGATTCTCGCCGATCTTCTCGGCGCAGCGATGCAGATAGCCGATGTGCGGCGTGGTCTCGCTGACGATTTCGCCGTCGGTCCGCAGCACTAGCCGCAACACGCCGTGCGTGCTCGGATGCTGCGGCCCCATGTTGACGAGCATCTCGTCCGTACGAACGTCGAACTCAATGATCCGCGGATCGTCGATTTGCGTGGCCATTGCGGCTGGGCTTCTACTGGTGCGATGAATGACGAACGTCGAAATCCGAATGACTAAAGAATGTCGAAACTCAAATGACCAACTTCGTCATTCGAGCTTAGGCATTCGTCATTTACCCCTGATGCCGTGATACTCGAGCGGCATCTCATAGTCTTTTCGCAGCGGGTGGCCTTCCCAATCTTCCGGGCAGAGAATCCGTCGCAGGCTCGGATGGTCGGTAAAGCGGACGCCGCTGAGGTCGTACACTTCGCGCTCGTGCCAATCGGCCGTGGGCCACACGGCGGAAACCGACGGCACTTCGGGAATTTCTCCTGCCACATCGTCCTTCCAACGCGGCAGAATCACCTTGAGCACCAAGCTCGTTTTGTGCGTCAAGCTCCAGAGGTGATAGACCACCTCCATGTGCGGCTGCCAATCGACCTTGGCCGCCTTCTTCGCGTCGGGCTCAAAGTAATCAACGCCCGAGATACAGCTCAGGTAGTTGAACTTGAGATCCTTCTCGTCGCGCAGGTAGTTGCACACGGCCACGAGCGCCGCGGGCGCGACTTCGATCCAC
The DNA here is from genome assembly GCA_049840675.1 of Pirellulales bacterium. Lineage (GTDB taxonomy): Bacteria > Planctomycetota > Planctomycetia > Pirellulales > PNKZ01 > PNKZ01. Next base: position 900,525 of record JASGKB010000017.1, read on the forward strand.
GGATCCAAGTTCGTGACGTTGGCGCCGGTAATCTGATCGCCGAACTTCTTCTTCAAGCGATCGAGCAAAGGCTGACTCATAGGATTGTGATACTTTTCACAAGTCGGCGGACGAAGCAATGCAGACGCGATGCAAACGAAAACTCAGACTACGAGCGATTAACCGGCCAGCACCGAATCAGCCCCGGCCTGGGCACGCCCCTGCGTACTCGCAGGTTGCGAACGCTCATCGGCCACGGCCCGAACCCAATCCAAATCGCCGCGGCTCCACACGTAGGCGAAGCCGACCATGAGCACGAAGAAAAATACGAGAATGTCGCCGATCGAAGTTTTCGCCAACAGCGAAGCCCGCTCGCGGATCTCACGCTCGTTGGCCGCACGATTCTGATCGGCGAAAGGGACCGTCGGGTTTTCGACGCCGAGTTCGCGCATCACTTGCGCGGCTTTCGGCGTGAGCTTGGGCGAGCCGTCTTCCGTCGTTTGCACGACGGCGAAGTTCGTGTCGGTCAGGTGAGTCGACTTGCCGTACGCCGCGGCCCAAGGAAAGAAGAACGCGACTTCGACGTCGAAGATGATGAACAGCAGCGCGACGACGTAGAACCGCAAATCAAACTGTACGAAGCTCGAGCCGATCGTCGGCTCGCCGCATTCATACACCGACAACTTTTCTTCGTTCGGGTTCTTCGGGCGCAGCAGTCGGCCGATGACCAGATTCACGAACAGAAACGCGGCGCCGACCAAAAAGAACAGCGCAAGGTATCCGGCGACGAGTGTCGGTGACATAACCACGCAGCGCGAAAAGATTCGCTCCGCGCCTAGGCAACCGGCGGGGAGCCCGAAAGTCAATCCGGGCATTGTAAGAGTCGCCGGCACCTTTGCAAGCCGCGGCGTGTCCTGCATTTACGAAAGCCGGCGAAGCTGAAAGCCGACCGCCCGGACTAATCGTCGTGAGCTTTGCCGGCCGCGAATTCGGCAAGCTCTCGCCGTCCGGAAAACCCGGCGTCGAGTTCGTGCCAATGCCCGACTTCGGGCTCGCCGAGCTTCCAGCAGAGATAAACGATCCGGTCGTCTTTGCGGGCCGGAAAATCCACGAGGCCCGTCATCACGTCTTTCAGTTCGACGCCCAGGGCCAGGAGCTCGTGACCGTACTCCATAAGCCGCTCGCGGTCGTGCTCCAACTCTTGCTCGACCTGGGCCAGCTCGTCGGAGTAAGCGCTCCGGCTCTCTTGCTTCCGGCTCGACTTGAGCGACGCCAATCGGCGTCTGCGTTCGACGACTTCCTGGGCGAGCGCGACGACGTCTTGCACGATCGCGCGGACCAACGGCAACGTCGCGTTGGCCTCTTCGACGGTGAACAGCTTGCGCTCGGCGTCCGGCGGCGTCGAAGCAGGAGGCATCGACGACATGGCTCAGACCTCACAACGCGCAGCACACCGAAAATCGAAACGAACGCCGCTAAGATTCTACCGGCGATGCCGTGCCCTACGAGAAAAACGGGACGTAGAGCGACGAAAAACTACGAAGCTTGGTTCGGGCCGCCGTGAACCGGCTCGGCAATCACCTTCGACTGAGCCACGGCCGTGGGATTCAGCGTCGCACGTCCCCAGGCCACGTCGGTCGGCAGACGCGAGAAGTCGACGATGCAACCGTCGCGGCTGTAGCAGCTCAGGTCGTGCGTCGCTCCCATGAAAATGCAATCGACCGGGCACGGCTCCACGCACAACGCGCAGAACATGCACTTCGAATAGTCAATCGTGAAGTTCGTAACCTGGAAGCCCTTGCTTCCTTCCACACGCTGCTTGCCGATATAGATGCAATCAACCGGACAGGCCTTCGCGCATTGATCGCACGCAATGCACGTCGTGAGATCGTAGCGGTGAAACCCGCGATAACGCGGAGCCACCGGAACCGGAAGCTCGGGATATTCGAATTGCTCGGTGAACGTGCGGCGATTGGGATCGTACGTCTTGATCCAATATCGCAGCGTGATGGCGAGCCCTTGGGCGACGGTCGAGACTGCATCAAACACGTCGCGAAACCACTGCCGCATGCTACGCACCTGCGCCGAAGATGTTTGCGCTCGCGAACCGCACAACGACGAGCCGCGAGAGAATTCGACGCGCCGCACCGGCACGCCGCCTGTGAATCGCGATGAATTATAGGCGGCGCATCGACGGTCGCAAGCGACGATTTCACGTTGCTCGCGCATGCGGTAGATGGCCCTGCGTCGAACCTGCGGGCTGCGAAAACTTTGTCGCCGCTCACCGCAACGCGAGGCTTTCAAGCCGGATCGCTCTGAAGCTCCGCGCGAAGCAACTCTGACGATCCGCGCACCCCAGGCACCCCGTGTGCAGCGCCTCATCGTGAACGAAGCCTGATGTTGCACACTCCTTTCATTCGGAAAGTTCGTGAGACTCCCTCCCGGCGGTAACCCGAAAAAATTCGTCCGCAAAAGTGGCTCGTGCGCCGCCAAGACTCCGATTCCTGAGATCCTGCTCGGGTGGGGCATGCGGGAGAACGAAACAGGCACCGCTGGTAATTTGGGCTCCTTTGGTCGACGCAACCAATTTGCGACCAATGTGTTACGGTCGATTTCCGATCGACACGCCGGATTTTCTTAAATTTGCCCTCGAACGATCTGCCTACTACGTAGGGGGGTGACGTCGCTCGAACTGCTCGCGCTGCAATTGCCGGCATACTGCCGTAGTTTCTTGACTGGTAGGAACTTGCGCGTAGAGTTGAGGGTACTCGGAAGAGATTACCGGGCGCGGTGCCGACCCCTTTGGCAAACGCCGTGCCTGTCCGATGTTCGCCGGAATTCTTCGGCTGCGTGATAGCAGTCGGTGTCACGACGGTTATAGCAAGTAAGCCATACCGGGAAGCCGGGAACATTCGAGGAAGGATTTCGAATCATGCTGGTACTATCGCGAAAGAAGAACGAGAGTATTGTCATCAACAATGACATTACGATTGTCGTCGTAGAGATTCGCGGCGACAAAGTGCGACTCGGCGTGGAAGCGCCGAAGGAAGTTCCCGTGCATCGGCGCGAAGTGTACGACGCGATCCATCGCGGCGACGCGACCGACGCTTCGAAGGAACAAGGCGCAAGCTAAGTCTTCTTTCACCGCCCTGCGGCGATTGTCGACACGGTCGCGCCGCCGCATTTCTCGGTCGCATTCAATCCTGCAAACTACGCAGGCAGGCCGGCGGTCTTTCGCGACGGAAGTTTTTGTAACGTCCGGCCCGGCCGCTTGACGAAATAGATTGCCTCAGAGTACAGTCCCAAATTCCCCTGCGACGCCAAGCTTCGGCCCCGTCGTCTAGCCCGGTCTAGGACACCGCCCTTTCACGGCGATAACACGAGTTCAAATCTCGTCGGGGTCACTTTCGCAGGGAATTTCTGAGCCGCACGCCTCATCCTGAAGCGTGCGGCTTTTTTGTTGCACCTCGTCTCCTTTTCTTCTGCTCCGCTCAGGGAAGTCAACGGGACGCGGGCGACTACAATCGGCGTATGAACACAACGCCCTCAGCAGCAGTTGCGCAGTCGTACGACGCCCTGCTCGTGGTTTCCTTCGGCGGCCCGGAGCACCCGGATCACGTCATTCCGTTTCTCGAAAACGTCTTGCGCGGCCGTAACGTGCCGCGTGAGCGCATGCTGGAAGTCGCCGAACACTACAACCATTTCGGCGGCGTCAGCCCGATCAACGCTCAGAATTGCGCGTTGATAGACGCCTTGAAAATCGAGTTGCCGCAGCACGGCGTGAACTTGCCGATTTACTTCGGCAACCGTAATTGGCACCCGCTGCTTCCCGACACGCTCGCGCAAATGCGGGCCGATGGAATTCGCCGCGCGCTCGCCTATTTCACGTCGGCCTTTAGTTCGTACTCCGGCTGCCGACAGTACCGCGAGAACATCACCGCGGCCCAGGAGGTCGTCGGCGACGAGGCGCCGGCCGTCGTAAAGCTTCGCAACTTTTTCAATCACCCGGGCTTCATCGAAGCCATGGCCGATCGCGTCGGCGAGGCCCTCGCACAAATTCCGGAAGCGCGGCGCACCGCAGCTCGGCTCGTTTACACGGCCCACAGCATTCCCAACGCCATGGCGGCCAACTGCGCGTACGAGAAGCAACTCGGCGAAGCCGCGCGATTGGTGACCGAAGCGGTCGGCCGTCGCGACTTCAACGTGGCGTATCAAAGCCGCAGCGGCCCGCCGACCCAGCCGTGGCTCGAGCCCGACGTCGGCGACGTCATCAAGCGCTTTCACAGCGAAGGCGTGCAAGACGTCGTCGTCGTGCCCATCGGTTTCGTCTCCGATCACATGGAAGTGATCTACGATCTCGACGACGAAGCGAAGCATCTCGCCGACGAACTAGGCGTCAACATGGTGCGCGCCGGCACCGTCGGCACACACCCGCGGTTTGTCCGCATGATCGCGGAATTGATCGTCGAACGCCTGCGTGGCGATGCCGAGCGTCCGGCACTAGGCGTACTCGGCCCTTGCCACGATGTCTGCCCGACAGATTGTTGCCTCCCGCCGCCACGCCCGCCGATGCCTGCTCGCCCACAATGAGCTCTGTAGGGAACGCCCTCCGCGGCGTTCCGCGCGGCTGGTACCAGCGTCATGGAACGCCACGGAGGGCGTTCCCTACAGCGCTACCGTAATATCCATTCACGGCAATACTCGGTTACGGCAGTACCCGCTCGATGCAGATCGCCACGGCGTTGCCGCCGCCGAGGCAAAGCGAAGCTACGCCGAGCCGCACGCCGCGGTCGATCATCGCGTGCATCAGCGTGACCAGCACGCGCGCCCCGCTGGCGCCGATCGGGTGCCCCAGCGCAATCGCGCCGCCGTGAACATTCACGCGGGCCAGGTCGATCCCCAGTTCGCGCACGTCGGCCAAGGCCTGCGACGCAAACGCTTCATTCAATTCAAAGAGCTCCACGTCGGCCAAGGCGACGCCCGCCTTCGCCACGCACTTGCGCACGGCCTCGACCGGCGCGATGAAAATCTCTTTCGGCGGCACGCCGCTCGTGGCGGAGCCGAGAATTCGGAAAGCATGCGTCGTCGGATGCTCGGCGCGGAACGCTTCGCTCGCCACCACGACCGCCGCCGCACCGTCGCTAATCTGCGAAGCGTTGCCGGCCGTGACCGTCCCCTTCGGATCGAACGCCGGTTTGAGCGTCGCTAAGCGTTCGAGCGTCGTATCGGCCCGCGGCCCTTCATCGACGCCGATCGTCGTCGACGACTTCGGCCCCACGATCGCTACAGGCACGATCTCGGCGTCAAACCGACCTTCGCCGCTGGCCGCAATCGCTCGCAGATGGCTTTGCAGAGCAAACGCATCCTGATCGGCGCGACTCACGCCGCGCGACGCCGCGATGTAGTCGGCCGAGTTGCCCATCGCCGCATTTTCGAAGCGCGCACCACAGCCCGTCGTGAATCATGGAGTCGAGCAGTCGCTCGTGGCCGTATTTGAAACCGGTTCGGCTGCCGACGAGCAAATGCGGCGCACGGCTCATGCTTTCCATGCCGCCCGCCACGATGCACGCCGCGTCGCCGGCGCGAATCGCCTGATCGGCAAGCATCACGGCCTTCAATCCCGAGCCGCAAACTTTGTTCACCGTCACGGCCGCAACCGTGGGCGGCAATCCGGCTAAGAGCGCCGCTTGCCGCGCCGGAGCTTGTCCGACGCCGGCCTGCAAGACGTTCCCCATGATCACTTCGTCCACCTGCGTAGGCTCGACGCCGGCCCTCGCGAGCGCCTCACGAATGACGAACGAACCGAGTTGCGGCGCAGCCAACGACGAAAGTCCGCCGAGCAATTTGCCGATCGGCGTGCGACAGCCGGCGAGAAGATACGAGTGCATGGTCCGCCTGAACGTTTCGCAAGAGAATCAGAGACGACGCGCGTGCAAGATGTCGCTGGAATTGTACGCAATTTCACGCTCTCCGGCGCGACGCCTCGCTCCTTGTGGCGCACCGGGGCAAACCTATAATCGCCGTTTCACATTCGTCCGACTCGTCTCCGACCTTCGCTCGGCGTCTTCGGTTCCTTACACACAGCTTCCGGTCGCGGCATGAAAATTCACGAGTACCAAGGGAAAGAAATCTTCCGCAAAGCCGGCGTCGCGGTGCCGCAAGGCTTCGTGGCTCGCACTCCTCAGGAAGCGGCCGAGGCCTTCAAGAAGCTCGGCGGCCCGATCGCCGTCGTGAAGTCGCAAATCCACGCCGGCGGTCGCGGCAAGGGAACGATCAAAGAGAACCCGTCGCAACGCGGCGTGCAGCTCGTGCGCAGCGCGGAAGAAGCCGCCAAGGTTGCCGAAGCCCTGCTCGGCAACACGCTGGTCACCATTCAAACCGGCGAAGAAGGCAAGAAGGTCAATCAGGTGCTGGTCGAGTCCGGTTGCAATATCGACCGCGAACTCTACCTCGGCATCGTCGTGGATCGCTCGGCCAAAGGCCCGGTGTTCATGGTTTCGCCCGACGGCGGCATGAATATCGAAGAGGTCGCCGAGAAGACGCCCGATCGCATCTTCCACGAAAAGTTCGACGTCGATTCCGGCCTCCAGCCGTATCAAGCTCGCAAGCTCGCGACGCTGCTCGGCATCAAGGGGAAGTCGATCGGCACGGCCGACAAATTCTTCCGCGCCCTGTCGAAGATGTTCGTCGCCTACGACTGCAGCATGGTGGAGATCAACCCGCTGGTCGTCACGAAGGAAGGCGACCTGCTGGCGCTCGATGCCAAAGTGTCGTTCGACGAAAACGCCGGCTTCCGTCATCCCGACCTCGCCGAACTCCGCGACATGACGGAGGAAGAGCCGGCCGAAGTGCGGGCCGCCGAGTCGGGGCTCAGCTATGTGAAGCTCACCGGCAACATCGGCTGCCTCGTCAACGGCGCCGGCCTGGCCATGAGCACGATGGACATCATCAAGCTCCACGGCGGCTTCCCGGCCAACTTCCTCGACGTCGGCGGCGGCGCCAACGTGGATCAAGTCACCGAAGCGTTCCGCATTCTGCTGGCCGATAAGAACGTAAAGGCGGTGCTCGTCAATATTTTCGGCGGCATCATGCGTTGCACGACGATCGCCGGCGCGATCATCGAAGCCTACAAGCAAGTGGGCTTCAACGTTCCCTTGGTCGTGCGTCTCGAAGGAACCGAAGTCGCCGAAGGCCGCAAGATGCTGGCCGAGAGCGGCGTCGACATCATCGCCGCCGAAGGACTCACGGACGCCGCGCAAAAGGTCGTGGCCGCCGCAGGCTAAGAACTTGTCCGTGGTCCGTTGTCAGTTGTCCGTTGATTTCAGACAACCATCGACACCACGCTCGCCACATAACAACTGACTACGAACAACTGACCACTGACAAATCGTCATGAGCATTCTGATCAATCGCGATACGCGTGTTATCTGCCAAGGCATCACCGGTAAGGTCGGGCAGTTCCATACCAAGGGCTGCCTCGACTACGGCACGAAGATGGTCGGCGGCGTGACGCCGGGCCGCGGCGGCGAAGAGGTTCTCGGCCTCCCGGTGTTCGACACCGTGCGCGAAGCCGTGAAGCAAACGGGGGCCGAAGCCACGATGATCTTCGTCCCGCCGGCAGGTGCGGCCGATGCGATTCTCGAAGCGGCCGACGCCGGCATTAAGGTGATCATCGCGATCACCGAAGGCATCCCGGTGCTCGACATGGCCCGGGCCTACAAGATCGTCAAGCAAACCAAGAGCGTGCTCATCGGCCCCAACTGCCCGGGCGTCATCACGCCGGAAGAATGCAAGATCGGCATCATGCCGGGCTTCATCCACAAGAAGGGCCCGGTCGGCTTGCTCAGCCGTTCGGGCACGCTCACGTATGAAGCGGCGTGGCAACTCTCGAACCTCGGCCTCGGACAATCGACGGCCGTAGGCCTCGGCGGCGATCCGATCGTCGGCACCTCGCAGATCGAACTGCTGGAAATGTTCGAGAAGGACGGGGCGACCGAAGCCATCATGATGATCGGCGAAATCGGCGGTACGGCCGAAGAAGAGGCCGCCGCTTATATCAAGGCAGCACGTTACGAAGCCGGTCGCCGCGTTCATCGCGGGCAGCGCCGCACCTCCCGGCAAACGCATGGGCCACGCCGGCGCGATCATCTCCGGCGGCAAAGGCACGGCGGCGGAAAAGTTCGCCGCCTTGGAAGCGGCCGGCATCGAAACGGCCCGCAGCCCGGCCGACATGGGCGCCGCCGTGAAGCGCGCCATCGCGAAGAAGAAGTAAGCCGCACCGGCCGACGAACATCGCTTAGCCCCACGATTCGGAACCCGCCGCATGTCGCGCTATCGCACGTTGTTCGCTCTGCTGTCGTTGTCGCTCGTCGTCGGATGCGAGACGAAGCCTGCCGGCCCTAATGCCGGCTCGTCCGGCGGCTCCGCGGTCGGAAGCGCCGTCGTTGCTTCATCGCCGGCGGCTCCGAATCCGAACATCGGCAAGGAAGTCGTGCTCTTCAACGGCAAAGACCTCGCCGGTTGGGTCGTCACCGAGTGTGAGACGGAAGTCAAAGACGGCGTGCTCTTGCTCAAGGCCGGCGAAGGTTGGATTCGGGCCGAGCAGCCGTACACGAACTTCGAGCTTTCGTGGGAATGCCGCAATCTGAAGAAGGAAGCCTACGACTCCGGCGTGCATTTCCGCGCCGAGTTGCCGAAGGCCCCGGCTCACTGGCCGAAGAAGTTTCAGGTCAACCTGAAGACTGATCAGGAAGGGAATCTCACGTCGATCAAGAGCGCCGCCAGCACCGGGCTCTACAAGAACGGCGAGTGGAACAAGTTCGACCTGAAAGTGACGGGCAACACGGCCGAACTCGCCATCAACGGCAAGCCGGCTTGGAAGACCGACGGCATCGACACGCCCGCCGGCTACATCGGCCTGCAATCGGAAGTGACGCTCGGCGGCCAGTTCGAATTTCGCAACATCAAGATCAAAGAGCTGCCGTAGCTTGCGACGTTTCTGTAGGGAACGCCCTCCGTGGCGTTCCGTTTCGTCGCGAATCTCGCTACATTATCCGGCTCAAATCCCCGAAACATCGCCGCCTGTAGGAGTCTCCGCGTCATGGAACGCTCTCTCATTTTGTTCAAGCCGGATTGCGTGCAACGTCGCCTCGTCGGCCGAATTCTCAGCCGCTTTGAGGACAAAGGCCTGAACGTCGTGGCCATGAAGCTGATGCAAATCACGCCCGACTTGGCCAAGCAACACTACGCCGAGCACGTGCAAAAGGGCTGGTACCCGACGCTCGAACAGTTCATCACCGGCGGCCCGGTCGTCGCCGCGGTGCTGGAAGGCCTGGAAGTGATTCGCGTCGTCCGCGAAATGCTCGGCGCCACCAGCGGCTTGAAGGCCGCCGCCGGCACGATTCGCGGCGACTTCAGCAGCAGCCGGCAAATGAACTTGGTTCACGCCTCCGACGGTCCGGAAGCCGCCGCTCGCGAAATCGCGTTGTACTTCAAGAAGGAAGAGATCGTCGAAAACACGCTGACGATCACCCCTTGGCTCCGCGCCGGCGACGAAGCATAAAGCCCTTTCGGTTTCTGTAGGGAACGCCCTCCGCGGCGTTCCACGCGCCTGCTATCCGTGTCATGGAACGCCACAGAGGGCGTTCCCTACAGAGACGTTTTCGGCGCCCGCAGAGCTATTGGGCTCAGCGCTACTTCGCCAACTTCCCGACCGTCGTCTCCGCCCGCAATTCGGCGATCATGTCGCGCGTCGCGGCGTCCACGGCCTGCTGCCACTTCGCCGCGCCGAACTTCTCCGCATACGGCTTGCGGGCATGTGCGAAAATCACGCCGCGCGAGTTGTTGATCACGGCGCCCAGCCCGTCGGCGTCGAATGCCGGAGCGCAGTCTTTCGCGGTGCCGCCCTGGCTGCCGTAGCCCGGCACTAAGAAAATGGTGTGCGGCATTGCGGCCCGCAGTTCGGAAAGCTGCTGCGGGTACGTCGCACCGACGACGGCGCCGACGGCTCCGTAGCCCGACGCCGTCTTCGTTTCGGCCGACATCCGTTCCACCTCGGCCGCCACGAGCCGATAGAGCGTCGTCGCTTCAGCGCCCGCCGCACCGCCGGCAAACGGGCGATCTTGAAACTGGCCGCTCCCCGGGTTCGACGTTTTCACGAGCACGAACAATCCCGCGTCGCGGGCCACGGCCGTCTTCACGAACGGCTCTAAACTGTCGTTCCCCAAGTACGGGCTCACGGTCAAACAATCGCCCCCCCACGGACTTTCGGCGCCGAGCAAGCCGTCTGCATAAGCTTCGGCCGTGGTGCCGATGTCGTTGCGCTTACCGTCGAGAATCACGAGCAGGCCGGCCTTGCGGGCATGATCGACGATCGTCTTCAACGCCTGCATCCCTTCGAGCCCGAGCTGTTCGTAAAACGCCATCTGCGGCTTCACGGCGGGAACGAGCGGCGCGACGACGTCGATAATCTCGCAACCGAACTTCGCGTACGCTCGCGACACGGCCGCTCGATCCTTGGCGTCGACTCCGCGAGTCAGCGGCTCGGGCAACTGCTCAAAACGAGGATCAAGCCCGACGACGACGGGACTGGCCAACTTTCGCGTAGCTTCCGAAAGGCGATCGGCAAACGAGGTCATAGTTCCAACGCGGCGAGAGATTTTGAAGCGTCAACCGGCCGTCGAGTTTACCGAAGCCGGGTTGCGCGAGGTAGCGGCCTGCGGCAAATCGAACCTTGTGAAAGCGGGGCGCGTGCCGTAGCTTGGAACGATGAACTTCTGAAATCGCAGCGCCGCCCGAAACAACGAACTCATGCCGCTTGGAACCGTAAAAATTCTCGTCATGGATCGCGGCTACGGCTTCGTGGCCCGCGCCGAAGGCGACGACGTTTTCTTCCATCACTCCGCGGTACCGGGGCACGGCTTCAAAAAGCTCACGGTCGGCGAAAGCGTGGAATTCGAGCTGGCCGGCGGCGATTCACGCTCGGCCAAAGGCCCGCGGGCCCGTTGCGTCACGGTCGCCCCGCCCGCAGACGCCGCCGAAGCTCGCTAGCCCCGACGCGCAAGCGAGGGGATCGTCGCAGTATGTTCGCCGCGTCCCCTCGCTTGCGCAGTCGGGGCTGGTGTGGTATATTAGTATCTTTCGCCGCTTTCGCCTTGCGCCAACTAAGCGCCGGCCATGCCTATCCGACTTTCCAATCTTCGCTTGCCCGTCGACGCGCCCGAGGCCGATCTGCCTCAACAGGTCGCCGGTGCGCTCTCCTTGCGGCCCGCCGATATTCGCCGCTGGCGAATCCTTCGCAAGAGCCTCGACACGCGCGACAAGCGTGATCTGGCGTTCGTCTATTCTACGGAAGTCGTCGTCGACGACGAAGTGCGCATGCTGGAGCGAGCCCGCACGGCTCGTCGCGGCATTCAGGCCGAGTTGTTCGAAGAACCGCCGTTCGTCATGCCGCCGGTCGGCACGAGCCCGCTCAATCATCGTCCGGTCATCATCGGTTCCGGGCCTGCCGGATTGTTCGCGGCGTACTTTCTGGCGCGGCACGGCTATCGGCCGATCGTGCTTGAGCGCGGCAAGAGCGTGCGCGAACGCATCGTCGATGTGAAGGCGCTCGAAACGGTCGGCGGCCCGCACGATCCGGAAAGCAATTATCTCTTCGGCGAAGGAGGAGCCGGCACATTTAGCGACGGCAAACTCACCTGCCGCAATACGGGCCCGGAAGTTCGCCGCGTGCTGGAGCTTTTCGCCGAGTGCAAAGGGAAAGCCTCGGTGCTGTACGATCACCGCCCGCACTTGGGCAGCAATCGGTTGCCGGCGGTCGTGAAGTCGATCCGACAACGCGTCGAAGGATTCGGCGGCGAGTTTCGCTTTGAATGTCGCGTGGAAGATGTGGAGCTCGGCCCCGGCCGGATCGCGGCGATCTCCACATCGTCGGGCCGAATGGAAGTCGACGTCACCGTGCTGGCCATCGGCCACAGCGCGCGAGACACCTACGCGATGTTGCTGCGACGTGGAGTGCCGATGGTGCAGAAGCCGTTTCAAATCGGCGTACGCATCGAACATCCGCAGGACTTGGTCAACCGCGTGCAGTACGGTGAATCGCAACTGGAGCAACGGCTCGGCTCGGCCGACTACACGCTCATCGCCAACGGACCGTACGACTTGTTCAGCTTCTGCATGTGCGCCGGCGGGCAAGTGATTCCGAGCGTTTCCGAGCCGGGCTACTTTTCTTCCAACGGCATGAGCCTTTCGCGGCGCGACAGCCCGTTTGCGAACAGCGGGTTCATGATCACGCTCGAACCGCGGCACTTCGGCTCCGACGACGTACTCGCCGGCGTCGAACTTCAGCGCCGGTTCGAAGCCAAGGCGTTCGCCGTCGGCGGGCGCGAGCAATATCTTTGCCCCATTCAATGGGCCCGCGACTTCATGCACGGCCGCTCGTCGACCGGTTCGCCGCGTACCAGCTACAAGCGGGGCGTGGTGACGGCGGCGATCGCCGATTTGGTGCCGCCGCAAGTCGCGCAGGCCTTACGCGGCGGGCTGCCGCTCTTGGATCAACGTTGGCAAGGCCGCTTCATTCCCGAGGCGACGATCGTCGGTCCTGAAGCGCGCGGCAGTGCGCCGGTACGGATGCCGCGCGACAACGAAACCCTGGAAAGCACCGGCCTGGCGGGGCTCTACCCGATCGGCGAAGGCGCCGGATTCGCCGGCGGAATCGTCAGCGCCGCAGTCGACGGACTCCGCGCCGCGCGATCGATCATCAGCCGTTACGCGCCGCTGGAAGAGGTGAACCGATGATCCTGCTCGACGTGCAACAAATCGTGAAGCACTTCGGGCCTGATCCCGTGCTCGACGGCGTCACGTTCGAAGTGCGGCCGGGCGAAAAGATCGGGCTGGTCGGGCCCAACGGCGCCGGCAAATCGACGCTGATGAAGATTCTCGCCGGCCAAATGGAACCAGACGCCGGGCAGATCGTAATGCACAAAACGGCCCGTCTCGACTACCTCGAACAGCAGCCGACGTTCGAACCGAGCCGGACGTTGTGGGAAGAAGCGGTCTCGGCGTTGGAGCCGATTACGGCGTTGGTGAAGGAAGCGGAAACGGTCGCCGAGCGACTTGGCCGCCGTTCGCGACGACGCCGAACATGCGAAGCTCGCCGCCCGTTACGATTTCCTCCAGCACGAAATCCAACGGCACGACGCCTACAACCTTGACTACAAAATCGAACGCGTGCTCAACGGCCTCGGCTTTCAGGCCGACGCCTACCAGCGGCCGCTCGGCGTCTTGAGCGGCGGTCAGCTCAATCGGCTTCTGCTGGCCAAGACGCTGCTCCGCGAACCGGACCTGCTGCTGCTCGACGAACCGTCGAACCATTTAGACATCGAAGCCACGCAATGGCTCGAAGGTTTTTTGGCGTCGTCCGATCAGGCGGTGCTGGTCGTGAGCCACGACCGGTACTTTCTCGACAAGGTGACCAACCGCACGTTGGAGCTGTTCCGCGGCACGGTCGATTCGTTCGTCGGCAACTTCTCCGCCTACTGGATGCAGAAGGAAGAGCGGGTGAAGGTGCAGGCCCGCACGTTCGAGAAGCAGCAGGAGTTTATCGCCAAGACGGAAGAATTCATCCGCAAGAATTTTTACGGGCAGAAATCGGCGCAGGCCAAAGACCGTGAAAAGAAGCTCGAACGAGTCGAGCGGATCGAAGCTCCGCGCGAGATTCACGGGCCGCCGATGTCGTTTGCTCCGGCTTCGCGCACGGGCGACATCGTCGTGCGGGCCGAGCATCTCACGAAGGCGTTCGATCGGCCGCTCTTCAAAGACCTGACGTTCGACATTCTCCGCGGCGAGCGGTGGGGCATTCTCGGCCCCAACGGCACGGGCAAGACCACGCTGCTGCGGGTGATCGTCGGCAAGTTGGCCGCGACGGAAGGGCGGGCCGTGCTCGGAACCGGCGTGAAAGTCGGCTATTACGATCAATTGCTGCAAGGCATTCCCGACGACATGCAAGTCGTCGAGACGGTGCGGCCGTCGTTTAAGGAGTTCAACGAACCGCAGCGTCGAGACTTCTTGGCGAAGTTCGGGCTCGCCGGCGACATCGTCTTTCAGCAGGTGAGCAGCCTGAGCGGCGGCGAGCGGAGCCGCGCGGCGCTGGCTCGGCTGAGCGTCGAAGAGCCGAACGTGCTGATCCTCGACGAACCGACGAACCACTTGGACCTGTGGGCCTGCGATTCGCTGGAGAAGGCGATTCAAGGCTTCGACGGCACGGTGCTCTTCGTAAGCCACGATCGGTACTTCTTGAACCGGATTTGCGATCACGTGTTGGTCGTCGAGCCGGACCGGTTTCGCGTGCTCGAAGGGAACTACGAGACGTATCTCGACATGCTCCGCCGCCGGCAGGAAGAAGCAGCCGAGGCGACTCGCGCCGTGTCGGAACGGAAGGCCGGTTCCGCCGCGAAGAATTCGCCCGCCGCCAAGACTTCCGACGACGGCGCGAAGAAGGAACGGCCGAAGCGGAAGTTTCCCTATCGCAAAACGGCGGACATCGAAGTCGACATTCAAGAGCACGAAGCCAAGCTGGAAGCGGCGCATGCCCGGCTCATTTTGCCGGATACGGTTCGCGACGGTCGCCTGGTGAAGCAATGTCAGGCCGAGATCGAAGCGCTGCAGTCGGCCATCGCGCGGCTGTACGAACACTGGGAAGAAGCGGCGGAGTTGAACGCGTAGCCATGTTGCTGGTTCTTGAATCCACGTGCGACGAAACGGCCGCGGCCTTGATCGACGAGCACTTGAACGTGCGCGGCTCGAGCGTGGCGACGCAGGACGAATTGCACCAAGTGTTCGGCGGCGTCGTGCCGGAGATTGCTTCGCGGGCACACGTCGAGCGCATCTTGCCGGTGATCGATCAATGTCTGAAGCGGGCCGGGGCGACGCTCGCCGACGTCTCGGCCGTGGCCGTCGCCAATACGCCCGGTTTGGCCGGATCGTTGCTGGTGGGTATCTCGGCGGCCAAGGCGCTCTGCGTGGCTTTGAACGTGCCGCTCGTGGCCGTGAATCACATTCATGCGCATGTTTACGCCTGTCGGTTGGCGGCGGGCGCGGACGTGTTTCCGTGCGTCGGCTACGTCGTGAGCGGCGGGCATACGACGCTCTTTCGTTGCGAATCGCCGTTGGAATTTCACGTGCTCGGCGGCACGCTCGACGATGCGGCCGGCGAAGCGTTCGACAAGACGGCGAGCCTCATGGGGCTGCCTTACCCGGGCGGTCCGCATATTGAAAAGGCCGCGGCCGGGGGGAACCCGAAGGCGTATCGCTTTCCGCGCACGTTCTTGAATGAAGACCGCATCGAGTTCAGCTTCAGCGGCTTGAAGACGGCCGTGCGTTACGCGATCGCTCCGCAAGGAACGGAACTCGTCGCTCCGCCGGCCGGTTCGCAACTCTTGGCGGATCTGGCGGCGAGCTTCCAGCAAGCGGTGATCGACGTGCTCATCGGCAAGGCCGAGCAGGCGCTGCGCAAGACCGGATACGCGACGCTTTGCGTCGGCGGCGGCGTGGCGGCCAACGGCACGTTTCGCAAGCAGCTTGAAGAGCGGATGCAGAAGCTCCGCGTGAATCTCCACATCGCCCCGCGCGAACTCTGCACGGACAACGCCGTGATGGGAGCGATTGCGTGGGAACGGCTGCGCGCCGGGCTGACGGAATCACTCGAACTGGATGCCGTGCCGGGGTTGATGCGATAGAGGCCAACCGACGGCTCGCTTGCTCGACGGGTGGCCCCGACAACTTGTTGTCGGGGTCGCGCAGCGATAAGAGGCTTGGTTTTGAGAACGAGCCGTGTTGCGGCCTTCCTGCGCCTTCGGCGCACGGACAACGAGTTGTCCGTGCCACCCCGCGAGCTTAAAGCTACTTCTCACAGCGCCGCGAACTCTGCTTGCGAGTGCTAACGCTCAATGTCATGATCCTCAGACGCGGATAGGTTTTCGACACGGCATTTGTGCCTCGCACCTTTTCCTCAGGCCGTTTGCGAAGCACCTGAAGCCCGACAATGTCAACGCTGCTCGCTAACGTCGGCCTGCCGATGCTCTTCTGGCAAATGCCAGTGGCGACGATTGTGTTTTTTCCAATCGTCTTGGTGGAGTCTCTAATAGCGCTGCGAATATTCAAGCAGCGTTTTGTCCCAATATTTCTGCGTATGAGCGCGGCAAACGCTCTCTCGACGTTTGTCGGCGTGCCCGTTGCGTGGATCGGTATGCTGATGGTGAACTTTGCGACCGCGGGAGGCCGTTGGGACGGTTACAGCACGCCTTTGAAGGCCTTTAAGTCCGTCGTACTTCAGGCATCCTGGCTAGCGCCGCACGAAGAGCAAATGATTTGGTTAGTCCCTGCTGCGACACTGGTCCTATTGGTCCCTTACTTTCTTGCGTCGGTATTCATAGAGCGATGGCTGCTGCGTCAACTGTTTCCAGATTTAGAGACGGGGCGCGTCAGCCGTGCGGCATGGATTGCCAACGTCGTGAGCTACGGCGGCTTGGCCGCTTATACGGCATTCTGGCTCTTCCGAGGATTGGCCCGCGTAAACCTGACGACCTAGGTTCCGCGCGTGGACGCCCTCAGTTTGTTGTCGGGGTCGCGCAGTGATACGAGGCTGGATTTGAGGACGAGTCTTATTGCGGCGTTCTTGCGCCCCGGCGCATGGACAACGCGTTGTCCGTACCACCCCGCGGCACTTGGTTGATTGGCCAAGGCGTGATGATTCTCGGACGCGCAAAGGCTTTCGACAGAGCATTCCTAGCGACTCTTTTTTCCTTCCATCTATGCAATTGGGCCGATACGGCGTTTGTAACGGATCGGATCTAGCTTCCAGACGTTGTTTACGTCATGGAAGTTTGCCGAAAACAGAAAAGGGTTTTTCTTCAGCAGCGATTTTTTTGCCAACTCGAGCGATTTGCGAACCTTGAGAGACGTGCATTTCCGAATGCATTCGTCAAGCGAAGGAACAAGGTTTTGGTCTTGCCAAAACACAACTCCAAATAAGGCTGATTGAACAACGTCTGCGGATGGATCATTCAGAAGCTCTCTAAATGCTCGAAGCGTTCGAGCGTTGGACTTTCCCGATCTCTGTAAAACACCCAACGCTCGTACCCGGCCAGTTGACGATTTAATCACTCCCTTGAGCAATGCATCAATGGTTGCGTCATCGCAGCCGCTTGCAAAGAGTTTGTCCGCTGCATCATCACCAACTCCTCGCCGTGGCTCGTCTAACAAACTTATGAGCTTCGTAGTCTCCAGCTTCGACAGCGGCATACTAGTCCTCAAATTTCGAAGTCTCGCACAGTCAGTTTTCCGGGTCGAGCGATACGAGGGGGGATTTTGAGGACGAGTCGTGTTGCGACCCTCTTGCGCTACGGCGCAGGGACAACAAGTTGTCCCTGCCACCCCGAGAGCATTCGTTTTACTTCAAAGACCGCTGCGGATCTCCGGTCGTAGAGCTTCAAAGTCGGCGGGTTCTGATTCCCGCGAGGTGATAATATTGCCCGGTGATGCGAGGGCTTTGTTTGCTTAATTTCAGCGTAGCGCGCACTTCGATATTTCCGCGGTTTTGGCCAGGTTGGCGCTATGCAGACCGTTTAGCTAAGCGGGGCGGGGGCGTTTGGCTTGAGGTTGTTGGCTTCGGCCGGCGTCTTTCGGCGTGCGATCCCGACGATGTGTTGTCGGACTGCGTCGCGATGCGAGGGCGAGCCGTGTTGCCGCCTTCTTGCGACTCCGGCGGGCCAACCCATTGGATGCTGGGCACTGGTGGGCGAGCCACCAGTGGCACCCGGCATTTTGGCACCCGATGCCCGGCGGCCGGCGCAAAAAAAAGAGCCGCGGGGTTTGAGCCCGCGGCTTGAGCGATTGGCGTTTGGGGCGTCGCTGCGTTTGGCCCCGGTCGCGCTTCGGTTCGTGCGGCGGTGAAGGCCGCGCGACGTGAAGTCGTTAGGAGCCGGTACCGCCCGAGGTGCCGCCGGTGCCGGCGACGTAGTTGAACGTGTTGACTTCCGGAATACGCGAGAACATCGGCTGAGCCGTGATGCGGACGTAACGACGATCGTGCGACACGACGGCCGTGGCCGACATGTTCGTACCGGTCGGCAACGTGATGATCACCGGCTGGTAGCCGACGGCGCCGCGGAGGAACAGACGCGGATCGAGAATCGGCGTGACGCCGAGGCCCGGGTCGGCGGCGGTGCCGATTTGCTGAGCGAGGATCTGATTGCCCAGCGCCATCTGACCTTGCACGGCGTTGGCGACTTGGATGTCTTTCAACGATTCCGTACGACGGCCGTTTTGCAGGTCGAACGCCGCCACGGCTTGATCGCCGTCGAGCGGGATCTGCTTGTGGAAGCCGCGTTGCTTGGCCGAGCCCTTGTGGGCCGTGATGTCGACGGTGACCGTGTCGGCCGTGACCTTGCCCCAGACGCGCTTCGCCATCAAGCGGTAGTCGCCGTTGAAGCCTTGCGGGCAAACGTACGTTTCCGTGTGCAGGTTCGTGGCCTTATCGTAGGTGTCGCCGATGAGCACGCCGCCGGCCGTCGACCGCGGGTTGCGGAACGAGCAGAGGGTGCCGGTGGGTTCTTCCACGATGAGGTCGACGTCGGCGTCGCCCGACCAGGAAACCGTGATCACGCAATCGCGAATCTGAGCTTCCTTCAATGCCGTTTGAAACGCTTCGGCTTCCGCCGTGCGCTTCTCGGACTTGAGGCGTTCGACGAGTCCGGCGGCCGTGCGCAGGCCGACTTCGTAGATTTCCTTTTGGTCGTTCGGCCACGCTTGTGACACGATGCCGAGCGACGACCACTTCAGACCTTCGACGTCGTCGAGCCGCGTGGCGATGCGGAGGCCGTGAACGTACGGCTCGGGCCGCGTCGGCTGCATCTTCGAGACTTGGCGATACAGTTCCATCGCACGGCGCTGCAACGCGCCGTTGCCGAGATTCGACTTGAGCATGTAGTCGGCGACCTTCAGCAAGTCGTCCGGCTGGTTGCTGAAGTCAACGGCCGAAAGGAGCACGCGTTCGATTTCCGACACGCGAGCGCCTTGCGTTTCCATAGCGAGACCAAGAGCTTCGTACATCCAAGGCTGCGGCTGACCATGCTTGATGGCCGCCATGATGACGGCCGCGGCGTGGTCGGGCTTGTTGGCCTTGAAGAGCGTGCGAACCGTGGCGCGAACGGCGGCCGGCTCGGCGCTGTTCGCGGCGAAGTGAGCGTCCCAGGCCTTGGCCGGATCGGCCCCTTCTTCGATCGTGATCTTGATCGGCTTGATTTCCGAGATCGAAAGCTCGTCGGCCGCAGCCCGCTTCATCACCAAGCCGGCGTCGGCCGGTTGTTGTGCGGCCGGAGCGGCTTGAGGCGCCGGGCTGCTTGCGGAGAGACGTAGGTCGTCTTCGACGGCGAACATACCGCCGCCGCCGCCCCCCATGCCGCCGCCCATGCCGCCCATACCGCCGCCGCCCATACCACCGCCCATGCCGCCACCCATCATGCCGCCGCCGCCCAAGCCGCCGAAGCCGCTAAGACCGCCTTGAGGAATCGGGATGACGAGGTCGGCCACCGGGTAAACGCGGGTCGGCGTCTTGGTTTCCGCCGCGGTCTTCGTCGTGATGACGAGCACTTCGTTTTCGATGACGTACGTCAGGCCTTGCTCTTCGAGGATGAGCCGGAGGGCCGACTTGAGCGTGAGGTCCTTGAGCTGTTTGTTGATCAGCGTTTCCGAACCCTTGCCGTCGGCCGTGAGGGCGGCGTTGTCGAGTTCGATGTTGATCTTGTGACGGAGTTCGAGGTCGCTCACGACGTCGCCGAGTTGCGTATCGAGGTATTGCACTTCGGTACGCTTATCCAGTTCGTCGAGAATGCGGGTTTCGGCTTCGTTCGATTGAGCAAGGCTCACGCGATCGAACTTCTTACGCTTCTCCGTGATGAGTTCCCACGTGTCTTTCGACGGGTAGAGAATCGGCGTGTCGTCCGCGAACGGAATGGCCGAGCGCTCGATCGACAGCAGGTTGTAACCGCGATTCTTCCAAGCCTCTCGGCGAGTGTTCATCGCCGTCTGGTACGTGTTTTCTTGCAAGGCCCAGCGTTGACCGGCGGTGACGGCCGGAGCGTTCGGCGTGAACTCTTGCGCCAACTTGGCGGCGTTTTCCGCGTCGCGGTAGCGACGTTCGTCCATCAGGTCTTCGAAGCGAGCCATGAGTTGCTCGGACTTCTGCTGATTGCCGATGAGGTCGCGATAGAGGCGATCTTGCTCTTGCTGCTTCGCCAACGCCGACTCTTGTTGCAGGCGAATTTCTTCCGCTTGCTTGGCGGCGCGATCTGCAGCCCGCAGAGCCGTTTCGATTTGTTCGACGAGTTGGGTCTTCACGCCCCCTTCCAATTCCGGCACGCCGGCCACGCGTTCTTGCAGGGCCTTGAGCGAATCGCGGGCGGCATCCGGGTCGCGGCCCATAATGCTGCGAGCTTGGTTGATGCCGTTTTGCACTTCGACGGTCATGATGTCGATGATGACCTTGGATTGCGTGCCGGCTTCGTTAAGCAGACCGCCCGGAGCGATTTCACCGCCGGTCGGAGCGAGCAAGCCACCCGCAGCAGCCGGAGCGCCGGCGGCCGGAGCGGCATTCGGATCGGCAGGAACAGCATTGGGATCGGCCGGAACAGTGCCCGGCACGGCTTCGCCGGCCGGTTGGAAATTCACGAGCTTCAGATCGTGCGTTTGGCCGATCTTGCCTTCTTTGCGAGCCGTGAGCACGGCTTGGCGAATGGCCTTGGCTTCCCCGTTGGTCGGGTCGAGCCGCAGGGCTTCGTCGACCAGCTTTTCGGCTTGGTCATAGCTGCCGACCGCCACGGCTTGCTTGCCGAGCTGCAACAGCGAGTAGGCTTCGACGTTCACGAGCCGACGCATTTCCTTCAGGCCGGTCGAACCGACGGTCGGCAACGAAATGCCGGCGTCTTTGCGAGCCAGCTCGATGAGTTCGGGGAGATAGGCGTGGTCGTCGGCGGTGGCAACAGGAGCAATGTGCCAAGCCAGCGAGACCGGCTTGCCAAGCGCCACGGCTTCCACGGCGACGTCCACTTCGGCGACCGGTTTGGCCAGACCGATCATCACCGTGTCGCGATTGAATCGCAGCGGCGGCATCTTCTTCGGATAGACTTCCACGATCGAATCCGGCAGCGTGCTCTTCGTCGGCCAAGCGACGACGCCCGCGGCGCACTCGGCGAGGAACCCGCCGAACTGCTTGCCGTTGAAGTTTTCGCTATCGGAGAGCAACATGCCGCCGGTGTGATTGGCGAGCACGCCGAGCAACTGCGTATCTACGCGAGGACCGACGGCGAAGCTATTCACCGAGATCTGCGCAGCGCAGAGAGCGTCGACGAGTTGTTGCATGTCGGGGCCGGCGACTAGGTTGCCGAGGCTCATGCCGTCGCCGAGATAGGCGATGGAGCGGAGCCGATCAGCCGGGGCGGCGCCGTCGAACGAGGCGATGGCGGCGCTCAGGGCCTTGTGCATGTCCGTGGTGCCGAGCGGCGTGCGGGCTCGCAACGCTTCCAAACCGGCTTGAAGTTCCGGAGTGCCCGGAGCGACGAGCGCGGGGGTGAGCGAGACGGCGTCGACGTCGACGGCGAAGAGCCGCACGTGATCGGTCGGGCCGAGCGAGCCGAGCAAGAAGTCGAGAGCTTCGAGTTGCTTGTCGCGGAATTGGTTGATCTGGCTGGCCGAGGTGTCGAACAGCACGATCACGTCACTGCCTGCCGGAGCGGCCGGCTTTTGATCGGAGCCGGGCATCACGGCCAGGGCGAAGAATTCGCGACCGTCGACGGCGGTGAAGGTTTCCATGCGAGCCGCGGCCGATTGGGCCTGGGCTGCTGAAACCGAGAAACCTGCCAAGGTAAACAGGGCGACCGCAGCGGCCGACATGCGAAGAACAAATCGCGAGCGACGAAGGCTCATCGACATTTCAAAAACTCCGCCAAAAAATCAGGTGTTGCAACGATCGAGGTCGGGGGCCAACCCCGGCGGCGATCCCCAAACTCGGCCGATAGCCGGGCGAAAACAGCCGTTCGAGAACCGAACGGAATTCCCGCCTAAGGGAGGGGGACGTGAGCAGACTAGAAGTGGCCCAAGCTAAAAGTGGACAGTTCTACTCTACGCAGCTTTCCCAAACCGTGCCAACAAAATTGCAGCTTTTGTCGCACGAACTCCCGGTCGGCAACCGGAGTTGCGTCTCTGACTAGGGATGGGCGCGGACCGCTCAAAGCGAAACATGAGCGAAGATAGGGGATTTGCGGACTTTGACGGCTTGTGAGCCGTCTGCGGCACCGCCGGGGGCAGGTTTGTGAGATACCCGGCCCCCGAACCGCTTGGCCTTGAGATCGGCCCGGCTTACTTCTGGTTCTGGCCGCGAACCTGAGCACTGACGGCCGCCGGGCGATCGTTGCCGCTCGGCAGCCACTGCACGATGAGGTGCTTCACCGTTTCCTGGGCGACGACCAAGCGAAGCCCTTGCAGCTGATTTAGCACGTTTTCCAGCCGGCTCGTCAATTCCGACACGGTGCTTTTGACGCCGACCGGAGCCTTCTTGGCGACCTGAATCATCTCAGGGGCGATGTTGCACGAACCGAGCAGTTGCCGACCGCTTTCGGAGACGTGGAGCGACGGGGTCCAGTAGCCTTGCGGCAGGTAGATGCCGGCTCCGGTCAACTCAACGCCCGGCTTCGAGACTTCGGTGCCGATACGAACCGTCTGCGGACCGGAACCGTTGGCTTTTCGCCAGGCGTCCTGAATCGCGGCGTATTTGCCGGCGATTACGACGACCGACTGCCAATTCCAGCCGGCATCGCCGGATTGGGCCAAGCTCCGCAGGGGCGACGATTGCGGCAGGGTCGACTTCGCCGAGGCCCGCACTTCGGCTTTCACCTGCTTCGACGAAGCCCGGACTTCGACGCTGGCTCCCACGCGATTCAGCACCGGCGCTTTCGCCATGGCGGCGGGCTTCTTCGATTCCGCGATTTTTGCAGCGGTTTGGCCAACGGCGACCGGCGATTGTGCGACGTTCGACTTCGTCGCAGGCTTCTCGATGCCGGGAGCCAATTCGCGAACCGATTTCGGCAGGCGGTCAATCAGCGTCAGGTACGCGCGGCGTACGTCAATCGGCTTCCACTCGGCGGCGTTCCAGGCCGGCTCGACCGCTTCCGCCGTAGCGATATAGGCGACCTGCTGCACCACCGCCGGTTGCTTGGCGATGGTCGGAACTTTCGCGGGCGTGTGCTCAATGCCTGCACGACGGCTCGCGTTGCCCGCGGCGACGATCGAGGACGCGAGCGTACAGAGCAGAGTAAACAACGCAAAGGGGGTGCGACTCATCCCGCGATCTCCTACCGGTGGGTTCAACCTCCGTGCGCCTACGCACCACTGCCGGGAGCATTTCTGCTGAGCGAGCGGCAGCTAGCATACGGTATCGGAACCGATCAATTCACGCTGTTAGGCAATCTGCGAAGTTCGCGTTGTGCGAACTAATCGTATTGCTCGGGTACTTTGCGCATACGGCGGTTTACGTAACGGCTCATCGCCGCACGCCGCGAAGCCTGCAACCTTGCGCCGTTGATAGGGGCCGCAAGCCCGGCAAACTCCGCCTCGCCGGAATCGCCGTTTTTTAGTATGCAGTGCGTCGTCGGGCCTGCGGCCATGGGCGGTGCCGCACGCCGCTGCCTTTCTGCTTGAGGATGCGAGAGCTATGAAATCTGTGATCGTCGGGTCGTTGATTGTCGGGGCTGTCGGCGCTTTGGGGGCGATCGCCGTGCGCGACGCCTGGAACCAGCAGCGGGCCCACGCTCAAGAACTCTTCGCGCCGCCGCAAGATCAACTTCCGGCCGTCGTCACCGCTCCGCGCCCGGAAACACCGCAGTCGTTGCCGCAAATCGAGCCCCGCGCGGCGGACGACGTCCTCGCGGACTTCACGCCGGAAGAACGCGTCAACATCGCCGTTTACGAAACCTGCAATCGGGGCGTCGTGAACATCAGCACCAAGGTCGTGACCGAAACATTGCTGTTCGACATTCCTTCCGAAGGTGCCGGCTCGGGCTCGGTCATCGATCAAGCCGGCCACATCCTGACGAACTATCACGTCGTCTCCGACGCGGAGTCGATCAATGTCACGCTCTTCGACGGCGAGACTTATCAGGCTTCTCTCGTCGGGCGCGATCCGTCGAACGACATCGCCGTGTTAAAGATTGAAGCACCGGTCGAGTCGCTCGTGCCGATCGTGTTTGGTGATTCATCACGGCTTCGCGTTGGTCAATCTGTCTACGCAATCGGCAACCCGTTTGGCCTGGAACGTACGCTCACGACGGGAATCGTCTCCAGCCTCAACCGCTCGCTTCCCGGCCGCAACGGTCGCACGATGAAATCAATCATTCAGATCGACGCGGCGATTAACCCCGGTAACTCCGGCGGCCCGCTAATCGACAGCCGCGGCCGACTGATCGGCATGAACACGGCGATCGCCAGCAAGACGGGCCAAAATACGGGCGTCGGCTTTGCGATTCCTGCGGCGACAATCGCGCGTGTCGTTCCGCAACTTGTCGAACGCGGCGAAGTTGTACGGCCCGACGTCGGCATTACTCGCGTGTATCAAACCGAACGCGGTTTGCTAATCGCCGGTCTTACGGCAGGCGGCCCGGCGGAACGTGCCGGCCTTCGCGGCCCGCAACGCACCGTGCAAAAGCGTCGCCAGGGACCGTTCATGGTCGAGTCGCAAAAGCTCGACATCAGCGCGGCCGACCTGATCGTGGAAGTGAATGGCGAGAAAATCAAAACGGCCGACGATTTCCTCGGCCTCATCGAAGCTCACTCACCGGGTAGCGAAGTGGCGCTCACGATCATTCGCGATAACCAGCGATTCCAAGCCCGTGTGCGACTCGGCCTGAGCCGCGAGTAAGACGTCGCCGCAGTCTACGACGCCCGGTCGGCTTCCAGAACTTCCAACCGAGCGATGCGTTCATCGGCTTCGCGGATCAACTGCTCCAATCAGCGCCCGCTTCATGTCGAGGCGGGCTTCGATCTCGCGGGCCATATCGTAGAACGCCACGAGTTGCCGTTCCGCGGCCGCATGCGATGCGATCTGGCTATGTGAATCTGCCGAGCGCTGCGAGCCAAACTTTGCCGCAAGAACCTCATTCACGCTGCCGCTAGGTTTCATCGTGCCGCTCAACATCGCACGGCGGCGAGCTTTGAGACGCACCAACAACACGAAAGTGGCCGCCGCGATGAGGGCGGGCAGCGTCCAAGTGCTCGGATTGAAAGCGGCGAACAACATCCGTGTCGTCCTGTTCGAGGCGAGCGCCGAACCGAAAGTCCGGCGTGTCGCGACGTCTCTAAATTATGTTGAAGGTGGCGTTTTCGCCGCATCGAACGACCGATGGGCAACTTCATACACGTCTTTCAGCGGCACGCCCTGTGCTTCGGCAATCGTGCGGCAAGCCTCAAACTCGGGCGAAAAGCTCGGCTCTTGGCCGGCGATCCAGCCGAGCTTGCCGGCGACCGAGCCCCACGGCGTTTCCACAGCGTGCTCCTTGCATCCAGCTTATGTCGGCTCGCGGGCCAGCGACGTACGCCAAGCGTGCCGGTCTCACGAAACAGCGTCGTCTCGATCCGGTCCAAATCGACCGCTTGACAGAGGACGGTGAGCGTCGTGCCCGGCCGATTCTTCTTCATTTGGATCGCGGTCGTGTAGACGTCGAGCGCCCCGTTTTCCCAGAGCTTCGTCGTACAGTAGCCGATGATCTCGCCGCTCACGTCGTCGAGGTTTGTTTCGACGACCCACACCTGATCACTCGCGGGCATCGCCGTGCTTTCGCCGACGAACAATCGCAAGATATTCGGATGCGAGGCGAAGTCTTTGTCGCCTGAGCCGTAGCCGACGCGCTCGATCTTCATTGAAGGCAACGGGCCGTAACCGTCGACGAGGGTGGCCAAAATGGCCGCGCCGGTCGGCGTCGTAAGTTCGGCTTCGACGTTCGATTCTGCCAGCGGCACACCTTGCAATAGCTCGGCCGTCGCGGGCGCGGGAATGCTGCACCGCCCGTGCTCGATCTGTACGAACCCGCGTCCTGTCGGCACCGGCGAGCAGTAAATTCGTTCCACTCTAAGCAAATCCCAGCCGACCGCTGCGCCGCAAATATCCGCAATGGAGTCGACCGCGCCGACTTCGTGAAAGTGCACTTTGCGGATCGTCGTACCGTGAACCTTAGCTTCCGATTCGCCGAGCTTCGTGAAGATGCGCTTCGCCAGATCCTTTTGTCGCGCCGTGAGGGCCGAGGCGTCGATCATGTCGGTGATGTGGTGCAGATGCCGATGCGCATGTTCGGGCTCGTGCTCGACGCTCACTTTCGATGCGCGGAAACCCTTGCGTTTCACTTCGCTAAGCACGAGCTTGCACGACGGCAACTTCAGCGAATCGACGGCCGCCTGAATCGCAGCAAGCTCCACGCCGGCGTCGACGAGGGCGCCAAGCGTCATGTCGCCGCTGATGCCGCTCAAGCAGTCGAGATACGCAATCTTCACGCGTGGTCGCCAGTCGCAGAAACTTGCCGCCGGCCTGAATGGCCGCAAAACCGCCGTAATTCTAAGGTGCCGGCATGCGGGAACAAGGCCAGTCGCCGCCCGCAGGAAGGCCTCTAGTTTGCCGACGTTGACCCTTGCGGCAGCCCTCGCTAGAGTACCGCCCCGATCATTTCCCAGCCCAAAACCTTCGCACGGTGCGCAGCGCCGTCGTTGCCGGCATGAGCCAAACGCTCGTCTCGAATCGAACGACGACCGTCGCCGTGCCCGCCGGCACGCTTCCCGCACGGCTCCGGCTGCTCTTCATCACCGGTACGCATCGCACTGGTGCATGGCTGGCGGAAGCTTTCGCTCACGATAGTGCGGTGCAGGTACAGATCGAAGAAGCCCGCGGCATGGCCAACGGCCTAGCTCGGCTGCGCGACGAAGCCTTCGACGCGGTACTCGCCTCGCACGAGCCCGGCCAGATAGACGGCCTCGACCTCGCTGAAGCGCTAGTCGGCGGCGGCTCGGAAGAACCGCTCGTGCTGCTTGGTTCGCTCAGCGAACAAGAAATGCTGGCTCAAACCTTGGAAGCCGGCGCTGATGCTTACGTCTGCGTGCATACCACGACCACGAGATCGCTCATCTGGATCGTCTCGCGAGCGATAGAACGACATCGGCTCTTGCGAGAAAACCGTCGTCTGGCCCAAGCCGAACAGCACCGGCTGCAGCAAGAGCACGTCGAAACGCAACGCCTGCTCGACGAACAACGCTCGCTCCTTCGCGACCTGGAAGGCTTGGCCGATTGCGGAAATCGGGCCACGCAGCTCGCCGCACGCCGCCGTCCGGAGCACACTTTCGGTGACGCGGCCGAAGTTGAGGACATCACACTAGGACAAACTTGGTCGCTGCCGCCGGAACTCGTGGCCCACTACCACGAACTCATGCGGGCCTATGTCATCATGGGTTCCGGCAATCTAGGCGATTCGATGATCCGCATTGCCGAGCTTCTGGCCGATTCGCGCGTGACGGCTCCGGAAACGATGCAACTTCACGTCAAGGTGCTGGAAGAGATGGTCCGCGGCCTCGGTGCTCGCGGCGCTCGGCACGTGATGACTCGTGCGGATCTGCTCGTGCTGGAGGTGATGGTGCATCTCTCCGAGGTGTATCGCAAACGATACTTCCAGCGAATCGAGCCCCCCATGCAACTCACGCTTCCCGGCTTCGATTTCGGAGCGGTTGCGTAAAATTTCCGCGGGCGCGAAGCCATGAACGACGCACAAACCACGGTTGCAGAGCTGCGCGAACTCGTGCGAACGTTCGTCGCCGAGCGCAACTGGGAACAGTTCCACACGCCGAAGAATCTGGCAATGTCGGCCGCGATCGAAGCGGCCGAGTTGATGGAACACTTCCAATGGCTCACACCTCAAGCGTCGCAGGCCTTGGCTGAAGATGCCGGCAAGCGTGAGGCAGTCGGTGAAGAGCTGGCCGACGTGGTTTGCTATCTGCTGGCATTGGCCAACGTGCTCGGGCTCGATGTTGCCGACTCCGTGGCCCGCAAGATGGTGCGCAACGCCGCGAAGTACCCGGCGGACGAATTTCGCGGGCGCTACGGCCGCGACGACGTTTGATCTTTGCGAAGTTGCGGGGGTTTGGTACTTAACCGCCCCCTCCGCTGGTACACGTCGATCGCATTTCTTTCGTTTCGCCTCTCGTTCTCTTTCGCGAGCTTACGGCCATGAAGCGCTCCGGGCCTGCACGTTTTTCCTTTCGCATGGTTGCGGTTTCGTTGACTTCGCTGGTCGTGGTCGGTGCGGCCATCGCCGCCGCGATTCGCGAATCCGATGCGGAAACCCCGCCCGCGGCCGGCGCTTCGCCGTATGCGACCATTGCGGTCGAGAACAACGACTCGCAACCGTCGACCTCGTCGACGCGAATTCGTTTCGGCGCCATAGTCTCCAGCGACGGCGGCGCGGAGGCTCCAGGCGGACCGACGACGCGCGGCGCCGACTTCGTCGATGCCTACGCCCAACCACAACCGAACCGAAACTCTCACTACGCCGTGCAGCAAGCCGCGGCCGAAACCCCGGTGCGTGGCGCTGCAACGGCCGCGACTTCACCGACCGCAGGCTCCCCGACATCCACTGCCGCCGCATCGTCCGATCCGTTCGCACGTTCGGTCCCGCCGGCCGGCTCAGCCATGCAGAAGACACCGCTCCCGCCGCCGCCGAATCCGCTCCCCACTTCGGCCGCGCCCGCGAGTCCGTATGGAACGACGGCTGCGCAACCAATGTCGGTCGGAGCAATAAGCACATTGCCGTCGGCGACCACGGGTGATCGTTACGCCGCACCTCCAGCATCGGCTATGCCCTCGGCATCGGCCGCCACGTCTGCGGGCATTCCGGCTTCGAGTATTCCGTCGGCCGCCATGCCTCCGGCTTCCGCTTATGCTCCGGCCACGACCATGCCCGCCGCCGTCGAACCGCGCGCCGCAGCGCCGATCGCCGCCCCCGCACCGCGAGCCTTTGAAAACCCGCCGGCCGCGCGCTCCGCTCCGTCTCCATTCGCTTCGCAACCGCCTGCGGCAGAATCACCCCGCGCGACGAGCAACCCCGATAGTTCGGCCCCGCGCACGTTCTCAATGCCGGTAGCCGGACCTGCGGGCATCGGAAAGCCAGGTGAGCAAGCTTTAGAGGGAACGCAAACGCCGACGCTCATCGTTGAAAAATTTGCTCCACCGGAAATTCAGATCGGCAAGCCTGCTGTGTTTGAAATCTTGGTCCGCAACACCGGTACGACGGTCGCCAACAACGTCGAAATTCACGACGTCGTTCCTCACGGCACGACGCTCACCTCCAGCAAGCCGAAGGCCGTCGGCGGTCAAGCAGGCGAACTCGTTTGGCAACTCGGCTCGCTACGTCCCGGCGATGAAGCGACGGTCCAAGTCGAGCTCATGCCGACGACCGAAGGAGAAATCGGCAGCGTCGCGACGGTCCACTTCAGCGCCGCGGCCTCCGCTCGTACGGTTTGCACGAAGCCTGATTTGGCGATCGAAGTTTCCTCGCCGCGCAGTGTGATGGTCGGTGACGAAGTGCCGTTGAAGATTCGCGTGTTTAATCCAGGCACGGGAGCTGCAACCGGAGTCTATCTCACGGAAATCGTACCTGCGGGCATGGAGCATGCCGCGGGGGGCGAACTGGAATACGAAATCGGTGATTTGCAACCGGGCGAAACTCGCGAACTGGAACTCGCGCTGCGGGCCGTAAAAGCCGGCCCCTGCATGAACGTCATCCAAGGTAAAGGAGACGGTCGCGTCGCCGCCGAAACGAAGACGCAATTTGAAATCGTCGCGCCCGGCGCTTGCCGTCGACATTGACGGTCCGAAAAAACGTTTTCTCGATCGACAAGCGACGTACACGGTGTCGCTGACTAATCCTGGCACGGCCGCGGCACGCGAAGTCGAACTGGCGACGTACCTGCCGCGCGGCATGCAGTTCGTCGACGCCGATAATCACGGCGAATACGATTCCGACACGCACAGCGTGCGTTGGCTCTTGGAAGAACTGCCGCCGCAACAACGGGGCAGCGTTACGCTCACGGCGTTGCCGGTCGAGCCGGGGCAGCAATTGCTCCGCGTCGAAAGCACGGCCGATCGGGGGATTTCGGCCCGCAAGGAAGAAGCGGTGCTCGTCGAAGGCGTAGCTTCGATCGTGTTCCAGGTTGGAGATACCGTCGATCCGGTGGAAGCCGGCGGCGAAACGGAGTACGAGATTCTCGTCGCCAACCAAGGTTCGAAAGAAGCGACCAACGTACAACTCACGGTCACGCTGCCCGAAGGTTTCAAAGCCCTCGAAGCAGAAGGCCCGGCGAAGTATGCTTCCGCCGGTCGACAGATTCACTTCCAGGCTCTACCGCAACTCCCCGCGAAGAGCGAAACGACGTTCGTCGTGCGGGCCCAATGTCTCAAGCCGGGCGACCATCGCTGCCTTGTGCAACTCACTTCCGAAGACATGAAATTGCCCGTGACCAAGGAAGAGGGCACACAGGTTTTCTCCGAAGAATAACGAGCCGACTTGACCGTAAATGACTCGCTGCAGAGACTTGCAGTGAGGGGGGCCGCCGCCGGCCTGCCTGCCGGTGACTTGCTTAAGTCAACGCACCAAGCCGCACGAGCGAAGCTCTTACGGCGCAGTGTCTCGATTGGGAAGTTTGACGATGGCGATCCATTTCTACTGTCCGCTCGGGCACCGGCTCGTCGTACCCGACGAGCGCGCCGGCAAGAAGGGGCGTTGTCCGGTGTGCGAGCAACTGGTGATCGTGCCGGTCGCCGATCCGCGTCCAAGCGGTAAAGGCAAGCAACCGAGCCCGTTGGTCCGCCAGGCTCCGGACTTCGAGATCGACGAAATTCTCTCGAACGAACTCCAACAACGCGATATGCGGTTGGATGACTGACGTCGCCATGCGCGGCGACGCCTACGTTACGGCACGGTCGTCAGCGTGTTGAGGAACGAGAAGTTTGTGCCGACGTTGAACGGCGCCACGCCGTAGATGCCGCGAGTAAAGACGAGATTGATGAAGTCGTCGAGCACCAAGATCGGCGACTTCGGCACGATCACGACGTCGGCGTCGTTGATCCAAAGTTCGTCGGCAGGGCACGGCGTTTTGCCGTAGAGACTCGCCGCGCAGATCCAGCATCGTGGCCATGAGCCGCCAATCGTCGCCGCGGCGGAAGACGACGATCTGTCGCGTATTGGCGCCGACGTTCCAGCCGCCCGCCAGCGCGATGCTTTGCATGACCGTCGTCGGACCGTCGAGCACGAAACGTCCGGGCGTGCGCACTTCGCCGAGCACATATACGTAGCGCGGCGCGCGTTGGAGCAGCACCGGCGTCACTTCAATGCCTTCGACTTCCGCCGCGTAACGCTGATCGAGCTCGCGTTTGAGTTCGGTGAGCGTGAGACCTTGTACCGGCACGTTCCCGACGGCGGGCAGTGCGATGGTCCCTTCGGGAGTGACGCGGGCTTGGCGATTTTGGCCGCCCGCACCGGCCCGGGCGTCGACCGTGGCTCGCAAGTCTTCGAGCTTGGTGTTCACCTTCAGCGGCGTAACGGTGATCGACGGAATCTTGTAGTACTTGGTGTAGAGCTTCTCGATTTGCTCGCGCAGTTGCACGACCGTTTGCCGCGTCGCCTTTACTTGTCCGACAAGGCGAAGCGTAATCGTACCGTCGGGCTGGATCAGTAGGTCGCGATTTAAGAGCGGATCCGTGAATGACTCGACGCGGATTTCGTCGCCCACATTGAGCAGGTAGGGATGCGCCGTTTCCTCACGCGTGAGACGAAAGACGAACTCCAATTGGTCGTCGACCCGCAAGCGATACTCGCCGACATGTGCACTGCGGGCATGCCCGACGTATTCACCTTGGGCGTACGGTTGCCAATTGAGTGGGCGAGCCGCGCCCCAACCGAGTTCACCGTTGCAGCAGCCGCTCACACAATCGACAGCGCGAATCGGATACGGCGCGGCGGGAGAAAAGCCGCCAGGAGCGCAACCGCAGTTGGCGACCATCGGACCGCTCGGCGGCATCGAGTTAATATCCATCGGCCCGACAGTCGGCATTGCGGAAGGGGGCGACACCGGCTCGCCGAACGGAGACTCGGCCGGACGGATCGGAGCGATGGGAACTCCGGCCGGCACTTGCTCGGCCGTCACGAATTCCGGGCTCACAGGCACGGATTCTTCGTGACTCGCCGGCTGCACGCGACTTTGCCACCAGGGCAACCAGGCGGCGGCCGTCGGCACGGTCATGCAGAGCACCGCCGTCACCGCGGCCAAACGGAGGCCGCTGAACGAAATCGGTTTCGTGTTGTCGTCTGTGAGGCGCATGTCGCTGCGAAGGGGTCGCTCAGTTGAGAATCGAGTTGCGCCGAGGCTGCCGGGCCGTTTCGATCACGGGCACGGCCGCAGGTTGCGGTGCGGCCGGCGTGCGAGCTCCCGAACGCGCGGCGGAGCCGGCTTGCGCCGAGCGCATCGGCTCGTCGACTTGCGGACGTGCGGCGGATGCGAAACGTCGCGAGTCGACCCATTGCACGTTGTGTGCGGGAACAATCGGCCGACCTGCTGCCGCTGCGGGCGACATCGCAAGCTTCTGCGATTCGTGACGTGCTAGGGCCGCAAGCTGCGATTCGCCGAGGCGTTCGTGAACCGTCGCGAGGTTGTTCCAAGTGGCAGGCTGCGGAGAAACGGCCAGAGCGGCTCGCAATACGGCGCGGGCCATTTCCAAGCGACCATCCTCGGCTAAGAGCACGCCGAGGTCATTGGCCGCCGGGAAATTCTGCCCGTCGACTTCCAAAGCCGCGCGTAAACAAACTTCCGCCTTGCCGCGAGAATCGACGACGCCGGCTTGGCGAGCCGTATCGACCGACGTGAAGACTTTGCCCAAGCCGTGCAACGCGACGCTTCCGCACGGCTCGCCGGCGACCGCTTTGCTGAGATTTTCAAAAGCGAACAGGTAGTAAGCCTGGCGAAGTTCCGCCGCGCCGTAGGCCGTGGCGGCGGCTTCGTCGACCGCGCCGCTGTTGTGACCGCGAACGATCATCACCCGCTCGTCGGCCGATTGCATCGCCTTGCCGCCGGGCAGGAAGTCTTCGACTTCCGTCACGCCTGAAAGGCCGCATCAATCCGGGCCACATTGTTTGTGGAGATGGCTCCCGTCGTGCGGGCTTCGCAGGCCGCTGCGACAGTGCGAATCGCACCGAAAAATTCGGCACGAGCGCGTAAGAGAGCGCCGCGGGCGACGAGCTGCAGGCCGTTGGTGTTGAGCGTTTCGGCTTCACGTAGCAACGTGCCGGCGTCGCGAGTGCCGTGAGCGACGATCGTCGAGAGCTTCGCGGCAGCCTTACGTTTTGCTTCGTCGTCGTTGGCCGTCGTCGTCGGTTCTTCGAGGCCAAGCAGCTTGGCTTTTGGTCGTCCGGCGGCCGGCGACTCCGTTGCGACGACCGGCGTAATGTCGTCAAACGTCGCGGCTCCGACGAGACCCGCCGTTGCGACTTCCGTTGGCACCCGCGATCCCGACGTTTCGTCTACCGGTGCAGCCGCGTTTTCGCCGTGGCCGGGAAAACGGAGCGGTGTCGCTGACTTGGTCGGTATGGACGGCGCGGCTGTGATCGCCGGCGTTGCTTGAGCGGCGACCGACGGCGACGTCAATTTACTTTCCGTCACTTGATCGCAACCGCTCGCCAGGAGTGAGGCAGCGAAGGCCGCCGCCGTACTGACGCCGCGCACGCTTCGGCGGCGCGGCGATGGTCGTTGTCCGAGATGTTCGTTGTTCATGCCGGCGTTCTCGCGATAGCAACAGGCGCAACGGTACGACTTCGCCGCGGCGCGGTTTCACAGGTTGCCATCGACCTCGGGCATGGTCGGCATGTAACAAATGTGCCGGTTTTAACGACGGTGCCGCCTGCAACGCCCAAAAAGTTTGCGCGGCTTCGCTGATGTGACGCAGAGGAAAGAGAGAACGCCCGACACGTCGCACTTGGCGTTCCGCCGCCGGACTAGAACAACAGGCGTTCGCGATGCGATGCCGGCACGCCGAGCCGGTAGGCGTTCACGCCCCGCTTGCGCAGCTCTTCGACGAATGATTCCGGCCCATGCGTGCAATGCACCTCGCGGGCGTCGACACGTTCGACGGCTTCGAGCAGTTCGCCGAAATCGGCGTGATCCGAGAGCGGGATCGCGTGATCGAAGCCGTAACGTCGGTGCGAGTTGCGGTCGAGCGACCACCCGGTGACGGCGATGCGACACGGCCGCCGAATGCCCTGCAGATTGGAGCCGCGGTGCTTTCCGGGCGGGGCGACGAGGGCGTGCCCGTCGCGCGGCAAACCTTCAAAGCGAACGAAGTTGCCCAAGTCGACGCCGCACGCCTGATACACGAGGCTGATCTCGTAAACCGGCGGCGTTTGCAGCACTCCGATGCCGTGCGACGTCAGAAGCCTCGTCACCTCTTGTGCCTTGCCGAGCGCATAGGCCTCGATGACCGGCGTCTGCTCGCGCTTCAAGGCTTGGCGGCAGCACTCGATCAACTGGCCGACGAGTTCAGCTCTCGGAGCAAAGCGGTAAGCCGGCTGACCATACGTGCTCTCAAGCACGAAAATCGTGGCTTTCGGCAACTCGGCTCGTTCGCTAGTCGCCGATTCCGCAAGTTTGAAATCGCCCGAATAGAGCAGTGATTCGTCGCCGTCTTCCGCCAGAAGCATCGCCGACCCAAGACAATGCCCGGCAGGGTAGGTCGTCAGCCGCAAGCCGCCCCATTCGACCGGCTTGCGGTAAGGCAACTCCAGCACGTCGTGCGGCACCGAGCCGGTGTTGATACAGGCACGAAGTCTCCGGAGTACAGAGCGCGTACTGGTGCCGTGCCATGTGATCGTTGTGAGCGTGCGAAATGAACGCCCGCGGCATTCGCCGTTTGAAATCGACGGCCAAATCGGCCCGCGTCAGCTTCAACCCGCCGTCGAAATGAAACATCCGTGCGCCTGCCTAAACGGATTAACTACCGCTGAACCAGCGAAGGTTTGCGGGCCGGTTTGATGCCGGCGGCTTTGAAGCATTCTTCGAGTTTGTCGCCGGCAAGTTTGCAAACGTTGCTGCGCGGCACGCCTTGAAAACGCGTCGGATGTGGGGCGGGTACGACGGGCCCGTCGAAGCCGGCGGCCGCGAAGCTTTGTAAGTGCCGACCGAGTCAATACAGCCGGTTTCCGTCGGGAGCAAGCGTTGGGTTTGCACGGCGTCGTCGGGAGTGATCCCTTCCGGAGCGTCGGCCACGAACAGCACGACCGGCTTCAAGCCCGCCTCGACCACGGCTTGGTACGCCGAATCGCAGGCCCAAAGTTCGAACAGGTCAACCGCTACTCCGACGTTCTTCTCCGTCACCATGCCGAGCAGCAACTTGAGCGCATCGAAATTGCGAATGAATTCAAAGGCCCGACCGGCGCGAAGCTCGGGCGTCGCCGTGAAGCCGACACCGAGTTGAATTCCGTGTTCGCCGAGCGTCTTGGCGACGGCCGACAGCCGTTGCTGATAGACGATAAAGTTCTGATGGAGCGGACGTTCGTCGTCGGCCGGATCGAGCACAACGACGCATCGCGTACAGTTCAATTCCTTGGCGAGCTTGGCGTGACCGGCCAGAGCGCCGAGGCCCGCCGCGAAGGCTTTGTCGTCGCCGCTAAGTTCAAACGGCAGGCGAAAGAAGCCCAATTGCAACGAGGCGCTATCGATCAGTGCGCTGCGCGGCCGGCATTCCCGCACGGTGCGCCTGCTCAGCGAACGTCACGACATCGAGTTCAAGGCTTTTGAATCCGTGCGACAGGGCCGGCTCGATCAGGTCGTTCAATGAAACGTTCAGACCAAGCGGGGCGGGACTCAAGCACTTGAACATCGATTCCTCCGGGGGTGTTGCAATTCGTCCGACGAGCACGGGATACGGGGCGAGGTCGCCATTATGCCAAAGTGATGATTCCGCTTGAAGGTCGCACCGCACAAACCGCACGGCCGTCACGATCGCTAGACTTTTGCGCGATCGGCCGCTCTTCGATGCGTGATGTTTTGTGACGTTCGGCGAGTGAGATTAGCGGCAGAGGTATACTTGCCGGCTCCGGCGCACCGATCGCACCCCTCAAACCGAGCGGTTCCACGGCATGCCGTGCTTCTTCGACTACGGCCGATTATGGAACTGCTGCGCACTCTAATTCTCGCCGTCGTGCAAGGACTGACGGAATTTCTTCCGGTCAGTTCCGACGGTCATTTGGTCGTCGTTTCCGCACTGTTTGAAGCGGCGACGGGGCACAAGCTCGACGAACTCCTCGCGCTGGAGATCATGTTGCATGCCGGCACGCTGGCCGCGGTGCTGATTGTTTTCCGCAAGCAAATTCTGCGACTGCTGACCGCAGATCGCCGCGTGATCGGTCTTCTTGTCGTGGGAACAATTCCCGCCGCCATTTTCGGCATCGCACTGAAGAAGCTCGACAAGCATTTTCATTGGGGCATTTTGGAAAGTCCTCTGATCGGCGGCTTAGGGCTCATTGCCACCGGAATGATCTTGCTGATGATTCGCCGGAGCGAAACTCGCACGACCGCAGATCGTTCGGCGGCGACCGACGATGATCCCGGCATCGCCTATCCGGACCTGACCTATGCGCAGGCGTTTTTGATCGGTTGCTTTCAAGCCGTGGCCGTGTTGCCCGGCGTTTCGCGAAGCGGATCGACCATCGCTTGTTCGCTCGCGCTGGTCGGCATGAAACGTACCGATGCCGCGAACTTCTCGTTTTTGCTGTCGATCCCAGCGGTCGGCGGCGCCGTGTTCCTGCAACTGCTGGAGTTCGCCCGGGAAGGATCGGCCCGCGGATTGCCATGGTCGGATATGGCGATCGGCGCCGTCGTTGCGATGGTCGTCGGGCTCGGTGCGCTGCGGTGGCTGCTGGCGCTGCTTCGCGGCGGCAAGCTGCACTATTTCGCCTACTACTGCATTCCGCTCGGCATCGCCGTCACCGCGTGGCAATTGCTCAAGACGAGCCTCTAACGGCGAGCCTCGAGCGAATTAACGCGGGGCGAGGTCGAGGAAGTTGGCTCCGTCCACTTGCACGCGATTCGTCGACGGCCAGACCATGAAACGTTGCGCCGTCGTACCAGAGTTTTCGCCGCCCGCATGCTTCTGATGATAGAGTTCGGCGGCAGTGCGACCGTCTCCTTCGATCACCAGCAGATCCTTGCCCTGAGCGTACGTCACGCGCGGGCGCGGGCCGTGAACGTATTGCTCTCCACCAGCGTATTACCGGCCGCTACAAGGTTGAACGTCTCCGCGCTGTCGGCTCCCTCGCGCACGGAGGTCACCTGCAACTGGTCGCAGTCGATCAGCACGGTCTGCGGCCGCCAAGTTTCCGGTCGATCGCGATCGATGACCGTATTCCAGTCGGGTACAGGCCCGTGAAGCACGCGGACTTGATTGTAGAAATTCATTTCGCGGCGCATTTCGTTACCGGCCATGCCGCGTTGGAAGCTGGTTTGTAGATAGTTGATCGTGCGCTCACCCGCAGGTTGCGTCGCAGCGTCGGCTCCAAAACCGATCGGAATCGCCGGCACTCCGGCCGGTCCGGCAGGGCCGCCTTGTTGTGCGCCGCCCGGCTTCATCGGCGAGCCCACCCGCACGGAAACGACTTCTCCGGGACCTTCGGCCGTGAAATCTCCGGTCGGTCGATCTAGCGCCAGAGTGCGGGCCGTCATCCGGTCGACCGACTTCAGCGCTCTGTTTTCAAGCGTGCGGTTTTCGAGGAACACGCCGTCGCGGCAATCGAGCCGATGTACGTCGGGCGGCTTGCCGCCGGTCGACTTGCCGAACGTCACCGGCTGAGTGAAGGCGACGTCGAGTTGATCCGTGCGCAGGTATTGATTGGTCAAACGGGCCTCGACGCCTCGTTGGAAGCGGGCCGTTAGCCCGTCGAACGCAAGTTGTCCTTGCCAAGTGAGCGTAAGCGGCTCGGTCGTGCCCGTAGGGCGGCCTTGCAAGTCGCGGTCGACCGGCAAGGTCATTAGGCCTTGGCCCGGGACGCCGACGATATTTGTCTGCTCGTTCGGACGGTCGAGCGTCAGCTTTCCGCCCGAGAGCGTCATGCCGCGAGCTTCCAGATACGCCGGAACTCCAGTAACCGTCACGAACGACGCTTGCGGTGCCGGTTGCGTGAGATGCAACGTATCACCGGTGATCAACAGCGGCTTGTCCTGACTCGCGGCGGCAGTCGTTTCCGTGAGTTTTACACGGCGTTCGATAGTCGCCTCGCGTACGTGCGTTTGCTTCTCGGACACTTCGACAAGCAACCGCATCAACTCGCCTTCGATATGGTACGTCGAACCGGTGTTCGTGGGTGCGGGCTGCATAAGAGGTACCGGCGGCGCTGCGGCGGCCGGATTTGCCGGAGGCGGCGCGGCGGGAACGATGCCTGCGTCGCGCAACGGAACGGCGGTGAGCAGCGGATTCGCCGGCGGTTGCGATGCGGCCGCTGTCGGCGCGAATGGCGCAATGTTATTGGTCGGCGGAAACACGAGCGCGTTTCCAGCGGCGACGGCGGGCGATGTGCCGCCGGGCGGAAATTGCAAAGCTTCGGCCCCAACCGCAGAGACGGCCACGACGGCCGCCGCCGGACCACGGTAAAACGCCTGCCGCATTCCAGGGCCGGGGTCGAGATAATCGAACCACGCCTCGAGCCGTTCGACGGCGCCGTTGACTTGCGGCGATTCGATTCGCACCTCGCCGACGGCGAGCATCCGATCGGCCACAAGTTCCGTGCTCCGCTTCTCTTCTACGGCCGCGGCTTGCTGCACGCCGCCGTCGACGAAAATCGCCCGCGCCTGGGCAGCCGGAGTCTTGGAAACTTCTTTGAACCAAAGATGAATCTCGGCTCCGGTCAGTGAGCCCTTGCCGGTCGATTCGATTTGTGCGGAACCTTCGGCCGTGAGGACATATTGGCCGTCATGTTTGCGGAAATGAAGCCGCCGCTGCCAGCGGGCCTGCAGGACGTCTTGAGGCTTTTCCGGGGACGAGCCTACGAATCGCCCGCGCCCGTCGGCGACGAATGTTCCATAACGCCCGCCCGGCTCGGGTACGAACGTCAATTCGGGCGTACGAATCTCGCGTTCTTCCTG
Organism: Pirellulales bacterium; assembly: GCA_049840675.1. Taxonomy (GTDB): domain Bacteria; phylum Planctomycetota; class Planctomycetia; order Pirellulales; family PNKZ01; genus PNKZ01. The sequence goes on from JASGKB010000017.1 coordinate 939,762, forward strand.
CCGTACGACGGCTTCTTCGGCATCGCGCGAATGCACGGTTCGCGTAGCCAGATCGTGTTCGATGAATTGGGCGCGCGCTTGGAGCTTGTTCGAGGGAGCTCGCACCGTGGCCGGCTCGCCGAGAATTTCCAACCGGCTCGGCTGCAAGTTCTTCACTTCGAACTTCGCCGCCCCGTTCAATGCTTCGGCGGCAACCTGCGTCGGCGCGGCGGCCGCAGCCGACTCCTTGGCGATGAAGAACACTTTGAGCATGTCGGCATAAATCTGATCGGCCTCGCCTTGCGGCGGCCGACGTGTGACTTCGACCGACTTACGAAACACGGCGACGTTTTGCACGAAGTCGAACGTAAAAGGCCCGGAGCAGCGAACTTCCACCGGCACCGGCGGTTTGCGGAAGGAGGCGTCGGCAGGCTTCGCATCGGCCGCATCATTCGCGCTACCGGGAATCAAATCGCCTGAACCTTGATTCTCAAGATGGACGAACACTTGCTCGTGGAGCGTCAAGAGTTTGATGCCGCGCAGTTCGCGTTTGCCGGCGACCTCGACGTTGTCGAGTTCAATGGCCACGCCGCGGCCGCGGCCGCGATGTCCGCCGATGCGAAATTCGAGCAAGTGCGGCGTTGAGATATCCGTCTCGCTCAGCATTACGTCGCGCGTGGCGATATGCAAATCGTCTTCCGGCCCAGGCAAGCGCTGGCCGCCGGCGATTTGCACTTCGCCCAGGAGCTCGCCGCCGATGAGCTTGCTGATCTTGGCTTGCTTGAGATCGATCGGCGCATCGAAGCGGAGCAGAGCGCCGTCGGGCGCACGTAGCACCATGGCCCGGCGCTTGCGCAGTTCTTCGTCGCCCGATTTGTCGGCCGAGAGAAACACCATCGAGCACGGCTTCAACTCGACGAGCCCGTTCTCAAGCGGTCGATAATCGTCGAAGAGTAGTTTGCCTTGCGGCGTTTCGATAATCTTGGGGCTATTCAGCTCCCAATCGTCGTCGTTGAACCAAAAGGCCAGTTCGTCGCGTTGTCGCTTGGCGTTTTCTTCCAAGCCCCGCATGTCTTCTTCGGTCCAGGCGACCGTCGTCACGGCCGGCGGCGGCGGTTCGATCCACGGAACAACGGCCACGGCGTACGCCATGTATAGCGCCGCCGTCGCGAGGAAACTTCCGATGATGCGGGAGTAGCGTTCGATCACGCGTCGTCACTGGTAAGAATGGATGACGTCGTCCCAACGCTGCTGGGCGCGGAGAATCAATTCGATCACTTCGCGAACCGCCCCCGCTCCTCCGGGCAGGGTCGTCACATAATCTGCGGCCTGACGCACGTCGACGCAGCCGTTCCCCACGGCGACGCCGAGGCCGGCGTACTTGAGCGCCGGCAAATCCGGTAGATCGTCACCGATGTAGCAAACCTGCGCCGCTTCCAAGCCGAGTTGAGCCGCAATCTCGCGGGCTGCCGGCAGCTTGCGCTCTGCGCCTTGACGCACGATTTCAATGCCGAGTTCACCGGCGCGAACGTTGACGATGTGCGAGTTGCGCCCCGTGATCAGCCCGAACTTGCCGCCGGCCCGCTGCCAAAGCTTGATCCCGAGTCCGTCTTGGATGTTGAAACGCTTAATCTCGATCCCTTCATTGGTGAAGATGATGCTGCCGTCGGTGAGCACGCCGTCGACGTCGGCCAAGATCAGCTCGATAGGTTGGCAAAGTCCGGCGATCGACATGGGACATTCAGAGTTCGAGGTTCAGGGGAAACGTTCGCGGCGACTACGAAATATTGCAGCTGGAAATTATACCTGTTGATAGCCGGTCGCGGCCTGATGTTCATCGTGGGGCATCGGGAATCAGGCCGACGAGGTCGGTAATGTCGAGCAATCCCACGGGGCGGCCGGCGGCGTCGACCACCGGCAATTCGCTGAATTTGCGATCCGCCAAAATCGCGATCGCGTCGGCCAGCATCGTACCGACGGTCACCGTGGTCGGTCGCGTCGTCATGAGCGCAGACATTGGTTGGTCGAAGGCCTCGTAACGCCTCGTTTCGAACAGTCGGGCTAAATCGCTGTCGGTGAACAAGCCGCTGAGCAGACCGTCGTCGTCGACGAGCATGATTGCGCCGGTGCGCCGACCGCTACGGCTCGCCGAGGCAAACACTTCGCGCAGCGAGCTGGCGTCGGAAGCCACGCGACATTCGGTCAGCGGCCGTACGCGTTCTTCCACCTTGGCCAACCGTGCTCCAAGCGCTCCGCCAGGATGAACTCTAGCGAAGTCGGCTCGGCCAAAGCCCCGACTGCGGCTGGCCACCAGCGCCAGTGCATCGCCAAGCGCCAGCATGGCCGTTGTGCTCGTACTCGGCGCGAGCCCTAAGGCGCAGGCCTCTTGCAGGGGGCCGAGTTCCAAAACCACGTCGGCGGCGGCGCCGAGCCGGCTCGTCGAACGGCCGGTCATCGCGACGATCGGCACTTGCAGTTCGCGAAAACTCGGCAACAGCCGCAGCAGTTCGTCCGTCTCGCCGCTTTGTGAAAGCAAAAGTGCAACGTCGTCGGTACGAACCCGGCCTAAGTCGCCATGTACGGCTTCGGTCGGATGCAGGAAGAAACTGCGAGTGCCCGTCGAAGCGAGCGTGGCGGAAAGCTTTTGGCCGATGATGCCGGCCTTACCAATGCCGCTGACGACCACGCTGCCGCGACAACCGGCCAACAGATCGACCGCCGAACAGAACTCCAAATTCAGGCGACCGCCGATTCGCTCCAAAGCTTGTGCTTCGAGCCGGATGATCTGCCGGGCGTAGCTCAATTGCTCGAACGAATTGTTCGGGTCGATGCGTGCGGCTTCCATGCCTGCAAGCTCCCGGCGACTATGGGGCAATTTGGGGCGGCGGATTCTAGCCCATTCCCGAAAACGCCACAACGCGGTTCGCCGCAAGTGCATGCACACGTAACCTTGATAATCGTAAGGATTTGCATGGCAACTAGCGGGTCGTCTGCGGCCTGATATAATCTGCGATTCAAGTCATTAGGACGTGATCCGTCCCTGTTCAGGTAGCCGCCCCGCCGGGGCTTCGGAGCTTCACATGATCGTCACGACGAAAGAATTGTTCGAACATGCCTACGGCAAATACGCCGTCGGCGCCTACAACATCAACAATCTGGAGCAGACGATCGGCCTGTTCCGCGGCAACCTGGGCAAGAAAGACAAGAACGAAGAGCCGACTCGCAACGACTTGGCCGCTCCGTTCATCATTCAGCTCTCGCGCGGCGCTCGTGGTTACACCGACAAGCGTTACCTGGAATCGATGATTCGCACTTCGGAAGAAGTGTTTCCGGAAGCCATCTTCGCCGTGCATCTTGACCACGGCACCGAAGAAGTGTGCTACGAATGCATCGATAGCGGCTTCTACTCGTCGGTCATGATCGACGCCTCGCACGAAGACTTTGACAAGAACATTGAAATCACGCGCCGCGTGGTCGATCGGGCTCATGCCAAGGGCATCAGCGTCGAAGCCGAACTCGGCATGCTCGGCGGCGTGGAAGAAGACATCTCGGTCGACGCCGAACACGCCTGCCTCACGGACCCGGATCAAGCCGTGGAATTCGTCGAACGCTCGGGCTGCGATTCGCTGGCCGTGGCCATCGGCACCTCGCACGGCGCGTATAAGTTCAAGGGTTCGCAAAGCTTGCACTTCGATCGGATCGAAGCGATTCAACAAAAGCTGCCGAACTACCCGCTCGTCATGCACGGCTCGAGCAGCGTGCCGAAGGAATGGGTCGACCGCATCAACAAGGCCGGCGGCAACATGCCCGACACGAGCGGCGTGCGCGAAGGCGATTATCTCCCGGCGGCCAAGCTTGGCGTGACGAAGGTCAACATCGACACCGACGGTCGCCTCGTCTGGTGCGCCGTGTATCGCGAAACGTTCCGCGACAAGCCGGCAGATTTCGATCCGCGGACCGCGGGCAAACCGTTCATGGCCGCCTACGCCGACTACATCATCCACAAGAATAAGATGCTCGGCTCGTCAGGCCAATTGGAAGGCGTCCGCCAATCGCTCACCGCCAAGGTGTAATTAAGCGGCGAACGTTTAACGCGAAGTTATCGCAACGCCCGGAGACGTTGATCGTCTCCGGGCGTTTTTTGTTTCTCGGTCGCTAAAGTGCGGCCTCCTCGGTCGTCTCGCGATCGCAGCCCGGCGACTAACGCAACGACTTCGGCGGCGATCGCCGCGGCATCGTCACTTCCGGCTCACGCTGCTTCACGCTTTCCAAGCTCGTCGACCTCACTTGCCAGTCCATATCGCGAGTTATGTCCTCGAGCGACCCTTTACCTTGGACAAAGAAATAAAACTGCTGCAACCAGGGCAGAGTCTTCGTGCCGAAAAAAACGCTGTCGACCTTTAATTCCGGGTCGACGTGCATCGTCAGGAAGTCGCCCGGATCATTGCCGAAGTAACGCAATTGCTCGGGCGACCGATCGTGCAAGACGGCCGAAGACAGATCGACCGGCACCCAGCCGACGCCGGCCGCGAAGAACTCGGCCTTAACGTGCGTTTGGTAATAGCGAGTTCCTTCGAGCGTCGCATTTGCCTTCGACGACTTCGCCCAGCAGCCGACCAATACGCGAGCCGGAACCTTGTTGGCACGCATCGCCGAGACAAACAGCACGCACATGCCGCCGCAGTCGGTATGCCCCTTCTCGCAAACGTGCGAAGCGTTGCGAGGCATCTCCGACTTGTATTTGTAGTCAATCGATCTGACGACCGCTAAAAACGCGCGGCGGCCGAGATCGACGTCGTTCTCATCCTTGCGCCTTGCGAGATCGTGTTCATCGAACCAATCGGTAAACGGCTTCGCCGCAACGTCGAACATCGGGGTGCGCCGCAAGGCTGCGTCGCGTTCGAACTTGTCGAGCTCCGGCGCATTTTCGGCCGGCGTCGGCTTCTTCACTAATCGTCGCGAATAGAGCACCGCCTCATATTCGGCCTTGCCCTCGAAGCTCGTTTGCCGAGGGCCGCCGGTGACGGGAATCCGAGCCCTGAGCACGGTGCGACCGATGCCGCCGACTTCGACGTGTGAAACCGCCGCCGCATCGAAATGTGACGTCACGTCACTTTGGCTCGGCAATTCCGGCGGCTTGCCGACGAAGATGATCCAATCGGTCGCTTCGAGTTTCGGCACCTCAATTGCAAATGTCAGGTCGGCGCGGATCTGCTGCTTGGGCTCGCGAATGATCGAATAGGGCGAGTCGGCTGCGGAGCCGTTCGTCGCGACGAAGGTCCACAACGCTGCGCCGAACATCAGTCCGCATCGTCGCAAGGCCGTCCGTCGCATAACTCGCCTCCGTTGAAGCCTCTTTGAGCGAAAAACGACCGTCGTTTTGCTTCACTTTCGGCCGCCGCCTATTATCACGGCTGCCGCCGTCCGGCCGCAACACGCCCAACTTTGAGGTACCCCGAGATGCATATGGCAACGAACCGCGGATTGCGAAGCAGGATTCTTCAGCACCTTTCTTTTGTCCTCATGTCCGTGCTCGTCGGGGTCGCTCTGGTCGCCGAATTGTCGGCCCAAAATGTGCCGGCGGCTCCGGCGCAGTGCGCCCGCATGAACGTGCTGTTTATCATGGCGGACGACTACCGGTTCGAACTCGGCTCTTTCAATAGCCCGGCGCTCACGCCGAATCTCGACCGACTGGCGGCCCGCGGCGTCACGTTTCAACGGGCCTACTGCCAACAGGCCCTCTGCAATCCGTCGCGGTCGTCGATGCTGACCGGACTTCGCCCCGACACGCTCGGCCTTTGGTGCAATAGCATTCACTTTCGCGACCTCAAGCCGGACATCGTCACACTTCCCGAGCAGTTCAAGAAGCACGGGTACGAAACTCGCGATGTCGGCAAGATTTTCCATAACTGGCACACCAAGGTCCAAGGCGACCCGCAGTCTTGGTCGGCCCCGGAATACTTGCATTACGCCAATCACGGTCAGGACAAGCCGAAGGTCGAGGGCAAGATTCCGCCGAGCGCCGCGACCGCGCCGAAGTGCGAGCGGGTCGACGTACACGATGCAGCCTATTACGACGGGCGCGTGGCCGACGAAGCGGTTCGAGTACTGCAATCGTTGGCCGGTCGACCGTTCTTCTTGGCCGTAGGATTCTGGAAGCCGCATGCGCCGTTCAACGCACCGAGCCCGTATTGGGAACTGTACGATCGGGCCCTGCTGCCGAAGACGGTGACGGAGCCGCCGATCAATGCGCCGGAATTGGCGCTGCATCCGAGTAGCGAGATTCTCGGCAATGGCGCCGACCGCCTCACGCCGACGGTCGAACAAGCCTACGAGATGCGGCACGGATACTTCGCCAACATTTCGTACATGGATCGCCAAGTCGGCAAACTCTTGGCGGCTCTGGAACAAACGGGGTTGGCCGCATCGACATTGGTCGTGTTCGTGTCGGACCACGGGTATCACATCGGCGAACATAGCCTGTGGGGCAAAACCTCGTGTTATGAACTCGATGCCCGCGTGCCGCTGATTATCGCACCGCCCGGCTATCAAAACCCCGGCGCTCGCAGCGACTCGCTGGTCGAACTCGTCGATCTGTATCCGACGCTCTGCGATCTATGCGGCGTGCCGATGCCACAGAATCTAGAAGGACTCAGCTTGCGCCACGTAATCGGTTCGCCAATGGCTCAGATCCGCCAAGGGGCATTCACACAACATCCGCGTCCAAACTATTTTGATCGCACGGAGAAGAGGGTGCCGGAAGCGATGGGCTACGCCGTGAAAACAGAGCGGGCTCGTTACGTGGAATGGCGAGAATTCGGCAGCGGCAAGCTCGTCGGTCGCGAACTTTACATTCACAAGGACGACCCGGGCGAGTTGAAAAACGTCGTCGACGATCCTCGCTTCCAGGGCGAAGTCGACGAAGCGGCCAAGCTGGTACAAAAGCAGTTCCCAGTGAAACAACCATAGCCGCGTGCTACGATGAGAAGCCATGAGCGGCTTCTCCGACGTTTCTCGCGCTCCCGGCCAAGACGACTTTGCCACGACGCAATGGAGCGTGGTGTTGCGCGGGCCGCGGCGATGCGGGCGGCGCCGTTGCGCTGGCGGAACTTTGCCGCGGGTATTGGTATCCGCTCTATGCCTACGTTCGTAGGCGGACGGGCAATCCGCACGACGCTCAGGATCTGACGCAGGCATTCTTTGCAGAACTGCTCGAGCACGAAAAGCTCGCCGCCGCGCTGCCCGAGCGCGGCAAGTTTCGTGCGTTCTTGCTCACCGCCTTGCGCAATTTCCTCGTTAACGAACATGAGCGGGCGACGGCAAAAAAGCGGGGGGGCGATGCTGCGGTGTTATCGCTTGATTTTGCCGACGGTGAATCACGCTGGAATCTAGAGCCGTACTCGGAGGAAACACCGGAACGCATCTTCGAACGGGAGTGGACTCTCACTCTGCTCACACACGTTTTGGAGCGTCTTCGAGAGGAACATGAAATAGCGGGGAAGTCCGAACTCTTCGCCGCTCTGCGCGGCACGCTCGACGGATCTTCCGGTGAAACGAGCTACTCGGAAATCGCCGCAAAGCTCGGCCTGAGCAACGACGCGGCCCGCCAAGCAGCGGCCCGTCTACGGCGTCGGTATCGCGAACTTCTCCGAGCCGAGGTGCTGCGAACCGTCGCCGAGCCGGCGGATGTCGACGCCGAACTTCGCGGGTTGTTGGAAAATTTGCGTTAGAAAGAAAAAGTCGCGTCACGTCGGAGAATTTTTTCTGTAGAAGAGTCTCGGAGCCCTCCCGCACTCTCTCAGAATTCCCGAACCATGAGCGACATCCGACGCTGCCCGCGCTGCCAAACTCCGATACCTTCCGGGGCTCCCGGCGGCTTGTGCCCCAAGTGTTTATTAGTTGCCGGCCTGGAAAGCGGGGCCGCGGCAACGCGCACATCCCCCGTCGCCGATCGCGGGTTTACGCCCCCTTCGATCGAAGAACTTGCCGGACGACTGCCTCAGTTCGAGGTTCTTGAATTTCTCGGACGCGGCGGAATGGGCGCGGTCTACAAAGCCCGACAACGCGAGCTCGACCGCCTCGTCGCCGTAAAAATCCTGCCGCCGGAAATTGGGCACGATCCGGCGTTCTCCGAACGTTTCCTTCGCGAAGCGCGAGCGTTGGCGAAGCTCGGTCATCCGAACATCGTCGCGCTGTACGACTTCGGCCAGACTCGCGATGTCGCGAATTCCTCAAGCGTGCCGCTGTTTTTTATCGTCATGGAATTTGTCGACGGCGTAAATCTGCGTCAGGCCATCCAAAACGGCGCGATGTCGCCCAAAGAGGCGCTGGCGATCGTTCCTCAGATTTGCGGAGCCTTGCAATTTGCCCACGACGAAGGGGTCGTGCATCGCGACATTAAGCCCGAGAACATCCTCATTGACAAACGCGGCCGTGTGAAAATCGCCGATTTCGGGCTCGCGAAGATCATTGCAGGTCCGACGGACGCCGCAGTCGACGAACGCGCAACAACTTACCGGCTCGCAACAGGTAATGGGGACGCTGCGTTACATGGCCCCGGAACAAATCGAAGGAACGCATGCCGTCGATCATCGGGCCGATATCTATTCACTGGGCGTCGTATTCTACGAACTGCTTACCGGTGAATTGCCGCTTGGTCGTTTCGCTCCGCCCAGCAAGAAAGTGCAAGTCGACGTACGTCTCGACGAAGTCGTGCTGCGCCTTGGAAAAGGAGCCTGAGCTTCGCTGGCAACACGCCGGGGAACTTCGCACGGAGGTGGAAACGATCGTCAGTAGCGATGGCGTGCCGTTGACGGCGATTGCAGCCTCCGCCTTCGGCACGGAGTATCGCAGCCAACGAACCCTGTTCGGCGTGCCGCTCGTACATTTAGCATCCGGAGTCGATCCTGCGCACCGGCAAGAAGCGGCACGCCCGCGGCATCGTGGCGATCGGCGACAAGGCGACCGGACTCGTCGCCATCGGCGGTGCGGCTTACGGCGGCTTCTGCTTCGGCGGATTCACGGTAGGCGTGGTCGGCTTTGGGGGCATTTCGCTCGGGCTCTTCGCCATCGGCGGCGTGACGGCGGGCCTTTTCGCTTGGGGAGGCATCGCAGTCGGCGCTGTCGCACTTGGCGGGCTGGCGCTCGGCGGCTTTTGCTTCGGCGGAGTGGGGCTCGGCATGTCCGTTCTTGCCGGAAACATGCAGGAACCGCCGGCGAAAGATTTCTTCTTACCTTGGGCGGGCAACTGGCCCAAGTGGATGGCCGTGCTCGGTATCGCCTTACCGACGTTCTACGGGCTCGTGTTCGCCTGGGGGCACTGGTTAGTGCGCCGAGACGAACGTCGAAAAGCGGCCGTCTCTATTCAACAGTCCCCTGCAACTCGCGGATGAATTTCACGCCCGGGTTGCCCCCTTTGCCCGTGAGATACTCGGCAACGTAGCGCATCCGGTCTCGCGGCTTTTCGGGCACTTGGAAGTTGTCCCCCTTTTGCAGAATCGGTCGGTGTTCGGTAATGCCGCCGAACTCGCGAGTTCCGGCCGCTTGGCAGGGGAACCAATAACCTTTGCCTTCCAGATCTTCCAAGTAGAACTCCGGATAACAGTGATCCGGCACCCAGACGATGCGGGCCGGAATGTTGCTGGCTCGGCAGAGAGCAATAAAGAGCGAACTGAGTTCCTCGCAGTCGCCCGTGCCGTCTTGCATGGCCCGCAACGCGCCTTTGATCGGGCCGTTGACGTACTCGACGTTCTGCGCGTCCAATCGTAGATGGCTTCGACCTTCTTCCAAGCCGATTCGTCTTTGTGCTTGAGCATTAAGTCTTTGGCGACGCCACGAATCTTCGTGTGCGTGCTTTCGATCATCGGGCTCGGCAAAAGATACTGCCGCATTTCTTTGGGAAGCTTCTTATCGTTCGGCAAAGAGTAAAGGCTCGGATCGGCGGGAGGGGTGAGCGAGTAACGGCGGATTTCCAACGTAACAAGCGCCTTCGCTTCGTCGCCGGGAGCGATGTAAGGCATGGAGCAAAGCATTTGCTTCACACTGCCGCCGAGCGTGCGATAGTCGACCTTTTGCACGTTGGGCGACATATCTTCGCCGATCACTTGCACGGTTTGCTCCGGCCAATCAATGGGCACCGGCGCCGTGGCGTAGATGCCCGTGCAGGCTCCGCCTTTCGCGGTGACGACCATGCCGATCTGATAGCGCTGCGTGAGCGACTTGGCGAGTTGCGGACCTTTGCCGTCGGGCACGACGCCGAACTGCGATGAGGTCGAAGTCGGCGTGGGAGCGGTCGAACCAAATCCCGGCACCGAGCCGCCGCTACCGAAAGCATTACCACCAGTGGAGGGCGCACTTGAGCCGGGAGGCGTTGCGCTAGGCGACATCGCGCCATTCGCCGGCGGCGTGGTCGTCGAGGGCTGTGTCGCACCGAGCGGTTGCGTTGCCGCCGGACCGCCGAAAGCTTGTGCCTGCAGGACTGCCGACCAGTTCGCGATGGCCGCGAACACGAAAGCGAGCGTGGCGAAACGGGCAACTTTCACAGACCGGCTCTCCGCAACGGGGAACGGCCTCCGGATTGCCGCCAAAGTCAAACTGCCTCCAATTCCTCTAGTTTACCACATGGTCGTCCCGCGAATGTTTCGCAACCGGCTCTCCGCCGTTTGGCCCGAGTCGAGGGATCGCCGGAAGCCGTTGTAAGTTAGGTCCTTACGCAGCATTTGAAGCAACTTCCGCCCACTTTGAAAGTTTGACTCGACACTTCCGCTCTCTATAATTCGGCCGACGAAACCTATTGTTAGGCAAATACTTGCGCGGTTGGCGAATAGCCGAATCGACCGGTTCCCGTCGGACGTCCGGTCCGATTTTTCCGGCCAGGCCATGTCGTCCTGCCGCCCCGACGTCTACGGAGGTACGTTCGGACCGTGATCAAGTCTTCTCTCCTTCTGGTGATCGCCTGGGCCTGCTTCGCTGCGGGCCTATTGGGATCGACCGGCAGTTCCGCCGCTCAGGCTCCGGCCGCTGCGCAACCGGCCGAAGCCGCCGACGAACCGAAAGCCAAAGCCGGTCCGAACGGCGAACAACGCGTCGGCAAGTATCTGCGCATCGCCGCGCCGATCACCGATCAGGTTCGGAATCGTGTCCGCCGCACGGTTGAAACGTTTGTCGAGCAAGCCAAGAAACGCGGCCAATGGCCGGTCCTGATTTTCGAAATTCAGTCGGGCCGCACGGAATTTGGCTCGGCGGCCGACTTGGCCAAGTATCTCACCGGTCCGAGCCTCAACGGCGCAACGACCGTGGCTTACGTTCCGAAGTCGCTCACCGGCCACGGTGTACTCGTCGCATTGGCGTGCAACGAGATCGTCATCCACAAAGACGGAATCAATGAGACGACCGAGATCGGCGACGCCGGAGCGTTCGACCCGTCTGTAGACCAACTCATGCTCGCCGGTTATCGGCAAACGGCCGAAGCCCGTAAGACGGTGCCGCTGCCGATCGTGCTCAAGATGCTCGACAAAAATCTTGAGTTGTTGCAGGTGGAAACGGAAAGCAGCCGTGAGTTTGTCTTGCGCGGCGATCTGGATGAGCTGAAAAAGCGGAAGGCCGTGAGCGAACCGAAGGTCGTCGTCGCGGGCGGCCGCCCCGGGTTGTTTACTTCGGCCCAAGCCCAAGACCTGGGCATCGTCGTCGCGTCGGCGGCCGACCGCAACGAACTCATGCATCAGCAGGGCTTGCCGCGCAACGCCCTGGAAGAAGATCCTTCGATCGACGGCGATTGGCGAACCGTGCGTATCGACATTAAAGGAGCGATCAAAGAAGAAGACATCCGTAAGCGGATGAAGACGATCGAAGATCAGGCTCGCGATCACGGCGCGAACTTCATCTGCGTTTTCATCGATAGCCCCGGCGGCTCGTTTGCCGGGAGCGCGAACTTGGCGAATACGCTCAAGGCTTTGGAACCGAGCAAGCAGCGGACGGTCGCCTTCATTCCGAAACAGGCCCGCGGCGATGCGGCGCGATCGCGCTGGCTTGCGATCAGATCGTGATGCTGCCCGATGCGCAACTCGGCGGCAGCGGCGAGGCGGACGTCGCTCCGGACGTGCTGAAAAACTACGAGTTGACCTTCCGCGACGTCGCCGCCGCCAAACTTCGTTCGCCCGCGCTGGCCGCGGCAATCGTCAATCCCGAGGTCGAAGTCTTCCGTTACACGCACAAAGAGAGCGGACTCACGGAATACTTCACCGCCGCAGAGGTCGCCGAACGTCCCGACGCCGCAAAATGGCGACAAGGAGAACGCGTTCACGGCCCGCCGCACAATCTGCTGCTCAGCGGTACGCAAGCCCGCGATTTCGGCGTGGCGACGGAGACGGTCAACAGCTTCACCGACTTCAAAGCTCTGTACGGCCTCAGCGACGATCCGCAACTCGTCGAGCCCAACGTGGCGATGCAATTGATCGAAGCCCTGAACAACCCGGGCCTGACGCTTTTGCTGCTGCTTATCGGCGGGGCGGCCCTGTACGCGGAGTTGCACACGCCGGGAGTCGGCGTCGGAGCGTTTGTCGCGGCCGTCTGCTTCGTGTTGTTCTTTTGGAGCAAGTATCTCGGCGGTACGGCCGGCTGGCTCGAAGTGCTGCTCTTCGCACTGGGAACGATTTGCATCCTGATCGAGATCTTCGTCTTCCCGGGCGTCGGTATTTTCGGCTTGGGCGGCGGATTGCTCGTCATTTCGTCGCTCGTGTTGGCGAGCCAAACGTTCGTATTGCCGCGCAACGAATATCAGATGGAGCATTTGCGAACGTCGCTGCTGGTGATCGTCGGCGCGATCGGCGGAACGCTCGTGGCGACGACCGTGATGCGTCGCTATTTGCCGCATGCTCCGATGTTCAATCGCGTGTATCTCGCGCCACCGTCGGGTGACGAACTCACGGAACTTTCTCGCCGTGAATCACTGGGAGCCTTCGAACACTTGCTGCATTCCCGCGGTACGACGACCACGCCGCTCGTACCGGGCGGCAAGGCCCGCTTCGGCGATCAATTGGTCGACGTCGTGAGCGACGGCGAATTCATCGACCGCGGCCTCGCCGTGGAAGTGGCCGAAGTGCAAGGCACGCGCGTCGTCGTGCGAGCCGTTTCCGCATAACTTCGGACGTCGCCGATTGTTAGATCGCATTCGCCCGCATCGGCCTGATCGGCTAAAATGAGGGCACGATCGCGCCGTTTCATGCAGCGGCGATTCCTCGGGGCACAGAGTTCTCGCACATGTCGATGTTGGCTTGGGCCGTCGCGCTGTTGGCGTTCGGCTTAGTGATCGTGATCGTCGAAATGTTCGTTCCCAGCGGCGGCGTCCTGGCCGTGATTTCCGCCGCATCGCTCGTGGCGTCGATCGTCATGGCGTTCAAGCATTCCTCCGAGGCCGGCGTCGGCTTCATGGCGATCGCCGTGCTCGGCACGCCGCTGCTGCTCATCCTCGGCTTCAAATATTGGCCCCGCACGCCGCTGGGGCGGCGCATTCTGCTCGACGTTCCGACCGGCGACGACGTGCTACCCGACGTCGCTCTTCGCCGACAACTCAAAGAACTCGTCGGCAAAATCGGCACGGCCAAATCGCTGATGCTCCCCAGCGGCCCGGTGGTGATCGCCGGCGTGACTTACGATGCGCTCAGCGAAGGAACGGCCGTGCAAGCCGGCGAGCGCGTGAAGGTGATCGAGATTCGCGGCACGCGCATTGTCGTTCGCCCGACCGACGAAGACCTGCCGCACCAAACGGCCCTCGATCCAAACGATCCGCTCAACGTGACGATCGATAAGCTCGGCCTTGAACCGTTCGAGCGGCTGCAATAGACCTGAGGCGAGCGTCGCCTCAGACGAACCGTAGCAGGGCGTAACTCTTCTTCCCGCTGCGGAGAACCATGGTGGATTCGCCGGCCAGATGTTCCGCGGTGAGCATCGTTGCCGGGTCGTCAATGCGGCGATTGCTCACGTAAGCTCCCCCTTGCTGCACTTTGCGGCGGGCATCGCCTTTGGATTTCTCCAATCCGGCCGCGACCAACGCATCGACGATATTCAAACCCGTCTCCAGTCCCGCACGCGGCGATTCGCGGCTCGGCACGTCGGCGAAGATTTCGTTCAGTTCGGCGTCGCTGAGCTTGTCGATCTCGGCGCCGAAAAGAATCTCCGAGGCCCGCCGCACTTTCGCCAACGCCCCGTCGCCGTGAACGAGCTTGGTCAGCTCTTCCGCAAGCTTGAGCTGGCTTTCACGCTTGCCGGGGTTCTCAACACGGGCCGCGTCGAGCGCGTCGAGCTCTTCATGGCTTAAGTCCGTGAAGAAGCCGAGGCATTTGGCGACGTCGGCGTCGGCCACGTTGATCCAGTATTGGTAGAACGTGTAGGGGGACGTCTTCTCAGCCGACAGCCAAACCGTGCCGGATTTTTCCGACTTCCCCATCTTCCGACCTTCGCTGTCGGTCAGCAGTGGGCAAGTCATGCCGAAGAGTTGCACGCCGCGCATCCGGCGGGCCAAGTCGATGCCGGCCGTGATGTTGCCCCACTGGTCGCTGCCGCCGACCTGCAGTTCGCAACCGTGCGTTTCGTTGAGCTTCACGAAGTCGAACGCCTGTAGCAGCATGTAGCTGAACTCGGTGTAGCTCAGGCCGGCGTCGGAAGCGAGCCGAGCTTTCACGGAGTCTTTGGCCAACATCATGTTGACGGAAAAGTTCTTGCCGACGTCGCGGAGGAAGTCGAGGTACGAGAACGGGCCGATCCAGTCGAAGTTGTTGAGCAGCAGTGCGCCGCGCGGGCCGTCGAAGTCTAAGAACTTCCGCATTTGTGCGCGCATGCCTTCGACGTTGGCCGCGAGCGCATCTTTCGTGAGCAGGTTGCGTTCGTCGCTTTTACCGCTCGGGTCGCCGATCATGCCGGTCGCCCCGCCGACGATGGCAATCGGCCGATGCCCGGCACGTTGGAAACGCCGGAGAATCATCATGGCGACCAGGTGCCCGACGTGCAGACTATCGGCCGTCGGGTCGAAACCGGCGTAGAGCGTCCGCGGTTTCTCGGCGAGCCACGTAGGCAGGCCGGCGTCGTCGGTCGTCTGATGCACCATGCCGCGGCGGCGAAGATCGGCGAGAACGTCCATGACTTATTGTTGGGAGCGATGTTCGAGAGAGTAAGGCTATTTGAGTTTCGAGCGGGAAAGGCGGAGCGGGCAGCGGGGAATTGCGGACGATTCCTGATCGTTCCTTGCTCCGCACTCACCACTCCCCGCTATTTCCACATGTCGTCGTCGCCGAAGGGGTGCGCCGCGCCGAACGTTTTCGGCTTGGGCAATGCCTTCAGCGCATGTTCGGCGAAGCGCAGATCTTCCTGCGTGGTGATCTTCATGTTGATCGGCGAGCCGGCGACGACCGTCACTTTGCGGCCCATGCGTTCGACGAGTTGGGCGTCGTCCGTGGCTTGGAAATCGCCCCGCTTGGCGTAGGCCTCGAGCAAGAGTTGCCGCCGAAATACCTGAGGGGTCTGGGCCTCCCAAAGGTTCGCGCGGGGCACCGTTTCCTGGATCGTCGCCCCGTCGGCAACCCGCTTCAAGGTCGCGGCGACGGGCACCGCCAAGATCGCGGCCTCCGTCTTTTCGGCGGCTTCGAACACCCGGCCGATCCATTCGTCGGCAATGCACGGACGGGCCGCATCGTGAACGGCGACGAAATCGATATCCGCCTTCACGCGGGCCATGGCGTTCTGAATCGAATCCGCCCGCTCCACGCCGCCGTTGACCACTTCAATCCCGAGAATCATCACGTTGGCCGCGAACTTCGAATCGAACTCTTCGCGATCTTCCGGCGCAACGACGACGATCAATTGCTTCACGTCGTCGCGGGCCAGAAACCGCTCGGCCGAGTGCAGCCACACCGGCTTGCCGGCCAGCGGCGCAAACGGCTTCTTGTAGTGCTTGTCGCGAAAGCGACTGCTCTTCCCGGCGGCGGGCAATATGACGGCGAACTTCGGCACTCTTCGACTCGCGACGGAAGGCAGCTTACGGCGGCATAGGAACGGGAAAGTCGCTCCATTGTCCGACTACGCTCCGCACCGTCAAGGCGGCCGACTATCCGTCCCGCTTGTCGTCGTCGCCCCAGCGCCAGCGAGGCGGCTCGCCTTTGACGTAGCAAATCGCAATCAGGCCGACGACCATCACGGCGTCGAACACGAAGAACGCCGGCAAGCTGCGAACGACCAACCACGGCGCGACGCCGATCATCACGGCGAGCCAAGTCAGCATGACCGCCCAACCTTGCCAAACGGTCGGCAAGCCCCAGCCCCAGCCGTAAGTCTTGGCCGGAAACCAGTACCGAGGCTTAGCTAAACGGTCTGACATGGTCGAAACACGCGAAAACCGCAAATTTACGCAATTACGCCTGCAATCGGCCGACCCGCGGCTATAGGTAACGGCCGGTTCGCCGGGTCGTGAACTTCCGTGTCGTGCGGAATGCCGAGCAGGTGGAACATCGTCGCCGCCAAGTCGTCGGGCGTCACCGGATCGCGAGCCGGCATCACACCTTCCTTGTCGCTCGCGCCGTGAACATAGCCGCGTTTCACGCCGCCGCCGGCCAAGAGCACCGTGTAACTTCCCGGCCAATGATCGCGCGACTTGTTCGCATTGATCCGCGGCGTCCGGCCGAACTCGCCCATCCACACTACGAGCGTCGTATCGAGCAAGCCACGGTCGTCGAGGTCGCTCAAGAACGTCGGCAGCACCTGGTTCGTCAGCGGCAGTTGATACTTCTCCAGAATCGGGAACATCCGCGTGTTGTTGAAGCCGTGCGTGTCCCAGCCGCCGTCGGTGAAGCTCTGTCCGCCGATCCCCTCGGAAAAGTAGACGTTCACAAACTTCACGCCGGCCTCGACGAGCCGCCGGGCCAGCAAACAGCTTTGT
Organism: Pirellulales bacterium; assembly: GCA_049840675.1. Classification (GTDB taxonomy): domain Bacteria; phylum Planctomycetota; class Planctomycetia; order Pirellulales; family PNKZ01; genus PNKZ01. The sequence goes on from JASGKB010000017.1 coordinate 956,665, forward strand.
CCGTACGTCGTACGACCGTAGCCCTCGCGCACCTTCTCCGCTTCGCTCGCGAGATCGAAGGCCTTGGAAACTCGCGGCGAGGCCAGCATGCCCAAGGCTCGATCGTAGTAATCGTCCAGCCCGCGGGCTCGCGACGAGCTTTCCAAGATGCGAGTCTGCTTGTCGACAAGTTGTTGCAACGCACGCCGATCGGCCATCTGCCCGGGCGACACGCCGGCCGGCAATCGCAGCTCTGGAAGTTTGAAATCGGTTGCGTTCGGATCGCTCGTCACCAGCAATGGATCGAATGCCTTGCCGAGGAAGCTGGCGTGCTGGCCGGGCGACACGGAACCGTCGCGACACACATACGGATGGGCCACGAAGGTCGGCACCGCGCCGTCGTTGGGAGCCAAACGCGAGACGACGCTGCCGTAGGCCGGGAACAGTTCCAGCGAGTCACGCAGCCGAATGTCGTCGACCGGCGGAGCGTGACCGCTGAGAGCATAGTAAGCGGCCGAGTTATGGTTGCGCATCGTGTGATGCGCGCTACGCACGAGGGTGACCTTGTCCATCACTGAGGCCATTCGCGGCAAGTGCTCGCAAATGCGCACGCCCGGCACGTTCGTCTCGATGTTGCCGAAGAGCCCGCGAATGCCGTCGGGCGCTTCCGGCTTCATGTCGAACGTTTCAAATTGGCTCGGTCCGCCGAATTGAAATAGAAACACGACGCTCTTGGCCTTCGGCGCGATGCGCCGCACGGCCTTCTCGGCTGCTTCGGACTTCGCGGCATCTTCAGCGGCAAGCAGCTTACTCGTGGTCAGCCCCAGCAAACCGGTGCCGCCGATATTGAGCGCGTCGCGGCGCAACATTCCGGCAGCGCGATACTCGGCACATGCGTTGCGAAAGTTCATCGGTCACCTCGCGCCGGCCGGTTACCGCCGCAGCAAAAACTCTTTGGAATTGAGCAACGCCCAGGCGACGTCTTGCCACGCGGCGCGGCGATCTTCGGCGCTCTCGATATGCTCGACCATCGCGGTGCGTTCGTCTTTCGTCGGTCGCCGACTCAGCGCGTTCCAATACAACGAATCGAGCAGCGAGGCCGTCGACTTGCCGGCCGCCATGCCGTCGTCAATCCGGTTCCCCGGCTGCGAAAGCATTTCGACCATGATCGGACCGCCGATCAATTCGAACACTTGGCCTAAAGCCAAGTCCGACGAGCGCCTCGCATTCACACGAAAGCAATCGGGGCGGCTTGCCGAACTTCGTCAGAAACCGATCGGCCGCTTCCACCTTTTGCTTGTCGCGCACCGGCCGCACGCCGGGCAATTGGCCGGCTCGCATGCCGACGGGATAACCTTCGAATTTCAGATTCGTGCCGGTCACGCGCACCAGCGAGTCGAGCGTTTGTTCGGCCGAAAGCGAACGCACGACCGCGTGCGAATAGTTCACTTCGTCGTCGGCGTTCGTGGAGTTCGGAGTCGACGCCGTTTGATACGCCCGCGACCGCATGATCGTGCGAATCAGCGGCTTCAGCCGAAACTCGCCTTGAGCGAAGTCTTTCATCAGCGCCGCCAGCAACTCCGGATGGCTCGCCGGATTCGTGGCGCGGAAATCGTCGATCGGGTCGACGATGCCGCGCCCCATCAGATGAAACCAAATCCGGTTGGCCTGAGCCTGCGCGAAGAACGGGTTCGTCTCGTCGCCGAGCCAATCTGCGAGCCCCAACAATCGATCGGCCTTCTCGGCCAAGTCGGTCGATTCGCCCAGCATCCGCGGAGCGCGCAGGTTCGCCGGTACGCGGGTCGTTGAATTCTCCCTTATTACGTGCGACGACGATCTGCCTGCCTTCAAACTGAATCTTGTCGTTCTTGTCGTACTGCGTGTTCTCCAGCACTTTGTAACCGACGCGGGAAAACAGATTCGTCCAACTGTAGTAGTCGCTCTGCGTCCAACGGTCGAACGGATGATTGTGGCACTTGGCACACTGCAATCGCACGCCGAGGAACACTTGGGCCGTCGTCTCGGCACGGCAGTACCGGATCGCGCTGGGCTCGATAATACGCGGCTGCCGGCGAGGTGTACGTGTCGCCGCGACCGGAGACGATCTCCGCGGCAAACTCGTTGAGCGGCCGATCTTGTTCGATCCAGCGGCGAATCCATGCGTGAAAATTCTGCACGCCTTTGCGATCGAGCGTCTTCTCTTCGACGCGCAACAAGTCGGCGTATTTCAACGCCCAGAAATCGGCATATTCGGGCCGATCTAAGAGTTCGTCGATCAGCCGCTCGCGCTTGTCGGGGCGCTCGTCCTTCAAAAATCGTTCCGCCTCGGGGCCGCTCGGCGTGAACCCGAGCAAGTCGAGGTACGCACGGCGGGCGAACGTCACGTCGTCGCAAAGTTCCGACGGTGCGATGCGGAGTTTGTCGAGCTTCGCCAGGATGTGTTCGTCAACATAGTTGACCGGCCGCACGTCGGGCTTGGTGTAATTCGGCCGCGACGGCACAAAAGTCAGCCGCACCGGCTCTTGCAGGTTGAGATATCGCACCAGTACGGTCGACTCACCGAAGTCGGCGCGGCGGGCCAGGCCATCGTGGTCGACTTCCACAAGCTTGTTTGAGGTCTCATAGCAGGCGACCGACGTGACGTCGCGCTTGCGGCCGTCGGTGAACATGGCTTCGGCCGTGAGTTGCACGCGATCGGCCGGCTCTTGCAGGAATTCGGTCGTCGGTCGTACGACGAGCCTCTTAAGTTGCGGCGCGTGGCCGACATCGCTACGTGCTCCCGCCGCGACCCAATCACGAATCACGCGATATTCGGGAGAGGCGGCCGTGAATCGTCGGCCACCTTCGTGAGCCTGCCGCATCGTGGCTTTGAGCAGCAGGAGACTTTTGTCCGGCTCCTGCAAGTTGATGCGACGCGAAAGTTGATCGTGCGTCAGCGCCAGAAAGTCAACGTCCGGGTCTTGCCCGCGCAACGAGAAGCTTGAAGCCCCCTTTGCCGTTGGCGTTGCCGTGGCAGGTGCCCAAGTTGCAGCCGGCCTTCGAGAGAGCGGGCATCACGTCGAGCGCGAAGCTCGGCGGCGGTGAATTTTCGGCGGCCACGGGCGAAGCGCAGTTCACCATCGCAGCAACGGCCAAGCAAGCCAAGATCGCGCAGCGGCGCAAGGTGAACCGTCGGCGGCGCGAACGTTGTGCCAAGATCGCGGCATGGCGATCGGCGGGCGGGAGAAAAGGCCGGGCAGGACGAAAAGCGGCAGGCTCAGGCAGGACTTCCATTGTATCGTCGGCCGACGAAAAACCGCAACTGTAGGGAACGGGCGCCGCGGCGTTCCAGGCACGATAAGCCGAATGGAACGCCGCGGAGGGCGTTCCCTACAAAAAGTGCCGCGGATGTAGCACATTTACACGCTTTCGGCGGCCAACCAACCGGTGCTGAAGGCGGCCTGAAAGTTGTAACCACCGATATATCCGTCGAGGTCGAGAATCTCCCCCGCCAAGAACAGGCCCGGCACGAGTCGGCTTTCCATTGTTCGTGAATCGACTTCGTCGAGAGCCACGCCCCCCGCGGTAACTTCAGCTTTTTCGAACCCGCGGCTGCCGCTGACCGGAATTCGCAGCCCTTTGATCGCTTGGGCGACGCGCTGAGTTTCCGTTTTGCTCAACTCGGCGGCCCGACGCTCTAGCGGCACCTCCGCCTGCTGAAACACTTGCTCCGCCAAGCGGCGCGGCAAGACCTCGGGAACCAAACCGATGGCCAAACGTTTGCCGTCGCGCTCGGCCGCGGTGCCAACTGTTCGATCAGAGCAGCTTTCGGCAACGTCGGGCAGGAAGTCGGCGGCAAGCTGCACGCTGCGCACGTCGGCGGCCTTGGTCACTTCGCGACTCACATCCAGCGCCGCCGGTCCGGAAAGGCCCGTGTGCGTGAAGAGCAACGCACTGCGGCGCTCGATCAATACGCCCGGCGGCAAGCTTTTGCGACCGTCGCGCCGCGGACGGGGCTTCGTTTCTGCGGCGGCGATCGGTTCCGTCGATACGACTCGCAGCAATGTGTCGGGCATGGCGATTCCGGAAAGTTCCCGTACCCACGATTCGTTGCTCGTGAGCGGCACGAGTGCCGGCCGCGGGCGACGAACCGAATGGCCGAGCGACGAGAGCCAGGCGTAGCCGTCCCCCGTGGTGCCGCAACCGGAGTAACTTTTTCCGCCCACCGCCACGAGGAGTTTGTCGCAAGTGAGCGTTCGCAAGCTCGTGACCACGCGGAAGCCGGCGACGTCGCCGGTTGCCGCATCCGGCAACCGACGTTCGATGGCCGTCACCGGTTCGCCTAAGGCCGTTACGGCGCCGCTACGTGCCACGATCCGCGCAAGAGCGTTGGCCACGTCGACCGCACGATCGCTGAGGGGGAACACCTTGCCGGTGCCGGCTTCGACGTACGTCGGCACCCCTTCGGCGTGAAATAGCTCCACCACTTCGCGCGGTCCGAGCGACGCCAACGCCGAATGCAGAAATGATCCCGCGGAACCGAAGGCTTCAATGATGCCGCGCGTCGCAATCGTGCGTCAGGTTACATCGCGTGCCGCCGGAGATCAGAATCTTCACGCCCGGCTTACGGTTCTTTTCGAGCAGGAGCGTCCGCTTACCGAGTTCCGCGGCTCGCGCAGCCGCCATCATGCCGGCGGCCCCGGCTCCGATGACGATTAGTTCGAAATGTTCAGGCTCGTTCAACGCGGCACGGACTTTGCTAAAACTTACGGCGATCCGAAGACGAACGCTCCATTTTGCCTTGGCCCGGCCCGCAGCACTAGGACGCCGCACGTACCGATATGCATCTGCCGCAAACGCTCACAAATTGGGTGCCCGACTGGTCGCCATGGACTTGGTGTGCCCTGGGCGTCGGCGGATTCTTCGCCAGTCTCGCGACCTGCGCCGTCGTCTTGCTCTACGTGCCGACGAACTATTTCGTCGAACATTCCCGGCCGCAGATCGTTTGGCCGAAGAGCGTCGGCGGCTGGCTCTGGCGAATCGCCCGCAATCTGCTGGGCTTCGTCATCTTCTTGGTCGGCGTGATCATGATCTTTACGCCCGGCCAAGGCGTGCTCTCGATCTTGCTCGGGCTGGCGCTGATGGACTTCCCCGGCAAGCATCGCCTCGTGCGCAAGCTGCTGCAAAGCGGCAAGGTGCTTGCCGCCGCAAATCAGTGGCGAGCCAAGTTCGGCAAGCCGGCACTGGAAGACCCGGATGAGTAGCGACTATCGCTCCAGCACAAGATTCGTCATCTTGCCGGGCGGGTAGGCGGCCAACAGTTGATCGTCGGTCGCTTCGTAGCGCGGGCGATCTTCCGGAAGATCAAACACACGGAAGCCGAGGCCGCGGAGATACCGGAGATATTCGGCGGTCGAGATCGTCTTGTCGAACGCAGCCGGGCAGAACTCGACGATCAGTCGAACGTTCGGCGAGCGGGCCAAGAGCTTGGTCATACCTTGCAGAGCTAGGTATTCAGCGCCCTGGATGTCCATCTTGATGAAGTCGATGCCGCCGGGAATCTTGGCGAAGTAGTCGTCGAGCGCGGCCCCTTGCAGTTCGACGCAATCGCGATCGCCCGCGAATACGCCCGTGTCGGCGATTCGGTTGTCGCTCTCTCCGCTGCGACAGACGAGCAACTTGAGCGGACCGGTCTTATTCGTGACGGCCAACGGCTCAAGGATCACATTGCCGTACTCGTTTTCACGCACGTTGCGTGAGAGAATTTCAAAGCTCTTCGGCCCAGGTTCGAATGCGTAAACGCATCCCTGCGGTCCGACGCATTGAGCGAAGAGAAGCGTATAGAACCCAATGTTCGCCCCGAGATCAATCACTCGATCGCCAGGTTTCACGGATTCGTGAATAAGGCCAAGTTCGCCGTATGGAAACCTCTGCAGCGGCAGACCGCAGAGGCGGCTGAAGTTGATGGCGACGTCGTCGGGATTCTGATGCAGTTTGTGCCCAAATACGTCCGGAACGACCGCAGGCTTCTTGCCGCCCGCAAAGCGACGGAGCGAAGAGCGAGTAAGCCACAGAAGACGGCCGCCGGAACGACGCAGCCATGACCGGGAACTTGCGATCGGCATTGTTTGACACTTTCTGCGGCGGGGATTGTCCGCAGGCGGTGTGATAGCGAAACCGTGCGCCTAGGGTCAAGGTCGGCGGCATGCCGGCAATGACGCTATTTCGCCGTGTACAGAAGGTCGTCGAGGTAGATGCGGACGAGCTGGCCGCCGGCCGTGGAAGTAAACATGCCAAAGCGGTCCAGCGTGACGCCCTGTTTCTTAAGGCCCGGCTTGATCGGCAGCGTGACTTGTTCGTCGCCGAGCGTCAGATGCAGCGAGCCGTGGCCGTCGGCGGCCGCCGGGTCGTAGCGGAGCGTCCATTCGTATTGTTTGCCAGGCTTGAGCACCGGACCGCCTTCCGCGGAGCCGAAGATGCCGTCGCCGGCGGAAATGGCGGGATGGAAATAATGTCCGACGTGCGTCGGTCCGCCGACATGCACGCCGACGAAGTTGCCGGCCGTGTGCCCTTCGGCCGTTTTCGACTTCGAGTCGAACCAGCCGATGTACATGTCGGCATCAGGCCCGCCGACTAAGAAACAGACGCGGCCGCGGGCTTCGAGCGGCCGATCCAGCGACAGCGGACCGACGACGTCGGCATAGGTCGCATATTCGCCCGAGCGCCAGAAATCACCGCCGATCTCGCCGGCCGTCCCGCCGGCAAAATTTGTCTTCGGGCTGAAGCCGAAGTCGTGCGCCGACCTGTACGCGATCTTCGTACTTATCGCGATTGCCGACGCCGTGCCACTGCGGGTCTTTCGTGAAGTCGACCGCGTCTCCGTCGATTTCGAGATCGTCGAAGTAAACCTGCGAGGTGCCGCCGGCCTTCGTCATGTTCATGATTCCGAAACGGTCGAACGTCGCGCCGTCGGCCCGGTTGTTTGCAGGGACGTCGAAGGCAAACGTTTGGCCTTCCCAATCGCCCGGCTCGGCGGAATTGCCTTTCACCGTGCACGTGACGCGGCCACTTCCGTCGTTCGCGGCAGGATCGTACTCCATGTGAAAGCGATACTTCACGCCGTGGCGAATCGGCGTCGGCCGAGCCTCTTCCTTTTTGTCGAGCGTGCGGTACTGCTCGTACTTCGTGAGGAACGTGCCCGCGCTTTGGTTGTTGTGCGTGAGCAGGCGAATCGCGAGGCGAGCCCCTTTCGACTCGGCATCGAAATGCAGACCGAGCGAGCTGAGCGGCCGGCCGCTCGCGCCAGGTTGCTGCGAGAGAAACCAGCCGAAGAAGAGGCCGCTGCCGGCCGAAGTTTTTTCGAAGCAGAAACTACCGGAGGCGGAAAGGCGATCGCCGAGCGATTTTTTTGGAATCCACGAGGCAAAGAAGGCGGGACGTGAGGCGCGCGTGACGAACCCGCCGATTTCGCCGCCGGCGCGCCCGGCGAAGTTCGTCGGGCTGTAGCCGAAATCTTGAACGACCGTCGGCACGCGTTCGGGAACGATCCGGTTGTGCGAAGCTTGCCAATGCGGATCGGCATCGAAGTTTTGCTTGCGCAGGCTTTCGCCAAGTTCGGCCGCCGAGAGCGCCGTCGCCAGAAAAGCAGGCAATAAGAGAACCATGACGACGATTCGAAGAGCCGTGCGCATGACGTCGCTCCTAAAATTCCCTCGTGCACATTACACGGCTATCGGAACAATGTTCGCCGGCCAGATCAAGCAAAACCACGCAACGACGTGCGTCGATTTGATTTCTGTTCTGCCGAGATGCCAAAATTATCGGGGCACGTCGGGCGTCGGTAGATTGCCGGCCTCATTTCTCTTTGCAAGGAACTTTCGAAGTGCGCCGCTCTCTCCTTTTGCTGCTGACAATTTGTACGATTTCTCAGGCAGCCGTCGCCCAGGATGCTCCCAAAGCGGCGAAGGGCAAGAAGCCGCCGCTACCGGCGGGCGTGCGCGTGGAACTAGATTTGGAATACGCGCGGCGAGGAGAGAAGCCGTTGCTGCTGGATTTGTATTTGCCGGAAACGAAGCCGGCGAAGCCTCTGCCGCTGGTCGTCTGGGTTCACGGCGGCGGTTGGAATGCCGGCGACAAGGCCCGCTGCCCGGGCGTTTACTTGGTCGGCGAAGGGTTCGCGGTGGCGAGTATTAACTATCGGCTGAGTCAGGAAGCTCGCTGGCCGGCGCAGATGGACGACTGTCGCGATGCCGTGCGTTGGTTGCGGCGTGAAGGCCCGCGGTACGGCGCGGCCATCGAAAAAATCGGCGTGTGGGGCGGTTCGGCAGGCGGCCATTTGGTGGCGTTGCTGGGAACGCTCGACGTGCCGACGGACGAAGCCGTGTCGTCACGCGTGCAAGCCGTGTGCGATTGGTTCGGGCCGAGCGATCTGCTGACGATGCCGCCGAACGTACTCGGCCCCGGCAAAACCGAGGCCGAGTTGGCCAAGGCCAACGGCGCGCAACTGCTGGGAGGCATCGTGCGCGATCGGCCGGAGCTCGCGAAGCAGGCCGGCGCGTGGTATCAGGCGAGCGCCGGTGATGCGCCGTTTCTGATCATGCACGGCGATGAAGACTCGCGCGTGCCGCTGGAGCAAAGTGCGAAGCTGCACGACGCGTTGCAGAAAGCCGGCGTCGCGTCGACTTACACGGTCGTCAAAGGTGGCGGTCACGGCGGCCCGCTGTTTCAGACCGACGCCGTGAAGAACGAGGTGCGAGACTTCTTTCGCAAGCAGTTGGCCGACTGACGAGTCGCGCAGTCAACGCGATCGTCACGAAGCCGGCTCGATCGGAGTCGCGCCGGGAGGCGGAGTGCCGCCGCCGGCGCGAATGTACTCGGCCCGATTCTTGGCGTAGTCGCCGGATGCCGGATCTTCCACGGAAGCCGCGGAGCCTGCTTGGTGAGCATCAAACATCACCCGCAAGTATTTTCGGCACCAGCCGCAACCGGTGCCGGCGCCGAAGCAATCGCTCATCTGCGCAACGCGCCGCGGCTTCTCGACGCGTAGGAAGTTTTGCAACTTGCGCTTCGTCACATGAAAGCAGAGGCAAACTTCGTCGTCGAGTTGCATGGCCGACCAGTGGAATAGTTATGCGGTCGCGTCGGGTGCGGCGAGTTGCAAAGCGATGCGGCAAGCATGTTCGAAGGCCGCGATGTCGAGCCGTTCGCTCGTGGTGTGAACGTTCTGCTGGCCGCAGCCGAGCGTCACCGTGGGAATACCGCGGGCTGACAGCCAGTTGGCGTCGAGTCCGCCGTTGCTGATGGCGCGAATCGGGTTCAGCCCGACCATTCGCACGGCCCGTTCCGCTTCAACCACGCACGGTTCCTCGTTGCGTAGCAAGAACGATTCGTAGTCTTGCCTCGATTCGAACTTCACCTTGCCGGCGCGGCCTTCGTGATTCGTGACCGAAGCCGCGGCTTTTTCAAACGCCTCTTCAAATGTCTTAAGGATTCGCTTGCGGAACTTTGCGTCGTGGGCGCGACATTCGGCCCGCAGTTCGACGAGGTCGGTCACGACGTTCGTGGCCGCCCCGCCGCTGACGACGCCGACGTTGCTCGTGCCGCGGATGCCGTCCTTTTCGATGAGCCCGAGCCAGCCGGCCTGCTGAAGATCGGCGATTGCGAGCGCGGCGATCGTCACGGCGCTGATACCTTTTTCCGGAGCGCCGCCGGCGTGGCTCGCCAACCCTTGGATAGCGATCTTCATGCGAAACGCGCCGGTCGCGCCGATGGTGAGCTTCTCGGCGGGGCCACCGTCCCAATTGAACGCGAGCTTCGGCTTGCCGAGCAGACTGAGATCGCCATGCCGAGCGCCGAACAGGCCGACCTCTTCTTGCACGCACCAGAGAAAGGTAAGGGGCGGATGCGGAAGCCTCTTCGTCAGAATGTCGCGAGCTGCGGAAAGAATCGTCGCGCAACCGGCTCGATTGTCGGCGGCGAGCCCGGTCGACTTGTCGGCGGAACGCACCGTCTTCCCGTCGCGCACCGGCTTGCTACCGACGCACAGCGGCACCGCGTCCATATGGGCGACCAGCAAACGCCGCGGGCCTTTGACGGTGCCGGGGAGTTGAAACGTCAGGTTGCCGATTTGCCCGCCGAGCGGTGAACGCTCGGGCGTGTCGTCCGTGCGCACCAGCGACATGTCGGCCCCGGCCTGTCGGAGCTCGTCTTGAATCATCGCGGCGACGGCCGTCTCCTCACCGCTACGGCCCGGTACGGCCATCAGACGCATGACGAGTTCCAGGTTGGCGTCGTCGCCACCGCGCGACGACGTTTTCTTGGCAGGCGATTTCTTCGTGCGCGGCGAAGTCGTTTTCGCGGGGGTCATCGGCGGCTCAAGTTGGGCGTCAGGAGTTCTGTAGGGAACGCCCTCCGCGGCGTTCCGCGCGGCGAGTACCAGCTTCACGGAATGCCGCGGAGGGCGTTCCCCAGAACGGCCGGCAGTGTACGCGGCATCGCTATTTTACCGGTTTTCGATCGCGGCGGCTTTCGGACCTTGGAAAATTCCGACGCCGCGCGACAATAGATCATTCTTCCCTGGTGAATGAGTAGCCGTGGAAAAGGCCTGCCTGCGAATCGGTGCGACCCTTGCAACATCTGCTCGATCTGACGCTCGCTGAATTGAAACAATGGCTGACCCAGCGCGGTCTGCCGGCGTTTCGCGCTGCGCAGATTCAGAAGTGGGTCTTTGAAAAGCGGGCCGGTTCGTTCGACGAGATGACCGATCTGCCGAAGGATTTGCGAACGCTGCTGGCTGAAGAATTTGTGATCTTCACAAGCCAAGTCGTCGCCCACAAGACGGCGGAAGACGGCACCGAAAAGCTGCTGCTTCAGTGGCAAGACGGACAATGCATCGAATGCGTGCTCATTCGCGAAGGGAAGCGGCGGACGATCTGCATCAGTACGCAAGTCGGCTGTGCGATGGGGTGCGTGTTTTGCGCCAGCGGCCTCGACGGCGTAGCTCGCAACCTCACCACCGGCGAAATCCTCGAGCAGATGCTGCTGCTGAATCGCGTGCAGTCGCTCGAAGAGCGGCTGAGCAATATCGTGGTGATGGGCATGGGCGAGCCGCTGGCGAATCTCGACCGGCTACTCCCCGCCTTGGAGAAAGCCGGCGATTCGGCCGGGCTCGGCATCGGCGGGCGGCATATCACGATCTCGACCGTCGGGCTGCCGCCGGCCATGGATCGGCTCACGGCCATGCAGACCAACTACCATTTGGCCGTGTCGTTGCATGCTCCGAATGACGACCTGCGCAACCTGATCGTGCCGGTGAATAAGAACATTTCGATCGCGGCCATTCTCGAAGCGGCCGATCGGTTCTTTGCCGACAACGGCCGCCGCCTAACGTTCGAATATGTGCTGCTCGGCGAATTGAACGATCGTCCCGAGCATGCGGAAGAACTCGTGGATCTGCTCCGCGGACGAACGGCGCTCTTGAACGTGATACCGTACAACACGGTCGCCGGGCTGCCGTACAAAACTCCTTCCGCGCGGGCCCAAGAGCGATTTCTCGGCATCCTTCGCGACGGCGGAGTGAACGTGCAAGTGCGCACCCGCAAAGGGGACGAGATCGACGCGGCGTGCGGCCAATTGCGCCGCAGCTTCCCGCAGAAGCCTGCAACCGGCGGCGTGGAAGTGGAGATCGTGAGCCCTCAGTTGTAGGGAATGCCCTCCGCGGCGTTCCTTGACGCGTTTACTCGGCGCGGAACGCCAGAGACGGAGTTCCCTACAGTGAGCGTTAGTTCGCGAAGCGGCGGCAGCTTAGGAACTCCATCGGCAGCGCGTTTTGGCCGTTCGTCGAAAGATCGGCCAACGCTTCGCCGAGCACGCAGGCAAACTTGAAGCCGTGGCCCGAGAGGCCGGCAACGAACGCAACTTGCGAATGTTGCGGGTGGCGATCGACGAGGAAGTTCTCATCGGGCGACATCGTGTACATGCAGGGGGCATGGTCGGTAAGCGTCGGAGTGACGCCCGGCATGTAAGTACGCAGGAAGGTTTGCACGCGAGCCAGATCGTCTTGATCGACGGCGCGTTCAAGCTGCGCCGGATCGGCGACCGGCAGTCCGCCGCTATGCTCGGCACACTTCAAACCTTCCGGGCCGACGACGGGGAAGCCGTAGAACACGCCTGCCGGTTGGCCGAGGTCGTCGATCGTTTCATAGAGGAACGACGGGCAACCTTGGGCCAAGGTGTAGGCGTCGGTCGTCGGCGCGAACCAGTATTGCGGTTTACGTCGAACCTTGAGCGGAATGTCGAGTTCGGCCAGCAGCGTACCGGCCCAAGCTCCGGCGGTGAGTATGAGTCGGCCCGCGGAATAGCGGCCGTTTGCCGTTTCAACGACTACGCCGGCACCGTCGGGCTGCCACGAAATGGCCGGTTCGTCAAAGCGTAGTTCCGCTCCGGCGGTGCGAGCCAAACGAACTTGCGCCGCGATGCAACGCTCGACGTGCAGAAAGCCGGCGTGCCGTTCGAAGACGCCGACCATGCCCGCAGGTACGCGGAATCCTGGGAAACGGTGCCGAATGTCGTCGAGCGAAAGCGAATCGACGGCAAGGCCGTGAGCGGCCGCGGCGGAAAGCACGCCGGGGACGACATGTCCATCCGGCGGACCAATCTCAAGCAGACCGGTTTCCTGGTAGAGCGGTTCGCCCGCCGCGGCTGCGAGCTGTTCCCAGAGCCCGTAAGCGCGAAGCACAAGCGGAACGTAATCGGGATGCTCGAAGTAGGCTTGCCGGATCATCCGCGTCCGGCCGTGCGAACTGCCGCGATCATGCGGCGGCGAGAAGCGATCAAGGGCCAGCACGCGCAAGCCGCGGCTTGCCAGATGGTAGGCCGCCGCTGAACCGACCGCACCGCATCCGACGACGATGCAATCGTACGTGGTCATGCGACGGTCGTGGGCCCGAGAGAAGAAATCGCGATGAGGCGACTAGCGCCAGTCTTCCCCGCCGCCCTGTTCGTCGGTGCCGCCGCACCAAGTTTCCAGCGCGTCGAGCATTCCGTCGCGTTCTTCGAGACGAGCCCAAATGGATTCGCCGTCTTCGAGGCGAATCTCGTAGTAGCCCTCGCGAACGCAATCTTCTTCACCGCAGTAGTGCGGAGTCTTGCCTACCCAAAGTACGCGGTAGAGGGGGACAAACTTGTCGTCGACGACGAACATGTTTTCCGACATGGTCAGTCACTCGGGTCCGAGAGGCAAACTCAAACGTACGTTTGTATTGTACGCGGCTCAGATCGACAAGGCTCGGCAGCGCGACGAAAGCGGCCGATTCACGTGGCACTGCGGCAAAACGACGGGATTTACGCCCCCTTGCCGAGTTCGATCGAGCGCCGCGTCGCCGCTTCCACGGCCGAAATCAAATCACCGCGGACGGCGCCCACTTCCAAAGCCTGGAGGCCGGCGATCGTCGTTCCGCCGGGGCTGGTGACTTGGTCCTTCAGTCGACCGGGATGTTCCTTGGTTTCGAGCACCATGGCGGCCGCACCGAACACCGTCGAAGCGGCGAGGCCGAGAGCGACGTCGCGCGGCAATCCCATGCGCACTCCGCCGTCGGCCAAGGCCTCGATCATCACGTAAACGAATGCCGGTCCGGAGCCGGAAAGGCCGGTCACGGCGTCGAGCAGCTTTTCGTCGAGTCGATAGCAACTGCCGACCGATTCGAGCAGCTTCTGAACGAGTTCGCCGTCGTCGGCCGTGGCATGGCTCCCCAGCGCGAAGGCCGAGGCTCCTTTACCGACCAAGCAGGGCGTGTTCGGCATCACCCGAACGACGCGGGCTCCTTCTCCCAATCCATGCTGCAATGCCTGCAACGTCACGCCGGCGGCCACGGAGACGACGAGTTTGCCGGCGGCGTGGCCTTTGAGTTCACCGACGACCGCCGCAACCTGCTGCGGCTTCACCGCGAGAAACAGCACGTCGGCCGCCGCCGCGACCTCGCGATTTGTCTTGGCCGACTTGCCGCCGGCAGACGCTTGAAACGCGGTAGCCGCGGCTTCTACGGGGTCGTGGTACGACAGCGCCTCGGCGCGAACAAGTCCGGCGCGGACGAAACCGCCGGCGAGCGCGGCGGCCATCTTTCCGGCACCCAAGAAACCGATGCGTGGCGACAGCATGACTATGCCGGCGCGATACGCCGGAACCCGAAATTTGCAGGGAGAATCGAACGAATTGCCATCTTAAGTCGACGGGGAAAGTTCGGCAAACCGCTCTGGACGTTGCCCCGGCGTTTTGGCACACTCCCGCCCCCTTCCCCGCGTCACTTCTCTAAAATTCCAGTGCTCACAGGAGCCGCGTCGTCATGCGACACCTTCGCTCGACCGCAACCGCCGCCGCCGTCGGCTTGATCGTGTGCATCGTGGCGACTTCGGCCAATGCCGAAGGCTTGAAATTTTGGGAAGTGCGCAACGGCCAGCCGATGCGGCCTTTCGGCGCCGTTCGCAAGTCGCTGGACGCACTGCCCGACCTGCCGAAGATGCCCGGCCTCACGGTGCCGAAAGCGTTTCGCAAGACGCTCGATACGTCGACCAGCGCTTCCAAGCGGCGCTGAACACGTCTGCCAAGGTCACGAAGAAGGCGTGGGATACCACGGTCGACGTCGTGACGTTGAAGCCGTTCCGTCCGTCGCCGGCGAAGAAGCCAAGCCAATTCAAGCTCGGATTGCATCCGGACCCGCGCTCGGTGCAAACCGTGTCGAGGCCGAGCCCTCTCGACGGACTGTTCCGACCGATGGATTCGTCACCGAGAACGGTCGATCAATTCATGTCGCAACCGAAAGTGCGCTAGCTCGTTCGTGGGAATGGATGCGGTGAACGAAGTCGACGGTTTCTCACAGGTGGAAACTATGGCAGAGCGAATTGTTGCCCGAACTTGGCGCGTGCTGTTTCCGGCGACGATCGTGTTTGCGGCGACCCTCGGATGTTCGGCCGTGTCGCCGTCGTCTATGGAGAAGAAGCTCTCGCAACCGCCCAGCGATGCCTTCATGAAGAAGGTGAAGAGCGATCCGTTCCCGTCGGCCGCCGAGCAGGGGCTTTCGACGAAGCGCTAGAGCGACCGACCGGCGAGCCTCTTTGCGACATCGCTCGTCGAGTTTTTCTCAATTTTTCCGACGCGATTCGGCTTGCTATTCCGGCGGACCTTGGGTCGGCATCAATTGCCGTATCTTCTTCAATACGAGCCGCTTACACCGACGGGTCAGCGCGTAAGTTCGGCCGATAAAATCTACGCATTCCTCTGCCCCTCAAATTGGGCGGGGAAACTTGCGCTTGCCTCATTTTCAAAGCATGGCAAATCAGTAAGATAGGGGGTTTGATTGAGAGCATTGATGCATACACAACCGTCATCTCGAACGATTCGAGTCTGGAGCAGCCGATTGGCGCTGCTGCTGGCGGTTTCGATGTTTGCTTCTGCCAATGCCGACGCCATCCAATTCGGTCGCCGAATTCACTTGTGGGGGCGATTTCGTCCCGGCAGTTGGGTCGTGATGCGGCAGGGAATGGAATCGCTCGATCCGCAAGGTCAGGTCATCGGCAAGAGCGTCAGCGAAACGCGGATGACGCTCGCCGACGCCGACGACCAAGCCCTGACGCTGAAGGTGCAATCGTCGTTGGAAATCGGCGATCGCAAGTTGGAGAACCCGCCGCAGGAACTTCGCCAGGGACCGCTTGGCGAACCGATCGACGCGGTGGCCGTGCCTCAAGAGCTTCCGGCGGACGACGTAACGATTCAGGGGCAGCGCATCCGCTGCGAAGTGCGACGTACCGAATCGACCTCGGGCGCGCGGCGACAAGTCGTTACGACGTGGGTCAACCCGAACGTCGCACCGTACGTGCTGCGAAAGGTCACGACGCTGCTTGATGCGACGACCGGCCGCAACCTGGGCGAAACCGTGATGGAAGTCGTTTCGCTATCGACCGAGCGGCGCGTCCTGGCCCGCAACCGGACGGTGGCCGAAGTTCGCACGGTGCAACGTCACCCGCGCGGCCAAACGACGACGCAGGCGATTTGCTGCCCGGAAATTCCCGGCGGCGTGGTGAGCCAGACATCTCACGAGTTCGACGCGGGCGGCCAACTCATTCGCCGCACGCAGCTCGACTTGGTGGACTTCGAAACGAAGTAGCCGCCAAGTCTCTTCATTCTCCTCTCTCCGAAACCGATCGTGTATCGGGAGAGAGGAGTTCGCCGCAAGCTTCGTTCGCCGGCGCGACTCCGCTAGTCTTTGGGCGTGTAGTCGACCACGCAGACGTCTTCCAACAGCGGCTTCACCAGATCGACGAATTCTTTGTGCGCCGGGTGCGGCAAATACGCATCGCGGCCGGCGGCGTCGGCGAAGGTGACGAAGAAGCAATGCGTGAAGCCTTTGGAAAGGCCTTCGACGCCGACGTCGGTTCCCCATTCAAAGTCTTTGATCACGTCAATCTTGCTCGGTAGCGCGGCGAATGCATCCGTAACAGTCTTCAACGTTTCGGCCGTCGTCCCTTCCTTGAACTTGAAGAACACGACGTGACGGAGCGGCGGAGCTTTGTCCGCCTTGGCGGATGCTTGGCCCGCTGCAAACACGCCGGCGACGCCGACGGCGAACAAGGCGACGATCGTCAAAGTTTTTCCGAGTTGCGACATATCGATAGGCTCCTAAGTTAGACGAGCGACAAGGCTGCAATTCCTTCGCGACGAGATTACACTGGCCGACTCCCTCTGACAAATCGCCGGTCGTCGATTGTCGGATTCACGCCCCGCCGCCGGAGTCGCAAGATGTCGCATCGCGTTTCTCAGATCGTACTGTTGCTGATCGCTTTCGCATCGCAGGCCGCCGCCGGCGACTGGGTCTCGCTGTTCGACGGCAAGTCGCTCGACGGTTGGACCAAGCGAGGCGGCACGGCCGAGTATCGGATCGAAGACGGCGCGATCGTCGGCAAAACGGTGGAAGGGAGCCCAAACACCTTCTTATGCCGCGGGCCTTACGGCGACTTCGAACTTGAGTTTGACGTGAAGTGTGACGACCGGCTCAACTCGGGTTGCCAGATTCGCAGCCACGTGTACGAAAAGGATACGCCGCAGGAGTCGAATCCTAAGCGAGTGCGCAAGGCCGGCGAGGTTTACGGGTATCAGTGCGAGATCACTCGTCAACAAGCCGGCGTGGCGGGCAACTTCTGGGACGAAGGGCGTCGCACGAAATGGCTCGACGATCTGGCGGCGAAACCCGGTGCGGCGGCGGCCTATAAGAACGACGAGTGGAATCACTTCCGGATCGTCGCCCAAGGGGACCGCATTCGCTCCTGGGTCAACGGCACGGCCTGCGCCGATTTCCGCGACGCGACCGATGCCTCAGGCTTCATCGGCCTCCAGGTTCACGGCATCAAGAAGGGCGCGGGCCCGTATGAAGTGCGCTGGAAGAACGTACGCATTCGCGAACTCGCGGCCGATCAGAAGATCGACTAGCGCCGACGACGCACGTCTGCAGCAAGTAACATCCCTACGCCGGGCCGCAGTTATTTTGCGGCCGGGGCTTTGATCTCGACGCCCGTCGTCAGCAACGTGACGTCCGCCGGGACGATTCCGGGATCGGTGTAGCTCACCGTCACGGTTTGTTCGCCCTTGCTGAACTCCACAAGACCGCCGATCTTTTCCATCGTCGTAACCCGTTCCTGCCAGCCGCGTCCTTTAAAATCTTTGCGAAGCTCGTCGAGGTATTCCTTCGCGCCGCCGGACGGGAGTTCGAAGTTCACGCGTCCTTTGGTGCGAGCGACGTTCGCGGCTTTGGCCGGCAGCGCAAGATCAATCTTCGGCGTCTCGGCTTCTTCCTTCGCCTTGCGGGCCGCCATTTCTTCGCGGAACTTCTTTTCCGCCGCGGCCACCTGCTCGGCCGATTGATGACGGAGCGACACGCGTCGGCGCTCTTGAAATTCCGAGATGCCGAGCGTCAGCATATCTCCGCCCGGGTTGCGAAAGATCAACTCGTCGCGAATTCCCGACTTAATCGGCTGGTCAGTCGTCGGCTTCCATTCGGTCGTCGCGAGTTCCGGAAGGTAGTAACTGATGACTTCATCCAATGACTTTGCGGTTTGAAACGTGAGCTCTTTAGTCGTCGTCGCGAATTGAATGTCTTCGGCAAACGACGGGGCCGGCAAATCGGCCGTCAGCTTCTCTTGCGAGTAACTGATCATCGTTTTGTTGCCTTGAGCTTCGCCGACGGTCGCGGTGAGCCGCGTGAGGCCGCGCTTGTAGAATCGCGAATCGCCTGCGCCGCCGTACGGCACCCAACCGTCGTCGAGCAACCGCTGACGACAATCGGCCGTCGTCGTGGCCACCGACGCATCGGTCGAGTACATGGCGACGTCGCCGCTCACGAAAACCTTCTTCGCTCCTACAGGTATCGGCAACTTAGCCAACTCCGAAGTTTCGCCACCGGTGGTGGCTACGGAACTCGCGGCGGCCGATGACGACGCCGGCGGCATTTTTTGCGGCGCGTCGTTACAGCCGGTAAAGATCGCGACGGCGAGGAGCGAGGAAGCCGCGGCAAGTTTGCAAACGGAAGAAATCATCATGGTGTCGAATGGTTCGATGAGGCGAAGTTCTGAGCGGCCGACGGTCGAAAAACCGTCGGAATCAAATCTACGACGGATTCTCGCAAAAGGCGAGGCGAACAGCCGCGGAATCCGCGAAGAGCAGGACGCTTTGTAACGCGGAACGACGCGGCGACATCCAACGACTGTAAACTTGCCATTGCGACAATCGCCGACCGGCGGACAAAGTCGCCCTTTTGAGGATGCTGCCATGTTCACTGTCAGACGTTCCGCAGATCGCGGCCATGCCGATCACGGCTGGCTCGACACGTATCACACCTTCTCCTTTTCGACGTATCAGGATCCGTCGCACATCCGGTTCCGATCGCTGCGCGTGATGAACGAAGATCGCGTAGCGCCGGGGCAAGGATTCGGTACGCACCCGCACGCCGACATGGAGATCGTGACCTACGTGCTCTCCGGAGCGCTGGAGCATCGAGATTCGATGGGCAACGGCGAGGTGTTGCGTCCGGGTGAATTCCAACGCATGACGGCCGGCACCGGCATCACGCACAGCGAGTTCAATCCGTCGCGGAATGAGCCGGTTCATCTTTATCAGATTTGGCTCTACCCGGAACGGAAGGGGCTCACGCCGAGCTACGAACAGCGAAGCTTCGACGCGGCCGGCAGGCGAAACCAGTGGCAATTGGTCGCCTCACGCGGTGCGCTCGACGGTTCGTTGACGATTCACCAAGACGCCAAGATTCACTTGGCCGACTTGGAACGTGACACGACGTTGAGCTATCCGCTGGCTGCAGGTCGTCACGCTTGGCTGCAAGTGCTGCGAGGTTCCGTGGTCGTCGCAGGCGAAACGCTCCAAGCCGGCGACGGCTTGGCCGTGAGCGAAGAGTTGGCGTTAGAGTTACGAGCGGTCGAGAACACAGAAGTGATGTTGTTCAACCTTTCGTAATAAGCGTTTTGCAAAGATCGAAAAGCCGCACCTAGCCTCTGCTTTGCCAAACGGAGCTAGGTGGCGGCGATGGTCGTCACTTCTTCTGGAATGGTTCCGGCTTCCGCGGCCGCTTCCTTCGCCTTGCGGCGGCGACGTTGCCACCAGAAGGCAAAGCTCGCCAAGCTGATCAGTGCGAGGCTGCCCGGTTCGGGGACCGCAGCATAATTGAGATACAGATCGTTACCGATGTTCGAAACGAAGAAGCGTCCGGCCGCTGTTGGTCCCGAGGCGAACACGCCGACGGTATCAATGACGAATGCATTCTCGTCGAAGCCGACGAGTGAGTCGTAGCGAGCAAAGTTCCACGCCTCGATTCCAGTGTAGCCCGCCGAGGGATTGAAGCCGACGCCGTCGCCGGTGAGTCGCAGATGGAACGGATCGGCCGACGTAGCGGTGATTTGCAGCGTGCCGATCGACGACAAGAAATCCCAATCGGTGCCTGCTGTGCCGATTACATTGTCGACTTCGAATATGAAAGTGCCGCCGCCGCTGAACGTCACAGTCTTCCCGGCGGCAGAACTGATCGTAGCGATCGCGGCGTCGCCCGGCGTGATCGTGCCGCCGGGGCCGACCGTAAGGTTGGCGTTCACCGTACCCGAACCGGCGAGCATTCCTTGCGCGGCGATCGTGACCGGGGCGTTGATCGTCCCTGCCGGCGAAATATCCATCCGCGCGGCGAGGCCGGCACCGCCGACCGTTACGGCGCCGCTGGTCGCCGCAATTCCGCCGGTCGGCGAAAACGTCCCTTCGCGAACCGTGGTCTTGCCGGTGTAGGCAATGTTACTTGAAACGGCCAGCAAGCCCGGGCCAGCCTTGGTCAGGCCGCCGGTTCCGGAGGTCGCTCCGGAGAGCGTGAGCGTCGTGGAATTGGCGACGCTCACGGTACCGCCGCCGATGTTGAACGCCATGTCGCGAGCGGTGGCAAACGTGCCGGTCGTCGCGAGCGTGCCGCCGCTGAAGACGAGTGTGTTGGTCGCCGAACCGTCGCCGAGAAAGCTGCTCTGCGCCACCGATAGCGTTCCGGCGTTCAGGGTCGTCGGACCGCTGTAGAGATTGGCCGCGCCGAATACCAGCGTGCCGGCGCTGCTCTTGGTGAAGGCGTTACCCGTTGTCGTGAGCGGCACGTTTAACGTAACCGTCGCGAGGTTGGCCACATGGAAGATGTATTCGTTGACGATCGCGGACGTTGCGCCGGTCGTGAGTCCTGAGAACCCGGAGACCGTGATGTTTTGCGTGCCGCTGAAGATGATCGCGCCGCTGGTAATGTCGAGCGATCCGGAACCGCTGAACGAATACGCGGCCGAAGAAGCATCGAGGAGCAAGGCATTAATCGTCTTGCCGGTTTGGCCGGTTGCGGATGCCGTGATGCGAACGTTGTCCTGTGCCGTGGCCGCCGAATAGGTCGCGTAGCCGGTCGTTCCTAAAGGAAGCGGCGTCACGGTATTCGTCGTCGTTCCGCTCGTCACCAGCGTGACGAAGGTTGCGCCGGTTCGCCCGAAATTCGAATCGAGCACGATGTAGGGAACGATCGAACGATTGGTTCCCGTGGTCGCGAGCCCGCCGACGAAATTGACGTTGTTGGTCGCCGAATCAAGCGACGGCAAGCGGTAGATCGCCCGGCTTCCCAAGCTGGTTTCACTTTGAATGACGAGCGTCGAGCGATTGTTGCGAACCAGCGACGTGGCGACGACGGAGGTCGTGTCGATCGAGCCGGTCGTCATGGACTTAATAATGTTCATACCGGTCGACAGCGTGATGCTCGAGTAAGACGGGCCGTTGGAGTTCAAACCGCCGTTCGAAGTCGCGGTGTTCAGGTTGCTGATTGCCAGCGTGCCGTTGTTGAGCGTGATCGAGCCGGTGTTGGCAAACGGGCCGGCGTTGGTGGAATTCTGCTGATAGCTCACGTGGAACGTCGCGCCTGGATTGACGGTCACCGGTGCGGAGAAGTTATTCGTAGTGCCGAGGTTCGAGGCCTCACGGATGATCGTCAACATGCCGCCGTTGATAATCGTCGGGCCTGTAAAGCTGAGCAGGTTATTGAAGACGAGCTCGCCCGAGCCTTCCTTAATCAAGGTGCCGGTACCCGTGATGTTGCCGGAGTAGGTGCCTCCCGCGCCGTTAATGCCGACGATCAACGTCTTCGTGCCGATCGCAACAGTTCCACCGCTGAAATCGGTGCTGGTCAAGCCGTCGATGGTAAAGCTTGCGACCGTGCTGTTGGCCAGATCGAACGTTCCGCCGGATTCGACGGCCAAGCTCGGATTCGGACCTAACGCCGCGATGTGGTTGACGACGAGCGTGCCGCCGTTGATTGAAGTCAGACCGGTGTAGGTGCTTGCTCCGGTGATGGTGAGCTTGCCGGCCCCTGCTTTGACGAGGCCCCCCGTTCCGGACATTCCTCCGGAGATCGTGACGCCCGCGGTAGCGGTGTTGTTGATCCACAACACGCCTTGCCGGTTTCCAAAGTTGATGCCCGCAAAGCCGGTGAGCGTCGTGGCGACGGTGCCGTTGAAGAGCATCGCCCCGGAGGTGACGTTCAGGTTTCCGCTGCCGGTGATGGAAAGTACGGCCGTCGGCGCGAAGACGATCGAGTTGATCGTCTTGCCCGTCATCGTCGCACCGCTGATGTAGCGTACGTTGTCGGTCGCGGCGGCCGCGGCGTACGTCGCATATTCCGTGGCCGTATTGAGCGGGCGAATGCCGTATTGGCCGTAAGTGACGAACGAATCTCCGAGACCCGAATTCGTGGCGTCGCCAATCGCATACGGCAAGATGCTGATCGAGGTCGATCCGTCGGCCCCCCCGCCGCCGACAAGTTGCGACGCGATGCCGGCATCGATCAGGATTTTCGCCGTTCCGGCACTTCCGGAACCAAGACCTTGACCACGAAACAAGACGGTGGCGTTGCTCGTGAGTGCGTCTCGCACTAAGCCGGAAGTCGTGTTCGTCAGTTGCAGTACGGCCGAGGCATTGGCCGGAATGACCGTAACGACCGCCGGACCACCTGCGAGCCGCAAGACATTGAGAAGCTCCGTCGAGTCGCCGCTGTTGCCGAGAATCGTAAAGTTGCCGCCATTGATGACGACTTCGGAATTCATCGCCCCCAAACGCGAGCCGCCGCCGCTGAACGGCGCCGTCGTCGCGTCGAAGGTCAGCGTCGACAGATTGTTGATGATGATCCGCGGCGAAACGGTCAGACTGCCCGCATCTCCGCCGAGCGTGAGCACGCCGCTTTCAATCTGCAGCGCTCCTTCAAACGTATTCGCCGCAGTCAGGATCATCGTTCCGGTACTGGTCTTAAACATTCCCGCCACGCCGGAAATGACGCCGTTCATGGTGAATGTCGCCCCGGCCGCAACGTCGATAGCGTGGCGATTCCCGGCCTTACCGTTGAGGATGATCTTCTTGCCGGTCGTCGTTGCGAAACTTGCCGTGACGAACATTCGTGCGGCATACGGCGTGATCCACTCGTTGCCCACGCCGTTTTCGAGGCTGATCGTCGCCGTCGGCGAGCCCCAACTCATGTCCGACGCCAAGCTGATGCCGCCGTTGCGAATACGAAATGTTCCTTCGAAGTTGATGTTGTCGCCGTTGACGGTCGTCGTCGCCACGCTTTGCTTGCTGAAGACGGAATTGGCGCCGCCGACGAGCGTGTGAGAGAAGGTGCCGGCCGAGCCGTTATCGCCGATCGTGTAGCTGCCCGTATTGCCGAGCAAGACCCGTCCCGGGCCGCCGACGCTGAGCAACGCCGTATTAGTGACCGTGATGTCGCTGGCGTCGAGCGTTGCACCGGCGTATAGGAAGATGTGCCGCGCGGCCGTGTTGCTGGTAAAAGAAGTGAGAGGGCCCGATATGCCGAACTTCAACGTTCCTTCTTGAATGCGAATGCCTCCGGTGAGCGAACTCAGGAAGCCGGTCAGGATCAGCGTGCCCGGACCGGTCTTGATGAGCTGCGTCACCGCCGTGGTAGTCGTTTGGTCCTGTACGTTCGTGGAGAGAATGAGCGGCGCCGCCGTGTTGTATTGATGAATGATTAACTCGCCGACGGCCGCCGTCGTCCCGATCATGTTCCCGCCGCTGATCGTGATCGTGTTCGCGCCGACATTCGGCGTAACGAGAATGCCGGGAGCCGTAAACCGACCGCCGAGCGTCAGCGTGATCGGCGCAGCGGTATCGAAGCGCAGAGTGCCGACGGTTGCGTTGGCCGGGATGGTCGCATCCATCGTCACGTTCACATTGGTGCCGGTCGTGTACGTGTCATTCACGTAGGACGTCAGCGGGCCGATTGCGGCCGGTGATCCGTTTCCGGCGACGGCCCAATCGCGTCCGCCGAAGACTGCGTATGGCCCAAGTATGCCGCCGAGATTGTTGAGTGACGTGGTCGTGATCGTCCCCACGCCCGCATTGCCGGTGCCGACGATGAAATTCACCGTGCTTCCGGCCTGACGATCAATGCCCCCCAAGTTTAAAGTCAGGTCTTGTGACTGCGGACGCAACTCGATGGTGTTGCCGCCGCCGATGACGAACTGCGTGTTCGCGACGGTTTGAACTGTCGGTCCCAAGAGAGACGAGTCGCTGCCGATGAGCACGAGGTGCCCGTTGGTGCCGACCGTCGTCGTGCTGCCGGACCCGAGTGCGAGCAAACCGCCGGCGGGAATGATGCTGCCGTTATTGGTGCGGTAGTCCAGCAGCAGCGTTCCCATCTGCACCTGCGTCGCGCCGGTATAGGTGTTGATGTTCGTGAGCTTGAGAATGCCGGCCCCGGTTTTCGTCAAAGCTACAGTACCGGTCGCGGCCGAGATGACGCCGTTAATGACCATGTCGATTTCGTTCTGGCCGCGGGCGATGTTCAGCAGCGGGGCGCCGGATAGCGCGAGTCGAGTATCGATCGTGGCCGTGGTCTCGCCGCCGAGAATCGTTTGGTAGAAGAGATTGTTGCCGAGCGTAAACTGCGACGTTCCGGTTCCAGTCAGCGTGCCGCCGCCGATGAAGCTCAAGCCGGCCGTCGTAGCCGCGGTAAACGTGCCGAGGTCGAGCGTCGCTCCCGAGAAGATCGTCGGCGTTGATCCCACATTGATGCCGAATTCACGCCGAAGCGTAGCGTTCCCTGATTGATGTACGTGGGGCCCGTATACGCATTGGCGGTATTGAGGATGAGCGTTCCCGCCCCGGTTTTCGTAAGCGGCTTCGCCGCACCGGAGATAATTCCGTTGATCGCGAGAGTTCCGGTAGCCGCATCGTCGACACGGATGACCAGTTCCGTCGCCCCGATCGTGATCGGGTTCGCGATCGTCGTCGCCGTGAGGCCGGTCTTTAGAATGCCCGACCGCGTGCCTGCCGTGGCGTTGAAGGTCAATGCTCCCGCGCCCGCGACGTTGAAGTCGCTGAGTCGCAGTCCAAGAATCGTCAGTGCTGCGGCCTGAGTAACGTCGGCGGTTGGTCGATTGACGCGATTGGCCGTCAGCGTCGTGCCGGCGGCGTAGTCGCTCGTCGTACCGCCGTCGACCACGGCCACAATCGCTCCGGCGCTATAAGTCGCGAACTCCGGCACGCTCCCGCTCGTCACATAGACGCCCGCCGGCAATAGGCCCGACGTTTGTCCCGAGACGACGAAGCGATTGTCCGCGTTGAGGCCCGTGAGCGTCAGCGTGCCGCCGGCGAGCGGCGTGATGCCGGCGGACGACAACACGTTGTTCCAAGTGCCCGTGAAAGCGATCGTCGAAGCTCCGGCCGTCACTCGCAGGCTTCCGATGTTTTCCGTACCGCCGGTTGCATTTCCGATGTATTCGAGCGTGCCGCCGTTCAGCGTAATCTGCGCCGCATCGTCGATTCGGTTCGTGTTGAGGGCGAGCGAATTGTCGATCCGCAACGTCGCGCCGCCGTTGATCGAAATCGATTTCGACGCGATCGACCCAAAGTCGCCGTCGAGAATGAGCAAGCCGCCGGAAACGTGCGTTGCTCCCGAATAGGTGTTCGTCGCCGAGAGTTGCAACGTTCCTAGGCCAAGCTTCGTGATCGAACGCGGGCTGTTGCTGCTGAACTCGCTGATGATGCTGGAAATGGAGAGCTTCGTGCCGGTCTGCGCCACGCGAAATGAGCCGTTGGCCGCGAGCTGCAAGCCGAGCGGGCCCGATCCGAAGCCGACGATCGGCTGGATGCTGAAATCGCCCGCGCCCATGATGGCGATCAAATCCGTGTTGGGATTGTTCACCGCGGGTCCGACCAATCGCAACAACGCCGAGCCAAGGTTCCCGCTGCCGAGAGCGACATCGGTATTGAGGTCAAACGTGAGCGTCTGAATGGAAAGCGACCCGTCGGGGAGTACCGAGGAGTCGATAGACATCTCGGCCGCCGGCATTGGGTCTGTCGTGCGAAAATGGACCCAATCGGAAGCCGTCGGCATGCCGGAGGGCGACCAGTTGGCCGGCGTCGTCCAAGAGCCTTCGCCGGCGACGCCCCAATTCTTCTCCGAGGCTTGAATCGCCGATGTCGGACTTACCGTCAACGCTACGGCCAGTCCCAAGGCGACGAAGCGATTGAGTCGATTTCGGCGGTGCACCATATGCGAGAGTCCCCGACAATCGCCGTCGCAGCACGCGTGCCCGCATGCCGCAGCGACGTCGGTGCGCACCGCAGGCGGCCACGCACGTCCCGCCCTTGTTGAGGGGACGTCGTGGGAGCGCCGGTGGTACGAGCCGCAGTTGGAAAGAGATCAACGTGCCGGCGATGAACCGATCGCGGAGTGATCGTTCGCCTAACAAGCACGCGGAGGCGACTCGGAAATTTGCAACCTCGATGCCGGCTCGCGCCGAATGGTCCTCGTCGGCGTGCGGCGGAGCACGATGACGCATCGACTTACGGCGAACTCAGGAATTCGATCGAAAACAGGCTTCCACCCTGACAAGAACTACAAGTGCATTCATTTCTGCGGCACGATGCCTATGTTCAATGCAGTCAAAAACTTAGATATTGCCGCTGACCCCCATTTGCGAACGGCGACAGAGACCCCCGGGATATCTGCGACCTTCGGCGCAATGGGAATGCAGCGGAGCGGCCTCGTTTGTCCGCCGATTCCTATCCCTCTAACGACGGCGGCTTACGGCCGACGAGTCGCTAAAATCTCAGCGATTCAGCCCGACGTTCGCCTTTGAGGAGATTGGTTCGTTGAGTCTCGATTCGATTCGCGCGGCTGATCGCGCCGCTCCGGCAAGAGTTGCTGGAGCATCCGATTTACGGCGATATCCGTAGCCCGTCCGCCTTGCGGATTTTCATGCAGCACCACGTCTTCGCCGTGTGGGACTTCATGTCGCTCCTCAAGACGCTTCAGCGTGCGTTTTGCTGCGTCACCTTGCCCTGGCTGCCGCCGGTTGATCCGCTGGCCTCGCGACTCATCAACGAAATCGTGCTCGGTGAAGAAACCGATGCCGGCGAGCACGGCGGATTCGCCAGCCACTTCGAGCTCTACCATCGATCGATGGTCCGATTCGGCGCGAGCACGGCGGCCATCGATCAGTTTCTTTCGGTACTTCGCGACGGCGCCGATCGGCCGACCGCGTATCGCCGAGCCTTGATCCCGCCGTCCGTTCAACATTTCGTCGATCACACGTTCGCCGCAATCGAGGCCGGCCACCTCGCACAAATCGCCTCGGCCTTCACTTTCGGCCGCGAAGATCTGCTGCCGGCCGTGTTCCAGAAAATCGTCGAGCGGATCGACGACGAAACTGGCGGTGGGCTCGCCGACTTCCGCTACTACCTCAAGCGGCACATCGATCTCGACGGCGACGAACATGGTCCGGCGGCCTTGCGGCTGGTTTCCAAGCTCTGTGGGGACGACGGCGGCCGTTGGGAGGCGGCCAGCGCAGCGGCGGTAGCCGCGCTGCAGTCGAGAAAGACGTTTTGGGACGCCATCCACGCGGCGATTCTTAACGCAACGTGATCGGTCGGGAAGCGTGGAGCCAATAAAAAAACCTGCCGGTGTCGGCAGGTCGGCGTGCAGCGGAATTTTCGATCAAAAGAGCGGGCGAAGGGACTCGAACCCTCGGCATCCAGCTTGGGAAGCTAGCACTCTACCAACTGAGTTACGCCCGCCGAGTGCTCTAGTTCTACCCTACAGAGACGGCAAATTCCACTGGCCGCCGCCGAGGCCGCGTTCCTATCGAAGCCGGTCGTCACTTCGACGACTCGATCGTCACACGCGAAAAAATCTCACGAAACAGCGGCCTATAGGACTCGAACACGTTGTCGATCTCTTGAGCTCGCATTTGTTCGGCGCCGACACCGAAAATCAGGGCGACGTGCCGATTCTCAAATTGCACCGACAGCGCCATGGCACGAACGTACTTCGCTTCGTCGTTTTCGTCGGCGGGCACGTCAAAACGATACTCGCGAATCGACGCGGGCAAGCCGTCGACCGTCGTCTTGGTCACTTGCAAGTGCCGCGGGCTTCTCGGCAGGAAAGCCGCAAGGTTCTGGCCGCGAGTTTCTTCGAACACGAATAGCTTGCCGCCGATTGCAATCTTGCCCGCGGCGTTACTGCGAAATTCGCGGGCAACGTGCGGCGTATCCGTATCAAGGTCGAGCCAGCTTTTTGGAATCGGAATCTTGAGCACGACTCCGTGTGCCTTCGGTCTCCGCTTCGTAGTGAACTCGTAGAACACGCCTTCGCGCAGCCGGCCCAACTCATACTCGGGATCGGCCGCCGCCGGCACGGCCGTGAGAGCCATGAGCATCGACGCGATGAAGCATCGGCGGATCAGCTTGAGATCCATCTTCGACCACTCGCAGGTTGCACGGGTGCGCCTTGATTTTAGCGCTGGCCGCGCACCGCAGCAAAGTAATTCCGTCAGCTTAGCGATACCCGTCGCCGAGTACGCGATGGCCGTAGATCGGCAGATGTCGGTAGTACACTTCGAGAATCAGCAGCGACATGGCCGTGTTGTAGATGCGTCCGCCTTGGTCACCATGCTTGTCGGCAAAGTACCAGCTTCCCGAAGCGTGCCCTTCCTTGGCCTGCGTTTCCACCAGATAGTCGCGCATCTTCAAGTTCCAGTCGGTCCACTCGGGTCCGCCATAGTGTCGCAGAACTTGCGTCGCGTAGTAGTTGTAGTACAGATCGTGTTCCGATGGCCCCCGCTTGCTCAAAGTGCGAATGCCTCGGGCGAGCGCGGCTTGCGAACGAGGCCAGCCGCCATACATCCGGCAGAGCAGCCCAATTGCCGTCATCGTGGCGTCACCTTTGGTCGGCCCCTGATAGCCGTACGCCGCGCCGCTATCGTCTTGAACCCCGTCGAGGTATCGCTTCGCGGCGATCCAAACGTCGGGCTGAATCGGCATGTAGGTGAGTTGCCCGCTCTTAAGCGCCATGAGCATCCAGCCGGTCACGGTCGTATCGCCGATTTGTCCGGGGAAGTAACGCCAGCCTCCGCCGTTCTTGTCTTGGGCGTTGACGATAAACCGGATCGATTCGCGACAGGTCGTCATTAAGCTCGGATCGCGCGTCAACGCATACGCCTCGCAGAGCGCTAGTGTGGCGATGGCTTGTGAGTAAAGGTTGACGCCGTCTTGCAGATCGGCCCCGAGCGGCGTTGAGATAGCTCGCTTAACGAGAAACTCCAGCCCCTTGCGCACCGTTTCCTGGTACTCGCCTTTCTGGTGAGTTTGTCCCGCGCCCAGGAAAGGCAGCAAGGCGAGGCCGGTCGCGGCCGTCGTTGAGCCATGTGTTCCCGGGTTGCGGCAATATTTGCAGACGCCGCCGTCTTGCAGATGGTTGAAGTGCCAACTGCCGTCGGCGCGTTGATGAGCGGCGAGCCAACGTAGCCCGCGGGCCACGGCCAGTTCGCTGGCGTCGCTGCTTCCATCACCGAGCAAATGCTGCTTAAGTTCCCCGTCGCGACCATCGAGCATGCCGTACGGACTCCCGCCGACGGGCGTCAGCAATTCGCCGTGCCCGAAATTGCCGAGCGTCACGCGCGTCGTGGAGTTGGACGCGAGCTTGTCTTCGTGCTTGGCGCCCAGCGTCGGAGCGGAAATCGCCGAGCGAGCCAGCGTGCTCGGAGAAACGCCCCCCGTCACCATACCCGGGTTGGTCGGTTTGACCGCCGCGGAGCTATCGAGCTTGACGAAGTCTTTGGGAATCACGCGATCGGCGCTTGCAACAAGTATCGTGGTTCGCGATTGCGGGCGTTCCGAAGTCATCAGCGCCAACACGATCACGAGCACGCAATGGGCGATCATGCTACCGAGCGTGGCGACTACGAGTTTGCGGCTGCCGCGAAAGAAGTCGCCGCCGGCACGGCCGGGCGTCAGCGAACCATCGGCATGCGAAGGAACGTTCGATTTCGCGACGGGCGTCGGCTCCGGCGCAGCCACGACTTGTGCGACGTAGACCTGCTCAATCGGCTTTGCCGCAGGGAAGGGCCGAGGTTTCGCACCGACGGGCTGCATCGGCTTGGCGGGCTGCCCCGGCTTCGCAACCGGCGGCGCAGCACGCGGCGTCGGTCGTGGAGCGGCCTTGGGCGCGGCCAGAGGTTTCACGGGCGGCAGCGGCGGAACCGGATGTCCTTGAAACTCTCCGCCGGGCGCAGCACCGCCCAAGCCCGGTAAAGCGGGGCCTTGCGGCTCTAGCGGCGAAGAAGAGTCGGACGACATACCGGGGCGCAACGGGAGCGGAGTTCGGGGAACATACCCGAGGAACTATAGGTCGCCGTTTGTTGCGCCTGCCGCATGATCGTTACCACGAAGAAGCACCGCACAATCCGCACGATCGCTACCGAAGATCGGCAGTAACCGGTGTCGAATCGCCCGGGCGTCGCATACATTGGAGCGATGCACTTCCTTCGAAATATTCATCCCGCCGCGACGTTTCTCGCTTTCGCGGCATTCTTCATCGGTTGCGATTCGGCCCGTGACGACTATCAGCGGCCGGCGACCGCCCCGCCCGCCGCAGCAAGATCCGAACCGTGGTCGGCGCAAGTCGTCGAGGTTCGTCAGGGGCGACGCCACTCGATCGTGAGCGACGTCACGACGCTGGACGAGACCGGTCGCCGCGAACTTGGCGAACTCGTGGCACTGCGAGAACTTCAACTTCCACAAGCCAAGGTCGGCGACGAGTTCGTCGGCGTTTTAAAGTCACTTCCAAAACTCGAAGTGCTCGTCCTCGGCGAATCAACGATCGGCGGCCGCGGTTGGGATGCGATCGTCGAGCTGCGCGGGCTGAAGCGGCTCAATCTGGCAAGCTGTGAGGTCGATGATGCGGCGCTGTCGAAACTGCTGAAACTTGCGGAACTGGAATCGCTGCGCCTCGGCAGCCGAAGGATCACCGACGCCGGGCTAACGCACGTAGCAAGATTGCCCAAGCTGCGGCATCTCATCATTCGCTACGCTCCGATTACCGACGCCGGCGTCGTAGCCTTGGCCAAGCTTCCGTGGCTCGAGTCGCTGTACCTCGAAGGTACGCAAGTCAGTGAAGTCGGCGAGCGCGAGCTTCTGAAGCGGCGGCCCGATCTGCATCTGCACTTCCCGTAACGGCGCAGGTCATTTCGCAGTCTGAGCCGTCGCGTTCGTCGCCGGCCGTTCGATGCGGTAAATCGCCGTGTCGGTCCGCAAGAACATCGTGCGCCCGATTGCAGCAGGCGTGGCCATGATGCGCCCGTCGAGTTGGTTTTCTTGCGTGAGTTCGTAAGTTCGGCCGGGCTTCATGACGTAGCTTAAACCGTCTTCGCGAAACAGAAAAACCTTGCCGTCGGCAAACAGCGGCGAGGCCGAAAAGTTGCCGCCGATCCGCTCCGTGTAAAGTTCCTCGCCGCTCACGGCGTCGAGCACGGTGAGAATCCCTTTGTCGCTGATGAGATACAGTTCGCCGCCGACGACCAGCGACGACGGACTGGAAGGGACCGCCTTCTTCAACTTCCAAGCCACGTGTGATTCCGTCACGTCCCCCGCACCGCCCGTGCGAATGGCCCACAGTTCTGGCCGCGCAAACGCCGTCGTGATGTAGAGCAGGCCGTGAGCCAAGATTGGTCGTGGAACAATCGAAAACCCCTTGTACTCCACTTTCCAAAGTTCGCACCCGTCGCCGGCTCGTAGGCGATGACCCGATCCGCCCCCGGGCTGATGAGCTGTTCCTGGCCGCCGACGCTGATGACCAGCGGCGTGGTGTACGCCTTCCGATGGTCGGGATTGTCGGCCGGTTTACCCGAGCGTTCGGTCTTCCAGCGCAGCTTGCCGGTTTGTTTGTCCAACGCGGCGACGTACTGCACGTCCATCCCGTCGCACGTGAGGATGACCAAGTCGTTCCACAGAATGGGCGAACTGCCGGGGCCTTCTTTGTGATCGAGCTGTAGTTCTTGGTTCGCCCACACGATCTTGGCCGAATCTTGCTCGAGGCAGGCCGTGCCTTGCGTGCCGAAATGAACGTAAACGCGGGCGTCGTCGCAGACCGCGGTCGGCGAAGCGAAGCTGTTCTTTGTGTTCTTCGGCAGCGGTTCGCTGCGGTGAAACACTTCCACGTCGTGCAGCAGCTTGCCGCTAGTTGCATCGACGGCAATGACGCGCAAAGACAGGCCGTCGAGGGCGGCGGCAGTCAGCCAAAGCCGTCCGTTCGCAACGACCGGCGACGACCAACCTTCGCCGGGCAGCGCAGTCTTCCAAGTGACGTTTTCCGATTCGCTCCACTTGCTCGGCAGATCGATGGCTGCGGCATGCCCCTGCCCGTCGGGACCGCGAAACTGGGGCCAGGGCAAATCCGCAGCGTCCGATGATTTGCCGCCGATCAAGACGGCGAGCAACGCCGACCTGACGACGGCAATCTTCAGAATGTTGATCACGCAAAGCTTCATAACAGTCCGGTAAGCAATAACCGAGAGGCGAAACAGAGCTGCGGAATTCCGCCATCGTACCGAATGCCGGCAGGTGCCGCCGGCGAGGCGGTGCAGCCGTCAGCATCGTCATATTTTACCTCAAGGCGGGCGGAATAATCGGACGAAACATCCGTGGACTCACTTCCGCAATAAATCACCCAGCTTCTGCCGATACTCCATGAGTGAGCGAAGGGCCGAAGCAGCCCGCGCCGAGCTAGATTTCTGCGGTGTTCGGTTTCGAACTTCGAAACCGCGGCGTGCGGATTCGGGCCGTTCCGTGTTTTCGGAGCATGCTTCAACGATGAACGCGGCTTCTACACTTTGCGTAGAACAAGCAGCCGAACCGCGGGCCGATTATTCGGCTCAGGCGGTCAATCGCCTTGCCAACCTGCTGGCAATCGTCCGACGTGAGCAGCAAGCGATCGTCGAAGCCTGCACGGTCGCCCCCAGCTTGAAACCTTCGTCCGAGGATCGTCCCGCCGAAGCGAAATGACCGGCGGACTTAGAAGTCGTCGACCGTCGTTTGATATCGCATCCCCAGCCGACGAAAGAAGCCCGACGCCATGAACGCCCAACGCCTACTGATCGCCGACGCCGACGTCGCTCTGGTCGAATCGCTGGCCGAACACTTTCGCGCCCGCGGCTTTGAAGTGAAGACGGCTTACGACGCCCTGACCATTCTGAAGCTTGTGCATCTCGATACGCCCGAAGCCTTCATCCTCGGCATGGATCTGAAGTGCCGCAACGGCGTCTGCGTCTGCGAATTGCTTTCCGACGAGCGCCGCTTCTTCTACATTCCGGCGATTCTGCTCGCGGAACACCGCGACGAATGGCTCAAGCACGATTGTCACGACCTGCGGGCCACGTACCTGACGAAAGGCGAACGGCTCGCCGAACGCATCGATAACTTGCTGCGCGACCTTGCCCCGCAGGCACCCGTGTTTGCGGCCACTTAGACGCCGGCATTTGCGGCGGGCTTCGCGGACTTCTTATCCGCCGGATTTCGCATCGAAGTTCCGTATTGCGATCGCGCGGTTCATTTCTGACCGCGCGAGAAAAATCGTTGACGATTCGGGATCGTCGCGATATTCATTAATCACAGAGAAGACGCTCATCGAGCGTCGTGCGTCGTGCGGGACGATCGGCCGCGGACGAACCGAGCCTCTACCTTGTGCCGGAGTCGTCGGGCCCGCTCGCGAATAAGACGCCGAGCTGTTAGATGCAGTGTGTGGTGCGTGTCGAAGTTTCCCAAACCAGAGATGTTCGGGAGGGGCCGCCATGCTTGATCCACCGGGTCGGCATCGTTGAGGGGCGATCGCGAAGTTCGCCCCTCCGTCTGGAATGCGGGCGTTGTTAAACGCAACGCCGTCGCAAGACAGGCGTTACATCCGCCATGTGTTTGAATCCGTCATAACGTTCGCAAGTTCCCATTTTCCGATAGATCGAAAAACCCCGCCCTGTAATCGTGCAGGGCGGGGTTTTGTTTTTTGGAGCTCTTTGATTTTGAGTCGCCAGAGACGTTGCTGATCTGGGCGAACTCTCCGGCTGTTCGGTTGATCCAATTACTTGGCGGCGTCCGGCTTCTTCTCGGCATCGCTCGACTTGGTTTGAGCGTCGTCCGCTTTCTTTTCCTGCAGCTTGATTGAAGCGGAGTTGATGCAGTAGCGCATTCCCGTCGGAGTTTGGGGGCTGTCGTCGAAGACGTGTCCCAGATGCGCTCCGCACTTACGGCAGGTCACTTCCGTTCGCACCATGAAGTGGCTGCGATCGCTATGCTCTTCGACTCGCTTGTCTTTGAGGCCGTCCAGCGGCTGATAGAAGCTGGGCCAACCGCAATGAGAGTCGAACTTCGCTTCCGACTTAAAAAGCGGCTCCCCGCAGCCGGCACAGTGATAAGTGCCGGGCGTCTTCGTGTTCCAATATTCGCCGGTGAACGCTTGCTCCGTCCCCTTCTGACGCATCACGTAGTACTGCATCTCCGTGAGCGTTTTGCGCCACTCGTCATCGGTCTTCACGACCTTTTCCGACGAGGAGCCTGCGACGGACGCCGCTTCCGCCGAAGTCTTGCTCGGCGTTGATTCAGAATTCATCGCTTGCTCCTTTTCAGACGCCGACGGCGGCGTGTTTTGGTCACCGACCGCGTCGCGAAGATTCGTCGAAACGTACCAAGCCCCCGCGACGACGAATGTCGCGAGAGAGGCCGCTACGACCGCAGAACTGCGAAGCCAAGGCATGATCAATTACTCCGTAGTGCGACGATCGCTCCATTTTACGCCGCAAGCCGGCCGCGGTACACGGCGATGTTTTCGCCGTGGGAACTTACGCGAATTGGATGTCCGCACCCGCGGGCGGGTTACGAAAAACCGCAGAAATCCACCCCGCCGAACGTGTCGTTCGTGGTTAGCGTTCGAGCGGCACGCGCCACTGGGCGGCTGTGACGACCCAAACTCCGTCGCGTTTCTTCAAACTGACGTCGAATCGCAGGACGATGTGTCCGCGAGCGACGCCGCTGACGTCGACGCTGCCGATGAACCCGACGTTGGCTTCCGTAGCCGAGGGGGTGATTTTAATGTCTTCGTCGCGCAATTCGGTGATCTTGGCGGCGTCGACCGTAACGTGAGCCAAGTCGCTTTGAATTCGGTTGCGAAGTTCGGCGACGCCCGGGTTCGAATCAATCCGCTTCAACAACCCGGGCCTGTCGTCGGCCTCCACCAGGGCTCGCATCTCTTCCAGCGAAAGCTTGATCTCTTCACGCGGCGTGACGATCGAACGCTCAAGATAGACCGTACCGGCGATGCCGATCGCCAAGAGCACCATCGCCCAAAGCACGCTCCGTTTTCCGGTGCGCATCAGCGCCACGACCAGCAGCGCCTCGATGATGACCCCGATCAATACGACCGGCAGCGGATTCTCCGTGAACCAGGTCATGCGCCTGCCTCGCCGCCGTCGGCAGTTTGCGGAACGTTGTGCGCAACCGCACGACGACTGTGTCTGGTGACGAGCAGTCCGCTTGTGCCGATCACGAGTACCACGGCCATGACCGCAAGCAACCAGAGCAAACGCGTCGGCGGGCCGAAATCGGCTTCCACATACGGTTCACGGGGCAACGGCGGACCGGACTCGCCGCTTGCTTTGCTGTTCGGCGACTGCATCACCGTCGGCCCTGGAGCCGCAGGCGAAATTCCCGCAGCCCGATCAGATGCGACCTTCTCTCGCATCGCTTGCATGCGCTCGACGCGTGCAGTGCGAGCCGCGTACTTCGGGCCGACTACCAAGATCGCCGCCACGCCCATCGCGCCGAACAGCATCACCCACAGCCAAGGATTCTCGGCCAGCGGAGATCGCAGCGATGTTGAAGGCGTCGCGCTCATCGGCCCGCCAAGTTCCTTTGAGTCCGTCGCTGCCGGGGTGTTTTATTCGTCGAGCCGCGCCTCCCAAAGCGGCGGCGCGGCTCGCGAATTTGGGGTTCAACTACTTCCGCGGAAACTTGCGGAACAGCTTGCCGGCATACACGGCCGAGTCGCCCAGCATCTCTTCAATGCGGATGAGCTGGTTGTACTTACAGGTGCGATCGGTCCGCGAGAGCGAGCCGGTCTTGATCTGTCCGGTACCGAGCGCCACTGCCAGATCGGCAATTGTGCTGTCTTCCGTTTCGCCAGAGCGATGGCTCGAAGATGCTCGTGTAGCCGTTGCGATGCGCCAGTTGAATGGCGTCGATTGTTTCCGTGAGCGTGCCGATCTGATTGACCTTGATCAGGATGCTGTTCGCACGGCCCGAGTTGATGCCGTCTTGCAGGCGCTTGGTGTTCGTCACGAACAAGTCGTCGCCGACGAGTTGCGTCGTGGCGCCGAGCTTGTCGGTAAGCAGCTTCCAACCTTCCATGTCGTCTTCCGAGCAGCCGTCTTCGATCGAGCAGATGGCCGGATACTGACGAACCCAATCTGCGAGCATGTCGACCATGCCGGAGATGCTGAGTTCCGAAGTCTTCGGCGTTTTCTTACCGAGCGTATACTTCTTGGTTTCTTCATTGAAGAACTCGGTCGAGGCGACGTCGAGCGCGATGCCGACTTGCGTGCCGAGCTTATAGCCCGCTCCTTCAACGGCCTTCGAAATCATGTCGAGCGCTTCGATGTCGGTCTTCAGATCCGGAGCGAAGCCGCCTTCGTCGCCGACGGCCGTCTTGTAGCCGGCCTTCTTCAGCACGCTCTTAAGGCTATGGAAGATTTCCACGCCGCAACGCAGAGCGTCGCTGAACGTGTCGAACCCGAGCGGAAAAACCATGAACTCTTGGACGTCGACGCCGTTGTCGGCATGCGCGCCGCCGTTGATGATGTTCATCATCGGAGCCGGCAGCAGGTTCGCGCCCGTGCCGCCGAGGTAGCGGTAGAGAGGCAGGTTGCTGAACACGGAGGCCGCCTTGGCCGTGGCCATCGACACCGCGAGGGTTGCGTTCGCGCCGAGCTTTTCCTTGTTGGCCGTGCCGTCGAGTTCCAACATTGCACGGTCGACGGCGCCTTGATCGAGCGCGTCGAGGCCGGCGATTTCTTCGGCGATCTTTTCGTTGACGTTCTTCACCGCGGTCAGCACGCCCTTGCCGCAGTAGACCTTCTTGTCTTCGTCGCGGAGTTCCCAAGCTTCATGCTTGCCGGTGCTGGCGCCGCTCGGCACGGCGGCACGGCCGAACGAGCCGTCGGCCAGCGTGACGTCGCATTCGACGGTCGGATTGCCGCGGCTATCAAGAATTTGGCGAGCGTGAATGTCGACGATGGCGGAACTCATAACGGTCTCTTGTCCTAAGCTGAGCTAATGTTCGTGCGCCGCAGGCCCTCCCTGCGACTCCTACCGACGGCCGCTTCCAAGCGACGATCGGCGGGCCGGTGCGAACCGCCTATTGTGCCGAAATCCGTTCGAGTTTCCTATGGGCCGGCGAAGCAATCCGACGGGCTTTTCGTCGGTAAAGTTTCGCCCATTTGCGGTTTCCATGGTGTTTTGGTGAAGGAGCGGATTTCCGGCGGTGTTCCCGAGACAGAGTCTGAAGTTCGTCGGCGCAAAAAGAAAAGAGCGGGAACCTTTCAATTCCCGCTCTTCAGATCGTCATTCGATTCGGCAAGAAGCCGAGGCGATTAGACTTGGCCCGCCGCCGGCACCACGAACGGAGCCCGGTATTCGCGGGTCAGCATGGCGTCGGCTTGCGAATTGTTCACAAACTTCTCGGTCTTCGGATCGAGCGCCAGCGAGGCGCCGCAAAGTATCTCCGTGCCCGGTGACACTTGATTGTCTTCCAAGTGCTTGGCGAACCGGTCGTAGGTTTCCAGATTGGCTTCGCCGGCGAGCTTGGCCTTCACGTCCGAGATCGGCATCGTTTGGCCGAGCCGTAGCGAGATGTTGCCCAAGTGGCACAAGGCGCTCGAGAGATGGCCTTCTTCGATATCGGCCGTGAGGTCCTTGTAGTTACGGCTGCGGACCGCGTTGACGAAGTTGTCGAAGTGGGCTTGGTCGCCCTTGCCCTTGAATTCTTGCACCTTGTTGCCTTCCAGATCGAAGGCGGCGCCCGAATCGTAGCTCGTCAGCACGACGTAGCCCTTGGTGCCGTGGAACACGTTGCCGACCTTCGCGCCGCGATAGGTGTCGGTGTTGAGGCCGCGGACTTCGAAAATGAGCTGCTTGTCGCCGTAGTCGAATTGGCAAACTTGCGTGTTGGCCGTATCGCCGGCGTCTTGATAGCCCACTCGGCCGCCGTAGCTCATCACGCCCTTGCAGAGCTCCGTCACGCCGAGGCCCCAGCGAGCGACGTCGACTTGGTGAATGCCTTGGTTGCCCAAGTCGCCGTTGCCGGCTTGCCATTGCCAGTGCCAGTCGTAGTGGAACTTCGGCCGCGTCAGCGGGTCCATCGGCGCCGGGCCGGCCCACAGGTTGTAATCGATCGACGCCGGAATCTCGTAAGTGCCCCGAGCGCCGATGCTCTTGCGCGTCTTGTAGCAGAGACCGCGGGCGATCGTGACGTCGCCGATGTTGCCGGCCTTGATGTATTCGATCGCTTGTTGCGAGCCGGGCATCGAGCGGCATTGCGTGCCGGTCTGGCAGATCTTGTCGTACTTGCGAGCCGCTTCCACGACGCGGCGGCCTTCGCTGACGTTGTGGCTCACCGGCTTTTCGACGTACACGTCTTTGCCGGCTTGAATCGCCCAGATCGCTCCGAGCGAGTGCCAGTGGTTCGGCGTGGCGATGCTGACGACGTTCACCTCTTTGTCTTCCAACATTTCACGAATGTCGGTGGCGAACTTCGGAGCGAAGCCTTGCTTCTTGGCGATCGATTCGACCTTCTTTTGACCAACGGCCGTGTCGCAATCGACGATCCACGTGATCGGGGTGTCCTTGCGGTTGCCGAAACCGGCGATGTGGCTGTTGCCGCGGCCGTTGACGCCGACGATGGCCGTGTTGAGCCGCGAGTTCGGGCTGGTCGACTGCTTGTCGTCGCCGTAGAGATTGACGACCGGTCCGGCGCCGACGGCGGCCGCCGCGGCAAACATCGAACCTTCAAGAAAACGACGACGGCCGAAACGCTTCATGGCGGGCTCCCGGTAGAGCGAGGTGTGAAGAGGGCGAAGGGCAGGCGGGCGGGAATCCTATGAGCATACCCGGCGATCAGGCTTGCGGCAAGAAATCGCGTCGTCCGACGAGAATTCCGAGCGTTTTCTCCGCGGCATCGCATCCGCCAAACGACGGGAGTTTGCCGACGAAGCGGACCGGAAGGATGTGTAAAAGACGAATCGTCGCGGTGACTTGGCCGAATGCGTCGACATTGCGAGCACAACGCCGTACCTATCTTTGGATAACGAGTTGCTTGCGTGCCGACCACGGCGCGCCGTTCGCTTGCACTTTGACGGAGGTTCGATCGATCGAAACTTCACCAAGGAGTAGGCCGCCATGTTCGACCCATCCAAGGAACTACTCATCGCGGCGCATCGTCCGACTTGGAAGACCATGCGGATGTGGCTGCTCTTCACCGGTTGCCTGGCCCTCGCCCAAACGCTGATCGTGTGGTCGGTCAACGCGGGCAACTACTTGACGGCCGCGCTCGGCGTCTTGCTCACGGCCCACTTCATGCATTCGCAGCTCATGGCGTTTCACGAGGCCTGCGCACGGCGTGCTTTGTCCGCCGCGCTGGTTGAACGAATTGATCGGTATCGGCATCGGCACGTTTCACTTCAGTTCGTTGTCATTATTCCGGCACGTTCATGCCACGCACCATGCCTACCTCGGCACGGAGCGCGATGAACAACTTTGGCCGTTCGTCGATACGCGCATGCCGCGCTGGTTTCGCCGAACGGCGGCTTTCGGCGAATTGACGCTCGGCATGTTCTACGACGCCGTCATGTTTTGGAACGCATTCTTGCGGCCGTCGTCCCCGGTGTATTCCGGCAAGGCCCGGCATCGGGTACGGCTGGAATTCGCGATCATGGTCGTCGTTTGGGGCACGATCTTCACGCTGGCCGCCACGGTCGGTACCGGCAAATGGCTCTTTTGGCTCTTCATACTGCCGGCGCTCACCACGGGAAGCCTTTACGCGTTTCGCAAGTACATCGAACACATGGGACTTTTGGGGCGCACGCCGGCCGGGCTCTCACGATCGATCATTCATACCGGACCGCTCGGCAAGCTCTTCAATTTCACGATGTTCAACATCGGCTATCACGGCGTGCATCACGCCTATTCGTCGATGCCTCAGCATTCTCTGCCGGAATTCGCAGGAGTGCTGGAAAACAGCGAAACGGAAACGGAAGTTGTCTATCCGAGCTACCGCAAAGCGCTCGGCGACATGCTGCCGACGCTGGCCGATCCGCGGATCGGTTCGCAATGGCTGACGGCCGTTGCCACACAACCGGCGGCGACAAACAAGATGACTGCCTCTCGCTCGCCGACTGCCGTACAACCGGGACCAATCGCCGGCGTCGCCGGTTCATAATCGACCACGATCGGCGCGGATGCTACTCGCAACACGGCTGCCGTCGAATCGACGACGCGGGCCGACGCGTTGTCGCACCTTGTGTTGATGTGCGCTTTCCGCGCTTCCGCATTTTTTGCGATTCGTTAGCATACGTTTCAGGGGCCCGGGCTGCGATTTTAAGGGAGTGTTGTGCGCCATGTTCGATCCGTCGAAAGAGCTTTTGATCGAGGCCCACCGTCCGACCTGGACCACGTTTCGCTTGTGGATGCTCTTCACGAGCATGCTATTTGCCGCCGAAGGGCTCACGGCGTGGTCGGTCTGGAACGGTCACTATGCTTTGGCGATCGTCGGCGTCGTGCTGGCCGCGCACTTCATGCATTCGCAACTGATGGCATTTCATGAAGCCGCGCACGGCGTGCTCTGCCCGCCGCGCTGGTTGAATGAAGCCGTCGGCATTGTCATCGGCAACTTTCATCTCAACGGTCTCACGCTCTTTCGCAACGTCCACAGCACGCATCACGCGTTCCTCGGCACGGAGAAAGATGAGCAGCTTTGGCCGTTCGTCGACACGTCGACTCCCCGATGGTTGCGCCGCGGCGCGGCGATCAGCGAACTTTGCTTCGGCATGTTTTACGACGCCGTGCTGTTTTGGACCGCGTTCGCCCGAAAGTCGTCGCCGATCCACGCCGCTCATGCGCGCTGGCGAGTGCGAGCCGAGCTTTGTTCGATGATCGGCTTTTGGGGCGCGACGATCGGGCTCACGATTTATCTCGGTACGTGGAACCTTTTGCTCTGGCTCTACGTCTTGCCGGCGTTGCTCACCGGTTCAATGTACGCACTGAGGAAATACATCGAACACATGGGGCTGATGGGACGCACTCCGGCCGGCCTTTCGCGTTCGGTCGTGCATACCGATCCGCTCGGCAAGCTCTACACGTTCACGATGTTCAACATCGGCTACCACGGCGTGCATCACGCCTACTCCGCGATGCCGCAACACTCGCTGCCGAAGTTCACCGGCGTGCTGGCCGACGAAGCCGGTGAAACGGAAACGGTGTACCCGAACTATCGCCGAGCGTTTTGGGATATGCTGCCGAGCTTGAAAGATCCACGGATCGGCTCGCAGTGGCAGTCGACAAACGGCGACGCTTCGCAAACTCCGTGCGAGCCGGCGGCTGTCCCCGCGCCACACGTGCGGGCTGCGAAGACTCTCGACGAGTCCTGTCGCACGATCGACGAATCCGCCGGCACTGCGCGCTGAGCCGGCGGCCGGGCCGCTACAACCGCCACAATCGGCTGATCTTCGCAGGCCCTCAAGGTCGATGACGAACAAAGGTGCGAGCCGGGGGGCACGCACGTTTCGTCGACCTGCGTGCGAGCCTTGATCGCGATGAAGATTCTCGGAGTGACCGGTGCGGTGCCGTTGGCATCGCGCAAACTGATCGATGCGGCCAAGCAGGCGCTCGCCGGAGATTCGTCCGGTGCGGCGGCGGCCGACGACGAGCTTCAGCTTTCGCCCGAAGCCCGCGGCAAGCAGGCACTGCGCACGACGGAGCTTTTGAACTGGAACGCCGATTCGATCGAAGTCGGCGACATCCGCAAAGAATACGAGCAGAACCTCGCCGGCCTGCAGAGCCGGTTGACCTTGGAATTTGCCAAGGCCGGCATCGATACCTCGAACGTCTTTCAACTGCAGACCGACCCGAGCGGTCGCGTCGTCGTCGCCGGCGATCATCCGCAAAAGGAAAAGATCGAGCAGATGTTCGTCGACAACCCGAGCCTGCGCGACGACTTCGTCAAAGTGAACGCGCAGGCCGATTGGGTTCGGCGAGCTGCCGACGAAGCGATGGCGTTCCAAAGAGCCTATGCAGAAAATCCCGAAGAAGCGTTGAAGCGGTTCTCGTACCTCTTCAACGACAACCGCACCGTGACGTTTCAACTCACGGTGAAGGGAGACGAGTTTGAGACCGGCTTCCTCGATTCGAGCCGCGGGTATGTAAAGGCGGGCTAACCACTCAACGAATCGCCAAGTCTGCGATTCGTACTTAGTCCTTGTAGAAAATTCGTCGCGTGTTGTCGCGAAGGATTTCCGTACCGAACGCCACGGCCCGCTCTTCGCTCCAGCCGCGGT
The DNA here is from genome assembly GCA_049840675.1 of Pirellulales bacterium. Lineage (GTDB taxonomy): Bacteria > Planctomycetota > Planctomycetia > Pirellulales > PNKZ01 > PNKZ01. Next base: position 999,112 of record JASGKB010000017.1, read on the forward strand.
CGACGACGTAGCGCTCGGCCAGAATCTTCGCGAGGATTCGCTTGTACATCGCGAACTTCGGCAGCGCGAATTCCAACTTGTACATGTCGCTGTAGTATCCGATCTGCTTCGTACGCGGGACGGCTTCCATGCGGGCCGCCGAATCGTGTTCGATAAACGTCGGCGTGTTGGAATACCACCAGTGGCCGTTGGTGACCACGTTCGGGAAGATCCACGCGTAGCTGGCCAGTTCTTGGTTCGTCACGCTGGCCAACACGGAAATCGGGAACGTCACCTGCGGGAACGCGTTGAACAGCTCTTTGTACTGAATCAGCGAGACGCGGCTGTCGTACAAGTCCATTCCTTGGAACACGCCCGTCGGGTACACGGCCCGATTGACGCCGATCATCAGATCGAACGGCAGTTTGTACTCCACGCAATACTCGGCCAACGTCCAAAACACGAACGACGAGAGTTCGCGCTTCGTTCGGGCTCGGCATAGACGCCGTCGTCGAACACGGCATGCAGCGCCGTCGACGCGGTGCCGGCCTCCACGTGATGAGGCGAAAAATCAGGCGGCAACGAAATGGCACAAGCCCGCGCCCCGCGCTTTGAAATGCTCGAACAACAGGCCGATCGCATCTCGCAGAACCCGGCGCCGAGGTGACCGACTTGCCCGTCGCCTTCTCAAGTCGAGCCCGCACTTCCGGCTTGCTGAGGTGAAACACCAAATCGTCGGTCCGTAAGCACGGCACGTACGTCTTCGTGTCGAACCCTTCGAGCGGATCGTCGAAATCGTTCGTCAGGAACACGGCTTCCAAGCTGCTCTGCTTCAGCACTTGGCCGGCCCAATCGGCCGACCCCATCTTCTTCGGCGCCGCGTCGTAGAGTCCTTCCCAATTCTTCGCCGTCACCAGTTCGTCTTGAAAGCCGAAAAACTCGCGAGCGATTTCGATAAACCACCAATATTGAATCGTGTTTTCAATCGGCCCGAGGCCCGAGATGATGCGGCGCGCTTTTCTTCGCGGATCGAGCCCCGGCTCTTCGATGTGAGCTTTCGGCATGCCGGCCGAGTGGGCCAATTCGGTGTAGTAGTGATAGCCGAGAATATCGACCAGCGTCGTCGAAGCCGCGGCGTGCGGATTGATGTGCGTGTGCGGGTCGACAATCTGTCAGAGCATGCAGTTGGTCGAAGATGCGCTTACGCAGGGCGTCGGACATTGCGGCGGCTCACAATACGGAGAGGTTCGTGCGATGAGCCGACTTTTATAACAGATCGATCGCCGAGCATTCCACCCGTTCAATCTGCCGATGTCGCGAACTCAAATCCTTGCCGGCCCATACGTTGCGAACCGGCGCAAGGTGAATTCAGCTTGACATCGCCGCGCCGCCCAGCTCAAAATGGCGATACCGGCCTAGCTCTCCTGCACCGCACCATCCCTCCTGCCATTTGCGGTGGCTGTTCCTCCGGTACCCCTGAAGTCTTTGGGAGTATCGCTCATGCCCGTACGGCTATGCCTCGCCGTCGCTGCGCTTATAGGTCTCGCGGCGCTTGCCATCACGTCGGTCCCGCGCGAAGCCGCGGCCGCCCGTGATTCGACGATCCACGAGTTCACTCGCGATCTGCGCTTTGAACGGCAGATCTTGCCGCTCCTGGCCGAACATTGCCTCGCCTGCCATGGGCCCGACAAAGCCGAAGGGGGCCTGAATCTCGTCGACCGCAAGCAGGGCCTCAAGCAACTCGAAAGCGGCCTCTTCGGCATCGTGCCCGGCAAGCCGGATGAAAGCGAACTGATCCGCCGCGTCACTTCGCACGACGAAAGCGAGCGGATGCCGCCGGAAGGCAAGCCGCTGAAGCCGGCGGAAATTGAAGCGTTGCGAAAATGGATCGAAGAAGGGGCCGAGTATCAGCAGCATTGGGCGTATCGCAAGCTGGAGAAACCGGCGACGCCGAAGGTGAAGAGCACGTCGGCCGTCCGCAATCCGATCGACGCCTTTATCATCGCCAAGCTCGAGGCGGAAAAGATCGCGCCGTCTTCGGAAGCATCACGCGAGACGCTTATCAAACGGCTCTATTTCGATCTGCTCGGCCTCTTGCCGAAACCGGCGGAAGTGCAAGCGTTCATCGACGACAAGTCGCCCGATGCGTATGAGAAGCTGGTGGATCGATTGCTCGCGTCACCGCACTTCGGCGAACGTTGGGGCCGGCACTGGCTCGATATGGCCCGCTATGCCGACAGTGACGGCTACGAAAAAGATCGCGCTCGCCCCGACGCCTATGTCTACCGCGATTGGGTCATCAACGCCTACAACGCCGACATGCCGTTCGATCAATTCACGATCGAACAGCTTGCCGGCGATTTGCTGCCTGGCGCAACGCCGAGCCAACGCATCGCCACGGCCTTCAATCGGCAGACGCTGACGAACGAAGAAGGAGGCGTCGATCAGGAAGAGTATCGCATCAATGCCGTGTTTGATCGGACCGATACGCTCGGCGCCGTATGGCTCGGGCTCACGCTCGGCTGCGCGAAATGTCACAACCACAAATACGACGAAATCTCGCAGGTCGAGTACTACCAAATGTTCGCGTTTTTCAACGACGCGGACGAAGTGCTGCACAAAGTTCCGGTGAAAGCCACAGATGCGGCGGCTCTAGAAAAGAAACTCCTCCCGCTCGAAGAAGCTTTGGAGAAACGCAAACGCGAACTCGCGAAACAACAGGCGGCGTGGGAAAAGGAGCAACGCAACCTAATCGAATCGCAACCGAACGCACCGCTAAAGGTTGTGGAGTTTGAAGAAGTTGAGGTTGCCGGCGCTGCGGGCACGAAGCTGGCCCGTGAAAAGAAGAACGACAACATCTTTGTTGCGACGCTGAAAGACGCCGACGGAAAGCTCGTGAAGCTGCCGGCCGCGGAGACGTTTACCGTTACCGTTGGGAAGCCGCCCGCAGAACTGACCGGGCTGCGGTTGGACGTGTTTCCACATCCCGACACCAAAGATAAATCGGTCGGCCTCGGCACGAGCGGCAACTTCGTACTGACGCAGTTCAAGGTGAGAGTCGTCGATGCGGCGGGCAAGGTGCTACGCGAAGTGCCGCTGCAACGAGCGGCGGCCGATTTCCAACAGCCGAACTATCAGGCCGGGATGGCCCTTTCTGATTCGACAAACACGAAAAAGGGCTGGGCCGTAAAGCCGGAAACGACGAAAGCCCACAATTTCACGGGTGCGCACGCGGAAACCGCTTTCGCTTGCCGACGGTGAACATCTCCAGATCGTACTCGACCAACAATACGGCGGCAGTCACTTCTTCGGCCGCTTCAAATTGCGCGGGCTCACGGGCAACGCGCGCGAATTGCATTTGCCGCCGGAAATCGTTACCGCGCTGAAGATGTATCCGGAGAAGCGTGTCGCGGCCACACGGACGCTGCTCTTCAATCACTATTCCGCGCAAGATGGACAAACCGTCAAGTTGCAAGCCGAGATCGATGCGACGCTGCAGCAATACAAGGCTGAGATGATGCCGGTACGGATGATCAATACGGCTCTGAATCCGCGGAAGTCGCACCGGTTTGATCGGGGCGATTTCTTGTCGCCGGCCGAAGAAGTGAAGCCCGGCTTGTTGCATGTCGTGCCGAAGGCCGAGTCGTCGCAGGCGAACAAAAAGCCGGGAGTCGCGAAGCTGAGTCGTGTTGAAGCCGGTCAAAAATTGTCGACCATGCCTGTCCGCTTTGTCGCCGCCGAAAAGCGCGAAGGCAAATCAGCGAAGCCGGCACCTTCCGCAGAGACTGAATCTGCCGAGCCTCACAACTCACGGCTCGATCTGGCTCGCTGGCTCGTCTCCGTTGAGAACCCGCTCACGCCGCGCGTCGTCGTCAATCAGATTTGGTACCGGCTGTTCGGAGCGGGCATCGTGCGGAGCGTAGGCGACTTCGGCGCTCGCGGCGAGTTGCCGTCGCATCCCGAGTTGCTCGATTGGCTGGCCGCCACGTACCAGCGCGATCTGAAATGGGGCACCAAGGCGTTTCTCAAGACCATCCTGATGTCCGCCACCTATCGGCAGGCTTCGACGCATCGGCCCGAACTCGTTGAAATCGATCCGCTCAATACGTTGTTGGCCCGCCAGAATCGGCTCCGCGTCGAAGGCGAGGTCGTTCGCGATTTGGTGCTTGATTCGGCAGGCCTGCTCAATCCGAAAGTCGGCGGGCCGAGTGTCTTCCCGCCGATGCCGCCGGAACTGGCCAAGCTCAGCTATGCCAATAGCTTTAGCTGGACCGACAGCAAAGGTGACGATCGTTACCGCCGCGGAATGTATACGTTCTTCAAACGCACGATCCCTCACCCCACGCTGATGACGTTCGATTGCCCGGATGCGAACGTCACGTGCGTGAACCGAACCGTGTCGAACACGCCGCTGCAGGCTTTGACGCTGCTCAACAACGAGAGCTTCGTTGAAGCGTCGCAGTCGCTGGCCAAGCGGCTGCTGACTGACGACGAAATCGGCAAGGCCAACGCGGCGGCCAAGTCACAAGCCGGCGACAACGCTCGGCTCGCGGCTGCGCTGCAGATTTGTCTAGCTCGGAAGGCTCGCACGGACGAACTGGATCGGCTCGACAACCTGCTCGAAAACGCGCGCGAGTTTTACCAAGACCATCCCGAAGAGGCGGAGCAAATGATCGGACGATTCGCCGTGCCGACGGTGCCCAACGCCGAAGCCGCCGCTTGGACGGCGACGCTTCGCGTGCTGCTCAATCTCGACGAATTCATCACGCGGGAGTAACAACAATGCCACACGCATTCGACAAGCACGACTGCCCGCAAGACGCCCGCATGTTCGCCGAACTGGCTCGCGATCCGCAGACCTATGCCGCGGCGGCGCAAGCCCAATCGCGGCGGCATTTTCTCGGTCAAGCCGGCTACGGCCTCGGCATGGCGGCGCTGGCCGACCTTTTGGCGCGAGACGGCTACGCGAAGCCGACGAAAGCGGACGACGACGCCGGCGCATCTGCCGTAAATCCGCTCGCTCCCAAGCCGCCGCACTTTGCGGGCAAGGCAAAGAAGTGCATCTTCATCTTTCTCGAAGGTGCGCCGAGCCAGATTGACCTCTACGATCCCAAGCCCAAATTGGTCGAGCTGCACGGTAAGCCGCTCCCCGAGTCGATGACGAAAAACGTCCGCTTCGCCTTCATCAAGAAGGAAACGGCCGTGCTGCTCGGCTCCAAACGCAAGTTCACCAAACACGGTGAAAGCGGAATGGAGTTCAGCGACTTGATGCCGCACATCGCCACGTGCGCGGACGACATTCTCAAAGTCCGATCGATGCATACGGACCAATTCAATCACCATCCGGCGCAGCTCACGCTCTTAGCCGGCCGGCCGTTCTTCGGCATTCCTACGATGGGTGCGTGGCTCACATACGGCCTGGGGAGCGAATCGCAGGACTTGCCGGGTTACGTCGTGCTGTCGGCAGGGCGCGGCACGAGCGGCGGGGCGTCGCTTTGGGCCAGCGGGTTCTTACCGTCAATGTACGCCGGCGTGATGTTCCGCAATCAAGGGGATCCGGTGTTGAACCTTTCCAACCCGGCCGGCTTGCCGCCGGAGTTGCAACGCTTGGGGCTCGACGTGGCTCGCGACTTGAACGGCGAGCGGTTCGAGCAAATGCACGACCCGGAAATCGCCAGCCGGATCGCCAGCTACGAACTCGCGTTCCGCATGCAATCGGCCGCGCCGGAGCTGATTGATCTTTCCGACGAAACGCAAGAGACCATCGACGCCTACGGCATCAACCGCAAAGAGACGGACATCAAAGCCTCGCGCGGCGGCGGACCGGGGCAGTACAAGCAGTTCGCGACGAACTGCTTGCTGGCCCGGCGTTTGGTCGAGCGCGGCGTGCGATTCGTGAGCCTCTTCCACGCCTCGTGGGATCACCACTCCAATCTCGACAACGAATTGACGCACAATTGCGGCATGGCCGATCAACCGGTCGCCGCCCTTCTCAAAGACCTCAAGCAGCGCGGGCTGCTCGACGAAACGCTCGTGGTGTTCGCCGGCGAATTCGGCCGGACTCCGCTCGGTGAGAACCGAGGCGGTAACCCGAACGCGACCGGCCGCGACCATCATCCGTTTGCGTTCAGCCTCTGGATGGCCGGCGGCGGCCTCAAAGGCGGGCTCACGTACGGGGCGACCGACGAAATCGGCTGGTCGATCACCGAGAAACCGGTCCATGTGAACGACTTCCACGCCACGCTCCTGCAACTCTTCGGCATCGACCACCTCAAGCTAACACACCGCCACCAAGGGCTCGATGCGAGGCTCACCGGCGTGGCCGGGAAAGTGATCAAAGATTGGATCGCGTGATGGATGCGAAATCTCACGAGATATTATTGAAGCAGGAAGCGAACAAGTTTCAAAGACTGCTTCGCATCCGAGTGCTTTCTTCGCTGCTTCTCGTCGTGATAGGGGGAGCGTCGCTCTACTTGGGGTTTCGAGACGACAGTGCTCTGATGCTCGCAGCAGGCGTTGTTTTTGTGATCTATGCCGGCATCATTCAAGTTCGCACATGGGCGGTAAGGCGCTTCGTTCGCGAGGTTGGCGCTGAATTGCCGCGACGCCTGACGAAGAACTAACGAACCGGCGACCGCCGCGCTTCGTTTGCGCAGAACTGGGCCGCGTGGTCGTCGAGGTTCAGATTGCTCGCGACGTGAAAGTGCGAAACCTACTTCGCATCGTCTTCTTTGATCGCGTCGATCTTTTCGATCTTGCCGAAAAGATGTCCGCCGTGGTCGCCGCCGCCGTCCCACGTGCCGGCATATTGCCCACGGTACACAACCACGCGCAACGTGAACTTACCAAGGCCCGGCACGAGCATGTCTGTAAGCGTGATGACGGGCGTGTCGCCCGCCCATTTCACTTGCAGCGTCAGAGGTAGCGTCAGGTCGTGGTCGCCGTATTGAATGCGCACTTGGAACAGCCAAAGGTCGTCGTTCCCTTCCAGCTTCTTCACGCTGGCGATCGTGTACTTCTCTTCCTTGAGACCCTGTTTCTGTTCTTGCCCGCGAAGCGTGAAGTAACCGCGGAACACGCTGCCCGAGAGCGACTCTTCAAAGCCCTTTTCCAGCTCGGCTTGCGAAAGGCCGGCCGGTTTGGCTTCGGCGGGCTTCTCATCCGCGGCGAAAGTTGCGACGCGGGACGAAAGGGCGAACGCAGCGAGAATCAGAATCGTGAGCGTGCGCATGGCAAAGGCTCCGGGAAATGCGTCAATCGTCGACGGAACGCGAAGTTCGATCGCTACAACGACGCAAGGTACCGCACCCCTTGGGCGATTTCCAGTCGCACGTCGTCGCCGGCTTCGCGAACGACCGAATAGTAGCCGCGGTAACCTTGCGTTTCGAGCAGGCCGACGAGCACCGGCCAATCGACCGCGCCGCGGCCCAATTGCACTTCGAGGCCGCGCTTACGGCCCAAGTCGCGCACGGCGTCCGTGGCTCGCACGTGGCGAATCGTATCGCTCAAAGCTTCGGCGGCTTCCATCGCGCCGAAACTATTGATCAACAGTGCGCCGGGATCGAGCGCCGCAAACAACGTTCCTTTGGGGAGTGCGTCGATGAGTCGCCGAAGATCGGCGCCGGTTTCGCTCCCCGTGGCGGCGGCGATCCACGCGCCGGCATGTTGCGAATGTTCGCCTAAGTCGCGCAGGACTTCCACGAGCGTTTGCCCCTCGTTCGACGTCAAATCGTCCGGAACCTGTCCGACCTGATTGACGACCAAATCGCAGCCGAGTTGCCGAGCCATGCGCATGGCGGCCTTGGTCGCTTCCACGCGGCGGTCGAGTTCTTCAAGGTCGCCGTAACCGCGTCGAGTCTGAAACTCCACGGCCGACACTTTCAGCTCGTGGTCTTCCAGCAGCTTGCGAACCTCGCGCACCGCCGTCGGTGTGAGATCGGCGGGCCGTAGGCCGCCGCGAGCGTCGATGTCGACGGCGTTCGCACCCATCTCGCGGGCTTTGGCCACGGCCTTGGCCAGCGGCAATTGCAGACACTTCAACGACACGGCGACGCGAACGGCGGGCACGGCAAGATCCTTCGAAGGCGAATCGGTACGCGGATCCACGGCGCTCGCCGGCAGGTTAGGGCTCCGACGAGCACCTGCAATGCCGGCGGCCGGCAAACTTTGGCGATCGTAGGGGCCGTCGCGATTGGGTTGTCGTTTCGGCCTGACGAAGGTCGATAACGACTGACAGCGCACCGAGGTCATTTGCTCATGCCGTGGATATTCAGCCTGTTGATTGTAGCCGCCGCCGGCGATGCGCCTATCGACGGGGTGCGTTACGCCGGTGCGATGCCGATCTATCGGTGCGATTTCGAAGAGTCGTCCGACGACGACTTCGACGGCTGGCCGCAGAATTGGCAACGCCGCCGCGGCCCGGGCTACCCGCACTATCTCGAACTCAAGATTGCTCGCGAGAAAACGCCGCAAGGAAAGTTCTCGTTTCGCTTCGGGCTGAACGGCGGTTCGGCCGCGGCCGCCAGTCCGCCGCAACCGTTTGATGCCGGCAGCGAATACGTGGCCGAAGCAGCTCGTGAAAACGACCGATGTCCGACACGACGAGGCCTACGTCACGTTGCGGTTTCTCGACGACAAGAAACAACCGGTACACGTCGAGCACGGCCCGCGGTTTCGCGGCACGCGCGAATGGACCCTCGTCCGCATCGGCCCGGCCTATTGCGACCATCCGGCGGCGAGGTTTGTCGACGTGGAGTTACACGTCGGCCCGCGCGATCGCGAAGAAGCGGACCTGCAAGGCTCGGCCAGCTTCGACGACGTCTGGATCGGCCGTCTGCCGCGAAAGACGGTGCGCGGCAGCCGCCCGTACAACGTGTTTCACGTCGGCGAACCGGTCGAGCTCACGATGACGCTCACCGGTTGGAACGAGCCGACCGTGCGGGCTCGCCTGGAACTCTACGATCGTGAAGGGCGACTCAAGCTGGAAGAAGAACACACGTCGCAATTCGATCCGCGACGGCCGAGCGATCCGCGAACGTTTACTTGGACGCCCAAGCTCACAGAGCCGGGCTTCTACCGCGGCTCCGTCAAAGTCTTCGGCAAGCAAGGTCTGATCCAAGAGGACAATACGTCGCTCGTGGTTATCGGACCGCTCGACCAACTCCGTGACGCCGACACCGCCGGCACCGAGTTTGGTTGGAGCATCTTGAATCTGAACTCTACGCCGCACGTCGAGCACTTGCATTCGCTCCTACACGAATCGGGCGTACGACGCGTGAAGCTTCCCGTTTGGTTCGACGCCGCGAATCCGGAAACCGGCACGGCGCTCAAGAAGCTCATCGAACGCTTGAACGTGCAAGGTATCGGCGTCGTCGGCACGTTGTCTCCAAAGCCGGCCGATACGTCGGCCACGCAGTCCGACGAAGAATTCTCTGCGGCTCAGGTGTTTCGCCAGCCGCGCGATCAATGGCTGCCGGCTATCGAACCGGTGCTGCTCGACTTGGCTTTCAAGGTGCGCGGCTGGCAACTCGGCGACGATCGCGATCTGGGCTTCGAAGCATTGCCCGGAGCGGTGGAACGCGTGAAGGCCGTGAAAGAGGAGTTTGATCGCATCGAACAAGACGCGATGGTCGGCGTGGCGTGGACATGGTCGAGCGAGCCGCCGCCGGCCGATCACGCGTCGTGGAGATATTTGGCGTTATCGGCCGTGCCGGAACTCACGGCGGACGAAATGCGGCTCTGTTTGGAATCTGCGCCGATGCCGGGCGTTGAACGTTGGCTCAGCATTGCGGCGCTACCGGCCAACGACTATTCGACGGACGACCGCGTGCGCGACCTCGTTGAACGCGTGACCGCCGCGAAGTCGGCCAAATCGGCCTCGCTGTATTTCGTCGATCCCTTTCGCAGCGACACGGGCCTGATGGAACGCCACGGTGATCCGGGTGAATTGTTTCTGCCGTGGCGCACCATTACGGCGGTGCTCGAAGGGGCCGAAGCGGCCGGGTCGCTCAGGTTACCCGGCGGCAGCGAGAACCACATGTTCTTACGCGAGCAGGACGCGGCTTTGCTCCTGAGCAAGCCGACGCCCGGCGTGGAAACCGCGGAGCTCGAAGGAGCCCGCTTCTTCGATATGTGGGGACGAGCGATCGAGCCGCGGGTCGTGAACGGACGCCGCGTCGTCGACGTAGGGCCGGTACCGATCGCGGCCGTCGGCATTGATCGCGACACGTTCGTTTGGGACCGCGGCTGCAAGATCGAACGTCCGCAACTCCGCGAAGTGTTCGGCGAGCCGCAGCCGTGCACGCTGACGATTACGAACACGCTGCGCCAACCGGTCCAAGGTAAGATCACGATCACGGGCCCCGACGGCTGGCAGATCCGCCCGCGCACGTTCGACATTTCGCTTTCCGACGGAGAAAAGCAAAACCTGACGTTCGACGTCGTGCTGCCGCTGGCCGCGGAAACCGGCTTTCAATTGCTGCGGCTCGACCACGAACTCAACGGCGAGCGCCGCCGCCAGTTCCAACTTTACCGGCAAGTGCAGATCGGCAATAACGAAGTGGTGCTGGAAGTCGAAACGCGATTCGTCGGCGGCGAGTTGGAAGTCGAACAACGGCTCATCAACAACTCGCCGCGAAACGTGAGCTTCCGCTGCTACCTGTTCGCGCCGAATCAGCGGCGGATGCGTTCGCAAGTCGTGGAGCTTGCTCCCGGCATGGACGTGCGAACGTATCGCATCGCCGACGGCGAGAGCCTCGTCGGCAAGATGCTCTGGTTGCGGGCCGAAGAAGTGGGCGGCGATCGCGTGCTAAGCCGCAGATTCGTTGTGGGAGACGACAATTGACGACCGTCGCCGAGGCCGCCGCGCTGCTGGAAAGCTGGTTTCCGCGCGCGTTGGCCGCCGAATGGGATAACGTCGGGCTGTTGCTCGGCGACGCGGCAGGCCCGGCCGAACGCATCATGACGTGCCTCTCGCTGACGCGCGATGTCGTCGACGAGGCCGTGGCCGAGCGGGCCCAACTCGTCGTCACCCACCATCCGCTGCCGTTTCGGGCTTTGAAATCTATCACTACAGTCGGCTTCGACGGTTCGCGACTTTGGCGGCTCGCCACGGCCGGCGTCGCCGTTTACAGCCCGCATACGGCGTTCGACTCCGCAGCCCGCGGGATCAATCAACGGTTCTCCGAACTTCTAAACCTGAAGAACGTGCGCCCGCTGGCGCCGATTGCCGGAGCGACCGATCCGCAAATCGGCATCGGCCGCATGGGGGAGCTTGCGGCACCGACAAAGCTCGACGACTTGGCGCGATTGGCGAAGCGGGGCTTGAACGCCGGCGAGGCGACTTTCGTGGGAGATGCGTCACGCGCAGTGCGGCACGTGGGGATTGCCTGCGGCAGCGCCGGCGACCTGATGAAGCAAGCCGTGAAGCTGGGCTGCGACGCGTTCATTACGGGCGAGGCCAACTTTCATACGGCCCTGGAAGCTGAAGCGGCGGAGATCGGGCTGGTGCTCGTCGGCCATTTTGCGAGCGAACATTTCGCGATGGTGCAGCTTGCCGACGACCTGCAGAAGGCGCTGCCCGCGGCGACCGTGTGGCCGGCGCGCCGCGAAGCCGATCCGCTTCGCGGCGTTTGACGCCGATCGAATTTGAAAAGGGACTGAGGACCGACGGCAGAGGGGTCCGGGCCAAAAAATCGACCCCCAGTCCCAATGGCTGTGAGCCGCGTTCCGCAGAACGCGACGAATGCTGCCCCGGAGTTATTGCAGCAACCGTGCCGGCGACTTCGCACCGTTCGCAGTGGCATGATTCACTTGGAAAATCATGCCTTTTTCGCGGCGGAGAACTGCAATACGGAAGCCGAGACGGCTGACAACTGTCGTCAGTTGAACTACATTTGCCTTCGATTTGACGACGCCCGATTCACGCCCCGAGAGTTCTGAAGTGACTAACGCTATCGAAAGATTTGTCCGCGCGGCGCTACCGGCCGTGTTGCTTGCGTGCGGAGGTTGTGACGCGAAGCCCGGCACGTCTCCCGGCGATGCGGCGGGCTCCGGCAGCGCCGCACCGGCGGCCGTGAAGCATTGGCAAACGCCGGAAGAAGGACACGCCGCTCTCAAGGCGGCCAATCCGAACTACAACGGCCAAGCCCAGCTGGTGTTCGACGGCTCGATTCTCCGCGTCGTCGACATCAAAGGAACCGGCATCGTCAATCTGGCTCCGCTGGCCGGCCAGAAATTGGAAGTGCTCTTCGCAGAAGAAAACCCGCTCACGGACCTTCGCCGCTGCGCGGGTTGCGGCTGATCGAGCTTTCTCTAAGCGACACGCCCGTAGAAGACCTCACGCCTCTGCACGGCATGCCGCTGCGAAGTTTGCGGCTCGTTAACACCAAGGTACGGAGCGTCGCGGCACTGCAGGGAATGCCGCTCGGGGAACTTTGGCTCAACAACACGCCGATTGACGACGTGGAGCTGCTGGCCGGATCTCCGCTGGTTTCTCTGACGGTCGAAGGCACCAAAGTCCGCAGCCTCGAGGTGCTGAAGCGGCTGCCGAGATTGGAGCGATTGAACATCGTCGTGCGCCGGTCGACGATCTGTCGCCGATCGCCGGGCTTCCGCTGACGCGGCTCGTTTTCACGCCGAGCGGCGTCAAGAAAGGACTCGATGCAGCTCGCTCTCTGCCCCAATGCCAAGAAATCGGCGTCTCGATCAACAGCCTGATGCCGCCGGCCCGCTTTTGGCCGGCCTTCGATGCCGGGCAGTTGTAAACCACCTCGCAGGAAACGAGCGGAGAAATCGCGTTAGGTCGCTGCTTCGTACAGGACGACGATCAGCACGTCGCTGGCGGCGAATTCCGTCGTGCTGAGCCCGGCCGATTTGGCGGTCGGCGGGATGCTTTGCGGCGCGATATTGCCGAAGATTTGCACGACGCGGGCTCCGGTGGTCGCGAGCCATGCGTTCATTTGCGATTCGAGCTCGGACAGATCGCTCTCAATACCTTTGAAAAACTTCACGCGTTGCACGACATCCTCCTACGGTGCGAAGCGGGAACAAAACGAAAGCGGCCGACGAGAAAGTTTTCTCGTCGGCCGATGAGCGTCGGCTAAGCGGCTTACGGAGCAGCCGGAGCGGCGGGCGTTGCGGGGGCCGCCGTAGCTGCGCCGCCGGCGGCATCGGGATCGGCCGGCATGGCCGGAGCCGCTGCAGGCGGAGCGGCAGGGGCGGCCGGAGCTGCGCCGCCGTCAGGATCAGCCGGATTCGCCGGAGGTGCGGCGCTCGGGTCCGGAGTCGTGGTCGCGTCGGTGGCGGAGTCCGTCGACGCCTCCTCGACCGCGGCCGGGTCGGGACGCGGCGTCGGCTGCGACGGGATTTGCACCTGCGTCGCGGCCTTTGAGTCGAAGTCGTAATCTTGCAATTCCATCGCCATCAGTGCGCTGGCTGCGCACAGAGCGAGGAACGAGATGCCGAGCATCGCGGTGTAAATGTTGCTGCGCGGGCGTTCTTCGTAGATACCGCTAGTTAAATCGGGTTGCGACACGGTCGTCCTTTTCGATGAGGCCTTTGCTGTACTCAGGAATGACCTTGCCGACGCTGACGTCGGCCGTCGTTTGCAGGATTTCGATACGGCCGATCAGCTTCGCCGAATTGGAGGTGGCGCCCGGGCGATAGACGAACATCGTTTGGCCGCGCGTCACGCCGTCGTCGGAGCCCAAAGAGATTTCCACCATGTCCTTGGTCGCGGCGCGCACGTAGCCGTCGATCTTCGGAATGGAAACCATCGGGCCGTCTTTCGGCTTCGACAAAATCAGAACTTGGGCTTGGAGCTTGGCGAGCGTGGCGCCGAGTTCGGCAAGTTGGCCGGTCTTGATTACGACCTGGTCGTGCAAGTCTTGCACTTGCCCCTTCTTCGCTTCCAGATCGGCCGAGAGGGTTTCCAGTTCCATCGACTTCTTGCTGACTTCAGTCGTCAGAGCTTCGATGGCGGCCGTGGTCTTCGACTTGTCTTCGGTGATCGATTGAATTTCGGTCGTCTTCGCGTCGACTTCCTTCTTCAGTTTTTCCTTCTCGGTTTCGAGCAGGGCCAAGCGGCCGTCGCGCAGCTTCTTCTCTTGAGCGACTTCGGCCTTCAACGCTTCGATGTGCTTCAGCAGCACGTCGTTCTCATCGATCTTCTTCTGGAGTTGGTAAACCAACCCGGCCGGCTTTAGCGGCGGAGACGCGTCCTTCGGGTCGCGTTGCACGACTTTGCGCACAGTTGGTGTGCGTGGAGTAAACCGCCACGGCAAAGCCCATGAAGACCAGGCTCATCACCAAATTCAGTGCGACCAAAATCTTGCCGAACAGATTCATGGTTCTTCCTCAAATCGAGACGCGGACTATGCAACCGCGAAGCTCGAAAGAACTCGTGCGGACGACGACGCTTTATTCCGTGACACCGGTTTGCGATGAATCCGGGGTCTGACGTGACCTGTGAGCGGAATTTTGGCGGTCGTTAGCATCGCTACGAGCCGCAAAATCGCTCTTTGAAATGACTCAACCAACGGCTAGGTAAAGAGATAGGCGTTCTACCAAGCCATTCGAGTATAACTTCGCCGAAAAGTAAGAGTCAACAAAATGCGTTGAATTTCGCGAAGATGGCGAATTGGGGGCGTTGACGATAGGTCAATTGAGGGGTTTGGGATGCGGCGCAACTCAAACACCGTCGCTGGCCTTGTCACGTTGCCGGAACGACCAAGCGACGTTCTTGCCGCTGCTTCCAGAGTTCCCAGACGGCCAGAAAACAAGCGATCGCAAAGCACGCCTGGGGCAGCCAATCGCCCCAAGTCAGATAGAAGCTCGGGCGGCGATCGAGCCGCACTTGAGCGTTGATGAAGCCGGTGGCCTGCCGCGGGCCCTGGGCGACGATACGACCGTCGCTATCGATATCTGCGGAGAATCCCGTATTGGCGGCCACGACAAGCGGCTTTCGAGATTCAATCGCCCGAAACACGCCGCAGGCAAGGTGCAGGTCGAGCTCGGCAGAGCCCCAGAACCAACCGTCGTTCGTGACGTTCACTAGCACGTCCGGCTCTTCGCCGCGAGCACGCAACTCCAGCACCTGCCGGCGAATGACTCGGGCCAAGGCCGTCTCGTAGCAGATGCTCGGCGAGAACCGCACGCCGGCGATCGACATCGCTTGAGCCGCAGCCCCCGCTTCGGTGCCGCCGGTGAGCGGCGTGAGCTTGTAGAGAAACGGAAACCAATCGGCCAGCGGCACGTATTCGCCGAAGATGACCCGATGCTGCTTGTCGTAGCGTTCGCCGGCTTGGCCCGTGCGGTCGACGAATAGCGCGGAGTTGTAGCCGAGGAATCGATCGCGTTCGACGATCGTCGTCGAAATCCCCAAGAGCAACGGCTTATCTAAGTCGCGGGCCGTCTGAATCACGGCGTTGCGAAAGTTGTTTTGCCGTTCGCGAATGTCGTCCATGGTCGCTTCCCACGTGGGCGGCGGCGTGGCGTCGTCACGCACGATCATCCAGGGAAACGGGAACATCGTCTCCGGCCAGACGACCAACTGCACGCCCGGGTCGGCGGCAATGGCGCGGCGCGAGAGGCCCATGTACTCTTCGTAGATGCGCCACACCTTGGTCGGGTCATGCTTGAATTCGCTGTCGATCGAACCTTGGATGAGGGCGAACTTCGGCCCGGCCGCAAAGCTCTCCGGCCCCGCTTCCAAGCGATAATTGCCGTAGCCGAGCAGAAATGCCAGGACGGCGATCGGTACGACCAGCGGCGCCATGCGGAACCGTCGATCGTCACGAGTCGGCAGAGCCGCGGCAAGGCCGGCCGCAAACAAGGCCATCAGAAACGTCACGCCGAACTCGCCCCACAGATCAGCCGATTGGATCAGAATCGGATGCCGGTACTGCGTGTGGCTGAGGCTTCCCATGCTGAAGCCGGTGAAAGCGTAGGCGCGAAACTCGTCGAACGCCGTCCAAAGAATCGGCCCGGCGATCAAAATGCCTATGCCGAAACGCCGTTGCGCGATACGCGAAAAGCCGACGATGACGACGGGCAGCGGTGCGTGGTACGCGCAAAGCGTGAGCCAGCCGAAACTAGTCGCCCAGTGCGGAAGGCAAAGCCAGTATTCGATGGCCATCCAAAAGACGAGGCCGGCGAAGTACAACGCCCAGTAAGGATGGGCTCCGCGAAGCTCACGCTGCCGAGCGAGCCAGAACCACGGCACCGGCGCGATCCAAGCCAGCGGCCAAATGTTGAACAACGGGAACGAGACGATCAGCAACAACGACCCGAGCAGCGCGACGCGCAACGTCGGATGCTTCCAGAGCGTGGCGACGCGCTGCTTCCATGTCGGTCGGGCCGTGTCGGTCTTCGGCGGTTGTTCCGCGAGCTTGGTTCCCATAAACGGGGAAGGTACGCGGGCTGCCGGCAACTGTAAATGCCGACCTGCCGACGGTGCCGGCAACGGCCATCCGCCGCGAACGCGGTGCTAACAAAACGGTCGGACGACGACCTCTTCGCCGGTTGCGTACGACCGATCGCCGGCAGGAAAGCAGACGAGGCAATCGGCGTCGACCAGCGCACGGAGATCGCCGGAACCTTGCCACCGAAGCGGAGTGACGCGATCTGTCGGCATGCCTTCGGCCGAGCCTTCTAGGCGGCCGGGCCAAAAGGTCGGTCGATCCCCGCGATGAGTAAAGGCCTCCGTGAGGCTTCGCCGCTGTCGCGGTTCGCCGGGCCACGCATGACCGCCGAGCAGCGCTATCGCGGGTCGTACGAAAAGCTCGAAGCACACGAGCGAACTCACCGGATTGCCGGGCAATCCAAACACGGGCTTCGGCACGCCGTCGGCAGCTTTATACAGCCCGAACCACAACGGTTTGCCCGGCTTCATCTGAACCTTATGAAAGACTTCGCGCACGCCGAGTTCCGCCAACACGCTCGGCACCAAATCAAGTACGCCCGCCGAAACGCCGCCGGAAAGCACGAGCAAGTCAGCCTGCAGTCCTTGTTCGATCTTCGCACGCAGCGAATCGCGATCGTCGCGAGCAATCCCGAGCGGCACGGCCTCTGCGCCGGTTCGTAAGACTTGGGCCGCGAGCATCGGACCGTTGGAGTTGCGAATCTGCCCGGCCTGCGGTCGCTCGCTCGATTCGACGAGTTCATTGCCTGTAGCAAGCACCGCAGCGCGCGGCCGCGGCAACACGCGCACTTGCGCACGTCCGACTTCCGCCAACAGGCCGACGACCGTCGGCGTGATGCGCCGCCCGGCCTGCAGAACGACGTCGCCGCGACTCGTCACGGCCGCGCGGCGCACGATGTGTTGCGCCGACTTCGCTTTCGGATCGTCGAGCACGATTCGATCAGCCGCCGGTTGCGAGGATCGCTCCACCATCACGACGGCATCGGCTCCTGCAGGCAGCGGAGCGCCGGTCATGATCCGCGTCGTGGTGCCGGATTCAACGGTGAGCCGCGGCACGTCGCCGGCCGTCACTTCTTCTAAAAGTCGCAGCTCGGCGCGTCCGTCGTGCAGATCGTCAAAACGAATCGCATAGCCGTCGACCATGGCTTTGTCGTGCGGCGGCGAATCGACGTCGCTCGCCACAGGCTCGGCCGTCACGCAGCCCAACGCTTCGCCGAGGGGCACGATGCGCGGCGGCAGCGCCGTCACGCAAGCTTGAATCGTCGCCAGAGCTTCATCGACGCTGAGCATGACGCTACATCTTGAGAAACGTCTTCAGCATCTCGATGCCGTGGAGCGTGAGAAAGCTCTCGGGATGGAATTGCACGCCGTGCAGCGGATACTTCTTGTGCCGCACGCCCATGATTTCTTTCTCGCCGTCGGGGCCGTCGGCCCAGGCGCAAACCTCGAATTCGTCGGAGAGCGTACCGGGGCGAATGACCAAGCTGTGGTAACGCGTGGCCTGCATCGGGCTCGCGATTCCGGCAAATAAGCCGCGGCCGTCGTGCGTGATCATGTCGGTCTTGCCGTGCATCAGCCGCTTGGCCCGTACGATATCGCCGCCGAATGCATGGCCGATCGATTGATGCCCCAGACACACGCCGAGAACCGGCAACTCCTTATAGAATCGGGTGATCACGTCGCACGAAATCCCGGCTTCCTTCGGAGTGCAAGGCCCGGGGGACACGATAATGTGCGTCGGCTTGCGGCGGGCGATCTCGTCGAGCGTGATCTGATCGTTGCGATGAACCTCGAGCTCAAGCTGCGGATCGATTTCGCCGAACCGCTGCACAAGGTTGTAAGTGAACGAATCGTAGTTATCGATCAACAGGATCATCAACGTCTCGGCACTGCGGTAGCGACGGGGTTCGGCGTCGCCGAAACAAGACAGATTTTGTCGCCTGCGGTTCGCTTCGACCGCGGCGTCTCTCCAGTGTATCGCCCGATCTGCCGCGAAGGCCAGAGCCTCAAAGCAGCAGAATCCGCGGGTTACGACGCTTTGCCAAGCGGCTTGAAGCGTTCACCCGGCAGCGTGAGCGACGTCACGCGCAGGCCGAACTTGTCGCCGACCTTCACTGCTTCGCCGACGCCGATCGCATGGCCGTTGACTTCCAACTCCAGCAACTGGTCGCACGATTTCTTGAACTGCAAGATCGTGCCCGGCCCGATATCGAGAATGGTGGACACCTGATGCTTCTTCGTGGCCAAAGTGACCATGACAGGCACCTGAATTCGCAGCAGGCTTCGCGTGTAATTCGGCAATTCGCCCAAAGAGCGAGCGGGCGGCGCCGCGGCCGCTTTCTTAGCTTGCGCCACGGCGGCAGCCTTCGCGGCCACATCTCCACGCAGTACGCCTACCGGTTTCTCACGCGATTCCTGAGGCTTCGGCTCGACCGGTGGTGCGGCGGCAGGCGGCGCGGCAGCTTCGACCGCAGCTGCGGCTACTTCGCCGATGACTTCAAAAAGCTTCGCGCCGGCGCTCAACGGCAGCGGCATCCGCAACGTGCCGGTACGGCCGTCGCTCGCCTTGACCGTAATCGCTACAACGAACGCATCGTCGGCCGGGGCGGCATTTCGCAACGCTGCGGCCATGTCGCTTACGCGTTGAGCCCGAAACTCTTCGGCCATCAACGTATCGGGCAGCAGCAGCATGCTCGCTTCTTGAGCGAACGTCGCCAGCTTGCTCGCGCCGGTGGCATCGGGCGCCGCGTACCAATCGGGGAGCAACTTCGTCGACTCGCCCAACAGCGCCACGGCCGACGCCGCGCCGACTGAGAACTGCACGGCCAATCCCGGCCCTGCGAGGTCGCCGGCGATGCCGTCGAGATCGAGCTTCGTGGACTCGCCGACTTCGAGCGTGAGTTCCGCGCCGAGAATCCGCCCGAGCGCGCCTGCGAGTTCTCCCGCATTGGCCCGGCAAGCGGCCACGACTTCGGCGGCGATCGACGAATTCAGTTCGGACATGCGTTGCCGGCTCCACGGCGGAATCAAAGCGCTTCCATACGCTATCTGCTGTTCATCGGTCGCTACAGCCCGCAGACTTTGCCGAGACGGTAAGGATTTCGCGATCGGAACCGACCGCCGGCCCCGCCGGCAGCGAGCGACTATAATTCCCTGTTCGCAGAACGTTCATTCAGGCGTCAGCTAGCAGAAAGTCAGTGGAAATGTCGGTCGTCGAATTGGGGAATGCGCCGCCGTTGGAATTGAAGCCGTATCGTTCGCTCGACAACGGCACGCTCACCGAGCGCATTCGGGCCGTGAAGGCCAAGCTCGGCAAGCAACTGCTGATTCTCGGCCATCACTATCAGCAAGACGAAGTGATCGATTTGGCCGACCTGACGGGCGACAGCTATCAACTGAGCCAAATGGCGGCGGCCAATACCGACTGCCGGCAGATCGTATTTTGCGGCGTTCACTTCATGGCCGAATCGGCCGACATGCTGGTCAACCGGCCCGAGCGGCTTGCCGAACGTCACGGGCTGCGCGTGCCCGTCGTCCTGCCCGACATGGCCGCCGGCTGTTCGATGGCCGATATGGCGGGAATCGAACAGGTGGAGAACGCGTGGGCCGAACTTGGCGAAATCATCGACACGGACGACATCACGCCGGTGACGTACATCAACTCGGCCGCGTCGCTCAAAGCATTCTGCGGTCGACACGGCGGTATCGTCTGCACTTCGAGCAATGCGGCCGCCGTTCTGAAGTGGGCCTTCGACCGCCGCAGCCGAGTGCTCTTTTTCCCTGACCAGCATCTTGGTCGCAACACGGCGTTTGCGATGGGAGTTCCGCTAGACAAGATGCCGGTTTGGAATCCGCACGCCGAGGAGCTCGGCGACAACACGGAACAAGCGATTCGCGACAGCAAGGTTCTGCTCTGGCAAGGTCACTGCAGCGTTCACGCCGTATTTAAGCCGGAGCATGTCGAACTGTTTCGGAATAAGTATCCCGGCATCAAAGTCTTGGTCCATCCGGAATGTGCGCGCGACGTCGTGGCGCTGGCCGACGTGTACGGCTCGACCGGCAAGATCATTCGTGAAGTCGAAGCCGCGCCGCCCGGTACCAAGTGGGTGATCGGCACCGAGTTGCACTTGGTCAATCGACTTAAGAAGCAACATCCGGAACAAGAGGTTCACTTCCTCTCGCCGTTCGTCTGCATGTGCGCCACGATGTACCGCATCGACTTGGCGCACCTCTGCTGGAGCTTGGAAAACCTGGCCGCCGGGACGCCGGTGAACATCGTTCGCGTCGATGATGAAACGACGAAATGGTCGCTCGTGGCGTTGGAACGAATGCTCGAAGTGAAGTAGCTGTCGCGGCATAGTTCTGGCCGCGTCCGCATTTCCCACTCCCCACTCCCCACTCCGCTTTCCCCACTCGTTCCATGCCTTTCCGTCTCGGCCTGCTAGGTGTTTGGCATCCACATGCTCCCGGCATGGTTCGGCAGATCGCGGCGCATCCCGGCGAATTTGAACTCGTGGGCTGTTGGGACCCGAATCGAGAATTGCTTGAGCAGCGGCGCGAGCAATGGTCGGCACTGCAGCCGAGCTTATGTTTGTTCGACTCCGCCGACGCGCTGCTCGATCAAAGGCTCGACGGCGTGCTAGTCGAAGGAGTCGTGAGTGAAAACCTCGGGCATGCCCGGCGCGGTTTAGAACGCGGCCTGCCGGTGCTGTGCGAGAAGCCTGCGGGTGCGAACATTGCTGAAGCGGAAGCGACGTTCGCGCTCGCGTGTCGGCAGGGCGTGCATCTGCAGATGGCTTACCTGTTTCGCTACATGTCGGCCGTCGAGGAAATGTTACGCCGCGCCAAGCGGGGCGATATCGGGCACGTCTACGAATTTCGCGGCCGGCTGCCGAAAGACTTGCCGCTCTATCAGGAACACGTCGATACGCTCGGCCAATACTCGGGGGGCATCTTCTTTGAGATGGCCGGGCATGCGATCGATTTCATGTGTTCGATCCTCGGCCCGCCGCGCGAGATCAAGAGCATCGTCGGCCATCACCATCCGACGCGCGCCGACCGGTTCGTCGACAACGGCGCGGCTTTGTTCGGCTTTGAGCGAGCCGTTGGCATCGTTGAAGTGCCGGCTCTTGAGATCACGCCCGACCAGCGGCGGTTCGAGGTGTACGGCACCGAAGGGGCTTTGATCATCCCGCACCTCGGCAGCGGTCATCTGGCGAACAATGCCGTGCAACCGCTCGACGTGCTCGGCCGTGACGGCAAGACGTGGGAGCGTCTGAACCTGCCGGCCGCCGTGCTGCAGATTCGCGATCTGCGTGAGTTTGCGGCGGTCGTTCGCGGAGAAAAGCAGCCCGACTACTCGGCGGAACACGATTTGGCCGTGCATCGGGCCTTGATCGAATCGAGCGGCATGGCTTAGGGAAGGCGCGAACCTGCCGAAATCAGGCGGTGTCTAGTGCCGCACCGTTTCCTAGCGCACTTTTCGTGCTCCCGGAGCACTGATCATGACACACATCAAAGGATTTCGCCTCTACGTGAAGATCGGAGCCGCCCAAACGCGCAAGCGTTTGAAAGGCGTCGGGTACGGAGTGCGCAAAGTTGAAACGGCCGGCAAAGACCGAGCCTGCGTCATTCACACGGCCACGGGCGATCACCGCCGCGCGCTCTACGCGGTGTTCGGCGAATTGGTCGATTCGCCGCTGGAAGACGACGAAGACGCCGGCAAAATATCCGGCGCCCGCGACGTTTAGTCGGCCTTCAATTCCGGGAATACGTCCGGCGAGAGATTCTGTTTGCGCAGTCCGTCGCGAATTCGCGTGAGAAAGTCGAACTTGTAGTTCGCCACCGCTTGTTCGCTAATCTCGAGCGCCGCGGCCGCCTCCTTGTTTGAGCGGCCGCGGACGAAGAGCAATTCCAAGCAGGCGATACGCAGATGCTCGCCTTTCTCGCGCCAGCGCGAGATCGTCTCGGCGAGCACGCATGTCATGGCTTCTGCTTCCATACCGCGCCGTTCGCCGCTGCGGGCCATGCTGCCGACGCTGCGCATCGAGTCGGCCGGACCGGCATCATCGGGGTACGCGCTCGCATTGCTGTCGACCGTCGGTTGCAGCGGCACCGTGGGGCGGCGGCCGGCGCGACGTAGTTGATCCGTGAGCTTATGCGCAGATCGAAAACAGATACGTTTCCAAACCGCGGGCCGAGTCGTAGTTGGGCAGGCTCACCAAGAAGCCGACGAACGTTTCCTGCACGACGTCGTCGACCATCGGACCGTCGCCAAGCCGCGACCTTGCAAACGCCGCCAAACGTCCTTCGTAGGCGGCGATGAAGCTTCGCCATGCTTCGTCGTCGCCGCGACGAATCTGCTCAAGAAACGTTTGTTCGGAGAGACTGGTGCTCATAGGCAAAGCGAAAGTCGCAACTTCTCACATCTTCGCGGCTCGATGCAATCGCGGCTTGCGCCATTCTAGCGCCGTGCTCGGTATGGACAAGCTTGACCGAATGGAAAATCATGGGATTTGCGCGAAAGTGAAACCACGTCGCCGAGAGCTTTGCGTGATGGCCAACGAATCGAGCAAATTCCTGACGACGATCACCGCCGCGTGCTTCGCCTTCGCGGTCTCGATAAGCTTTGCCGCCGCTGCGACGCCGGAGAAGTTGTCGTTCAATCGCGACGTGCGACCGATCCTTTCCGAAAACTGCTTCGCCTGCCACGGGTTCGACGCGAAAAAACGCGAAGCCGATTTGCGGCTCGACACGGCCGAAGGAGCGCTGGCCGCGCGCGAGTCGGGCGCGGCGATCGTGCCGGGAAATCCAGAGGCCAGCGAAGTGTGGAAACGCATCGTTTCCGACGACCCGGATGTCGTCATGCCGCCGCAGGCATCGCACAAGACGCTGAAGCCGGAAGAGAAAGCCGTGCTGAAACGTTGGATTGCGGAAGGAGCGGCCTATCAAAAGCACTGGGCCTTCGAACGCCCCGCGACCGTAGAACCGCCGCAGGTTGATGACAAGGCGTGGAGCAAGAATCCGATCGATCGTTTTTTGCGTGACCGGCTGCAAGCGGAAGGTCTCTCGCCGCAACCTGAGGCCGATCGGCCGACGCTCATTCGCCGCGTCGCCTTTGCGCTGACCGGGCTGCCGCCGACGATTGCCGAAGTTGACAAATTCGTCGATGACAAATCTCCGGATGCCTATGAGCGGATGGTCGATCGCTACTTGGCGTCGCCGCGTTTCGGCGAAGAGATGGCCCGACATTGGCTCGACGTCGCTCGCTACGCCGACACGCACGGCCTGCATCTCGACAATGAGCGAACGATGTTCGCCTATCGCGATTGGGTCATCCGGGCCTTCAACGAGAACCTGCCGTTCGACGATTTCACCGTCTGGCAATTGGCCGGCGATCAGCTCCCCAACCCGACGCAAGATCAGCAGATCGCAACGGGATTCAACCGGTGCAACGTCACGACCAGCGAAGGAGGCTCGATCGCCGCCGAGTTTTTGTATCGCTACGCCGTTGATCGTGCGAGTACGACGATGCAAACGTGGATGGGGCTTACGGGCGGCTGCGCCGTGTGCCATGACCACAAGTACGATCCGCTGACGCAGAAAGAGTTTTACTCGTTTTACAGTTTCTTCTACGATGCGGCCGATCCGGCGATGGACGGCAACATTAACACGACGGCCCCCTTCTTGAAGTTGCCGACGGCCGATCAACAGAACGTTCTCGACGCGGCCGCGAAGCGCAAGGCTGAAGCCGCGAAGACGTTGGAGGCAGCAGCGGTCGCGGAGAAGTACGTCGATCCGGCCAATGGCGCTGCGACGAATTCGCAAGCGGCCGAGTCGCCAATTCGCGAAGTAATCTTCGACGACGACTATCCCCTCGGGACGACGCAGCGAAATACGTCACGTAACGCCAGTCGCTGGCTCGCGGAACCGGCGTTCGGCGCCAGGTCGGGCCGGCGCGTGCTGGAGCAGGCCAATGCTCGTTTTCATCAAGAGATATTGACCGCCGGGCTGCGAACGCTCGTCGTGCCGACCGACGGCAAGTTCGAGGTTTGGGTCCGTCCCGATTCGCAACAGCCGCCGACCGCGGTGTCGCTCCTGTTCGACGCGGCTCGAGCTTGGTGGGGCGATGAAAGCGCGATCGACAACGGCATTCCGGGGCTCACGCCGGAATCGCGCCGCGGAGCTTTGCCGAAACCGGGTGTGTGGACGAAGCTGACGATTGCCGCGGCCGACTTGGGGCTGAAGCCGGGCACGCGCATCAAGACGGTAACGTTGCAGGAGTCGGGCGGCATCGTTTTCTGGGACGACTTCGTGATGTCGGGCCAAGCCGCGCCGGCGGACGATCCGTTGTCGTCGTTCGCGGCATGGCGAAAGGCCGTCGGCAACGTGGCTCCGCCGGACCTGCCCGGCCAGCTCAACAAGTTTTTCACGGCCAAGCCGCCTGCCAAGAAAGGTTCCAAAGCCGCGGAGGCACAGGCCAAGAAAGCCGCCGCCAAGACGGCAGATGCCGACGAACCGACGACCGAGGAGCTTCAACCGCTCGTCAATTTCTACGCGGCCTACGTTCAGCGCGGCGGGGCGAAGGAGCTTACCGCCGTGCGCCACACTTGGGAGCAGGCTCGTCTCGATCACGCCATGGCCGAGGATTCCGTCGTCGGCACAATGACGTATGCCGACGTTGCCGCGCCGCGCGAAGCCTTTGTCATGATGCGCGGGCAGTACGATCAACCGGGGGAGAAGGTCGAACCGGGCGTGCCGGCCGCGTTTCCCGCGTTGAGCAAGACCGACGGCGCGGCAAGGTTGCGACGGCTGGATCTCGCCCGTTGGCTCGTTGCTCCGGAGCATCCGACGACGGCCCGCATTCAAGCCAATCGGCTGTGGCAACAGTTTTTCGGCGTCGGATTGGTGAAGACCAGCGAAGACTTCGGCTCGCAAGGAACACCGCCGAGCCATCCCGAGTTGCTCGATTGGCTAGCCGTCGATTTCCAGAAGCACGGTTGGGATACGAAGCGTTTCGTTCGCCAAATCGTGACGTCGCAAGCTTTCCGCCAAACGGCCAAGATGACGCCCGATGCATTGTCGCGCGATCCGGAAAATCGGTTGCTCGCGCGAGGCTCGCGGTTCCGACTGGATGCCGAACAGATTCGCGACAACGCCTTATACGTCAGCGGCCTCATCAACCTGGAAATGGGAGGCGAAGGTGTGAAGACATACCAACCGCCGAACATTTGGGAACCCGTCGGGTACGCCGACAGCAACACGCGTTACTATCTGCAGGATCACGGGGCGTCGCTGTATCGCCGCAGCATCTATGCGTTTTTGAAGCGCACGGCGCCGCCGCCTTTTATGTCGAACTTCGACGGCCCGAATCGCGAGCAGATGTGCTCACGCCGTGAGCGCAGCAACACGCCGCTGCAAGCGCTGCAGCTCATGAACGACGTGCAGCACTTCGAAGCGGCCCGAGCTTTGGCGGAACGAACTCTTGCGGACGGCGGCAATAGCGACGCCAAGCGAATCTCGTTTCTCTATCGCTCCGTGTTGGCCCGCGAACCGCAGCCACGAGAATTGAGCATCGTCGGCCGTGCGCTTGCGGAGCAACGTCGGCTCTACGCGGCCGATCCGAAGGCTGCAAAGGCCGCGATTGACGTCGGTGAATCCAAAGCACAAGGTGCGGCGGACGCCTCGGAATCCGCGGCATGGACGCTCACGGCAAACTTGATTCTGAATCTTGATGAAACGTTGAATCGGAACTGACGTTGCAGGCACAGCACATATGAATCCGATCCACGACTACTTGTTGCAGCAGACTCGCAGACAGTTCTTCGGCGCAAGCGGAGTACGTTTGGGAGGCGCGGCTTTGGGCATGCTCGCCGCCTCGCGCGAGGGGCGGCTCCGGTAAGCAAGTCGCCCGCAGAACCGCCGGGCGAACGCGTGCAGCCGCCGTTAAAGGGCTTGCCGCACTTCACGCCGAAGGCGAAGTCGATCATCTATTTGCACATGAACGGCGGGCCGTCGCAGCTCGACACGTGGGACTACAAACCCGAGCTGCACAAGCAGTTTGATAAAGACCTGCCGGACAGCATTCGCAAAGGTCAGCGCATCACGACGATGACCAGCGGTCAGGCCCGCCTGCCGGTGGCGCCGTCGATGTTCAAGTTTGCGAAGCAGGGAAAGTGCGGCACTTGGGTGAGCGAGTTGCTGCCGCACACGGCCAAGCATGTGGACGATCTGGCCGTCGTAAAGACGGTGTTTACGAACGCCATCAACCACGACCCGGCGTGTACGTTTGTGATGACCGGTCGCGAAGTGCCGGGCTACGCGAGCCTTGGTTCGTGGGTTTCGTACGGGCTCGGGGCGGAAACGAATGATTTGCCGTCGTTCGTCGTACTGACGCCGAATTGGAAATCAAAGGCCGCGGCACAGGCGCTGTTTACTCGCATGTGGAGCAGCGGATTCTTGCCGACGGCACACACCGGCGTGGCTTTGCGCAGCGTCGGCGATCCGGTGCTCTACATTCAAAACCCGCCGGGCGTTGATGCGCGTTCATCGCCGCGCCATGCTCGATGCGCTCGGCGAATTGAACGAAGCGAGCAAGGCCCGCTTCGGCGATCCGGAGATTGATACGCGGATCAAACAGTATGAGATGGCGTTCCGCATGCAAACGAGCGTGCCAGAGCTCACCGACCTCGCCGGCGAAAGTGCGGCGACCTTGGAAATGTACGGTCCCGACGTCACCAAGCCCGGCACGTTTGCTTCCAGTGCCCTGATGGCCAGGCGATTGGTCGAGCGGGGCGTGCGGATGGTGCAGATTCTGCATCGCGGCTGGGATCAACACGGCAACCTGCCCGGCGATCTCCGCCTGCAATGCGAAGACACCGATCAACCGATCGGCGCGTTGCTGACGGATCTCAAGCAACGCGGCTTGCTCGACGAAACGCTCGTTGTGTGGGGAGGCGAGTTCGGCCGCACGGTTTATTCGCAAGGACAACTCACGGCCACGAACTACGGACGGGATCACCACCCGAAAAACTTCTGCATGTGGCTCGCCGGCGGCGGCATCAAAGGTGGTCAGGTGCTCGGTGAGACCGACGACTTCAGCTACAACGTCGTTGACAAGCCGACTCACGTGAACGATTTGAACGCGACGATCTTGCATTGCCTCGGCATCGACCACGAGCGGTTCACGTACAAGTTTCAAGGACTCGACGCTCGGCTTACCGGCGTCGAACCGCAGCATCCGCTCAAGGAGTTGCTGGCGTAAGCCGGCAAATGCGGATGGCGGAGGAAATTCGCGACATTGCCTGCACCGTTTGCGGCTGCGTGTGCGACGACCTACGGGCTACGGTCGACGGCGGGCGTATCACGGCCTTCGAGCCGCATTGCCCGCTGCATGCCGCCTGGTTCGTGCGCGACAACATTCCAGCCCCTGCCGATCATGCGACGATCGACGGCCGACCGGCATCGCTTGCGGATGCGGCGACGGCCGCGGCCCGCATCTTGCGACAAGCCAAGAACCCGCTGATTTACGGCCTTTCGCGAAGCAGCACGCCGGGCCAACGGTCGGCCGTGCATCTGGCCGACGTCGCCGGAGCTCTGATTGACACCACGGCCTCGACCTGCCACGGCAACTCGATTATCGCGCTGCAGACGGTCGGCGAATCGACCTGTTCGCTCGGCGAAGTTCGCAACCGATGCGATTTGGTCATCTATTGGGGGGCGAATCCTGCGGTCAGTCATCCACGGCACATGGAACGATACTCGCTCGAACCCACAGGGCAGTTTGTTCCCGAAGGTCGAGCCGGCGCAAGCTGATCGTGTTCGACATTCAAGAAACGCCCACGGCGCTCAAGGCCGATCAGTTCGTGCGGATTCGTCCGTCGAGCGATTTCGAAGTGCTGGGTGCGTTGTCGCCATCGTGGCCGGTGTCAAACTCGACGTTGAGGAAGTTGGCGGCGTGCCGATCGGCGTCTTGCGCAATTTGGTCGAGCAGATGAAGTCTTGCCGCAGCGGCGTCTTCTTCTTCGGTCGCGGATTGTCGCTCGGCCGCAACGGCCACGCCGGCGTCGAAGCCCTGCTCCGACTGACGACGGAACTCAACGCTCACACCCGATTCTACGCCCGACGGATGCGGATCTACGGCGACGTCGCGGGAGCCGACAGCGTGTTGACTTGGCAGACGGGCTATCCGTTCAGCGTCAACATGAATCGCGGCTATCCGCGCTACAACCCGGGGGAGTATTCGGCGGAGAACTGCTTGCTCCGCGGCGAGGTCGACGCTTGTCTGCTAGTCGGCAGCGACGGCCTGCACGTGCTCGATCCGAAGGCCCGCGATCGCTTACATGCGATCCCGACGATTGCCCTGGATTACCCGGGGGCGGCGCGTATCGCCGACGCCGACGTGCAATTCACGACGGCGATTTACGGCCTGCATCGCGCCGGAACGGCGTATCGTATGGACGAAGTCCCGATTCCGTTGCGGGCCGTCGTCGCATCGCCGTTGCCGAGCGACGACGAGGTGCTGGACGCGATTCTCGCGGCCTATCGCGGGCTCGCGTAACGTTCCGTCGCGTTTCGCGCTACTGACGGCATGGCCCAAACTTCGTATTCTGGCCGCTCCGCATCATCCGAAAGCCGCCGCGTGACGAAAAAGTCGATCTCCGCCGAACCGCCGCAGAGCAAAGGGCCCGGCTATCGCCTGCGCGAATCGGCCGGCGAGTTGGAGCTTTCGTTTCGCACTCGACAATACGGCGTGGCCGGCTTCATCGCCTTTTTCCTTTGCGGTTGGTCGGCCGGTTGCGCGTTTCTCATCTATCGCTTATCGCAAGATCCCAAGCCGGAGCACGTTCTATTTGCCGTGCCGTTTCTGGTTGGCTGGCTGTTTGCCTTTCTCGTGCTCATCAACATGGTGTTTGCTCGCGAAACGCTCCGGCTAAGCTCCGACGGCGCTCGATTCGCCCATTGGTTGTTTTTCGAGTACGGCGTCGTACAGATGCCGCTCGACGAATTGCTCGGCTGCGGCACGGCGAATAACAGTGATGGCGACGGCGAACAGGAAGCGGTGCGCGTGTTGGAAGTCCGCACGATTGGAAGGCCGATACGTTTTGGGGCGTCCGTCGGGCCGCATGACCGAGTGTTACTATCCGGATACGTCGACCAACGCCTGCGGGCTCTACAAAAGCTAGAGAGTCGCCCGCCGCGGCTCCACAGCGATCGCAAGCCTCGTGCGTACGGACAACGTCTGGCGGGCGAGCTGTTGTCGGAAGTTGAAACGATCCGCACTCCGAGCGATTTGCCGATTGATCCGCCGGCCGACATGCGCTGGCGAGCGCATAGCGATTTCGACGTCGTGACTTTCACGCATCCCGGCCAATGGACGACCGGCGGCGTGATCGGGTTGCTCATGATCAACCTGTTCTGGTCGGTCATCACCGGCTTCTTTTGGTACCAACTCTTCGGCGGCGATCCGACTCACGAGTACGTCGGCCTTGAGTTTGTGGAGCGGTTCATTTTTCTGCTGCCGTTCACCGTCGTCGGCCTCGCAATGTTTCTCGGATTGCTGGTCGTCATGCTCGAACCGGTGCGGCGCTATCGCTGGCGTTTCACGCGCGACGAAGCGACGTGCAAACTTTCTTGGTTCGGCATCGGCAAAACGTGGCGAATTCCGCTCGTGGGAGTCGACGGCATCGAAGTCCGCTACGTGCCATATCAGCCGGTGAAACGATTTCATCGCCTGCCGCTCGGCACGATATGGACTCCGCAGGGCTGCCCGACGTTTACCGTCGCTCTGGTCAACGCGGCGAAGCTCGATCTCTGCAAAGTCGAAGGGCTCACGCTCGGCGAAGCCCACTACTTGGCCGACACGCTCGTGCGCTCGCAGATTCGCTGGTTCTTCTAACGAGCGATCGTATTGCAGCCCGGCGTTTGACAAGCGGGCGTCGTGCAAACCGAAATCGTTCGTCGCTGCACGCAATTGCCCACTCCTACGGCCGCGGCGATCCATTCGTGCGTGTGCCCTACGTCAAAGCGGTGTCGACCCGCCAAGACCTGTACAAGTCTCCGGCTGGCGTCCATACCGAAGTTTTGCAGCTCGCTGTAGAACGGACGCGACAGATACGGATCAAGGTCCGTCACCGCGTGGATGCAATCGCACATCTGCCGAGCCCGCGGGCCGCTGTCGGGATCGATGCATTTGTAGAGCATGCAGCCGCTATTGAGGCGAGCGATTTGGCGGAGTACGCGGTCGTAAACTTGAGGGGCCACGGCGGCGTCGTACTCATACGGTCCCCACATCGCGACGCACTCTCCTTTGCAGAAGCAATCACGTAGCGTCGCCTGCAAGCCGAGATTGATGCCGCATTCGCCGCGCAGTGCGAGCGGTCGGATGACGAGGTTTGCAGGCATCCAGGAAATGGTGTCGATGGCGAGCAAGCGTGTGCCATCGGGCTGCGGCGTCGACTTTACCCACGTCGCCCACGTATGCGTGTAGCGAGCTCTCTTCGGGCTGGATTCAGCTCCGAAGATCATCACGAAGTGTCGCGATCCGTCGTCTGCCAGCGGACCGACTTTGAGATCCGCGGGGGGCGTCGCGATGACGTAATCCGTGGCTTGCGCCGGAGCGATCGCAAACATCGTCGAATAGAATGCCGGCACTAACAGCAGCAATTTCAAAAGCGTGGTTTTCATAGGTGTCGTCGGCTCGGCGGTTTCACGGGGCGTGCGTGCAACTGCTCTATCTTCCTTCGCCAAAATTCCACTATCAATAGGCCCGTTAACCCCAAGCCTTCTCCGGTTGGCCACCATGCAACTGCTCGAACGGGCCCATGCCCTGCACCGCGTTTGGCGTTATCGCCTGCGTTCCGAACGCCAAGAACTGGCGTATTTGATGAGCCGCGATCTGCGCGGAGCGACCGTGGCCGACATTGGCGCAAATCGCGGCATCTACTCGTATTGGATGCACAAGGCGGTCGGGCCGACCGGCGACGTCGTAGCGTTTGAACCGCAGCCGGAACTACAAACGTACTTGGCGGATTTGAAGAAGACGTTTCGACTCGATCGATTGACGATCGTGCCGAAGGGACTGTCGTCCGCCAAGGGGGAGCGCCGTTTAGTTCGGCCGAAGCATCATTGGGGCGGTGCGAGTTTGCACCTCGAACCGCACGAAGGGGCCGATACATTGGCCGTGCAAACGACGACGCTCGACGAGTATTTCATCTCGAGCCCGTTGCGTCCGCTACGGTTTCTCAAGGCCGATATTCAAGGTCACGAATACGATTGCTTCCTCGGCGGCTCGCACTTGTTGCGACTTGATCGCCCGGAAATCTTGTGCGAATCGCTCGACAACGAACTGCCGCAGGTTGCGGAACTTTTGGCGCGTTTGGAATACCGCGGCTACTTCTTCCTCAAAGGCAAGCTGACGCCTCTGGCCGAGCTGCCGCAGATGCGGAAGTCGATCGCGCAGCGTTATCTGAACTACGTGTTCCTACCGGCCGAAGCGAAGCAGCCGGTTTAGATGCAGAGCCAGGTATCGTTCGATGGACGATTCGGTGAGCCGGAGGGGCTAGCTGTTACGGCGGGCTCTGGCTTCCGCGTGGCAAGCCCGAAGTCGCTCGTCGACTAGCGCCACCAGAGCTCGATCGTCGAGCGACTTTGCCGTTTCGAGCGAAATCGGTTCGCCGACGACGATGCAAATCTTGCCCGGTCGCGGAAACTTGGAGTTGCGCGGCCACGCGTCGTACGCGCCGTCGAGAGCGATCGGCACGATCGGCACTCCGGTACGTTGCACCAACGCGCTGAAGCCGGGCTTGAGCGGCTGAATTTCGCCGTCGGGCGAGCGAGTGCCTTCGGGAAAGAGCAGCACGATCTCGCCCCGCTTCAAGCGTTTCATCGTTTCCTTGAGGCCCGAGAGACCGAGGCCTTCGCGGTCGATCGGGATGGCGTCGAGCGAATTGATGAGCCACGCGAAGAATTTGTTCTTGAAGAGCGTGTCGCGGGCGAGGTAGTTGATTCGCCGCGGCACGACGGAACCGATGAGCGGCGGATCGAGATGGCTCTGATGATTCGAAAGCAGCAAATAGCCGCCCGTCGCAGGGAATCGTTCGCGGTGGAAGCAGCGCAGCCGAAACATGCCGAACGACACAAAGCCGACGACGACCCGCATCGCGGCATACCAGGCTCGCTTGGCGAACGATCGATCGGGCATGGTGCGGACGAGGAAAGAGAACGACGGAGTCGATAGTTAAGAGCCGGCGGCGCCCGCCGCGTTCATTCGTTCGCGGGCCAGCGATTCGATTTCGGCGACGACCTGCTCGAGCGTACGACCGTCGGTGAGCAAATGCACGGCGTCGGCTGCGGCAACCAGCGGGCCGACGTCGCGACCGGCGTCGCTTGCATCGCGGGCGTTTTGCTTGGCGAGCACTTCTTCCAGAGTGATCTGCTCGCCTTGCGCCTGCAAGTCACGCAATCGCCGGCGAGCCCGTTCTTCCGGACCTGCGGTGAGGAAGATTTTCAGCTCGGCCTGCGGAAACACCACGGTGCCTTGGTCGCGTCCTTCCGTGACCACGCTTTTGCCGTCGACCGTCGACCGCTGCTGAGCCACGAGTTGCTCGCGGACACCCGGGTTGTTCGCAGCATGCTTCACCAGCGACGTGATCTGCGTCGTGCGGATGGCGTCGGTGACGTCGTCGCCGTCGAGCCAGACGCTGTCGTCGTCGAGATAGATGCGTACTCGACCGGCCAAGCGAACGAGCGACGGCGCGTCGGCCCAATCGAGATGATGCTGCACGGCAGCCAACGTCACGGCTCGATACATGGCTCCCGTGTCGAGAAACATGAAGCCGAGTCGCCGCGCGAGCGTACGCGCGACGGTGCTCTTTCCTGCTCCGGCGGGTCCGTCGATGGTGATGATCATATCCGCCAAGTATGCCGAAATTCCCGGCCGCGATGAAGGTGCAAAACTTCAGATTGATGGAACCACGGACGCACGGAGACACGGAGCGGGAGAGTTGGAGAAGAACCGGAGTGACGGCCCGTCGAAATCGAATTGTTTCTGCGGGCACCGGGCGGAGATATGATGTTGCGTGACCGAGACACGACTTCGCCCAAATTGCGATTTCATTTCGCTGTGCTCTTGCTCCTTCCCTTTCCCTCCGTGGCTCTGCGTCTCCGTGGTGAAAATATGATTCGTCTGCTCTCAATCATCGGCCTCTGTGTAACGATGCCGTACTGTCTGGCGGCGGCAGAACCAATGTTCACCGTCGAACGGACCGTGCTGTTCGAAAGCTCGGGCCCGTACGAGTTCTCGCAGTGTCGCGGGACGACGTTGCCCGACGGCCGCGTCTTGCTGACGGCGCAGGAAATCGAACGGACCGGAAGTCACGGGTACCACGACGTGTTTCAATTCGAGAGCCGCGACGCCGGACGTACTTGGAGCAAGCCGCTACGTATTGAACCGCTGCGCCGCGGTGAGATTGAAGGCTCAAGCGATCAGCGCGTCGTCGGCGATTTGTGTCCGCGGTACCACGCGGCGTCGGGCAAGGTGCTCGGCACCGGGAAGACGTTTACCTTTCGCGGCGGGACGAAAGAAGACCGGTCGGCCGAGCAGGTCTCGTACGCCGTATATGACCCGAAAACGGATGTTTGGAGCGGCTTGAAAATCGCAAAAATGCCGTCTTCAGACCATGTAGCTAAGCCGATTCTGCAGCCGAATGCGGGCTGCAACGACCGGGTCGATTTGCCGAACGGCGACATCCTGCTGCCGATCCGTTACTGCAAAGACCCGAAGAAGCGGTGCTACACGACCATCGTGGCACGTTGCCGATTCGACGGCGAGACGCTCACGTACGTCGAGCACGGCACCGAACTTTCGCGAGAAAAGAATCGCGGGCTTTATGAACCCTCGCTCCACGGGCTGGGCGGCAAGTTTTATCTCACGATGCGGGCCGACGACACGGCGTTCGTATCCGTAAGCAGCGACGGGCTCAACTACAGCGAACCGAAGGAGTGGACCTACGACAACGGCCAAGTCCTCGGCAGCTACAACACGCAGCAACACTGGGCCTCACACGGCGGTAAACTTTACTTGGTCTACACGCGCCGCGGCGCCGGCAACGACCACATCTTCCGCCATCGAGCTCCGCTATTCATTGCAGAAGTCGACACGGAGCGGCTTTGCGTGCTTCGCGCGATGGAGCAAATTGCCTTGCCGCACAACCACGCGGACATCGGCAACTTCGACGTGATCCCGGTGAGCGACAAAGAAACCTGGATCGTCGCCGCGGAATCGTTGGTGAACGGCAAACGCAAGGGCGAGAATAACAGCGTGCTTGCGGCTCGGATACGTTGGAAGTGATCCACCGCTTCGAGGTCGCGCGTTGTCGCGATTTGATTTAGTTCTTGACGCGAACTACGTAAAATCCGGACTCTAAAATCTGAAGATAACTTTCTCCCGGAGCGATATGAGCGTCGGATCGACCTTCCACAACTTCCTCAACAGACAACCGCTCCCCTCTGCCGTTAAGAACCTGAATGATCCTACCATTCCCTACGTAAATACGGTCGTTGTCAAGATCGAAACGCACGGTCTCGGAACCATCCACCTTAACAAAACCACTGGCATTAAATTCATCTGCCGTACGGATTTCAAATTGAGTCTTCTTAAAGTTGTTTCCGTCGAGTATCGGAAACGGGTTGGTGACTCCGCCCTGACCAAGAATAAAGAAACGTGCTCCAGATGTGACTGCCATATCACGGTGGATATGCCCGGCTTGCGGCCCCGATTCCTCAAACACCAATTCACCGGCATCAAATCGGAATCGATGGACGCGCCCAAAATCGGCCTGATGAATACCTTGCCGTTATCAGACGCAATTAGACTGTTCTTTTCACCACTGTGTAGCTCGACCAGATCGCGCGGGAGCTGTTGGTAAATCGCTCGAAACATCGTCGACTTGGGAACACGGAGTTTGACGACTCCCGTTTGCAGTTCGAACACGAAGAAATGCAACGTGTTGTACGCGAATCCGAACGGGTATTTTGGAGCCGTCGCAACTTCGCCAAGAAACGGCGAGGGAATTTCATACAGGATCGCGAGAGACTTGGGGTCCAATAGCCAAATGTGAGAATCCGCCCCTTGTCCGGCCGTCGCAATCAGTCGATCGGACGAGAACTGAAGCTGCCTGCATGTCTTGGGCAACATGACGCTTGCCACGACTCGATTCTCTTCAACGTCGACGCAATACAAAACTCGTGAAGTATCGGACAAGTAGATAAATCGCCCGTCGAAAGAAGCGCAGGCAACCGGGAGTTCCAGACGCTTGTATCGATAGCGAGGATTTTCTTCGAAGCGGAATTCTTTCGTTACAGTAGGCTTGGTTGGATCGGCCTTTCCTGCCCCGAACAACTTGAGAGGAGGTTCGTTGGGCGGGATTTGTTCGTGCGCACGTCCCGCTAGAGGCACTTCATCGACCTGAAAACTCGCATCCGCGGCCTTTATGCCGCCACGAGGATGCGGGGCAAGCGGCGCGTAAGCGTAAGCCTGCGGAAAATCGTGAGACCGCCCCG
The DNA here is from genome assembly GCA_049840675.1 of Pirellulales bacterium. Lineage (GTDB taxonomy): Bacteria > Planctomycetota > Planctomycetia > Pirellulales > PNKZ01 > PNKZ01. The sequence continues at coordinate 1,035,071 of JASGKB010000017.1, forward strand.
CTTCCCAGCGAAAATTGAACGCCTCCTTCAGCTCTACGCGCTGAACTACGGAAGGCTTTCCGGAGTTCAGGTATTCGAGTCGACATCGCACCGGCTGCGGCCCCGCGATAGGTCGAACGAACAACCCCGACCAAAATGCGCACTGGCGTCGGTCGACGCCGAGCGGAACATGTAAATTGGCCGGAAGGGTCGTGCTTCGCTGAAAATCCTTCGCCTTGGAATGGAGTTGAGGCGAGATCAATAACGTGGAAACAACTTCCGGTTCGCAGGTCGCTCCAATGGACTGATGCGAGTTAAGGGGGTCATGAATCAAAGCGCCGAATTCGACGACGCCTTCTTTGTCGTCCGTGCCAATCATGCTATACGACCGACACACATAAGGACCGCCCCAACGTCCGACGACGTTCATCGAGCGCACCCCAAACCGCTTGGCGCTTTTATCGGAAACTTGACCAATACCGATCAGTTGTTGATCCGTCTTTCGATATACGAGAACCGAGTCCACGTTCAAGAGTTCCTTCGACTCTACATAAAACGCATCGAGCAACGCCGGAGACGATGAGCCCGTAGTTCCCCAACTATCGACCCAACCGTCCCCTCGTGCGATTTCGAACTTTGCGTCGCTAGCCCCGCGGTACTTGGGAATTCCCACAATCTCGACCGCCTCGTTTCTTGAGATCAGTACGCCATGCACCGGCTTAAGGGGCACAGGAAGTTGATCGGCTGGGGCGGAAATAATGACACGCGGACGATCCTCGAAGGTTACCGAAACGAATTTTGCCGGGACTGCCTTCGCTCCGTCCTCAGAACGAACATAGGCGACATATTTGGCCTTGGGAAAAACAACTCGCATTTGATCCGAAACGATCGCCGGTTCCAGGCATAGATATGTTTCCTTAGCGTCGCTGTATACGGCCGGCGCCTCAAACCAAGCGGGGCTTTGTCCACCCGTCCCAACGGCAACAGCTACGACCGGAAACAAGCCGGGGTGGGGACCGAAATTACCGTCCGCGGGAGTGTTCTTTGTACACCCCAGCAAGGTCGAAAGAGCTGCACATGCTAAAAGCTTTGCTGGGATCGAAGTCATGGCGATATCAGCGAATGACGTAAAATTGCAAGGAAAAAACCGATGACGACGGCAGGGGTATCGAGATTTATACAACTGCACGCTTCGTACGGCAATTTTCAATTCAATGTGTTTACGTCGCCATGCTCGAAGCACCGTTCGAATCAATAGTACGCTTCCAATTCGATCCACTCGTACGCGCCGATTTCTAGCCCGACGGCGCCGTCTTTCGTGTCGGCTGTAGAAAGCGCTTCGCCGCGATGATTGACGATGCGGGCTTCTCGCACGGGGCGGATCGTGCGGAGGGAGATACGGCCGCTGAGGCCTTCGGTTTCTAAGAGCCGCACGCGGAAGCCGACGATCTTTTCCTGCTCGGTGATACTTTCCCAGTGCGTCGACTGGATGTTCTTCGCATCAACGTGAAAGAGCCAGCCGGTGGAGCCGGAGTGAGGCTTGGCCGCGCCGAGTTGCGCGACGAGCGGTTCCATGAAAGCCTGCGCGTCGGCGGCGGGGTGCGCGCTTTCCACGACAATGCCGTAGCGGAACTTGCGGCGCGTCTCCCCTTTGCTGATGAGGATCGTGTCGAGCATCCGCTCGCCGGTCAGCAGATGATGCGGCAGACCGTCGGGCAGGAGCAGCGTGCTCGTCGAGTCGGTCTCGAGTTCGAGGAAATACGGCGACTCGGGCCGCTTGGCGGTGGTCGGCACGTGCATGTTGTAAACGCCGCGACCGAGCCGCGTTTCCGGATCGGCCCAGGCGAAGCGGGCCGCGTAGTAGGAGCCCCAAGCTTCGGCCCGCGGCGGCTCGGTGATATCCAGGTCGAATTCCAAGGTGACCAGCGGCGAACCTTGGAAGATGCGCGTTCGTTGCGTGAACCGGGCCAGCAGCTTTCCTTCCGGATCGAGCAGTATGCCGGAGGTTGTGATCTGCCCGACGGCCGGCCCGACGATCGACTGCTCCAGGCGGTCGCAGACCATTGTCGAATAGATCGGTTCGAGGTCGGGATCGCGCCACGGATCGCCCGGCTTCGGTCGCGGCTGCGACAAACGGAAGGAGAGCTGTTGTGAAACGCGCCGCTCGCGCAAGCTCTGGCCGAACACGCCTTGCAGACCGCCGGTCTTTTCGCTGACGTGAACTTCGATCAGATCATTGCGGAGGATATTCCCTTCGACGAGCGGCTTCGGCGGTTTGCGAAATGAGAACAACCCGCCGGATTTCGGCAGGGCGGCTTGAGAAACGTCTGGCCCGGCTTCGACGTAGGCAAAGCCCATGCTCGGCACGTCGACCACGGCAAACTTCTTTTCGGCCACGGCTTGCACGGCGACGACCGGCGCGACGACTTCCGGCAATTGCGAGAACGCCGAAACATCGACAAGTTCGCGGCGATTGCCGAGTTGCGTGTTGACGAAGAGCAGGCTTGCGGCGGCGGAACCTGTCGCGATCGGGGGCTTGCCGGCAATCGCGGCCGTCGCGGCGACGGCGGCTTCGCTCAAAGCCGCGGCAATCCGGCGATCGAGCGACGCTGACGCCTCCGACGAGGAGGCGACACCCGATTCTCGATCGGCTTCGTCCATCAATGGCTGAACCGCCGCCGCGATCGGCCGCAGCGTAACGGCTTCCGCCATCGTTTGCAGCGTTGCAGCCGAGGCGACGCGCGTGCGCCGTCGCAACGCGTCAGCCGACCATGTCACAGGATCGGGCTGATTACGCACCACGGCCTGCCGTAAGAACGTCGTGCGGTAGCGGTCGGGGGTGAACTTCGAAACTTGCCCGGGGCGTTCTGTATGATCGAAGTAATCGTCGAGCGTGATGAACTTGCCCAAGAGCGGCACGTACGACGACATGCGGCGCAGGTCCGCGTAGTAGTCGCTCATGCTGCTCGGCCAGTGGGCGAACGTGGTCGTCGCCACATAGTCGCGATCCATCGCTTCGCCGATCTTCCGCGGCAGATCGAGGAAGCTTTCCGCCTTCGCGGCGTCGAGCGGCACACGGCCAAGAGCGTCAACGGCGTCAATGCTGAGGCCTTCCCAGCGTGTTTTGCATTGGTCAGGAGTGGGAAATGTGCCGTCGTCGAGTGTGAAGCCGAGCGCCCCTTCGTAGCCATAACGCGAAATGATCTGCGGCACCAAGGGAGACAAGCCTTGGCGGCGACGACCGTAGACGCGAGGCGTGAGGTCGAGATGCTTTTGGTACGCGGCGTGCCCGCGCCGGAGATCGGCGAGCACGGTCTCTAACGGGAGCAACGTCGACTCTCGCTCGTCGTAGTCGCCGCCGACGATGCAGGCAATCCGCCGATCAATGGCGTGCCGCAGCCGCGGGTAAACTCTCCGGTTCGCGCTCAGCGAGACGGTCGAGCAGGGCGCCGGTGATCAAAACGTTTACCGGCAGGTCGCCCGCCAGTTCCTTGCGCAGGCTCGTGCCGAGCGTAGTTTCGGCCGTCAGCGTCAGGTCGACCAAATAATTGTCGACCGGATAGAAACGCTCGCGGGCTTCATAAAGAGCTTCGAATGCGTTCTTGAGGTGCTGCGAGGCGTCGTCGAGTCGGTTTTCGACGGCGGCCCGCGCGGCGTCCTGGGCTTCGGTTTGAAAGCGAACCTCGTCGAGATTGCTCATGTACCGCATTTGCCGAGTCAGCAGCTCGACGAGCAAATATCCGGTACCGAGGGCATAGAAATCGGCCACAAGGTCGTCGGGCACCGTCGACGGCTTATCGAGTACCGCAAGGCAGGCGGCGACGACATCGGCTCTTTTGGACATTTTGCGAACGAGCTTGGCCCCTTCGGCTTTGGCCCGGGTCGGCCACCCGGTGAGCAAGAGAGCGTCGCATACTTGCGGAACGACAATAATCCGAGGGCGGGGGTTTTCCGGTGGAGCATCAGCCCGGAACCAGAGCGGGATTTTGTCGCAAGCCGCGATTAGGGCCGGGTGCCAAAGGGCCGACCAAGCCGCCAATAAACCTTCAGCCTCCTCCCCTTCGTGGTGGACCGGGAAGTCCTCCAAGCTATGGCACGGGAGCAGGACGACGAGTTCCTCAATGACCATAGCGGGCGGGGGGCGGGATGATGGGCGGGCGAGTGGTGACGAATCGTTAGATTAAACCGGCGGTGGTAGGGCGTCGAGGAGCGTTATGCGGCCAGGAACGCTAACGACGTCCGCAACGGCAATTGGTCTCGCTTCCCAGCGGCTGGGCACATCAGAACCAATTGTGAGTCGGCCCGCAGAGATTGCGGCAAGAAGTTCGTCGAACGAGCAACATCTCATGGGCGTCGTCGTGTCGCGGCGCATGGTCCGTAGGAACTCATAACCTTTCGTTTTTGTTTGACACTCGTGCGCCGCGACAAATACAATGGCGAAAACGGCTTAGACCGTCGTGCGCCACGGTGTTTTCATCGTCGCCGACGTTCCAAACCGGGTCCGAGATTGCGGGGGAATTGCCGGTCGACCGTCGAGGTCTTTCGACGGAAGACGCTCGTCGTTGCCGCGAGGTTTCTGCGGCCACGCTTTTCTGCGAGCGCGACCGACGATGCTCCCACGAGATTTCGCTTCGTGTCGCGCCGTCGCCTTGCGCGGCCGTCGCGTGGTTCTTCGCCTATCTCGAATTGTTCATCTCGCTCATGTTCGAACGTTCCTAGCTTGGAGCCGAAGCGATGGCCAAAAAGGTCGCCGCCTGGGGTATCGATATCGGTCAGTACGCGCTGAAGGCGCTGCGTTGTCGCGCGGCCGACGACGGCACGCAGTGCATCTTCGCCGAGGTGTTCGACTTCATCGAATACCCGAAGCCGCTCAGTTCGCCGGATGCCGACCCGGTCGCGCTCGTCGCGGATGCGCTGAAGTTGTTTCTCTGCGCAACCGCGTGAAGGGAGACAAGGTCGTCATTTCAGTACCGGGCAAAGACGGTCTCGCACGGTTCATCAAGCTGCCGCCGGTCGAATCGAAAAAGATTCCCGACATCGTGCGCTACGAAGCGAAGCAGCAGATTCCTTTCCCGCTGGAAGAAGTCGTTTGGGACTACCAGCAGATGGGCGCGGGCGCCATCGAAGAGGGCTTTGCGCTCGATTGCGAAGTCGGCATCTTCGCCATGAAGCGCGACCAAGTGGAACGGGCCTTGAAGCCGTTTAACGACGCTAAGGTCGAAGTCGACATCGTGCAGCTGACGCCGCTGGCTCTTTTCAACTGGGTGGTGTTTGACCAAATTCGCGACCTGCCGCCGCCGGAACAATACGACGCGGACAATCCGCCCGAATCGACCGTCGTGCTCTCAATCGGCACGGAAACGACGGATTTCGTCGTCACCAACGGTTTCAAGATGTGGCAACGCAGTTTGCCGGTCGGCGGTAATCACTTCACGAAGGCGCTCGTGAAGGAAATGAAGATGAACTACGCCACGGCTGAGCATTTGAAGCGCAATGCTTCCAAGGCTGAAGACCCGAAGGCCTTGTTCCAAGCAATGCGGCCCGTGTTCAGCGACCTGCTCTCGGAAGTCGAGCGGTCGATGAAATTTTTCTCGAACATGGATCGCTCGGCCAAGATCGGCAAAGTCATTGCGCTCGGTAACGCTGTGAAGCTGCCGGGCCTGCAAAAGTTCCTCACGCAGAACCTGGGCTTTGAAGTCACGAAGCCCGACACTTACCGCGGCCTTGCCGGCCCGGGCATCGTCGACGCTCCGGCTTTTAAGGAAAACTTGCTGAGCTACGGCGTTTGCTACGGCCTCGCGTTGCAGGGGCTCAAACAAGCGAAGATCGGCACGAATCTGCTGCCGCCGGAGATCACTCAGTACCGAATCATTCGCGCCAAGAAGCCGGTCGTAATTATGGCCGCGGCCATGCTGCTGATTGGATTCGCGGTGAACTATTTCATGCACTTCAAGGCGATGGAGTCCGCCAAGCAGATCGGCTACTTCGAGCAGCCGGTCAAGGCCGTGACGGGCCTGAGCGGCAACGCCGCCAATTGGGCGACGAACTATACGACGGCTAAAGACGCGTTTAAGAAGACCTTCCAGATCGGCCAAACGTTTGAACAGAACGTGCAAGGACGAGTGCTTTGGCTCGAAGTCATGCGCTCGATCAATGCCTGTCTTCCGCGCGAGGTGCCGGCAGAGTTCACTAAGAAGTTCAACGAGAAGCACCCGCCGAACGAGCCGCGTGCGCCGGAGGTGATCTATTCGTTGCGTCCGGACGTGAAGATTACGGACTTCGACTGCAAACGCGTCGCGCGACTTGAAGATTGGTTCTCCAACGTGGAGAAAAACTACTCGGACGGGGTGAGAGCGATTCCCGTCGATCTCCTGCCCGCGCGGCTAAAGGGAACGGCTTCCGCGCCTGCGGCCGAAGAAGTCGTCGCCGACACGAACACTCTGGAGGGTGATCCGTCTGCAACGACCGGTTCAACGTCGCAAGGTCCGCGGGGGCCGGGTTGGGTCTTCCAACTCAAAGCCCACCACTTCTTCAATCATCGCGAGAATCCGGAAGACCTCGATAACTATCAAGGTCTGAACTACCTGCGGCGCACGCTGCTGGTGAACCTGCTGAAAGACGACGTTGCAAATCCGCGGCCGCAGGAAATCGTCAAAGCCCTGAACCTGCCGAAGGCCGAGGCCGACAAGAAACTCATCGAATTGTTCGGTGCGATGCCGCGAACGCTTCCGTTGAGCAAGATCGGCATCGAGTATCCGGTGCTCATCGGCCAAGGGGAAATTCAATGGAACAACCAAGTCGAGATTGATAACCCGGCTGATCCGGCGAACCCCGGTCGCATCACGGTGCCGCGTTACGACGTGCTGATCCAGTTTTGTTGGCAGGAAGATAAGGCGCTTCCCGAAAGAACTGCGACCTGCCGCCGCAGCCGCAGACAATGCGACCAACGGTAACTGACGTTCGCCGCCTCAATCGCCGGTTTGATTCGTATCTGATTTGTTCGACGCTCTCGAAACGGAATTGCCGCCATGGCCAAAGAACCCGCCGCTGAAAAGGCCGATGCCAAGAAGTCCGACGCCAAAAAGAAAGGCGGCGGCATGGATCAATTGGTGAAGAATCAGTTTTGGATCTTATGCGGGATTCTCGTCATCACGGCCGCCGTCGTGTGGTACCTGGGCGTCAGCTCGCTCGACTTGATTTACGCCAAAGACGTCGACACCAACGACAAAGCGTTCAAACGCGTGGCTTCGCTCAAGGCGCTTTCAGGCCCGAACTCCCCGCCGAACGACAATTTCGCCGGCAAAGTCGACGAACGTCGCAATGCGCTGACCGGCGAGGTGTTGAAGGCGTGGAAAAGCCTTTATGACCGGCAAACGCAATTGTTCACGGTCAATCCGAAGGTGCAGATCTTCCGCGACTTCGTGTTGATGGAACCCGACGATCGCAAGACTTTGTTGGCACTGCCGGCAAACTCGCAACTGAACACGAACCTTCAGGCGGCGATTCAGACGTACCACAACAACCAAGTGCTCGAAGAAGATTTCGCGCAGCTCTTCGCTCCGCTCAACGTTCGTCGCCCTCGCGGTATGGATGCTTTCGGCAAGCCTGTGAAGGGAGCCGCCGGCGGAGACGGACCTCCGGAAGGTTTGGTGGTGTGGAGGGCGGCCTTTTCGCCGCAGAATCTCATGCTCCGCTACGACACGAAGAATGCGCCGAGCCTTGATCGGATTGCGGTCGCGTATGAAGACATCTGGACTTTTCGTTCGCTCTTCGGAGTGATCATGAAGATCAACGAGAAGCCGAGCGAAGATTGGTTGGCCGTGATGGAGGGCTCGCTTTTGCCCTCTGAGCCGGCACGTAAACCGGTCGACCAAGCGAACGTGCCGATCAAGCGAATCGACTATTGCGACGTTGCGCAATACGCCATGAACACGTCGGTCGGCGACACCGGCAACGTGCAGAACACCGAACGGCAAGGAGGCGGAAGCTCCGGAGGACTCGGTGGAGGCGAGGTGTTTGATCCCGGACTCGGTGCGGCTGATCAAGGGGCCGGCTCGGGCTTCGCCGTGGGCAATGAAGGGAACGAAGGAGAGGACAAGGCTCTTCTCAAGAATCGCTACCTCGACGGCCGCAACGCGCCGGTGACCGATCCGTCGAATCCGCCGTTTACCGAATTCCGTCAGATGTTCGTGCAACTGACGGTGATGATGGATCAGCGATTGATTCCGGTGCTCGTCTCGCAATGCGCCAATGCGCCGATTCCGATCGAAACGCGGCAGATTCGCATCAATCTTGCCGAGACCGATCGTATTCGCCGCTCCAATGCCGAAGACGCTGCGGGACAAGTCGACAAAGTCGAACAATCGTCGCACGACGCGATCGTGACGCTGCGCGGCATCGTGTTTATCTATACGAAGAACGATCCGGAAGTGAATCAAAAAGAAGACTTTGCGGTAACGGAAAAGAGAAAGCTCGGGAAGGGCGCCGATCCGGAACCGGCGCGTCGAGACTACGGCGTGCCGACGCGAGGAGCCTCTTCGGCGACGGATCCCTCGAGTCCGTAATTTCGCACGATAGGGACGAGATTCTTCGGGAAGTCTTTTCGTATTTGGAAGCTGTAATCGCGACATCCTCGTCGCCTGACTTCGACAAGGCAAGTAGGCCATGGCTAAGAAATTAAACTCGGCCGGACTCAACAAGTTTTTCGCAGAGCGCGGCGAATACGTCGGGCTGGCGCTGGCGGTCGTGCTCGGCGGCTTGCTCGTCTACAGCGCCTTCGGCGTGCCGAAATATGCGAAGACGCCGGAAGATCTGAAAAGGGATGTTCTTGCGGCTCAAACCGTTTTCAGCTCCGCGGACTCGCGGCTAAACCTCGAGTCGGAAGGTATTACGACCAAGGGCGGAGACTTCTTGGGCAAGATCGATAAGCAGCTCCTCACGCCGGTCAATCCGGCCTCGTATGCCGGGATGGAGTGGAACATTCCGCTCTTCGACACGAAACAACGCCGCACGGAGCCCGAGTATTTCGCGCTGCGTGATCTGTGCGCCGAGTTCCACTATGGCGCGATCGATATGAAAGTTTCCGGCGGCGGAGGCAATGCGAACGCCCAGGTGCAGCGACGCGCCGTCGGCGAAGAATGGCTCACCGTCACCGGGCTGATTCCTCTGGAAGAGCAAGAAGCGGCCTACGCCAAAGCGTTCGCCGGTGCTCTCGACTCGCGCACGAACAGCAGACCCGAGTACCTGCCGTATGAGATTCAAAAAACGGAAGTCGTCAATCTCGACCCGAACGCTCCGGTCGATTGGCAAAACATTACGCCGCTGGTTTTGAGCGAGGTTGTGTCGCAAGAAATGGCGAAGTGGGCGGGCAACGGCGCGGAGTACGTCGAACAGAAGTACGTCAATTGGCCGTTTGTGACCGAACCGCTTCCTCCGCTGACGAACAAGGATTACGGCGATTGGGCGGCGCACCTGCCGGAAATTGCCGCGGCTCCCGTCGCCGCGCAACCGGCTCGCGGTGCGGCCCCGGCTGCGGCGGCCCGCGTTGAAGCCGCACCTGCGGGCAATCCGGCCGATCCGTTTGCTCCGGCTGCAGGCGGTGCCGCAGCGGCTCCCGCGCCTGCTGCGCCGAAGCCCGATGCGCAAGCCGCCGCTTCGGAAAAGCCGAAATACCTGCTCTTCCGCTTCCTCGATTTCAACATCGAACCGACGAAAGCCTATCGCTATCGCGTGAAGCTCATCGTAAAGAACCCGAACCACAAGCTGGATGTCTCGCATCTCGAAGACGCCAAGCTCGCGGACGGGGAATCTCGCGAGACTCCGTGGAGCGAACCGTCGGCGCCGGTCGCCATACCGGTGCTGGAAAAGTACTTCGCAGGCGAAGGCAAATCCGTGGGCGGTGATTCCGAGCCGGAAACAAGCTTCGCCGTCAAACAATGGTCGCCCCGTTTCGCGGCGGACATCTTTTACGAGTTTGATAAGAAGCTGCGAGTGGCGCTGCTCAATGATCCGGCCGCCGTCGTGAAGCATCGCGTTCCCGGCGACAAGCGATCGACCGATCAACAAACGAGCTTGGTGACGAACGTGTTGCTCGCCGATTTCGCTTGGGAGAAGACCGTGGACAAACTCAAAGGTCCGGGCGGCGCACTCGAAGCGAAAATGACGGCCAAACCGGCGGAAATGCTGGTGCGTACGCCGCGCGGCGAGCTGATGATTCAAACGCAGCTCGGCGATTGGATGTTGCGCGACGAATTGAAAGCGGTCGTCAGCAGCGTCGGAGCCGCGAATCCGGGTGAAGATGCTCCTGCAGAGAATCCTGATCAACCGTCGGGCGATGACGTGCGCCGACGTCTAATGCTCAAGTAGACGCCGCGAAGACTCGCGGACCGATTCTCGAAATTCGCTCATCATGCCGGCGTGATCCTCTCGATCACGTCGGCATTTTTCTTTGGGATTTATCCATCAAACTGCCCTTGACCGGCTTTTCCGGGTCAGATATTTAACCCGCCTCACATCGGTCCGCAGCACATCTCAAAGCATATCCTCCGTTTGACGTTTTCCCGTCCGTAGTTCGCGCCGGCGCTCCCGGCACGTTACGTCGGCGAAGCCTCGAACTCGTATTTTCTCGGTTCGCAGTCAAGTTCGTTCGCGGCAGGGATGCCGCGGTTACGCACCCGTTCTCTTTTGGGAGATCGTGACAACGATGTCGCGCTACATCCTCGCCGCACTCATTTTGTCCACGCTCACGCAGGCGCCCGCTCGGGCCGGCGTGTACGGCTCCACGCTGCCGACTCTGCTGTCGGTGTTGCCGGGCCAAGCCGATTCTGACGCGGCGCGCAAGCAAGTCGACGACTTGCTCGGCCGTGCTCGGCAAGCGATGGGCGAAGGCAACCTCGAAACGGCCGAATCGCTCGTCGGCCGTGCCGAAAGCCTAAACGTTCCTTACGGCCTCTTCCACACGGGCGACACGCCGAAGAAGGTGCGTCGCGACTTGGAAAAGGCCCGCGAGGTTCGCGGCGGCAAGCCTGCCAACGTCGATCCGTTCGCCGGCCGTACGCCGACGACGCTCGCCGCGGCGACGGCTCCGGCGCCGAATGAGATGGCGATGTCGCCGCTCCCGCCGACCGGTGCGGCCCAACCGCAAGCGGGCACGACGGTGCAACTCCCGCAATTTGCTTATCAAACGACCACGACGGGTGCTCCCGCCGGCTCGGCCCCGGCGATCATTCCGTTGCCGTCGACTCAACCGTCCGACGTTCGCTTGCTCTCCGGTGAACCGGCCGCGTTTCCGACGGGCCCGGCGGTCGCGAACAACGACCCGGCTCGCAAGCAACAAGCTCTCGACTTGGTTCGTCAAGCTCGCGGCGCCTGTCCGCCGGCGACGTCGCACGTGCCGAAGGCTTCGCCAAACAAGCTGACGCACTCGGCGTGCCCGACAAGGAATTCGGTCCGCAAGACGACCGTGCTTGGCTCGTGCTGATGGAAATCGAAAAACAGCAACGGGGCGGCGTCGTTCCGGCCGCGGCTCAAATGCCGATGGGCGCCGGTTACGCCGGTTCGCAAGCTCTCTACACGCCCGGACAAGATGCGACGCAAAACATGCAAGTCGCCGCACAAGTTCCGACGCCGACCCTCGCTCCGATCCCGGGAGCTCCGCTCACCGCGACGCCGATTGATGATCCGTCGGCCAACGAAGCGATCAAGGCTTTGGAAGCCGGTGAAGCGGCTCTGCGTCGTCGCGACATGAACGCCGCCAAGAACTACTTCAATCAAGCTCAAGCTCGGATCAACGAACTCGATCCGGTCAGCCGTCAACGTCTGCAAGATCGCTTGTCGCTTCTCGGCGGCGAACAGATTGCTCCTGGTCGTGCCGACGGCGGCTTGCTCGATCAAACCACGCAAGCTCAGGCCCTGCAGGCTCGCCAAGTTTCGTCGGAAGTGGCTCGCCTTGAGCAGCAATCTCGCGAACTGCAAACGGTCGATCCGGGCCAAGCCCAAGCCGTGCTGCAACAAGCCCGCGTGGTCGTCGAGAAGTCGACGATCGACGTCGGCACGAAGGAGCTGATGCTCCGTCGGCTCGATCGCGACATGGCGGAGTTGAATCGTTACGTCGAAGCCAATCGGCCGCTGATCGAACTCGGCCAACGCAACTCCGAAGTCAAGGCCACGCTCGATCGCGAGCAAGCCGCGAAGCTCGACAACCAGGACAAGCTCGCTCGACTCGTCGAAGAGTACAACACGCTCATCGATCAACAACGCTTCGCAGAAGCGGAAGTGTTGGCCAAGCGGGCCGCCGACATCGCTCCGAACGAGCCGATCGCCGCGCAGCTCGCCGTGCAAAGCAAGGCTCTGCGTCGCATGTTCAACAACGCCTCCATTTCGATCGACAAGGAAAACGCCTTCATCTCGGTGAACACGGCCATCGATCGTTCGAGCGTCAGCACCGACGAATCGATTCAATTTCCGACCAACTGGGCCGACCTCACAAAGCGTCGCATCCCGCCGAACGGCGATTCGCGTCGTCGCTCGCCGAAGGAATTGGAAATCGAGCAGAAACTGCGGACCCCCGTCTCGCTGAAGTTCGCCAATGCTCCGTTGGCTCAAGTGTTCGAAAAACTCTCGGCCATGACCGGCGTGCCGATTTACCTCGACAACCGCGGTCTGGCGGCCGAAGGGGTCGACAGCAGCACGCCCGTCTCGATCGACCTCTCGACCGAAATCTCGCTCAAGAGCGCCTTGAACCTGATCTTGGCCGAACACCACCTGACTTACGTCATCAAGAACGAAGTGCTGAAGATCACCAGCGATCGGATGCGTTCGGAAGAAGTCTATCCGGTCACATATCCGGTCGGTGATCTCGTCATTCCGATTCCGAACTTCGTGCCGACCGGCCGTATGGGTATGGCCGGGGCCTTGGCCGATGCTCAAGCCGCGCTCACCTCGGGCGGCATGGGGCTGGCCGCGGGAATGTCGAATCACGCTCCGCTCTCGGTCGTGGCATCGAGCAGTTCGGCCGCTTCGACAGACGCCGCCGTGCTCGGTCAGATGGCCGTGCCGTTCGCCAGCGGCGGCGGACCTCCGCAATCTGGCATGCAACAGAACGTTCCGTTCGGTCCCGGCGGCATGGGCGGCGGCGTGCAACCCGACTTCGACAGCCTCATCGAACTGATGACCAGCACGATCGAACCGGAAACCTGGCGTGAAGCCGGCGGTACGCAAGGCGAAGTTCGCGAACACCGTTCCACGCTCTCGCTCGTCATCACGCAAACGCAAGCGGTCCACGAACAGATCGAAGACCTGCTCAACCAGCTGCGTCAGTTGCAAGACATGCAAGTGACGATCGAAGTCCGCTTCATCCAGCTCCGCGACGACTTCTACGAGCAAATCGGCGTCGACTTCGACATGGACATCAACGACAACGCCGACGTGCCGTTCCAAGTGTTCGGCAAGCCGAACCGCAACGATCCGGCGACGCAAGTCAACGGCGCCAACTACACTCCGGCCGCCGCCCTCACCCGCGACAGCGCCAACCCGCCTCGCGACGTGCAGGATCGCGACTCGGGACAATCCGTCACCGTCGGTATGAGCGCCCTGGGCGTATTCAGCTCCGACCTCGACATTCCGATGACGCAAAACAGCTTGATCACCGCCTCCGGTGCGTTGTCCGCCATCCCCGGCGTGCAATTGGCGAACGGTCTCGCTCCCGGCGGTATGCAAACCGGCTTTGCGATCCTCAGCGACTTGGAAGCCTACTTCTTCATCCAAGCCGTGCAGGACGACAACCGCAGCAACGTGTTGGAAGCTCCGAAGGTCACGATGTTCAACGGTCAGCAAGCCTTCGTCTCGGATACGCAACAACGTCCGTTCGTCGTGAGCGTTATCCCGGTCGTCGGTGACTTCGCCGCGGCTCAGCAACCGGTGATCGTGGTGCTCAACGAAGGCACTTCGCTCAGCGTGCAAGCCGTGGTGTCGAACGACCGCCGGTTCGTCCGCCTCACCATGGTTCCGTTCTTCAGCCAAATCGGCGAAGTGAATACCTTCACCTTCGAAGGAACCGAAAGCAGCTCGTCGAGCAGCAGCTCGGCCACCGGCCCGGGTGTGACCGGTGAAGACGAAGAAGAAACCGTCCAACGATCCGGCACCACGGTTCAGCTCCCGACGTTCGCGTTCCAAACGGTGACCACGACGGTCAGCGTACCCGACGGCGGCACGGTGCTCCTTGGCGGTATCAAGCGTATGACGGAAGTTCGTCGCGAGAACGGCGTGCCGCTCTTGAACAAGCTGCCGTACGTCAATCGCCTGTTTGAAAACGTCGCCATCGGCAAGTCGTCGACGAGCCTCATGATGATGGTGACGCCGCGGATCATCATCCAGTCGGAAGAAGAAGAAGCCATCGGCTTGGCCCCCGGCCCGTAGTCCGATTGCGTGCAATCGATCGAACCGCCGCGGGCCTCGTCGCTCGCGGCGTTCAATAAGTCCCTCCCCTAGGCCGTCGCGGTTCGCTCTTGGAGCCGCGGCGGCCTTTTTCGTTTCATTCGGTCGGCCGTTGCCGCAGGCGGCGGGCTCGCCGTCTCCACTTACAGCGAGACTTCCGGTAAGTACAATGCGGCGACATTCGTCCGCCCGCATCTTCCTGCTGGAACCATCGTAATGAAGCCGCACCTCTGGTTTGTTCTCGGCGTGGATGGCCGCGCTCGGCGTCGTCAATGGAGCATTTGCAGCCCACGGACTCCGCGATCGCCTGCCGGAACTTTACAAGAACGTCGGTGAGGAAGCCTTGGGTGACGGCGACTTCCTCGACCTCGTCGAGAAGCGGCTCGATAACTACGACACGGGCGTCCGCTACCAGATGTACAACTCGATCGGGCTTTGCCTCGTCGGGCTGGTCGCCACCCGCAAAGCTTCGCGTTGGTGGACCGTCGCGGGCTTCTGCCTCTTCTTAGGCATCATTCTTTTCTCGGGCATGCTCTACGCCTTAGTTCTCACGAACATGACGAAGCTTGGCGCCATCGTGCCGATCGGCGGTGGAGCGGCAATTCTGGGCTGGATCGCGCTGGGTTGCGGTTGTCTCGGCGGCTTTGATTCGCCCACGTCGCCGAACATACCGACCGCGACGGAATAGAGCGCCGTCGCGCGCAAAAGCACGCGGGAGGCAAGAATCGAAAGCTTTCGCCGTCGTCCCCGCCTCCCGCGTATGCCCCGCTTCACCCTGTTTGGAAGCATTCGGAACGGTGTCGTCGTCGCACGCCCGACGGCTCAATAGCCGTTAGGTCGGCGCCAATTCTTCCAGTTCCTCAGCCAAACGCTTGCGCACCGTGTGCAGCCGACGCTTGATCGTGCCGATCGGCGACGCAAACCGTTCGCTCATTTCCGCCAACGACTGTCCCTCGACGTAGAACGCGGTCAGCGTGTTACGGTCGAGTGCCTTCAATCGCTTCAAGCCTTGGCGAACCCGCTTGGCGCGTTCGTTTTCCATCGCCACCGCGCTCGGCGTGCGCTGTTCGAGGAAGCTCGATTCCAGAGCTTCGTTCTCAAGCGCCTGCTCACGCGGCCGACGCACGGCCCGATTGATCGCCAACCGATGCAAGATCGATCGCAACCAGCCGCCGAAGCAATCCGGCGTCCGGAGCTGATGGATCTTCCGCAACGCTTGCACGAACACTTCTTGCACGAGTTCTTGCGCCTCGGCATGGTCGCCCGTTCGCTTCAAGGCGTTGTGGTAAACGGCTCGCTGGTATCGTTCGACCAGCGTACCGAAAGCCTCGCGGTCGCCGTCTTGGGCCGCCAGCACCAGCTCGGCGACCGTCAACTCGGGGATGATGTTGAATTCCGTTTCGTTCTCAAAGATGCAAGTAGCCATGATCGGGTATCTCTCGTGAAGGCCCGAAGCTCGTGAAAGCTCCCGGGCGTGAAGTGCGAACCAAAGTGCGAAAACGCGGAACCGCCGCGACTAGCGAAGATGCGGAACCTGGCGATACTCGGCACGCGATGAGTGTGCGCACGATCAAGCCGGTTCCGGCCCTTCGGCCGGCTTCCATCAGAGGCGTCGGATTTAGATCGCTCGGACGATCCTTAGCCGATTCTGACGGAAGGGTGTGAACTCGAGCGTACTACCCGACGTTCACACCGTACCGAGCCTGCCGTAGCTCGCAGGCTCGTGCCTGCATAGGCTGCGGCGTAGGCCGGTTGCAGCTTGGGTTTCTTAAAGCCCTGCGGCTTTAGTCCCTCGAAGCTGCCGGCGAGCGCACTTGGTGCGCGGCGCAATGCGAGATGCAGATGGCGCATGGAGTCCTGCCACATCCCGACGTTACGCGTAACGACGGCGACGATATCGCGGCCAATGCCGGCGACGGTGTCGATCGTGTTGCTAACGTTGATGATGTTCCGCATGGGATGCTCCAAGCTGCTCTTTGCGCCGTATGAGAGAATCAAAACCTTCTTGCGTGCGAACCAACCATGGTTCGCTGAATCGAACTCAGACTCTTTCGTTCCAGACTTTTCAACTCTGACATCGAAACCCGCGGCGGTCAACGGCTGCGAACCGCTTCCCCTCGGGCCTTCGCAAGCTATTGACGCGAGATCGGGAAAACGGTTCGCGGAAAACGAGAAAATTCTTTTCGCCCTAACCGTCGGGCTCCGTTCCCCCTCTTAGACGGCCGGGTACGATCGGCAAGCTGTGAAGCGGCCGGCAAGCCACCTAAACACCGGCATTCTATACACTTACGCCTTGCTCTCCCGACCGGCGGCATGCTTGACGTTGCCGGCACTGTCGGCCACACTGCTCGCTCGCAAATTGTGATTTTCCCCGACGATCAATACCTGCCGTCTCGCGGCAATCCGGCCGGCGACGCGACCTCTGGAGGCTGTCATGGCTCGCCGTTTTAAGGAAATCCTCGCCAAGAACGAACTTTGCCGCGTATTCCAATGCGGCCGGCTCGGCACGCCGCCGGTCATCGATTTGTACGCACTTGCAGGCGGCTTCGACGGCTTCTGGTTCGACCAAGAGCACTGCGGCCTGACTTACAAAGAAGTCGAAACGGCCGCCCTTGCCGCTCGAGCCACGGGCCTCGATTGCATCGTTCGTATGCCGCCGACCGGCTACTCTCTGGCGACGCAAAACTTGGAAGCCGGCATGGGAGGCCTGATGGCGGCCCGCATTGATAGCGCCGCGCACGCCGAAGAGTTCGTGCAATGGGCCAAGTTCGCGCCACGCGGAAGTCGGGGCATGAACACTTCGGGCTGGGACGCTAACTTCACGCACATCGGTCAGTTGGAGTTTGCCGAAAAGGCCAACCGCGAACACTTCCTCGCGATCCAAATCGAAACGGCCGGCTCTGAACGACATCGACGCGATCACGGCCATCGACGGCGTCGACCTCGTCTTCGTCGGCCCCGCCGATCTTTCGCAGTCGCTCGGCATCCAAGGCCAACGCAGTCACCAGAAAATCTGGGACGCATTGGAAGCGGTAGCTTCCGCATGTAAACGGCACGGCAAACACTGGGGCATCGTTCCGGTCGACCCGGCGTTCGCCCAACGCACCTACGACATGGGCTGCCGCATGATCACCTTCGGCAACGACATCAACGCCCTGAAAACCGGCATCGCCGCAATCAAGCAAGCCTACAGCGGATTGTTCGGCTAAGGTGCAAGTGAGGACGCGAGCCGCGTGGTTGAATCCATTGGATCGGAGCGGAGATGCTACGGCGACCGACTCTCGGTCGCCTCGCCGCTTTGAGACGCCTTAGCATCTCCGTCGACCGGCATCGTCTTGTCGTCCGACTTCGGAGAGTCTGAGGTCTTGGGGATATCGGCCGGTTGGATTTTGGCCGTCGATTGGCGAATTTTCTGGGCGTCGGCGACTTTAGCGAGCACGTCCGGCTTGAACGACGCGCCGTCCTTCATCACTTTGCCGAGACTGTCGTTTTCGTGATCGTCGAAAGAACCCTGAGGTACAAGCCTGACTGCGAGCGCAAGCCTGCGCGGTTCCGTGTCTTTGAACGCGAACCATAGCAAGTAATCTTGGCCCGGGACGAGATGCCCGTCGGATACGCCTTGCAGGTGGACCCGCTTGATTTCCTCGCGCGTAAGTCCCTGAACCGGGAAGCTCTCGGCGGTGAGGTGATGGCCGTGACCGCGCATGGGAAAGTTCGCCACCGGCATGATGCCCCATTTCTCCACCGCGGAATCGGGACTATTGAACGACCAGAGGATGTCCGCAGGGAGTTCGTCCGGAACGGAAAACCGTACGGCATCTATCTGACGCCGCCGGCTGTTGAGGTCGAAACGCTGCCAACGCACGCCCGACTTGCCGACGATCGGCAATGCCCGCGGATAGGCGTCGGCGAATTTTCGCACGTTCTCTTCAAACCCTTGATCTTCGCGATCGTGCCTCACGAGATCGTAGGCCGCCAGGAGCGTCGTATCGTCTGGAATCTTGGGAAGTTTGACCTTCACGATCAAGCCGGCCAAGAACTTATGCACGCCGCGCGGCAGTAGATCGTTTTCCGGAGCCAGCCCCACGCGATAGCCGAACACGGCGATTTCGTCGCCCACCTCCAATTTCGGCGCCGGTTGATTGGCCGGGATGTTCACCGCGACGACAAAACCGCGTCCGCAGAGATCGACCCACAGATGCCGTTTCGAGGCCGGATTGACGCGACGCACTTTCCCGAACATCAGGTTGCCCCAATGCTCGTCTTCCAAGCACTTCACGGCGTAGCCGTTGATCGGCCCGATTTCCTTTTCAAAATCCCAGTTCCGCTTCTCCACGGCCTTACGCATCTCTTCCATCTCATCGACGTCGTAACGGTAGAGCGCCGATATCGTGAGCATCGTCGCCACGGCTTCAATCGGTACGTAATCGCCGCGCGTCGCCGGCCTCCAATCGAACTCGAACACTCGCTTGGCCGAGCGCGCGTCAGTTCTTCGCGAACTTCCGTTTCGAGCCAATCATCGCGATTGCCGATCTTTTCCGGCGCTTCGACCGGTTTCGCTGCGGAGAAATACGACACGGTGAGCGTATCGTTTTCCATCGCTTTGTCGCGCATGTCGACCGTGTGCTTGACATGCGACGCAAACGCCAAGTTGCCGTTGGAACTGTAGCCCCACGTATTCACGCCGACGACTTCCCCGTACATCGTCAACAGCGGGCCGCCGCTATTGCCGTTGGTGATGGCGGCGGTCGTTTGAATCCATTGCTGATCGGCGGGGGCCTCAATCGCGTCGGCGACTTCGTCGGGAAGTTCCTTCGACGTTCGCATCGCGCTGATGATGCCGGTCGAGACCGTGAAGTCGAACCCTTTAGGATGACCGATCGCCACGACGTCTTCGCCTTGTCGCACGGAATCATCCGGCGCGGGCTCCAAGATGGTCAGGCCGTCGGGCGCTTCATCGAGCACCAATAGTGCGAGGTCGCGCTCGCGGCTGTGTTGACTAAGGCCGCGCGGCTTGAAGGTACGCCCGTCGCGCAATCGCACAGTCAGTGAAACCGAGCCGGCGACGACATGGTAATTGGTCGCGACGAGCCAAACGTCGCCGGTGATCGGCTTCTCTTCCGGCTTGAAGCCCGAGGTCGTCCAGCGATCGGCATGGATTTGCCGAACGATGAAACCGCTGCCGGTGGCAAACGCCTCGCCGTCTTCGTCGTGGGCCGTGATATGCACGACGCCGTCGCCGACCGCCTCAATGAGATCGGCGACCGACATCTTCTCTCGCGGGCCGGTTCGCTTTTTCGGCGTAGCCCGCGGTCGAGCAGGTTCGGACGGGGCCTCACCTTTGGGAGGCGATGCGTCGGTAGACGTCGCCGTCTTTTTCTCCGATTCAGATTCGCCAGATTCGGCCGCCGCTGGCTGTGCGACCTTCGGTGCAAAGACCGGCTCCGGGGCCGCCGCGACAAACAGGGAACTCGGCGGTTCCGCAGGTGCCGAACCTTCGCCGGCACTGGTCGCCGCGCGGCTGCCGACAGGACGAGCCGTGGCTTTGGGCACGGCGGCGGACGATCCCCAAAGCAGATATCCCGCGATTCCGCCGATGACGGCAATCGCCAGAACTGCGCAACCCAAAATGAGTTTCAGCGGCGAACTTTCGCCTTCAGGCGAAAAGGTCGAAATGCTGGCGATGATCGGCCGCGGCTGATGGTGCGAGGCCCGCAGCTCCGAACGGTAGAGAGCGTCGAGAGCCGAGTCGAGCCGTGCGTCTTCATTGGGCGCGGCAGGCAGTTCCAGCGGCCGTCGGCAAGCAGGGCACAAAGCCGCTGCACGCGCATCTCCGGTGGGAACGGCAACGCGTTTACGGCATTGTCGACAGATCGCGACGATCGGCTGCACGAAGAACGGACTCCTGATCCCGCGCCGGCGGGATGCCGACGCCTGAGAACTCCCCTTTCGAGGCGATTCTCCGCCGTGGCTGTTAGGAATCCGTGAGGTGCGAGTCAGTTTGTGCCGTGATGATTGTGAGGAGAATCAAGCCGCGGACTTAACTTAGATTTTAAGCTTGATCGCCGATCGCACGCCGTCGCCGGCGAGATCGACGCGGGCGTAATGTCGAATGCTTGTGCGTGCCGATAAACGCCGAGCGAAAGAATTCGCCGTTCAACCATTGCCGTAAATCGCAGTCGCGCCACGTCGTCTCGACAAACTCGCCGTGATAGCGTTTGCAGTCAAAAATGTGTCGGCTCAAGGCCGGCAACACGTCGTCGGAACGTTCGAGCGCCAGCCATTCGATCGGCGTGCGGTCGGCGCCGGAGGCCGACTGCGGATATTTGCCGAACGTGACGATGTCACCCGGCCGTGCATTTTGAACGGACACAACTCGCCGGCTCGTCGTCAATCTTGGCTACCGCCGGCAGGCTTAACCGGGCTTGCACTCGGCAGTTCCACGGCGGCCCGGGCTTCCGATTCTTTGGCGGGTTCCGACGGTGTGGATTTCAGATCGAGTCCGTTGACGGCGACGATACGGTATTCGTACTTTTTGTCCGGTTCCGTTTTGGCGTCGATGAACTTCATTTCGGCAAGCGGCGCTTCCGGCGTGTCGTGGTACGAGAGCCCTTGGAAAAGCGGGCGGCCGAACTTACCCTTCGAAACTTCCGGCACGCGACCGATCGGCTGACCGTCGCGCAGAATTTCAAAGGCCTGGAGGCCGCTCTCGAAGTCGGCCGCGGCCGACCAAGTGAGCTCGGTTTGTTCTTGGGCGTTCTTCACGACCGTCACGTCGGTCGGCGCGTCGGGAGGCGTCGTATCGTCCACTTTGCCGGTGGCGACGTACTGTTGCCAAATCTTGGCGACATGAGCGCCGGGGAGCCACATCATGTCGGTCGCGCTGCCGTCGAAGTCGTGCGCGGAACGGCCTTCGCGCCTTCGAGCGGAGCGAGCCAAGGGGGGCGAATAGAACCAAGGCGGTCGTCGGGAAACGGCTGCAAGCGGTCTTTCAAGCAGGCGTCGAAGAAGGGAATCGCCAGGTATCGGGAATCACCGCATTCATGGGCCGTGTTGGGGTCGGGGGCAAAGCCGATCGGCGCACCTTCGGCGCGATACGCTTTGAACATGGCGAGCGAACCGTCCCAGGCGTTCTTGAAGCGTTCGTGATCTTTCTCTTTCGCGCCGGGGTTGAGCATGATCGGCGTCGTGAAATTGTCGGCTCGCGACGGTTCGGCAATTTCTCCTTTGGCCCAATATCCGTAGGCGGTGCCGCTGCGAAGCCACACCGCAACGACACGTTCCGTGTGCAGGCATTCCATGATCGACGCCCAAAACGCGCCGCCGGAATGTCCCCAAAGACACCACGGCACCTTCGCCAACTCCGGATGCTGCGACTTCTTCGCCAAGTCGTCGAGCGCTTGGAGGAACGCTTGTTCGGAGCCGTTGCGCGGGTCGCACCAGAGTCGACAGTTGCGCCTTCCGGTTGTTGGTAGCTCGGACCGAGCAAGGCGCAATCCCAACGATCGGCCAGCGCTTGCCAGTGCAGATCGTCGGCCGCCGTTTCGCCTCCTTTGCAGGCGCCGGTGCCGCAGCCGTGTTGATGGACGATCACGCCCCGCACGCGCCTATCGCGCCGGGAATCCAGATGCGATACTTCACGCCGAATTGAAGTTCGCCTTCCTTCATAGACGGCGGATACTCCACTTCAAAGATCGTCCCAGCGGCTTCTGAGCGGCCGACACTGAAGCCGGCCATGACGACCGCGAAAAGCAGATACGCAACCCAACGAGGTGCGACGTGCGACATGACGGGCCTCGACGTAGCGGGAACCAAGGGCAGGGGGCGGCGATGCAAAACGTTGATCATGGTCCCTCGCAGGAGCATAATGCAAGCCGCCCGCCGGTCTTTCCCGCCTTACTTGCGAGACGTTCCATGTCGTTCTTCGTGCGCCGCGCTGCTTGGTTCGTGGTTATCGGATGTTTGTCGACGGTGCACTTGCTGCGGGCCGATGATGACCCGGTTGCGCCATGGCGCGAGGCCGTATCCGTGCGACCGGTTTCGACGACGCCGGGCCGGCATACGTTGCACGCTTACTACGTTTGTAATCCGGAGAGCCCGGACCTTAGCTTAACGGTCTACTACGCCTCAGATGCGGCAAACGGCCACATCGGCGAAATTTGTATTAAGGAACGTGCGACGGGTAAGGAAACGGTGCTCGCCTCGGGCGTTCATACGGAAGACGCTCATCGCGGGGCATGCCAGCAGTGGATTTCCGGCGGCAAGAAGGTGGCGTTCCATGAAGTGGTCGGCCGGCAATGGCAGGTCGTCACGGTCGATATTGCGACCGGCGAGCGCAAGGTCGTCGCCGAAAACCGACAGCTTGGTTTCGGCAACCCCGACGGCGACGTTCTGCCGCTTTACGGTTGTCATTGGAACCCGGGCGAGATGCGAGATCTCGAATTGCTCAACGTGCAGACGGGCGAGCGGCGCGTCACGGCGCGGGCCGACGAAGTCGTCGCCAAGTACGGCGATTGGGTGCAGAAGGAATTTCAAGGCAAGCCGATCTCGATTTTCTTTCCGGTGATCAGTCCGGATCAGAAGCTGCGCGTTTCTTAAGATCGCCGCGGGGAACGGCGGCGACAACTTCATGAGCAAAGCCGCGAGCCATCGGCAAGGATTGCTCGTTTACGACTTCGAGAAAGCCGCGTTTACTTATCACCGGACGAAGTGGGGACATCCGGCGTGGCTCAATGATTCGAATCGAATCCTTGAGATGGGCAACGTCGTGATTGACGTGCGCGACGGCGCGACGGCCCGCATGCCGGGCGTGCCCGTGCTCGGCGGCATGCATCCTTCGGCGAATCCGGCGGCCACGTTGATGGTGACCGACGGCGTGCTGACCAAAGACGTGCGAACGACCGACGACGAGTGGGGCGTGATGGTCGCCGATATTCGCGGCGGCGGCCATGTGCTGATCGACCGCTTCCGCAACAACCGCGGCGCCGCGAGTTGGCGGCGCAATCATCCGCATCCGGTGTTCAGTGCGGACGGCAAGCGGATTTACTACAACGTCAGCAAGGATCAATACACGACGTTGATGGTCGCCGAACTCGGCGCGGCCCCGGCGGCGAAAGCCGGCGAGTAGCGATCGCTTCGCCCGTGCTTCCGACGTCACGTCACTGCATTTGCAACTTCGATGAGGTTGCCGTCAGGATCGCGACAATAGAGCGATAGGAGCCGGCCCGTTGCGCCGGTGCGGCGTACCGGACCTTGCACGATGGTCACGCCGCACGATTCCCAATGCCGTGCGACTTCGGCGATCGGCTCGTCCGTGAGGAAGCACAAGTCGGCCGAGCCCGGCGTCGCCGCGGCGGCCTTCGGTTCGAACTCGCGCCCGGCGACGTGCAGATTGATCTTCTGCACGCCGAACTCCAGCGCCGTGCGTCCCTCGCCGAACGTCACGACGCGCATCCCGAGCACGCGCGTGTAGAAGTCGCAAGTCGCCGCGAGATCGCGAACCGTCAACACGAGATGATCCAGCGCACGTACCGGCATTGCGCTACTTCGCCAGCGTGAGCTTCGCGGTGACCGTGCCGGAGTTGTCGCCGAGGCTTCCCCAGTCGCTACGGCAGCGCACGAAGAGTTGGCCGTCGCTCGGAATGCTCACCGAGCCGGTCGCGCCAATTTCAAACTCTTCCGAGAGTTGATATTCGTTGAAGATCACGCCGATGAGTTTGCCGTCGTCGTCCGACTTCGCGGCGGCTTCGTCGCCGGCTGCGGTGATCGGCTTCGTCGTCTTCTTGTCGAGTTTCCAAGTGCCGGTACAAGCGACGTCGTAAGATTGGCCGGAGCGCACGAGGATGCCCGTCGGTTGAAAGCCGCGAGCGGCGAGCACCGGAAACGTTCGCGCGTTGCCCGGCGGCAGCGCCGTGAACTTGCGCTTCCAATCCCATGCGCAGAGATCGTTGCGGAAGCCGTTGCAGAGCCGCTGCAAGAAGAACAAATACTCGAATGAGATTTCGTTGGCCATGTGGCCGTAGGCTTGTTCGAAGCTGACCGGCTTTTGGTTCAAAATGCCGAGGCCAAGCGGGCGAAAGTTTTGCGCGTAGTTGGGGTTGCTCGCCAGCAGATGACAGAGCGCCCAGCGCCAGGCGTAGTTTTCCCATGAGTCGCCGGTCGTTTCATTTGAGTTGACGATCGCATTCAGCGACTTCGGTTCACTCTCGCGGATGTGCTTCACGACGTACTCGTGCACTTGCACGTCGAGCGATCCTTTGCGCCAATATTGCCCCATTTCGGCCATGCCTTCGCTATACCACGTCGGGCCGGTCGTCCCGAAGTTTTGCGCAATAGGCATGCACGGCTTCGTGTTGGCAGACTCCTCCTTCGGCGGACGCGTACACGGTCGACTTTCCTTCATTCCCAAGCACGAGCGACACGGTCACCCCTTCCTTGCGGGCGATCTTCTGGCGGCCGTAATCGTCGGGAATGGAGCCTTGCGGCCACTTCTCCACGTCTTTAGCCACGTAGCATTCGATGATCCCCTTCGGCGGCTTCTGCCAATACACCGAAATGATGCCGAGCATGTACTCGAGCTTTTCGAGCAGCTCTTTGGATTCGGCCGCCGTGAGGTCCGTATGCAGGATGAAGTGCTGCGAGCGGAAATCTTGAATCGGGCCGGCCGGCGTTTGTGCGGCGACGGAAGACGGAGCGAGACTCGCTACGAACGTGGAAGCTGCGACGAGAACAGCCAAAAGGGCGGGGCGAAAACGCATGGCGGGGCAACTCCAGGGCAAGGCGGGGCGATCCCGCGAATATACCCCTGGAGAGCGGCGAGTGCAGCCGAATTCGTCGAGATTATTCGACGCTGCACAACGCGACGGCTTCCGTCTTTTCGCCGGCATTGCGACGATTTCTCCGGCGTCGCCAAGCCCAGAAGCCCGCCGCCAGAGACGTGAGCAACAAGCTGCTCGGCTCCGGAACCGCGGCGTAGTCGCCGTAGTTAAGGTAGAGCGAGTTGTCGAGCGACGTCACGTAGAAGCCGCGCCCGGCCACGATCGTGTACGGGTTCGCCGTCCCAAACACGCCCGCCGCGAAGCGCTCGGCGTCCACGGCGAACACGTCGGAGGAACCGCCGGTGAACGTGATGCCGCCGTTGGCTTCGAGAAACTTCCACGAGTAGTCGGCCATCGGGTCGAAGTTGTCGGCAAGCCCGTGCCCGGATCCATCGCCAAGCCAGGAGTCGACGTAGATCGTGAAGCGATCACCGGAAGTCGCGGCAATTTCCAGTGCGCCGCCGGCGAGATTGAGGAAGTCCCAGTCGGTTCCCGCCGAACCTTGAGTGCCGGCGGTAAGCGGATCAATGTCGGCATTGCGGAATTGGAATTCGAAGAAGCCGCCGCCGGCGAACGTGTTGCCGGCCGTCGTCGCCGCGGTCATCGTGCCGACGCCGGAACCGGGCGAGATCATACCGCCGGCGGCCAATTCCACGCCGCCGATGTTGCCCGAGCCCGTCAGCAGACCGCCGCTTTCGACCTGGGCGTAACCGGCGACGGAGCCGGAGATGTTGGCCGCGCCGGAGATTGAGACGTCGACCGGCGATGAAACCGCCGCACCGCTCGCCACCGTGAACGTTGCGCCGCTCGCGACGACGACGTCGCTCGTGGCCGTGATCGCCGCACCGGTCGGCAGAACCAACTCGCCCGAGGAGACGCGCGTGCTACCGAGGTAGGCGTTGGCGCTATTGCCTAAGACCAGCGTGCCGAAACCGGTTTTTGCAAGCCCGCCGACGCCCGACAGCGCCGCAGGAATCGTCAGCGTGAAGGACGCGCCGACCTCGACGGTCCCCAAGCCGGCATTGAGCATCACCGTACGACTCGCCGCGGTGGAGAACGTGCCGTTTGCCAAGAGCGTGCCGCCGTTGAAGCGGAGCACGGAGCTACCGGCCGCGCCGAGGCCGGAATCGCTCGTCACGCTCAGTTTGCCGCCGTTCAGGCTAACGATGCCCGACACGTTATTCGTTCCGACGATGACTAAGGTTTCGTCGCCGAACTTCGTCAGGCCGGCGCTGCCGGTGATGGTCGACGTGATGGCGCTCGGTTGATACCCGCCGGCATAGAGCACGGCTTCGCGAGCGCCGAAGGCCAGGGTGGAGACGCCGATCTCCGCACCGTTGAGGATGATGCCGGCTTGATTGATCGTCGCGCCCACGGTGAGCGTGAAGTCGCCGGTGAAGTTGCGCCGTTGCCCATGCGGAGAGCGTACACGGACTTTGCTCCGGTGAGCATCGCTGAATTGAGTGCGTTGAAGATGACCGTGTCATTGACGACTGCGGCGTTGATGTTGGTTTCCGTGGAATACACGGCCCGCTGCAGATAGGTGCCGGTGAGCGTGAGGAAATCGCCGGTGCTGTCGGTCGGCGATTCCTGCCGCACGGCCCATGGAGCGATGATCGTGTTAGTCAGCGTCGGCGCTGCGCTGAAGCCGACGAAGTCGCCGCCGGTCAGGCTCAAGTCGGTGTTGTTCAAATTGCCCGATGACGGGATGACGACGAGTGTGCCGCTGCCGTCGTGCGCCAGCGAGCCGAACGTCATCGCGGTGCGGGCTCCTGCGGAACTGTCGATAAGTAGTTTGCCGCCGCCTCCCACGGTGAACGCGCCGCCGATACCCGTGGTCGTTTGCGCCGTCGTGCCGATCACCTGGAACGTGCCGTTGTTGAGCGTGAGGCTTGCCGAATTTCCGAACGGCCCCTTCGACGGCCCGACGGCCACGCCTTGCAACGTGCCGAACTCGACACGCGTCGCTCCGGCGTATTGATTCCAACCTTCGAGGCGGAGCGTACCGCCGGCGACGGTCGTCGTGCCGGTGTAGGTCGTGTCTGCATCGACGACGAGCGTACCGTCGCCGGTCTTCGTCAAACCGCCGGCGCCGGTCATCGATCCGGTGTAAGTCAGCGTCGTGGCTCCGGCAACTTCGAACGTGCCGCCGGCCGCACCGAGCGAGACGGCGCGGGCCGTGGTAAAGTTGGCCGTGGTTTGCAGCGTACCGCCGTCAAACGTGAGGAGCGATCCGCCGCCGCTGCCGAGCGCCGTATCGGCGGCAATCGAAAGCTTGCCGCCGGCAAGCGTCGTGTTGCCGACGTAGGTGTTTACGCCGCGGAGCACGAGCGTTCCCGCGCCGGTCTTGGTGAGGGCTGCACCGCTGATGATGTTGCGGAACGTTAGTTTGCCCGAGCCGGTGACGTTGACGACGGCGCCGGCTGCTTCGCTTTGCAACGTTCGCGACGTGGCGAAGCGCCCCGCGGTATCGAGCGTCGCACCGCCGAGATGGAGGTTGCCGCCAATCGAACCCAGATTGGCGTCTGCCGAGATGACGAGCGAACCGCCGTAGACGTAGGTGTCGCCGGAGTAGGTGTTACGACCGGTGAGCGATAGCGACTGCGGGCCGAACTTCGTGAGCCCGGCGGTTCCCGAAATCACGGCCGAGATCGAACTGCCGATGCTGCCGCCGGCGTAGACGACTCCTTCGGCCGCACCAAAATCGAGGCCGCCGGTTTGGATGGAGCCGCCGTTAAGAATCAAGCCGGCTTGGCCCGTGCCGTCGCCGATGGTGAGCTTGTGATTACCGGAGATGAGTTGATCGGTCTTCAAGGCGAATACGGTGCGATCCGCCGTGAGCGTGCTCGGAGCGTTGGCGTTGAAGACGTCGGTCGACAGGCCCGAGTCGACCGAGCCGGAATTCGAGTACGCGGCTCGCGTGAAGACAAAGCCGGAGAGGCCGACGAAATCACCGGACGAATCGGCGCCGGAGGCGGCGACCACGGCCCACGGCGCGATGATGCCGTTGGTCGACGTCGGCAGCGAAGCGACGACGAGTTGTTGCGTGGATTCGAAGGCTCCTTGCTGAGGGACGATCGCGAGCGTGCCGCGGCCCGACCGCGCAAGGGAATTGATCGAGACGGCGACTTGGGCCGCCGCACCGTCGAGCACGAACGTGCCCGCTCCGGCGGCGACGAGGTTCGGCAGGTACTGCACCGCCGGCGTAACGCCGCTGCTGACGACGACGCGCCCGCCGAACAGCCGCAGATCGCCCGCGCCGAGCGAGGCGCCGGTTTGGGCCGCGATGGCCAGCGTGCCGGAGACGACGTCGGTCGTGCCTGTGTAAGCGGCGGCCGATTGGAATTGAACGGTCCCCTCGCCATTGATACGAAGGCTGCCAGCACCGGTGATGCTACCGGCCAACGTGAGCGTCTTGCCGCTTTCGGCTTCAAACGTGCCGACGCCCGCAAGCGTCACGGGGCGAGTGAGCGAACCAGTTTGCGTGAAGCGAAGCGTACCGCCGTCGAACGTGATCCCGGTGCCGGCCGCACCGAGGAACGATTCGTTGCTCACGCTGATCACGCCGCCGTTGAGCGTGGTGCCGCCGTTGTACGTGTTTGCGCCGAGCAGCGTGAGCACGTTGTTCGCTCCGCCGGTTTTTACCAGCGCGATATTGCCGTAGATCACGCCGCCGTAGGTATAGGAAGCGGGTGCGGACGTGCCGACGGAAAGCGTGCTGACCGTCGTGGCCGAGTTGTAGATCCAGCCGCCGTCGACCGCCGCACCGCTGATGATGCCGTGAGCCGAAGCGAGCGAACCGATGCTTTGATTGAAGCCGTTGAGGTCGAGTACGCCGCCGGCGGTCGTTACGACTCGACCGCTGACGGGGAGACGATCGTTACCGCCGGCGATCTGCACCATGCCGGCCGTGATATTGAGCCCGCCGGTAAACGTGCTTTGGCCGGAGAGGATGACGGTGTCGTAACTGATCTTCGTGAGCCCGCCGGGCCCGGTAATCTGCGCCTTTGAGCTCGAGTCGAGCGCCGGTGAGAGAGTTCGTGAAGGGAGAATTGATCGTGGCCGCTTTGCCGCTATCGACGCCGTTGACGCCTTGCAGCACGTTTTGGCCGAGGTACGAATCGCCGTCGAGTTGGAAGCTGATGCCGGCACCCACGGTGCGATATACGGCCGGTAGTTGATCGTCGATGCGAAGGAAGCCTTCGATGGAGCCACCGTTCATCCGCACGGTCAAGGTGCCGGCCGTTTCATTGGTTTGATCCGCGCCGATTTGCAACGTCGCCTTGCCGAGATCGAGCACGCTCGTGCGTGCCCGTTCCGATGCGAGCATTGTCGACGGCCCAACGTTCGGCCGATCCGTCGGCGTAGCTGATGCTCCAATCGCGGGTGTAACCTGCGACGCCGATCTCCAGCACGCCATTTTTCATGACCTTGATCGTGCTGCTGCTGCCGCCCAGCGCGTTTTGGCTGAGTACCTGCAAGGCCCCTTGATCAATGCTCACGGTGCCGTTCCAAGGCGTGTTGTCGCCGTCGACGTAAAGCGTGCCGTTGCCCCATTTGCGCAGCGTCGTGTATTGGTCGACACCGCTAATTCCTGAGACGTACAGTCCGGAACTCGAACCGAGGAACGTCGAGGCGTTTGGCGCGGTGATGACGATCTGCGCGTTGGAGTTGCCGCCGGTTTGAAGAGCTTCAAGCTTGAGGATGCCCGCGTTGAGAATCGTGCGATTGCGGTCGATCGACACCGTGAAGCGGGCCGGCTGGGTGCTTTCGAACGGGGCCGTGTTTTGAACGACGATGTCGCCGATGGTGGCGGTACGATCGTCCGCGGCAGGGCGGAAATTGATCGAGCCGTCGTCGACGGAGTAGACGGTGCCCATGCTGTACGTCGAATTCAGCGAATTGCCGGTGTTGACGGCGAGGGTGACGCAACGGGGCCGTTGAGCGTGATGCGGTTCGAAGCGACATTCTGCCCGCCGGCTCCCAACGTGTTGAATTGCAGTGAGCCTTGATTGACGACCCAGCCGCCGGTGTAGTTTGACTGATCGCGGTTGATAATAAGTGCGCCGATGCCGAACTTGGTGACCGAGCCGGCTTGAATCTCGCCGTTGAGCGTGAGCGTGCCGGGAGCAGAAGTGTTGGTGGCGCCAGTCGTCGCCACGGAGGCGGCGTTGAAGATCAGAGCCTCGCCCGTACCGTTGCCGAAGTTGAGATTCGCGTCGATCGTCACCGCTCCCGCGCCGATAAGACCGCCGAAGCGTCCGGCGACGGCGTCACTGGTGAAATAGATCGTGCTGGTGCGACCGATGCCGTTGGTGATGTTGGCCGCGGCACGCAAGCCGAAGAGGCTCGGGTTGTCTGAGAGAGCGGCGGCTGTTTCCACGGCGACGGTCGCCGTGCCGCCGGTGATGCCGAGCGGGAAGGTCGGGTTGGTGGCGTTGATGACGTACTGGTACGCCGTTTGGCCGGCGGCGGGATTCGTGATCGGCAGCAAGTTCTTGAAGCCGTCCGTTTCGTCGTAGGTGACGAACGTAAGGTCCGAGGTGTTGACGATGTAGGCAGGCGCCATTCCGGTGGGAGCGTTGAGACCTGCGTTGACCGTGCCGTAGAGCGCGTTTGGAAGCGACGCACTGCCGCCGATCTTGACTTTGGCCGTGGCGCTGCCGAGCGAGTTGGCGAAGAAGGCCGGGCCGGTCGCGGCGAATTCGGTTTGGATCGTCAACGTGCCGTTGTTGTACTTGCCGGCGTCGTTCTTACGGATCGGCGCCCCGGTGAAGATGAGCTGGGTGTTGCCGCCGGTGCCGTCGACCAGCGTGCGGAACGACGTGCCGCGGGCGAACGATGCGCCGGCGACTGTTTCCGAACTCGTTGTTCGCGAGGCGCTGCTTTGGATGCCGTAGCGGTTGCCGTCGAAGTTGAGGAACGTGTTGTCGCCGATGCGATTGGAGTTGATGACGGCCGAGTCGGGAGTGAAGTGCAGCACGCTGCCCGGATGGAAGTTGATGGGGGTGAGCGTATCGAGTCCGTCGGTCGTGGTCTGCGAGGCGAACTGGTACATCGTCCAACTGCCGTACAGTTCAATGGCCCCGGACCCGAAAATGGAGTTGCCGAGCGGCAGTCCGTAGGTCGGACTCGTGGTCGTTCTATTCGCTCCGTTAACCTGCCCGGTGGATTGCCCGCGCATGAAGTCGGAGCCGCCGGTGTAGTTGTTGGAGCCGTTGTAAATGCTTACCGTGCTACCGATGGTGTTCGCCGCCAAACCGCCGAAGATGGCGCGGGCGTTGCCCGTCAGAAGATTGTCTGCACCCGGCTGAAGCTGGCTCGTGACCGAGCCGAATCGGTAGGCCGGCAACCCTCCGGGAGTGGCCGGCGCTCCAGGAGCCAGCTTGATGACGGTGGTGCCGACAGACGTCGAGCCTTGCCCCGTGGCGATGTACCAGGTGCCGTCGCCGAGCAGCGCCATGTTGAGCGAAGTTCCCGTGTAGGCCGCGGCGCCGTCGAACATCAGCACGCCGGTCGTGCTGTCGGGCGTGAGCATGTTTTGCAGCATCGACATGCTCAGCGACGCCCCGGTGGCGCCTCCTTGTAGGCGGACGCCGGCGACGTTGGCCGCACCGCCCGAGGCCTTGATCTGCTGACCGGGTGAAAGCGTGGCGGCCGTGTCGAGCTTAATCGAACCGCCGGGATTGACGATGATCGTGCCGGTGCCATAGCGCACGGCCGTATTCGGGTACATCGTAGCGCCTGACGCGCTGGCCGTGTGATTGAAGTTCCAAGGTTGGCCGGTACGCACGTTGCCGGCGTTGATGACGAGGCCGTTGTTGAGGTCGACCGCGCCGTTGAAATAGAGGTCGCCGCCGCCGGACTTGGTCAGAGCCGAGGCCGTGCCGGCCGGTAAACCCAGCGACCACGCCAGAGCGGACGCGCCGTTGTCTCCCGTGGGGCCGTTGATCATGATCGGTGACGAGCTGCCGGTGGCGAACTGCGGCGTTCCTCGAACATTGAGCGAGGAGAACGACACGGCGTAGGAATTTCCGCCGGTCGTCGTGAGAGTCTGCGAGCCGATGGTCAGGCTGCCCAACGCGATGCGGTTGTACGTGCCGCCGTTAGTCGTGAGCTGCGCGATGCTGATCGTAGCACTACCCGCGACGGTCACGTTGTTCCCCAGCGGGAGGATTTCCGTCAGCGGCGTGACGGTGGAGCCGTCGGCCAAAATGCTGAGTGTTCCGCCATAGAGCGTGATGGGACCGGTTCCCAGCGAATTGCTGGTTACCGTCATCGTGGAATTGTTGAACGCATTCGTGACGACCTGCTGGCCCGCAGGCGGAAAGGGAATCGGATTCGTACCTGCGGCGTAGGCAGTGAGCAGACCGGAGTGAAGCTGAATGCCGCCGCTGAAGTTGTTAGGCGTCGAAGTCGACAGATTGCTCAGGATGAAATTCGTGCCGCCGCCGGTACGCCCGAACGAGCCGGTGCCCGTGACCTGGCCGGAAACAGTCACCGTGGACGTCGTCGTGAGATTGAAAACAGACGAGCCGTTGAGAGTGATGGTGCCGCCGATTTCCAATGAGTGGCTGCTCGAACCGGTGAGGTTGAGCATCTGCTGTTGCCCTGAGGCCCCCATAAACGTGACGCCTCCATTGAGCTTCATCAGCAAGCCCGATCCGGAAGCGGCCGCCTGAAACGTCAGGTTCGCCGTAGCCACGTCCTGCGCCATGACGGCCGTATTGAGGAAGGTCGTCGCGACGTCGCCGCGCAAGCTGAGCGTGACGCCGTTGGTGTTGAGGAAAATAGAACCGCCGTTGCCTGCTTGTTTGCCGCCGCCGGAACCGGCCGCGATGTTGTTGCGAAGAAACAAGCTGCCTGCGTTCAAATAAATGTTGCCCGTGAACGTTTGCTGGGCCGCATCAAGTTGGAGCGTGCCGGGCCCGAACTTCGTGATGGCGTCGGCCGTGATTTGCCCGTTTGCTCCCGTGGCGAGGTCACCGATCGAGAGCACGTTGCTGGCGGCGTTGTAAATGATGGCTTCCCGCGAACCTGGGGCCATGCCTTGAGCGAAGTTCAATGCCGGCTGGATGATGTGAGTCACCGCCCCCACGCTAATCAAGCCTCCGCTACCGATATTGATCGTCGGCGTACCGGTTCCCTTGGTGATCGTCGCGGCCGTGGAAACGTTGAGCCGCATCGCCAAAGCATTGATGTCGGCGCCGTTGAGCGTCAACGAACCGGTGACGTCGACGAGGTCGGTCAAGCCGACGTTGCCGATCGACACCGTGATGTTGGAGTCGGCCGGCTTCGTCACGTTGTAGGTGACGTTGCCGTAACCGGTCGAAGTCGCGTAGGTCAGGAACGTGTTGTCGGTCGAGTTGACCATCCACCCGCCGGCGAATCCGACCGCGGCGGAGGAATTGAACAACCGTTCTTCGACGCCCAGACGCGCCGTCGTCGAACCGACGGCCAGCGTCTGGCCAAGCGAACGATTGAACCCTGCCACGTTGAGCACCGTGTTGACGCCCGTCGCGCCGCGCGCGATCGTGATGCTTGATCCGCCGCCGAGCGTGATCGTACCGACCGATTGTGACGTTGCGGCCGTATTTCCGGTCATGCTCAACGTCGCCGAGTTGAGCGTGAGTCCTGCCGGCACGACCGTGGGAACTCCGCCGACGTCGACCGTGGTCGTCATCCAGCGTGATGAGGAAGCGGCCAGCGAATTGTCGAAACGCAGTATCGATCCCGGGTACATATTCAACGCACCGGTCAAATTCGACAGCGTTCCGGAGGCTCCGCCAAGCACGAGGGTTCCGAAGACGTCGAATCGCGACGTTGCCCCGCCGCCTCGGAGTTCCAGCAGGCTGTTGCGATAGATCGTCGTCGAACCGGTGTAGTTTTGCGTTTCGCGTACGACGACATTGCCTTGCGCGTTCTGAATGTTAAACAAGAACGGCGCACCGACTTGCAATGAAGCCGTGCCCGTCAGCACGTTGGCGGCGGCAATGTGCAGCGTCGCCGTTGTCACCGGCGTGCCGACGTAGGCCGTTCCCCCGCCGAGTCGATACGTGTTTCCTGCGCCTGCACCCAACGTTGCGGCCGTGTAAATGCCGTCTTGTCCTGCGCCGTCTTGCGTCGAGCCGAGGAACCAAGAGCCGTCGCCGATCTTGGAGAGATCAAGAGTTTGCGAATAGCCGGCCGTGTTGATGGCCAGCAAGCCCATTGCTTGCAGTTGCGAATTTCCGGTCGTCGGGTCAAGCGTGATGCCTCCCACGATCGATCTCAACCCGGCCTGCGACGGACTTAAGTTCCCGGCGATTCGCAATATGCCCAGCGACGTCAGATTGCTCCGCACGTCGACCGTCTGCCCCGTCTGCAGATTGCCGGCCGTCGTAATCTGCAGCCCCGCACCGGGCAGCACGGCGATGCGGCCCGGACCTCAGCTGCGCCGTGGTTCCCGTGACGCTCGCCGGAATGTAGGTATTGCCCAAGTACGAGCCGAAGAGCACGTTGCCGCCGCCGAGAATCGTTCCGCCCGAGTACGTGTTCACCGCGCCGAGGAACATGTTGCCGGTTCCGGCCCGATAAAGCGTGCCGTAGCCCGAAATCGCGCCGGCATGCGTAACGTTGACGTTGTAAGTCAGTGAAGCATCGCGAGTGAAGTTCGTCGTGCCGAATTGCGCGGAATAGTTGTTCGCCACCGCCGCCGTCACCCGAAAACTCGGCGAACCTTGCACGCCGCCGATCGTCAACGAATCGAAGGCCAGCGTCTTATTCGTCGCCGCGCCGATCGCGCCGAGCGTCAGCGTTGTTAGGCCGTTGGCCGTACGAATGGCGCCGGCCATCGTCGTGGAGTTAACGATGATGCCGAAACCGGTATCGATCCTTTCGGCCGCCGCGGAACCGTCTCCTTCGTGGCGCACGATGAGCGTTCCGCCGCCGATCAACACCGGATCGACCGAAGCGAGCGGATTGCTCCCTTGGCCGATGAGCCGCACGTCGGCGGTGCCCGCGGCGACGACGAACCCGCCGAGCACGTTGGGCGAAGTGGTCGACGTATTGCTGAGAATGAGCGTTCCCGCGCCGATTTTCGTAATGGTGTTCGTTCCGCCCGCGATCGGTCCGTCGAGAGCGAGCGTACTCGAAGTGACGTTCAAAGTCGTGTTGCCGGCCAGCGTCGTCGTGCCGGCGAACCGCACGCCGAGCGATGATCCGCTGACGCTGAGCACCGGAGCGTTGATCGTGAGATTGTTCAGCGACAGGTACGTCGTCGTGGTCCCCGAACTCGTCGTGGCGTTGATCGTGCTCGTCGTGTTGGCCGAGCCGAAGTTGTTGAGAGCGGCAATCGTCACGTCGTAGCCGGCTCCAGCGCCGACGGTGACGACGTTCAACCCGCGGACGACGTCGGTGAACGCGGTCGAGTCGTATCGGAAATCGAGAATACCGCCGGCCAGCGTCACCGGGCCTGCGCCGAGGCTGAAGAGGTCGTTGACTTGCAACGTGCCGGTCGCCGAATAGACTCCTGCGCCGCTGGTGATGCTGCCCGCGTTGATCGTCGTGCCGCCGGTGTACGAACTCCGCCCGCTGAGCACGAGCGTTCCCGTACCTGCTTTGGTAAGTCCGAGCGTCGAGCTGCCGGCATACGCGTAGTCTTGCAGTGTGCCGGTGAACGTCGTCGTCTGGTTGTCGCTCGCCACGATCAATCGCCCCGGCACGCCGCCGCTATTGCCGACGATGCCGCTGCCGGCCAACCCGGCGACGGTGAGATTCAGCCCGGCGACATCGAGAATACCGGTGTCGTTAACCGTGAAGTTCGCCGTCGGCACGGCCGCTCCCGACGCAAATTGCAGTCCGCCTTGCTGAATCGTGACGTTGCGCAAGCCGGCCGTCGTCGGCGTGAGCGTGAAGCTCGAACCGGCGATCTGCAACAACCCTGGGCCGAACTTCGTGAAGTTCGCCGCGGTGATAGAGCCGCCAAGCGTCGCCGTGCCGTTGAGATAGCCTCCCTTCACGTAGACCAATGCTTCGGAAGGCGAGCCGGCCGTGCCGAACAGTAAGTTCACGTTCACCTGCGGAGCGTCGGTATCACCGTTGACGATCAAGCCGCCGCTGGTGATTTGCAGCAGCGAGCTTGTGCCCGCGCCGGCCAGATTGCCGGCGGTGCGCAACGCCAACACTTCGATCGTTGCGTCGGCGACGGTATTCGCACCGGCCGCCGGTTGCCACACCGTCGTCGGGATCGAAGCCGCCAGGGTGTTGGTGGTCGACGTCGCGGAGGTCTTCACGACGAAACCGGTGCCGCCATAGGTGACGAAGTCGGCGTCGCCCAACGCGTCGCGCCACACGACTGACGGCGTCGTGAGCATGCCCGAAGTCGATGCGGGCTGCGCCGCGGCGTTTGTGATGAGCAATTGTTCGCTGCCGCCGAGAGTGCCGGCGCTGGTGATCGTCAGCGTGCCGAAGTTTGTCCGGCCGAACGCCGTCGCAGCCGCTTCTGCAGCCGTAAACTTCGCGCCGGCCGCCAGCGCGATCGTCGCCCCGGCGTCGTAGCGCAAACGCGGAACGGCCAAGGTCGTCGCCGCGGCGGGCACGGAAAGAGTCGCCCCTTGCAACACCAAGGTTCCGGTCGTGCCGCCGACGAGCGTTTGTCCCGTCGTTCGCGTGGTCGTCAACGTAGTGCCGCCGCCGACGGTCACCGTCGTGGCGGCCGTGGTCGCGCCGTTCAAAGCCACGGTGCCGCCGCCGTTAAGGATCAACGCATTCGCGCCGGAGATCGCCGCGCCGATTTGCAACGTCGCCCCCGGTCCGGCCGAAATCGTACCTCCCAAAGCGCCCAACGCGACCGCCCGCGTCGCCGGCAGCGACACGTTGCTGAGCACGGAGAGCGCACCGCCGTTGAGCGTGAGCACAGCCGCCGTCGTTCCGAGGTTGGCATCGCTCGCAATGCGCACCGTGCCGCCGGTCACCGTCAGACCTGCGGCAAACGTATTCGTCCCGCCGAGCACCAGCGTACCGCGGCCGGTTTTGGAAACCGTCACCGCGCCGGTGCCGCTTTGTGTGAGATTGCCCGAGAACGTGATCACGCCCGGGTTCGTCAGCACGTTGAACGTCCGCGTCACGGCCGTCGTCGTCGTGTTCAAGTTCCAATTGCGGGTGAACGTCAGATCTTCCGCACCGCCGAAGTTAAAGGTCGACGTCGCCGTCGCCGTCAAATCGGCAAGCGGATTGACGACTTCGCGTGCGGTGCCGAGCGCCAACACCGTCGTGCCGGTGCCGAACGTAAAGGTGCCGAGTCCGATCGGTCCGGAGTTAAATGTCGTCGGCGCAGCTCGAACTGCCGACGTAGGTGGAATGCGCACCGATCGAAAGCCGGCCGTTCGTCAGCGTCGTCGCGCCGGTGTAGTTGTTGCCCGCCGTCATGCGTACCGAGCCCGCGAAAGTCGTCGACGAGCCGATGACTACGCTTCCCGCGCCGCTTAGCGCCCCGTCGATCTGTAAGCTTCCGCCGGTAACGCTGTTGAGCGTGAGTGCGACGGCCGAACCATAAAGGATGTCGCCGGTCATCACGACGTTGCCGATCGTGTTGTTGCCGAACGTCGCGGCCCCGCCGACGTCGATACTTCGCGACATCACCGCTTGGCCCGCCAAATACAACGCGCCGCCGTTGAGAGCTACGGAAGACGGCGCATTGCCGAGCGCACCGCTTTCTCCCGATTTCACGTGACCGGAGGCGATCAACGTCCCCGCACCGATCGTGGTCGTACCGGAGTACGTGTTGAGTCCGCGCAGCACGTAGGTGCTCGCCTCGGATTTCGTGATTCCCGTACCGGAGCCGGAAATGACGCCCGAGAGTGAAACAATGCCGGCGGCCGTGCCGCGCAACGTCAGCGGATTGTTCAACTGCAGATCGTTTTCGACGAGCACTTGCCCCGTTCCGCTCTGCACGATCTGCGGCGTTCCGGAGAACGATAATTGCGCACCGCGCAAAATCACGGCCGTCGCGGCGGTGCTGTTGAACGTGAGCGACGAAAGTTCCGGCGGCGTCAGTGCGAGGTTGTTGATGCTCGCGTAGCCTGAGTTTCCAGATCCGCCGAAGGTCGGCGCGTCGGGGAGCGTGAGTCCGGGCGGAGCGTCGCCGCCGAGCCAATTCCCGTCGACGGAAAAGTTGCCGCCGAGCGGCGCCGTCGCAGTTCCTCCGCCAGTCCAAACGTATGAGTCGGCCCAGAGTTGCGGCGGCACAAGGCATCCGCAAATGGCCACCAGCGTCGTCGCAAAGCGAACTCGGCGAAAGAAACTCGGCATGAATACGTCTCGGACAGGATCTCAAAGAACGGTTCGTCGACGACGAGCGACTTGTGCGCCACGCCGACCTTCCGAAAGCCGCACAGATTTTTTTGCGGCTCCGTCGAAGATTCCGGCGAACGGAAAAACGCCGGCGAGATTCGGCCGGCGTCACGAGTCGTAGGCGGGAACGGGGAACCGACGACGTTGCGAACGACACAGCGTCGCGCGACTCGCCGCCATCAAGACTCGAAAGCACAATGCGCAGGGTCTGCCTGCTCAGAGGAAGCAACCGACATACCGGCGTGCAAAACGGATTTCCACAGCCGCGGTGCTAACGCGTTGTCCGCGGAAACTTTAGTTGCGACCTGGAGAATTACCGATGGATTCGGCTTCCCCCTAAGAGGTCAGGAAAAATGCATTCAGTTCGCATCATCATGCCGAAACATGTTGCAGATGAGCAACTTACAACGACCGCGGCAGATTAATTCCACAAGGAATTGCCTACCGCTCGCCAGGGCGTGCAAGCCAAATCGCGAGTGATGTCGGTCGAAGTCCGGTCGACGCGGCGACCCCGTTCCGCGGCGAACGGAGCGAGGCTGTTCTCGTTTGCTCGGGTGTCGCCGTACGTTTCGCCGCGGATTTCTCCGCACGAAACCGACTGCTCCCGACGTTTGGCACAAGCGGACGCCTCTGAGTGAGTGAGGCTTGGATTCGTCACTCGTCTTCTTCGCGTCGCTGCGAAATCCGGCTTCGTGTTCTGCGGTTCTTTTGCCGCTCAAGCGATTGGTGCGGACTTAGGCAAGTATTTCTGGGCGGCGTTTTCGACGAACCGGGGCCGATCGGAGCTGACATATCACCCATTTGCCCGGGCTTCTATAATTCACTGTTTCGCATCTTGAGGACGGTTCCTGAGTTGTCGCTCGCCGATACGCCCGCCGATTTGTCGAATGCTGCGCTCGTCCGGCGGATGCTCGCCTTGGCGTGGAAATATCGTTTCGGCTGCCTACAAATTATTGCGCTGCAAGCGGTGCTCCTCGGCTCTGAGCGTCGCAGGCTTGGCGATGTTGGGGACGGCGATCGACGTCATTCGCCATGCGGCCATCGCCGGGAGCCCGCCGCCGCAGTTTCCGTCGGTGTTCACGCCGTCGGCCGATTGGACGCCGTGGCAAACCGTCGCCGCTGCAGCCGGCGTGGTGCTCGGCCTCGGGCTCGTGCGGGCCTTGCTGGCGTTGCGCTCGCGATTGTCGTGGCCCGAGTGGTGCAACTCGGCATCGTCACGGCGCTCCGGTCTCAGGTTTACGACAAGTTGCAACGGCTCGGCTTTCGTTTTTTCGATCGCCACACGACCGGCTCGATCATCAATCGGGTGACGGGCGACGTGCAGAGCGTGCGGTTGTTCGTCGACGGCGT
The DNA here is from genome assembly GCA_049840675.1 of Pirellulales bacterium. Classification (GTDB taxonomy): domain Bacteria; phylum Planctomycetota; class Planctomycetia; order Pirellulales; family PNKZ01; genus PNKZ01. The sequence continues at coordinate 1,074,982 of JASGKB010000017.1, forward strand.
AGTGATTCCCGTGATCATGGTGCTGCTTTCGCTGGCACTCTACTTCGTTTACATGCTCCGGCTACATGTCGGTCTGACGCTGGCCTGCCTGGCGACGATGCCGCTGACGTGGCTGCTTTCCGTGCGATTTTCGCGTCGCGTCCGGCCGGCTTACGAGAAGAACCGCGATCTCGTCGACCGAATGGTGCTCACGCTCACTGAAAACATCCGCGGCGTGCACGTCGTCAAAGGATTCGGCCGCGAACCGGAGGAGATGGCCAAATTCGAACGGGCTAGCGGCGCGGTCCGCTCGCAACAGCATTGGATCTTCGGACAGGTGAGCATCTACACGCCGACGGTCGAAATGCTCTCGGCCTTGAATCAGGCGGTGTTGCTCGGCTACGGCGGCTGGCTCGTCATTCAAGGTTCGGCTGCCGCTGGGAACCGGACTCATCGTGTTCTCCGGGCTGCTGCAACAATTCTCCGCACAGGTCACGCGCGTGGCCGGCATCATCAACAGCGTGCAACAAAGCCTGACCGGCGCACGGCGCGTGTTTGAGATTCTCGACGCCCCGGTGGAAATTCGCTCGCCCGCCGTTCCGGTGCGGCGCGCGAAGGTGGAAGGCGCAATCACGTTCGAGAACGTGTCGTTCGCGTACGACGGCGTGAAGCCGGTGTTGGAAAACATTTCGCTCACGATTCAGCCGGGCCAATGCGTGGCGCTCGTCGGCACGACCGGCGCCGGCAAGACCACGCTGATGAGTCTGATTCCCCGGTTCTACGACCCGACGTCCGGTCGCATCCTGCTCGACGGCGTCGACCTCCGAGAATACGACGTCGACGACCTGCGGCGGTCGATCGGAGTCGTGTTTCAGGAAAGCTTTCTATTCAACGACACGATCGCGGCCAACATCGCGTTCGGCAGGCCCGATGCGACGCCCGAACAGATTGAAACGGCCGCGAGAATAGCCCAGGCCGACGATTTCATTGACGTGTACCCGGAGAAGTATGAAACGAAGCTCCGCGAAGGAGGCTCGAACCTTTCGGGCGGTCAGCGGCAGCGGCTCGCCATCGCTCGGGCCTTATTGCTCGCGCCGCCGATTCTGCTGATGGACGACCCGACGGCGGCCGTCGATCCGCGAACGGAGCACGAGATTCTCGATGCGATGGAGCAAGCGATGTCGGGCCGTACGACGATCGTCGTCGCGCATCGGTTGAGCATGTTGCGACGGGCCGACTTCGTCGTGGTGCTCGACGACGGCAAGATCGTCGACGTCGGCACGCATGACGAATTGATGCATCGGCCGGGGCCGTATCGCAAGGCGGCGCGGATTCAGGTCGACTTCAACGAGCCCGAGCTCACGGCGAGGGGTGCGTGATGTCGACCGAGACGAAAAACGAGACGGCCGAAAACGGCACATCTCCGGCCGACAAAAAGCCGCTGAAGTATGCGAATGCCTGGCGCGCGCCGACGACGAGCGACGGCGAACCGATCGACGCCGCGACGAAGCCGCTCGAGTGGTCGCTCGTGGCGTGGATCTATCGGTTTACGAACGCTCATGCGGCGAAGCGGAATCGGCTGTTTGTCTTCGTCGTGCTGCGATCGTTGCAATTGCCGCTCATGGCCTGGACGCTCGGCCGCGTGATCGAAGGTCCGATCTCGCAGGGCTCCGTCGTCGGGCTGGCGTGGGGCGTCGCGGGTTACATGGTGTTGGCGGCGCTGACGAACGTGACGTTGCACTATCGCCAGCGACTGGCGCTCGAACTGGGCGAGTCGGTCGTGCAAGATTTGCGCAACGCGATCTTCGGCCATTTGCAGCGGCTGCGGATGAGCTATTTCAACCGCACCAAGCTCGGCCGGATCATCAGCCGGACGACGAGCGACGTGGAAGCGGTGCGCGCCGGCATTCAGGACGTGTTCTTCGTGAGCATCGTCGGCTCCGGGCAGATTCTCGGCGCCGCGGCCCTGATGGCCTGGTACGACCTGCCGCTGTTCGGCATCGTCGCCTTGCTCGCGCCGGTGCTCTGGTGCGTGAATCTGCTATTCCGCAAACGACTGAGCCAAGTGCATCGCGAAGTTCACGAAAGCTTCAGCCGCATCACGTCGTCGTTGGCCGAAAGCATCAACGGCATCGAGGTTACGCAAAGTTTCGTTCGCCAAGACGTGAACGCCGAGCGGTTTGCCGATCTGATCGACGACCATTCTCAGTACACGCTCAAAGCGGCCCGCACGTCCGGCAGCTTTTTGCCGCTGCTGGAATTCAACAATCAAATCTTCTTGGCGCTGTTGTTGGCCGTCGGCGGGTATCGGGTGCTTGATCCTGAGATCCAAATGCCGCCGGGATATTTGATCCAGTTCTTCTTCCTCGCGAACATTTTGTTTCAGCCGATTTTGGCACTCGGCGAACAATACAACGCCGCGCTCACGGCGATGGCCGGAGCCGAGCGAATTCGCGAATTGCTGGACACGAAGCCCGACTGGGAAGATGCGCCCGCGGTGAACATGGCGCCGACGGCCGGCGCAACAAACGCAGCGCCGCGAGATTTCATCGGCCGCGTGGCGTTTGAGAACGTCGGTTTCGAATACGAGGCGGGCGTGCCGGTGCTGCACGAAGTCTCGTTTGCGGCCGAGCCGGGGCAGACCGTGGCGTTGGTCGGGCACACGGGGAGCGGCAAGACCTCGATCATCAATCTCGTGGCGAAGTTTTACCTGGCGACTTCGGGGCGCGTGACGGTCGACGGTCAGGACGTGCGTGAAATTCCGAGCGACGAATTGCACCACCGGCTCGGAATCGTCCTGCAGCAAAACTTCTTGTTCTCCGGTACGGTGCGCGACAATATCCGCGTCGGCCGACCGGAAGCCGACGACGACGCGGTGCGAGCCGCCGTGGAAAAGCTCGATTGCTTAGACCTGATCGAGAGTTTGCCGCAGGGGTTCGACACCGAGGTCGGCGAAAACGGCTGCAACTTGTCGTTGGGGCAGCGGCAGTTGCTCTGCTTCGCTCGCGCGATGTTGGCGGATCCGCGAATTCTGATCCTCGACGAGGCGACCAGTTCCATCGACATTCTCACCGAGGCGCGGCTGCAGCATGCGCTCGACAAGCTGCTCGCAGGACGGACGGCGTTCGTGATCGCGCATCGGCTGAGCACGATCCGCCACGCCGACTTGGTGCTGGTGCTCGGCGGCGGGCGAGTTTTGCAGCGCGGCACGCATGCGACTTTGGTGCGTGAGCCGGGCGTCTACCGCGAACTTTACGAACAATTTATCCAAGCGACGGCCGCGTGAGGCCGGGCGGTAGGGCCGTCGGCACGGTCGGCATGCGGGAAAATGCAGGCTTTCGCGACAAACTGTTAGCCGGAATTGTCGCAATCATGTCGATCGCTCTACAATAGAACTGAGGAACGAAAACTTCAGGAGCCGACCGCGCGAACTGGGTTCGCCTTCTCCGGCGGCGGCACGTCAGGTTACGGGTGCGTTATGACGCAATGGTGGTGGGCAATTCCGGCGGTCGTTGCGACGGCGGCGGCGTCGTACATGCTCTTCAAACACTTCGGCGGACCGTCTCGCGAAGAGCGCGAAGCGGAGGAGTTTGAGCGCGCGCGGCGGGCTTTTCACCGAGAACGCGAACGAACCGAAGCCAAGTTCCTTGAGATGGCCTCCACCAGCGGAAGGCCGCGCGGATTGCGCTGGAAAGATTGCGAATTCGACGACGGCGTCGCCTACGCTCGCGATAAACAGACCGCCGAACTGCGGGCGTTCGTCGCCGTGACCGTGTCGTTCGAGGCGATCGAAGGGGGCGGCATGGAAGACGTGGAGGCCGTCGGCAACTTGCGCGGCGACCGCCGTGTTCTGTTACCGCGAGTATCGCTGGACCACGGACGGCCGGGTCATCTTCAATCTCAATCCGTCGCAGGCGATCGCCCATTTTCAAGACAGCCTCGTGCTGGTGGGCGAAGAGGCGTAACGCCGCGAAGCTTCGGCAAGCGGCATGACCGCGGTAAACCGCAAACTCACGCGCGGTTCGCAGGCTTCGCCGCTGCGCCGAGTTTTGCGGATCGCCGAAATCACTTCGCTCGATCGAGGTGAGCGAACCGGCGCAAACGATCTGATCGCGAGCGTTTGCCGACGTGGGTTGCGCACTGGCGGAGTCCGGTCGTAACGGCTGTAGCGACGGTACGGCCCAAAACGCCTGCTGCTGCGGCTCGCGGGCCTGCACGATCGTTACAAGCGTTGCATCGCACGAAGGCCGCAAGCAATGCTTCGTCGGCGCGTACGATAAGGTTTCGCCGGACGGCATTCGCGCCAAGGATTGAACATCTCCACCATATTTCGCAACGCTTGAGATTTCCCCGAACTCCCGACGATGAGCAGTTTGCCTACGCCGCACTGGCGACCGGCACGAGCAACCTGTTCCCTTCCTGTTCCTCTGTGGGAGTTTGTACTGCCATGCGTTCCCTTATCTCCGCCCTTGCTGCCGTGTGTTTGATGGCGGTCGGCGCTTCCAACACGGAAGCCGCTTGTTGCCGCTCGAAGTGCTGCCCGAAGCCCGTCTGCTGCAAGCCGGCTCGCTGCAAGCCCGCCTGCTGCCCGAAGCCGAAATGCTGCAAGCCCAAGTGCTGCAAGCCGAAGTGCGATCTGTTCTCGCGCTGCTGCAAGCCGAAGTGCTGCCCGAAGCCGACCTGCTGCAAGCCCGCCTGCAAGCCGGCCTGCTGCAAGAAGAGCTGCAGCCTGTTCAACCGCTGCAAGAAGTCGTGCTGCAAGCCCGCTTGCAAGCCGACCTGCTGCAAGCCGGCCTGCGAACCCAAGTGCTGCAAGCCGACCTGCTGCAAGAAGAGCTGCCTGAAGGGCCTCTTCAGCCGCTGCAAGAAGTCGTGCTGCAAGCCGAGCTGCTGCGAACCGACGTGCGCCGCTGCTGAACCGACCTGCGGTTGCGCCGCTCCGGTAGCTGCTCCGGCCCCGGCCGCCGCTCCGAAGCCGGCTCCGGCTCCGAAGGCCCCGGCTCCTAAGGCCGAGAAGGCTGCCTAGTTCGAACGCCCAAACCGGGCCTGCATGAGGCAAGCCCGTCGTTCCCCAACGCAAACCGGACCGAAGCTTTCGAGCTTTGGTCCGGTTTTGTTTTTTGACGGCGAAAACGTCGCACGAACTTCCGAGTGCAAGGAATCGAACGTCGCAGCAGCCTCGCTAGTCGGACGACTTCTCCAGCTTCGAAATGAGCGATTTGAAGTCGGCCCGGTCGCGCAGGAAATCGAGGGCCTTGTCTTGCTTGATGTGGGCCGCGTCTTTGAAGCCGGCCGTCACGGCCTGTTGCAGTCGCTCCATGGCCTTGTCGGCAAGTGCAAATCAGCCCCGTGGCATCAAGCGTGTGCCCCGTGCACTTCGTTGGCCATGTGCCCGGCGGCCGGCTTCCGCAACTCGCCGTACACCAGCGGCAACAACTCCGCCGCCGAAGCCCGCCCGCATTCCATGGCCGACAAGATTTGCGTAACGTCGCTCATGGCCCGATTGTACCTAGGCCGCAAGCCCGATACGCCTCGCCAAACGCATTTCCAAGCGCCCCGCCGACCGACGAACACGAGCCGATATTCTCAACCCAGGCAACCGACCAGCAAACGCTGCCCACCAGCTTCTGCCGATTCGCACATAAGGCTACAATCAACGACGTCTCGGCGCACAACGCCGGCAAGCCCTCGTAGCTCAGTGGATGAGGCTTCAGCCGACTCAAAAACGTCGACAATTGCGACAGTCCTCGTGTTCTTTGTCCATTCAAGAAGCGGTCGAGAACCGTTCGAAACCAGCGAAAGTCGGTGAAGTTCGGCAACGTTTACTGCCACATTTTACTGCCACCGACGAGCCGCCATGTGCATCGCATTTCCGAACGAAGGCCGGGAGTAACTGATGGCGCCGCTTTCGTTACAACAGATTGCTCTCCTGGATAGACTGTTGGCGAGCGGTACAGCGTTGCCTCTGGCTATGCCACAAGCGATTGGTGAATCTTCAGTTTTCGACGGTGTTTGGAGATTCTTCTCCAACTCGTGGCCCGAAGGCGGCGTTACAGGTTGGAACTCAGGAACGTGGAACACCCACTGGCAATCGTTTCTGCCCGCCGGATTTTTCTGCTTCGGTGAGGATGTATTTGGAAACCAATTGGTGGTGGCGAACGGTTCGGACAATGCCCTGATATGGAATCACGAGAACGGTGAGTGCAACGACCTTCTCGTTGGGCCGTGCGAACTTCTTAGGACGGCGTTGGAGAGTGGGATCGACTGGATCGACTTCTACTCCGACGGTTCTCTTGCCGTCGCAAAGCAATATGGTGCTGTGCCGTTTGATATGCACCTTCACTGGACGACGCCGCTAATCCTCGGTGGTCAAGTTGATCGTGGCAATCTCTCACTGGTCCAGCGTGAGGCTCACCTTGTAGGACACGCAAAGCTCTGTTCTCAAGTTTCGGGGCTTCCGCTTGGAACAACGGTGATTTCTCCGGAGTAGCCAGCGGTTGGCTTGGTGGCTGCGAGGTTTAATGGAGCTTCGTCTTATGGCCCCTAGTTCACGCCCACCCTGCCGCTTGTTAGAGACGCTTGCTAAAATAGAACCGATTCGCTACTCGATTTGCCGCCGACAGATTTCGGAAGCGATTTACTGCCAGAATACTGCCAGACGTTTCGCCTGACGTCATGAAACGTCGTAAATTACGGTTGTTTGATTACCCGCCCTCGTAGCTCAGTGGATAGAGCAACGGTTTCCTAAACCGTAGGTCGTTGGTTCGATTCCAATCGAGGGTACTTCAATTTCTGTTCGGCGAACGCTACCGTTCACCTGTGCGGCGGCAGGCGAGACGTTGAGCCTCGAAAAACCGCAATGCCGCTGCGTCAGGTGCAACGGCTGGTTGGCGGCGACTTGCCCGGCGGACGCTACGTCCACAGATTGTCGCGGCCAATGAACGCGGCTTCGAACTCATCATATTCCGCCTGCTCTTCGGCAGTTGGCTCACGATTTGAATCCTCGCAGCCGGTGTATGGCGATAGGTCATGCGTTGCCGCTTCGGGGACCACGGCACCGCAGGTAAAGCAATGCCTTGGCGCCGTATCACGAAAACGGCCACCGCAAACGCAAGGCCTGACCAGCGGCTCCAACGCCGCCATGATCTGCTCGCGTTTGCAGCCTTGTCCGAGCGTGTTCCGTATGCGGCCGTAGTTCGCGTCGTAGTAGCTGACTTCAATGGCGCGAGGACAATGGTCGCAATAGAGCCGGTGGTCGTCGCAAAACGGCGAATGGATCACCCGGAAAAGTCGGACCCCGCATGCGGGGCAAGCGATAACTGCCGCATCAAGCCAGTTGTCATCGGCCATCGCTTCACCCATGCCGCCTAACGCACAAGCTCAGTTGCCCGCTCGAAGTGAGCGGGCCTAGGCCGGATTGTAACTCGGCCGAAGCGGATGAGCCAAACGTGGGAACGGTCGCGGGTCGACTGCAGCGACTAGTTAGGCCCCGACGCGCTGTCGAAGGTCGTCAATCGATGTGAGCCATTCAGACGGATCATCCTCCGACCAAAGTTCCTTTAGCTCAGAGCCGTCATCGATGATGCGATCAATCACGGATGATGCCTCGAGCCACGAGTTCGGCTGACGGCTTGATCGGATGTTGCTTGACCCAAGCGTCGACTTTTTTAGTGTACGCGTTCTGATAGCCGGCGTTGCCACGTAAGCGCACAAGACTTCACAGGCCGCTAGAGCGTTACATGCCTCGGGGGCTTCGAGATAATCGTCGGCTTCTTCTACGGCCACAAATGCCGACTCGACAAGCGACAAGTCGCTGACTTCGTCAAGTCCATACGCCCAATCATTTGCGTCGTCGTTGTCAAACGCCAGGACGCCCCAAGCACCCATGTTGCGATCTCAATAGGGCCTAACGTTGAAGATCACCTGCACGGCGGCAGGCGAGACGTTGAATTGAAAGCCCCAATATAAGCCGCCGCGTCAGGTGGAGCGAGTCGTTCGGCGGCGACACACGACCGTTCGACGAACGATCTAATTCATTCCGAGTTGAAGACTGCAGGCCACTCTACCGTCTTTTACGATGGCGAGGCCTTGCCTGCCGCACATTCCTTGCCAGGCACGAGGTCCATTGTCGTATTTCCAAAGCTCCTCGGTGGAATCTAGGTCGGCCGCAAACTCCCGAACGATCTCCAGCAGATAGGTATCCCTGGCGTGGGACAAGATTTCTTTTTCCAGCGTCTCCACGGTCGTTCTCTCCGTCAGCCAATGGTCCGGAATCTGTTCCAGATGCCGAATGTTCTTGTTCTGCGGCCCTCTTTGGATAACGTTGGACGGATCACGCCAATTCGACCCGCAGGTGCGGCATACGTTGGCCGAGTCGCTATGGAGTTGCGCATCACAAAAGCGACAAGTGGGCTTCGATTCCCTGAGTACCTTCGCAGCCTCACGATGGTCGTATTTTTCCGCCAGCATCAACGGAGTTTCGCCGGAAGCGAGGACGGGATGGATTGCCGCTCCGTAGCTCACTAGAAACCGAACGGCCTCTGCGTGACCGTTTTCTGCGGCGGAATGTAAAGCCGTGCGCCCGTCCTTTCCTTTGGCATTGATGTCAGCTCCCTCCAGCAAGACTTGCTGGATTCGCGGGACCCTGCCGAGAGATGCCCAGAATTCCAAGTTTCTAGTGACCGGCATCGCTATGTTCCAAGCCAAATGCTTGTGGGCATCAGCTCACAACCGAACGTAAAAGATCACCTGCGCGGCGGCAGGCGAGACGTTGAATTGAAAGCCCCAATATAAGCCGCCGCGTCAGGTGGAGCGAGTTGTTAGGCCTGGACGTGCCGAGTAAGAGCATCTCCCCAGATGTTCAGCTCGTGCACGAACTCGCCGGGGTCGGCTGCCACGATCTTGATGGCGATTGGAATGAAGCTCTTGCCCTGATACTCCGGGGTGGCAGTGTATTTGGTAATCCGGCCTTCAGCGGCCAAGGGACCAATCACGTTATTGTCAATCCTGGCCTTAACGTCTGCGAGCCCGACCGGGACGTAAAGAGTATTGGCGGGGATGTCCTCGCCGCCGAATGCTAGCGGCATGAGGAAGAGCTTTTCCAAGTCACCGCGACGGAAAAGCGCCTCGACCTTCTCCCGTGAGTCGATGTCGGAGAAGTCGGGGCCGTTCGGTACGGGTGACTTCTTCCTCAGCCAGCCGAACATAAGCTTCCCTCCGTCTCCAAACGACCAAAGCTCAGCGACCCGGCCCGCGAGACGCAACGATTACAAACTACGGCGCTATGCCGGGTTCGCTGCAGCGCATGTTTAGCCCACGTCATCGTGTCTCTCATCACACGTCCGATGGAAATGGGCCGCCTATCAACTGGTGATGGAACTTGCCCTCGTAAAAGTCCAAGCCGTTCAAGAAGCGGGCGAAACCGTGGTGGCCGAGAAAACCGGCAAGACCTGCAACCGCCCACTTGTAAGCGTCAAAATCTGTCGCCAGTGGAAGAAGCGGTGACAACATTTTCGCACCGTCCGCCGCTGAAGAAACGAAATCCTCACGCAGGAAAGCCGGGCATGGTGTGGAACGCGGGCCATCTGTGCCGGCGTAAATGATGCCCGCGTGCGTCAACAAAGTGAGCGCGTCCTGCGGTGACGCACGACGCGCAAGCTCGATAAGGTGAGTAGCCACTGCGAACATCGCACTAGAAGTCCCGCCCTGATGCTGCACCTCGTTGATGAGGTCGCCAAGACGCTCGTGAGACAAACCTCCCTGCTCGTACGCCTCGGTCAGCCACGCAACGACATCCTCTGTGCCGTTGTAGCTGCTGTGCAACTCGCTCCATCGAGGGTCTGTGAGTGGTAATGGCATAGCGCGCTTGAAGTTTGCTAACGACCCAAACTCAGCGAACCGGCCCGCGGGACGCCACGATTGCAGCCGCGACGCTCAAGTCGGGTTCGCTGCAGCGCATGGTTAGGCGGATGATTCATTTGCAATCTGGCAAAACTCTGCTGCTGTCTCAGGTGGCGGACTCTCAAACGTGATGTAGCCGATATCCGAATGCGCGTGTCTGCGCAACTCGGCGAAATAGTGTTCTGCTGCATCCTCGCTGACAGACAAACCAAAGATGAGCCGAGCATCCGAAGTAAAGAAAGCCATCGCGTGCGCTGGGTCGCCATCGCCAATCCGCTGCCAATAAACCGACTGTGGCTCTGATAGATGACTGCAACAGTAGGCAATCATCTCTGATGCTGTGTGGAAAATCCGCTGAGGCGCATCCGTGCGCCGAGGAATCAAATACTCGTCTGCACTCTCCTCATGCTCGGGAGCGAAATGTGCGAGGAACGCAGAAATCGCAGTTTCAGTCCGAGACTCTGCCAGCACGTAAATGTCTGCGAATGGTGGCATGTGCGAATCTGCCTAGCAGATATTCGGCGGCAGCTCGCGCAATTACCTGAGCGACGCAGCTTCGTTATCGATTCGGCCTCGTGATCTAAGCGGGCTGAAGACCTCTAACCGACTGCTTTCGGTACGATTGCGCCGTGGATGTTGTAGGTCACTGCGTTCGGCGCGACCGGGTCGTTGATGTGCGGCCGCTGTTCTACGGTGAGGTGGTATTCCTCGTTCGGACCGGTCATCAAAGCCAAGAAGTTTTGCACGTAGCGAAGCCGGTCGTCGATGCGCTTCTGCACGGCTTCGGGCGATTCGCCGGCTGCGGCGTCGAAGTTGGCGTCGAACGCGAATCGGACCAGCTTCGCTTCCGCGCCCGCGATGTGCACTTGGAAGTCGTCCTGCAGCCGCCACTCGGCGTCGGGCTTCGAATACTTCGCAAACAGATCATGCACGACGTCGTGGCGATTGCGGCCGACTTCGTACAAGCTGTCGAGTCGATCTTTGAGAATCTGTGCGTCAAGGGTGATGGCCATCTTCGACTCCGCAAAGGCTTAAGGCGTTGGGCGTGGGGAGGCTCGCAGCACTTCGCGGCGCGCCAGGTTCCGAATCGGCTAGCCCATTCTAGGGACGAATGAGGCGGAAGCCAACGCACCGGCGTGCAATCGCGAGGCCGATTGCAGCGAGAGTCGAATTTCGCGCAGCGCGAGCGTGTTAGGCCTGAGCCGAAAGCGAAACGGAGGCGACCGCGCCGCCTGCGTAAGCTTGGTCGACGCCCGACATGCTGAACGAGAACGAGGCCGAAGCCGAAGCGCCTCCGGCTTGTTGCATGCCGCCGAGCATCGCCAACATGGCCAGGGCCTGAAACGGATCCTGTTTCTCTTCGCTCTGATTGCTCTTTTGCAGCAACAAGGCGAGAGCCAACGTCGCGAGCGGATCAATGCCGCCCGCTCCGCCGGCGGCTTGAAGATTCCCGGCCGTTTGTACGGCCAGGGCGCCCGAGAGCATTTGAGCTCCCGAACTCGCGGCCACCGCCGAACCAGCGGAGAGATTGCCCGCGCCGCCGACGAGTCCGGCCGAAGCGACGGAAGGGAAGCCAAAGTTGCCCGACACAGGTGCAATGCCCGACATGTTCGCCCTCAATCAGAAGTGGGGAAATGTCATCGCCCGGCGGCGACGACGATTTCCACGCTAATTAGGGGGCGAACCCGAGCAACACGCTGCCGTGCGCCGCTGCGAAAATTACGGCAACGGCCGCCGGTGTGCGCCGCGCAATCGTTACGCGCGGCGCAACCGTTACGCTTTCACGGCTTGCGGCAGGATGACGGGCGTCTGCGAGGCCCGAGCGGCGCGACGCGGGCGCCATTTCACTTCGTACGGAGAACCGGCGGAGGCGTACGCTTCGCGCTCGAAGAGATTGTCGTAATACGGATCACGGCCGTGCGCCGATAGATACAGCCCGGCGAAGAGCATCACCGGAAGCATGAGCGGGCCCCACGTTTCAAACTGCCGGACATGCACGAGCTCGTGCGTGCGCCATTGGTCGAGCGTCGCTTCGTCGTCGCCGAGCAGCACGTGGCCGAGCGTCATGGCGGGCATGCGTCCGATGCCGGGGATGCCCATTCGCAGAAACCAACCGGCCTGCGCCGCCGCAAACTTCGAGCACGCCGTGGCCGCGCCGATATCGGCTTCTCGTGACGAGCCCGACCAGCGCGACGAGCAAGCCGATCAGAGTGGCCGGAAAAAAAGCCCAAGCGTATCGCAGCGGCTGTAAGACAAAACGCTGCAAGAAGAAACTTCGTGGCGCGGAGAACACGGCGGTCGACATCGTTGCACCTCATGGAGAGGGAGTAGTGCCTTGCGGCCTTACTCGCTTCCATTTGTGCTACGCAAGCGGCGCGCCGAATGTTGCCGGCCGTGTTGCCGCAATCGCAACGAAGGGCTCGCCAACGGCGAATTCCTCGTGAAAATTCGCACAATTTCGACGTTACGCAGCGCCGCGTGCGCAGATTCGCAGCAGCTCGCACCGGACGACGATTAGTCGCCTGAGCCGGGGCCGGTCTCGTTGATGAACCGGCAACCGGCGAGATACCAACCGTCGCCGGCTTCGCGGCACCACATGATCTCGGCTTCGAGCAAGAGCGGGCCGCCGATGTGGTCGATCGTCAGGCAGTAGAGTTCGCCGATCGTCAACGGGCTTTCGCACAGCAGACCGATGCCGGAACGCGAAAGCTCCCGAGCATAGCCGCGCACGATGCGCCGCGAGGCGTCGCGCGGACGCAATCGGACCGGCGCGGCGAACGCGAATCTCGGTTCGACGCGGCGCTCTTTGCCGTGTTCAAAGTTGCCGAATTCCAGCAACCCCTGGAGCGTGGCGAGCGGCAGTTGGAAGGCCGACGTTTCGCGATGCGAAGAAATCATGGCTGATCACCGCGGCAAACGATGGAAGGGCGAAGCCGCGACCGACGGCACGGGGCGAGCGATGCGAAGGGCGGCAATCAATTATAGATCGCGCGGGCCGAGCGACGCCGACGAACGATCGCGGATTTCAACGATCCGCGGGCAGGAGTGCGACGACCTGTCGGTGCGATCAGATCGATTGCAGCGATTGTGCGACCGACGAGTCGCCGCGACGAACAGACGACTGCCGCGCACCGTTTCCTACGAGAGTTGGAACGAGCGGAAAAGGGGGCGTTTCATGGCGTGTTCGTCAACCCTAGCGACGCCAGATCGCCATGTTGCCGTTGTCGGCCATCGGCAAGAACGGCCGGAATTGATTGCGGGCGTTCCGCATCGCACTGCCGGGATAGAACGTCACGCCGAGCGAGAGGTTCCAGATCTCTTCTTGATAGCCCGAGGTGCCGCCGGAGCCGGGCGATACATATTCCACACCGCCGGTGATTGCGGCGAAGTTCGTCACGGCCACCTGCACGTTGCTGCCGTAAGAGATGTCGCTCGGCGATTCCGCCATGCCGACGAACACGGTCGAAGCCGCCCAATCGCTCCACGCCTGTCGCCAGTAGAGATTGCCTTGCAGCAGCGTTTGGAACCGATTCTGCACGGCTGGCGTGCCGACGAACGTCTCGTCGCGACCTTGCGGCAGCGCGGCCCAGACGCCGAGCTCGCTGCCGGGCATGAATTGGTAGGCACCGGCCACGCGGAATTGGCTGAAGTGCAGATCGGCGTAGAAATCGTCGTAGAGCCAGTCGTGAGTGATGCCCCAGGCGAGGCCTGAACCGCACGGACGTTGGAACACGCCGACCGACGTAAAGTTCTGAAACCGGTCGTGCGGGCCCGTGTATTGCGAACCTTTCCAGTCGTACCAGCCGGCCGTGGAGCCGGCTTGCCCGCCGATGCCCCACTCGCGCAACAAGGGAAACGCGCCGAACAGCCCGAGGCGTTTGCCGAAGTTGGCGTTTTGGCCGTCGAGGTCGAGGCCGTTTTTGAAAGCGTCGTAGCTCGTCAGCACGCCGATGTTGTCGAACATGCCTTCCGGCGGAGCGCAACATACGCCCGGTTGCGGAGCGTAGCACGCGCCGTTATCGCAAGGAGCTGCGGGGTACGGCGAATAGCTCGGCTGCGGAGCGACGGGGGCTGCGGCGGGGCCGGAGCCGGTCCAAGAGCGCGGCATGAGGCTCGCCGCTTTCGTCGGCACCCAAGTGCTTTGCGACGGCGGCATCGGCGGCTTGGCGTACGGCGAAATCTCCGAACGCGCCAGGTTGCCGACCGGCATTTCCTGGCCTGGATACGTCGACGGGACGGGCGCCGCGCCGTACGGCGATTGCGGCATTGGGCGTTGCGCGACCGACGGCGTGTTGTACGGCGCTGCGTAGTTGTAGGGCGCGGGAGCCGCGTACTGCGGCAGTGTGTAGCTCTGTGGACCTGATGACGCCGCCGGACCCTGCAGGCCTGAGTTCATGCCGCCGGTCGAGCCCGGCAGATACGGCGCAGGGGCAGGTGCGGGAATCGTGGCAGGCATATACGGCTGCATCACCGGCGCGTTGGGGCCGGTCGGGCCGCTGGTCGACGGCGCGAATTGCGACGGCCCGGCGGGGACTGCAGGCGCCGCTGGTACCGGGAGCTGCTCGGGAGCCGAATAGGCCGGTGCCGAGTACGTCGGCATGGTCGGCATCACCACGCTCGGCGGCGCAGTGTAGTTCGTCGCCGGAGCTGATCCGGCGGCCCCGAGCGAAGGCCCGAACTGCCCGATGGCTGAAGCCGACGTGCCGTAGAGTGCGGCGGCGACGAAAGCGATCAGCGTTTTGTGCGAAATGGCCATCGGCGATTCCTCGTGATATTCCCATGGGCCGTGCCGCCGACGAGCGCTCCCGAAAAGGAGGCTCTTGGCTTCGACCTGTTTCCGTCATCGGAATCGTTACCGGCCGCAATTCAGCGCCAACCGCTTCGCACGGCACGTTCGGAATAACCGTCAAAGTCGTTAGGAAGCGAATTTCGTCTGAAGGGAACCTAGGGGGACGAAAAATTGAATCCGGCGAAGATAGGAAAGCTTTGCGGCTGCATGCATAATCGAGCCGTCCCCGTCGATCGCCCCTCCTCGGACGCACCTCCATGATTCGCATCTCGCTTCGTCGCTTCCTGTCTCGTTCGGTCCTGTCGCTCGCCGCGCTGCTCGGCCTCGTTTTTCCGGCCGCCGCAACGGACGACGTGCTGCTTCCTTCGCAGCCGAACCTTTCGCCGGACGGCAAGCTCCTCGCCTTCGCCTGGCGCGGCGATATCTGGACCGTCGCTGCGACGGGGGGCCAAGCCAAGCGGCTTACGACGCACACCGGCCGGGATCAGATGCCGAAGTTCTCGCCCGACGGCAAACGGCTGGCCTTCATCGCCGATCGCGGCGTCAACCAGCAGGTTTACGTCATGCCGGTCGACGGCGGCGATCCGATCGCCCAAACTGCGCACACGGCGGGCTACGCATTGGAAGGTTGGTATCCCGACGGTGCGCACTTGCTCACCAGCGGCGTACGCGATCAGGCGTGGAAACGTGGCGAGCGGTTCTTCAAAACGCGCGTCGTCGCCAAACTCGCCGACCAGCGCCGACGAACTGCTCTTCGACGACTACGGCAGCGAAGGTTCTCTTTCGCCCGACCCACGAGAGGAGCCTTCCGGATTTAGCCCAAACAAAACAATATTCATTCCTTTTCAATTTATGCTTTGGCTAAGCCGGAAGCAGACTGATCTTACTTGCTGTAAACAGCCGGGCGATAGAGCGGAAGCTATGCCGTTGGCTGGTGTTTCCCGTCTGCCTGGTATATTTATCAATTATAAAGTTGTAAAGAAACCACCAACCGGCCCTAATTCATTTTCTTTTGTGCCCTATGTCCTGTGTGGTGCAAAAACAAACTTCTAATTTATTATCTTTGCGGGGCTTTATTCAATCTACATGCGCCACCCCGTTATTCTTATTGCCCTGCTTACCTGTGATTGCCTCTTCCCGCTCCCGCATTTGCCCAAAAGAAGAATAGCGCCTATGTTGTTCATATCAAACGGTCCTCTTCACAGATCAGAATAGATGGCCTGATGGAAGAGATGGCTGGTTGCAGGCGGAAGCGGCAAACAATTTCTTCATGGTATTGCCCATGGATACCAGCCTGGCCAAAGTGAATACTGAAGTGCGGATGACCTACGATAATGAAAACCTGTACCTGCTGGCCACCTGCTACCATGGAGGGGGAAAATACATGGTGGAATCGATGCGCCGGGATTTCAATTTCGGCAAGAATGATAATTTTCTTTTGTTCATGGACCCCTTCGACGACCAGACCAACGGTTTTTCATTTGGCGCCAATGCAGCAGGCGCCCAATGGGATGGCACCATGTATGAAGGAGGCAAAGTAGACCTGAGCTGGGACAATAAATGGACCTCTGCCGTAAAGAACTACCCGGACAAATGGATATTTTGAAGCGGCCATTCCCTTCAAATCGATCCGCTATAAAAAAGGGATCACAGAATGGGGCATCAACTTCAGCCGGCTGGACATCACTGTCGCGGAAAAGTCGAGTGGGCGCCGGTACCCGGCAATTTCCCACCGCTTCCCTCGCTTATACGGGAACGTTGGTCTGGGATGAGCCACCCCCTTCGGCAGGCTCCAATATCTCCATCATCCCCTACATGCTGGGCGGTATTTCCAAAGACCATGAAAACCAAAAACCGACGGACTACCGCAAGGATATTGGCGGCGATGTCAAGGTAGCCGTCACTTCTTCACTTAACCTTGACCTGACGGTCAACCCGGATTTTTCACAGGTGGATGTGGACCGCCAGGTGACCAATCTCGACCGCTTTGAACTGTTCTTCCCGGAGCGGAGGCAGTTCTTCCTGGAAAATGCAGACCTGTTCGCCAATTTCGGCTATGCGACGATCCGGCCTTTCTTTTCACGGCGGATCGGCCTGGGTGTTCCTATCCGCGCCGGCGTCCGCCTGAGCGGCAAGCTCAATAAGGACTGGCGGATCGGCCTGATGAACATGCAGACCGGCAAGGTAGCTGAAACCGGTTTGCCGGCGCAGAACTTTGGCGTTATCGCGCTCCAGCGCCGGATATTTTCACGATCGAACATTGGCCTTATCTTCATCAACAAGCAATCAGTAGGCTATCATCCGGCGGATATCTCCAAGCCCGTCTATTCCATGTATAACCGCAATGCCGGCATTGAATATAACCTGGCTTCATCCAATAACCTTTGGACCGGAAAGGTCATGGCTGTCAAATCCTTCAGCCCGGGCAGTTCTTCCAGGGACTGGGTCCATGCCGCCCACCTGCAGTATTCCAGCCGCAGGTGGCTGCTGCTCTGGCAGCACGAATATGTCGGTAAAAGTTACAGTGCAGAAGTCGGCTATGTTCCGCGCAATAATTATATCCGGGTGTATCCGCAGGCAAGCCGCCTGTTCTTTCCCCGCCGCGGCCCCCTGGTGAGCCATGGCCCCAAATGGATCTCCTCCCTTTATTTTGACGAGTCCATGAAACGCACCGACGATGAACACGTCCTGGTGTATAATTTCAATTTTCGTGATCAAAGCATTGCAGATGCCTGGGTGGCTCACGACTATGTGCAGTTGCTCAGTCCTTTTGATCCCACCAATTCAGGAAAGGACAGCCTGCAGACAGGGACCCGGCATAACTGGTACGCCTATGGTACCGACTATTTTTCCAGGCCGCAGCAATTACTGACCTATTCGCTGTCAACCCGCTTTGGAGGTTATTACGCAGATGGAAGCCGTTACAATATTTCAGGGGAACTGGGTTACCGCTTTCAGCCTTATGTAAGCATCAATGTGACGGCCAGCTACAACAACCTGCACCTGCCGCAGCCCTGGGGCCACACTTCTTTTTGGCTGATCGGCCCGCGGATCGATGTAACGATGTCGAATAAGATCTTCTTTACGGCCTTTATGCAGTACAATGAACAACTGAAAAATATCAACCTCAATACGCGGTTCCAGTGGCGGTACAGCCCGGCCTCGGATATTTTCCTGGTATATACGGACAACTATTTCCCGGCCCCGCTGTCTGTCCGCAACCGCGCCATCGTACTGAAGTTTAATTACTGGTGGAATATATAACCGGCAGGTGCGCATATTTATTTATATTCGATGCTCATATCTTTTTAACCGGCGGCTATGTCTGTTCTGATTGTTTTGCTTTGCATCCTGCTATTGGTCCTGCTGATCACCTGGGGCAAACTCAATCCATTCCTGGCATTCCTGCTTATTTCCATACTGGCCGGCCTGCTACTGGGAATTCCCCTTGTGGATATTACCAAATCGATCAAAAAAGGAATCGGTGACATGCTCGGCGAGCTGGTCATCATTATCTGCCTGGGGGCCATGCTCGGGAAACTGGTGGCGGAGAGCGGGGCGGCACAAAAGATCTCCGATGTGCTGATGAAAGCATTCGGAAAAAAATATTTTACCTGGGCCATGATGATCACAGGTTTCATTGTCGGGATACCCCTGTTCTATAATGTCGGGTTCGTATTGCTTATCCCATTGATCTTTTCCGTCGTCTATCAGACCAAACTGCCCGCTGTATACGTGGGAATACCGATGCTGAGCGCCCTGTCCGTGACCCATGGCTTTTTACCGCCACACCCCGCTCCTTCTGCCCTGGTTGCACAATTTCATGCGGACCTGGGCCTCACCCTTTCATACGGGTTGATCGTTTCCATTCCTGCGATCATCGTGGCCGGTCCCCTGTTTGCAAAAACGCTGAAAGGAATAAAATCGGAGCCGTTGCAAACATTTCAACCCAGGCAAATTGCCGCCAGTGAATTACCGGGAACCGTAAACAGTTTCCTTTCATCATTACTGCCGGTACTCCTGCTGATCGTTACTACAGCCCTTCCTTTTATCTTCCACATCGATAATAATGCCAGGGGCATCCTCCAGTTCCTGGCCGATCCGGTGATTGTCATGCTGATCAGCCTGCTGATCACTACCTGGTCACTGGGAGTATCACGGGGAATTTCTTTAAAAAAAATTATGGACCAATATGGCGATGCGGTAAAGGATGTAGCATTGATACTGCTCATCGTTGCCGGGGCCGGGGCCCTGAAGCAGGTACTGATCGACAGCGGTATCAGCGATGAGATCGGGAGCCTTCTCACGGGATTGTCCATCAATCCGCTGGTACTGGGCTGGCTTATTTCCGCCGTCATCCGTGTATGCGTAGGCTCTGCCACGGTGGCCGGCCTTACAGCAGCGGGCATCATGCTCCCGGTACTGGACCAGACCGGGGCCGATCCCAACCTGATGGTGCTGTCCATTGGTGCCGGCAGCCTCATGTTCTCGCATGTAAATGATTCGGGCTTCTGGATGTTCAAGGAATATTTCAACATTTCCGTAAAGGATACGATCAAATCCTGGTCGATCATGGAAACGATCGTTGCCGTGATGGGACTGGCAGGTGTTTTAATTTTGGATATATTGATATAGATAAAATGGAAACAAACGCAATCGAAAAAAAACTGAAAGAGCTGGGACTGGAACTTCCCGTCATTCCGGCCTCGAAAGGAATCTACCAGTCATGCCTGGTCGATGGAAACAAATTGTATGTGTCCGGCCATGTGTCCATGAAAACAGATGGCACTTTTATTACCGGTAAGGTCGGAAAAGATATTTCCGATGAAGAGGCCAAACTGGCTGCCCGCCAGTGCGGGCTGGCCATGCTAAGCTCCATTAAAAAACAAACCGGTTCTCTGGATAAGATAAAGCGGGTGATCAAGCTGCTGGGCATGGTCAATGCAGTACCCGAATATGAAAAGCATGCGATCGTTATCAACGGCTGCAGCGAACTTTACCGCGAGCTTTGGGGTGAACAAAATGGAGTGGGCGCCCGCAGCGCCGTCGGCATGGGATCCTTGCCGGCCAATGTAGCTGTCGAAATAGAAGGAATATTTGAAATTCACGCTTAGGCATCCCTATCTTTATTCAATGAATTCCGACAGCAAAACCCTCGTTTCTTTTGGAGAGATCATGATGCGAATGGATTGCACGCCTGGTGAGCGTTTCCACCGGACCGAATCGTTCCGGCGCTTTTTTGGAGGCGCCGAATCCAATGTCGCAGTGGTCCTGTCACAACTGGGGATCAATGCCCGGTATGTCACCGCCCTGCCGGCAAACGACCTGGGCCAGGCCGCCATCGATGCTGTACGCAGTTTCGGGGTGGACACATCCTTTGTACACCGCGGAGGTGAACGCATGGGCATCTATTTTACCGAACATGGAAATAATATCCGCGCCTCGCGCGTCATCTATGACCGCAAGTATTCTTCCTTTGCTTCCCTGGTGCCCGGCACCCTGGACTGGGACCGCATCCTGGAAGGCGCTTCTTATTTCTTCTGGTCCGGCATTGCAGCGGCGCTTACACAAAATGCGGCCGACGTGTGCAGGGAAGCCATCCTGGCGGCCCGCTCCAAAGGCCTGACGGTGATCGCCGATATGAACTATCGCCGCACCTTATGGAATTATGGAAAACATCCCTCGGAAATAATGCCCGAACTGCTGTCGCACTGCCAGTTTATCGGCGGGGATATCGATACCATAGCTGTTTACTTTGGAATAAAGGAAGGCGCCGGGAATTATGAAGACAAATTCCGCTTTTGTACCAGTGAACTGAAAAAAAAGCTCCCGGCCATGCAGGCCCTGACGATGAGTTTCCGCGGTACGGATCAATACAACCAGCCAACTTACAGCGGCGCTTTATGGTGGCAGGACCAGTATTATTTCTCTCCTTCGTATTCACTGCCGGAAACGATCGACCGCATCGGCAGTGGCGACGCTTTCGAGGGAGGACTGCTCTACGCGTTGATCAATGAGCTGCCCGGGCAGGATATCATTAACTTTGCAGTCGCCTGTGGCGCTATCAAACATAGCATGGAAGGCGATTTCTGTATCTTGTCAAAAGAAGAGGTTCAACAATTTATCAGGGATGGCGCCGTAAACCGGGTTATACGCTAAGTCCTCTTATGTGCCCTATGTCCTATGTGGTGCAAAAGCAAATAGAGGACACATCGTGTTAATAGCCCAACACGTTAGGATTTACATAGTTTATCCCGTGTTTTCCCTGTCCTATGAAGTGAAAAAAACAGACTGATGAAAAAAATCAAAAAAGAAGAAATCTTTGAACTGGCGGTCACCCAGGGATTGATCCCTCCTTTCAATCACACCGATGAAACAGCCGCAAAAAAAATACTGGATGCCGTCTATGCCGGCGGCCTCCGCATCATTGAATTTACCAACCGCAATGAAAATGCGCCGGCTATTTTCAAATCCCTCGTCAAACATATTGAAAAGAACCTGCCCGGCCTGGTATTGGGCATCGGTACGATCATGAATGCCAAACAGGCCAAGCAGTATCATAAGGCGGGCGCTGCCTTTATTGTCGCGCCGGTACTGCACAAGGCTACAGGAGAGTATTGCGTAAAAAATGATATTTTCTGGATGCCCGGCGCGGCTACCCCCACTGAAATTATACAGGCCCATGAATGGGGAGCGGACCTGGTAAAAGTATTCCCGGCCGAAGTGTTGGGACCTGCCTTCATTAAAGCATTGCGGGGACCCTGCCCCTGGGTCAGGGTAATGGCTTCCGGCGGTGTGACCTTCGAAGAAGATAACCTCCGCCAGTGGTTCGACGCCGGCGCGACCTGCGTGGCAATGGGTTCACACCTTTTCAGTAAAGAAATAATGCAGGAAGGGAATTATGCCCTGCTGGCCGAACGCATTCAATGGCTCCTGCAGACTATTGCTGCTGTACGAAAAAAATAATCTTCCGTGTCTGATAACTGGTACGAAATAAAAAACATAGAAGAGCTGGACTCTCCGGCGCTGGTCGTTTTTCCCGACCGGGTAACGCATAATATCCGGACCGCAATTCAAATGGTGGGCGATATAAGCCGGTTGCGTCCCCATGTCAAAACCCATAAATGTCCCGATGTAACGAAGCAAATGATAGCGGCCGGCATTACCAAATTCAAATGCGCGACCATTGCCGAAGCCGAAATGCTGGGGCAATGCGGGGCCAGGGATGTATTGCTCGCTTACCAGCCATTAGGCCCCAAACTGCGCCGGTTCATCGAAGTAATAAAAAAATACCCGGCTACTTCCTACTCCTGCCTGGCAGATAATTCCCGGGCTGCAGCCGAACAGGCCGCAGCCTTTGCCGCCCATGACCTGGACATACCCGTTTATATCGATCTCAACATCGGCATGAACCGTACCGGCATCGAACCCGGAAAAGAAGCAATTGCCCTATACAAATATTGCACAGGCCTGAAAGGGATACATGTGGCGGGGTTACATGCCTATGACGGGCATATGCGCAATCCTTCGTTCGAACAGCGTACCAAAGAATGCAACGAAGGGTTTGCCCCCGTGGAAAAAATGCGCGGCGAACTGGAAAAAGAAGGATTACCCGTTCCTGCCGTTATCGCCGGCGGCTCACCGTCCTTTCCGGTACATGCCAGGCGAAAAAATGTGGAATGCAGCCCGGGAACTTTCATCTATTGGGACAAGGGCTATAGCGACCTTTGCCCCGAACAGGATTTTATGCCGGCTGCCGTTCTCGTTACCCGTATCATCTCGCTTCCCGCGCCCAACCGGGTAACCACCGACCTGGGCCATAAGTCCGTTGCAGCAGAAAATGACATAGCCAGGCGGGTTTTCTTTCTCAATGCCGGCGACGTAAAGCCGGTTGGCCAAAGCGAAGAACATCTTGTCCTGGAAGTAAGTCCCGGCCATGATCTTAAAACAGGCGATATCCTCTATGGCCTGCCCTATCACATTTGTCCCACGGTCGCTTTGTATGAACGCGTCCATACCGTCCGGAACAACCGGGTGGAAGGCGAATGGAAAACATTGGCGCGGGACCGGAAGCTGACGGTCTAGCGTACTTGAACCACATAGAATATAGAAAATAAAGGGAACACATAGATAAAACTTATGTGAACTTCTATGTGTTCTATGTCCTATGTGGTTCATTTTTTCCGATCTTCACAGGCTGGTTTGCCATGCTGCAATACGAGCAGGACAGCACAGTATAGTACAGCCGGT
>JASGKB010000018.1:0-126778 GCA_049840675.1 Pirellulales bacterium
TGGGCCGTGATTCAAACGCAGCCTTCGCGAGAACTTGCACGTCAGGCGCAGTTGCTTTCGTTGGCCCGGCCGGCCATTCCGGAAGTCGAGAGCGAACAAATCCGCCTGATGGTTTTCGAAGCCCTGGCCTCCGGCGTGCGCGGGCTGAAGTTCGATTCGCAAACTCCGCTAAACGCCACCGACGAAGCGACGCGAACCCGTGCGGCGGCCCTGCATCTCATCAACTTGGAACTGGGGCTGATCGACCCGTGGGCGGCCGCCGGAAGCTTCGTAACCCGCGTGCCGGGCAGCGAAGAAGACGTCAGCGGCGTGCTGCTGCAAATCGATCGCGGTCACTTGCTCTTGCCGATGTGGACCGGCGCACGAGCAGAGTTCGTCCCCGGACAATCGGCGGGCACCGGCCTGACGTTCATTGTGCCGGGCGTGCCTGAAGCCGTCGACGTTTACGAACTGTCGCCCGGCGGTATGCGGCCGTTGCCTCGCAAACGCGTCGCCGGCGGCTTGAAGGTGACGCTCGATGAGTTCAGCCTGACGACGCTCGTGCTGCTGACCCAAGACCCGTACGTTGTGAACGTCGTATCACAACAAATCGCAGCAGTCGGCCCGACGGCGGCCCAGAAGCAACTCGAAGTGACACAAGCCAAGATGCGTACGGCCGAGTACGTTCATGGCGAACTCATGGGCCTCGCGCCCCCCATCGCCAACGGCGCGACCTGGCTGCAGCAAGCCCGCACCGTATTGGCGGCGGCCGAAGCTCGCTTCGGCGCTGGCAACCTGCGCGACGGCTACTCGAAACACGCCGCGCGTTGCGACCTCTTGCCTTGCTGGAACAAGCCCATTGGCAAACGGCCGTGATCGGCGCGGGCGGCTCCACGTCGCTCACGCCGTTCACGAGTTGCTTCGCGACCTTACCGGAACATTGGCGGATGCTCGGGCGGCTGCGCGGCGTGACGAACTGGCAGAATTTGCTCGCCGGCGGTGAGTTCGAAAGTTTAGATATCACGGTGCAGGCCGGCTGGCGACACTTCCAACACGCTCAAGAAGCGGTGCGAAGCGATGCCGATCTGGCCGCGGCCGCTCGAACGTCGACGACCGCCGCAAACGCCAACTCCCCTGCCGTCGCTACTTCGCAATTCGCCCTTCGCCTGCGAGCCGAAGCCGCCACGCCCGACGCCGCCGCGGCCGTCACGGATTCGCCGCCGCTCTGGATCGTGTCGCCCGCCGTGGCCGTGAAAGCCGGCGACGTCGTGCGAGTCAGCGGCTGGGTCTACGTGCCCGAAGAAATTGCGGGCGGCAAAGAACGCTTTCTTGTGTTCGACTCGATCGGCGGCGAAAACCTCGCCGAGCGGTTCGATAAGACGCCCGGTTGGCAACGATTTACTTATCATCGCATGGCGCCGGTCGACGGTGAAATCACGCTCACGGCCGCACTTGGCGGTGCGGGGACGGCCCTGCTCGACGACGTTACGATCGAAGCGGCTCGCTAAACGTCGCACGACTCGACGGCGATCTGCTACGTCGCTGCCGCGGAGTCTGTCGCGATCCACTGCTTTCCCACACGCGGATTTCCCAGCGTGCGGACCATGTCCCACATCGCGCTCATATAGCTGGGGAAAACCGGCACGGTTTCGATTTGGCCGTCGTAGACGTACGGCGTGGCGTCGGGCAGGTTGAAGTACGGCACCTTCGCATAGCGATGATGGGTGCCGTGGTAGTCGATTCGCAGCATCGAGCGCGACATCGCCTCGCCGTAGTGCGACTTATCCACGACGGTGCGCGTCGTCGTCAGGATCGTGTCGCCCAAAAGGCCCATGTGTTCGGTGAACTTGCGGACCGATTGCAAGTTGCCGGCGATCAAGGCTTGTGCGAAGTAGCCGACGAAAAACTCTTCCCACCAGCCGTAGCGCGTGAGCATCACGGCCACGCCGCTCCAGGCGACGACGCACAACGCGTATTCCCATTGGATGCGCGCAATTGGGCGGGCGGAATTCGCCGTGCCGTCAGCACGCCGTGCAAGAAGACGATTGGCGTGTAGAAAAAGCCGAACACCAGTTCGCCGATCGCCGCGAGGATCCTCTTGAATCGCGACACCTCGGGGTTCACGAACGGCCAAAGTTCCAAGTCGTTGGGAGTGCCGATATACGCGTGATGCTGGCCATGGACGAAGCGATAAACGCTCAGCGGCACAAAGATCGTCGTTCCCAGTACGATGCCCTGAAGTTCGTTAACGCGCCACTTCGTGTTGAGCGTACCGTGCGACGCTTCGTGGAATGCGATCAGCTTCGAGTGACCGACGTGGGCCGTGATGCACCAGCAGATGATCGTCAGCGGCCAGAGTCCGGCGTTCCAGGTGAGAATCGAAGCCGCCATGCCGAGCGCAAGCAGCAAGTTGAACAGCGGATGCACGTAGTTGTGTCCGCGGTCATTCACATGCCAACGCTTGACCAAGTTGCGCAAGGTCAATTTGTCGGAATCCGCGGACGGCACGGCCGTGGCGACGGCGGACGATTCCGTTTCGGTGTCGGGCTGAGAAGAACCGAATGACAAGTAAACCGTCCCCAAATTCAAGGAAGCGGCCGGGCGTGCAAACCGCGGTCGCGCAGAACGTTCCACACTACCAAAAGCCAAAGCTTGCTTCAATTTAACGCCGCTGCAGCCGCGTGCTTTCCGCACGCCGTGCGGCGCACGGTGCGGAAATGTCTCGCTCAAAATCCTTAGCTTAACGGTCTAACGACCTCCGGCCCGGAGTTCCTTAGCTAAACGTGGCTACGCACTATGAACACCGTCAAATTCGAGGTTCCTAAGCTAAAGCGTCTGAACACCCCTGACTCGGCGGTCGACGACGGCCCGCTGCGGCAACTGCAAATCGAGCGCCGGTTCATGCTTCGGCGGGCCGCAGACATCGGGGCGTCCACGCTGCGGCAATACGTGAGCCGTCGTCGCTCGGAAATCGGCGCGAACTCTTTGGTCCGCTATTCGTAGGTTACAATTGGTTATCGGGTTGCAGCTTTCCCGGCGGCGGCCGAGCTTTCTCTGAAAGTTTGCCCAACCGCCGGGGCCTTTTTGCCGATAACCCTTTGCACGTCCGAACCGCCCCGCGGCGGCTCAGGCGTCCAAAGCTCGAAATACCGGATACAAGCCTCTCGTCACGCAAAGATTCCGTCGGAGGTGCCAACCCTATTGCGTGGACCCTGGCCAACAAGGTCTGTGCCTAGCACAAACCGGCCCGCGTTCTTCTCGCAGCGACTCCACCGTCGCAATCGGCGAGAGGTTTGACTACCGAAGGCCGCACCTCCAAACGGGGTGCGGCCTTTTTTGTTTCGCGGCGGCAAACTCGCCGGATTGGTCGTTTCTGCTCGCCGGCCGCAAATCGCCGCCGCGGCGAACTTTTCGCGTTTGCATGGCTCTTGAGAAAGGTCGTCCGCCCCTTGACGACGCCCGGCAACGTGCGATTCTGGGGGGCTTGCTTGCGGCGTCGGGTGCCACTGGTGGCTCGTCCACCAATGTTCACAATCGACGTCGATCATTGCACTGGTGGGCAAGCCACCAGTGCACCCCGTACATCGCATCGATCGTTTCGCCCCCTTGCAGCGGAGAAGTCGTTCCATGTCCGTCAGCATTTCGAAGATCGTGCAAGCCCTCGAACCCTCGGCGACTCTGGCCATGGCGGCGAAGGCGCGGGAACTGAAAGCGGCCGGCAAGAAGGTGTACGACTTCAGCGTCGGCGAACCGGACTTCAACACGCCGCAGCACATTTGCGACGCCGCCACCCGCGCCATGGCCGCCGGCCATACTCACTACACGGCCTCCGGCGGCATCCAAGAGCTGCGCACCGCCGTCGCGAAGGCCTATCAAGCTCGGCACGGCTTGGAATACTCGCCGGCGCAGATCGTCGTTTCCAACGGCGCCAAGCATTCGCTGCACAATGCCTTCACCGTGCTTTGTGACCCCGGCGACGAAGTGATCATCCCAGCGCCGTATTGGGTGAGCTACGCCGAACTCGTGAAGCTCACCGGAGCCAAGCCGGTGATCGTGCCGACGGAAGAGAAGAACGACTTCAAACTGACGCCCGAGCAACTGCGCGCCGCGATCACGCCGAAGACCAAGATTCTGCTGCTCTGCTCGCCGTCGAATCCGACCGGCTCGATGTATTCGCCGGAAGACCTCGGCGCGCTGGCCGATGTCGTGCTCGAAAAGAATCTCGTCGTCATCTCCGACGAAATCTACGAGCGGCTGATCTACGGCGACAACAAGTTCGCCAGCTTCGCCACGGTTCGTCCCGGCCTCATTGATCGCACCATCACGATCAACGGCGTCAGCAAGGCCTACGCCATGACCGGCTGGCGCATCGGCTGGACGCTCGCCCCGCTCGGGATCTCCAAGGCCATGGACTCGCTCCAGAGCCAAGAAACCTCGAACCCCTCCAGCGTCAGTCAATATGCGGCGCTGGCGGCCGTCGAAGGCCCGCAGCAATGCGTGGACGACATGCTCAAGCATTTCGCCGAGCGTCGCGAATACGTCCGTCGCCGCATTTCGGAGCTGCCGAATCTGTCGTGCCCGAACATGGGGGGCGCGTTCTACGCGTTCATCAACATTCAGGCGCACCTCGGTCGCGACTACGCCGGCAAGCGCGTGAACAACTCGGCCGATTGGTGCTTGGAACTCCTGGCCCAACAAGGCGTGGCGACGGTCATGGGCTCCGCCTTCGGAGCCGAAGGCTACGCCCGGCTCTCGTTCGCCACGAACCTCGAAACGCTGGCCAAGGGCTTCGAGGGGATCGAGGCGTTTCTGAAGAGCTAAAGAATTGGGTGCCACGGGCGTCTTGCCCACCCGTGCTCTGTTGCGACACCGCGGCTTGAAGCGGCACTGGTGGACAAGCCACCAGTGGCACCCCGCACCGACGCCGACTTTACCATGGCCGAACTTCGCAAAGACCCGCTGTTGGAGCGATGGGTGCTCATCGCAGAAGAGCGGGCCGCGCGGCCGCAGGAGTTCGTCGATCGGCCGGTCGTCAGCCGCTCGGGGAGCTGCCCGTTTTGCGAAGGAAGCGAAGCCGAAACGCCGCACGAGGTGTTCGCCCTTCGTGCGGCCGGCACCCGGCTTGATTCCGCCGGTTGGCGCATGCGCGTCATTCCCAATAAGTACCCGGCGGTAAACCTCGGCGCACCCTCTTCTATGCCGGCCGTGGCGAGCGCGCCGAAAACGGAATGTTCGCCCGCGCCTCGGCCGACGGCGTTCATGAAGTCATCATTGAGTCGCCGCGGCACGTCACCTCGGCTGGACAGCTCACTGATGTTGAAACGGCCGAAGTCTTCGGCGTTTACCAAGCTCGCCTGCGCACACTCCGCAACGAAGCCGGCGAGCGCAGGCCTCCGCTACGTGCAGATCTTCCGCAACGTGGGGGAAGCCGCCGGCGCGTCGATCGAGCATTTGCACAGCCAGTTGGTCGGCTTGCCGTCGGTGCCGCCGCTGATCCTCGACGAAGTTCTCGCCTCGGCTCGGCACTTCGCGCAAACCGGCCGTTGTCCGACGTGTGACCTCGTCGCCGCCGAACTCAAATCGAGAGAGCGCGTCGTCGAAGCGACGGCACGCTTCGCGCTGGTCTGCCCGTACGCGAGCCGGTTCCCGTACGAGATGCAATTGGTGCCGCGCGAGCACGAGGCCGACTTTGACGCCGCCGACACGGAGCAACTTACGGAAGCGGCCGGCCTGCTACGTCGGGCTTTGGCGAGGTTGGAGCGAGTTTGCGGCGAAGCGTCTTACAACTGCGTGCTGCATACGGCCCCCTTCGGTTTACCCGAAGCCCCCCGCTTCCACTGGCACGTCGAAGTTCTTCCTCGGCTCGTGAAAGCGGCCGGTTTCGAATGGGCGACCGGCGTGCATATCAATCCCGTTTCTCCGGAACGAGCCGCGACGACGCTGCGCAGCCGGCGACGCCGGCTCGGCCTAATCGCGGAACTGCCGCGCATCACTCGCATGCTGCCGGCAAAAACTTCCGATAGTATGGAACAGGTCTAGCCGCCGGCCGAATCGCGGTATGATGAACGACCGATCGGCCGGTGCCGGCACGCGGCGCGAGTTTTGCACAAATGCGGTTCGGCCGCGTCTTGCCCGCGCCTCGGCGAGCCGTCGCTAAGCACCGTCGCCGCCCACGTTTAACTCGTCTACAAAAGTCGCCATGTCGAGCTCTATTCGTCTCGCTCTGGTCCTGCACAACCATCAGCCGGTCGGCAACTTCGACGCCGTCATCGAGCAGGCCTACCACGAAAGCTACAAACCGTTCCTCGACGTGTTTGCCGACTACGCCGACCGCCTCAAGCTGTCGTTGCATACCAGCGGCTGTCTCATGGAATGGCTCGAGGCGAAGCACCCAGAATACCTCGACCGGCTGCGCGAGTTCGTCGCCGCCGGGCAGATCGAAATCGTCGGCGGTGCGTTCTACGAAGCCATCCTACCGATGATTCCGCGCCGCGATCGCGTCGGCCAGATTCGCAGCTACTCCAAGTGGCTCGAACAGCGCCTCGGCTGCAAAGTCCGCGGCATGTGGATGCCCGAGCGCGTGTGGGAGCAGTCGCTCGTGAGCGACATCGCCGCCGCCGGCATCGAGTACACCGTGCTCGACGACTTCCATTTCAAGAACGCCGGCCTGGAACCGCACCAATTGCACGGCTCGTACGTCACCGAAGACGACGGCCGGCTGCTCGCCGTATTTCCCGGCAGCGAACGGCTGCGCTACGTCATTCCGTTCGCGCAGCCGAATGAAGCGATCGACCATCTTCGCGGCATTGCCGCCGAACACCCCAACGCCGTGGTCGTGTTCGGCGACGACGGCGAGAAGTTCGGCACCTGGCCGGATACCTATCGCCACGTCTACACCGACGGTTGGCTTCGTCGCTTCTTCGATCTGCTCGCGCAAAACGTGTCTTGGCTGCACACCACGACGCTCGGCGAAGCGATCGACGCCGTTTCGCCGCTCGGCAAGATCTACTTGCCGGACGCCAGCTATCGCGAAATGACCGAATGGGCGCTGCCGACGGAACGCGTGCTGGAATACGAGCACCTGTCGCACGACATGGAGAACGACCCGCGCTGGCCGCAACTGAAGCAATTCATCCGCGGCGGCTTCTGGCGGAACTTCAAAGTGAAGTACCCGGAAACCGACGAGATGTACTCGCGGATGATGATGATCAGCAGCCGGCTCGACGAAGCCTTGGCCGAAGGCCACGACCGCGGCCTGCTCGAAGAGGCTCGCACGGAGCTCTACCGCGGCCAATGCAACTGCCCGTACTGGCACGGCGCGTTCGGCGGCATTTACTTGCCGCATCTCCGCAACGCCATCTACACGCACTTGATCAACGCCGAGAACCTGTTGAACAAGGCCGCCTTGGGCAGCCCGGCCGCGCGGCGAGCCGTGGATTGAAGCGGCTCACGGCGATTTCAATTGCGACGCTCGCCAAGAGATTTACTTGGCCAATGACAAGCTGGCCGCGCTCATCTCGCCTCACCGCGGCGGCTCGCTCTACGAACTCGACGTTCGTAGCATCGGTTTGAACTTGCTGTCGACCTTGGCCCGTCGGCCGGAGTCGTACCATCGCAAGGTTCTGGCCGGCGCCGGCGGCGCGATGGGGGGAGCCAAGAGCATTCACGATCGGGTCATTTTCAAACAACCCGGCCTCGATCGCCAGATTCGCTACGACTCGTACCCGCGCAAGGGGATGCAGGATCACTTCTTCGACAACGAAGTGTCGCTCGAAGCGGTGGCGAACAACGAAGCGATGGAACGGGGCGACTTCCTAAACCTCGGTTACGAGGCCAAGCTGCTCCGCAATCCGCACCGTATCCAAGCCCGCCTGGCCCGCGACGGCAACGCCTGGGGCGTTCCGCTGCGGATCACCAAAGGCTTCACCATGGAAGCCGGCAGCCCGGTGATTGACGTGGCCTACATGATTGAAGGCCTGCCGCCTGGTCGGCCGTTCCACTTCGCCGTGGAGTTCAATTTGGCCGGCCTTCCGTCGAAGTGCGACGATCGCTACTTCCACGACGGTCGCCACAACCGCATGGGACATCTCGGCAGCAAGCTCGACCTGAACAACACTCGCAGCTTGCACCTCGTCGACGAGTACCTCGGCATCGACGTCGGCGTACGAATCTCCGAGCCGAGCGGCGTTTGGACGTTCCCGATCGAGAGCGTTTCGCAATCGGAAGGGGGCTTCGAACTGGTGCATCAATCGGTCGTCGTCATGCCGCACTGGCTCGTCGTCGGCGATTCGTCCGGCCGTTGGTCGGTGACGATGCAACTCATCGTCGACACCTCGCAAGCCGAAGCTCGCCACGAGAAGTCGGTCCAAACGCCGGTCGCCGCGATCGTTTAAGATCGCGGCGTCGTCGAAGTCGTCAGTGTTCCGCTATTCAGAATCGTCGCGTGCGTTGACCAGCGGGGCGCACAGCGTGTTGTCCCAGCTCGCGATCTTTCCCGGGCCGGCGAAGTACGTGTGGTAGTCGGCCACGATCACGTTGTAGGTCGGCGCTTCCTCGGCTTGCGTGACGTGCAAGACTTCCACGTCCCCTTCCAGGCCGACGAAGCGATCGCCCGTCTTCAGGTCGCGGGCCTTCTTCCAGCCTTGCTCGACCAAGAGGAATGGGTGTCCGCCGCTGGTCCGGTATTCGCCGCGCACCGTCTTGAAATACATCAGACGATTGGGCGGCCGAATCGTGGTCGCTAGTACCGGCTTATACGCCATCGCGCCGGTGTCGGGATGCCGCGACAAGAGCAAATCGCCGATCTGCAGCGTCTCGACGGCCGCCGGCCCGCGGATCGTCAACACCTCCGTTCCCGCGGCGAGACACTCGCATTTGAACGGACGGACGGGGCGCGGAATGTAAATCGTTTCGGTCGAATCCGCCCGCCGCGTCGGCTTCTCGGCGATCCAGAGATCGTTGCGCTCGTTCCACCAGTGCCACCACGCCTCGGGTTGTGCGGGCAAATCGTTGGGGAACACCATCGCCAAGGCGGCGCACACGCGTTCGTTCGTTTGCCGAGTTTGCTGATTGCGTAGCTCGACTTCTAGGTCGAACTTCGACGCTGCACGTTGCGCTCGATCGCGGGCTTCACGCGCCGCCAAACCTTCATCATCGTTGCGGGGGACGTTGATCACGGTGCGCGTCGTCGCAACCTGCGACTCCCCTTCCCCTTCGCGTGAGAGCGTATTCACGACGACGAACCCGTTGGCAGTCGGCGTCACGACGGCCCGCGATTCGGTGAGCGTGAACATTTCGGCCAAGAGTCCCGGTACGAACTCCAGCGGCTTGCGCAACTTCAGCGCCTCGGCCGCCGCCGTACGAACCGCCGGGGACACGTGATATAAGGCGTGCCGCGCCAGCGACAGCGTGGCTTCGGTTTCCGGCATGGATTGCAACGCGTCGATCACGGCGCGACCGGTCAAAGGATCGCCGCTCCGCGACAGGCAACTCTCTAAGTACGGCACGACGTGCACGTCGTTCACGCCCCGCAATTCCGCGAGTGCCCGCTGTTGACGCTCGCTATCGACCGATTTGGCCTCGTCCGCCAACTTTCGTAACTTCGCTTCCCAACGCCCGCGCGCGGCGGCGTCGGCCCGTTTGTCTGCGGCTTCGCGACGCACGTCCTCCGACGTGATCCAGCGGCCGTCGACAAGCCGCTGACCGAGTCCGGCCCGTGCGAGCGCATGGCTCGGAAGTTTATCTACGACGGCCGTAAGGTGGGCTCGTTGTTCGTCTTTGAGTCCGTTCTTGCCGCACCACTGCGCGAGTTGAAAGTGGTGCTCCGGCGTGCTCGGCTGAATTCGCTCGCGCATGGCCAGATATTGCCGCAGCGACGAGGAATTGGCAGCCTCGGCCTGCACTTCTTCGACGGTCGAAGTCTTGCCTCGCCAGACGACCGCCGCAGGTTCTGGTTGTCCGAACGGGGCGTCGACCGCAACAACTGGAGCCGCCGCAAAGGCCGAGATCGCCAGACCTCCGACGACGGCCGAGGCCCGCAGAAGAACACGACGAGACGACGGCGACACCATGGCGGGCCTCCTATTCGCGGATCGATCGAGAGGAGCGGGCGAAGAATGCCGCTCTGCGTTGCAACGTGCGTGCCTCGGTCGCCGGAGAAATGCGAAAGCCCGTGAATCACGACGGCTCGCGCGCCGCATGAAGAATCGCCACGATCGGAAAGCGCCATCCGATCGATTTCCACCGACGCGAAACAGATACGGCCGCGCAAACAGCCGGCGGCGACGTGAGGATTTCGCGTTTCGCGAGTCTGCGGATGAGCCGAGAGGGGACTGCTACGCGTGATCCAACTGCGGATAGCCCGGCTTGTGCTGCGAGAGGAGCATCCAATCGACCGCGGCGGGGAAGGTTGCGGCGTCGTGGTCGAGTTCGATGAACTGGGTGACGTTGAACGAGCGGGAATACTTCCGTAAGAAGTCGGCGTTGGACTCGACGCTCACGTCGCTTGGGTCTGGCTCGTTTGGGCGATTCAATACGACGCAAGCGAACTTTAGAGCCTGACGTATGTACTTCAGATTGTAATTCAGCACGGCGTTGCAGGTCGCCAGGACGGCATTGATCACGCCGAGCCGGTTCGGCGCGACGATCACCAGCGGGAAGCCGAAGGCCAGCGCGAGGTCGATGTTCAGCTTGTCGTCGCTCAACGGCGAGAACAGCCCCCCTGCCCCTTCGACGACGATCACGTCGCTCCGCGGCCGCCAGTAGTCGAGCCCCCAGCGGAGTTGATCGAAATCGAGCTCGCGTCCTTCCGCGCGGGCCGCGAGATGCGGCGCCAGCGGAGCGGCGAAACGTTGCGGGCAGACGTGTTCCAAGTCGCCCGGCCGGCCGGCCGCTTCCCAGAGTTGCACGGCGTCGTCGCTCGTGAGATTTCCGTGAAGATCGCGATCGCAACCGCTCGCGGCCGGCTTGTAAACGCCGACGCGTTTTCCCTGTTCGGCCAGCGCACGAGCGATCAACGCAGCGACGTGAGTCTTGCCGACGCCCGTATCGGTGCCGGTGACGAACAAACCCGGATGGATGTGCGTAGACATACGGTCCTTTTCAAGAAAACGGCGTCCGCGTACGATTGTGCGGCGTCGCATCCGCCGCGTCCAGTTTGCGGACAATCTTCGATCATGGCGTCGCGCTTTTGTTGCGGACGCTCCTTTTCGCGGGAACTTGGTACGGAATGAAAGCACACGAAGGCAAAGTGAACGTTGCGCTGGTGCAGATGAGCTGCACCGTGGAGAAGGAACCGAACGTCGCCAAGGCGGTACGACGAATCGGCGAGGCGGCGGCGGCCGGAGCGCAGATCGTCTGTCTGCAGGAACTGTTTCCCGGCCAGTATCCGTGCCAAAGCGAAGATCACGCGCGCTTTGCCGAGGCCGAGCCGATTCCCGGTCCGGCGACCGAGGCGATCTCCGCGGCGGCCAAGCAAAATAGCGTCGTGGTCGTCGGGTCGTTCTTTGAGCGTCGTACGGCCGGCCTGTATCACAACACGGCCGTGGTTTTCGACGTCGACGGTTCGCATGCCGGCGTGTATCGCAAGATGCACATCCCGGACGATCCGCTCTTCTACGAGAAGTTCTACTTCACGCCGGGCGACCTCGGCTTCAAAGCGATCGACACGAAGTACGGCCGCATCGGCGTTTGCGTCTGCTGGGACCAATGGTACCCCGAAGCGGCGCGGCTTACGGCTTTGGCCGGTGCGCAGATTCTCTTCTACCCGACCGCCATCGGCTGGCAGGCTCCGGAGAAGGCCGTGTACGGCGCGAGCCAGCACAACGCCTGGGAGACGATGATGCGTTCGCACGCGATCGCCAACGGGCTGTTTGTCGCGGCGGTGAATCGAGTGGGCACGGAAGCGGCCATCGAGTTTTGGGGCGCGTCGTTCGTGGCCGACCCGTACGGCAACCTCGTGCATCGCGCGACGCACGACAAGGAAGAGACGCCGATCGTGGAATGCGACCTGAGTTTGATCGACGTGGCCCGCACGCATTGGCCGTTCCTGCGCGACCGGCGGATTGACGCGTACGGCGATCTGACGAAACGCTACATCGATTGATTTTATGATTTTCGGTTCGCGATTTCAGAAATCACAAATCAACAATCATAAATCTCGGGCTTAGATCAAACTCCATGTCGAACAGTTCCGCACAAACGCCCTACACCCTCGGCTACCGCATGCCTGCGGAATGGGAACCGCATGCCGCGACCTGGCTCTCTTGGCCGCGGAACCGCAACAGTTGGCCCGGCCATTTCGAACCGGTGCCGGGTATTTGGGCCGAGTTGGCGACGACTCTCTCCGCGTACGAACCGGTGCACATTTGCGCTGGCGGAGAAGACGTGATGGCCGAGGCCAAGCGGCTCGTGGGCCATTTGAAAAACGTCACGTTGCACGACATTCCGACCAACGATGCCTGGATGCGCGACCATGGGCCGATGTTTCTCGTCGGCCCGGCGGGTAGCGAGCCGGTGATGGTCGATTGGGGCTACAACGCCTGGGGCGGCAAGTATCCGCCGTTCGACCACGACGACGTCGTGCCGCGCCGCATCAACGAGAGCCTGAAGTACCGTCGCTTCGAGCCGGGCATCATCCTCGAAGGAGGCGCCGTCGACTTCAACGGTCGCGGCAGCGTGCTGACGACCGAGCAGTGTTTGCTGAACGAGAACCGCAACCCGACGCTCGATCGGGCCGACATGGAGCGGTATCTGCTCGATTATTGCTCGGCCCGCAACGTGATATGGCTGGGCGAGGGGATCGTCGGTGACGACACGGACGGACATATCGACGAACTGGCCCGCTTTGTTAACCCGCGGACCGTGGTGTGCGTGGTCGAAGAAGACCCGGCCGATGAGAACTACGCGCCGCTGCAAGATAACCTGAAGCGGCTGAAGCTGGCCAAGGACGAAGAAGGCCGGCCGCTCGAAGTCGTGCCGTTGCCGATGCCGAGGGCGGTGTATTGCGACGAACAGCGGCTCCCGGCGAGCTACTGCAACTTCTACATCGCCAACGGCGTGGTTGTCGCCGCCCAGTTCGATTGCCCGGCGGACGCGGTTGTGCTGGAGACGCTGCAGCGATTGTTGCCGGATCGCAAAGTGATCGGGCAGCGCGCGGTGGAATTGGTGTGGGGCTTAGGCGCGTTTCACTGCATCACGCAGCAGCAGGCGCGGCAGGTTTAGGCCTACTAACGGACCTAGGACCAAATGCTAGGAGACGCCGTACTTTCGTAAAATTTCGTCAATGGTGACCGATTGCGACGCTAATCTCCGATAGTCGTCTTCATCAATCACAACCGCTTTCTCTCGGCCCGCTAATTCACCCGACAGGTAAGACAATTCAAACTCTCTTCCAAGAGGTTTGACACTCCAGGCATGTCTGCGAATCTCGCCCGCAACTAGGGGCGTCGATTCTTGAAGTTTCCGTAACGGCTCTTCTTCATAGAACTCAGCCATCGTCGTTATTACTGGGCGATAAATTAAGGTCACGCTTCCAGGAATTCCTCAACTGCGTCGCGCATGACTCCGGTGTCCGGTTCGACGCCTGTCCAGCGTTCGAAGGCGATCGCTCCTTGGTTGACGAGCATGCCGAGACCGTCGAGGGCTTTGCAGCCGCGGGCCTTCGCGGCTTTGAGGAACTGCGTTTCGGCCGGGTTGAAAACGACGTCGGCCACGACGCACGTCGGCGGCACGGCGCTGAAATCGACCGGCACGCGGCCCGATGGATCGTTCAGGCCGATCGACGTGCAATTGATCAGCACGTCCGTATCGGGCGGCGGAGCGTAGTCGCCCTGCCACGCGACGAACGCCGTCGGCACGTTGGTCTTGTCTTGTATGAGCTTGGCGAGCGTCTCGCCGCGCGGAACGTCGCGATTGACGACCGTGAACTGGGCCGCGCCCGCCAAAGCCGTTTCAATGCCGACGGCCCGCGCCGCGCCGCCCGCGCCGAGCAGCACGACCTTCTTACCTGCCGGATCGAGCAACTCACGCAACGATTGCACGAAGCCTTTGCCGTCGGTGTTCTCGCCGACGAGGTCGCTGCCTTCGCGGATCAGGCAGTTGACCGCCCCCATCATCTCGGCGGCGGGCGTCAAACGATCGAGCAGCGGAATCACGGCCACCTTATGCGGAATCGTGAGGTTGCCCCCCTGAAAGCCCATGGCGCGCAAGCCGCGCACGGCGTCGGCGAGCCCTTCCGGCGGCACTTCCAGAGTAAGGTAACGCCAATCGAGGCCGGCCCGCGCGAAGGCCTTCTCCATCATGTACTGCGTAGGATTGCCGGCCACGGGCTGACCGAAACAACACACGATCTGCTGCAATTGATCCGACGGCACGGCGAGAACTTTCCCAACGAGAACGACGAACGACGCCCGACCAACGGTCGACGCCGAATATCTTCCCGCAGGCGCAAGGCTTTGACAAGCGGGCGAGGGCAACGGCTTCTATTCCAAGCGAAGCGAGCGCGACGGGGCGGTGTCTGACGGCGACGCAGCCGGTGCCGGAACGACGTGGATTCCGCCGGGATGCGGAGTTGTGGTAGGAACGTCAGTCGTCGGCGGAGGAACAACAATCGGCCGACGCCGCTGGGCTTCGTAGACTTCCGGCACGAACGCGTCGCGCAGCATATCCAGCAACGATTCGATCTCCTCATGGACATCCGAAGTCTGCTTGATCGATAGGCATTGAATCCCCGAAGCTTCAACGCCAACGACGTTCGACGTCGTGCCAGAACCTTCCCACGTCTCGGGAGATATGACCGCCGTGATCATCTCGGCAAAATTTTCATACGAAGCTTTTTCGCCGATTCTTGTGCTGTCTGACGCCAAGAGATCGTGAACCTGATACACGCGGACTTCCTCAAATGTTTCGGAAGCTGTTTTCGTCGTCAGAAGCATAGCGTCGTTGCGAACGACACTCGTCAGGCCGTGCTGTTCAAGCATCGTCTTGAGCGCATCGCCGAGCGAGCCGCTCGTCCATTCGAACGAAACTTTCGACTCCGCGCCCTTGCCGTCTGCGGTTAACGCCGCAACATCAATTTCCACCGGGATGTTATGCCGTTTGGCGATGGTCTCGGCGATGACGTCGAGTCGCTCATCGACGAACTTCAAAACCGACGGCTTCCGCAGAGCTTCATGAATCCGGCGCTCTTCTTCGGTCTGCCGGAAGAGAACTTTGCCGCGCGGCAAACGTGGCGGCGGCGGAACAATTGGACCGCGAGCGTAAAGGGGAACTCCCCCCATGCCGCCGAAATAGTTGCCGTAAATCATCGGTTGCGGTGGAACCTTCACAATCGGCGATTGCTGTAGTTTGGCCACTTCGGGAACCTTGGCCGCGCGAAGCTGTGCGAAAAAGTTCTCAATTCGGTCATGGGTTTCGGCTGTGTGAGAAATGACCAAGGCGAACACACCCGGGCCTCGAAACGCACGCACTTCGCCCGTCGTTCCGCCGTTGCTTCGCCAAGTTTCAGCGAACAGTTGGGCCTGTAAAATTTCCTCCAACGCAATGAAATCCGGCTCAGCTGCAATCACGTCGTTCGCCGCCACGACGAGGTCGTGGACTTGGTAGACGCGGACTTCGTCATAGGTTCCCGCAGCAATTGTCGTTGTGATGAAGCAGCAATCGTTGTGGACGAAAGCTTTAAGCTCGTGGGGATCGAGCAGCGCTCGCAGTTCCTTTCGCAGCGCTCGGCCTTGGGCTTTGCCGTGAAATTCAATCTTTTCGGGCTCCTTGCCGTCGGCGGCCAGCGCGGCGAGTTGGAGGACGACCGTGCATTGAAGCCGTTTCTCCAGAAGCGGCACCAAGTCGGCGAGTTTCAGGCCTTTGAAGTCGTGCGTGAACGGCTCTTCGAGCTTGCCCCGGATGCGGCGTTCGTGGTCGGTATCGGTCGTGAGCACTTTGCCGATCGGCCACGAGTCCGGCCCCGGTAGACTTTCGATCGCCACGAGCGCCATCCCCGGCGGAACGTTAGGCCCCGGCGCTGGAACTTCGCTTCGTTGAGCCTGCGTCGTCCGCAAGCCCGCGACGAACAACACCAACGACAACGCGATACGCAACAGACTTCGCATCGTTTCGATCCTGGGTCCGAAATCATTCGCCGTAGGGCCAAACGCGGCGGGCTTCATCTTAGTTCAGCACAGCGGGCGGCGAGACCGCTGCATGCGACGATGCGGCCATGCAGGCGGTAAGGGTAATAGTCGCGGTTCGCGCCGCCGATTGTTGGTTGAATTACTTTCGCGGGTAAGCCTACGTTCCGACGCAAATTGGGTGATTCGGCCCGGTCGTGGCGGCGGGCGTCGGCAAGGAACGCTCGAATTGTTGATCGCGTACGCGAAGATCGCGGGCCTGGCGCATGCTCTGCAGCAAACGCTCGATCTCGCCGTGTGCGGCGTCGGTTTGCGTGACGACCAAGGCGATGAGAGCGTCAGTCTCCAGCGGAAGGATATCGCCGCTGACGCCGCCGACTTCGCGCCACGTGTCCGGAGCGACCGAGCCGGAAATGGCGCGTATCAACGGTTCAAAATGAACGGCGCTGCGTACCGGCGCCAGCTTCGACCAAGTCGCCGTTCCGGCGGACGAGCGACCGTAGATCGTCGCCAGATCTGCGACGGGATAAACCCGCGTGTCGACGACTTCGTCGGCCCGGCTGCGCGAAGTAATCACCAGCCGGTCGTGATGAACGGAAATCGCCAAGCGGTGTGGATCGAGCAATGCCGCCAGTTCGCGCCGTAAATCTTCGCCTGTCGAGCGGCCCGACACCACGTAGTCTGCCGGCGACTTTCCGATCTCGGCCTCGACGTGTTGCCGGTCGATGAAGACAGGGACGACGTACCGCTTGGCCAAGTATTCGCCGATCGAATCCAAGTCGTTGTCGACAAACTCAAAATCGGCGGGTTGCTTGAGTACGCTCCGAATGCGCGCTTCCAGCTCGCTCTGCTGAAAGCAGACGTTGACCGTCGGATAGCTTGTGTCGGACGCCGGACGTCCGGTGACGCTCGACCAAGCGTTCTGCATGGCCCACATCGCGCAGAGACCGGCGGCGAAACTGCAAAGCGACCACACCAGTAGCTTGGGGTGGCGCAGATTCGCCGCACGATGCTTAAGTGGCCGTCCGAAGCGTCCATGTGCCGGTTCCCTTTTGCGATGCCTCCGCAAAGGGGAATGGAGACGGCGGGCGCAATTCGAAACATGCCGGCAGAGGCCGCGGCCGGTGACGTCTGGAAACGCGCCGGCCGCGGCTTGGAATTCCACGCGGGCTTACTTGGCCGCGGGCTTTTCGGTTTCGCCGGATTTGGCCGCCGGCGCGGCTTTCTCGGCGTTGCCGGCTTCGCGCGCCGGCGATTTTTGCGGAACGCGACGTTGCAATTCCAGCACCTTGGGTTCGCCGGCCGCACGTAGCGTGGTCAGCAGATCGTAGATTTGATCGTGGGCTTCTTCGGTCTGCTTGATGACCAGTGCGATGACGCCGGGGCCGTTGAACGAGCGGATCGTACCTGCCGTTCCGCCGGCCTCTTGCCACGATTCGGGTTGCACCGTGCTGACGATGATCTCCATGAGCGAGTCGTAATTCGTCAGGGCGTGCGGATTGCTCGACGGCAGAAAGAGATCGTGTACTTGATACACTCGCGTCGATCCCGCCGCCTCCGCCGCCGATTTCGTCGTCAGTAGCAGCATCTCATTGCGCACGACGTACGTAAGACCTTGGCCGGCGAGCAGAAGTCTCAAACCGTTGCGGAGGGATGTCTCGCGCACCTGGAGCGAGACGGGAGTTTCTTTGCCCTTGCCGTCGGCGGTCAGCGCCGGCAAGTCGAGCATCACGGGAATCTTGTGCCGCAAGGAAATATCCATCGCGACGTCTTCCAGCGTCGTGTCGAGGTACTGCAGTTCAGTCTGTTCGACGAGCGCCTGACGAATGCGTTTCTCGACGCCCGTCGGTTCAGGAAACACTTTGCCCGGCGGAAGATCGAGTTGTGCCTTATCGGCGACGAGAACAGCCGACTCTTTGGCCGCGGGCTTTCCCTTCTCCGATTCGTCTGCCGCGAGAGGCGACGACGTGAAAAGAACTGCGGCGAGCAAAACCAACGCACGACGGTACGACACGTGACGAGAGCAGGCGCGCGACATGGAAACCTCCTGTCGAAATTCCGAAGGGACGGACGAGAGGCAAGACGTGGCTCGTCATTATGCCGCGCACCCGCGGAAGGCCCAAATATTTCGTGAGGCGGTTTTGTGAACCCCGGCCGCAGTGAGTCTGTCCTGACTTTCTCTTTCGCCCGGCGAGGCGCAGCAACCGCTAGAAATAGCCCTTGGCGGATACACCCCGGCCGGCGTCCGGCGACGTCGAGGAGCCCGCGGCGCTAACCGGTTTGGGGCTTTCGGCGTGCCTCTCCGGCGGAGACCGGCGCTGCAACTCCAGCAGCTTTGGATCGTGCGCCGCACGGAGCATAGCCAGCAGCGCCTCGATCTGTTCGTGAACTTCGTGAGTTTGAGTTGCGACGATGCCGACCACGCCCGGGCCGATGAACGGCTTCAGCTCACCTTGCGTCCCGCCGGATTCACGCCACGTTTCTGGATCGATGGTCAAGGTGATCAGGTCGAGGAGCGGATCGAGGTCGGGCTTGGCCGGAGACTTTGCGGTCGGATAGAAAGCCAAATCGTGAACTTGATAGAACCGGATCGGAGTATGAGTTTCGGCCGCGGTCTTCGTCGTGATCATCAACGCGTCGTTCTTGATGATGAACGTCAGCCCCTGCTCTTCCAGAACGTGTCGCAGAACGTTGCGAAGCGAAGCCCCTTTGAGCCTCCACGTGATTTTGGATTCCGAGCCTTTGCCGTCGGCCGTCAACGCGGGGCGGTCCAAGACGAAGGGAATCCGATAGCGCTTCGTCAGATCGTCGGTCACGACGCCGAGTTCCGCATCGGAGTAGTCAATCTCGGCGGGTTCGGAAAGCGCTGCCTCGATGCGGAGTTCCAGTTCCGAGCGTTCATGCAAGGGAAAGGTGCGACCGGCCGGCAATTCGGGCAGAGCCCCCGCCGGTTGCAGCGCCGCAAACTGAGCTGAAAGCGAGTTCGCGGCGGCTGGTTTCGTCGCTTCCTCGGCCTCGCTGGTTCGACGCGGGAGTTCGCTCACGACGACGGCGACGAAAAGGAGCAGGATCAGCGCGAGGAAACGTGGAGCGACGACGGCGCGCGACATGACAGGCCCTCCGATGATGCGATCAGTGTTCGGAGCCGAGCGGAAGATTCTGCCGGTATTATGCCAGACGCTGCAAGGAAGTGGAATTTTTGCGGCCCAACGCATCACGCCGCGGCCTTCATTCCGGCGTCCAAAGCGGCGAAGTCTTCACCGCGGGCGAACTGCCGGCGGCGGCCGCGGTCCGGCGTGCCTTAATGCGTACGTATGGGGCGACGTACAAGGCCCGATGGCCGAATGCGCCGCTGGGAGCGTCGGGCTTGGCGTGCATTGGTTCCAAGAAGTCTTCGACGACGAAGCCGGCGCGGCAGATGCCGCCGACCAAATCTTCCCAACGATGCAAAAACTCCAGCGTTCCCTCTTCGCGCAACCGGCTGCCGACCACCGGCGGCAAAGGTCCGCTGCGGTAATACGGCTCGGCGAGTTCATAGCCGCGGCGGGCCGGCCCTTGCTCGGCCTGCAGGCTCTGCGGCGTCTTGTGCTGGCTGATGTAGAGTCCGCCGGCCGCGGTGACGCGGGCTACTTCGCGAAACACGGGCTTCACATCGGGCACGTAGCACGTGCTGACCGGATGGATCACGACGTCGAACGAAGCGTCTATCAAAGCCCGTAGGTCGTCCATCGAAGCTTCGACGGTCCGCACTCGCAAACCGCGCTCGGCCGCCGCTTCACGGTCGAGCGCCAATTGGGCCGGGCTGATGTCGACCACGGTCACGTCGGCGCCGGCGGCGGCGTAGAGAATGCTCTGGCTGCCGCCCCCCGAAGCCAAACACAAGACCCGCTTTCCCGCAACGGTGCCGCCGAGCCAACCGGCGCCGTCGACGGTGCCGAGCGGATCGTGCAGTTCGTCGTCAGCCGCGGGGCGCGTAAAACGTTGCTTCTTGGCGACGAGCGCATCCCAGGCTCGTCGATTGTGATCGTAAACGGACATTAGCGAGTGCGGAGGGCGGAGTGGGGAATTTACAGACGCCGGAGCGGCGGCGAATCGTCGTCTTATTCTGCCTTCCCCACTCCCCACTCGCCACTCCCCACTACTTCAAGTGCTTCATCAGCCATTCGAGCGCCGTGCGGTCGAGCCGTTCATGGCCCCCTTCGAAAAGCGTGATGCGGCAGTTGCCGGACTCGCGCCGAAAATAGATGGTGCGATCGTACGACGGATCGTGCTGCTCGGCGTCGGGGCCCGTGTAACTCGCACTCCACGGCGCGGCGCAGAGTTTGGCGATGGTTGCTTCGTCAATCACCTGCGAGGAGCCGGCGGCGGACGTATCGCTAGACTTCGCCCGGGCTTCGTTCGCCGCGGCTACCACGTTGAACGCTTCTAGCGAATGCCGTACCGGCACGCTGCCGTGATGTCCGTCGTAGATGCCGGCGGCGATGTCGAGCGGCACGTCGACCGCGGCGGCCAAGTGCGTTTTCGGCGATCGGAAGCGATACTCTGCGTCGACGGCCGCATTGTCGCCTGGCGCGCCGCCGCAGGAAGCTCGCAGCATCGCTCCGTAGTTGTCGCGAAAATGCAGCTTGTGCCACGCGGCGACGTCGCTGATGCCGACCCATGCCGAAGCCGCGGTCCAGCGCTGCGGGTGATTTCCGACAAGTTGCATCGTCATGTGGCCGCCGCCGCTCGAGCCGGTGAGAAACACCTGATCGGGCGCGACCTTATACGTCTTCAGCACGTAGTCGACCGCATCGAGCACGTCTTGTTGAGCGAGCTTCGATCCACAGGCTTCCGGTTGTTTGTTCGGTCCACGAAAGTTGGGGGCGATATAAATCAGATTCAAGAGATTCGCACCGACTTCCAAGTCGGGCGTGCGCTGATTGAGATCGCCGCTCCAGCTATGCACGTTCACCAAGATTCCCTTGGCCCCCTGCTCCGGCGTGTACGCTTCCGGCACGATGACGTAGCTCGGCTGCATCGTGCCGTCGAGCGTGCTCTTGATTTCGACGAGCGACCGAACGCCGATCGCATCATAGCCCGGAAGCGTTCCCCCCGACTTATGCTTCAACGCGGCGTCGAGAAAGGTGTACGCTTCGCGACGCTGAGCGTTCGGGAAATCGTGCCCGCAATTCGGATAGCGAGCTTGTAATGCGATGTCGGCCTTGAGCAGGTCGTACACCTCGCGAGCCGCGGCGACTCCCTTCTTCACGCCCTTGTATTGAAAGTTGCCGTCCCCCTGCGGCGAGTTCGTAAAGAACGGACGGGGAGCCAGCGCGGCGACGACTTCATAAAAGTCGAACGGCATCCGATCGGGATCGGCCCCGAATTTTTCGACGACCCACGGCATGTAGCGAGGCTGAGCCCAGTTGGCGAGCTTCTTGCCGTCGTAGTAATGATGGAACGGATCCCAGCCGCAGCTCGACACAATCGCCTTAATTCGCAGATCGAACGCCGCGACGAAGAGTGCGTTGTGCCCGCCGAGCGAATGGCCGATGACGCCGATTTGTTCACCGTCGACGTCTTCGCGACTATCGAGATAGTCGACGCAACGGATGTGATCGACGATCGCCTTCATCGTCCCGCTCACGTAGTCGTCCTTCGCGAAGTCGTGCGATTTCTGATCGCCGAACGACACATAGTCCGGCGCGATGACGACGTAGCCGCGTTTGGCAAGCTCG
The DNA here is from genome assembly GCA_049840675.1 of Pirellulales bacterium. GTDB lineage: Bacteria > Planctomycetota > Planctomycetia > Pirellulales > PNKZ01 > PNKZ01. The sequence goes on from JASGKB010000018.1 coordinate 21,821, forward strand.
ACGCCGTAGCCGCGGTTCTCTTTGCCGTAACCGGCGGTGATTCCTTTGCCGAGATCGCCCGTCGGATGCAAGGCGAGGATGGCGGCCCGCTTCTCGCCGGCGGGAATTTTGGGCGTCCAGACGTAGGCCGTCACGCGCTCGCCGTTGCGCGAGGCGAGCGATACGGTTTGCCGCGGGATGCCGTCTTGGTCCGCGGTTTCGACGACCTGCACGTCGAGCGGGGCCGGCTGGGCACGTCCTTCGACGACATTGGCAATTTCTGCCGGCAGCGGCCCCATCACTTGCTGCATACCTGCAAGAATCTGGACGCGGCGGCGTTGCCAGTCGGCAGGCGTCGTAACCGGTTGCTCTTGGCCGGCGTCGTCAAGGTAGTGCATGAGCCGCTGATGAGGGCCTTGGGCCTCGGCCGAATCCGTGCCCATCAAAGCCGAAATCGTTGCGATAGCCGGGCCGAGAAACAGAGCGACGGGCTTCGACATGCAAACACCTCAGCTAGGCGGCGGGCGGGAAAATCAGGCGGGACTGCGAGTATACACACCGCCCGAGCGAGTTCGCCGGCGGTATTTGCCGGCGATTAACTCGACTTCGAGCGAGGCGAAATGCGAGAGCCTGCGCACGTATATCAAATCTATAAATCCGGCGCGTGCAGTAGCTCGTTTGGGTAAGTAGAATCGCCGAATCGCGGCGACGGAGACTTCTCGTCGACGCACGAAACATGCGAAGGGGCAAACGAAGATGCGATACGTTTCGGCAATCATCGGCGGTCTGGTCGCCGGTGTGATCGGCGCGGCCATTTGGGGCGCGATCGCCTACTTTTTTGAAGTGGAGATCGGCTGGATCGCCTGGGGGATCGGCGCTCGTGGGCGTCGGAGTTGCGATCGCGTGCAAAGGCGAAACGGAGGACCTCACGGGCGTGATTGCCGCCGCTTGCGCTTTGGTGAGCGTGGTGCTCGGCAAGTATTTGATGGTCTACTTTATCGTTGCCGGCGCGGTTCCTTCCGACGCGATCGCAGCCGATTCGTCCGATGTGATCGAGATGCGAGCCTGGGAGATCGTGGGCGAACGCAAAGCGGCCGGCAAATCGGTCGGCATGCCGAACAACAAGACGTCTGACGAGGCGACCTACGACGATCTCCCGGCCGACATCCGCGACGAAGCCCGCCGCCATTGGGAACAGCTGAGCGACGCCGACAAAGAAGCCAAGCTGGAACAGATCAGCACGATCAAGGAGGCGTTCGTAACCAGCGCTCTTAGCACGGCGCGTAGTGAAGGATTCAAAGAATCGTTCACGCCGTTGACGTTCCTTTGGTTCTTTCTCGCCGCGGCGACGGCCTACAAGCTCGGCGCCGGCAAGTCGGACGATTAAGCTCGATCGACTCGTTTAATTCTTGGTGCCGGCCGGTTTCTTCTTTCCGCCTTTAGGCTGCTGCTTGCCGCGGCCTTGGGCGGCGTCTTTAGCGGCGTCGTAATTCGGATTGGGCGACGGCATTTGTGCGCCGACCTCCTTCCGCCAGGCGTGGAGCTTTTCCCGCAGCGACTTCGCACGTTCCGGATCGCTTTGGGCCAAGTCGCGGCGTTCTCCTTCGTCGTCGCGCAGATTGTAGAGTTCCACGCGGTCGTCTTCGTAAAACTCCACGAGTCGCCAATCGCCCGAGCGAATTGCGCCGTACGGCGTCGCTCCGCCGGCGTGATAATGCGGATAGTGCCAAAAGATGTCGGTCCGCGCGAGCTTGCCGGTTTGCTTGAGCAGCGGGATGAAGCTTACGCCGTCGATCGGCACCGGCGCCGCGGGCAACCCGGCAAGTTCCAAAAGCGTCGGCACGAAATCGACCGTCACGACCGGATCGTCGCAGGTCGCGCCGGCAGCCGCTCCCTTCGGATAGCGTACGATCAGCGGCACGCGCACGCCTCCTTCGTAGGCCGAGCCTTTGCCCACTCGGGCCGGCGCGTTGTCGGTGCTGCTCATCAGGCCGCCGTTGTCGCCGGTGAACATGACGATCGTATCCTCAGACAGCTTCAACCGATCCAGTGCCGCCGTAATGCGGCCGACGCTGTCGTCCATGCTTTCAATCATCGCCGCGTAGGTCGCGTTGCGTTGCGGGTGTTGAGTTTGCAGGTCGCGCGGAGCATCGGCCGTCGGCACGGCTAGGCCCAATCGCTCGATCTTGGCTTGATACTTCGCCACGACCTCGGGCTTGGCCTGCAGCGGCGTATGCACCGTGTAGTGCGGAAAGTAAATGAAGAACGGTTGTTCGCGATGCGCTTCAATGAACTTCTCGGCTTCGATCGTCAATCGCTCGGTGAGCGATTCTCCCTGCGGCCCTTCGGCGAGCGACGGAATGTTGTACGGCGCGAAATAATTCTTCGGCGCGCCGCGAGCGTCGCCGCCGATGTTGACGTCGAAGCCTTGTCGGGTCGGTTCGTAGCCTTCTCCGCCGAGGTGCCATTTGCCGACGGAGGCCGTCGCATAGCCGGCCGGTTTCAAAAGTTCGGCGAGTGTGGTTTCCTCGAGCGGCAGAAATTTCGTCCAATCGGGAATCTGCAACTTCGCAAACGGTCGCTGCTGCCCGGCGATCCAATCAGTGATATGCAGCCGAGCCGGATACTTGCCTGTGAGCAGCGCAGCCCGGGTCGGCGAACAAACCGTGCAGGCCGAATAGGCATGGGTGAATTTCACCCCCTGCTCCGCCAATCGATCCAAGTGCGGCGTCTCGTAAAGTTTGCTGCCTGAGCCGCTGAGATCGGTGAAGCCCAAGTCATCGATCAGAAAGACGATGATGTTCGGCCGGCGCGCCGAGTCGGCGGCACGGGACTCAGCCGAGTTCGTTGATGCCCAGGCGAGGAGCAGTGCTACTACGATCAACGACAGTCGCGGCAATGCGGCAAACATGGTCATTCGTCTCGGCTTGCGAAGTGGGCGATGCGGGGCGGACGAGCCGTTATAGTAATCGCGCTGGTCGGCAAGTCGAGAGTTGCGGTAGAATCGCTGGAGACGCATGTCGGCCGGCCGATGGATTTGCACGCCCTTCTCCCGCGGAGAGTTTGCCATGCCCGCCCGCGCTTCGTTCATCACAGTTCTGGGAATCGCCGCGATCTTTTCCTTTGACGCCGCGTTCGTCTCGGCCGCCGCGCCGCAAGCGCCGCGCGTGGAGAAGCCGAACGCCGTTGCCGAGAAAGACAAAGCCGCGGCTCCGGCCGACGACATCGCCGCTGATCTCGCCGCGTTGCAAGGGACCTGGTATCGCGAATTCACCAACACGGCCGGCGTGACGTTGCGAATCGAAAAGAAAGTCGACGGCGAGTCCGACGTCGTTACGCATTTCGATGCGAAGGGGAACGTCACGCACTCGCATGCTTCAAAGTTCGAGTTGGAACGTCACGGACCGTTTCGCGTGTTCGTCGTGAAAGATTCCGTCGCCACGGCCGGACCGAACATGGGGATGCAGCAGGCGGGCCGACGTTCGTTCGCCTACCGCATTGAAGGCGATCGGATGATCGAGGCTTGGGGATTGCTCGACGCCGATCGCGGCCCGCCGAGCACGTTTGTCTGGCTACGGTTGAAGATCGACGACGCGGCAAAATAGCGAAGACTTTACGGCCCTCATGTCGTCTCACGCTGTTCTCACTCTGAGAAGCCGGCGACCGCGCGGTTGATCGGTCGACGAGCCGACGATTCCTCCGCCCTGGTGGTGGTTCTTGCCGAAGCCGGCCGTGTGGCCGAGTTTCGACCGCGCCCAACATTCGTAATTTCTCGCGTGTTCGCGCCGCTGGCACTTTCTCGGCCGGCCCGATGCCGAACATCGAACAACGGCCCGGCATGCCGTTTGTTTTTAGCTCTCGTCCATCGCAAGTGACGCGACTGCCTCCGGTAAATCCACCAGGGGCGAAATCACGCGAAAACTAGGCGTGTAGCGCCGCGAAGCTTTGCGACATCGAACGGGCAAGGGAGTAAGAATCGGGAGCACGGAGCGGCTCCGGCTGAGAACCATAAGGTGCTCCGATGTTACGTACGTTGCTCACTACATTGTTGCTGTCTGCGGCGGCGACCGCCGGTTTGTGGAAGTCGACCTGCACCGCGGACTTGAGCTGGAAGAACTTCGTCGATACGCCGCGCGTCGTCGGGGCGTCGGCGGCGAAGAACGCGCAAACTCCTCAGAGTTTGCCTGCGCCGAAAGCCTCGCCGCGGTACTACGCCGTGATCTACACGTATCAAGACGCAGAGAATCAAGTGCTGAAGTCGCATACGTTCGCCACGTTTGTGAAAGCGGTGAACGGCGACGTTGCCGCCGATGCGACGGCCCAAGATTTGGAAACGCACGACATCAGTTGGTTGCCGGCCAAGTTTTCTGAAACTCTGAAACTGAGTTTCTTCCCGACGGCCGGTAAGAACTACACCGTGGCCGAGACGTTGGGGTTCGCTCATCGGCTCGGTGCGGACGTGCGGCGACATGATCCGATCGAAATCGACGCCGAGTTGTACGAGGCGGCCGTTCTTCAAGCCAAGCTCTTGTCCGACGGTTCGGTTCGCTACAAGCTCTACGATTCGTCGAAGCGCGGAATCCTTCGCGCGAAGGGAAACGTGCTGCACTGCATCGACGCCATCGGCAATATCGCCGGCGAAATGCACAGCGGTTCCGTTCGCGGGCATGCGTCGAGCGAGCGGTTGGTCGAGCATTTCCGTTCGCACCTGAAATCGGAACACGCTCCGACGTGGCTGGCGAGCATGGTGCGATAAGTCGCCGAAGTTCGCGGGGAGGCGGCGGATAGTAACAGTTCGGCAAGGCGTGCGCTCTAGCTATGTAGACCCGCCGAGCGGCGGGAAAATAACGTCACCCCCGCCTTGTTGGAGATAGAGTCATGCCTCGCATCGTTCTTGGTTTGTTCGCCGCCGCGGCAATTGGATTGTTCATCGGAGTCTCGACCGCCCATGCCGGTGGTCACCATCACGGACATCACCACGTTCATCGGCCGATCATCGTCTACCCGACGGTGTACCCGTACTACTACCGGCCGTACACGTTCAACCCTTACAGCTTGTATCCGCAAGTGTTGACGCCTCCCCCGGTGTTCTTCTACCGCGGCTATTAGAGCACGCAACGATCGACCGATCGCGACGATTCGTCGTCGCAAATACGACATTCCCGCAGCCGAGCCGGCGCTTCGCAACATCGGCGCCGGCTCGGTCTGATTTTAGGGACGGCACATTCAGCCGCATCAAAACATTGCTCCGTGCGCGGCGGGCATTTACGATAGGCGACGCTCCGCGGCGTGAAGACGCAGCGATGAGCCCCCGCCTTCCCCTCGAATCCCGCCCCGCCATGAACTTCCCGCCGCTCCACGCCGTTCCGCTGCGCGCGCTTATCGCCTCGTCGTTACTCGTCGCCATTGCGACGACCGCCGTCGCCGCGGAACCAAAGTCATCTCTGTCCGCCGAGAATCGGTATCTCGACGTCGTTCGGCAAACAGTCGATGCGCTCTTGAAGCACGGCGTCGATCAGTGGGGCGATCGTAAGACGGCGATGATTGCGTCGGTGCTCGATCGCAAGAAGTTGGCGCCGCCGCAAAAGCTGCCGCAAGGCTCGATCGGCGTTCGCGAAAGCGACCGCACGAACACGATGGGCAGCAATGCGAACATGCAGCAAAACCTGTATCTCACGATGCAGCAGCTTGCGAAGCTCACCGACGAGGCACGTTACGGAAAGGCCGCGGAAGCGGCAATGATCGACTTCGTGCGGAATACGCAATCGCCGGGCACTCACTTGCTCGGTTGGGGCGAGCATCTCTTCTACGACATGCAAGCAGAGAAGACGGCGACCAATAGCGACGCCGGCCGGGCGACGCTGATTCACGAAATCAAAAAGCCGCTCGAATATTGGGACTTGCTCTACAAGGCTGAACCCGAGCGAATGCTCAACTTTGCCCGCGGGCTCTGGGAACACCAAATCTCCGATCACAAAACGGGTGACTTCAGCCGCCACGCCAATTGGGATGTTCACAAGCCGGGGCACGGCTACGACTTCACGAAAGAAGCCGGCTACATGATCGAGATTTGGTCGCGAGCCTACGCGGAGAAGCCGGAACTGGTACTCGCCGAAGCGATGAACGTGCTCGTCGAGCGGTATACGGGGAAGTTGAACAAGTTGAATCTGCTCGACTACGACGGACGCCGTCCCGAGTATTGCAACAACGGTCACAACGTCACGCTGGCGATGGAATGCCACGCGGCGGCCGAACGGATCGGCGACGCCGAACCGCAGCTCGTCAAGAAACTGCGCAGCTTGGCCGAGCGGATCGACGCCGGATTCCTCTACTGCCGACATGCTCCCGATGACGTGAAGCGCGGCTTCATCGCGACGTGCACGACGAGCAACGGCGAGTCGCGCGATCGCGAAGGACCAGGACCCGGCGGGCATAGCGTGCTTTGGGGCTTCGGCTATGGGAAGCAAACCACGGCGATGATCGGCCTGCACTGTTACCATCGCCTGCACCAATTGCCCGAAGGTCCGACGCGCAAGGCTTATCACGATTTGATGCTCGCGGCGGCCCGCACGTATGAGAACGCGAAACTGCCGGCAAAGAGCGAACAGGTCGACGTTTGGGCCGTGGAGCCGGGCGTGGCGATCTCGCTACTCATCGCGGCCCATCGCGAGACGGACGAGAGCCGGTATTTGGAGGCGGCTCGACGTTTGGCCGACGAATCGATTGCGGCGTATTGGAGCAAATCGAGCCCCCTGCCCCGCGCAAGCTTGCTGCGCGAACATTACGAAGCGATGACCGGCGCGGATACGTTGCTCCGCGCCTTGCTGACGCTGCACATGCAATTGGCGGGCGCGGGCCAATGGGAATTGAGTGATCTTGACCGATAGTTTGTCGTGAGGAGTTGGCGATGATTCGTTTGTGGGCGACTTTGTGTTGTGTCGCGATTGGCGCGAGTGCGGCGGCGGCAGAACTGGAAACGATCGCAAAGCCGCAGCCGGCGCAATCTCCCGGGTTTGAGCGGGCCGGTGTCGTCGCCGTTTGGGAGAAGTACGCCGATCGACTCACGTTTGGTCGCGGCCAGACGATCGCACTGATCGACGACGGCTGTAAGCCGGGGCAGCCGATGTGGACCGCTTCGAACGACGACGGTCGGCCGAAGATGCTCGTCAGTTACGACGCCGTCGATCAAGACGACGATGCGGCCCACGGCAAACGAGGCTACCACGGCTCGACGATCGGGATTCCGTCGTCGCTCAATTTCGGCGGCAAGCGGGGCGTGGCGTTCAATAATCAGATCGCGATCGTCCGCAGCGTCGAGTGTTGCCACTGCAAAACGGCCGAAGCCGTGACACTGGCTCGGGCCTTGCAATGGGTGATCGATAATCACGAAAAGCACAACATCACGACGGTCAATCTTGCTCCGGTCGACGACCAAGCGCATGCCGAGCCGGTATCGACCGACATCGATGACAAACTGGCCAAACTTCGCGAGCTCGGCATTTGGGTCAGCGTCCGGCTGGCAATCACAATTTCACCGACGGCATCTCCTGGCCGGCCAGTCAGCCGAACTGCATCGCGGTCGGCGCGGTGCGACCGGCGAAGGACGTCGTTTATCTCGACCGTGCAGCGAAGATCGACCTCGTCGTGCCGGCCGCCGCCACGAGCTCGTCGAACGCGATGCTCTGCGGTTCCGCAATGGTGCTCCGCGAAGCGATCGCAGCCTCGGGATACGATTGGAAAGCCGACGGGCCGACGCTGCCCGAAGCGATGTTGAAAATCTTTCAACAGACCGGCGTGGAAGTACACGATCCCGGCACGAAGCGCACTTACCGGCGACTTGATCTTCTGGCGGCGATTGATCGCGTGTTCCAAAAATAGTGAGCGAAGGCAACCCGCCGCCGACGGGCGCTCGACCCGCTCCACAAACGGACTGATTTGCTACAATACGCCGTTTCGCGATCTGCTTCCCCTTGCGAGCGTGCGTCATGGCGTCGTCCGTCGTTCCTGAAGTGGCCATTCCCGGCGTACCTGTACGGCACGGCAAGGTGCGCGACGTTTATGACCTGGGCGACCGGCTGCTGCTCGTGGCCAGCGATCGGATCAGCGCGTTCGACTGGATTCTGCCGACTCGTATTCCGGACAAAGGTCGCGTGCTCACGCAACTGAGCGCCTTTTGGTTCGACCTGCTCGGCGGCGCACATCATTTGCTGTCGCTCGATCCGGCGACCGCCGGGCTTCCTGCCGGGACAAACCTTGAGGCGCTGCTCGGCCGAACGATGGTCGTCCGCAAGACGAAGGTCGTGCCGATTGAGTGCGTCGTTCGCGGGTACCTCTCCGGCTCAGGTTGGAAGGAGTATCAGAAGAGCGGCACGGTCTGCGGCATTTCGCTCCCGGCCGGCTTGGTCGAAAGCGATCGGTTACCTGAGCCGATTTTTACGCCGGCGACGAAGGCTGAAACCGGGCACGACGAGAACATATCGTTCCAGCAGATGTGCGACGCCGTCGGCACGGCGACGGCCGACGAGCTGCGACGGCGGAGCATCGACGTTTATCTGCGTGGCGCGGAGTATGCGCTGGCCCGCGGCATCATCATCGCCGATACGAAGTTCGAGTGGGGCGCGACCGATGACGGATTGATTCTCATTGACGAGGTGATGACGCCCGACAGCTCCAGGTTTTGGCCGGTGGAACTTTACGAACCGGGGCACGGGCAGCCGTCGTACGATAAGCAGTTCGTTCGCGATTGGCTGGAGACTTCCGGCTGGGACAAAAACAGCCCGCCGCCGGCGTTGCCGGACGACGTGGTGCGCAACACGCGGGCCAAATACGTGGAAGCCTTTGAGAAGCTGACGGGACGTGAGTTCGGCTGGAAGTGACGGTCCCGAGATTCGCGAATTTCGATTCCCGCCGGCACGGGTGAAATATGGGCGAGGATCTCTTCGCAAAACACGCCCGGACGGAGCGGCGTAGAGCCTTGGTAATTCTCGGCCTGAGCAGCGTGCCGCTGATGATTTGGTTAGGAGTTCAGGTTTGGGTGAGCTGGGGTTGGATGCAGGGATCCGAAAGGATTCGGCAGAATCCTCCGCGAGCTCCCGGCCCGCCTGCTATGCCTTCGCCGGTTCTGCCGCAACCTGACGTCTCCGCGACGCCCAACTAGCGAATGGCCGGTGATTTTTGCCGCCGGCAGCGCATTCACGGCCCGCAATCGACCTACCGTCGCCGGGCATGCCCAACTAAAATAGACGGGCTCGGCAGTGCGCCGTAGACCTGAGTTATGCCCTTGAGTCGCTTGAGTTTGTGATGTTGCGTTATTGGACCGCCGGAGAGAGTCACGGGAAGGCCTTGCTGGCCCTGGTCGACGGGTTTCCGGCCGGCGTGGAAATTTGCACGGACGAGATCGATCGCGAATTGGCCCGACGCCAAGGGGGCTACGGTCGCGGCGGTCGTCAGCGTATCGAAACCGATCGGGTCGACGTGAAGAGCGGCATCTGGCAAGGTCGCTCGATCGGCAGCCCGGTGGCGCTGGAAGTCATCAACAAAGACTACAAGCTTGAGCGGCTCGAAGATTTGCAACGTCCGCGTCCCGGGCACGGCGACCTCACCGGTGCGATCAAATACCTCGGGTCGATCCGCGGCGTCCTGGAGCGGGCCAGCGCCGGGAGACCACCGTGCGCGTGGCGGCCGGTGCGCTGGCGAAGCAGCTTCTGAAGGCGTTCGGTATCGAGGTCTTCGGCTACACGCTGGAGCTCGGCGGCATTCGCTTGGAGCCGCAGGCCGGCACGCTCGCGGAGCAACGCACGCTGCGCGATGCGAGCGAGATCTACTCGCTGAACCCGGCGCAGGATGAAGAGGTCAAGAAGCTCATCGACCAGACGGGCAAGGAAGGCGACACGCTCGGCGGCGTGCTGGAGATTCGCGTCGAGGGGTTGCCGTTCGGCCTTGGCACGCACGCCCAATGGGATCGCAAGCTTGATGGACGCATTGCGCAGGCCGTGATGGCGGTGCAGGCGATCAAGGGCGTCGAGATCGGCATGGGCTTTGAAGCGGCCCGGCGTCGCGGGTCGGAAGTTCACGATCCGATTCATTACGACGCCGCGGCGATTGATACGCCGTCGCTCGGCTATACCCGTCCGACCAACAACGCCGGCGGCCTCGAAGCGGGCATGACCAACGGACAGCCGCTCGTAGTGCGCGCCGCAAAGAAACCGATCAGCACGCTGCGCAAGGCGCTCGAAAGCGTGAACCTCGAGACCAAGGAAACCGAAGCGGCCAACTACGAACGGAGCGACGTCTGCGCCGTGCCGGCCGCGGGGGTGATCTTGGAGAACGTCGTGGCGTTCAGCGTGGCCGAGGCGCTCTGCGAGAAGTTCGGCAACGACAGCTTGAGCGAAATGCGCGAGCGATACGAATTGTTTTTGAAAATGGCCCGCGAGCGATAGGTACGGAAGCCTAAGTATTTCGACGAGCGGAGTCGGCACGTCGCCGACCCCGGTCCGCAAGGAAGCGGAAAATGCAAACCATGCACGACGTCCAACGCCGCGCCTTGTTGCGTGCGCTGTTTTGGCTGGTCTGCCTGCTGCCGACGGCGGCGGTCGGTGCGTGGTCGTATAGTTTGCGAACCGCGGGGCATCGTGCGGCCGCCGAAGACCGCATCGGCTCGGCGCTCGGCATGCGGGTGACGCTGGAAGCGATTCGCTATCCGCAGCCCGGCCTGATCTTGCTGGAAGGCTTCCGTGCGTACGACCCGGAAACGGACGCTCTGGTGCTCTCAGCGCCGCGCGTGGAAGCGGAACCGGCCGGCGACGGCCTGCAATTGGCCGCCGCGAACTTGGAAGCTTTCGCCGACGCGGGAACGCGATTGTTCGGGGCCGTCGAACGCCGCCTGAAACGCGAATTGCCCGACGCGGAGACGCGCATCGGCGTCGAAATCGATCAACTCACGTGGCACTCCGGCGGCGCTGCGCACACGCTTACGCACTTCGAAGCCGTGCTGGGGCCGACGGAATCGGGCCGACATCTGCTGGTGAACTTCCGCTCGTTTTCGGCGGATGCCTCCGTTCAAGCCGAAGGACCGGCGTCGCTGCGGCTCGCGCGCACCGGCACGACTACGGGCGCGGAGACGACCGTGGAACTCGACACTGGTGCGACTCCCCTGCCCTGCGCGATGTTCGTGCCGCTTGTCGGCGGCGCAGCCGACTTAGGAGCGGATGCGCGAATTGACGGGCGTTTGAAACTCAAGCACGCCGCAAGGTTGGGAAGGCATCGTCGCCGGTGCAATTCGCGACGTCGACTTCGAACGCTTGCTCTCGCCCTATGCGGCTTCGCAAATATGGGCCGCTGGCGAGTTGCGGATCACCTGGGCCGAATTGCAGGCCGGACGCATCGTGCGGATGCGCGGCGGCGCGACGGCGGGGCCTGGGCAAATCAGCGGCGGGCTCGTGGCTGCGGGGATCGAACATTTGGGGCTCGGCGATCCGCAGGTCGTGCCGACGGCCCACGCCGCGCTCATCTTCGACAAGCTCGACTTTGATTTCGCGCTCGACGCCGACGGACTACGCATCCTGCCGCGCGATCCGAATCGCCCCGATGCACTCTTGTGGCATCGTACGACGGCCTTCTGGAAAGCCCCGCCCGACGTGCCGCAATCGCCGGCCAATCTGCTGCGGGCCTTGGCCCCCGAACGGGAACTGCTCGTTCCGCTGGCGGCGCCGACTGCGGGCCTGATCGACGTGCTGCCGCTGCCGCAACTGAGTCCCATTCGCAATGCCACGCCGCGCGACAAGGCGCAGGCCATGCAGCCGCGCCTGCGGTTGCGCGGAGCCGCGGACGAGACGGAGCGACGCTAGCGAAGCTCTTGTGAGTTTCGCTACGACGTCGTAGCGAGTTCTTTGCGGCTGCCCCAGATGCTTTTGGGAAGCAGGCCGAGAGCGATCGTGACCATCGAGCCGATCACGATGCAGCTCAAGAACAACCGGAGTTCCTTGCTGAACCCGTAGGCGTGCAGGCCGACGCCGAGTTGATTGACGCCGAACCACGACCAACTGGTGGTGATGTTGCCTGCGACGGCGAGCACGGCGAGACCGCGATCTTTGATTTGGCCGTCCCAGCGGGCATGCAGCACCAAGGCGTTCCACAGCACGATGATGAGAGCGCCGTTTTCCTTCGGATCCCAGCCCCAGAAGCGACCCCAGGAATCGTCGGCCCAAAGTCCGCCGAGCACCGTGCCGACGAAGCTGAGAAACAGCGCGAAGCAGATCGTGCCGTAGATCATCCGCGTGATGTCTTTGCCCGTGTTGCGATCGAGGCCCGGCGTCAGCACGCCGAGCGCGATGTAGATGAACCCGAGTAAACCGGCGAAGAACGTGGCAGTGTACCCGAGCGTGATGCAGACGACGTGCGTCGTGAGCCAAAACTGCGTGTCGAGCACGGCTTGCAGGTTCTCGATCGTGTCTCCCTGCCGCGCGAGCAAGTGGGCGATTTGCAACGCGCCGAAGCCGGCGAGCGACGCGGCGATGAGGCCGATGCCGTTGCGATAGACCCGATCGATCAACAGGCCGAGCAAGACGCCGCCCCAACCGATGAAAACGGCGGACGAATATAAGTTGACGACCGGCGGACGTTGGGTGACGTAGAGCCGCACGACGTAGGCCACGGTGAAGTACGTGAACGATACGGCCGTGATCCAAAACGAGACGCGGAACAAAGTGGCCGGCTTGAACAACCAACCTGCCACGGCGAACAATCCGCCGATGAGGAACACGTATGAGCACCAGAAGAAGGGCTCGGTACGAAGCAGGAACGCTTCGAGATTGCCGCGCGACCGATCGTATTCGGCCGGGGGCGATTGTTCGACGTAGGCCCGATAGTCGGCCACGGCGGCGTTGAACTTCTCGCCGTCGTCGGTGCGGTAGGCGTCGAGCACGGCAAACAGCTTTTGCTCGCCCGAATCTGCGGCGCCGGCCGATTTCACATCGCGGGCTTCGTACATGTCGTTGAACTTCAAGGCGGCCGTCGCCGCGCGACGGAGACGGGCCATGGAGTCGGCGTCGATCGCCGGATCGTTGGCCATTTCGGTGACGCGTTCCATCAACAAATCAATGCCCGACTTGAGCATGTCGACCTGCAGTTTGTTGGCCGGGTTTGCAATGAACCGGCGCAGGTTGGCTTCGTTCAGCGTTTCCCAATCGCCGTCGTGAAGATGCACGGCCATCGCCGGCTTGCGTTCGGCTTCCTTCATGCGCGTGGAATCGCTGAGCATTTCCAGCAAGCGGATCGAATTCTCACCGACCTTGCGTTGTAGGAGTTCGGGATTGTCGAGCAGACGCTCGGCGTCGAACGAGAGCGTCTTGGCGGGGTCTTCAAAGGCAAATTGCAGGAGTCGATACGCGTTGACGCGAGCTTCAAGATCGGTCAGCTCTCGTTCGAACGGACCGGGATTCTTCTGTTTCTCTTTTTGCTCGAATTGATATTCGAGTTCGGTCATCGGCCGTTCGCCGTCGGTTGCAGATCGCTTCTTGTCGAAGATCTGGTTCCACGAATAACTGAGCCCTTCTTCCGGCTTCAGGCCGAGAGCACGGACGACGTCGTCGTTCTCGATACGAATGACTTTGTAATTGTTCGCGGCCGGGTTGCCGGCCATGACGTCGAGCAGCCAGCGGACGGCCGGTTTCGAACGCTCCGACTTATCGCTCGGATCGAGTTTGAACGACTGCTTCTGCGACAGGAACACCAGCGAGCTGCGGGCCAACGCATCGTAGGGCTTCACGCGGGCATCGGCCGCGATGGGAAGTTTGCCGAAGGCGGCCAAGTCCATGCCGCGCTCGTCGGGCTTCGGCGGCTTGAGCGTGTACGCGAACAGACCGAGGACCGTCACGACGACGACGGCCGGCAGAATCCATTCGCCCGGAGCTGCGGCGGTCGATTGGGCCGCAACGGGTTGCAAGCCTGCTCGGCGCGGCGCTTCGACATGGTAATGTTCGTGCGTCTTGGAACGTTTGCCTTGGCGTTCGACTTCTTGCGCCGCGGCGGCGTAACCGGCATCTTGTTGCCGCCGAGCGAGGAAACGTCCGAGGACGCCGCCGAACTGGGCCAACATGCCGACGCCGACGATCATGCACGCCATGTAGGGGAGCATCCAGCCGACGTTGTCGACGACTTGCAGCGTCGTGACCGGCTTACCGTCGATCTCGACGTACCCGCTTTGATAGAACGTTTCGCCGGCGAAACGCATGGGGTTGTTCATGCGGATCAACTCTTCGCGGTCGACGTCGCGCGTGGCATCGACGACATGAATCTTCGACGAGTAGTTCTTCGGCCGGCTGCTGGCCACGTAATGGTCGGCCCGCACTTCGTTGGCGGTGATCGAGTACGGTTTGTATTCGCGCAGGAAACGGAACCAGACGCCGTAGGATTTGCCGTCGACTTCGGGCAATTGCTGCGGGCCGGTGAGCGCAACCCAGGTGAGATACGTGCCGAGGCTTTTGCCGCCGTTCTTCTTATCGAACAGTTCGACGAACATCGCCGGCGTATCTACGCTGCTGCTGCCGCTTGTGCCGACGCTCGCCGGCATGTCGACGACGTGCGACGTGAGGCCGATGCCGGCCGTGGCTTCGGTCGGCTCGAAGGGGCCCTTGCGCCGGAGGTTGGCGTTTTGAAAGTACTTCACGACCTTCACGTCGACCGGCAACCGGTCGTCGCTGATCGTGCGGCCGACTTCTAGCATGCTGCGCGGAATCTTGAGGACTTGATCGTCCTTCTCGCCCGGTACGACGATGACGAGTTCCGGCGAACGGACGTCTTGCGTCCAATTCACGGTCTCCCCTTCGACGATCGTCATCTGCGCCTCTTTGTGCGCGGTGCCGACGATCATTTCGTGAACGAAGATCAAGAAGATGCCGGCGTGCAGCAGCACGATGCCCGCGCGCTTGCGGAAGACCATCACGCAACCGAGGAGCAAAATGCCGCCGGCGGCCGCGCCTTTGAGAAGCTGCCAAAGAATGCGCATCGATTCCGGCTCGAGATATGCTTTGCCGGTCGTGCGCGTGTAATACAGCCCGGCGCCGACGGCGGCGAAGCAGGCGACCGCCGCGACGAGCGAAGCGATGCGTTCGATCCGACGATAGCTCGGCGCGAGCCAAGCGTACGACGCGGCCGTGAAGCCGGTCGAGGACGTCATCATGAGCAGCAGCTTCCAAACGGTGTTCCATTCCAGAATGGCCGGGCCAAGAACGCCGTCGTTGCTGGAGCCGCTCTGAACGGCGGCATACGTCACGTAGCCACCGACGAGCAGAATCGCGAGCCCGCCCCAAAGCCTGCGGCCACGAGCCTGAATTGTGAACCGCACGGTGTGGGCGGCCAGCAGGTTCACGCACATCAACGCGCCGAGCACCCAGCCGCGCGGGAACCAAATCGCCAGATTGGTCTCTGGAATCTTGTCGCCGAGCAGGAACGACGGCCAAAGCAGATCAATGAAAAAGTATTGCAGCGGAATGCGAACAAAGAATTCGCGAACGTCGAAATGTGGCGGCGTCGCGGGGAAGAGCTTTCGCTCGTCAACGCGGAACCAATTGTTGATGACGTCCCAAACGTCGACTTCCTTCTGCGCCAGCGTGCCGGCGAACACCAGAAAGATCGACATCGCGAAGAGCCAGACGGTGAGTTTGAGCGAAGCCACGGGCCTCAGCAGCTTGCGCACCGTTTCCCAGGCGCCGGATCGGGCCGTGGGCCGAGCTTTCGACGTCGTGTAGAGGTCGTGTTGCGATTCAATATCTAATGCCATCTCACGCACTCCGCCGAAATACGGCCGAACGGTTCGAAAGTATCGAACGCGGGGGGGATGCTACTTTGCGATGCGAAACGAATGGACGAACTGCGAGAACTGATCGCGCCGACGTTGGGCCAGCGGCGCGTCTCCCTTGAGCTTTAAGAACCAGGAACTACCGGCGCCGTCGGGGACGACCACGGCGAAGATCGCTTGCTGCGGGCCCGGGTTGGCCGAGCCGATGAGTTCGACGAAGTCGCCTTCGCGGCCGTCAATCTTGAGTTTGGTTACGGCCGAGTCGAGTTGATCGGCTTCGATCGGTGGGAGCGAAAGTTCCTGCACCCGCCAGCGATTGATGTTCGAGAGCATGTCGCCTTGCGCTTCGCTGACGGTGATGCGGAGCTTTTCACCGCCGTCCGTCACGGCGAAGGCGGCGACGTTGAATTGCGACGGCGGCGTGGCGAGCCATTCGCCGGGCGCGACGAAGCGGACCGGGCCTTCCGTCGGTTGATGGGCGTCGCTGCGCGGCTTCAAAGGACCGGCCATCGCACCGCCCGGCACGGCGTCGACCGGCGGATGTCCGGCCGGGAGCGTGTTGGCATTGCCGCCCGCCACGGCCGGCGCGCCTTCCTTGCCTTGCGCAGGCGCCTCCGGCAAACGGCGGCATGGCGGGAACGTCGGGTGAATACGTGCCGACGAGTTCCACGTAACTGCGCCGTTCCGGCGGCCGACTTGATCTGCTCGATGCTCTTCTCCACTTCTTCCGGCGTTTGGTTCGCCAGCCCGACTTGGCCGCGCCAACGATTCACGTTGTCCGCCAAGTTCTGATTGCCGGGAAAACGCGAAACGGCCAACTCCAGCGGCGGCTGAGCATCGCCAATGATGAGTGTCGCGAAGCGGCCGGGGTTCTTGCGGTGTTCGGTCCAACCTTCGGGCAGCTTCCAAACCGGTTGGCCGTTTTCAAACTTCAAGCCGACCAACAACGCTTTGACCTGGGCGACTTCGCGAGCGACGACCGCGTCGGGGCCGAGGGCCTTGAAGAACCAGGTTTCGCTGCCGTGGTCGACAAGTGCGCCCAGCAAACGCGCCGGAACTTTGGCGGGGGCGGCCGCAGGGCCGCGAGCAGCTTCGGAAATGCTGGCTTCGTGCGGTTCGGTGACGATCGTGATGTCGTCCTGTTCGCGGCAGCCGACGAGCGACGCCAACCCGCCGAACGCGAGCAAGGATGCGGCGACGTAACGAAACCTGGGAACCGCAGAGCGGACGAAGCGCGACGTCACAAGAATCTCCGAAGTGCGGCCCGACGACGGGGCGTGCGGCGCGGAAGGATGTTCCCGCGACGACAAGCCGAGCGGGCCGATCATCAAGGCGTGCCGATGGTTACGTTCGCGGGGTCAACGAGCCCAGGCAGGATACGGGCCGCCGAGTTCCCCAGAGGCGATCGAACGATGACGTCATTATAGGCCGCCCGACGGACGTTCGTCGAGCGGCGGAAAATGGCGGGTCAGCGGCATTTTCTCCGCAGGTCGCTCAAGTGGCTTCGGCTGCGGAGAATGCGAAGAATGTTAGAAGCGGCCAGCGGCTGCGTCGTCCCAACCGACGACGGGCGTCTTCTTTCCCATGACGAAAATTTCGACACGGCGAGGAGTGCCGGCGGCGGCCGGTTTCGCGTCGGTCCCAGCCGACACGGTTCGTCCCACGCCGAGGCCGCTGACGCCGATCTGCTCGCCCCGGAGCCCGACTTTGCGGAGGTAGTCGGCCACGGCCAAGGCGCGATCCGTGCCGAGCCGACGCTCGTCGGAAGTTCCCGTCGTGCCGGCGGTGCGGCCGACGACGAGTACCCGCAGGTTGCGGGCATCGGGCTCGGCGAAGAGCGACGCAAACTCTTGAAGCAGCTTTTCGGACTGAGGCGTGATGCGCGTGGCGTCGCCGTCGAAGGCGAGCTCGGCATCGAGCTTGTAGGCACCTGTGGCGGAGTCGAATCGCAGCAACGGATAGCGTTTCAAGAGGCGTTCGATTTCATCATCGCGAACCGGAACGATGCCGGTGAGCGTGGCGCCGCGAACGAGTCCCTTGACTTCTTCCTGCACGCGATCGCGTTCCACTTGGAAGTTCGTGATTCGTTTGCGATCGGCGTCTGAGCCTCGCTGTAACGTTGCGATTTCCTTTTGTGCGGAGAGGAGATCGTCTTCGAGCTTTTTAGAATGGGTCTTCAGGTTGGCGATTTCCGCCAACTGAGCCTTCGATTGCTCGCTCAGAATGCTGCGCCTGAGTTTCGGCGGCGTTGAATTGCGTCTTGGGGACGAAACTGCAACCGCAGGCCGATACGACGGCCGTCAACGCGGCGGCGGCGAAGATCGTTTTCGGCGGCATGGTTCGCATCCTTTCGAACTCTTCGAACGTTGCGGCATCCTGCCGCTTCGTGCCATCACCGGCGTGCTAGTTGCGCACGCCCGGGATCATGTCCATCAGCGTGCTGGAAATCGAAACCGGTTTGTCCCAGCTCCACATGTTGCGGACGATGTCGTACATCATGATGCCGGAGAGCGCCATGAGCAGCACGCAGACGGACATCGCGGCGATGGTGCCGATGCCGAAGTGCGTGTCGGGCACGGTCGCATAACCGCCGCCGACCATTCCGCCAGCAGGGGCCATCATGCCTTCGTCGCCGAATCCGCCGCCGAGGCCCGGCACGTCGCCGGCCAAGAGCGTGGCGGTCGCGTCGTCGCCGTAATCACCGTCGAGGGCGATGACTTGCGAGCCGCTGTCCATCGAGTCGTCGCCGCCTTCCAGCGAAGGGGTGAGCAGAAAGTCGTCGTCGCCCTTGATCTCCGAGTCTTCACCGACGGCTTGAGCGATGCCGCTCGCGCCGGAGAGATCGAGATCGTCGAGCAGCATGCCGCTGTCTTGCGGGCTCAGCAGGTTGATGCCGCTGCCGCCGGCGTTGCGCGTGACGTCGCTGCCGGTGTCGCCGAACACGCTGTCGGCGTCCTTCATCGTCATCTTCACGGCCGAATCAGGAGCACCGCCCTTGTCTGCAAGTTCGGCGGTGAGCATCGTCTTGCCCGCGGCCATGGAGCCGCCGGGAAGCGGCGAATCGAAGACGTTGGAATCACCGGCGAGGCGGACGTCGCTGCCGAGAATATTGAGATCGGAATCGGGGCCGCCGAGCACGTTCGATTGGTCGGATGCATCGGCGGGCGAGAGTTTGCCGGAATCGCCCGCGAGTTGCAGATCGGAGCCGCCGAAATTGAGGCCGGAAGCGCCGGCGAGCTTGAGATCGGAATCGCCGCCGAGATCAATGCCCGAGTCGAGCTTGAGATCGCTGCCGGGCTTCTTGCCGCCGATGACGGTGCTGGAGCCGGGACCGGAATCACCAAGTTCAAATTCGCTCAGGACGACTTGATCGCCGCCGTCGAGATCGACCGGCAGAATGCCTGAACTGCCCGGCGCGGGAGCCATGCCGGAGCGATCCATGGCGAGTTGTTCGACGTCGCTCTGCTTGAACTTCCAGTTGCCGCCGTCGCGATAACCGTAGAGTTCTTGGCGTTGGCGCATTTCACCCACTTCGGCTGCCGTGATGCCGAGGATATGGGCTGCTTCTTCCAACGAAATGAGCTTGGCCATAACGACGAATTTCTCCGCAGGGCGTATGTCGGCCCGGAGGCCGAGAAGTTGCGCGGTGCCGACGCAGCAGCGCGACGCACGTTGCGACGCCCGACTGCGGAGGCTACCGATGTTGTTCGACTAGAGAGCGTATCTCACGGGGAAGCGGACTCGTGCCGTTGAATTCCGCCAACTGCAGATCCCACTGAAAGGCGCGGACGCTTTTCAGGGAGACTTCGCCCGTCGCGCCGTCGATCATGTACACCGCTAAAACGCGAGTGCGCGGATCGATCATCGTGATGAGCTGGCGATTGTCGGCCGTAGGATGAACGGACGTGATGAGATCGGTCCCGACGCCGGGCTGCCACGTCGACATCGCGTCGGCGTGGGCAGTACCGCCGGAAGAGACAAATCCGAGCGCCGCCACGGTGACAAAAACACCGAGCAAGGCTCCAATGGCCGCAGCTTTCATACGACACCTAAAAGCTGTAGTGGTAAGGATATTGGAGCCTTCCCATTAAGCATTCTAAGAAGCCCCAATTCGAATTCAAGGAAAATGCGTGGTTTGAGTAGTTTGGTTCGGTCGTGCCGCCGTCCGAGTCGTCAGGCAGCAAATCACCGTCATAATCCGACTACGCAGAACCAAGCCTTTTCGGGGGCGGAAGTGTAGGAATTCGCCGAACTTGCGACAAGGCCAGCCGCCGCCTGCCGGACTTCATGAAGGGAGCCGTCTCCCCGCTCTCCGGCCGCGGTCTACAATCGCAATGGCGGCCCGCCCTCCGGCGGACGTCTGCGCCCTGAGTTTCCCCGTTTCGCTACGACGTCCGCCCCAATGATTTCCCCCACTCCCAGCCCGTCGCTCGGCTTGCTCGTCAGCGGCGGGCTCGATAGCGGGATCCTTTTGGGGCATTTGCTGTCCCAAGGACGGGAGATCCAGCCGTTTTATGTCCGGGCCGGCCTCTATTGGGAAACCGAGGAGCTCGCGGCACTCCGGCGGCTGCTCGATCATCTGGCCTCGCCCCGCTTACGGCCGCTGGTCGTGTTCGACATGCCCCTGGCCGACGTCTACCGCGACCACTGGAGCATGACCGGCCGCGACGTTCCCGACGGCTCCACGCCGGACGAAGCCGTCTATCTACCCGGCCGCAACGCCTTGCTTGTCATCAAAGCGGCTTTGTGGTGCGGGCTGAACGGCATCGACGAACTCGCACTCGCCCCGCTCGGCTCCAATCCGTTCTCAGACGCCACGCCCGAGTTCTTCCACGGCTTCGAACAGGTCTTAAACCTCGCGACGTCCACGAACGTCCGAATCACGCGCCCCTTCGCGGCGTTGCACAAGCACGACGTCATGCAACTCGGCCGCGACCTGCCGCTCGAACTCACCTTTTCCTGCATCAACCCCCGCGGCGAATTACACTGCGGTGCCTGCAACAAATGTGCGGAACGTCGCGAAGCGTTCCGCTCGGCGAAAATCACGGATTGCACGCAGTACGCCGCCGAAGCCGCCGGCGGCCGTCGGTAGTTGCGTGTTACGATAAATCCCTTCCCCCGGCTTCCGCCGACTTTGTCGAGAGAACGATTTCACAATGTTTCGCGTTACGCGCCAGATCGACTTCTGCTACGGCCATCGCCTGTTGAACTACGACGGCAAGTGCAAGTATCTGCACGGCCACAACGGTCGGGCCATCATCGCCATCGAAGTGCCGAAGCTCGACGACCGCGGCATGGTGCTGGACTTCTCGGATATCAAGCGGGTCGTCAGCCAGTGGATCGACGACAATCTCGATCATCGCATGCTGCTGCACCGCAACGACCCGGCGGTCGACATCTTGCGGCAGATGGGCGAACCGGTGTTTCTGCTCGACG
Source organism: Pirellulales bacterium (assembly GCA_049840675.1). GTDB lineage: Bacteria > Planctomycetota > Planctomycetia > Pirellulales > PNKZ01 > PNKZ01. Next base: position 43,032 of record JASGKB010000018.1, read on the forward strand.
AAAACCCGACTGCCGAGAACATCGCGAAGCTCATCTTCGACTTCACCCGTAGCCAAGGCTTCCCGGTCGTAGAAACGCATCTCTGGGAAACGCCCAATTGCTACGCCACTTACGTGCCGTCGAAATGACGGCGATCGTCGCAGGTTTGCGGCGCTTAGCTACACGGTCTTTTTCCCTCCGAAAGCGGGTTTTCCGCCTCTCGGGACACGGCAAATGCTTGGCACCACGGTATTTAGGCGGTTCTTAGCTTAATCGCACCAGCCGCGTCGGCACGCGCACTGCATTCTTCGGCACGCGGGGCAAACGAATTCGCCTCGCTTAAACACGCCGTAGGATGCGGCGGAAAATCTGAGATCCGCGGCTTTGAAGAGGAAGACGAGCCGTCGGGTCCGGCCGCGACGCCGGGAATCGTCGCGAGTGCTGAAGGAGACGTGTCATGGCTCGGTTCGCTAAATGGTTGATCCTCCCGGCGGTGTTGCTCGGTGCGGCTTTCTTCGCGGCCCCGCAAGAAGCTCAAGCTCAAGGTTGGGGCGTTACGTTCTACGGCGGCAATCCGTACGGCAGCTACTACGGCAGTTCGCCCTACGGCTACGGCGGCGGCTACTCGAGTTACTACAGCTCGTTCTACGGCAACCCGTACACCTTCCGTAATTCGTACTACGGCGGCGGCTATCCGGTCTATCGCAGCTACTACGGTGGCGGCGGCGGACATCACCACCACCATCATCACTGCCGCTAGGCAAACACAACCCGACCGCCTTCGCGCGGTCGCTGCCAGATACAACGTTGTTGCTAACGAGGCCGGCGTGCCGCTGTGTGGGACGCCGGCCTTGTTGCGTTGATGTCGTTGCCGCTTCGTCCGCCGCTTCGCCGCGGCACACCGTCATTCGTTCGGCGAACACATTGCGGGCGAACGCAAAACGGTCGCTCGCATCAAGAAGCCGAGCGCATAAAAAAACAGTCCGGGGTCTTGCGACTCCCGGACTGCTCCCCTCCCAGGCAATTACGACCGTGTTCGGTGCTGATCGTTGCGTGCGTGGGGCATAACGCCCCGTCGTAAAAGCCCGACCCTACTGACGGTATCGTCCGCATCGCGTCGAGAACTTTGGCGACGTTCAACGATCGTTGCGACTTTTCCTGTTACGCAAATCTGAAGCTCAAAGTTCTTGATGCGTTCACAGGAAGCGGCCCGACGTCGCCCGGCCGTGTCGCTCTGAGCGCCGGCTTCGCTCGCTCCGCCGCTCCTCGCTCTTCCGCCGCGTCTTTCATCTCCGGCGGCCTGCCGGCGCTCGCACCGCCGGCGTCGGCAAACCTCGCCTGAGTTCTCAAAATTTCGCAAGCGGCAAACTTCGGCTGAGGAAATCTAACGATCAGGTCGATTCTAACGACGTCTCGCGGCACCGCGCCCTCGCGGCCGTGCTGCGCCAGCTCAGGCAACACATGCCGGCAACTTGCCGCCGGCTTCGTCGGTTCGGAGGAATACGCTCGTGAGTCGAATCAATCGTTTCGCGGCCGCCGTCATGCAATCGCCGTTGCTCTGGGGCTCCTTGGCCTCGCTCGGCTTTTTCACGCTGATCCACATCGGCACTCTCGGCGACGAGTTCTTCCGCCGCTACTTCGCCGGCCACTGGGTGGAATACTGCGAAACCATCGCGTTCTTCATCGCGCTGCGCAGATCATCCTCAAGGGTTGCGAGCTCGCCGAACAGCGCGCTCGGCTAGATAAGATCACCTTCGAACAAACGTTTCCGCTGGGCGACGCCGAAGCCGAAGCCCGCGCGATGCTCAACAAACTCGATGAGCAGAAGGAAACAGATCAAAAGGGCTACCTCGGCACGCGGCTCCGCGCGGCGCTTGAAGGCATCTGCCGCAAAGGTTCCGCAGACGGCCTGGAAGACGATCTCCGCTTCCTTTCCGACATGGACGCCGGCCGCGCTCATGCGTCGCACGCCATGGTCCGCATCATCATCTGGGCCATTCCGATTCTCGGCTTCCTCGGCACGGTCATCGGCATCACCATGGCCATCGCCGGGCTCGATCCCAAGACTCTCGAAAACTCGCTCCCCGTCGTCACCTCGGGCCTCGGCGTCGCGTTCGACACCACGGCCCTCGCTCTCGCGCTCTCCATGGTGCTGATGTTCGGGCAGTTCTTCATCGACAAGCAAGAAGCTCGCCTGTTGTCGCTGGTCGACGACCAATCGCTCGGCCTGCTTTCGGCCCGCTTCCCGATCGTCGGCGCGGAGCACGACCCGCAGCTGCACGGCGTCCGCAAGATGGGCGAAGCCGTGGTGACGAGCGTCGAACGGCTCGTCGAGCGCCAGGTCGATCTCTGGCAGAAGTCGATCGCCGAAGTCGATTCGCGCTGGCGCGAAGTCGCCACGGCCGGCGCCGGCCAAGTCGAAGAAGGCCTCACTAAGGCCATCTCGCGCAGCATGAGCGAACATCGCAAGCACCTTTTGGCCGCCGAAGAAGCCGCGGCCGATCAAAACCGCAAACATTGGCTGCAAGTTCAGCAAGCCCTCGAAGCCTGCGCGGCCAGCAACGCCACGCAACAGCTCGAGCTCCGTCGCACCGGCGAAGCGCTCGGGCGCATCGTCGATTCAGCCGAGCAAGTTCGTAAGCTCGAAGAAGCGCTCACCAGCAACTTCTCGGCGCTCGCTTCGTCGCAGCACTTGCAAGAAACCTTGATGAACCTCACGGCGGCCGTGAGCCTGCTGAACTCTCGGCTGGAAACGATCGCCCAACCCGGTCTGCATGCCGGCTTGTCGCACGCCGCGGTTCGAGGAAAGGCGGCATGAGCAAGCGACCGAAGGCCGGAGGGGGCGCTACCGGCGTTCAGCTCTTCCCTTTTCTCGCCGTGCTCTTGTGCACGATGGGGGCGCTGATCCTGCTGTTGATGCTCCTGGCCCAACAAGCCCGTTCGCAGGTTGCCGCGGAAACGAAGGCCAAGTCTCTCGCCGCGCACGCCGAAGTCGACAACGCCGAACTCGAGCGCAAACGCGACGAGCTCCAATGGCGCATTGATCAGCTTCAGGCGGCGCACGACAAGACCGAAGCCGAAGTGGCCAAGCACCGCGATCAATTGAGCCATGTGGAAGAGCACTACCAGCGGCTCCGCAAACAGCTCGACGATCTCGAAGCCGCCCAGAAATTGCTCGCTTCGCAATCCGGCGGCGGCGACGCCGACAAGGCTGCGCTCGAAGCGCAACTTGCCGACCTCCGCGCCAAGGTGGCGGAAGCCAAGCTCAGGCTCGAACAAGCCAAGGCCGCCGGTCAAAAGCCGCAGGCCTTCGCCGTCGTGCCGTACGACGGCGCCAACGGCACGCGTCGCCGGCCGATCTATATCGAATGCCGGGGCGACTCCGTCGTCCTCCAACCCGAAGGCGTGGTCTTTCGCGAGATCGACTTCGCCGGGTCGCTCGGGCCTTCCAATCCTTTGGCTTCGTGCGTCCGCGTCGTGAGCGAATACATCACGCGCGGCAACAACTACGCCGACGGCGAACAACCTTATCCGTTGCTTTTGGTTCGCCCGAGCGGCATTGGCGCTTACTACGCGGCCCGCGCCGCGATGCAAAGTTGGGATAGCGACTTCGGCTACGAACTCGTCAACGAAGATTGGCCGCTGGAATTTCCGCCGGCGGATCCCCTGCTCGGCCAGATGCTCGCGAAAACGGTGGAAGAAGCCCGCGTGCGCCAAGCGATGATCGCCCGCGCCGCTCCGGCGCTCCGCAAGAGCCGCGGTGCGGCGGCCCCCTCGTTCCAAATGGCTTCCGGCGGCGGCGGATTCGACCAAGGTTCCGGCTCCGGCGGCGCAGGTGAGCCCGGCGGCTCCGGCGCAGCGGGCGGTCGCGGCTCGCGCGCACCGGCGATCGATGCCGGGTACTCTTCGATGCGCGACACGCCGACCGGCTCCGGCCTCGGCACGACCGCAAGTCCCGGCGGTGCGCTGCCCGGCACTCCCGGCTACGGCGGCACGGGCAATAACGGCACAGGTAACAACGGTATCGGTCTCGGCGGCTCCGGTCCGGGCGGTGCCGGTTTCGGCGCTCCGCAACTCGCACAATCGGGCGGCGGCGCAGGCAATCAACTCGGCACCGGCACCGGCATGCCCGGCACCATGGGCACCGGCGCGTCCGGCAACGGCGACGGCCCCTGGCTCGGCGCACCCGCCACGGGAACTCCGACCAACGGCAACGGCGGCGACGGCCAAGGCTCGCCGACCGACGGTACCGGCGGCAACGGTTCCGGTTCCCCCGGCGGTCCTCCTTCGACCGTCGGTTCGCGCTATGCGGGCGGCACATCGAGCGAACCGGGCACAGGCGAATACACGGGCGGCGCTTCGCAAGGCGCGCCAGGTTACGGACCTTTGGCCGGCAACGGCTCGTCCGGGTACGGCTCCGCAGCCAACGCGGCTTCCGGCAACTCGGGCGGCACCGCAACCTCGGGCGTGCCCGGCGGCGGCGGTGCTTCGTCCACCGGCGGCGCATCATCGAGCATGGGAGGCATGGCCTCGTCCGCAGGCGGCGGCTCCTCTTCCGGCGGTTCGTCGGGAGGCGGCGGCGGTGTGGGTAGTCCGTCGAGTGCGGCCGTGGCGGGCGAACCGCAAATGCCGAGCGTCGCGATGGGCGTCCCTGCGGGCCCCGGCCAATACGTCGAACCGATGTCGCGCAAACGCGGTAAGGATTGGGGGCTGCCGGAAGTCGCCGCGCGCTCCACGCCGCTGACGCGTCCGATTCAACTTTATATGTCGGCCGATCAGGTCACGCTCTTCTCCGATCGCGGCATCCCCGACAAACAAGTGCAGTTCGGCGCCACGACCGAAGAATCGGTCGACACGCTCGTCTCGCAAGTCTGGGACCATGTGAAAGGCTGGGGCCTCGCCGGCCGCGGCATGTATTGGAAGCCGATCCTCTCGGTTCACGTCGCCCCCGACGGCACCGCGCGGTTCAACGAGCTGAAGCAACTTCTGACCGGCTCCGGCCTGGAAGTCACCGGCAAGCAGATCTCCGTCGCCGCTCCGTCGGGCCCCGTTCGTCGCTAGTAACCGTTTCACGCAGTCAGAGTCTCGTCCATGTCGCGCCGTCCGCCACCCGTCGACTCGACCGAATCGTTCGGCAGCGATTCGTTTCTCGATATCGTCGCCAACATGGTCGGCATCATGATCATCCTCGTGATGATCGTGGGCATGCGCATCAAGAACGCCGCCGAAGAGCCGACGGCCGAAACGCCGGCTGCGCCGAAGATTGACCTCGCTCCGCTCCAAGCCGCGGCTGCCGATCTGGAACGGGATTCCCGTAAGCTGCTCACCCGCGCCGCCGAGTTGGATGCGCTGACCTCGGCCCGTTACGACGATCGGGCTCAGCTCGGACTCGTCGTCGCCGCGCAGGAAAAGGCGCTCGAAGATCAGAAGAGCAAGCTCGCCGAAACGGAAAAGGCCTCGTTCGAAGTGCGGCAAGCGCTCCTGACCGAATCGGAAGAACTCCGCTCGCTCGAAGCGGAAATTCAGGCCTTGGTCTACTCGCCCTCGAAAGAGGTGATCAAGATCAAGACCTACCCGACGCCGATCAGCCGCACCGTTTACGGCCGCGAAGTTCACTTCCAACTTCGCAAAGGGCGCATCACGCTGGTGCCGCTCGATCAGCTCGTCGACGAGCTCAAACACAACATCGAACACAAGACGTTCCGCCCGAACGAACTGGACGAAATCACGGAAACCGTCGGGCCGATCGCGAACTTCCGCATGCGTTATACGCTGGAGAAGGTCGCCGTGCCGCCGCAGGTGAAAGGCAACAGCATCACGCCCGGCGGCGTAATGGTTCGCACTACGCAATTCACGCTGCTGCCGACCTCCGACGTGCTCGGCGAACTCTACGCCGACGCGATGGCCCGCGAATCCGAATTTCAACGGGTGTTGGCCGATCTCGACTCGCGCCGCGTCACGATCACGCTGTGGGCCTACAACGACAGCTTCGACGCGTATCGCCGGCTGCGCGAATATCTCTACGAACGGGGCTTCACCGTCGCCGGTCGTCCGTTGCCCGAAGGCCAACCGATCAGCGGCTCGCCGTACGGCTCCAAGAGCGCCGCTCAGTAACGTCTAAGGCGAGCGTCGCCACGTCCCCGCCGGATGCGGTACAATCCGCTCTCACGGCCGACGTCTCGTTTACGCGGAACCCGCACCATGCCGAAAGCAGTTGCACGATCTGCGCCGCGTCGCGCGAAGCCTGCGAAGAAATCGTGGCGGGCTAAACTGCTTGACGACAAGGACCTGCCGAAAGTCGCCGTGATCGACGGCAAACTTTCCAAGCGCTGGGGCTCGGGCACCATGGTCATTCCCGCGCCGCGCGAGGTCGACGCGCTGATGCGGCGCGTGCGCCCCGGCAAGCTCACGACGATCGACGCCCTCCGCGAAGCGCTCGCCAAGCGGCACGGCGTGACCATCACGTGCCCGCTCACCACGGGCATCTTCGCCTGGATCGCGGCTCATGCCGCGGCCGAAGCCGAAGCGGCGGGCAAGCGCCGCATCACCCCGTATTGGCGCACGCTCAAAGCCGGCAACGAACTCAATCCCAAGTACCCCGGCGGCATCCCTGAATTGCGAAAGCACCTCGCCGCGGAAGGTCACAAAGTGGTCAAACGCGGGAAGCGATATTTCGTGGCCGCGGACGCTGACGCCTAACAACGCCGATTGCTCAATGCTCTTCAATCAACACGAGCTCGCTGCGATTCGCACCGGAACGTTGCGCGTGGTGTTTCGTCGTTGGCGGCGGCAGAGCGTCAACGTCGGCAGTACGGTGAAGACGCGGATCGGCGTCGTGGCGATCGACGACGTGCGGTCGATCGCTCGCAGCGCGATCGATCCGCGTGAGGCCGTGGCCTCCGGATTTGATTCGCCCCAAGAACTGTTCAAACTCTTGGAATCAAGGCCCGGCAAGTATTACCGTGTGGAAGTGAGCTACGCCGGCGAAGACCCGCGAATTGAACTTCGGGAGAATACGAAGCTGAGCCGAGATGAGCTTGCGCAGCTCCGAGAGAAGTTGGCGCGGCTCGACAAAGCTTCGTCGCACGGGCCTTGGACTCGGCTGGTGTTGGAAGCGATTCGCACGAGCCCGCATACGGCCGCCGCCGACTTGGCCCGCCGGACCGGCTTCGAACGCGAATGGTTGAAGCTCAATGTTCGCAAGTTGAAGAACTTGGGGCTGACGATCAGCCATCACCCCGGGTATGAACTCTCGCCGCGCGGCAACACGGTGCTGAAGGCGCTGGAGAACGATGAGCCAAGACGCGGCGACGGCCGCAGCAAGCATCTGTAGGGAACGCCACAGAGGGCGTTCCCTACAGTCACCGGTCAAATCCCCGCCGCGGCGTCGTAGCGGTTGCGGAACATGCGGACGATCAGTCGCACGAGTACCAGCACGATGACCGCTTGCGTCGCCAAGTAGCCGAGAAAAATCGGCCATTCGGCCGGCTGCGTCGGAATGCGCGTCGATAGGCCCGCAAGTTGGGCGACGTCGAGCGGCAAGGCGAACACGGCGGCGAACGGGCTCGTCACGGTGAATTGATGCGCCAGCCGAGCCGCCGGAGTGTCCGGTACGAACGACTGCATGAAGTAGTCGGCCGCAGGCGGGGCGAGAAATAAGATGCCGAGCGCCAAGTAAGCGCTCGTCAGGCTGACGTAAGACTTGCGGAACGAGACGGAGCAAAAGAGCGACACGATCGACGTCACGACGCAGGTGATGCAAACGATGAGCGCCCAGCCGGCAAACGTCAGCAGATTCGGATAGAAGTCCGGCACGAGCGCACAGGCCAAGACGACGGGCCACATCAGAAACATCGTCAGCACGGTCGAGACGCGCAGGCCGCTGAAGAGCTTGCCCCACAGAATTGTGCCGGGCTTTAGGGTGGTGACGAGCAGCAAATCAAGCGTGCGACGCTCGCGTTCGGAGGAAACGCTTCCGCGCTAAACACGGGGGCCGTGAGCATGTTGAAAAACAGCACGTAGGCCATGTACCACGGCGCAAGGCGAGGCATGAAGTATAGGCAGGCTCCCATCAGCGGCACGGCCAACAGCAAGCTGGCCTGAATCACCAGCCGCAGCATGAGCGTCCCTTGGCTGAAGAGCTCGCTGCGCAGTTCTTTATCGAGTACCGGATTGACGTCGTCCGGTAAAAGGTCCGTGCGCTTCGCCGGGGCGAAGAGTCGGTCGGGAAACTGGTCGCGCTGAATGATGAGCCCGACGGCGACGCGCTGCTCTTGTTGCTCGTCGTAGACGTCGCGACCTTCGCTGCCGATGTCGGGCGGATATCGCAACAGGACGACGAGCATGAAAAACAACGTCGCGCAACCGACGGCCGACACGAACGGGATAAAGCCCATAAATACGGCCAATCGCGCACCGGTGGCCATGCCCATCAATTGCCACATCCATGTGCCGACCAGCGCCGCAGGGAGCACGAAGATGTAAGCCGAAGCCAAGGCCGAGGTCGTGCGGGCGAACTTGGCGCTGCACCAGATGCTCACCATGGAGAAGCAGGTGATCGCCGAAAGCAGGCCGACGTACGCGGCCAAGACTTCGTACAACGACACGCCTCCCAGCGGCAAGCAAAGCATGACGATCGGCAGCGTCGAAATGATCAGCAGCACGGAAGGAAGCAACGCCGCTCCCCACTTGCCGCGTATGATCTGTTCGGGCTTGAGCGCCGAGGCCAACAGCATTTCGTACGTCTTGCGCCTTTCTCCCCCGTCAGAGCTCCGGCGGCGAACACGGGCGTGGTCAACGAGGCAAACAGAAATTGCCCGATGAAGAACAGGTCGATCAACCGCCGCGCCTGCTCCGGGTTACTCAGCGACAGCCGGCCTTCGGTCGGCCAAGCCACGGCCACGAGCGAGCCGAGCAGCAGCACGAACACGGCCTGCAGCACGAACGAGCGAGCCGACCGCAGATGAGCGACCAGCTCGCGCTGAAAAACGGGGTTGGCCATCGCTAGTTGACCGCCCCTTTCGTGACCAGCATGAACACGTCTTCCAGCGTCGGATCGAGATCCGCGAACGAATGAAACCGCACCCCTTCACGGACCATTTCGTCGACTAGCGCGGCGAGCTGTTGTTCGTCGGCCGCCATTTCGGCGGTGACCTTGGGGCCGTCGACGGCGAGGTCGACGAAGCCCGGCTGCTTGCGCAACAGCGCGAGCCCACGATCTTGGCCGTCGAGAAAACGAATCTCCAACCGACGATTGCGCTGAATGCGGCGGTAGACGTCGTCGATGGGGCCGTGCAGCAGCAGCTTGCCGCGCTCGACGATGCCGATCGACGTGCAGCAATCGGCCAGCTCCGTGAGGATGTGGCTCGCGATTAAGATCGTTTTGCCCATACTCCGCAACTCGCGCAGCAGGGCTTTGATCTCGAGCCGTGCCCGCGGATCGAGGCCGCTGGTCGGTTCGTCGAGAATGAGTACCGGCGGATCGTGCACGAGCGTCTTGGCGAGGCAAAGCCGCTGCGTCATGCCGCGCGAAAGGCTGCTCACTTGCTCGTTGCGCTTGCCGGCGATGTCGAGCAGGTCCATCACGTCGCCGATGACCGCCTTACGACGCGCCAGCGGAATCTGATAGGCCGTGGCGAAGAAGTCGAGAAATTCCCAAACCTTCATACCGTCGTAAACGCCGAACGCGTCCGGCATGTAGCCGATGCTGCGGCGCACGTCCATCGGTTGTCGGCCGACGCTGAAGCCGTTGACGAAGCCTTCGCCGCTCGTGGCTTGCAGCAGCGTCACCAGGAAGCGAATCGTCGTACTCTTGCCCGCGCCGTTGGGACCGATGAATCCAAACAACTCTCCCGGCTCGATCTTGAACGTCAAGTTCTCGACCGCCGCAAAGTCGCCGTACAGCTTCGTGAAGTTTTTGAGTTCGATCATGAGAGCGGGCGCTGGAAGCTAGACGTTGGACACGGGAGAGACAAACAGTCTCCCCTCTCCCCTTGCGGGAGAGGGGCCTAGGGAGAGGGATGCGAAGCAACTCACGGCGGCGAAGGGTTCGTCGACAAGTTGCGATCGGGCTCGCGTTTGACGTCCGAGTATCTCACATGCACGAGCAGCAACGTCATGCGCCGCGATTGCGACGGCTCCGGCTCGATCACGTTCGGCAGCCCGTCGTCGTCGATCCAGGCCGTGAGTCGTGCGGCATCAGTCGCCGCCGCCACGGCCGCGTGCCGCAATCGTTGTCGCGACACGTCCTCGTTGTCGCTCGATTTTTTCTCGGCGGGCGCCACATCAACGATCGTCGTTTCTCCCGGCCCGAGTTCGAGGAGCGACGCCGTGACGTTGCCGGTCAGCCGAAGGTCGTGCAGCGCCAACGGGTGCCGTTTTCGATCCGGCAGCGGCCGTCGTCGAGGAGCTTCACGCGCACCCGGTCCGCCGCAATCGGCGAGTTGCTCCGTGCGATACAGCCCCGTGGTGTTCGAAGCCACGGTCCAACCGCCGAGCGCCGATCGCCGAACATCGGCCGTGTCGACGCCGTCTTCGCGCGTGAAAACTTTGCCGGAGTTCACGTCCGACGGAGCCTCGCGAGGTTCCCCGACGGGCAACGCCAGCAGCGCCGAATCGTCGCTCACAATGTCGTAGGCGTCGCTCAGCGAGTTGTAGAGCGAGCCCCAGCGCGTGACCTGGCCGCGAGCATAGTCCGGTTGCATTTCCACGACGACGACTTCGCTCAACGTGCGAGCGAAACCGACGTCGAGATTGGCCGAGCGAATCACGAACAAGCTGAAGCCGACGGAGATCACCGGCGCGGCGAACCAGGCCCATTCCGGCCGACCGAACCGCGAGAAGACGAACCAATTCACCGGCACCAGCAACACGACATACGCGGCGATCATGCCGATCACGAAACGTACGGAGGGAATTTCCAGGCCGGCGTCGGCGGCGAGCGCTTCCCGCACGGCCATGGTCAGCCCGTCGTCGTCGCGCCAGGCGCACGTACCCGGTCCGACGATCGGCGGAACCTCGAACCCTTGCCCGTACTGCGGCAACGCACTCGTGGAACTGGGGGCCATGTACGTCACTCCGCGTGCCGCGAATCTCAGGTCGCTGGTGCGTTGCGGCTCGAACCAATTCGAACGGTCCGACCATGTGACGACCGCCGCGTCGCGCTGCTGCACATCCTGTCGCCAGATACGCGGCGGCCGAGCCAGCAGGCATCCGTGTGCGAACGCATCGTACGAAGTCCAATCCACGAGCGACGGCTCGCTCAAGCGAAACGCCGTGACGACGACTTGCCCCCGCCCTGCCCTTCGTTCGACGACCAGCGGCGCTGCCCCAGCCTCTCCGCCGAGTACCATTCGGGCGCCGTCAACCTTTTGCAACCGCACGCCGCGCCACGGCGTCGGCCGTTGCGCATGTACGCCGGAAATAGTCCACGCGTCGAGCGGATTGAGCAATTCTTCGTCAAGTTCCAATGTGCCGTCGGCTTCGGCCGGCAGATACGGCGCGAGGAAGCTGGTGCGCAGCGAGTCGAGCGACTCCGGACCGGAAACGATGAGTCGGCCGCCCCAATGCAGCCAATCAACGAGAGCCTGCCGTTGCGCTTCGCTAAGCCGCTCCGCATCGTAACGGTCCCACAAGATGACGCTCGTCGTCGTCAGGCCCGCGAGCGACGACGGCAGCGGCGCTCGCAGCGCATCGTCGGCGAGTACCAATCGATAGTGAGCCTGCTGTTCCGGCACGAGCGAGTCAGGCTCGTTGGGCGCCGTCACCAGCGGCAGCTTCGCCCAAAATCGATAAGCGTCCGGCCGCTCGGCCAACACGACCAAGAGCGATTGATGATGCCGCAGCGTCGTGACCGCGCACCGGGCTTCATACGCCGGATACATCCCCGCGGTCAGCGCCGTGTGAACTTGCGCCCGCGCAGGAGGCTTTGCTGTTCCGGCGCGTTGGCGTATCCGTATCGCTGTCGAGGGTACGAAGTCGCCACCGGCGCCAGCGGCGGATCGTACGAGTTTGGTGCGAAGAGCCATTGCTCTGCTACGCGCCGCTCGTGCTTCGGCAAGACAATCGGTCGCCGCGTTTTCAAGCGGCCCCAAGGGGCCAACGTCTCGCGCACGTTCGATTCCGGCTCCAACTCCGTCACCAGCGAGCCGGAGAAATCGTCGCGATCGGACGTCGCCTCGAACCAGACGCTCGACCAATGCCCCGGCTTTACGAACAACTCTTGTTGTTGCCAGGCGCCGGGCAGCGAGACGGAACGCGTCACGTCGAGCGGCGGCTTGACCGACTTCGTGCCGGTCGCAGAAGCCGTACCGGTCGACGTGCCGCCGGCTTGCGAACCTGCCGGCGGCGCGGAGCTATTGCGCAACCAAAGATAAACGGCCGTGCCGATTGTCAGCACCGCCGCGAGTAAGACAAGTCGAAGCCCCTTAGCCATACGCTTAGTTTAGGGGCGCGGAAGGTCGCCGGAAAGCGCCGGCTCGTGATGAATCGTTCGTCGCCTCACTTGGCCGCCGGCTGCGATGCTTCCAGCGTGATCAACTCTTTCTTGTCGGCCGCGTCGCGAGCCTGCAGCACGATCTCGGTCATGTCGTAGGCGTCTTCCTTCGGGAAGCGGCAGGGCGTGCCGTCGACGATCGAATGCAGGAAGTCGACGAACATGTTTTCGCTCGGGCCCGGGTCGACCTGATAGGTCTTCTTTTCCGAGGTCGTCACCTGGATGTAGTCCCAGGCCTGCTGCGTTTCAATGACGCCGTCGCCGCCGGCGATGCGCAATCGGTCGTCGCCGTGAGTCGCGTAGGTTTCGGGGAGCAGATAGTCGAGTCGTGCGGTGCCGGTGGCGCCGTTGCCGTAGCGCACCAGCACCGAGGCCGTGTCTTCGCTTTGGCCGAAATCCGGCGTGGCCACGTTGGCGTGAAACGCGGCGAGATGCGTAAAGTCGAGCCCGGGCACCCAGCGCATCAAATCGAGTGCATGAATTCCGATGTACGGGATGGTGCCGCCGAGCCGCTTGCGCAACTTCTCCCAATCGTCCCGTTCTTCCAGACGATACGATTTCTGGCAGGTCACGAGGCCGACTTTGCCGACCACGCCTTTCTGGATCAATTCGCGCATCGTCCGATACTTGGCTTCGTACCGCATGCGGAGCAACATCGTCAGCTTGACGTTCGCGTCGTCCACGGCCTTGCGCACGCGGGCCAAATCTTCGAGCGTGGTCGCTAGCGGCTTTTCGGCGCAGATATGAACGCCGTGCTGTGCGAGCTTGATGAGTTGCTCGGCCCGCAGACCGTTCTCATCGGCCACGACGCAGACGTCCATCTCCGTATGTTCGAGGAGATGTTGCCAATGCTCGTACTGCTCGGCTTTCTCGGCCAGCTTCTGTTTCTTGCAAAACTTGGCGACCTCTTCCTTATCGGCGTCGCTCACGGCGACGACCTGCGCATCCTTCCATTGCGCCGCCCCCTTCATGCAGTCGCTGACATGCCCGCGCAGACCGATGATGCCGATACGCATAATTCCGCCTTCTCTAGTTTTTTATGGAACCACAGATGAACGCGGATGGACGCAGATGAAGAATGGCGAATTCCTATTATCCGCGTTTATCTGCGTGTATCTGCGGTTACGAAACTTTCATCGCTTGTTCGAATTGCAGCCGCGTCCACACCGGGCGGATGTCTTCGAAGTCGGTCTCGCGCGGCGTGGTGTTGTTCAGCGCCGCGACCGCCGCCGCCGCGCCGGCCGCTTCGCCCAACGCCACGGAGTTGCCGGTGACGCGGTAGCTGGAGTGGGCGATGAAGTCGCCGCTGATGCAGCGGCCCGCCAGGAGCAGGCCATCGCAATCTTTGGCCACCAGGGCGCGGTACGGAATATCGTACGGCTTCGATTTGATCGGCGGCGCTTCGATACCCTTGGTCTTCTTCGGATCGGTCGAGTGAACGTCGATGTTGAACGTCGCCCGACAGATTGCGTCTTTATGACGTGCGCCGATCGCCAAATCGTTGGTGCTCACTTCGTACAGTCCGCGGATGCGTCGCCCTTCACGGACGCCGATCTGTTCGCCGGTCGCCACGATCTTCACGTTGCTCCAGACGCCGCCGAGTCCGCGCAGGCCGTTGACGAGCCGGTGAATCTCGCCCCGAGCCCGCATCGTCGCTTCCGTGATCTGGCCGGCATCCATGGCCGATATGCCGTATTCATGGTTGGCCATCAGCGCAAACAGGTCTTCGCGCAAGTGAAACATCGTCGGCTTGGCGTACGACGGCGAGTGGCCTCCCTTAATCATTTCCGCCTTGAGCCGATCTTTCGGGCCGGCCCAACCGCCGGCTTCGGCCAGCTCGCGCGTAAACGGCGTGACTTCTTCCGGCTTCAGCCCGGTGAGCAAAGCCATCAGGCTCATCGGCTGAGCGAGGCCGCCGTCGGGCGAACCGTATTCGAAGCCGCAGCCGGCCAGCGCCGCCAGATCGCCGTCGCCCGTGCAGTCGATAAACGTCTTCGCCTTCCAAGCTTGCCGCCCCGACTTACTTTCCGTGACGACCAGCGACAGCCGATTGTCTTTATCCTTCAGCGCCGCGACCACGCGGGTATGCAATTGCACGCGCACGCCGACGGCCGAGACCAGCTCTTCGAGCAGCAATTTCATCTGCTCGACGTCGTACGCCACGCTTCCTTTGTGCTTCTGCGCGTAGCGTGCTTCCAGGTGCCGCACGATTTCGGCCATCAGGCCCGGCTTGTTGGCGTAGTCGAGAATCCAGGTGAGCGCTCCGGCCGTCCAGACGCCGCCGAGGCACCCGTGAACTTCAAGCAGCCGCGTTTTAGCGCCTGCTCGGGCCGCGTTAACGGCCGCGGCGATGCCGGCCGGACCCGCACCGCAAACGATCACGTCGCACTCTTCGACGATCGGTACGTCGCGAGCCGACTCGTGAAAGACGCCGGCGGCGAAATCACCCGCCGTAGGTTGGCGCGTCCCGACGCCGGGCAAGTTCTTCACGTCGGCTCCGCTTAAAGCGGCTCCGGCGGCAGGCTCGGCCTTGGCATCGGCCGCGGCGGCGAACAATTGAGGAGCGGCGCCGAACGCGCCGGCGCCCCGGCGGCGGCCTGCCCGAAGGCACGGCGACTAAAACGATCGGACATTTTGCGATGCTCGAGCTTGAGGCGTGGCGGCGGACGTCGCGATGACTGCCGGGGATTGAGGTCCGCGGGCTTCGGGGCGATGTCGCCGGTTACGAATTTGCGTAAGTCGCGATTTTACCCGCGGGCCGACGACGCCGGCAAACGAGAAGTTTTAGGCGGCGAGAAATAAACCATGGTCAAAAACCTGTTGGACGCCGCGGCCGACCGGCGTGAGAATGCGAGAAGCTATCGATGCTAAGGCGGAGCACCACATCGTGACATGGTACCGGGTTGTTACATATCCGATTATCGCGGCCCTGCTGTTGTTCATGGTGTATGTGGGTTTAACGACCGGCCATCCCGAAGGGCGGAAGCAAATAAAGGTCATCGTCGAGATCGGCCAATTACAGACGGGCGTTCAGGCGTATCACGAAAAGTATGGAGATTACTTTCCGTGTCTGGCTGAACCGGATGTCGACGCGCACAAGGTCCGTTTTTTGACACATCTCGCGAAGGTATTTCCAGAATCGAAGTACGGGCTCACCACGGCTGATTTCGACAAGCTCAATTCGCACGTGCAGACCGGCTTCAAAGATCAAGAAACCGCATACAACTTTCGCGACGCCGCCGGTCGGCTTCGGCCGCTCGATCTTGCGACGCTTGACGCGGCCGAGTCGCTCGTATTCTGGCTCGGCGGTTTTCCGACGCCGATCAACCCGCAGAGCAACGAGCCTGTTGCAAATCGCCGAATCTTCGGACTTCATCGCGACGCCGATGATCCGCTGAGAAGAGATGCCAAAGCGGCGGAAGCTCGTGATCCGCTCCGCTTTCGAACGGATCCGTTCTATCAGTTCGATGAAACCCGCTTGGTTGACAACGACGCCGACGGGTGGTGGGAGTATGCGGCCATATATATGCCCGGGAGCGATCTGCCCGCCCCGTTCGTCTACTTCGATGCGCGCAGCTATCTGGCAAGTTCCGCGCCGGAAACGCTTGGTACGTTGCGTTATCCGACCGAGCAACGACTTGCGGAGCAATGGGGATACGTCGTGCCCTACGCTTCGAGCTATACGGCGGCCGGGCATGCGGTCGCCTGGCACAATCCGCAATCGTTTCAGATTATTTCCGGCGGACTTGAAAATGCGTACGACGCCGGCACGTCAACATTTGTTCGCCGCGTGATCGTCGTGCCGCAATCGCACTCGTACTTGGTAAACGGTCCTGGCGAATTGGAAAGCGTTGCGGTCGAAGTTCAGGACAACCTGACGAATCTCACTAGCAACACGCTCGAAGGCTGGCGACAGGCGGCCGGGAGTTGAGAAATGCGAACATGTCGGCCTTACGGCTCGACGCTCGCCTTAGAGACGTTCAAACTCCGCCTAGCGTCGCACGCGTCCGCTGCCGCTGCCTCCCATCAGGCTTTCCACTTCCTCGCGGCTCGTGAAGTTGAAGTCGCCGATGATGGAGTGCTTCAGGCAGCTTGCGGCGACGGCGAACTTCAGCGCCTGCTGTGGTTCGGCATGTTCGGGCGTGTTCAAGGCGAACATCAAGCCTGCGGCGAACGAATCGCCGCCGCCGACGCGGTCGACGATGTCGCGAATTTCATACGGCTTGTAGTTGCCGGCGGCGTCGAGCGGCGCGTAACACGCCTTGTCGTTTGCACGCTCGTAGAGCATGGCGCCCCAGTTGTTGTGGTCGGCCGAATAGCTTTCGCGGAGCGTCACGGCGATTCGCGAGATGTTCGGGAAGCGGCGGACGATTTCGCGAGCCACTTGCAAATAACCGGCGATGCTGAGCTTGCCGGCTTCGATGTTCGTTCCCTCGGCGTGGATGTCGAGCACGTCGGCAGCGTCTTCTTCGTTGGCGATCAACAAATCCACGCTCTGCAGCACTTCGCTCATGCACTCGCGAGCCAAAAGGTTCGGCTTCGTGCCGGAGCGCCAACGCCAGAGCTTCTTGCGGTAGTTCAAATCGCAAGACACGGTACAGCCGCGTCGCTTGGCCTCGCGCATGACGGCGAGCGTCGCTTGATACGCCTTCTCGCTGAGCGACGGCGTGATGCCCGTGGCGTGCAGCCAGCGGACTCCTTCAAACGCCGCGGCCAGATCGTATTCTTCCGGACCGGCCAACGAGATGGCGCTGTACTCGCGGTCGTACGTAACGGTGCTGCCGCGCTGATTGGCTCCGGTCTCGACATAGTACGTGCCGAGCCGACCTTCGCCGCGCCGCGCGATCGACGACACGTCCACGCCGAGTCCGCGCAGGTTGCCGACGACGGCGTCGCCCAGCATGTTCTTGGGGAGCATCGTCAGATAGCGGGCCTTCGCGCCGAGCATCGCCAGCGAAACGCAGCAGTTGGCTTCGGCTCCCGCGAACGTGCAATCGACCGACCCGGGGAGAACTTGCGCCAACCGGCGATGCCCGGTCGGAGCAATGCGCATCATGACTTCGCCGAAACCGAGAAACATGCGACGACCTTTGCAAGCTGTAGTAACGCTGAGAAAGCGTTACTTATAGCTCGCGCGTAGCCGGGCGCTAAGGTCCTTCACGACGTCGGCGAACTTCGGATCGTCGGCCAAGTTATGCATTTCCTGCGGATCGGCGTCGTGGTCGTAAAGCTGCGCGCCTTGACGGGCTTCGTCCCATTCGATGTAACGGAACCGTTCCGTGCGAATGGCTCGGCCTTGGAATCCGCCCTGCTTTCGCATCGGTTTGTCGCGCGGGTCGACGTCTTGCTTCTTCTTGTTCCCCTGCTTCTTCGCGCCGGGCTTCTTCGGAGCGTCGGCTTTCGCAGGCTCGGCGGCGTTCTGCGAGTTCAGTTGTGCCGAGGTCACGGCCGGCGACGTCGTGCCAACCGGCACGCCGCGGGCCACTTGCGAGAAGGCCGGATGATCCCACGCCGCTTTGGCATCGGCGAGTAGCGACTTCATGCTGTCGCCGTCGGTCTTCGGGGCTGCGATGTCGCAGAGGTCGGCAAGGGTCGCGTGCATGTCGACCAGTTCGATGGTCCGCCCGCACGCTTGACCGTTGGCCTTGGCACGTGGGTCGTAAATGATCAGCGGCACCCGCGCGGATTGTTCCCAAATGCTTTGCTTCTGCCAAAGCCCGTGCTCGCTGAGGTGATAGCCGTGATCGCTGTGGAAGACGACGATTGTGTTGTCGGCCAGCTTCAGGCGATCGAGCGCGTCGAGCAATTTGCCGACCTGCGCATCCATCAGCGAAATGCTGGCATAGTAAGCTTGAATGACTTCACGCTTCGTCGCGTCGGTGAGCGTATCTTGTTCCTTCTTGTAGCTGCCGAACGCGCCGGCGGGCAAACCTTCGCGATGATTGGAAGGAACTTCTGCCGGCGTGCATTTCTCTAGCGGGTACAAATCGAAGAACGGCTTCGTCGCCACGTACGGCGTGTGAGGCCGGAAGAAACCGCAGGCGATGAAGAACGGCTTGTCGGCCTTGCCGTGTTGCTCCAGCAATTTGATGGTTTCCGCGGCGCTGAGGCCGTCGGTTTGGTCGGCGTCGCTGCCGTCGACGGCCAACCAACTCAGCACGCCGCCGAATTGTCCGGGGACGAGCGTGTGGATTTTGTCTTCGACGTCTTTGTCGGCCCCGCGCGGATTCACCACATGCTGCCACGACGGCGGATCGTCGACGCCGTCGGTGCCGATTTGCGTCGGCACTCCGTAATGGAACAACTTCCCGACGCGCGCCACGTAGTAGCCCGCCTTCTGAAACGACTGCGGCATCGTTTGCACGTCGGGAATGTTGTTGCGGAAGTGACCGCCGTTGCCGAGTTGGCCCGTGTGATCGGGCCGAAGGCCGGTGAGGAACGACGACCGGCTCGGGGCACAAAGCGGATACTGGCAATAGGCCCGATCGAACCGCACGCCCTTGGCCGCGAGCCGATCGAGGTTCGGTGTTTTCGCCAGCGAGTCGCCGTAGCAAGCCAGCCGATTGCAGAGATCGTCGGAGACGACGTAAAGCACGTTCATCTTCTCGGCGGCCTTGGCCGTAACGGCCGAAGCAGACGAGGCTGTGAACAAGAATCCGACGACGAGCAGGCCGAAACGCTTCATAACTCAAGAACTCCGCGAGGAGAATCGGGCGAACGGGAGACGTGCAGGTACGACGCGGCCAAACCGGCGTTTATTTCCGCGTCGCCAGAATGAATTCCCCCACGCGGGCCGCGTAAGCTTTGTCGACGTTGATCATCGTCTTGATCGCCGGGATGAACTCCGCAGCTTGGGGACCGAGCGCGTCGATCGCCAACACGGCCGCATGACGCACGTACGGGTTGTCGCTTTGCAGCCCTTCCGTGTAGATGGGCCGAGCGAGTTGCAGCGATGAGTCGGCGATCGCGCCGTCGGCCGAGCGGCGCAGTTCGACGAGCGACTGGGCCGCGGCGACGCGAACGGCAAGTTCCGAATTGCGCGTCGCCGCCAGCAGCATGTCGCCGGCGCGCGGGAGATCGCGCCAAGCACCGCCGAGCAGTTCGGCGCAGCGAATGCGAATCGCCGTGAGGCCGGGGCCGAAATCGCGGGCCGCCTTCACGGCGAGCAGGTCGTTGATGATCGACGCCGGGTCGTGCGTCTTGGCCCATTCAGGATCAAACTGAATTTGCCACAACGCGCGAATGCGATGCGCCGCGTTTTGCATTTCGGCGTTGTCGCGCCACCGCGGGCCTTGCCGCATGAAGGCCTGCATCGAGACTTCGGGAAGGAAGCCGAGGTCGTGCGTTTGGTCGATCCAGGCTTCGTGCGCGGCGCGGAAACGTGCGAGCGTTGCAGCGTGCGCCGAGTCGCCTGCGAGATTATTAACCTCGTGCGGGTCGGAGTTGCAGTCGTAAAGCTCCTCTCGCGGCTTCTGGGCGGTCATGAAGAATGTCTGCGGACTGACTAATTTCCCTTCCGCCGAAAGCCTGCGCCACTCTTGCATCGTGGGCATCTCGTTCATGTAGTTGATGTTCTGCGCGTATGGCTTCCACCACTCGTAATTGCGGATGTACTTGTATTGCTTGTCGCGAACGCTGCGGAGGAAGTCGACCCGTTCGTCCATGCGATCGCGGGCACCGTACACGTACTCTCGCGGCTTCTCGGCATGAGCCGCGCCGAGAAACGCTTGCCCTTGCATGTTCTTGGGAATCTCAATGCCCGCGATCGAGAGCAGGGTCGGGGCCAAGTCGACGAAGGCGACTAGGTCGTCACGCACGGTTCCCGGCTTGAGGCCGTCGCTCTTGGTCGCCGCATTGCGCCACTTCTCGGGCCAGCGGACGATCAGCGGCACGTGCGTGCTGGAGTCGTAGAGCCAGCGCTTGCCGCGCGGCAGTCCTGCGCCGTGATCGCTGTAGAAGAAGACGATCGTATCGTCGGCCAGTCCGGCTTCTTCGAGCTCCTTGAGTCGAGCCTCGACGAGGTAGTCCATCGCCGTGATGTTGTCGTAATATTGGGCGATGTCATGACGTACGATCGGCGTGTCCGGGAAGTACGGCGGAACCGGGGCTTTGGCCGGATCGTGCCGTTGCTCGGCCGTAAGTCGTTGCGTGTTCTTTTCGTAAGCCTTCTGCGGTGCGCGGATTTGGCTTTCGTGCGTCACAGTGAAATTGAACACGGCGAAGAACGGTTGATCTTTGCCCCGTTTCTTCCAGTTAGCGTTGCCCCCCAATTCGTCCCACGCTTCTTTCGGGGCTTTGAAGTTGTAGTCCGTCTTGGCGTTGTTCGTGCAGTAGTAGCCCGCCTCGCGCAGATACTGCGAATAAAGTTTGATGTCCGGCGAGAGCACCGTCTGCGACCGCATGTGCTGCGAGCCGATCGTGCTTGGGTACATCCCGGTGATGATGCCCGAGCGACTTGGAGCGCAGACGCCGATGTGCGTGAAGCAATGCGTGAAGCGGGTTCCTTCCGCGGCGAGCTTATCAATCGTCGGTGAGACGGAGTACGCATCGCCGTAGCAACCGAGGTTCGGGCTCATGTCTTCGCAGGTGAGCCAAAGGATATTCGGCCGATCGGCGGCCGAGGCGCTTGCGGCGACGCCGGCCCAAGGCAAGGCCGCGAAGAGTGCGAGGCGGAGCGAAACGAGAAGGCGGCGTGCGACGGACATAAGCGTAGATCTCCGCGAAGGGAGGCGATTTCAGGTGGGGCGTGAAGCGCCAATCGTATTCGTCCGGCAGGGCGTATGCCAGCGGCAAGGCATCGCATAACTCGTTGTTTAAGAACAAGTTCCGCCACAGCCCGGCTCGATGCCGACGGAGAAATCCAGACGCAAAGATTTCGCGTCTGGTGAGGAAAATAAAGTTCGATCTTGGCGCGTCAGAATTGCGTTGAGTTACCGAATGCCTCGCTGGCGGTTCGTCTGCCGGGCGAGTTTGCGACGGTTGCTTCCCCCACTCGTTTCTCGTGTTTCGGGAGATTTGGACCATGCGTAAGTTGTTCAGCTACCTGACCGTCGCCGCTTTGGCTCTGGGCGTCGCCGCCCCGTCGTTCGCCGCCGACAAGGAAAAGAAGAAGCCGGATCCGGAAGCCGCCTTCAAGAAGATGGACAAAGACGGCGACGGCTCGCTGACCGAAGCCGAACTCATCGGCAAGAAGACCGGCGAAATGGCCGATAAGGCCAAGGCCATGTTCTCGCGCAAAGACGCGAACAAAGACGGCAAGCTGAGCCTCGAAGAATTCAAGGCCGGCCCGAAGAAGAAAGACAAGTAAGCCGACCGCGGCAGCTTGTTTGATTCGATAAAAAACGCCGGAGCGCTCGAGTGCGCTCCGGCGTTTTTGTTTTCTGCGTCGCGTCGCTAAGACTCGGCCGAGTCTAGAAGGTCTTGCAGAGCGTTCCGCCGTCGACCAGCAAAACGCTACCCGTGATGTAGCTGCCGGCGTCGGAAGCTAGGAGCAGCGCAGGTCCGGCCAACTCGCGCGGATCGCCCCACCGGCCCAAGGCCGTGCGGTCGGCGAAAGTCTTCTTCTCCGCATCGCTGAGCATCTTCCCCGGCAGGTCCGTGAGAAACGGGCCCGGCGCGATGCAGTTGCAGGTGATGCCGTACGCGCCGACGTCTTGCGCCGTCGCTTTGCAGAGGCCGGTCAGCGCCGCTTTTGTCGCCGAGTACGAATTGCGGCCCTCCTTGCTGGCCAGACCCATGATTGACGAAATGTGAATGATGCGCCCCCAGCGACGTTCCTTCATTTGCGGCACGATCGCCCGCGTGAGCGCCATCACGCTGTTCAAGTTCAGCTCGACGATGCGATCCCAATCGGCGTCCGTGATTACGTCGATCTGTTGCGGGTTGTTCGCGCCGGCGTTGTTCACAAGGATGTCGATCTTACCGAGCCGACGAGTCGCCTCATCGGCCAACTTGCCGACGGCCGCGCGATCGGTCATGTCGACGACCGCGTACTCCACGCGGCTTTTTAAGCCTGCGCCGATCTCGGCCTGCGCCGTTTTCAATTCGTCTTCGTGCCGGCTCGTGATGAAGACGTCGGCTCCCGATTCCGCAAAGATGCGGGCCATGGCTTTGCCCAATCCCCGGCTGCCGCCGGTAACCAAAGCGGAACGACCTGCGAGATTGAAGAGCGGATGCGACATAAGAGAACTCGCGTGGCGGGAGATTTTTGGGAAGGCGTGCGCGGCCCAATCTTGAGTCGCTTGCCGGCGGCTGTCAATCGGCCAAGTTTCCGCCGGTTTGAAGTTGCGCAACGCAGGCGCGCGCATGCTAACTGCTTGTCGCCCCGAAGCTTCCAGCGCAATCCATAAGCGACCACTTGTCGGCGTCGGGTCCCCTTGGCAGGATGGTGCGAATTGCATTTGGCACCTAGTTCTGACTGTGAGGATGATTCGGTGCGGCCCTGTTTCGCGCGACCGACCACGTTCATGGGAGCTTCTCCTGCGCATGCCGCCACGGCGAGCATGCCCGCTGCCGAGGCCCAGGCCGCACACGGCCATCATCAAAGCTTCTGGCTCGGCGTCATGTGTCTGACGGGCGTCGACTATTTCAGCACGCTCGGCTACCAACCTTCGATTGCGTTTGAAGCCGCCGGTATTTTGGCGCCGATCGCCACGATCGTTCTCGTACTGGTCACGCTCTTCGGCGCTTTGCCCGTGTATTCGCACGTCGCCAGCGTCTCGCCCAACGGGCAAGGCTCGATCGCGATGCTCGAGCGCTTGATGCGCGGCTGGACGGCCAAGATCGTCGTGCTCACGCTCTTGGGCTTCGCCGCCACGGATTTCGTCATTACGAAAACGCTCTCGGCCGCCGACGCCGCCGAACACTTGTTGCACAACCCTTGGTGGCAATCGCACGCGCCGGACTTCGTCGCCGCTTGGTCTCCCACGGCTCAGCGCATGGTCATCACTATGCTGCTGCTCGTGCTGCTAGGCGCAAGCTTCATGCGCGGGTTCAAGGAAGTGATCGGCTTGGCGGTGACGATCGTCGTCGTGTATTTGGTGCTCAACGTCATCGTCATCGGCAGCGGCCTGTTCTACTTGGCCACGCATCCCGAGCGGCTGCAGCTTTGGTTCCAGCATCTTGCGGCCGGCCCGGCCGAGTGGCATATCGAAGACATCGAACACTTCCCGAAAGTCGGCGGCCCGCTGCTTTCCGTGCTCGTCATCAGCGCGTTGATCTTCCCGAAGCTTGCGCCTGGGGCTGAGCGGTTTTGAAACGGGCGTCGCCGTGATGCCGCTCATCAAGGGAGACGACGACGACACGCCGCAGAACCCCAAGGGACGCATCCGCAACGCCCGCAAGCTTCTGGTGACGGCCGCGCTCATCATGTCGGCCTGTTTGCTCGGCTCGTCGCTCGTGACGTCTATGCTTATCGATCCGCATGAGTTGGCTCCCGGCGGCCATGCCAAAGACCGCGCCTTGGCGTTTATCGCTCACGGCGAGGGAACGCCCGGCGTCAATCCGCTCTTCGGCCCGCTCTTCGGCACCATCTACGACATTTCGACGATCGTCATTCTCTGGTTCGCCGGAGCCAGTGCCATGGCCGGGCTCTTGGCCTTGGTGCCGCGCTATTTGCCGCGGTACGGAATGGCGCCGGAATGGGCTCGCGTCACGCACTTGCTAGTGCTGCTCTTCACGGCGATCAATCTGTTCGTCACCTGGGTCTTTGAGGCCGACGTCAGCGCACAGGGCGGCGCTTACGCCACCGGCGTGCTTGTGTTGATGTCGAGCGCGTGCGTGGCCACGGTGATCGACGTATTCCGTTCGCACAAAGAGCGGTTCATCTTGTTCCGTATTCCGTGGGTTTATCTCGTCATCTGCGCCGTGTTCCTTTACACGACCTCGGCCAACATGATCGAGCGCCCGGACGGCATCAAAATCGCCAGCTGCTTCATCGCGGCGGTACTCGTGTTGTCGTTTGCCTCGCGGATCAACCGCAGCACGGAGCTGCGCTTCGAAGGGTTCGAGTTCGTCGATTCGAGGTCGCGCTTCATGTGGGACAGCCTGAAGCATCTGGAGTTTCCGGTGCTCGTGCCGCACCGTCCGGGCCGCCAAAGCCTGGAGAGCAAGGAGCAAGGCATCCGCGAGCAACATCGCTTGCCTCCGGAAGTGCCGATCGTGTTCGTCGAGGCCGAACTCGGCGACACGAGCGAATTCGAACACGCGCCGCTCATGGAAGTGATCGAGAGCGAAGGGAAGTTCATTATTCGCATCACGCGGTGCGTGTCGATCGCGCACGCCGTCGCCGCGGCGGCGCTGGAGCTTTCGGCCGTCGGCAAGCCGCCGGAGATTCACTTCGGCTGGAGCGACGAAAGCCCGCTGGCCGCCAGCTTCAGCTTCCTGCTGTTCGGCGAAGGAAACGTTCCCTGGATGGTCCGCGCTTTGATCAACAAAGCGCAGCCCGACGCGGAACGTCAGCCGCGCGTGGTGATCGGTTAAGATTTGAGCGGAGTGAGCTTCGTCGTAATCGGCGGGCACTTCGCGGCCATCTCGGCGTTGAGACTGATGAAGTCGCGCAGGTCGGCCGGAACGTCGTCGTGATAGTAGATCGCCGACGTCGGGCATTCCGATTGGCACGCAGAGCAATCGATGCACGACTCAGGATCGATATAGAGCATCTGCTCCCCTTCGCGAAAGCAATCGCACGGGCAAACCGTGACGCAATCGGTATAGCGGCAACCAAAGCATGCGGCGGTGACGACATGCGGCATGACGGAACGTCCTTGCGGTAGAATGACTCGGACCGGCGGAGCGAACCGTAACGCGGACCTCCGCCTCTCATCGGGTACATGCGGAAACGACCGACCGCGCGGACAAATGATTCCGAAAAATGTCCGAAGAATCGCAAATCCTCGGGAATGAATGCTTGGCGGGCGATCCGGCCGCGCCCCAGAAGGTGTTTGAGCGATACATTCGCCGGCTCACGGCCTTGGCCCGCAAACGCTTGGCGCCGGCCGTCGGACGCCGGGTCGATCCGGAAGATGCGGTGCAATCGGCGTTTCGCAGCTTCTTCTTGGGGGCGAGGTCGGGAAAGTTCGTGCTCGACGACGCCGACGGCCTATGGCGACTGCTGGCGACGATTACGGCCCGCAAAGCCGCACGGTTGAACGAGCGCCACGCCGCGGCCCGGCGCAATGTTCGACGTGAGCATTTGGCCGGCGGAACTGATTCTTCGATCGGCGTCGACGACCGGTTCATTGCCCGAGACGCAATGCCGGAAGCCGCCGCCGTGCTGGCCGATGAAGTCTCGGCCGTCATGGGCCGACTCGAACCGGAGCTGCGCGTTGCGCTGGAGATGCGGCTTCAGGACGTTTCGGTGGAAGAGATTGCCGCGACGTTGAAGAAGTCGCCTCGCACGATTCGCCGCTACTTGGAACAAGTGCGACAAGTGATTGCGCCGGCTTCGGAAAGTCCGGCGGCTTGTCGAAGCGCGGGCGAATCGATCGTCGCGAGCCGACAAGCTTGCTCGGATGCGGAATCC
The DNA here is from genome assembly GCA_049840675.1 of Pirellulales bacterium. Classification (GTDB taxonomy): domain Bacteria; phylum Planctomycetota; class Planctomycetia; order Pirellulales; family PNKZ01; genus PNKZ01. The sequence goes on from JASGKB010000018.1 coordinate 69,026, forward strand.
GCGGCGTCGTCGTCAGTCGTCGACTATCGCGACCTCGTTCTCCAGTCGCACTTGGGAAGCGGCGGCGTGGGCAAGGTTTACCGCACTTGGCGACGAACCGACGGCGCGACGTTCGCGCTCAAAGTGCTTAAGAAGAAGTTGGCGCATCATCCCGCTGCGGTCCGGAGATTCGTCGCGGAATACGAAATGATGGCCGGCTGGAATCATCCGGGCATCGTGCCGGTCCGCGGTTTGGGTCGAACGCCCGCCGGCACGGTTTTCTATCTGATGGATCTCCTGCCCGGGCGGAGTTTGGCCGAAGTGTCTCCCGCCGAATATGACGCGTCTCGCGTGCGACGTTGGCTTCGGCAGATCGTTGCCGGCGTGGAATACGCTCATCGGCACGGCGTCGTGCACTGCGATCTGAAGCCGGGCAATGTCTTGCTCAATTCGGCGGGCGACGCGGTGATCGTCGATTTCGGCTTCGCACAGTATTTGAATGAAACCGGTTTCGCAACCGGAGCGACGCCGGCCTTCGCCGCTCCTGAACTGCTGGAGCCTGCGCTGGGGGCGATTTCGCCGGCCGTTGACGTTTGGGGAATCGGCGCGATCTTGCATTGGCTGCTCTATCACCGGCCGCCGCACGGCGAAGCGATTGGTGACGACGCACTGCAACCCTCGCCGTTGCAGGTTCTCTGCGTACGCTGCTTGGCTGACGTACCCGCCGCACGACCGAACTTGTCCGAAGTGATTGCGGCGCTGGAGGCGGACTAGCGAACGGAGCCTATTCCGATGCCGGTTCGCCCGATTCGGTTTGTTCGACCACGGCCGGCATTTTCACGAGGGTGAAAGTCCCGTGCTGCGCGCCGAAGCGATAGGCTTCGATTACGAAATGACCTTCGATGCGATCGTCGGCCGTCAGTCGTCCGTGCAGGACGATGTCGTCTTCGCCGTCGCCGTAACGGAGCATGAGAACGTTGGGCTTGTCCGCACCGACGAAGCGCACTTGGGGATCGTCCTTGAGTTGCAGGACGATTTGTCCGCCGTGAAACGAGAGCTTCATGCTTTCCGCGTCGTCGTCGACCCCGTAGTCTTCAAAGAGACGGATTTGCAACGAGTATTCGCCCGGTGACAAAGCGTAACTCGGCGAAGCGGTAGACACGGCCGAGGCCGACCAAGCTGCAGTTCCCTGCAAGACGAGCCCGAGCGCCGCAATCCCTGCGGCCCAATAGCAGTGCATGGCAAACGTCTCCTCCGGCGTAAAACCAGTGAGGTCGAAACCAGCGGCAAAATCCGCGGCGCGAGGCAGGCATTCATGCGTCTGCCCGCTGCGGAGCACGGTTGGAGCTTATCCGCCGGTTCGAAGTTAGACAAATTTCGTCGGAAGAGGTTCGTAGCGGAAGGCCGATCTTTTGCTCGGAGCGACGCTACGGCGTGCGGAAAACGTCATGGCTTCGCCGATGTTCAAGCGACCCCTCTTCCGGCAAGCTTCGAGCGACACGCTCAGTTTGCCGCGGCCTTTTTCTTGCGGGCCTTCTGCTTGGCCTTCATCTCGTGATGGCCGTGCGAACGGCGCTCTTCCCAGTGCGCCGGCTGCATCGAGGCATTCCAGCGGTCCCATAGCGCCTGCAACTCCTGCCGCTTTTCCGATGACTCCTTCGAGAGGTCGGTCTGTTCCCCCTCGTCGCTCTTTAGGTTGACGAGCATCGGCTCCATGTCGATCCCGGCTTTGAGCAGCTTCCAATCTCCGAGACGAATCGCGTATTGTACGCCGAATCGCCAATAGAGCGCACGCTCGGGTAAGCGTGGTACGTCTCCGCTGAGCAGCGGCAGGAGATTGACTCCGTCGAGCTGCGGCTCGCCGGGCTTCTCATTACCGGCCGCGGCGAGCGCCGTCGGCAGCACGTCGAGCTGAATGACGGGATCGGTCAGCACGCGTCCGGCGGGAATGTGACCTTTCCATTGCACGATCCACGGCACGCGCACGCCGCCTTCCCAGAGATACCACTTGCTGCCGCGGAGGCCGTCGTAGAAGGCAAACGGCGATGAACCGCCGTTGTCGCTGATGAAGAAGACGAGCGTGTTTTCTTCCAAGTCGAGCGAGCGGAGCTTCGCCATGACCGTGCCGATCGCGTCGTCCGCTTCCGCCAAGTTGGCGGCGTAGCCGAGCTCATGTTTGCGAAGCTTCGGGAATCGTTGCAGAACCGCGTCGCTGGCGACGTTGGGATTGTGGACGGCATTGAACGCGAGATAAAGAAAGAACGGATCGGCCCGATGCGAGTCAATAAATTGACAAGCCTCGCGGCATAAACCGGCGACGTGACCGGAGCCCCTTCGATCGTGGCGACGAGCTTGTCTCCTTGGAAGAAGCCGGTTTTCTCTCCCCCTTCGCCGAGGTTGCCGACGCTGCCGACGGCGAAATCAAACCCGCGGGCCGGCGGAAGAAATTCGGCCGACGTCGCACCGAGATGCCACTTGCCGACGATGCCGCACTTGTAGCCCGACGCCTTGAGGCGATCGGCCATCGTCTTCTCCGAAAGCCGCAATTCGCGCCCGGCTGGCCGCCGTTGGAATCGTGCCCCGTTCGCGCTTGATAGCGGCCCGTCATCAGGCCGACGCGGCTCGGCCCGCAAACGCAGGCGGCGACGTAACCGTCGGTGAAGCGAGCGCCGTTCTTGGCCAACGAGTCGATATTCGGCGTCGGCGTAAGCTTGCCGCCGTAGCAGCCGACGTCGCCGTAGGCGAGATCGTCCATGTAGAAAACGACGATGTTCGGACGATCGGCCGCCTTGGCCGCCGCGCCAAGCAATAACGGCAGCGCCGTACCGGCAACGAGGGCGACGACAACTCTCACATGGCGAACGATCCCGGCGTCGAACATCTTCCACCCCCGCGACTTCCGATCGGTCTCGGGCAACGGCGGCTGCCGTAGTCCGCCGTTCGGACAAAGAACGACGCGGCCGAAGGGGCGATTATTTGCCGCCTCGGTATGAGAGATGGCGGGCTCAAGCCGCGAACTTGATCGGTCCCTGCGGGCTGCGGAGCTTGAACAGCCCGAAGATTTCGTCGTGAGTCAGGCCGCTGCGGGCCGACGACGGTTCGACATCGGAGAAGATCGTATCGAACAGCTCGCGCTTTTCGCGTAATACCTGATCGATCCGTTGTTCGATCGTGTCGGCCGCCACGAAGCGAGTGACCGTGACAGGTCCGGCCGCGCCGATACGATGCGCCCGGTTGATCGCCTGATCTTCCACCGCCGGATTCCACCAGCGATCGTACAAGAAGACGTACTGGGCAAATTGCAGATTCAGCCCCACCGCACCGGCTCCGTAGCTCATCAGGAGCACGGGATGCTTCTTGTCTTCTTTGAACTTCTTGAGTATCGGATCGCGCTTGGGGGAAGGAATCTGCCCGTGATAGTACAGCGGGTTCAGATGCCCGAGCCGCTCACCGAGTTGTTCGAGCGTTTCTACCCACTGGCTGAATATGAGCGCCTTACGACCGCCGGCGACCACTTCTTCCAAGTCGGCTTCCAAACGTTCGAGCTTGGCGCTCTCGCCGGTCAGCGGATCGAAGTTGCAGATCTGCTTGAGCCGCATCACGAGTTCGAAGACGTGTTGAATCGTGAGGCCGGGGCCCATGTCGTTGAGCCGCAGCACCCCTTCTTCTTCCGCGAGGCGATACGTTTCGCGCTGTGCCGACGTGAGTTCGATATCGACGTCGCGAAACATTTTGGGCGGCATCTCCGTCAGCACCTTGTCTTTCGTGCGACGAATAATGTAGTCGGCCGCCAATTGCCCCATCCGTCGCGGCTTCATGCCCGGCGTTAGGTAGCCGGGTTGCAGGAACTCGAAGATTCCCACGAGATCGTCGGCGCCGTTCTCCACCGGAGTGCCCGTGAGCGCCCAACTGCGCGTCCGGCGAATCGACCGCACGACTTCGCTTGTCGTGCCGGAGCGATTCTTGATTCGCTGCGACTCATCGAGCACGACGAGGTCGAACTTCAGCGAGTCGTCGTCGATGATGTCGCGATCGCGGACGACGACTTCGTAGTTGGCGACTTTCACCGGCGATTCGGTCTGATGCCACTGCCAACGTCGTTTGGCCTGATCCCCTTCGATCACGGTGACGGGCAATTCGCTGGCCCAAGTTTGGAACTCTCGTTGCCAGTTCGTCACCAGCGGCTTTGGGCAGACCATCAGCACGTTCCGCAATTCGCCGGCATGCAAAAGCAGGCGGATCGTCGTGATGGCCTGCATCGTTTTGCCGAGGCCCATCTCGTCGGCGAGAATTGCCGTATACCGCGGGTAGAGGAAGGCGATTCCTTCAAACTGATACGGGAACGGCGTAAACGGAAACTCCAGCGCCCCGCCGGTAAACACGCTCTCCAGCGGCGGTTGTAAGACGTAGAACAACCGATCTTCGAGCTTGACGACGTCGCGCGGTGGAGCGATCCGCGTCGAACTCTTCAACGCCGCTGCGGCAGCCTGCGACTTCGCGTCCGTAGCACCATTTGCCGCGGCGCTCCCCTGCCCTGCCGCAGACTTCTGGGACTCGGCCGCTTGGGCTGCGGCGAACTTTTCGCGCCAGCCGGACGATTGCGGAAAGTAGAAGCTGCGGACCTTGAGCCGGTCGCCGCGGATCGGCACGCTCGCAATGCCCGGCTTCCACGATTCGATCGGAATAGATTCCGTCGCCGGGGCCACCGTTCGCAAGTCGAGCGACTTCACCACCGCTTTGAGTTCGCCGCCGGCCGCAAGTTCCTGCGTCGCGCAAGAAGAAGGCCGCATCACCGGCCGCACCTGCGTCGCTCATCGGCCGCTCCGCTGCGCTTCTTCGATGGCGCCGCGAATCCGCACGAACGGCTCCGCGAGATCGAAATGTTCGGGCAGTGCGGCGAGTTGATCGGCCAGCGGCTTCTCGTCCGCGGCAAAACGCTTCGGGTCAGCGCCAATCGCCGAACACCGAACGTCACGGAATGCAGACCTCGTTCGTGGGCCGCATCGACGCGAAACAGCGGCCGATCATCGGCGTCCGGCTTCACATCCGCGACGATCATCGCCACCGGGGCGTCGGTAAACTCGCGCACCGCCAGAGCCGCCGGAGATTCGACGCAGAGGAAGGTCGGCGGAGTGCTCGCCTTCGCCAAGAGCGCTGCGCCGATTGCTTCGCCGTGCAAGTACGACTCCAGCGATGCGCCGTACAGAATCTCTTGCGCTCGGTTCGGTTTGATCGGCGCGGTGCAGTGAAACTCCAGCGGCCGACCGTTGCGATTGAGCAGCAGCAAGCCGCCGAACAGCCCGTGCTGCTCGTGGCTTACGACGGTGTAGAAACCTCCGACGGCTGCCGACCGGTCGCCCGAACCCATGCTGCGTTGTCTCGTGAGATGCGCGACGTGCAAAACCGCGACGTGAGTAACGTCGTGGGGCCGCGTCGCAACTTCCGGCCGCCGGCAGCGCCGGCGAGGTCGTTGTAGCGCCGCCTGCCGTAGTATCGGGCCACGCAAGAAGAGACTTGAAGGTCGGACGAACAAAGCCGAAGGCTAGTTTTTCGAAGCCGCTTGCCCTGCCGGCAGCTCTTTGATCCGCAGCTTGCGAAACGACGCCGACTCACCGGCCACGGTGAGGCCGATGTTCGATTTCTTCACGTTGATCGCCCCGTGCTTCCCCTGCAATTCGTGGTCGATCTTCCGCTCGCCGATGACGGCGTTGAAGTTTTCTCCGTGTTGCACGACCTTCACGTGGTACCACGTTCCCGGCTCGAACTTAGTTGCCAGCGTTGCCAGCACTTCCGCTTTGTCCGGGCCTTTGTGATCGTGGTCGTCTTTCGTCAGGCGGGCTTCGCTCGGCGAGATCGCTAAGCGGCTGTTGTGTCCTTGCGGATCGTTAATGGAGAGGGAAATCGACCGAGCCCCGTCGAGCTTGAAGTCGAATTCGATCACGGCGTCGGTGAACGAGACGTCGTGTCTTGCGACGGCGCCGTGTTTATCGGCGGCAAGTTCGGCTCCTTGCCAAGCGCCGTCGACGAACTCCCAACGCCCCTTCGCGACGCGCCAAGCGGTCCCATGTTTCACATCCAGCGGTTCGTCGAGCAGAGTCTTGAGTTCGATCGGCGTGGCGGCGGTTTGCGGCGCGGCCTTTTCGGCGGCGGTCGCAACGGCGGAAATTGTCAGGCACCCGACAACTGCGGATTTCCAGAATGTGCGAAGCATGGCGAGCGGCCTCTGATTGACGATGCGCCGAGTGCGCAAACTTTGACGATCGCGTCGCGGCGGAAGACGCCGGAGCCGTCGGTTGCATTGACGCCGAAGTTGGGCAAATTATCGGGATCGCACGGTCGGACGAGCGTCGTTTTTTGCCGGGAAAGACCGCAAGGCCGTTACAAATTCCTCGACAACTTCGGAAACGCACGCCTATACTGAGGCCCGTGGCAGCCTAGGATGAGCCGCTTGGAGTGTTCGATGTCGCACGAAAGTCATTCCCGCCCGCCGATTTATACCCAAATGGAAGTATCCGCAGCGTTGCCCGCGCAACTCGCGGAGGCCGAACTCGTCGAAGAAGTCAGCTCGGCCGAAGTGCTTCGCGACATTCGAGATACGCTCGATAAGCAGAACACGTTGTTGGAAGAACTCGTCGGCCTATTGGCCCATAACCAGCGCCAACGCAACCAAGAGCTGGCGCAGTGGAAGGCCGCGAACCCGGCGCTGGTGCGAAGCTGCCGACGCGCCGCGGAGACGCTGTCGCGCGTGCAGACCGAGTTCCTCAAGCAAATGACCCGCGAGGTCAACGAAAACTCCGAAGCCCTGGCCGACGGGGAATTCGTACTCAACGAATTTGTCGACCGTTTCGGTCCGCGGATGGCTCACCTCAACGGCGTCTTGCAAGTGCTCTCGACTTTGAGCAACGCCGGGCCTGCGAGCGGCGCGTAGCTCAAGAGTTTGCGAGGGTGGCCGAGGTATCAGGAAGTGATGCCTCGGACCGGGTTTTTGCCTTTGAGGCTCCGGTCTTCGCGCCCCTGTTCTCATTCCCCTGATTCTTTGCGCATGCTCGTCGATCTCGTCGAAACCACCGCGGCCGACGGACTTCGACTCGACGGGGCTTTGCACGCTCCGCAATCGCCGGCAAGCGACGCCTCGTCCGGCGCGGCGACTCCTGTCGTTGCGCCGCCGAATATCGACGGCGTGCTCGTTCTGCACGGCACCGGCTCCAACTTTTACGGCTCGCGGTTTCTCACGGCGATCGCCGCGCATGCCGTGAACGACTGGAGAGCTGCTGCACTGGTCGCCAACACGCGGGCATGACCAGATCGGTTCGGCCTTGGTTCGTCACGCCGACGGCTCAACCGGCAGTCGGGAGATCGGTTCGGCGTACGAGTTTGTCGATGAGTGTCGACACGACGTGGCCGCTTGGACGTCGCTGCTTGCCGATCGGGGTTGCCGGCACATCGTCGTGATCGGCCATAGCCTGGGCGCGGTGAAGACGGTTTATGCCGCCGTCGAAAGCGCAGGCCGGCGAACCGCTCAAAAATGTCGTCGGGCTGGTCGCCGTCTCGCCGCCGCGGCTCTCCTATTCGCATTTTGCGGCCAGCGTGCGCGGGCCCGGCTTTTTGGAAGAAGTGGCGACGGCCGAGCGACACGTGGCCGAAGGTCGTCCACGCGAGCTGCTTTCGATTCGCTTTCCGCTGCCGTACGTCATTACGGCCGAAAGCTATCTCGATAAATACGGACCGGCCGAGCGTTACAACTTGCTGCGAATGATCGATCGGCTGCCGCTGCCGACGCTGTTTACGTTCGGCTCGCAAGAAGTGCTGCAAGGAATCGCCTTCCGCGAATTCCCCGACGAGCTGCAAAAACTCGACGTAGGAAACGGTGCGCCGTTTAAAACGGCGGTCATCGGTGGCGGCGATCATCATTACACGGGCGTGCAAGGTGTGTTGCTCGACACGATCGAGCGCTGGCTGCGGAAGACTTTGGCCGATAGCTAGCAGCGTTGCGCCCGCCCGTGCGAACCGGCGGGGGCGATTGTGTGTCGGTGGGAGCATTCGCATTCTCCGCCCATGCTTCGGCCGATGAATTACGTTCCCTACTACCGCAAGAAGATCGACCTTTGCCGCGAGAAGGAAGAGGCTTTGCGGCGTCTGATCGCTCGTGACGCGGCGCACGACAAGCTGCTGAGGCAGGCCGCCGAAGTTCGCGATGCTCGGGTGCGAGTGCTTCGTGCCCGCCGAGCCACGCTCGTGCCTTGGGAGAAGTGCCAAGGAGAATACGACAAGCTCTCGGCTCAAATGGCGGAGGCGCGACAAGTGACGCCCGAAAGCGTGCTCGCCGAATTCGGCGTCGAGACGTCGATCGAATAACGCCTCGCTGCAAATTTAGAGAGTCACCGGCTTCGCCGTCTTCACGAACTCCGGATCAATTGTCACGCCGAAGCCGACGCCGGTCGGGCATTGCACGATTCCGTCGTTGCAGCGCAGCGTCGAGGTTTCGCAACTCACGGGAATCGTCGTGCTTCCTTTGAACTCCATATACGGCCCGATGTTCGGCGTGAACGATGCGAAGTGGACGACTTCCAAATAGCCGAGCCCGCCGCCGGACATGTGCGGCACGACGGTCATTCCTGCCGCCGCAGCCATTCGTGCAACCTGCGTAGCGCGGATAAATCCGCCGCCGTAGTGGAGGTCGGGCTGCACGATGTCGACGCCGCGCTCGGCGATCATCCACTTCCAACGATGGAGGCTGAATTCCTGTTCGCCGCCGGCGACGGGAATCGTCAGCGCATCGGCGACTTCCTTCGTGCTCCACAGGTCGTCGAACTCGCACGGCTCTTCGTAGAATCCGTAGCCGTGGTCCTCCATGATCCGGCCGATGCGAATGCCTTCCGCCGCGTCGTACGAACTATTGGAATCGGCGTAGAGCGTCATCTCGTCGCCGAACGTCTTGCGGACCAGCGGAATGAGCGACTCCGTACGGCCGGGGAGCGAATCGGCGTTGCGACTCATTCGCCCGCCGAGGCGAAACTTGACGGCCCTCGCGCCCGACTCGCTCACGAGCTTCTGTAAGTACTCGACCTCGGCTTCCGGCGTGTTGCCCCGATTGCCGGAGGCGTAATACACGGCTACCTCGCGCTTCGCCGGCCGCCGAACAAGTCGGCCAACGGACGATCGGCCGCGCGGCACAACAACTCCAAGACTCCCATCTCCACGGCCGCCACGCAGACCCAAAGCGCAAACCTTGCAGTTTGTAGTTGTCTGCGTGCCGATAAACGTCCCAGAGCAGCCGCTCGATTTCGCACGCATCGCGGCCGACGAAGGCGGGAACGACGTTCTTCAAGAGTAGCGGCGTCAGCACGCCGATCTTTGCCTGATGCGGCACGGTGATCGCTTCGAGTCCGTCGGACGAGCGCGTTCGCAATACGTGCGACTTCCCGTTTTGCAGCAATTCGATCGAGGCGATTTTTACCGGATGAGCGACGGCCGAGAGGTCGAGCACCGGAGCGTCGAGAATTGCCTGCAACGTTCGCGCATCGGTGCGCTGAGGCGTGGTCGTCGCCGACAAATGACTCCCCGTCGCCGCGATTCCGAACGTGGCGAGCGACGATTGAAGAAATCTGCGGCGCGTCGTCATGGAAAGCTCCGAATGGAAGAGGCCGCAGACGTTCATGGTCATCGGCAAAAATGGTTCGCAGATCGGCGTCACTGCGGGCCGATAAACGCCCACACCGCTCGGACGGATTGTACCGCTCCCACGACGGCCAGAACGAATAACGCCGCGAGGATCACGTTTTCCCACCAGCGGTTGCGGAATTCTTCGCCGATGTAGCGGCTGCTCGACGTGATGCGCCACAAGCCGCCGGCCAGGAGCGGCAGGAGCACGACCTGCGCACCGTTGGCGACGAGCGTCAACGTGACGAAGTCGGGCATGCCGGGGATCGTCCAGATCAGCGGCGTTACGAGACACCACAGCACAAGCGCTCGATAGATCGGATGGCTGCGATATTCCCGCTCGATCGGTTTCTCGCCGGCTTGGTATCGCAAGTAGGCGTGGCTTCCCAAGTAGGCCAAGCCGGCGGCATGGCCGAGGACCGACGTGTAGACCGCGGCGAAGATGCCTAAGTAGAACAACGCTCGCCCCTGCTTCCCGAGCACGTCGCTGAGGAGCTGCGGCAGGTCGTCGAGTTTTGCAATCGTACGATCGGGATAGAGCAACTCCCGCCGCAGAATCCAGACCGACAGGTTGAGCACGATCAATACCGCGACGGCGACGAGGAAGTCGTAAAACTGCACGCGTCGGTATTGCGGACCGCGCCAACCTTTGGCGTCGAGAAAGTACGGGTAGGCCAAGTTCATCAGCGAGCCGCCGACGGCGCCGATCATGGCGACGGCGACGGTAAGCGGCGAGAAGACGCCCTTTTGTGCGGGCATCTCGATGCGAACTAGGCCGCGGGCCAAGTCGACCGGACTGAAGCCGACCCACAATGCCGAACCGACGAACGAGACGGACAGCAGCGCGAGCAGGATCTTGAAGACGATTTCCAGCCGATCGTATTGCGGCCAATACACAAGGAAGAAAGCGGCCGCGTTCCACAGAATCGCCCACTGCCAAACCGCGCCGAAGCCAAACAGATTGGCGCTGACCTCGGCCGTGCCGACGGTCATGTACGACATGTAGACGTGCCCCATGACGAACGCCGCCGCGAGCAGTCCGGGCGCGAACCAGGGGTGGAGTCGAGCGAGGCCGTCGAGTACGCCCTCGCCGCGCGGGTTGCAGAGTTGATAGCGTGCGATGAGCGACACGAATACGAAGCGCATTAAGATCGCCACGACCAAGACCCACATCAGGGAGTAGCCGTAGTTGGCCCCGGCGACGGCCATGTCGACGACGTCCCCGCGCCGAGCCAAGTCAGCACGACGACGATGCCGGGCCCGAACGAACGCACGTATTCGAGCAACGTGCGCGGAACGGGAGGAGGAACGGCCGGTTTGTCAGTCATAAGATGCTTGCGCCGTGCAGCGTCGCGGGTTGGATTTTGGAAGCGAGCTCGCGAGATTGTCGTCTGCTGCGGACGCGCGCCGCAAGTGAATCAACGGCGACTTAAGCTTGGAGCTTCCGACGGCACGGCCCAAGTGAGGTTGCGACAACCGAGCGTCACGGCCATGCTGGCGAGCGTCGACGACGGACATCTTTTACGATCGGCAACAAGGCGCGGGCTAAGAATGTTTGCATATTCGGAACGAACGGCGTTGGTGACGGGGGCCTCTTCGGGCATCGGAGCGGAATTTGCCCGCGCGTTGGCGGCACGAAAGATGAACTTGGTGCTCACGGCGCGTTCAGAGCCGCCGATGCGAGAGCTGGCCGACGAGTTGACGACACGATACGGCGTGCGCGTCGATGTCGTGGTCGCGGATCTCAGTCGCGACGAAGGCGTGCCTTGCGTCGTCGAGGCCGTGCGGCAAGCCGGCTTGTCCGTTGATCTGCTCGTCAACAACGCCGGCCTCCTGACGCACGGGCGTTTTGAAACGATCGATCCGCAGCGAGAGCAGGCGGAGCTGACGGTGAACATCAATTCGCTCGTCGGCCTGACGCACGCATTTCTGCCGGGCATGCTCGAGCGGCGAGCCGGCGGCGTGATCAACGTGGCGTCGATCGCCGGGTTTCAACCGATCCCGTACATGGCCGTTTACGGAGCGACGAAAGCGTTTGTGATTTCGTTTTCCATGGCCTTACGCGAAGAATGTCGCGATCGAGGAGTCGCCGTCTTGCGCTTTGCCCCGGTAATACGACGACGAACTTATTCACGACGGCCGAAGCACCGGAAGCCGCGCTCGGGCTACTGCGCACGACGCAACAGGTGGTCGACACGGCTCTGGCCGCACTCGAAAAACGGCGAAGCATCGTCGTCGACGGGCTCAAAAACACGCTGCTGACGATCGGACCGCGATTGGTTCCGCGTTGGTTCGCAGCACGCTGCGCCGGCGCGGCCGTACGACCGCAGCCAACGCTGATTGTCGTTTGCGCCGAGACGCTTCGAGTTTGAAAAACGCCGCAGTCTACTCCGCGAGCTGTTCGCTCAGCGGCGTCGGATCGAGCAAGGCGAACGTCGCCACGCCGTCCTTTTCGGGATGGAGGCCGTAGTACAGCAGTCGCCCCTGGTATTCGAAGATCTGCATGCTCGCACAATCGGCAGGTTGCTTCTCCAGCAGCGTCGTCCACTTGTCCGATTTCGGATCGTAAACTTCGAGCGATGAGATCGCACTCTGAGCGTCGCTGAAGTCTTTGAGGCCGCCGGAGAGATAAAGCTTCCCTTCCGCGGCCGCGACCATGCCGAACCAGCGCGGAACCTGCGGCGCGGCGGCTGCGGTCCAGGTTTGCGAAGCCATGTCGAATACGTCGGTTCCCGCGACGACCTTGCCGTCGGCCCCCAACCCGCCGACGAGATAATATCGGCTGCCGAGTTGCGCACCGCCGCCGGAACGTCGTGGGTGCGGTAACGGTTTGCCTTCCACGATTTCGACGGCGTCACCGGCTTTGCCGGTCCAACGCCACAGTACGGAACCGATGCCGCGCTTGCCGTCGATCAGTTCGCTGCCGCCGAAGATATAGAGTTGGTCGTCGTGCCGGCCGACGCGGAACATCGACCGTTGCGTCGGCATCACCACGGTATCTTTCAGCCAGGCCTTTTCGCGCGGGTTGTACGAATAGATGTTGTTCGTCGAGCCGTATTGGCCGTCAGTGAGGGCCAGTCCGCCCATGGCGTGAAGTATCTGGTCTCTGCCGCGTCCGCTCGCGGCGAGTGTGCCGCTACGGAGTTCTCGCGGCATGTCCGGAAGCTTTTCAACGGCGCGATTGGCGACGTCGAAGCGGAGAGCTTGGCGGGAGAAGGAGTCGCTGCCGTGCGTGTCGCGGCTGCGATTGCCCCCCATCGCGAAAAGTCCGCCAGCATGTTGAAGCACGAACTGGCTTTGCTTGGCGTCGCCGTCGAACTTGACTTCCCAACGCGTGAACTTGGGTTCGGCGCGATTCTCGGCTTTCAGATCGACGACCTCGACATTCGAAAGATAGCCTCCCGTGCGCGATACGCCGGCCAATGCGAGCAGCTTATCACCGGCGACGATCAGCCGATGAAACGAGCCGCGGGTGCAGCAACCGTTCGAGCGGCCGCCACTCGCGGCCGTCGCGAAGCTCGTAAACAATGCCGTCGCTGCCGCTATAGAACAAGCGGCCGTCTGCGGCGAAGGCCGAGACGGCAAACGCCGCGAAACGTCCGCCGGCTTGAAGCTCCGGACCTTGGCTCCAGGTGTCGGTCTTCGGATCGTAGATGTGAACGGCCTTCGTGACTTCGTCGGCGGAGGTCATTCCCCCCATCGCATACAGTTTGTGATCGTGTCCGGCGGCGGCGAGAGCGCGCGTCTTGAACGGCGGCTTGGCGATCGGCTTCCAGGCTCCCTTTTCATCCGCGAGGTCGAAGACGAGTGCGTCTTCATACCACTGGCCGTCGGAGGCATCGGTGCCTTGCAGGTTCCACCCGCCGACGACGTAGAGCTTGCCGTCGACGACCGCCGCATCGAGAGACGAACGTGGAGCGGGGAGCGGGGGCAGTTCTTTCCACGAGTCCGTTGCAGGATCGTACTTGGCGAACACGTCGAGCGATTCATAGATCGTCTCCGCGCCGACCTTGTTTTTGAAACTGAGGCCGCCGACGCGATAGACCGCGCCGTTCCAAGCCGCGAAGCCTGGGCTTTGCGACGGCCGGTGCATCTTGAGCGTTTCCCATTTGGCGTCGGCCTTGGAAACGTCGAGCCGACAAAAATTCGGGCTGAGTCCGTCGGCCGAGTTTCCGGGAACGCACCCCATGTGGCCGCTGAAAGAGTAGACGAAGTTGCCGTCGGCAGCGGCGCCGAAGCTCGACACGGCTTCGGGCAGCATCGGAAACGGCTGCGGATCGCGGAACTCTCCCGCCGCGGCTTGTCCGGCGAGAAGTGTAGAAAACGCAAGGGCGAGAAGTCGAAGAACGGTCATCGGCGTCTTATTCCTAAGGCGAGGCAATATTAAAAGGAGGGATCGGCGGGCATGTGTTGCGCCGCCGATCCGCTCTCAAGTTATCGAATCAGCGAATGCTCGCAAAGCGATAAACGCCGCCGTTGACCGTGGTGAAGTAGAGTTCACCGCTCTCGTCTTCGCCGAAAGACATGACCGGCGCAACGTTTCCGGAGATCGGCCGGACCGCGACGACCTTCTTTGCCGCGGCGTCGTATTTCAGAGCCCAAACGCGGCCGGTCACATAGTCGGCATAGACGTAATGCCCTTCGAGTTCCGGCACCAGCTTGCCGCGGTAGACGTTGCCGCCGGTGATCGACTTGCCGATTTCGTGGTGGTATTCCCAAAGCGGATCAATGTAGTTCGGCTTCCCGTGGGAAAGATCCGCCGTGAAGCGATGGAACGATTCACGCGGGTTCCAACCGTAGTTGCCCCCCTTCGTGACGAGGTTCACTTCTTCCCACACGTTCTGGCCGACTTCGCCGGCCCAGAGGTCGCCCGTTTGGCGATCGAAAGATAGACGCCAAATGTTGCGTACGCCCAACGCCCAAATTTCCGGGCGCGTGCCAGCCTGACCGACAAACGGGTTGTCTTTCGGCACCGCGTAGCCGAGTCCTTCGTCTTTGTGGTCGATATCAATGCGGAGAATCTTCCCCAGCAAGGTATCGAGTTTTTGACCGTTGCCGTGCGGATCACCGCCGCTGCCGCCGTCGCCCAGCCCGACGTAGAGATAGCCGTCGTTGCCGAAGGCGATGGTACCGCCGTTGTGGTTTGGAAACGGCTGCGGAATTTCGAGAACGATCTGTTCCGAAGCCGGGTCGGCTTTGTTTGCATCGTTCCGATCGACCGTGAACCGGGAAATCACGCTACGGCGCGGCATGTCCGGGGCCGTGTAGTAGACGAAGAACTGGCCGTTCTCTTTGTACTTGGGATGGAACGCCATGCCGAGGAAGCCTTCTTCGTTGGCCTTCTCGTACTTCGCGGTTTTGGCTTCCCAATCGAGATACACGTCCGCTTCCGTCACGCTTGGGTCGTTCGGCATGACGAACACTTTGCCGTGCTGCCCGGCGATGAACACTCGGTTCGTGCCGTCGGCGGCATTCATGAAAAGGATCGGTCGATCAATGGCGACTTCTTCAAAGACCGGTTCGATGCGCACTTCGAGTACGGATTGATCGACGTCCGCCGACGGGTTGCGATCGGGCAGCGGCAGCGGCGTGATCGTGCCGGCTTTCATGTCGGGCACCATGATCCGGCCGTTCTTTTCGTCGTAGCAGGTATCGGCTGCGCTGGAGAATTGATTGGCGATTAGCCGCGGTTCGTTCGAGCCGGGGGCGAGAATGCGCACTTCGCCGGTGAGCCATTGGCTGATGTACAAGTTGCCTTCGTTGTCGAAGACGAGACCGTCGGCGCCGGGCATGCCGCCGGCGATTTTCTCGGCCTTCTTGTCGGCTAGATTTACCAGCAAGAGATCGCCGGCAAGGAGATCGGTCACCCAGAGCTTGCCGTCGCCCGTCGGCAATACGCCGTTGGCGGCTTTGAGCGGCAGCGGGCTTTGCGAATCGATGATGGTCGTGATCTTGCCGTCCGGCGCAATTTGATACACGGCCGAACCGGAACCTTTGCGATCGCCGGAATCGGAAACGAACACGTTGCCGGCGTCGTCGACGGCGATGTCGTTTAAGAAGAGCGGCGTCGTGGGGAACGCGGTCGCCGCAACCAGTTCGCTGACGTTACCGCCGGCGTCGATCTTCACGACGTGCGTCTTGTCGGCGACGACGAACCCGTCGCCGTGGCGAGCGATACCCTTCGGATCGTTCAATCCCTTGGCAAACACCACTGCCGGCTTGTTCTGCGGGAAGGCCATGACCGCGCCGTCGCCGTCTTTGTCGCGCTCGCCGATCACGGTGACGTAGAACGTCCCGTTGTCGGCCCGTACGATTGATTCCGGATTTAGCAAACCGCGAAATTGCGGCGCCACGGCGGCGGCGGGAGCGATCGGCAGTTGCACGATCTGTCCGTTCTTCATGTCGGGCACGAGCAGGCTTTTGCCGTCGAACGCCGCGGCGATGTCGGCCGCGGAGCCGAAACCTTCGGCGACGAGCACCGGTTCCGGATAGCCCGCTTTGATGCGATGAACTTTGCCGCCGCGGACGTCGCTCACGAATAGGTTGCCGCCGGCGTCTTCGACGATTCCATCGGCCCCGCCGAGGCCGGAAGCGATCTTCTCGTAGCTTTGGTCGTTGACGGCAAGGCGATACAAATCGCCGGTGAGCACGTCGGCCAAGAGCAGCTTGCCGTCGCGGCCGACGAGTACGCCGTTGGGACGCTTCAATTCCGGAATGCGCTTTTCATCGGCGACGAGCGTGACGTTGTCGCCGGTCGCCGAAATGCGAAAGACCTTGCCTTGTCCGCCCTCTTTCAAGCCGCTGTCGCTGACGTAGAGATTGCCTCCCTGATCGACGGCGACGTCGTTTAAGAAGAGCGGTTCGACCGGAAACTTTTCTTTGGCGACGAAGACCGTGGCCTTGCCGTCGCGGTCGATCACCCAGAGCTGCGTCTTGTCCGTGACGAAGAAGTGATCGCGTACGGCGATGATGCCTTTGGGATCGTTCAAGCCGGCGGCAAACGGCACGACTTGGCCGTGGGCGATCACGGAGACGCGACCGTCGCCGTCTTTTTCACGCTCGCCGATCTCCGAGATATACGTACGCCCGTCAAACCCGACGACGACCGATTCCGGGTTTGTTAAGCCGGAGGCGCGTTGGACGCGCGCTCCGATTTCCTCACTTATCGCAAATGAATAGGGCGCCGCCGTCGCCAGCGCAACTGCGAGCAGAGCTGAAATTTTACGCATGCGTAGATTCCTCAAGGCGAGAGTGTTCGAGGCGGGAAGGCGAAGGAAGGTTGCCGACAATCTGCTTATCGCGCAGGATCATGTCAATCAAAGTGATGATCGCGGCGTCGTTGCAGCAGCCACATCAGCGCACGATTATTTAGCGACGACTTAAGCGACTTGTCATCGCTGCGAACTTGTGTTGAAACGGGTTGTGAGCCGCGGCAACGTTCTTACAATCGCCAGAATATCGTGCCGCACTTCTAAGGGCTAGCCTCTATGTCGAATCGCACGCTTGCCGTTTTCGCCGTCGTTGCAGCAGCCGTTTGTTCTTCCGAAACGGCGTCGAGCGCGCCGCCGGGATTTGCGCCTCTGGAAATCGGTGCGGCGGCGCCCGATTTCTCGTTGCCGGGCGTCGACGGCAAGCAGTATGTGTTGAAAGACTTCGCCGCCGCGAAGTTGCTGTGCATCGTATTTACTTGCAACCATTGCCCGACGGCTCAGGCCTACGAAGCGCGTCTCAAGCAACTCCACGCCGACTACAAAGATCGCGGTGTGGCGCTCGTGGCTATTTCGCCGAACGACGACAAAGCGTTGCGACTCGACGAACTGGGATATACCGACGTCGGTGACTCGTTCGAAGATATGAAACTGCGGGCCGCCGAGCAGAAATTCGAGTTTCCGTACCTGTACGACGGCGAAACGCAGAAGGTTTCGGCGGCTTACGGCGTCGTCGCGACGCCGCAGGTTTTTCTCTTCGACGCCGAGGCGCAAGCTGCGCTATGTCGGACGAATCGATGATTCCGACGTGCGAACCGTGACGAGCCATGACGCGCGCAACGCCGTCGACGCATTGCTGGCCGGCAAGCCGGTACCGGTCGAGTGTACGCGCACGTTCGGCTGTTCGACAAAGTGGGCGGAGAAGCGATCTGAGGCCGAGACGTCGTTGGCGAAATGGAATCAGGAGCCGGTTGCGATCGAGACGCTCGATGAAGCGGCGCTCGCGAAGTTGGCCAAGAACGATTCGGAAAACCTCGTGCTCGTCAACGTTTGGGCGACGTGGTGCGGACCGTGCGTTGCGGAGCTTCCGGAGATTGTGACGATCAACCGGATGTATCGGCGACGTAAGTTTCAGGCCGTGACGATTAGCCTCGACGAGCCCGGCCAGCAGGTGGACGCCCTCAAGGTGCTGCAAGAAAATCACGTGGCGACCAAAAACTATCTTTCCACCGTGAGTGATAAAGATCGTTTCGCCGATTTGCTCGACAAAGAATGGGCCGGCCCTGTTCCATTTACGCTGCTTCTCGCACCGGGGGGCAAGGTCGTCTATCGCAAAGATGGCCCGATCGAACCGCTGGAGCTTCGCCGGGCGATCGTCGGCGTTCTCGGCCGCACATACGTCGACCGTAAATAATTTCGCCTTCCTCTCGCACCGTTTCCCGCCCCGCCCCGCCCGCCTTTTGAAAGCCCGCCGCATGCGCACGTTCGTTGCTTGTCTTTTGTTCCTGTTTGTCACAACCGCCGACGCGGCCGAACCCGGCCCGTGGCGATCGCTGTTTAACGGCAAAGACCTTGCCGGTTGGGATACGTATCTCGGTCCGCCGCCGACGAGCGTTGAATTGCCGCTCAAGAAAGGCGTAAAGGGCAACTACATCGAGCCGATCGGAACGAACAAAGATCCGCTCGGCGTTTACAGCGTAGTTACCGAAGACGGCGCACCGGCGATTCGCATCTCGGGCCAAGTGTTCGGTGCGATCACTACGCACGATGAGTTCGAAAACTATCATCTGACGCTGGAAATGAAGTGGGGACGGAAGAAGTGGCCGCCGCGCGAGAACGCGGTGCGCGATAGCGGCTTGCTCTACCACTGCATCGGTCCGCAGGCTTCCGGATCGACGTACTGGATGACGTCGTTCGAATGCCAGATTCAAGAGGGGGACACCGGCGACTTTTGGAGCGTCGGCGGCGTGATCGCCGACGTCGAAGGAGAGCGGGCCGACGACAAATCGCAACTCGTGTTCCGCAAAGGAGCGCCGCTCGTGCCGGGCTACCATCGCCGGATTATTCGTAACCCGCGATCGGAGAAACCGTCCGGGGAGTGGAACACGGTGGAAGTTTATTGCCTCGGCCAAACGGCCGTTCACGTCAGCGACGGCAAGACGAACATGATCCTGACCGGGCTGCGAAACGCGGTCGACGGCAAGGAAGCTCCGCTGACCAAGGGCAAGCTGCAGATTCAATCGGAAGGTGCGGAAGTGTTTTACCGCAATATCCAGATTCGCCCGATCGATCGCATCCCCGACGCGATCCTGCTTAAGTAAGTGCGGCCGCGCCGGAATCGTTCTGAAATATTCCTACCGACTTGGGAGACAATAGAGATGAATCGTCGAGATTTTTTGGCGGCTTCGGCCGTCGGCGCCGCGGCCAACGCTTTTGTTTCGCAAGCCGTGCAGGCCGCACCGAGCGCTTCGGCATCGGGCAAGTTGAAGGTGCTGATGCCGATGCTCAAGCCGGAGGAAGCTTCCGACTTGGCGGCCGCCGCTCCTGATATCGAACTCGTGTATTGCAAGAATCAGGACGAGGCCAACGCGAAAGTCGTAGACGCACACGCTTCGTGCGGTTTCATCACACGCGAACTGATCCACGCCGGCAAGTCGCTCCGCTGGGTGCAGCAGGGAAGTGCCGGAGTTGAGCAACTTATGGAGATCCCCGAACTGGTCGAGAGCAGCATCGTTCTCACCAACATGCAACGGGCCTATGCTCCCGAGATCGCCGATCAGGCGCTCGGCTACTTGCTCTGCTTCACGCGCGGGCTGGCCCATTTCGTGCGGATTCAACCGAAACAAGAATGGCCGAAGACGCAGACCGACGTCGTGCTGGACGAATTGCCGGGCAAGACGGCCGTGGTTATCGGCCTGGGGGGCATCGGTAGCGAGATCGCCCGCCGTGCGCATGCGTTCGGCATGCGTGTGTTGGCGACCGACCCGAAGGTCATTGACCGACCGTTGTCGGTCGCCGAATTGCATCGACCGGACGCGCTGCATGCGCTGTTGCCTCAGGCCGACGTTGTGTTCAGCGCCGTGCCGCTGACGCCCGTCTCGCGCAAAATGCTCGGTGCGAAAGAATTTGCGATGATGAAGAAGGGAGTGATTCTCATCAACGTCTCGCGCGGCGGCATCCTCGACACCGATGCACTCGTCGCAGCGCTTGACGCCAAGCAAGTCTCCGCGGCCGGCCTCGACGTGACCGATCCGGAGCCGCTGCCGCCGGGCCATCCGCTCTGGACGCGCAACGTGCTGATCACACCGCACAACGCCGGCCAATCGACGGGCGTCGTCCGCCGCCGTCATGAAGTCACGCGGGAGAACCTGCGCCGTTTCGCCGCCGGCGAAATTCTGTTGAACGTTGTCGACAAAAAAGTCGGCTACTAAAGCTGAGCCGGCGATGGCGACCGTAGTACATCGTTGCGACGATTGGCGAACCACCTCTGCGGTTTGCAAATCGGCAGCGGACATCGTTGCCTAGCTCTCATCGTTTTCCATCATGCGGCTGCTCGGGAAACGAAGTGAGCCGACGTTTGCTGCCGAGCAACGCACCCCTCGCCGGTGGTGCGTGAAATTCGTACGCGGCGTTTTGAACTCGAAACGGCACTTATGACTTCGCGGCGTTGCAGGTCGGCAACGCTCCGAGTCGGAGTGCCGTGTATGAGCCCGAAAGAACAGCCCGCGGAAGAGTTACTGCGTAAAGCGCGAGAGATCGTCGGACGCTGGCGCAAAGCAGACGGCCCTGACCTGCTGAAGGAGCTGGGCCGCCTCGTTGATGAAGTTGCCGCCAAGCGGCAGCCCGAGGCGGGGCACACCGGCGAAATTCTGAACTCGTCGCTTCCCGAGGGAGAGCAGATTGCCGAGGAGCAATCAATCCGGCGCAAAAGAAAAGCCGTCAACGAGTTACGTTGACGGCTTCAAATCGAGCGGAGGACATGGGATTCGAACCCACAACCCATTGCTGGGCATCTGATTTCGAGTCAGACCGCTGGCCAATTCGCTTATCCTCCCAATGCGGCGGGGCCGCATTCGCTCGGCGGTACGGCCGAAGCCGGTCCCTCCGAGCGACACAATATTACTACTCTCGGTTCGCGGCGGCAAGAACCGTAGCTTAAGCCGGCACGGTCCGAATTCGCGGCCGATTTCGAACCGAACTTCGCCGAAATCTTCCGGTTCGGCGTCGCAACGCCGTTCGGCGCCGTTTCGGTTGTGCCGATCCTGCGGGTCGCCGCGTGCCGGTTTGCTCGGGGCCGCCCTGCGAACTAGGTTTTCGCTACCTAGTTCCCTGAGCCCCATGCGAGCCTCCGTGCCGATGTCTCGATCTGACGATTCCCTCTCGACGTCTCCGTATCGCCGCCGCGAAACCGTATCGCTTGAATCGGCTTCGTCGAATGCCGTCTTGCCCGCGTCGGTCGACGGCTATGGCGACGACTACGACTTCGATCAAGATTCCGACGTCACCGTCGGCGGTTTGCTCGACGTCGTCGAGCTTCAACGAGCAGGTCTGCAATTCGCCACTGCGGAACAAACCGAGGAAGCGGTCGCGGTCGCCGAACCGCCGCACGGCTTGGCTTTGTTCGCTCCCGACGACGCCGTCTCCTGCGGCGCTGCTTTAGAGGGCGACGTCGCTCGCAAAGAATGTCGCGAGGCCCCCTGCGGTTCGCAAACGCTGACCGTGCAGGACGTCATGACGCCTCGTCCCACCTGCATTGCCGCCGAAGCGACGCTACTGCAAATCGTTCGACTCGTGCATGCCAAAAAATTTCGCCATCTGCTCGTGGCCGACGACGACGGTCGACTCATCGGCGTTGTGAGCGATCGCGACATCGTGCGCTGTTTCGGTCCCGGCGACTTTCCGGAAGACGCCGTGCTCGAGAAAGTGCGCGCGGCCGACGTCATGAGCAGCGACGTCGTCACGGCCGGCCCGTTCGATTCGCCGGCCGACTGCATCGACAAGATGCAACGTCACGGCATCAATTGCTTGCCGGTGGTCGTCGACCGTCGGCCGATCGGCATTCTCACGACCGCCGATCTGCTCCGCCTGCTCAGGCTCTTGCTGGCGAACTAGCAATTGGCGCGGTTGAAGTCGTAGGTGTAACGAATCATCGTTCGCCGCGCTTGCAAACCGAATTCCCCCGGCTTCCAATACGGATTCGGCCGGGGCGGCCGTCGACGTTGTGCGAGCGTGCAACGTCGGCGAGATTCATCCCTTCGCTTGCGGCCGCCGTCCACTCTGGGAGCCGCCTCCGATGTCGTCCGGGTTCGATGGTATTGAGCCGCTGAAGGAAGCCCTGCGTCATTCTCCGGACAACGTGCCGCTACGGCGTCACCTCGCGGCGCAGCTTGCCGCGGCCGGTCGACTCGAAGAAGCAGAAGCCTTCTACAAGGAGGGGCTGCAGCGCACGCCGACCGATCGCGACCTGAAGCTCGGGCTCGCCGAACTCTTCTTTCGACAAGACAAAGACACGCAGGCGCTGGTGATCGTCGAGGACCTTTTGAAGGCGACGCACCCTGCGGCGGCGGCCTATTTGCTGCATGCCCGGCTCCTTCTGCGGCGCGGCGAAGCGCAACAGGCGGCCCATCAATATCGGGAAGCGTTGAAGGAAGACCCGGCCGCGGAAGATTTGGCGTTGGCCTCGCAACTAGGCATCAATGCTTCGGGCGTCGACGACGTGGTCGACGGTCGCGTGCGACAGGTCTGGGATGATGAAGAGAGCTCGCCGTTCTCAGAATTTTCCATCGAACGGCCGGCGATCAAGTTTGCCGATGTCGGCGGCATGGAAAAGCTCAAGGAAGAAATTCGTCTCAAGATCATCCTGCCGCTGGAGCATCCGGAACTTTTCAAGGCGTACGGCAAGGCGATCGGCGGCGGCATCCTCATGTACGGGCCGCCGGGTTGCGGCAAGACGCACTTGGCCCGCGCCACGGCCGGCGAAGTGAACGCGAGCTTCTTGAGCGTCGGCATCAACGACGTGCTCAACATGTGGATCGGCCAGAGCGAGTCGAAGCTGCATGAGTTGTTTGAGCATGCCCGCCGCAATCGGCCGTGCGTGTTGTTTTTCGACGAAGTCGATGCGCTCGGAGCGAGCCGCACCGACATGCGCTCGTCGGCCGGCAGGCATCTCATCAATCAGTTTCTCGCCGAACTCGACGGCGTACAGGCGTCGAACGAAGGCGTGTTGATTCTCGCTGCGACGAATGCGCCGTGGCACTTGGATTCGGCATTCCGTCGACCCGGCCGATTTGATCGCATTCTCTTCGTGCCGCCCCCTGACGCGGTTGCGCACGGCGAAGTCTTGCGCATTCTTTGCAAAGGGAAACCGGTCGAAGCGATCGATTTCGATCAACTTGCGAAAAAGACCGACGGCTACTCGGGGGCCGACCTCAAGGCGGTGCTCGACGTGGCCGTGGAAGCCAAGCTCCGCGAAGCGCTGAAGACGGGCACGGTGAAGCCGCTCACGACGAAAGACTTGGTATCGGCGGCGAGTTCCGTGCGGCTGTCGACCAAAGAGTGGTTCTCCACGGCCCGCAACTATGCCCTTTATTCCAACGAAGGCGGGTTGTACGACGACATCTTGAGTTACTTGAAGATTCGTTGAAGCCCGGCGAGCACGTTGTTGTGAACGACCATTTGCGCCGTGCCGACTACCTGATTCAACTCGACAGGTACGATGCCGCCGAACAGGAATTGCTGAAGTCGCTGGGGTTGGAACCTCAGAACTTTCTTGCGCATGCGTGGCTCGCCCTCTGCTACGTGAATCTCAACGAGCCTGAAGCCGCGACCGAGTCGGTCCGCCAAGCGATTTCGTTGGCTCCGGACACCGCTTACGTCTATTACGTGCAGGCCTTGGTTTGTCTGGGCAACGGCGAACCGAAGGAGGCCTTGAACGCCGCTCAAAACGCGGTTCGGCTCGATCCGCAAGACGCCGACTATTTCTGGTTGCGCGGATACGTTCACGCGGAAATGCGACGGTACGACGAAGCGGCCGCCGACGCGTTGCAGGGCCTCGCGCTTGATGCCGAACATCGGGGGTGCTTGAAACTGCACGCCGAGTCGCTACGGAGGCTCGGCCGATTGCCGGAAGCGCGCTCGATTGCCGAGCAG
The DNA here is from genome assembly GCA_049840675.1 of Pirellulales bacterium. GTDB lineage: Bacteria > Planctomycetota > Planctomycetia > Pirellulales > PNKZ01 > PNKZ01. The sequence goes on from JASGKB010000018.1 coordinate 93,022, forward strand.
TTGCTCAAGAACGCACCGGACGACGCGAAGAGTCACGCGCTCATGGGAAGGGTTGCGCTGGCGAGTCAAAATGCCGAAGCCGCCTCCACGCATTTTCGCCAGGCTTTGCGATTGAATCCGAACGACGATGAAGCTCGTCGCGGCCTCATGGAGGCTTTGCAGGCCAAGAATTCCGTCGTCTCGCGGCTCCTCAAGCTCCGAACTCAACTGGAAGCCTCGTTGTCGCGCTCCGGAGTCGTCGCTCTGAAACTACAGGCGGGCGGGTTGACCGAAGGACAGAAGCGCAAACTGGAGCGGCAGCAATTGGCCTCGCCGCTCGAAGGTCAGGCGGTTTGGGCCACCGGTCTCATTTCGTTCGTCGCCGTGCCGATTTGTAACTTCTTCTTTCAATTCAATTCGTCGGGCCGGCTGCTGCTGTCGGTCCGCGAGCGCGTCTATGCGACATGCACGACTTTTTACATGGTCTGGCTGATCGCGTTGCTGGCGGCCTCGGCCGTTACCCGTAGCGGTTCCTATTTGGGCGGCCTTCTCTTCGCCGTCGTGCTGTTTCCCTCCGTGGCGATGACCTGCTTTTGCAATCGCTCGCAAGTCGTGTGGTCGGCATTGATTTTGTCGGCCGGATTGATTTTCACGAGCCTGTATCCCTGGGCTAATCAGGCCCGTATGCAATCGAAAACCGTGAATGCCGGGCTCACCGAAGCTGCAGTGATCGCAGCCCCTTTCGCCGCCGACGTCGGTTGCTTTATGTTGCTGCTGCGCGGGTTGCGAAGTTCGACGGACACGAGACGCCGCCGCAATCGGGGCTGATGTTTTGCGATCAGCGCGACGCCGAGCAAGGAAGCAACATATGAACTTCATTGAGATGGAAGACTGCCGCTCATGAACGATTCCGATCTCCGCGCCCCCGCGATGTTGATGAACATGGGGCGCTACGACGAAGCCGAGCGGCGTTTGCGGGAAGTACTTTTGAGCGACCCGCAGAATGCGTCGGCCCACGTCTTGCTGTCGACCTGCTTGCTCGAACGCAAAGCTTACGACGAAGCGACGAACGAGGCCGAGACGGCCGTAGGTTTGCAGCCCGACGCGCCGCAGACGCATTTCGCCATGGCTCGCGTTTGGCATGCGCGGCGCTATGCCGATCGGGCGATGCAAGCACTGGAGCAAGCGATTCGTCTGGATCCCCATGACGCGGACTTTCACGCCTTCCGCGCAGCGCTATTGTTCGAGCAAAGCCGTTGGCAAGATGCGCTTGCGGCGGCCGAAGCGGCGCTGGCGATCGAACCGGAGCATGTCGGGGCGAACAATTTTCGGGCTATGGCGTTGGTCAAACTCGGGCGCCGCAGCGAAGCCGGTCAGACGATCGACGCCGCGCTGGCCCGCGATCCGGAAGATGCGTTTAGCCACGCCAACAAAGGTTGGGCGTTGCTCGAGGCTCATAAGCCCAAAGAGGCGCTCGGACACTTTCGCGAAGCCTTGCGATTGGAGCCGAACCTTGAATATGCCCGCGTCGGCATCATCGAGGCGTTGAAGGCCCGCAACCCGCTCTACGGATTTTTCCTCAGGTATGCGCTCTGGATGGCGAAGTTGCCGCCGCGTTGGCAGTTCGGCGTCATCCTCGGAGCGTTTCTCGGCAATCGCCTCCTGCGCGGCGTGGCTCGCGAGAATCCTGCGCTTGAGCCGTACTTGATGCCGATCTTCGTCGCGTACGGAGTGTTCGCAATCTGGACGTGGCTGGCTCGGCCGATTTTCAATCTGCTGCTCCGTTTGCATCCGTTGGGCAAGCATGCGCTCTCGCCGGAAGAGAAGACGGAAACCAACTGGATCGGCGGGCTCTTGGGGGCGGCACTGCTGTGCGCCGCGGCGAGCTTCTTCATTGACGAGAGCGGCGTTCTGATCGTGGCCGCCATGATGCTCGGAGCTCTGGCTTTGCCGGCTTATCTCTATTTTCAAGCCTCGCCCGGTTGGCCGCGTAAAATACTGCTGGGGGCGATTGCCGTCATGGGATGGGCGCTCGCGGCCGTGTTGATGGCCGTGTGGAACGACGACGTCTTGGCTTCAACCATTCACACTCAGACATTCCTCTTTACTTGGCTGGCGACGGTCTGGGGCGGGCAACTCGTGGCTGCGGCGACTCCCAAACGCTGACGAACGCTCGAACGGAACATCTCCTCTCGTCGACGCACGCCGATACGCGGGCGGCAATTCGGAGCAGAATCAAATGGCCAAGCTGCAATTCAGCGGAGAAGAGCACTTTTCTGCGCCTCCTCACGAAGTCTTTCGGTTTCTGACCGACATCGATTCGCTGACGGCGAGCATTCCCGACTTGGTGAGTTCCCAACGCATCGACGATCGCACGGTCGACTGCGTCGTGAAGCCGGGCTTCTCGTTCTTGCGCGGCACGCTGAAGCTGCGGATTGCGTTTACCGATTTCACGCCGACGTCCAGCGCGACGATGCTCATCAACGCTCAAGGCATCGGCCTCACGATGGGCGCGCAGACGAAGATGCAGCTCGCGCCGACCGGCGAAGGAACTCGCCTCGATTGGCAAGCCGAGGTTGCCGAGCTGAAAGGCCTTGTCGCGACGCTCAGCGGCGGGTTGATCAAAGCCGCGGCCGAACAAGTCATTCGCCATGGTTGGCAGCAAATGCACAAACGCTTGGGGGGCTCGAACGCCTCATGACGTCATGCGCATCGTGAAGCGAATCATCTGCGAACTCTTGTTTTGGACGGCGACTTTCGTCGGCGGGATGTCGTGGTTGCTCGGGATGCTGTGGGCATCGACGAGCGACTACGAACTACTGACCAAATGCCTTTTGACGACCGTCATCGGGCTGAGCCCGCTGCTGCTGATCGTCATCGGCATCGTTGCGGATCGCCGGCGGCCTCGTCGTTAACTGAACGCTGCGAACTCTTTGCCGAGCAGCGCCGTGGCGATTTTCAGTTGCATGATCTCGTCGGTGCCCTCGTAGATACGGCAGACGCGGACGTCTTGCAGGTGCCGGCCGACGCGATACAACTCGCTCCATCCCCGGCCGCCGTAGATTTGCACGGCCCGGTCGGCCGCATCCCAGGCGGCGTTGGAAGAGAAGAACTTCGCTTCGGCCACGCGCAGATCGGCCTCGGCCAAGAGCTCCTTGTCGCCCGGGTTCTCGTCGCTCGCTTGTTTCGCAATTGCCGCTTTCTCAACCATCGCGGTGCTCGCGGCTCGATCGATCTCGATGTGCGCGAGGTGGGCCTGCACGAGCTGATGCTTACCGATCGGCTTGCCGTGCTGCGAACGTTCCTTGCACCACGTCATCGCTTCGTCGAGACAATCTTCAATCACGCCGACGCAACCGGCCGCGACGCTGAGTCGACCGGAGACCAAGACTCCCATGGCGATGCGAAAGCCTTCTCCTTCGGCGCCGAGCAGGTTGTCGAGCCGCACCGGATGTTCGTTCATCTGGAACATCCCCGTGTTGGCCGTGAACATGCCGAGCTTGGCCGGCATGTCTTCGCGTTCGAAGGTGTCGCCCGCCGTGTCGACGATGAACGCGCTCATCCGCCGTTCGCGTCCTTCTTTCCCTTCCGGATAGGCGAACGCAATCACGGCGTCGGCAATCGCGCCGTTGGAGATCAAATACTTCACGCCGCTTAACACGAAGCGGTCGCCTTCGCGACGATACGTGCTGGTCATCTCCAACGGGTTCGAGCCGGCCTCGGGTTCGGTGAGGCCAAACGCGAGCGTACACTCGCCGCGCGTCGAGGCCGGCAAGTAACGTTGTTTCTGGTCTTCGGTGCCGAACTTCCAGATGGGGTATTGGCCGATCGACGTTTGGCCGGAGAAGAACGTTCGCACGCCGGTCCCTTCGCGACCGAGCCGAGCCAGACACTTGGCGTAGGTCGGCGCATCGGCGCCGCGGCCGCCGTATTTCGACGGCAGCGGGATGCCGAGAATTCCGTGCTTCTTGGCCAACGGAATCGTCTCGTCGTTGTGGCGGTGCTCGACGTAGCACAGCTCTTCGATCGGCCGAAGTTCGTGGCAAAACGCATCGACGTCGGCCAGAACGGCCTCGCTTGCAGACTTGGGCATGGCGTTGGTTCTCCTTCGACCAATTCTAGGCGGCCGGCGGCAATTGGCCCGATATCAGTTGGGCGAAGTCGTTGGCCGGGGCCGTGTTAAGGCCGGCCTCTGCGGACGGCGGGGAACGACGGTCGAGCGGGCGGCGACGGGTTTTCGCCGTCGTCGGCAACCATGCTCTCACGGACATGCCGGCGGAGCTTCGCGCAATAACTTGACATGGCTTCTCGGCGCTGGTTAGTCTAAAATCTAACTGGTTGGCCGAACTAGAGTTAGCCCGCTTTGCGACGCTCGCGTCCGACGGGTTGCCGGCACGCCGCGCCGAGGGCCGCGGTCGCCTGAGTTTGAGGTCGCCGGTTGGTTCGTCGTTTGTTGTTCGTCGCTCGTTGTCGCTCATCGTCGATTTGTTAAGGTCGCGATTTCGCAACGACACGCCGCTCCGTCATTTCCCGCCGTTCGGCACCTGACAATCGCCACTTCGCACGCTGCGCGCTCCGCCGCTAAGGATTCGCATAGATGTCGGCATCGATTCGCCTCGCCCGTATTGTCGTTCGTGGTCTTTGCGTCGCGCTGCCCGTGTTCGCGGTCGCCGCGCTCTCATCGCAGACGGCCCATGCTCAAACGGGGCAGATGACCGAAGGCGTGGATGCCGACGGACGGAAAATCGACCTGACGGATTACATTCAGAATCCGAAAAAAGTGCTCGCGTTGCGGCAACAGGCGATGGCTTTGGCGCAAACCGGCAAGGCGAGTACTCCACAAGAGCTTCTCGTCATCGATACGTTTTCCGTCTATCGCCTCGCCGAATTGACCTGGGCTCCGGGCGACGCTCGCGACACGATCGACCGCCGTCGCCAGAAGATCAAGATGTACGAGCTGCTGCGGGCTGCCTCGATCGCTCCGGATCAGCAACTTCACGATCGCGCCAATCAGGTCTATCTGCGAAACCTACCGGGGATGATCGGCAACGCTCAGTACCCGATGGATGCCCGTTACAACGCGATGTTGTTGCTGGGCCAGCTTGATAAGACCGAACCGGATGCGGCTCAGAATCGCGCGGCCGTACCGCTGGAAGCTGCTCAGCCCGTGCTCGTGCAAGCCGCCACGGCCGTGGGCCTGCCGGAGATTCTTCGCATCGGCGCTGATCGGCATGGCGCGCCACTCCGAATTGGAGATGAAGAACCAGCAGAATCGTCAGTCGTACGCCAACGAAGCTCTGAAGCTGCTCTCGACGAAGACCCCGCCCCAAGGCTTCTCGCCCAACGGTTTTCACTGGGCTCGCAAACAAGCCTTGCAGATGGTGATGGGCCTTTCGCGAACCGGCGCGGAAACGGCCAAGCCCGAATTTGCTCAAGCGATCCAAGGCATCATCGCCGACGAAAAAGAGCCGCTCTTCCTGCGTCGCGACGCTGCGATGGCCCTCGGCTTCCTTGATCCGTCGACGATCGCCAACAACAACAAGCTCAAGCCGGCCGACGTCTGCAAGGCTCTGGCCAACCTGACTCTTGCCGTTCTTCGAGCCGGGCAGCCGCGGTTCGACCCCGCCGCTCCGACCGATCTGACCAAGCCGGAAGACGTCTTCCCGCAGCCCACCGAAGACAACAAGCTGCAGTTCGCCAACGCCGTGGCCTATTACTTGAATTGCATCGCCGTCGGTCTCGGCGGACGCGATGCTCCGCAGATTCCCAAGCGCGGGCTACTCAAGGCCGTGGCCGGGGGCGACGCCGTGTTTCAAGATGCCACGACTCTGCTCAACACGCACGTCAATCCGACGGTCACCGCTCTGACGAAGCCGAATCCCGATTCGAATCGTCTGCTTTCGGACCTTGAGAGCAAGCGCGGCCCGCTGGAACAATGGATTAAGGAAAAGGGCTTGGCCCTGCCGGCACAAGACGGCGCCGCGGCGCCCGTCGCCGGACCTGCGGGAGCCGGGGCTCCTGTCGCAGGCGGCGCGTTGGCCTCGCCGGTCACGCCTCGTTAGTTCGTAAGAGTTCGCTCGTCACACCCGCGTAACGTCGCAAGGATGCGGCGGCGGAAACATCGGCAAAGGGAGTTGCCTTCGAAATGACGTCGCGGCGAACCGATTTCCGGCCTCGCTCATTCTGCGCAGCGACGTCGCGCGCCGACGGTGAACATCGTCGGACTTCAGCATCATCGCGCTTGCCGTATCTCGCGGCGCTAGTGCTCTGCGCCGGTTGCGGCTGGCTGCAACGTCCGGTCGAACTGGTCGTTTCGCCGTTTCGCGAAAAGCCCGAGGTCGCCGTCGCCGAGATGGGCTCGGTCCCGGTCGACGCTGCATTACTCTCGGGCGGCGAATGGGTGCATGCCCCGCCCGATCAACGCTTGCTGCTCGATCCGACGCTGCCGCATTGGGTTCATCCCGGCCTGGAACCGATGCTGCGCCAGCCGGTCGCCGAGCGGCCCAACTTGCTCGTGGCGCTCGAACATCCCGAAGAACCGGTTCGGCTCAACGCCGCGATCTGCCTGGCTCGTTGGGGCGACGGCCGTTCGCTGCAGCCGGTCGTCGCGATCGTCGACGACGTCGCGCGTAAGCTCTCGATGCGGGAAGCGGCGGCCGAATCGCTCGGTTATCTCACGAAGCCCTCCCCTGCTTCGACGCTCGGTCGCTTGCTCGATAAGTTCGGACGCTACGAGCCGTCGCGCATCATGGATTATTCCCCCGAGTTGCACGCCGACTTGCTCCGCGCCCTCTCACGACATGTCGACGCCTCGGCGGATACACGTTTCATTGAGGCGCTGCGAGCGCCGAGCGTCGCCGCCCGACAAGAAGCATTGGCCGCTTGGGGCCGTAGCGCCGCGCCGGAGTTACCGCCGGCCGTCGTCGATCTGCGGGCCGATCCGAATCCGCAAATTCGCGCCGCCGCCATCGTAATGATTCTCACCAAGCGCCATCCTCAGGCGCTCGACTTCGCGAGAAACTCGTTACAAGACGCCGAAACCGACGTGCGAACCGCGACGATCGCCGGCCTCGGTCGCTTCGGCGGCGACGAGGCCGTGGCGATGCTCGAACGAATCATGCTCAACGAAGGAGAGGTGTTGCGGGCCGCCGTAGTGCCGGCCTTCCGCGATTGCGGAGCCCTCGAAAAAGTCTGGAATGCGTCCGGCGATAAAGCGTGGCGAGTGCGCCGCGCCGTGGCGGAGCAGCTCGCGTTCTATCCCGACCGTCGCTCGGCCACGCTGGCCTACAAGTTTCTTGCCGACAACTCGGGCGAGGTTCGCAAAGCGGTCGTCGCTTCGCTCGAAGCCTGGCCGCCGCAAGCCGCTGGCCCGGTGCTCTTGGCCGCGCTCAAGGAGCCGACGTTTGAAACCCGCCGCCTCGCCGCCGAACAACTGACGCGCCGCTGGCCGCCGGCCGCGGAATTCGTCGCCGATCTGCCGCTCGAGCGGCGCGAACAAGTGGCTGCGATGCTCGAAGCCCGTTGGACGACGGAGTTCGGCCAAATCGATACGGCGTCGCTCGTCGCCGCGGCCACCGGCACGACGGGTCCGGCTCTCGGCGGCGGCTATTCGCTGACGCCCGAGCGGCTCGACCAGATGCAGCAACTCTTGGAAGCGACGACTCGCGGCGCCGCTCAATCTGCCGTTGCTCGAAGGCTTCGGACCCGAAGCGATCGACGGCCTCGAGCGACTGTTGATCGAACGCAACGTCGTGATCCCCGACGCCGTGTATAAGCAATTTCTCATGACGCGCGGCGCGGAGTTCGCGGCCCTCGATCTGCTGACCTCGGCCGACGTGAACGACCGGCGCCGTGCGGCCGATCGCCTGACCGAACTCGCGAAGGAATCGCCGCCGCGGCCGATCGTCGCGGCCCGCATTGCACAACTTGGCGTCGCCGAAGGAGACGGGCTCGTCTGGCGCGGGCTCGCCGAAGCGCTCGACGCCGACTCCACGCCCGCCGCCGTAACGCTCGCTTTGGCCGCGTTATCTCACGAGTCGCCGGAAGTGCGCCGCATGGGGTGCGAGCTCTTGGCCAAACGCGTGCAACCGGAGCATGTGCCGCTGTTGCTCGGTGCTTCGCAAGATGCGCACGTCGGCACGGCCTCGGCCGCCGTGAAGGCGCTGGCCTTGCCCGGTTTGATCGTCGATCCGACGCCGCTGGAAAAATTGCTGACGTCGCGCAGTACGGTGCTCCGTTTCGAAACGGCCCGCACCCTACATATCAACGGTTTCACGACCGGCGGCGACGCCTTGGAACGTTTGGCTCACGACGTCGATCCCGAAATTCGCCGCCGGGCCGCCGCCGCCATGGCCGAAACCGGCGATAAGTCGTTCCTACCGACGCTGGTCGACCTGCTCGGCGATCCGACCTTGGGCGTGCGCAAAACGACGGTCGATGCGCTGGTCGCACTCAACGGCACGGATATCTCCGTCCGCAGCGGCGAACCGATGCCGTCGCTCAGCGAACGAATCCGGCGCTGGCAGGCTTGGAACGAAGCTCGCCCCGCGGGACAATAGCCGACGTGTCGTCGGGCTTCGAATACGAGCCGGCGGAGCGGAGCTATGACGTCGGGTGATGATGCCGTCGAGAAAACGCCGCGACAATTCATCGCGTGTTTTTCGGCGTTTGTGTTCGGGCTGACGATCTCGCATCAGATCGTGCGCTGGGCCGACGCCGCCTTTCATCACGGCTCCGGCGAATACTCCGGCATGGCGGAAGTGTTCCTGTTTATCGGAACGACGATCTTCGTCACGCCCGCAGGAATCGTCTTGAGTCTGTTGTGTTGCCTGCCGGTTCGGCGGCATTTGCGATGGGCACGCTGGTTGTTCGCGGCGGAATGCGTCGCCTGCGTGATATCCGTGTTCTTGGCGGTTGTCTTCTATTTCGCCGCCTGACGTTTCTTGATACGTCGAACTGAGCGGTGCCTCGATCCGCGCAACGGCTCGCCGCGGCGGCGCGACGAGCTTTGTGAATGGGTGTAAGTCATTAGAAGCCAACGCATTAGCCCTGGTTCTACGAACTTCTCGGCTCATTGACGACCTCGCCTGCGTCCCCTAAACTCGACGGGTTCATGGCCCTCGTCGGACGCATGTCGGGCGAAGTCGGCCCTCGTCGCGCTGCCCCCGCCCTGCCCTTTTCGGGCCGGTCCGCGTAGTCGCGGCCCGCGACGAACCCTTGGTTTGCAGAATAGTTCCCTTTTGCCGCATGTGTGCCGAAAGCGCACGGCGGCGCACTACGGAAGACCTTATGTCGATCGACGAAAGCAGCCCTTCGCAAGCTCCCGAAACCGTCGTGCCGCAAGAAGTCGCTGCCGCGATGGGCGTCGAGCACTTGGCCATCAACACGATTCGCACGCTCTCGATGGACGCCGTGCAGGCCGCGAACAGCGGGCATCCCGGCACGCCGATGGCGCTGGCTCCCGTCGCCTATACCATCTGGCAAAACTTCCTTCGTTTCGATCCGTCCGACCCGACCTGGCCGAACCGCGATCGGTTCGTGCTCTCGTGCGGTCACGCGTCGATGTTGCTCTACAGCATGCTGCACTTGGCCGAAGTGAAGCAAGCCGATCACTACGGCGACGTCATTGACGAACCGGCGGTGCCGCTGGAGCACATCAAGAAGTTCCGCCAACTGCATAGCCGCTGCCCGGGCCATCCGGAGTTCGGCGAGACCGGCGGCGTCGAAACTACGACTGGTCCGCTTGGACAAGGTTGCGGCAATAGCGTCGGTATGGCGATCGCGCAGCGTTGGCTCGCGGCCCGTTACAACAAGCCGGGCTTCGAACTGTTCAACGGCAAGACTTACGTCCTTTGCAGCGACGGCGACCTGATGGAAGGCGTGGCGAGCGAAGCCGCGTCGCTGGCCGGTCACCTGAAGCTTTCGAACCTCGTCTGGCTGTACGACGACAACAAGATCACGATCGAAGGCGAAACCGATCTCGCCTTCACCGAAAACGTCGCTCTGCGCTTCAAGGGCTACGGCTGGAACGTCATCAAGGTGGACGACGCCAACGATCTCGAAGCGTTGCAGAAGTCGCTGAAGAAGTTCAACAGCACGAAGACCGGCCCGACGCTCGTGATCGTCCGCAGCCTCATCGGCTGGGGCTCTCCGAACAAGCAAGGTTCGCACAAGGCGCACGGCGAGCCGCTCGGCGCCGAAGAAATCAAGCTCACGAAGGCCGCCTACCAGTGGAACGAGCCGGACTTCTTCGTGCCGGAAACCGTGTACGAACACTTCCGCGCAGGCATCGGCGCTCGCGGTGCGAAGCTGCACAAGGCTTGGAAGAGCAAGTTCAAGAAGTACGCCAAGGAGCACCCGGAAGCGGCCGCCGAACTCACCGCGATGGATCAGCGCAAGCTACCCGAAGGTTGGGAAGCGGCGCTGCCGACGTTCCCGACCGACGCCAAGGGCGTGGCCAGCCGCGCCTCGGGCGGTAAGGTGCTGAACGCCGTCGCCGCGAAGATTCCGTTCTTGATCGGCGGCTCGGCTGACTTGGCCCCGAGCACCAATACGCTGCTCACGTTTGAAGGTGCCGGCCACTTCGAGCCTGACAACTACGGCGGCCGCAACTTCCACTGGGGCATTCGCGAACATGGCATGGCCGCGGCGCTCAACGGCATGTCGCTCTGCGGCGTCCGTCCGTACGGCGCGACGTTCTTCGTGTTCACCGATTACATGCGCCCCTCGATGCGCCTGAGCAGCATCATGAAGCAACCGGTGCTGTATGTCCTGACGCACGATTCGATCGGCGTCGGCGAAGACGGCCCGACGCATCAACCGGTCGAGCACTTGGCGGCGCTGCGAGCCATTCCGGGCTTGGTCGTCATGCGACCGGGCGACGCCAATGAAGTGGCCGAAGCGTATCGCGCGGCCCTTTCGCTCAACGACGCTCCGACGGCGATGGTGCTCACGCGCCAAAACCTGCCGACGCTGGATCGCGAAAAGTTGCGCCGGCCGCCGGCGCCGCCAAGGGCGGTTACGTGCTGACCCGCGGAGACGACAAACCGCAAGTGATCCTGATGGCCACGGGGAGCGAACTGCAAGTGATCGTCGCCGCTTACGAACAACTCACGGCCAAGGGGATCAAAACCCGGATCGTCAGCATGCCGTCGTGGGAACTGTTCGACAAGCAAGACGAAGCTTACCGTGAAAGCGTGTTGCCGAGCGACGTGACGGCCCGCGTGGCCTGCGAAGCGGGCATCGAACAAGGTTGGCAGAAGTACCTGGGCGCAAGGGGAAGTTCGTCGGCATGACCGGCTTCGGCGCCAGCGCCCCGGCCCCGCAACTCTTCAAGCAGTTCGGCATCACGCCGGAGAAGGTCGCGGAAGCGGCCGAAGCGTTGATCGCCGGCTAAGCTCGGCGACGGTACGCACTGCGAACGTTCCGGCGACTCCGCAAGGCTCGGCTTTGCGGAGTCGCTTCGTTTGAGGACGCTTCGCTGCGTGAGGATGACACGGTTTGCGGCGATGTCGTCGAACTAGGTCCAGGCCGCGTTCTGCAAGACGACGCGGTAGCCGTCCGGGTCTTCAAACGTCTTCCCTTTGCGATCCCAATACGGATTTCGCGACGGTACGGCCGCGAAGCCCGCTCGCTCCATTCTGGAGACGGCGGCCCGCCACGCCTCGGCGTCGGGCAAGTAGAACACGAGCAGATTCTCTTCCGTCGGCGCTCGTCCGGCTTGGTGCTCGGCGCTGCGCGTGAACTCCAAGTGATACGCAGTCCCTTTGCGTCCGAGCATCACGCCGTCGTAACCCTCGTGATTTTGGAAGCCGGCGATGACGTCGAAGCCGAGCCCGTCGCGATAGAACTTGAGGAGCCGGTCGAGATCGTCCGTCGCGCGGGCGACGCGGAGATGGGCCTTGGCCAGATCGGGGGCTGCCGTGTCGGCCGCAATCGCATCGCCGCCCGCTGCGCAAGCCGCACCGATCGCGGCGGCCGCGGCCAAGGCTTCACGTCTCGATATGGAGTCGCTCATCGGACGCCTCATGACGTTGAGAAAAGAACGGCCCGCCGTCGCTCGATTATCCGGCATCACCTGGCGGATTGGATACGGCTATTCCGCCTAGCAACTTCCGATACAGACGCCGCCGGATCCGTAGATTTGCGGCGAACACACACACACACACACACTCTCTCTCTGGTTGCGATCAATTGAGCGACTTCACGAAGTCGTTGATTTCACCCGTCAGCCAGAGTTCTTCCTCTTCGCTGTCGGCAGGCAAAGTGAAGGAGCCGTTGCGGTAAACGATCTCGACGCCGTGAGCGGCATACTGCCCGTGGTCCGATCGTACTTTCGCCTCGTAATGTCGGGCATGCTGCACGTCGGTGCGCGCGATCCACTTCTTCCAAGACCACAGCAGGCAGCGTTTCGAGGTCGTCATGCCGTCGTAGTCGATGCGCCACGGATCGTTTGCCCCAGGCTTTCCAAGCGACGCCGATCAGCATGCCGAATCCGACGAGCCAAAACGGAATCGAAAACGACGCGAACGCCAGATTCTCCGGTTCGTTTTTGATGTCTCCTTTGCCGAAAAAGCCCAACGCCCCCAGCGTCCAAAAGGCGATGAATCCGGTCCAGAAGAGAGCGAACCCGAGCATGCCGAGCGTCGAAGCGCGAAAGCCTTCGGCGGGAACATGAATCGAGCAACTCGCCGGAGTTGCGTTCGACGACGGCTCGCGCGTTGTACGGTCGCTCGACGACCACGGCTTTCGGATCGCCGCCGCCGGCCGTGAAGCCCGGTACGACGTCGGCCAGTGCGAACAGCTCTTGGCACCCGTCGCACTTACCCCAACCGGTTGCGAGGTTGAGATTGGCGGCGGGCACTTGCTTCGCACAATCCGGGCATTTCACCTTCATGGCGGAGTCCTGCGCGGAACGTTCGACGAACTCGGAGAATCGTTTCAGACCCAAGGTCCGGAGAGTCTACGGCTTTCCAGTCGTAGAGCCCACGACGTGAGCGCGATCGCCAAGAGCACCAGCGGCACGGCGACGTTGGCGAGCGGATCTTTGACGACGGCATGCGTGGCCGCCGCGCCGGTGAGATTGAAGAAGATGCCGGCGTAAGTCCATTCCTTGAGCCGCGGCAAACCGGGTGCGAGCAACGCGATGACGGCGCCGAGCTTCCAGACGCCGAGGATCGTGAAGAAGTACGCCGGATACCCGAGGTGCTCCCCCTGCTTCATCATGTCGGGCGGCTGAGCGACGTCGAAATATCCGCCGAGGCCGTAGGCTGCGGCGACGAGAATGGTCGTGATCCAATATGCGATCTTGGTCGCCATGGCGCATGATCTCCGTGAGACGGGAGCCGAAGCGGACGAGCGCCGCAAAGATATGCCGCGCCCGAGAAGAATACTAGCCCCGACGCGTAAGCGAGGGGAGATCGAGCCGACGACTCGTCTGAGGGCGGACGACGAACCGAGTGCGGCGTTAGACTAAAATCGGGTCGAGCGAGTGCAGCGGCCGTGCGCGTTGCGTATCGAGATACGGCCGGACGTCGACGCCGTCGACGCTGACGATGTCGATCTCGGGGTAATTCGCCAGATCGATCTCTTCCAGCGACGGGTCCGCGAAGCGTTCGCCGCTCGGCGTTCGCAGGCATTGCACCTTCGGGCTCACGGGGAACCGCGGGTTGAAATCGACGACGGCCGCTTCGATGCCGTCGGAGAGTTTCACGATCTGGCCGATCGGGAACGGCGGAATCACTTCGTAGAACGCTTGCTCGACGATCGGGTCGAACGCGCCTTGGCACCAAGTGCGCATTTCGTGCAGCACCTGCACCGACGTCTTGGCCGGGCTGTAGCAGCGTTGACTCGTGGCGGCGTCGTAGATGTCGGCCATCGTCGCGATGCGGCAGAAGATGGGAACTTGCCGGCCGCGCCATCGGCTCGAGCGGTTGGCCGCTCTGCGGATCGACGCGCGTCGGGTAACCTTTGCCGTCCCAACGTTGATGGTGATGCAGCACCACTTGCGCGGCCGCCGGCGGCGCTTGGCCGCGCAGCATTTCGTAGCCGATCACCGGATGCTTCTTCATCAATTCGAATTCGTCCGGCGTCAGCTTGCCGGGCTTGTTCAATATCTCTTGCGGAATCCGCATCTTGCCGATGTCGTGCAAGAGGCAGCCGAGCCCGAGGTGCCGCAGGTCTTTGGCGTCGCGCGGCTTGAGCAAGCTGCGCTCTTGAATGAGATAACGCTCGAGCTTCATGCCGACGAGCAACGCGACGTAACAAACGTTCGTCGAGTGGCTCATCAGGTAGTTGTCGAAGGCGTCGAGCTTTTCCAACATCACGCGGCCGAAACTGCTGCTCTTCAAGAAGTCGAAGAGGCTGCTGATCGACGCTTGGAAGTGGCTGATGTCGATCTCGACCACGGCGTTGCGCATCACCTGCTCGAAGTTCTTGCGAACTTGGCAGTAGAGCTGCCGTTGTTGTTCGCAGAGTTCTTCATCAATGACGCTTTCGAGAAACTCCAAGTCGCGACAACGGACCCAGACTTCATAAATGCCGAGCTCTTTGAGCCGGCGCTTCATGTCGGACCGGATTTCGATATCGCGCTGCAGCAGGTAGCGGTGTGGTTCCGAAGGAAGCGGAACCGGCCGCGCCAACACCATGCCGGGCTGAAGTTTTTCGACCGAAACGCGAAGCATTAGGTGGCTCAAGATGGGCGCGCTTCGTGCGCAGGCCGCCTACGTCCCTGTGCAATCCGATAAGAAAACGTAGCTCGCCTACGCTGGAGAGGCGGTCGTCTGCAAGAGGACTAGGCAAAATTCCCTAACAGATCGGACGTTGCAAGACCGTTAAGCTAAGGGGTCGTAGCGACTTTAACGGTCGTGCGGCGGGCGAAGCCGACGGTAGTCGTCGGGCGTGTCGAGATCGCCGGCTCGGCAATCGGCCGGGGCCTCAATCGCTCGCCACGGCAACAGCTCGAAGAGAGCGTTCAAACCCTGGTTTTCCGCGAGTTCGGCGACTTTCGTCCGGACCGGCCAAGGCCAAACGACGGGATGTCCGAAGCCGCCGGCGTGCGACGGGCGCAGGATCTCGCCCGGATGATCCATCGCGGCGGCGAGCATGAGGTCGATCGTCGTTATCTTAAGCAGCGGCAAGTCGGCCGGCGCGGTCAGCCAGAGGTCGTCGGCCGTCGGCCGACGGTGAACATCGAGATGTTCGAGCCCGATGCGGATCGACGCTTTCATATCGGGCGGAGGTGTTGACGCGACGGCGACGTCTACGCCTGCACGACGACAAACCTCCGCCAATTCGCGATCTTCCGGATGCACGACGACGACCACGGCGTCGATACGGCTTGATCGCCAATTCGCCAAGACATGTTGGATGACCGTCGTTCCGTCGTCGCCCCAAGGGAGCAAAAGCTTCGGCACGCCCATGCGCAGGCTTCGTCCGGCGGCGGGCAGAATCGCAAAGGCCCGCGGCGTGCGGCGGTCGCCAGGGTCGTTCACGGCGCGGCCTGCGACACTTCGGCGCCACGCCCCGGTACGACGCCGCCGCAATTTCGGTGAGCGATCAACTCGGCCAAGATGCTAACGGCAATCTCCGGCACGGTCTGCGAACCGATTTCCAAGCCGACCGGCGCATAAACCTTGGCCAGAGCCTCGGGGGAAACGCCTTCGGCTTCGAGATCGTCGAAGATCAGTTTAATCTTGCGCTTGCTGCCGATCATGCCGACGTAGCGAGCGCCGCGATCAACCAGATGATAGAGAGCTTCTTCGTCGTGGTTATGGCCGCGCGTGACGATGAGGCAGTACGTGTCGGGCGTCACTTCGATGTTTTTGAGCAGCGTTGCGAAGTCGCCGCTTAGTCGAGCTTTCGCCTTCGGAAACCTGTCGGGCGTGATGTATTCGTCTCGATCGTCGGCCACCCATACGTCGAAATCGAGATCAGCCGCCAGGTTGCCGACCGCTTGGCCGACGTGACCTCCGCCGACGACGAGCAAGCGACACCGTGGCAGGTTCGGCAAGAACGCGATGCCGTCGATCGCCGCGGGACGAGGCCGCGATGCGAGATTCGGCAGGCGTTCTAGAATGGCCGCCGGTGTGGAACCGTTCGGCGGTACGACGTGCCGCGTTGCGAGAACCTGTCCGGAGTCGTCGAGTAAATAAGTCGCTGCGGCCGAGAGGCCCGATTTTTCCGCGTCGAACACGACTGCCTCGCAGCAGCCGATACCCGAATCGAAATGCCGCCGAAGTTGTTGAAAGTAGTCGGCGTCGGCGGGAGTGCGAAGCGGGTCGACGAGCACCTGCATGCGCCCGCCGCAGATGAGTCCGTCGTCCCAGCCGTAATCGCTGTTGAGTTGATATGTCGCGATTTCGGCCGAGCCGTTGGCAAGCACCGCGAGCGCTTTGCGCTTCACTTCGGCTTCGACGCAACCGCCGCCGAGCGTGCCGGTTTGAGCGCCGTCGGCAAACACCAGCATGGCCGCCCCGGCCTTTTGCGGAGTGCTGCCGCGCGTTTCCACCAGCCGGCACAAGACGGCCGATTGGCCCACAGCGAGCGACGACAGCAGTTGAGGAACGATCTCGCGCATGATCGTTTATCTTAGCCGCAGCGGTACGGAGGCACAGAGAGCCGCCGCGGTGAATTTCGCGCTACGCCGGTTCTAGGACTTGCAACGTCGTGCTCACGACAATCGGCTTGACCTTCGTACGGTAAGGGCCCATGTGCGGGGCGACGAGGTGGGCTTCGAGCGCCTTCACATCGCGCCATTTTTCCATGATGGTGACGACGTTCTCGCGATACGGAACTTGCACCGGAATGCTCGTGCGAACGTCGGTCGTCGGACCGTATTCGATGCAACCGTCTTCGGCATGGACGGCCGGCATCAGCTCGTGAAAGGCGGCGAGGAATTCGTCGCGTTTGTCAGGCACAATCTCGATCGTGGCGATGACATGAATCACAGATGCGTCTCCCAAAATAAAATTAGCCCCCGGTTATTCCAACCGGGGGCTAGGAAGCTGCGTTACGGCTCGACTATTCCGCGATGCCGATCAGTTCGATCTCGAACGTCAGCAGCGCGTTCGGGCCGATGGTGCCGTCGCCGGTGCCGCGAATTCCGTAGGCATGTTCGCCCGGAATGTACACTTCCCACTTATCACCCGGCTTCATCTTTTGCAGCACTTCCGTCCAGCCGGAGATGACGCCGTTGAGCGGAAAGCTGGCCGGCTGACCGCGATCGTACGAACTGTCGAACACCTTGCCGTCGAGCAGCGTTCCCTTGTAGTGCGTCGTTACGGTGTCCGTCGCCGCAGGATTGCGGCCGGTGCCGTCGCCGCTCTTTAGTACCTTATATTGGATGCCGCTGGGGAGCGTCGTTATCCCTTCCTTCTTGCCGTTGGCTTCGAGGAATGCCTTGCCTTCGGCCGTGTTCTTCTCGTATTGGGCTTTCAGCTCCGCGTTGCCTTCCAGCTGTTGCTTGGCCGCGGCATTCATTTGTTCTTTTTGCTTGGCCATTTGCTGAGCTTGAAACTCGGCGATTACGGCTTGGGCTTCTTCGTCGCTCAGCTTCGACTTCGCACCCGCGATGGCGTCGCGCATGCCGGCCACGAAGATTTCGAGGTCGAGGTCCATGCCGTCAGACTTCATTTGCCGGCCGATGTTCGTGCCGATCAAGTAGCTGACCTTGGCCTTGCTGTCTTTGAGATCCGGCGCCGTACTGGCCGGTTGGGCGTCTTGAGCAAAAGCGGCGCTCGCCGACAAGGCCAGCGCGGCGACGGCCGGGAAAATGCGTTTCATGAGTGAGGGTGCTTTCAAACTGGTGAGAGATAAATTCAGACGAAAGAATCGGGAGATTGTACGTTTAATAGCCGCAGCTGAATATCCGCGGTGCCGCGCAGAACGGGGAACGGCAAGGGATCAACAATGGAGTTGATGCGGGGAAAGTTGCCCCAGCTTACTTTTTCTTTCCCGCTCGCCGCTCGGTGATTTCAACGGCCTTGAGCATCCCGCGGGCCTTATTGAGCGTTTCCTGATATTCTTCGGCCGGAACGCTATCGGCCACGAGACCTGCGCCGGCTTGAATATAAGCTTGGCCGTTTTGCACGACGCATGTGCGGAGCGCAATGCAAGTATCCATGTTGCCGTTGAAGTCGACATAGCCGACGGCTCCGGCATACGGCCCGCGACGGTGCGGCTCGAACTCGTCGATGATTTCCATCGCCCGCACCTTGGGGGCTCCGCTGACCGTGCCGGCGGGGAGGCATGCTTTGAGCGCGTCGAAGGCGTCGCGATCGTCGGTGAGTTGCCCGGTGACGTTCGACGTGATGTGCATCACATGGCTGTAACGCTCGATGACCATGACGTCGCTCAGTTCGACCGAGCCGTACTTCGCGACGCGGCCGACGTCGTTGCGTCCCAGGTCGACGAGCATGACGTGCTCGGCCCGTTCCTTCGGATCGGCCAGCAGTTCTTCGGCCAACCGTCGGTCGTCGGCTTCGTCACGCCCGCGCGGCGCGTGCCGGCTAAAGGTCGCACGGTCACCTTCCCTTCGACCACACGCACCATGATCTCCGGCGAGCTACCCACGAGCGTCACCTGCGGCAGCCGCAGATAGAACATAAACGGGCTTGGGTTCACCACGCGCAGCGTGCGATAAAGCTCAAACGGCGGCGCAGTCAGTTCCGTTTGCAAACGTTGACTGAGCACCACTTGGAAGATGTCGCCGGCCTTGATGTATTCCTGGCACTTGCGAACGGCGTTTTCAAACCCCTCACGCGTAAAATTCGACGTGTAGGCGATCTGCGGCGGCCCGCCGACTTCAATCTCCGCCGGCGTTAGTTCCTTTTCCGGCTGCGAGAGTTGTCCGACCAGCCGGTCGACGCGCGCCGCCGCTTCCTTATAGGCTTTGTCGAGGTCCACCTTGCCGTCGGCCGCATGCGGTCCGGCGTCGTCCACTCGCGCCAGGGCGATCACCGTCATGGTTTTGTCGACGTTGTCGAACACCACCATATGATCGAAGAACGCGAAGCTCAGGTCCGGCAGCTTGCGATCGTCAGTCGGAGCATTCGGCAAACGTTCGACGTAGCGCACCGTATCGTAGCCGGCGTAGCCGATCGACCCGCCGGTAAACGGCGGCAATTCGTCGCACACGGCCGACCGGAGCGCCTCGACGCGGACTTTCAACTCGTCGAGCGGGTCCGCACTTTCAAACTCGCGCACGGTCGCCCGGCCGTCGGCCGCGAACTCCGTTTCACGCACGTGACGATCGAACGCTTCAAGCAAGCGAAACGGCCCGGCCGTAAGAAAGCTGTAGCGGCCCACCTTTTCGCCGCCGACCACGCTTTCGAACAAACAAGCGCAAGGGCCCGTATCGAGTCTGTGGAACGCTCCTACCGGCGTGAGCGAATCGCTCAATAATTTGCGATAGACGGGAACCAAGTGAACGCCCTCCGCCAAGCGGCGGAAGCGGTCGACCTCAGGCTTGCAAACACTCACGCGTCTCGTCCTCGAAAAGGGAATCCGGCCAGCTTAACTTCGGGCTCGGAGAGCCACAACCCGAGCGTACGTATCCTGCCTAGACATTTCGAGTTGCAGCGACGTTCGCGCCCGCCGCAGCGGAATTGACACCCTAGGTCGCACTGTTAGAATTCTGCTGGAAAATCGACGATTTTCGCACGTCGATCCGCGTCTCGGTTTGCCGGAATCTCTTCGCTCGCAGGTTCGCCGCCTTATGAAATGCCAGAAGTGTGACAAGCCGGCGACGTTTCACATCACCGAACTCGCGGGCGGCAAGCCGAAAGAGCTGCACCTCTGCGAGGAGCATGCTCGTGAGTACTTGGCGGAGAACGAACAACAAGAAGAAACGGCGGAGCCGGGCGAATCGCTGGGCGAGCAATTGGCCGTCGGTCAAACGGTCGAACAACTGGCCAAGCTCGACAAGCAAGCCTGTCCGGTTTGCGGCATCACGTTCTTCGACTTTCGCAGCAAGGGCCGGCTGGGCTGCTCGCACGACTACGTGTGTTTCGAGAAAGAGTTGGAACCGCTGCTCGTGAACATTCACGGCGAGACGGCGCACGTCGGCAAACGCCCGAAGCGCTCGCCGACCGATACCGACCGGCTCACCGATCTGATCCGCCTCCGCAAAGAGCTCAAGCAAGCGGTGCAAGCGGAAGAGTATGAGAAGGCCTCGCAGATACGCGACGAAATTCGCCGGCTTGAGGGAGACAAAAAATAGGGATCGAGCTCGAGCGGGCCCACATCAAACACTCGTCCTGACGCACGCGCGAAAGGATTCCGCCGGAGGCGACCGATCGCTTCGCGGCGATCAACGAAAGACATGACCGCAGTGGATTTGGAAGAACTTGTACGATCGACCGGCGAATGGCTCCGCGGCTCCGGCCCGGAGTCCGACGTCGTCATGAGCAGCCGCATTCGGCTGGCTCGCAACTTGGCCGACTATCCGTTTATCAGTCGGGCCGCGCCGGCGGATCGCGCCGAAATCGAAAAGACGCTCCGCGAGGGAATCCGTCGGCTTACCGACGCGATCCACGTGTCATATCTCGACGTCTCGAAACTCGAAGGGCTCGATCGGCAGTTTCTTGTCGAACGGCAGTTGATCAGCCGTGAACACGCCGACAGCGACGGCGCCCGCGGCGTGGCGATTGACGACAACGAGCAAGTAAGCCTGATGATCAACGAAGAAGATCATCTGCGCATCCAAGTGCTCAAGAGCGGCTTTGATCTGACGGCCGCTTGGGAAAAGATCAACGCGATCGACGATCAAATCGAATCGCAGGTCACTTACGCCTTTCACGACCGGCTCGGTTACCTCACGGCTTGCCCGACGAACGTCGGCACCGGCATGCGTGTGAGCGTCATGTTGCACCTCCCGGCCTTGGTGATCACGCGGCAGATCGACAAGCTCTTCCGTTCGCTGCAGAAGATCAGCCTTGCCGTGCGGCGGGCTCTACGGCGAAGGCTCGCAAGCCATGGGCGACTTCTACCAGATCAGCAACCAGATCACGCTCGGTCGCTCGGAAGAAGACTTGGTGAAGCAAGTCAGCGAAGTGGTGCCGAGCATCATTGATTACGAACGCAAAGCCCGCGAGTATCTCGTTCGCGAGAGTAAGCAAAACTTGCACGATCGCGTCAGCCGGGCCTACGGCATTCTGCGCACGGCACAAACCATCTCCAGCGAAGAGACGATGCACTTGCTCTCAAGCGTGCGGATGGGGGTGAACTTGGGGCTGATTCCCGAGCTGCAAATTCCGACGCTCAATCAGCTCTTTATTCACACGCAGCCGGCTCACCTGCAAAAGCTCAACGGTTCCGAGCTTGACTCGGCCGACCGCAACATCGAGCGGGCCCGGTATCTGCGCAAGCATCTCAATCCGGCCGACGGCGCTGCCGAGAAGAACTAACGTACTCGTTCCCAGGCTCGGGCCGAGAACGCAATGCCCCGGCACGATTGCTCGACGCAGTCACTACGCGCCGCAGACCGATTCTAGAACAGCTCCAGAATCGGCTCTCCTTCGGCCAGCAGATTAAACACGCGGCCGTCTTTGTCGCGTCCTTCCAGGTCGTGCACGCCCATTGCGTGATACACGGTCTTGGCGATGTGGGCCGGCGTCACCGGTTTCTCGGCCGGGTATTCGGTGCGCTTGTCCGTCGTGCCGTAGGCTTGGCCCCCTTGAATGCCGCCGCCGGCAAGCACGATGCTTTGGCAGTGCGTCCAATGGTCGCGCCCTGCTCCGTTGATTCCGCCCGAGCGGCGATCACCGATCTTCGGCGTCCGTCCCATTTCGCTGGTGACCATCACGAGCGTGGAGTCTAAGAGCCCGCGCTGCGACAGGTCTTCGATCAACGCGGAGTAGCCGCGATCAAATTCCGGCAGCAGGTTCTCCTGCAAGCAATTGAAGTTGTTGCCGTGCGTGTCCCAACCGCCCGCGCTGCGGCACTTGTCGGCCAGCTTTTGGTCTCCTTCTTTCCAGAACACGGTGATGAACGGCACGCCTGCTTCGACCAACCGCCGAGCCACGAGCAGACTCATACCGTTGACCGACGAGCCATAACGCTCGCGCGTCTTCTCCGGCTCTTGAGCGACTTGAAACGCGGCCGTCGTTTGCGAAGCGCCGAGTAGAGAGAATGCTCGCGTGTGCAGATCGCCCCACTTGCGGCCTTCTTCCAGCGATTCGAACTCGCGGCGAGCGGCATCGATAGTGCCGAGCAAACTTTTACGCGACTGCAACCGCTGCGCATCGACGTCGCCGGCCAGCACAAGCGCCGGAGCTTGAAACTCCAGCGGCTTTTCGCGCTCGGCGTAAACGTACAATGGATCGTGTTCGACGCCGAGCCGCGCCGAGAACTGACCGGGCCGTGTGTACGGCTTGCGGCTCGGCATGTGCGGCAGCGTGATCGCGCTGGGCAGCCCCGTAGTTGACGGCCTTCGCGACGCCACGACCGACCCGATGTACGGCCAATCGTCGGGCATCGGCGTGCGGTTGTTCCCTAGCGACACGAACGACGGATCGGCCGCATGACCGGTGAGGTTGTAGTAGTAGCCGGCGTGGTGATCGTTCGTATTCACCGTGCCGCGCAGCGAGCGGACGATCGCCAGATGCTTGCCTTGCTGAGCCGTGAGCGGCAGATGCTCGCCGATCATGAGGCCCGGCGCGCTCGTGGCGATCGGGTTGAACGGTCCACGATATTCCATGGGAGCCTCGGGCTTGAGGTCCCACATATCGATGTGCGACGAACCGCCGCAGAGGAAAAACAAGATCGTGCTCTTGGCCTTCGGCGCTCCGGCCTTGCCGGCGACCGCGGCCGTGGCGGCGGCTTGGCTCAACTGCGGCGTGCCGAATTGCAAACCGGCGAAGCCGACGGTGGAAGCGACCAAAAACGCGCGACGATTGTGCGCCGACGGATGATTCATAGCGGGCGAGTTCATCGTGTGTTAGCCCTGGGGAGTTTGGGCGGATCGACACGGGCGGGTGGGGCTCTTAGTTTAATCGGCCGGAAAGTTGTGCGGCAAGAGAATTGGAAGGATAAAGGGCCGAGGAATCAGACTTGGTAGGAGAACGAATATGGTTGGGCAATTCGTGCGAACGGGGATTCTATTTTCTTGCGCGGCGTCGATGTCGATAGCGTTCGCGTTTGCGGAGGTGCCTAGAGAAATCCGCCGACTGCAAGGAAAGACGCTTTTGGAGATCCCCGACAATTGCTATGCGATCGTCGGCCAGGAGGTTCGCGTCTATCTTGCGAATATCGCGGAGCGTGAAGACGTGTCTCTCGAGCCGATCCAATTCCTCCAAGGAAATCCAGATCTGCGCCCGGGAGACGTTTGGCCAAGTTATGGATCGAAAGAAGCGAACGTTTGGAAGCACTCGCCGAAGCCGAATGAGGCTGGCCAACGACAAAGACTCATTCTGCGAACGACAGACACAGCGAACAACTCTTCGGATAGCGACCGAACGGAACTCTTCATTGCTCCGGCCGATGCCGGAACCGACCGCGAGATCGCGATTCTCATCGTCGGCGATAGCCTCACGCACGCGACGCACTATCCTAATGAATGGGCTCGCTTATTGAACGAGCCGGGGAACCCGAAGTGGACGATGCTCGGTACGCACAAGCCGGCCAACGCCGCCGAAGGCGTGGCCCACGAAGGTTACGGCGGGTGGAAGTGGCAGACGTTTGTCGAGCGCTACGAGCCGAAGCCGGATCGCGCGAAGCGAATTCATAGTAGCCCGTTCGTGTTTCCCGGAGCCGACGGTAAGCCGGGCCTCGATCTGCCGCGGTACTTTCGCGAAGCGTGCGGAGGTCGCAAGCCGGATTACGTGACGTTCCTGCTCGGCATCAACGATTGTTTTGCGGCTCCGGCCGACGATGCGGCGGCGCTCGACAAACACATCGACGGCGTGTTCGCGCATGCCGACAAGTTGCTCGCCGAATTTCACAAGGCCGCGGCGGACGCAAAACTCGCGGTGTGCCTTACACCGCCGCCGAACAGTCGGCCTGAAGCTTTCACAGCCAACTATAAGGATAAATATCCACGCGCCGGCTGGCTGAAAATTCAGCGTCGGCTCGTCGAGCGGCAAATGCAGCACTTCAGCAATCGTGAAGACGAAAGGATCTTCATCGTGCCGACGAACCTCGACCTCGACACGGTCGGCGGTTACCCCGAGAACAACGCGGTGCATCCAAACAAAGAAGGCTACGCTCGGATTGCTGCAAGCCTACACGCGTGGCTGAAGTGGCAACTCTACAACGAATCTCGCAACAAAATGTAAGCGAGAAGTCTCAGCGAGTAACGTTTCGCCGGTCGCCGCGCTTTAAGAGTCGCCGTCGTCTTGCACGGCGATCAGCCGGCCGAACGGGGCTTGGCCGCTGATCGACCATTTCTGGTCGGCGGCGAGCACTCGTTCCACTCAAACCGGCCGGCGGCGCCGCCTTTTGCGTCTTTCGCCGTCGCCGTGATTCACGCAATCCTGCGCAAGCGGTTCCGGTTTCGCATGCGCGAAAGTTTTGGAGACGCGACGATGGCGACGGTCGGCGGTTGGCATCTCTCTCACGAAACCACGAAATCTTCCGCGACCAAGATTGCGGAGAAGAACGCCGCCGAGCGGCGCGCACCGGCGAAGCCTGACGAATACATCACGCATTCGTCGACGGTCGTCGACTGCTATTCGTTGTTCGACAAGTTTTTTCCGGCGTGCGGCCTGCTCGATTACACCGAAGGGATCTACACCGCGCCGACCACGACTTACGAAGAAGCTCAGCAAAATCAAATCAACTACGTGCTGGATCAAGTCGACTGTGGGCCCGGCGTGCGTTTGCTCGAGGTCGGCTGCGGCAACGGCAATCTATTGGCCGAAGCGCAGCGTCGCGGAGCCGCGGCGGTCGGGGTGACGATCTCTCCCGAGCAAGTCAGACTTTGTCGCAATCGGGGCCTCGACGTTCGTTGTCAAGATTACAAGCTGCTCGACGATGAATATTTCGGCCGATTCGACGCCGTCGTGGCCAACGGTCCGATCGAACATTTCGTGCAGCCGAACGAAGCGGCTCGCGGGCTCACAGACGCCATTTATTCGCAAATGTTCGGCATCTTCCACAAGGCGCTCGACCCGAGTTCGCCGCTACGGAAGATGATTAATACGACCATTCACTTCTTGCGAGCTCCCGATCCGCGGGCTTTGCTCAGAAGTCCCTGGCGACACAGGCGAGGCAGCGACGATTGGCATTGGGCTTGGCTTGCTCGCAGCTTCGGCGGCTATTACCCGACGCTCGGCCAATTCGAACGCTGTGCGCGTGATCGCTTTCAACTTCTTCACACGGTCGACGGTACACACGACTACCATCTGACGAGCGAAGAATGGCTACGGCGAATTCGCCGTATTCTGCCGACGTGGAAGGGAATGAAGATTCTCGCGTCGTCGCTTCCCAACGCTTGGCGCAACCCGCGGCAAACGTTCGATATGCTGGCGTGTATGCTCGGTAGCGAGTCGTGGAATTGGCAGTTTCGCGAGCCGTCCCCGCCGACATGCCTGCTTCGCCAAACTTGGGTGGCGGCGTGAAACGGCAGGCGATCGGAAAGCGGCGCGTGCGTGCAACGGTTGCCGTCGCCGAACCGGTCTCGCTGGCGATGGCCGCGGCCAAATCGGTGTCGCTCACGTACTCGAGCGACGCCGATCCCGGCTATCAGCGGCTGCGGCGAGGGCGAGGCTTCTACTACATCGATCCGGAAGGTCGCGTTGTTCGCAAACCGGTGCTGCTTAATCGATTTCGCGAGCTTGTGCTGCCGCCGGCTTGGCGCGACGTCTGGATCTGCCTTTCCGCCAACGGTCATCTGCAAGCGACCGGCCACGATGCGCGCGGTAGGAAACAGTATCGTTATCACGAACGCTGGCGGCAGGTTCGCGACGAAACGAAATACGATCGGCTGGTCGACTTTGCGGCCGTATTGCCGAAGCTTCGTCGACGCATCAGGCGTGATTTGCGTACGCGCGGGATGCCGCGTGAGCGCGTCTTAGCCACGGTCGTGGCCCTGCTGGAGTCGACGCTGATTCGCGTCGGGAATGACGAATATGCCCGCGAGAATCGTTCGTTTGGCTTGACGACGTTCGAAGATCGTCACGCCAAAGTCCGCGGCGACGTCGTCCGGTTTCAATTCCGCGGCAAGAGCGGCAAGGTTCACGACGTCGAACTGAAGCACCCTCGCGTGGCGCAGATGGTTCGTCAGTGCCAAGCTCTGCCGGGCCGGCACTTGTTCGAATATCGCGACGACGCCGGCAAAGTGCATCGCGTGACTTCGTCGGACGTGAACGAGTACTTGAAGGAAGTGACGGGCCAAGAATTCACGGCCAAGGATTTCCGCACTTGGGCCGGCACGCTGCTGGCATTGGAAATTCTGGCGGGTGCGGAGCGACCGCGGCGTGCCACGGCGATCCCCAAGCAGATTGTCGAGACCGTGCGATCGGTCGCCGAGCGATTGGGAAATACGCCCGCCGTTTGTCGCAAAAGTTACATTCACCCGGCCGTATTCGAGGCCTACGCGTCGGGCAAGTTACCGGCTTGGAAAGTTGCTCGCCGAGCACGGCTCGGAGCTTCTGCCAGTTTGTCCTCGGCCGAACAGCAGCTCCTGCGATTTTTGAAACAGGCGACGCGGTCGCCGTCCAAGCACGCGCGAGCCGGATGACGGTTTCGCACTCGGCACGCGCGTTCCGCCGGCTGGTACAATCACCCTCCGAGCTTTGGTCATGTTTTGAGAGGCGGAGGAGTTATGCGATTCGCACGTCGACCGGTCGTGTTGTTCGGACTATTCGTCCTCGTCGCCATGTCGGCCGATCGCCGCACTCATGCGGAAGACATTCCGGCGCGGGTGACGAAGTTTCTGGCTTACGATCAAGCGATCGAGATGCAGAGGGGAAACGTGCGCGTCGTGCTTTGCCCTCAAGCAGGCGGACGCGTGTTGGAGTTTTCGCTCGGCGGCAAGCAGGCGCTTTATCTCGATGAGGAGAAAGAGAAGGCCTGGACGCCGAACGCGACCAGTGCGGCGATGACGGCCGGTCGGTTCGACTACGGTCCGGAACTTGTCGTGACGCCGCACCCGCAGATCTGGTCGGGCTCATGGGCCGCCGAAATTTTCGGAACGCACGAAGTGCGGCTGACGAGCCCTCGCGAGGAATCGGCCGGTATGCAAGTCGTGCGGACGTTTCGCTTGATCGACTCTGCTGACCGCGCTTTCAAGCTGCAATGCGAACAAACATTGCGGAATATCGGCACCGAAACTCGCGAGGTGTGCCATTGGGGCCGTTCGTTTTCGCCCGGCGGCGGTATTTGTTTGATCCCGCTGGGTGAGCGTCTGAGTCGATTTCCGAGCAAGTACGCGATGTACGAAGAAAGCGCCATCATCAACGTGCGCAACAAGGACGACCTGATTCGCGAGCGCGATGGATTTTTGGAGATTCTTGCTCCGCCGCGAAAGCCGAAACTCGGCTTCGATTCATTCGCCGGTCGCTTGGCCTACGTGATCCCCGGCGACTTGATGCTCATCAAACGGTGGTCGACGTTTCCCGATCGGGTCTACAACGAAGCGGCGGGCCTGACACTTTCGGTCTGGTATCCGCAAGGCCCGCGGATTGAGCTTGAACCGATCGGACCGCGCGAGGTGTTGGCGAGCGGCCAAGAGGCCGTTTTCACCGAAGAATGGGAACTGCAGCCGTTTCCGTTTCCCAAGGCCGACGAAAAGATCGACTTATCGGCAGTACGAAAATTATTGCAATAGCACAATGCGCAAAAAACGGCCGACGCGAACCTGGAGTAGGTCTGCGTCGGCCGCTGAGACGTTCAGTGATTACTTTTGCAGAATCAACTTGCCGCGGGCCGTGATCTGCAATCGGTAGATCGCTCCGGCATGTTCGATGCAAACAATTTTTTCGCCTTCGAACAATTCTTCGGATCGGAATAGCTTCAGAGCCTGCGGCGGAGCAGCGGCTTTGCTTTCGTCCGCCGAGGCTTCTTTCTCGTCGCTCATGTTCAGCACCTCCGAGGGCTTCGAAGGTTGCCGACTATTGCTTCGACGAGAGCGGGAAACGCTCGATCGAATCCAGATGGCCGTGCATGTGGCTGGCGCCGGCGACGATGAGGAGGCTGGCGTCTTTGCCCGGCAGGATGCGATGGAAGAACCGCGGCGTTTGTAGCTTGCCGACGACATCCCACTTCGAGCCGTCGTCGCTAAGGCGGCAAACGTTACCGTCCATCGTCGTGGCGTAGAGCTTGCCGTCGACCGCGAGGGCCGAGGTGCCGAAGCCGGCCATGCCCTGGCCCGGCAGATTCGGGCCCTTCGACCACGTGTTGGTCTTCGTATCCAGCACGTCGGTTTCCGTCGAAGGCTTGTTCTCCGAGGTCATGCCGCCGATTGCATAGATCTTGCCGTCCAGCGCGGCGACTGCCAGCGCGCGGCGTTGAAACGGTTGCTTGGGGAGTTGTTCCCACTTGGCGTCGGCTTTGGCAAGGTCGAGCGCCAGGCCGTGGTCGTACCAGACTTCGTCGTCGCCCAGGTTCCAACCGCCGAGTACGTACAGCTTGCCGTCGGCGACGATGGCGTCGTGCGACGAACGACCGGCCGGGAGCGCTTGAAGTTTCGTCCACGTCTTGGCGACCGGATCGAAGCGTTCGAAATCGGTAACGGACTCCAGATCGGCATCTTGGCCGGGTTCGTTATGTGCCGAAAGACCGCCGACGCGGTAGACCGCCTTGCCGTCGGTCACCAGCGCCACGCTTTGCAGGCCCGGACCGCCGGGAAGGTTTTCCCATTCGCCGGCCGATTGCAGGTTCAAGCGTTGGAACTTTTGCGAAAGGTTCTTCTTTGAGTGAGCGTGGGCCTCGCCCATGTGTCCGCTATACACGTAGATATAGTCGCCGGAAAGGACGCCGCCGAAACTGGCGACGGCTTCTGGCAACGGCGGGAACTCGGCGCCTCGGCGGCTCGCGAAACTTCGGGCACGAGGCAAAGCAGGCCGGCGACGACGGCGGACGAGGTGAGCGAACCGAGACGTCGGAGCGACGCCGTGAACCAAGCGGACATGATTGCGGATCCTAAGCGGGAAAAAGGAAAACTCGTGACATGACGACTAGGAAGCTCCCGCTTAGGGGTGACCGACGCAGATGAGCTTCTCACCGGCACGCAGGAGCAACGCTCCGCGCACCGCCGCCGCACCGTACACTCGCCCTTCGATAGTAAGGCGGTTTTCGGCTAGGCGTTCAAACTTCGAACCTGCGGCGACGACCGTAGTCGTGCCGTCTTTGCCAAAAAAGTATACACGACCGGCGGCCCCCAACGGCGTCGCCCAACAGGAGCCCGGCAATCGCTCGGTCCAGAGCGCTTCGCCGGTTTTCGAATCAACGCACGCCGCCACGCCGCTTTTATTGACCAGATAAATCTGGTCGCGATACGCAAGCGGCGAACTGAAGGAAGCGGCGAGTTTTTCCAACCGCCACGCAACTTCGGGCTGCTTAGAAGGAGTTTGCCAATTCAGCGCCCGCGTTTCTCCCGGATCGCTCGAACCGATGATTAAGCGATCGCCGGCGAGCGTGGGGGACGCCACGGTATTGCCTTCCAACTCGGGCACCGACCAAAGCTGTTTGCCGTCCACGGCGGAGTAAGCTTCGACCGAGCCGTTGGAACTAATTACGACCGCCGGAACCGGAGCGGTGATGTATAGCGGTGAACTCCACGAGATCTTCGACGGGCGATCTGTCTTCCAAAGGTTCTTGCCGGTGATCTTGTCGACCGCCAACAGATAGGACGGGCCGTCGTGGTCGACGAGCAGGAAGATTGCATCGCTTGATTGCACCGGCGAACCGCCGAGGCCATGATTGCCTTTGTACTCGCCGTATTCGGCGGCCAGCTTGCGGTGCCAAAGTTGTTTGCCGCCGTGATCGAAGGCGGCGAGATCGCCGCTCTCGAAGAATGTGTAAACTGCGCGGTCGTCGACGCACGGCGTCGGGGCACCGCGGCTGACCATATCGCCGTCGGGCACCAGTTGCGATGCCGGCACTTCGGCAAGCCAGCGTCTTGCGCCCGACTTGATCTCGTATGCGGCGACCAACCCTTTTTCTTTCGACTTGCCTGAGATCGACGTCACGAACACCGATTCGCCGAATACTACGGGGCTCGACTGCCCGTAGCCGTCGAGCTTTGTTTGCCAGGCGATGCTTTGATCGTCGCTCCACGTCGTCGGCGGCTCGGCTTGTTCGGCGATATTACGACCGTCGCCGCGAAACCCAGGCCACGGTGTGTCTGCCGCCGCGACCGTCATCGTGAAAACTAGACAAAACGAGAACATCGAGAGACACAACCTAGCCGATTGATGATACTGAGACATTGTCTCGACAAAACGGCATGATACTCGGGTTCTGCTGGCGGTCAATCTCTCGCGGTAGAGCGCAGGCGTTTGAACGGCCTGCGATACGGCGTGAAATAGAATCGACATAAGTTATTGGTAGGTAATTTCTTGCGGTCTGCTTACGCATGTAGGTCTTGGCCCTCCCTTCTAAAGCGACGAAGCAAAAACATCTTCAAGAAGCCGCTTGACGGCAGCGTAAGGCCGTTTACAATCGCAACCTAGTTGAAATTCAATCTCAACAGCAGGTCCCGAGGCGGACGGCGGCATCGCTCGTCGTTCAACCGCGCTAGGTCAATGCAATCCGAGAGTGCGTCGCCCCGTCCACATCGACAAGGCAACGTGCTCGGGAAAGGAGGAATGTCGCGACTTAGCCCTTGGTACTCACGGTGAGTCTTCAGATTCGCCGGTTCGATAGTTCGCCGCATCGCACAGGGAAGGGAAAGCGCCCGCGGCGAGGCTTGGGCGTCGGTTGCACGACGAACAGGTCGCTCGGTTTAGGGAAGGCGACCGAGCCGTTTTCACAGACTTGCTGACTTTTTTTGATTTTCATGATGGGAGTTTGTTCGATGAAGTTGAATTTGAATCGCGCCGCCCGCCGCGGCTTGACGTTGATCGAATTGGTCGTCGTGATGGCGATCTTGGCCGTGTTGGCCGCGATGGTGATTCCGCGTTTGGATTTTTTGAAGACGCAAGCCGAGCACTCGGCTTCGGCCGGCACGCAAGCCGACATCGGCACGATCATTCAGACGTTCAAGTCGTCGTCGAACACTTATCCGTCGCTCGATACGCTCGTCTCCACCGACGGCACGCTCTACTCGAAGCTGCAAGGCCAAACGACCGGTTCGTTTTTGGAAGCGACCCCGATTCCGGGTGCCTCGACGGGTAGCGGTTGGTATCGCTCGCTGTCGGACGCCGGTTTCACGTACGGTTATCGCCATGATGCGTCGGCCACGAATGCCAGCAACAGCGCCACCTCGGTCGTTGATCTTGTGAACGAAGGTTCGCAAGGCACGTTGACCTTGGCCACGGTCAAGGTGACCGGCGGCGACATGAGCGGTTTGGGTTCGGGCATTCGCGGCGCGATCTATCCGGGCGGCGCCACCTACAACCCGGCCGTTCCGGCCGTGGGCGTCGAAGGTGACGCGGGTTATGTTCCGGCCGTTCCGGCCTCGTGGTCGCAAGTCGCGGCCGGCACGATTCCGTCCACGAGCAAGCTCGTGGTCTTCGGCATCGGTCCGAAGTCGAACCTGATCGGCAAGGTCATGACCAGCGCTCCGATTAGCTCGATGGGCTCGGACGATTCCAGCTCGACCTACTGCCGTTACCTGGCCGTGTTCGAAATCTACTCGAACGGCACTCCGGCTAAGCTCAAGATGATCACGGATCACCGTGGTCGCCAAATCGGCGCTCGCTTGGACCTCTACAAGACGGGCAACGCTCTGAACTAAGCGGCGGAAGTTCTACTACCGACAAAGGCGAGCGGGACGGATTCGGCTCGCCGCGTCGTGTGGTCTTAAGGATGAAGAACCCCTCAATTCTTCATGCATGTACGGGATGCGACGGCGGCGGGTTGAGCCGCCGTCGCGTTTCGTCCACCCCCTATACGCGTCATCTGTCGCCGATCTATGACTGCGCCTGCGACTAATGCGACGACGTATTTTAAGGGAAAGCCGCAACGGGTCGGCTTAGCTCATTCCGGCGGTGAAAAAAACGCCGTACTTCTCTCGCTAGTTCTTGTCGGCGGCAACTTTACGACGTCCGGCGAGTGGTGTAGCCTGGATTCGCTTACGGCCGCGTTCGGTCGTCGTCGCTTGATTATTTTGCCTCGTGCATCGGTCGGCGGTTTCTGCGAATGCTCGGCTTATCGTGAATCTTACGCACGCAACCCGCTGCCGCCTCGCGTCGCTCCTGCGTCGCGCATTGGTCTGGGTTGCGCTGGTGAACTACACGGCGCTGACCTTGGGTTTGCCGATTCCGGCTGCTGCCATGGCGCCCGGCGGACTTTCCGGCGAAGCCTATCCGTGTCGCGATCATCGCTGCGGGTGTGTCTCGGCGGAGCAGTGTTGGAAGTCGTGCTGCTGCTTCAGTCACGACGAGAAGATGGCTTGGGCGGAACGGCACGGCGTAACGCCGCCGGCTTATGTCATCGCACTAGCCGAAGTGCGGCCCGTTTCGAATCGGTCGCCCGTTCGGAAGAGTTGTTGCTCGGCGGCACCGGCGAAGCCCCGCGTGCGAAGCTGTTGCTCCAGCGGGCACGATTCGAAGACGTGCGAGGTCGCCGATTCCATGAATGCGACGTCGCAGCAAGCGGCGTCGGACGAGCAAGTCGCGGTCGATCGCGGCCGGCCCGGTTGGGTCTCGTATCTCAACGCGGCTCGTTGCCGCGGCGTGTCGACGGCGGCGTGGCTCAACGTGCCGATCAGCCTGCCGACCGCCATGTTCGACGATTCCGTATTGATCGATCTACAACCGCAACAAAGAGTGGTTGCGGTCGAGCTTCGTTGGGATTCTCTTTCGTTTCCTCCGGCGGATCCGCCGCCGCGAGTCGTTTAGGAAGCGGCGCAGACCGCTTCATTCACAGGATGGCCTCCGGCACGATGCCGCGACCGCGGACGCTTTGCGCCTGCGGAACGTCGTGCGCGCCGTGTCGGCACGATCGGCCGAAACTTTGCGTTTCGGCGACGAGTCGGTCGTTTCGGCGACATGTGACAACTAAACGATTGAGGAATCTGAACATGAAATGTAATGCACGCACCGCGCGCTCGCGTGCGCCTTCGTGCCGGTCTGACATTGTTGGAATTGGTCGTCGTGCTCGTGATCTTGGCGGCGCTGGCGGCCATGGTCGTGCCGCGGCTGTCGGGCGTCGTCGCCCAATCGAGTTCGGCGACGAACGCGAATATCGTCGACGACGTGAATCGGGCCGTCGGGCTGTTTGAAGCTCGTTACGGCAAACAGCCGAGCGGTCTGGGACTCATTGCTCACTGCGAGCGACGCTTACTTTACGAAGCTGCACCCGAACCTGACGCAGACGACCGACGTGACGAAGCCGAAGCTGCAAATCGGCACGCTCGACGCCAATCAAGCTCAAAGCCTGCAACTGGCCGGCATCACCGGTTTTCACGACGCCGACGAAGCTCGCGTCGCTCCCCGAGCGACAACAGCACGGTGTTTCGCTTTTTGTCGTCAGGCAAGAAGGTCGTGATGCTGGTGAAGGATTCCGTCACGACCGGCCACGGCAGCACGTTTATCGACAAGGCGTTCAGCATCAACCAATACCGTCGAGACGGCCGCGGTAAGCAGGTGCTGACGGACTACGAATATGTCGTCGTCGGCCTCGGCGGCCCGACTTCGCTTAAGGGAATGACGATGCAAGAGATTCCCCTCGTGCA
>JASGKB010000019.1:0-15733 GCA_049840675.1 Pirellulales bacterium
CGCAATGGCCTGCATTTCGTCGGCCGAAAGTTCAAAATCAAAAATCGCCAAGTTCTCTTTCAAGCGTTCGGCGTGCGTGGTCTTCGGCACCACGGCCGTGCCGCGCTGTACGCCCCAGCGCAACACGATCTGCGCCGGCGTTTTGCCGAGTCGGGCCGCGGCCTGCTTCACAACCGATTGCTCAAGCACCGATTCGTCGGCTGTGGCCATATTGAGCGACAAATACGAAGAGGCCCCCAGCGGTGAGAAGCCCGTGACGACGATCTGCTCGCTCCGGCAATAGCGCAGCAGTTTTTCTTGCGTGAGATACGGATGCAGCTCAACCTGCAACACCGCCGGCCGCACGCGGGCATACGTCAACAGATCGCGCACCAGCGAACAGCCGAAATTGCAGACGCCGATATTGCGCACAAGGCCGGAGCTCACCAACTCTTCCATCGCCCGCCACGTTTCGGCGATCGGTACAGCCGCCGCTTGCATGCGAGGCTCTTTCGCTTGCGGATCAAAAAACCACTCCGGCGGATAACGAACTTCCGGCGATACGTACTGCAGCGCAATCGGGAAGTGAATCAGATACAGATCGAGGTAATCGACGCCCAAATCGCGCAGCGTCCGCTCGCATGCGGGCCGCACATGCTCGGCCTTGTGATATGTGTTCCAGAGCTTGGACGTGATCCAGAGTTCATCGCGACGGCAAGCGCCCGCGGCAAGCGCCGCGCGGAGCCCGACGCCGGCTTCCGCTTCATTGCCGTAGTCGCAGGCAGCGTCGAAATGCCGATATCCGGCGCGGATCGCGGTTTGCACGAGGTCGGCGGTTTGGGGCTTGGGGATTTTCCAAAGCCCGAGCCCGACGGCGGGAAGTTTGTCGCCCGAGGCGAGCGTGAAGGAGGAGTTCATCGGCGAGGTTTCCAATGTTGAAAAGCCAGGGCCGCGGCACCGAGCGCGCCGGCGAACGGTCCGAGCGTAGAAGTTATGAGCAGAGCGGCAAAGTCGTCGCCGCCGCAACGTCGCGCGGCGGCAGCGAGAGCCTGTTGGTAGACGTGTTGTTCCGCCAATGGCCCGGCGACGATGACCGCTTCAGGATCGAGCGCGGCGGCCAATTGCCAAGCGGCCCAGGCGTGCACGCCGGCCGCTTCGCGTACGAGTTCGACCACGCGGCGACGACCGCTCGCGAGCGCCTCGAGCAATTCGGCGACGCCGGCGAGCTCTGCCGCCGCCAAGATGGCGCCGAGCGAGGACGTGTCTTCGATGGTTTGCCGTGCCGTGTCGTCGCGAGCAAGTACGCTGCGATCGATCCAGCGGCCTATTTCGCCGGCCGTGTTTGTCGCCCCAGGCAACAAGCGACCATCGGCGATGAGGCCGGAACCAATGCCGGTGCGAATACCCAAACACACTAAGTGGCGCAGGCCGCGGCCGTGCCCGTACGCAAGTTCGGCGAGTGCCATCGAACGGACGTTGTTTTCGACCGCCGTCGGCACGCCGAACCGCTCGGCGACGTACGGCCCGATGGGAACGTCGCGCCAGTGCGGCAGGTGCGAATAGTAGCGAGAGACGCCGCGCTCGGGGTCGACCGGGCCGGGCACGCCGAGCCCGATGCCCAAGAGATCACGTCGCCGCGCCGGCAAGTTCGTCGATCGCCTCGGCGACGATTTCCAGCAGCGCGCGACACCGGCCCGGGCCGGGATATTGCGGCGCGTTTCGGCAAGCGGGCGTTGCGCGAAGTCGACCGCGGTTGCGAGGATCTGCCGGGCGTCGAAATCGACGCCGATGAAACTCCCTGCCTTGGGGTTGAGCCGCAGTTCTAAGGGCGGTCGCCCCTGCCCGCGGGCCACGGCGGGAGTTTCCGTGAGGATGCGGGCGGCGAGCAAGCGATCGACGTAGATGCCGGCCGTCGAGGGGACAAGTTTCAGGTGCCGGGCAACTTCGACGCGCGAGACGCCCCCGCCGGCCTGCACGAAGCGGACGAGAGCCGATTCCAGATCGGCGACGGCCTGCGGCTTTTTGAGAACTTTCGGCATGAGCGGCTGTTTCTTGACCGGCAAAGACCCGGGATATTATTATTTCGTTTTCGAAATAACTCAAGTCGTTCACGGTGAACATCGCACCGGTCCGCGGAGGCGAGAGGCTTCGGCAGGTGGTACACTGCGCAGCCTCTCGCCCATCGTTGCCAGGAGTTTCGCTCATGACGCATCCCGCCCCCTCGTCGCGAGGTTCATCATCGCGGCGCACGTTTCTGCAAGGTTCGGCCGGCGCCGTGGCCGCCGCTTCGCTCACGTCGCTGGTGCGCCCGGTTCACGCCGGTGCCGATGAGACGATCAAGATCGCTCTCGTCGGTTGCGGAAATCGCGGCACCGGCGCGGCGGCCAATGCGTTGCAGACCGCCGGCCCGGTGAAGCTCTATGCGATGGCCGATGCGTTCGCCGACCGGTTGGAACAGAGCCATGAGTTGCTCAGCAAAGGGGGCAACCTGCGGCGCAACACGTTCTCGGCGGACCTCGGCAAGCGCGTCGACGTGCCGCCGGAGCGCCGCTTCACGGGCCTGGACGGTTATAAGAAGGCGATCGATGCCGTCGACCTCGTGCTGCTCTGCGGGCCGCCCGGATTCCGGCCGGAGCACTTCGAATACGCCGTGGCTCAGGGAAAGCATGTGTTCATGGAGAAGCCGGTGGCGACCGATCCGGTCGGCATTCGACGCGTGCTGGCCGCGGCCGAGACGGCCGATCAGAAAGGGCTCAAGGTCGGCGTCGGCCTGCAACGCCATCACGAAGAGAAGTATCTCGAAACGATTCGCCGCTTGAAAGAGGGGGCGATCGGCGACGTGCGGATGCTCCGCTGCTATTGGAACGGGGCGACGATCAAACAACCGGTTGATCGTGCAGGATTGACCGAGTTGGAGTACCAAGTTCGCAACTGGTACTTCTTCGCATGGCTCAGCGGCGATCACATCGTCGAGCAGCACGTCCACAATCTCGACGTTTGTAATTGGATCATGGGAGGTCCGCCGATTTCCGCGGCCGGTTCCGGCGGGCGACAGATGCGCGTCGGCAAGAACTACGGCGATATCTTTGATCATCACTCGGTCGAGTATACGTATGCCGACGGTACGAAGATGTTCAGCTTCTGCCGACAAATTCCAGGTTGCGAACCGCTGGTCGGCGAGTTTGTCGTCGGCTCGAAGGGAGAGGCCGACGTCGGCGGCGGCAAGATCGTCGGTGCGGCCGAATGGACGTTTCCCAAGCCGCGCGGCGGGGCCAAAGGAAGCACGGGCCCGAACCCCTATCAGGTGGAACACGATGCGCTCTTCGCGGCCGTTCGCAAGGGTACGCCGCACATGGAAGCGGAGACCGGCGCGCAGGCCACGATGACGGCGATTCTCGGCCGGATGGCGACTTACACCGGTCGCACGGTCACTTGGGAAGAAGGGTTCAACAGCAAGCGCGGGCTGGGGCCGGAGCAGATTGTCGATTGGAAGACGATGCCGTTGACGCTGCCCGACGCCGAAGGCTTGTATAAATTGCCGCAACCGGGATTGCTTCGCGACGTATGAGGACGCCGATGACTGCTCGCTACGTTCGAACTGTGCTGATGCTTGCCGCGGTCGGCGTCGCTGCGAATGCGGTCGCAGCCGAAGAGCCTACGAAAGCGGAAGCGTCCGCAGTGCCGACGACCGTGATGGCGCGCTGCGGCAAGTTGCTGTTTGCCGACGATTTTCAGCGGGCCGAGGTCGGCAAGCAGTGGACTACGAGCGTGCGGTCGTACTCGATTCGCGCCGGAGTGTTCGTGACCGGACAGCGACCCGACGCCGGACATCCGGCCGTCTGTCGGGTTGCCGTACCGTTCCAAAATGCCGTGATCGACTTCCGCTTCAAGTTCGCCGGCGGTTCGCAACTTTCGCTGGTGATCAACGACCGCGACCACAAGCTCTCTCACGCGGGCCACATCTGCCGAGCTCAGGTTTCGCCGACGGCCGTGACGCTCGGCGACGACTGCGAAGGAGCGATGAAGTTCGGCATCTATGAGCTGTGGAAAGACCCGGCGCGGCGCGACGAGGTGGAACAACTCGTCGAAAGTCGGAAAGCGCCGCGTGCCGGTCGCAGTCGATCCGGAACCGTGGCACAGCATGACGGTCGAGATTGTCGGCGACGAAATGACGGCGTCGCTCGACGACAAACCGATCGCCTATCTGAAGTCGCCCGGCTTGGCCCATCCGACGAAAAATTACTGGGGCTTCACCACTCAAGGGCGCTTTATCGAAGTCGACGACCTCCGCGTTTGGTCGGCCGAACCGGACGTCGCTTGGTCCGAGCGGCGAGCGGAGTTGTTCGGTTCGCAACGATAGGCCGCACTCGCCCGGGAAAAAGTTGCGACGCTACGACTGATCGCGCATGTTATTCGCTCCCCTTTCAAATTAGAGGAGCGTACCTTCATGGCTCAAGAGCCGATCACTCTCTTCTCGCGCTTTGCCGAACGGTCGCGCGCGGCGCGGCGCTTGCGTGAGCTCGATCCACAATTGCAGCTCGACGGGACCGACGACGATTGGCTTGAGGCAATCGTCTCCTTCGGATCGGGCACGGAATGCAGGCGGCTGACGTTTCGGTATAGCTCCGAGTATTGCGCGGAGCCGAATTGGACGACTCAGATGCGCGGCATGGCGGCATACTTCCACCGCTTTCCCCGCTCACCGAATAAAGAACGGGCGATCATGCTGACGACGACGTTCAAGCTCGCACTCTCCACGGAGTTTGACCCCGAATTCGAGCCTGAAGGGGATCCGCGGCTCAGCACATTGTTCGCAGTGGCCGAGGCGATCGACGGCATATTGATGACGCCGTCGTCGTTGCGTGATCGCAACGGCCGCATCTTGTTCGGCGCCGGAGGTGAAGACGAAGAAGACGCGGAAGCGATTTGGCCGAACGTCGTCGGCGCGGTCGACGTGAGGCGCTCCGCCGATGCCGACGAAGATGAGGAGACGGAAGAATTGCAGCCGCCGGGGGCGGCGCGAGTGGCTCGACGTGCTTTGGCGTTGGCGGCGCTGACGGGCCGCGCCATTTTGGAGCAAAGCCCGAACAACGAAGAAACGACGGGCCACTTGCGCGACATCGTCGCTTGGCTGAAGGAACTCGGCATCAACGACGAGCTTGAGCCGGATGAATGGCGCGTGCTGCAACGCCCGATCGGTCGCTTGGAATCCCAGGACCAGATTAATGCCACGTGGCGACTGGAAGCCCTCGGCGTGTTGGCCTGGGCCTTAGGGCGGTTTGAAATTCCGCCGCATGATCGCCTCGTGGAAACCAATCCGCTCTGGCAAAGCGTGGGGCTGTTCGACGTCGAAGTTGCGAGAACGCTATTGAGCTCGCCGACTTTGCGGCCTCGCGACGAAATCGACGAGCGTCGTGAACGACAGTTCGCCGTTCATTGGCGCATCCGAAATTTCGGCCTCAACCGGCAAGTACTGAATTTTGCCGAGTTTGCGAAGACCTGTTGGTTCGGTCCGTTGAACATCAGCGGACTACCGCTAGTTGACGGGGATCTGGCACTCGCCGGAAAACGCATCGATCAGGCCGATCCGGACAGCTTCAGAGTAGCCCAAAGTGCCGCCCAAGAACGGCATCAAGCCGTGAATTGGCTCTGGGCCGGACCGGAGAAGTTTTCTGAGGCGGGCACGGATACATAATGCGAATTCGTCGATATCGGCCGCACGATGCACGGCATCTCTTGGACTTGTTTCGCGAGACCGTGCGGCGTGTGAACTCGCGCGATTATGACTCCGTGCAGATCGCGGCTTGGGCGTCGGACGAGATTAACCTGACCGTCTGGACTTCGCGATTCGACGAACGATTCGCCGTCGTTGCGATCGATGATCCGTCGCCGGCCGGCGATGAGCGGCTCGCCGGCTTCGCCGACATGGAGCTCGACGGACATCTCGATCGGTTGTTTGTTTCGGCCGATCATCAGCGGCGCGGCGTCGGCCGGATGTTGCTTGAGGCCGTCGTCGTGGAAGCGCAGAGGCTCGGGCTCGTGCGAGTGTTTACCGAAGCGAGCATCACGGCGCGGCCGTTCTTCGCGGCGCACGAATTCACGACGCTCGCCGAACAGACTGTCGTCTGCCGCGGCACGGCGATGACGAACTTTCGCATGGAGCGACGGTTCGTCGGCTAG
This sequence comes from Pirellulales bacterium, assembly GCA_049840675.1. GTDB lineage: Bacteria > Planctomycetota > Planctomycetia > Pirellulales > PNKZ01 > PNKZ01. Next base: position 6,160 of record JASGKB010000019.1, read on the forward strand.
GTTTAGCGCCGCAACGTGCCGCCGTCGCGGAGCGTGGGAGCTTCGGCGCGGGCCGCCATTTCCTGAAAGCGGCGGCCGGTCGTTTGATCGCCGAGGCCGTCGTGCATGACCGCTAAATTCGAGTAAGCCACGCCCATCGCCGCGGGGTTCAACATCCCTTCGCTGACGGCACGTTGCATGAATCGCGTGCCGACATCGGTCAGATGCAGGGCGCGTTCGCGCTTGCCGACGGTCCAATAGGAGATGCCCATGCTCACCAGCGTTTCCCCTTGGCGACCTCGATCTGCCGCGGCGGCATCGGGCAGCGGACGTTCCAAGAGCGGCGACGCTCGATCGAACCATTCGATGGCCCGCTTGTGGTCTTCCTTGTTCACCGCGTAAAGCGAACCGATGCGAAAATACAGTCGCCCGAAACGATAGGCGTCGATCGGAGTCTCGTCGCGTCCCAACCGTCCGGCCTGAATCATTTCAACGGCGACGGTACCGAAGCGGAGCGCATTTTCGATGTCGCCGCGCGCGTGCAAGGCTTGGAGCGCGTCGTACAGGCCGAGCCCGGCGTCGAATTGAATCTGCCGCCGCTTGAGCGGGTCCTGACAATCTTTCAGCGCCGCGTTCGACGTACGTTGCAGACGTTCGGCCCAGTCGAGCGGATCAACGCAGCCCGGGGTACCGACGCACGCCGAAAGCCCGCGCTGATAAACTTCGAGCACGAGGTACGGCGTGAGTCCGTCTTCCATCACGGCTTGCTTCGCGAGGCTTTCGGCCTTCGCAAGCCAGCGTCCGGCCGCCGCTTCCTTAGACTGGAAGTCGCCCCAAGCAATGTCGTCGGCAACCGCCAGATGAGCTTCAATCAGCGTTTGCTTGGCTTCGCGACGAACCGTGCTCGTCGGGTCTTCGATGAGCGACTCGGCAATGCGGATGGCGCGCGAATGAGCGTCGAGCGCGGCGTCCATATCGGGTTCCGGGCCATCCGCCAAAAGATCGCCTCGCTGTTTCCACGCGCGAGCCTGATAGTGCGGCAGCTTCTGCGTGCCGGCAAGCACCGTTTCGTTGTCTTTCAGTGCGGCGTCAAAGAGCCCTTGGTCGGCCAGAAGGCCGGCTCGCGAAAGGATGTACTCGGCCGACTTCGCATCAATCTTCAGCGCCGCTTCCACGGCGGCGAGCGCTTCCTTCGGGCGACCTGCCGCGGCAAGAATTCGGCCGCGCAGCCAATGAGCCTTGGCCTCCTCGGGATTGAGAACGAGCGCGGTGGCCAAATCGACGAGCGCCGCCGTCGGACGATCTATGCGACGGCGCTCGGCTCGCATGACAAACGGCCGGGCCGTAACGCGATCGAGCCCGATCTGCGCGATGCGCGGCTCCGCGGAGCCGTCGTCGTAACGCATCGACACGCCGCGCTCAGGAAACACCAGACCGAGTTCGCGCCCCTGCGAATCGAGATACGCAACGGCGTCGGACATGTCGAGACTGAGCTCCTTGGCGACGTCGGACGGGGGAAACATGTCTCCCAAATCGACGACGACGGCCGTCGCCTTTGAGTTGACGAACGTCACTTCGACGCCGGCAAACGGATCGATCTGATACGTGAGCTTGACGTTCGCGCCGCTGCCGGCCTGCTTGAGCGGTTGCCCCCAGCTTTGCATGACTTCATCAAGCGTCGATTCGCCCAACAGAACACCGTTGAAATCGACCGGCTCGAGCGCCAGCGGTTCGCTGCGCGTGGGATCGACGATACCGGCGGCGTCGACCGTTTGTAGATCGTCGGCTCCCGCGATGACTTGCGGCAACGTCTCCGGTTCGACGAGCGGCGCCGAATCAATGGGTGCGGGTACGAGCGACGGCGTCGAGTTTGCGGTGCCGTTGACGGGCGCACCGTTGATGGGAACGCCATTGAGCGGAGCGATCGGCGGCAGATCGGCGTTTGTCGCAAGCGGTTTGGGAGCCGCAACCGGCGATGGAACCGACGACCGCGGATCGGCCGAGGTACTAGCGGGGGACGCAGCGGCGAACGGTGCGGCCGTCGGTGACGGTGCGATGGTGCGTCCCCCGCCGATCGCCGGAGCCGGCATGGCTTCCGGAACATTCGGGTCGACCGGCGGTTCGGTGCTCGGTAGGCCGTCGTTAAGCGCGCCGTCGTTGCCGATGCCGACGTTGTCGCCGGGTGCGTCGCTCACAATTGCCATGGGCGACTTGCGCCGCCGGACGAGCGAGCGGTCGCACGGCTGGGCCAATCGGGGACGGCGCCGAATTCGGCGCCGTCGTAAGCGGCGCGTCGGCCGGAACCTGGCTCGGCGGCACCATCTTCGGCAGTTGGCGCTGCATCTCGGCTTCGAGCGCCGCACGTTGCTGCGGCGATGTCAGCGGGATTATGGCCGGTGTGGAGTTCGTCGTACCTACACTCCCCGGCAGCGCCAAAACCGGCGGAGTTTGCGCACCCGACGGCAACGCGACCGGCGCAGCGACGGATCGCGCGGCAGGTTGCGGAGCCACCGGACGAATGACGAGTTGCGAAGAGCCGCCGGCGGAATATTGCGGCGCAGACTGCGGCATTGCATAGTCGCGAGGCGCAGCGGCCGTGCCGCTAGGGCGCGGCGTACCGATGCGCAACGTGCTACGCCCGGAGCCTTCGCTCGATGACGATTGCGACAACGTCGATTGTTGAGCTCGCACGGCGACGACCGAGCAAGCCGCAATCGCGACGAGGCACAAGCCGGGAACGAACCAACGTCGACAAGCGCGAAGGCCGGATGGCATCGCGTGTTCCTCCATGAACGGTCGGTCCGCGACGGCGCAATCCTTCGCCCGTCGCGCAAAATAACCGCGGGAGTATAGCGACGGTGCAAAATCGCCCCTAGACGAACTTGAGCCGCCGGCATCGCCGGCGAACGCGGCGCGCGTCGATTGGCCGGGACGCTGAGTTGTCTACTCGCATTCGTGCGGCCTCGCTACACTCCGACCCCATGAAAAGCCCATACATCTCTACCGTCTTCGCCGTCGCGTGTCTGCACGCCGGCATCGTTGCTTCCACCGCCTTTGCCGCGTTGCCGGACGAGTGGCGCGACGACGCCGACTTGGTGAGTCTATCGCTGGTCGACGATCCGCAAAGCGGCGGCGCTGCGCATTTGGGCCTGCGGCGATCGTGGGGCCGTATGGCATTCGAACGACGGCGGTGCGACGTGGCGACGACAAACCTCGGGCGTCGACTGCAAGCTGTTCTGCGTACAATTCGTCGACGCCCAAAACGGCTGGCTCGTCGGCGGCGGCTACGAGCCCTACGTACATCGTTCGCGCGGTGTGGTCTTGCGCACGACCGACGGCGGCGCGACGTGGCGACCTGAGACTACGGCCCTCGTGCCGCTCTTGCGCAAGATTCATATGGCGAGTGCGCACGAAGGTTGGGCCGTCGGCGATGCGAGCGAACTCTCGCCGGCCGGAGTCTATCTCACCCGCGACGGCGGGCGAACCTGGAGCGGCGCCGGCGGGCGATTGCCGGCCGGAGTCGTTGCAGCCGACCTCGGCGCAGGACCTTCACGGCGCCTGCGCTGATGCCCGCGGTCGCGTGGTGCGCGTCGACGGACGAATGGTCGAGGCGACGCCGGCCGCCGAGTTCGACCTACGAACCGTGCGCGATTTGATCATGCCCGAGCGCGGACTGAGTTGGCTCGTCGGCGACGGCGGACTCGTCCGCGCTTCGCTCGACGAAGGCCGCTCCTGGCTCGTGCCTGGGCAGAATTTTTCCGAAGGGCCGGGCGCGCAATGCGATTGGCATGCGGCGGCCGTGCAAGGGTCGCATCTCTGGATCGTCGGCTCGCCGGGGAGCGTGATTCTGCACACGGCCGACGCCGGCGCGACCTGGCAACTTCTGCCGACCGGCCACGCCGCGCCGCTTTACGACGCGGCGTTCCTCGACGAACGTCGTGGGTTCGCCGTCGGTGCGCTGGGTGCCATACTCGCCACGACCGACGGCGGCGTTTCGTGGCGGCGCGTGTCCCGCGAACCGCATCGCGCCTCCTTGTGGGCCTGCTTTGCCGATGCCGCGGCCCTTCCCGCGGAACTCCTCGCCCATGCGGCCGCCGAAGAAGGATTCCGTACGGCCGTCACGCTCTTAGGTCGGCGCGATGCCGAGCCGGGCCTCGACGACGCCATGCCCGCCGTCGATCGACACTTAGCGGCGGTTTCTCTCTTGGGCGCGGCGAGCGCCGAGCAGGCTTGGGCTTTTCCGCTAAGGCAAGCGGCTTTGGAGCCGTCGCCCGAGGCGGTGATGCAGGCCTGGGGCGAAGGCGACGCCGCGGCCGGCGTGCAATTCGCACAAGCTCGACTCGTACGAACGCTGCGCATGTGGCGGCCCGATGTGGTGCTTACGCACGCTCCTTCGCCGCGAGGCCACGCTCCGACGACTCACTTTCTGCATCAACTCGTGCTCGAAGCGGTCGACGCGGCCGGCGATCCCACGAAGTTTCCCGAACAGATCGAGTTGCTCGGGCTGCAACCATGGCAACCTCGCAAAGTATTCGGCTACGATCCAGACACCAAAACCGGTTCGGTGACCGTCGAGCGCGAGCAAATTCTGTTTTGCACGGCCCAATCACTTGACGATTTCAGCGAGCAGTTTCGCAGCTTGGTGTTCAACGAACGCCGCACGGCCGAGAAATCGACTGCGTGCCGTTTGGTTTGGAACCGGACGGCCGCAGGCTCTGCGCCGCGCGAGTTCTTTGCCGGCATTGATGTACCGATCGGCGGCGAGGCCCGTCGGCCGACTCCCGGCGACAGCGGCGAACTTCGCGTGCGCATGCGACGTACGGCCGAGCGACGCAACCATATGGAAGCGGTCGTGCTGCAACGCAGCGGCATCGTCGGCGCGGGTCTCGTCGATCGGATCCGCGCGGTGATCGCAGGTCAAGAACCGGGCCCCGCGAGCGATACGGTGTTTCACTTGGCGGAAGCGTTCCGCCGCCGCGGACGTTGGGAAGCGGCCCGCGAAACGTATGAATTTCTGGCGGCCAACTTCCCGCAGCAGGCGACGACCGAAGCGGCACTCCGTCGTACGATTCAATATCTCGCGTCGGCCGAAGCCGATCATCGGCTGCGACGCACGATCGCCGATCTCGGGCAAGGCCAGGGGCGAACAACGTGTCGGTCGTGCCGCAGGATGTCGACGCGCTTCCACCGGGGCTTCCGCCTTCGGCGGCCGTACCCAATCCGCCGAGCGCCATATTGCCGAATGTCTCGGTGCTTGCCCAGCAAATGGGCGATGCTCAGCCGCAGACAATGAACTTTGAAAAATTGCACATCTCCACGGCTCCCTCCGCGCCGACGATCACCACCGCGCCGAACGTCGCCACGCCGGCAGCCCGACTGCTCGGCGCAGAGCCCGGCCTTTCGACGCTGCCGAACTTGGCGACCAACGCGTCGCCGGCGACCGGCCACGTCGGCGAAGTGACGCTCGTCGGTGCGACCGAACCTGCCGATCGCCGCAAGCGCCGCCTAGGGTTGGGGCAGTTCCTGGCGGAGCGCGATCCGGAGTCGCAGTCGGCACCGAGGCGTCGTTTCCGTTGGCCGCGGCACGGCGCTTGCTCGGCCAAACGGCGGAAGCCGAAGCGTTCTATCAACAATATGCCGTAACGCAGGCCGAAGGCCCTTGGCAAGCCGTGGCGCTTGACGAACTGGCGCTGAGCCGCCGCAGCGCACCGCAACGCCGCAACTACGCGGCCCCGAAAGCCGCGGAACGACCGGTACTCGACGGCAAGCTCGACGATGCCGTCTGGCGCAGCGCCGAACCGATGACGCTGCGCAGCGCGTTGGCCGACGACGCCGCTTGGCCGGCCGCGGTGTGGATGGCCGCCGACGACGAGTATCTGTACTTCGCCGTGAGGGCCAAACGCACCGGTCCGGCGCCGGCGACTCGGTTCGGAAGTACGGCAACGCGACGCCGATCTGCGCCTCGTTTGACCGTGTCGAATTTTTGCTCGACGTCGATCGCGACTATGCGACGTACTACCGACTGGCGGTCGATTGCCGCGGTTGGACGCACGAATCGTGCTGGAACGATGCAACGTGGGATCCGAAATGGTTTGTCGCAGCCGGCGGCGACGACGATCACTGGATCGCCGAAGCCGCGATTCCGTGGCGAGAACTCGTCTCTCAAAAGCCGGAGCCCGGCGAAGTGTGGGCCGTCGGCGTGCAGCGTATTTCGCCGCTCGTCGGCTTTCAAAGCTGGACCGTGCCGGCCACGGTGGAAGTCCGTCCCGAGGGCTTCGGCTACTTGACGCTGCCGTAACGCCCGCGTCATGCTGAACGCCTGACTTTCCGAAGTGCAGGCGTGCAGGGACGCGTCCGTGGCCTATCTCATTGGAACCGACGAAGCGGGCTACGGGCCGAACCTTGGGCCGCTGGTGATCAGCGCCACGCTCTGGCGCGTGCCCGACGACGCCGTCGACACTTGCCTCTATGAGTTGTTGAAGAAGTCGGTCACGTCGCTGCCGCGAAAGTCGAAGCAGCCCGACCGTCGCGTCTGGCTGGCCGATTCGAAAGTCGTCTATTCGTCAACGGCCGGCTTGGCGGCCTTGGAACGAGGCGTGCGTGCCGTGCTGGCCTGCTGCGGCATCGAGGGTCGCACGTTGCACGATCTTTTGGAAGCGCTCGACGACGGCTCGCGCCCCACACGACGGCGCTTCCTTGGCATGCCGGTGCGGATTTCGACCTGCCGCTGGCTTGTGCAACCGACGACGCGGCCGAAACGACCGGCCGTCTGCGCGACGGGCTGGCCGCTGCCGGCGTCGAACTTTTGACGATCCGCTCGCGCAGTCGTGTTTCCGGAAGAGTACAACACGGCGGTCGAGCGACTCGACAACAAGAGCACGCTCCTCACGCAAGAAACGCTCCGCCTCGTGCGGGCCTTGCTTGAGCGGTGCGAGTCCGGCGAGGTGCGAGTATTTTGTGACAAGCACGGCGGGCGCAACGCGTATGCCCCGGCCCTGAGCGAGCATCTGTTCGATTCGCTCGTGCAGGTCGTGCGCGAAGCGAAATCCGAAAGCGTGTATCGCACGAGTGACGCGACGAGGCGCATTGAGATCGGCTTCCGCGTCGGCGGCGAAAGCAGCTTGGCCGTGGCCGTGGCTTCCATGACGTGCAAGTACGTCCGCGAAACGTCAATGCATGCCTGGAACACGTTCTGGCAAAACCAACTCCCCGGCCTCACGCCGACCGCCGGCTACGCCACCGACGCGCACCGCTTTCGCCGCGACATCGCAGAAAAACTGGCGACGCTGGCCTGGCCCGAAACGCTCTGGTGGCGAAAACGGTGAAAACGCAGCGTAAGTCAAACCGATTTTTGGCCGGCTCTGAGGGTGAATACGGCCGGCCGAAAGTTGATTTGAAATCTCTCGGTCGCTCTGCGAAGCTGCGTGTGCGTTCCTCGGAACCGAGTTGCGACGGACTTAAGCTCGCCCCTGCGGCGACTCGCCGCGACGGTCGCTCCGAGACGCCGCCTGCGTACCGCGGACTCGTTCGACGGTCGGTGAGATAGTCTCGGGAGCACGCCGGAGGGAACTGCCGGCGTCGGGGAAACGCCGCTCTGGTCCGCGGCTACGGGTGTCGGACACGGCTTGTGCGGGTGTCTCACAAGCTGCGAGGAGATTGCGCAATCTCCTCGGCGAACGGGAAGCTCCGGCTTCCCGGTAGGTCGAAGGAAGCGAGTAGACCAAGTCGACGTCCGACAGAGACGCCGTCGCGAAATGCAGCCATTTCACAGCCGAAGGGGAACCTTCGCGGCCAATGCGGGCAGACCCGGTGACGAGACGTTCGCCAGAGCCGGACGAAGAGCTGAAGCGCACGAAACCTGAACTTCGTCAAACCTTTGACGACAAGGCGGCGTTCGCTCCTCCTCTTCCCCGGTTGTTCGCTTGCGGTAACCCCGAACGTCTCGTCACGAACTTTTCTTTACGGAACCTGGTTCACGGTGGCTCGCGGTGCGCGCAGAGACGGAGTGGGGGATCGGGAGAGGAGGTCGGGGATTGGGAGTAGGAGAGAGTTCTTTTTGTAGGGAACGCCCTCTGTGGCGTTCCGTGCCGCGGAGACACGATTCGCGGAACGCCGCGGAGGGCGTTCCCTACAGCCGTTGGTTTTCTCCGGGCCTCTGCACCTTCGCGTAGGGGCTCCCGAACAGGTCGGCCTGACGGCTCGACGCTTCACTCGCAGCGATCACTGCCTGTGGCAACGGACAATGAACCACGGACTTTCGATGCCGCTATTTCGCCTTCTTGGGCTTTGCCGGTTTATCGCGCATGTCCCAGGCGGTGAGCCATTGGGTGCTTTCGCGCTTGAGGCCGAACTCTTCGATCGAGGCGCTTGTCCATGTCGTCGAGGTGACCGGCTCCGTAGAAGACGCCGATCTTCTTCTTGCCGGCGGCCAGTTCGTCGGCGAGCACTTTGAAGGCCGCTTTGTTGCGTTCCGTGATGATCGTGCTTCCTTCTTCGCCTTCGAAGGCCAGCATCATATCGTCCATGTCTTCAAACTGTTTGGCCATCGCTCGCTTGAGCTTGAGTTCGCGATTGTCGTCGAACAGCGCAAAGAGCATTTCGATTTCCGAGCCGGCGGGGCTCTTGCCTTGAGCCTGCATGGCGAGACCTTGCCCCATGGCGCGGAACATCATCCCGGTCCAGCTTTCCCCCTTCTCCTTCATCTTGTCGGAGAACTCTTCGGGCGTCATATCGGCATGCACGAAGTTCTTCTTCGTGTAGTCGACCTCTTCAAGCTGGTAAGCCAACCCGAGAACGTTCGTCATGCCTTCCTGCATCATGCCGATGGGATGACTGCCGCCGCCGCGGCCCCCTTTGGGAATGCGGGTTCCTTTCGGGGCCAGCAATTCGTAGAGCAGGGCGTCGTACTCGGTGAATTTCTTGTTGAGTTGCCGGTAGTATTTTTTGTCGCCGACGTGAACGGCCCCAATCAGATCGACCACGGCTCCGTCGTACTTGCCCCCCTTGGCGACGTAGCGGACGATCGCCGTGTCGAGGGCCGTGGGAACCTTCTTGGCATCGCGCACAGATGCGCATAAATTCCGCCTTGGCCGCGTCGGCCGGCTTCGCATCAGCGGCCTTTTCGGGAGAGGCCTGTTCCGCGGCGGCCTTCGCACAGAGTTTGCTTCTTCGGCTTGGCCGACGTTTCAGCCTGGGCTTGTGCGGGTGCTTCGGACTCGCCGGCGACGTACATGCCCGCCAGAGTTCCCCGAACCGACGATGACCCACGCGAAGAACGTGAACAACTGACGCTGCATGACACACCCCGACGAGAAAAGTCCGACCCGGCGACGACGTTTAAGTATAGGCGCAACGCCGACTCGCCGCCACGAACGGGCCGTAAGCGGCGAAGAACGGCCGATTCGTGCCGGCAGTCGCCTATCCGCCGGACCGCGAGTTTTGCTAGGTTTCAGCTCGAGCCGACGAGCACAGACGGGCCTAACCTGCCGCACGGCGCAGCAGATTCCCTATGCCGATTTCCCGGCGACGATTGATCGCAACCCTATCCGGACAGGTACTGTCGGATTCTATCGTGTTTCCTATAACCTAGCAATAC
>JASGKB010000020.1:0-129122 GCA_049840675.1 Pirellulales bacterium
TATTGCTAAGGTTAATAGGGAAACACGATAGAATCCGAACAGCACCTGGATAGATGCCCGTGTCGTGGCCGTCGCTGAACGTCGGCGCAGTTACGCATAGCGGCCGACACAACTAATCGCCGTAATTTGCACTTCGTCGGGCCGTGGCCCGCTGGGCAAGAGTTCCAACACGCCCGCGTTCTTGGTTTGCGGACCTTGCTGCGGAGCGTTGCGTTTTTCACGGCAAGTCGCACGGGGCACTTATAGCAAAGTTCGACTGTGCAACGGCGGCGCGGTTCCCGTCGCTCCACTCGATCAGGATTTGCTTCTCGGCATCTAACGACAATCCGACGGGCGTGGGAGCTTCCATAAACTTCGTGCGTTACTCGATCGTGCGCACAACGTCTAAGAGGTAATCCACCTCTTCCAGCGTGTTGTAATGCAACATGCCGATGCGGACCAGCCCCGCCGGTTCGACGCCGAGCGTTTCCGTGAGCGGTAGTGCGTAGAAATTGCCGTGCCATGCGAAGATTCCCGCCTCTGCTAATCGCCGAGCCACTTCGATGCTCGACAACGTGCGATGGCGGATGAAGAGCGTCGGTACGCGTTCGCCGAACTGTTCAATCCGCGTAATCCCGTAACTCTTGAACTGCGGCAACGGATCGACGCCCGCCTGAAAACGTGCGGCGAGACGTTGCTCGTGGTAATAAATCGCGTCGAATGCCCGATCGAGGGCCGTGCGGCGATCGAGGGAGTTGTCGCCCGTCACCGTGCGGCCCAAGTCGGCCAAGTAATCGATCGCGGCCAACGTCCCGGCGATGCCTTCGTGATTCTGCGTGCCGGTCATCCACTTGCCGGGTAGGTCGTTCGGGGCCGGGCGAACTTTGTACGCCGGAAGCGATTCAAGAATCTCGCGGCGTCCCCACATCATCCCGACGTGCGGGCCGAAGAATTTATAGGCCGAGCAAACGAGAAAGTCGCACTGCAACAGTTTGACGTCGATTCGCCGATGCGGCGCATAATGCACGGCGTCGCAAAACACCTTCGCACCGACGGCGTGCGCACCGGAGATGATATTCGACAAACCGTTGACGGTGCCGACGGCATTCGACGCACAGCCGACGGCGACCAGTTTCGTACGCGGAGATAACTTCTCGCGGAAGTCGTCGAGCCGAAACGTGCAATCGAGCTGACTCGGACCGTCCGAATAAAATGACGCCGGACGATTCGGATCGGGATGAATCTCCAAATACTTAACGGTCACGCCTGCGTCGCGAGCCGCCATGACCCACGGAGTGAAGTTCGCGTCGTGATCGAGTCGTGAGACGATGATTTCGTCGCCCGGGTTCCAGGTTTTCGACAAGGCTCGCGAGAGGGCGAACGTGAGCGTGGTCATATTCGCGCCGAAGTAGCAGCATTCGGGATCGTCGGCCCCGACGAAATCGGCCGCGGCCCGATGTGCTTCGTCGAGCAGTGCGTCGCTGCGGACGCTCGTGGCGAACACGCCGCCGTGGTTGGCGTTCATCCGTGCCAAGTACGCGCACCATCGCCTGGATGACGCGTTCCGGTACTTGGCTGCCTGCGGGACCATCGAAGAACACGGCTTCGCGGTCGCCGTGCTTCTGCTTGAGCGCGGGAAACTGTTCGCGAATCGCGGCGACGTCGTAACGGGCCAGGAGTTCGTCCTCGGAAGGCATCGCGTCGGTGGTCATGGCGTCTCAAATTGTCGGTCGGGTAAATCTGTAACGAACATACAGCCGGGGCTGTGCGTGACGGCGATTTCCGGCCGGGCCGCGGCCAGCGCGAGTTGCGGCGTCACCCCGCACGCCCAGAAGACCGGAACTTCGTCGTCGTGAATCGTGACGGCGTCGCCGAAATCCGGTTTGTGAATAGGACCGATGCCGACCGTCGCCGGATCGCCGATGTGAACGGGCGAGCCGTGCATGGCCGGAAAGCGGCTTGTCACGTCGATCACCGTTGTGATGTGTTCGCGTCGGTAAGGTCGCATGCTCACGACCAGCGGACCTGAGAAACGTCCGACTGACACACAAGCCTGCGAGGTGCGGTACGTGGTGTCCCGCGCCTCGCAGGCTGTGTGTCAGTCGGACGTTTCTCAGGTCCGATGGTCGTGAGCATGCGACCTTACCGACGCGAACACATCACAACGGTGATTGACGTGACAAGCGCTTTCCGGCGATGCACGGCGCGCCGGTTCATATCGGCGATCCGGCGACGGTCGGCATCGGTCCGATCTCACACGACCCGACTTCGGCGAGGCCGTCACGATTCACGACGACGAAGTTCCGGTCTTCTGGGCGTGCGGGGTGACTCCGCAAGTCGCGCTGGCCGCGGCGCGGCCGGAGATCGCCGATCACGCACAGCCCCGGCTGTATGTTCGTTACGATTTGCCCGATACGAATTTTTGAGACGCCATAGACCACCGACGCGATGCCTTCCGAGGACGAAGCTCCTGGCCCGTTCGACGTCGCCGCCATCCGCGAACAGTTTCCCGCCCTCAGCAGAACGCACGGCGACCGCGAAGCCGTGTTCTTCGATGGCCCCGCCGGCAGCCAAGTGCCGGAACGCGTCATCGAGGCGATCGGCGCGCTATCTGCGGACGGATGAACGCCAACCACGGCGGCGTGTTCGCCACGAGCGTCCGCAGCGACGCACTGCTCGACGAAGCACATCGGGCCGCGGCCGATTTCGTCGGGGCCGACGATCCCGAATGCTGCTACTTCGGCGCGAATATGACGACGCTCACGTTCGCCCTCTCGCGAGCCTTGTCGAAAACCTGGAACCCGGGCGACGAAATCATCGTCTCACGACTCGATCACGACGCCAACTTCACTCCGTGGGTCATGGCGGCTCGCGACGCAGGCGTGACCGTTAATAATACCAACGTCCGGCGTCTCGGACGGTCCGAGTCAGCTCGATTGCACGTTTCGACTCGACGACTTGCACAAGAAGTTCTCTCCGCGTACGCAACTGGTCGCCGTCGGCTGTGCGTCGAATGCCGTCGGCACGGTCAACCGGTTGTCGAATATCAGTCTCCGGCGCACGCCGTCGGTGCGAAGGTGTTTTTCGACGCCGTGCATTATGCGCCGCATCGGCGAATCGACGTCAAACTGTTGCAGTGCGATTTTCTCGTTTGCTCGGCCTATAAATTCTTCGGCCCGCACGTCGGGATGATGTGGGGACGCCGCGAGATTCTTGAATCGCTTCCGGCGTACAAAGTTCGCCCGGCCCCGAACGACCTACCCGGCAAGTGGATGACCGGCACGCAGAATCACGAAGGCATCGCCGGGACGTGCTGGCCGCGATCGATTACTTGGCCGACTTGGGCCGCACGGTGACGGGCGACAACTCCCTCGATCGCCGCACGGCCCTCGATCGGGCATTCGACGCGATTTATTACCACGAGCAACGTCTCGCCGCACGTTTTCAGGCGGGCGTCGATCCGTTGCCGCAGTTTCAAGAGTTACGGGATTACGCGGATTGAACAGTTCGGCGAACGCGTACCGACGTTCTCCATCCGCCATCGCACGTTGTCGAGCATCGAGGTGGCTCGGCGATTGGCAGAGGCGGGAATCTTCGCATGGCACGGCAATTTCTACGCACTACCGCTCACGGAAACGCTCGGCGTCGAACCGGCGGGGCTGGTCCGCATCGGCATGTTGCATTACAACACGCTGGAAGAGGTGGATTACCTCTTAGACGTTTTGCGCACGATCGAGTAACGCACGAAGTTTATGGAAGCTCCCACGCCCGTCGGATTGTCGTTAGATGCCGAGAAGCAAATCCTGATCGAGTGGAGCGACGGTACGCGCCGCCGTTACACAGTGCGCGAGCTGCGCGAGAAGTGCCCCTGTGCGACTTGCCGTGAAAAGCGCAACGCTCCGCAGCAAGGTCCGCAAACGAAGAACGCGGGCGTGTTGGAACTCTTGCCCAGCGGGCCACGGCCCGACGAAGTGCAAATTACGGCGATGAGTCCGGTCGGCCGCTATGCGTACGCGCTGACGTTCAGCGACGGCCACGACACGGGCATCTATCCGCTGGAACTGCTCTACGAACTGGGAACGGCGATTTAAGAAAACCGTCTCCCGCTGCGGGAGAGGAGTCGTCGGCAAAGCGGGATCGCTGAGCTTGCGCCGACTTTCGCCGCATGCAGTTCGTGCAATCGAGTCGGTAAAACGGCCGCGAAAGCTGCGCCGCAAGAAAGCCGCCGATGTGCGAGAAATTGGAAACGCTCGGGCTCAGTAACCCGGTGAGTATCGTCCAGCCGGCCCACACCAAAAGGACGAAGGCAACGCGAACGTCGCGCATCTGAATCTGCTCCCGATAGCGATATAGAAAGACGACGGTGGCGCCCCACCAACCAAAGATCGCTCCCGACGCTCCGACCGTCGGCCCGCCTTCGAAGGCGATACACAACAAGGCGCCGACGACGCCGGCAACGAAGTAAATCACGGAGGCAAAGAAAAAGCCGAAGGCATGCTCGACGGCCAGCCCCATGACGAACAGCCCTACGCAATTGCCGACCAAATGATTGAAGCTGCCGTGCAAGTGCATGGAGGCCGGGATTCGCCAAATCTCGCCTCGCAGCACGGCATTACGTTCTGAAGCTCCGGCCCGCATGATCGCGTTACGGTCGGCCAACGCGCCGACCGCCAACTGCCAAGCGAACGCCAAGACCAAGACGGCGGCGATGAAGATCGTCAACGGCGGCAGCCGCGACATATCGCGTTCGAAATCGTATCGCTTGCGCCGCGGCGCGGGAGCCAGCATGTCGGCCGTAAGTTCCAGCGGTTCGTCTTCGAGAGACTCCTCGTCGACATATTCCGGAACGATCTGCGGACTCGCGCCGATCGGCCGCGAGGGACGTGATAGAGCTTCAAAAGATCGAAAGTCGGGAATGCTCACGACCGCCGCTCAAAAATTTATTAACGATGTTCGCCCGTATCGAGCATCACGCCCAGAGCCAGCGCAATCCGGCGATCAAGCGTGCGTTCGGGATCTTGCGACATGTCCAGGACGTATTTGTCGAACAGCGTCAATTTCCGGTTGAACTCGCCGATCGTATCACCAAAGTCGGGAGTCAGGATCTGAAAGTTCGTTCGCAGCAGGCCGAACATCGGACCAAGGAAGCGACGTAAAATCGAAAGCAAAATGGAATCTTCGATCGCAACGCAAATTGGTCGCCCAGCGGGATCGCTGATGTACCAGCGGCGGCGGATGATATTGTAGAGGTAGTTCTTGCGAAACATGGCGATGGCCGTTCCGGCGGAATCGACGAGCGTGTAATTCGCGTTAACAAGCGCCAGCTTGAATTCCTGCCGCACGACCATCAGATGCTCGCGCATCGATTTATCGCGATAAAACGTCACGTGCCGCTTGGGTGCCAGCATGTAAAAAATGCCGCCCAAGCCGACGACGATGGCCCCGACGACGACGAGCACTTGCCACGATTCCGCGTCGCGACGCCCATTGCCGTCGAAAAAAGTCACTGCGGCGAAGACACAGACCAGAACCCAAATCATCGACAACAAGATCATGCCCACGCCGCGCAAAATCGCCGCCGGACGATGCACGAATGCCAGTGGAATGTCGCGTTCGTCTCCGACGAAATACTTCTGCGAAACAGCGATCTTCTTCTGCCGTACGAGGAACTTGTCGCGGTCGAAGATCGGATCGGCTTGAGCGCGCGGCAGCGTCGGCTCCGGCACGGTGAAGGCCGAATTGCAGGCCGGGCACTTCACCTTCTTGCCGGCGAATTCTTCCTTTAGCGAATAGGTCTGCCCACAATCGCAGACTGCGGCAATCGGCATCGAACGCTCTCTAAGAAAAAGAAAACCGCGTGAACCCACAACCTAGTCGGGGTACACACGGTTTGCAAATTTTTCGAGAGCTCTCAACGAGCGCTCGCCGTCACTTCGTCGGCAGTTCTTCCGTCGACTTCGGGAGAGCCGATTCGAGGCCGGGAATGTCGCCGGCTCCGGCCGGAACTTGGATAGACGAACCTTTGAAGTCGTTGCCGATCGGTTCGAAGCGGCCGCCGAGGTGTTCGGCGAGGAAGGCTTCCGTCACCGCATTGAACGACATGCGATTCTCCGGCCGCGCAAAGCCATGCCCTTCGTCAGGGTACAGCACGTACGTCACGGCGATCTTCTTTTCTTCCATCGCCTTCACGATCTGATCCGCTTCGGCCTGCTTCACGCGAGGGTCGTTAGCTCCTTGGCCGATTAACAGCGGCTTCTTGATCTTGTCGACATGCGACAGCGGCGAGCGTTCGGTGAGGAACTTGCGTCCTTCGTCGCTCGTGAAATCACCGACGCGATCTTTGAACATCTGGATCGCCGGTTGCCAGTACGGCGGAATTGTCGAGAGCAGCGTGAGAATGTTCGACGGGCCGACGATATCGACGCCGCACGCAAACACATCCGGCGTGAACGTCAGGCCGACCAGCGTGGCGTAGCCGCCGTAACTGCCTCCGGAGATCGCGATCTTTGCCGGATCGGAAACCTTTTCGTCGGTGGCCCACTTCACGGCGTCCAAGAGATCGTCGTGCATCTTGCCGGCCCATTCCTTGTTGCCGGCGTTCACAAACTCCTTACCGAAGCCGGTCGAGCCTCGGAAATTGACGCTCAACGTCGCGTAGCCGCGGTTGGCGTTCCATTGTGCGTCCGGATTGTACCCCCAAGATTCGCGAGCCCACGGGCCGCCGTGAACGTCGAGCACCGTCGGCACCGGCACGTTGGGCCGACCGTCGCCGTCGGCGTCGGTGTTCGGCGGCAGCGTGAGATAGCAAACCAGCTTCAGACCGTCGCGTGCCGTGATGACCACGGGATGCATCTTCACCAGCGGCAGGCCTTCGAGATCCTTGCGATTGGTGAAAAGGAACTTGGCTTCGTGAGCTTTGCGGTCGTACAGGTAGTAGCGAACCGGACCGTTATCCATCAGGTAGGCGACGGTCCAGAGGTTGTCGTCGAGCGTACGGCTGGTGACTTCAATCTCGCCGTCGGCCACGGTGGCCAAGTAGTCCAAGTCGCTCCGCACGGCGTCGCTCAGAATGTCCCACTTCGTCCGATCGTACGTAAACGACACGGCCTCGATCGTGTTCTCCGTCGGATGCGAAAGCACGCCGCCGACGTCGGCCAGCGGGTTCTCGGCAATCAGCTTCTTCTCGCCGGTCTTCAAGTTGAGCGAAAACAACGCCCCCGTGTTGCGGCCACGGCTATCCATCATGTAGGCCGTGTCGCCGGTCTTGTCGAAGCCCGCGAGCCCCGTCGTCATCGTGTCGGTCATCGGAACTTTTTCGAATTCCTTCCAACCGCCGTTGCCGTCGGGCTGTAGGAATTCCGTGCCGCCGTCTTGCGAGAAGCGACTGGCGAACCGCACCTTGAAATCTTCGTCGATCGTGTAGCCGGTGAAGCCTTGCTCGTTCTTTTCCACAAGCTTCCGCTCGCCGGTCGCGATGTTCACGCGGTAGACGTCGTGAACTTTGTCATCCCGATCGTTGAGACCAATCAAAATTTCGTCCGGAAATCGATGACTCACCGCTTCAATCTGCGCGGCCACGCCTTTGATCGGCGTCAGGTCCTTTGTTTCATTCGTCGCCAAATCGACGGAGTAAACGTGCCAGTTTTCGTCGCCGCCGGCGTCTTGCGTGTAAAGAATATTCTTGCCGTTATACGCCCAAAAGTATGAGCGGATGCCGCGGTTTTTGTCTTGTGTCACCGGCTTGGCCGCGTTCGGATCGCCGGCCGGACCGACCCACACGTTGAGCACGCCGTCGACGGGTGCGAGGTAGCTCAGTTGCTTACCGTCGGGGCTGATGCGGGCCGCGGCCTTGTCGGGATTGCCGAACAGCACCTGCCGCGGAATCAGCGGTACACCCTTAAGATATTCCGGCTCCGCGGCGCCGGCCGCGAGAGCTATTTGGGCAGAGATAAACGTCACGAGCCACGCGCTCCGTCGAATCATGGTGGTGCATCCGTTACCGAGGGCTTGTCCGCTTGCGAACGTCGCATGAACGCCCGCCTCCAGTCGAAAAGGATAGCGGAACGCCGGCGTGCGGGGTAGCCTTGGGACGCCCGAGCGGGTGGGACGTTACCGACCGGCGAAGGCCCGTCGCAATTCGTTCCCCCAACTTCCCGCCGCCCGACTTTTTGCATGCACCGAGCGTCGCAAGTTGTCGCCGTACGTACGCCACGGCGACACCATCAGCCGCTGGTTGTCGCCCTGACGGCGGTCGTCGCGGGGATTGTCGCCGATCGGTATGCGCCGCTTCCGCTCGGAGCTTGGTGCATCCTCAGCGCGGCGGGGCTCGCCGTGTGGTCGATATTCGTGCGCCTTCGTCGCGAGTTTGCCGCCGCGGCCACTTTGCTCATCGCCTTGGCCGGAGCGGCCGGAGCCTGGCACCATTGCTGTTGGCATCTCTTTTCGACGGACGACATCGGACATTTCGCGTCAAGCGAAGCGCAATCGATTGCTCTCGAGGCAATCGTTCGCGAAGCGCCGCGGATCATCGAGCCGCCGTCACCGCTGGAAGCAAGCGCCTCTGGCATCGCCCCGCCGCCGGGATATTCGCCCGATTCACGGGCCCGCACAAGATTTGAAATCGAAGCTCTGGCAATTCGTGACGACGATCGCTGGCTGCCGATCGTCGGCCTCGCGGACGCCCAAATCGACGGCCGCCTCGAGAGCGTCGCGGCCGGAGATCGCATTCGCCTCTTCGGGCGGCTCTCCGCGTCCCCCGTCGCTTTGAACCCGGGCGAGTTTGATTTTGCCGAACATTATCGGGCCGAGCGAAAACTCTGCATCGTGCGGGTCGCGGGAACAGAGAGCGTAACAGCTCTTGAACGATGTTCACCGTGGGACGTTGCCGCGCATTTGTCGCAATTGCGCACGGCCGGGCATCGGCGCTTGCTGGCCTATGTGCGAGGCGACCAGGTCGGATTTGCGTCGGCATTGCTCTTGGGGTATCGCGATTTGCTGGCCCGCAGCGACAACTGGGCCTTCTTTCGTACCGGCACAGTTCATGTACTTTCGATCTCGGGCTTGCACATCGGGATGCTGGCCTTCTTCCTGCACGCGGCGCTGCGCGTCGGTTGGTTGCGGAGAACGACGGCGATCCTGGTGACCGTAGGCGTCACGGCGGCCTACGCGCTAGTGATCGATGCCGAACCTCCGGCGGTGCGTGCGGTGGTCGTGGTCGTGTTGGTGGCGATTGCCTCGATGTTCGGCCGCCGCGCGTTGAGCTTCAACATTCTGGGAGCTTCAGCGCTGTTGGTGTTGGCCATCAATCCGTGCGATCTTTTTCGCGCCGGGCCGCAACTTTCGTTCTTAGCCGCCGCCGTTTTGGCTTGGCGCAGCGAACAGCCGCGACGAGAACCGGATGAAGAAACCGCGATCGAACTCGGGCGTTCGCGTCGCCGGCTTTGGTGGGAAGCGCACTGCGCGGCACGCTCGACGGCCTCGTGCTTTCGACCTTGATCTTTCTGGTCACGACGCCGCTCGTCGCGTCTCGCTTTCACATCGCATCGCCGATTTCTCTGTTGCTTACTCCGGTCCTAGCGCTGCCGGTGGCCGTCGGGTTGATGAGCGGATTCTGCACGCTGACGATCGGCTGGCTCATACCTCCGCTTGCGCCAGTGTTCGGCACGATATGCGGCGGGCTGCTCTGGTTCATCGACTACGTCGTAGTGAAAACTCAGTTCTGGCCCGCCGCCGCGTTTTGGTTGCCGGGTCCCGAACTCTGGCAGCTTTGCGTGTTCTATGCCCTCGTCGCAGCGTGGGTTTGGATGCCCGCGCGTCGACGGCCGCGCATCGCCTGCGGAGTCGCGGTCTGTGCGTGGTGCGTCGTTTGTCTGTGGCCCCATTATTCGTTGCCCGAAGACGTCGCGCAACGGTCGACGTTCATCAGCGTCGGCCATGGGCTTTCCGTGCTGGTCGAGCAGGACGACGGCCGACGCTGGCTCTACGATTGCGGACGGATGCAAAGTCCCGAAGGAGCCTCCCGCGCGATCTCGGCGGTGCTCTGGACGCGCGGCATCACGCATCTCGACGCCGTCTTGATCTCGCATGCCGACAGCGACCACTACAACGCTCTCAGCTACGTGCTCGAGCAATTCACCGTCGAACGGGTCGTGGTTCCGCAAGCGATGCGCATCAAAGCGGCCGACGTTTACGCGTACGTCCAGTTTGCAGCAGCTCGTGAAGCAGTGCCGGTCACGGAGGTCTCGTCGGGAGACAAGCTCTGGCCCGATTCCGCCGAACATACATTAGAACTTTGGCATCCGCCGCCGCAGGGGATGACGGCCGGCTCCGACAACTCCGACAGCCTCGTGATGCTCTCGACGTGCGGCGATCGACGACTGCTGCTCACCGGCGACGTGGAAGCCGACGGGTTGCATACGATCCTTCAACGAAGGCCGGTCGACTGCGACGTCGTCCTCGCACCGCACCACGGCAGCAGCCGCAGCAATCCGCCGGGCCTCGCCGAATGGTCGCGGCCCGAATGGGTAATCGTCAGCGGCACGGCCGACGCCGCCGGCATCGTGCGGCATGCCTATGAATCGGTCGGTGCGAAAGTTTTGGAGACGACGAAGGTAGGCGCCGTAACGGTCGACATGATGAAAGACGGCCGGTTGCTGCTGACGACATTTCGGGAACCGTGACCCGTGGAGACCTCTCCAGCCCCGATTTTCGCGACCGAAGTACCTCGAAATCCGCCTATCTCGGCAATCTCCGGCAATTGGGCGAGCCTCCGACACCGCTTCGCCGCCCAGGTTCGTTTTGCGGTTGAAAAACCCTTGACGGTTGTTACATTTAGCTCTTTAAGTTGTTGTTTTGATTCACAGTAGGAAGAGTCCTGGCTTCGGCACGTGGAACGCGGTCGGACCGTTTTGGGCGATAATTTTCGCCGCAAACGTCCGATATGTAAGGGATTCCGCAGCCGAAAGGGCCGGCGAGCAGAGCGCTGGGTTTCGCACTTGGCATTGTCGGGCTTGGTGCCCGGCGGCTCGTCGCAAAAACGCACGTTAGGTGAACGGTTAAGCAAGATGTCGATTACCAAAGAGCGCAAGCAGACCTTGATCACGGATTTCCGCAACGCCGACACCGATACGGGGTCGCCGGAGGTTCAAATCGCGCTGCTGACGAGCCGCATCACTGAATTGACCGAACACCTCAAGACGCACCAACGCGACTACTCCAGCCGCCGCGGGCTGCTGGGCATGGTCAGCCGTCGCCGTCGTTTGCTGGACTATTTGAAGAAAGTCAATCCGCAGCGGTATCTGAACGTGATCCGCCGGCTCGACATCCGCAAGTAGTTCGCCCTCTCGCTGTCGCGCAGCGTCGTACGAGAACGAAGGTTTTTGGGTCGACGGACGTTTCCTCTAGCGGGAAACGTTCGCAATCGGCCGGTTCAAGTTTGAATGCCTTCGCTCGGATGATGATCGGTTACCCTCGGAACCCGGGTATCCGTCTTGTTCTTGCGCGTGCTGCCAGGACGCAGCAAAAGGTAGGGACCATATTTTGGCCAAGGTAAGAGTAGAAAAGCAGGTCGGCTCACAAGTTCTCTCGTTCGAAACAGGTTATATCGCCAAGCAAGCCGCAGGTGCGGTGCTTGTGCAATACGGCGAAACGGTCGTCCTCGTTGCGGCGGCCACCGGCGCTCCGCGGCCCGGCACCGACTTCTTCCCGCTCACGTGTGATTATCGCGAACGCGCCGCCGCCGCCGGCAAGTTCCCGGGCGGCTTCCTGAAGCGCGAAGGTCGCCCGACGATGAAAGAGACGCTCACCGCGCGTCTCATGGATCGTCCGATCCGTCCGCTCTTCCCCGACGGCTTCGTTGACGAAGTGCAAATCCAGGCCAACGTCATGGCCGCGGACAAGCAAAACGATCCGGACGTGCTGGCGATGAACGGCGCTTCGGTGGCGCTGGGCCTCTCAAAGCTGCCGTTCCAAGGGCCTCTCGGCTCGGTACGGCTGGCTTTGATCAACGACCAATTCGTCGTCTTCCCGACGCAAGACCAACTGGAAGAGTCGGACCTCGACCTGATCGTCTCCGGCACGCGCGACGCCGTGCTGATGATCGAAGGTTTCGCTCGCGAACTCCCCGAAGCCCAAATGGACGAAGCGATCGCTACGTGCCATCGCTACATCCGCGACATCATCGACCTGCAGGAAGAACTCTTCCGCGCAGCCGGCACCGTAAAGCCGGAATACGTTCCGGCTCCGGACGACGGCATCTACGGCCAACTCGCCTCGGGCTACTACGACGCTCTCAAGCAAGCTCAAGGCCATCAAGGCAAGCAAGCTCGCGCCGAAGCCGCCGACGCGGTGAAGAAGCAAGCCCTCGCCGCGATCATTCCCGATCCCACGGCCCCCGGCGCGCTGTCGGTCGCGGCGTTTGCCAACGCTTGGGCACGGTTCAAAGAACGCGTCATTCGCGATCTGATTCTCTCCGGTCGCCGTCCCGACGGTCGCGATTACACGACGATCCGCCCGATCGAATGCTCGGTCGACGTCCTGCCGCGCGTTCACGGTTCGGCCATCTTCCAACGGGGCGAAACGCAAGCCCTGATCACCGTAACGCTCGGCACCAACCGTGACGAACAACGCGTCGACGGACTGATCGACGAATACGCCAAGAAGTTCATGCTCGACTACTACTTCCCCTCGTACTCCGTCGGCGAAGTGCGTCCGATCCGCGGCCCCGGTCGTCGTGAAATCGGCCACGGGGCGTTGGCCGAACGCAGCGTGAAGCCGGTCCTGCCGAATCCGGAAGACTTCCCGTACACGATTCGCGTGATCTCCGACATCACGGAATCGAACGGCTCCAGCTCCATGGCCACGGTCTGCGGCAGCACGCTGGGCCTGATGTCGGCCGGCGTGCCGATCACCAATCCGGTGGCGGGCATCTCGATCGGCTTGGTGTACGAAGGCCCGCAACAGTGGTCGCTCCTCACCGACATCATCGGCGACGAAGACCATTACGGCGACATGGACTTCAAGGTGGCCGGTACGCAAAACGGCATCACCGGCATCCAGCTCGACATGAAGATTCGCGGCATCAGCCAAGAAATCGTCGGCGCGACGCTCAAGCAGGCCCGTGATGCCCGCATGAACATCCTCCGCACGATGCTCTCGACGATTTCGCGTCCGTACGAAGAGATTTCGCAATGGGCTCCGCGGCTGCTGCGCACGAGCATCCCGCCGGATAAGATCGGCTTGCTGATCGGTCCGGGCGGCAAGACGATCCGCGCCATCCAAGAGGAAACGGGCGCCACGATCGACGTCGACGACGACGGCACCGTGATCGTCGCCAGCGCCGATGCCGAAAGCGCCAAGGCGTGCATGCGGCGCGTCGAAGCGCTGACCGAGACCGTCAAGATCGGCAAGATCTACGAAGGTCGCGTCACCAGCGTGAAAGACTTCGGCGCATTTGTGGAAATCCTGCCGGGCAAAGACGGCCTCTGCCACATCAGCGAACTCGCCGACGGCTACGTGTCGAGCGTCGGCGACGTTTGCCGCGTCGGCGACGTGCTGCAAGTGAAGGTCATCGCCATCGACGACCAAGACCGCGTGAAGCTCAGCCGCAAGGCCGCGATGCGCGATCAAAGCGGTCCGCCCGCCGGCAACTAACCGCGCTGTAGGGAACGCCCTCCGTGGCGTTCCGTGCAACGAGAGAAGTCCGCTATACTCAATCCCGCCGTTCGCCCCTCCGGCGAACGGCGGGATTTTTATTTTTACGACGCCGAACATGCCGCTGGAACTCTTGCGCCGCTGGATCGAGCGAGTCCGCCTTCGCCGTCACCCGCTGCAAGGGCTTTGGCAGGTCGACGGCGTCTCGATGGGCGGGCGTCGCATCCTTACCGACACGGCTTACTTCTTGTTCCGCGGCACCGTCGTCCGAGAGATATCCTCGACGAAAATCGACGGCGGTTTAAGAGAATACTTCTTCTCCGTCGACGACGACTGCCGCCCGGCCAAGATTCAGTGCCGCAACGTTCGCCGCGTCGATGCTCCGGTCGTCCGCTGCGGCCGATATCGAGTCGCCGACGAAACTCTCGAAATCTGCTACGGCTGGAGCGGCACCGAGCCGGAGTCGCTTGAGCGACTCGGCCCCGACGACATGCTCTACCGCTGCCATCGCCGGCGCTCCGGCCGACCGATCGTCAAACGTCGCACGCAAACGCCGCCGCTGCTCGACGACGTTCTCGGAACCATGCATTGGGACGACGAGCGAGAGTGTTACGAAGGCGAATTCACGTTTGAAGGTCGCGAGTTGGAGGTGAGCCTTACGCCGTGGCGCGACGGGGGCCTCGAACCGGCGATACGCCGCGCGAGCCGAATCTTAGCGGAGATCGAAAACTTCGACGCCCGCGCTCGCAGGGCCGTCGTTCGTGACCTGCTTGCGATCGGGAACGAAGTCTGGTCGAAGGCCGGCGAGCGACAGCTGACCGCCGCGGAGTTCGAGCATCGAATTTCGCTGACTGCGATCGACTTTGGTTTCTCGCAGTACGCCTCGTTCTTGTATGATTGCGGCGAACTGTTCTTGGATCATGCAATCGAGACGGTGCTTAACCCCGCAGGCGAATTCGAGCAGGCTTCTCTCATCGGCTAGCAATGACCGACGCAGATCATCAGTTCTCCGAGAAAGAGCTCCGCGAGCGGCTGGCGGATCAATACGCCCAGATCGCGCGGCTCACCGGTTCGCTGGCTCACGAAATCAAGAATCCGCTCTCGACCATCGTGCTCAACATGGAGCTCTTGGCGGAGGATTTCGCCAAGCCGGAAACTCCGCGCGAGAAGCGGATCGCCGGCAAGGTGCTGATGGTGCAGCGCGAGTGCCGACGATTGCAGTCGATTCTCGACGACTTTCTCAGCTATGCGAAAGTTCGCCGTTTCAATTTCGAGCCTAGCGATCTCAACGAGGAACTCCGCAAGCTGCTGGAGTTCTATCGCCCGCAAGCCGAGGAGCACCGCATCGAAATCGTGCCGTATCTGCGGAGCGACCTGCCGACGGTGTTGCTCGATCGCGAACAATTTCGCGGAGCGCTGCTCAACCTGATTCTCAACGCCCAACAAGCGATGCCCGACGGCGGACAGTTCGTCGTCGCCACAGACACGACGCCGCGCGGCGCATGCCTGCATCTGATCGATAACGGCGTCGGCATGGATGAGAAAACCCTCTCGCGAATCTTCGAAGCCTTCTATTCCACGAAGCCGGGCGGCACCGGCCTCGGCCTTCCGACCACCGGCAAGATCATCGAAGCCCACGGCGGCACGATCACGTGCCAAAGCGAGCCGGGCCGCGGCACGCGATTCACGATCGAACTCCCGATTCTTCGCCGCCTCGGCGACGAAGCAGCGACTTCGGACCTCCTTAATCCGACATCCTCGGATTCCGCTTCCTAGCTCGGGCAAATCTGCGTCCGTTCCCGCTCGAAGCTGATTGGCAACAAGTCCGGCCCCTGCCGTTTTGGCACCTCTTTTGGTAGATTCACGGCATGGCCAAAACCATGTCGAAATCTGCCGCCGTCAATGCCGCGCCCCCGGCGGAAACGGGCGGCGAACCACCCTCGCCCGGCCGCGTCCTGATCATCGACAACGACGAGCCCCACGCTCTGACGATGGCCGACGGCCTCGAGCGGGTCGGTTTCCAATGCACTACGGCCGACGGCGGAAACGAGGGCCTCAAGCGGATCGAGCGGGATGAGTTCGACGTCATCCTCACCGACCTGATGATGAACGACGTCGACGGCTTGCAGGTGCTCGCTCAGGCCAAGAACGATCAGCCCGACGCCGAAGTAATTCTCGTCACCGGTCACGGCACGGTTCCGTCCGCCGTCGAAGCCATGCAGCAGGGGGCCTTTAGCTACCTGCTCAAGCCGCTCGACATGGGCCAACTCCGCGCCGTCACGGAAAAGGCCGCCGCAAGCGCTCGGCTGCGGCACACCAACGAAGAGCTGAACCGCCGGCTCAACGAAAAATTCGGCTTTGAGGGAGTCGTCGGCACCAGCGTCCGCATGAACGACGTGGTGAGTCTGCTGAAGCGCGTCGCCCCGACGAACGCAACGGTGCTCATCCAAGGCACCACCGGCACCGGCAAGGAACTCGTCGCCCAGGCGATCCATCACAACAGCCCGCGCAAGAACAAACCGTTCGTGGCGCTGAATTGCGCCGCCCTCAGCGATACGATTCTCGAAAGCGAACTCTTCGGGCACGTCGCAGGTGCCTTCACGGACGCCCGCCACGACCGGATCGGCAAATTTGAATACGCCAACCACGGCACGCTGTTCCTCGACGAAGTCGGCGACATGCCGATGCCGACGCAGATTAAGCTGCTCCGCGTCTTGGAAAGCGGCGAGATCACCCGAGTCGGCTCCAACGAGCCGATCAAAGTCAACGTCCGCTTGATCTCCGCGACGAACGCCAACTTGGAACAAGCGATCGCCGCCGGCCGGTTCCGCAGCGACTTATACCATCGCCTGAAGGTAGTCACCGTCGTGCTCCCGAGCTTGGCAGAGCGGCGTGAAGACATTCCGCTCTTGATCGAACATTTCATGAAGCAATTCGCCAAGCAGCATGAAAAAACGATCAAGAGCATGTCGACCGCGGCCCGCCGCCGCCTGATGGCCTACGACTGGCCGGGCAACGTTCGAGAGTTGCGCAACGCCGTCGAACGGATGGTCGTCGTCGACGCCGACGGCGTGCTCGACGTCGACGATCTCCCGTCAGAACTCTTGGCCGGCGCAGCGGAAACGGCGGGCGATGAAGCCGTCGGCGATTCGCCGGCCGCAGACATCGCCCATGGCGTCGGGCTCGCGGCGCTTGTCGGCAAGCCGCTGGAGGAAATCGAACGCATCTTCATCACGGAAACGCTCCACGCCGCCGGCGGCAACCGCGAAGAAGCGGCCAAGCTGCTCGGCATCGGTGAGCGAACGCTGTATCGGAAGATCAAAGAGTACCAGTTGTGAAAAGTGGAGAAGGCGGAGTGGGGAGTGATTCCAAAAGTTCCCCACTCCCCGCTCATCACCCCCACTTAAATCGTGTTCGGTATCGAACTCAACAAGCCGCGTTCCCAACCTAAAACCGCCATGCCCATTCGTCGCCTTCCGCCGTCGGTCGTCAATAAGATCGCGGCGGGCGAAGTCATCGAGCGGCCCGCGAGCGTCGTCAAGGAGTTAATGGAAAACTCGCTCGACGCCGGGGCGACGCGCATCGAGGTCAGCGTCGAACAAGGGGGCATGGAGTTGGTCCGCGTCGCCGACGACGGCTGCGGCATCTCGTACGACGAACTTCCCCTGGCCGTCGCCAGCCATGCGACGAGCAAGCTCGCCGACGCCGACGACCTGTTCCGCGTTCACACCTTCGGCTTTCGCGGCGAAGCGCTCGCCAGCATCTCCGAGGTCAGCCGCACCACGCTGAAAAGCCGGACGCACGACAACGACGGCGGTTGGGAACTCGAAGTCGTCGGCGGGGCGGCCGGCGAACTCGTTCCCTGCGGCATGTCGCCGGGCACGACGCTCGAAATCCGCAATCTGTTCTACAACACGCCGGTTCGCCGCAAGTTTCTCCGTTCGTCACAGACCGAAATGGGGCACGTCACCGAAGCCTTCACCCGGCTGGCCTTGGCGAACCCGCATGTCCGATTCACGCTCCGTCACAACGAACGCACGGTTTACGACCTCCCGGCAGATCAGGATATTCCCGCCCGCATCGGGCTCTTCTTCGGCGATGATCTTGCCCGCGATCTGATCGAGATCCAGAGCGGCGACGACGACATTCGCCTCGGCGGCTTCGTCGCTCGACCGAGCCAAAGCCGATCGCATCCGCGGATGCAGTACCTGTTCCTCAACGGCCGCTTCATTCGCGACCGCTCGCTGCAACACGCGTTGACCGAGGCCTATCGAGGCTTGCTGCTGACGGGCCGTTATCCGATTTCGTTCTTACGGCTCTCGATGCCGGCCGATGCCGTCGACGTCAATGTCCATCCGACGAAGCTTGAAGTGCGCTTCCAAGACGGCGGCCGCATTTACAGCCATCTGCTCGGCGCACTACGCACTAAGTTTTTGGCGACGGATCTCACGCACCGTTTGGAGCCGATCAAAGCCGGCGCGGCGACCAGTTCGGAAACCGGCGCGACGGTCGTCGCCGAGAGCGATCCGGCATCCGCTCACGACACGGATGCCGCCGTCCGGATGCGTCAAGAATTCGTACGCTGGGCGCAAGGAGACAACGCTCCGACCGCGCCGGCCCCCTGGGATCTCGACGATGCGGCCGCCTCGCGCAGCGCCGCCGTCGTCGCGCCGACCTCTCCGTACACGACCGCTCTTCCCCCCGGCCCGCCGCTGGGATTACATCGCGTCGCGCCGTTTCGTCCGTATCCGGATTTGGGCCGCGTTCCCGCGCCGCCGCAATCCGGGCAAACGACGAGCCTGCCGCTTACGGATGCGCCTGCGGAGCCGCTCAATTTGAATGCTGCGGCGGATGCCGCAAGCCCGGCCGCTGTACAGCCGACGGCTGCGTATGCAGGTCGTGAAGCGGCCCCGGCCGACTTCGCCGAACCGGTCCGCGCGATCCAAGTTCACAACAGATACCTGCTCGCCGAAAGCGACGAAGGGGTGCTCGTCATCGACCAGCACGCCTTGCACGAACGCATCCTCTACGAACAGCTCCGTGCCAAGGTGAACGCCGGAGCCTTGGAAAGCCAAGCCTTGCTCGTGCCGGAGCCGGTGGATTTGCCGGCGACCGAAGCAGCCCTCGTCTTAGAACGCCAAGACGTGCTCGCCCGACTCGGCATCAAGGTCGAACCTTTCGGCGGCGATACGGTTCTTGTCTCCAGCTATCCTGCGATGCTCGCCAACTTTCCTGCGGCCGAAGTGCTGCGCAGCATCGTCGATCAACTCGTCGTCGAAGGCAAAACGCCCGAGCGTCGCGACCTGCTCGACGAACTGCTACACATGATCAGTTGCAAGGCGGCCATCAAAGCGGGAGACCGCCTGACGCCGGCCGAAGTCGAAGCCCTATTGGCCGATCGCCATCTGGTCAGCGACACGCATCACTGTCCCCACGGCCGCCCCACGGCCTTGGTATTCACCAAAGAAGAACTCGATAAGCAGTTCAAACGCACCTAGACTCCGGTCGCTCACGCTCCGGGCTCGCCGTTGTCTTCGACTCTGAGTTACCGTCTTGTCTCTGATTTGCGTTACGCTTGCCGCCGACGATTCCGAGCAGTTGCTCGCCCGGCATCGTGCGCTCGTGGCTCGCGGCTGCCGATTGGTCGAGTATCGACTCGACTTTCTTCCCGCCCGCACGAACGTCGCACAACTCATCGCCGCGCGGCCGGGCCCGATCATCGCAACGGTTCGCCGCCCCGCCGACGGCGGCCGCTGGAACCGCGATGAATCCGAACGCCTCGCTTGGCTCCGCTCGGCGATCAACGCCGGGGCGGAGTACGTCGACCTGGAACCCGACGCTTCGGCCGCAATTCCGCGCACCGGCACGACGCGGCGCATCGTCAGCCTGCACGATTTCCAAGGCCTCCCCGACGATCTGGCCGCGGCGCACGCCCGACTCGCGGCTTGCGACGCTGACGTCGTCAAGCTCGCCGTGATGGCCCGCACGCCCGCCGATAATTTTCGGGTGCTCGAGCTCGTCGCGTCGTCGCCCGTGCCGACCACGGCCTTTTGTATGGGAGACCTCGGGCAGGCCTCGCGGATTCTCCTCGCCCGCTACGGTGCCCCGTTCACATATGCCGCGGAAAGCGACAAGGCGGCGGTCGCTCCCGGGCAGCTTGGTTTCGATACGCTCCGCGATCTCTACCGCTACGAATCGATCGGCCCGACGACGCCGGTCTACTGCGTCATCGGCGATCCGATCGGCCACAGCAAAAGCCCGCTCATTCACAACGCCGCTCTGGCTGCGCTCGGGCAAGACGGCGTCTACGTGCCGTTTCGCATCCCGCCCGACGGCCTCGACGAATTCCTCGCCGGATGTCGCGAGTTCGGCATCCGCGGCGTGAGCATCACGATCCCGCACAAGGAAACGTCGCTCAAATTCGCGACCAAGCTCGATCCGGCAGCGGCGACCATCGGCGCCGTCAACACGTTGCACTTCGCAGCCGACGGCGAAACCTACGGCTACAACACCGATGAACCGGGCGCGATGGAAAGCCTCGAAGCGGCGCTCGGCGAACCGCTGACCGGCAAGCGTGCGCTGGTGCTCGGCGCAGGAGGCGCGGCCAAAGGGATCGTCTTCGGCTTGCTCAAGCACGGCGCGACGACGACCGTCACGAATCGCAACTTGGTCCGAGCCGAGGAGCTGGCCTCGTCGCTGGGTTGCATGACGATCGCTTGGGACGCGCGAGGCAACGCGCCGTACGACGTCCTCGTCAACTGTACGCCTCTGGGAATGTACCCCAAGATCGACGACACGCCGCTTGACGCCGCCGCACTACGGCCCGGCTCGGTGGTATTCGACACCGTCTACAATCCCCAAGAAACCCGGCTACTCCGTGAAGCGGCGGCCCGCGGTTGTCGCACGGTCGTCGGCACCGAAATGTTTCTCCGCCAAGCGGCGTGGCAGTTCCGCTACTTCACCGGCTTCGCGGCGCCGCTCGGCGTGATGCGTGCGGCCCTCGCAGCCAGCCGGCCGGCGCGGCTCGGCCCGATCGTATTGATCGGTTATCGCGGCACGGGCAAGACCACGGTCGCACGGTTGCTTGCCGAACGTCTCGGCTGGCGCTGGCTCGACGCCGACGTCGAACTCGAAGCGCACCGGCAAGACGATCGCCCAAATCTTCATTGACGACGGCGAGCCGGCCTTCCGTTCGTTGGAAGCGCAAGTCTTGGCTGAAGCCCTCCAAGGCGGGCCGATCGTCGTGGCCTGCGGCGGCGGAGCCGTGCTGCGCGACGACAACCGCGACCTGCTGCGCCGTACCGCTTCCGTGGTTTGGCTCGAAGCGGCGCTGAAACTCTTTATCGCCGCATCCAAGCCGACACGACGACCTCCGCTCGACGGCCGAACCTCACGGCCGGCGGCGGCCTCGACGAAGTCCGCCAGATGCTCGCTCGTCGCTCACCGCTCTATGCCGAGTGTGCGAAGCTCCGCATCGACGCCGACAGCCGACCGCCCGAAGCCGTGGTCGAAGCGATCCTCGCCGCCTGGAGCATGCCCGGCGAAAGGAACCCCGCGTGAACGCGCTCGACACGTTCATCGCTTGGCCGCTCGGCGTTCGTTGTGCGCTGGTTGCGCTGGCCGGCCTCATGACCGGGGCCGTCGTGAATTGGGCGACGTACTCTCTCGCGTATCATCCCACATACCTTAGCCCTTGGTCGCGCCGACATCCGCGTGACGCCGCGTCATCGCTCTTAGATCGGCTGCCGATCATCGGCTGGCGGAGACTCCGCCGTCGCGAAGGGCAAGAACGCTTCCCCGTCGGTTTCTGGGTGCGGCCGCTCACCGTCGAGGCCGGATGCGCCGCGGGCTTCGTCGCATGGTATTGGTACGTCGCCGTCACCGGCGGCTTGCTCTATCCGCGCATCGCTCCGGGCATCATTGCCTTCAATCCCGAATTATCGCTGGTACTGCATGCCGAGTGCGCGGCGCAGCTAACGCTGTTCGCATTTATGCTCGCCGCCTCGCTCATCGATCTCGACGAGTGGAACATCCCCGACGCGATCACGATTCCCGGTACGCTTCTCGGCGTCGCGTTGCTGACTTGGCTCCCCGCGCAATTGCCGGCCTTCTTTGATCGCCGCGTGATGGTGGTGCCGCTGCCGCTCGATGCCGCGATGCCGTTCGGTTGGCCGCCGGCTTGGAACGCGGGCCAGATCACTTCGTTGCTCGTTGCCGTAGGTTGCCTCATAGGCTGGTGCTTTGCGCTCTTGGTCGGGGGTCGCTTTCCTCGCCTGCGCGAAGGACGTCGTCGCTACGCCGTCGCCTTTCGCTTGTTCCTGCGCCGCATCCTGCGCGACCCGGCCGCACCGTGGACCGTCGCCGTCGGTATCGCCGGCTCGGCAGCCGTGTACGGCGTCTGGAAATTCGCTCCGACGCATTGGTACGCATTGCTCTCTTCGCTGCTCGGGCTTGCCGGCGGCGGGGCCATGGTTTGGGCCGTCCGCATTCTCGGCGGTTGGGCTTTTCAAAAGGAAGCGATGGGCTTCGGTGACGTCACGCTCATGGCCATGATCGGCGCGTTCATCGGTTGGCAGCCGACGCTCTTGGTCTTTTTTGCGGCCCCCGTCGCCGCGCTCGTCATCTACGTTCCGGCGCTGATCTTCCGCCGTCACGAGGAACTTCCGTACGGCCCGTACCTTTGCGTGTCGACGCTCGGCGTACTTTGGCTTTGGGGCCCGATTTGGGACTGGTCCGAACCGCGTTTCGAAGTGGCCTGGATCGTGCCGACCGTGCTGCTGATCGGCTTTCCGCTCTACGGCGTCCTGCGAATGCTCGTGCTGAAACTTCGCTCCAGGCCCGCAAAGTCCGACTGATCCGTAGCGGCGACGTCGACCTTGTTTGCCGCGTGCTAGAGTTGACTGGTTCCCATATCCGTCAACATGTCGCCGGCTTCGCATGTCGCTGTTCCACGTCACAGTCGATCTTTCCGCCGACGCCGAGAACGTGCGCCTTCGGCGCTACGGCGTTATCGAAACATGCGACGGGCGTCTGGAGCGCGTCGTCTGGCGGCCGTTTCCCAAAATTTCCACGGCCTTCGGCATTCGCCGCCTCGCACCTTGGCTGCGTCGTCGTCGCCGCGGGAACCGCTGTCGGCTATACTTCAACGAGCCGCGGAGTTGTCCCGGCTTCTTGGCGCTGCGCTACGTCGAAACGACCGGCGACGCCGACTACGCGACTTTCCGCCGCGCACTTATCGCGCTGGAAGAAATCGCCCGCGTGAAGAATTCCGACGCTCTGTTATGCGACGTTGCGAACGACAAACTTTCCGATCGTTTCTTGGCCCGGCTCGGCTGGGTGCCGCATGCGCCGATGCCCGGCCATCGCAATTTCATCAAACGCTTGAAGTAGCCGGCTGCGAAGGTCCTCGCGAGGCCCGCCGATGAGTGCGGCCGAGAGTGCGGGGACTGTAGCCGACGACGCCCCTACGGAAGCTCCCGCCGAAGGCTGGGCTCGCCGCTTCGGGTGGGCGGCGATCGCCGTCGGCGTGCTCGTCGCTTACTCCAATAGTTTCCAAACCCCGTTCGTCTTCGACGGGTCGAACTATCTGCTCGTCGACGGGGGCGAGACGCCGATCCGCGACATCTCCGGCCCTGCGGCGATTCTCAAGCTTCTCGATCACGGCCAAACTCGCGCCTTGGCCTATCTGACATTCGGCATCGATTACCGGCTGTGGGGCTACGACGTCCGTGGCTGGCATGCCACGAGCACCCTCGTGCAAATCCTCGCCGCGTTAGCGCTGTACGGCATCGCGCGGCACGGCTTCGCTTCGCCGCGGGCTGCGCCGTACTTTCGCGGCGTCGGCGAGCGCATGGCTTTGATCATGGCCTTGCTCTTTGCCGTCCATCCGCTGAATACCCAGAGCGTCACGTATCTCTATCAACGACAGGAGTCGATGATGGGGATGTTCTACTTCCTTACCATTTACACAATGACCCGCCTTGCGACGACGGGGCGCATTCATTGGGGCGTCGCTTCAGTCTTGGCTTGCACGGCGGGCATGGCTTCGAAAGAAGTCATGATCACGGCGCCGCTGGTCGTGCTTTGGTACGACCGCGTATTCTGCGCCGCAAGTTGGGCCGAGCTTATGCGCCGCCGCGGCCTCTATTACGTCGGCATCGCCGGCACGTGGGGAATGCTCTATTGGTTGATGTCGCGGACGTGGAACGTTTACGCTTCCGCAGGCATTCTCGACCATACCCGCATCACGCCGATGGAATACGCGGCCTGACGCAGCCCGGCGTCCTGCTGCGGTACTTGTTCTTGATGCTCATACCGTTCGGTTTGAACCTCGACTATGCCTGCGCAAGGTCGTCACCTGGCCGTTTGTCGACGAGGACGGTCGCATCGCTTGGCTGCCGACTGAAATCCCCGATCTCGGTGCGGTGGTCCGTCCGCTGGCGATCATCTGCGGGCTGTTGCTGCTCGCCGTCGTCGCCCTATTCCGCGCCCCGGCGTTAGGATTCCTCGGCGGGTCGTTCTTCGTCGCCCTTGCACCCACCTCGAGCATAGCGCCAATCGTCGACCTTTGCTTCGAGCACCGGGCGTACGTTTCCACGGCGCCGGTCATGGCGTTAGTCGCAATCGGCGTCTATCAAGCGTGGCGGCGGATCTCGCGACGTTGCGGGCTGTCGCCGACCGTCTCCGGTGCGATCTTGGAAGTCTTAGCGTGGACGGCCGTCGCAGTGCTCATCGCGCTGACCATGGTGGCGCAACTACGACTATCGGTCGACCGTCGCGATTTGGGGCGACGCCGCCGCCAAAGCTCCGCACAATCCGCGGGCTCAATACAACTACGGCGTGTATCTCCAGATCGAAGGCCAAACGGATGAGGCGATTCGCCAATACGAACGCACCGTAACGCTCGATGAAAACTATACCGATGCCTACCTCAACCTCGGCCGCTTGGCGATGTACCAAGGCCGCCCGACGGACGCCGACCACTTCTTTCAAGAGTTGATCAAAACACCGCCGCTGGAAGGTTACGCCCAGCATCTGGAAGCGTACTACCAATTAGTCGACTTGCGAATCAAAGCCCTTGACCCGGGCATGGCTAAGGTTTTCCTCGAGGAAATGTTGCTTTACGACAATCCGGCCTACCATGTGGGCGCTGAAGGGCGCAGGTATATCGAGTCGGCCCGCAAGCTGGAACCTTTGATCAACGGCGTCATCGGCGACGTCCACAGCGGTCGCGGCGCCGCAACTTCTACAGTTCCCAGTCGTAGTGCTTCAAGCCCGCTCGACGGCAGCACAACCCCCGTTCCTACGGCTTCTGGTCGTTAGATTCGCGCGCTTGAGCAGCGACTTCGTTCCAGCGAAATTGCAGCTACGAACCGCACATTGAGGTTTTCCGCGGGCTCATTTTTTTGACGCATATTCGCCTGCTCGCCGGCAATGTAGCAGCCCGATGGGAAGATGTATCGCCGGTCAAACTTCGTTCTGTGCGATCGAAGTTTCGCCGATATCGTCTTGGAGTCGTCCATGCTCATCTCGAAACGTTGCTTTACTCTTCCCGTCGATCCTGCCGCCTCCGCTCGAATCACCGCCGTGTGCTCGCGAACGGCCGTCGAAAACATTCAGCTTTCGAGTTGGGATTCGCTGTTCGCTCGGCAAGAGAGCCTCACGGAAGGCTGCGTGATCGCCTCGCTGGGCGAGATGACCGATTCCGATCCGATCTTCCACTTGCGACGCTTGCTGGAGCAAACGACGCTCGGCGTCGTGCTTCTGGCGGACAATCCTCCGACCCGTTACATCGTGCAGGCGGTGCGATTGGGCGTGGTCGAGATTCTCGAATGGCCGCGGGAAATCGACCGCTTGGAGTTGTCGCTCGGCGACGCCTTGCGCATTTCCGCAACTCTGCGAGTTCAAAAGCTCAACGCGACCTCGGCCTATCAGCGCGTAAGCGAATTACGTAGAGAAGAGCGCGACGTGCTCGACCTGATGCTGCAAGGCAAACTCAATAAAAACATCGCCTCGACGCTCGGCATTGCTTTGCGGACCGTCGAAGCTCGCCGTAAGCGAATCTTTAGCAAACTCGGCACCCGCAGCTTGGCCGAAATCGCCGTGTTGCTCAGCGACGCCCGCCGCGAAACGCCCGGACGCCCGCACTTCCTCTCGCGAAACACGAACTCGACGTTTGGCGCACCGACTCCTCTGCGGGCTTCGAACTAAACGTCGTTCGAAAGCCCCGTGCCGACCACGATCACGGTCATCGACCGCGGTCCGTGCGCACCGATGACGAGCGATTGCTCGATGTCCGCGGTCTTAGAAGGCCCGGAGAGAAACGCGCCGTAGCCCGGGCCCTCAAAGCACAGCCGCTCGTAGGCCTGCGGCATGTTGTCGACCAGTCCCGCGGCCGGCACGACAAGCGCCAAATGCTGTGTGATGAAGTAAACGGCTCGCTGCCTGACTCCGGCGTCGGTCACCCAAACGGCGCCGTTTTCGGCAACTGCGATCGAGCCTCGCATCACCGCGAAGTCGACGTCCTCCAGAGCATGCGGATCGTCGACCGTCGCTAAGTCGACCGTTCCGGACACGGCTTCCGGAACCAGCGACACGATCTTCTTGCGCCGCCCCAAGCCGGATGTTCCGCCAACTTCTGCGCCGCCTCGGCCGCATCGCTCACAAACTCGCAGCGACCGCCGACCGACTGCAGCGCCGCGGCAAACTGAGCCCGGCGATCTTCATAGCGAATCCAATCGCTGTCGAGGCTCGGCGCCGGTTTCTCCGGCAGCTTCTGTGCTCGCACGGCCGCGAGAATGTCTTCTCTACTTCCCATCGCCGGCCTTTCCATTCCCCCGCCGCGCAAACTCCTCGCGAAAGCTGCTCTTCGGAAACTCCGGCAACTCGCGCCGCTTCCCCCACGCGTTGAAGCGGTTATAGATCATGAAGCGCGGCAGGTGCGGCACGATCTTTCGCGCCAGCCAACCGGAAGCCGCGTACATGCCGGGGCTGCGAAACACGCGGCTCATCACTTTCATGCCCCAGCGTTTGCTAAGCGGCAGCAGACCTCGATGCGCGATCTCTTTGCGCCACGTCAGCAGTTGATGATGTAGGTCGATTTTCACCGGGCAAACGTCGGTACACGAACCGCACAAGCTGCAGGCGAACGGCAAGTCGCCGTGTTGCTTGGCGTCGCGTGAAGGAGCCAAGATCGAGCCGATCG
This sequence comes from Pirellulales bacterium, assembly GCA_049840675.1. Taxonomy (GTDB): domain Bacteria; phylum Planctomycetota; class Planctomycetia; order Pirellulales; family PNKZ01; genus PNKZ01. The sequence continues at coordinate 26,834 of JASGKB010000020.1, forward strand.
GGCCGGGCACGGTCGACTCGTAGCTGTGCCCGCCGCTGCGCCGATACACAGGGCAGGTGTTCATGCAAGCACCGCAACGAATGCAATTCAGCGACCGGCGAAACTCGTCGCTCCCCAAAATCTCGGTACGGCCGTTGTCGACCAGCACGATGTGCATCTCGCCGCCCGGCATCGGACCGTGAAAGTGCGACGAGTAAGTCGTGATCGGCTGCCCCGTCGCGCTGCGGGCCAGCAGTCGCAGAAAGATGCTCAGGTCGGCGGCCCGCGGAATCAGCTTCTCGATGCCCATGCACGCAATATGCACTTTCGGCAGCGATACGCCGAGGTCGGCGTTACCTTCGTTCGTGCAGATCACGATGCCGCCGGTTTCGGCGATCGCGAAGTTCACGCCGGTCAACGCGGCGTCGGCGGCCATGAACTTGTCGCGCAAGTGCTGCCGCGCGGCTTCCGCCAAATACAGCGGATCGGAAGCTCCCGCGGGCGTGCCGAGATGCTTGTGGAACAATCGCGCCGACGTCTTCCTTCTTCTTGTGAATGGCCGGCAGGACGATGTGGCTCGGCGGTTCGCCGGCGAGTTGCACGATGCGTTCGCCGAGGTCGGTATCGACCACTTCGATGCCGTGCCGTTCCAAATACGGATTCAAGTGACACTCTTCCGTGAGCATCGACTTGCTCTTCACCAGCTTCTTCGCACCGACGCGTTGGAGAATTCCCAGCACGATCTCGTTGTGCTCGGCCGCATCTTTGGCCCAATGCACCGTGACGCCGAGTTTCTGAGCTTGCCGCTCGAATTGCTCGAGGTAGTCGGCCAAACGCGACACCGTATGCGCCTTCACGGCCGACGCCGTCTCTCGGAGCACTTCCCATTCGGGCAAAGTCCAGGCGGCCTTGTCGCGTTTGCTACGGACGAACCAGAGCGTTTCGTCGTGCCAGCGTGCCCGCGGCTTATCGACCGTGAACGCCACGGCCAACGCGGCATGGCCGGCCTTGGAACGGCCGGCTTCTTCGGCATGGGCGACGGCGCCGTTATGGCTCATGCCGCGCCTCCCGCCAAGATCTCGGCGATGTGCATTACGCGAATCGGCTTCTTGTCGCGGCGAATGATTCCTTGCATGTGCATCAAGCAGGACATGTCGTTGGCCGTGAGCACTTCCGTGCCGGCCTGCTCGTGGTCGAACACACGATCTTCTCCCATCATGCACGACACGGCTTCTTCGGCCACGGCGAACGTGCCGCCGAAGCCGCAGCATTCGTCGGGCCTGCGCAACGTCGTGAGCTGCAAGCCGTCGACGAGCTTCAACAATTGTTGCGCCTTGCCGAACGAGGCGCCGACCAATTCGCTCGAACTTCCCAACCGCAGTTCGCGCAAACCGTGGCAGCTTTGATGCAGCCCGACGCGATGCGGAAAACGAACGTCGAGCGAATTCAGCCCGACGACGTCGACCAGAAATTCGCACAACTCGAACGTCTTGGCCTTAAGCTCCGCAAAGCCCGGCCGGTCCGCGAGGTATTCCTCGTAGTGATGCCGAACCATCGCGACGCAGCTTCCCGACGGCGCGACGACATATTCATACGGTGAGAAAATCTCGAAGAACCGCTCGGCCAACGGACGGGCCTCGTCCGTGCAGCCGGTGTTCGCCATCGGCTGACCGCAGCACGTTTGGGCTCGTGGAAACTCGACCGTGCAGCCGCAACGTTCCAAAAGCTCGACCGTGGCCATGCCGACCCGCGGGAACAATTGGTCGACGTAACAAGGAATGAACAACCCGACTTGCATCGACGACGAAGGCCCTGAAAAGGCGGTGGAGGAGCGAAAACGGGACGGAGAAAATTGGTCAGACCGCTTTGATTATAGACTCCGTCGCCTTACGTCGGCAGGGGTAACAATTACCGGCCGCTCAGATGCCGAAAAGAATGCAGAAAGGCGGCCCACTTTCGAACGCGACCGGCTGACGATTTTGAAATTCGCGTCGGCAAAGGCCGACGTAAGTCCCGAACGACTTGCGCGACTTACGGCGATCGGCGTGCAGTGCGCTACCGCCGCAGTGCGCACTCCGGCGGTCTCATAGTGCGCACCCTTGTTGGTAAGCGCTCCAACGCGCACTAATCGCGAACATTTGTGCGCGGAACATACGCAGATGTCCCGCACAGATTCGACGTAAGTCCCAATCGCGCCGACAGACTTACGACGATTCCGAATCGACGCCGGATCGCTCCGATCGCCGGCGTTCTCGGTTCGCCGACACAAAGATTTTCGCTTCGACAAGATTCTCCAAGACGGACCATCAGGGGGTTGCAGCATGTTTCGACGATCGAGCACGATCATAGAAGCTTCTCGTGAGATTGGGACGACGAATCCAAGATGCCGAGCAACGCACCCCGTATTGTCTCCCAATCGTCGAACGGAAATCAAACTCACTTTCAGCCGGCACCGCCTCACCGGCCGAAACTTTGCTTGACCTCCGTAGGGAACGCCCTCTGCGGCGTTCCGTCCTTCTCCCCTCGCGGGAGAAGGTGCCGCGCAGCGGCGGATGAGGGGGCAGGGCTTGGTATCGGGCGCACGGACGCCACGGAGGGCGTTCCCAACAGCGCGACGTGCGCCGAAGCTCGATCACTACGGCTTCAACGGCACTTGTTCCATCGACATGAGGTACGCAATCAGGTCGCGGATCTGATCCTGCGTCATTTGTTGGAGTTGGCCGTCGGGCATGAGCGACTGGCCGGTCGGCGTCAGTTCTTCGATTTCTTTGCGATCGAGCACTTGCGGTTCTTGGGCCGTGAGCAGCGTGACGGTCCGGTCGTTCTGCTCGCCGACGACTCCGCTCAACACCCGACCGTCGTCCAGCGTGACGCTCACGCTACGAAAATCGGCGGCGACGCTCGCGCTCGGGTCGACGACGTTTTCCAACAGGTAGTCGAGGTTCTTGCGGTTCGAGCCGGTCAGATCGGGCCCGATCTTGCGCCCTTGGCCGTAGAGCACGTGGCAGTTCGCGCACGACTTGTTGAACACGGCTCGGCCGGCGCTCGCGTCGGCCTTGGCCAGTACGGCGGGCGTGAGTTCCTTCTTGTAACGTTCGATGAGAGCCCGCTTTTCGGCGGCACTCACGCGGACTTCGCCCCAGAGTTCTTTCAGGTCGGCGTCGATTTGCGGGTCGTGGAAGTCGCTGAGCTGTCGGGCATGAAAAGCCGAAATCTCGCCGGCCGAGAGCTTGCCGTCGCGAACCGCTCGGAGCAAGGCCTTGGCATACGCAGGGCGCACCGCCAGCGTATTGATCGCCTCGGCCCGTTCGGCGGCGCTGTAAGCGCGAAGGCGGTTAAGAATCTTGTTCGGAATTTGCGGATCGTCGTAGTAGGCGAGCCGCGCAGAACTTCGAGAGTTAGGACGCGGTCGGTGAGCAGGTTCAGGAGCGTCGGCGCATAGCCTTCCGGCCGGCCTTCGAGCAACGCGGCCAAAGCTTGAGCCCGAGCTTGTGGGTCCGCCTTGGCGTCGTCGACCAGTTTCTTGAGTTCGTCGATCGCCACCCCTTCGCCGAAGATGACGTTCAACGATTGGATGTGTTTGCGAGTTTCTTCCTTGGAAGACTTCGCGAATCTAGCGGCAAACGTCGACCATTCAGCGGGAGCTTCGGACGCCGAACGCCATTCAACGCTTTAGCGACGCCGGCGACGACTGCCGAGCCGTCCGGGCCGTTCGGTGTTTGGCGAAGCATTTGATCGACGGCGGCGCGATTCTGTTCGAGATTGAGCGTCACTCGACGAGCGACGTTCTCATGTATCAGGGGGAACGAACCTAGCGAAATGAGGTGCACGGCCCACATTGGGTCGCGCGCCACATGCGGCTCAAGCCCGTACCAAAGCAGGTGCGGTAACACCGCGTCGTCGCCAGCACGTCGACCCTGCCAATAGAGCACCGCGGCAAGCTCCTTGCCGACGTCAACAGGCACTCGCTGAATTGCCGAAGCCAAATGAAGCAAAACAAGCGGATCTTTGCAAACTTCAGCAAGTCGATTGAAACTCACATATTCCGATGATTCGCCGGCCACAAATTTCTCAACATAAAACCGCAACGCGGCCGCACTGAGGTATTCGTCGTTTGCTTCCATCGTCTTAGTAAGCAACCGGTCATCATCCGCCCCGACCGCATGCAGCGCTTCCAAAATGCGAATTCGCTTTTCAAGGTGCGGTTCTTGGTCAAATTTTTTCCTGAGAAGGTCCGCAGTGCCGAACGTCAATTCCTTTTCTGCGGCGCGCTCGGCGAGGATGCGCCGAGCTTGTCGGGCCCACCACTGGTTTTCGTAAGACAGCAGCGAGACGATCATGTTGTCGACGAGGCGTGAAAGGTCGAATGTCGTCAGCTTCTTCTGCTCCCCATACGTCAGCTTGTAAATCCGTCCGCTGGTGCGGTGCACGCCGTCGTGGTCGTGGCATTCGCCGGTGTCGGACCAATCTGCGATGAATACGCCGCCGTCGGGGCCGGTGATCAGGTCCATGCCGCGGAACCAGGGGTCGGCGATGTAGCAAAGGTCTTGGCCGTGCGTGGCCGTGTAGGTGCAGCCGTCGCGTTTCAGCACGTCGCAGTTGATCCGTCGTCCGTGCAGGTTGAGCGTGTACGCCTTGTCGCGGTATTCGGCCGGCCAGTTATCGCCTTGATAAATCATCAGGCCGATGTGCGCGTGGCCGCCGCCCAGCGCGCTCGTGGTATCGGAGACCCCTTTGCGGACGTCGCTCCAGTTTTCCCCCGTGTCCCAGTGCACGTGGTCGGCCGTTTGCTTCACGAGGTCGAACACGTACGGGTTCGGATCGGCGCCGTACATCCGCTCGGTATGCAGGCCCGGCACGACGTGCCAAAGGTGGCCGATCACGGTATTGATGCAGAACATCTCGCCGTGCTTGTCGAAATCGAAGCCCCAGGAGTTCGTCATGCCGTGCATCACGGCTTCAACCGTGCCGCGGACGGGATGATAGCGCCAGATGCCGGTGTTGAACTTCAGCCGCTGCGACTCCGACGAGCCGGGCTTGCCGATGAGGCTCGTCACCTGAATGCCTTGGCGAGCGTAAAGCCAACCGTCGGGGCCCCACTTCAAACCGTTGGCGGGCGTGTGGCTGCCGGAGCCGCCATCGAAGCCGTCGAGCTTGACGACCGGCGGGCCGTCGGGCTTGTCGTCGCGATTTGCGTCGGGAATGAAGAGCAGGTTCGGCAGGCAGATTGCCCACACGCCGCCGTAGCCGACTTCAATGCTCGTCAGTCGATGAGCGTCGTCCCAAAACACGGTGCGGCGATCGTGACGGCCGTCGTTGTCGGTGTCTTCGAAGACGAGAATGCGGTCGCGAATCTCCGCGCGGAAGCCGCCGTCGCCGTTGCCCGCCCAACTGTAACTCTCGGCCACCCAGAGGCGGCCCCGTTCGTCGAACGTGATCGCGATCGGGTTGTGAACGTCGGGCTCGGCCGCGAAGACGCTGAGCTTGAAGCCGGGGGGAAGCTTGACCGTGCGCACGACTTCGTCCGGCGGCATCGGGGCGCTTGCCGTGTCTTTCTCGGTGTTCGCCGGGATGGGGAAGTCTTCGTGGGCGAGGGCGAGGCGGCCGGTGAAGAGAAGTGCCGCGGCGAGTAGCGATGCGATGTAGCGTTTCATGCGCGCGTTGATTTAGACGTTCGTTGCAGGTTCTTACCCCTCACCCCCGGCCCCTCTCCCGCAAGGGGCGAGCGAAGGAGATTCACACGGAGGTCATGCAAGGCGGAAGAGCTCCTTCGAGTTTTCGTAAAGAAGTTTACGTTCGATGGCTTTCGACGGGGCCAGCTTACGAATGGCGGCGATCTGTTGCGAGCCGGAGCATTTGGGGCCGGCGCCGAGTTGGTCGTCGCAGTCGCTGCCGTACAACAGCTTGTCTTGGTGACGCTCCAAGAAACCGCGGGCATGGTCTTCGTCGCGCATGAGCGCATTGAGGCCGGAGCCTGCCGACATGTCGGCAAACATGTTCGGATAGTCGGCCAAGTAGCGATCGGTGAGGCCGCCCGCGGTGACCGGGCCTTTCGGATAGAGCACGCTTTGATCGGCGTGGTTCTTATCGATGTTGGCCCACCAAGTTTGGGCGTGACCGATGAACGTCGTCTTCGGGTGCTTCTCCAGCATCTTGCCGAGGCGCTCGAAACCCAAATTGTACGAGCCGTGTTGCAGATGCAGCAGGATGGGCACGCCGTATTCCGCGGCGAGCGCGTAAAGAATTTGGCTGTCGCGCGAGTCAAGTTCGACGGCGAATTTCTGTTCGCCGATAATCACGCCGCCCGCCTTGAGATACTTCTCAATTTCCGCGCGGGCGTTGGGAAGATCGGTCACCTCGTTGCCGCCGGCGTAAAACTCGCCCGGGTGCGACTTCGCCATTTCCAGGCAAGAGTCGTTGCCGCCGGCCGCCACGCCGCCGAGGCCGTTGTATTTGCCGTCGCCGGTGGAACTGCGGCGCACGTTCGTGCCCGAAGGGAGCAGAATCGTCTGCGTCACTCCCATCGTCCGCTGATGCGCGAGCAGACGCGAGTTCGAGCGGTCACGGTAATTCGTGTGTTGGTGGATATCGATGATCGGCTCGGCCGCAACGCGATTGTCGTTCCCCGGCGAAGAACTTTCCGGATCAGCGGCCAGAGCAGGGGAGGCGGCGACGACGAAGCCTGCGGCCAGAGAATCGAAAACGAAACGACGGCGCGTGAGGTGCGACATGCGGAGTCTCGCGGCAACGATGGCGGGAGGGCAACGGGCGGGAGAGCCCGCAGTATAGTCGCCGCGGCGGCCAGGAGCGAATCGCCCGACATCGAATCCGACGGCAAGGCTACTGCGTGGCGTAGCCGTAGCGCCGGAAGTAGGCGTCCCAACGTTGTGAGATGCGCTCGCGCACTGCGTCCGAGAGTTCATGCCGATTCGTGCGATACGACTTCTGCTCGCTCAAATAAGCTTCCAGCTTCGGCAGCGCCGCAGCGAAGTCCGGCAACTGCAGTCGCTCGTAAACGTTGCGTAATTCTCCGATGGGATCTTGAAGCAAGTCTTCGTAGCGCAGTTCGTACAGATGCTCGGCGTCGAGCGTCGGTCGCGCCCTTTCAAAGCAGGCGTACATGCGCTCGAACGTCGCCAGCACGTATTCTTCCAGATCGTCGAATTGCGGGCTCTGGAACGCACAGGAATCCCACAGTTGCCGCCACGTGTGCATCGTCGAGGCGAACACTTCGTACGGATTCGCGCACGATGTGAATGAATTGCGCGCCGGGAAAGACCCGCGAGAGCGTATCGAGACGAGCCGTATGCGTCGGCGATTTGAGCACCGTGCGGCGCGGGTCGTGATACGACAATCGCCGCACGAACCCGCGCAGCCCGGCGATCCAACGTCGGCGCTCGCGCTCCGGCAACGCTTCGATATCGAGCGACATCCCGGGCTCCGGGTAGTGTCGCGGAAACGCCCACTTCAGATACGGCGACGGCAGCCCCAGATTGCACAAGGCAAACTCGTCTTCCTGCGGCTTGTCGAAGCCGACGGCCATGTTGTCCATCGGTCGACGAGCGGGCAGCGCATGGCCGAGAAACTTCGGCATCCAACCGTCGGAAAGTAGGAAATGATGCGGAGCCATGACCTGATAGGTCGACGGCGACGTGAATCGCTCATCTTGCACGAGCAACTCATGCAGCAACGTCGTGCCGGTCCGCCAATGGCCGACGACGAACAGCGGCGGCTTCGGCTCGGCGGCGCGGCGCACGCGGCCGGAGTAGAGCAGTTGATCGATGCGATGCAGCAGCGAACTGCCGGTGGAGTACACCGTCTGTCGCAAGACCTGCCCAACGCGCGGGGCCGCGAAACGATTCGCGCCAGCAGCGGCAGCCAGACCGAGAGCGGCATGCCGAGCCAATTGCGAATGTGATAGAAGCGCAGCTTCTTCGCTTCGCCATGCGTGGCGACTTGCGGAGTAGGTCCGTCGTCGACGACTGCGGATCGATTCATAGTTCGCCGAAGCGCGAAGCCGGCCCCTTCTGTTACCGGCAACTTAAGCGACCGTTCATACATTCGGCTTGCCGAGTCATTGTACGGCGGCGGCCGGCGTAACGTCGCGATAGGGAAACCGCAGTCGACGGCCGATGATTGACCGGCGTCAGGCCGACCCCGATATTCTACGGGGGTAAGCCGTCTTTACGGTCGCCGTCCCATCGATCGCCGCACTTTTCATTCCGTCCAGGGTTTTCATGCTACGAATCGCATCTCGCCTGACGCTCCTCGCCGCTGCCGCACTTTTTTCAGTTGCCTCCTCCGTCGGATCAGCCCGTGCGGAAACCTTTGAGTCGCAACGACCGAACATCGTTCTGATTTTGGCCGACGACAAGTAAGCATTGCAGAGTGCCACGATCCGAAATGCTGCGAAATGACACGATATACGCGACAACGGCGTCTGAATCCGGATCCCGTTGAGATGCGGGCGATTCAGACGAATTAACCACATTCAACTACAGTTACTCTAGTTTGACTTGAGGTCAGGGATCGAAGTATTGCCATCCTGGACAAACACGGCCGTCGTCACGGCTGCCGCCTGATCTCTTAGCACCAGGGGAATAAAGCCTCTCGCAGCCGTACCACATCTGCACCAGACCGCCAGCCGAAAGCTTCAATTGCAGGTCGCGATTAAAGACTTCGACCACCTGCGTGAAGTGTGTGGCCCAGGCCGTGTGCAAATAAGCCGACAACGGCATGGTGCGGTTGAAGGGACGTTGCACATCGACGGCGGCGCTCACGCGCACCATTAGTAAATATCCGGGGGAATCGCACAGCGTCGGGGGCAATCCTCGCAGCCCTGGGCGCAACGGGTGGTCAACAGAGTTCTGGTCATGCGTGCGAGCATAAGGAATTTCCCCTACCGTCCGCCGAGTTTCCGCCGAATTTTTGGAATGAACGGATCATAGGCCTTTGAATAACGTTCTACGAAACGTACAGACGTTGGTTGCCGGAGCACCCGTCGGCTGCGCCCCACGGCGACATCCCTCCGACGGCCAAGCGGCTTGAAACAAGTCCGGGAGAAACGATGAGCAGTCGCCCCGAATTGGATCGCTTGAAGAAAGCGGTCGACAAGCTGGATTGGCTCGCACCGCCGGCCCGTGAGCTAATCGTCGAATTCGCCGATCAGATGTTGGAGGATGCCCGGGTCGCGTTCGTCGTTGACGAACTCCTGCCGTTTCAAACGCAGCATTGGGAGCGCCAGAAGGCACACTTCGAAACGCCGCAACTCCCTATCGGAGAATTGTCGCCGGAACGCTACTCCCTCCTGGCATGGCCGGAAGACCAAGCGGAATTCTCCCGGCGAATGGGATCGATCCATTCCCATGCCGGGTTCGCCGCGAGCACTCGCCGACGCCTTCTAACACAGCTTGAAGCCTACGAGCTCATGATGCGGCTCGCCGATGCTCCCGACGGCGATACCATGCTGCAGACGATGGTTTACGACGAGGCTCGTCGGCTGAATCGATTGGAGATGTTTCGCGAATCATCAGAACTGGCGGCCAAGGTCCTGGGAATTCCCACTGCCGAAATCGCGAGTCGCGGACTCGTCGACCTTCGGCATCAGATCCGGTCGTGGACAAACTCCGACTATATCGTCCTGTCGACTCTGAGCGAGTTCGCCCGTGCCGCCGAACGAGCCGGTTTGCCCGATTTCTGCTTGTCAGTGGTCTATTCCGCCGCTTGGTTTGGACACCGCCGGGGCCCACATATCGGCCGAAGATCTCGCGGCGGCGTTTGCCGAGCGGGCGGCAAATCTTCTTGCCGATGAAATCCGGCGTCTGAACGAAGATGCCGACGCGAACGTCGGAACGACGGCCGCGACGTTCGACGCGGCCGCGCGCCTCGTTGTGGCAGCCCACGAAGCACTGCTCGACTTGAACGCACCTCGAGCGGCGATTCGCTTGGCTTCCGATTTTCTCAGCTTGACTGAGGGAGGCTGTCTCGTCCTGAATAGGCTGGAATGGTTCGTCGAGTTTCTCCAGTGGGACGCGCTCGACGGTCTTTTACGAGCCTGTTGGCGCGTGATCGACGACGGCCGGACCTCCGAACAACGAACGACGCTGCTGCAGGCGGAGATTCATGAAGCGAGGCAAACTGCCCCGGCAGCACACTGGTGGGAACTGCCGGCCTCCGCCGCGCGGACGGCCCTCTATACGGCTCCCGTCGCGGCGACGGCGGAAGTCCGCGCCGATCTCGGTTTGTTGCGTATTGCCGCAGTCGAGTGGGCCGGCTCTTCATTGCTAGCCGAAGTGCTCGTGCGAGCCCCTTCGCCTCGCCTCGATTTACTCATGGGGCGGTGGTTGTGGTCGCTCTTCGACGGCGACCCCGCCAATTTATCGCCCGACGATCGCGACCACCGAGACAGGACTGTTGCCGAGGAGATGTCGCACGTGTGGCAACTGCAGGAAAGTCGAGAAAAGAGCGACGTCGTGACCATGCCTCTTTCCGCCGTCGCAATCGTGACCGGGCTCGCGACGACTCGGGCGCTTTTCGCCGCCGACCGTCTGGCCGCATTCGCAGATCTGGCGGATACCTGTTTATCGCGAAGTCGCTCGTCTCCGGACACATTCTTGCTCGAGTTGCAAGAGATTTCGCCCGGCTTTGCAACTTCGTGGAGCGCGTATGAACTCAACCATTTGGCGTTTCGTCAAGAATGGGCTGCGGTAGGCATGTTGCTCGGAGACTATCTCGACGCGGATCTCCGCGGGGCAATAAGCGTGCAATGTGTCGCGGCGCGAATCGTCGAATTGGCGGGGCGTAACCACCGCGTTGCCTGGGGCACGGTCGCCGTCGTCTATGCCACTCGACTCCAATTGTATCGGCGCAAGATCCTCGAATATCATTTCCAATGCGCGTATTCTGGGAAACGATATTCGGTATCGAAGAAGTGGATACGCAAGCGCTTTCGCAGTTCAACGCCCTGCAAGCCTCGCCGTTCGCCGCCGTCGGAGCCATGGCGGTCGGCATGATGTTGCTCGAAGCGGAAAACAACTTTACGCGGAGGTATGGCGCGTCGACTTCAAGTAGTCAGAGGCGCATCGATGAATACGCTCGGCGCATTGCAGCACTGAGCGTCGCCTTATGTTCAGGTACGCCTCGCGATCGAAGCTGGTCGGAACGTTGGCACGCTTGTTTCGACGCCTTGCGCCCGCCGGCCGCGAGTCGGACGGCTTGACTTTGATTCGCACGGAATTGATCGACTTGGCTTGGCTCAGGCCTACGGAGAGGAGACTCCCCGGAACAGTAGGGCTCGCCCAAGCTTGCGTCGAACTGGCGATTCGCGGCAACGATCTCGATCTGGCGACGCAACTCGTCGCAGGCCTCGCACGGCTGTTGCGCGAACGATTCGAGACGGACGAAGAATCGGGCGACCGAGCGTATGCGCTGAATTGGACGGAACAGGCCCGACACATGTTGACGCGCGCCGCCAACCAACTAGCCGCCGGAAGCGGAGAAGAAAGCTTCCGTCGGCGCATGCAGGCCTTGCTCTGGGACGTGGAGTTTGCTCTCCGCGCGCACCTCGAGCAACGGCACTCCTCCGTCGTGACGAACGCCGTTCCTCCTGGCGACATGCCGTCGGAAGACCTACGGCGCATCGCGACACCTCTCGAGCCGTTCACCGACCGTATCCGTCGCAGACCGCCCGATCAAGGGCCGTCACGAACGGTACACGCGCCGGGCGCGGAGCGGCCGTCGTTCGAGAACGCTTCCGCATCGGAAACCGGCGCGGCTTCAAAGCGCGAGCTCGCCGGGGTGCTAAGCTACGGTCCTGACGGCCTTACGACCGAAGAACTCGCCGCTGCCTTGCGCGAAGACGAAGCTCTTCTAAAAATCGGCTTCGGCCTCGAAGGTGCGTTGACTTGGACCGTATTCCAAAAGCAGGCCGGCCAGTTGGAGGTCGTCGCCGGCGGCGACGAGGCCGAGCCCGACTCAGCCGTTAAACTTCGGCACCTCTTGAAGAGTTTTGAAAAGGCCTGCATCACTCGCGAACAAAGCGATGCGGCCGTGAGGCGACTGCTGGACGACTGCGCTCGGTATGTTCCCGTCGAAAAGATCGCTCGCGTGCTTCGTCCATCGATGCACCTGCTGGTAATGACCGACGACGTGCTGCGAGCGGTCCCCCTCAGCTTTCTACTAGTCGATGGCGATCCCGAGCGTCGTTTCTTCTTCGAGTGTGTGGAAACCTTGCGGATCGTTGCCTCGCCGATGGTGTCTGCGGATATGCGCGGTCGACGATCGTCCGATCGCGGGTGATCGCATACTCTCCATCTCTGGCATCGACTACGACGACAAGGACATCATCCGGCAAGCCGTGCGGATGCATCTGTTCAATCAACGTGAGCTCTCGAAGTCCGGCTACCGTTGGTCTGGGGCTTGGTTCGACCCGCCGGGAAGCCACGACGTTATGGCCCGCGGACTCGCGGCCGCCGAAGAAGCCGGCAAACGAGTGGCTCTCCTCACCGTAGTCGGACACGGGAGTTTAGTTCTGGCCGACGGACCAAGCGTCGACGGAGTGCGCCTTGCCTCCGACCCGCCCGGCGAAGCAATCGAAATCTGGCAAGGAAATCAAGTCGTACGAATTGAGAAACGATCCGAGGGTCTCGTTCCGGTTCCTCGTCCGGGTTGCGACCTGACGGGAGTCGACTTCCTGATCCAACTCAGCTGCCAGGTCGGCCGGGCTCGCCAGTTGGGTTTACAAGACGTCGTCAGTTTCCACTTCAATCTGTCGACGGCCCGTTGTCGATCCGTCGCGGCCGCTCTCTGGTCGGTTGATGCCGAACACGCGGTGAACTTTGTTGAAATGCTCACCCAAGACTATCTTCGTCTACGCAGCACGGCCGGGAAAGATGGGAAGTCGCTGTCACAAAGTCGCATTCGCGCTCAAGCACTGGCGGCCGTGCGCCGTGCATTCGCGGACGAGCTTCGAACGAAGGGCGATGCTTCCACGGCCGCCAGCGGAAACTTGCACACCTACGCCGCGTTCGAACTGTTCGGCAACGCCTAGCCAAATGCGTGCGTCGTCGTCGGCCCGTCCCACGGAGGGCCGAAGCGAACGATTTGCGATCGAGTTCGGCCGCGCCCGGTCGAGCGCTGTCGAACTCGTCGTTTTTTTGGCGTCTACCAAGTGACGGCGAGCGTTGCCGTCAGTAGGGCCGTGGTGATCAGGAGCGTGAGCAGTCTCGACGGCTGTTGCGAACGGCTCTGCTCGGTAGTCGGAGCATCGGCCACGCGGTGGTAACGAACGACGAAGTCGTCGCCCCAGTGAGGGGCGATCACTTCGCGGTCGAACGTTCCGACATTGGGAATTTTGTGTCGCGTCACGGAAGGGGTCCTTTCGCCGACGGGTTTGGTTTGTTGTTCGCCGGATACAACGAAACGCGCCGCCGAAATGGGCGAAAAAAATCCTTCGGAACTAAGAATGCTGCAGCGACGCGAGATGCCTGAATGCCGGCAGTTTGAACGGCGGTTCTCCGAATGCGGACCGGCCGAACGCCGGCAGGAGCTTCCGGGCAAGGTCCTCAGCAAGTGATCTTCGTCGCGGGGCTTTGGCGGCGGAATTCGGAGAAAGTTCCGGCCTTAGCGACGATTGGCGCCGTTTCCGCTTCATACGGCCGACAATCAGGGCGGCCAGGATCCGTCCATTTTTGCGAGACGACCGCGAATGCCGAACGACGCTTATCAAAAACTGCTTGCAACCCGACCAAAAACCGATTCGCTATTACTGGGCTGGACGGACTCGGCGACGAGCCGGCTGGGGTTTCATACGGGCCGTTCAGCGCCGCAGCACACGAATGAACCGATCTGGTACGACGGCCCCCACCTGGCCACGGTGGCGCCAAGCGGCAGCGGAAAGTGCGTGTCCGCGGCGGCTCCGGCGCTGCTCACCTACGACGGTCCGGCAATTGTCTTCGACGTCAAAGGGGAGCTGTATTCGATCACGCATCGCCGGAGGCGCGAGGCAGGGTACCGCGAGATCAAGCTCGATCCGTTCCACGTGCTCGGCCCAGACACCGACCGCTGCAATTTTTTCGACACTTTCGACCTCCCCAACGCCGATCTCGATCTCGATGGGCAAACGCTGGCCAAGATCCTTTCGATGGGGCGGGGGTTTTCGAAAGACCCATTCTGGGAGTTGTCGGCCAACGGCCTGAACGCCGGCCTGATGACGTACATCGCGGCCTGCGAGCCGCCCGAAAAGCGGAACCTAGTCCGCTTGCTGGAACTGCTGCACGGGAACGATGTCGTCTACAGCCTCGCCGTCTTGCTCGACACCCTCGGAAAGAAGATCCCGAAGTTCGCCTACCAAGAAATCGCGGCGTTTCTTGAGCTGCCCGATCGCGAGACGCGGCCATCGACGCTCGCCACGGCCCAGTCGTTCGTCAAAGGACTCAACGCCGCCCGCGTGGCCGAAACGTTCTGCAACTCGACCTTCTCGCTGGAAGAACTCCGGCAGAACGCCCCGCTGACCATCTACATGATCATTCCGCCCGACCGGATGGCGAGCCATGCCTGCGTAATCGGCCTGTGGGTGGCAACGTTCCTCAAGACCATCTTCAGCCGCAACGTGACTCCCAAGCGGCGGACGCTGCTGATTCTCGACGAAGCAGCGGCGTTGGGGAACTTTCCGCCGTTAGAAACTGCCGTGACGCTCTGCCGAACCTACGGCCTGCGTGTCTGGTCGTTCTGGCAGTCGCTGCAGCAGATCGAAGCCGCCTTTCCCACCGGCTGGCGAACCATTCTCGACAACGGGGCGATCCAGTCGTTCGGCACGGCGTCGCGACTGGCGGCGCGGGAACTCTCGGCGATCGTCGACGTAAGGGCCGATGAACTGATGTCGCTCGGCCCGAATCGCCAAGTGCTGCAACTGTCCGACGGCGAACCGCTGCGGTGCCGGAAGCTGAACTACCTTCGTGACGCGCCGTTTGCGGGGCTGTTCGACGAGAACCGGTATTTTGCGGCAGGGACCGAAATGGCCGACGCGACGGCCGGCTGCGCGGCCGCGGACAGCGCAACGGGGGCCGGTGCGGCCCGAACGCCGATCGATGCCGCGCCCGTCCAACACGACACAGTCGAGAGGGGCCTTTCATGATCAACCACGACGGCGATCGCGGCAAACGGAGCGTCCGTCAGGCGAGGCCGTAGAGTTCCATGCCGGCGACGGTGTTCAGGCCCACGAACACGTCGCCAGCGGGCGCGTTACGGCGGCACTTGTCGACCCACTTGCCGCGTGCGGCGGCGACGGCGCGGCCGCGTGATTTGTCGTCGGCCGGCGACCGCCCTTCCGGCAGCATCGCGTAGCGGTCGAGGTATTTGTCGGCGACCGTGCGAGCAAAGTCGATCGCTTCGGCGGCGTGCAGCGGCCAACGCCCCGCCAGTACGGAACGCGCGTGCCGCAAGAAGAGGTTGGCGCAGAAGCCGGTGACATCTTGCAGGCCCGATTGACGCAGGCGCCCGATCGAGCAGGATATCTGCAACAGGAAGTCGACGTTCGCAAGGTCGCAGGCCGTAGCGGCCGACCATTGATCGTGCCCCTCGGGTTGCCAAACTTCATATCCGTCCCAGATTCCGTCTTTAAGGATCACGCCTTGTGGGGCTTGGTTGCCGTGCCCACAAACGGCCAACAAGGCGACCGAACGATCGCCGGCGTCCTGCAGGCCGCGGGCCAAAAATTCGTGGCTTCCCTCGGCGCCGAATGCTTCGAACCACTCCGGGCGATCTTTGCCGGTGGCGAGCCCGGCCATGGCGGCGCGGAAGCGGTGCTCGGCACGACGCTGCCAGGCTCGATCGGCGGCCGACTCCCGATTCGCCCCCAGCCAGGATACGGAGGCCATCATCGAGTTCCGTGGCTGCGAGCGGCCCGTGTCGCACTCGCGCATCCAGCTTTCGAGCACGGGCGAGACGATGGTACGCAGCATGCCGACCGATTCGAACAGGAAACAGCGATTTCCTTGAGAATCGCGCCGGGTGAGGAACGGAAACGGCACGGCCAGCAGGGCGTCGTCGGCCCAGACCAATATTTCGGCGTCGGCGGCAACCTCCCCGAGCAACGCCTCGAGCGGAAACACCGGTTCAAGGTCGTCTAGAAGCCGGACCGTGGCCTGATCGCGGAGCCTGCCCAAATCGTCGTCGACTTCGATTTGAGGAAAGTAATCGCCCAAAATGTCCGACCAGAAACTTTCCCAGCGAGGCTGCGACGGCGGCTGCCGCGACCAGGTTTCCGGCCGGCCGAACTCGGTCGTGACGCGACCGGCCAACGCCGTCAACCGTCGCAACGAGCGGGGCAGGCCTTCCTGCACGAACGGATCACCGGCGGATCGAAAGCCGCCGGATTCGTCGCACAGTCGGTGATGCAACTCGGCTAGGCAGAATTCGCGCGGGCGATCCGCCTGTTTCTTGTGGCCTGCGGTTGCGCGATATTGGAAAACATCCCAAATACCGTCCAAACGCCGATCGAATTGTCGCAGGGCCTCTTGCGTCAGTCGCAACGCGTCGGGATGGCCTCGGCCTTCGTCGCAGGCGCGGACGCGAATCACGCCGTCGACGGCGTCGAACAGGGTCCAGACGAGCCGTCCGTTCAACGTGAAACTTACTCGCCATAAGAGCCGCCCCTCGGAGAGCGTGTCGGCGACGGTTCGCTCGAGTTCGGCCGAGGGCGCGTCACCGATCTGCGGCCGATCTTCGAGATCCGGTTCGCGTAGTTCACGGTGAACGAGGGCCGAGGGAATATCGAGCTCGCGCGAGCGAACCTGGTCCAATCGCATCAGGTCGTCGAGGCCGCCGCCGAGCGATCGCTCGCGTCCGCGGGCCACGTCGGGCGGTGCGGGGCCGGGATCGACGCCGGGCGCATCGCTTGCGAAGAGACGTGGCAATACTGCGACTCGCGCAACGGATAGCGGGCCGTGATTCGCCGCTGCGACAGCGCCGTTTCGCAGATCAAATGCTCGACCCGATGACGATGGTTGGCCTCGCGATCGCCGGCCTGGGCCGAAACCGAATGGCCAAGCCGGATCGTCGCTCCACGGGCCTCTTCCGAGGCCAGCGCGCGGTCATCCATCTCGAACGATGAGTGGGGCTCCAGTCGCCATGCTTCGAGGAATTCGACGGCGAAACGATAGGCGTCGCGAACGTAGGCCGGATCGCGGTCGCATAAGGTCGTGGCGCACTCGGCGACCAGCACAACGTCAAGCGCGGTCGGCGGGGCGCGGTCGCGGGCTGCGCCGCGAACGGGGCAGTCAAGTCCGGCAACCGCCTCGGCAAGCTCTTCGTCCCGTCCCGACTTTCGCAGCGCCTCCAAGTATCGCCGCGTAAGGACTCGATCGCAGGTGCTATTGATCACCTGATTCCAGAACCTGTCGGTCGCATCCGAACAAAGAAACGACGCTTGGAACAGACTACCCCGCGACGCGGCCGACCGCTCGGCGAACAACGGACGCAGCAATGCCAAGAACCGGTCGTAGCGGCCCAGATTGAACAAGGCGGGGGACACGTCGAAGAGCGAGAGGGTCCAGGCCGCTCGACGCGGTTCCGACCAGTGCCGCGCGATCTCGGCGTCGGGCAACTCTCGCACGCCGAGCACCGTTTCGGCGAATTCGATCGCTCGCGCGTCTTCCGAAATCAGGTTCAGGCAGCGCGGAATGGTGACGAGTTGCATGAGTTCGTGGAACCGCTTCGGATCGTCGACGAGATCCTTCGCGCGGGCGGCGACCGTCGCGAGTAACTCGGATGAGTCGCTACGGGTAACGTCCGGAAGATCGAGGGCGGCCTCCAACAGGCGGAGGCTGCGGAGCGCAAGGTGCGGAAACAATTCGCTCGCCAGAGCCGAAACTCGAACCAACTGATTGAAGGAGACCTGATCATCGCGAGCCAGCATCACCCCCTTCAGGCGCCGGGCGTCGACGGCGTCGCCGATCAGTCCGGTCAACGTTCGACGGACTTTCCAGAGATTGTCTTGCAGCAGGTGGTTGACGGCCAACAGTGAAATGAGCGCCACGTCGATCATACCGGCGTGCTTCGGGAGCTCGGCCAGCGAACCGCAACGATCGGTAAAGCCTCGCCGCGCATAATCAGTGTACGATTCCAGATCGAGAAGTCCCTCGAGCAGCGGATAGATGTTGAGCTGTCTTCGTGAAAACAACAACGCCAACCCGAGCACCGCGAACTTGGCGGCGAACAATTGTGCGGGCGTCTTGGCCTTGCGGAGGAAACGCCCGAGAATCCCTTGGTTTCCTATTTCGTGCTCTCCCTGAGGTAAGCCGAAACAACTCCACAGATAAGAGACGGCGAAGTAGATCGTATCGGGATCAGACGCAAATTGATCGAATGCCGGTTCGAGCCGAACGTCGCGATGCAATGCCTTGAATTCTCCCGCGTCGACGATCCGCTGGACGATCAAGGCGAGCAACAGCGTACGAGCACCGGCGTCAGGCAGATTCCACCACTCTTCGTGATCCGACGGAGAGAGATCGACTTCCGCCGATCGCTGAAACTCCTCTAGGAACGATTCAAACTTGCCGCGGAGGATCACCGAGTCAATCCAGTCACCCATTAACGGAGCGAATCTGACACAGTCGCATTCGAACAGCGATTCGACGCGGGCCAAGTCCAAGTCTTCGCCGACATCGTAGCCGGCGACGGCGTCAAGAATTTCCTCCCGGGTGATTCGCAACTCGGGGATCCACGAAACGCTTTCGGTCGAGCGCTCGAGCCGCCGCAGAGAATACAGAAGATTGTTCAGCACCGAGAGCTGGTCCCGACGTACCTTGATTCGGATAGCGGCCCTGGAATCCTCGATGGCAACGTCGTCGACCAACGCGGCACGGGCGACGCCGGCGGCCAGCGCGTCGGAGAAGGAGCGTTGCTCCGGAAGCAACAAGTTGTCGTCCAGGCAGAACCGGGCCGCGGCGACTACGTGCATATCGAGGCGATTCCGTTCCAACGTTTCTACAATCTGGTCGAGCACCAGGACCATCACCCGCCAGTGAAGACTCGACGTTTTGCGGCGGAGAGCCTCGACGAACACTGCCGGCGACGACGCGACGAGGTCGGGCAAGCCGAGAAACTTTTCTACTTGGCGAAGCGCAACATCGAGTTGATCGAGCAGCAGCGATGTGGAAACCGCCAAGTACGACGCAAACGCCGATCGAAGCTCACCTGTCGCCGTGACGTCGGTCGCGATTCCGCCGGCGCAGAGGGTGCCGAAATTGATCCCCACATAAGCCGTTTGGACGTCGTAGCGACCTTCGGTGTAGAAGGCGAACGCCGCCTGCCGGAGCCCGTCGCTGAGTGTGGTTCGGCCCTCGCCGAGGATTGCGCTTTCGAGCTCTCCCGTTCGGGCGAATCGATCCGCCAGTTCCCAAAAAAAGTGGGAGCTCACGTCGTTTCGGTCCAACATTTCGCCGAACGGCAACAGAAAATCGTGGACGTAGGCGGCGACCGCCGCGTCGTCGGCGTTGGACCAGGGTAGCCGCAAGATTTCGTCCTGCACGCCCGGCGCCAGCCAACGGCAATTGCGGACCGCCGTAGCGACCCGCTCCACACCCTTCAATTCCGTCATGGCCCCGCCCCCATTGTCTCAACTGCTCGGCCGAATAAACCCAGACGGGCCAGAATTCGGATCGTAATCTTTGCCGGCAAGGGAGTTAAGAAAAAGTCGATAATTTCCAAAAAATGTTCCGCCCATTTCCTCCTCGCCGACAGTCTTGTAGTTGGAAAGTCGGTATCTTACGCCGGCGCTTTGTAAGCGCTGGAAGTGCGCAAGCTTATTTACATATCGATTGCCTAAAGCAGCCGGCGAGCGACTCAGGAAATCCGGACAGGCCGGATCGCAAACGGCAACGAGGACTCGAACATTCCGAGGCGAACCATGAACTTGAAGGTGAATTATGCCGACTACCGACGTTCCTGAGCCGAATCGCCGGACGGAAAGCGACGCCCTGCGGGCGCTGGCTCGCCGACTGCGACGCGAAGCGGACGACGATCGGGCGGAAACCGCGCCGGCCGTCGGAGCGAAACCGACGCTGGAAGACGTGCTGCGCAGAGGGCGCTGCTCGGCCGCTCGATTTTGCTGCCGATTCGCGACCTGTCGGCCGAAAGGTTACGCGATCGCCTGGCCACACTGCCGTGCGACGTTCCGCTGGAAATGAAGCTTCCGCCGGAGCGAGCGGGTAGCCCGACGACGAAGGCCGTATTGCAATGCAGGGAGACGCCCCGCGTCGTGTTCGGCGGCGAGTTTCCCGGCATCCCGTTGAGCCTGGTGGCCGCGGCGCCGGCCGGGCCGGCTCGCGAGGAGTTTGACCACTTGGTCGATTTCAGCGCTGTTTCGCCGGCGTCGCAGTCACTTTCCAAACCGTCGGCGGCGTCCGCGTCGGTTCCGGCCTTCGACATTGCCCTGCAAGGCGGCTACTTGGGTTCGCACTCGGACGAAAACCAGGACGCGTTCGACGGTCATTTCGAGGTCGAATTCGACCACGGAGTACGGAAACTGCGGATTCGCACGACTCCGCGCAGCGAAGACGAGGTCGCCGCCGTCATCATGGTGCGTTACGGCTCGGAAGAACCGTTTCCGGTGACGCTAACGCGGCCCGACGAAACCACGAAACACCTGGAAGGGCAAGCGCCGCCGCCGACCCGGATGCGGGACGAGCAGGCATTGGTGCAGGTTCGAGACGCCGAACCGAAAGATCTACCTCTGCTCGACCCGGTCGAAACAGCGGTCTGGCTGGCGCACCGGCCTGCGATCGCCGTCAAACTCACGTACGGTTCCGAAGGCTACGCTGCGAATTTCGACGACGGCGATTTCCGATTCTTGAGCGAACATCCTGCGGCATTCGTCGCCCTGCGTGCGGTCGTCGACCGACCGGAGGTGCGCGATGAGTAAGCTCGGATTTGAACTGCTGGATGACGACGACTTTCATCGCCGCCTGCTCGCCGGCGAGCCGGAAGCTTTCGAGCAATTGATCGAAGCCATTCAGCAGGCGAGCAGTGCGTACTGCAAGTACTTGGGAGTTCGAGCTGCAGACGTCGACGACACATTGCAGAATTCTTACATCAAACTTTTCAACCACCTTAAGAAAACGCCGAATTCGTCTGCACAATTTCGCTGGTGGTGGTTCACGATCGTACGGAACACGGCCTACGACTTGTTTCGTGAGAAACGCCTGGACACCGGCAACGACTACGTCGAGACGGCCGCCGGCGATTCAATCAGCGACCCCGGTGAGGCAGTCGCAGCCGCCGAGGAGGCGAACCACGCGTTTTCCTCTCTCGAACCCGAAGAGCGAAATGCGCTCAAGTTGTATCACTTCGACAAACTGGGAAATCAAACCGATTGTGCCGCAGAGCTCGGCGTCTCGCTGACGACGTTCAAAAACTGGCTACGAAACGCGAAAAGGCGGTTCTATAACTCGCTTCTGTCTAAGGGCGAATCGTCCGCCGACATTCGCCATTCTCGATAAATCATAATCCCTTAAGACAAAGGAGGTTGATCATGTCTCACGAATCGAACGATCGGCTGCACGAGTATTCTCGACAAGCGTCGACCGAACACGTCGAGCGAATCGAATCGAACCTCGACGGTATGAACCGCGGACCGATTTCCAAACTGTGGATCGACGTCAAGGCGATGTGGGCGATGATTAAGGACCCGACCGTCGGTTGGGGTTCGAAGGCGATCGCGGTCGGAGCGTTGCTGTACCTGGTTTCGCCGCTCGACGCCATCCCCGACCTGGTTCCGTTTGTCGGGCTCACCGACGACGCCGGGGTGATCTTGGCGGCAGTCAGCTCGTTGTGCCACGAGCTGGCCCGATATCGGCGACGATAGCTGCGGCAGGCCTCGGAAGACGAGACTTCGGTCTCGACACGATCCCGGCAACTTGGTCGTTTGCAAAGCCGTCTTCGCCGGTTTGCCACCGTAGCGAACGGGACACAGTCCGACCAGTCGAAACGGCGAAGCAGGTAGTAATGCGAAGTCCCCTCGGAGCGCACCGGCGTGACTGTACACCACCCGACTACACACACCGCCCCTACGCGATTCGCCGATTTCGTCGCGATTTGCGGACGGCTGGCAAGATGTTTAGGGATACCATCACGGGCAGTTCAGTCGATGGTAGAAGATTTGCGCCACAATTCGCCGCGTCATGCCAATCCATGAGGCGGGCACCAACGCCTATATCGGGTGCGGAGAAATGCCTGCAGCTTTTTCGCAGAGTCGTAGGCCAGCTTTCCAATGCTCGCAAATCTCATTGATGGACTGAGCGACGGTTATACTTTCTCCCCGGCCAACCGCCACGCGATCCTTCATAAAAATTCTTCTCGTAGAGTAGGCGCGACAATCGCGAGCCCAACCAATACTTTGCGATCCTTTCCACCCTTCGCTAAGCACTTTTCTGAACACTCGCGAGCAAGCTGCTGGATCAATTGTCTTAATATCGGAGAGCTAGTTGCAATTCGCGAGAACCCACAATATCGTGGGGAGGCTATTGCACCTGAGAAACAGCAATGACGCGGCTTTTGCAAATTCTCGTAGGAATCGTCGTCTTGGCGGTGTGGACGGTTGTGGGCACTGTGCTCTACATCCCGCTCTTGGCCCGCCAAGTGGCCGTTTATAGTGTGGTGCTCTCGGCGGCGAGCCTTGGAAGGGGCACGATCCACCAAGCCCAAACGGCGTTGGAGAGAGCGATCGAATTTCTTCCCAACGGCTTTCGGATCGTCTCGCAAACGATTCGCGGCAACAACGTCGCGACAAGCAACTCGCCTTATTCCAATCGCGCGCCGTCGGTCGGCTTTAGTTACTTAATCATCGAAATCGCCTGGAGCGCGATTTTCTGGGGCTCGATTTTTTTCGCCGTCAAGCACATGGCGGGGCCGACGGCGTAGCTCGCTTGCGTCCGGGAGTCGTTTCCTATGGCCGTTTGTAAAGCTTGTCAGACCAAAGGCAATGTGAAATGCCCAAAATGCAAGGGCAAAGGGGAAACACGGGGAGGGTTTTTATCGAGCGCCGCGCAATGTAAGAATTGCAGCGGCTCGGGAATTGTTCGCTGCGGAGCCTGCTCCGGTAAAGGATACATTTAGACGAATCATCGCCGCGGCGAGGTAATGAAAGCGACAATCGAGGTCTCTAAAGCCCGAGATGAGCGCATTGACGACAACCCCCGACGTACGGTGGCTGGCGATCGACGATCTTCAGTGGATCGAAGTCCGTCGGCCGGGGGCGCCGTCCGCGCGTGAAACGATTTGGCTCTGCGCGTCGGAAGATGAGCAGGCTCAGGGCGAGTTACGTCTCGGCGAATTGTCTCCTCGGCAAAGTTTCGTCCTCGTGCCGCTTCCGGCGGCGGTTCCTCGGCAATTTGTCATTGAACTTCGTCGCCGCGACGGCGTCACGCAACGACGGTGCTTTTCTTCCGCTCCCACACTCCGGCTTCAGGCCGAAGTGACGCCGGACTCATTGGAACCGCCGCGACTGGTCTGGCAGTCGACTCCTTGGACTTCCGTCTTCGTCGAAGCTGGAAAGTTCACGTCCGAGGGGTTGCAGCACATCGCCTCGAAAAACTTCAGGAATCGAGGGCAAGCACGTATCACCAGCGATCGTCTCGATCTGCATTTGGAGCTGCTGGTGACCCCGCACGACAGTGCGGGAAATTCGGGACTCACAGAGCGTTTGGTGGTCGCGCCGAGGCCGATACGGGCATCCGTCGTCTTTATTCATCGCCGCGTAGCGGAAGGCCCCGGCGAAACCATTTGCTCCCCGTTGGGCGACGCCGCCCTGCGTCCCGGGGATGAGTACCTAACGGTGCAGATCAAGCATAACGGCGTCGGCCGGCTTAAGTCGCCGACGCTGTATTGGCAACATGCCTTCGGTCGGTGCAATTCGGAATCCATTCGGCTCGCTTGGAACGGCGACGGCGAAGTGTTGCTGCCGATGCCGAACGTACAAACACGCGACCTCGTGCGCGTCGAGTTCGACGACCCTCGGCCGCACGTAACGCAGGAAGTGCGGGACGGCGACAGCGTAGTCGCCTCGGCCGAAGGCTATGCCGCGGCGGAACACCGTTACTACGCCTTTGGGAGCGGATGCACGGCCCCGACTCCGTGCGGCCGGCCGTCACAGCAAACCGTACCGCCGCCGCCTGCACTTGCGGCGCTGCGCAAGTTCTTGGTTGGGATCTCGTTTCCGACTCTGAGGCGGCCGCGCGTTGGAATCGTCTTCCGTGGATCGTCACCACGGCTTTTCTCAAAGTATGGGGTGGCGGGCGGTTGCTTGAAACCGTCGCCTTACTGAGGGGCTCTGCGCAACCGTTGCGCAAGGCATTCGAATTCTTCCTGGCGCGCAGCGGCGACGTCCAGTTGCTCACTTTCGACGAGCCGTTGCGAAATATTGCCGGCCGGTTGGGCGGTGGTCTGCCGTCGAATCTTACGACGGAAGCCATTCTGGCCGCGGCCGTGGCAACCGGCGAAACGTTGAGAGCCGTGGAACGCCATCTTTGCGAACAATCCGACGGAGAACTGGAGGCTTGGCGCACCGCGTTGTCCGACGAGTTCGCGGCGAACGCCTCTTGGCTGGCGATCCGCGCCGTTCATAATTGGTCGCAACTCGACCTTACGGCGTCGCGCGAGTACGGCCTTCGGCTGCTCGCGCTCGGCGAGCAGCGATGGGCGAATCTTGCCCCGTTGTTGACGGACTCCGCCGATTGTCCGCTCCGGGCGGCTTTGGACGACTGCCGAAGACTTGTCGAATCCGCACAAGCGAATACCGGCCGGCCCGCCGACGTCGAAGCCGCGGAAGAGGCTCTCGCGCGTTTGCATTCGACGCTCGTCGATCACTTGAAGGAGTTGGCGGCCGCGCGTCCGAATCACGAAAGCTGGAGACGTTGGCGCGAACGTGATTGGGACGCACGCCACGACGACCTCGATGGTCTCATTGAATCGATTGAGAATTGGCACCGACTCGCGCCGCCGGAAATGTTGTCGGCGACTCCGCCGGAGGGAACCATCGCCTGTAGCTTGGCGGCCGACCGCCGATATTGGGCAGACTATCGCGCTGAAGCGGAAGCCCGTAGGCGGCGGCGTTATATCGGCGTTTCTTGGCTTCGCAAGTTTCTCGAAGAGCGGCGGTTGTTTGATTGTACGCAGTTGGAGCCTTCAACGCCGGACGACGCAGCTTCGGTCGTCTCCGCATGGGAGATCTTCACGACCCAGTTGGCCGGTGATGATGTCGCCGTCCGTCTGCGTTGCCGGCTTCCGCAAGATGCGGCCGAGATCGGGCTCCGGCTGCGCAGTCAATTGGAAGACATGTGCAATGTCACAGCCAACGACGAAGATTCCGCCGATGAGCGGCGCATTGCGCAAATCTTCGCCACTTTGCTGCTACGTGTAGACTCGCTCTTGCTTCTCATTTTTGAAGGGCCGGTCCGAGCATGGCTGCAACGGTTTGTCGTCGAGCACACCGCAGCGATCCGCACGCGGGCCGTGCAGGAGGAGTGCCGGTCGCAGATCGAAGCCGTGCGGCAAGCGGCGACTCTCTCGTTGAGCGTCTGGACCGAAATTCCGGCGGCCGTGGAAGCGATTGAGGATGCCGCGCTTCGCGATGTGAACTGCCGCCGAGAATGGCGAAGGCTCTTGGCGGAGTTGCCTTCGAGCTTGAAATCGGAATTGGCCGAACTCGACGTAACTTGCGATTCGATCGACGGTCCACAGGAACTTGATCGGTGGATCGCGTCGTTGCTGAATCACAGGCCGGCTCTGGAGGCCACATGGAAGCTACGGCACCTGGATCAGGGCAAGCTCTATGGGCAAATCGAAGGACTCGCGCAGCGGCTGGTCGATCGCCGGGGCGAACTCAGGTCGTCACAGACCTCAGGAAACGAAGAGCGCACCTCGCGATTCCGCGTCTGAGGATCGGCACGTCCATGTCGAATATGCCGACGCGTGGCGCCTGCTTCATCAATGGAGCAGCGAGGCGCGAATGAACGAGCGAGGCCGCGATCGCTATCAGGCCAACATCGCCGCCCTGGACGCGTTTTTCGCTCGGCTGGTCGCGGATCATTGGACTCAAGCGGCGAGATCCGCCGTCGGATCGCAAGCTCCTACCGCTTCCGATTCGGAGGCCGACGACCAGGAAGTTGTCGAACTGCTATGCAATACGTTGCGAAGCGGGGACATCGACGAATTGGACCGACGTCTCGATCGCGTGCCCGCAGCCGTAGAACTCCATTTTCGCCGCCGGGCGATTTTCGCGGGTGAGCGCTCCGGTCTACGGGATCTGATCTGGCTGCCTCGTTTGGAAAGTTACGTCGATCGTTCCGCCGACAAGGAACGTGTAGCTTCCGTTCGGCGGTTCGTAGAATCGTTTGAGAAATGCGTCGAATTGGTCACATCGTCGCCCCGATTCGAGGCAGCCACGGCGGCCGCTGCGAGTATTTCGCCGGAGTTTCGCGCGGAGTCGGCGATCGTACCCCGCCTTTGCAATCGCTTGCTGGCCCCTTGTGACCGCTTGATGGCGGACGTTCGCAGAAAAAAAATTTTCCCGACGGCCCAACGACCGCCGGCGTTTCAAAAACGTGCGGAAGACGTCCCGCAAGTTCTTGGCTGGATTCGTAGTTTGCGTGAAGCGGCGCGCCAAGACGCCGCATTGAGCGAGTACGTGTCGAATTTGTTCGCCGCGCACTCTTGGTTATCCGAGGTTGGCACGACCGAGGCCCTGCGTTAGCTCGGTTTAAGTTCGGGGCGCCGCCCGTTTCGTGATTTCGTTTCCTATTCGGCAGCTTCAACAACATGTCTTCCACCGCGCAGTACGCCAACGCACGTGTCGCGAAAAACTCCAAGACGCTTCTGCTGTGGGGAGCGACGCAAGCCGGCAAGACGACGTTGATCACGTCGGCCTTGATGCATCAGGCCGATAGCCTGCCGCCGCTATTCGATAGAACCGAGTCGCGCGATGCGTTGGTGGAAAAGGGCATCATGCAGGGGATGCATCGCCTGCTCGAAGGGCGCCCGATCGCATCTACCACAAGCGACACCATCGACATCACGCTGACGATCGATCGCGGCGCTTCCTTGCGACTGCGCGACATTCGCGGCGGCATCGTCGTCGACGGCACCGAATTTAAGCGATGGGCTCATGAAGTCGACGGCATCCTGTTCATCGTCGAGTGCGGCGGACCGCGCCACGCGCAGCAAATGGCGGCCGTGAACTCCCTTTTGAGCTTAGTTTCGAAAGATCAGGTCAAAATCGGCTTGGCCATCACGAAATGCGAACGCATCCTCTGCCCTTCCGACTCGGCCTGGAACGCGGAGTTCGAGTGTTGGCGACAGCCGGGATTTCAAGAGTTGTGGCGGCCGTTCGAAAGCACGTTGAAGGCGTTCGGCGATGCGGTATGGCCGGTTTCGGCCTTCGGCTACGACGAAGATCGACCGGCCTGCGTGCTGACGGAATTCGGCCGGCTCCTTCCGTATGGTGTTCGGCCGAAGAACGTTTGTCTCCCCTTGCGATGGTTTCTGCGGGAGTTCGGCCTTTCATGTTGATTCGACTCGTTCCCGCCGCAGTCGTCGGCAAACGCTCACCGACGGAAGATTTTCAGCTGCTGCAGCAGCGCGGCGAAATTCCGGAAGGTGTTTGTGACTCAGCCAAACGCTGGCTGCAAGTGATGTTGTGCGCTTCGGGAAATCCGCAAGCCGCCGTACTCGAGCAATTCTCCGATGACTGGTGGCTGTTTCACCTCGGGCGCGAGGCTAGTTTCGATGCCGCAGGACGACGCCAAGGAGTCGCGCAGTTCGGGCGAATTGCGGAGCGCCTCGCCCCAGCCGACGCCGTCAGTCTGCTTTACGAACGCGCACGAACTCCCGTGGTGAAAGACTGTGTAACGACGGAGATTGCCTTTTCTCCCTTACAGCAAACGTCGGGCGAGCGACTTCCGGTCGCGGCGGGCGCCGTGCACGCTACGGCCGTCGGCGAGGCCACGGTGGGGGTTCGAAATATCGCCGAAGCTTTGGACGTTCTGGCGAACGTCGGCCTTCGCGCACCTCGCTGGATCGCCTACTTCGCGCAGGAATCGCCGACATCCCATCTTCCCGCCCACGCCGGCTTGCTGATCGGCGGAAACGCCGGGCATGTGCCGGCGTGGGCGGAAGCGGGGGCTCGAGCATTTCAAGAGACACACCAACTGCGTCTAGCCGAACTTGCGGCGCTGCCGGACTCTCCCGCCGTGAAAAAAAAACTGCTGCTTTCGGCGATCGACGGACAGGACGCGACGGAGGGTACCTCAGATATATCGACGGCCGGACTGATTTGGCTGGCACGTACACCGAGCGGACGGCGACAAGCCTTAAGGAAATTGCGACCCGAACAATATGTCCAGTGGCTGACTTCGGACGTCGCTTCGTTGGACGATTTACCGGGGCTGGAACAGGCGTTCAACAACGATCATCGCGCCGCCTTGCAGCAGTTCCTGCGCGGACGGCCGCAAGCCGTGGAAATTTATCGTCGTTACTTTCCGGATGACGACGTCGGCGCCGTTGACTTGCTCTCGGAATCGGAGCGGCCGATCTGGAGCGCGCTTATCGAAGGGCGTCTTACATCTTCGGCTGCGGCCGACGTCGAACGATTGCTTGAACGGCTCAACGGGTCTACGGCGCTGAAATGGATAGACTTGGAAGCGGCCGCCGAAGCGGTTCGATCCTGCGGCGACCTCGTCCGACCACTTTTTGCACAGAGGCTGATCGCGACCGGTCTTCCTCAGAATGTGGTCGAAAATCTCGTGTTCGGCAGGGCTTTGGATCGGCCTCCCCCGGCGACTCCGATTCTTAAGCCGCAAAGCAATTGGCTGTATGGGATTGGCGCCGACCGTTGGCTTGCCGCGAAGCACTGGGCGTCGACGTCCTCCGTGTGGAACGCTTGGTGGTACGAAGGTATCGGTAGTCTGTTGCAGTCGGGTGGACTCGACCAAAGTCGTTTACTCAAGTATGCCTTGGAGCGTTGCGACGCCGGACTGTTGGAATTGGCAGGTGCTCCGCAACCGATTCTTGCGTGGGCCAAGCCGAAGTCGTTTGTCCGCCTTCCGGTATCTCGCGAGATTTGGTGTAAGGACGCCGACGTGCTTGTGGAGTCGGCGGTAGAAAATGACACGCTTCTGGAGCACCTCGCACAACCGCTCACCGACGACGTCTTGGATTGGATTGAGCAACGCCTGACCAAGGCCGATGCACATCGCAAATTGTCCGAGTTTCGTCGGCGTCTCCGCTTCGGCGGAATGCGTGCCGACGAACTTGCGGCAACCATGAACGTGCTGACGCGTCCCCAGGTACTCGCCCAGCTGGTCAGTTTGCGGTCGCAGCTCGGGCCGGACGTTGAAATCGACCTCCTGCGGCGGCTCGTCGCGCATCCGCATTTTCGGCCGGATGAGAGCCGCTGGCTTGCGGCGCTGACGCTCGCATGCGAACCGTTGCCTGCCGCGCCACGCTGGTCGGCGGCGGAACTCTGCGTCCTACTGCCGTTGCTCGATCCCGTTCGCGACGTCGTACGCGAGATTTTCTCGCGACATGGTTGATCCGGAAGAAAACCGATTGTTACGAGCGGTCGTCGACCGCTTGGCGAACGGTCGCGTTCCGCCGCCGCCTGCACCGAGCATGGAACAAGCGTCGAGAAGACCGAATTGGCTGGTGGCGATTCGACAATTGCCCGGCTGGAGCGGATTCTCCGTCGCGGGCCCTGCGGAGCCGTGGCGCAATGCAGGATCAAGCGCGGCAACTGTTGGCCGACGAACGCCGGCTGCCGGAAGCTCGACGCAAAGTCTTGATGAACATTATCGCCGACGGGGCCGAACATGCTGACTAGCTCGGTTCTCTTTCAAATCATCGCGACCCTTGATCGCCCGCAAGACGGGTGGAATCCCCTGGTGATCGCAGACGTACGCCGCGGCGACGAGCCGCGGCTTTACGAAGTTTTCTTTCGGCCCTGGTATCGCGAGGGCTACCGCATCGTCGGCGAGCCGATCCCCTCGGCAGAGACCGTGCGTCGGCGCGATGCCGCCCTGTGTGATCGGGATCGTTGTCAGATTGCGCTGCTGACCGACGACTCCGAGGCGGCCCGAAGCTACCGGTGGACGGATCTGAATTGGTTTACCGTATTACGTGAGGAAGATTTTGCCGAACAGCGCCTTGATGCCGCCCACTCGCGGTCCCAATCGTTCGCACTAACGCTATTCGGCCGCGAACAGACGGCGCTCACGGTCCCTTCGTTTCCGACGACCCTAACTCTCAAGACGTCTTCGCTGCCTGAGTACGCCCTCTTTGGAATCGCGCCCGGCGACCCGGCGCAGGGACTGCCGCCCCAGCAGTGGTTTCAGTTGCCGGAAGCCGAGTCGCAACGACATGTCGTGATGATCGACGTCGAGCCGCACCAGGATTGTGACCGCTGGCGTTTGTCGCTCGGCGACGGCCGCACGCTGCCGGCTACAAATACGCCTCGGCAGACGCCTCGCCATCTAGATCGATTGATCCTGATCGTCGACCGAACTTGTCCTTCAAGCTGCGCATTGGAGCGATGCGCTGCTTCTCAGCAGCGGCATAGAGCCGCAAGTCGCCAATGACCGTCCCGATCCAGGCCGGGGATTGAGTGAAGCTCCCGACGCGGAAGTGAGCCGAAAAGTGCCGACACCGGCACTCACGCCTCCCGCAGAATACAACCGAGAGATTCTCGAAGCTCTCGCCGAGAATCTGCGTCGCGAGTTTTCCGATGCGCCGGCGTACGTCGATCTGATTTGGTTCGCGGACGACATGGAAGGGCTGCCGTGGTTCGCTGACTTCAGCCCGCCGCCAAGTGCGGCGGCCGATGTGCCGGACTGCACCTCGGACAACATGCAGGATTCATTGAGCGGTCTTACATATTCGCCGGGCCTTGATGTCTGGGACCATCTGGAAACGGCGTTAGAAATCGTCGTAAACAAGTTGAGCGGGCTCGATCCGGATCGAACCGCGGTGTTGATCGTCGGCAATTCCCCGCCGAATCCGCCGCTCGACGATCGCAGTCCGTTTTGGAACCTGCTGCGGCTCGACAACGGAATACCGCGTCGTCCTGACGCCGACCAACCCTATACGTCGACTTATCGCCGCGGTCGACGATCGAACTATCACGATTGGGTCGATCGTATCCAAGCCGGGCGGCTGCCGATCGCGTACCTATTTCTCAAACATACGTCCTGCCTCCCGGCACATCGCGCGGAGTTCGACATGTTTCAGCAGATGCAAGAATGCGTCGTCGCCGCATTTCAGCAGTCGATTCACGTGGAAGCCGTGCAGGCCGACCGCACCGGCATTGCGGTCGGCTTGTCAAAGATACTCGAGGTACTTGCGTCGGCCGCCGGTGAGTTTGACGAGGATTCAACGATGAGCGAAACGCACCGATTGAGCGAGGCGTGGTCGTCACGCTATATCGAACTTCAACGTCGGCCAGAGGCATTTGCCGCTTGGCTGAGCCGTGAGATTGCGGCCGCCGAGGGAGCTATTGCACCGCCGCAACTGGCGGCCGCACTGCGAAGCTTGACGATGTACGAGTTTTCGGCGGCGGAGCGCGTAGCATTGCTGGCCGAACTCAAGTCGCAAATGGCGGCTCAACTCGATTTCGACTTGTCGAGTCAACCACAGTTGACCGCGTTGGCGGAAGAAGAGCAGCGGCTACAAGAGTGCCTGGCCCGGCGCTGTAGGAGTCGCGGAAGCAACGCACTTGCGCCGTCGCCGCGCAGAGTTGCTCGCGACGGCGGCGACTAAGCAAGCCGAAGTGACCGAACTCGCGCATGCGTCGGCGCGGCGGTCGCAAGAGCCGAAGGAGGCGGCGCCGATGCCTGACATTTATTCCCAGTACGTCGATTTCATCACCGGCGCTTACTCCCGTCTGGTCGCGCAGGAGGAACGCCGCAGGTTCGCGAGAATCGAGGAACTGCGCAGCGAGCTGACAACGCCGCATGACCCGGAAGAACTCAAGCTCGCAGTCCACGATCTGGAACGTCGCACGACGGAATTGGACGCCGAACTTGCCGAATTACGGGGAGTACTAAAAAACCGAATTGACGCTGCGCGGGCTGAGGCGAAACGGCTTCTCGACGACAATCGGCGCAAGGCGTGGTTATGCAAGTTGCGACACGCCGCAACGGTGATCCGTGAACTCGACGTAACGCAGCCTCCGGCGAGTTTTCGCCAAGTGCTCGAGCGCTCTCCGATTCCCCAAGCTCGTCGTTCACATCTGGAAAATGCGTTCCGAAAGGCGGCACGACATCATCGGCAACCTAGCCGCGCAGCTGGAAGTACTCCGCGATAAGCGGTGCGCCGTACAAACGCTCGAATCACGCATTGCCGCCCTGGAGGCGGAGTTGGGCGCCGAATATCGCGTGGCGCCCCGAGTGATGGCCAGTTGGCGGACGTTGCCCGCGACTGCCTATCCCGGATTCTGCGGCGAGTTGCAACGATTGCTCGCGGATGCGGAAGCCGAGTTGGCTTGGCGGGTGGAGACGAAATCGTGGCGGGACGCTCAACTCGATCGCATTAACGGCGAACTCGCCGAAGGAGCGGCCAATCGATGAATTGGGACGAAGGACGAATACGCCTCATGCGACTTGAAGAGCGTGCCGCATCCCAACCGAATCCCCGCCTGCTCGCCGAGGCGACGGAACTCTGCGGCTTACTTTCAAATTTGCAGCGATCCGGCCCGGCAACGCCGGAGAGCGACTTTTCCGAGGAGACGCCGGAGAGCTTGGAGCAGAAGGCGGGGCTCGTCGAGCGCCATCTCACGGTCGGCGTGCTCCATCTGCCTGCCCACATGCCGCCGGCGTTAAAGGAAGCGGCCGATGACGTCGCCGCTAAGTTGCTGGGTCCCGAGGCGGAGTCGGCGACTCTCAAACGGTTGGAAGCATTGTGCGCCGAAGCTCGCACCGTGCGCGCCGGTCTACAAGCGCTGGAACAACAAGAAGCGGATCTCGCTCGCTATCACTTCATTCTGGAAACGATGAAGAAACTCTTGTCGACTTTGCAAAGGCCGAATGCGGCCGAAGGAGCTTGTAAAACATGAGCTACTACTTCCAAGGCGTCGATTATCCGTCGTCGGCCGCGCGTGACGCGGCTGAACGAAAGTTTCAACTCGACCGCGCACGGCAGTCCGTGGATGCGTTGGAAAGAGAATTCCGTCGACAGCAAGAGCGAATACTAGAAACCGAGCGGGAACTGGCCGAAGTCCGTGCGGCCGACGGACGCCGGCAGGCCCTCTTCGCCAAGTTGGATTCCCAAGTCGCAGATTTGGGCCGTACTCAAAGCCGGATGCAACGGGCACAGGAGCAGTTGGAGTCGGGAATGTGCGCTGTCGAAGCGTCGGTCGCCGAACTATCCGAGGAGCAATGTCGGCAACGTCGCGAGGTTGAACGGCGGTTCAAAGAAGTCGAACAAGAAATGGCGACGGGCTTCGCCGATGCGGAGCGGCGCCGGCAGGCCGGCGAACGGAGGCTTCGGCAGGAAATCCAAGACCTTAATGACAAGGTCGAGGCCGAGCGCCAAGCGAAGTTGCAACAAGCCCGCGACGACGCCCACCGAGCGGAACTGATGATCAATGAGGCCGAGACGTCGCTGGCGTCTTCCGAACCCGGCGTGGCCGCCGTCGAACTAGAAGGACCGGCGAGCAGCGTGAGGCGCGCCATTGCCGCGGCGCGCAATCTCTTGTCGCGCGGGCGGCCGAACGACGCGCTGTTGACGGCCGAAACGGCCTATCGCGAAGCGGAGGGATTGGCCGAGCAAGAAGCCCACCGCTCGGCCCGACTTCGCTCGCAACAGGCCTACGTCGTCGGCAAGGTCCAAGATTTGAACGAGCGCCTGCAAGACGAAAGGATGATCAAGTATTTTAACCGCGAACAAGCCGCGATCGTCGCCGAGTTGGCGGTGCTGCGCCGGGACGCAGAACGCAGCTACCAGCAGTACGGCAGGTTAGGCGCCGACGCGAACGGCCATGAAGGACGATTGGACACTCTTAACACTCGGGTACTCGACCTCGAGACTGAAGCCCCGGCCGCCCAAGAACGCTACGCGTATCGCGAACAGCGAACCGGCAGGCTACTGCATTTGCTCCATGAAGTTTGCGGGCCGCTCGCGGAAAAGGTGAAGCCGTCGTTCGCTGATCCCAACGATTTGTCGAGCGATCGTATCGTCGATTGCCGGTTTTCGGTGGGAAAAGTCCGACTTCGCGTCCCCATCGAACCGACGCAAGCTTTCTCAGTCGATGTTCACGGGCTATCCAGCAACTCCGAATGCGCAGCCATTCAGCGAAAGCTGACGGCGAAACTGCACGGCACCCATTTCGAGGAACATTCTGAGTTTACTGACGCACTGCCCCAGGCACCGCGCGTCATGAGCCGACCGGCCGAGCAGCCGCAAACGCGTACCCAGGAGCGCAAGGCGTGATCGACGTCGACGTATATACATCCCCGTGTATCCGCCGTTTGCGGCGCCTTGTCGCGGCAAAAGGGGGCGGCGCCGTCGTCGTCGACGGCGGCGGGAGCGGTCCTTTCAATTGTGGAGTTCGCACCCGACCGGTCGCCACGGCCTTGGAATTTCTCTTCGCGGTACTGAACGACGAGTGTTACGAACGAGTGCTCTGCGCCACGGCGACCGGTCCACTGGTTCCCAAAGACATCCAGGTCGATCCTCGTTTCCGCCTCGGTCTACACTCCGGCGTATGGCTGCTGCGCGGGAAGCCGATTGACGAGACGACGCCGGCCGCGCCGAAGCCGCCTCCGAATGCCGACCCCGACGATTTCCGATTCGACGATTTCAGCGAATCACGTCTCGCGAGTCACGCGGGACAAGCCGTCGGCTTGTTCACGGATGATCGAACCTGGAGCGAAGCGATCGACGTATTGAGGGGCTGGGTCGAGCCGTATTTGGAGAGCAATGCCAGGCGCACGTTGCTGATTGTCGATGAAGACACACTCCTACCGAAACCCGCACACATCCAGGCCGGCATCACGACGAACCCGGCAAATTCCGCTGCCGCGGCGGATTGGCTGAGCAAGCTGCCGCAACGCATTAAAGGTACGGCCGTCGACGTCGTGCTGCTGGTGGGCTCCGAGCGGTCGGCGGCCGATCTAGCGAACGGGCGATTCGTTCGCGGGCATGCCGAGCGATTGCTGCAACGCTTGTCGCACCGACCGCTCACGCCGGACCAAATTTCATTAGACGCCGTGGTCACTTGCTATCCGCAGATCCATTGGCCCGACGTCCCTTGCGTAAAGTGCGAGGCCTTCGACGAGGATGCGCCTCACTCGCCGTTCTTTGGACGTGCGTCTCCTAATCCGTCGCTATTCGAGGTGTTGCGCACCGCCGAGGTCGCCGAACCTAAAGCCCGACTTCGCAAGCCCGACGATCCTCGCCAGGTGCTCTACGAATTTTGGGCCGGGATGGATGTCGACGGCTTGAAAATGACCTTGGAGAGAGAAGTAATCGGCCAACGCGCCGCAATTGAAACTACGGCCGACGCCCTGCGCAGCTTCAAGGCGAAATGCGGTCGTGCGCTCCAAATGCTGCGGGCCGGAAAGTCGGCCCCGGATACCGAAGATTTTTTTCCGCCGGTCTTTCTTTTCATGGGGCCGTCCGGAATGGGCAAAACGTTCGTGGCCAGACGCGTTGCGAAATTCTTGTTGGGCGAAACGTTTTATGAGGAGGTTCCGGCCGGAGGCCAAAACGTCGGCAACCACTTCGTCGGTGTCGCAGGCGGATACCAAGGATGCGATTCGCGTCCTCCGTTCTTGTCGTTTTGCAAGCGTACGAACGGCGCGGGCGTCGTTGTCTTCGACGAGCTTGACAAAGTGCAACGACTTAGCAACGAGCGGCTCTCCGATGCATTGAACGTACTGCTGCTCGTTCTTCAGAATCGCTGGGTTCAACCGACCAATGATGAGTTGGTGAATTACGGTGACGGTCGATGTTGGTTCCGTAATACGCTTATGATTTTCACGGCGAACGTCGTAGACGATAACCCGCCGCCGGGCTACGTCGCGCTCGCTGATTTCGGCACCCCGTTCCTGCGTCGCATTACCTGCATCAGGTTCAATCATTTGGCGCATGACGACATCGTGCCGTCGACGTCCTATTTGATCAAAAAGCTATGCGACGGAGTGCTGAGACAAGCGTTGATCGAAAACCAACAGGTCGTTGTTTCCCAAGCCGTCGTCGAGCGAATCGCAAAGACCTTTGACACGGAGACCGCAAAGCCAAATCGCCAGAACTTTCGCACGCTTGGATCGATGGAGACATGCGTCAAGCATTGCATAGTCGAGACTTCTTTATTGGAAAAGTTTTGCCAGGGCACTTTCGCCCTGGACATCGCCGACCTCAACCCCAAGCCCTGGCAGGCCGTCGCCGGAGGATAGTGTGACTCACCCCATGACAACGACGCCGACTATTCGCCTCGGGCACGACTTGCAAAGCCTGGCGGCTGGGCTGCACAACGGCCCCGGCCGCCGCATCGGCATCTGGACTCAGGGGTGTGTCCATCGCTGCACGGTCGATTGCCTTAGCCCGCACTTACTTGATCCCGCCGGGGGTCGCATTTTCTCCGTGACGGAACTCGTCGCCGCAGTGCAACGCGTCGTCAACGGCACGGGCGACGTCGTTGAAGGGGTCACAGTGCTGGGCGGCGAACCATTCGAACAAGCCGGGCCTCTGGCAGCCGCGATTGAGCCCCTCCGACGACTCGGGCTGAGCACCATGGTTTATTCGGGACATACCTACGAGCACTTGCGTCACTCGCCGCAACCGGAGATTCACTCGCTTCTTGCCGTTACCGACATCCTCGTCGACGGACCCTATTTACCGGCGTTGTATAGCGACACGCTCGCTTGGCGCGGTTCGACCAACCAACGTCTGATCTGTCTCACGCCGCGGTACTCACCGGAGTTGCTGGAAGCGGCCTTCGCCAAGCAAGGCAAAGCATTTTCGTTGGAAATCGGTCCCGGCACACTGCGGGCGCGGGGCATGCAATCTCGACCCGCTGCGGCGGCGATCGAAGCGATCTTCTCCGAACGAAGCGCTCGGCCGGAGCAAGAAATCTCCTGCGACGGGAAATTGCAGCCGTCGAAAATCAGTTTTCTGCCGTTAGACCTGACAGAGAAGCCGCCGAGGAACCAAAATGTTTGAAGGCCTACGTGAACTTCGCCGCGTACGCAAAGACCCGCGAACCTGCCGGACACTGTTCATCGGTCCGCCGAAGGCGGGAAAGACCTCGTATTTGGCGGCCTTGACGCTTGCCGGCGCCACGGACGAACCGGACGAGCGACAAGTCTATTGCGCATTGCGTCCCGGCAACGAGAAGATGCTTCAACTTCACGAGGCCGCAGCCGAATCTATTACGCGCGGTCGGTTGCCGAACAAAGCGACTGAAATGGTCAATGCCTACGAGTTTGCGTTTGAAGCCCGTTATCCGGATTCGACATCGCAGTTCTTTTTCGGCAATTCGCGGAGCGTCGATTTTGAAATGATCGACGGCCCCGGCGGCGCGCTGATTCCCAATCAAGAGCCCGGCGCACCTCCGCCGGCGTTTCCCGACGACGGGCCATTTCTCGCGGATCTCGTCGCAGCCGCCGAGCGGTCTCAGTCACTCGTATTTTGCGTCGACTCGACCAACGACCGCGCAGTCGGCCGAATTCTTCAAGTTTATTCCCCGTTTATTGGCCACGCTGAATGCAGAGGGGACCTCTCTCGACGCAATCATCATCCTCCTGACGAAAGCTGAGATGTATTTCGGACACCTAGGCTGCGAAGCGGAGCAGGCCGCGCGTACGACGAATCCGTGGGAACGGGCATTGGAGCTATTGACCGGCGTGGGCGAATTCTCGCTGCAGCAAGTCGTGCGGGGTCGCAGGACCAAACTCATCGCAACCTGGACGTCGGCCTACGGATTCCTTCCCGACGGTTCCCCTAATTATGCCCCGGAAACCGACCAAATGGTCGGCGATACGATGCTCGAAGGGCCGGGCCGTTATCTTCATTCCTGGCGACCGTTTCAGTTACTCGATCCGTTGACGTATCTGACGATCCGTCATTGGGGCAACATGTGGGAGTACGCATGAACTTCAATTTTTTAAAGGCGAAACAGTCGAAGGAAAGCAACTGCGACAACGCGGTGTTTATCACCGGCCCCACGCGCACGGGCAAGACTTGCTGGCTCGGCAGTTTGCAAGTTGCGCTGCCGCATTTTATGCATGACAGTCCGTATGATCTCGAGTGCGAGCTCCGCGATTTGTCGGAAGATAATACTTATTACCGGCTTTATGAAAAGGCCTGTGAGATAGTCACCGGCGCAGTGGGAGAAGACGTAACTCTCCCGCCGACGGAAGCACTTCTCGAATACACGCTTCAATTCTTAGTTCGCAAGCCGCCGCTAGATCCCCTACTGCAAATGATTACCTCCGTCACCAATTTGTTCACTCCGGGCAAGACGGGTTCGGCCCGCATTGCAGTGCTCGATCCCCCGGGGGGCGTAATGCTCAACGGAAGCGAAGATGAACGATGGATGGACTTTGAAACCCAGTTCTACGATTTTGCCAAACGAGCGCGAGGAATGCTGTTTTGCATCGACGTCGATCGCCGCGAAACGGCATCGGAATACTTTAAGCGGCTCCCGCGATTCCTCAGTAAGCTCGCGGGCGCGGGCCATCTGCATTTCGACCGCATCGTGTTCTTGCTCACGAAAGCGGACCTCGCCTTCGAAAGCGAGGGACGAGGCAACCTCACGCGACTCGAACGAACAAATCCCGTTTA
This sequence comes from Pirellulales bacterium, assembly GCA_049840675.1. GTDB lineage: Bacteria > Planctomycetota > Planctomycetia > Pirellulales > PNKZ01 > PNKZ01. Next base: position 65,639 of record JASGKB010000020.1, read on the forward strand.
CTTTCTTAAAGAGCTACTCGGACCTTCGCTCTTCAATTTCCTCAACTACGTCGACCCGTCTCGCACCGAATTGGCATGTGGTTGGTCGTCGGCCTATGGGTTTATTCCGAACGACGGCAGTTCAAACTACGATCCTGGATCTAACCGTTTGCGAACCTGTCACGACGGCCTCACGAACTCGGAGCTAATCGACCGTTGGCGGCCGTATCGTGTTCTTGAGCCGCTCATCTATCTGACGACGGGAGATAGCTGTTCGCTTACGACATTCACCCGTGACTCGGCGAGATTCGCTGAACCGGAACTCGCGGCGCGCTGAAAGTCATGATGCACACCCTTTCACGCAGGATGGACGGCGCTTCATGACGCAGACCACATGGCGGCAAGTCGTATACGGCAAGCTTGTCAAGACGACCGCCCCCGACTCGGACATCGTCGGCGAAGACTACTGTCAAACCGGCACGTCGAAGAATGCGCCGCGCGAACTCGCGCACTGGTGTTATCCCGATCGGGTCGGAATCTACGTCGACGATCAGAAGGGGTGGACCAGTGATTACAAATGGTGGGCGGAACCAGGCGCGCTGGTCGTACGCCCGGTCATTGCCGAGGGCCGGCCCTATGTCGTGGCGGCATGCCTACGCGGTCGCTACGAAGAACCCAACGCAAAACGCCGAATCTTCACGTACGGACATTACCTTACATCGCCGGGAGAGCAGGGCGCGCGACTGCCGCTGATCGACCTACCGGCCGACCTTAAGCCGAGACTATTGACTCACAAGACCGAACTTGAGCCGGTCGTCCTGGAAGAACGCGACCGCGAATTGAGCGTCGACTGGCTAGACGACGCGGAACCCCTACTTTCCGCGATCCTGTCCGGACAGGCCGTCGCAGCCACCGGTGATCTTCGCCCTACTGAGTTTTTCCGCCAAGCGATGAATGCGATCGCCTGCCTTCCCGGCGCGCTTCGTTGGCGAATACCGGTGGGCGCCGGATTATGCAAGTTGAACGTCGACGAGATCGCCCTCGGACACGGCATGTCAACCCGCTGTCCAACCCGCCTTCGCGGGCTCGAATGGACGGGCGGGGCCGACGTCGAACCGGAGAGACTTCATCGGGCTAAAGAATACGCGACGTGGGCCCGTGCGGAATTGAAAGGTTGTCGTCGTCTATCCGAGGTCGTCGATACCGTCGATAGGGCGTTTCCTCACTTGGCATCGTTCGATGCGATTCCGGTAGCGGCGACCGAGTCGACGTCGAGTAAGAATCACGTCGACTGGCGAGGCGCCGTCACCCTGTTTCAAGAGGAGCTTCGCCAAGAGGTTCTGCTGCGCGAACTCAGCCAAGACCTCGCCAAGCCGGCGACCGCGCCCCGAACGATCAAGCTCTCACCCTATTATGAAGTTCGCCTATTACGCATGCTCGGAGAGACCTGGGCTGCGGCGAAGTCGCATTGGAGTTTCGCCGTTTACTGCCCGCTGCTGGCCGATCACGACGAAGCATGGCGAACCGCCTCAAATTCGCCGGCTGGAAAGGGCGATCATTATCTTCGTGCCTGGGCCATCTTGCTTGGTCACGTTGACGGCTCGGCGGAAGAGGCTGGCGGAGCCCTCCAAGCGGTGATTCCCTCACCATTGCATTCATCCGTCATCAGGAATCTGCATCATCGGCTGCTGTGCGCCGCCGAAACAAGAACGCTTACAGATTGGTCGCAACTTATCTTGTGGAGCGTACTTCAATGCGGCAAACCGTCTGACGGCGCAGGAATTCTTGCGCCAAGCACGCTGATCGGCCGCGACTTTCTGTGGGCGATGTGGATTGTTCTGCCGTCCCTTTCGGCGGAACATCGTGAAGTACTGCTCAAGAAGTGCCGCTGGCCGGAATTTCTAGCCCTAGTCGATCTCGCCGCAGGGCAGTCGCCTCAGCCGGCAAGTTTCGACGATCTTCTGCGGTTTATCGAGTCGGGGCGTGGTCGAGCCCATACGCCTTTTGAACAGTTGGTTCGTGCGCAATGCACGCAATTGATCGCGGGGGCGGTACGCCGGCGGCTCTATGGCGAGGCGGTGCTACTCAATCATTCGGCGGCGATCGCAGGCATACCGGCCCAAGCCTTTCCGCCGGACGACGCCGCGACTGTCTGCGAAATCGGCGCGAAGCTTCCCGAGTTAGGGTGGCGCTCGCTGCTTATCACCTACGTGTTGAGCCGCAGCCGCTTGATCGGGCGCAAGCGTTTGGGCGACGATGTATGGCAAGCTCTGGCCCAAAGAGTCGGTGCGCCGTGGTCCGAACTGTTCTTTAACGACGCGGTCGTGGGTTCAGTCGACCAAGCCGCTGCGCAGGCCGCAGCAGCCGCGTTTCCCCGAGCCCTACGCGATGATCCCGCCTTGCACGACCGGGCCACGCGACTCAGTGTTCGGGACAGCGGAATCGCGCTGCGCACCGAATTGCTGAAATGGATCAAAGAAATCTCGCAGCCACCGAAGACGGAGCCTACGACTAAGTTGATCGCTTGGCTCGGCAGTTTGCTTTCCAAGCGGCACGACGTGCCGCTGCCGTCGCAATCGTTGGAAGATGCAAGAATCGTTCATCAGCTATTGCCGACGACTTTCACACACTCGCAACGATATGACGTTGGTGGCGTGGACGAACTCTTGGCGTACTTGGCCTCACACCCGAAGCACTTACCGAGTTGCCGGCGAGAAGTCGTCGTCACTTTATTGAACGCTGCCCTGGCGACCCAAACCACGCCCGAGCCGGAATTCATTCGCGACCGTCTCCGCGAACTCGAGGCGACGACAGTCGCCCCTTGGCGATTGCTGTTTACGGAGCCGGTCGTGGATTTTAGCGACGAGGAACAGGCGATACTGAAGCTGGCGAGCTTCTCGACAAACGTGCGTTCGCTTCTTCAAGGCCAACCGTTGCCGCTTCATCTGCAGTCGAACGACGACTATCGATCGGCCGCCGTCGACGGCCATTGGCTGGCGATGACCGTCAGTCGGCAAGATCACTGGAAGCTGCTGTTGATTGCCGAACAGCATCAGGCCTTCCCGCTGGCGTTTCGTCTCTTAGCATCCGCCCTTGATTCCTTAAAGCGACGGGGTGTTCCGCATTTAGCCGTTTCGAAGACCCTTGAGCCCAAGGGGCGTTTCCCGCCGCGATACGTTCCTCAAACGTCGATCGTTCGCGAAGATCGCGAATTTGAAACGCTGGCGCACCGTGCTGCGGCAATTTGTTTACTGCCCAGTCCGGTCGATTTTGTAAAGAAGCGACGTCCACTGACGTTTCAGCATCGGAAGGAACTCATCGATAAAATTTGGTATGGCAGCGACGATTTCTCGCTCTTAACCCTTAGTCCGCGCGACTATTATGCTGATTGATGTAAACGCTCACTGATTTACAAACGAAAAACTCCGCAAATGTGCGGTGCCTTGCCTTGTTTACCTCCTTCAAGCCAATTAACTTACCCAGGTTCAGCGACCGATTGTGTCTTTCTTCGACAAGTTTTACCTGATCACGCCGGAACCTGTGACGAGCATTTATGAGCGACCATCAGAACCCTGCGGAAAGTAGTAAAGACGACAACGTGAGCGGTCGATCGTCGGGGCGCGGTGAGCCGATTAATTTCGACGCGTTCCTGTCGTCGGAAGAGCACGCGCTGCGGTCGCCGGAAACGTCGGAAGCTTTCGAAAGTGATGAAGAGCTAACGCTCGAATTCGGCGGGGAGCCGGCGTCGGTCGTGGTCGGCGAGAGCACAGCCGGATTTGCCGACCTAGGCGCGGGCAATACCGCGACTCCGGCGACGTCGAGCGTCGGTACGGCTTCGGGGCCGGCTGCGGCAGCGAGTCGCGGATTCAAACCGGACACAAGCCGACGACGACGAACTCCCGGCGTGCAACATGGCGATGAGCTGTCACGCCGGGGGCGATTCTTGTTCGTGCTGTTTTTCATCGTCAGCGGCCTCGTCGGCGGTCTGCTTGTCTGTGCTCCTGCTTGGTGGTACTACGTCTCGCGCGCTCAAACTGCAAAGCAGGCGTCCGACGAAGCTATCCTAAAACAAGGCGCCGCGGAACAGACGGCGGCATCGGCGGTTGCCAAAGCAGTCGAGGCGAAAAAAAGTGAAGAAAAGGCGAAAAAGGGCGAAGAAGAAGCGAAGCTCACGGCGAGTGAAGCCGTAGCCCATGCCGAGATGGCCGAAGATCGAGCCGAGGTTTCCGCAGACAACGAACGGAAGGCTTTCGCCGCGCAGCGGCAGGCGGCCATTGATCGAGCCGTGGCGATCGCCGAACGAATCACGGCCAATGTCACACGGACGCTCGCCGAAAAGACGGCCGCCCTCGAGCTTTCCGCCAGAATGGAGGCGGACCGCAACGCCGCGGCCTCGGACAAGCAAGAGCAACTAGCTCGCATGCAATCCGGCCGGCTGCTCAGTCTCGGCGATTTTGCGGAATCGAGTGACCCCGACGCCCTTCAGGCGCTCGTCGACTTCTACAAGTCGACTCTCAACGTCGATCCGACGACGACCGATGCTCCGGCACCTTCCCCGAAAGATATCGTCGAACGGCGGCTGACCATTGCGCGGATCGCAGCTCGTCTGGCGACGGTTCTTGCGGGCGACGCCGAGGCCGAACGTCGAGCCGGTGTGTTGACCGACGCGGCGCAGAATACCGCCGATGCGGAGCGAGCCGCACTCGCAATCGGCGACGATGCCCTCGTGCTTCGAGTCATTTTCGCATCGGCTCGAATCAACGAGCTGAAAGACGACGCCGAAGCGGCGTTGGCCGACTTCGCGCGCGGTGAAGCACTGGCCGGCGACGATGCTCGGAAAGCTCCGTTTGTCGCTGGCCGGGCCCGAACCAAATTGATGCAGTACCGCAAGCGGACAGTCGCCGCAGACGGACAAACGTCGTTCGACGCAACCTGCGGAGAAGAGGAAACATGCGACACGGCCGACGCCGCCGTTCCTCCGGAGTTGCTCGAAATTCTCTCCGTTGCGAAAGAGGCCAAAAAACTGGACGGTGGCCGGCGACCGGAAATCTGGCTTGATCTCGCGATGGTACGTCGCGAATTGGTCAATCACCATCAGACCGTCGCCAAGCAGGCCATGTCCGACACGGAGCGCAGCGACGCGGAAGCGGCGGCGTTTGCGGCGGCGGAACAGTTATTGGCGGCATGCTATTCCGGCATCGAACGGATCTCGTACGTCGAAGATGCCCGCGAGGGAGGCTTGAAGCAACTCCTGCTTGAGCAATTGAAATTTGCCGTTGAAGTCCGCGAGGACTACGGCTTCGACCGTCGCGCGAAGGCTTACCAGGCCGAGGCCGAGGAGCTTCGCAAACTCGCGCAGGCTTTGAAGAAAGGCAACAACGAATTAACCGGCCAAGTCGCCGGATTGAACGGGGAACTCACGACGCGACGAGCGAGCGACACCGTCGTCGAACAGTTCGCGACCCAACTCGCCGAACTCATGCGGATGACTGCGCCGCTGCCGCGCCTTCAGCAGACCGGCGAGTTGGATCCGAAAAAAGTCGGGATTTGGTTCGCCGCGCTGCGGCAGGAACTTGTCAACGCCGTACATGTGCCGCCGATGCCGGCCGACGCCCACTTGGCCGAACTCGCGTTCGCCGACGGCGTGCGTTGCTACCTCGCAGGCAATTATCAAACGGCCGCGGCGCATTTTACCCGCGCAATCGAATCGAAGCCGCGTGACGCTCGGTTCTATTACTATCGAGCGCTGTCCCGTTTCGCCGAGCACGGTTACGACGGCGGAGCGCCCGTCGTTCAATGTTCGATGGCCGCCGCCGCGGGACAAGAGTGCCGACGCCCCTTCGTCACTTCGGCCGACCCGCGCATGAACGAGATTCTGGAAGACGTCCGCCGCGGGTTTCTGCTGGAACAGCAGAATAGCCCCTCGGCGTCGGAGCTTGCACAAACGTTGCGGCGCGTTCAGGGAAACCGTCGCGTCTGGCTCAATAGCACGAAGCTCCATTTCGTTCTCGACCTACCGCGCACGACGACCGCCGCGGCCTTGCCGATTGCCGGTGATCGGTCGTGATTCGCCCATCAACGGCGGCGGCAATCGCTGCGGAGTATCAATGACCGCTGATCATCAACAGCGGTTCGGCACCGGCGTCTTTACCTCCGTGAGTCATTTCGAAACTCCTCAAACCCACCGCACCGGGCAGTGAGTCAATCGCAATGTCTCGCTAGCACCACGTATCGATCTGCTTCCAATACCAAGCCGAACCGCGACGGCGGCGGCACCGCGTTTCCTATTTCTTCGTCATCGGGGTCCACGAGCTTTCTTGGACGTGCGTTTCCGCTAGGATCGAGAAGGCTGATCGCGATGGCCGCCCACAACGGTTCTTGATAACTGAGCGCCCATTCCTTCCCGTAGTGCTGGTACGCCACGGCCGGCGTGTCGCCGAGCAACTCGACGAGCGTTTCAATCGAACAGCCGACGCCGTTGTTCCAATTGCCGGAGAGCATCCGGTGCGCAAACGTATGCCGACACGAAAGGCTGCTGTATTTTCTGCGAACCGGGTCGAGATCCCAGCCGAGCTTCTCCTTCAAGTCGATGAACCGCACCACGCCGGTCATCCGTTTCCAAGGATTTCCTCGTGTGTTGCGAAAGAGCGGTTTGCCGAACCCGCTGGGCGCGGTTTCCAGGAGTTTATTGACAAACGCTGCGACCTCTTTGCGAAGCGGAATCTTGCGGGTCTTCTCGGTCATTGTCGAATAGACGCGTCACATCATGCCGCGCGGGCCAGTCTCGATGTGTCCGACCGTGAGCTTGGCCGACTGGCAGCAGAGGCGCAGGCCGGTGCGCAACGCGGAGAATAGGAAGTTCCGAAAGCATTCTTCCGTCCCCTCGTAGAGCATTTGCTTGTCTTCAGGAGAGAACGAATGGAACCGCGGCTTCTTGAGTCCCTTCAGTGGGCTGGCCACGTCGTGAAGCTATTCGGCCCGATTGAAGGCGGCCAAATAAGATCGCGATCACGCTGCGATGCGTCGCCGGAGATTTCCAGTCCGCGTGGGAATCGATCCAGGTTTGCACGTGGCTCTTCTTGAGTTCCGGCGCAGGCATGGCACCGCAGTAGCTGCAGAAGTCGTTCAGAAAAGCGATCGATTACTCATGGTGGCTGCGGCTCATCGAGCCCGCCTTAACGCTCCGTTCACAGTATTGGAGGGAGATAGTCCGAGGCGACGCGGACCACGATCCACTCCGAATCGGCGACCACCGTCGAACCAGGCGCCTCGCCCGCCCTTGGACGCAAGCCAAGGCATCTCCGCCACCTCGCGGTTTTCCTTGCCTCGGATGCGCTCGCCCTGCTCGTCGAACAGCGCCACGCGGCGATTGGTGCTGAGAAGCGTGTAATACCAGCAATACGTTTGATGCCAATGCCAATGCCAAGCCGAGCCGAGCCGAGCCGTGGGTATTGCGTCGTTTTTTCTTCGGTCGGGCCATCGTAGCCCGCCTTCAGGAAGTTTGACCCGTAAGGGTTTTCGGCCGATATTCAGGGGCCGATCTTCGTCATGGTCTGAGTCCTTTCCGACAAACACGCCGTAGTGAGAACGCCGATGTCGAAACCTCCGTGTGCCGAGCCGGAAGCCCAGCGCGGGTTATTTTGCCGTTTACTACACGGAATCACTACGCTAATCGTTGTCGCAGCTAGCTTTCAGTCCTCAATATGCCGCGTTTTTTCCGATGATTTAGCACAAAAGCCGTGTAGACCAAATATCGTACTCATACTTGCCGACGATATCGGCTTCGGCGATTTGGCCTGCTACGGCGGCAAACACGCCCGCACGCCGAACCTCGATCGGCTGGCGAAGGAAGGGCGGCGATTCACCGACTTCCATTCCCCTGCATCCACTTGCACGCCGACGCGCCGTGCCATTCTCACCGGCACTTACTCGTGGCGGCAACAACCCGGCTCCAGCATCGCGCCCGGCGACATGCCGCTTTCGATTGCGCCCGGCACACCGACGATCGCCTCATTGCTCAAGCAGGCCGGTTATCGCACCGGTGCCGTCGGCAAATGGCACCTCGGACTTGGAGGCGAAGAAGGTCCTCAGTGGAATGCCGACGTTAAGCCCGGCCCGCTGGAACTCGGTTTCGATTACGCGTTTCTCATGCCGGCCACGGGCGACCGCGTGCCGACGGTCTACGTCGAGAATCATCGCGTCGTCGGGCTTGATCCGGCCGACCCGATCGCCGTGAACTACAAAGAGAAAATCGGCGACGAACCGACCGGTCGCGAGAACCCCGAGTTACTTAAGCTCAAACATACCCACGGCCACGACATGACGATTGTCGGCGGCGTCGGACGAATCGGCTGGATGACCGGCGGCAAGAAAGCACGCTGGATCGATGAAGACATGGCCGACACGTTTGCGGCGCGGAGCATTGCGTTCATCGAGCGCGAACAGAAGGGGCCATTCTTCCTGTATCTGGCGACCCACGGCATTCACGTGCCGCGCGTGCCGCACAAGCGTTTCGTCGGCAAGAGCGCCGGCGGAACCCGCGGAGATGCGATCGAAGAACTCGACGACACAGTCGGCCAAGTCTTAAGCGCGCTCTGACCGCTTGAAGCTCGCCGACAATACACTCGTGCTGTTCACCAGTGACAACGGAGGTGTAATGGATGACGGGTACGAAGACGTCGGCCGCTTCGACTATCACCCCAGTGCGCCGTGGCGCGGAACGAAAGGGACGCTCTATGAAGGCGGCCATCGCGTGCCGCTCTTGGCTCGTTGGCCCAAGCACGTACCGGCCGGAAGCGAATGCGACGCACTCACGGCCGGGCTCGATTTCTTCGCCGCGTTCGCCGCACTTGTGAATCAGAACATGCCGAGCGACGGAGCCGGCGACAGCTTCAATATGCTGCCGGCTTTGCTCGGCGCAGCGACCTTGCAACCGGTCCGGCCCCACTTCGTCGCCCACATCGGCGGAACTCAAGGCCCCTTTGCGTTGCGTGCCGGCAGTTGGAAATATATCGAAGCCGGTAGACCACAGTACGGCAAGCGCTCCGCCCAACCGGCCAAACCGGGGGCGAAGGCTCCCGCACAAGCTCAAGGCCCGCAGCGAGATCGCTTCGGGACGAAGCCGCAGATTTTTGATCTCGCGACCGATCCCGCAGAACAAACCGATCTCAGCGCTCAACAACCGGAACGCCTCGCAGAGTTGCAAGGCTTGTTGAAACGCATCCGCGAAGCGCCGTGCAGCGTGGAAGTTCGCTAACCCGCCCGTCGCACCATTTTTCCCGCTACGATTCGCCCGACTTCATACTACGTCAACCATCCGGAGAGCCGCCATGCATCGCACGTTGCCGCCGCCGTCGATCGCTCTCGTCGTATTGGCATCGCTCGCAATTGTGAACCCCGTCGCCGCCGGCGATTGGCCCGCGTTTCGAGGGCCGCAGTCGAACGGACTTTCGACCGAAACAGGCCTACCGACCGAATGGGACGGTGCTTCGGACCGAGGCATCGCCTGGAAAGCCAAGCTGCCTGCGCCAGGAAACGGAAGTCCCATCGTCGTGGGCGACAACGTTTTCGTCACCTGCTCGCAAGACGAAGGCCTGAAACGGGGGCTGTATTGCTTCCATCGGGCCGACGGCAAGCTGCGGTGGGAACGGGTCGTTGATTTCGACAAGAAGCTGCCGCGGCACGGCACGAATCCGCACTGCGCGTCGACTCCCGCGAGCGACGGCAAACGCGTGGTCGTGTGGCATATGTCGGCCGGGCTCTTCTGCTACGACCTCGCCGGCAACGAACTCTGGCGTACGCCGCTCGGTGAGTTCGTGCATATGTGGGGCGACGGCTCTTCACCGATCATCCACAAAAACCGCGTCTATCTGAACTGCGCTCCCGTGCGTGCGCCTTCATGGCTTGCCTCAACCTCGACGACGGCAAGGTCGTTTGGCAGGTCGACGAACCGGCCGACGGCGACGGTCAAAAACGAAACGACGGTGCGCCGATGGGCACGTGGAGCACGCCGGAGATCATTACACGCGACGGCCAAGAGCAAGTCGTCGTCTTTCAACCGAACCGCGTGATTGCATACCGCCCGGACAACGGCGAAACGATCTGGTTCTGCCGTACGAAAAACGAGAAGGGAGACCTTGCATATTCATCGGCCGTGATCGCCGGCGACCTGTGCATCGCGGCAGGCGGCTACAGCGGCGGAGCGACGGCCTTCAAGCTCGGCGGCAAAGGAGACATCACGGAAGCCAACCGCCTCTGGTACAAGCCGCGCAATCCGCAGAGCATCGGCACGGGCGTCATCCTCGACGGCTACCTCTATATCCCCGACGCCGGCCCCGGCACGATTCGCTGCCTTGAAGCGGCCACCGGTAATGAGAAGTGGGCGTCGCGCGAATCGGGCGCCAATCACTGGGGCTCGATCGTGGTCGCCGACGGCCTCGCCTACGTGACGAACCAAAAGGGAGCTACTGTCGTCTTCCGACCCAACCCCGAGAAGTTCGACCTCGTCGCCAAGAACGAACTCGGCGAAGATTCCAACAGCACGCCGGCCCTCTCCAACGGCCAAGTGTTCATCCGCACCTTCGAGCACCTGTACTGCATCGGCGGGAAGTGAACTTTGCGGCCGCGCCCCTTGTCATATCACCCATGACCGACGATTTTCAAGGGCCGCTCGAGACTCACTTGACGTTCGCCGCCGGCGATGCGGCGAGCCTCGAACGACTAGGCGAGTTTGCCGCAGCAATCGGCTGGAAGCTGCTGCATATCCAATTGGCCTGCGGTGAAACGCCTATGCAGCCGATGCTGTCGCAACGTTGCAACGGATCGCTCGTCGCAGCTCTGCAGACGGCCGCCACGATTCAGCGTCTTGCACGCGGTAAAGAGCTGACTTGTGTCCGCACAAAAATTGAAGCGACTCCGCATGCGACAGGGGTGCCGCAAACGTATGACGAATGCTCGGCACAAACGGACGATCGTTATTTCGAGCATCACATTAAGGTGTTGCTCCCGGCAGGCTTCGTCGAGGCCGTCTGGCTTCACAACCTTTCGCAACATGGTGCGCATCTTTCGCGCAATGCGTTGCGTGGCGCGACGATGGAAGACTCGAACGCTTCGTCACTCAGCGATGCTATGGCGTCGGGCGGCGTGAAGCTCGCGCTCAATTGCATGCGTTGTTAGCAACGCTTCCCGACGCTCCCGAAATGGAACGACTCGACGTGGAAGAAGAATACGTCATATACGACGATTGCCGCCGGCTAGACGCCGGGTGGCTGCCGTAGGAGGCCAAGTTCGTGAAAGACAAGATCGACGACCTCTTGGCCCGGTTGTTTGGCGGCGTCGAGACGGACGCCCACGTTTCACAACCCGCCCCGCCGCCGATGCCGGAGTCGTCTGACGATCGACCGGAGTGGTTTCCTCAAGGGCTGCGGTTGCTCAAAACTTTTCGCGACGATCAGCGCCACTTGTTCGATCCGTCGCTGAAGCACTTTCCACGTGCGTTTCGCTCTAGAGATCCGGTGACCGCAAATCGCGCCGAAGCCGAGCGCCGGTACACGGCACGCTCATTTATTCTTGATGAACTCGTCGCATCAGGATGCGAGGGAACGGCCGCAAGTCATCTCGTGTTGCGCGGCAGCGTCGTCATGGAACAATGGTTTCCCGAGCAATCACGATCGGCGCACGACGTCGATTGGGTCGTCATTCCTCAATCGCTCGGCATCGACGACCAACGCTCACGTAAACTTCTGGAACACTACGAAGAAAACCTTCGCGCTCGCGCCGCCGTTTGGGACGAGCCGCTTTTGCTCGGCGTCGCCTGGGACGACATTTGGACTTACGATCGGGCTCCCGGCAAGCGTCTGACCGTGGCCTGGAAGCTCGGCGCATTGCCTGCGGGAACGGCCCAGGCAGATTTCGTGTTCGCGGAAGAATTGCCCGAACGACCGATCTCGCTTCGGTACGGCACGATCGACGGCCGCACGTTCGACGTGCGAACCGTCACGCACGCATTGTCGCTACGCTGGAAGCTGGAGTGGCTTAATTCCGACGGGTATCCCCAGGGCAAGGATCTCTACGACGCGGTGCTGCTGGCAGAATCACCGCGACTCACGAAAGACGACCGCCAAAGAATCCTTCAGAGCGTGTTCCGTACTCGTCCCTTGAACCAAGCTTTTCAGGTGCCGAGCTGGTCGACCGATTGGCAACAATTCCAAGAAGAATACCCGCACATCGAAGGCGGTGAGGCAACTTGGCTACGGCGATTCGCGGATGCCATGAATCGCGAGGATTGCTAAGACCTAAACGAGTGTCCGCCGACGGAGAGGGGTTGTCATTCGTTATTCGAAGCGCTTGTCAAACCCATTTTTGGCCGGCAGGTGAGGGTAAATACCGCCGGCCGAAAGTCGGTTTGAAATCTCTTGCGCGCTCTGCGAAGCTGCCCGTGCGTTCCTCGGAACCGAGTTGCAACGGACTTAAGCTCGCCCCTGCGGCGACTCCCCGCCATGGTCGCTCCGATACGCCGCCTGCGTACCGCGGACTCGTTCGACGGTCGGTGAGATCGTCTCGGGAGCACGCCGGAGGGAACTGCCGGCGCTCGGGGAAACGCCGCTCTAGTCCGCGGCTACGGGTGTCGGACACGGCTTGTGCGGGTGTCTCACAAGCTGCGAGGAGATTGCGCAATCTGCTCGGCGAACGGGAAGCTGCGGCTTCCCGGTAGGTCGAAGGAAGCGAGTAGACCAAGTCGACGTCCGACAGAGACGCCGTCGCGAAATGCGGCCATTTCACAGCCGAAGGGGAACCTTCGCGGCCAATGCGGGCAGACCCGGTGACGAGACGTTCGCCAGAGCCGGACGAAGAGCCGGAACGCGCCGAAACACCTTCCTTCGTCAGATTGTGACGGCAAGGCGGCGTTCGCTCCTCCTCTGCTCCGGTTCCTACCTGGGCCGAAGCGCTCGTGTTCTGTGTCTTTTCGCTTGCGGTAACCCCGACCGTCTCGTCACGAACTTTTTCTTTACGGAACCTGGTTCACGGTGTCTCGCGGTGCGCGCAAAGACGGAGTGGGGGATCGGGGGATGAAGACGGGGATGGTGGGGATGGGAAGGGAGAGATTTCTTTTTGTAGGGAACGCCCTCTGTGGCGTTCCGTGCCGCGGAGACACGATTCGCGGAACGCCGCGGAGGGCGTTCCCTACAACGATCCGGTTCTTTCTTTTCTTCCTACCGCCTGCTTCGCGGATTTGCGCGTCCGCATGAGGTTTTCCCACGTCGGCTCTACGGCTCGACTTGGTTCGGAGCAATAGCGTGGCAGTGCGGGGCGGCATTTTTTACGAAGACGCGAAACTTCGCGAGCGCTCGTGGGTTTCATCATTTATTACGCGTACGTACTATTTGTTTTTCGTCTTCGACGGGTTGCGACCATGTTCGACGGGCAAACTTGGGCCATGTTGTTGCGCGGGGCCTATTTGCCGCTGCATCGTGCCGCCGGAGCGCTGTTTGCCAAACGGCGGATGACGGCCGATCAGTTCGTGCTTTTGTCGCTGTTGGCGGAGCGCGACGACGTCATGCAGCAGGATTTGGTTCGCCGCTCGGGCTCCGACCCCAACACGATCCGGGCCATGCTGGTGCTTTTGGAACGGGCCGGGTTCGTCAAACGCCGCCGGCATCCGGAAGATCGCCGGGCCCGCAGCGTCGTGCTCACCGCGCAAGGCCGAGCGATGCAACGACACTTGCGGCGCGACGCCGAGAACTTTCATGCTCGCATTGCGGAAGCCATTCCGGCGGCCGATGCGCGGCAAGTCGCCACGGTGCTCCGCAGCTTGGGACAACTGTTCGACGATCGCTCGCCGCGAGATTTGCCAATCCCCGCGTCTTCAAAATGAACCTGCCTGCAATACGAGCCTGCCTGGAATACAAGGAACACTCCGATGATCGCACGACGACTTCAATGCGTCGCTTGGACGACGTTCGCCTTAACCTTCGTAGCGTCTGCAAGTGGCCAAGATGCCGCACAAAAGCAAACTTCGCCGAACCGGCCGGGTTCGGGACGTCCCGTGCCGGAATTCATTCTGCGGATGTTCGACGCCGACGGCGACGGCAAGCTCAACGCCGAGGAAGAAGCCAAGTTTCGCGAGGACCTGCACAAGCGGCAGGCCGCACGCGGCGAAAACAACCGGCCCAACGCCGGCCGGCCGGTGCAGATCGTCCCGCGGCCCAACGTCCGCTGCCCGAAGGAACGAAGGCGTATCGCGACGTGCGCTACGGTCCGCACGAGACGCGAAACCTGTACGACCTCTACGTACCGAAGCCGGCGGGCGATGCAAAGTCGGCCAAGCCCGCCGCGCTGGTGATTTGGATTCACGGCGGCGGTTGGCAAAATGGCAACAAAGGAGGCGGCCCCGCCTTCGCGCTGCTGGAGCAAGGCTTCGCAGTTGCGACGATCAACTATCGCCTCAGCGGCGACGCGATCTTTCCCGCGCAGATTCACGATTGCAAAGCGGCCGTGCGCCATCTGCGAGCCAAGGCTCAGGAATACGGCATCGATCCCGAGAAGTTCGGCGTTTGGGGTTCGTCGGCCGGCGGGCATTTGGTCGCTCTGCTCGGAACGTCGGGCGACGTGAAAGAACTCGAAGGAGCGGTCGGCGACTTCACGAGCGTATCGAGCCGAGTGCAAGCGGTGTGCGATTTCTACGGACCGACCGATCTGTTGCAGATGAGAGGCCGGCACGACGACCCGCAGTCGCCCGAGTCGAAACTGATCGGCGGCGCGATCCAAGAGAACAAAGACAAGGCCGCGAGGGCCAACCCGATCACGTACGTCTCGGCCGACGACGCACCGTTTCTCATCATGCACGGCGACGAAGACAAGGTCGTGCCGTACGGTCAGAGCGAACTCATTCGCGACGCTTTGGAAAAGGAGCAGGTGCCGGCGACGCTTGTGAAAATCGAAGGCAACGGCCACGGCGGCCCGGGCTTCGGTGCGCCGGACAAGGTGCGGCAGATCACGGATTTCTTCCGGAAAGCACTTCGGTAACTCCTCGGAGAGGCGAAGGCGAGACCTGCCGCGACGTGCGAACGTCAACGCAGACCGGCTTCGCGGCGGCGAGCGGCCTTCGCAAACGCCGGCTCGCTCCAGCCGTAGAGTTCCAAGACCAATCGCAAGAACCGCGGCAGGTCGGCGAGAAACTGCGGCCAATCGCTCGGAAGCGAACGTCGCCGCAGACCTGCGGTCGTGAGAGCGTGCGTCGTCGTCGAGCCGGCGACCAATCGCATGCCGCCGGCGAGTTGCTTATTGCGTCGCGATTCCTCGCCGCGTACGTAGGCTTGGCCTCGATTGCCGCCGGCAACGTGGCCGTAGCCGTGGTTCTGATGCACGGCCGAGATCAAGCCCGTGGCGTCGACCACGGGAAGGCCGCGACGTTTGACGTCGTAGACGAACCAGTTGTCGTAGACGGCGCGGCCGATGGCGAACGGCGGAATGTCGGCCAAGAGCGGCTTGCGAAACACGAAGTAGTCTTTGCAGACCCGCGGCGCCCAATCGCCTTCGCGACGAGCCAGATCAAGGAGCTTGTTCGACCAGTGCGGATCGTCAAAGGGGAGCTGCTCGAACAGATTAACGTCGGTCCGTCGTCCGATCATCAAAAACGGACCGCTGATTTCCGCCGCCGCGTGCTCCACCGTTCGCGTGAAGTCGTCCGTCAGGATGATGTCGGCATTGATGTACGTGAGCAGATCGTGCGCGGCGCGATCATGAGCCGTGCGAAACATGTCGTCCATCAGCGGCGTGCCGTTTTCGTTGCGGCGCACGATCGGCACGTGGATCAAGCCGTGCTCGGCGGCAAACTCGGCGGTGCCGGCATCGTCGCCGAAGAGAATGATTTCCGGGCGCGGCGTAAGCCGCAGCCAG
The DNA here is from genome assembly GCA_049840675.1 of Pirellulales bacterium. GTDB lineage: Bacteria > Planctomycetota > Planctomycetia > Pirellulales > PNKZ01 > PNKZ01. Next base: position 81,515 of record JASGKB010000020.1, read on the forward strand.
CTGCCGATCGCATTTCGCTGAATCAGGCCGGAGTGACCGTGAAAGGCCTTCGGCATGGCAAAGAGCGTGAGACCGACGCCGTGCGCCGCCGGCGAATTGTCCGAAGTCGCGATTGCGAGTGAGTCGCTCATGGGCCGGCCTCCACCGCTTCTGCGCGGGGACGCAGTACGAAGACCGGCTGATGTTCGTAATCTCCAAGAGTTCGCCGGTAGTCTGTTTCCGCAAAGCCGTACGTCGCCGCGATCGACCACTCTTGCAGGAGCAACGGCAAACGGCGGGGCCCGTAAATGCGGTGGGCGTTCCAAACCAGCAGGTCGGGCCCGACCGGTACGGCGAGAATCAGCACGCCGTCGGGCTTCAGCAAGTCGCGAAAGGCTCGCATGGCCGTGAGATCGCCGTCGGGCCGTAACGGATCGCCGTAGCGTCCGAGGCCGTCGTGTTCGACGGACGAGATCGATACGACGGCGTCGAATCGTCGCGGAGCCCGGACGAACTCGTTGGGCGTCATCATGGTAAGCCCCTGAATGCGGCAATCGACGCGGCGATATTCGATCGTCGTAACGCGAGCACTGCGTGTGGCGCAGATGCACTCGTACCACGGCATCTCCGAGCCGACGATGACGACGTCGCGCCCATCGATGGGGAAGTCGTCGAGCGCCGCGTAAAGATAGCGATCGGTCGCTCCGTAGTAGCGTTCGACTCGTCGCGCGACGAAATCGGGACGCCACCAGCGCGACGACGGGGTCCAAACCAGCGGACCGTCGACGATGTCGTTGAAGTACAGGCGTTGCACCGGCACGGCGCCGTTCAACGTGTATGCCTCGCCCAACTCGGCCGGAATATCGCGAGGCGGCGGCGTTGACGACCGCAACGTGCGGATCATGCTCCTAGCGCACAAGTAACCGCGCACAAGCAAGCGAGACGGCAAACTCGAGAAGCGAAACACGGCGCTATCGCTCTCCGCGCTGGAGCTGCGGCTGCGCATGGACGCGACGATACTCTTGCTCGATCCATGAAAAGGTTCGCGCCAAGCCTTGAGCCAACGACGTGCGGGGCTCCCAATCGAGAAGCCGACGAATGAGCGTGTTGTCGCTGTTGCGACCGGCGACGCCTTGCGGCGCGTCGAGTTTGTAGAGCCGCCGGATTTTCACGTCGGCGAAGCTCTCCGCCAAGTCGACGAGTTGATTGATCGACACCATTTCCGAAGAGCCGAGGTTGAGCGGCGTCGCCACGAGGCGATCGTCGGCGACGATCCGACGAATCCCCTCGATGCAGTCGTCGATATACGTGAAGCTGCGTGTTTGCGTGCCGTCGCCCCAAACCACGATGGAATCCTCGCCGCGCTCGCGGGCTGCGATAACGTTGCGGCAAACGGCGGCGGGAGCTTTTTCACGCCCGCCGTCCCAAGTGCCGTGCGGGCCGTAAACGTTATGAAAACGGGCGATGAAGGTTTTGAGCCCGCGTTCGTGCCAATACTCCTGGCAAAGCATTTCCGAAAACAGCTTCTCCCAACCATAACCGCGCTCGGCCAACGCGGGATAGGCGTCAGACTCTTTCAGACCCGGGCAGCCCGGCTGGGTTTGCAACGCGGTGTTATACACGCACGCGGACGACGCAAAGAAGTAACGCTCGACGCCGGCTGCCTGCGCCGCCTCAATGAGATGCGTGTTGATCAAGACGCTGCGCATACACTCGATACGGAAGCGCTCAATGAAGCCCATGCCTCCCATATCGGCGGCGAGGTTGTAGACTTCGCTTGCCCCGCGGCACGCCTTGCGGCAATGAGCTTCATCGCGAAGGTCGAGCACTACGCATTCGACGCCCGCGGGCCGCTGATACCATTGGCTTAGCGGCTTGCAATCGACCGACCGGACTTGCACGCCGTCGCATCGGGCCAACGAAGCCGCGAGCGCACCGCCGATGAATCCGCCGCCGCCGGCAATGACGATCGTGCGTGAAGCTTGCATGGAGATCCGATGTTCGAGCATGACGAGGCGATGAGGAATACGTTCCGGCCGAATGACCGTACGCGACGCCAAGAGAATAGGCTCCCGAGGCCGCACGTTTCAATGAACTAAATTTCGGCCGATTTCGCACACGAGACGCTATAGTAAAGTTCTCTTTACGTTACGCCAGTTTGTTCCGACGCCAGTTGTCTCGAGCCGTCGCCCCATGCCGCGTTTTCCGTTCCGTTTCGATCTGCACCGCGTTGACGACGCCACTCAGGCCCGACGTGGGACGTTCCACACGCCGCACGGACCGGTCGAAACGCCGACGTTTATGCCGGTCGGCACGCAGGGAACGGTCAAAGGCGTCACGGCCGACCAGCTTCGCGGCACCGGCGCACAGATGGTGCTCGGCAACACCTATCACCTCGCGCTTCGTCCCGGCGAGGAAACCGTGCGTGCGCTGGGCGGGTTGCACAAGTTCATGCTCTGGGACGGCCCGATTCTCACCGACAGCGGCGGCTTCCAACTCTTCAGCTTGGCGCAAATGACCAAGGTCACTGAAGAGCAGGCCGTGTTCCGCTCGCACATTGACGGCAGCCTCGTGCATTTGTCGCCGGAGCGGGCCGTCGCGATTCAAGAAGCGCTCGGCAGCGACGTAGCGATGGTGCTCGACCACGTCGTGGCGCTGCCGGCCACGGATGAAGTGATCGACGACGCAATGCAGCGCACCTTGCGCTGGGCCGGCCGTTGCCAACGGGCGGCGCAGCGCGACGATCAGGCTCAATTCGCCATCATTCAAGGCGGGCTCGATCCGGCGCGTCGCGTGCGCTGCGCGGAGCAACTCGCGAAGTTGGACTTTCCCGGTTACGCGATCGGCGGACTAAGCGTCGGCGAGACGCCGGCCGAGATGTACGCCGTGCTCGACGTGACCACTCCGGCGATGCCCCGCGAAAAGCCCAGATATCTCATGGGAGTCGGCACGCCGATCGACATTCTGGAAGCCATCCGACGCGGCGTGGATCTGTTCGACTGCGTGATGCCGACGCGCAACGGCCGCAACGCCTTGGCCTTTACCGATCAGGGGCAGGTGCGGCTGCGGAACAAAGTTCACGAGCGTGACGACCGGCCGCTGGAAGAAGGCTGTCCGTGCCCGGCGTGTCGCCATAGCCGGGGTTACCTGCGGCACCTCTTTATGGCCGGCGAAATGCTCGGGCCGATTTTGCTTTCGATTCACAACGTAACATATTATCAGCGGCTCACGACCGGGGCTCGCGCAGCGATCGAAGCCGGCCGCTATCAGGAATACTACGAGCAGAAGGCCGCGGTTTGGCGTAAGCCGGCCCCGTCCGCAGCAGGCGACCAAGCCGAGGTTTCCCAGTGAACGAGAGCACGGATACGTCGGCGCCGCCGCAGGTGGAAGTTAAACCGAAGAAGGTGCCGCTCCAGGCCGTGACGATCGGCATCGTCGCAGGCGGAGTGCTCGGATCACTGCTGGCCTGGGGCATCATCGGCATCGTGCATTGGCGACGCGATGCCTCCGCCCAAGCCGAGCGTGACGCCGGCGACGCAGAAGCTTTGCGACTCATGGAAGTTGAGCAGGAACGCAAAGCGAAAGAAGGCAATGACGCTTGGCGGAAATGGGCCACGGAACAGCGGGCTCCTTAGCGAACGCAACACGACGAAACATCGTCCACCTAACCTCATGAATATGCTGATGAAATACGAGGATGTTGGCCTTACAGCCCCCTCAAAGTAATTGCATGATCAGGTCGGGGGGACCACAATAATGGCTGCGTCGTTCCATTCCCGTTTCGGGCGTCCGCAGCCATGCCGATGATCGTTCGGCAATTCGTAGAAAGCTTGTCGTCGAGCGGTATTCTCTCCGCCGGCGAGATTTCGTCGATTCGCTCCGGCATTTCGCCTGAGCAAGAATCGGCCGAGGCGGAAGAGCTCGTTCGCAAACTCGTGCAGCAAGGGAAGCTCACGAAGTTTCAAGCGATCAATCTCTATCAGGGCCGCGCCAAGGGCTTGGTGTTCGGCGAATACGTGGTGCTGGACAAGCTCGGCGCCGGCGGCATGGGACAAGTTTTCAAGGCCCAACACCGGCGAATGAAGCGCAATCGTTGCGCTTAAGGTATTACCGCCGCATGCGGTGAGTTCGCCGAAGGCCGTACAGCGGTTCTATCAAGAAGTGGAAGTCGCCGCGAAACTCACGCATCCGAATATCGTCACGGCGTACGACGCCGGCGAAACGCGCGGGCTGCATTACTTGGTGATGGAGTACGTCGAAGGCCAGGATCTTTCGTCACACGTGAGCAAAAACGGACCTTTGGGGGTCGAGCAGGCGGTCAACGTCGTCCTGCAGGCGGCCCGTGGGCTCACGTACGCCCATGGATTGGGAATCGTGCATCGCGACGTCAAACCGGCGAACCTGCTGCTCGATTCCAAGGGAGTCGTGAAGATTCTCGACATGGGGTTGGCCCGCATCGACAACCCGCTGGCCGACGCGTCGACCGAACAAGACGAACTGACGGCCAGCGGCGAAGTGATGGGAACGGTCGACTACATGTCGCCGGAGCAGGCCCAAGATACGCGGACGGCCGATCATCGTTCGGACATTTACGCGCTCGGCTGCACGCTGTATCGGGTGCTCGTCGGCAAGGTACCTTATTCGGCCGACACGACGATCAAGAAAATTCTCGCGCATCGCGATCAGCCGATCCCATCGCTGCGCGCGGTTCGTCCGGAAGTGCCGGAACTGCTCGACCGCATCTACCAGAAGATGCTGGCCAAGAGCATCACCGCGCGCACTCAGACGATGGCGGAAGTTGCGGCGGCGCTGGACAAACTGATGTCCGGGGCGGACGACGAGAAGTCGTCGATCGTCGTCGCGCACGACCAATTGGCCCACGACGAACCCAACTTCAACTTCTTGCAATCGGCCGGCGCGTCGAACGTGCTGCCCGGCATGAGCGGCCTGGGACAGGGGGCGGGAGCGAGTTCGCCGAGCGGCTCAAAAAGCTCCGGCGTCATTCCGAACTTACCCTCGGCGACGCCGCAATCCGGCGGCTCCGGAAGTACGCCTCGCGCTGCCCCCCAGCGTAACGCCGGCCGGCGTCGTCGGTGCGACGGCCGCAGCGGGCGGTTCCCATGTGCCCGCGGGCGCGGTGTTCCCCTCGGTGCCGAGCGTGGGCACCGCGCCGAAAATCGCGAAGGCCAAACGACTTTTGCCCGGCGACACGGACTCCGGCGGCAAAACGCAACCCTGCGCAAGCAAAAGAAGCAGCCGCGTCGGCCGACGCTCCGTCCCCCGCGGGCCGCAACAAACTTGCGGTGCTCGGTGCCGCTACGGCCGTCGTGCTGCTGGGCGTCGGTGCCGCAGCCGTTTTGCTGCTACGCGAGCCGGAACCGAAAGACGAAGCAGGGCTTGCCGGCAACGTGCCCCCCGCGGCAGCTCTGCCCAAGGTCCCGACGCCCGCTCTACCGACACCTACCGCACTGCCGCCTCAACCGGCGGCGACACCGACTCCTAGCGATTCAGCCGGACCAAAACTGCCGGAGTTTCCGCCGCAAGATACTTCGGCGATGAACTTCTTCAACGCGCCGGCGGTGCCTCCGCCGCCGTCCGGCAACACTCCCGCATCACCGGTGCCGCAACCTGCCAATTCACCCGGCTCGGCAAACGGCGAACCTCCTGTGCCGCCGCGAGGTGCCCCACCGCCGGCACCGCCGTTGAAAACGGAAGTCGACCTCGTTGGAAGGATCGCCCCCGAGAAGAATCCGCACCATTCGAATTGGTCGCGTGACGCCGACGGCAGCGTCGTTTGCGACGCTCATGACGGTCCCAATTCGCGCGTCGTCGCGCCGGTCAACTTGCCGGAAGAGTACGACCTATCGTTCGCCGGCCGCTCCGGCATGGACGCGACCAACATCGGCTTCGGCCTCTCGATCAGCGGGCGGCATGTGTTGGTTTGCCTGAACGACCACTCCGCGGGCATCGACAACGCGAACGGCCTCTCTTGGTACGATCCCGAAAACCCGACGAATTATCGAGGGACGCTCTTGTGCGCAACGGCGACGTCGAAGCACGTCTGGCCGTCCGCAAAAACCGGATCGTGCTGGAAGTGGCCGGCACGCCGACGGTCGACTTTACATTCGCATCGACCGCCGACTTGCCCTCCGTTCAAGGCGATTGGGGCACTCCGCTCGGCGAGCTGTTCGTTTACGGAATGAAAGGAACGCGAATCGCGAGACTCGCCGCGGGCCCGCCGGAAATGAAAATGCCGAGCGGCCCGACGCCGGTCAACTTGGCGGCGGCCTTCGAAAAGGCGAAGCACGGGCTGGAAGGAGAGTTCACGGCGTCGCGCGATGAAATCTTCGTCAACGGTCAGCCGAGCAAATGGTCGCGGCTGGCATTCGGCCCCATACGATCGCGCAACTACTCCTTACGATTGGTCATCGAACGTCGCACGGGGAGCGAACCCTTTTGTCTCGGCGTGCCGATCGGCGGCACGCGCAGCGGGTTTCTCACCAACTGGTCAGCCGAACATGCCCTCGGCGTGCACACATTGAACGGCGTGGGAGCCGACACTAACGCGAGCACGCGGCGAGCCGGATTGTTATTTATGCCCGGCACGCAGCACGTGATCGACGTCGACGTGCGTAAGGATCCCAAAGGTAATCGACTGCAAGTGGCAATCGACGGTCGTACTTGGCTGGATCACGCAGGCAACGATTTCACACCTTCCGCGGAAACCCAATCTCCCAACCCGCGAGACTTGGTCATTTCCACATATTCCTCCGGCTGGCGAATCGTGCGGATTGACGCACAACCGGAAGGAAACGGCCGACTTCCCGAGCCGAGCTCGACTGATCGCACGGCGACGGAAACCGCGCTGCGCGGCGTGTGGGCGGCGGCCGATGCGAAGAACGCGCCGCTCGACGGCAAACTGCTCATCGTCGACGGCCTGCGCAAACGGGCCGCAGAAGAGCTCGACGCGCCGGCCGTACGATACGTCGTCCTCGACAACGCCCTGCGAATCGCGACGGAGGCGGGCGACCTGCCGGGAGCTTTCGAAGCGGCCGAAGATCTGTGTTCCGCTTTCGCCGTTGATGCGGGGGCGGTGCGGCGCCGGGTTCTCGACGTCTTCAAAGTCGCACGGCCGCAGGCTCCGGTGAAGCAGAAGTTTATCGACGATGCACTCGTCTACATGGACCGCGCCGCACGAGGCAAGCAGTTTGCTTTGGCCCGCGAGATGGCGGAGGCTCTCGAGCGGTACCTCGGTACGACCGCCGGTGACACGCGCCGCGAAGTACGAGCCCGCGAATCGGAGTACCAATTGTGGAGCTCGTTGCAACAACGAGCCGCAGAAGCGACGACCTCGGCAGACGGCCCCGATGCGAGCAACGCTGCGAGCACGGCCGTCGCCGCCAAAGCCGACGGATTGTATCGCTGCGTCGCGTTGAACGACTGGGCCTCGGGCACAGGGCTGCTGGTCCGCGGCGACGATCTGCTGCTTTCCGCAGCCGCGCAGTTGGAACAGGGGGAACTCAAAACCGGCGAGCAGTTGCAGGCCGCGGCCGATAAATGGTGGGAGGCTTCGGAAGCCGAGAAGAACCCGGAACTCAAATGGGCTTTGGCCGAGCGGGCCGCGCATTGGTATCGCCGTGCGACGCCCCTTCTGAGTGCCAAGGCCAAGGGGCAACTCGAACGCCGTAAAACGCAAATTGCTCAGCTTCGCAAGGCTTCGAACGGAGCGTTTGGACCGCGTCGACCGCTGGACGCCGTGAAGATCGGCGAGCATTGGTACAAGTTCTACGGCTCAACGCTCACCTGGGCGATGGCGGAACGGACCTGTGAAGAGCTGGGCGGCCAGCTAACGACGATCGAGAGCCCGGCCGAGAATAACGCCCTGACGCAGTACCTTCTGAAATCGGCAGGCTCACAGGAACGAGCTTCGTGTTGGCTGGGAATGAGCGATACGGCGCAAGAGGGGCAATTTCGGCTAATCGACGGCACACCGCTCGCGCCGCCGCTCTACACGAACTGGCTTGCCGGCCAGCCCGACAACGGCAACGGAGCGGAAGACGTGGGGACGCTCGATGCGACGTTCTCCGCCGGGCAATTCACAGGGGTCTGGGCCGATGTCAACTCGGCGGCGTTGCTTCCCTTTATTTGCGAATGGGACCGTTAGGTGAGGGGGCTAAACGCCTAACGTCGTCTTGTGGCGGGTTCGGGGGCGCCTCGGACGACCGCTTCGCCTTGCCGGCCGAAGCCCTTCCGGCGAGGGTGCCGGCTCCTCTTGCCCGTTGCGGCGCTTCACTTTATGATGTCCGGCTACGTTTTTCGGCCGGGCGTGCCGCGGCTACGCTTGCGCCCGCCGAGTGCGGGTTTTGCCGAATTCTGCGTTTGTCGAATTCTGCCGGCGGAACGACTCGGTCGGAAACCGTCGAGGCGGGCTCCTTGCAAGGAGCCGTTCGCCCGCGGTCCGGTCGTGCTTCGCTCCGCCGTTTCTGTTTATTGGTACTGAGGTTACGTCGATGTCGTCGGTCGTGTTCGCGGTGACGCAGTTCGTGCTGTTGGCACAAGAAGCGGCCGGCGGTCCCGCGCAGAGCGAAACGCTGGCGCACGCTGACGCAGTACCTGCCGTTCATCATGATCGGCCTGCTGTTCTTCTTCATGATTTTGCGTCCGCAGCAACGCGAACGCCAACGTCACGACGAGATGCTCAAGCAACTCAAGAAGAACGACAAAGTGCTGACCTCCGGCGGCATCTTCGGCGTAGTGACGAGCGTTTCACCGGAAACGAACGAAGTCGTCGTACGCGTGGACGAGAAGAACGATACGAAGATTCGCATGCAGCTTTCGTCGGTGGCCCGCGTGCTGACCGAAGAAACGCCCGCTCCTGCGAAGACGGAAGGAAATTAGTTCGAAAAGTTCCCGGCTCGCCGGTCGAGCGCCGTCGCAAATGCGGCGGCCGGACGGCAGCCTCCCTGAAAACTTAGCGCATCCCGACGCCCGTGCCGCGGCTCATGACGACCGCGGCGGTTAGAGGAGATCATCCGCTCATGTTCGCGAAGTTCGCCGCCCCGCGCAAGACGCCCGTAACGGCAGTCGTCGCCTTGTTGGTTTGGGCCTGTTTCCAACCGGCTTTCTTAAACGCCCAAGCACCGACGGCCACGGCAAGCCCCACGGCCTCCGCCACTGCGGCCCCGCGCCCGACCGCCTCACCGACGACTCCGGCGGCCGCCTCTCCGACGGCCACCGCCACGGCAACGGCCGCTCCTCGTCCCACGGCTTCGCCGACCGCCGCCGCTACTGCAACTCCTACGAGCACGACGCCCGCCGCGACGGCGACGGCAACCGCCGCTTCCACTGCCCCCGCCCCCACGGCAACGGCAGCAACCACGCCGACGGCGACTCCGACCGCCGCACCAACGCCGACCGCCTCCGGCACGGCTTCGGCCGCCGGAACCGTCGTCGCGGTCGATCCCGGTTCGGCCGGCATGCCCGGCGGATTGAAAGCCTTGCTGATCCTCGGCGTGATCGTCGTACCGATCGTCTTGGCCAATTATTTGAGCAAGGCGCTGCGTCTGCCGGAACAATCGCTCCGCTTTTTCTTCGTGCTGCTCGCCGTTTGCGCCGGCGTCGTCGTTTCCGTCGTCGGCTGGCCGCCGAAGCTCGGTATCGATCTCCGCGGCGGCGTGATTCTGGTTTACGAAGTGAAGCCGCCGGCGCCGGGCGAAGTGCGCGACGCCGACACGATGGAAAAGCTCGTCGGCACGATCAAGAAGCGACTTGATCCGGCCAACGTGAAGGAAATCATCGTTCGTCCGTACGGCACCGATAAGATCGAAGTGATCGTGCCGAGCCCGCGGCGCCGATGAAGGCTCGGCCAATTCCGACCAAGACGAACTCGAACGAATCAAATACCTGATCTCGACCTCCGGTGCGCTGGAGTTCCGCATCGCGGCCAATTCGTTCAAGTATCAACCGATCATTGAGCGGGCTCGTTCGCAACAACAGCTCGAAGAATCGCAAAAGCGTTCTTGGAGCAATCAGGTCAAGGGCCTGACGGCCGACGGCAAAGAAGGGGAAATCGGTCGCTGGGTGCCGATGAAGCCTGAAATCGCCGACGACTACTTGCGCAACCCGGCCTTCACGACGCGCGTCGTCGACCGCGGCTCGAAGGGTCAAGAGTATCAACTGCTGGTCGTCATCGATCCGTGGAACGTGAAAGGCGACTACCTCAGCAACGCTCGCGACGACGTCGATGAAATGGCTCGTCCGTGCGTTTCGTTCACGTTCAACTCCAGAGGAGCCGACCTCTTCGAACGCCTGACGGGCAACAACCTGCCGCAGAACAATCAATACAATCACCTGTCGATCATTCTCGACGGCGTCGTCCAATCGGCCCCGCGAATCCAATCGACGATTTCGAGCAACGGCGTCATCACCGGCGACTTCAACGCCGACCAAGTGAAGGACCTCGCGCAAATCCTCACCGCCGGCGGCTTGCCCGCATCCCTCGACCCCACGCCGCTCAGCGAACAGGTCGTCAGCGCGACGCTCGGCCAAGACACGATCCAGGCCGGCGTGACCTCGATGCTCGTCGCCACGGGCGTGGTCATCATTTTCATGATGATTTACTATCGCTTTGCAGGCATCGTGGCCAACATCGCGCTCATCATGAACGTGTTGCTGACCGTGGCCTTCATGGTGATGTTCAACGCCGCCTTCACGCTCAGCGGTTTGGCGGGCCTCGCACTCACGGTCGGCATGGCCGTCGACGCGAACGTGCTCATCTACGAGCGCATGCGAGAAGAATTAGCCGCGGCGCGACGCTCCGGATGGCCATTCGCAACGGCTTTGATCGGGCTTCGATCACGATCGTCGACGCCAATATCACGACGCTCATCACGGCCGTCGTGCTATACCTGATCGGCACCGATCAGATCAAAGGCTTCGCCGTCACGCTGACCGTCGGTCTGTTGATGAACTTGTTCACGGCGATCACCGTGTCGCGACTCATCTTCGACGTCGCCGAACGCAACCGCTGGATCAGCAATCTGAAGTTCCTGCAGATCATGAGCGGCACGAACTTCGACTTCATCGGCAAGCGGTACATCTGCTTCACCTTGTCGGCAGTCGTGCTCGGTGCCGGAATCATCGGAGCCGTGATGCGCGGCAGCGACTTGCTGAACATTGATTTCACCGGCGGCACGTCGGTCACCACGGTCTTCGAAAACCCGCCGGAAGGCGGCATCGCCAAAGTGCGTGAAGACATCGAAAAGGCGTTGCCGGAAGCCACGGTCCAGGAGGTGAACTCGAAGGAGTTCGCACAAGGGGCGGGCTTCAAAGTCGTCACGTCCGACTCCGACCGCAACCATGTGGAAGGGGAGCTCAAGAAGCTCTTCGAAGGAAAACTCGCCCGCTATCGCGTGAAGGTCGACTCGATCGAATCGCTCTCGGGCCCCTCCGTGACGCCGCTGCCGGGAAGCCGCTCGGCCGTCGAACCGAAGCTCGACCTGGAAGCCGCGCCGGAAGCGCTGGCCGCGGCGTTGGGAAATGACATCCTCGGCAACGACGGCATTACGGAAGAGCTGAACGACGAATCTTGCCAAGAGACTACCGCAGCACCGACGGCGACCGGCACGCGGCCCGTCACAACGGCGACGGCAAACGCTCCCGCCGCCACGGCGACTCGCCCAGCGGCAACTTCGACCGCCGCGGCCACCGGCACGCGCCCGGCCGCAGCAGCGTCGCCGAGCCCGACGGCCGGTACCGCTCCGAAACCGACCGCGACGGCCGCTCCCTCGCCGACGGGAACCGCCGCAGCCGCTCCGACGGCATCACCGACTTCGACCGCTCCTGTTGCGACCGTCCCGGCGGCGACGGCTCCAGCCGTCGCAATTCCGACGACCGATCTGCCGCTGGATGAATTCAACGGCGGCACGCTGGTTAAACTCACGTTCGATCCTCCGATCAGCTATGCCAAGGTCGAAGAGCTTACCAAGCAAGCGGCGGCCGAAGCCGGAAACATCCGCTACGACGTTAGTGCGAAGGGCTTCGACGCCAATAGCTCGGCCGCGCGTCCCGACTGGGAATTGCGGTTCGTCGCCAATCAGGAACAGGCCCGCGCCGTAACGACTCGCTTGGAAACGGCCCTGGCCTCGTCGCCGTTCTTCCCGTCGACCGAGCAGGTCGGCGCCGCGGTGGCCGACGGTGCGAAGCATCAGGCCGTGATCGCGATGTTGCTCAGCTTGCTGATGATCTTGGCCTACGTTTGGTTCCGCTTCCAAAACGTGGCGTTCGGCGTCGCGGCCATCGCGGCCTTGGCGCACGACGTGTTGTTCACCGTCGGTTGCTTGGCCCTCAGCAAGTGGCTCGCGCCTCTCCTCGGCTTCGCGTTGGTCGATCCGTTCAAGATCGACCTGACCGTGGTTGCGGCGATCCTGACCATCATCGGTTACTCGATCAACGACACGATCGTCATCTTCGACCGGATCCGCGAAGTGCGCGGCAAGAGTCCGACGATGTCCGCCGACTTGATCAACACCTGCTTGAATCAAACGCTCAGCCGTACGATCCTGACCTCGCTCACGGTGTTTCTCGTCGTCGTGATCTTGTACATCTGGGGCGGCCCGGGCATTCACGGGTTCGCGTTCGCCCTCGTGGTCGGCACGATCTCCGGAACCTACAGCACGATCTACGTGGCGTCGCCGATTCTGCTGTGGTTCTATCGCCATCCGAACGCCGCGGCGGCCTCCGCCAAGGGCACGGCTTCGGCGGCCGGCTAACCGTAGCCGCTCGGCAAAGAGCCCGCGATGATTCGAGTTCGCTTCAGCCCCCGGTCTTCGACCGGGGGCTTTTTTATGCGCGGCAAAGTCCGCCGAATCCGTAGGCCTGCCGAGGTTGCGCGTTCAAGTTTGCCAAACCGTCACGACCTGAGCGATCGGCGACCGCGCGGCGGTGCGTGTTTTTCGTCTGAAACCTTCACGTTTGCCAACGGCGTGGCACATTAGAGAGAGCGATTCCGTCGGTCTTTGGCCGCACGGGGCGAAGCCGTCTCCCTCGCCGACCCAGGGCGAACGAGCCGGGCGCGAGCGGCGAAGCGACGGCTCTCGCCTATGGTTATCAACGAGGTTTCGAACGTGGACGGGGGCGGCAAACTTCTGACGGCGGTCTTGCTCGTCGCATGCGGCGCGCTGGGAGCCCTCGTGTTTAGTCGCGACGACGCTCCGCCCGATCTGCACGCTCCGTCGACCTCCGCAGGCGACGCACTTGTTCGCCGCACGACGCCGCCGATCACGCTCGATCTCGGCCAAGACCCGCTCGCAGGTTTCGGGCATGCCGGCAATCCGTCCGTCGGTTCCGCGGCTCCGCAGCCGGCCGAGCTCAAGCCGGCGACGCCGATCGATGCGCGCCCTCAAGGCCGGCTCGCCGCGGAGTTCTGCGCGTCCCGGAATGACGCAGATCGCACCGATGGACGGCTTCAATTCGTCGTACGGCGCCGGCGAAGCGACGCCGTTCGGAGTCTCGTCGCCGGCGGCCGGTTGGTCTGCCGACGGCGAACGTCCGCCGCTCAACAACCTGCTGAACGCGCCTCGAGCGCCCGAATTGCCGAACCATTTCCCCGGGTTCGATTCACCGAGCCCGTCGCTCGTTCCGCAATCGGCGCCCGCTGAGCCCTCGGGGGCCGCAGCGGATCTCGTTCGTCCGACGCTCGGGGCCCCGCAACTCTCCGGCTTGTCGCCCGGTTCGGCGCAACAACCGGTCGGGCGTATGACGCCGATCTCGACGACGCAACCCGGCCCGCAGCCGGCGGCGGCGAGCGTCGCTGCCGCGACGAACTTCGCGGCGGCTCCGCAGTCTCCTTCGGCCGAACTTCCGACGAAGCCGCGCCGTTTTACGCCGGTCAAACGCCACGTCGTTCAAGACGGCGACACGCTGACGTCGCTCGCGAAGCGCTACTACGGCGACGACGGCTTGGCCTCGGCCCTCTATGAAGCCAATCGGGGCGTCTTGGCGACCCCCGACCTGTTGCCGATCGGCGCCGTGCTGACGATTCCGGCTCGCGAGACGACGCCGCCCGCCGCCGCCGCAGGAGAACCTGCCGCACCGCTGACGACTCCCGCGGCAAAGCTCATCCCCAAGCTGGAAATCAACGCCTACGGCGCACCGCCGCCGGGTTCTACTCCGTAACGACGGTGCGCGTAAGACCGTCCGGCGCTCGACCGCATAACCGAGCGCCGTCTTAGCGTCAGACGATCCGACGACCTATTGCCCGCTGCGATCGGTCCACGGATACGTCGGCTTCTTCAGCCGCAGGTCGATAAACTGGGCGATCAGATCTTCTACGCCCAGACTGGCTTCGCCTAAGAGCTTCGTACCGACGAGCTTCGTTTTTAGAGCGTCGTCGATAAAGAGCGTCTTGTCCTCGATCTTTTCCGCGGCCGGACGAATACGAGCCAACTGCTCGTTGATGCGGCGGGCGTCCGTCACGCTCGCGCGATCTTCCTGTGCCGGCGACGAACAACAGCGAAATCTTATCGCGAATCGGCGACTTCGGATCTTGCAGATCGCGCGACATATTCAAGGTGCGAAAGCTCATCGTCGGCGAGAGCATCACGATCGCCTTCACGTCTTGCCCTTGCTTGCGCGAAGGGAGCACCGGCCAGGACCAATCCATCACGGTCCACTTCGCCGCCACTTGGTTGCTCATTTCGGCGCCGACGATGCCGAGGCGTTCGATGTTCAGTTTGCCGGCGTTGTTCTCTTCGACGAGCTTCTTCTTCACGGCCTCCATGTCCTGCGTGATCATGTTGGCGAATTGACCGACGGGCATCGTCGCGGCTTCGAACTTGACTTCCTTGCCGTTCACGAAGGCCGTCGTGCTTTCACCGTGTCCGCGTAGGTCGGGCATAATCACCGCGCAGCCTTCTTTTTGCAGCAGTTCGCCGAGCGCCAGCACGTCGCGCCGGTTGCCTTTGAACATGTGCAGCAAGATGATTGCCGGAGCGTCTTTGCCTTTGTTGCTGGCCAGGTAAGTCGCCGCAAGCTTCACACCGTCTTTGGTGTCGAGAATCAGTTCTTCCGGAGGCGGCAATTTCGCCAAATCCTGGCCCGTGGCAGGCGACACGGCGACGGCGGCGACGAGGCAAACCGGCAAAATCGAGCCCAGCACGGCACGACGAAACGACGACGGCATGGAGGAAATCCTCAGGGAAAGAGCGGGGCGTGAAATCCAAGGCGGGCGGCTGTCGAAGCGGCTGAAACAACCGAAAATCGCGGACTTTCGACGGCCCGTGCTATCGTAGGTGCCGCTCTGTGCGTCGTCAACGAACGGCGTTCGGCTTCCGTAGTTCCAAATTCCGCAGAGCTTTGCTTGCTCCGCCGGGGTTAAATACCGACAATCGTACTGAGAGGTCAAACGACAATTCGTCGCAGCGACGCGCAGCCTCATCTCTTCGCGCGTCCCCCGGCGAATCTGTCCGTCGCCGGCAGTTCGTTCGAGCGGCCGACGATGTCTGCGGAAACCGTTCGGGAACAGGGTTCTTCCGTGGAGCGAGGGGATGCACCAGAGCTACCCGCATGAAGTGGATCGCCGGTCGTCGCTGACCGAAGCGCTCGGGTCGTCATTGTCGCTGGAAGTGCCGGTCTGGCTGGCCAGCATGTTCGCGCATATGGCGCTGATACTTTGGCTAGGCACGCGCTGGATGCCGGTCGTCCCGCAGCCGGAGAAGCCGGAAATTCTGGCGTCGATCGACGTCGTGGAACAAGAGCCCAAGCCGCAAGAACTGCAAAAGCAAAAGTTTGATTTCCGTCCGAGCGAATTGCCGAACATCGGCTCGGCTCGCACGGCCGGCGTCGAGGTCGAAGTTTCGACGGCCCTGAAAGTCACGGAAACGGTCGAGCTTCCTCGGCTGCCGCCGCAGAGCCGAATGCTCACCGACATTCGGGTTCCGCTAATTCAAGACCTCGTGACGGCGCCGACGCGCGGCAATAAATCGCTCATCAAAGGCGTGGCCGGCGACGGCGCTACGGGCACGCTCGGCGCCCTGGATCGTATCACGCAAGAAATTCTGCTTTCGCTCGAGCGCGGGCCCACGCTCGTCGTTTGGTTTTTCGACCAATCGGGCAGTATGCAGGTTCAACGCGAGACGGTTCGCAACCGGTTCGACAAGATCTATCAAGAGCTGGGGTTGAGCACGGCCGTCGACGTGAAGCCGGGCGAACCGAAGCCGCTGCTGTCGTCGATCGTGGCGTTCGGCAAAGAGATCACCTTCCGCACCGAGCGACCAACCGACGATCTAACGGTGCTGAAAAACGCCATCGACGGCATCGAAAACGACGACTCGGGCGTCGAGATGACGTTCACCGCGCTCGGCACGGCGGCGGAGAAGTATCAGAGTTTCCGCTTTCACACTCCGCGCCGCCGCGTGCTGATGGTCGTCTTCACGGACGAGGTCGGCGAAGACGAAAACCGCTCCGAAGAATGCATCACGGTTTGCAAGCGAAACCAAATGCCGGTCTATGTCGTCGGCGTGCCCGCGCCGTTCGGACGGCCCAACATTGAAATCAAGTACGTCGACCCGGATCCGACCTACGACCAATCCGTGCAATGGATTCCGGTGCGACAGGGCCCCGAGACGTTCCTGCCGGAGCAAGTCCTCCTCAACTTCTCAGGTAAGCCGAATCGCGACGACGGCATCTATCGCATGGATTCCGGCTTTGGGCCTTACTGCCTTACACGACTCGCTTGGGAAACCGGCGGAATCTTCTTCGCCGTTCACAGCAACCGCGAGCGCATCGGCGACCATGTGACGGCCCGCGAAACGCCCGTCTTCCAAGCTCGGCTTAATCACTTCTTCGACCCGTTGGTGATGAAGCCGTATCGGCCCGACTATTTGCCGCTCAACGACTACGTGTCGGCGGTGAAGAAGAACAAAGCGAAGAGTGCTCTTGTCGAGGCGGCCCGCCAATCGACGCTCGATCCGATGCAGGGCCCGACACTCGTCTTCCGCAAAGTCGGGGAAGACGAATCTTCGATGAAGCAGGCGCTCGACGAAGCTCAAAAGAAAGCGGCGATCGTCATGCCGAAGCTCGACGTGCTCTACTCGATCCTCAAAGACGGGGAGAAGGACCGTGAGAAGCTCGTCGAGCCGCGCTGGCGGGCCGGATTCGACCTCGCTTACGGCCGCGTGCTGGCCGTGAAGGTTCGCACCGAGGCCTACAACAGCATGCTCGCTCGGGCCAAGAACGGTCTAAAGCTGCAGGATCCGAAGTCAAACGTATTCACGCTGGAAGCGGTCGACGAAGTGACCGTGAACAGCACGCTGGAGAAGATGGCCGCGAAAGCCCGCGAACTGCTCACCCGCGTGGCGACCGAACATCGCGGCACGCCGTGGGCGATGGTCGCTGAACAGGAATTGAAAGACCCGATCGGCTGGCGCTGGAAGGAAAGCTACGATCCGCCACCGGCACCTCGGCCTAGCTCGACGGCCCCAGCCGCCAACAATCCGCCGCGACCGAACAATCAGCCGCCTCAATTCCGCCGCGAAAATCCGAAGCCGCGCCGTACAAACATTCGGCTGTAAGCATTGTCGCGACGAGCGTCCCTTCTTCCAGACTCCGCGTCGGCTGCGATTTCTAGTTCAAGGCCGTGCTGTCCATCGCCATGTCGTCGCGATGGTCGTAGCCGTAGAAGATGCGCCCACTTGTTCGGCGACGAGGGCCGTGAACTGCCGCCGGAAGTCTTCTTCCGACTTTTCCGAAGTCGGAATGCCGCCGTTCGGCGGATAGACGATTTGCGGCAAGTGCTTTTGGTAAACCTTCTCGCCCTTCTTCTTCATGTCGTGCACGGTCACGCACAACCGAGCGCGGCCTTGGTAGATCGTTTGCCCCGAGTACAGGCTGAACTCTTCGATCTCCACGCCGATGACGTAGTCGGACTTAACGGCCTTGCCGATCTCTTCAAAGTTTTCCCAGTCGTGCTCGTCGGTCCATTGCTGGATCTTTTGCTGACTGACGATGTCGATCTTGCGAATCTTCTGCTTCAGCATCATGCCGACGTTATTCGCCAATTGCTCGGCGGCGTTGGAACTGGAGTACTGCAACTCCACCAGCGGCCGGCAAACGATGGCCGTCTTCGAACCTTTCAACTCTTTAAATTCCGCCGGAACGCCGACGCCTTTGATGAGATACGCGCCGGTCAACAGAGCCTGAGCACAACCGACGGACAGTACGCACGCGGCGACGATCCACAAGCGGCGGCTCGTGACGAGAGAGGCGATCCGGCGAAAGGTCGACATGAATGACTCGGCGGCAAGTCGCAGTCGGACGATCGACGTCGGCGACGCACCGCGCGCGCCGCTCGACCTCCCGCTGCGAGGGGCGAACGGTACCCGCCCCCTCAGTCGCACTCAAGAGCAGTTGCGACGACGCCGTACGCCGGCACTGCTACATCACGCGTTTCGCCGGCGTTTGATGCTCAAACGCGATCTTTTCGGCTTCGGCCATGTCGACTCGAAGCCGTCGAATCCCCTTCGCGCGTCCGGTAGCCGCATCAATGTCGACGATCGAGCCGCACAGACGAACGTCGTCGATCGCCACGTCGAACTGCGTCGGATTGAACGACAACGTAGTCTCCATGACCCGATTCACTTCGCGCCCGAGAATGCTCTGATAAGGGCCGGTCATGCCGACGTCGCATTGAAACGCCGTACCTTTGGGAAAGATCTCTTCGTCCGCAGTCGGCACGTGCGTGTGCGTGCCGAGCACGGCGGAGACGCGGCCGTCGAGATACCGGCCCATCACCTGCTTGTCGCTCGTCGCTTCGGCGTGAAAGTCGACGAAGACCGTCTTGATGTCGCTGGGAAGCTTCGCCAACACTCGATCGACGGCCGTCCACGGGCAATCGACCGGCCGCATAAACACGCGACCCAACAAGCTGATCACCGCGACCTTCGTATTATCGCGGGCTTGCACGACGGCGTACTCGCGCCCGGCGAGCGCGCGGGAAAGTTCGCCGGCTTGACGATCTTCGTTTCTTGTTCGAGCGTCGGCAGGATTTCACGGCGTTTGTAGATGTGATCTCCGAGCGTCACGCAATCGACGCCGGCGGCCAACAGCTCGCGGTAAATGTCCGGCGTAATTCCGCTGCCGGCCGCCGAGTTCTCGCCGTTGGCCACGACGAGGTCGAGCTTTTCGCGCACGATCAGTCCGGGCAGAGCCCGCTGAATGATCTTGCGCCCGGCTTGCCGACGACATCGCCGATGAACAATAAACGCACGCGAACCTACTTTCCCGCAACGAACGACGGCCGACGCACTACTTCGCAATCTCTTGGAACCGCACCTCGCGGAGCACCGTGACTTTGATTTCGCCGGGATACGTCAACTGTTCTTCAAACGCGTTGGCGATATCACGGGCGATCTTGGCGGCCGTAACGTCCGACGTGTCGCGACTGCTGGCGATTACGCGTAATTCACGACCTGCTTGAATCGCAAACGCTTGCTCGACGCCCGGGAAACCGCCGGCGATGGTTTCCAATTCTTCCATCCGCTTGATGTAGCGATCGAGCGATTCGCGCCGTGCCCCCGGCCGCGAAGCGCTGGCCGCATCGGCCGCGGCCACGAGCACGGTATACGGGTTCTCGATCCGCAGATCGTCGTGGTGGCCAAGCGCCGCGTGAACCACCTCCGCTTTTTCGCCGGCCCGCTTCAGCAAGTCGGCGCCGATCTTCGGGTGGCCGCCCTCCGCTTCGTGGTCGGCCGCTTTGCCGATGTCGTGCAACAAGCCCGCGCGTCGGGCGAGCTTGCCGTCGAGACCGAGCTCTTCCGCCATCATGCCGGTGAGATACGCGACTTCGATCGAGTGCCGCAGCACGTTCTGGCTGTAGCTCGTCCGGAAGTGCAGGCGGCCGAGCAGATGAATGATCTTCTCGTTCAGGCCCGGCACGTCGGCTTCTTCGGCCGCTTCTTCGCCGAGTCGTTGCAAGTGGGCTTCCAGTTCCTTCTGTACTTCGGCCACCACTTCTTCGATGCGGGCCGGGTGAATGCGGCCGTCGGCGATGAGCTTGGCCAGCGCCATGCGGGCCGTTTCACGACGCACCGGATCGAAGCAGCTCACGATCACGACGCCCGGCGTATCGTCGATGATCACGTCGACGCCGGTCGCCTTCTCAAAGGCGCGAATGTTGCGACCTTCGCGGCCGATGATGCGCCCCTTCATGTCGTCGCTCGGGATGTCGACGGTGCTCGTCGTCGATTCGGCCGTGTGGGCCGACGAATAGCGTTGAATGGCGGTGATCAGAATCTCGCGAGACTTTTCTTCGGCCATCTCCGCCATCCGCTTCTCATGCTTGTGGATGCGGGCGCCAATCTCGTTTGCAAGCTCCTGATCGAGCATTTCCAACAACCGATGCGTTGCCTCTTCCTTGCTGAGGCCGCTGAGTTGGTGGAGCGTCTGCCGATGCAAATCGAGCAGCTTGCCGAGCTCTTCGTTACGGCGGTTCGTGTCTTCCATGCGCTCGACGAGCTTGCGCTGGTTCGACTCGACCATCTTCTCCTGTTTGCGAAGCTGCTCGAGCTGTTGATCCACGGCGTCTTGTCGTTTGTCCAAAGCGCGTTCGCGCTCGTGGAGTTCTTGACGCTGACGATGCAGATCCTTCTCCCCTTCGCTCTTTTGACGGAGGGCTTCTTCTTTGATTTTGAGTTCGGCTTCCTTGCGACGGTTGTCGATCTCGCGATCGGCCTGGGCGACGATTTCCTTCGCCTTCTTTTCGGCGTCGGTGAGCTGGAGCTTATCCAGCACTTTCATCAGGATGAACGTCAGGGCGGCGGCTAACGGCGCCGTGACAAGCACGACGGTGACGGGGCTATCCAAGGTTCTCGCTCCTTTGACGTGGACGGCGGTTAAGGAGCGATCTAACGCGGGCGGGCGCACGATTTCGGTGCGGCCGCGACGTCGCATCAGTGCGACGCGGTCTCGAAGAACGGACCGAACGAAGAGGGCGACGAGTGCCTACGGCACTACGAGCGCAACGGAGACGAGGACACGTCGGCCGCCGAGGCAACGACAACCGAAGTTGCCGGCGCTACGGCCGATGAGAGTACGGACGGAGTTTCAGAAGTGCGGGCGGATGGGAATGCGTCAACCGTTCGTTCGCCGTCGGCGAACGGGCCGGCCCGACAAGCGTCGCCGGCGTTTCGCATTGCCGCACGTTGCGCTTGCATGACGATCGCCGAAGCGAGCCAAGGGGAGCTGCCCTCGACCTGCGCCGACGAATCCAATGCCTGCCGCTCGTCGCGCGAGGCGGGTTGCGTGCGAACGCGCGCCGCGGCAGGTTGCTTTTGCGGCGTCCCGGAAAGGCGGCCGAGCAGATACTGCAACAAAATCGCGAGTAAGTGCATGGCCGACGGCCCCCGGTACGCTGGTTCTGGTAACTTGATCCGGATACAGTCGATGTGTTCTCGCCCCGACCCCTCGGACGGTCGTGCTTCGAGGCACTCCGCGGACGATCGCAGGCATTCAGTTCGAACTATCGTAACAGAGCGGTCGTCGAACGCAACTAGTTTGCCGACAAGTGCTTATCGGGGCTGGGGCGAAGATGTCGACGGCGCAAACTTTCGAGAACCAAATCGCGACAATTTGGCCGACCGAGCGCTGGGCCGACGAGGTCGTGCTGGTCGCCGTGAGCGGCGGAGCGGACAGTACCGCACTTTTGAATGCGCTGGCCCGACTGCGGCCGCGAGAAGCTACCGGCCGGTTGATCGCGGCACATTGCAACCACGGGCTCCGCGGCGCGGAGTCCGACGCCGATGAAGCGTTTGTCCGACGCTTGGCCGAAGAACTCGGCTGCGAGGCGATCATCGAACGGGCGGACGTGGTCGCGGCCGCCGCGGCGCGCGGCGACGGGCTCGAAGAAGCTGCCCGGTCCGTGCGTTATCGGTTTCTTGAGGCGACGGCCGGTCGCACCGGGGCCCGCTACATCGCCACGGCCCACACGCTCGACGATCAGGCGGAAACGCTGCTGCTGCGCATTCTTCGGGGCACCGGCATCGCAGGCCTGGGCGGCATTCCCAAGGCCAGAGCTGCCGCAGGCGGCGGGGTCGGGCTCGTGCGGCCGATGCTGACGTTGAGGCGCAGCGACGTGCTCGCGTATCTGAGCGAGCTCGGCCGAACGTACCGTGACGATTCGTCAAACGCCGATCACTCGTTCACACGCAACCGCGTCCGCCACGAACTCCTGCCGCACTTGGCCGCCGAATACAACCCACGGCTCGTCGAAGTGCTTGCCAATCTGGCAACACAGGCCGAGGAGATGCAGGCGGCTTTGCGACCGGCGATCGATGCGCTGCTCGCGCGTTGCCGCACGGCCGAGAGTAGTGGAAGCTTCGAACTCGATTGCCGAGTCTTGCAAGACGCCGCACCGCACGTGATCCGTGAAGTGCTAATCGCCGCCTGGACCGACGCCGGCCTGCCGCTGCAAGCGATGGGCTTTGCGGAATGGAAAGCTCTTGCCGAACTGGCGACGAGCGGAGAATCGGCAAAACGCATGTTTCCGGGAAACACAAACGCGGAGCGCCGTGGTCCGGCTCCGCGTTTGGCGATAGTTCGAAGAATTCGGGCGAGTTAGAGCTCGCTCATCGCTCCTTCGCCTTGGTGATGGATCTCGATTTGCTTGTAACCGCCTGTCGCGCGGAAGTAGAGCAGCAGCAGCAGGTACAAGACCGCCATCGTTGCGGGCACGTAAGCTGTGATTTCTAGAGCTTTACGCCCGCCGAAGATCGTAGCCTCTTCAACCGGTTGCTTGTCGATGCCCGAATTCGGCTGGGCCTGCTTCGTCCACCAATCGTGCAGTTTCGTAATTTCTTCGGCCGACTTCGGCTTCACTTCGGCTTTGGAAACGATATCAAAGTCGCGGGTCAAATCCTTGCCGTCGTTCTTCAACACGCCGACCTTTGCGCCGTCCAAGCCGGCGATCGCCGGAACGAACGGCACCGGGCGGTTTTCACCGGCCGCTTTGTAGCGATCGTACGTTGCGCTGGAATGCGTGCGGAGATTTTCCGACGCGTAGTAATCTTGCTTGTAGCCGATGAGCGGTCCGCCCAAGAGGCCGGCCGAGAGCATGCCGATGCCGCCCATCGTCCCCATCACTACCGCACCGCCGCGCGGGAACCGTTCGCCGACCACGCCCAGCATCGTCGGCCAGAGAAACGTCTTGCCGAGACCGTAGACACTGGCCGCCAGGAACGCTCCGCCGACGGCGTCGGCCTTGCTCAACATCGTCAAACCGACGAAACCAAGCACGCCGCTGATCGTGAGCAAGCCGAGCGGATTGATCCGTTCCACGATCGGGCCTGCGAAAAACCGCAAGATGAACATCAACGCCGACGTGTAGATGAACAGCAGGATCGCCTTATCCTTCACCACGTTTTCCATGATGTTCGTGATCCAACTGTCGGTGCCGAGTTCGACGTAACCGACCATGGCATGAATCACGAGCAACACCAGAAGAATCGGCGATGCGAATTGAGCGAACATCTGACCGACGGAAACACCGGCTTTGGCCGCTTCCGATTCGGGCAACTTCTTCGTCGCGATCATCAAGCCGTAGAGCAGCACCGGAATGATGAAGGTCGCCATGGGAATTTCCCAACGCAATTTCGTCACGGCCGGCTCCGCGCCGCAGAAGCAGTAGGCCATCAATCCGCCGGCGATCAAACCGCCCGGCCAACTGGCATGCAGAATGTTGAGATAGTGCGTCTTCTGCCGCGGGTAGAGCGTCGCGACCAGCGGATTCACGGCCGCTTCACACAAGCCGTTGCCGATCGAGAACAGAAACATGCCCCAATACAAGCATTGAAACGTGGCGGCTTGCCCCATCGCGTTGTAAACCGGCGTGGCCGCCAGAGTCAGCGCCGCGGAGGCCAAGTGCAGGAAGAAGGCCAACATCAGAATCGGCTTGTACCCGACTTGGTCGAGAAAGAAGCTCGCCAAGATGATGACGACGCCGAAGCCGACCAGGCCGCCGCCGGTGATCGTGCCGAGATCAGTCTTCGTGAAGCCGAATTGATCGGCCCAGTCGTTGAGAATCGCCCCGCGAACGGCAAAGCCGACGCCGGCCGCGAAGATCGTCAGAAAGCTGGCGAGAAAAATCGTTCGCGAACTACCGGAGCCGTTGGGATCGTTCATGCGGGAGTTCCTCGAGGGAAGGCGTTTATTTGGCGATGGCGATATCGGCCGAGGCGGCGGCGCAACCACGGCGGAGAATGACGAAGCACGACAAGCCGGCATTGCCGGCGAATTTTCCAAGTGCGGCAGTATAACCGGCGGATGGCGAAAAACCATCGTTTTTGGGTTGCGAATGGCCGGCCCACACGTGCATCGGCAGCGCGGGGCGGCCGACCGCCGTCCCTAGTGCTGCGACACGAGATCGCTCGCGCCACAAAGTCGCCGGCATCGTTAAAAATTGCCGCGCGAATTCGCCCGCCGGCAGCGTCTGCAAGCACATCTCGCCGGCGACCTATGCCGGCACGCCGAACACGGCTTGACCCGCGCGGCCAAACGGAGGAACATTCCGCCGCGTTTTTCTCGGCGGAGAACGCTGTTTCGAGCCCTGCGGCAAGGCGGCCGCTCGGCGACGATCGCGCGCCTGCAGAACCCGAACGGAGTCGGGATCATTTTTCGACAGTTCGTCGATTTCGTGTGGTTGCTTCTGAAGTGGACGGCCGGGCTGGCCGTGTGCGCCGGCGTTGCGCTGGGGTTCTACTTCTACCACCGCTTCGACGACGAAGTTCGCCGCACCGTCGAACAGAAGCTCGGCGAGAAATATCCGCACCTCCATGTGAGCGTGCGTGAAGCGCAACTCGTTCGCGGCGAAGGACTCCGCGTGCGCGGCTTGTCGATCGTCGAGCCGAATCGAGCGGGCCCGCAAGAAGAATTGCTGTTCGTCGACGAACTCTTCATCCATTGCAGCACTGATCCGCGCGACCTCATTCACGGTCGGCTCAACGTGACGCGGCTGCATCTGCAGAAGCCGGTGCTGCGCGGCGGCGCAACCTCGACGGCACTTGGTCGTCGTCCAAACTTTTACCGTTGCCGAAGTTCGGCGACGGCACGCCGACCGGTTTTATCGAAGGAGGCTCCGTCGAAATCACGGATGCGCGGGGCGACGCCTTCGGACGACTCGCGCTGCGCAACGCCGACCTGCAATGGACTTCGGCGGAAGGCCAATTCGCTCCCGGCGCACGCAAGCCGCTGCACTTCCAAGGACACCTCGCCGCCGATCATGTGCGCGGCCTAAAAATCGACGCCCTCATCGATCCTGTCAGCGGCGGCGCGTGGAGCGCTTCCGGCGAGGTCGACAACGTCGACTTCGGCCCCGAGTTGCGGCAATCGCTCCCGGCCGCATTGGCCGAACCGCTGGCCAAGGCCGGAGCGTTGCGAGCCAAGGTTTCAGCGAAGTTTCGCGCAGCGTATCAACCGCCGCCGGTCGCCGCAGCCGCCGATTCCGCGACGCCGACGACGACGGGGACGTTCGATTTCGCCGTCGACGGTCGACTCGGCGAAGGCCGCGTGGAAGATGTCCGACTGCCGCAACCGATCAGCGATCTCTCGTGCAATTTCCACGTCGATCCGCAGGGAGCGGCGATCACGGAACTCTCCGCACGCCACGGCACCGCAACGCTCGGCGGCCGACTCGTCAAAACCGGGCTCACGTTGGAAGGGCCACTGGAGCTGCAATTTTCGGCCAGGCGGCTCACGCTCGACACGCGGATGCTCGATCTGTTGCCGCCCGCGTGGCAAACGCAATGGAACAACTTCTTGCCGGCCGGCGAGATCGACGTCGACGCTTCGGCAACGTACGACGGCCAGACCTGGCGCCCGCAGTTGTCGCTCAATTGCCTCAACGTCGCGTTCACTTATCACAAGTTTCCATATCGCCTCGAACGCGGTCGCGGGCGGATGGAACTACGCGATAAGGCCCTCACGTTCGATCTCGCGGCGATGGCCAACGCGGAAGAAGTGCGCATTATCGGCGACCTGACGCTGGCCGGACCGCAAACGTACGGCTGGACCGACATTCGCGGCGCGGGCCTATTGATCGACGAGCGATTGCTTCGTGCGATCCCCGACAACGTCAGACCGACGTTTGCATCGCTCAATCCGCAAGGTCGATTCAACCTCTCGATGCGCGTCGAGCGACCTGCCCCCGGAACCGACATTTGGCACAAGCATTCGCTCGTGCAGCTTCAAGACTGCTCGATGCGGTTCGAAAAGTTTCCCTATCCGGTATCGGGCATCTTCGGCACCGTCGAATCGCGCGACGACGTCTACACGTTTCATGACGATCTCCAAGGCATCAACGATACAGGACGCATCACCTGCCGCGGCGGCATGGCGCCCGGAGCCGAAGGAACCTTGCTTTCGCTCCGAGTTCATGGCGAGAACGTACCGGTCGACGAAGAACTCCGCAACGCGCTGAGCCCCGGCGCTCAACGACTCTGGAACGACATGAAGCCGCGAGGACTCGTGGCGTTCGACGCCGACGTAAACTTCCACATTCAAAACAAGACGCTGCAGCTCAATATTCGCTGCGAGCCGGTGGCCGACAGCGTGAGCATCGAGCCGAGCTACTTCCCCTACCGGCTCGACAAACTGCACGGCATCTTCACGTTTGCCGACGGTCGCGTGCAGATGGATAACGTGAATTGCCAACATGGCGAAACACAAATCTCCGCCGCGGGCGAGTGTCTCATCGAGCCGCAAGGCGGCTGGCGGCTCGACCTGCAACGCATCTTCGTCGATCGACTCGTCGTCGAGCGCGATCTACTCAACGCACTGCCGGAAGCACTGAAGAAGTCAACGACGGCGCTCGAGCCGACAGGGCATTTCAATCTGCGCGGCAATATCGCCTTTGCCGGCAGCGGAGTGCCGGGGCAGCCGTTGGCCGCCGACTGGAACCTCTCGATCGATTGCCACAACAACAGCCTGCAATGCGGCGTTCCGCTGCACGGGATTCACGGATCGCTGTCGCTCGTCGGTTCGAGCAACGCCGGACGTTTCGAATCGTCGGGCGAACTCCAGCTTGATTCCGTTTTCTACGGCGACTACCAGGTAACCGAAGTGCTCGGTCCGCTCTGGATCGACAACGAGCAAGTGCTGCTCGGCTTCTGGGCCGACCGACGCCGCGGCCATTCTCCTGAACGTCGGCTGACCGGCAAGCTCTACGGCGGCACGACGGTGAGCGACGGCTGGATCGTGCTTGGCGACGAGCCGGAATACGCATTCTTGGCCACGCTCACGAAGGCGGATCTCGCGCGATTTGCGCAAGAACGCATCCCGGGCAACGGCCGATTGTCCGGAGAGATCTTCGCGACGGTCGATCTGCGCGGCAAAGGCCGTACGCGGAACAACATTCAAGGCCGCGGCAGCGTGCAGCTCCGGAATGCCGACATTTATCAACTCCCTGCGATGATGTCGTTTCTCAAAGTGCTCAGCTTGCGCACGCCCGATACGACGGCGTTCACGCAGAGCGACATTCAATTCGCTCTGCAAGGCGAGCACCTCTATCTGGAACGCATCGATTTCGACGGCGACGCAGTGAGCCTGCAAGGTCGCGGCGAGTTGAACTTGGTGAACGACCAACTCAACCTCGTATTTCGCACCGTCGTAGGAAGCGACTCGGCGAAGTTGCCGGCGGTCAAACAATTCCTGGGCGGCGCGAGTCAGCAGATTCTGCTGATGCACGTCGACGGTACGCTCAAGAATCCGCAAGTTCGCCGCGAGGCGTTCCCCGGCGTCAATCAAGTACTCGAACAACTCCAAGCCGAGCTCCAACGACCGATACAACCCAACCTACAAAACGGCGCCACCCGAGTGACTCCGCAGCAACGCTTTCCGCTCGACCGCAATTAGAAAGGTAATGTTTATGTAGGGAACGCCGACCGCGGAGTTCCCGCCGCACGCACGATCGTCGAACGCCCGCATTCAGAACCGGAAACCGCATTACGGAACGCCGCAGAGGGTGTTCCCTACAAACGTCGGAGGTTCCTACCATGAGTATCGGATCGCTCGGCATCATCGGCGGCGTCGCGGGGAGCCAAGTTTCTCAAGTGAGGAGCGACGCGGATCGCGTGCGGGCTACGACCGACGCCCAAGCCCGCGCGATCGATTCGCAGCAACAAGCCGAGGACGCGGCAGGGATCGGCCGAACCGACGGAGAAAACCATGAGTCGCACGACCGCGACGCCGACGGACGGCGGTTCTGGGAGGCTCCCCCCGAACCGAAGGACGAACTCAGTGTCGAAGGAAGCAACGTCGAAGCGGAAGGCAACCCCATCCCGCCGACGAAGGCCGTTGATTCGAGCGGACAAAGCGGCGGGCAATTGGACCTCACCGGCTAGCCGAGATTTCTTATAATCATCCATTCGATGAATCCCCGACAACCGCGACCTCGCAGCAACGGACATCTGACCGCCGCCCCATGAAATTCACGAAGATGCAAGGCGCAGGCAACGACTACGTGTATGTCGACTGCTTTGCGAACCCGATGCCTGCCGATCCCGCCAAGCTGGCGACGATCGTCGCCGACCGTCACTACGGCATCGGCGGCGACGGCCTAATTCTCGTTTGCCCGAGCGATAAGGCCGACGCCCGGATGCGAATGTTCAACGCCGACGGCAGCGAAAGCGAGATGTGCGGCAACGGGGTGCGCTGTGTCGCCAAGTTCGTACATGACCACGGCATCGCCGAGAAGACTCCGCTGAAAATCGAAACCGGCAACGGCGTGCTCGAGATCGCGTTGGAAGTAAAGAACGGCAAGGCCGAACGGGCTACGGTCGACATGGGTCAACCCATTTTGCAGGCCGCGAAGATTCCCGTCGCGCTCAAGGGCGTGGCTGCGGACGCGCGGGTCGTCGATGTTCCGCTATTTGATCACGTTTCACAGGAACCTTTCGCCGGCTGGATGCAGAAGGTCGGACTCGAGCCGAAGATCACGTGCGTCTCGATGGGCAATCCGCACGTCATGCTCTACGTGCGCGACGTCGCCGCGGTACCGCTGGAGCAAATCGGTCCCGTGCTGGAGAACGCCGCGATCTTTCCGCGCCGCATCAACGTCCACTTCGTCCAGATTCATAGCCAGGAAGAAGTGACGATGCGAACCTGGGAACGGGGGTCCGGCATCACGCTGGCCTGCGGCACCGGCGCCAGCGCGGTCTGCGTCTCCGGAGCGTTGACGAACCGGCATGGTCGTCACGTGCTGGCACATCTTCCCGGCGGCGATCTCGAACTTCGCTGGGCCGACAACGATCACGTGTTCATGACCGGGCCGGCCGTGGAAGTGTTTTCCGGGGAATGGCCGAACGCCGTTTGAATAATTACTCCGAGTAACCGAAGCCCTGTCCGTGGGCCGCCGTGCGTTGCATAAAACATTTGACGCACGCACCACGGACAACTGACTCTCGACTGTTGCCGACAAGGACGTCGCTTTCGTGAAGATCACCAGTCCTACGTTCATTAACACCGCCGGCTTGCTCGGCACCGCGCTGATGCGCGGGTGGATGAATACGCTCGATTGCCGCTGGGCCCTCTACGATCGCCGTTGCGATACGGCGATGGACGTGCCGGGCCGACGACGCATTTACTTATTCTGGCACGAGTACGTGCCGATTCCGCTCGATCGTCGCGGCAATACGAACGTCACCATACTCGTGAGTCGACATCGCGACGGCGACGTCTTATCACGCATCGCACGTCATCAAGGGTTCGGTGTCGTCCGCGGCAGCACGTTCGACGGAGCTTCGAGCGCACTGCGAGAATTGATTCAGGCTTCGCGCAAGAGTCATCTCGCCATCACGCCCGACGGCCCGCGCGGCCCGCGACGTCAGTTGGCGGCGGGGCCGATTTATTTGGCGTCAAAACTTGGAATGCCGATCGTGCCGATGGGCTACGGCTACGATCGTCCCTGGCGTGTCAACAGTTGGGACAGGTTCGCCATTCCGCGGCCGTTTTCACGAGCCCGCGCCGTGTGGGGTCCGGAGATGATCATCCCCAAGAAGCTCGACCGCGACGGACTTGAGCACTACCGCCAAGAAGTGGAGCGGATGATCAGCCGCTTGACGCTCGAAGCCGAGGCCTGGGCGGAAGCCGGCACGCCGAAAGTCGGCGAACTGCCGTACGTACGCGAGCCGGTGCGGAAGGGGAATTGGATCGGTGAAGTGAAGTCGTCGCCGTCGCTACATCGCGCCGCGTAACGGCCGCCTCAAGAACGGCAAGCACGTCGGCCTCACGATTCGACGCTCGCCTTTGCTGAACGCCACGAAGCGCGTTCTCTACGGAATCAAACAGTCACGTCGATGATGCAACCGAGCAACGGATCTTGCGCGCGCAAATTCGCTGGTTCGCGATCGGCAACGCCTCACCGACGATGCCGCCGGCCAGAAGTCGCTCGAGGTAGAGTGCGTTGCCGAGCGGACGGAGGCCGTGAATGTCGGCCCGGTGCGCACTCGTGCGTATCTTTACGCAACAGCCGATAAGCGACCGCCAGTCGGGCCGTAGGCGTGTACGAGATTTTTCTCAGCCCGTAGGCGAGGTTCGGCGCGGCCCAGGTCGTGGAATAAATGGCATAAGTCATACCCTCAGCATAATTGGAACCGGGCGAGGGCCAATGATAAAAGCGACGCGAAACGTCGCAAATCGGCCATGTGCCGTCGTTTGCGTCTGACGGAGGAACTTGGCGACGCACGGCGGTATGAATGCCGTTGCCGTCGAAGCGATTCACCGTCGCGTCGAAGGGCGGGACTCCGCAACAGGATCTCGCGGCGCGGCCGGCGACATCTCCGTCGCCGTCTGCGGCGCAGGAGAGCGAGCCAACAGATTCCATGAAGCCAGCGCCACGGCGGCCAGCAACAAGCAACGACGAAGGATCTGCGGCGACATCAAAGACCGACTCCATTTTGCAGGAAATCGCCTCGTATTCTCGTTCGTCGGCCGAACGGATCAAGCCTTTTCTTTGCGCGTGATCTGCGTTTGAAAGATTCCCGTCGGCTGCGATCGCCCTTCTCGACGGCCGGCAGGAAATACCGCGGCTGCGGGCTGTCCGGTGTTAGTCGGTTTTCGTGATAGCACTCGCCTCGGCAAGTCGAAACGTATTCAGGCGGCGAACAGGGACGACGGCAGGTGAAAGGGCGCACATGGCGACGGTTCCGGCTCAGAACGGCGGTTGGTCGACTGCGGAGAAGGGCGGAATTCGGCGTCGTACGTGGATCAAAGTTGCGGCGGCTCTGGCCGTCGGCGGCGGAGCGGCCTGGGGCTTTTGGGGCGGCGAACCGGTGGCGGAAACCGGCGCCGTGAACTCGGCCGTAACGCACGTCGCTTCCGTCGACGGCAAGGTCGAAGGGGACGCTGCGATCAAGCTCTGTCGCGAGATGTTGGCCACGGCCAACCAGCGTATGTCCGGCGTGCAGTCGATCTCGGCCGTCTTCCAAAAGCAAGAACGCATCAATGAGAAGCTCCAGCCGCTGAACGTGATGGACGTGAAAGTCCGCCGACAGCCGCTGGGAATCTACATGCAGTGGCAACTCCCCGATGCGGGCCAACAAGTAATTTGGCTCGACGGCGCCCACGACGGCAAAATGCTGGTCAGCCCCGCCGGCTGGAAGCGAAAAGTCGTGCCGACGGTGAAGCTCGCCCCTGACGACGATCTGGCAAAGGCCGTTAGTCGACGACCGGTGACGAACATCGGCATCTGGAACTTTGCGAACCGGCTTGCGGCCCTGTTCGAAGAAGAGCTGCTCAAGGATCCGGCCGTCGCCGTTGCGATGACCAAGGGCCACGTCATCAGCGGCCGCCCTTGCACGCTCTTCACGTTTGAACACGCCAAACCGAGCCACGTGACGCTCTTCAAACAAGTACAAATCTTCTTCGACGAGCAGTTACAAACGCCGATCGCCTGCGAACACTACCGCTGGACCGATGCGGAAGGCAAAGAGTCGCATCTCGAAGAATCTTATCTCTACAAAGATTTGGTGCTGAACGCCGCAGTGAGCGACGCCGACTTCGACCATGCCAACCCGGCGCTGAAGTTCGGCGTGATGAAATAGAGACTGCGCCGCCGGCACCGTGCCAGGACGAGTGCCGGCGGCGGGTTTTCGAAACGCACCCTCGCGGCCGGTTTCACGGCGGCGAATCCCCGCCGGCTCGGGATACGCCCCGCCTCCTGCAGCCGCCTCTTACGGCATGAATCTGCCGGACTTGCCTGAGGCCGCCGCCGGCGGCAGGTAGGCGAACGGTCGCCCGAGCGGTAGAATTAGCGGTTTGGCGACTTCGCCGCCGCCCGCCGATTACGTTTTGCCGCTTCGCCCACCGCCACGCTCCATGCCGACGCCAGACCTTGCGCTGTTCGCCGCCGCTTACGCGTGGTACGCGCTTCAAGTGCTCGGCTGGTTCGTGGCCCTGAACGTGCTGTTTTGGATCTACGTCTGGATCCGCTATTTCCCGATCGTGCAGCGGCTGATCGGCGAATCGACCTTGCTCGTGGCCGAGCCGAGCGAATCGTTCGCCGGCGGCCAAGATTGCGAATTTCGCTCGGTAGACGGGCTGACGCTCCGCGGCACGTATCTGAAGACGACGAGCCTTGAAGGCCGGCGCGGCGTCGTGCTCTTCGGCCACGAACTCAACGGCGACCGCTGGAACGCCACGCCGTACGTGCGCGACCTGATCGCGTCCGGTTACGACGTGCTGACGTTCGATTTCCGCAATCACGGCGCGAGCGACGTTCAGGCCGATTTGACGATGCGTCCTTGGGTCTCGCCCAAAGAAGTGAACGACTTGCGAGCGGCCGTCGACTATCTGATGAGTCGGCCCGACGCAGACCCGCGCGGCGTGGGCGTTTTGGCGATTAGTCGTGCGGCCGGGGCCGCCGTGTGCCTGGCGGCGGAGGACTCGCGGATTCGCTGCTTGTTCACCGACGGCGCTTATCCGACGCATTCGACGCAACTGATGTTTCTCAAGCGCTACATCGACATCTACGTCCCGCCTCCGTGGACGTTTATCACCCGGCGAATTCCCGATTGGATCTATCACATCTTCCTGGCGGTCGCTCGGCGACGCTGGGGACGTCGGCACCGTTTTGAATTTCTCAACGTCGAGCAGCAAGCCGCGCGCGTAACGGTGCCGGTGATGATGATTCACGGCGAGAAAGACCGCATGATTCCGGTCGCTTCGGCGCAGGCGTTGCGGCGTTGCATTAAGAGCCCGGCGAAGCTCGTCGTCGTCAGCGGGGCGAAGCACAACGGAGCCGTGTTTGCGGAACCGGAAAACTACCTGAGGCGCGTGCGACGCTTCTTCGACTTCCATTTGGCGCCGCGGACAACGCGCACAAGCAAGCGCCCGCTGCAATCGATCGGGCCGTAACGGCTCGGCCGAAGTCAAATACGGTCGTCGCGGGCTCCGGCTCGCTTATCCGAACGGCGGCCAAGCCCGCACCCAAGCCAGCGCCAGATAGGCCAGCGCCGGAAAGACAAAGAAGATCGTGCCGTAGGTATAAAGCGTCGTCCAAGTGCGGCGCGGCCAACGTGCCATATTTCGAAGCTTCGACGAGTTATACGATTTCAGCAGACGACGACCGTGCCGAGTTCGCCCCGACGGCGGGGCCTTGCACCTGCAATCGTACTCGGAGCACGCACGATTCGCCGGCGGGCGAAGGGCGGCGGACTTCCACGCGAGCCCCGTACGGCAGGAGCAACGTCGTGCGAAATTCAGGGACGGCGACCGCTTCAGAAGCACCGACAAATTCGACCGCAATCGTCGGCGTCGCTTCGAACGGCGGATGAAACGCCGCATGGACTACGCCGATACGACCGCCGGCCGGAATCACACAGCGAAACGTTCCCTCGAAGCAATCGCGACCGGCGGCGTCGAGATAGCGACGCGTGACCGACAGCGAATCGTCAGCCACTTGCGGCGACGTCGAATCCTGCAGCGGCGTGACCTGCGAGCGTACGGAGACGTTTCGACTTGGACTCAACCGTCGCCGCCATACCTCGAGGCCGACGACCGTCGCGCCCGGAGCCCAAATTAAAAGAGCGGCGGATATTCCCATGCCGGGCGTGGTGAGCGCCGTCGCAAGCGCGAATAGCGAGACCATGACGATGATCAGCCGCCGCATCCCGGCGTCAGTCCACAAAGCCGAAACGACGAGCAGGCCGAGCAGCGCGGCCACAACCGCCGCCGCGCCGGGCCCGAGCGGATCACGCAACGCGCCGGCCGACCGACGAGCGACCAGCAGCAACGCCGTGGCGACGAGCAGAGTCGCCGAAGCATCGGCGATGCGGCGATAAACGACGGCGGGCACCGACCATGAAGGTCGATGCCCGAGAGTTGTCGCAAAGATGTGGGGCGTCCGTGACATAACGTCGCGCCGACGCTTACTTTCCGGCGCCGACCAAGCCGACGGCTTCGGCCAGTTCGGCGGCACGGTCGGTCTTCTCCCACGAGAAGCTCGCTTCGCTGCGACCGAAGTGACCGCCGGCGGCCGTGGCCCGATAGATCGGACGACGCAGATTCAAATACTCGATGATGCCGCGCGGGCTCAGCTTAAACAACTTGCGCACGACTTCGCAAAGCCGTTCGTCGTCGACCTTGCCGGTGCCTTGAGTATCGACGTACACGCTGACCGGTTCGGCCACGCCGATGGCGTAAGCCAGTTGCACTTCGCAACGATCGGCCAGTTCGGCCGCGACGATGTTCTTCGCGACGTGACGAGCCATGTAGGCCGCGCTGCGGTCGACCTTCGTCGGGTCTTTTCCGCTGAAGGCTCCGCCGCCATGGCGACCCCAGCCGCCGTACGTGTCGACGATGATCTTACGACCGGTAAGGCCCGTGTCGCCGTGCGGGCCGCCGACGACGAAGTTGCCCGTCGGGTTGATGTGATAGGTGATCTTGCCGCCGGCGAGATCCTTGGGCAGCAGCGGCTTGATGATCTTTTCGACCACGTAATCGCGAATCTGGGTCTGCGTCACGCTTTCGTCGTGCTGCGTGGAAACGACGACCGTATCGATTCGAATCGGACGGAAACCTTCGTACTCGATCGTGACTTGACTCTTGGCATCGGGACGGAGCCAGGAAACTTCGTTCTTCTGGCGAGCCGCGGTCAGCGCGTTGGTAATGCGGTGCGAGAGGGCGATCGGCAGCGGCATCAGTTCGGGCGTGTCGTTGCAGGCATAACCGAACATCAAGCCTTGATCGCCGGCGCCAATGTCTTTGCCCTTGGCAGCGTCGTCGTTGACGCCTTGAGCGATATCCGGGCTCTGGCTATGCAGACGAAGGTCCAGCTTGCAGGTGTCCGCGTTGAAGCCGATGTCGTCGTGCGTGTAGCCGACGTCACGAATCACTTGACGCACGACCTTTTCGTAGTCGGGCGTCGCCTTGCTGGTAATTTCGCCGGCGACGCAGCAGAAGTCGGTCGTGACGAGCGTTTCGCAAGCCACACGGCTCGTCGGATCTTGGGCGAGCAGCGCGTCGAGGACGCCGTCCGAGATTTGGTCGGCCAGCTTATCCGGATGGCCGCCGCTGACGGATTCACTCGTGAACAAATACTTGCGATCGGCCACGCCGGCACCTCCACAGGACAGAAAACTCCGTTAGTCAAGCCGGTATTATAGAGCCGGCCTAACTCGACGGACAAGCCGACCTGAGAGGCGCGAAGCCGACTATTTGGCTCCCGGCGGCATCAGACCGCCCGCGGGCAGACCGAACTGGCCGGCCGGATTCGCCGCCGGTGCGGCGGCGTCGGCGGTCGGCGTTTTCTTCTTGATGAGCGAAGTCGGATCGAGATGAATCTCGCGGAACGTGGCGTCGCTGATCACATAGAACCAAGCGGCGTACTGATCGTTCAATTGCTTCGCCTTCTCACGGCCGGTCTTGAGATCGGCCTCGTACGTCTCCTGCTTCTTCTTGTTTTCCGCTTCAATCCGCTTACGCTCTTCCGGCGTCATCGGCGGATCGACGACCTTCGGCTCCGCCTTCGTTTCATCCGGCTTGGCCTCGGGCTGCTTTTCTTCGGTCTTCGCGTCCGGCGCGGTCTTGGCGTCGGCGGGCGTCTTCGAATTAGGAACATCGGCGGCCTTCGGCACGTCGGCCGCTTTCGGAGCCTCGAGCGCCTTCGCGGGTTCGGCCGCTTTCACCGGTTCCGTCGCCTTCGTCGGCTCGACGGTCTTGGGTTCCGCCGCTTTAGGTTCGGCGGCCGTCTTCGGCTCTTCCGCCTGAGCAAGCTGATCGACGTCGGCCTCAGGCGAATCACAGGAACCGGAATCGTCCTTCTTCAGTTCTTTGGTCTTCGCCTCTTCCTTTTTTACCTCGCCTTGCTTTTCGTCCGGCTTCGTTTCTTCGCTCTTCTTCTCTTCGGCAGGTTGCTTCGCTTCCGCAGGCTTCTCGTCGGCCTTCTTCTCTTCCGGAAGCTTGGTCAATTCCGGCTTCGGAACCAGCGATTCGTCGAACGATGCGGTGACCATCAAATAACGGTTCGGCGCGGTATTTGAACCTTCGGCCGCACCATCGCCGCCGGCGGGTACATCGGCCTTAGCTTCTGCGCCGGATTTGGCGTCGCCGGCCTTACCGTCGTCCGCACCGCCGGCCTTTCCCTTGCCGGTGATGTCGCCGAAGCGGAGGTGATAGCGAATGCCGTTGGTGAAGCCGACGATCATGTCGCCGTCGTGGCTGACGATTTCAAACGTTTTGTCCTGCTTCGGATTCATGCGGAACCCGGCGAGCTGCAATTCCTCGAACGATTCTTCGTCTTGCCAAACCGGCGAGGTCTGATTGTTCAAGAAGATCTTGTCGAGCTGCAGATCGGCGGCGAGCACCTTGGGTTTCCGCACGGCGTCGACAATCTTCAGATCCGTCAGATTTCTTTGCAGAGAATCCAGCTTCGAGGTTTCGATTTCTTCGTCGGCTCCGACTTTGCGTTCGACGTAGCCTCCCTTGGCTTGGTCGAACACTTCGAGCTTGCCGACGGCCCACTTGCCGTCTTTCTTGGCGAAGTCGGCCTTTGATTTGTCGACGAGTACCGTGCGTTGGCTCATCAGCGCAATTCCGCCTTGGCCCGGCATCGCCTGGCGAACGTTTTTCTTGTCGATGCCGTAGTCGTCGACATGCACCGTTTCGAGCAACTTGTCTTTGGCCTCCAGCAAGTCGCCGACCGCCCAATCGCCAAAGTCCGGCGAAAGCCGATCGGTTTCGACTTCCGTGGTGTACACGCGATCTTGGCCCGGCTTTCGTACGAAGACGATCTTGGCGTTCTTTTCGTCGGCCTTGCCGAGGATCAGATCGACCAACGTCTTGCCGGTATCATCCTTGAGCGTGACGCGCTTACCCACGCCTTCGGTGCCGGTCTTGAGTTCCGCTTCGTTCGTCGGATCAACGACGGCAAACTCGCGATGACGCTCGGGGTTATCGCTCGCGACCGCCAAAATCTTCGTGCCGATCAGCGCCTTGACGACGTCGGCCAATCGGTCCGTGGATACTTGAGCGTAGCCTTGCTTGCCCGGGTTGATTTGCCATTCGCCGTCGATGCGCTCGACCTTCAGGTCGTGCTTGGCGTCGGTACCGGCGTCGAAATCAACGATCGACGCAGACGCGACCTTCAACGGATCGTTGAACTCGGGAAAGAACTCCTTCCCAATCGTGGGGACGGTATCAGGATCGACCGCCGGCCGGCTGGCGATCAATCCTACGGCGAGTAGAGCCAGAGCAGCGCCCACGAAGGCCAAAGTCTTAACGTTTTCGTTCATCGTCGGAACCGTTGTTCGGAAAAATCTATGTCTTGAGAAATGGCGACGCGGCCGCGATCAACCCGTCGTTACTTGAGCCGAGCTCTGTCGACGCCCTCTTGTTCGGCGGCGCGGCGACTGAAGAAGACGACCAGGCCGATGATCAGCGGAAAGATCGGCGGTACGAACACGGCGATCTTCTTGTAAAGCGATTGTCGGCCGCGGATCTCGTCGCTGAGTTTCCGCATCTCTTCCTTTTGCTCTTTTTCAAACTTGATGTCGAGCTGCTGCTTCTTGGCTTGCAACCGACGGTTGACGTCTTTCTCGAAAATCGCCAGTCGGCTTTGCTTGTCGATCAGCTTCAACGTGGTATTGCTGCGAAGCTTTTCGAGTTCTTGGTTGAATTGCTCGCTCGCCTTCGCGTACTCGTCGTCGTTCTGCTTCTTGTATTTGTCGATCTGCTTCTGAATCTCCGCCGAAGCGTTGGAGGTGACCTCTTCCAGCGTTTTTAGCGTGCGATGCTCGGGCCGGCGGCTGCGAACGTCGATGAAACGATCGTCGCCCGCCAGCGAATCGAGCGTATTGAGCACCAACGTGATGTCGTCAAAGTTGCGAGGGCGATCGACGCCCGCTTGTCGCATATTTCGCAGCGTGAACAACCGCGATCCCATGATGTCGAGATCGGTGATGATCACGACGTTCATCTCGCGCGGCTTCGCTTCGGCGGCAGGCTTGGTGCCGGTCGCAGACGGCGTCGCCGTCACGGATGCCGTCGGAGCAACCGTGCCCGAGGCGATTGGAGCCGGAATCGCATACGGGCTCGCCGCCGTGCCTGTCGGAGCGGCCGGAGTCGTTTCGTTCTTCGGAGCTTCTGCGGCCGAAGCAGGTTGCTTGCCGTCGGGCGTTTCGGCTTGGAGGAACTTGGTTTTCGGATCCGGTTCTTCAGCCGGCTTGCCCGTAATGCGAGCCGCCAACACATATTCCTCGCCGGTCGGCTGCGCCATGGCGTCGTTATTGAGCCGCATGCCGAACATGTCGGCTTGCAGAACGTCGCTCCGGTTCAATCGGCCCGAGGCTTTGGACGTGCGGACCAGCGGCGTGAACGTGAGCTTCACGTCGGCCTTCTTGTTGACCGCACCGGCGTAGAAAAACACCACGTCCTTCATTCCCTTGGAAATGGGATCGGTTTCGTCGAAGAGGCTGGCGCCGGCGGCATTCTTGCCGAGCGCTCCGTTGCCGACGAACACGAAACCGGCCGGGAATCGTTGCACATGCGAGATCGGGTTGTATTCGTGGGCGATGATTTCCCGCGTATCGAATTCAACGCCGAGCAGTTTCCAGAGTTTGCCGACCTCGCCTTCCTGCATGAACGGCATTCCCCCCGACATCTGCTCTTCGCGTTGCAGAATGCGTTGGAAGTCGATCGTCAACGGATCTTGAAAGATGACCGTCGGCGTGCCGCGGCGCACGGCCGCAAGCAAGTTATCAACTTGGTTCGGCCGACAAATCGACGGCTGCACGACCATCAAGACGTCGAAGTTGTCCGGCACCGGCTTTTCGGTATCGACGTCGACGATTTCGTACTGCTTGCGCAGTTCGGTCAAAATCATCGGATCTCCGGTGCGCCCTGTTCGTTGACCTCTTGGAACATCGTGCGATCGGCGATGAACAGCCCAAGCCGCTTTTTCGTGTTGCCGTTGAGCGTGGCGATCGAGTGCGTGAGTTCGTATTCGATCGGCGTATGCGGCTCGACGAACGGGATGACGACTTTGTCGAGCCCGGCCGTCATGGCGACGCCCATGAAGATCGTTTCCACGGAATACTGGCCGCGAATGCGGAACTGACGTTGCTGGCCCGTGATGCCGTACAGCTTTTCGGCACGTTCCGACTGTTCCGAAAACGGCTCGGTATCGTTGATTCGCAACGTTACGTTGGCGCCGCCACGAGCTTTGATTTCACGCAGCCGATTGATCAAGTCGATCCGCACCGGCACGTACTCGTCGGGAACTACCGTGCTGACGAAGGCTTCGATGTGGATCGGCCGCTTCTGATCGAGTTCCTTCACGATCTTCACGGTCGACGGCGAAAGAGTGCTGAGTCCTTCGCTCGTCAGGTCCGCGCGGGCCGGAAATTGCACCGCCAGCAACACGACGCCGATCGCGGCTCCCGCCAATGCGACGGTACGGGCAAAGTAGTGCGGCGCCATGCTCACGCCGTCGCGCCCGCCGAGCCAATGCCGACGGCCGATCAGCACCATGGCGACGTACAACATCAAAGCGACGATCAGGAGGAAGTAGGCCGTGCCCGAAAGGCTGATGATGCCTTGGGTGAAATCCCGCAATTGTTCGGCGATGCCGTAGGCCTTCACGCGAATTGCAGCGGCGGGGCTGAGAACGACTTCGGCATATTCCAAGCTGACCGGAACGGCGTTAAACAACGCGCCGAGCACGAAGCCGACGGTGATGTTGCTCGTGAGAAATGATGCGACCATGCCGATGGCCAACAT
This sequence comes from Pirellulales bacterium, assembly GCA_049840675.1. GTDB lineage: Bacteria > Planctomycetota > Planctomycetia > Pirellulales > PNKZ01 > PNKZ01. The sequence goes on from JASGKB010000020.1 coordinate 121,751, forward strand.
CGCCAGACCGCAGAAGAAGTAGCCGACGTAGGTCGAAATCAATAGTCCGACGTCCGGCGAACCGAGCTGATTGAGTACGAGGAAATTGCAGCCGGCCGAGAACACGAGCGACACCGAGTAGATCGCCACGGCCGCCAAATACTTGCCCATCACGACGTCGAAGTCCGTCGCAGGCAGCGTGAGCAGCAGTTCGTCCGTCCCTTGGCGGCGTTCTTCGGCCCACATGCTCATGGTGATCGCCGGAATGAAGATCAGCATGATCAGCGGAAAGTACTTATTGAGCTGATCGAGATTCGCCAAGTTGGCCGTGAAGAATTCGCTCGGCCAGAACGCGGCCAACGAGCTCAGCAACACGAATACGCAAATAAATACGTAGCCCGTGGGATTCAGGAAGTAGCTCGTGAAGTTGCGTTGGAAGATTGCGCGGAGGACGCCGGTTTTCATGGCAACAGTTGCGTAAATGAGCGGGATGCGAAACGAAGAGCACGACGGCGGACGAACGACGTCGCGACGCTACACGGCGGACAACTCGTGAAACTTTTCATCGAGCGTACGGCCTTCGACGCGCAGCCCTTCGGGCGTGCCGTCGTAGCGCACTCTACCTTCGTTGATAAATACGACTCGGGAACACATCGCTTCGACTTCTTGCATGATGTGCGTCGAGAGAAGAATGGTTTTGTTTTCGCCGAGGCGGCGAATCATTTCGCGAACTTCGCGAATTTGGTTCGGGTCCAAGCCCGCGGTCGGTTCGTCGAGGATGAGCACTTCCGGATCGTGCAGCAGGGCCTGAGCCATGCCGACGCGTTGGCGATAGCCTTTGGAAAGCTTGCCGATGGGCTTGCCGATCACGGAGCGAAGACGACACGCATCGATCACGGCCTCAATACGGCTTTGACGGGCATGCTTGTCGAGCCCACGTGCGTCGGCGAAAAACTCCAGCAGTTTCCGCGGCGTCATGTCCGGGTAGAGCGGACCGTTTTCCGGCAGGTATCCGAGCTTCGCAGCTCCTTCGAGCCGATGGGTCGCCATATCGTACCCGGCGATGCGAGCCTTGCCCGTCGACGGCGCGAGGTAGCCGGTGAGCAACTTCATCGTCGTGCTTTTACCGGCGCCGTTGGGGCCGAGAAACGCACAAACTTCGCCGCGGCGAATTTGAAACGCGACGTCGCGACAAGCCGCGAACTGGCCGTAGAACTTCGAAAGCTTGTCCGCCTCGATCATCACCGGGCGGTCTGAAACCGAGCCTGCTGCGCTAGTCATATCGTCAGGTCTGCTCCCGTTGGGCGAATCGCTTCGCAAACTGCGAAACGCTTCGGCGAATGGAGATCGAAAACATCGTGCGGCCGCACCGCAGCCCGAGGCCCGGCGACCATCAAGAAGGGAACCGGCCTTCGGCCATGCCCCCTTCGACAAGCGTGCCCGGAGAGAATCTGCGGAAAACCGCTTGTCGCGGCCCTATGATAGGTTCCCGAACACAGGTTGCCAACAGGGGAGAGGCACCCGCTCACGCTACGTTGCCGGCCGAGCAAAGGTTCTTGCCCATCGCACAATATTTTCGTGTGCGAAGCGTTAGGCGGCCCGATTTTGCCGAGCCGCCTCGACCGGCAACCGAGCTGAAGCCGCTTCGGACTCGACGTCGAGCAGCGGCAACAGCAGCTCGACCGTGCGCACCGTGGCTCCGCGATTGGCCGCGACCAGTTCACCTGCCCGCCGCCCCAGATCCGCAACGAACTTTACGTCGGTGAGGCAACGGCGTACGAACGGGGCCAGTTCGCTCGGTTGCGACAACACGACTGCTCCGCCCGCGGCGACCAATGCCCCGGCGATTTCACGAAAGTTCCAAGTGTTGGGGCCGAAGGAAACCGCGGCGCCGTAGGCGGCCGGTTCAAGCATATTCTGTCCGCCCCGATCGCCGAAGCTGCCGCCGACGAAGGCGATATGCGAAGTTCCCCACCAAGCGCCAAGCTCGCCAATCGCGTCGATCAACAATACGCGGGGGACAACATCACCCTCACCCGGCGAGCTCCGCACGTCGCGGCCTTCCGAAGAGAGGGAGCTTAGCATGGAACGTCGCACGAACGACGTGCCCGAGCGCTCGAGGATTCGCGCCACCTCGTCGAATCGCTCGGCATGACGCGGGACGAGCACGAGGCGAAGCTGCGGAAATTCAGCGGCCAGCGATCGATAAGCTTCCAGCGCAATCTCTTCTTCGCCCTCTTGCGTACTGCCGGCCAAAAAGACGACGTCGCTCTCTTCGAAACCGGCAAGTTGCGCAAGTCTGCGCGTCGTCGGGTTATTGCGGTCGCCGGCGGCGCCGTCGAACTTGAGCGAGCCGGTCGTGACCAGTCGCTCGTCATCGCACCCCAACGCCGCGAAACGGCCCCGGTATTCGGCGTTTTGCACGGCGACCAGATCGAGCCGGTTCAACAGGCGTCGTACCAAGGCGCGAATGCGCGAGTACCCGCGAAAGCTCTTCTCGCCGAGCCGACCGTTGACGACGGCAACCTTCACGTCACGGGCGGCGGCTGAAGAAATCAGATTCGGCCAAAGTTCCAACTCGGCCAGCACCAGTAGACTCGGGCGAATGCGCCGCAGCGCCGCACGCACGGCCCATGTCAAATCGAGCGGACAATAAAACGTGGTAACGTCGGCGTATTTCTTGCGGCAAGTTCCAGGCCGGTGCGAGTGGTCGAGGAAACCACGATGGTCGCTTCCGGTCGGCGAGCCCGCAATTCCTTAATGAGCACGCCGAGCAAGTTCACTTCGCCGACGCTCACCGCATGCAGCCAAACGCACGGCTCCGCGCCGTCGCGGCGCGGCACGAGCCCGAGGAATTTTTCTCGGAAACCGTGACGATACTTGCCGTGCCGCACCGCTGCGTAGATCAACCACGGCGACGCGGCGACCAACAGCAGCAGATAAAGGACGTTCAAAACGTACGGCATGAGGGAATCCGTTCCCTAAGGTCGCGACCCGGTCCACTTCCGACGAACCTTACCGGTTCGCTTCGGTGCGCATACAACACTGCTTGTACTTCTTTCCGCTGCCGCACGGGCAGGGATCGTTGCGACCGACCTGCGGGCCGTGATTACGAATCGGCTCGACCGGGCCCGATTGTTCGGAGCCTTGCACGGCCTGTTGTTGCTCGTCGTCGGCGCCGGCCGTCGGCGGCGATTCGTGGACGGCCTTGCTTTCGACCCAGGTGCTGCCGATGAAATCTTCGTTGAGCTGCTCGACGCGGAACACCATGTCGGTGACCTGGTCGCCGATGCTGTCCCACATCGTTTCGAAAATCTTCATCCCCTCACGGCGATACTCGACCTTCGGATCGACCTGAGCGTAGCCTCGCATGCTGACGCTCGATCGCAAATGGTCCATCGCCAACAAGTGATCTTTCCAAGCGGCATCGAGCACGAAGAGCACGAGGCGGCGTTCCATGCCCCGGATTTCCGGACGGTAGAAATCTTCCACGCCGCCGGTCACGCGACGTTCGAGCGTCTCGCGATTCATCTCGCCGAGTTGCTCGGCGGTGAGCTCGCTCTGCAAATCGTTTTTCAACCACCCGGCGAGCGAAGCCAACGCCTCGCGCGAACCGGCCGACTCGGCCGTCGCGTTGGCGTCGTGCGAATTGCCGAAGACCTTTTGCACGCGGGCCTTGGCGTCGTCCGCAGCCGCATCGGCCGACGACTGATACTTACGGCTCGCCGCAATCAACGTGTCGCGGATTTCGTCGCGTTGCTTGTTCTTGAGATCGTCGACGGTCAGCTCGACGCGGAATCGCTCCCGGGCCCAAGCCATGACGGCGTCGCGATCGACGTGCCGCTGCGACGGATCCGGTCCGCCGCCGCGCGAAAAGTGAAGCAACCCGGCAAGCACCGGATACTCGGCTTCCTTCTCTTGGTATGCGGCGACGACACGTTCCAGAACCAGCTTCTTCACGGCGGCCGGCTCAACGCCGCGCAACTCATCAACGCTCACTTCGATACCGAACTTCTGCCGCATCCAGGCCGAAACGGACTGCAGCGGGAAATCGCGTTCGAGGAACTTGCCCCCTTCGCTGAGATCGACCGCTTCGATGGCTTCGGTGACCTTGGCGATGATCAATTCGCCGACGCCTTCACGGCCGGCCTTTTTCAGGTCGCGATCGCGCAAGCTCAGGCCCCAGCGCATATCGACGAACTTCGCCAACGCTTCCCAATTCCATTCTTTTTCGTCTTCGCCTTCCGGCAAGTTTTCGTCGATCGCGTCGTGCAACTGAGTTTCGATCTGTCGCTGAGCTTCGTCGCGAGCGAGGCGTTCGGCTTGGGCGCCGTCCATGCCGCGGAAATCGCGAGGCTTCAGTTCGATGCCCAGAATGTGACCGGCCCACTTCGCGTAGGTGCTCGTGCCGTAATCAACATCGAGAATTTCGTCGAGCCGGAGATCGACGAGTTTCTTGATCATGTCGAGAATGACGTACTTGCAATTCACTCCTTCGAGCAATTGCTGCCGGAAGCCGTAAACGCGCTTCCGTTGTTCATCCATCACTTCGTCGTATTCGAGCAGATTCTTGCGGATGTCGAAGTTGCGTTCTTCGACCTTCTTCTGAGCGCCTTCGATCCGTCGCGACACCATCCGGCTTTCGATGGCTTCGCCCTTCTGCATGCCGAGCCGCGAGAGCATGTTCTTCACCCACTCGCCGGCGAAGATTCGCATCAGGTCGTCTTCGAGCGACAGGAAAAACCGCGACGAACCGGGATCGCCCTGACGGCCGCAACGACCGCGAAGCTGCAAGTCGATACGACGAGCTTCGTGCCGCTCGGTCCCGAGCACGTGCAGACCGCCGAGCTTGCGCACGACCTCTCCTTCGGGCTTCATCTTTTCGCGCTGCTCGATCTCATGGACGAGCTTCGTCCATTCGTCTTGCGGCACGTCGAGACGCGTGGCGTACTTCGATTGCAGAATGCCCCAGGCCATCGTTTCGGGGTTGCCGCCCAAAATGATGTCGGTACCGCGGCCGGCCATGTTCGTGGCAATGGTCACGGCGTTTAAGCGGCCGGCCTGAGAAATGATCTCGGCCTCGCGCTGGTGATGCTTGGCGTTGAGCACTTCGTGCTTCACGCCGCGCTTGCCGAGCATGGAGCTCAGGCGTTCGCTCTTTTCGATGCTCACGGTGCCGACGAGAATCGGCCGCCCCTTACGGCGAATGCTTTTGATTTTCGACGGCTCGAACGTCTCTTTATCTTTCGATTCGCGCATCTGAAACGCGACCGAACCGTCGGCTTCTTCGCGATGAATCGTGCCGACAAGTTGCTTGCCGTCGGTCGTATCGAGTTGGTCCCAGCGGTGCATGGCTTCGATTTCGTCGCCGATCGCCTCGAACTTCTCTTCCTCGGTCATGTAAATGACGTCGGGATGATTGATCCGCTGAGCGATCTTGTTCGTCGGAATCGCAATGACGTCGAGCTTGTAGATTTTCCAGAGCTCGGTCGCCTCGGTCATGGCCGTGCCGGTCATACCGCTGATCTTCTTGTACATCTTGAAGAAGTTCTGCAGCGTGACGGTCGCATACGTTTGCGATTCCTTCTTGATCTTCACCCCTTCCTTGGCTTCGACGGCCTGATGCAACCCGTCACTCCACTGGCGACCTTGCATTAAGCGGCCCGTGAACTCGTCGACGATGATCACCTCGCCGTCTTGTACGACGTAGTTGACGTCGCGCTTGTAGAGGTGATGGGCCTTGAGCGAATTATCAATGAGGTGCGGCCAGTCCATGTTGCCGGCCGTATAGAAGCTCTCGACGCCGGCGAGCCGTTCGGCTTCGCGAATGCCCTCTTCCGTGAGGTGCGCCGTATGCTCCTTCTCTTTCACTTCGAAGTGCTGGTCGCGTTTCAACTGCCGGGCGATTTTGTCGGCACGCGAATATCGCTCGACGTCGTCGTGGGCCGGGCCGGAGATAATGAGCGGCGTCCGGGCTTCATCGACGAGGATGTTGTCGACTTCGTCGATGATCGCGTAGTGCAGCTTGCGTTGAACTTGCTGCTCTTGCGGCGGAAAACGTTTATCGCCGTGCGCGGCCGGCTTCATGTTGTCGCGCAGGTAGTCGAATCCAAACTCGTTGTTCGTGCCGTATGTGATGTCGCACATATAGGCGCGCTGCCGCTCGAGTGGATCCATGTCGTTGTAGATCGCGCCGACGGTCAGCCCGAGGCCCATATACACCGGGCCCATCCATTCCATGTCGCGGCGGGCAAGGTAGCTGTTGACCGTGACGACGTGGACACCTTTGTCTTCCAGCGCATTGAGGTAAGCCGGCAGCGTGGCGACGAGCGTCTTGCCTTCGCCCGTGGCCATTTCACCGATTGCGCCGCTATGCAACACCATGCCGCCGATGAGTTGGACGTCATAGTGGCGGAGCCCGATGAATCGCCGACTGGCCTCGCGACAGACGGCAAAAGCCTCGACGAGGATGTCGTCGAGCGTTTGCCCGGCGGCCAAGCGTTCTTTGAACCGTGTGGTTTGCTGGCGCAGCTCCTCGTCGGTCATCCCCTGGTACTTCGATTCCAGGTCGTTGATGGCCGCGACTTTCGGCTGTAACTTCTTGATATACCGAGCGTTCGACGATCCGAACAACGCCGTCAGGGAGCGTTCGATCGAACGGCCGAAGCCGCCGAAAACGGTGCCTGCAAGATCGCCGACCGCACTAAGTACTTGAGTCATTGGAGCTTCGAACCAAGGGGCTGCGTGACAACTGTGTGCGGGCGACGAGATTTCCCCAGCCATGAGGAAACTGAACCCGCAATCGCCGGGGCCTCGGGAGGCGCTACCATCGTGAGCGCGAGACGCGGACGCCGGCAGAGCTTGAAGAAGCCCGGCCCCGTCGACCCTTCCGTGCGCAAGATTTTCCGTGGCCTTAATTTATAGCGGTTTACCGGAGGGGTCAATAACGGTTCGAGCCCATGAGAACGGCGGTAACCCTTGTCGGCAATGGAAGTTAGCGTGATACTTGGCCGCACCCCTGCGCGGCTTGACCGTAGCAGTTCCGCACGGGAACGAAAATCTCCCGCTTGCCGGCTGCAGCGAGGCCGCCGGCAAGGGTTCGTCGCGAAGGATCGTATGCCGCTTGAGCCTCTAAAAAACCCGACCGATGTCCGTGGTCGACTCATCTTCCTGGGTACCGGCACCAGCGTCGGCGTGCCGACCATCGGCTGCGGGTGCGACGTCTGCCAGAGCCCGAATCCGAAGAATCAGCGAACCCGCTGCAGCTTGGTGCTCGGCTTGCCGGAAGGAACGCTGCTCATCGACTCGACGCCCGACGTCCGGTTTCAACTCGTTCGCGAACGGATCGGACTCGTGCACGCCGTGCTGTATACGCACGAGCACGCCGATCATC
>JASGKB010000021.1:0-736947 GCA_049840675.1 Pirellulales bacterium
GCGTCCGGCTGCACGTCGGCGCCGCGGCGCCCGAGCTGCTCGCCGACCTGCCGGTCGCGACCAGCGGCTTCTACGTCGCCGGGCCGTTCGGCGAGAACGACGGCGGCGACCTCTACGCGCGGCGCGACGGCCCGGAAGCCGTCACTGCGATCGACGCCAGCGCGCGCTGGGGCAAGCTGGCGTGGCGCTTCGACGCGAAGTACCGCGTCGGCGAAGCCTTCGACACGCTGCCCAAGGGCCGCAACGCCACCTACGTCGGCCAGCGGCTCTACAGCCCGACGCCGCGGCGGCTGCAGGTCAAGCTCGGCAGCGACGACGGCTTCCAGTTGTTCGTCAACGGCCAGCAGGTCGCCGAACGCCGCGTCGACCGCGCCGTCGCCGTCGACCAGGACGACGCCACCGTCGAGCTGCCGGCCGGTACCTCGGCGCTCGTGCTGAAGGTCGTCAACACCGGCGGCATCGGCGGCTTCGCGATCCATCCGTTGCCCGCCGAGCACGGCTTGCCAGGCGACCTGCAGCTGCTGGCGCTGCCCGGCGCCGGCGGCGCCGAGGTCGAGCCGCGCATCGCCGACGCCTTCCGCGAGCTGCGTTCGCCGCAGCACAAGGAGCGGCGGCTGGCGATCGAGCGCCTGAAGAAGGAGCAGGAGGAGCTCGAGGCGGCGATCCCGCGGGCGATGGTGATGGACGAGGCGGCGGAGCCGCGCGCGACGTTCGTGCTGATGCGCGGCGAGTACGACAAGCCCGACGCCAACCGGCCGATCGCGCGCGAGTTGCCCGGCATGTTCGGGCACCTGGCCGCCGAGGCGCCGAAGAACCGCCTCGGGCTCGCGCGCTGGCTGGTCTCGGCGCAGAACCCGCTGCTGCTGCGCGTGCAGGTGAACCGGCTGTGGGAGCTCGTGTTCGGCACCGGCATCGTGCGCACCAGCGAGGACTTCGGCCTGCAGGGCGAGTGGCCGAGCCATCCCGAGCTGCTCGACTGGCTGGCGCTCGAGCTGCGCGCCAACGGCCACCGCGGCAAGCAGCTGCTGCGCCTGCTGCTGACCAGCGCGGCGTTCCGGCAGAGCTCGCGCGTCGACGAAGCCGCCGCCGCGATCGACCGCGACGACCGCCTGCTGGCGTGGTTCCCGCGCCGCCGGCTGCCCGCCGAGGCGATCCGCGACCAGGCGCTGTACGTCGGCGGCCTGCTGGTCGAACGCGTCGGCGGCCCGAGCGTCAAACCGTACCAGCCCGCCGGCCTGTGGCAGGAGGTCGCGATGACGCAGTCGAACACGCGCGCCTACGTGCAGGGCAGCGGCGACGAGCTGTGGCGCCGCAGCCTCTACACCTACTGGAAGCGCGCCTGCCCGCCGCCGAGCCTGCTGACGCTCGACGCGCCGACGCGCGAGTTCTGCACCATCCGGCGCAGCACCACCAACACGCCGCTGCAGGCGCTCGTGCTGTGGAACGACCAGCAGTTCGTCGAAGCGGCGCGCGAGCTCGCCGCGCGCACACTGCGCGCCGAACCGGACGACGCGCGCCGGCTGCAGGCGATGTTCCGCGTCTGCACGGCGCAGGAGCTGCGCGGGACGGCGCTGGCCGCGGCCCAGGCGACGCTGCAGGAGCTGCAGACGCGCTACCGCGCCGCGCCCCGCGACGCCGAAGCGCTGCTCGCCGTCGGCCAGGGCGCGCGCGCCGCCGACCTGCCGGTCGCCGAGCTCGCGGCGATGACGATGCTCGCCAGCACGTTCCTCAACCTCGACGCCACCCTGTGCATCGACTGACCATGGACCAACCCGTCGATCCGCGGCTCGCGCTGACCCGCCGCCGTTTCTTCGCCCGCTCCGCCCACGGGTTGTCCGGCGCGCTCGGCCTCACCGCGCTCGCCAACTCGCTGGCCGCGAGCTCGCCGCCGGGCCGCGGGCCGACCGACACCGACCGCCCGATCGGCCCGCACTTCCAGCCGCGCGCGCGCCGCGTCATCTACCTGCACATGGAGGGCGGCCCGAGCCACCTCGACCTGTTCGACTACAAGCCGGGCCTGCAGGCGTTCTACGACCAGGACCTGCCGGAGTCGGTGCGCAACGGCCAGCGCCTCACCGGCATGACCTCGGGCCAGAAGCGCTTCCCGATCGCGCCGTCGATGTTCCAGTTCACGCGCCACGACAACGGCGGCGACGGCGCCTGGATCAGCGAGCTGATGCCGCACCTCGGCAGCGTCGCCAGCGAGCTGTGCTTCGTGCGCTCGATGCACACCGACGCCATCAACCACGAGCCCGCGATCACCTTCGTGCAGACCGGCACGCAGCAGCCCGGCCGCCCGAGCTTCGGCTCGTGGGCCAGCTACGGGCTCGGCAGCGACAACCAGGACCTGCCGACGTTCGTCGTGCTGATCACGCAGGGCTTCGGCAACATGCAGGCGCTGTCGGCGCGGTTCTGGGGCAACGGCTTCCTGCCGAGCCAACACCAGGGCTGCAAGCTGCGCAGCAGCGGCGACCCGGTGCTGTTCCTCGACAACCCGCCGGGCGTCACGCGCGCCGACCGCCGCGCCATGCTCGACCTGGTGGCCCAACTCGGCCGCGCCGAGCACGCGCGCCAGCTCGACCCCGAGATCGAGGCCCGCATCGCCCAGCAGGAGATGGCGTTCCGCATGCAGACGTCGGTGCCCGAGCTGGTCGACACCAAGGCCGAGAGCGAGTCGACGTGGCGTCTGTACGGCGACGAGGCGAGGAAGCCCGGCACGTTCGCGAGCAGCTGCCTGCTGGCGCGGCGCCTGGTCGAGCGCGGCGTGCGCTTCGTGCAGCTGTACATGCGCGGCTGGGACCAGCACGGCAACCTGCCCGCCGAGATGCGGGCGCAGTGCAAGGCGGTCGACCAGCCGATCGCCGGGCTGATCACCGACCTGCGGCGCCGCGGCCTGCTCGACGACACGCTGGTGGTCTGGGGCGGCGAGTTCGGGCGCACGGTGTACAGCCAGGGCGGCCTGAGCCACGACAACTACGGCCGCGACCACCATCCGCGCTGCTTCACCCTGTGGCTCGCCGGCGGCGGCGTGCGCGCCGGCCACGTGCACGGCGAGACCTGCGACCACGGCTACAACATCGTGCGCGATCCGGTGGCGGTGCACGACCTGCACGCGACGCTGCTGCATCTGCTCGGCTTCGACCACGTGCGCCTCACCTACCGCCATCAGGGCCGCGACTTCCGCCTCACGGATGTGTACGGACGCGTGGTGAAGGAACTGCTAGCCTGACCCGGCGATGATCCTCGCCGACCCCTCGGCCCTGGCGGCGTTCGGCCGCGTCCATCCGCTGTTGCTGCACGCGCCGCTCGGCCTGCTGCCGGCGATCGCGCTGCTGGAGTTCGGCGCGCTGCTGCTGCGGCGCGAGGTGCCGCGCGGTGCCGTGCGCGCGCTCGCCGTGCTGTGCGCGGTCGCCGCCGCGCTGACCGCCGGCTCCGGTCTCGTGCTCGGCGGCGAACCCGGCTACGACCTCGCGCTGCTCGCCGCCCACCAGCGCTCGGGCCTGGCGCTCGGCGCTGCCTGCCTCGTCCTGGCGATCGCCAGCGGCTTCGCCAACCGCCTCGCCCTGCGCGTCGCGCTGGTCGTCGCCCTCGGCCTGTCGGTGCCGACCGGCCACCTCGGCGGCTCGCTGACCCACGGCCCCGACTTCCTGTTCCCGTCGGCGCGCCCGGCGCCGGCCGCGACGCCGCCGGCGACGGCCGCCGCGAGCGACTTCGAGCGCACCATCCGGCCGATCCTCGAGCGCACCTGCGCGCGCTGCCACGACGCGCAGCGGAAGAAGGGCAAGCTGGTGCTGACCACGGCCGACGGCATCCAGCGCGGCGGCAAGAGCGGCCCGGCGCTGCTCGCGGGCAAGCCGGGCGAGAGCCTGCTGCTGCGGCGGTGCGAGCTGCCGGCGACGGACGACGACCACATGCCCCCCGCCGACGAAGAGCAGCCGACGCCCGCCGAGCTCGCGGCGCTGCGCTGGTGGATCGCCGCCGGCGCGCCGTTCTGACGCCGCGGCGCCGCCGGCGCTGGCCGGCTCACAGCACGCGGAAGTCGCGTTCGCTGGTGCGCCGCCGTTCGATGCGCAGGATCTCGAGCGCCGTCGTCGGCCGCATCGCCTCGTCGACGTACACGCGCCGCGCCGGCAGCTTCATCGGCAGGCCGTCGAAGTCGCGCCAGTCCTCGAGCAGGACGCGCCGCGTCGCCAGGCTCGACGCGAAGCGGTGCACGAACTCGCGCGGGCGCCCGCTCGACGCCTCGTAGAGCAGCTCGTACCGGTCGCGCGGCCGCGTCTCGAGCTCCGGCCCGAGCACCTCCATCGTGCCCGGCAGGCGCTGCTCGACGACGACCTTGCGCAGGCGCTCGCCGTTGCGCTCCTCGACCTCCTTGCCGACCACCGTGAACGCGTTGGCGTCGCCGAACAACCACGGCGTGCGCAGTTGCAGGCCGAACAGCGCCAGCTGCTGCGCGGCGTCCTCCGCCAGCGTCGGCATCGGCATGCCGCTGCGCTCGGCGAACACCTGCGCGCCGAGGCGACCGAACGTGCGCCCGTCGGCGAACTCGAGGCGATCGCGCTCGACGAACCCGGTGTCGGCGGTGTGCGTGACCTCGCGCACGCCGATCTCCTCGCCCGAGGCGCCGTAGACGGTGATGCGCCACCACACGACGAGGCCGCCGACCTGCTTCCACGCCGCCGGCGCCTGGCAGGCCTGGTAGACGTCGAGCAGCGGCGAGCCGAGCTGGGTGCCGGACGCGAGCGGCGGCGCCGCTTCGGCGTCGTTGCGCGGCTTGCCGTTGGCGACGTTGGCGGCGCCGCCCGCGGCATTGGCGTCGGGGCGCGGCCGCGGTGCCTTGGCGTCGCCGGCGGTGCGCGCCGACCGCGTCGCCTCCGACTCGCCCGCCGGGGCCGCCGGCACGTCCTCGACGCCGGTCGGCCAGCCGCTGCTGTCGAACTCGACGCCCTGCGGGTGCGGCTTGTCGGTCGGCGCCGGCTTCGCCGCCGGGTTCGGCGGCGGGTTCGGCGATGGGTTCGTGGACGGATTCGTCGACGGGTTCGCGAGCCCCTTCGCCGGCGGCTTCGCGGGCGGCTTGGGGCCCGGCTTCGGGGTCGCCGCCGGCTCCTGGGCTGCCAGCGCGCCGACCAGGAAGGCGAGCGCGACGCGAACGATGGCTTGCATGCCCCGGTGCCATCGGCATTCCGGGCCCTCCGCATTGAGCCCGCCCGCCGCCCTGGCGATGCTGTGCGCGTGCGCCTCCGCTGCTGCGTCGTGTCGTGCCTCGCTGCGTGTGCCAGTGGCCCCGGGCGCCCCACGCCGCGGCCAGCGCCGGTGGTGCCCTTGGTCGCGACCTGGCCGGCCGGCACCCGCTTCTGCGCCACGCTCGCCGCCGCCGGCGCCGACGACCGCGCCAACCGGGCGGCGCTGGTGTGGTGGCGCGAGGCCCTGCGGCAGTCGGTGGCGTTCGAGCTCGTCGACGGCATCGACCGCAGCCTGCCGGCGCTCGAGCTCACGATCGACCCGAAGGCCCGCGTGCTGGCGGCGGTGTGGCGCGACGGCGCGAGCGAACGCCCGCTCGCCGGCGGCAGCTTCGCCGACGGCGACGTGCCGGCGGCGGTCGACCTGCTGGCCTGGTCGGCGCGGCGAGCACTCGGCGAGAGCGGCGACGAGCCGGTCGCCAGCGCGCGCGGCACCTCGGCGGTCGCCACCGTGGTGCTCGACGTCGACGACGCCGCGGCCCTGCTGCGCGACGGCGGGTTCGCGGCGGCGCGGCGCATCCTGCGCAGCGCGCGCACGCGCGACGGCGGCTCGCCGTTCGTGCTCGAAGGCCTCGCCGCGATCGAGCTGCTCGGCGGCGACCCGGCGCTCGCCGAACGCATCGCCCGCGAAGCGCTCGGCTACGAGGCCAGGCTGTTGCCGTCGACGCGCCATCGCCTGCTGCGCACGTTGCTGCTGGCGCGCGCCTCGGCGACGCCGGAGCGCGCCGCCGACCAGGACCGCGAGCTGCGCACGCTCGCCGACGTCGCCCAGCGCGAGCGGCCGCACGATCCCGAGCCGTTGCTGACCCAGGCGCTCGCGCGCAACTTCCTCGGCGACTTCGCGGCGGCGCGGCCGCTGCTCACCGACCTCGCCGTGCGCCTGCCCGACCAGCCGATCGTCGCCTACCACCTCGGCTGGGCGTGCCTCGGCAGCGGCGACGCCGCCGCGGCGGTGCCGGCCTTCGAACGCGCCGCCGCCCACCTGCCGCAGCCCTGGGTGCTGCTGCCGCACGCCATCGCGCTGTACGAGAGCGGGCGCCACGACGACCTGCGCGCGCTGCTCGGCGGCCTGCGGCGCGACCACGACGACGGCGCCGATCCGGTGAGCCTCGATCTGCTGCGCATGCAGGCCGCCCATGCGTTGCTGACCGGCGACCGCGCCGGGGCCATCGCCCACCTGCGCGCGACGCTGACCTGGCTGCTGAAGAACCCGCAACAGCTGGCGCGGCGCACCGGCGAGTTCGCCGAGCAGGGCGCGCTGCTGGTGCGGCTCGGCGGCGGCGACGACCTGCCGGCGCTGCTCGCCGCCGTGCAGCAACAGCACAGCGGCACCGAGGTCGCCGATGCCTGCACCTTCCTCGCCGGCCTGCTCGACGTGCAGCGCACGCGCGAGCGCGCGCCGAAGGCCGAGACCGCCCTGGCGCACGGCGGCGACTCCGCGTTCGCGAGCCTGCTGCTCGCCTATGCCCACGAACTGCGCGGCGAGGTCGCCGACATGCAGGACGCGCTGGGCCGGGCGGCGCGGCTGTCGAGCTCGCCGATGACCAAGGCGCTGCTCGCGCGTGGGCTGCGCGCGGCGGGCCGCGCCGGCGAGGCCGACACGCTGCTGCACGCGCTGCGCGCCGAGATGCGCGCGATCCACCTGCGCAAGCCGTGCCGCCATCCGCTGCTCGGGCCCGAGCTGGCGTACGCGTTCGTCGACGGCTGAGCCGGCTCAGGGCAGCAGCAACAGGCGGCAGCCGCCGGCCGCCGTCATGCCGGCGGCGGCATAGGCGGTGCGCGCCGGCTGGTTGAACTTGCCGACGTGCAGCGACATCGGCGTCGTCGCGCGGGCGAGGCAGGTCGCGACCAGCCCGGCCGCGAGCCCGCGACCGCGATCCTCGGCGAAGGTGAACACGCCCTCGATGACGCCGCCGCCCGGCCCGGCGCTGCCGATGTCGAGCTTGCAGCGCACGCCGCCCGGCGGACCGATGACCTGCGTCGTGCCCTCGGCGATGCGCTCGTCGATGGCGTCGCGCAGCCAGCGGCGATCGACCCGCGCCGGATCGACGTTGAGGTCGCTGGCGTTGAGCTGGAGCGTCGCCTGCATCAGGCGGTCGCGGTCGGCGCGCTCCGCCGCGCGCACGTCGGTGCGCACGCGCGCAGCCACCGCCAGGGCCGCCGTGCCGGTGTAGTACACCTGATCGCGGCACACCAACGGCGCCACCGGCAGGCGGTCGCGCAACGCGTCGACGATCGCCGCCGGTCCCATGGCGATGCGCCACGGCCGGCGCCGTTCGAGGATCTCGTCGACCACGCGCCGCGCGAGCACCGCCCGCACCGGCTCCGGCGCCACCACCACGAGGTTGCCGCGCGGCCCGATCCACACCACGGCCTCGTCGATGCGGCCGTCGCCGCAGACGAAGCCCTCGCCTTCCTGCTGCGCCAGCGCATTGCGCACGTAGACGCCGTGGGCCAGGGCGGCCGCGGCAAGTGCGCGCGCCGCGTCGTCGTCGGGCAGCAGGTCGCGGATCACGATGCACATCGCTCAAGCTGGCGTTGCCACCGGCCGAAGAACGCCTGCATCGCCTTCCGGAGATCCCCGTGGACACCTACGACTTCCTCACCGACCCACGCGCCATCGGCCTCGCCGAACGCCACCAGGTGCTCGCGCGCATGAGCCGCGACCAGGCGTGGTGGCTCGACCGCCTGCAGGCCCTGACCGAGGCGCCGCCGCTGCCGCGCGACTTCCCGGCCTTCCTGCTGGCGACGCCGCCGTTCGCCGAGCTCGCCAAGCGGCTGGCGCCGGCATCGGCCCGCCGGCAACTCGACGCGGCGACCGCGGACGAGCTCGACTGGTTCGTGAAGGCGTTCCGCGACTACCTGCGCACCAGCGACGGCGAGGACGTGTTCAGCTCCGGCCATCGCGGCTCCCTCGAGCGCTGAGCCCGTCGCCGCGCAGGCGCTGCGCCAGCTCGGCGAGCTCGCCCGGCGGCGGCGGCGGCCCGTCGAGGCCCGGCACCTGGCCGGGCGCGTCGGTCGGCACCAGATGCACGTGCGCGTGGCGCACCACCCAGCCGATCACGCTCGTGCACACGCGCGCGCACGGCAGCCGTTCGCGCAGCGCGAGCGCGACCCCGCGCGCGAACGTCCACAGGGCGGCGTGGGCCTCGGCGTCGAGGTCCCACACCGCATCGACGACCTGCCGGGTGGCGACGATCACGTGGCCGCGTCGCGCCGGGCGCTCGGCGAGCCATGCGAGGTGGCGATCGTCGGCGGCGACGACGTGCACCGCGTGCCGGCCGGCGACGATGTCGGCGAAGGTCGGCGCGCTCATCGGGCCTCCGCCAGCTGCCGCGGGTCGGTGATCGGCGCCAGGCAGACGCCGCGCCGGCAGACGTACGCCGCCGGCGCGCCGGCGACCGGCACCTTGCCGGCGAACACCGGCGATGCCTTGCCGAGGGCTTCGCGGTTGCCGTCGTGCACGCAAGCGACGACCTGCGCCGCCAGCGACCGCCAAGCCGCGCGCAGCAGCGCCTGCGTGCGCGGATCGTCCGGTTCGCCGGCGATCACGACCTCGCGCGGGTCGCCGAGGTGGAACTGCAGCGCCGCCACCAGCGCCGGGGCCGCCGCCGGCTGCGTCGCCAGCAGCGCGTGGTTGGCGCGCAGCGCCGCGACCCCGCGCGCGTACAGCGCCTCGTCGCCGAGCAGCAGGCCGCCGCGCAGCAGCGCCTGCACCGCGAGCGCCGTGCCCGACGGCGTCGAGCCCTCGTACGCGACCTTGGTGCGGGCGACCAGCGACTCGTGGTCGTCGGCGGTGAACCAGAAGCCGCCGTCCGGCGCGCCGAAGCGCGCGACGATCGCGGCGAGCAACCCGCGCGCGGCGGCGAGCCAGCGCGCGTCGCCGTCGATCTCGAACACCGCCAGCAAGCCGTCGGCCAGCGCGCCGTAGTCCTCGAGGCAGCCGGCGTGGCGGGCGGTGCCGCCGTGCCACGCCCGCGCCACGCGGCCGTCCCGCACCAGCTCGCGCACGACGAACGCCGCCGTCTGGCGCGCGGCAGCGCGATAGCGTTCGTCGGCGAGTCCGCGGTAGCCGGCGGCGAGCGCGCGCAGCGCCATGCCGTTCCACGCCGCCAGCACCTTGTCGTCGGTCGCCGGCGGCACGCGCCGCGCCCGCGCCGCGAACAGCCGCGCCCGCGCGCTCGCGAACGCCGCGGCGGCGTCGCCGGCGACCGGCCCCGCCGGCAGCGACAGCACGTTGGTGTGCTCCCAGTGCCCGTCGGCGGTGACGCCAAACCACGCGCAGGCGCGTGCGCCGTCGTCGTCGCCGAGGACCGCGACCACCTCGCCGCGCGTCCACGCGAAGAACTTGCCCTCGACGCCTTCGCTCTGCGCGTCCTGGCTCGACCAGAAGCCGCCGGCCGGCGCGCCGAGCTCGCGCAGCAGGTAGTCGAGCGTCTCGCGCGCGACCGCCGCGAACTCGGCGTCGCCGGTGCGCGCAAACGCGTCGACGTAGCACGGCGCCAGCAGCGCGTTGTCGTAGAGCATCTTCTCGAAGTGCGGCACGCGCCACGCGCGGTCGGTGGCGTAGCGATGGAAGCCGCCGCCGAGCTGGTCGTAGATGCCGCCGCGGTGCATGGCCCGCAGCGTCGTCACGACGAGCGGCAGCGCGTCGTCGCCGGGCAGGCGCAGCAGCACCTGCAGCTCGACCGGCGACGGGAACTTCGGCGCGTACAGCGGCGGTGCCGCGAAGCCGCCGTGCTGCGCGTCGAAGCGCTCCTGCGACTGCGCCAGCACCGGCACCAGCAGCGCCGCCGTCGGCTCGCCCGGCGCCAGGGCCGGCGCCAGCGCCTCGGCGAGGTGCTTGGTCAGCTCGCCGGCACCGGTGAGCACTTCCTGGCGACGCTCCTGCCACGCCTTGGTCAGCTGCTCGAGCACGCGCCGGAATCCCGGGCGGCCTGGCGCGTCGACCGGCGGGAAGTAGGTGCCGCCGTAGAAGGGCCGCCCGTCCGGCGTCAGCCACACCGACAGCGGCCAGCCGCCGGACTGGCCCATCGCCTGCACCGCCGCCATGTAGATCTCGTCGACGTCGGGGCGCTCCTCGCGGTCGACCTTGATGCAGACGTAGTTCGCGTTGAGCAACCTGGCGATCGCTGGGTCGGCGAAGCTCTCGGCCGCCATCACGTGGCACCAGTGGCACGCCGAGTAGCCGATGCTGAGGAAGATCGGCCTGTCGTCCTTCTTCGCGCGCGCGAACGCTTCGTCACCCCACGGGTACCAGTCGACCGGATTGTGCTGGTGCTGGCGCAGGTACGGCGACGCCTCCTTCGCGAGGCGGTTCACCGGCGGCGGATCGGTCGGGGCCGGGCGCACCGGCGCATCCTGCGCGCACGACGTCGTCGCCGCAACCGCGCCGGTCGCCGCGACTGCGAGCACCGGCAGGAGACGCCGCCAACGCACCATCGGCATGGCCGCCATCGTGGCGCCGTCGCGCAGCGCACGCGAGCCCTTCCCAAGCCTCTCGCATCGGCTACCCTTCCGCCATGCTGCGCCGGTCGCTGCCCTGCCCCTTGCTCGTGTTCGCCGCGTGCGGCGGTGGCGGCGGCGCGGTGGCACCGCTGCCGGTGAGCACGGCGGCGCGCCTGGCGGCCGAGAACGTCGAGATCGCGCCCGCTGCCACCAGCGCCGACGTCGTCGTGCGCCTGGCCGCGGTGCCGGCCGAGGCGCCGCGCCTGCTGCAGGTCGCGGTCGAGCTGCCGCCGGGACTGGTGCTGCCGCCGAGCGATCGGCTGCAGGCGATCGCCGCGGTGTCGCAGCTCGACGGCGACTTCGTCGGCGAGCGCTTCGTGATCGTCTGCGGCGACGCACAGAACCCCGCGGCGGCGCCGCTGGCCGCCGGACCGCTGTTCCGCCTGCGGGTGGCGCCGACGACCCCGCGCGCGCCGGGCAGCTACCAGCTGCGCTTCACCGACCTGC
The DNA here is from genome assembly GCA_049840675.1 of Pirellulales bacterium. Lineage (GTDB taxonomy): Bacteria > Planctomycetota > Planctomycetia > Pirellulales > PNKZ01 > PNKZ01. Next base: position 11,196 of record JASGKB010000021.1, read on the forward strand.
GCGCCGCCTCGCGCGACGGCCAGGTGCCGGTGCCGGTGGCGGCGTCGCCGACCGAGATCACCGTCGTCGTGCGCTGAGCGCGGTCACTTGCCGGCGCCCGGCGGCGTCTCGACCTGCGCCTGCAGTTCGGAGAGGCCCGAGGCGTGGATCTGCTTGATCCGTTCCTGCAGCGCTCCGAACCAGCCGAACCAGCGCAGCAGCAGATTCGCGAAGGAGCCCTCGTCGACCCACCGCACCCGGCAACCGGCACCGTCCGCCTGCCAGTCGAGGTGGCCGCGGACCGGCGACGGCGCGTCCTCGCCGGTGACGCCGATCGTGTAGTCGAGCGCCGAGGCGCTGACCGCGGTCGCCGTCAACACCGCCTTGCCGAGCGGCCCCGACCACTCGACGCGCTGTCCGGGGCCCGCCTCGCCGACGACCTTGCGCGCCGTCTGCGGCCCGAGGTCGACCTCGATCGCCGACCACTTCTCCCAGTTGCGGAGATCGCGGATCAGCGCCTCGACCAGGGCCGGTGGCGCGCGCAGCACCCGCACCGTCTCCACCTGCCAGTCGCGGGCCAGCAGCAGGCCGACGCCGACCACCACGAGCACGAGGCCGGCGAGGCTGAAGACGACCGCCTTGAACACCGTGCGCGTCTGCGACATCGGCGAGCAAACGTAGCCGCGGCGCGCGACTTTCCTATCGTCCGAGCAGCAGCGGCGTGAAGTAGCGGTAGTAGACCTCGAGGCACAGCACGCACATCGCGGTCGTGTAGGCGTGGTCGCGGCGGTTGTCGCCGGCCTCCTCGGCGTAGACGTCGATCGGCGCCCACGAGCCGTCCTTGCCCTGCGCCAGCGGCAGCACGGTGCGCAGCCGTTCGTTCCACTGCGCCCAGGCGTCGCCGCCGGCGAGGAAGCACGCCAGCGTGCCGTAGTACCAGAAGTAGACGTTGCCCTGGCCACGCAGCACGAAGTCGTCGTCGGCGTAGCGGCGGTACTCCTGCGGCCGGCGCTCGACGGTGTAGTCGACCGCGGTGCGCACCATCGGGTCGTCCTTCTCGGCGCCGAGCAGCAGCAGGCAGAACGCGCCCGCCGGCGTACTCGCCGGCAGCGTCGGCCACGCCGAGTTCACGCGGCTCGGCTTGTGGTTGTAGCGGAACCAGCCGTTGGGCTGGTCGTACGCGAGCGTCAGGAACTCGCGCGCCGCCGGCAGCACCTGCGGCGGCAGCTCGATGCCCGACAGGCGCGCCGACTCCAGCGCCATGATCATCCACGACGACACCGACACGCGCGCGTAGTCGTCCTCGGCCTGCAGGCCGGGCGAGAAGTAGCCCCAGCCGCCGCGATTGCGGCGGTCGCGGCGCGGTCCCTGGTGGTCGAGGATCCACGTCAGCGCGCGCTCGAGCGGCCGCCGCAGCGCCTGGTCCTTGGTGATGCCGAAGCACTCGGCCAGGGCGTAGGTGGTGATGCCGTGGCTGTAGCACGAGCTCGGCCCGAACGCGCCGTCGTCGTCCTGCAGCGACAGCAGGTGCGCGAGGGCCTTCTTCACCACCTCGCTGTGCTCGGTGTGCGACTGCGGCGTGTGGCCGGCGCCGAGGAAGGCCAACACGCACAGCGCCGTCTTGCCGACGTAGACGAAGCCGTACTTGGCGTCGAAGTCGCTGTGATCGCCCCACGTGCCGTCGGCGAGTTGCAGCTTGGCGAGGTAGCGCAGGCCGTTGGCGACCGCGCGCTCGGTCGCGTCGGTGCCGCCGAACTGCTCGAGCGCCTTCACCTTCGCCGGGCCGAAGCGGTTGCTGTACGCGGTCGGCTGCGCCAACGGCATCGCCTCGGGCGCGGTCGCAGCGGCGTCGGCGCGCCCGCGCGCGAGCTGCGTCCCCGGCGGCGCGATCGCGAACCCGGCCGGCGGCAGCGTGCCGGTCGCGCCGGCGCGCTCGACGCGCGCGATCGAGCTGCGGCCCGGCGCCGCGACCCCGACGTCGAGCGCCACCAGCGGCGCCGGCGTCCCTGCCGCCGCGCCGCCCTTGGCGCGCTCCGCGGCCGACGTGGTGCCGGGCGCGTCGCGCGTCGCGGTCGCGACCGGCGTCGGCGACGTGGCGCCGGATCGGCTCGCGATCGCCGCCGCCGCGCCGCCGGCGGCCGCCGCGTTCGGCGCGTTGCCCTTCGCGCGCACCAGCGAACTCGCCGGCCGCGGCACGGCGAGGCTCGCTTCGCCGGCGACGCCGCCGGCACTGCGCCGCGCATCGGCGGCCGCCGGTTGCGCCGACGCCGCCGGCGCGCCGACCGCCAGCGGTTGCAGCGCCGCGGCCGCGGCCCCGTCGGTGCCGTGCCGGGGCGCCGCCGCCGGCCCGGTGGCGACCGCGGCCGGTTCGTGCAGCGCCGCCGCGCCGGGGCCCGCCGCCGCGGTCGCGCGCGGCGCCGCCAGGGCGCCGTCGGCAGCCGCCGCCGCGGCGGGCACGGCCACGCGCGCCCCGCGCGCCAGCGCCGAGCCCGGCGCCGCCACGGTGTCGCCGGCGGGGGCTGCGGGGGCCGGGCCGCGTTGCGCCGCGGTCGCCGCGCCCGCCGCCGCCGCCCCGGGCGCGGTCGTCGCGGCGCCGGCGGCGATCGCCAACGGCGCCGCCGCGTCGTCGCCGGCGCGCATGGCGCCGGCCACGGCGTCGGCCGTGCCGTCGCGCGTGTCCTGCATGGTGGGCTCGCCGACCGCGAGCGGGGCGGCCGCGGGCGCGGCGAGACCGCCGGCCTCGGCACCGGTCGCGCCGGTGAGCGCCGCGCTCGGCACCGCCGCGCGGGCGACGCCGCTCGCCGGCACCGCGACCTCGACGGCCTCGGCGCCGACGTTCGCGCGGGCGTTGCGCGGCGCCGCCGCGCGCGCCGCCGCCGACGCATCGAGCGCGCCGAGCTTCGCCTCGTCGATCGCCTTCGCCGCATCGACGCCGTCGCGCTTGCCGGCCTCGGCCGCGGCATCGGCGAGCGCGGCGGTCGCCGCCGTGTCGCGCGCCACGGCGTCGTGCGTCCATTCGCCAGCGCCGGCATCGTGCGTCGCGGCGTCGTCGGCGCGCAGGCCGCCGGCGGCCGGTGCCGCCGCCGCGAGCGAACGCTCGCCGGGCGCGAACCGCACCTCGTCGGCGATCTCGCTGCTGCCGCCGCCCCCGCCGCCGCCCGACGCGGTGGTGCCCGCGGCGACGACGCTGACCTGCATGCCGCCGCCGTCGTCGCCGTGGCTGCCGAGCGAGCCGACGATCTCGACCCCCATCAGCCACAGGTAGAGCAGCACGTGCAGCAGCAGCGACAGCAGCAGACACTGCGCGACGAGGTCGAGCGTCGCCCAGCGCCGGCCGAGATGCAGCAGCACCAGCAGCACGACACTGGCACCGATCACGCCGAGCAGGAACCACTCGAGCGGGCGCTGGCCGGGCCACCATGGATACACGAGCCGCGCCTTGGCGACGTACCACAGGTTGCTGCCCTGCTCGCCGGTCTTCGGCAGCAGCACGCCGAGTTCGCGGCCGTCGGCACTCGGCAGCGGCGCCCGCAGCTGCGCCAGCGGCCACTGCTCGCCGACCGTGAGCGGCGTGTCGAACACACCGGCCTGCAGGCTCGCGCGCTGCAGCGCCAGGCGTTGGCCGATCGCATGCTGCACGAACCACAGGGCGACGCCGTCGGCGGTGAACACCGGATCGCGTTGGATCACGCGATCGATGCGGCGCGCGGCCGGCGCGAACAGCGGGGCCGGATCGAGCGTGTCGCCGACCCGCCAATGGAACAGCGCGCCGTCGTTGCCGCCGTCGAGGCGGCGGTCGCTGCGCACGAACACCAGGTCGACGCCGTTGGGGTGCGGCGCCGGGTCCGTCTCGTCGAGCGCGGTGCGGCACGCCGGCACCGGCGCGACCTCGGCCGCCGCGGCGCCGAGGCGCGGCGCGACGTAGAGGTCGTAGCCGCCGGCACCGCCCTCGCGATCCGACGCGAACCAGATGCGGCCGTCGGCGCCGACCGCCGGCGCCAGGTCGTTGGCCGGGCTGTTGAGGCCGTAGACCGGCTCGGGCTCGCTGCGCGGGTGCGCCGGGTCCCACGTCACCAGATCGCTGGTGCCGTCGGCGCCGAGGCGGCCGTAGAGCAGCCGGCCGTCCGGCAGCTGGGCGACGCGGCCGGCGACCGGCCCGGGCAGCTCGGCGACGACCTCGGGGGCGTCCCAGTGCAGCATGCTCGCCGTCGCCAGCGCGCGGCCGTCGAACTCGCGCGCGCCGTCGGTGTAGTACAGCGGTCGCCCGACGCGCAGGCCGACCAGCAGCGAGCCCGCGATCAGCAGGGCGGCCCACGCCCCCCGCATCGCCCACCGCCGCGTGCTCTCGCGCAAGGCCATGCCGTTCACTTCACCGGCAGCGCCGCGAAATCGACCTTCTTGATCTTGGCGAGGCGACAGGCGTCGAGCACCTGCACACCGACGCCGAACTGCGCCGCGGTGTCGCCGCGCACCAGCACCGACTGCTCGGCGTTGCGGTCACCCGCCGCCTGCAGCTTCTGCTGCAGCGCCTGCATCGAGACGTCGCGGCCGTCGACGGCGAGCCGGCCGTCGGCGAAGACGTTGACGACCAGCGGCTTCTCGCCCTTGCCGGCCTGACCGGACTTCGCCTGCGGCAGGCGCAGGTCGAGGCGGCTCTCCTCGCGCGCGAACGTCGTCGCCGCCAGGAAGAACAGCAGCAGGTTGAACACCATGTCGAGCATCGGCGTGAGGTTCAGCGTGAACTCCTCGTCGTGATCGTCGTCGAGGTCAAGCCGCATGGGTCGAGTCCTCGGGGCCACGCGCGGGCCGCGCCGCCGCAGCACCGCCGGCGGCTGCCAGCGGTTCGATCGCCGGCGTCAGCGCGCTGTCCATCGCCGTCAGCGTGCGCCGCACGCGGCCCTGCAGGTGCGCCGACAGCAGCGTCGCGGGGATCGCCACCGCCAGGCCGAAGATGGTCGTGTAGAGCGCGACGCCGATGCCGGCGGCCAGCGTCTCCGAGCGATCGAGACCGGTCTTCTCGATCGCCGAGAACGCGCGGGCGATGCCGAGCACGGTGCCGAGCAGGCCGCACAGCGGCGCCACCGCCGCCATCAGCGAGATGCCGCGGATGTTGCCGCGCAGCCGCGCCGCCTCCTTCGCCAACTGGTCGCTCATCGCGCGCTCGACGTCGACCAGCGGATAGCCGCGCCGCCGCAGGCCCGCCGCCAGCACGCGGGCCGCCGGCGCCTCCGCCTCCTGGATGCCCGCCGCGATCACCTCGGCGCGGCCCTCGGCGATCTGGCCGACGGCGTCGACGACGACGCGCGGCAGCACGCGGCCGCGCCGCAGGTGCAGGTAGCGCTCGAACGCCAGCCCGACCGTGACCACCGAGCAGCCGAGGATCGGCCACATCATCAAGCCGCCGGCCCGGAAGAACTCACCGACCGTCGTCACGAGGGTCGGATCCTGGAACACAGTGCTCATGCGCATTCGCCTCTCGAATCAGTTGGGCCGCAGGTGTTCGCCGGCGGTCTTCGCCTCGGCGGTGCCGGCGTGTTTGTCGACCAGTTCCTTGAAGAACCGCTGCGCCTTGTCGGTCTGCTGCAGCCGCTCGTAGGTCAGTGCCGCCTGCAACAACCCCGCGCGCACCCACTCGGGCTGGGCGTAGAGGATCGGCAGCTTGACGAACGCGTCGGCGGCGCCGCGCAGGTTGCCGTGGGCGGCGCGGTTCTCGCCGATGCGGAACTGCGCCTCCGCGGCGAGCGGACCGTCGCTGAGCTCGGTGACCTTGGTCAGGCTCGCCTCGGCGAGGTCGTGCTCCTGGCGCAGCATGCGGGCGCGGCCGAGCCACAGGTTGGCGCGCGCGTCGTCGCCGCGCTCGTGGCCGCTGCCGCGCAGGAACTGCTCGAGCGCCGGCACCGCGAGGTTGCCGTCGCCGGCGCGCACCGCGCACTCGCCGAGCAGCAGCCGCGCCCGGTCGGCGCGCGCGTGCTTGGGCTCCTGGTCGAGCAGCGCACGCAGCGCCGCCACGGCGCCGCGGTCGTCGCCGAGCCGGCGGCTGCACTCGCCGACGAAGTAGTTCGCCTCGCCGGCGAGCTCGTCGCCCTTCTGCGCCGCGACCTCGGTGAAGCGATCGCGCGCGGCGGTCAGCTGCTGCTTGTCGTCGCCCGCCGCCTCGAGCTCGGCGAAGCCGAGCCGGTAGAGCGCGCGGCTGCGGTGGCTGCCTTGCACGGCGGCGAGCAGCTGGCGCGCGCCGGCCAGGTCCTTGCGCTCGAGCGCGGCGACACCGAGGTGCAGCCGCGCCTCGCCGGCGAGTTCCGCGTCCTTCGACTGCTCGGCGACCACCGCGAACGCCGCCAGCGCCGCCGCCTCGTCGCCGTCGCGCCGGCAGGCCCAGCCGAGCTCGTACTGCACGCGGTCGGCGCGCTCGTAGCCGCCGTCCTTCGCCAGCGCCGCGAGCGTCGCGCGCGCCGCCTTGTTCTCGCCGGCGCGCGCCTGCGCGACGCCGAGCGCGTAGCGCATCGCCGGCGCCTTCGGGTGCTTGCCGAACTGCGCCAGGAACCCCTGCGCGACCGCGATCGCCGCTGGCCATTGCTGGCGGCGATGGCACCACGCCGATTCGAGCTCGGCGAGGCCGGCGAGTTCGCCGGCGGCCTGCGGGTGCGCCTTCGCCGCCGCCAGCGCCTTGCCGCAGCCGTCGTCGTCGCCGAGCTCGAACGCGCACCAGGCCCGGCCCGCCAGCGCCCGCGCGCCGACGGCGTCGGCCTGGCCGGCGAGCGCCTGGAACTTGGCGTCGGCGGTCTTGTAGTCGCCCTGCTGGTAGGCGAGCTCGGCCTGCTCGACGACGTCGCCCGAGGCGGCGGCGGCACCGCCGCGCGCGGTCGCCGCGACGACGGCGCGCTGCAGCCGCGCCTGCGCGCCGGCCAGGTCGCCCTTCTGGCGCAACACGCGCGCGGCGACGCGCTCGGTGCGCTCGAGGAACGCGCCGTCCTTGTGGCGCGCCAGGTACTGGTCGGCGAGCACGAGCGCCTGGTCGGCGTCGCCCGCCTCGAGCGTCGCCAGCGCCTGCATCGCCAGCGCCTCCTCGGCGTTCGGCGCACTGCGCTCGGCCGCCACCGCGCCAAAGCGCGTCGCCGCGCCCTTCTTGTCGTTCAGCAGGTAGCGGCACCACGCCAGCTTCCACTGCGCGGCGCCGCGCTGCGCCGGCAGCTCGGCGAGCGCACCGTACTCCTTCTCGGCGTCGGCGTACTTCTGCAGCGCGAACAGGTTCTCGGCCAGCGCCAGGCGCGCGTCGGGCGCCAGGCGGTGCGCCGGCTGCAGCTGCAGCACGATGCGGGCGCGCGCGATCGAGTCCTGGTGGCGGCCGAGCGCATGCAGCGCGAAGCAGGCGCCGTAGGCGGCGTCGCCGCGCAGCTCGGGCGCCGCGCGTTCGCCGACCGCGTCGTAGGCCTGCACCGCCTCCTCCCACTTCTCGGCGTTGGCGAGCGCCTCGCCGAGCGCGAACGACAGCCGCGGCTGGTCGGCGGGCGCGGCCGTCGCCAGCGCCTTGCGCAGCTCGGCGACCGCGGTGTCGCTGGCGCCGGTCGCGAGCGCGCAGAGGCCGATCAGCTCGCGCGCCTGGCGCTGCACCGGTTCGGGGATGTTGCCGGCGAGCAGCGGCTCGAGCTCCTTCTTCGCCTCGGCCGCCTGCTGCTCCTGGTAGAGCGCGCGCCCGCGTTCGAGCCGCGCGTTCGGCGCGAACGGCGAGTCGGCGAACTTCTGCAGCAGCGCGCCGAACGCCGCGATCGCGGCCTTGCGGTCGCCGCGGCCGAGCGCCACCCAGCCGAGGCCGTACGCGGCGTCGTCGGCGAAGTCGCCGCCGAACTTGGCGACGCGGCCGAACGCGCGCTCGGCGGCGTCGTACTCCTGCAGGCGCAGCAGGGCGTCGCCGCTGAGGTAGAAGCACTCGCCCTTCTGCGCCTCCTCGCCCGCCGCGCCGGCCGCCGACGCGAAGGTCGCCGCCGCCGCCGCGAACTGCTGCTGGCGCGACTGCGCGAAGCCGAGCTGGTAGAGCGCCGGGAAGCGGTAGCTGGCGCGGTCGCCGGTCGCCGCCTCGGCGGCTGCGGCGAACGCGGTCGCCGCCTTCTTGTCGTCGCCGAGGTCGCGCAGCGCTTCGCCCGCCGCGTACCTGCGCCGCCGCCAACAGGTAGTGGTCCGCGCCGACTTCAGCCGCGAGGGCTTGGAACTGGGCCAGCGCGCCCTGGTGGTCCTTGTTGGCCTCGAGCAGGTTGCCGAGCCGGTAGCGGCACTCGGGCTTGAGCTTGAACGTCGCGCCGTCGAGGGCGAGCGCGGCGCGCAGCGACTCGATCGCGCGATCCGGCGCCTTCAGCTCGAGCCGCGCCAGCGCCAGCCGGTAGTGCGCTTCGGCCGCCAGCGGATGGTGCGCGCCCTGCTGCAGGAACGCCTCGAACTGCTTCGCCGCCTCCTCGTGCAGCCCGCGCTGCTGCAGCCCGATCGCCAGGGAAAATGCTTCGGGCACTCGCTCGTTCTGGGCACACAGCGGCGCGAGCGAGAGGAAGAGGGTGGCGGCGCGAGCGAGGGACATCGTGGAGACTGCGAGGGGCGCGGCGGACTATTCGCCGGCGGGACGGGCAACGTAGCTGTCGCCGCGATCGACTGCACTCGCGCGACCGCGGTGCGCGGCGCGCAGAGGAATGTGGCCCGGAACGCCAACAGCGGCGCGGCCGCCGCGGGAAGTCGGCGCGCCGCTGGCCCTCGCCGCCGAACTCGTCATGCTACCGACCGTTCCGCCCCGCCCCATGCCGCGCCTCCTGCTCGTCCTCGCGTCGCTGCTGCTCGCCACCGCCTGTTCGCTGCGCGTACCCGCCCAAGGCGCGGAGCCGCCGCCGCCGGTGGCGCGCGAGTTCCGCGGCGCGTGGATCGCGACCGTCGACAACATCGACTACCCGAGCCAGCCCGGCCTGCCGGCGGCGCAGCTGCGCGCCGAGTTCGACGCGCTGGTCGCGCGCGCGGTCGAGCTCAAGCTCAACGCACTGGTGTTCCAGGTGCGACCGGCCGCCGATGCGTTCTACAAGTCGTCGCTCGAGCCGTGGTCCGAGTGGTTGACCGGCACGCAGGGCAAGGCGCCGGACGGCGGCTTCGACCCGCTCGCGTACGCGATCGAGCGCTGCCACGCCAACGGCCTGCAGCTGCACGCGTGGTTCAACCCGTTCCGCGCCTGGCACGAGGCCGGCAAGTCGGTGCCGCACGCATCGCACGTGACGCAGAAGGCGCCGCGCCTGTGCGTGCCGTACGGCAAGTTCTCGTGGATGGATCCCGGCGAGCCGCTCGCGGTGAAGTGGTCGCTGGCGACGGTGCAGGACGTGGTGCAGCGCTACGACGTCGATGGCGTGCACCTCGACGACTACTTCTACCCCTACCCGCAGGGCAAGCTGACCTTCGCCGACGACGGCAGCTACGGCCGCTACCGCGCCGACGGCGGCACCCTGCCGCGCAGCGCCTGGCGGCGGCAGAACGTCGACGACTACGTGCGCCGGCTCTACGCGCTCGTGCACGAAGCCAAGCCCTGGGTGGCGGTCGGCATCAGCCCGTTCGGCATCGCCCGCCCCGGCCTGCCCAAGGGCATCAGCGCCGGCATCGACCAGTACGAACAGCTCGGCGCCGACCCGGTGCGCTGGCTGCGCGACGGCGTCGTCGACTACCTGTCGCCGCAGCTGTACTGGCCGATCGACGAACGCGAGCACGCGTTCGACGTTCTGCTGGCGTGGTGGAACGCCCAGAACCCGCTCGGTCGCGGCCTCTGGCCAGGCATCAGCGCCGTGCGCGCGCTCGCCGGCCAGAAGAACTTCCGCGCCACCGAGCTCGCCGACGAGATCGCGCTGATCCGCGGCGGCAGCCGCGCGCCGGGCTATCTGCTCTACAGCTTCAAGGCGCTGCGCCCCGACGCGCCGAACGTCGGCGGCGCCCTGCGCGATCGCATCCAACGCGAGGCCGCCGCCGTGCCGGCGATGGCGTGGCTGTCCGCCGCGACACCGCGAGCGCCGACGCTGCGCATCGACGCCGTCGGCGCCGAGCGCAGCGTGCGCTGGGAGACCGACGCCGAGGCGCGCTTCGTCGTCGTGCAGGCGCAGACCGGCGAGCGCTGGCGCACCTGCGCGATCGTCGGCGCCGAGCGCCGCCAGGCGCCGCTGCCCGCCGGCACCCGCGCCGTCGCCGTCACCGCACTCGGCAAGTCCGGCGCCGCCAGCGCCGCGGCGACCGCCGCGGTGCCGAAGTAGCGTTCCGGCAGAGGCGCGCTACACGAAGCCCGAGATCGCCAGGTCCTGGCCGCAGGCCGCGTACTGCACGTCGCGCAGGCGCCAGGCTTCGGCCATGAACGGCCGGCCCTCGCCGGCGACCGGCGTCGGCGCGAAGCGCCCGCCGATCACCTTCGGCGCGACGAACGCCAGCACCTGGTCGACCGCGTTCCACGCGAACATCTCGGCGACCAGACCGCCGCCGCCTTCGACCAGCACGCGCCGCAGGCCGCGCCGGCGCAGCTCGCGGAACGCCTGCGCGAGGTGCAGGCGCCGCGGGCCTTCGGCGGTGCCGACGTGGATCACGGTGACGCCGAGATCGGAGAGGTGGCCGCTGCGGCGCGCATCGACGTCCTCGCTCGCCAGCAGCCACGTCGGCGCCTGGCGCGCCGTGCGCACGAGGTTGCTGTCGTCGTCGATCTCGCCGAGCGGGTCGACGACGATGCGGATCGGCTGCTTGCCCTCGACGTGGCGCACGGTCAGCTCGGGATCGTCGATCTGCGCGGTGCGGAAGCCGACCATCACCCCGTCGCAGCGCGCGCGCAGCTCGTGCGTGCGCGTGCGCGCCTCGGGCCCCGAGATCCAGCGCGCTTCGCCGGTCGGCGCCGCGGTCTTGCCGTCGAGGGTCATCGCCCACTTGCACAGCATCCACGGCCGCTCGAGCGCGAGCGCCTTCTGGAACGGCGCCACCAGCGCGTCGCACTCGTAGGCGAGGATGCCGTCGAGCACCTCGACGCCGGCCTCCTCCAGCTGCGCGATGCCTTGCCGGCGATGGCGCGGATCGGGGTCGACGACGCCGATGACGACGCGGCGGATGCCGGCGGCGACCAGCGCCTGCGCGCACGGATCGGTCTTCTTGCCGTGCACGCCCTTCGGCGTCGAGCACGGCTCGAGGGTGACGATCGCGGTGTCCGGCCGCGCCCCGTTGGCGCGCGCTTCGGCGAGTGCGGCGGCCTCGGCGTGTGGGCCGCCGTAGAAGGCGTGCCAGCCGCGCGCGACCACTTCGCCGTCCTGCAGCAGCAGGCAGCCGACGCGCGGGTTCGGCTCCACCTCGCCGCGGCCGCGTTCGGCCAGGACGAGCGCCTCGCGCATCAGCGCTTCGAGGTTCACTGGTGGGCCTCGGCCCGGTCGAACGCGCCTTCCTGCGCGGCGTCGGCCGCCAGCAGCTCGCCGACGCACGAGTGCGCGAGCGCCTCGGTGACGCGCACCGGCACGTACTGGCCGATCAGCTCGCGGTCGCTGGCGGCGAAGTGCACCAGGCGATGGTGCGCGGTGCGGCCCGACAACCGCCCGGCGACCTTGCTGTCGCCCTCGACCAGCACCTCGACGGTCTGGCCGACGAGCGCGCGGTGCTTCGCGAACGTCAGCTCCTCCTGCGCCGCCAGCAGCACGGCGTTGCGCCGTTCCTTCTCCGGCTCGGGCACGTCGTCGACGAGCTCGGCGGCGACGGTGCCGGGCCGCGGCGAGTACTTGAACACGTAGCTCTGCGCGAAGCCGACGCGCTGCACGAACGCGACGGTGGCGGCGAAGTCGGCGGCGGTCTCGCCGGGATAGCCGACGATGAAGTCGCTGTGCAGCTCGACGTCGGGCGCCTTGGCGCGCAGCTGCTCGATGCGCGCGAGATAGCGCTCGACGGTGTAGCCGCGCCGCATCGCCTTGAGCACCGCGTTGCTGCCCGACTGCGCTGGCAGGTGCAGGTAGCGCGCGACCTTCGGCAGCTCGGCGATCGCGTCGACCAGGTTGGGCGACAGGAAGTTCGGGTGGCTGGTGATGAACGCCAGCCGCCGCAGCGCCGGGATCGCGTGCAGCGCGCGCAGCAGGCGCGCCAGCGTCGCGTCCTGACCGGTGAGGTCGCGGCCGTAGGCGTTGACGGTCTGGCCGAGCAACGTGATCTCGGTGACGCCGTCGTCGCACAGGCGCTGGCTCTCCTCGACCAGGTTGGCGATCGGCCGCGACACCTCGTCGCCGCGTGTCGTCGGCACGATGCAGTAGGTGCACGGCATGTTGCAGCCGCGCATCACCGACACGAACGCCTGCGAGCGGTGCGGCCGCACCCGCACGTCGCGGCGGATGGTGTCGCCGGAGACTCCCTGGTCGACCGCGAGCACACCGGCGCCGGCGACCTCGTGCTTGGTGCGCGCCGGCTCGCGCGCGCCGGCGAGCTGCAGGTTCTTGGCCCGCGCCTGCTCGACCGTGGCGTCGATGTCGCCGAACGCCGACGGCCCGACGACGAGATCGACGTGCGGCATGCGCGAGACGAGGTAGCGCTTGTGCTCCTGCGCCATGCAACCGAGCACGCCGACGACGAGCCCGGGCTCGCCGCGCTTGCGGATGCGCAGCTTGCCGAGCTTGCTCCAGACGCGGTCCTCGGCGTGCTGGCGCACCGAGCAGGTGTTGATCAGCACGACGTCGGCATCGCCTTCGTTCGCCGCGGCGACGTAGCCGCGCTCGCGCAGCTTGCTCTCGACCAGCTCGCTGTCGAGCTTGTTCATCTGGCAGCCGTAGCTGGTCAGGTGGTACTTCGGGGCGGTCATCGGCGAGCCCGGCATCCTACGGAGCGGAGTGCCCGGACGCAGCCTTCGAGTTCGCGGCAATGCTGCCGGCGAACTCACCGCCGGGGCGACCGCCCCGTAGCAAGGCCCGCCATGACTTCGCTCGATCGTCGTTCGTTCCTCGCGTCGACCGGACTGGCCGCCGCGAGCTCGCTGTGGCTGCCGCATCTGCAACCGCGCAAGCAGCGCATCCTCGTGCTCGGCGGCACCGGCTTCCTCGGCCCGGCGATCGTCAACGCCGGGCTCGCGCGCGGCCACGAGTTCACGCTGTTCAACCGCGGCAAGACCAACCCCGGCCTGTTCGCCAAGGCCGGCGGCGTCGAGCAGATCCAGGGCCAGCGCCGGCGGCCGCGCAAGGACCGCCCGAACGCGCCGGCCCAGGACCTGAAGTCGCTCGAGAACCGCAAGTGGGACGCGGTCGTCGACACCAGCGCCTACTTCACCGGCGAGGTCGAGGACGTCTGCAAGGTGCTCGCCGGCAACGTCGGCCAGTACGTGTTCATCAGCTCGATCAGCGTCTACAAGACCGCCGAGACCGACGACACGCCGCTCGACGAGCAGAGCCCGCTGTGCGCGTGCGCCGACAAGTACATCGAAGACCTCGGGAAGGAGTTCGAGAACTACGGCGCGCTCAAGCGCTACTGCGAGGAGGCGGCGTCGGCGGCGTTCCCCGGCAAGACGACGCTGGTGCGGCCCGGCTACATCGTCGGTCCCGGCGACCCGACCGACCGCTTCACCTACTGGCCGGCGCGCTTCGTGCGCGGCGGCGAGTGCCTCGCCCCCGGCGACCCCGACAACGACCTGCAGTTCATCGACGTGCGCGACCTCGGCGAGTGGATCGTGCACAGCATCGAGCAGGGCGTCACCGGCGCGTTCAACGCCGTCGGCTTCGACGGCCGCATCTCGACCGGCGAGTTCCTGCACACCGGCAAGGGCACGCTCAACCACACCTGCAGCTTCACCTGGGTCGACGACGCGTTCCTGCTCGCCAACAAGGTGTCGTCGTGGAGCGAGATGGGCTGCTGGACCCCGACCAAGATGAACGGCCACACCAGCAATGCCCGCTCGATCGCCGCCGGCGCCAAGTACCGCCCGATCGCCGAGACGATCCGGGACACCGCGGCGTGGGTGCAGGACAAGAACGGCCGCGGCGACCGCAAGTGGGGTGCGGGGATGACGCCGGAGCGCGAACGCGAGCTGCTGGCCAAGTGGAAGGCCGAGCGCCAGGCCAAGAAATAGAACTGATGGTTTGAGTGGAGTCGCCGCGGATTCGTGCGACCGCGGCGGGAATCGAGGCACTGATGCTGCAGCCGAACGGCGCGTTGCCGCGGCGGGAGTGCCTCGATGTTCGTTCCCCCTCGCTGTCCGAACACGGCGTGTTCGCAGCACCGTTGCCCCGAGCCCGGGTTCTACCGACGCCGCGGGTTCTACCACCCGAAGTGTCGCTCGGAGGGCGTGCCGCGCTACCGCTGTAGCCACTGCAAGCGCAGCTTCTCCCGACAGACCTTCCGCCTCGACTACCGCGACCACTGCCCGGAGTGGAACGTCCCGCTGTTCATGCTCCTGGTCAGCGGCGTCGGCCTGCGCCAATGCGCCCGGTTCCTCGACGGCAACCCGCGCTCGGTGCAGGACAAGAAGCGAAAGCTGGCGGCGAGCCTCCAGGACCTGCACCGCAACCTCTGCTCCGCCTTGCCGGCCAGCACCTACGTGCTCGACGAGGAGGAGACCTACGAAGGCGCCTCGATCCGCCCGCTGACGATGCCGGTGCTGGTCGAGAAGGAGACCTGGTTCGTGGTGGCGACGGCGGTCGGTTCGATCCGGCGCCTGGCGCCCCTGGGCACGGCGCGCCGCGAGCGGCAGGATCGCGAGGAGCGCAGCGGCCCGCGCCCCGACGAGAGCCGGGCTTGCGTGCACGCGGTGCTGTCGACCCTGGCGCAGAAGGTGCCGAGCGGCCGCATCGTGCTGCGCACCGACCAGAAGGCGAGCTACGCCACCATCGCCAAGGAGGTCTTCGGCGACCGGGTGGTGCACGAGACGACCGCGGGCACCCTGCTGCGCAGCACGCACAACCCGCTGTTCGCCGTCAACACGACGCTGGCGATGACGCGCGACAACTGCGGCCGCCTGCGCCGCAAGTCCTGGCTGGTGACCAAGAAGGCCGAGCGGCTGCAGAACCACCTCGCGCTGTTCACGGTCTATCGCAACTACGTGCGGCGTCGCTTCAACCGCGACACCGCGGCCGACACCCCGGCCCGCATCCTCGGCTTGTTGCCGCGGAACCTGCTGCGCCACGAAGTGCTCGCGTGGCGGCAGGACTGGGGCGACCTGAGCATCCACCCGATGAGCAGTTCCGGCGCGCGCGTCGTGCGCAGCGCCGTACCAGCCTGAGGACCAACCGGCCTCGCTTTCGACTCCCCACGTGGGACACCTCCACGAAAACCATCAGTTCCGGCGGGGTGCCGTTCCGCGGGAGCGGTCGCTAGCATGCGCCGCGACATGCGACCCCTCGCTTCCTTCGTTGCCTTCGGCCTGGCCGGTCTCGCGAGCGCCCAGGTTCCCGCCATCATCCCCTACCCGCGCACCCAGGACCTGTTCGTCGTCGACAGCACGTTCGACGGCGTGTGGCGCCTCTCCGACCAGAACCAGGACGGTGACTACAACGATCCCGGCGAAGTGACGGTCTTCTACTCGGACCTGACGCCGGGCGGCATCGCGCTGACCAACCCGTCGTGCGTGGTCGCGGCGCCGGACGGCACCGTCTACGTCGCCGACACCACCAACGACATCGTGCTCGCCCTGCGCGACCAGAACGGCGACGGCGATGCCAACGATCCGGGCGAGTTCCGCGTCTTCTTCACCTCGATCACCAACGCCAGCGGCATCACGATGGCGTCGGCGCAGGGCATCACGATCGACGCGATCGGCCGGCTGTTCCTCGCCGTCGCCAACGCCGGCACTGTCGGCCAGGACATGATCCTCAAGCTGCAGGACCTCGATGGCGACGGCGACGCCGACGACCTCGGCGAGGCGAGCGTCTACTGCCTGATCCCGACCGGCGCTGGCGCGGTCGGCAACTCGATCCCGACCAAGGTCGTCGCGGCGGCCGACGGCAATCTCTACTACACCGACGTCGCCTCGACGACGGCGACGACCAAGGGGGTCTACAAGCTCGAGGACCTCGACCACAACGGCGACTGCAACGGCCCCGGCGAGGTCAGCCTGTTCTGGACGCCGCCGTTCACCGCGTCGCCGTTCTATTGGAGCCTCGCGGTCGACGCGAACATGAACTTCTACGTCACCGACCACAGCACCAACCGCACGGTGTACCGCGGCCGCGACGCCGACCACAGCGGCACGATCTCCGCCGCCGAGACGACGGTCTTCTTCACCGAGGCGTCGGCGACCTGGTGGGACGTGGTGCTGCGCGACGACGGCGTCGTGCTGCTGGTCAACGCCAGCACGCCCGACCGGCTGACCGCGTGCGTCGACCTCAACAACGACGGCGACGCGCTCGATCCCGGCGAGTCGTCGCTGGCCTACGCGTCCGGCACCTCGCCGACCGCGATCAGTGTGCGCGGCGCGGCGTTCCAGCGCGCGCCGATCTTCGACCCGATCGCGCCGACGGCGCTCGGCCAGACCGCCCTCTTCAACCTGCACGGCACCAAGCCGGGCGACCTGTGCGTGTCGATCTTCGCGCTCGGCTTCGGCCCGCCGATCGCGCTCCCACCCTGGGGCATCGTCGAGATCGACGTCAACTCGTACCTGATCTACGGCATCGGCATCGCCGATGCGACCGCGACCTTCGCGCACACGCTCGCCATCCCGAGCACGCCGTCGGTGGTCGGCACCTACGCGTTCCAGGGCTGGTGCGGCGATCTCTTCCGCCTCTACTTCAGCAACGCGGTACCGTTCACCATCCAGTGAAGCGGCGGCGGTCGGAGCGCGCGCTGCCAGGGCACTGTCCCCCGCGGCCCAGCCGCGGTGAACCTACCGCCAATCCCATGATGCAAGCCGTCACCACGCAGCGCCTGCTTTCCCTCGGCCTCGGCGCCGTCCTCGCCGCCACCGCCGCCGCCCAGAACCTGTCGCTCGACAAGGTCGGCGGCGCCCTCGGTGGCGTCGTCAACTTCCCGATCCACGGCCAGCCGAACGAGACCTACGCGCTCCTGCTCGACATCGTCGAGGTCCCGACCCCGCTGCCGCAGCTGGGCGTCACGCTCGACATCACCGACCAGTTCGCGTGGCTGACCTACGGTGCGCCGGGCTGGCTCGGGCTGACCAACGCCAACGGCGACGCCAACCCGTCGATCGTGATCCCGAACGATCCGTTCTTCGCCAGCCTGCCGTTCTCGCTGCAGGCGATCGCCGGCACCGGCGCGCCGTACCGCAAGTCGAACCTGATCCGGCTGACGGCGCAGGCCGCCGGCACCTTCGCCGACGCCCTGCACCAGCCGACGGCGCCGATCCTCGGCGGCGGCGCCGCCCTCGTCGCCGACAACGAGCTGCTGTTCATCGGCGGCTCGGGCCCGGTGGCGCAGCGCTACAAGTCGCGCACCGAGGACTGGGAGCTGGCGGGCAGCACGTTCGGCGTCGGCCTGCTGGCGCAGACCACGGCGCTCGCCGACGGCCGCTGGCTGTTCACCGGCGGTCTCGACCTGACGACCGGCCAGCCGAGTGCGGCAGCCGCCGTCTACGACCCGGCGACGCAGTCGACCGTCACGCTGACGATGGGCTCGCCGCGCGCCGGCCACGGCGCCAGCCTGCTGCCGAACGGCCGCGTGCTGGTCACCGGCGGCAGCTCGAACGTCGACATCACCAACCCGTTGTCGCTGTTCACCGGCCTGCTCGCGACCACCGAGATCTTCGATCCGACCACCAACACCTTCGCGCCGGGCCCGAACATGCTCGAAGCGCGCGCGTTCCACACCTCGACGACGCTGACGACCGGCCGCGTGCTGATCGCCGGCGGCCTCGCGGTGCTGCCGATCGTCAACATCCCGAACGTCTCGGCGACCGCGTACCTGTTCAACCCGGCGACCAACAGCTTCGGCCTGCCGTCGCTGATGAACGGCGCGCGCTTCCTGCACAGCGCCGTGCCGCTGAGCAACGGCCGCGTGCTGCTGATCGGCGGCGTCACGCTCGACCTGTCCGTCTTCCTGACCACGCTCAACGTGCTCGACATCATCGTCGGCACGCGCACCGACTGTCAGGTGTTCGCGCCGAGCCCGCTCGGCTTCGGCACCTTCACCACCGTCAACGGCATGCAGGTCGGCCGCGCCGGCGCCGCGGCCGCGCCGCTGCCCAACGGCGGCGCGCTGATCGCGGGCGGCTTCCAGATGGCGATCGACGCCACGTCGCAGACGTTCGTGTTCAACCTCACGCCGACCGCCGACGTCTTCACGCAGAACCCGAACGCGATCGCGCCGACGGGTTCGATGGCGGCGCCGCGCTTCTTCCCGACGATGTTCAACCTGCCCGACGGCACCATCATGGTCGTCGGCGGTGGTCCCGCGAACTGCGAGATCCACCAGCGGTGAGCCAACTCGCGCGCCGCTTCGGCGCGCCCGCGCGCTAACGTGCCGGCAGTGGACTTCACGCTGCCGAGCCAGCCGGTGCCGATGTTCCCGCTGCCGCGGGTGTTCCTCTTCCCGCACCAGCTGTTGCCGCTGCACGTGTTCGAACCGCGCTACCGGCGCATGGTCGAGGACCAGCTCGACGGCGCCGGCCGGCTCGTGCTCGCGACGATCCCCGACGGCGAAGCCGAGACGCCCGAGCACCAGCCGGCGGTGCACGACGTCGCCGGGCTCGGCGAGATCGTGCGGCACGAGCGGCAGGCCGACGGGCGTTTCATGATCTGGGTGATGGGCCTGTGCCGCGTGCGCGTGCACGAGGTCGCGTCGGATCGCCCGTACCGGCGCGTGCAGTGCGAACCGTTCCCCGAGATCGACGCGACCGAGGCCGAAGCCGAGCTGCCGCGCAAGCTGCGCGTGGCGCTGGCGGCGCGCCTGCAGCAGCCGGTCGAGCTGCCGGAGTCGGCGCCGGTCGCGCTGCTCGCCGACCTGTTGCTGCAGGCGCTGCGGCCGCCGGCCGGGACCATGGCGCGCGTGTTCGCCGAACCGTCGATCGCGCGCCGCGCCCGCCTCGTGCTCGGCCTCGCGCGCGAGAGCCCGCCGCCGGCGTGAGGCCGCCGTAAGGCGGCGGCGCGCGTCGGCTCTTGCCGCGTCGGTGCACGGGCCGCCGGTCCGTGCCGCTCTCCTTCCCCGAGAACCGACGATGCGCACCCTCCTGTCCTGGCTGCCTGCGCCGGCCCTCGCCCTCGCCGCGTGCGGCGGCGGCGGCGGCGGCGCCCCGGCCCAACCCCTCGACCGCGTCCTCAACACCAGCGGTCCGATCCAGCTGTCGCGATCGGCGCAGTACGCGTTCGTGCTCAACAAGAACGCCACCCCGACCCTCGCCGCGACCGGCGGCTCGGTCACGATCGTGCGCGTCCGCAACGACGCCGGCGGCGACGTCAACACCGCGGTGACCGAGATCGCGGTCGGACGCGATCCGTTCAGCCTCACCGCGACCGCCGACGGCAAGCGCCTGTTCGTCGCCAACTCGCAGGACGGCACCGTCTCGGTGATCGACCTCGGCCCGGTCGGCGACGGCCCCTACACGCGCCTCGCCGACGTCCTGGTCGGCAGCGAGCCGCGCGGCACCGCCGAGCTCGACGGCAAGGTCTACGTCGCCAACTGGGGCGACGGCACGCTGACCGTGATCGACGAGAAGACGCTTCGCCGCGAGAGCACGATCGACCTGCTCGCCAACGGCGTGCGTCTAGCCAACCCGTACGCGCTGGCGGCCCTGCCCGACGGCCGGCTGTGGGTCACCGACTTCTTCGCGCGCGCGATCCCGGGCAAGGCCGTCGATCGCATCGAGGGCTTCGACGACGGCAAGGAAGGGCGCATCGCGGTGATCCAGAACCAGGCGATCGCGGCGATCGCGACGCTGGCGCCGCTCGCCGACGCCGGGTTCACCGCCGACCGCAGCAAGTTCGATCCCGCCAACGGCGCCGTCAACGACACCTTCAAGGCCCCCGCCGGCGTCGACCCGCTGCAGGTGCCGCAAGGCGCGATCTTCAACCAGCTGTCCGGCTGCGCGTTCGACGAGGCCGGCAACCGCCTGTACGTCGCGTCGATCGGCGCGCAGCCGGCACCGCCGGTGAAGTTCGACGTCAACGTGCAGGCGCTGGTCGGCGTCGTCGACAACCGCACGGCGACGGCCGTGCCCGCCCTGCACCGCAACCTCAACGCCCTGATCCGCGACAACTTCGCCGCCGAGCCGGCGCCGGCGCCGCCGTTCGTCGCCGGCAACGCCGCGCGCCTCGACCGGGCGTTCGCCGCCGACACCAGCGCGCTCGCGATCCAGAACCGCGTCGCCGTGTTCGTCAGCCGCGCCGGCAGCTTCCTGATGAAGGGCACGCTCGCCGCCGACGGCGCCCTGACGTTGGCGCGGGACGGCCGCAACGCCGTGCTGCGCGTGCCGGTCTGCAACATCCCCGGCGGCGTCGCGGTCAGCCGCGACGGCAAGCGCGCCTACGTCGCCTCGGAGCTGATCGGCCAGATGACCGCGGTCGACCTCGACGCCGGCACCGTGCTCGCGACCGTCGACACCGCCGCGACCGCGACCGACGCCGGCCGCCGCCAGGAGCTGCTCGGCCAGCTGAAGTTCTTCACCGGCATGGGCCTGCCGGCGGACGTCGCCGCCGACACCGACCCGCGCGCGATCGACACGCACCGCCACCGCAACATGCAGTCGGCGAACAACTGGAGCTCGTGCGCGTCGTGCCATCCGTTCGGCAACGCCGACGGCATGACCTGGATCTTCGCCACCGGCCCGCGGCAGACGATCTCGCTCGACGCGTTCTTCGCGCGCGGCAGCACGATCGCGACCGGGCTCGCCTCGACCGACCAGAAGATCTCGAACTGGAACGCCGAGCGCAACAGCGCGACCGACTTCAACAACAACAGCCGCGCCGTGCAGGGCGGCCACGGCTTCACGCCGCAGGCGCTGGCGACGATCGACGCCGGCCAGCCGGCGGCCAACGTGCCCGATGCCGGCCTCGTGTTCAACGGCGGCCCGCGCCTCGGCATCAGCAACGCGCTCGACTTCGAGACGCAGTGGATCGCGTCGCTGCGCGCGCCGAACCGCGCGAGCGCGCTCGACCAGACCCTCGTCGACCAGGGCCGCCCGCTGTTCGCCGCCAACTGCGCGGCGTGCCACGGCGGCACCAAGTGGACCCGCAGCAGCCGCCCGGTCGACAACGCGCGCTGGCCCGATCCGGCGTTCAACGCCGCCGGCGCCGCGCTGTCGGCGTTCCTGCAGGTGCCGGCGGCGACCACCGTCGCGGCGTTCGACGCCGACGGCGTCGGCGCCGGGGCGCAGCAGTTCGAGACGCTGGTGATCGACACCACCGTGCCGAACGCGACCATCGACTTCGCCGACCCGATCGAGCTGCGCGGCGCCGGCGCCAACATCGGCAAGATCTCGGCGCCGCTGAGCAGCAGCTTCGCGATCCCGTCGCTGTTCAACGCCCGCAACACCGCGCCGTACGGTCACCATGGCCGCGCGCAGACGCTCGAGGCGGTGTTCGCGGCGCGCGCCGACAGCGGCCTCGGCCACACCGCCTTCGGCCTGACCGCCGTGCAGCTGCAGGCGGTGCTCGCGTTCGTGCGCGCGATCGACGAGGCGCAGCCGATCTTCCCGTGAGCCCCGACCGGCGGCACCGGCCGCCGCGGGAACTGGCGCACCCGAACCTCGCGCCGGCGCGGCGCCGCGGTAACGTGTGCGCCCATGCCCTCGCCCTCGCCGCACAAGCACGTCGCCCGCGAGATCGCCCAGTTCTTCCACAGCCGGACCTCGATGCGGCCGCGCCTCGCGATGCTGCTCGGCTCCGGCCACGCCTCGATCGCCAACCAGCTGAAGGAGAAGATCGCGCTGCACGGCGAGGAACTGCCGGGCGTCACGCTGTCGTCGCCGGTGCTGGTCGGGCTGCTCGAGGGCGTGCCGGTCGCCGTCGCCGACGCGCCGTTCGCCGCCTACGAAGGCTTCGCCGCCGGCGAGCTGGCGCTGCCGGTGCGCATCATGAAGGCGATCGGCTGCGAGGTACTGATCCTGACCGCCGGCGCCGCCAGCCTGTCGCAGCAGATCGAGCTCGGCACCGTCGCCGTCGTCGAGGACCACCTCAACTTCAGCGGCCTGCACCCGCTGATCGGCCCCAACGACGACAGCGTCGGGCCGCGCTTCCCCGACATGAACGAGCCGTACGCGCGCGAGTGGATCGACATCGCGCGCGACGTCGCCCAGCGCGTCGGCATCACCTGCACGCCCGGTGTGTTCGCCGCGGTCAGCGGCCCGAGCATGCCGACGCGCGCCGAGTACCGCTTCCTGCGTCAGGCCGGCGCCGATCTCGTCGGCATGTCGCTGGTGCCCGAGGCGATCGCCGCCGTGCACGCCGGCTTCCAGGTGCTGGCGCTCGCCGGTGTCACCCAGCAGGTGCTGCCCGGCCGCACGGCGCAGGTCTCGATCGAGGCGATGATCGACGCCGCCGACCTGGCGGCGCCGCGCATGGCGACGCTGCTGGTCGGCATCGTGCACGCCTCGCTGCAGGGCTGAGGCGATGCCGGCTCGCGCCGTCCAACACCCGCGCCTCGCGGTGCTGCTGAGCGGCGCCGGCCGCACCCTGCAGAACCTGCTCGACCGCATCGAGGACGGCCGCTTCCGCGCCTCGATCATGGGCGTCGGCAGCGACCGCGCCGACGCCTTCGGCCTGCAGCGCGCGATGGATCACGGGCTCGACGCGCGCCACCTCAAGGACCCGTCGGCGACGTGGTCGTGGCTGATGGAGCTCGACGTCGACCTGGTGGTGCTCGCCGGCTACCTCCGGCTGCTGCCGATCGTGCCGGAGTTCGCCGGCCGCGTGCTCAACATCCACCCGTCGCTGCTGCCGAAGTTCGGCGGCAAGGGCATGCACGGCGAACGCGTGCACGCCGCGGTGCTGGCGGCGAAGGAGACCGCGTCGGGTTGCACCGTGCATCTGTGCAACGACAAGTTCGACGACGGTCGCATCCTGCTGCAGGCGCGCGTGCCGGTGCTGGCCGAGGACACCGCGACCTCGCTCGGCGCCCGCGTGTTCGCCGCCGAGTGCGAGGCGTACCCGGCGGGCATCGCGATGCGCTGGCAGGAGCTCGCCGGCACGTGAGCCCCCGCGGCGCCCTCGCCCCGCGGTTCCTCAGTTGGCGGTGACGCCGTAGCCGTTGGTGGTGCCGAGCACGCCGTTGGGCTGCAACACGACGTACTGCATCCAGACCGTCACCGGCCGCGCGGCGAGCGGGATGCCGACCGCGAACGGGTACTGCAGCGCGACGAAATCGGGCCGCGGCAGCAACAGGCACGGCCAGGGCCCACCGATCGGCGGCAGGAACGCCGGCTGCGGCGCGAGACCGCCGACCGCGATCACGATGGGTGCCACCGGCGGCGGCGGCGGGGACAGCGGCCCGAGCGCGGCGCCGTGGTCGTCCCAGATCGCCGCGATGCCGACGCCGTTGTCGATGCAGCCGATGCCCGCGGGCACGAACTGCAGCGCGTTGTCCGGCACGCAATCGACGCTCACGGTGCTCGACGCGACGCCGATCGAGCCGGCTGGCACGTTCGCGGCCATGCGCACCCGGATCCGGAGCGGCACCGGTCCGATCGCCGCGGCCTGCTGGAAGGTGCCCGAGTGGGTCGCCAGGGAGTACTCGAACGAACCATCGTCGCCGATGTCGACCCCGATCGCGGCAGCCGGCAGTCCAGCGGTCGAGGTGGTGCCGAGCGCGATGCGCAGCGTGACCGCGCGCGCCACCGGACTCGCGACCTGCATGACCAGGTCGTTCGAACCGGTGCTGCCGCTGCCGCCCGCGGCGGTGACCTGCACCGACTGCGCCGCGTTCAGGTACACGTCCGTCGAGGTGACGGCCGCGTTCCAGTACGTGGTCGCGAACACGTTGGGCCCGAACAACGGGCCGGCGAGTGCATTGCAGTAGCCGCTGAACGGCAGCAGGCCCGAAGGCGTCGTGTTGGTGGTGTTCTGCGCGGCGGTCTGCGCGTGCGTCGTGAGCGGCGTGGCCGCGAGCAGCGACAGCGTGGGTTGCTGGCCGACAAGGGCGCCCGACCCGAAGGCCGCGAGCACGACGAGAGCACGGTTGCGCATTCTCGCAGCATAGACGCCGCGCGCCCGGGCTGCGGCCCCGGGGGAAGGGCGCGCCGCCCGGACGCGCTCGCTCAACGCCGGCCGCGCCCACGCAGCCAGCGCTGCACGCCTTCGTCCGCCGCGGCGCCGACCAGGATCACGCCGCCGACGACGGCGAACTCGAGCTGGTTGCTGTCGGCGACGAGGTTGATCGTGTTCGACAGCAGCTGCATCAGCGAGGCGCCGAGCACGACGCCGAGCACCTGCCCCTCGCCGCCGCGCAGCGCCACGCCGCCGAGCACCGCGCCGGCGATCGCGTACAGCTCGTAGAAGTTGCCGAAGCTCGACGCCTGCGCCGAGTTCACGTCGAGCACGAACAGGCAGCCCGCGAGTCCAGCGAGCAGCGAACAGGCGACGTACGCCAGCAGCGTGAGCCGGCCGGTCGCGACGCCGGCGTAGCGCGCCGCCTCCTCGTTGCGACCGAGCGCCAGCAGGTGCCGCCCCCACACCGTGCGGGTCCACAGCACCCACGTCGCGACCGCGATCGCGACGAGCACCAGCAGCGGCACCGGCACGCCGAACGACGCCGAGACCGCGAGCTTGCCGGTGGCGAGCCAGCGCAGCCCTTCCGCGGTGTCGCCGAGGCCCATGGTCTGGTCGCCGGTGAACTTGCGCATCACGCCGCGGTACAGCAGCAGCCCGCACAGCGTGACCACGAACGGCTGCAGCCGCAGGCCGACGACGAGCGCGCCGTGCCAGGCACCGATCGCGGCGCACACCAGCAGCGTCGCGCCCACCGCCAGCAGCGGCGGCAGGCCGAGGCCCGCGGCACCGGCGGCCGCATCGCCGCCACCGCCGCGCAGCAGCCACGGCAGCAGGCAGCCGGCGACACACACCACGGCACCGATCGACAGGTCGATGCCGCCGGTCACGATCACGAAGGCCGCCGCGAAGCTGAGCACGCCGTACATGCCGACGCGCTGCAGCAGGTTCTCGAGGTTGTACGCGGAGAGGAACGGGTAGCTGCCGGTGTCCGGGTCCTTCGACAGCAGCGTGGTCGCCACCGCGATGGCGAGGATCAGCGCCGCGAGCCCGAGCACCTTCTTCATCGCGTCTCCATGCTCGTCGCCAGCAGCATCACGTTCGCCTCGGTCAGGCGATCGCCGGCGAGCTCGCCGGCGGCCTCACCCTGGCGCATCACCAGCACGCGGTCGGCGAGTGCGAGCACCTCCTCGAGCTCCGAGCTGACGAACAGGATCGCCAGCCCCTGCGCCGCCAGCGCATGCAACCGCGCGTAGATCTCGGCGCGCGCGCCGACGTCGACGCCGCGCGTCGGTTCGTCGAGCAGCAGCACCTTCGGGCGCGCCGCGAGCCACTTGCCGAACACGACCTTCTGCTGGTTGCCGCCCGACAGCGTGCCGACGACCTGCTCGGGCCCGGCGGTGGCGATCGCGAGATCGCGGATCGACGCCTCGGCGAGCTCGGCTTCGTAGCGGCGGTCGACGAAGGCGCCGCGCGAGCGCAGCGTCGGCAGCGACAGGTTGGCGCCGACCGACATGCCGAGCACCAGACCGTGCTGCTTGCGGTCCTCGGGCAGCAGCACCAGGCCCTGGGCCGCCGCCTGCGCCGGGCCGTGGCCGGCGAGCGGCGCGCCGCCGACCTCGATCGTGCCGGCGACGGCGCGGTCGGCACCGAACAACGCGCGCAGCAGCTCGCTGCGGCCGGAGCCGAGCAGGCCGGCGATGCCGACGACCTCGCGTTCGCGCACGGCGAGTGCCACGGCGGCGGCGGGGAACGCGGCGGTGCGCAGGCCGGCGACGCGCAGCGCCACCGCACCCGGCGCATGCGGCACCCGGCGCGCGGTCGCCAGCGAGCGCCCGACCATCAGCGCCACCAGCCGCTCGTGCGAGATCTGCTCGCGGGTGAGGCCGCCGCTGTTCTGGCCGTCGCGCATGCCGACGACGCGGTCGGCGATCTGCTTCACCTCGCCGAGGCGATGCGAGATGTAGACGATGCCGGCGCCCTGCGCGCGCAGTTCGCGCACCACCGCGAACAGGCGCTCGGTCTCGGCGAGCGTCAGGCTCGACGTCGGCTCGTCCATGATCAGCACGCGCGCGTTCGCGCGCAGCGCGCGCGCGATCTCGAGCAGCTGCTTGTGGCCGGGACTCAGCGACGCGACGAGCCGCTGCGGGTCGACGTCGAGGCCGAGCCGCGCCAGCCAGCGGCGCGCTTCGTCGGCCATCGCCCGCTCGCGCAGGAACGGCCCGGTGCGCAGCTCGGCGCCGAGGAACAGCGCCCCGGCGACGGTGAGGTTGTCGCACAGGCTCAGCTCCTGGTGGATCAGCGCGATGCCGGCGCGCAGCGCGTCGAGCGGCCCCGCGAGCCGCAGCGGCGCACCGTCGCGGCACAGCTCGCCGGCATCGGGGCGGTGCACGCCGGCGAGCACCTTCATCAACGTGCTCTTGCCGGCGCCGTTCTCGCCGACCAGCGCGACCACCTCGCCCGCGTGCACCTCGAAGTCGACGGCGTGCAGCGCGCGCACGCCGGGGAACGCCTTGCCGACGCCGCGCGCGGCGAGCAGAGGAGGGCGCGGCGACGTCACGTCGTCACTTCTTCCCGGTCTTGCCCGTCTTCTGCTTCAGGTCGTCCCAGAACGCCTGCACGTTGGCCTTGCGGATCGCGCGCGCGGGGATGTCGACGAAGCCGCCCTTCGGCACCAGCGCCTCGCGCTTCTTCGCGTCGGTCTCGAGCACCAGCTGCTTCAGCAGCTCGATCGACTTGCGGCCGTACCTGGTCCGGGTTCTGCACGATGGTGCCGTGGATCTGGCCGTCGACGATGCCCTGCAGCGTCGCCTCGTTCTCGTCGAAGCCGACCAGTGCCACCTTGCCGACGCGATTCGCCGACTTCACCGCCTCGAGCAGCAACGGCGGCTCGTACTCGAACAGGCCGACCATGCAGGCGACGTCGTTCCAGCGCGCCAGCGAGTCCTGCGCCGCCGCCTTCGCCTTCTGCCGGTCGAACTGGTCGGTGAAGCTGGCGCGGATCTCGTACTTGTCGCCCTTCAGCACCGCGTCCTGCTTGTCGAAGCGCGCCGGGTCGCGGCTGCGGCCCAGCACTTCGTCGATCACGCCCTGACGGCGGCGGCGCGCGTTGTCCTGGTCGAGGTTGCCGACCAGGATCACGATCGGGCCGCCGTTCGGCAGCGCCTCCTTGACCAGCTGGCCGCACATGCGACCGGCGTCGTAGTTGTCCATGCCGACGTACGCGAGCCGCTTGCTCGCCGGCGCGTCGCTGTCGTGCGTGATCAGCACCGCGCGGCTGGCGACCTTGTCGAGCAGCGCGGTCATGTTCTCCGGATCCTTCGGCGACAGCGCGATGCCCTGCACGCCCTTCGCCAGCAGGTCCTCGAGGATGCGCTTCTGCTCCTCGGCGGTGCCGTTGGCGGGCATGCGCACGACGGCGTCGACGCCGAACTCCTTCTTCGCCGCCTCGACGCCGAACGAGCCGACGGTCCAGAACTCGGCGACGCAGTTGGTGACGAACGCGAGGCGCGGCTTCTTCGCCGCGTCGTCCTGCGCGAACGACGGCACGGCGAGCACGAAGACCGCGAACGAGGCGAGCAGGGTGCGACGGTTCATGGTTGGCTCCGGGATCAGCACAGCGTCATGCCGCCGTTGACGGCGACGTCCTGGCCGGTGATGAACGACGCGGCGTCGCTGGCGAGGAACGCGCAGATGCCGCCGACCTCGGCGGGCACGCCCCAGCGGCGCATCGGGATCAGCGCCTTGTAGGCGTCCTTCTGTTCCTGCGGGTCGTTGGCGTGCCGCTCGACCGGGATCCAGCCCGGCGACACGATGTTGACGGTGATGCCCCACGGCGCCAGCTCGGCGGCCATGCTGCGCGTCCACCCGGCCTGCGCGCCCTTGGCGGCGACGTACGGCGCGAAGTTGGGCACGCCGCGGCGGAACACTTCGCTGCCGATGTTGAGGATGCGGCCAAAGCGCCGCTCCTTCATCGTCGGCAGCACCGAGCGCGTCAGCAGGAACGGCGACTTCACGAAGAAGTCGAGCATCTGCTGGTGGAACGCCCAGTCGTACAGCTCGAACGGCTTCTGCGGCTGCGCCGGCGTCGCGTTGACGACGACGATGTCGATCGGCCCGAGCTTGTTGTGCACCGCATGGCACATCTTGGCGACGTGCTTCTCGTCGGTGACGTCGGCGCGGATCAGCAGGCCGTCGCCGCCGCGGCCCTGGAACTCGGCGAACGTCGCCTCGGCGGTCTCCTGGTTGTTGGCGTAGTTGAACGCGACCTTGGCGCCGGCCTGGCCGAGCGCCAGCGCGATCGCCTTGCCGAGGCCCTTGCTGCTGCCGGTGACCAACGCGACCCGGCCGGCGAGACCGAACGAGCGCGGTTCGCAGTCGAGGGGCGCGGCCGACGGGGCCGCGGCCGCGGAACGGGACGGAGCGGAGCGGGAGGTCTTCTTCATGGACGAGCGGGTGCGCGAACGCTACCGGGTTGCCCGGCTCGCGGCGACCATCTACAAGCCTTGTCCGCATGGCCCGTCCCGCGCCATCGTGGTCGCCCCTCGCCGCCGTCCTCGCCCTCGCCGCGGGCATCGCGGCGCAGATCCCCGGCCCCGTCAACGCCGCCGAATTCAGCAAGCGGCGCACGACGCACTGGGCCTGGCAACCGCTGCGCGCGGTCGAACCGCCGGCGGCCGGCCATCCGGTCGACGCCTTCGTCGACGCGCAGCTCGCCGCCGCCGGCCTGCGCCGCTCGCCGCCGGCACCCGCCCACGCCCAGCTGCGGCGGCTGTGGTTCGATCTGGTCGGCCTGCCGCCGCCGCCCGACGCCGTGCGGCGCTTCACCGCCGATCCGAGCGACGCCGCGTGGGAACGCGAGGTCGACGCGCTGCTGCGCCTGCCGCAGTTCGGCGAGCGCTGGGCGCGCCACTGGCTCGACCTCGTGCGCTACGCCGAGACGCTCGGCCACGAGTACAACTTCGAGGTCCCCAACGCCTGGCGCTACCGCGACTACGTGATCCGCGCCTTCCGCGACGACGTGCCGTACCGACCAGTTCGTGCGCGAGCACATCGCCGGCGACCTGCTGCCGACACCGCGGCGCGACGCCGAGGGCAACGACGAGAGCGTGCAGGCGACCGGTCACTTCTGGCTGGTCGAACAGACGCACTCGCCGGTCGAGGCGCGCCAGCACCAGGCCGACCGCATCGACAACCAGATCGACGTGCTCGGCAAGGCGGTGCTCGGCCTCACCGTCGCGTGCGCGCGCTGCCACGACCACAAGTTCGACGCCATCCGCGCCACCGACTACTACGCGCTGTTCGGCTTCGTGCAGAGCTCGCGCTACGTGCAGGCGCCGGTGCGCCCGTGCGACGTCGCCGGCGCCGACTACCGCGCCGCCGGGCACGGCCAGGCGGCGCTGGCCGAGGCGTGGGCCGGCGCCGCCAGCGGGCCGGCGTGGCCGCCGCTGCGGACGACGCCGCCGACGCGCTGGCGCGACCAGGCGCCGCCGGCGCTGCGCGAGGGCGAGACCTGCATCGCCGACACCGACGGCGCCCGCGCCGCGTGGCTGATCACCAACGACGGCTTCGGCGAGCAGCCGTGGCGCGGCCCGTTCTGCCCCGACCCGGCGGCGAAGAACCCGCAGCTGTTCGTGCTGCCGGGCGCGTTCTGGAACAGCGCGATCGCCGGCACCGGGCGCGAAGGCGTGCTGTCGACCCCGACCTTCACCCTGGCGCAGCGCTACGTGCACGTGCGTTGCGCCGGCCAGGGCAGCCGCGTGCAGATCGTCGTCGACGGCCTGCACCTGGTGCGCGATCCGATCTACGGCGAGCTGCACAAGGCCGTCAACGATCCGAACGCGCACTGGCTGACCTTCGACGCCGACGCCTGGCGCGGCCGCAGCGCCTTCGTGCAGTGCCTCGACCAGCGCGCGCCGGACCTCGCCGACCCCGACCACGAGCACTCGCTGTACCCCGCCGACGGCTGGCTGGCGGTGCAGTCGGTCGTGCTGTCGCCGCACGCGCAGCCGCCAACCGCCGACGACTGCGTGCCGTTGCCGCCGGCGGGCTGGCCGCAACCGCCCGCAGCGGTCGCCGCCGCCGCCGCCGCGCTCGACGCCGCGCAGAAGCGGCTGCCGGTGCCGGCGACGGTGCCGAGCCTCGCCGACGGCACCGGCCACGACGAGAACGTCTACCTGCGCGGCGACCACAAGCGGCCCGGCGCGCTGGCGCCGCGGCGCTTCCTCGAGGCGCTCGCCGGCACCACGCCCCTGGCGACCGGCCCGGGCAGCGGCCGACTAGCACTCGCCGACGCCGTGCTGGCGCCCGACGACCCGCTGGTGCCGCGCGTGCTGGTGAACCGCGTCTGGCACCACCTGTTCGGCCGCGGCCTCGTGCGCAGCGTCGACAACCTCGGCGCGCTCGGCGACCGGCCGTCGCATCCGGAGCTGCTCGACTGGCTGGCGCACGACTTCGTCGCCCACGGCTGGTCGCAGAAGCAGCTGATCCGGCGCCTCGTGACCTCCGCGACCTACCGCCAGGACAGCCGCCAGCGCGCCGACGCCGCCACCGCCGATGCCGCCAACGTGCTGCTGCACCGCCAGAACGTGCGCCGCCTCGACGCCGAAGCCGTGCGCGACAGCCTGCTGGCGATCAGCGGCCGGCTCGACCCGACGCTGTTCGGGCCGTCGATCGAGCTGCCGCGCGAGGCCCACATCGAGGCGCGCGGTCGCCCCGACCGCGCCGGCGCGCTCGACGGCGACGGCCGCCGCAGCATCTACCTCGCCGTGCGCCGCAACTTCCTGCCGCCGATGCTGCTGGCGTTCGACCTGCCGACGCCGTTCGCGACCGTCGGCGCGCGCAGCGTGTCGAACGTGCCGGCGCAGGCCCTGGCGCTCGCCAACGATCCGTTCGTGCACGCGATGTGTGCGCTGTGGGCGAAGGCGTTGCGCCGCGACGCCGCGACCACGCCGGCGCGCCTCGCCAGCGCCTACGAGCGCGCGTTCGCGCGCGCGCCGAGCGACGAGGAGATCGCGCTCTGCAGCGCCTTCGCCAGCGAAGCGGGCGACGACGCCTGGCCCGACCTGCTGCACACCCTGGTCAACACCACCGAGTTCCTCTACCTGCGATGACCGCGCCCCACGTTCCCCGCTGCTCCCGCCGCGCCTTCCTCGCCCGCGCCTGGAACGGCTTCGCGATGCTGCCGCTGGCGCACCTCGCGACGCGCACCGGCGGCGGTGGCGGCGGCGCGCTGGCGCCGCACCACGCGCCGCGCGCGAAGTCGGTGATCTTCCTCTACATGGACGGCGGCCCGAGCTGCCAGGACCTGTTCGACTACAAGGAGCGCCTGGTCGCCGAGAACGGCAAGCCGTTCGCGCTGCGCATGGAGCCGACGCAGTTCAACAACAACGGCAACACGCTCGGCCCGTGCGCGCGGTTCGCACGGCGCGGCGAGTCGGGGCAGTGGATCAGCGACCTGCTGCCGTACCTCGCCACCCAGGCCGACCGGCTCTGCGTCGTGCGCTCGATGGTCGCCGACTTCAGCGAGCACACCAACGCCAACTACTTCCTGCACACCGGCCACGGCCTGCAGGGGCGGCCGAGCATGGGCGCGTGGATCGGCTACGGCCTCGGCTGCGACGCCGAGGACCTGCCGGCGTTCGTCGTGCTCAACGGCGGCCTCATCCCGCCCGGCGGCATCGACTGCTTCCACTCCGGCTTCCTGCCGGCACACAGCCAGGGCTCGGTGTTCCAGATGCGCGGCGCCGCGGTCGCCAACATCGCGCCGAAGGAAGCGCCGGCCCGCCAGCGCCAGAAGCTGGCGCTGGCGCGCGCGCTCGACGAGCAGGCGCGCGCGCGCGACGGCGCCGATCCCGCGATCGACGCCGCGATCCAGAACCACGAGCTCGCGTTCCGCATGCAGGCGGCGGTGCCGGAGCTGACCGACCTCGACGGCGAGTCGGCGCGGCTGCGCACGCTGTACGGGCTCGACGACGAGTACGAGCCGACGCGCATCTTCGCGCGCCAGTGCCTGCTGGCCCGGCGGCTGGTCGAACGCGGCGTGCGCTTCGTCGAACTGACCTGCCCCGACACGCGGCACGACCGCTGGGACCAGCACAGCCGCCTGCCCGACGGCCTGCGCGACAACTGCCGCACCGTCGACCAGCCGATCGCGGCGCTGCTGTGCGACCTCGACGCGCGCGGCCTGCTCGACGACACCATCGTCGTCTGGGGCGGCGAGTTCGGCCGCACGCCGTTCGCGCAGGGCAACAGCGGGCGCGACCACAACCCGTTCGGCTTCACCATGTGGATGGCCGGCGGCGGCTTCAAGGCCGGCACCAGCCACGGCGCCACCGACGACTACGGCTACAAGGCCGCCGTCGACCCGATGTCGATCCACGACCTGCACGCGACGATCCTCTGGCAGCTCGGCATCGACCACGAGAAGTTCACCTACCGCTTCGGCGGCCGCGACCTGCGGCTCACCGACGTGTACGGCCGCGTGGTGAAGCAGATCCTCGCGTAGGCGCTCGGCGCCTACCCTCTCGCCCATGGCGAACCCTCGCGCGCTGCCGATCGTTCTCGCGATCCTGCTCGCGGGCAGCAGCGGCGTCGCCGGGTTCGCGATCGCACACCTCGATCGCGATGCAACGCCGGCCAGCGCAACGGGCGACGCGGTGCTCGCCGAGCTGCGGGCGCTGACGGCGCAGATCGCGCGCCTCGAAGAGCGGCTTGCCGCGCGCCACGAGGTGTCCGCTCCACTGGCAATGCCGCGCGAGGCCACCGCGGTCGAGGTCCCGGCGCGCGGCGAAGCGATCGACGAGGAACGCCTGCTGCGGATCGTGCAGGCTGCGCTCGCGGCGCAGCCCCGCGGCGACGATGACGCGTTGCGGCAGGTGCGCGCACAGAATCCGCAGCCGAACGCGGTGGCCGTTGCCGATCTGGACGCGCGGCTCACGGCGGCCGACGGCCAGGGCGCGCTCGAGCAAGCCCTGCAGCGCGATTGGTGGCTGCTCGGCATGGCCGACGTCGTGCGCCGCCTCGGCATGCCGGGCAACCTCGCGCCGACCAAGGACGGGCAGATCTGGGAGTACCTGCTGCCCGGCGAGCGGTGCGTCAACATCTACTTCCGCCACGGCCTCGTCGAGCGCGTCGCCAACTGACCGCGGGGTCGCGCGTCACGCGCCGAGCACGCCGGCGAGGAACCACGGGTGGAAGAGCAGCGGCGCTGGCACCACCACTGCCGCCAGCGTGGCGACGCGCGAACGCCGTTCGCCCTGCCAGCGCACGAACAGTCCCTGCAACACGAAGTAGAGCGTCGGCAACCCGAAGCCCGCGCGCACCGGCAGCGACAGCGCGACGTCGTGCAGCAGGCCGCTCCACACGAACGACGCGAGCAACGCACCGCGGCCACCCAACCGCGGCGCCAGCGGGCGCTGCACCACCAACGCGGTCATCTCGGTGAACCCGCGGTTCCAGCGCCTTCCCCAGAACTCGGCGGCGGTCGCCGCGCGCCACGGCGCGTCGAACAGCAGCGGCACTGCGAAGGCGCGCGCGCGGAACCACGCCGCGAGCAGCGTCAGCACACCGAAGTGAAACGCCATGCTGCAACCGACGAGCAACAGCAGCGGGCGCGCGCGTCCGCCGAACCCGATCGCCGCGACCATCACGGCGCCGCCGAGCAGCACGTTGGCGAGGCCGACGCGCAGCCAGCGGCGCTCGGGCCCGCGACCGGAACGCCGCCGCACGAACTGGCGCGGCTGCATGCCGAACCAGGCCACGAACCAGCCCACGTTCGCCGCCGGCACACGCACGCCGTCGCGGCGCGCCACCGCGAGCACGACGAGCTTCATCGCGACGAACGTAGCCAGTACGACCGCGAGCATGCGCACGAGCGGCGACGCGTCGGCGGTGAGCCAGACCGCCGCGCCGAGCCCGACCGGCAGCGACGACCACGCGAGCCAGCGCGCGTTCACCAGAGGTCGCCCGCGATCGCTCCGTACGTCAGCGTGCAGGCGAGGAAGCCGAGCGTGACCGCGGCGTCGGCGAGCGCGTAGCCCGCACCCTTCGGCGCGGCACCGCGGAACCACGCGAACTGGATCGCCAACCGCACGCCCCAGTAGGTGGCCGCGTAGGCGGCGACCAGGCGCGCGAGCGGCGTTCGGGCGAGCAGCAGCTCGGGCGCCAGCACCGACAGTGCGCCGAGGCACAGGTTGGTGCCGAGGATGTAGCCCGCGTAGACCCAGAAGATGCGGCGCGTGAGCGGCTCGAGCCGCGCGAGCTGCTGCGGCCAGCGCAGCATGCGCGGCAACCACAGGCTGCCGAGCACCAGCAGGATCTGTCCCCAGCCGACGACGAGCAAGGCGTGGGTCATGCAGCCTCGCTGGCAGCCGTGCGCGCCATGCCTGGACAATGCCGCGCGCCCGGTGGAGTTTCGAGCCCGCCGCCCGGGTATACCGCGCGCCATGACCCTCACCCGCCGCGACGTTCTCGCGGCCGCGCCCGCGGCCGTTCTCGCCCACCACGCGCCGTTGCGCGCGCAGGATCCCGCCGCCGGCCAGGCGCCGGCGAAGCCCGCGGCAACGCCGAAGACGCGCTTCGCGGCGAACTGCGAGATGTGGTGGGGCGGCCTGCCGTTCCTCGACCGCATCCGGAAGGCGCACGAGCTCGGCTTCCCCGCGATCGAGTTCTGGCCGTGGCGCGGCAAGGACCTCGCGGCGATCGCGAAGCTGACGCAGGAGCTCGGCATCGGCGTCGAGCAGTTCACCGGCTGGGGCTTCTCGCCGGGCCTCAACGAGGCGAAGAACCACGAGAAGTTCGTCGCCGAGATCACCGCCGGGATCGAGGTCTGCAAGCAACTCCGCTGCGCCAAGATGTGCGTCGTCGGCGGCAACGACGTGAAGGGCATGACGCAGCCGCAGATGCACGAGCAGATCGTCGCCGGCCTGAAGCTCGTCGCCCCCGTCGTCGAGAAGGCGAACGTGATGCTGATCCTCGAGCCGATGAACATCCGCGTCGACCACAAGGGGCACTGCCTCTACGGCACCGAGGCCGCGGTGCGCATCACGCGCGCGGTCGCCTCGCCGATGGTGAAGGTGCTGTTCGACCTCTACCACTCGCACATCAGCGAGGGCGACCTCTGCGGCCACCTGCACGACGGCTTCGACCAGCTCGGCTACGTGCAGATCGCCGACCACCCGGGCCGCACCGAGCCGGGCACCGGCGAGATCCACTACCCGCGCGTGCTGCGCGAACTGCACGGGCTCGGCTACCGCGGCGGCGTCGGCGTGGAATGCAACCCGAGCAAGCCCGAGCCCGAGGCGGCGAAGGCGCTGTGGTTCGCCGACCAGTGGTGACCCGGCCCGTCGCCGGTTGACCGATGGGACAACCCCAGGACTGGCGCGCGCGCGGGCGCGCGTGACAATGCCGCGCGACTCCCCCGCCCCCGCCCTCCATGTTGCTCGCGTTCGCACTGGCCGTGTGCCCGCTGCTGCAGGACCCGAAGCCGGTCGCGCGCGATGGCAACGGCGCCGACGGCTGGTTCACGCGCGAGCAGGCGCAGCAGTGCAGCGCCGCCGCCGATCGCGGCCTGCGCTGGCTCGCGGCGCAGCAGAGCGACACCGGCTGCTGGACGGGCCTCGTCGGGCACAAGCAGGAAGACGACTACGTGCTGCTCGACACCGGCCTGCCGGTCGACGCCCAGCGCCGCACCGGCCACGGCCACCTCGGCGTGACCGCCCTGTGCGGCATGGCGTTCCTCGCCAGCGGCAGCCTGCCGGACCGCGGCCCGCACGCCGCCGTGGTCCAGAAGACGCTCGACTACGTCAACCGGCAGGCGCGCGAGAACGGTTACCTCACCGACGCCGGCTCGCGCATGTACGAGCACGCGTTCGCGACGCTGTTCCTCGCCGAGGTCTACGGCATGGCGGCGACCGAAGCGACGAAGAGCACGCTCGAGCGCGCGGTCAACCTGATCGTCGACTGCCAGAACGAGTACGGCGGCTGGCGCTACAACCCGTTCGATCGCGAGCTCGACCTGTCGGTCACCGTCTGCCAGGTGCAGGCGCTGCGCGCGGCGCGCAACATCGGCATCCGCGTGCCGAGCGGCACCATCGACAAGGCGATGGCCTACGTGACGAAGAGCCGCGTCCCGAGCGGTTCGGCGCGCGGGCTCTTCTACTACAAGCTGTACGGACCGCGGGCGCCGCAGAAGCCGACCGAGTACGCGATCAACGCCGCGGCGCTCACCGCGCTCGCGTGCGCCGGCGTGCACGACGACGACATCGCCGAGCCGGTGCTGACCTTCCTCGCGCGCGGCTACCCGCAGCTCGCCGACTACTACCGCACGCACTTCTACTACTGGTACGGCAACTACTATGCGGCGCAGGCCTTCTACCAGTACCGGCGGGCCGCGCCTGCGCGCGTTCTTCGGCCAGCTCGCCGACAACCTGCTGCGCAGCCAGGAGCGCGACGGCCGCTGGCGCAACGACGTCGGGCCGGGCGACGAGTTCGCCACCGCGATGGCGTGCATCCTGCTGCAGATGCCCAAGCAGTACCTGCCGATCTTCCAGCGGTGAGGCGCCGCGCAGCGGCCGGCGCGGCGGCTAAATCGCGGCGGACTCGCCCTTGAATCCGGCCCCTCGCCGGTGACGATCCGGGCCGGTCAACAACGGTCAGACAGGGCGTATGCGCTACCACTCCGCACGTGTCGTTCTCGGCGCGTGCCTCGTTGCCGCCACTGCTGCGGCACAGGCACCCGCTTCCTCCAGCTTCGCCGCGACGCGAGGCCAAGGCTCCTTCGAACGCGCGCCCACCGGCGGCGAGCTCGACCTGCGGAGCCCGAACCCCGAAGTGCTGCAACAAGGGCAGGACCCGGAGCTCTACACCCTTCGCGGCATGTTCCGGGCGAACCACGGCCAGTTCATGGATCGCCGCGAGCGCCTGCGCCCCGACATCACGCTGCGCGCGAGCCTGATCCCGAACGAGCGCATCGTCGGCGAGCCCGGCACCTTCGACCTGTTCGGCTACGACTTCGACGGTGCCGTCAAGGCGCTCGTCTCCCCCGAAGGCTACCTGACGTTCGGCGGCTACTACCTCGGCCGCCACTACACCACGTCGTCGGCGTTCGGCACCAAGGGCAACGTCGGCGGCATCGGCGACGAGACGCTGGTCGGCGCCGGCGTGCGCATCGGCTTCGGCGCCTTCCTCGACGACAACTGGCTGTTCGAGGCCGAGACCCGCCCCGGCGTGTGGAGCGACCTCGACGACACCCTGCACCACCAGGACTTCGACTTCCCGTCGAGCGCGATGTTCACCTACCGCGCGATCGACAACTTCTTCTTCAAGTTCGGCGCGCGCTACAACCAGGTCTACGAGGACGCGCCGTGGCTGCCGATCCTCGGCTTCTCGTGGGAAGTCGTCGACGGCTTCCGCCTCGACATCCTGGCGCCCGAGAGCGTCGAGATGTCGTTCTGGCCCAACCACCAGCTCGGCATCCTGTTCGGCGCCGAGGTCAACGGTGCCGAGTACCACGTGCACACCGCCGAGGCGCTGAACCAGCGCGCCAACCTGCGCGTGCAGGAAGCGACGGCCTACCTCGGCCTGATGACGGTGCCGAACGACAACATCTCGTTCCTGTTCCGCGCCGGCATCGTCATCGCCGGCGACTACGACCTCACGACCGGCGCCGCCGGGTTCAACCGCGCCGAGGGCGCGCTCGACCAGGCCCTGTTCCTCGACGCGAGCTTCGGCCTGCGCTTTTGATCGATCGCCTGAGAGGCGATCGATCAAGTCTCTCCCGCCGACCGGCGCGTTCCTTGGCGCCCGCGAACTGCGCAACTGGCGCGCTGCGGTCGGCGGCGGCGCGATCGCCCGAGAGGCGATCGATCAAGTCTCTCCCGCCGACCGGCGCGTTCCTTGGCGCCCGCGAACTGCGCAACTGGCGCGCTGCGGTCGGCGGCGGCGCGATCGCCCGAGAGGCGATCGATCAAGTCTCTCCCGCCGACCGGCGCGTTCCTTGGCGCCCGCGAACCACGCAACTGGCGCGCTGCGGTCGGCGGCGGCGCGATCGCCTGAAAGGCGGTCGATCAAGTCTCTCCCCCGACCGGCGCGTTCCTTGGCGCCCGCGAACCACGCAACTGGCGCGCTGCGGTCGGCGGCGGCGCGATCGCCTGAAAGGCGGTCGATCAAGTCTCTCCCCCGACCGGCGCGTTCCTTGGCGCCCGCGAACTGCGCAACTGGCGCGCTGCGGTCGGCGGCGGCGCGATCGCCGGAGGGCGATCGATCGAGTCTCTCCCGCGGACCGGCGCGTTCCTTGGCGCCCGCGAACTGCGCAACTGGCGCGCTGCGGTCGGCGGCGGCGCGATCGCCCGAGAGGCGATCGATCAAGTCTCTCCCCCGACCGGCGCGTTCCTTGGCGCCCGCGAACCACGCAACTGGCGCGCTGCGGTCGGCGGCGGCGCGATCGCCCGAGAGGCGATCGATCAAGTCTCTCCCGCCGACCGGCGCGTTCCTCGGCGCCCGCGAACCGCGCAACTGGCGCGCTGCGGTCGGCGGCGGCGCGATCGCCTGAAAGGCGATCGATCAAGTCTCTCCCGCCGACCGGCGCGTTCCTCGGCGCCCGCGAACCACGCAACGGCCGCGCGTCCTGACCGGCGCTACAGGATGCGCTTGCCGAAGGCGCTGAGGATCACGTCGACGGCGACCTCGCCGGACTGGTTCTTGACGTCGAGGATCGGGTTGAGCTCGGTGACCTCGAGGCTGGTCATGCGGCCGGTGTCGCTGACCATCTCCATCAGCAGGTTGGCTTCGCGCCAGCTGATGCCGCCCTTCACCGGCGTGCCGGTGCCGGGCACGTCGCGCGGGTCCATGCCGTCGAGGTCGAACGAGACGTGGAAGCCGGCGGTGCCTTCGGAGGCGAACGCGATCGACTCCTGCATGATCGCGCGCATGCCGCGCTCGTCGACGTCGCGCATCGTGTAGGCGTGGATGCCGGACTGCTTGACCGTGCGGCGCTCGCTCTCGTCGATGTCGCGGATCCCGATCAGGCAGACGTTGCCGCGATCGATCTTGGGCCAGAAGCCGCCCATCTCGACGAGTTGCGGATGGCCCATGCCGCAGATCGTCGCCAGCGGCATGCCGTGGATGTTGCCCGACGGCGAGGTCTCGGGCGTGTTCATGTCCGCGTGCGCGTCGACCCAGATCAGGCCGACCTTCTGGTTGCGGTTGCGGAAGTGCTCGGCGACGCCGCTGACGGTGCCGATCGCGATGCTGTGGTCGCCGCCGAGCACGACCGGGATCTCGCCCTGTTCGAGCGACCGGCGCACGCGCAGGCGCAGGCGGTTGCAGACGTGGTAGATCGGTTCGAGGTAGCGCGCCTTCGGGCTGCCGGGATCGCGCGTCTCGGGCGCGGGCACCCCGACGTCGCCGTCGTCCTCGACCTGGAAGCCGAGCTGGCGCAGGCCGGCGGTGACGCCGGCGATGCGGATCGCGGAGGGCCCCATGTCGACACCGCGGCGACCGGCGCCGAGGTCCATCGGCACGCCGACGATGCGCAGCGTCCGCTGCGAAGGGATCGAGGTCATTCGCGCGCAGTCTACGAGGAGACGACCGCGATCGGAGCGCCGCGTCCGGTTTCGAGCGCCTTCGCCGCGCTGCCGCCGTTCTGCGCCACCTCGACGAGTCCGAACGACCCGACGTACGCGAGCAGTTCGGCGGTGCGCACGTCGCCGTAGGTGTCGTGGCGCGCGACGAGGCGTCCGGCGATGCGCACGCCGTGCGCGTGCGCGAAGGCCGCGGCCGGCACGTTGGTGATCAGGTTGCCGTAGCGATCGACGTGCACGACGCGCGGCGTGGCGTCGGGCGCGCGCAACACCGGATCGGCGACGCGCGGCCCGAGCGCCGCGAAGCCGTAGCGGCCGGTCGCGAGCCACGCCGCCACCGGCGCCAGGATGTCGCGACCGTGGAAGGTGCGCGACGCCGGCGCGATGCCGAGCTGCGCCGCGTCGAGCGCGCGCACGTCGATCGCCGCGTCCCCCGCCAGCACGGTCGCCAGCAGGCCGTTGTCGGGCGCGAGCCAGTAGCACTCGTGGGCAGCGACCGCGAGCAGCCGCCGGTCGGTGCCGAAGCCAGGATCGACCACCGCCACGTGCACCGTGCCCGCCGGAAAGCGGCCGACGAGCGCGCCGACGAAGAACGCCCCGACGTCGACGTCCTGCGGCGGCAGCTCGTGCGCGACGTCGACGATCTGCACCTTCGCGGCGGCGCGCAGCAGCGCGCCCTTCATCACGCCGACGTACGGATCGTGCAGGCCGAAGTCGCTGAGCAGGGTCACCAAACCGGTCGGGCGCGGCAGCATGTGGGCGCAGCGGACACGATCGGGGCAGCGGCGGCAAGGCGGGCGTGCGCCAGCGACGACCTGCTATCCTCCGGCGATGCGTCGCCTCCTGCTCGCCTGCCTGCTCGTCGCCCCGGCCCGGGCCCAGGAGCTGCCGAGCGCCGCTGCGATCACCGAGCCCGGCCGCAGCCTCGCGCGGCCCCTCGACATCGCGTTCGGCGGCGCCAACAAGGACGGCGACCGCACCGTGCTGCTGGTGATCGACCCGTCGGCCGGCCTCGCCACCGGCGGCTTCGGCGACGCCGTCGCCGAAGCCCTGCGCAAGAACAAGGAACGCCTCGCCCGCACCCGCATCGGCCTCGGTGTCGTCGGCCAGAAGAACTGCATCGTGCTGCCGCCGACGCTCGAACACGACGGCGTGCTCGCCGCCGTGCGCCAGGCGCTGGCGCGGCCCGCCGCGGAGTTCCTCGACGTCTACGCCGACCTGCGCGCGGCCGCCGGCGCGTTCGGCAGTGGCGCCGGCGAGCGCGAGCTCGTGCTGGTCACGCTCGACAACGGCGACGTCGAGGACGACGTCGAGGCGACCGCGCAGGCGCTGCACAAGGCGAAGGTGCGCTGCAGCGTGGTCACCTCGGAGACCACGCTCGCCGACTGCTACTGGGCGGCGCGCCCGTACCAGGACAAGCCGCGCGGCACCACGCTGACCGGCGCCGACGGGGCGGTGATCGACGCGCCGTGGGGCTGGCTGTTCCAGTTCGCGTCGGCGAACGAGCGCACCCCGGCCGGCTTCGCGATGTGGGGCCTGTCGCGCCTCGCCGCGGCCACCGGCGGCCGCGTCTATCTGTACGCGAGCGGCAAGGACACCGCGCACCAGTGCGCGATCCAGACGCGCTGCCTGTTCTGCACCGGCGACCACCTGCCGCCCGACGACGCCTGGAACGACAAGCTCGTCGACCAGCTCGCCCCGCTGGCGGCGGCGCGCGGCGACGTCTACGCCGCGCTCGGCGCCGATCCGTACTTCCGCGCCATGGTCGAGGCCTGGCGCGGCGCTGCCGAGGCCGGCCTCGCCAGCAGCGCCCCCGGCGTGCGCATGACGGCGACCGGCGCCGAACCCGATCGCGCGCGCCCCGGCCGCGACCTCGACCTCACCGACAGCGCGTCGTTCGAGCGCCACGCCAAGCGCGCCGAAGAAGCCGCCGCCAAGGCGCACCAGCTCGGCGAACAGCTGCAGGCCCGCATCGACCACGTCGAGGCCGGCAAGGGCA
Organism: Pirellulales bacterium; assembly: GCA_049840675.1. Lineage (GTDB taxonomy): Bacteria > Planctomycetota > Planctomycetia > Pirellulales > PNKZ01 > PNKZ01. The sequence goes on from JASGKB010000021.1 coordinate 52,835, forward strand.
GCGCGCGCGCCGAAGCCGCGGCGCGCTACACGCGCGTGCTGTTGCAGCTGACGCGCGTCAACCTGATCGAGTTCGCGGCGTGGTGCCGCGACGTCGCGCCCGGCCTGTTCGGCAAGGACGCACAGGTGCCGCTGGTGCCCGAGGTGCCGAGCGTCAACCGCGACGAGCGGCCGACCGGCATCGGCTATTCCAGCCTGTGCCTGTGCCATGGCGTGCGCCCGTTCTTCGACGTCGAGCTGCCCGGCAAGCAGGCGCTGCGCAGCGAGCTCGAAGCGCTCGACGCGCTCTACACCGCCTACCAGGCGCGCTACGGCAAGACGCAGTTCGGCATGCTGCTGCGTCGCAACGGCATCGCCCAGTTCTGGCCGACCTTCGCCGGCACCGTCGGCAAGGTCCCGCGCGTGCGGCCGAAGACGCCGGGCGACGACCCCGGGCCGGTGACGCCCAAGCGCCCGCCGCGCGAAGGCGGCAGCGCCGGCGGCCCGACCGGGCCGACCACCGGAGGCGGGCGATGACGCGGGCGCCGCTCGCCGCGGCACTGGCGCTGGCGTTCGCCGGCGCGCTCGCGGCGCAGAAGGAGCTCGAAGCCAAGGTCGAGCAGCTGGCCGCGGCCGACGCCGCGGCGCGCTCGCAGGCGTACACGGCGCTGCTCCGCGAACGCAATCCCGAGGTGGTGCCGCTGCTCGGCAAGCGCATCGACGCGCTGCCGCCCGACGGCCAGCAGTACGCGCTCTACCTGCTGCAGCAGTTCCCGCTCGACGCGACGCGCGCGCTCTACACGCGCCTGCTCGCCGCCGAGCGGCCGCTGCTGCGCGCGTGGTCGGCGGCGATGCTGGTGCGCGGCGGCGACCGCGCGCGCCTGGCCGGGCTGGTCAAGGCGGTCGGCGAAGCCCCCGCCGCCGAACGGCTGCAGGTGCTCAACGCCGTCTGGGGCGTCGACGACGCGGCGCTGGTCGACGCCGTACGCGGCTACCTGACGGCGGACGCCAGCGGCGCGCTGGTGGCGTCGGCGCTGGCGCACCTGCGCCAGCAGGAGAAGGGCCGCTCGGCGGCGACCAACGGCGCGGCGCGCGGCCTCGCCACCGCGACGGCGCCCGACGCGCGCGCCGCCGCGCTGGCCTGGCTGGTCGGCGGCGCCGACGGCGACGCGTTCGCCGCCGAGCTCGTGCGGCTGCTGCAGGGCGAACCCAACCGCTTCTGGCTGGTCGAACGCCTGTTCGAGCGCGACCACAAGTACCCGCCGGCGTTGACCGCGCTGTTCGCGCAGGCGCTCGAGACCCCGCGGTTCCCGTACGACGTCGCGGCGGCGGCAGCCCTGCTGCGCGCGCAGGCGCCCGACCAGGTCGCGCCATCGCTGCACAAGCTGCTCGCGCATGCCAACGCCGACGTGCGCACCGCCGCGATGCAAGCGCTCGCCGCGATGCCCGGCGGCCTCGAGAGCAAGGAGCTGCAGCAGCTGCTGCGCACCGGCACGCTCGAACAGCAGGTCGCGGCGGCCGCCGTGCTGCGGCGCACGGACGACCTGTCGGGGCTGCCGGTCGTGCTCGACGCGGTGAAGCAACCCGGCAAGCACCTCGCCGAAGCCGTGCGCGTGCTGGCGACGTTCCGCTCGCGCGCCGCCGTCGAGCCGCTGCTCGCGGCACTCGACGACGGCAACGCCGCGGTCCGACAGAATGCGTGGTTCGGGTTGCAACCGCTGCTGCGCGACCTGTTCCCGTACCGGCGCTTCGACTTCGACCGCTGCGGCTACAACCCGAACGCCAACGAGCGCACCAAGGGTCTCGAGCCGCTGCGCGCCTGGTGGGCGGCGGTGAAGTAGCGGCCTATCGGCGCGGCACGGACACCGACGCCCGCGACGACGAGCGCGCCGCGCGGGTCACAGCTGGAACCAGACCTGGTTGCTGCCGACGACGTGCGGCGTGCCCGGCACCAGCGACAGGCCGTGCATCACGAGCCGCGTGCCCGGCGGCACGGCGACGCCGGTGAAGACGAGGAACCACTGCTGCGGCAACAGGCCGGCGAGATAGAAGCCCTGCGCCGTCAGCGGGTCGAGCAGGATCGGGCCCCAGCCGGGGATCTGGATCAGGCCGTCGTCGAATGCGAAGAACACGAAGCCGAACGTGTTGGCGACCGTCGACGCCAGCCCGATCGACAGCACCTGGTTCGGCGTCAGCCACGCGGCCGACAGCGTGACCGGGGTGTGTTCGTAGCAGCCGACGTCGGGCAGCAGCGAGCCGTTGGCGTCCGAGTCGACGAGGCGCGCGACGCCGTCGAGGTCGGCGCGCGTGAACACCGCCGGCGTGCCGGCCTCGAGCAACGGGCTCGTCGGCTGCGGGTGGTAGTCGCCGCCGGCCTGGTTCACCAGCTGCGGGTTCACGCCGTCGACGTGGCTCGCCGGCAGGCCGCCGGCGAGGCCCGCCCCCGACGCGACGGTCGTGCACTGCCAGGTCCAGTTGTGCTGGAACCGCGCCGTGCTGCCGGCCGTGCTGTTGACCTCGAACGCGATGTTGTAGGCGACGACCAGGTTGTTCGCGCACAGCGACGTCGGCGAGTCGCTGATGTACGCCTTCCACGCGCCGGTGACGAAGGTGTTGTTGGTGAACTCGTTGTTGCCCGCGTACTCGAGGATCGCGTCGTTGGCGCAGTCGTCGAACAGGTTGTCGTGCACGCGCCAGCCCTGCACGTTGTCGGCCGCCCACAGCACGAGGCCGCGGTTGAGGTGCGTGAAGCGGCAGCGGTCGATCTCGACGCCGGTCGCGGCGTTGCCCGAGCCGGTGCCGGTGCCGCTGCTGATCGCGCGCGTCCACCAGCCGGTGCGGTCGCTGTTGGTGATCGTCAGGTTGGTCAGGCGGCAGCCGTCGGCGCCGTTCGCGAGCCGGAACGCCGTCGCGGCGCTGGTCGCGAGGTCGAGGGTGACGTCGCCGATGCCGCGCAGGACGAGCCCCGCCTGCGGGATCTGGCCGAGCGTGATCGGCAGCACTTCGCCGTTGCTCGTCGGCCCGTAGGTGCCGGGCAGCAGGTGGATCTGCGCCGCCGGGCCGGCCACCGCGACCGCTGCGGTGATCGTCTGCAGCGGCGCCTGGAAGGTGCCGGGGTTGCCGTTGCTGCCGAGCAGCGGATCGACCCACAGCACCTGTTGCGCGGCGACGGGACTCGCGACGAACGCGAACGCGAGGGACAGCGGCAATCGCATGCGTACCTCCGGAGGACGAGGCGCGCACTCTACCGCGGCGCGATCAGCGTGGCGGCGGGAACCCCGCGGGCAGCACGAACTCCGCCTTCGGCGGCGTCCACTCGGGCAGGTCGCCGTCGACGTTGGCGATGTACACCCACCAGTTGTCGTAGCCGAACGCCGTCTGGCCGGGGCCCTTGGGCAGGTGCTCGAGGAACCACTTCTGGTAGCCGAACTGCGTGCCGCCCCAGTCCTCCTTCGACACCGGCCGCGGCTCGCCGCGCAGGTCGGGATAACGCGCCCAGCCGTCGACCCACGACGACACCACGCGCGCATTGCCGTAGTCGTAGCCGTCCTTGCCGTTCGCGGGCACGTGGCAGTTGCCGACCATCGACGGCGTGCCCGGGTGGTCGACTTCGAGGAAGGTGAAGACGTTCCACGGATCGCGGCGCGTGTTGCAGTCCCACACGCCGTCGCCGAAGGCGAGCGCGCCCTGGCTCTCCACGCGATGGCTGTAGCTGTGGATCATGTTGTCGACGCCGACCTCGTAGTTGAACCCCATGACCCAGAACGTGCGGCCGAGCTCGTCGCCGGGGATGTCGTACGGCCGGTAGAGCCACTCGTTGTCGGTCGGACCGAAGCGCGTGTAGCGGTCCTTCACGTAGCCCGCGAACTCGTCGAAGTGCATGCCCGACGCGCCCCACACCCACAGCTCGGTGACGCCGTCCCGCTTGCAGCGCTCGACCAGATGGTTGTCGCGCAGGATGCCGGCGTAGCTGCTCGGCGCCGGCTGCCACTGCTGCTGCTGGCGCGCCGCCAGGAACGACGCGGGGGTGTACTGGAACCCGTCGACCTTCTTCGGGAAGCCGTCGACGGTGATCACGTCGGCGATCTCGTAGTTGACGTAGCCCCACGACGCCTGGCGGATCACGTCGACGAGGATGTGGGACGCGTGCACCGGGTCGATGCCGCCGCCGTGCGCGCGCAGCCGCTTGCCGTTCTCGCTCGGCAGCACCGGGTCGTAGACGACGACGAGCACCTTCGCGACCTTGCGGCCGGTCGCGACCTTGGCGTCGTAGACGAACGGCGGCTTCTTCCACTGCGTCGGCTGGCCCTTGCCGACGACGTAGCTGCCGGTGTGGGCGAGATGGCCTTCGGCGCCGGCGGGACGCGCGGGCGCAGTGGCCTGCGTGCGGGCGGATGCGAGCAGCAGCAACGACGGCGAGATCAGGAACAACGGCGCGACGCGCATCGGCGCAGCATGCGTCGGCGTCGGCCGCCCGGAACGCGGAACCCGCGGAAACCGCGGCATGCCCCCGCCGGCGGCGAACGTGCGGCGACACGGACCGGGGCATGGCCCCCTCACGGCGGGCTCGCCGCGGCGCCGATGAACCCGCGCATGGGGCCGTTCCTGCGTTGCGGTGTTGGCCTGCTCCTCGCCGCACCTTGCTGCTTGTGGAGCATCTGGCTCGAGGGTGGCCACCCGGAGTTCCTGCTCGGCAAGACCGCCGCGCTCATCCTCGGCCTGACCGCGATCGGCGGCATGCTCGCGCTGCGCGGCGCCGCCGCGACCGGGCGAGTGCTCGGCGCGCTCGCCGGCTTCGCGGCGGATCGCGCGCCGCGGGCGCAGCTGCTCGCCGACGTCGGTCTGCTCGAACGCCTGACGCTGCTCGGCGCCTGCCTCGGCACGCTCGGCGGCGGCCTGCGCGCGGTCGCCAGCTACGAGACACCGCAGCAAGTCGGCCCGGCCCTGGCGATCGCCATCCAGAGCCTCGTGCTCGGCTCCTGGTTCACCGCGCTGGTGATCCTGCCGTGCAAGCAGCGCTTGTTCGTCGCCGGTGAACGCGCCGGCGGACTCGCCTGGCGCGCCGCCGGCAGTCGTGCTGCCGGCGCCTTCGGGGTGCTCGCCCTCGCGGTCGCCGGGACGTCGGCGATGTTCCGCGGCACCGGCGCGTGCGCCGCCCTGGCATCGCCGGTGCTGATGCTGCTCGGCACGACGCTGCCCTCGCTGCTCGCCGCACCGCGCGCCATCCTGGGCGACCCGGTGGCGCCGGCGCGGTGCCGCTGGTTCGCCGACGCGATGCTGGGTGCCGGCACGGCGACCGTCGCGTGCGGCGTCGCGCACTGCTTCGCGGTGCTCGACCAGCCCCGCATGTTGCCGCCCGGCATCGCCGCGGCCTTCGCCGGTTTCGCCTTGCCGGCGCTGCTGGCGACGCTCACGCAGCTGCGCGGACAGGTGGCGTCGGCTGCGGGGCCCGAGCCCTCGGCAGGCGAGCGCAGCCCCCACGGCGCGTTCGCCGCGATGGCGCTGCTCGCCCTGGCCGGCATGGTCGTGATGGTCGCGTTCCTCGTGCAGCACGCGCCCTAGCCGCGGGACACCCCGGCCGCGCGCGATCCGTCGCCCGCCGCGGCGCGATCAGTGGTCGACCGGGTGCCCGAGGATCGCGAACATCGCGTCGCGCTGCTTCTCCATCACCGCCTTGGTGTCGGCCTCGAGGCACATGCGCAGGAACGGCTCGGTGTTGCTCGGCCGCACGTTCACCCACCACGTCGGGTACGTGACCGTGATGCCGTCGAGCCAGTCGATCTTGGCGTCCTTGAACGTCGCTTCGATCTTCTTCATCAGCGCGTCCTTGTCGGCGACCTTGAAGTTGACCTCGCCGGTGCCGTGGTACTTGCGCAGCGCGTCGGCCGCCTGCTTCAGCGTCGTCTTCTCGGCGCTCAGCTGGTTGAGCACGAGCACCGCCGCCAGCACGCCGCAGTCGGTGTAGAAGTTCTCGGCGAAGTAGAAGTGGCCCGACAGCTCGCCGCCGCCGATGCAGTCCGTGCGGCGCATCGTCTCCTTCATGAACGAGTGGCCGACGCGCTCGCGCACCGGCCGACCGCCGAGCTTGACGATCTCCTCCGGCACGACCTTCGACGAGCGCAGGTCGTAGATGATGCCCTTGCCGGGATGCCGCTGCAGCATGCCGCGCGCGAGGATCACGGTGATCAGGTCGGCGTGCACGGTGCGGCCGTCCTGGTCGACGAACGCGCAGCGGTCGGCGTCGCCGTCGAACGACAGCCCGAGCGCCGCCTTGTGCTTCTTCACCGCCGCGCGCAGGTCGTCGAGGTTGGACTCCTTGAGCGGATTGGCCTCGTGGTTCGGGAAGGTGCCGTCGAGCTGCTCGTAGAGCGGCACGATCTTCAGGCCGGGGATCTTGGCGAAGATCTGCGGCGACTCGTTGGCGCCCATGCCGTTCGCGTAGTCGACGCACACGGTCATCGGCGCGACGTTCTTGGCGAAGCCGGCGATGTGCTGCACCCAGTCCTTCTTGACGTCGACGAAGTCGCGCTTGCCCTTGCGGGCGGCCGCGGCGAACGCGCCCTTCTTGACCAGCGCCTCGATGTCCTTGATGCCGGTGTCGGCCGACATCGGCCGCGCCTCGCGCTTGCACAGCTTGAAGCCGATGTACTGCTTCGGATTGTGCGACGCGGTCACGGCGAGGCCGCCGTCGCACGGCAGCTTGCCGATCGCGTAGTAGACCATCGGTGTACTGGCGAGCCCGATGTCGACGACGTCGCAGCCCATCGACAGCATGCCGTCGATCACCGCGTCCTGGATCTCGGGCGCCATCGTGCGCATGTCGCGGCCGACGACGAGGCGTTTGGCGGCGAGGAACTGCACCATCGCCGCGCCGATCGCGAACGCCGTCTTGGCGTCGATCTGGTCGGGGTAGGTGCCGCGGATGTCGTAGGCCTTGAAGATGCTCACGGGTCGGGGCAGGTCGGGAACGAGTCAGGGAGTCGGGGAGTGGGAACGCGCCGCCGGCGCCGCGAACGCGCGCGCCGCGGCGAGGCACTGGTCGACGTGGGCGTCGTCGAGGTCGCGGTGCAGGACGAAGCGCAGGCGCTGCGGCCCGAACTTCGACGCCAGCACGCCGGACGCCGCGAGGTGCGCGAGCAGCGCCGTGAGGTCGACGGCGGTCTCGAGCATGACGATGTTGGTCTCGACGGCGGCGGTGTCGACGCGCGCCCACGGCAGCTCGGCGAAGCCGCGCGCGAGGCGCTTGGCGCGCGCGTGGTCGGCAGCGAGCAGCGCCGGCCCTTCGCGCAGCGCGATCAGCGCCGCGGCCGCGAGCACGCCGGCCTGCCGCATGCCGCCGCCGAACGCCTTGCGGGCGCGGCGCGCCTCGTGCACGAACGCGGTGCCGCCGGCGAGCAGCGAGCCGACCGGCGCACCGAGGCCCTTGCTGAGGCACAGCGTCGTCGAGTCGAGCGGGGCGACCAGCGCCGCGGCGCTGCAGCCGAGGGCGGCGGCGGCGTTGTAGAGGCGGGCGCCGTCGCAGTGCGCGGCGAGCCCGTGGCGCTTCGCCGCGGCGGCCAGCGCTTCGACGCGCGCCGCGCCGGCGCAGCGGCCGCCGGCGCTGTTGTGCGTGTTCTCGATCACCAGCAGGCGCGAGCGCGGGTAGTGCACGTCGTCGGCGCGCACCGCCGCTTCGATCTGCGCCGGCGTCGGGAAGCCGTCGGCGGCCGCCAGCGGCTTGACCTGCGTGCCCGACCAGCGCGCGATGCCGCCGCCCTCGTTGGCGTAGACGTGCGAGCGCTCCTCGCAGATCAGCTCGTCGCCGGGCCGGCAGTGCAGGTGGATCGCGATCTGGTTGGCCATCGTGCCCGACGGCACGAACACCGCGGCCTGCTTGCCGAGCCGCGCCGCGCCTTCCTCCTCGAGCCGGCGGACCGTCGGGTCCTCGCCCCAGACGTCGTCGCCGACCTCCGCCGCGGCCATCGCCGCGCGCATCGCCGGCGTCGGCACGGTCATCGTGTCGCTGCGGAAGTCGGCGCGCGCGGGCATGGCGCCCGCAGGATGCCGGCCGGCAGACGGAATGCAAGCGACGCCGCGGCCGAAGGCCGGCGAACGCGCGTCAGTAGGTGCCCACCGTCAGCGCGAGTGCGTTGGTGCTCGTCACCGCCGTGAACAGCGGCACGCTGTCGGTCTCCAGCGGCACCAGTTGGTGGTAGCAGACGAAGCCCGCGATGGCGGCGTTGTTCGGGATCGCGAGCGACGACTCGGCGCCGCCGGCGAACGGGAACAGCACGCGCGTGTCGTCCGGCGTGACCAGCAGCGTGCAACCGGGCACGCCATTGGGCAGCAACGCCGCCAGCGGCGTCGCCATGCTCGTGAAGCCGTAGACGCTCGCGACGACGCCCGTGGCCGGCATGCCGGTGCCGACGGCGTGGAACGTCGTGCCGACCCAAGGCCCGGTCGCGGCCGCCAGCTGATTCAGCCCGCCAGAGCCGACGCAACCCGTACCGAGCACGGCGACGCCGGCTGGACACGGCGGCCGCCACCGCGCCGCGAATGGTGCCGGCAACCCGCCCGCGAGCCCGAACTGGCCGCCCACCGCGAGGCTCGCATCGGGGAACACCGTGGCCGCGGCGACCGCGTTGTCGGTGCCGCCGCCAACCGCGGACCACGCCGTACCGTCCCAGCGCGCCAGGTAGTCGGCGAAGGGCGGGACGGCCGAGGTGAACGAGCCGCCGGCGATGATGTCGCCGTTCGGCAGGCGCGTGAGAGCCAGCACCGCACCGCCGCCGATGCCGGCGCCCATCGGCGAGAACGTCGTCCCGTTCCAGCGCACGACCTGGTTCGCGGCGACACCGCCGACGCTCGCGAACTGGCCGCCGAACACGACGTCGCCGTCGGGCAGCACCAGCGCGCAAGAGAACAACGTGCCGGCGGCGCCGACGGTGCTCGTCGTCCATGCGGCTCCGTCCCAGCGCGCGAGGCCCGCTGCGTAGCCGCCGACGACGAGTTGGTTCGCGGCCGCGATCAGCTCGCCATTCGGACGCACCACCAAGGCCGGGATCCAGGCCGGGAGCCCCGACGGTCCGAGCGACTGCCAATTGCCGCTGGTCCAACGGTACACGTAGCCCGCCGCGGCGAAGATGTCGCCGTTCGGCGCACAGGCCACGGCGCTGACCGCCGAGGGAATGCCACCGCCCATCGCCTGCCACAGCGTACCCGTCCACCGCGCGACGTGGCTGTAGATGGGGAGCGGAATGCCGGTGCCGGGCCCGGTGAACGCGCCGCCCGCGATGATGTCGCCGTTCGCTGCGCGCGCGAGGCACGCAACCGGATTGCTGAAGCCGACCCCCGTGACCGGTCCCATCGACGACCAGCTCCCGCCGTTCCACTGGGCGATGTAGTTCGCGAGCTGGCCGCCCAGATGCACGAACTGACCACCGACGATCGCGTGGCCGTCCGGCAGCGCCAGCAGCGCGGTCACCGTCCCGTCGGGAGCGGCGCCCAACGCCGACCACTGGGGTGCGCACGGGGTCTGTGCCGTGGCGACCGCCGACACGGCGACGGCGACGACGGCGAGACGAGCACTGGCGAAGGCGATGTTCATGCGACGCGAACCTGCCCGCCGTTGGGCCGCCGGGCTGGGCCGCGATGGTATCGCCGCGCCGGAGTGCCGCCCGCGAAACCCGCCCACCGTGGCGTGGCCGCCGGCGCCGGCGGTCCTGCCATCGCCGCGGCGCGAACCGCTCACAGGGAGCCGACCGTCACCGCGAGCGCGTTGCTGCTGGTGATGGCGCCGAACTGCAGCACGCCGGTGAGCTCGAGCGCCACGAGCTGGTGGTAGAGCACGAAGCCGGCCGCCGACGGCGCGTTCGGGATCGCGAGCTGCGACGTGGCGACGCCGCCCACCGGCAACAGCACCGACGTGAGGTCGGGATGCACGAGCAGCAGGCAGCCCGGCAACGCCCCCGGCAACGCGGCGGCGAGCGGCGTCGACTCGGTGGTGAAGCCGTAGACGCTGCCGACGAGCGCCGACGCCGGCATACCGGTGCCGGTCGCGCGGAACGTGCCGCCGGTCCATGGACCACTCGTGGCCGACAGCACGTTCGGCCCGGCGGGCCCGGTGCAGCCGCTGCCGTACGCCACCACGCTGGGGACGCACGGCGTGCTCCACTTCGCCGTGTTGTCGGCCGCGGCCCCGCCGGCCGTGCTGAAGTCGCCGCTCGCGTAGGCGCCGTCGGGCGCGACCGCCCACGCCAGCACGCCGCCGTTGACCCCGACGCCGAGCGGCGACCACGCGGTGCCATCCCAGCGCGCCGCCCCACCGCCCCCGAAGCCGCCGGCGACGACACTGTCGTCGGCCAGCACGGCGAGACTCTGGACGTAGTCGGCGGCGCCGCCGAGGCCCGCACCCAGCGGTGCAAACGTGCTGCCGTTCCACCGCGCGACGTTGTTCAGGGCGACGCCGCCGAGCGTCGCGAAGTGACCGCCGAACACCAGGTCGCCGTTCGGCAACGCCGTCACCGCCGTGAACTCGGTGTCGACGGCGCCGACAGTGCTGACCGTCCAGGTGCCGCCGTTCCACCTGCCGAGCGCGGCGGCGTTGTGGAACACGCCCATGTAGGTCTTGCCGGCGACGATCAGCTCGCCGTTGCGCACCGCGAACCCCGTCGCGTGGCCATTGAACGACCCGATCTGCTGCCAGCTGACGCCGTCCCAGTGCTGCACGCTGCCGTTGCCGACGCCGGCGACCAGGTCGCCGTTCGGCATGCGACCGAGCGACTCGACGGCGAAGACCTGGAAGCCGTAGGCGAGGGACGACCACGCCGCGCCGTTCCAGCGCGCGATGCCCCCGACGTTGACGCCGCCGGCCAGCGTGAACGCGCCGCCGGCGATGACGTCGCCGTTCGCCAGCACCGTCAGCGCGTAGACGTAGTCGTTCACCCCGGTGCCGAGCGGGCTCCAGGTCGTGCCATTCCATCGCGCAATGTGGTTCATCGGCGTCGTGCCGACGGTGGCGAAGCCGCCCCCGGCGATCACGTCGCCGTTCGCGAGCCGCACGACGGCGTAGGCCGGCCCGTGCGGGCCGGGCGACCCGCCGAGCGACGACCACGCCGGCGCGCACTGCGCCGGCGCGAGCGCCGATCCGAGCAGCGCAGGGAGCGCCGCGACCGAGACGAGGAGACGCGGGGAGGAGCGCGGCATGGTGCCGCGACCATACCCAATCCGCCCGCCGATCGGCGCCGGCGGCGCGTTGTGTTTTGGCCATGGTCCGGCGACGGTGTCGCTCCTGGACCCACTCGCCCGACAGCTGCTGCGGCTGCGCCTCTACGCGCTGCTCACGTACCCGTTCGCGTGCGTGCCGTTCCTGTTCCTCTGGTTCCGGCAGCACGGCATCGACGAAGGCCAGTACCGGCGAGGTCGTCGGGGCGTACTACCTGGCGATGTTCGTCGCCGAGGTGCCGACCGGCGTGCTCGCCGACCGCTTCGGCTACAAGCCGATGCTGGTCGCCGGGCCGCTGGTGCTCGCCGTCGGCTTCGCCTCGCTGCTGGTGTGGCCGAGCTACCCGGGCTTCGTGCTCGGCGAGGCGCTGCTCGGCCTCGGGCACGCGATCCTGTCCGGCCCGCCGGCGGCGCTGCTCTACGAATCGCTGCGCGCCCACGGCGCCGAGGGCCGCTTCCTGCGCGAGGAGTCGCGGCTCAGCGCGCTGCGCATGGTCGGCACCGGCGGCGCCTTCCTGCTCGGCGGCCTGCTCGCGCGCACCGGCAGCACCGCGCACGACGCCTGGAGCGCGACGATCGTCGCGACCGTCGGCCTGACCGTGGCCGCGGCGCTGTGCGCGCTGGCGCTGCACGGCGGCCCGCCGCGCGCGCAGCTGCACCTGCGGGCGTTCGCGGCGCAGGTCGGCAACGAAGTGCGGCGCCGCGCCGTCGCCTGGCTGCTCGCGTACCTGGATCGTGCTGTTCGCGCTGCTGCGCTTCCCGTTCCACGACTACCAGCCGTACCTGCGCGCCGCCGGGGCGCACGAGCCCGCCCTGCTCGACCCGATCTTCGTCGGCGGCCTGTTCGCGGTGATGAACCTCGCCGCGGCGCCGCTCAGTGCCTGCGTGCCGACGCTGGTCGAGCGCTGGGGCCGGCGCCCGCTGTTCTGGAGCATGCCGCTGCTGCTGTGCGCGTCGATGCTGGTGATGGCGTGGGAGCGCGCGCATGCCGAGCGCGGCGACGGTTCCCGCGCGCTGGCCTGGCTCGGCGTGGCGATGTTCTTCGTGCAGCAGGTGCCGTTCGGCGTGCACTGGGCGCTGCTGCAGGAGTTCGTCAACCACCGCATCGGCTCGGCGACGCGCACCACCGTGCTGTCGGTGCTGTCGCTCGGCGCGCGCGCCGTCTACGCGCGGCTCAACGTCGCGCTGTTCCACCTGCAGGGCAGCGCCGGCATGGCGACCGCGTTCCTGACCGTCGCGACCGGCGGCGGCGCGGCGGCGGCGCTGGTGCTGTGGCTGCGGCCGCGCGGCCTGCTGCGCGGCGCCGGCCCGATCGACTGAACGCGGCCGCGCCGGCGGCGCGATCAGCGGCCCATGTCGACGAACACGCCGCCGTTCTCCTCGGCGAGCTGGCGCAGGAACTCCTTGGTGAAGTCGCCGATGGCGATGCAGTGGATCACCATGCGGTAGACCTCGTTGTGCTTCTTGATCTCCTTCAGGATCTCGTTGGTCTCGATCAGCTTGCCGACCGACGGGCGCCCGTCGCTGAGGAAGTAGACGGTGTCGAGCGGGCTCTTGGTGGCGTTCTTGTCGAAGCCGGTGACCACCGCCTTGCCGGGCTTGTCGGGGTCGACGCCGAACGCGAACAACAGCGCCTTCAGCGTGTTGGTCTTGCCGGCCTCGAGGTTGGCGGCGCCCGAGAGCCCCGACAGCGCGGTGTACTGGTCCTCGGAGCCGCCGATCGGCCGCAGGCCCTTGACCCAGTTCTTGGCGGCGTCGCGGTAGACGACGTTCGCCGCGACCAGCCCCGGCTTCCACGGATTGATGTCGGTCGCGAACGCGACGATGTTGAAGTTGGTGTTCGGGGTCAGGCCGTCGATCGCCTTCAGCAGCTCGGTCTGCACGACGGTGAACTTCTTGCGGTCGGGGTATCTCGCGGAACTTGTCGACCTCGACCACGAGGTCGTCCATCGAGCCGGAGACGTCGATGATGAACAGCACGTTGGTCGACGTCGTCTTGATGCCGACGAAGGCGTTCGTCTCGGTCTTGCCCTTGCCGTACAGCGCCTCGTTGCGCTTGCGCGCCTCGGCCTTCTTCTTCATCTCCTCGTCGGTCGGGATGCGCCAGTTGCCGATCGCCATCAGGTTGTTCCACTGCGTCTGCCAGCGCTCGGGATCGATGCCGAAGTCGAAGCCGGTGATCTTGAACAGCGCGTCGGCGCACTCGACGCGCAGGCGGCCGGTCTTCTTCATCAGGTCGATCAGCGGCTGCACCGACTCCTGCGGCCGCGTCGCGCCGGCCGCGGCGATCGCCGCCGCCTGCACCTGCCACTCGCCGTCGGCGAGCAGCGCCGCAACCTGCTTGCCGAAGGTCTTCAGGTGCAGGGCGGCGATCGCGTCGAGCGCGGCCATGCGCACCGCGCCCTCCTTGTCGCCGAGCAGGTTGCCGAGCAGCGGCGTCTTGCCGGGATCGCCGATCGCCTGCAGCGCGCGCGCGGCTTCGAACTTGAGCACCGGCGAGGCGCTCGGCGCCCCGGCCACGGCCTCGATCGCGTCGACCGCGCCCTTGATGTGCGCCTTGCCGAGCACCTTGACGACCAGCGCGGCGTGCTCGTTGTCCTTGTCCTTCGGCAGCGCCGTGAGCCAGGTGTCGTACGTGCTCGGCGTCTTGTAGGTCTCGAGGATCGACAGCGCCGCCTGCTGGACGCCGGCCATCTCGTGCTTGAGCAGCTTGAACAGCTCGTCGGCGGCCTGCGTGCACTCGTGGTCCTTCAGCATCATCACCGCCTCGACGCGCTGGGCCTCCTGCTTCTCCTTCTTGAAGTAGCGCAGGAACTCCTTCACGGCATCGAGGTTCGCCTCCTGGCCCTGTTGCGCGGACAGCGGCAGCAGCAGCGACGACAACGCAAACGACAACGCAAAGAGGATTCGCAGCATCGGGGTCGGTCGGGAACGGATCGCGCGGCAGAGCCTACCCGCTCGCCGGGCCGTCCGCATGCCGCCACCACGACAGCCGTGTGTCCCGATCGAGCAGGTCGGCCAGCAGGTCGGCGTCGATCGCCGCGTCGCGCACGCTGTCCATGGCGACAGCCCCACCCTCGTGGCGCGGCTTGAGGACGAAGGCCAGGTGGTGCTGGTACTCGACTTCGACGATCCAGTGCCGGCGCAGCGCCCCGGCGTGCAGGCGCAGCGCCTTGACGAGGTTCTCGAGCTGCACCAGCGCCGCCGGGGTGACGGCGCCGAGTTCGACGAACGGCAGCGTGCGCGAGCCGGCGTCGGCGGCGGCGGCGCCCCGCACGCACAGGCCGGTCAGGCGCTCGAGCACGCGCACGAGCGGCCAGATGCCGGTGGCGACGCCACGGGCGCGGGCCTGCTCGGCGGTCGTCAGCGCCTCGACCGCGCGGCGGCCGCCGAAGCGCGCCCCGCACAGGCCGCACTCGTGCACGGCCTCGCCGTCGACCACGCGCACGCGCATGTCGTGGTTGCCGCACTCCGGACAGGTCTGCACGCGGCCACGATACCCGCGCGCCGCGGCGCGGTCAGTGCGACCGCGCCGGTGCGGGCTTCGCGGGCGTCGGCTTCGGCGTCGGCGCCTTCGCGCCGTCCTTCGCCGGATCCTTCGGCGCGTCCTTCGGCAGCGGCGTGACCTGCATCGGCGCGCCCTTCGCGGCCTGCGCGGTGCCGCCGAGCTGGCGCTCGGCGATCGTGCGCACCCAGTTGTCCTCCTGCGGCGTCACGTCGAGGCGCACCTCCTGCTCGGCCTCGCCCTGCACGACCTGCCCGACCACGGCCTTCGGCAGGATCACGCGGTTGCTGCGGAACTCGAGCACGATGTGGTCATCGGAGTCGGCGATCTGCTTGAGGATGCCGCCGACGAGCTTGTTGTTGTTGGTCAGGCGCACGAAGCCCGAGGTCGCCTTCTGCAGCGCCTCGTAGTCCGCCGAACCGAGCGCGGTCAGCCGCACGACCTCGTCGGCGGACAACGTCACCTCGCCCTCGCCGAGGCGCAGCGTCACCTTGTCGGCGTCGGCGACCTTGATGCTGCCGATGAAGTAGTTGCCGTTCTGCAGCTGCGCGAACGCGCGCGTGCCGGGCAGCACGCCTTCGACCGGCTGCACGCGCGGCTCCTTGGCGCGGCCGTCCATGTCGCCGACCATCGTGTTGTCGCCGACGCGCACCAGCGTGCCCTTCTTCGGGCGCGGGCCGGCGGGCAGCGCCGGCGGCGTCGCCTGGGCGACCGGCCAGTCGATCGCGGGCGTGGTCGCGGTGCCGGGCGCCGGCGTCAGCGCCGACACCTGCGGCGTCGTCTCGCCGGTGGCGGTCGACGCCACCGCCGTCGGCACCTCGGGGCCGTAGACCGGCGCCGACGGATCGCTCGTCGGGTTCGCACCGACGTCGGGGTGCGTGCCCGGCAGCGTCGACGCCACCGGGTCCTTGGTCGGCACCGGCTCGCCCGTGCCCTTGCCCGGATCGGCGATGCCGACCTGCGGCAGCGGCGTGCGGTTCGCCGGCGGCGGCGCGAGCGCGAGCTCGAGGCGCGGCCGGGCGACGCTGACCTGCTGCACCGGTTCGGCCTCGAAGGTGAGGCCGACCCATTCCGGCCGCATCACCACCACCGCTGCGCCACCGACCAGGGCCAGCGAGGCCGCGATCGCGGCGAAGCGCGCGTAGGAACGCTGCGAGCGGCCGCCGCGCGGACCGACGAGCACCGGCGCGTCGTCGCCGTAGATGTCGTGGCCCTCCACCGCCGCGAGCTCGGCGTCCGCCGGCACGGCGTCGGCCTCGGTGACCTCTTCGACTTCCGAGAGCTCGTCGACGTTCGACTCCGGCAGCGGCTCCCAACCGGGCTCCTGGGCGGCCTCGTCGGTCGCCTGCTCCGCCATCGCCGGCTCCTTGACCGCTTCCCAGATCGCCTCGGCGACCTCGGGCTCGACCGGCTGCTCCGGGCTGTCGTCGCCGTCGCCGACGACGATGTCGGCCTCGGCTGCCGCCGGCGACTCGTCGCCGCTGGCCGCCGTCTGGCGCTCCTGCCAGGTGCCGTCGCCGTCGTCGAGCACGAACGGTCCCGACTGCTCGATCTCGCTGATGCCGTCGCCCGCCGTCGGGCCGTCGACCAGTTCGAGCTCCTTGTCGCTGTCGAGGCCGTCCTCCTCCTCGTTGTTCAGCATCGAGCCGAGCTCCTTGGCGAACGCGGCCTCGGCCTCGGCGAGCTCCTCCTGACCGTCCGCCGCGGCCGCACCCGGCCCGTCGAGGTCGAGGCGATCGCCCTGCCAGGTCGTCCCCGCGCGCTCGTCGAACGGCTCGCGCCCGGCGAACTGCGCCTTGCCCTCGAGGCCCGCCGAATGGTCGGTGAACAGCACGTCGTCCGAATCGGGCACGCCCGTCGGCTCGCCCGCCTTCGCCCGCAGCTGGCGCGGATCGTCGAACAATTGCTCGAGGTCGTCGTTCTTGCCGGCGAGATCCTCCACGACGAAGTCGTCGTCGAGGAAGTCATTGTCGTCGTTGCGTTGGCTGTCGCCGCTCATGGCATCTCCGGTCGCGCGAGGGACGCAATGCTATCGGCATCGCCCGCAGCCGGACTGAGGTCGCGGCGCCGCGTTCCACGCCGGCCATGGCACCGCCGGCTCCGCCGCGGCGCTACGCCGGGCGCGTTTCGGCGGCGAGTTCGCGATTGAGATCCGACGACGGCAGCAGGCGCCGCACGCCGCCGCGCAGCACCGTGAGGCCGAGGGAGTCCACGTACTCGAGCAGCGGGATGAGGTACTTGCGGCTGGTGTCGAGCTGGTCGCGCAGCGCCGGGATGTCGAGTACCTCGCCGTGCGCGAGGCAGTTGCTGCGCACGGCCCGCAGCACCGTGCGCACGATCGACGCGCCGTAGTAGTGCTCGGCGACCTTGTCGATCTTGCCCTCGTCCTGCGCGCGATCGAGCAGCGCGCCGAGCGCGTCGCCCTTCAGGCCCACCACCGCCTCGAGCTCGGGCAGCTCCGGGGGCCGGAAGCCGCGCTGCTCGCACTCGGCGACCAGGCGGTCGAACTGCTGCTGCTGCGGCGCCGGCAGCGGCTTCAGGCGGTCGAGGAACAGCACCTGGCCCTGCCGGCCCGAACGCACGCGGCCGCGCTGCTGCAGGCGGTCGAACACCAGCTCGACCAGCGGCGCCGGCAGCGTCTTGGTGGTGCGGATGGACGCCCGTTTGACCGACGCCGCCGCGGCGCGCTTGGCCAGCATGCGATCGACGCTCTCGAGCAGCTCGACTTCGCCGGCATCGACGTGCGGGCGCAGGAACGCGCGCATCGCCTTCTGGTGCACCTCGACGTTCGCCATCGTCGCCAGCACGGCGAGCACCTGGGTCTCGGGCACGGCGAGCGCGCGCGCCAGGTCGTCGACCGTGCGGCCCTCCGGCCCGGCCTGCGTGAGCTCGTGCTCGAGCCGCGCCTCGGGCCGATCGCCCGCGACCAGCAGGCCGACCAGCTCGTTGCCGAGGTCCTTGCGCCGGTAGCGGCCCGACGTCGACAGCCGCAGCACGCGGCCGCCGCCGATCGTCGCGGCGGGGTTCTGCAGGCGCAGCAGGAAGCGGTCGTTGTGCGCGCAGCACACCTCGTCGTCGAGCTCGACGCGCGCCACGATCGCGTCGCCGGGGCCGGCGGCGTCGCGGTCGAGCAGCAGCAGCTGGCCGCGCACCTCGACAGTGCCGGTGTGGAAGCGGATCGGGGCGCGGTGCTCGAGCCGCGGCGCGCGGCGCGTCATCACCAGGTCGATGTCGACCGCGTCGCCGACCTGGAACGCACCCGGCGCGCACGCGACCATGCCGCGGTGCACGCCCGACTCCTTGGCCTCGGGCACCGACAGCGCGGTGCTGTGGCCGGCGATCGCCTGCTCGACCTTGCCGCCGTAGGCGTGGATGCCGCGCACCTTCACCTTGTCGCCGAGCGGCAGGATCTCGATCTCGGCGCCCGGCTCGACCGCGCCGGTCATCGGGATGCCGGTGATCACCGTGCCGATGCCCGCCAGCGAGAACACGCGCTGGATCGGCATGCGGAACGGCCCGTGGCTGGTGCGCGGCTCGACCGTCAGCGCCAGCGCTTCGAGCTTCTGCTTGAGCTCGGGGATGCCCTCGCCGGTGGCCGAGCTCACGCGCACGACCTCGGCGCGCTCGAGCACGGTGCCGCGCACCTGCTTCTGCACCTCCTCGACCGCCATGTCGGCGAGCGCCGGGTCGACCATGTCGATCTTGGTCAGCACGATCAGGCCGCCGCGCACGCCGAGCAGGTCGATGATGTCGATGTGCTCGATCGTCTGCGGCATCACGCCGTCGTCGGCGGCGACCACCAGCATCGCCAGGTCGAGGCCGGTGCAGCCGGCGACCATGTTGCGCACGAACCGCTCGTGTCCCGGCACGTCGACGAGGCCGAGCCAGCGGCCGTCGGCGAGACGCAGGCGGGCGAAGCCGAGATCGATCGTCAGCCCGCGCTCCTTCTCCTCCTTCAGGCGGTCCGGGTCGATGCCCGTCAGCGCCTTCACCAGGCTGCTCTTGCCGTGGTCGATGTGGCCGGCCGTGCCGACGACGATCGGGTGGATGGATCGGGCCATGCGGGGGAGCGGCCGGACGCCGCCGCGATCACTTCGCCAGGTAGAGGATGCGCTGGCAGCTGCCGCAGCGCACGACGGTCGACGCGCCCATCAGCCGCGCGGTGTCGTTCATCGTGATCTTGTTGTAGCAGCCCTGGCAGTACGCGTCCTGCACCGGACTCACCGCCAGATGCTCGCGCGTCTTGTAGAGACCGTCGTACTCGCGCAGCAGGTCGGCCGGGATGCCCTCGGTGAAGGCGCCGCGCCGGCCCTTGGCCTCGCCGATCGCCCCGGCGCGCGACTGCCGCAGCTTGTCGGCCTCGGCGAGGAAGCCGTCGAACACCTTCTTCTCGTCGAGGTACGCGGTCTCGGCCGCGGCGGCCTCGCCCTTCTGGCCCTCGACCTGCTCGAGCAGCTTGAGGCACTCGTCCTGGGTCAGGTCGCGGTCCTTGCGCACCGCCTCGATCTGGAACAAGGTCGCCTGGTACTCGGCGTTGTTGCGCACGACGTTGAGCCGCTCGTTGAGCCGCTTGATCTCGTCGTCGCTGCCGCGCACCGCCTTGTCGAGCGCGCGCGAGTCGAGCTCGGTCTTCTGCAGGCGCGCCCGCCGCTCGGTCAGCACGCGCTCGATCTCGTCGAGCTTCTTCCGGCGTTTGGCCTCCTCGGCCGGCAGCGCGTCGATGTCGCGGGTCAGCGACGAGATCTCCTGGTCTACCTTCTGCAGCTCCAGCAGCTTCTTGACGTGTGGATGCACTGGGTTCTTTGCCGGCGTCGGTGCCCGCGCTCCGCGGGGCGAAGGAGTCTAGCCCGGCGGCGAGCGCGCTCAAGGACGAGGCGGCGCCCGGTGCGCCGCCGGGGCGCCGGGCCGCAACACGAGCGCGAACGTGGCGACGCGGCCGGCCGGGCCCGCCCACTCGCCGGTCACGCACACGCCCTCCGCACACGGCGCCACGGCTGCCCGCAGCCACACTTCGACGCCCGGCGCGACGGCCGCGTGCCAGCGCGCCTCGGGCACGGCCGCGATCGCGGCGGCGCGCCCGTCGGCGAGTTCCCAGGCGCGCCGCGCGGCGTCGAGCAGCAGCACGCCCGGCACCAGGGGCGCGCCGGGGAAGTGCCCGGCGAGCAGCGGATGGGCGACCGGCACCACCAAGGCCGCGCCGAGCCCGTCGGCCGGCGCCCCGCCGGTCAGGCGAACGTCGAGCATGCCGCCATCGTGCCGCGGCCGCCCGGTCGACGCACGCTTGCGCCGACCTCGGCGGCGGCGTCCGATGCCGGGCATGACGTCGCCCGCGCCGGCCGTGCTGCGCTGCGTGCCCCATCGCGCGCCGATCCTGCGCGTGCACGACGTCGTCGCCGCCGACGCCGCGGCGGCGCACGTGCGCGGCAGCGAACCCGCCGGGCCCGGCGCCCTGCCGTGGGCGCTCGGCGCGATCGAAGGCCTGGCGCAGAGCGCCGCCGTGCTGCTCGCGCACGGCGCCGACGGCGGCGCGACGACCCCGCGCCCCGGCCTGCTGGTCGCCGTGCGGCAGTTCGCGGTGCACGCCGAGCCGCCGGCGGGCGCCGTCATCGACTACCACGTGCGCCTCGTGCGGCGCCTCGGCGCCAACGCCCGCATCGCCGGCCACGCCGAGAGCGGCGGCGTGCGGCTCGCGGCCGGTGAACTCACCCTCTGGAGCGCCGCCGCCGCCGGCGCTCCCTGACCATGGTGGTGCCATCGCTGCTGCTGCTGGCGATCGGGCTGCTCGGCGCCGCCGACATCCGCTTCTTCCACCAGCGGGCCCACCACCTGCACGACCATGCGCCGGCGCGCGCCGAACTGCTGACGCACTTCCTGCGCGGCCCGACCTACGCGCTGCTGTTCGCGGGCGTGCCCAACTTCCGGTTCGCCGGCGGCTGGCTGCTGGCGCTGTTCGCCGTGCTCGCGTTCGACGTCGCCATCTCGATCGCCGACTTCTGGCTCGAGCCGGCGAGCCGCGCCGGCCGCGGCGGCCTGCCGCGCGGCGAGTACGTGCTGC
Source organism: Pirellulales bacterium (assembly GCA_049840675.1). Classification (GTDB taxonomy): domain Bacteria; phylum Planctomycetota; class Planctomycetia; order Pirellulales; family PNKZ01; genus PNKZ01. The sequence continues at coordinate 73,575 of JASGKB010000021.1, forward strand.
ACGTCGTCATCGCCATGCTGTTCGGCGCGCTGGTCGCGGCCATCGCCTACGAAGCCGGGCCGGCGCTGGCGGCGCCGTCGGCGCTGCACTGGCACGACGGCGTGCCGGCGTGGCTGCGGCTCGGGCTCGCGGCGATGGCGGTCGGCGTGTTCGCCTCGTGGCTGTCCGACCTGCGCGCCGCCCGCCGGCTCGCTGCCCGACCGCAGTGACGCGACGCCCGGCGGCGGAAAAAGCGCGCGCCGCGGTCAGAAGCGCGGCCCACGGCTGTCCAATGGCGACGCCGATGCACCTCGCGACCCTGCTCGCCACCTTGCCGCCCGCCGACCGCACGGCGCCCGCGGTGCCCGACCTGGCGTCGGCGTTGTGCGCCGAGGTGCCGCGGCTGCGCCGCCTCGTGCACCGGCTGCTCGGTTGGCGGGCCTCGGCCCACGAACTCGACGACGTCGTCCAGGACGTGCTGCTCAAGGCGTGGCGGCATCAGGCGACGTTCCGCGGCGACGCCGCGCTGGCGACCTGGCTGACCCGCATCGCGATCCACGCCGCGCGCGACCACGCGCGCACGGCGCGGCTGCGGCGCGTGCTGTTCGGCTGGTGGCGGACCGACGCGACCGAGCCGGCCGCCACCGACGACGGCGATGGCGGCGCCGACGCGCCGCTCGACCGCACGCGCGCGGCCCTGCGCCAGCTCGCCGCCGCCGACCGCGAGGTCCTGGTGCTGCGCTACCTCGAGCAGCGCGACATCGCCGACATCGCGCAGCTGCTGGCGTTGTCGCGCGCCGCCGTCGACGCACGGTTGTCGCGGGCGCGGGCACGCCTGCGCGCCCGGCTCGGCCTGGAGGCGCAGCCGTGAGCGCCTGCGATCCCGAGCTGCTGCGCGCACTGGCGCGCGCCGACGCCCACTCGCCGCCGCCCGGCGGCGCCGCGATCACGCCGTCGACCCTGCTCGCCGCCGCCGCGCGGCGGACCCGCCGTCAGGTCGCCGGCGTCGCGCTGCTGGCGCTGCTCGCCGGCGCGCTGCTCGCCGCGTGGCCGCGCGCAGCCGCCGCCGGCAATGGCGACGACGACGACGTGCGGGCGCAGCTGCGCGCCCTGCGCGCCGACCTGCAGCACCTGCAGGCGCGGCTCGCCGACCTCGCGCCCGCGCCGATCGCGCCGAGCGCGCCGGTCGCCGCCGAACGCCTCCGCTACGAACTCGCGAACGCGCGCGCCAGCGCGGCCCTGGCCACCCTGGCGCGCCCGCAGGAGAAACGATGAAGACCACCGCGTTGCTGTTGCCGTGCCTGTTCGCCCTCGCCGCCCGCGCCGCACCGGCGCAGGCCCCCGTCGCCACCGTGACGGTGGTCGTGCAGGGCGCCGCCACCGACGTCGTGCTCAACCGGCCGTTGGTCGCCGCCATCGTCAACGAACCCGCGTGCAAGGCCGCGGTCGCGGCGGCGGCGCCGGCCGTCGGCGAGGTGAGCCTCGATGCGGGGCTGCCGGCGACGCATGCCGCCGGCACCTTCCAGATCGAGGTCCAGCTCAGCTGCGGCAAGGCGGTCGCCGCCGACGTGCGCAGCAAGGCGATCGACGCCGTCGTCGCCCACCTGCTCGCGCGCCTCGACGCCATGCTGGTCGAGCAGCCGCGCCAGGCGCTGGCGACGCGGTGCGCCGAGCTGGCCGCGCACCACCGCGACCTGCAGGGTCGCCTCGCCGAGTTGCGCGCGCGCGGCGCCGACGCCCCCGCCCAGCTGGAGGCGTGCCACCGCCGCGCCCAGGAGGCACAGGCGCAGCTCGCCAGTGCCGAGCTCGAGCTCGCGATCGAAGAACGCACGCGCGAACAGCTCGAGCTGCTGCGCCGCGAACACGAAGCGATGCGCACCGAGTGCGGCGACCGCCTCGACGACCTGGTGCGGCACAAGCTCGACGCCGATGGCCGGGTCGCCGCGCTCGCGGCCAAAGCCGCCGACCTCGGGCGCCGGCCGGACGCCGATGCCCAGGTGCTGGCCAAGCTGCAGGACGAGCTGCGCGAGCGCACCGCGCAGGTGCAATCGGTCAGCCATGCGATCGAACAGGCCAACGCCCGCACCGCCGACGTGCAGCGCATGCTCTCAGTCGTGCTCGAGCAGGTGCCCGCGAACACGCTGGCGCTGCAGCGCGCGCGCGTGCGCCTCGAGGTGTTCAAGAAGCAGCTGCAGGACGTCGAGGAGCAACGCGTCGTCGCCGGGAAGGCGGCGTACGAGGCGGCGCAGTTGGCGGCCCGCAGCGAGGAGATCGCGATCGACCTCAGCGTCGTCAAGACGCTGCTGCTCGAGGGGCAGAGCAAGCTGGCGCGCCTGGCGCCGCTGCAGGTACCAGATCGTGCGCAACTGAGAGCCTGAGAAGAAATCCCCCTCGGCTACTGCCTCGCGCCGTCCATCGTGCGTAGATGCCGACATGGGCGGCGCGACACTGTTCGGAGACGATCTCGGCGGTTCGAAGGAGAAGGGCAAGGCGAAGAAGGCTGAAGGCGAAGCGCGCGTGAAGCGCCCTGATCGCCGGCAGTCGATCCTGCGCCCGCAAGTGATCGACGAGCTGATTCCGCCCGAGCACCGGGCGCGTGCGATCGTGAAGTTCGTCGAGCAGATGGATCTCGACGCGTTCTACGACGCGGTGAAGTCGCGAGGTGCGGAGCCTGGACGGCCTGCGACGGATCCTGCGATGCAGGTTGCGTTGTGGCTGTTCGCGACGAGCGAAGGAGTCGGCAGCGGACGCCAGCTGGAGCGACTGTGCGATCGTGACGATGCGTATCGGTGGATCTGCGGCGGCGTGCAGGTGAACTACCACACGCTCTCGGACTTCCGCGTCGGGCACGGCAAAGCACTCGACGCGCTGATGACGGAGGCGCTCGGCGTGCTGATGCACGAGGGGCTCGTCCAGCTGAAGCGCGTGGCGCAGGACGGCGTGCGAGTGCGTGCCAGCGCAGGCGCCGCCTCGTTTCGCAGCCAGATGGGGCTGCGCAAGTGCCTCAAGGCGGCGAAGGAACAGGTTCGTCAGACGAAGGCGTTGCTCGACAAGGACGATCCAACCCGAAGCGATCGGACGCGCGCCGCCCAGGAGCGTGCGGCGCGTGAGCGAGTGGTGCGCGTCGAGAAGGCGATGGCCGAGCTGAAGAAGCTGCAGGCGACGAAGGAGACCGAGGAAGAGGCAGAGGACGCGCGCACGTCGACCACCGATCCGGAATCGCGCGTGATGCGCATGGCAGACGGCGGCTACCGGCCGGCGTTCAACATGCAGCTCGCGGTCGACGCAGACACCAGAGCCATCGTGGGAGTTGGTGTCACCAACTCCGGCAGTGACTACGGCAAGATCACGCCGATGATCGACGATGTCGAACGACGCACTGGGAAGCGTGCGAAGGAGTGGCTCGCCGACGGCGGCTACGCGAGCCTTGCCGACATCCAGACCGCAGGCGAGCAGGGAGTGAAGGTGCTGGCTCCGGTGCCGGAGCCGAGGTCGACCGACGTCGATCCGCACGTGCCGAAGAAGAACGACCCCAAGCACGTCGCAGCTTGGCGCAAGCGGATGGGCACCGACACGGCCAAGGAGACCTACAAGCTGCGCGCACCGACATCCGAGTGCACGAACGCCGACCTGCGAACCCATCGAGGTCTGCAGCACCTGCCCGTGCGCGGAATCGAGAAGACCATGATGATCGGGCTTTGGATGGCCATCACCTACAACGCGCTGCTGTGGATCGGAGCTGACGCCGCGACCCTCTGAACCCACGCCGACAGCCGCGCCCGCAAGCCGAAGACTCGAACTGGACACACCGGCGGGCCTCGAAATCACTGCCCTTGACTGCTGCGAGCTCGCCGCCGGCTTTCCTTCACAGGCTCTGAGCCCGGCGCGGCCCGCCGGGCCCGCCGTCACTTGCGCGGCAGCACGATCGGCTTCGGCAGCTCCTGGCCGGCCGGCACGAAGCGCATCGACACCGAGTTCACGCAGTGGCGCGTGTTCTTCGCCGTCATGTGCTCGCCCTCGAAGACGTGGCCGAGGTGGCCCTTGCAGTTCGCGCACACGATCTCGGTGCGCACCATGCCGAACGTGGTGTCGTCGTGGCGCTCGACGGCGCCGGGGATCTCGTCGTCGAAGCTCGGCCAACCGCAGCCCGAGTGGAACTTGTCCGTCGAGCGATAGAGCGCGGCGTTGCACTGCCGGCAGACGTAGGTGCCGTCGGCGGTGGCGTCGGTGAACTCGCCGGTGCCGGCACGCTCGGTGCCCTTGTGCAGGATCACGTCGGCCTCGAACTTGGTCAGCGGGTTGTACTGGGCCATGGCGTCGGTCGCCGCCGCGGTGGCGGCGGGCTTGGATGCGGGAGACGGCGCCGGGGTTTCGCCGGTCGGCGCCGGGGCGATGCGCTCGGTCGGTGGCGGCGTTGCCACCGGCGCGGTCGGATGCGAGCAGCACGCGTGCAGGAGGAACACCGGGAGCAGGAGCAGCAGGGATCGCATGGGGCGCCATGCTACGACGCCACGCCCGCGGCGTTGCGGCGGCCGCCTCACGGGCCGACGCGAATCTGCAGCCCGTTGGTGAACGACAAGAAGGTCGGCGGCGCCGCGACGTCGATCAGCATGGCCTGCAGGAACACCGAGGTGTTGACGAGTGCGGGCGTCGCCGGCACCGCGACCGGCGTCGACCACGTGCCGGTGCCCGGCAAGCCGTTGGTGCCGCCACAGGCGATCGTCAGCGTCACCCACGGCGGCGCCACCAGCACGGTGCCGTTGAACACCGGGATCGCGGTCGGCGCGAGGCCGATGCCGAGCACGCCGAGCGACCCGCCGGTGGCGCGATCGATGTCGACGGTGAACGTGCTGCCGAGCCGCAGCACGCCGGTGGCGAACAACTGCGGCACCAGCCCGAACGCGCCGCCGAGGCCGCTGCCGTACGGGATCGAGCGCAGCGCCGAGTTGGCGTTGACGAAGCCCCAGCCGTACGTGGTGTCGTAGCCGACGGCGCCGAGGTCGCGCGCGGCCCGCATCGCCAGCTCGACCTGGGCCGGACTCAGCGACGGCGTCTGCGACAACACCAGGGCGGCGACCGCCGCGGCGTAGGGCGACGCGAACGAGGTGCCGTTCACGAGCCCGTAGTCGCCGGGGTAGTAGCCGTCGGCGCCGGTGCGGTCGGTGCTGTAGACCTGCTCGCCCGGGGCGGCGAAGTCGAGGCCGACGCCGCTGTTGCTGAACGTCGACAGGCTGCCGGTCGGCGCCAGCGCCGCGACCGCGTTGACGACCGCGATCGACGCCGGGTAGGTGATCGTGGTCGACGCGTTGTTGCCGGCGCTGGCGAAGTGCACCATGCCGGCGGACCACGTCGCGGCGTACTGGGCGTCGATCGCCGCCGAGGTGAAGCCGTAGTTGTTGCTGTTGTTGGTGACGCGGGCGCCCTGCGCCTGGGCCCACGCCAACGCGTTGACCGTCCAGCTCGCGTTCGACGTCCAGCCGCCGTTGCACGGGCTGGTCGAGACGAACGTGCGCGCCGAGAGCACCGGGCAGTCCGGCGCGACGCCGGCGGTGCCGAGCGCGTTGTCGAGGATCGCGGCGATGCAGCCCGCGACCATGGTGCCGTGGTTGTCGCACGCGTTCACCGGCGCGCCGCCGCCGCCCTGCCCGGTGACGTCCGCACCGGCGAGCTGGTTGAGGTCGGGATGGCCGGCCTCGACGCCGACGTCGAGCACGGCGACCTTCACCGCGGCGCTGCCCGTGGTGATGTCCCAGGCCAGGTCGCAGTCCATGTCCATGTCGACGGTGCCGCCGAACTGCCCGCTGTTGAGCATCCCCCACAGCTGCGGCCAACCCGGATCGTTCGGCACGAAGCAGCTGTGCCCGGCGAACTGCCAGTCCGGCTCCGCCCACTCGACGCGCGCGTCGGCGGCGAGGCGGTTGGCCTCGGCGAGCACGCCGAGCCCGTCGGCGGCGCGGCTGCGCGCCTGCAGGGCCCCGGCCATGCCGCCGAACGCCGGATCGAGCACGACCGCATCCGGCACCAGCTCGGCGAGCACCGCTGCCGCCTGCGGGCGGACGTCGGCGCGCGCCCGCAGCAGCAGGTCGCGCGTGATCGTCACGAACGCGCCGTCGCTGCCGACGAGCACGGGCGCGGCGAACGCGACCGGCGGCGTGTGGGCGCGCGCGAGCTCGTGGCGCAGCGCGCCGAGGCTCGCGATCGGGTGCGCGAGCTCGACCTCGAACCACCGCGGCACGCCGGTCGGCGCCGCCCGGGTCGCGGCGACGCCGCGGTGGCGCAGCGCCGCGAGCAGCGCTTCTTCGGTGGTTCCCGGTTCGCATTCGACCGCCAGCTTGCCGCGATCGAGCACGAGCGCCTCGCGCCCGCCGCCGCGGTAGCGGAACAGCTCGTCGGCGTCGCCGCGCTGCGCGAGGGCGAGCGACGCCAGGCACGCCGCCGCGAAAGCGACGCGCAGCGAGGGCAACAGAGCGAGGCGCATGAAGCGGCGAGGAGTGTGCAGCACCGGCGCAATCGCTGCAATGCCGTCGGCGCGGGCGCGCCGGCGCCACCGACCATGGCATGGCCGCTGCCGCGCAGCGCGCGCGGCGGCGGCGGCGGCGCCCGACCGCAACGGGCGGCACCGGCGGCGGCATCGCCCGGGCGGCAACCCGCGGCGCGCGCACGACCTTCGCGCGTTCCTGGCTAGGCCTTCTCGAGCCGCGCGCCACTCGGCGCGTCGACGATCTTCCAGCCGGCCGCCGCGACCTGGTCGCGGATGCGGTCAGCGGTCGCCCAGTCCCGCGCCTGCTTCGCCGCCTTGCGTTGCGCCAGCAACGCCAGCAGCTCGGGCGGCGCCTCGCTGCCGGCGTCGGTCTTCGGCTCGGCGCCAAAGCAACCGAGCACGTCCTCGAACCGCGCGAACGCCGCCAGCGCCTCGCGCGCACCGGCCGCGCTCGGCTGCGCCTTGTTGACCGCGCCGACGAACTCGAACACCGCCGCCAGCGCCTCGGAGACGTTGAGGTCGTCGCTCATCGCCGCGGTGAACCCCGCGTGCGCCGCCGCGACCGCCGGCGCCAGGTCGTCGCCGCCGGCGCGCTCGCGCCCGTCGCGCACGCGGCCGAGCCGCCCGCGCGCCTGCTGCACCCGCGCGATCGACGCGCGCGCGGCGTCGAGCCCCTTCATGGTGAAGTTCAGCGCCTGCCGGTACTGGACGCAGACCAGCGCGTAGCGCAGCTCGAGCCCCGAGTAGCCCTTGGCGAGGATGTCGGCGACGGTGAAGAAGTTGCCGAGGCTCTTCGACATCTTGGTGCCGTCGACCAGCAGATGCCGGGCGTGCATCCAGATCGCCACGAACGGCTTGCCGGTGTGCGCCTCGGTCTGCGCGATCTCGCATTCGTGGTGCGGGAACATGTTGTCCTCGCCACCGGTGTGCACGTCGAGCTCGGCGCCGAGGTAGTGCATCGACATCGCCGAGCACTCGATGTGCCAGCCGGGGAAACCGCGCGCCCCGCCGCGGAACGGCGCGTCCCACTGCATCTGGTGCTTGCTGTCGACCTTCCACAGCGCGAAGTCGCGCGGGTCCTTCTTCTCGTCGTTGACGGCGACGCGCGCGCCCGCCTCGAGCTCGTCGAGCACCTTGCCCGACAGCTTGCCGTAGGCGGGGAACTTCGCGACCTCGAAGTAGACGTTGCCGTTGCGCTGGTAGGCGACGCCCTTCGCCAGCAGGTCGTCGATGATCGCGCCCATCTGGTCGATGAACGCCGTCGCCCGCGGCATCTGGTGCGGCAGGCGCACGTGCAGCTGGCGCTGGCAGTCGTGGAACTCGGCCTCGTACTTCTTGGCGATGTCCCACGCCGTGAGGCCGGTCTTGCGCGACGCCGCCTCCATCTTGTCCTCGCCGCCCTCGACGTCGTCGAGCGTCAGGTGGCCGACGTCGGTGATGTTCATCACCTGCGTCACCTGCAGGCCCTGGTCCTCGACGAAGCGGCGCAGCACGTCGGCGAACAGGAAGCTGCGGAAGTTGCCGATGTGCGGCGAGCTGTAGACCGTCGGCCCGCAGTGGTACATCGTCACGCGGCCGGGCGTGCGCGGCTGCAGTTCGGTCAGCGAGCGGGTGAGCGAGTTGTAGAGGCGAATCGCCATGCGAAGGCGGCCGCAACGGCCGGTGCCAAGAGTCGCAGAGCGACGGCATGCGCGCAACCACAACCGCGGCGCCGCGCCCGCCGCCGGCAGCGCGCCGCGGCGCCCGTCTCCGCGGTCGCGAACGCGGGGGCGCACCGCTACAACGCAGCGATGCAGCAAGCCGAGGACGACGACGCGAGTGCCCCCGCGGCACCCCCACTCGGCCACCCGAGTGTCGCCGGCCGTTTCGAGCTGCTGCAGGAGCTCGGCCGCGGGTCGTCGGGCACGGTCTACCGCGCCCGGCTGCTGCAGCCGTACGGCGAGCTGCCGGCCGGCAGCGAGGTCGCGATCAAGTTCCTGCGCGCCGAGCTCGCCGACGACGAGCGCGCGCACGCCCGCCTGTTCGCCGAGGGCGAGATCGGCCAGCAGCTGCGGCACCCCAACGTCGCGGCGATCCACGGCGTCGAGACCGACGACCAGCTCGGCGTCGCCACGACCTACCTGGTGATGCAGTACGTGCGCGGCACGACGCTGCGCGAGTTCGTCGCCCGCTCGGGCGCGCCGGTCGAGGACCTGACGCGGCGCATCGGTGCCGACGCCGCCAAGGGGCTGTCGGCGCTGCACAAGCGCGGCCTCGCCCACCGCGACGTCAAGCCGGAGAACCTGATCCTCACGCCCGACAGCGAGCTCAAGATCGTCGACCTCGGGCTGGCGCGGCCGTTCGGCGCCCGCGGCGGCAGCAACAGCGCCGGCAGCGGCGGCAGCGGCACCTCGCCGGGGCGCTCGTCGGGCCTCGGCCTCGCCGGCAGCCTCGCCTACACCGCGCCGGAGACGCTGCGCGGCGAGCCGGCGGGCCCGAAGAGCGACCTCTACGCGCTCGGCGTCGTGTTGTACGAGGTCACGACCGGCAAGCACCCGTTCGCCCAGGCGACGACGCCGGACGAGATGCTCGACGCGCACCTGCACCGCGCCGTGCCGCGGCCATCGCACCACCGCCCGCGCGTGTCGCCGTTCCTCGAGCAGGTGCTGCTCGACCTGCTGCAGAAGAACCCCGACGACCGGCCGCGCGACGCCGCCGACCTGGCGCGCATCCTCGAGCAGGGCGAACGCTCCGAGTACCTGGCGCCGCCACGAGGCCAAGCTGCCGGTGCTCGCCAGCAGCCGCCGCCTGCTGCGCATGCGGCGCCCAGCGGAGACGGCGTTCTTCGGCCGCGCCGCCGAGCTCGCGGCGCTCGACCAGGCGCTGGCGCAGGCGCGCGCCGGCAAGGGCCGCGTCGTGCTGGTCGGTGGTCCCGAAGGCATGGGCCGCCGGCGCCTCTACGACGAAGCGATGCAGCGCTGGCTCGGCGACGGCGAGCCGCCGGTGTACCTCGGCGGCGAGGCCGACAGCGATCTCGGCCACGGCGAGCCGTTCACCAGCTCGCTGCTCGACTGGCTGCTGCGCGGCGACGACCGCGCCTCGCCGAACGCGGCGCAGCGCGCAGCGGTCGCGGCGCGCACGCTGCTGCAGCTCGCCGATGCCGACGCCGAGGCGCTGGTCGCAGTGCTCGTCGGTCACAGCACCGAGCCGCCCGAGGTGCGCGCCGAGCGCCTCGCCTCGGCGTTGCTCAAGCTGCCGAAGAAGGGCCAGGTCCTGGTGCTGCGCGTCGACCACGCCGACCTGCTCGACACCAGCGGCCGGCTCGTGCTGCAGCGGCTGGCCGGCGCCGCCGCGCGCCACCACCTGCTGGTGCTGCTCGCCGGCGGTCACGACGGCGTGCGCGTCGAGCTGCCGGCGGTGCAGCGCCTCGACCTCACCGGCCTCGACGACGACACGTTCCTCGCCTTCGGCCGCGCGCTGTTCCGCGACGGCGAACCGGTCGACGCGTTCCTGCGCGGCGCCCACCAGGTCCTGAGCGGCGTGCCGGGCGCGCTGCTCGAAGCGCTCGACCACCTGGTGCAGGAGGGCGAGCTGCGCGGCCGCGCCGGCGACTACCACGGGCTCGCGGCCGATGCCGAGGCGCGGCCGGCGCCGCGCCTGCTCGATCGCTTCCACGCCCGCGTCGAGCGCCTGCCGCCGGCGCAGCGCGCCGTGCTCACCGCCGCCGCCGTGCTCGGCGAACGCTGTTCGCTCGGCGACCTGGCGGCGCTGGTGCAGGCGCCGGAGCTGTCGGTGCTCGAGACGCTGTCGCTGTTCCGCGGCCGCGTCGTGCGGGCGCAGGGCGGCGAGGTGTCGTTCCGCCACCGCGACTTCCAGAAGCTGCTGCTGCGCGATCTCGACGCGAGCGCGCGCGTGCAGCTGCACCGCAAGGCCGCGAGCCTGCTGCAGTCGCGCGGCGCCTCGCCGCTGGCGATCGGCATGCACCTGTCGCAGGGCCTCGACCACGAAGGCTGCCTCGACCCGCTGCTGACCGGCCTCGACGAGCGCGTGCGCGCCGGCTCGCGCCGCACGGCGCTGCGCGTCGTCGGCCGCCTCGCCGTGCACCTCGCCCAGGTCGCGCCGAGCCCCGAGAACGAACGCCGGCGCCTGCGCTACCTGCTGCTCGCCGGGCAGGCGCGCAGCAACGCCGGCCAGATCGAGGCCGCGAGCCGCTGGTTCCAGCAGGCCGAGGCGCTGGCGCGCACGCTCGGCGATCTCGATCGCTCGGCCGAGGCGCGCACCGGTCTCGCCACCGCCGAGCTCGACAGCGGCCGCCTGCTGTCGGCGATCGCCCTGCTGGAGTCGGTGCACGACGACCTCGGCGAACGCGGCGGCGACGCCGCCGACGCCCTGGCGGCGCAGGCGCACGCGCTGCACGGCCGCATCCTGCTCTACCGCGGCCAGGCCAGCGACGGCCTGCGCCACTTGCAACTGGCGCAGCAGCGCCTGCCGACCGCGCACGACGACCTGCGCTGCCACCTGCTGATCGACCTCGCGCGCGTCGAAGCGCTCGCCCACCACTACCCGAAGGCGCTGAAGACGCTGCACGACGTCGAGCGCGCGCCGGCGACGCGCCACCATCCGCGCGTGCGCCTGCGCTTCCACCTCTACCGCGGCCAGGTGCGCGCGCTCGTCGGCGACCTCGAGGCGGGCCAGGACCTGCGCTTCGCGATCGCCGAAGCGGAGCGCCTAGCGCTGCCGACGTACGGGGCGCGGGCGTCGGTGTTCCTCGGCGAGCGCCGCTTCTGGCAGCGGCGCGACGACGAGGCCCGCGCCGCGTTCACCCAGGCCGTCCAGCTGGCGCGCGCCGGCAGCGATCGCCTCGGCGAAGCGATGGCGCGCGGCTACCTGGTGCGCCTGGGCGCCGACGACGACGCACTCGCCGCCCTCGTCGACGACCTGGCGCTGCCATCGCTGCGCGCCAACCTGCTGCTCGCCGAGGCCGCGCGCGGCGGCCCGACCGACGCCATCAGCCAGGCGCTCGAGGAGCTGCTCGACACGGCCAACCTGCCGCTGTCGCTCCACCTGCGCGCGCTGCACTGGCTGGCCCGCCCGGCGTCCGCGCGCGCCATCGTGCGCACGATCGCGGAGCGCTTCCCGCAGCGCGCCGCCCGCCACCGCTTCGCCGCGCATTGGTCGACCAGCATTCGCGTCTAGGTGCCGCCGCGATCGCCGGAATGGGCGGCCGATGCCGTCCGGGCCTGCGTAGGGAGACACCGAAGTGCGAGGAACCTGGTCGATCCTGCTCGTGTTGGCCGTGCTCGCGGTGGCGGGCTGGGGCGCGAAGCAGGCGTGGTCCGCCGACGTGGTGCCGATGGCGCCGGCGGTTGCGACCCCGGCGGCCCCTGCCGGCGGCCCGCACGCCGAGCCGGCCGCCGCCCCCGCGGCCAGCGAGGCGGCGTCGCGCGTCGAAGCCGTGCTGGTGCCGGGGCGGGCCGCGGTGGCGTGCGTCGACGTCCGCGTCGAGCAGGCGGGTGGCGCGCCGGCGCGACCGCTGCCCTTCGTCGACGTCGTGCTGCGCACCGACGGCCTCGAGCTGACCGCACGCACCGATGCCAACGGCGAAGTCGAGTTCGAGTGCGCGGGCGGCGACGGCCACGCCGCGTCGGTGCGCTGTGCGCTCGGCGGGCACGCCGAGGTGACGCTGTCGGCAATGCACGCGCAGCCGGTCGTGCTGAGGATCGTGCCGCACCTGCTGGTGCGCGGCCGCGTCACCGATGCCGGCGGCGCGCCGGTGGCGGGCGCCACCATCGTGCTGTTGCCCGGGGACACCGCGGCCGAGGCCCCCCCGGCGCCCGCGAGTGTCGGCGCCAGCGACGCCAACGGCGACTACGCGGTCGGGCTCGGCCTCGGCGGCCGCATCGGCGCGCAGCACCGCGACCACGGCTCGACCGCCATGTACCTGGTGCGCGCGCCTGCCGAGGCGCTGGCGCCGCTGCCCGTCGCCACGGTGCCGCTGGCGTTCCTCGGCATGGCCGGGCAGGTGCAAGGCACGGTGCGCAGCGCCGACGGCGCGCCCGTCGCCGGCGCCGAGCTGGAGTTCCGCAGCGCCGCCAAGGCGCCGGCGGACGCCGAGCTGGCGGCGGTCCCGCAGCGCGTGCGCAGCGACGCCGACGGTCGCTTCGCCGTCGGCCGGCTGCGGCCCGGTGCGATCGCGTTCGCGGCGCGGGCGCGCGGCCACGGCCCGTGCACCGGCACGCTGCAACTGGCCGCCGGGGCGACGCTCGGCTTCGACGTCGAACTGACGCGGCCGTGCACCCTGACGGGCAGCGTGCGCACGCCGGCCGACGGCACGGTGCCGGCCCGCGTCACCGTCGGCACCGCCGGCGGCTTCGCCAGCCGCAGCGTGCGCACCCAGGCCGACGGCAGCTTCCGCCTCGACGACCTGGCGCCCGGCCCCAACCCGGCGATCGCGACGCCGCTCGACGACGGCCGCGCGTACACCCCGGTGAGCACCACGCTCGACCTGCACGCCGACGCGGCGAACGAGTGGCTGGCCGTGCTCGGCGACGGCGGCCCGGCGCCGAACCTGCGCGGCCGTCTGCGCGACGCGCGCGGCGGGCCGCTGGCGGGCTGGCGGATCGTGCCGCGTGTGCCGGGCGGCAAGCCGACCCTGGCGGTCAGCGATGCCGACGGCGCCTTCGCCTTGCGCGTGCCGGCCGCCGGCCGCACCGACCTGCGCGCGTACGCACCCGGCCGCTCGCCGCTCGCGTTCGCCAACGCCGTGCTGCGCGACGTCGCGCCGGCGGCGCAGCCGATCGACTTCGTGGTCGCGCCGCCGCCGCCGTCGCGTCTGCTCGCGCGCGTGGTGAGCCGGGACGGCACGCCGCTGGCCGCGACGATCTCGTGCTGGCATCACGAGCGCGCCGAGGTACGTGCGGTGGACGGCCACCGCCGACGGCCTCGTGCAGCGCGACGACGTGCCGCCGGGCACCATCGACCTGCTGTTCGAACACGCCGGCCAGGCCAGTGCGGCGCGGCGCGAGCTCGCGCTGACCAGCGCGGGCACGCTCGATCTCGGCGACGTCCCGCTCGGCGTCGGCGGCTCGTTGAACGGCTCGGTGCGTGGACCGGGCGGCATCGCGCCCGAGGACTGCGAGCTCGTGTTGCTGGCGCAGGACGACGGCGGCCGGCCGCAGCGGTTCTTCGCGACCTACAGCAACGGCGACTACCGCTTCCCGACGATGCCCGTCGGCCAGCACGCGCTGCTGGTGCGCGCCGCCGGCCTCGCCGCCGTGCGCTTCGCGGTCACGGTCGAGGCCGGCATCGAGAAGCACCAGGACGTCGAGCTGCAGTTCGGCGTCACCCGGCGCCTGCGCATCGCGGTGCCGCCGGAGGCGCCGTGCGTGATCGGCGTCACGTTCCACACGCCGGGGCAGGACGGCCTGTGGCTGTCGACCGAAGCCGTCGCCGGCGAGCCCGGCACGGCGCGCGAGGTCCTGGTCACGGCCTGCCTGCCGCCGGGCAGCTACGAGGCGGTGGCATGGGCGTCCGACAACTGGCAGTCGCGGACGACGATGGGGTTCGCCGCCGGCAACGACGGCGAGGCGCAGCTCGCGCTCGCGCGCCGCGTTGCACCGCGGTGACGGCTACGAAGTTGCGACAGCCGGGCGCCCGGTGACCTCGACGGCCGCGCGCCGTGCGCCGTAAGCTCCGCGGCCCGCTCCGGCGCTCCTCCCATGCGTGCACTGCCCTGCGCGTCGGCCGTCCTGCTGGCCGCGTTCCCGCTCCTCGCCCAAGACCCGTCCACCGCGGCGCGCCCGGCGCCGGACACGCCGTTCTCGCGCGCGCTCGCCGAGCACCTGCCGTGGCGGAACCTCGGTCCGGCGAACCCGATGGGCCGCATGACCGACATCGCGATCCATCCGCGGCAGAAGAACACCTGGTACGTCGGCAGCGCCGGCGGCGGCGTCTGGAAGACGAGCAACGCCGGCACCACGTGGACGAACGTGTTCGACCGCGTCGGCAACGTCTCGATCGGCGACATCGCGATCGCGCCGAGCGATCCGGAGATCGTGTGGGTCGGCACCGGCGAGGAGAACGCGCGCAACTCGGTGCAGTGGGGCGACGGCGTCTACAAGTCCACCGACGGCGGCGCGACCTGGACGCACGCCGGCCTGCGCGAGTCGTTCCAGATCGGCCACATCGCGATCCACCCGAAGAACCCCGACATCGTGTTCGTGGCGGCGCTCGGCCGGCTCTGGGGCGAGAACCCCGAGCGCGGCATCTACCGCACCAAGGACGGCGGCAAGAGCTGGGAGCGCGTGCTGTTCTTCGACGACCACACCGGCGGCATCGACGTGCTGATGCACCCGGGCGACCCCAACACCGTGTTCGCGTGCCTGTACGAACGCAAGCGCGACGGCTTCGACGGCAACGACCCGGCGGTGCGCTTTGGCGCCAAGGCCGGGCTCTACAAGAGCACCGACGGCGGCGACAACTGGCGCGAGCTGACGGCCGGACTGCCGACCTGCCGCTGGGGCCGCAGCGGCATCGACATCCTGGCCTCGCGCCCCGACACCATGTTCGCGATCGTCGAGTCGGAACGCAGCGGCTGGGCGAAGGGCGACCGCAAGGACTTCCTGCCCGGAGAGGAACCGCGGCCAGCACCGGGCCAGGGCCCGGGCGGCGGCCGGCCGGGCGGCAACGCCGAGACACCGCCGAGCGAGGCCCCGCCGACCCAACAGGAAGAGGGCCAGCAGCGTCCCGCCGGCGGCCAGGCGGCGCCGGGGCAGCCGACGCCGCCCGCGGGCCGGGCGCCGCGCAACGCCGACCTCGGCATCGGCCAGGACGGCGACAGCGGGGCAGCCGACGCTCCGGGAGCCGTGCTGCGCAACGTCACCGACGGCGGTGCCGCAGCGCTGGCCGGGCTGCGCGTTGGCGACCGCATCACCAAGGTCGGCGACGAGGCCGTCAAGACGTACGGCGATCTGCTCGAGATCGTGCGCGACGCGGCGGCCGGGACGAAGGCGACGCTGACGTACGTGCGCGGCGCCGAGACCCGGTCCGCCGAGGTCACCTACGGCACGCGCGCCAATCCGTTCAACCAGCTCGCCGGCCGGCCGAACGGCCCGTACAGCGGCCGCTTGTTCGGTCAGGACGCCGACGTCCAGGACAAGCAGGGCGAGCTCGGCTTCGAGACCGGCGGCGTGTTCCGCAGCGACGACCGCGGCGAGAACTGGCGGCGCGTCAACAGCCTCACCGAGCGCCCCTTCTACTACTCGGTGATCCGCGCCGACCCGCGCAACGACCAGAACCTCTACTGCGTCGGCACGACGCTGTGGGGCACCAAGGACGGCGGCGCGTCGTTCAAGGGCATCAACAACGGCATCCACGTCGACTTCCACGCCTGCTGGGTCGACCCCGACGACAGCGACCACCTGCTCGCGCTGTGCGACGGCGGCGTCAACGAGACGCTCGATCGCGGCGCCTCGTGGCAGGTGCACCGCGGCTTCTGCGCGGCGCAGTACTACGACGCCGTCGCCGACAACAGCGTGCCGTACAACGTCGTCGGCGGCCTGCAGGACAACGGCACCTGGGTGATCCCGTCGCGCACGCGCTACCGCGAGGGCATCGGCGCCGCCGACTGCGTCACCATCTACGGCGGCGACGGCTTCGGAGCCCAGACCGATCCGCTCGAGCCGTGGATCGTCTACGCGACGAGCCAGAACGGCGCCATGGGCATCGTCGACATGCGCAGCGGCCAGCAGGCGCGGCTGCAGCGCGACCGCACGCCCGACAACTCGCCGGCGCAGTGGAACTGGGACGCGCCGTTCATCCTGTCGCCGCACAACCGGCTCACCGTCTACCACGCCGGCACGCACGTGTTCCGCGGCGAGCGCTACGCGCACCTCGACAACCGCCAGGCGCGGCCTGGCCAGGGCCCGCTGCGCGGCGCCGACACGCTGCGCATGAAGTGCGTGTCGGGCAAGCTCGGCCGCACCGAGCAGGGCACCGCGGTGGCGATCGCCGAGAGCCCGCGCGTGCAGGGCCTGCTCTACGTCGGCACCGACGACGGTGCGCTCTGGCGCACCGAGGACGGCTGCGCGTCGTGGCACCGCATCGACCAGAACATCCCTGTGTTCGGCCCGCGCTACGTCAGCGACCTGGTGCCGTCGCACTTCGCCGACAACCGCGTCTACATGACGCTCGACGGCCACCGCTCCGACGACTTCGCGACCTACGTGCTCGTGTCGGAGGACCGCGGCAACAGCTGGCGCGACCTCGGCCTCGACCTGCCCACGCGCGAGACGTGCTACGCGGTGATGGAGGATCCGCGCAACGAGGACCTGCTGCTGCTCGGCACCGAGTACGGCGCCCACGTGTCCTTCGACCGCGGCGACCGCTGGTTCCCGCTCGGCAAGAACCTGCCGATCGTCGCCGTGCGCGACCTCTTCATCCAGGACCGCGACAGCGACCTGATCGCCGCGACGCACGGCCGCGGCGTGTGGGTGCTCGACATCGAGGCGCTGCGCCAGGTGACCGCCGCGATCGCGCGCAAACCGGCGCACCTGTTCGCGGTCGAGCCGGCGATCCTGTGGCGCATGACCAGCCGCGGCTACCAGGGCAACAAGGAGTACGCGGCGCCCAACCCGCCGTACGGCGTCACCTTCCACGTCTGGCTCGCGGCGCCACCGAAGGACGCGCCGGTGCTGACCGTGCACGACGTCGCCGGCGCCGAGATCGCGCGCGTCACCGGCCAGGCGATCGCGGGCCTGCAGCCGATCCAGTGGGACGCGCGCAGCGGCCGCAACCAGCTCGCCCGCCCCGGCACCTACGCCGTGCGCTGGGCGAACGCCCCGAGCCCGCAGGACGTCGAGCCGCGGGTCTTCAACCTGTTGCCCGACCCCGCCGTCGCCGCCGCCGAAGCCGACACCACGGCCGCGGCGAAGGAGTGATCGCCATGTCCACGCTCTCGCTGCGCCGCCTGCTCGCCACCGTGTTCGCGTTCGCGGCGCCGCTCGCCGCCCAGACCAGCGACCCGGACCACGCCAGGGACAACGTCTTCGCCCAGCTCAAGTGGAAGGAGCTCGGGCCGGTGATCAGCGGCGGTCGCATCGTCGACATCGCCGTGCACCCGCAACACCCGCAGGTGTTCTGGGTCGCCGCCGCGAGCGGCGGCATCTGGAAGACCGAGAACGGCGGCATCAAGTTCTCGCCCCAGTTCCAGGACGCGTACTCGATCTCGATCGGCGACCTCGCCGTCGCACCGAGCAACGGCGACGTGCTCTACGTCGGCACCGGCGAGGCGAACAACCAGCGCAGCTCGTACTGGGGCGACGGCGTGCACAAGTCGACCGACGGCGGCAAGACCTGGCGCCACGTCGGCCTGCCCGGCACCGACCACATCGGCCGCATCGCCGTGCATCCCGGCGATCCCGACGTCGTCTACGTCGCCGCGCTCGGCGCGCTGTACTCGAGCAACGACGCGCGCGGGCTCTACCGCACCACCGACGGCGGGCTGAACTGGAAGCGCGTCCACCACCTCGGCCCCGATGTCGGCTTCGTCGACGTCGCCATCGACCCCAAGCACCCG
Organism: Pirellulales bacterium; assembly: GCA_049840675.1. Taxonomy (GTDB): domain Bacteria; phylum Planctomycetota; class Planctomycetia; order Pirellulales; family PNKZ01; genus PNKZ01. The sequence goes on from JASGKB010000021.1 coordinate 91,589, forward strand.
GACGTGGTGTTCGCGGCGTCGTACGAACGCCGCCGCCGCGCCTGGAACATGACCGAAGGCGGCCAGGGCTCGCGGCTGTGGAAGTCGACCGACGGCGGCGACACCTGGAAGCAGCTCGCCGGCGGCCTGCCCGACGGCGTGCTCGGCCGCATCGGCATCGACGTGTTCGCCGGCGACGGCAAGGTCGTCTACGCGACGATCGAGAACCTCAACCCGCGGGGCACCAAGCCGACGGGCGCCGCGCCCGACCCGACCGCCGGCGAGCCGAAGGCGGACGGCAAGGCCGCCGACGCGGAGCCCGCCGCCGAGCCCGAGCCGAGCGCCGAGTTGCTCGCCGATCCGGTCGGCTACGCGACCTGGCAGCTCGGCATCGAGGAGCAGGACCCGGTGCGGCGCGCGCGCCGGCCGATCGTCGGCGGCGAGGTGTACCGCAGCCTCGACGGCGGCAGCACCTGGAAGAAGACGCACGACGACGCCACCTCGATCGGCGGCGACCCGGGCTACTACTACGGCCAGGTGCGCGTCGACCCGAACGACAAGGACACCGTCTTCGTGCTGTCGGTGCCGGTCAACAAGTCGACCGACGGCGGCAAGACCTGGGGCGCCCGCGGCGGCGGCCGCGGCGTGCCGTCGTTCGCCAACAACCTGCACGTCGACCACCACGCGCTGTGGATCGACCCCGCCGACAGCAAGCACTGCCTGCTCGGCAACGACGGCGGCCTCGCGCAATCGCGCGACGGCGGCCTGACCTGGGACCACCTCGCGCACCTGCCGGTGACGGCGGTCCTCACGATCGCCGCCGACAACCGCTCGCCGTACCGCATCTATGGCGGCCTGCAGGACAACGGCACCTGGGGATTCCCGGTGTGCGGTGCCACGACGAGCGGCCTGCGCGCGACCGACGCCTACCGCGTCGACGGCGGCGACGGCTTCTACTGCTGCGTCGACGCCGACGATCCGGACGTCGTCTACAGCGAGTCGCAGTTCGGCGGCATGAGCCGCCAGCACCTCGTCACCGGCGCGCGCAAGGGCATCAAGCCGAGGGCGCAGAAGGGCGAGCAGCCGCTGCGCTTCAACTGGAGCACGCCGATCGTGCTGTCGCCGCACGCGCCGCGCACCGTCTACACCGGCAGCCAGTACCTGCACCGCTCGCGCGACCGCGGCGACAGCTGGGCGACGATCAGCCCCGACCTCACCACCAACGACGCCGACAAGCAGAAGGGCAACGTCCCGCACTGCACGATCACGACGATCGCCGAGTCGCCGCAGCGCGAAGGCTGGCTGTGGGTCGGCACCGACGACGGCCGGCTGTGGACCAGCAAGGACGGCGGCACGCACTGGACCGAGCTGACCGACCGCTTCCCGGCGGCGGTGCGCGGCCTGTGGGTCGCGCGCGTCGAGCCGTCGCGGCACCAGGCCGACACCGTGTTCGTCGCCTGGAACGGCTATCGCGAGGACGAACGCGCGCCGTTCGTGTTCCGCAGCGACGACGGCGGCGACACCTGGCTGGCGATCGCACACGACCTGCCGCGCGAGCCGGTCAACGTCGTCCGCCAGCACCCGCGCAACCCGAACGTGCTGCTGGTCGGCACCGACATGGGCGCCTACGTCTCGATCGACGACGGCGCCCACTGGTTTCCGCTCGGCGGCGGCCTGCCGCGCGTCGCCGTGCACGACCTCATCGTGCACGAGCGCGAGAGCCACGTGCTGGTCGGCACGCACGGCCGCGGCGTCTGGGCGCTCGACGCCAAGGCGCTCGAGACGATCAAGCCCGAGCATCTCGGCGCCGCGTTCGTCGCCTTGCCGCCGAGCGACGGCGTGCTGTTGCCGCGCGCCTTCAGCGAAGGCAACACCGGCGCGCGCGGCTGGACGGCGGCCAATGCGTTCACCGTGCCGACGTTCCGCTACCTGCTGAGCCAGGAGAGCGAGACCAGGATCGCACTCGAGGTGCTCGACGCCGCCGGCACCGTGTTGTGGCGCAAGGACGGCCCGACGACCCCCGGCTACCACGAGGTGCCGTGGGCGGTCGAACGCGGCGGCCGCGGCCCCGGCGGGCAGGGTGGACAGGGCGGCCAGGGTCCGGGCGGCGGCCAGGGCGGCCCCGGCGGCCGCGGCCAGGGTGCCAGCGGCCCGCGCGCCGGCACGTTCGCGATCCGCATCGCGCGCGGCGACCAGAGCTCGGTGCAGACGTTCACCGTGCACGACCGGCGCGGCCCGCCCGGCGTGCTCGGCAGCTGGCCGGCGGAGGCCGAGGAGACCGTCGTCGACGACGAGGAAGGCGAAGAGGGCGAAGGCGAGGGCGAAGGGCGCGGCCGCTGACGCCCGCGCCCCCCACCCGCGCGGGCTTCCGGCGGCGGCGAATCGGCGGCGCGCATTGCCGCGCCCCGCACTAGGCTTCGTCGATGCCCCGCTTCGCGCTCGCGTTCGTGAGTGGCTGTGCCGCCGCTCTCCCCGCCCAGTCCGTCCAGCAGTTGCGCGACCGGCTCGCGGCCGATCTCGCCGGCAGCCAGGTGCGCTTCGTCGCCGGCCTGCTCGACCTCAGCGACAACGCCGAGGTCGCCGCCTCGCGCCTCGAGGTCGAACTCGGACCCCGAGTTGGTGCTGAACCAGCCTTTGGCGCGCTCGAGGGCGCGCGTCCCAGTCCGGCGCGGAGCGTCTGCATCTCGGCGGCGGGACGCGCGGGCTTGAAGTTCGTGTCTGCTTCGCCCAGTTGCGCGTGATGTCGTCGCGGCTCTGCCAGAAACCGACCGCGAGGCCGGCGAGGTAGGCGGCGCCCATCGCGGTGGTTTCGACGTTCTTCGGGCGCACGACCGTGCGTGCCGAGCAGGTCGGCCTGGAACTGCATCAGCGGCTCGCTGCGCGAGGCGCCGCCGTCGACGCGCAGTTCCTTGAGCGCGAGGCCGCTGTCCTTCTCCATGCACGCGATGAGGTCGGCGCTCTGGAAGGCGATCGCCTCGAGCGCGGCCCGGCAGAAGTGCGCGCGGTTCGTGCCGCGGGTGATGCCGACGGCGACGCCGCGGGCGTAAGGATCCCAATGCGGCGCGCCGAGACCGGCGAAGGCGGGCACGAGAAACAGGCCGCCGGCGTCCGGCACCGAGGCCGCGAGCTCGGTCGAGTTCGCTGCACATCGCGCACGAGTTGCAGTTCGTCGCGCAGCCATTGCACGACCGCGCCGCCGATGAAGACCGAGCCTTCGAGCGCGTACTCCGTCTTGCCGCCGATGCGCCAGGCCACGGTGGTGAGGAGGTTGTTGTGCGACAGGCATCGCCTTCTCGCCGGTGTTCATCAGCAGGAAGCAGCCGGTGCCGTAGGTGTTCTTGACCATGCCGGGCGTGAAGCAGGCCTGGCCGAAAAGCGCGGCCTGCTGGTCGCCCGCGATGCCGGCGATCGGGGCGCCGCGCCGGGTAGAGCCTCGGCGCTGACGGTCGCCGTAGACTTCGGAGGAGGACTTCACTTCGGGCAGCATGGCGCGCGGGATGCCGAGGAGCTTCAGCATGTCGTCGTCCCAGTCGCCGTTGTGGATATTGTAGAGCAGCGTGCGCGAGGCGTTGGTGGCGTCGGTGACGTGCACGCGGCGCTCGGTGAGCTGCCAGAGCAGCCAGGTGTCGACGGTGCCGAAGAGCAGCTTGCCCGCCTCGGCCCGCGCGCGGGCGCCGGTGACGTTATCGAGGATCCAGCGGACCTTCGTGCCGGAGAAATACGGGTCGAGCCGCAGGCCGGTCTTCTTGAGTGACGGACGGCTCGGCGCCGTCGCGTTTGAGCTGCGCGCAGAAGTCGGCGGTGCGGCGGTCCTGCCAGACGATCGCGTTGTAGACCGGCTTTCCGGTCTCGCGGTCCCACACGACGGTGGTCTCGCGCTGGTTGGTGACGCCGACCGCGGCGATGTCGTCGCGCGTGAGGTTCGCCTTGGCGAGCGCCTCGGCGGTGGAAGCGTTCTGGCTCGCCCAGATTTCCATCGGGTCGTGCTCCACCCAGCCTGGCTTCGGGTAGAGCTGCGTGAATTCCTTCTGCGCCACGGCCGACGATGTCGCCGGCGTGGTCGAACACGATGGCGCGGGAGCTGGTGGTGCCCTGGTCGAGGGCGAGAATGTAGCGGGGTTTGCTCATCGGGAAACGGGGTTGGGCTGCAGGTTGGGATCAGAGGCCGGAAACGGCAGAACAGTTGCGCGCCGGCGACGCCGCCGAGGATCGGGGCGACGACCGGCACCCAGGCGTACGCCCCAGTCGGAGCTGCCCTTGCCGGGGATCGGCAGGACGGCATGCGCGAGGCGCGGCCCGAGGTCGCGCGACGGGTTGATGGCGTAACCGGTCGGGCCGCCGAGGGAGAGACCGATGCCGAACACGAGCAGGCCCACGAGCAACGGCCCGAACCAGGTGCCGACGGCCTGGCGTCCAGGCCGCCGCGTCGGAACTGGCTCCGAGCGCGACCTTGCCGAACGCCAGCACGCCGAACACGAGCACGGCGGTGCCGATGAATTCGGTGATGAAGGCCGGGCCGGTATTGCGGATCGCCGGGCCCGGTGGCGAAGCACGCGAGCTTGGCGCCGTCATCCGGCGTGACGCCCCAGTGGGCGAGATAAGCGAGGTAGACGAGCATCGCGCCGGCGAATCGACGCCGGCCATCTGCGCGGCGATGTAACCGGGAACCTGCGCCCACGTCGAAGGCGCCGACGCTGGCGAGCGCCACGCGTCACGGCGGGGTTGAGATGGGCGCCGGAAATGCGGCCGACGGCGTACACCGCGAGCGTCACGGCGAGCGCCCAGCCGGCGGTGATGACGATCCAGCCCGCCGGAGTTGCCCTTGGTTTTGGCGAGGACGACGTTGGCAACGACGCCGTTGCCGAAGAGGATGAGCATGGCGGTGCCAATGACTTCAGCGAGGTATGGATTCATGGGGTGAGGAGGATTTGGGGTGGAAGCGGTGGAATGAACAAGCGGAATAACTATTCAGACTGGTTGGGCCCGCCGGCGTCAGTCGGTTCCACGAGATGTCGCCGCGGTGGAAAAAATAAACGCGGCCTTCCTCGTCGCCGACCAGGAGGTGCGGGCCGCCGGGGCCGCCCAGGTCAGTCAGGGCGAGGCTGCACTCGTGCTGGCCGAAATAGACGGGGGCGCCCTTGAACTGCAGCGAGCGTGGGAACGCGAATTTCGGCGCCGCATTGGTTCCGGTGTTGCGCAGCCAGAGCACGGTGGCGCCCGGCAGGCCGCGGGATTGTGGCAGGCCGGCCTTCGGATTCGGCACGGAACCATGTCGCGGGGTGCCGACAAGGATGTCCATCACGCCGTCGCCGTCCCAGTCGGCGAGGGTGAACTTGGTGCGGCCGGTGCCGCCCGCGGGCAGGAAATTCGCGCCGATGGGCGAGCCATCCTCAAGCAGGAGCTTGCCGCCGTCGCGGAGGTTGGCGTCGTCGATCCGCCAGTAGAGGTGGAACTGGTCGTCGTCATCGAGGGCCACGTAAGCCATGCGGCCGCCCCACTCCGCCGCTCCCGGGCGCACCCGCCAGCTCCCGTGCACGTCGAGGCCGTCGCAATAAAGCGGCTGCGCGGCCGCGAGCTTCGGCGAGATTGCTCTCGTGCCGGTGTTCAGGTAAACGTAATGCAGCGCGCGGGCGTCGCTCGCGACGATGTCGGGTCGGCTCCGTCGCCGTTCCAGTCCACCACCGCCGGGCTCATGTAACCCCAGCGCGCCTCGTCCGGCCCCTGCAGCGCGGCATAGCCTTGCTGGACGTGGATAACCTCGCCGCCGGCCGCGAGCGATTCGCCGCCGCGGAAGTCCGGCGCGGCGTTCGTGCCGTGGTTGCGGAAGAAGAGGATTTTTCCCTCGGAGTTGCCGGTGACGATATCCGTGACGCCGTCGCCGTCCCAATCGACTGAATTCAACACCGGCAGCGAACCCGTGTAGATCAGCGCGTGTTCCGCGAGCAACGGCTGCGCCGCCGCGTAATCCGGCACGCCGTCGGCGCCGAGCCCGCGGAAGCGGTAGAAGTTGATGGCCCCTTCCCCACCCACGATCAGGTCGGCGCCCGGGCCGCCGCGCGCGGGCACGGCCAGCGGCGAGGTCCAGACGTAATCGTTGCGCACCGCGCGGCCATCCGCGCCGCGCATCAGGGACGCCGCGGCCAGTTCCATCCCGCCGGCTGGGTTCCGGTTGGCATAGTGGTAAAGATTCCCGAGGTACGATCCCGTGATGATGTCGCGTTCGTGCCCCGGCCCGAGGTCAACGGTGGCCAGGCTGCCGTGCGAAAAAAGCGCCTCGCGCCGCGTGGGCGAAACCTGCCGCCAGCCAGGCGCCGCTTCCGCCTCCGCCTCCGGCCCGGCCAGGCGCGTGGCAAAGAGGAACACGCCGGGCAACCCGCCACGCCAGATGCCGCGGCCATCGAAGGGATCGAACGCGGGATCGCGCCGCGTTTTCATCTCCGCGGTGAGATAAGGGGCCGGGTCCGGCACCGAGAGCAGGAACTGCAGGCTGCCATCGGCTTGCTCGATAACACCGATCCGCTCCGCAGCGCGACCGTCGGGATTGGCGCGCGCTTCGGGCGCAGTGCCGGGCAACCCGCGCACGGGCAACGGCGGGAGCGGGAGCTTCACGAATTCGTTCTTCGTCGCGTCGAAGCGCGTGCGGACGAGCGCGCCATCGATGATCCAGAAGCCGTAGATCCATCCGTCTTTTGTTTGGAAGATGGTGCCGGGCGGCGGCGCCTGTTTCGGGTCAGCGGGGTAACGCACGGACACGCGCGCGCCCAACACCGGCGCCGTATCGGCGGTGGCTTCGCGCCAGTCGTAGAGGAACAACCCCGGCTCGTGGCTGAAACGGCCCGCCACGATGAACACCTGCCTTTTATCCGTGCCGGGCGCGTTGATGAAGCCCAGCGGGTAAGTCGAGAGCCCGATGGAAACCGGCCCGCGGCCATCGCCACCCACGGCGAGGCGCGCGCCGCTCACCAGCGGGGCCGCCGCGGCGACGCCCGGGCCCCGCCAGCCATCCGGCGAGGATCAGCAGCGGAAGGGATGCGGCGCGGGGCACGAGAGGCTTACTTCCATTCGCCGCCGCCGGTGCGGAACTTGCGGCGCGTGTTGGCGCCGAAGGCCGCGCCCGCGCGTTTCATGCCGGCGAGCGTTTCCTTGAAGGTGCGGCCGGCGCTCTCGCTGCCGGCGGGGATGACGGTGTCGCACTCGTTGTCGTCCATGAAGCGGGCGGCTTCGAGGACGCGTTTCTGCGCGTCGGGCGGGATGATGATGAAGCCGTGCTTGTCGGCGTGGATCGACTGGCCCAGGACGAATCTTCGTGCCGAAGACCTCAACCTCCACGCCCCAGCGCAACGGCCAGCAATGGGCGTGGCTAACGGCGAGGCGGCGCGCGATGGCTTTGAAGCCGGCGGGCTTCATCTCGTCCAAGTCACGCACGGCGCCATCGGTGATGGTGCCGACGCAACCGAGAGCCCGGGCGTGGTTAGCCCCGACCTCGCCCGAGATGGAACCGTAGCAGCGCGGCTGGTCGGCGTCCTGCACGACGACGATCTTCGGGCCGGGCAGCGACGCGAGGTACTCACGGTAACGCTCGAAGTTGGCCGGTTGCTCCTTCTTCGGGCGCGGGTCGCCGCCGGAAATGACGAGGGTCATCGCGTAACCGACCATCGGCCCCATCTCCGGCATGAAATCCTTCGTCTCGTCGCGGTTGACGATGGCGAGCGGGTCGGCGCGGGAAACCTGTTCCAACGCGTTGGCGATGGTGGGCGTGTTCCAGCGTTTGAGCTTGTGCAACTGGGCGGGAGTGAGCGCGGGCATGGTGATCAGGGTTTGGCTGTTTTCGGCGTCGGGCGTTTCAGGAAATAGAGGAAACCGTCCTCCGAACCGAACAGCAGGTCCCCATGCGGGTTGTTCCAGTGGACGATGGTCGGGGTCGTCGCATGGCTGGCGATGCGCTCGGGATGCACGCGCGCCCTTGTCCTCGAAAACCCAGTGGCCCTCCGCATCCTGGCCGAGGCCTTTGAGGAAATTCACGTTCGGCCGGGTGTTGACGAGCAGGTCGAGGATGCCGTCGCCGTCCCAGTCGAAGAACATGAAGGTGCGGCGGCCACTGGCGCCCGCGATCGTGCTGTTCATCGCAGCAGGCCGCTCCGTCGTTCATGGGAATGCCGTGCTGGTTGTAGTTCGAGATGTCCTTGCCGTAGAAGATCCGCTGCCGGGCAGCAGCTCGAGTTTGCCGTCGGCGGTGCGGCGACGTTCGAAGAACGCGAGGTAACCTTCGTGGTCGAGCGTGATGAGGTCCATCAGGCCGTCGTGATTCCAATCGATCAGGCGGGCGTGCAACGCCACTGCGTGACGAGCTCGTTGCCTTTCGGGCTCCACCAGTTCCAGGCCGGCTTCGGCGCCGCCGTCCCACGCTACCTCGATCGGCTGGCCGGCGGCGAACTGCGGAGCGGTTTTCGTGCCGATGTTTTGATACCAGATGATCCGGCCCCAGATGTCGCTGACGATGAGGTCGAGCAGGCCGTCGCCATCCCAGTCGCCGACGTTGACATTGGTATAACCCCACTTGGCCTCGCTCGGCCCGAGCGGCGAACCGTTCGGACCGGCCTGCGGCGAATGACTTTGCCGCCGCCTGAGATACACCGGCGCGGCCCAGCGCGACGGGATGCCGCCGAGATTCTTGATGAAACCGATGTAGCCGGCGGTGTTGCCCAGCACGAGGTCCTCGAGACCGTCACCGTCGAGGTCGACGCCGTCGGGCGAGGCGATCGCGCCGAACTTCACGTTCTCGGCTTCCTGCGGAAATACCGCGGCTGCAGGAACTGCGGCATGCCGTCGACGACGCGCCCGGTGTTTTCGATGCAGCGCGACGCGGCCGTCCTCATCGCCCACGACCAGGTCGACGTGGCCGTCACCGTTAAAGTCCACCGCCAGCGGCGTGATCATGCACAGGTCCATGTGCAGCGGCTCGCCCGCGACCATGAGCTTGCGGCCCGCCGCGTAGTCTGGCTCGGTGCGCGTGCCAATGTTTTCGAAATAGGTGAAGCCGTCGAGAAACTCGCCGCAGATCAGGTCGAGGTTCCGTCCCGCGGAAATCGGCGAACATCGGCGACGGCATGCCGAAGACATCGATGATCTTGCCGCCGGCCTGAGCTTGACGGCGCGTGGCGTAAACCGGCTGGTCGTCCGTGCCGGTGTTGCGCAGGAGATAAACGTAGCCGTGCAGCGGGCCGTTTTTCCATTGGCCGTTCGGTCGTGGACTGTTTCTCACCGTTGTAGGCGTTTTCCCAGTTGTAGTCGCCCCAGTAATCGATGCCGACGACGAGGTCGGTTTTGCCGTCGCCGTCGTAGTCGACGTAGCGCCACGCGTTCGCGCGGATATCGTCCGGCCACTTCGGCTTCTTGATCGTGCGTGCGCTCGTCGTGCACGCTTTCTCCGGCGTCGGGGAGCGGCTGCGGCTTGGCGAAGCCGGACTCTCGATGAAATCGGGATAGGTGAAGCCGGGGCTGCGTGACCACGCGTCTTGCCGTTCACGTAGGACACCTGCGGCGAAAGCACCGCCGGGGCCCTTGCGCACCGCCGCCTTCATGATCGGCAGGTTGGTCTGCGGGATCGATCTGGCCGGAGTTTTCGAAAAAGTAAACGCCGTTCGACGGCAGGCCCGTGCAGACCACGATCGAGGTCCATGAGGCCGTCGTGGTTGAAATCCATCGGCAGCGGCGAGGCCCACAGGCCGACGCCCACGTCCACGAGGAGGCCGGGGTTGTTGTAGGCCAGCTTCGGCACGCGGCCCACGGTTTTCTCGATCTGCTGGTTGTTGAATTCCAGTTCGCCGAACGACGGGTTGGGCGGCGTCACGTTCGGGGCACCGGCGATGGGCGTGCTTTGGGCGAAGGCGGCCGCACCGGCGAAGCCGGCGGCGAGCAGGAGGAGAAGGCGGCGGGGATTCATGGCGGGGGAACGGGCGTGGAAAGGGACGGACGGGCGGTGGAACGAACCGCCCGTCCGCGTGGGATCACGTCAGCGCGCGCTCAGAAGCGCGTGGACACGCTGAAACGGTAGGTGCGCGGCGCCTGGTCGCGCGTGATGTAGAACGGGTCGTTGCCAATGTTCGTCACCATCAGGTCGAAGTTGTACTGCTTCCAGCGGTAGGCGACGCCGGCATCGTAGCTTTTCTGCGATTCCGGGATGCGGGTGAGGCCGAAGCCGGTGAGCTGCGTATAGAGCGGGCCAACGGCCAGCGATGCCCGCCTTGAGTTCCCAGCCCTGGCCGCGCGCGTCGCGCAGGCTGTACTTGGCGAAGACGTTGGCGTTCCAGTCGGGCGCGAAGCGGAGCGGAATGGTGCCGGGGTTGTTGGTCGTGGTGTTCCAGCCCGCGGCGTTCTGCTGGCCGGTGAAGGCCTGGCTTGTCTTCATGTCCGTGTAGTTGGCGATGAGGCTCAGGCGGTTGGTGATGCTGCCGAAGGCGCTGACTTCCCAGCCCTTTGACGTGGCGCCCTGCACCTCAGTCTGCGTGCCGAAGCTGACCGGCACGCCTTGCGAGACGCCGTTGGCGAGGACGTTGACCACGCTGCCGGTGCCGGGCCGATTTCCCAGTAGTTGGCGTTGAAGGACAGGCGGCCCTTGAAGGCCTCGCCCTTGATGCCGATTTCCTTGAGGTCGGTCAGCGGGCTGACGGTGAAGAATTCGAGCAGGCGCGGGTCGCCGGCGAGGAGGCCGTTGTAGCGCTGCACGCTGCGGGTGGCGTCGTTCTGCACGCTCTTCACCGCGTAGACGGCGAACTGCGGGTTGATCTTCACGGTCACGCCGTAGCGGTAGGAATTCAGGGTGGTGTTGCCGCCGGTGGTGCGCAGGCCGGTGACCTTGTTGCGGGTCTCGGTGACGTCATGGTCGGAGCGGAGACCGCCGGTGAAAAGCACGCGGTCGTTCAGGAAACCGAGGTTAGTGCTGCGCGAAATAGCCGACGCTGTAGGATTCGTTCTCGGTCAGGGCTCGTGCGCGGCAGCGAGGAGACGCGGCGAGCGCTGTAATAGGAGGCGCTGTAGCCCGCGGCCTTGATGGCGGCCATGTCGAGGGTGTTGAACGGGGCGTCCGGGATGCCGGTGTAGGAGGAGGTCTCGCTCGCGCCGTCGTCGTAGGAATAGCCGACCATGCTCATTCCGCTGAACCAGTTCCGGAACTTGTATTTCGCGACGAGATCGCCCTGCGCCGTGTTGCCGCGACGCCAGGCGACGGTGCCGGTGTATTGCGAGTTCACGACCGTGCGGGTGTTGTCCTCGCCGGTGAACGTGAAGCTGTCGCTGCTGAAGTAGCGCAGGTTGGCGACCTGGCGGAAGAACAGCCAGTCGGTGAACTGGTGCGTGAGGAACAGGGTCGCGTTGGCGACCTTGGACTTGTCGGTCTCGCCGGGGCCGGCGATGTTGAAGTTATACGGCAGGTCGAGCGCCGTGATTGGGTCGGTGGCGACGTTGAAGATCGGCACGAGGCGGCGGAGCTTGCCGGGGTAGATCGCGAAGCCGTGGCCTTCCTCGCGGGACGGCGTCTCGAGGTCGAGGAGTTCGGACGCGAGGATCAGCTCGGTCTTGGGCGTGAGCTGCCACTTGAAGGACGGATAAGCGGCCAGGGTCTTGGTCTCCTGGAACTGGATGTAGTCGTCGCCGTTCTGCCACGAACCCGCCACGCGGGCCGCGAGCTTCTTGCTGTTCGGCAGCGTGTAGTTGGCGTCGAACTCGACGCGGTTGCTCACCGCGTCGTACTCATCCATCGAGAGCGCATACTTGAGCGTGGTCTCGTTGGTGCCGATCTCGGGCTTCTTGAGGATGTAGTTGAGCAGGCCGGTGCCGCCGGCACGACCCTGCACGGCGGAGGGCGGGCCCTTCACCACTTCGAGGCGCTCGTAACCGACGAGGGTCGCGCTTGTTGTTACCCATGCGCACGCCGTCCACGGAGATGGAGCCGTTGGTCTCGAAGCCGCGGAGGTTGACGCCGTCGCCGGAACCGGCGTTGCGGTTGCGGACGTAGACGTTCGCCACGTAGCGGAACGACTGGTCGAAGGTGGTCGCGCCGACGTCGTCCCAGAATTCCTTGGTCACGATGTCGACCGTCTGCGGGATATCGATGAGCGCCGTGTTGGTGCGCGTGGCGGTCGAGGCCGAGCTGACCTTGTAGCCGGTGGATTTTTCGGCCGTCACGGAAAACGGCGTGAGCACGAGGGCGTCGTCCGGTGAAGCTGCTGGTGCGGCGGCGGTTTGGGCGCGCAGGCCGGCCGACAAGGCCGCCGCTGAGAACGCCGCGAGGGTGTAGCGAACCAAGCTATCGCGTAACATAGGTGATCAGGGGGTTAAGTGACCCGCTCACATAGCTAAACCGATTTAGCGGGAGGCTCATCGTTCTTTAGCCACGAAACGCGGGACGGGGATGGGGGTATGAGGCACAGATGCTAAATTGATTTAGCCGTGTCAAGGATTCTCGCTGGGGTTCAGCCCGGTATGGCCGGTCGAAGCGCGTGGTTTCATCCATCAAGTGCTCCACTCGTCGCAGCCTACGTGGCGATGATGCGCCTCGGTCAGGAATTTTTCCCGGGGAAGATTTCCCCCGCTCCCCGGCGCATCAGTGCTCGTGCGTTGACTCACTCCGGCATTCCCGGTTCACCTTCGCGAAGGTCTGGGCCTATAGCTCAACGGTTAGAGCAGGGGACTCATAATCCCTTGGTTCTGGGTTCGAATCCCGGTGGGCCCACCATTCACAAAGCAGCGACGTTTCTCCCTAGCGAAGATTTGCCCGATGGTATCGACAAAGTGGTGGCTCAAAAACCATTCTCTTGCGCAAATTCATCAGCGGACGCCTATTATTTTCTTTTGAAAAAGCGCCAGCACCCCGAAAGCAGCTGCCTTGAATCAGGTTAATGCCCTCTCGTTCACGCTTCATTTTTGGGTTTATTGCGTTGGGGATACTGACGATCGCCTTTTTGTTTCATCTATATCGTGCGCCTCTGCAGCCGGTCGCAAAAATCCAAACACCGCGATCACAACGCGCGGCCCCCAAGCCGATCACCGCCTCCGCACAAGATGTGAGCCTTGAGGGAAGCGCTTCACGAAAGGCACGACAGCAAGCGAATCGCGACATTCTAGATAACCGAATCCGACAAGCGCGGGAGTGGATAAAAGCCGGGCGCTATGAAGAGGCGTTGCGTGAGCTACTCTGGTGCTATGACGAAGGCGTGGATGGCGCGAATTCCCCCTCAAAGCGGAGCGCGGTGCGTTTCTCGTTGTTTCTTCTCATGGGGCTCTACCCGCCAGCAGTTAAGGAAGTTGAGGTTCGGCGTGATAAAATAGAAACAGGTTTGCTTGAAGGAACGTCTATCGAATCCGACCTCTACGACCCCAATATCCACCAAGCCTATGAGTACGGATATTTTAACAAGGCCTTGAAAGACAAAACCCGGACGCTGGCTCTATACGATACACTTTCTGCAGGGGATCGGAGGCGCGAAATCTTAGGCCTGTTCGTATATGACAATTTGGTGGAGTCGCAGCGCTACTCGGACGCGGTAAGCTCCAAGAGTGCTATTTTGATGCTCGAATCATTCAATAATCTTAGTCCGGACGTCACGTTATCCACTAGCACGATTCCCAGCGATTTCAGTAAACAGACCGCCTCGGACATTGAGGTCTTGGTTGGCAGCGGTGACCTCGCATCAGCAAGACTGTTGAAAGACAAATTGCTCGCACTTGATCCCTCTCCGGCAGTCATCGATCTCATTAAAAATCGCTTAGCGCGCAGTGGCCATCCTGACGCCATATCCGTTCCCTGAGTTGCTTTTGACGTTACTTGTATGGAGCAAAAAACGTGGAGTGAATTCACGACATCCGCCACGGCCCATGCCGGCGCTACAATTCTAGCGCCGCCGTCCCGCGCAGGTCGGCCGATGAAGCGCCGACGGCGGCTGCCGATTCGCCGCGGGGAATATGGTAATCGTTTCGCTGCGGATCCCAGCGTCGCAGGCTGAACTCGGTTACCGTGAGGCGAACCTGCTTGGTTTCCTTGGAAGCGAGATGGACCGTTTGGAACGCGCACAATGAGCGTCGGCTGCGGCGCAGCGCGCCCGCCGGTTCCGTGGCGTAGAGCTGCACGGCTTCGTTCCCCTTCACGGTCACCGGTGTTGGTCACCTCGACCGTGACGATGAGCGGCTTGGCGGGATCGGCGAAAGCGGCGGTCGAGGGCATCTCGAATTTCGCGTAGGCGAAGCGCGTGTAACTCAAGCCGTGCCCGAAGGGATAGAGCGGCTGTCCGGAAAAGAAACGATAGGTGCGGTCGCGCAGGTTGTAATCGGTGAACGCCGGAAGGTCGGCGGTCGAACGGTAGAACGTCACCGGCAGGCGTCCGGCGGGATTCACGTTGCCGAGTAACACATCGGCGAGCGCCGTGCCACCCGCCTGGCCGGGAAACCAGGCCTCGAGCACGGCGGCCGCATTTTCCTCCGCCCATGGCACGGCCAGCGCGCTGCCGGAGCACAGCACGACCACGATCGGCCGGCCGCACGCCTGCAGGGCCTCGAGCAAGTGTTCCTGCGGCGGCGGCAGTTCGATGCGCGTGCGGTCGCCATAGTCAAAACCATCGTAAGTCGAGCGCATCTGCTCGGACTCAAATTCGCCAGTGGTGCCACCGATGAAGATCACGACGTCAGCCGCCCGGGCCGCGGCCAGCGCGGCTTCGAAACTGTTGTCGCCCGTGGGCTCGACCGTGAGGGGATCGGGTTCCGCCGGCCGGGCGCCGTTGGCGGCGTCCACGTAACGGCAACCCTGCACGGACGCCACCTGCACAGACGGCCCGAGGGCCGCGCGCAAGCCCGCCGCAAAGGTCACCGGGGCGCTTGGCTTGCCGGCGTGCTTCCCGACCAGCGCCGGCACGGAGTCGGCATTGGGGCCGATGAGGGCAACGCGGCGCAACTGGTCGCGGCGGAGGGGGAGAATGCCGTTGTTTTTGAGCAGCACGATCGAGCGCCGGGCGGTCTCGAGCGCGAGGGCTTGGTGGGCGGGTGAATCGACCACGGCCGGATCAACGTGGTTGTAGGGCACGCTTTCCGGCGGATCGAAGAGCCCGAGCCGGAATTGCACGCGCAGCAGCCGTCTCAGGCGCAGGTCGAGGGTGGGTTCATCGATGAGCCCATCCGTCACCGCGTCCGCGAGGGCCGGGGGCTCGCCCCCGCAGGTCAGGCAGGAACCGGCTTCCACGGCGAGGGCTTCGGCCTCGGTGGAATTCCCCGCGATCTTGTAGGTTTTGTAGAGGTCGCGCACCGCATTGCAGTCGGAGACCACATAGCCCTGGAAGCCCCACTGCCGGTAGAGGAGATCGTAGAGCGCGGGATTCACCACGCAGGGCCGGCCGAAGAGCGACGTGTAGGCGGGCATGATGCCGGTGACCTGGGCTTCGCGCACGAGCGCCTCGAACGCGGGCAGGTAGGAATCGTGGAAATCGATCGCGTCGGGCTCGGCATTGAACACGTGGCGCTGCGGCTCCGGGCCGCTGTGCACCGCGAAATGTTTCGCGAGCGCCGACACGCGCAGGTGGCGGGGGTCGTCGCCCTGGGCGCCGCGGACGTACGCCACACCGAGGCGGGCGGTGAGAAACGGATCTTCGCCGTAGGTTTCCTTGGCCCGGCCCCAGCGGGGATCGCGCACGAGGTTGATGCACGGCGACCAGAAGGTGAGGCCGTTATAGCGGTCGTGTTTTCCTTCGCGGGCAGCCTGCACGTATTTGGCCCGGCCTTCGACGCCCACCACCTCACCCACCCGTTGCAACATGGCTTCGTCCCAGATCGCCGCGAGGCCGATGGAGTGCGGGAACACGGTGGCGAGGCCGGTGCCGGCGACGCCATGCCCGCCCTCGTTCCACCAATTGTAGGCGGGAATGCCGAGCCGCGGAATGCCGGGGTTGGCATTGACCATCAAACCCGCCTTCTCGGGCAGGGTCAGGCGGGCGATTAGATCGGTAATCCGCTCCTCCAACGGAAGCGCCGGATCACGGAAAGGCTCGGCCGCGGAAAAACCGGTGGCGGTGAACGACCATACGCAGGATGCGACGGCGAGAAAACGTGGCCAGGAAAGCACGGGGGTACGCATGCGGATGAACCCGATCCATGGAAGGCTCGCGGCACGCGAACAAGGGCGCCCGCACTGAATCAGTTAATGCGCCGTGGTTGTTTCAAGCAACGGCGGCCAGAACCAACCGTCACTTTCCCGGTCTACCTTCCATGCCCCGAGAGTCCGCACACTCACCTTCCGCTCCCATTACCATTCTCCTGGTCGAAGACCGGGCCGGCCTGCGCCGGGATAGGCCCGCGCGCTCATCGAGAGCGACGAGCGCTTCAAAGTCGCGAGCGAGGCAAGCTCGCCGGCCGAAGCCATCGCCGCCGCCGAGCGCATCAAGCCGCAACTGGCGATCATCGACCTCGCGCTGGGCGGGCCGGAAAACGGGCTCGACCTCATCAAGGACCTCAAGGCGAAGCTCCCCACCCTGCCGATCCTCGTGCTGTCGATGCATTCCGAGGAAATGCACGCGAAACACTCGCTGCGCAGCGGCGCCCTCGGCTACCTCATGAAGGACCGCGCGCCGGAATTGCTGCACGAGGCCATGGCCACGGTCGTGCGCGGCAAGCGCTGGGTGAGCGAGGCGCTGCGGAACCATCCGTCGATTCTGGAGATTCCCTGAATATACACCGCGCATGATTCGTTGTGGGAGGGGCTTTATGCCCCGACTGATTTGTCCGACAACGCAATGAGTCGGGGCATAAAGCCCCTCCCACATAAGGCTCTATTGCCGGCCAAAAAAAGCGCCGGCCTTTCGGGCCGGCGCTTTGGTAAGTGATCTTCGGGCTGCGACCGGTCAGGAGACCGGCCCTCCACTTCAGGCCTCGTAGGCCGGGAGGCTCTTGTCGACCGACTCGCGGGCGAGCTTCGCGTAAGCGGGCAGGCCGTTGTCGTAGGGCACCGCGACCTCGCCCTGGATGAGCGGGGTGGCGTAGCGGAAGAACTGGAAGTTCAGGCTGACGCCGTCCTCGTTGATCCACTCGCGCGGCAGGCGCTTCGGGTTGCCGACGACGTCGGCGAGGTTGGCGAGGCCGGTTTCGCAGGTGTAGTTGTCGCCGTCGCCGCGCAGGAGCGTGACGAGCTTGTCGGTTTCACCGGCGATGGCGGCCTTGACCGCGGCCTGGCCGGCGAGGAACGCCTCGTCGGCGTCCGTCTTCGAGGACAGGTGGGCGGCGGAACGCTGCGTGATGCCCAGGCGGGCGACGCGGCACTTGGCGCCGATCTGGCCCTCGACGAGATCCTTCAGGGTCTCACCGACGCCACCGAGCTGCGTGTGGCCCGCGGCATCGGCATTCTCGACGGAAACGTAATTGCTGTCCTTGTCGACGAGGCCTTCGCCCACGACGACCACGGCGTGCTTCTCGCGCTTGAGGACACGGCGGACGTCATCGAGGAACTTCTCGTTGGTGAACGGAACCTCGGGAAGATAAACCAGGTGCGGCGGATCGTTCGGGTGGTCGCGGCGCTTGGCCAGCGAGGCGCCGGCGGCGAGCCAGCCGGAGTTGCGGCCCATGACCTCGACAATCGTGACGAGGTCGCCCTGGCCCATGGCCTCGGCGTCGAGCGAGAGCTCCTTGACGGTGGCGCCGATGTACTTGATCGCGCTGCCGTAGCCGGGGCAGTGGTCGGTGGCCGGGAGGTCGTTCTCGATCGTCTTCGGGATGCCGATGACGCGGAGCTCGTAGCCCTGGGCCTTGGCGGTCTCGGCGATCTTGGCGGCGGTCTCCTGGGAGTCGCCGTCGCCGATGTGGAAATAATAGCGGATGTTGTGGGCCTTGAAGACCTCGAGCACGCGGTCGAAATCGGCGGGCTTCTTCAGCTTGGAGCGGCAGGTGCCGAGGGCGGCGCCGGGCGTGTAGCGGAGGCCGCGGATGGCCTGCTGCGATTCGGCAGCGAGATCGACGAAATCCTCACCCAGAAGGCCGAGCACGCCATTCAGCGCACCGTAGACTTCCTCAATGGAGGAATGATTCAGGGCCTCGGAGACAACGCCGGCGACGCTGGCGTTGATGACGGCCGTGGGACCGCCGGACTGGCCGATCAGACAGTTACCTACTAGTTCTTCTGCCATGGTGTGGTGTGGTTTAAAGCTGTTAAAGAAGCGAAAAGAGGGTTCAAAAAAGGCCGCGCCGCAGGCGGTTGCAAACTAAATCTCCCCGGCCGTGAAAATCGGGGAACGGTTCGGTTTCGGAGGTTTGATTGAGGCGGGGCCATTAGTCCCGAGGGGTGCAGGCATCGCCGCGATATCCATATCCCGCGGGACTGATAGTCCCGCCTCCACCGCATCGCCGCTGAGGATGTGTAGGTTGCGCGCGAGCACGCGACCTACAAAAACTTGCCGTTCCGCTGTAGCGGCGGTCTGTGACCGTCGCATTCCAGCCGGAATCCCAACGGCGGTCATAGACCGCCGCAGATACAGGGGATCAGAGCAGCTTGCCCGGCTGGTAGTCCGCGGCGCCTTTGTGCTTTTTGGCGAGGGGGGCCGTGGCGCCGGCGAAGGCATCGACCTGGTGCGGGGCGGCGCCGACAAAGCGTTCGTTCTGCGCGAGGATTTCCTGGAGCTTCTTTTTACCGAGGCCGACGCGCTTGTCGGTGGCCAGGCGGCCGAGCAGATCGGCGTCGCCGCCGGAGCGCAGGGCCTTCGCGGCCGCGAGCGCGTGCTCCTTGATGGCCTCGTGCGCGGTCTCGCGGCCCGCGCCGCCTTTCACCGCCTCCATGAGGATCGTGGTCGTGGCGAGGAACGGCAGGTTGCGCTCGTTCTCCGCGGCGATGGCCGCCGGGAAAATCTCCATCTGGCGCAACACGGTCAGGAAGGTCTCGAGCAGGCCGTCGATCGCGAAGAACGCGTCCGGCAGCGCCACGCGGCGCACGACCGAACAGGAGACATCGCCCTCGTTCCACTGGTGGCCGGCGAGGTTCGCGGTCATTGTCACGTAACCCGAGAGGATCGTCGAAAAACCGCAGACGCGCTCGCAGTTGCGGGCATTGACCTTGTGCGGCATGGCGGAGGAACCCACCTGCCCCGCCTGGAACCCCTCGGTCAACAGGCCGGCGCCCGCCATCAGGCGCAGCGTCGTGGCGCAACTCGCGGCGGCAGCGCCCACCTGGTGCAGCGCACTGACCACGTCGAAATCGAGCGAGCGCGGGTAAACCTGGCCGACGGCGCCGAGCGAGGCCTTGAAACCGAGGTGCTTGAGGATGCGGCCCTCCGAACTGGTCCACCTTGGCGGCGTCACCGCCCAGCAGCGTGAGCTGGTCGAGCTGGGTGCCGACCGCGCCCTTGAGGCCGCGCACGGGATAACGCGCGACGAGGTCGTCGAGCCGCGCGAGCGCGATGGAGAGTTCCTGGCCGAACATCGCGAGGCGCTTGCCAAAGGTCGTGGGCTGCGCGGGCACGTTGTGCGTGCGGCCCGTGATCATGACGTCGCGGTGCTGCGCGGCGCGCTTCGCGATCGCGAGCAGCGCGGCGGCCACCTTGAACTGCACGAGCTGCAGCGAGCGCGCGACCTGCAGTTGCTCGACGTTTTCCGTGAGGTCGCGGCTGGTGAGGCCGAGGTGGATGAACTGGCGCTTCGCCAGCTCGGAAAATTCCTCGATGCGCGCCTTCACGTCGTGGAGCGTGACGCGCTCGCGTTCCTTGATGCGCTCGACGTTCACCTCGCCGCGCACGCGCTCGTAGTCCTTGATCGCCTCGGCCGGGATGGCGACGCCGAGATCCTTCTGCGCCTTCATCACCGCGATCCAGAAATCCCGCTCGAGCAGGATGCGCCCGGTCGCCGACCAGGTCTCTTTCATCGCCGCCGAGGCATAGCGCTCGGCGAGCACGTTGGGAATGGTTTCGGCGGGAGTGTTCTGCGGCTTCACGTCGCCGGACGCTTGTGCGTCCCGTCGAAGGTTGAAAGGTGAAAGTTGGCGGATGACAGAGGGCCTTTGTAGGAGCCTGTTTACAGGCGATTGGGCATCCCCTCGCGCGCAGGAAACGCCGGCACGCAGGCTCCGACAAAGGTGACTAGGCCAATCGCGGCCGGTCGGGAGACCGGCACTTCACTTTTACGTCTTCCAACTTCACCCTTCACTTTCACTCCCCGCCATGGCCCACTCCGTCGAAGGTCACCTCCAGCTCAACGACCGGCGACTACGACCAGCTCATCCGGCAACTGGTGCCCGGCTATCCCGCGATGCGGGCGGCGCACATGGCCTTGCTGAAAAAGCTGGTTCCCGCCGACCGTCGCAGCGTGGTGCTCGACCTCGGTGGCGGCACCGGAGCGCTGGCCGAGGCGGTGGCCGACACGCTGCCGCTGGCCGAGGTGGAGATCTGGGATACCGACCCCTCGATGCTCGCCGTCGCCCGCAGCCGCTGCGCGCGCTTTGGCCAACGCATCCGTTATGTCGAACGCTCGTTCGGCGACCCGTTGACGCCGTGCGATGCGGTTGTCGCCTGCATCGCCCTGCACCACGTGAAGGACATGGCGGTCAAAGGCGCGATCTACCGCAACATCCACGCTGCGCTGCAGCCCGGGCGGTGTTTTCATGAACGCCGACGTCGCGATCGCCGCCAGCGGCGCGCTGCGGGAATTTTCATACCAAGAATGGGTCAACGCCATGGCGCCGCACGGCATCAACGAGCAGCAGGCCCGCGCGCATTTCGCGAGCTGGGCGCACGAGGATTATTATCCGCCGCTGGCGACCGAGTTCCGGCTGCTGGCCGAGGTCGGCTTCGCCGACCCCGGAGTGTTTCTGGCGCGAAATCCCGTGCACGATCTTCGGCGGGATTAAGTAACAGTGCTCCTTGGTGGAGGGCCGATCTCCTGATCGGCCGCGGTCGGTGGGAGACCGACCCTCCAGTGTCTTTTGCGGGTGGCACTGGTGGGCGGCCAGCTTGCTGGCGCAGATCGAGCAAGCGCGAGCGAGCTCGCTGGCCCACTGCAAATTGTCGGGGCATAAAGCTCCCCCACCAAATTCACCGCTATCAAATCGCCGCCGGGCCCAAGCAACGCACGGCCATGTCGCGCAGCACGGCTTCCTGTTCGTTCGGGCGGCGGATGATTTCCTCGAAGGCGCGGACGAATTCCTGCTGGTTGTCGATCAACCGGCGCAACGGCGGCAGCTTGCCCGTGCCGACCAGCTTGCCGACGTACCACTGGTTCTGCGTAAAGAGGTTGTACGCACTCTTCTCGGCGTCGCCGCCGAAGTGTTTCGCGTAAGCCGACTGCGCGCGGGCCCACGCCGACTTGTCGAAGCCGTAGGGGCCGGGGGCGCGGAGGTCGCCGGCGTCGAGCAGCACGCGCACCTGCAGCAGGATGCGGTTGCGGTTCTGCAGCGCGCTGAGCACGGGGCGGGCGTCGTTGCCGTTGAAGAAATGCTGCTGCAACGCCGCCAGCGTGCCCGGCAGATCGCCGGCGAAGAACCGCTCGGCCGACGCGAAGAAATCCCCTTCCGCGAAATTCGGCGTGAGCTCGTCGATCTGTTCGTCGCCGATCACCGCACCTTCACCGGCGAAGGTCGCCAGCTTACGCACTTCCTCGGTCAGCAGGCGGGTGTTCGGCCCGATCTTTGAAAGCAGCAGTTCCACGGCGCCGGGACCGAAGCTGACGCCATGCGCTTTCGCCTCGGCGAGCGCCACGCCCGCCAGGGCCTCGCCGGCAGACTCGCCGTCGCCGCCGGCCAGGGTGAAGTCGCCGTGCGCCTCGCACCATTTCGGGAAGGAACGCCGGCGGTCGATCGGCGCGGCGGTGAGGATGACACCCACTTCGTCGGGGTTCACCTTTTCCAACAGCTCTTGCAGGGCCTCGACCTGCTTGAGCGTGCCCTCGGCGCGGCCGGTGACGGTGTCGGCGAGGAAATTGATGTCCTTGAACCACACGACACGCTTGCCGCCGAACATCGGCACCGTCTGCACGGCGTCGCGGAAACGGTTCACGGCGGTCTCGACCTCATCGACGTTGTTGGCGAAGCCGCTGACGACCTCGCGAGCAAATTCGTCGGCGCCGGCTTCCTTCGCCAGTTCCTCGAAACGCTCCTTGCCCAGCCGGTTGACGATGAAGTCATCCGGCCCGCAGAAGATCACAAAGGGTTTGGTGGCGGCGGGCATGGGTGGGGATTTGCCCATGAAACTTCCCAAAGCGCACGCCAATTTTGGAGGCGGGGCCATCAGCTCCGCGAGGCATTGGTTTCGCGGACGAAAACCCGCGGGGCTGATGGCCCCGCCTCCAGGGAAATCTTTAGTTCGCCAGCGAGGCCGCCACGCGGCGCGATTCGTGGACGACTTCGCGGCGGAGCCAGTCGATGGCGGCGGTCACGGCGCGTTCCTTCGACGGCGCAGCGCGGGCCGGGCCAGGTGAGCTTCTTGCGCCCAGATCGCCGCCGGGGGCGTGCAGCCCGACGTAAATCGTGCCGACGGGATTCTCCCCCGCCCCGCCGGTCGGGCCGGCGAAACCGGTGATGGCCACGCCGTAATCGGCGCCCAGTTGCTCGGCGACGCCGGTCGCCATCGCCACGGCGCATTCCTCGCTGACCGCGCCGTGCTGTGAAAGCAGGCACTCCGGGCAGTCGAGCAGGAGCATCTTCGAATCGTTGCTGTAGGAAACGATGCCGCCCTGGAAAAACTTCGAGGCGCCGCACACATCGGTGAACGAGTTGGCGAGCAGGCCGCCGGTGCACGATTCGGCGACGGCGAGCGTGCGGCCCTGCAGCGCGGAGCTGGTCGGCCACCACCTTCACCATGCTGTCATGGCCGAAGCACATGAAATCATCGCCGAGCAGCACGGCGCACTCGTCGGCGAGGGCCCGCAGCGCGGCCGTGGAATACTTCCCGTCGGGCGAGCTGATGCGGCAGTCGACCTGGCCGAGGTGCGCGCAGAACGCGATGCCGAGGCCGGGATGCCGGTCGAAGAGCGGCTGGAATTTCGTCTCGAGCGCAGACTCGCCGACGCCGGCGGTGCGGATCTGGATGTAAGCCTCGCCCTCGGCGAGCAGCCCGCGCGCGGCCAGGCGCGGGATGACCTGCTCGGTGAACATCGGGCGCAGTTCATTCGGCGGCCCCGGCAGCATGACGAGCACCTTGCCATCCTGCTCGACCCAGAGGCCGGGCGCGGTGCCGTTGGCGTTGGGCAGCACTTCGCCGCGCTCGAACTTGTAGGCCTGCTTGAGATTGTTGGCCGTGGGCACGCGGTTGAACTTCGCGAAGCGCTCCGTGATCGCCCGCTCGATGGCGGGATCGAACACCAGTTTTTGGCCGAGCGCCTGCGCGAGCACGTCGCGCGTGCGGTCGTCGCAGGTCGGCCCGAGCCCGCCGGTCGTGATGATGACGTCGGCCTTCGCCCAGCTCTCGCGGAATTGCGCGGCGATGGCGTCGGCTTCGTCGGTGATGGTCACGTTGCGCGCCAGCTGCACGCCGCGGCGGCCGAGTTCGGCGCCGATCCACGTCAGGTGGCCGTTGGCCGTCAATCCGAGCAGCAGCTCATCGCCCAGCGTGAGCAGTTCGTAGCGCGGGGCGACGCCGGCGCGCGCGGTTTTGACGTTTCCGACAATGTGGCCATACAGTGTGTGGGCGGCGCAACCTAGCCATTTTCCGTAACAATGCCCAGCCGCCAGCTACAGTGAAGCCCTCGGGAGGCAAAAATCCGGGCAACTCCCCGGATACCCCGGGCGTTTACCTGATGAAGGACCGGCTGGGCCGGATCATCTACGTCGGCAAGGCCAAGAGCCTGAAGAAGCGCGTCTCGTCGTACTTCCAGCCGGCCGCGAGCGCGCCCTGCGCCACCAGCCGAAGATCCGCACGCTGATCGAGATGATCGACGACCTCGAGATCATCGAGGTGAAGTCCGAGCCCGAGGCCCTGCTGCTCGAGGGCAAGCTGATCAAGCAGTGGCGGCCGAAGTACAACACCGACTTCACCGACGACAAGCGCTTCCTCCTCGTGCGCATCGACCTCGAGGCCGAGATGCCGAGGTTCGTGCTCACGCGCTTCAAGAAGGACGACCCGCTCGCGCTATTTCGGGCCCTTCGCCCACTCCGGCCTGCTGCGCAAGACCCTCGCGCACGATGCGCCAGAAGTTCGGCATGCTGCTCGCCGACACCAACCCGAAGCAGCAGCCCGACGGCACGTGGCAGCTCTACGACGACGTGCGCGCCGAACTCTACGGCTGGCCCAACACCGTCACTACCGAGGAATATCGCGCACGCGTCGTGCAGGCCTGCGACTTCCTCGACGGCAAGAGCCGCGAGTGGCTCGGCTTCGCTGCGCGCGGAGATGAAGGCGCGCGCCGCGAAGCAGGAGTTCGAGAAGGCCGCCGAGTTGCGCGACGTCGTGCTTGCGCTCGAGACAGACGTTGTCGCGCACGCGGAAATTCACTCGCGACCTGACGAAGCAGCAGGCCGGACGAGGAGGCGTTGAAGGAGCTGCAGTAGGCGCTCGAGCCTCGAGGCGCCGCCGGTGCACATGGAGTGCTTCGACATCTCGCACATCAGCGGCACCTTCGTCGTGGCCTCGATGGTGCACTTCACCGACGGCCGGCCGGACAAGGACGAATACCGCCGCTTCGCGATCAAGAGCTTCATCGGCAACGACGATTTCAAGGCGATGGAGGAGGTCGTCGGCCGCCGCTACCGCCGGCTGATCGAGGAGCAGAAGCAATTTCCCGACCTGATCGTGATCGACGGCGGCCGCGGCCAGGTCGCCGCAGCGCTCAAGGCCTTTGTCGGCCTCGACTGCATGCCGCCGGCGATGATCGGCCTCGCGAAGAAGGCGGAGACGATCATCTTCCCCGACGACCGAAAGCCACTGAAAATGACCGCTACTATTTCCAGGGCGCGCTGGAGGATCTCGATGCGCCGGGCGAGTGGTATCTCGATCGCACCGGCTGGGATGTTTACTTCAAGCCGCCCGCCGCCGATCGACCAGCGCGCCGGCTTACGCCCCGACCGTGCGCGATATCATTACGGTGAAGGAGGCGAATTACCTAACCCTGCGCGGTCTCACCTTGGAGTGCGCCGATGGCAGCGCGGTCGTGCTGAACAAGACGAACCACTGCCGCATCATCGGCTGCACCGTGCGCAACGTTGGCGATTTCAGCGGCACCGGCGTGGTCGTGCACGATGGCACGGACAATGGCGTGATCGGCTGCGACATTTCCCGATATCGGGCAGCAGCGGCGTAGCCCTGAGCGGCGGCGTCATCCCCACGCTCACCGCGGCGGGCAATTTCGTGGACAACTGCTACATCCACCACGTGGGCGTCTTCTACAAACAAGGCGTGGGCGTGGCCATGAGCGGCGTGGGCCAGCGGGTGTCGCACTGCCTCATTCACGATACGCCGCGCTTCGCCATCCAGTTCACGGGCAACAATCACATCCTCGAGTACAATCACCTGCGCCATCTCGCGCTGGAGACGGAGGACGTCGGGGCGACCTATTGCGGCGGGCGCGACTGGATCAGCCCGCGGGGCACCGTCATCCGCTACAATTTCATCCACGATGTGCTCGGCTTTGGCTGGAATGGCAAGTGGACCTCCCCCTATTTCGCCTGGGGTATTTATCTCGATGACAATTCCGGCGGCGTGGATGTGATCGGCAACATCGTGGCCCGCTGCGGGCGCTCCTGCATTCACGGGCACAGCGCCCGCGACAGCCGCGTGGAAAATAATATCTTCGTCGAGGGCGGCATGCGGCAGTGGGAATTCAACGGCTGGACGGTGAAGCAGCACTTTTGGGAAAAGACTCTGCCGCAGATGGAGAAAGGCTACGAATCCGTGGCGCATCTGCCCGCGTGGAAAGACATGCGCGGCATGGAAACTATGCCGCCCGCGCAGATCCCGGACAGCGAGGGCTGGGTGATGTCGGGCGATGTTTTCACGCACAATATCATCGCCTAGAAAAACCCGACGCGAAGGCGCTGAACGTGGTGTCCTTCAATCCCGCCCGGAACAGTTTGACCACAATCTCTACTGGCACTACGGACTCCCGATCAAACCGGCCAGCACAAGGCCGGCAAGGTGATCGGCGAAAATCTGGCGCCCAATTCCACCTTCGAGGGCGGTCGGGAAGTCTTTCCGGAGGAGTGGAAGTGGCAGATTCACTCTCCGCCCGGCGGCACCGCCGGGCGTCATGGAGGAAGACGGTCGGCACGTGCTGCGGATCGATGCCGCCTTCAATCACGAGAAGAAGCGTGACAATTATCCGATCGTCATCAGCAAGGAGATCGAGCTGAAGCCCGGCTCTTCCTAAAGATTCGCGCCCGGCTGAACGCAGCGATCAGAAGGCATGCCAAGGCTTCACTGATGATGCAGTTCTATCTGCCCCGCCAAGGATGGGCAGCCCGGGCATTTCTGGGCCAGCGGCCCGTCGATGTGCGGCTGACCCACGCAGTGGCAGGATTTCGAATATGCTTTCAGTATTCCGGCGAAAGGCGAAAAAGGCTGGTATGAAAAGCATGAAGAAGTTCCGGGTGCGGATCGACTGGCGGCGGAGGCAAGGCGCTCTTTTCGCGAGCGACCTCGTGCTCGAGGAAACCGAGTCGCTTAACGAGTGGCCAAGCTGGCAGGCGCTGGGCAACCGCCACAGCATGATCGCCGATCCGAAATTCATCGCGCCGGAAAAGGACGACTACCGACTCGCCCCGGATCACCCGCCTGGGCGCTTGGGATTCGAGCCGATCCCGGTGGAAAAGATCGGGCCGTACGCCAGCTCCGACCGCGCGACCTGGCCGATCGTTGAGGCGGAAGGCGCGCGGGAGCATCCGGTGAACTGAGTTGCGCCTCGCTTCTTCCAAAGTGTCGTCCTGAGCCGGAAGAGTGCAATGGAGCCACGGACGGGAGTAGCTTCCGCCTGGTTCGCGAATTCGTTCCTCAGAGGGTCAATTTCCCCACAGTCCCGGCGATCCTTCCGGGGCACTTTATCCGTGTTTCATCCGTGCCGATCCGTGGCCAATTCAACTGCCTGGTCACGGCTGGGCGGAGTGCAGAGCGTTGGCCAAAAGTAGTTTCCGAATCCGAAAACAGGGAGGGAAAATCAGGATTACAGGAAGAATCAGGGCTGACGCATCAAACAGAGAGGAGCGAAGCGAGGTAGTTTGGATCGAGAGCGGAGCGGAGACGTTTTCGGTTGAGACTTTGCGGAGGACTTGTCGGGCTCGGAGCAGGTTGAGGGCGATGCGGCGCAGGGTGGCGAGATTGGTGGCGGCGTGCCGGGTGCGAGCTCGGCTGCGGTCTTCGTCGAAGGTGACATCGAGGCTCCAGTGGAGTTGGTTTTCGATGCTCCAGTGCCCGCGCACGGCGCGAGCAAAACAGAGCGATGTCCAGCGGCAGGCTGCTGAGGTAGTAGCGGCGTTCGGTGCTCGGGGCGCTGCCGGTGACTTCGCGCACGGCTTCGACGACGCCGACGCTGCGGAGGTTTTCCACTCCGCGCGGTCGGCGAACCAACCAAGATTGGTGCTCTGCCAATAGCAGCGTGTTTCGAGACGGCCATGGCCTTTTTCCACGGTCTCCAGGTGGACCAATTCCGGGGCGCGGCGCAGGATCGCATCGTCGAGGTAGGCGCGCACTTCCTGATGAGTCGTCCCTTGGTTGCCTTTGAGGGCGAGCAGGTAGTCGGCGTCGGCTTCGTGGATTTCGCGGGCGGTGGTTTTCTGGCAGTGCAGCGCGTCGAGGGTGACGATGCAGCCGGCCAGCTCCAGGGCGCGCAGCAGGTCGGGCACCGCGGTGATTTCGTTGCTCTTGCCGGCCACGGCGTTCTGGCCCAGGGCCAGCCCCTGTCGGGTGGCCCAGGCGCTGACGATGGTCCGCGGCTCCTCGGTGCGGGCGCGCGCCCTGCGCAGCGCCTTGCCATCGAGGGCCACCACTTCGCCGCCCGTCGCCGGGGTGTCCCCGCGCAGACGTGCGCGCACGCCTTGCGTCCAGCGGGCAAAGCACTCGGCAAAGGCCCGCGGGCAGAGCGCCTGGAATATCCGGTTAAACGTGTCGTGCCGCGGGATCCCACCGGGCAGGGTGAGGAAGCCGCGCAGCCACTGCTCGCGCTCCAGGGCGAAGTCCTCCATGTCGTAAAAGCTCTCGCCGCCAACCAGCAGCCCGCACACCGCCATCACCAGCACTTCGTGCAGCAAGTGCTCGCATTCGCCCCGCCACGCGGGGCTCGGGCAGTTCGGCAAAGGCTTCCACAAGGGTTTTCGCTTCGTTCGCAAATGAGGGCGGCTGCATAGGCAGCTTCTCCATTTACGCCCGGTCATCACAAAGTCCACGCTCTCGCTCCGCCTCTTTTGATGCGTCAGCCCTGCAGGAAGAATTGGCTCCTGTTCCTGCTTTCCTGCGTTTTCTGATTTCACGGGGTCCTTCGATTCCGTGCCCCGCCACCTTGCCACCGGGGCACTTCACTCAGGATGACATGTCTTTTCGCGCCTTTATTTTTACGCCGCGGGCGGGGCCGGAGAGCCTTTGGCAGATGCTCGAGGCAATACTCCTGCCCATCCCGGGCCACGCGAAATTCCAGCTCGGGCGCCTGGAGTTCCGTACACCCACAAACCCGGCACTGGTGCATGGCTTCGTCGTCGCTTTGCCGCGTGGCACTTTGAAAGCGCCGGCGCCGACCTGCCCACTTCCTGTCGCTGCTGTGCGGCGAGAAATAGCTCTCTCCCAAAAAAGGCAAAGTAGCTGGCGAGGCCCAATATCACCGCGGCTTTGAATGCGATACCCATCAGCGTGAAGAGGATTACGAGCACCGCGCCGCTGATCCAGGCGAGCCATTTCACTTTCACCGGCAGAATGAAGTAAATGTAGATCCACTCCTCGGGATAAAAGCGCGCGAAGGCGAAGAAGAGCGACTGGAAAAAAATGAAGTTCGAGAGGCTCTCGCCCAGGAAAAAAGCGGCTGCCGTGATACCGATCACGGTGAGCAGGCAATACACATTGAGCCGGAATCCCCATCGCCTGCTCCAGGCCATTCCCCACCCAGAGCAGAAACGAAATGTAGAAGACCGTGGTGACCCAGTCCGGAAAGATCATACCCCGACCCGCCGGAAAAAGAGATACGTCACCAGCCGCCATACCTGCCCCTGCATCACCTTCCCGGCATCCATGTCCAGCATATCGAGGAAGTAGGGATTGACCTTGGACAAGACAAAAGAGCACGCCACGAGAAATGCGATGACGTGAAGGAGATGCGGGATGGCCAGGTGACCAAAACGGCGTTCGGCGCGGTCGAGCAAATTCATGGTCGGAGTAGAGAGCGGAGACTCTGGATTCATCCGTCATAAATGCAACCGGGGAATCGATTCCATCGGTCGCAGATTGACACGTCCTGCCCACCACTTACGCTCGTTCACGTGTCCGCAGCCCCTTCCCTGAAATAGACCGCGCTCCACGATGAACATGTGCGCCTCGGCGCGAAAATGGTGGACTTCGGCGGATGGTCGATGCCAGTGCAATACAGCGGCATCATCGATGAGCACAATGCGGTGCGCGGCGAAGCTGGGCGTCTTCGATATTTCGCACATGGGGCAGTTTTTCGCCGAGGGGCAGAGGCAAAAGCCTGGCTGAATCGGTTGCTGACGAACAATGTGGACCGGTTGCCGGTGGGAGAATGCCAATACACATTCTTGCTCAATGATACCGGTGGCGTGATCGATGACCTCATCGTCTATCGCATCGGCGAAGTAACGTACCTGCTCGTGGTAAATGCCGCTGAAGATCGATGAGGATTTCGCCTGGATGAACTCTCATCTCGCTCGGGGGTGAATTTGTAAATCGCAGCGACGAATATGCCGGCGGCTCGCTGTCCAGGGGCCGCGGTCGGCGCAGCTTTTCGACGCTTTTTTCCATGGGAGATATTCGTGCCCCGCGCGCAATGAAATCCCTCGGCATCGAGATCGACGGCGATGACCTATTACATCGCCCGCACAGGTTATACCGGCGAAGATGGCTTCGAGGTCTTTCTGCCCGACGGATCGAGCGGTACGTTCGTGGGACGATATTTGCAAAGGGAGAACGAGTTCGGATCAAGCCCTGCGGTCTCGGCGCTCGCGATACGCTCCGGCTGGAGATGTGCTATCGCTTGATGACTCGTCTCTCGCCGGAGACCACGCCGATCGAGGCTGGGCTAGTCCATCTTCGTCGATCTGCAAAAGCCGAAATTCATCGGCCGAGACGCGCTGGCGAAGCAAAAACAGGAAGGGGTGAAACGCCGCCTCGTGCCCTTCAGATGACCGTGCCGCACCGCCGCCGCGTTCGCACTATGCGGTCTTCAAGGGAGACAAAAAGATTGCCGAAACGACCAGCGGCACGCTTCGCCGACGCTGAAGGCTGGCATCGGCATGGCCTACATTCCGACGGACTATGCGCGGATCAATGAACCGATCGAGATCGAGATCCGCGGCAGCCGCTTCCCTGCCGTCATCGAGAGAAGCCGCTGCATCAGGCCGGCTCGCCAACTCCGATCTTCCTACAATCTCACTCTTTTTCCCACATGAACGTCCCCGACAATCTCCAATACGCTGCGACTATGAATGGATCCGTTCGACGGCTCCGAGGGCACGGTCGGCATCACCGATCATGCCCAAGCGGAATTGACCGACGTAGCGTACGTCGAACTGCCGAAAAGTCGGCGCCATGTGAATGCCGGTCAGCAGGTCTGTGTGGTGGAGTCGGTGAAGGCGGTGAGCGACATCTATTCGCCGATTTCCGGGACGATCATCGCGGCAATGATGCGCTCACGGGCAATCCAGCGCTGATCAATACCGATCCCTTTGGCGAAGGCTGGATCTTCAAGATCAAGGTCGAGGCCGGCGAAGAAATCGAGGAGCTGAAGAGCCCGGCGCAATATCGCGAACAGATCGGGGCGCGACAGGCGGTTCCGGCGAAGGCGTATGAAGTATCGTCGCTGGCCGGCGTGTTGGTAGATTGTTGTTGCTCGGAGGCGCGGCGCTCTTTGCCGCCACAGCTTTGTATTCCACGCCGACCTCGTCATCTTGCAGAAGGTCGAGGGCGGTGCGCATGGTCGGCGAGCAGACCATCAAGATCAAAGGCGAGAAGTCGCGGACCGACCTCGCGCCGAGCGGTGAGCATGATCACCGACGGCGCGACCGGCGGCAATGATCACGCTCATGCACACTGCCCGCATTATCTGAAAGTCTCGCCGGAGCAGGCGAAGAAAATGATGGAGCAGTTGAAGAAATTGGGCGGCAGCACCGACGCCGCCGAAGCTTCAGCCGACCGGCAAGAAGGAAAAGATCGGCGATTACGATTGCGATGTTTTCACGGCCGAACTCGGCTCGCTGACCACTATGTACTGGATGGCAAAGGATTATCCCGAATTACCAGAACGTCCTCGGCCAACTCGAAACATTTCAGTCGGGCTTCATCTCCGCGATGGGCAAGGGGCTCATGCCGGACATGAAGGATTTCCCGGGCATGTCATCAAGACGGAGATCGTGATGAACGAGAAAAAGGTCGTCACCACGCTGGCTCTCGGTGAAGGAACAGGACGTCACCGGCTTAGGTCTTCAACATTCCGGCGACTACAAGGAAATCACTTCGCCGGACGCTCAATTTTCAGCCGCCGCAAGTAATGGCCAGCCGCCCAGCCTCGTTGCCATGCCGCCGCTGATTCTCGCTTCATCCTCGCCTCGCCGGCGCCGGTCGCCTGCTGCAAAAGCACGGGTTCAACTTTTCGCGTGCCGTCCGGCCGAGGTGAACGAGATCGCCCCACCCTACTTTCAGCCCCGGTGAGTGACCTCTACAATGCGCGCCTCCAAGGCCCGCTTCGATTTCCCGAGCAGACCCTCGCGACCTCGTGCTGGGAGTGGATACGGTGGTGGCTTTCGAAGGCGACGTCGTCGGCAAGCCTGCGACATGGAGGAGGCTTTTGCCATGATCACCCGGCTGATGGGAATCGCACGAAGTCTTTCTCCCGGAGTGCTGGCTGCTGCCACGGCGCAATCCGGGTGCGAAACGCGGCTTCATCGAAATCACGCGAGTGAATTTCCGAAAACTCACCGATGACCAGATTCATACTTATCTCGCCCGTATCGGCCCGCTCGACAAGGCTGGCTCTTACGCGGCCCAGGAAGACCGTGGCGAACTCATTGAAAGTTTCGAATGCTCCTTCATCGAACGTGATTGGTCTGCCGATGGAAGCCTTGGCCAACGCGCTTTCCGAGTTTCATGGCAGCCCCTGAGATGAGGAAAAATTCACCGACAGGGGACAGGAATACCGAGGATTGGCTGTTCGTGCGCTGTGCTCTCCGCGTCCATGGAGTGACCATTTCTAAGCCGCACGCGATGTTGAGTGTTCTTTATGTTCAGTGCTGGGTGTTCATGCTCCTGATATTCATTGAATCCCTCCTCGACTCTCGATCTCCCCGGCATTCGCAAGATCGCCAGCGGCAAAGTTCGCGAGATTTTTGATCTCGGCGAACACCTGCTGCTCGTGGCCACGGACCGAATCAGCGCTTTCGATTGCATCCTGCCGAATCCCATTCCCCACAAGGGCGCAGTGCTCACCTCGATCTCGGCCTTTTGGTTCTCAGCGCTTCGGCTTCGTGGAAAATCATGTCGTCGCCACCGACTTCGCGCGATTTTCCCGACATGCTCGCAGCCTTTGCCGAACAACTCGGGCACCGCTCCATGGTGGTGAAGAAAGCGAAGCCGCTGCCCGTGGAGTGCGTAGTGCGCGGCTACCTCGCCGGCTCCGGATGGAAGGAATACCAGGCCTCGCAACGCATCTGCGGCATTCAGCTTCCCGCGGGATTGCGCCAGGCAGAGCAACTGCCGGAGACGATCTTCACGCCCTCGACCAAAGCGGAGAGCGGCCACGATATGAATATCCCGTGGGACGAATGCCGCCGGCTGGTCGGGGATGATGTGGCCGAGCAGGTTCGGACGTTGAGCATTCGCATCTACGAGGAAGGCCGCGCCTATGCCGCGGAGATATCTGTGTCTCGATACAATTTTTCGGTGCGTTACCTGCCAGACTTGCGTTATGCCTTCTCCAGGTGGGGAAGGATGCATGGATTTTTACGCACATTCTGGTCGTGATCCGGGCAAATCCGACTGGCAAAACCTGAAGGAGCACCTCTTCGCCGTTGCGGGATTGGCGGGAGAGAAGGCTCGTCCGTTCTGGCTTGAGAGAGCGGCTTTTATTGCCGGATTGTTCCATGATCTCGGCAAATACAACCCGGCTTTTCAGCGGCGCCTTGATGATGCGACGGAACGCGTCGATCATTCCACCGCCGGCGCGCAGGTTCTGCGCGATCTGGCCAAGGGAAGCGATGCCGTCATGGCGCAGATCATCGGTTACGGCATTCTCGGGCATCATGCAGGCCTGCCGACAGGCTGGAAGGACCTGGTACTTTCGATCACCGCATGAAAGAGCCACAGGCGATCGATCCAGCCCATTTCCGCTCCCAGCCTTCCATCATGGAAGCGACCCGCCTCCTATTGCGGAAATCTTTTCCAGCTTCGATCCAGTTCTGCCCAATAGGAAGGGGTTCAATGCGGGGTCGTCGGGCGGCATTGCGCACCCAGGGGCGAACATATTTTATAAGGCAATGGTTTCATGGCGAAAATTCTTTTTTCTATTCCGGTTCATGAAAGACCCGATATCGTCAGGGACCAGATCGAGAACATCAATTACTTTTGTCCGGGTTCGGTCGTCTGCATTCATATTTCCTCGGGCGCCACGGTATCGCACGATGAATTCCGGCGGCATTGCGATTTTGAGAATGTGCTGATTAATCCGCAATCCTATGAGACGATCTGGTCCGGCGGGATCATGCATACCCATGTCAGCAACTTTTTGTATGCGCTGGAATGCGGCGTCGAATTCGACAAGGTTCTGCTCGCCTCCTCCAACGAGCTTCTGGTGAAACCCGGCCTGTCGGATTACGTGGCGGGCTTTACCGCCGGCGCACAGATGGAAGTCTATGACAGTGCCACGGATTGGGGTGTGTTCCGCGCCGATTTTCTGGAATCGCCGGCCATGCAGAAATTCGTGAAGGCGCTCGATCTGCCGCTGTTTTTCGGCGGGCAGGCGGAAGGGCAGTTCTTCGACAAGGATGTTTTCGCCTGGCTTTCCAGGCTTTTCGTCGCGTGTTTTCCGATGGGTCCCTGCGGCTTTCCGATCGAAGAGGCGGTGCCCGCCACCATCGCCGCCCGGCTGGCCATCACCGGTCAGGATGTGGCCTTGCCCGTCACACTCTGCAACTATTGCAACAATCTGACGATCTCCAATGAAGTGGTCCTTCAGGTCCGCAAGGGAACCGGCGCGCTGTTTGCGAAGCGGGTTCCGCGGGCGCTGCGCTCGCCCCATATCGGCGCTTCCGTCCTGAAGGGCGTCTTCGGTGTCAAGCGCGTGCCGCGCGAGGATTGCGAATTGCGCCGCTTCATTCGCGGCCTTATGACGTGAAGGGAAGGCCGGACGCCTTTCTTCTCGTTTTGTTGATGCGGAAGTCGATTGACAGGGCCCCGTAAAAATCCGAACAATCGGTCGGATATTTGTCGCGATGCATGGGGCGCGTCAGACTATGGGACGCAGGCGAAGGGCCGACAGGGCCGAAATTCTCGATGCCGTAGAGGCTGTCATTCGCGATCGAGGGCTCGAATCCCTGAGCATCGAGGCCGTGGCGCGCGTGGCCGGCATCGGCAAGGCCAGCGTGCTCTATGATTTCAAGAACCGGGAAGCGCTGCTCGTCGCCTTTGTCGAGCGCAAGATCGGCCTGCATCGTCTGGCGCTCGAAGCCCTGCGGGCCGCGCATGCGGATGGCGCCAACGCCACGATCCGCGCCTTTCTGGAATACACGCGCTCGCCCCCGGCTCAGGATAGTCTCGGCACCGGCATGCTTGTGGCCGCCGCCGCTTCGAAAAACGAGAATTTCCGTCTTTTTCTCCAGGACAGTTTTGCCAAGGAGATGGCGAGAATAGATGAGGAAGCGGACGATTCCGGCCCGGCGATCCTCGCCTATCTGGCGCTGCACGGATTGCGCTCGCTCGAATGCTTCGGCTTCTGCAAGCTGGATGACGAAAAACGGGCCCGCGCCCTCGACGATATCGCCAGAATGGTCGGCGCTGCCCGGCCTGCGGCTTGCCTTTCCTTTGCCGGTTCATGACCGGCTTCCTCCCTGTTTTGCAAGAGCAAGGTTTCCTCATGACAGACATCATTGCACGAAGCTCCCGCATCGTTCTCATGGCCGCCGGGCTGGCCGCCATGCCCATGGCGGGCCATGCGCAGGCGCCGGGCAACATGCCGCCGACCCCGGTCAGCGTTCTGGAGCTAAAGCCGGAACCTCTGCCAGTCATCAACGAATTGCCCGGCCGCGTTTCCGCCACCCGCCTTGCCGAGGTGCGCCCGCGTGTGTCGGGCATCGTGGTGGAGCGCGTGTTCGAGCAGGGCAGCAGGGTCAAGGCCGGCGACGTGCTTTACCGCATCGATCCCGCCCAGTTCCGGGTGCGTGTCGCGAGCGCCGAGGCGACGCTTGCCCGCGCCAAGGCCTCGCAGATGAATTCGCAGGTGCAGTTGAAGCGCCAGCAGCAGCTTCGCGACCGCAACATCGCCACCGGCGTCGAACTAGACAATGCAGTCACCACCGCCGCCCAGGCGGACGCCGATGTGGCGGTGGCCGAGGCGAGCCTGGCCGAGGCGAAGCTGAACCTCGATTACACCGAGGTCCGCGCTCCGATCAACGGCACCATCGGCCGCGCCACGGTCACGGAAGGCGCGCTGGTCACGGCGCAGACCGATATCATGGCGACGATCCAGCAGCTTGATCCGGTCTATGCCGACTTCACCCAATCCTCGGCCGAACTGCGCCGCCTGAAAATGCAGATGGCCGCCGGCCAGCTTGTGGCCACCAATGCCAACGAGGCTCGCGTGCAGCTGTTCTTCGACGATGGCACGCAATACGAGCATCCCGGCAAGCTGCTGTTCTCGGAGGCCTCCGTCGAACCAGACGACCGGCCAGGTGACGCTGCGCGGCGAATTTCCCAATACCGAGGGCGAATTGTTGCCCGGCCTCTATGTCCGCATCCGCATCGAACAGGCGGTGCGCGAAAACGCCATCGCCATTCCGCAGATGGCGGTGCAGCGCGATGCGCTCGGCAATGCGCAGGTCTATGTGGTCAAGGACGACGGCACGGCGGAGCTGCGCACCGTGAAGCTCGGCCAGACCCTCGGTAGCCGCTGGCTGGTGGACGATGGCCTGAAGGCCGGCGACAAGCTGGTGGTCGTAGGCTCGCAGAAGCTTTTCCCGAACGCCAAGGTGGTGCCGCAGCCGTGGACGCCGGCTGAAACCGGCGCGGCAGACGCCGCGCCCGCCGCCCAGCCGAAGAACTGAGAAAGGCCCACCGTCTCATGGCGCAATTCTTCATCCATCGCCCGGTCTTCGCCTGGGTCATCGCCATCTTCATCTGTATCGCCGGCATCGTGGCGATCCCCTTCCTGCCGATCACCCAATATCCGCGCGTCGCCCCGCCGCAAATCCAGGTGTCGGCCACCTATACCGGCGCCGCTCCGGAAGAGGTCTATCGCGGCGTCGCCCAGCCCATTGAGGAGGAGCTGAACGGCATCGCCGGCATCATGTATTTCGAGTCGAACCTCGGATACGTCCGGCCGCGTGTCGATCACCGCCACCTTCACGCCGGAAACCGATGTGTCCAAGGCGCAGATCGATATCCAGAACGCTATTGCCCGCGTCCAGTCGCGCCTGCCGCAATCCGTGGTCGATCAGGGCGTTCAGGTGCGCGAGGCCGGCGCGGGCTTCCTTCTGATGATCGCGCTCACCTCCAACGACGGCAAATACGACGTCAGCGCGCTCGGCGATTACATCAACCGCAACGTGGCCGGTGAAATCCGCCGCGTGCCGGGCGTCGGCCAGGCGCAGGTCTTCGCCGCCCAGCGCGCCATGCGCGTCTGGATCGATCCGGACAAGCTGACCGGCCTCAACCTTTCGGCCAACGACGTGGTGTCCGCCATTCAGGCCCAGAACGCCCAGGTTGCCGCCGGCTCCATCGGCGCTTCGCCCAACCCGATCGGCCAGCAATTGACCGCGACCGTGCAGGTGAAGGGCCAGCTTTCCACCAGGGACGAGTTCGAGAACATCATCCTGCGCGCCAATGCCGATGGCTCCACCGTGCTCCTGAAGGACGTGGCCCGCGTCGAGGTCGGCAGCGAAACCTATACCTTCGCCTCGCGCCTCAACGGCCAGCCTTCCGCCGCCATCGGCGTGCAGCTTTCGGCCAGCGGCAACGCGCTCGCCACCTCCACCGCCATTCACGAGAAAATGGAGGAATTGTCGAAGTTCTTCCCCGAAGGCATCACCTATTCCATCCCCTACGACACCTCGCCCTTCGTGAAGGCGTCTATCGAAAAGGTGGTGCATACGCTGCTCGAAGCCGTCGGCCTCGTGTTCATTGTCATGCTGCTGTTCCTGCAAAGCTTCCGCTACACGGTGATCCCGACCATCGTCGTGCCCATCGCGCTGCTCGGCACGCTGGGCGTCATGATGATTTCCGGCTTCTCGATCAACGTGCTGACCATGTTCGCCATGGTGCTGGCCATCGGCATTCTGGTGGACGATGCCATCGTCGTCATCGAGAACGTCGAGCGCATCATGGCCACCGAGCATCTTCCGCCGCGCGAGGCGACGGAAAAGGCGATGAAGCAGATTTCCGGCGCCATCGTCGGCATCACGCTGGTGCTGGCGGCGGTTTTCGTGCCCATGGCCTTCTTCCCCGGCGCGACGGGCATCATCTACCGCCAGTTCTCGCTGACCATGGTGGTGTCGATCCTGTTCTCCGCCTTCCTGGCGCTGACCTTGACGCCGGCGCTGTGCGCCACCTTCCTCAAGCCGCTCAAGGAAGGGCATCACGAGAAGAAGGGCTTCTTCGGCTGGTTCAACCGCGGTTTCGACCGGACCACCAAGGGCTATGGCCGCGCGGTGGGCGGTGTCGTCCGCCACGGCGGCATCATGATGGTCGTCTATGCGGCGATCACCGCGGCGACCTTCTATCGGCTTCATCTCGCTGCCGACCAGCTTCCTGCCGAACGAGGACCAGGGCTTCATCATCACCGACATGCAGACCCCGCCGGCCGCCAGCGCCCAGCGCACCAGTGAGGCGTTGCAGCAGGCCGAGGGCATCTTCCGCTCCATGCCGGAGGTGGAGAACATCGTCTCGCTCAACGGCTTCAGCTTTTCCGGGTCGGGATCGAACGCCGGCCTGATGTTCGTGACCTTCAAGGACTGGGCGGAGCGCCAGCGCGCCGCGCAGGAAATCGCCAACGCCGCCAACCGGCAGATGTTCGGCCTTCAGGACGCCCGCGCCTTCGCGCTGTCGCCGCCGGCCATCATGGGCTTCGGCACGTCGAGCGGCTTCACCTTCCGGCTTCAGGACCGCGCCGGCCAGGGGCAGCAGGCGTTGCAGGCGGCATCCAATCAGCTGCTGGCGCTCGCCGCCGAGAGCCCTGTCGTCACCGGCCTGCGCACCGAGGGCCTGCCGCCGGCGGCGCAGGTGATCCTGTCCATCGACCGCGAGAAGGCCAACACCTTCGGCGTCACCTTCGCCGGCATCGCCGCGACCATCTCGCGCAACCTCGGCTCGTCCTATGTCAACGACTTCCCGAATGCCGGCCGCCTGCAACGCGTCGTCGTGCAGGCCGACCAGCAGGCGCGCATGAATGCCGAAGACCTGTTGAAACTGACTGTGCCGAACAGCCATGGCGGCATGGTGCCCTTCTCCTCCTTCGCCACGATCTCGTGGGAGCGTGGCCCGGCGCAGGTGGTCGGCTACAACGCCTATCCGGCGGTCCGCATCACCGGGCAGGCCGCGCCCGGCTATTCGACGGGGGCGGCCATCGCCGAGATGGAGAAGCTGGCGAGCCAGCTTCCGGCCGGCTCGGCTATGAATGGACGGGACAATCGCGCGAGGAGCTGGCTTCGGGTGCTTCGGCTCCCATCCTCTTCGCCATGAGCATCCTGTTCGTGTTCCTGCTGCTGGCGGCTCTCTATGAAAGCTGGTCGATCCCGCTGTCGGTGATGCTCGTCGTGCCGCTCGGGGTCATCGGCTGCATCGCGGCGGTCTTCCTGCGCGACATGCCGAACGACATCTATTTCAAGGTCGGCCTGATCGCGATCATCGGCCTGTCGGCCAAGAATGCCATCCTCATCGTCGAGTTTGCCAAGGACTTGCATGCGGAAGGCAAGAGCCTGGTGGAATCGGCGGTGGAGGCGGCCAAGCTGCGCTTCCGGCCGATCCTCATGACCTCGCTCGCCTTCACCCTCGGCGTTCTGCCGCTGGCGATCGCGACGGGGCCGAGCGCGGCCAGCCAGAACGCCATTGGCACCGGCGTCATCGGCGGCATGATTACCGCCACCGTGCTCGCCATCCTGTTCGTGCCGGTGTTCTTCGTGCTGATCCTGGCGCTTGCCGAACGCGTCAAGGGCAAAAGCGCGGCCTGACGGGTTCCTGCCCGTTTCCTGAACGCGAAACGCCGCCCGGAGCCGATCCGGGCGGCGTTTTCATGTTTCGGGATGAAAGAAGGCGCGCTTCAGAAGAGCGGCGACGCCGGCCGGTGCGGCCGTGCCTGCAGGGAGCCGAGGAGAACCACGGCGAAAAGCGTGAGCGCGGAAAAGAGAAGGGCGCCGATTGCAAGAACAGTCATTGTCTCGTCCTGATCTGACATCATGGTCATAGGGCTTGGCTTGGCGTCGAGACTGCGCCCGTAAACTTGCCCGTGGCTTGCGCGGAAAGCCCGGAATGCAAGGGCAATCCATAAAAATCGCGTGTATCGGATCAACGCCTATTAACCTTCGGGCAAGGAATTAACCATAAAGATTGGAGCACACGGGGAAATGGGAATGGCCTAATGGGCTTTTCCGTCTGGCATGACGCCGCGCCTTCCGTACCGGTCGAACCCGGTATTCCTTTAAAATCAATGGATTGACGACCGGAAACGGTTGGGGTCGAAGGCCGCTTCGTTGCCGCGCCACCTCACCGCCGCTTCCTCGGGTCGTCCGCAACATCGCTCTTTGCGTCGCCCGGTCGGGCGCGGGGCGAAGGAGAGGCATCGGGTGAGGCAGGAAACGCCATCGGAAACGACGGGAAGGGGGCAGGCCGGAGGCCTGCGCGACCGCCTGCGTTTTGCCGGGCTCGATTCCGCCGGAACCGACCTTCTGCGCCAGCATCGCCCGCTGCTTGAAAAGCGGGTTTCCGAGGCTTTGCGCGATCTTTTCCAGCGCTATCAGACCTCGCCCGACGCTGCCCGGCATTTCGCGTCCGAAAGCCAGATCGATCGCCTGCACGATCTCCAGCTTTCCCACTGGAACGTGCTGACCGACGCCCGCTTCGACGGGCTCTATGCCGAACGCGCCAAGCTGATCGCCGATACCGAGGAGCGCATGGGCCTCGACCCGCGCTGGAACATGGCCGGCCATGCCGTGGTGCTCGAACATCTCGTTTCCGGCGTGCTCGACGATCTTCTGCCGGCGCCTTTCCTGCCCTCGGGCAAGCGTAGGCGCGAGGAAGCCCGCGCGCTGATTTCGGCGCTCATCCGCCTCGTCATGGTCGATGCGGAAATCGCCCTGTCGCTGCGTTTCAACGGCGAGCGGCTGCGCCATGACCGCGAATTGCAGGCGCGCCGCGAGGATCACGACGCCGAAGCTCTTCGCCTGCTCGGCGCGGTTGCCGGCGCGCTGGAAGACGGCGGTAGTCGGCCATCGCCTACCGGACGATATGCCGGAAGCCTATGGCGATATCGTCGCGCGGTTGAACGCCGGCCTCGAAAAGATCGCCGGAAGCCTCGGCACGGTCGGCCGCGCCGGTGAAGAGGCCACGAGCCTGACCCAGGCCATCGGCGAGAGCGCCGAGCGGCTGGGCGCGCTCGCCGACAGCCAGACGCGCACCGTTGCGGATGCCGCGAGCCTTCTCACCGATCTTGCCGGGCGCCAGCGCCGCGCCGCCGAAAGCACGGCCGCCGTCGAGCGGGCCGCCACCGGCGCCGGGCCGCAGCGTCGAGGAAAGCGGCGGCATTGCCGGCCGGGCGCTCGACGCCATGGCCGAGATCGAGACCTCGGCCGGCGAGATCGGCCGCATCATCGGGGTGATCGACGAGATCGCCTTCCAGACCAATCTTCTGGCGCTGAACGCCGGCATCGAGGCGGCACGGGCCGGCGACAGCGGCCGCGGTTTCGCGGTCGTCGCGCAGGAAGTGCGGGCGCTCGCCCAGCGCTCGGCCGATGCCGCCCGCTCGATCAAGACGTTGGTCTCGACGACACGCGACCAGGTGGAAACCGGCGTCGGCATGGTCGGCCGCACACGCGAGGCGATCGGCGAGATCATGCGCCAGATGGGTGAGATCAATGCGGCGATTGCCGGCATTACGCGGGAAAGCGGCGAGCGGGCCGATCGAGATCGAGACGGCCGGCGAACGGCTCGGCGCGCTCGGCGCCGATCTGCGTCAAACGGGGGCGGAGGCGGATCGCGCGGGCGTGGTGGCGGGCGATCTGCACGCCGTCATCCTGGAGCTTGGCGATACGGTCCGTGAATTCCGCATGGCCCGCCAGCGGCATGACGGCTGGGCCGAAGCCCCGCTCCGCCCGGTGGCGGTGCGGCCCGAAGCACCTGCCCTGAAGATGCTCGCCCAGCGGCAGGGCGGCAAGGGCATGAGAGGATTAGCGATGGAACAGTGTCTCCGGCTTGAAGTGGAAGGAATGGACTGATGGCGGCGAGGAAGAACGCGACCACCATGAAACTTGCGGCGGTGCTCGATCTGAACGAAGCCACCTCGCTGCATCGCGCGTTTGTGGAAGCGCGCGGCAAGAACTTGCCATCGACGCCTCGGATGTCGAGCGCGTCGGCGTGCAATGCGTCCAGGTGCTGATCGCCGCGGCGCGCGCCTGGGAAACGGATGCCCGCGCCTTCACCTTCACCGCCGTCTCCGAGACCTTCCAGAAGACCCTGAGCCTTATCGGCGTCAACATCGATCATCTGCTTGCCAAGGAGAGCCACTGATGAAGAAGCGAGTCCTTTTTCGTCGATAACTCCAGAACGATCAGGAACATGCTCCTGGTCACCCTCAACAATGCCGGCTTCGAGACCGTTCAGGCCGAGGATGGTGTCGAGGGACTGGAAGTCCTCGAAGACCTCCAACCCGGATGTCATCGTCACCGATATCAACATGCCGCGCCTCGATGGCTTCGGCTTTATCGAAGGTGTGCGCCGCAACGAGAAGTATCGGGCGATCCCGATCCTCGTGCTGACGACCGAGAGCGACGCGGAAAAGAAGAACCGCGCCCGCCAGGCCGGCGCGACGGGCTGGATCGTCAAGCCCTTCGACCCCGCCAAACTGATTGATGCGATCGAGCGTGTAACCGCCTGACGGGAAGTCTTCCGATGGATATGAACGAAATCAAAGAGATCTTTTTCCAGGAATGCGAGGAACAGCTCGCCGAACTGAAGTCCGGTCTTCTGAAGCTCAATGACGGCGACCGCGATCCCGAGACGGTGAACGCCGTTTTCCGCGCCGTCCACTCGATCAAGGGCGGCGCCGGTGCCTTCGGTCTGGACGATCTGGTTTCGTTCGCGCATGTCTTCGAGACGACGCTCGACTGCGTGCGCTCCAATCGGCTCGATCCCAATCAGGACGTGCTGAAGGTCATGCTGAAGTCGGCCGACGTTCTGGCCGACCTGACCAATGCCGCCCGCGATGGCGGAAGCGTCGAGGAAGGCCGCACCCGTGGCCTGGTGAAGGAGCTGGAAGCGCTGGCGCGCGGCGAACTGCCGTCCGGCTCGGACGCCGCCCCGGCTCCGGCCAAGCCCGCCGCCGCACGCCGCACCCGCTGCCAAGCCGGCCCCCACCGACGACAGCGGCTTCCAGCCGATTCCCTTCTCCTTCGACGAGTTCCCGCCGGCCGAAGAACAGGAAGATCCGGTTTTCGAGGTCACGTTCAAGCCGCGTCCCGAACTCTATTCCAAGGGCAATGAAGCCGCGCTCCTGCTGCGCGACCTTGCCCGGCTCGGTGAAATGACCGTCAACTGCAACATGGATTCCCTTCCCGGACTGGAAGAGATAAATCCGGAAGGCGCCTATTTCCACTGGGTCGCGACCGTTCGCACGGCGAAGGGCGAGGAGGGCATCCGCTCCGTCTTCGAATTTGCCGAATGGGATTGCGACATCGACGTGCGCGGCCTTGCCGACAACGAGAATGCCGAGCTGCCGATGGTGCCGGTGCCGTTCGACCTGTCGATCCTCGACGGCGGCGAGGCGGCCTTTACGGCGGAAGACCACGATCACGACGCCGCCCATGGCGAGACGGCGGAAGCCGCCGCGCCTGTCGCGGCCGCCGCCGCCGAAGCGGTGAGCGCCGCCCAGACGGCGAGCGCGGTTTCGCAATCGGCCCGCGCCGCCGCGCAGGCTCCGGCCGCCGCGGCCGCCGCCCAGGCCAACAACGCCGCCAACCAGGCCGGCCAGACCATCCGCGTCGATCTCGATCGCGTCGACCGCCTCATC
This sequence comes from Pirellulales bacterium, assembly GCA_049840675.1. Classification (GTDB taxonomy): domain Bacteria; phylum Planctomycetota; class Planctomycetia; order Pirellulales; family PNKZ01; genus PNKZ01. Next base: position 135,131 of record JASGKB010000021.1, read on the forward strand.
AACCTCGTCGGCGAGTTGGTCATCAACCAGGCCATGCTGTCGCAGAGCGTGGTGGAAAACGACAACAACGGCGCCTCCTCGATCAACATGGGGCTGGAAGAACTCCAGCAGCTGACCCGCGAGATCCAGGATTCGGTGATGGCCATCCGCGCCCAGCCAGTGAAGCCTGTGTTCCAGCGCATGTCGCGCATCGTGCGCGAAGTGGCCGACATGACCGGCAAGTCGATCCGCCTCATCACCGAGGGCGAGAACACGGAAGTGAACAAGACGGTCATCGACAAGCTGGCCGAGCCGCTGACCCACATGATCCGCAATGCCGTCGACCACGGCGTCGAAACGCCGGAAAAGCGCGAGGCGGCCGGCAAGAACCCCGAGGGCACCGTGCGCCTGTCGGCCAAGCATCGCTCGGGCCGCATCATCATCGAGCTGGCCGACGACGGCGCGGGCATCAACCGCGAGCGCGTTCGCCAGAAGGCCATCGACAACGATCTGATTACCGCCGACGCCAACCTGTCGGACGAGGAGATCGACAACCTGATCTTCGCGCCGGGCTTCTCCACGGCCGACAAGATTTCGGATATTTCCGGCCGTGGCGTGGGCATGGATGTGGTGAAGCGCTCGATCCAGGCGCTCGGTGGCCGCATCTCCATCCAGTCGAGGCCGGGTCAGGGTTCGACCTTCGTCATGAGCCTGCCGCTGACGCTGGCCGTGCTCGACGGCATGGTGGTGACGGTGGCCGGCCAGACGCTGGTCGTGCCGCTGACCGCCATCGTCGAGACGCTCCAGCCGGAAGCCGCCGCCATCCATTCCTTCGGCGCCTCGCAGCGGCTCATCTCGATCCGCAACAGCTTCTGCCCGCTGGTCGATGTCGGCCGCATCCTCGACTTCCGCGCCACCCAGGCGAACCCCGTCGAGGGCGTGGCGCTGCTGGTCGAATCGGAAGGCGGTGGCCAGCGCGCGCTGATGGTCGATGCGATCCAGGGTCAGCGCCAGGTGGTCATCAAGAGCCTCGAAGCCAACTATACCCATGTTCCGGGGATTGCCGCCGCCACCATTCTCGGCGATGGCCGCGTCGCGCTCATCCTCGACGTGGATGCCGTGGTCGCGGCCTCGCGCGGCCAGTCTCTCAAGCCGGAAATAGCACTAGCGGGATAAGTTCATGTCGTACATGTCCAGAAGTCTGACTGAGGGGAACCGGGAGCTGATCGCCTTTCGCATCGGCGCCCAGGAATTCTGCGTGAACATCATGTCGGTGCGCGAGATTCGCGGCTGGACACCGGCAACCGCCATGCCGCATTCGCCGCATTACGTGCTGGGGGTCATCAATCTGCGCGGCGCGGTGCTGCCGATCATCGACCTGTCGGCCCGCCTCGGCATGAAGCCGGCCGAGCCCTCGGCGCGGCACGTCATCATCGTCGCCCAGGTGAAGAACCAGGTCGCGGGCCTGCTGGTCGAGGCGGTGTCGGATATCCTCACCGTTACCGACGAGAACATCCAGCCCGTGCCGGAGGTTTCCTCGGACCTGGAGCGGCAATATGCCCGCGGCATCTTCGCCATCGACAAGCGCATGATCTGCATGATCGAACTCGAGGCGCTGTTCCCCGATTCCGAAAGCGAGGCGGCATGAGTTCGCTTGGGTTGAAAACATTCGGGTCGGGTGGTGACGAGGTTCTGGCGAACGGCGAATATCCGCTGACCCGCCGCGACCTCAGCGAAATCGCCGCGATGATCTATGCCGATGCCGGGATCTATCTCAACGATTCCAAGGCGTCGCTGGTCTATTCGCGCCTTTCGAAGCATATCCGCAATCTCGGCCTCGACGGTTTTCGTAGCTATTGCACGCTGGTCGCCTCGCCGGAAGGCGCGGATGTGCGCCGCGAGATGCTGTCGCACCTCACCACGAATTTCACCAAGTTCTTCCGCGAGAACCACCATTTCGAGCATCTGCGCGACGAGGTTCTGCCGGGCCTGATCGAGCGCGCCCGCCAGGGCGGCCGCGTCCGCATCTGGTCGGCCGCCTGCTCGGACGGGCAGGAGCCCTATTCGATCGCGCTCACCGTGCTCGGCGCCTTTCCGAACGCCGCCGACTACGACTTCAAGATTCTCGCGACCGATATCGACCCGAAGATCCTCGCCGCCGCCCGCGCCGGGGTCTATGACGAAGGCTCGCTCGAAACCGTGGCGCCCGCCTTGCGCAAGCAATGGTTCCAGAGCGTCGACGTGCAGGGCCGTCGCAAGGCCCGCGTCGACGATCGCGTCAAGCGGCTGATTACCTTCAACGAACTGAACCTGATGGCCAACTGGCCGTTCAAGGGTCCCTTCGACGTCATCTTCTGCCGCAACGTCGTCATCTATTTCGACGAGCCGACGCAGATGCGCATCTGGTCGCGCTTCGCCGGCATGCTGGCGCCCGGCGGCATGCTCTATATCGGCCATTCCGAACGGGTTTCGGGCGAGGCGAAGAACCTGTTCGACAATACCGGCATCACCACCTACCGCTATCTCGGCGGCCGTCCGGCCGGAAGGGGGCAGCCATGACCGCGCGCGTTCTGGTCGTCGACGATTCCGCCACCATGCGGGGACTGATCTCGGCTGTCCTGAATTCCGATCCGGACGTGGACGTGATCGGGCAGGCCGGCAGCGCCATGGAAGCGCGCGCCGCCATCAAGGAACTCAATCCCGATGTCGTCACCCTCGATATCGAGATGCCGAACATGAACGGCCTAGAATTCCTCGAAAAGATCATGACGCTCAGGCCCATGCCGGTCATCATGGTGTCGAGCCTCACCCATCGGGGCGCCGATGCGACGCTGGCGGCGCTGGAAATCGGCGCGTTCGATTGCGTCGGCAAGCCGCGGCCGGGCGATGCGCGCCCGTTCGGCGACCTTGCCGAAAAGGTCAAGGCCGCGGCCCGTTCCGGGGGACGTCCCGTTCTTCGCAGCGGCGGCGCGGGCGCGCCCGTCGCGCCGCCGCCATCGGTCGCCGATTACCGCGTCGGCCACAAGATCGTCGCCATCGGTTCGTCCACCGGCGGGGTCGAGGCGCTTATCGCGGTGTTGCAGAAGTTTCCGGCCAACTGCCCGCCGACCGTCATTACCCAGCACATGCCGCAGACCTTCACCAAGAGCTTCGCGGAACGTCTCAACCGGCTCTGCGCGCCGGTGGTGGAGGAAGCGACGGACGGCGCGCGGCTGGAGATCGGCAAGATCTATCTTGCTCCGGGCGGCGAGCGCCACCTTCAGGTGGCCAACCACGCCGCCCCGGTATGCCGCCTTCTTGAACGGGAACCCGTGAACGGGCATAGACCCTCCGTTGACGTTCTCTTCGATTCGGTCGCCGAGCTTGCCGGCCGCCGGGCCGTCGGCGTCATACTGACGGGCATGGGCCGCGATGGAGCGGCCGGCTTGCTCAAGATGCGCCATGCGGGCGCCAGAACCATCGGACAAAACGAGAAAACCTGTGTCGTCTACGGCATGCCACGGGTCGCCTATGAACTGGGTGCTGTCGAACAGCAGCTCCCCCTCGGTTCCATAGGCGAGGAAATACTGAAGCTTACTGCCGCCCGGAAAGAAGGTGTAGAATAATGTCGATCGCTGAAAAGATTAAGGTGCTGATTGTTGACGATCAGGTGACGAGCCGTCTGCTCTTGGGCGATGCCCTCACGCAGCTCGGTTTCAAGCAGATCACGGCCGCCGGTGACGGCGAACAGGGTTACAAGATCATGCAGGAACAGCCGCATCATCTGGTGATCTCCGATTTCAACATGCCCAAGATGGATGGTCTGGGCTTCCTTCAGGCGGTTCGGTCCAACCCGAACACCAAGAAGGCGGCCTTCATCATCCTGACCGCCCAGGGCGACCGCGCCCTGGTGCAGAAGGCCGCCCAGCTCGGCGCCAACAACGTCCTGGCCAAGCCTTTCACGATCGAGAAGATGAAGGCGGCCATCGAGGCCGTGTTTGGAGCCTTGAAATGACGGAACACGATGCGACCAGGCGCATGCATGTGATCCAGGGCGAGTTCAAGGTGGTGCGGGACCCGAATGTGGTTCTCGCCACCATCCTCGGCTCCTGTGTCGCAGCCTGCATTCGCGATCCGGTCGCAGGCGTGGGCGGCATGAACCACTTCCTTTTGCCGGGCTCGGCGGACAGCGTGAAGATGGGTGGCGACGCAACGCGTTACGGGGTCCATCTCATGGAGCTGCTGATTAACGGCCTGCTCAAGGAAGGGGCACGGCGCGACCGGCTGGAGGCGAAAGTGTTCGGTGGTGCCAAGACCATCGCCACCTTCTCCAATGTCGGCGAGCAGAATGCGGCCTTCGCGATGAGGTTCCTCAAGGATGAAGGTATCCCCGTTGTCGGCTCCTCCACAGGCGGAGAATTCGGCCGCAAGCTGGAATACTGGCCGGCCTCCGGGCGGGCCCGCCAGTATCCGCTGACAGGGGCGGAGACCACGAAGACCGTGGCGATGGAGCAGGCGCGTCCCGCGCCGGCGCCGAAGCCCGTGGAAAGCTCCATCGAATTTTTCTGAACGGCCTGCGGGCCGCCTGAAAAGCCGGATGGGAATGAATATCGCCGCTCTCCGCATGCATGCCGTCGGAGGAAACAGGGGAGGGTGGCGCCCGCCAAGAGGAACGATCGGAGTACCCATGGATATCGGCAATAGCCAAACCGCCCCTCTGGAAGAAGCGCTTCCGGAAGTTCTCATGCGGATCGTTTCCGAACTGCACGACGTCGCCTATCTGATCGAGCGCGTCGAGCCGCAATTGCTCTCCGTTTCCGGCGGTGAGGCGATCCTGGCTTCGCCGGATAGTCTCAAGGTGCTGCAGGGCATCGATCTCGCCGTGCAGAAGACGCGCGGGCTCGCCGAATTCATCGACACCATCACCGCCTCCATTCCGGAGGACTGGCAGATCGACCTGACGACCGCCATCAGCCTCGTCAAGCTGGCCGACATGCAGAAGGCGCTCGCCACCGGCCTGCGCCACGGGCATTCGCAGCCGATCGTCAAGGCCGCCGGAGACTTCGACTTCTTCTGATCGCCCGGCTTTCCGGGCAAAAGCGCCGTAGCGAAACGTTCGCACAAGTTTCGTTTTCTACTGTCGAACCGGGACAAGGATGTTTCCACGGTTCGACTGACGGCGCGAGAACAGAATGAATTTGTCTAATCAATTACTTAAGATATATGAAAATCTGCTCGGCCTCGGGCAGAAGAAATTGGCCATGCTTGCCGGGGCCGGGATCGTTTCGTTGGGGCTCATCGCCGCTGCGGCTCTTTATCTGAACAAGCCGGCCTTCGAGACGCTTTATGTCGGTCTGGAAATGACCGACCTCAACAAGGTCAGCGTGGCGCTCGCCGAATCCGGCGTCAATTTCGAAGTCGGCACCGATGGATCGAGCATCAAGGTTCCGGTTGGCGAAACCGGCAAGGCGCGCCTGCTGCTTGCCGAGCGCGGCCTGCCCGACAGCGCCAATGCCGGCTACGAGCTGTTCGACAAGGTTGGCTCGCTCGGCCTGACCTCCTTCATGCAGGAAGTGACGCGCGTGCGCGCCCTTGAAGGCGAAATCGGCCGCACCATCCAGCAGATTGCCGGCGTCTCCGCCGCCCGCGTCCATATCGTCATGCCCGATGCCGGTAATTTCCGCCGCGGCGAGCAGAAGCCGACCGCCTCCGTCATGCTGCGCGCCTCCACCAGCGTCGGCCGCAAGGCCGCCCCGTCGATCCGCCATCTGGTCGCCTCCGCCGTTCCGGGCCTCGATGTCGCCGACGTCACGATCCTCGATTTCGGCCGGCCAGCTTCTCGCCTCGGGCGACGAAGGCGGCAACAGCGCGCTGGCGCGCTCGCTCGGCGTCGTCCAGTCCGTGCAGCAGGAAATCGAATCCAACATCGATAAGGCGCTCGCGCCCTTTCTCGGCATGGATAATTTCCGCTCGAGCGTCACCGCCGCGATCAACACCGACAGCCAGCAGATCCAGGAAACCGTCTACGATCCGGAATCGCGCGTCGAGCGCTCCGTTCGCGTGACCAAGGAAGCGCAGAAATCCGAGCAGCGCCAGCAGGATTCGGCCGCCACCGTGGAACAGAACGTGCCGCAGGCCGCCCCGGAAAGCGGCGGCGGCGGTCCGGCTTCCTCCGACCAGTCGGACAAGAAGGAAGAACAGACCAACTACGAAATCAACAGCCGCATCACCGCCACGACCCGCAACAGCTATCAGATCGAGAAGGTCTCGGTCGCCGTCGTGGTCAACCGCGGCCGCATCGCCAAGATGGTCGGCGAGCCCGCCGATCAGGCGAAGGTCGACGCCTATCTGGCCGAGATGCAGAAGATCGTCACCTCCGCCGCCGGCCTCAACAACGAGCGCGGCGACACCGTGACCGTCACGGCCATGGAATTCCTCGAGAACCAGCTGCTTGAGGAAGCCGCCTCCGGCCCGAGCCTGATGGACAATCTCAGCCGTAACATCGGCAGCATCGTCAATGCGCTGGCCTTCATCGCCGTCGCCTTCCTGGTGGTGTGGATGGGCATTCGGCCGCTGGTCCGCGAAGTCTCCGGCAAGAGCGCCGCGAGCGCCAGCCTCGGCTCGGATGTGGGCGGCCTCGAACTGCCCGACTTCGCCCCGCCGGAACTGGGCAGCGGTAACCCCGCGCTCATGGAAGGCTTCGGCGCCGACTTCGGCTTCGACAGCACCGACGATCTGCTCAGCGCCGGCGACGAGGAAGGCGGCTTCAACCGCCGGGTCAAGGAAGGCCCCGAACGCCGCCTCGCCCGCATGGTCGAGATCAGCGAGGAGCGCGCGGCCAAGATCCTGCGCAAATGGGCGGCGGAAAAAGCGGCCTGATAGGAAAACGCCGGCGGGATTTGATTTTTGTCAAATAAAATCCCGCCGGCGCAGTACATGAGAATGGCAATAAATCGGCCGTTGATGTTGCCGGTCCGGGGGATTAGCCTAGGCGTTCTTCGGGATCGACAGCGGTTTCACCGGCTTGGGGCAAGGCGGCGCCGCGACCTGTTGTGTTCAAGGGTTTTGTGGTGGGACGCTTTTAGGGTACAACTGATTCTTGGGGGTATGCTTGGGGCAGATCAGAGCCGTTCGCCATCAGGAGGAAGGCGAAGAGACGACGAGAGCTGGATTGATGGCTGGCGACATACTCGCCCGCGGGGTAAGCGGAATGGAAGCTGAAAGTCTGGCGGGCTTGGAGGAGGACGGTACGCTTGTCGTCGGTCGGGACGATAGCGGCGCCTCGCGCACCATGCCCCGCGAACAGCTCGTTCGCCGGCTGACCCAGCTGGCCGGCGTCGGCAATATCGACGAAGCCATGCGCTGCCTCTCCGAATATGTCGGGGCGTCCCGCTTCCTTCTGGCCCGTTACGACCTGTTGCAGGAACAGGGCCTCAACTTCATCGTCACCTCCAACTGGCCCTTCGATCTGGTCCGCCGCATTTCCGGCGTCCTGGCGGATGGCTATTCGCGGTCCACCGAGCTTGAAAAATGCATCGCGCTGCTTCAGCCGAGCTTCGGTTACCTGCCCTCCGAATGCCTGCCGCCTCCCGGCATGTCCCGGCAATATTGCTCGCTGATCTTTTGTGTGGGGCGCGTGCGCTTCGCGCTCCTGCTGCTGTTTTCCGATCACATGATCCTGTCGCAGGAGCGGCTGCGCGAGGCGGGGCTGCTGGCGGCCTATGGCGCGAGCTTCATCGAGGCGGGCAGCCAGAAAAGCGACCGCGATTTCGATCTCACCGAACGCGAGATCGAATGCCTGTTCTGGATCGCCGAGGGCAAGACCAGCGACGAGATCGCCGTCATTCTCGGCATTTCCCGCAATACGATCAACAACTACATCACCAGCGTCATGCGCAAGACGGCGACCAAGACCCGTTCCGAGGCGATCGCCTACGCGGTGCGCAACAATCTGGTTTGACATGGGAAAAGGCATCATGGCGCATCCTTCCGATCCTGTGGGCCCGTCCGGAGCGGAGCAGGTTGCCGCGCCGGCCCGGCGGATTTCCAGCCGTTCGGACCTTTTCCCGCAATTCGTCGCCATGCAGAAGAAGCTCAAGGCCCGCAACTTCGCGGTTTTCCGCATGGCCGGCAGCGGCCTGCCCAGCCGCCGCAAGCTGAATTGCGAGCTGGAGAATTTCGGGATCGGCGCCGGCGAAAGCTGCGACATGTTCCTCGACGCCTATGCCGCGCCGCTGATCGAGCATATGGACAAGTCGCTTCTGCCGCTGATGTGGAGCGGCAAGGGCGATAGCTGCTTTGCCGAGGCGCCGGAATTTGCCTCGCTCATCGTGCGTCTTCCCTCGGGCCTTCTGCCCTTTTCGGGCATCGCCTTTCCGGTGCGCCTCGGCACGGCGGGCAATGGCTATGTCATCTTCACCGCCACGTCGCTCGATCTGGCCAGCGACGATATCATCGACCAGCATGTCCGCAGCTGCCGCCTGATGACCGACCTGCTCGCGCTCGACGAACGGCGCTCCGGCCATGCCGAAGCGCTCAGCGAGCGCGAGATCGCCTGCCTGCAACTCGCCGGCGACGGCCGCATCAGCGAAGAGATCGCCGAAAAGCTCGGCCTGTCCGTTCACACGGTCAATGCCTATCTCGGATCGGCGGCGATCAAGCTCGATTCCGTCAACCGCATCCAGGCCATCGCCAAGGCGATCCGTCTCGGCTACGTCCACTGACGGGCGGCCTTTACGGCCTTTTCCATCTCGAAATGACACCGGACGCTGCGTGAGGCGATGCTTCGCCATGCGCGGTGCCTTTCGCTTTCGGGCGATGGGTCCGGCGGTCTATCGGAACGGGAAGGGGGAAGGGGAGGAGGGCGACCTGAAGCCCATCATGGACTTGAGGTGCAACCGGTGGCCGGCGGGAGCGGCCCTTGCCGTCAGGCGGCGCGGCTTTCCCGGAACACGGGGCCGGCCAGGCATTTGAAGTCCTTGATGAAGGAGGCTTCACGCAGGCTTTCGATGAGGAATGTGGTGTTCTCGTCGGGGTCTTCCGACGGATTGTGGAAGGCGATATGGTTGATCTCGATGCCGGCATGCTCGGCTTCGAGCGCTAGCTGGGCATAGATGGTTACGCCCCGCGGCTTGATTTCCAGATCGAGCGTGATCGTGGGGCAGGTGTCCCAGTCGAGTTTGAAATCGCCGCCATGACCGAAATTCACGGTTCCCGGCAGGAAATAGAGCTCGGCCGCCGACGAGACGAGATCGGCGAGATTGCCGTGGCGCTCGTAGCGGAGAAGCGAGATCAGGTCCGCGGCGTCGAGCAGTCTTAATTCCGCAGCCACCGGGCTGATTGCTTCAGCGAGGATAGCTTCGCGCTTTTCGGAAAAGGGGCATTTTTTCATCAGGTTATGTGACCCGTTTGTTCTGTGGTCTTGCGGCGTATACCCGGTGAATGAGTTCCGCCACAGCCTTGTAGAAGACTGACGGGATCACACTATCCACCGAGACTTGCGCAAACATGGAGCGGGCAAGCGGCGGGTCCTCGAAAATCGGAATGTCGTTCTTCTCGGCGATCTCGCGAATGCGCAGTGCGATCAGGTCCTGCCCCTTGGCGACGACCACCGGAGCCTCGTTTTCGGATTGCACGTAGCGCAGCGCGATCGCGTAGTGGGTCGGGTTGGTGATGACCAGCGTGGCGCGCGGCACGGTTTCGATCATGCGCCGGCGGGCGCGGTCGCGCGCCACCGAGCGCTGGCGCGCCTTGACGATCGGGTCGCCCTGCGCCTGCTTCATTTCTTCCTTCACCTCCTGCTTGGTCATCTTCAGGTCGGTGAACCATTTGTGGCGGGTCCAGAACACGTCGACGGCCACCAGCGCGCCGGTGCAGAACAGGATGATGACCATCGCCTTCTTGATGACGGCGAACAGGCGCGCGAAGATCGATTCGGGCTCGGAAAACATGGCGTCCAGCGCCCGGTAGAAGTCGCTTTTCAGCGCCAGATACATGATGATCGCCACCACCAGCATCTTGAACAGCGACTTGCCGAATTCCACCATGCCCGGCAGGCTGTAGATGCGCGAGAAGCCGGAAAGCGGCGAAAGCCGCGAAATCTGCGGCCTGATGCGCTCGAGGACGAAGCTCGGCAGGTTCTGGATCGATGCGGCGGCAATGCCGAAGACGATGAACATGACGGCGGCCGGCAGCAGAAGCAGCGCCGCTTCGATGCCCAGATGCAGGAAAATCGACACGAGGTCCTGGCTGCTGTTGAGCGTCCATTGCTCGGGATGCTCGAAAATATCCTTCAGCGTTTCGCCCATACGGGCCAGATGCTGCGGCAGGAAGAAGACGAGATAGACATAGAAGGCGAGGGCGGAAGCGAAGATGGACACCTCTCGCGAGGTTGGCGTATTGCCCTTCTCGGCGGCGTCGCGCAGCTTTTTCTCTGTCGGGGCTTCTGTTTTACTTTCCTTGTCCTCGTCCGACACGGGCATGCTCCCAACGGCAGGTCGCGCAGGAGTGTTCGAGCGGTTTTGCAGCCACGCACGCGCAAGCCCCGGCTCGGCTAAAATACCGCCGCCGCCGGCCGGCTTCAATGGAAGCCGGGCACGGCGGCGGGTTTTTCAACACCGTTCAGGTCGTTCGAGGGGGATCAGGCGGCCGCCTGGTCGCCTTCCTTGTCCTTGGCGTCCTTTTCCTTCAGCTCGATCTGGCCGGAATTGGCCAGGCGAATCGCTTCCTGCGCCACGGCGCGCCGTGCGATGGCGATCTCGCGCGGATTGATGCCGGCAACGCCCGTGGCGAGGTCCGACTCGATCATGCGGCGCTGGCGCGGGCTGATGGAGGAGAGAACGCTTTCGCGGATTTCCGCCGAGGCGCCGCGCAGCGCCATGGTGAGGATGTCGCTCGCGATGTCGTTGAGCAGCATGACGCGGCTGCGCTGCGGCATCTGCAACAGGTCCTCGAACAGGAAGATCTTCGGACGGACTTTGTTGACGGCTTCGCGGCTGACCTGCTCCAGCGAGTTGAGCAGGGTGTCGACCTGCGGCTTTTCCAGCTCGTTCATCAGTTCGGCGACCTTGGCCGAGCCGGTCGAGTTGCGCTCGGCCTCGATGTCGCGGATCAGTTCCATCACGCGGTTCTCGATGATCTGGGCGGCCTTCGGCGAGACGTCCTTCATGTTGACCGTGCGCTTCATGACGTCGGCCTTCAGCGAATCGGGCAATTGCAGAAGAACCTTCGCGCCGAAGGCGGAAGGCATCTGCGACAGGATATAGGCGATGGTCTGCGGATGCTCGCGCATCAGGAAGCGGCAGATGAAGGCCGGGTCGGCGTCCTGCAGACGATCCCAGCCGGATTCCTCATAGGCCTGGAAGGCGGTGCGGCGGCCGAGCAGGCTGTCGACCTCGTCGGGCGTCAGGCCGGCGTCGAGAATGCTCTCGATCGCCTTGGCATTGTCCATGAGGCCGGTGCCTTCGGTGAACAGGTCCTCGAACTCGTTGACCAGCGAATGAAGCTCGTCCGGAGGAATGGACCGCAGCGTCTGCGCCGAGGCGATGATGACCTGAAGCTCGCTCTGGGTGAAATATTTCAGCAATTTTCCGGCGACGGGCGTTCCCATCGCCAGAAGCACCGCAGCTGCCTTTTCCGCTTGGGAGAGCGGAGACCCTGGCAGGTTGGTACCAAAGTTGTCAAAGTCCATCATGGTCTTCTACCTTGTCCGTCCCTGACCGGGATTAGGCTTTCCTCGTACCGAGGACCTCAATCAGTTTCACGCCGAAGCGTGTATCGTCATCTTCCATGATCGTGATCTCGCCACGGGCGATCCGACGACCGTTCACCATGATGTCGACCGGCTCGCCGATTTTCTTGTCGAGACCGATGATCGCGCCTTCTTCCAGGCCCATCAAGCTGGAAACCTGCATGCGGCTCGTGCCGAGCACGATCTGGACATCGATCGGAATGTCCATGATCAGATCGTGGTTGGCCGAAAGTCGCGCTGCCCGGCTCCCGGCGGTAACTCGCCGGGCAGGCCGGCCGTGTCTCCGCCGAATGCCGGGCGCTGGACCCGAAGTCGCCGCCGCCGAAATCTGCCGAACTGCCGAAATCGCCGCCGCCGAAGTCGTCTGCCGCCGAAATCGCCGCCACCGAAATCGCTGCCGCCGAAAGCCTCGGGCTCGCGCCTCGCCGAAATCGCCGCCGAACGCACGCGCCGCCTTCGGCGTCGGTCTTCAGGACGCCGCGCAGGTTGTCGATCGCATTGTCGAGGGCTTCGTCGCTGCCGGCCGCCGGCAGGGCGTCGTCTTGCTGAATGTGTAGTCGTTTTCTTTGCCATGACATCATTATTCCTGTCGAAACTTGCCTGAAACTGCCCGAGCCTGTCGGACGTCAAAAAATCTCAGCCCTTCAGCAGGTGCCGCAGAAGCTCCTCGTCGGAGTGTCGTGTTGTCGCTGATGCGCACCGTGTAGTTCTGGCCGGAGCGGCCGAATTCGCAGGCATAGAGTTCCTTGCCGTTGGCGTTGACCTCCACATGCACGTCCTCCTCGTCGAAGAAGGGGATGACGTCGCCGGGGGCGAGCTTGGCGATGGTGCCGAGCTTGAGCGGCGTCAGCTTGATGCGGGCTTCGAGCGTCACATGCGAGCGGTGCACCTGCTCGGTCATGTGTTCGGCCCATTCCTTGCTGGCCTTGCTGGCCGGCGCGCCGCTTTCGGCGGCACGATCTGCGTCTTCAGCAAGCGGCTGCTGCGGAATGACGAGCAGGATTTCCGACGTGACCGGCGCGAGTTTGACCGAGAGGCGGATGGCGAGCGCGAAGCTCGATCGCTCTTTTCCTCTTCGTGGGTCGATGCGGTCCGGACGGTTGACGGGCGCGGACGACGATCGGCTCGAAGCCGCCGGAAACGGTGATCGCCGAGCGCAGCACGCCGGCCACCTTGCCGAGCACCAGGGCGCCGGCGTCCAGCTCGATGTGGGAGAGGGCGCGTTCTTCCGGATCGGCGATATCCTCGGGCAGCGCGCCCAGCATCTTGGCCATCAGCGTGATCGGCAGGCCGTTGCCGATGGCGACCAGGAAATGCGGACACCAGTTGCGCAGCGTGACGTCCGCCGTGGCGTAGTTCGGGCCGATGCGGTCGACCAGTTCGCTGAACAGGCCCGAATTCGCAGCCGGTATAGTCGACTTCGAGCGGAAAGCCGGTTTCGCTCTCGAAGACGTCGGGCAGGAAATCGGTATAGAGCGCGCCGATCTCGGCGCCGATCCGGTTGAGGGTCTTCACATCGCCGAGGCCGCCGGTCAGGCGGGCAAGAACGACGGGGTTCGATCGGTCTTTTCGGGCTTTGCGGCCAGTCTGGGTCATGGGCGTCAGGCCGCCTTCTCGCCGCCGGGGTTCATCATTTCCTGCTCGACCGCGTCGATGGACGGACGGTCGTTGCCGGAGATCGTCTTGCGGCCGTATTCGAGCGCCACCTGCGGCACGGAGCCGTTCATGTAGGCGAGCAGCGTCTGCTTCACGACGATGTAGAGCCGGTGCTGCTTGGTGCGCACGATCTTGATCTGCGAGGTCAGCGGGTTGCACAGGCAGTAGGACAGGAAGATGCCGAGCATGGTGCCGACCAGCGCCGCGCCGATCAGGCCGCCGAGCACTTCCGGCGGCTCGTTGATCTTGGCCATCGCCTTGATGACGCCGAGCACCGCCGCGATGATACCGATGGCGGGGAAGGAATCGCCGATGGCGAGAATGGAGTGATAGGGCTTCATCTTGTCGTGAAGCATGGTCTCGATTTCTTCGTCCATCAGCGCCTCGATTTCGTGGCGAGCGGGCGTTGCCGATGATGATGAGGCGGACATAGTCGCAGATGAAGGTGGTGAGTTCCTTGTTCTTCAGGACGGTCGGCGCGGTCTGGAAGATCGAGGATTCGTCGGGATTGTCGATATGGGCTTCGATCTCGTTGCGCGACTTGGTGCGCAGGTCGCGCATCAGCGAATAGAGCACGCCGAGAACGTCGAGATATTCGCGTTCCTTCGGCACCTTGTATTTGAAGGCTTCGCCGATCGCCTTGCCGGAATCCTTGATGACCTTCATCGGGTTGCCCATGATGAAGGCGCCGACGCCGGCGCCGCCGATGATCACAAGCTCGAAGGGCTGGAACGAGAACGTCGACATGGCCGCCCATGGCCATGAAGCCGCCGAGCACGCAGCCGACGGTGATCACAAATCCGATAATAATATTCATTGTTAGCTCCAACCACAGAATGTTAGGCTCAGCGATAGGGTTCCTGCCTTGCGTGAGGCTGGCCCGTCGGCGCATTTTCGCTCGCTTTGTCCGACCGTGGACGAAGAGCCATGCCGATGACAGTTTCGCGCAAGGCATTTTTCCTTAACGAAAAGTTAACGGGCAGCTTCGCCCTCCTTTTCCGGCCGGCGTCATGGCCGTCCCGTTATTTGCCTTGTCCAGGGAGAAGCTCTCAAATGCAATCCGGTCTCTATGTCGCCCTTTCCTCCCAGATCGCGCTGGAAAAGCGCCTGACGACGATTGCCGACAATATCGCCAACATGAACACGATGGGCTTCCGCTCGACCGAGGTGAAGTTCGACGAGGTGCTGTCGCGCACCGGCAACGACCTCAACGCCAAGATCGCCTTCGTCTCGCAGGGCAACGATTATCTCTACACCGAGACGGGCCAGTTCTCACGCACCGACAATCCGCTCGATTTCGCCGTCAAGGGCGATGCGTGGTTCTCCGTGCAGACGCCGGCCGGCCAGGTGCTGACGCGCGACGGCCGCTTCACCATGTCGCAGACCGGTGAACTGCTCTCCACCCGCGGCTATCCGGTGCTCGATGCCGGCGGCTCGCCGATCCAGCTCGATCCCAATGCCGGCTGCGCTGGATGTGGGCGCCGATGGCCGCATGTTCCAGAACGGCACGCATCGTCGGTCCACTCGGCCTCTTCGAGGCCGATATCGCGCAAGGGCTATCCTGCGCTACGACAATAGCGGCATCATTCCCACCGCCACGCCGCAGCCGGTGGTCGACGTGCCGCAAGACCGGCGTCGTGCAGGGCTATATCGAACAGTCGAACGTCAATGCCATCGGTGAAATGACCCAGCTCATCCAGGTCAACCGCGCCTTCGAGAGTATCTCCTCGCTCATGAACGGACAGCGAAGTCGAGTTTCGGCGAAGCGATCAAGACCCTCGGCGGAAGCCGCTAACCGGACAGGAGGCCCTTGAGCCATGCAGGACGCCCCGCTCGCGCCGCTCCCTTCCACCGACCGGCTGGACCGCCTTTCGGCGCTGGTGCGGCAATTCGCCGAACCGGCGGCCACCGTTGCCCATGGCGGGCGGGTGCGCACCATTTCCGCCGGCTATTACACGGTCAGCGGCCTTTCCCGCCATGTGCGGCTCGGTGATTTCGTGACGCATCGCAGCGCGACCGGCGATCCAGCTGGGCGAGGTGGTGCGTGTCGAGCCGGATCTGGTCTATGTCTGCCCGATCCAGCCGGGTGAGCCCATCGGCATTCACGATGTCGTGCTGCGCAAGGGCGAGTTCCGCCTCGCGCCGGACGATAGCTGGCTGCGGCCGCGCCATCAATGCGCTGGGCGAGCCGATCGACGGCGGCCCGGCCGCTCGTTCAGGGCGCGGAGAAGCGCTCGATCATGGCGAACGCGCCGCCTTCCATGACGCGCCGGCGCATCGAGAAGGGCTTCCGCACCGGTGTGCGCGCCGTCGATATCTTCACGCCGCTCTGCCTCGGCCAGCGTCTCGGCATCTTCGCCGGCTCCGGCGTCGGCAAGTCCACGACTACTTTCGATGCTGGCGCGCGCCGATGCCTTCGACAAGGTGGTGATCGCGCTGGTCGGCGAGCGTGGACGCGAAGTGCGCGAATTCATCGAGGATACGCTGGCCGACAACATGGCGAAGTCCATCGCCGTCATCGCCACCACCGACGAGAGCCCGATGCTGCGCAAGATGGCGCCGCTGACCGCCATGGCGATTGCCGAACATTTCCGCGACAAGGGCGAGAACGTCCTGTTCATCGCCGACAGCATCACCCGCTTCGCCCACGCCATCCGCGAGGTGGCGATGGCGGCCGGCGAGCCGCCGATCGCCCGCGGCTATCCGGCCTCGGTCTTCACCGAGCTGCCGCGCCTTCTGGAGCGTGCCGGGCCGGGGGCCGAAGGGGCGGGCACCATCACCGCGATCATCTCGATCCTCGTCGATGGCGACAATCACAACGATCCCATCGCCGATTCGACGCGCGGCATTCTCGACGGCCACATCGTGCTCGACCGCTCGCTGGCCGACGAGGGGCGCTATCCGCCGGTCAACCCGCTTTCCTCCATTTCGCGTCTGGCCCGCAAGGCCTGGACGCCCGATCAGGAAAAGCTGGTGTCGCGCCTCAAGTCGCTCATCAACCGCTTCGAGGAAACCCGCGATCTGCGGCTGATCGGCGGCTATCGCGCCGGCACCGATCCCGATCTCGACATGGCGGTGAAGCAGGTGCCGGTCATCTACGAAATTCTCAAGCAATCGCCGTCCGACCGGCCTGCCGCCGACGCCTATGCCGATCTGGCCGGCGGCGCTGCGCATGGCGGCGTCCGGCGGGCAGGGCCGCCCGGCGGGAGGTGCGCGGTGAAGGGAAAAACCATCATGCTCGATTCCGACGCCGACGAACCCGTGGCCCCGCTCAATGCGCCGGCCCGCCCGCGCCGCAAGGCGCGCCGTTCCGACAAGGCGCTCGCCGCCTTCGGCATCCTGCTGGCGGCGGCGGCGGCGGGTTTTCCCTGGTACGTCTTCTTCAACGAGGAGAAGTTCGGCATCCGCATCGCCGGCTGGGAACAGCTGAGCGATCTGCCGCCCGGTTCGGCGGCGCGCCGTCCCTTCTCGGTTTCGCCGACCGCGACACCGGCCCCGGAAAACCGCAGCTTCCAGCCCATGCCCGTCGATCCCGTGGTCACCGCCACGGTTTCGAAGCTGGGTGAGGTCAAGGACAAGGCGCCTCTCGTGGAGGAACGCCAGCCCATGCCCGGCGGCGGCGGTTTCCGCCTGCTGCACGTCGCCAACGGTCGCGCCCTGATCGAGGACGGCACCGGCATGTACATGGTCCAGATCGGCTCGATCCTGCCCGACGACAGCCGGCTCGCCACCGTCGAGCAGCGCGACGGCAAATGGGTCATCATCACCTCGAACGGCGAGGTCTACAGCGCGCCGAAGTAAGGTTCGGCGCGCTGTTGCGAAAGCCGCCGGGTTCAGGGCGGCAGGACGCCGCCCGGGCGTCTTCAAGGTTCCAGGGCCGCCGTTGGCCCGCCTTCTCCCTCCTTCTGACCGGGGCCTCCGCCGGCTGCCCACCCCATCTTTTTCGCCGGCATGAGCCGGCAAGCCAATGAATGGTCTCTCCCGTCTTTTCGCGCCGGTGTGCCCGGGCGCGGCCGTCTCCCGTTTCGCGTCTTGCGGGGCGGGGCGAAGGTATCCGCCTGTCTTTCGGCGGGCGGCTTTCCCCGTAAGTCCCACGCAAGTTTACAAGGCTAGGGTCCGGGACAGATAAGTAGACGGAGACGTGCCGATGCAGCCGATCCAGCTGTTCCAACTGGCGTCGAGACAGGCCGAATGGCTTTCAGATTCGCCAGGAAGTGGTTGCGACCAACATCGCCAATGCCAATACGCCGGAATATCGCGCCCGCGACGTCACGCCCTTCGAGAGCGTGTTGAAGTCGAGCTATGTGCCGATGGCGGTCACCAATCCGCGCCACATGGTCGGGCGGAACGCTCGGTTCCGACAAGGTCGGCGTCGAGGAAGAGGACCTCAACCAGGAAATCGGCGTGCAGGAATCGGGCAACACGGTGGCGCTCGCCACCGAGATCGCCAAGACCGGCGAGATCAAGCGCCAGCATGACCTGAACACCCAGCTCGTCAAGAGCTTCCATTCCATGATGATGACCGTCGTGGCCCGGTAAAGGCGAAATCCAGTGATCGTAGATCCCTTGTCAGCCTCCCTGAAGATTGCCGGCAGCGGCCTGGAAGCCCAGTCGACCCGCCTGCGCATCGTTTCGGAAAACATCGCCAACGCCCGCACCACCGGCGATACGCCGGGTGCCGATCCCTATCGCCGCAAGACCGTCACCTTCGGCGCGGAGATGGACAAGAATTCCGGTGCGACGCTGGTCGGCGTGAAGAAGCTCGGCATGGACCGCTCCGATTTCGTCTCGGAATACGACCCGAGCAACCCGGCGGCCGACGAGCGCGGCATCGTCAAGATGCCCAACGTCAACATGCTGATCGAGATGGCCGACATGCGCGAGGCCAACCGCAGCTATGACGCCAACCTGCAGACCATCCGCCAGACGCGGGACCTCATCACCTCGACGATCGAGCTTCTGAAAGGCTAGTCATGATCGACAAAATCCAGGCCGTCTCCTCCCTGCTGACCAGCGGCGTTGCCGGCACGCAGGCCAGCGAGAAGAGCGAAACTTCCCTGTTCGGCACCGCCGTCACGGCTGCGGCCAGCACGGTCGTCGGCCCGACCTTCGCCTCCGTGATCGGCGACATGGCTTCCGATGCGGTCAATTCGCTGAAGAAGGGCGAGGGCGCGGCCTTCGCCGGCATCCAGGGCAAGGCCTCCACCCGCGAAGTGGTCGACGCCATGCTCGAGGCCGACCAGCAGCTCAAGACGGCGATCGCCGTGCGCGACAAGGTCGTCCAGGCCTATCTCGACATCACGAAAATGCAGATCTGACGGTTCGAAGGGAACGCCACGATGAGAGCACTGGCCATTGCAGCCACCGGCATGGACGCCCAGCAGACCAATCTGGAAGTCATCGCCAACAACATCGCCAACATCAACACGACCGGCTACAAGCGCAGCCGCGCCGAGTTCACCGATCTGCTCTACCAGACCGAGCGGGCCAGCGGCGTCGCCAACCGCGCCAACCAGTCGGTGGTGCCGGAAGGCGCCAATATCGGCCTCGGCGTGCAGACCGCCGCCGTGCGCAAGGTGCATATCCAGGGCGAACTGAGCGCAGACCAGCAACGACTCTCGACCTCGCCATCGTCGGCCGACGGCTGGTTCCAGATCGAAGGCGCCCGGACGGCTACGACGGTCTATACGCGCGCCGGCGCCTTCAACAAGAACGACACCGGCAGAGCTGGTCACCATCGATGGCTACACGCATGCTGACGGGCGATCACCATTCCGGACAACGCCACCGAGCATCGAGATCAGCCAAGGCCGGCAGCGTCAGCGCCCGCATCGGCAATGACCAGATTATACCGCAGGCTCGGCCAGCTCCAGCTTGCCAACTTCGTCAACGATGCCGGCCTGAAGCCGCTCGGCGACAATCTGTTCACCGCAGACCGAGGCTTCGGGCGATGCGGTCGTCACCAATCCGCAGGACACCGGCTTCGGCTATCTGAAGCAGAGCTACCTGGAATCCTCGAACGTCGATCCGGTCAAGGAAATCACCGAGCTGATCTCGGCGCAGCGCGCCTACGAGATGAATTCCAAGGTGATCACGACCGCCGACGAAATGGCTTCGATCGTCAGCAAGAACCTGAAGTAACCGGGAAGGGTGGGCAAGCATGAGGTTTCGCCGTCTGATCGCAATCAAGGGTCGCGCGCTCGCCGCGGCGGCGTCCGCCTTCGTCTGGTTCGCCGCGCCCGCGGCGGCCGAACCTGGGGATCGCCATCGTGCCGGTATCGACCATCTATCCCCGGCGAGACGATCAGCCGAAGGCCGGGTGACGGAGGTCGAGGTCACCAACCCCAACCTCGCGCCCGGCTATGCCAAGCGACCTGCAGGGGGTGGTCGGCATGGTGGCCAAGCGCACGCTTGTCGCCGGCCGCACTATTCCCGTCAGCGCCCTGCGTGAAGCCTATACGGTGCAGCGCGGCAATCCGTGTGCGTCTGGTGGCGCGCGTCGGCGGCCTCATCATTTCCACCTCGGGCACGCCGCTGGCCGACGCCGATGGCCGGCGATGTCATCCGCGTGCGCAATCTCGATTCCGGCGTGATCGTCAGCGGCACGGTCA
Organism: Pirellulales bacterium; assembly: GCA_049840675.1. GTDB lineage: Bacteria > Planctomycetota > Planctomycetia > Pirellulales > PNKZ01 > PNKZ01. Next base: position 155,105 of record JASGKB010000021.1, read on the forward strand.
TGGCGGACGGCACCGTGGAGGTGATGAAGAAATGAAAGCCAGCCTGTTCCTGACCGTTCTGCCGCGGCCTTCGCCCTGGCGGCGAGCGTGCTGGCCGCCGGCAATCCGGTCTCGCGCATCAAGGATATCGCCTCGCTGCAATCCGGCCGCGACAACCAGCTGATCGGCTATGGCCTCGTGGTCGGCCTGCAGGGCACCGGCGACAGCCTGCGCTCCTCGCCGTTCACCGAGCAGTCGATGCGCGCCATGCTGCAGAATCTCGGCATCTCCACCCAGGGTGGCCAGTCGAGCGCCAAGAATGTCGCCGCCGTCATGGTCACCGCCAACCTGCCGCCCTTCGCCAGCCCCGGCAGCCGCATCGACGTCAATGTCTCCTCGCTCGGCGATGCCACGTCGCTGCGCGGCGGCACGCTGGTCATGACCTCGCTGTCCGGCGCCGACGGCCAGATCTATGCCGTCGCGCAAGGCGCGGTCATCGTTTCCGGCTTCAGCGCGCAGGGCCAGGCGGCCAGCGTGAACGAAGGCGTCGTCACCGCCGGCCGCGTGCCGGGCGGCGCGATCATCGAGCGCGAGCTGCCGTCGAAGTTCAAGGATTCCGTCAATCTGGTCCTGCAATTGCGCAACCCGGATTTCTCGACCGCCGTGCGCATCGCCGATGTGGTCAACGCCTATGCCCGCCAGACCTTCGGCGGCGCGATCGCCGAGCCGCGCGACGCGCAGGAAGTCGCCGTCGCCAAGCCGGCTTCGGCCGACCTGACCCGCCTGATGGCCGATATCGAGAACCTCCTCGTCCAGACGGATTCGCCGGCCAAGGTGGTCATCAACGAACGCACCGGCACCATCGTCATCGGCGCGGATGTGCGCGTGTCGCGCGTCGCCGTCAGCTATGGCACGCTCACCGTGCAGGTCACCGAAAGCCCGCAGGTCGTTCAGCCCGTTGCCCTTCTCCAACGGCCGGACGGCCGTGCAGCCGCAGACCGATATCGCCGCGGAAAAGACCGGCGGCCCGGTCGCCGTCATCGAAGGTCCGGACCTCAAGACGCTGGTCGCCGGCCTCAACAATATCGGCGTCAAGCCCGACGGCATCATCGCCATCCTGCAGGGGATCAAGTCGGCCGGCGCCCTTCAGGCGGAGCTTGTGCTGCAATGAGTCTCGGATACAGGATTTCCCGTCTCGCAACGCATCTCACCCTGCCGCGCTTCCTCGCGCTCGGCCTGACGCTGACGGCGCTGACGGGTGCCGAGGCGCAGGAGCCGGTGACGGCCGTCACCGCCGGCTCGACGCAGGATGAGATCCGCCAGTTCTGCACCAATATCGCCGATGCCGCCCGCGACCAGCGCTATGTCCTGCAAAAGGAGGAGCTGGACAAGCTGCAGATCGGAGGTCGATGACGCGCATCACGCTTCTGGAAGCGCGCAAGGCCGAATACGAGGACTGGCTAAAGAAGCGCAACGACTTCATGAAACAGGCCGAGAACGGACTGGTCGCCATCTACAAGACGATGAAGGCCGATGCCGCCGCGCCGCAATTGCAGGAAACACCTCCCATTCTGGCAGCCGCCATCATCATGAAGCTGCCGCCCAAGCAATCCGGCCTCATCATGGCCGAAATGGACCCGGCCAAGGCCGGAATCATCGCCTCGATCATGGCGAGCGCCGCCGATCCGGCCACGTCGAAGGATCCTTCATGAACAAAGTTCATCGCCGTCCTCCTCGCCTCGGCGACCCTTGCGGGCTGCCAGTCGATGGAAAAGAACCAGACCCTTCGCGAGATCGGCAACGCGCCGTCGATGAGCCCGATCGGCTCGGGGCTGGCCTATGGCCAGACGCCAGCAGATGGCGCAATATCCCAAGCAGCCGCGCCATTCGGCCAGCGGCTACTCGCTGTGGAGCGACAGTCAGGCCGCCCTGTTCAAGGACGCCCGCGCGCTCTAATGTCGGCGATATCCTGACGGTCAATATCTCGATCAACGACAAGGCCTCGTTCGACAACGAGACGGACCGCAGCAAGACCAACAGCAAGACGACGAACTGGAACGCCTCGGCGACCATCTTCGGCTGGAAGCCGCGAGACCGATTCCACCACTCGGCTTCGATTCCGACTCGCAGGCCAATGGCAAGGGCAAGATCAGCCGCGCCGAGAAGCTGACGCTGCTCGTCGCCGCCGTCGTCACCGGCATTATGGAAAACGGTAATCTGGTCATTTCCGGCTCGCAGGAAGTGCGTGTCAACCATGAGATCCGCATCCTCAACGTCGCCGGTATCGTGCGGCCGCAGGATGTCGATTCCGACAACATGATCTCCTACGACCGCATCGCCGAGGCCCGCATCTCCTATGGCGGCCGCGGCCGCTTGATGGAAATGCAGCAACCGCCGGTCGGCCAGCAGATCGTCGATCTGTTCTCGCCGATCTGATCCGAACCCGCAAGGAACGGTTGAAACATGGCCGACGAAGTGGCGCAGGAAGACGAAGGCGCTCCCAAGAAGAAGTCCGCATTGATGATGACCATCGTCGGCGTCCTCGTGCTGACGCTGGTCGGCGCCGGTGGCGGCTGGCTGGTGGGCAACCTTCTGGCGCCTGGCGTTTCGCAGGCCGAGGCCGAGGCGGAGAAGGTGAAGGCGCGCCCAGCATGCCGCCGCGCCGGCAGCCGACGCGCCATGGCGGCGAACACGGTGAAGGCAAGGAAGAAGCGGGCTTGCCGCGCGTCGCGACGGCGGCGAACGGCACGGTTCTCCTCGAGCCGATCACCACCAATCTCTCCTATCCGAGCGATAGCTGGATTCGTCTCGAAGTGGCGCTGACCTTCAACGGCGCGCCCGAAGCCCGCGCTCGCCGAGACGCATCCATCAGGATATTCTCGCTTATCTGAAGACTGTTTCGTTGCAGCAGATCGATGGACCGCGGGGTTTCCAGTATCTGCAAGGAAGACCTTCAGGAACGTGTTGACCTGCGTTCGCAGAAGGGCGCGTATCAAGGGTTCTGTTCAGAACCTTTGTGATCGAATGATTTGGAAGCTCCTGCTCATCGCCGCGTTCCTGGCGGTTCCCCAGCTGGCGTTCGCCCAGCAATTCCCGACGGAGCTTTTCAACGCGCCGTTGGAAGGATCGGCTGCGGCCTGGATCGTGCGCACCTTCGGCCTTCTGACCATCCTGTCGGTTGCGCCGGGCATTCTTATCATGGTGACGAGCTTTCCCCGCTTCGTCATCGTCTTTTCCATTCTCCGCTCCGGCATGGGTATCGGTTCGGCGCCGCCGAACATGATCCTGACGTCCATGGCGTTGTTCATGACCTTCTATGTCATGTCGCCGACGCTGGAGCAGGCCTGGCAGGAGGGCATTCAGCCGCTTCTCCAGAACCAGATCACCGAGGCGCAGGCCGTTGGAGCGGACCGCCGAGCCCTTCCGCAAGTTCATGATGGTCAACACCCGCGACAAGGACCTTGCGCTGTTCGTCGATATCGCCCGCGAGCGCGGCCAGACGGTCGAACTGGGCGAGGCCACGGAATACCGGGTGCTCGATCCCGGCCTTCATGCTGTCGGAAATCCGCCGTGGCTTCGAGATCGGCTTCCTCATCCTCCTGCCGTTCCTGGTGATCGACATGGTGGTCGCCGCCATCACGATGGCGATGGGCATGATGATGCTGCCGCCGACTTCCATCTCGCTGCCCTTCAAGATCCTGTTCTTCGTGCTGATCGACGGCTGGAATCTTCTGGTCGGCTCGCTCGTCCGCTCCTTTTCCTGACGCGCCAGCTGCCGCGTGAAGCGGATGGCCGCCGTACGGCAAGACGCCTTCATGAGCGAAGGCGTGTGATAAACCTGTCTTCCCAGTCCGAACTGTGGTGAACCCGCATGGCTCCCGTCATTCTCGTTACTTTCGCCGGCCGGCAAAAACGTATGGAAATTCTCAACCGTTATGTCCGCAAGGCGATTGCCGATGGTCATCATCGACGAATGGCATATCTGGGATTTCACCCGCAATGCCGAGGATCATGCCTGGGTCACGCGTGAATTCGGCCCCGTCCGTTACATGGGGTCCGAAGTGCCTTACCAGACCTGCGGATCGTTTTCGCAGCGGTCGGCCTTCCGCATCGACGTCGGATATTCCGCGCGATCTGCATCTCGCCATCCTGCCGGATGCCGAGCCGGATATTTTCTATGAGATCGTCATCGGCGGCTGGGGCAACACCCTCTCGGTGGTGCGCAAATATCCGCGCGAGGCGCTCAAGACCTTCGAGCGCAAGAACGAGGACACGCGCTGGCTGCGTCAGACGCCCGGTGTGCTTTCGCCCGGCCGCGTGAACGAGGTGACGCTGAGCGTCGATGAAGCCGGCGTCACCACGCTTTCGGCCAATGGCGTGCCGGTCGGGCGCTGGCCCGACATGAACACGGCCGGCGGCGCGACCGTCATGGTGCGCGGCGGCTGGGGCGCCTCGCTCGAATTGACCGGCACCAACGCGCCGATCCGCCGCTATATCGGCGATCCCGGCGCTTCGGTTCCCTACTGGCAGGCCTACGACTATTACGCGAAGCGGCTGAAGACCTTCGAGGATAGCCTGTTCCTGAAATGCGACGACGACATCGTCTATGTGGAACTGGAAAAGCTCAGCGCCTTCATCGAATTCCGCCGGGCGCAGCGGAATTATTTCATCGTCTCGGCCAATGTGGTGAACAACGGCGTCTGCGCCTACCTGCAGCAGAGCGCTGGCGCGCTGCCGGAAGAGACTCGGTGTGTTCGAACATCCGCCCGGCGGTTTCGGCGGCACGCTATGGCAAAGCCCGGATCGTGCCCGCGAGCTTCATGAATTCTTCCTGGGCAATGAGGCGCAGCCCTTGCCGCTGCCGACGCCGGTGGTCGAATGGCGGGAACGCCAGTCGATCAATTTCATCGCATGGCTCGGTCGCGATTTCGCCCATATGTCCATGCCCAGGGGCGATGATGAGCATGGCGCTGTCCGTCTCCATCCCGACCTACCTCAACCGGCCCAACGCGATTCATTCCGGCTTCACGGTCAGCCATCTGAGCTTCGGCCCGCAGGAAAGGGGGCTGGACGTCCAGCCCCTGGTCGATGCCTATGAAGCGCTGATGCCACGAACTCGGCTGATCCCCCACCGGTTGTGCAATCGTCTCAAGCCGCCCGGCCGTGCGTCGGCGCGGGCGGCTTTTTGCACTCCTGCGGGTGGCCATGCCCGACAGGTTCGCGCAAGCCAGTCTTCCTAGTGTGCCGATTGCCGGGGAAAGGGTGCGATGACGGCGCCGTTTCGGGCGCAGGCCGTGCAGGAAAACGCTGTGAGGGCAATGCCGACGTCCCGCCTCTCCATTCCGGAATGACAGGACCGGCCGGCCGGCAAGCTGCGTATTTCAAGGAATTTTCACAATGACCACAGTTATTTCCTCCCTTTCCGTCACTGTGATTAGATCCATGTCCACGGCAGCCGTCCAGGCATGGACCTCGGAGGAAGTGGCTTCCCTCACCACGAGCCAGATCAAGGCCCTGTCCTCGGCCCAGATCGCCGCGCTCGACGTGGAAGACGTCGATGCCCTGAGCGCCACGCAGTTGCAGGCCATTTCGGCCAGCGCCATCGTCGGCCTGACGCTCGACCAGATCGCTATCCTCAGCAAGGAGGATATTTCCACCCTCAGCGGAACCCAGGTCGCGGCGCTCACCTCCACGCAGATCGATGCGCTGTCGGCGGATCAGGTCGAGGCGCTGACCTCGACGCAGATACGCTCGCTGACCGCCATGCAGATGGCCGCCCTGACGGCGGAGGATCTGGCCTCCTTCACGACCGAGGAAATCGCGGCCATCAACGCCGTCGCCATTTCCGGCTTGAGTTCCGAGGCGCTTGCCGGCCTGTCGGAAGAACAGGTCGCCGCGCTCAGCACCAGCGCTATCGCCCGCCTGAAGACCGCGCAGATCGCCGCCCTGACCGCCACGCAGGTCGCCGCCCTCACCACGCTCCAAATCGGTGTTTTGAAGGCGTCCCAGGTCGGCGCTATCGAGGTCGAACGATATTGCCAGCCTCTCGACCGAGCAGATCGCCGCGCTCAGCACGACGGCGGTCTCGGGCTTCACCAGCAGCCAGCTTGCGGCCATGAACCTGGACCAGCTGGAAGCCTTCTCGCCGGCGCAGGTCAAGGCGTTCGATTCCACGCAGCTTGCCGCCCTGCCGTCGGAAAGCGTGTGGCTGTTCTCCGTCGAGGACATTGCGGCCATCACCAAGAAGGCGGTTTCCGGCCTGACGACCGATTCCATCGCCAGCCTTACCACCGACCAGATCGCGGCTCTCAGCACCAGCGCCATCGCCGGGCTGACCACCACGCAGATCGCGGCCCTCAGCGTCGAGCAGGTAGCGGCCCTGACTTCCGCGCAGGTGGCGGCTCTCAGTTCCACGCAGATCGCCGCCTTCAGTGCTGAACAGATCGGCGTCTTCTCGGATGAGGATGCGGCCGCGATCAGCTACAAGGCGATCGCTGGCATCGGCACCGATGTTCTCGTCACCCTCACGACGGACCAGATCGCCGCGCTTGGCACCGCGACGGTCGCCAAGCTTTCGACCGACCAGATCGCCGCGTTGACGACCAGCCAGATCAGCGCGCTGACCACGGCGCAGACCAAGGTGCTGAAGTCCAGCCAGATCGCCCTGTTCGGCGTGGACGATATCGCCGCGCTGTCGACCGATCAGATCGCCGCGCTGAACACCGCAGCGGTCGCCGCCCTGTCGACGATCCAGGTTGCAACCCTGTCGCACGATCAAGCCGAAGCCCTGACGGTGGCTCAGGTCAAGGCGCTCAGCTCCAAGCAGTTGAGCGCGCTCGGGCTGGAGAACATCTCCTCCTTCACCTCCGCGGAAATCGCCGCCATCGCCACCAAGGCGATTGCCGGTCTCAGCACCGAAGTCATTGCCGCCTTCACCACCGAACAGATCGCTGCACTCAGCACCAGCGCCATTGCCGCCCTGACGACCTCCCAGATCGATGCCCTGTCAACCAGCCAGCTCGAGGTTCTGTCCTCCGCGCAGGTCAAGGCGCTGACCTCGGCCCAGCTTGCCGTTCTCGATGCTGACGATATCGCAACCTTCTCCATCGACGAGATTGCCGCGATCACCAGCAAGGGCATTGCCGGCCTGAGCACGGACGTCATCGCATCGCTGAGCGCTGAGCAGATCGGCGTTCTGAGCACCAGCGCCGTATCCAAGCTGACGACGGCGCAGGTCGCCGCGCTCTCGGCCGATCAGGTCAATACGTTTTCCTCGGCCCAGATCGCCGTCCTGACCGCCAAGCAGACGGCGGCTTTCAGCACGGATGCGATTGCCGTCTTTTCGACCGGCCAGATCGCGGCGCTGAAGACCAGCGCCGTCGCCGCGTTGACCGCAGACCAGGTTTCGGTCATGTCCGTGGCCCAGATGGAGGCGCTGTCGGCGACCCAGATCGCGGTGATGACCTCCGCGCAATTCGCCGCGCTCGATGAAAACGACCTCGCAACCTTCACGACGGCGGAAATCGCGGCCATTACCGCGAAGGCGGCCACCGGCCTGTCGACCGCGACCATCGCCTCGCTTTCGACCGCCCATATCGCCGCTCTGACCACCGCCGCGACGGCAGCGCTGAGTTCCGATCAGATTTCCGCGCTGACGACGGCGCAGATCGATGCCTTTTCGGTCGGCCAGATCACCGCCCTGACCTCCACGCAATTGTCCGGCCTCGACGTCGAGGATATCGAGACCTTCTCGACGCAGGATATCGCCGCCTTGTCTTCCAAGGCCGTCTCCGGTTTGGCGACGGAACTGGTCGCGGCCCTTTCGACCGACCAGATCGCCGCCTTGACCACCAGCGTCATCGCCGGGTTGAGCACGGTGCAGATCGCCGCCCTGACCTCGAGCCAGATCGCCGCGCTTTCGACCAAGCAGATGGCCGCGCTGACCGCCACGCAGGCGAAGGCGTTCGATGCCGACAGCGTTGCGGGGATGACCACGGATCAGATCGCCACGCTCAGCACGGCGGCGATTTCCAGCCTGTCGGCCGCCCAGATCGAAGCGCTGAGCGCCGAGCAGCTTGCCAGTCTGTCGACCAAGCAGATCGCTGCCCTCGATTCCAGCCAGGTCGCGGCGCTCGGCACCGATGGTATTGCCAGCCTGTCGAGTGCGCAGATCGTCGCCATCAGCACGGCCGGGATCGTTGGCCTGACGGCTTCGCAGATCGATGCGATGAACAGTGTGCAGCTCGAGGCGCTGAGCACCTCGCAGGTTGCCGTCCTCACCTCGGACCAGATCGAGGCATTGGGCAGCGACGATATCGCCGTCTTCTCGACGAAGGATATCGCGGCTATCGGTTCGGATGCCCTGTCCGGCCTTTCCACGGCGACCATCGCGGCCATGTTCAACGGATCAGATCGCGGCGCTCAGCACGCGCGGCATTGCCGGTCTTTCCGAGAGCCATATCGATGCCCTGAGCACATCGCAGATCGCCGCTCTCTCCACCAAGCAGGTCGCCGCCCTGACCGCGACGCAGATCGCCGCGCTCGGAACCGACAGCGTCGCAGCTCTGACGACGGCGCAGATCGTCGCGCTGAGCACCGACGGTGTTTCGGGCCTGACCACGGCGCAGATCGTCGCGCTGAGCACGTCGCAGGCCGAAGCGCTGACGACGCTTCAGGTCAGCGTGCTGACGGATACGCAGCTCGAAGTGTTCGGCACGGACGACCTTGCGGTGTTCTCGTCGAAGGATATCGCGGCCATCGGCTCGGCGGCCATTTCCGGCCTGTCAACGGCCCAGATCGCCAGCTTCACGACGGCCCAGATCGCGGCGCTCAGCACTTCCGGGGTTTCGGGCCTCTCCACCCGGCAGATCGAGGCACAAGCCGACCCAGGCCATGCTCGACTTCGCCAAGCAGAAGCAGCAGATCGCGGAGATGATGAAGAATATGCCGAAAGCGGGAGGCGGTGGCTCCGGGGAGACCATCCTTGAGAAGACGAAGAAGATCCTCGACGACATGGTGTCGGCGGAACGCGACATCCTCTCCGCTCTTGGTGAGCAAGCGGACCTGAACAAGTCTCGGATGACCGATCGGCGCGAGGAACTGAAGCTGCTGGAAGAAATGGGCGTCCAATACGACAACGGACATACGGAGTTGGAGCGGATCAACAGTCGCGGTGAATTCCAAAAGGCCGTGATTGATGAGATGACGCAATCCTGGCGCGATCAGGTCAAGGAGATTGAGAACGTCGGCAAGGAGATCGACGATGTGACGCAGAATATCGAGAAGGAACGAAAGAGCCTGGAAGACACCATCAAAGCGATCAACTCCGGAACCGCAGAGGACAAGGTCACAAAGGCAGCCGACTTGGTACGCGAACGCAATGAGATTCGTAGCAAGGCTGGCGGCGGCGGGGGCTTGTCTGGAGACGAAGCTATCGCCTGGGTGAGATCGATTCCGAACTCGCACGGTTTGATTCCGCGACCCGGTCGGACGCCGAAGGTGTTGGTTCGATGAGCCAAGCGGACCTAATCGAGCGCGACAAACAGAAACGCATTCTGGCGGCGACGGAAGAATCGAATGCGAGGATCAAGGGCTACGAAGAAGAAAAGGCGAGGCTCAACGCAAGCAAGCTGGAGATGGAGGAGGCCGAGCGTCAGAAGAAAGAGGCCGTTTTGACGGCCCTTTCGGAACGCGAAGAGAGGACCAAGAGCACGTACGCGAATATCGAGCGTGCGACGAAGTCCCATGTAGACGCCCAGATCGCCGAATTCGATCGGCTAAAGACTTCACTCGCTGCCGTGACAGGCGGGGTGATCGATCTGCCGATCAACGGGGCCATTCCCGTGGCCGTTCCGCCCGCGTCGCCGACCGCCACGCCGGGAACGAGCCAGACGACCTCGATCACCGTCAACCTCGGCGGCGTCACGATCCACAAGGACATGGACCCGAAGGAGCTTGGCCGTATGATCACCTCGGCACTTGAGAACCAGTCCCTCAAAGCCCGATGAACCTCCACGCCTACAACACCACCGGCTTCAACATTCCGTTCTTCGGTGCCCCTGCGATGCCGACCAGCCTTCTGAGCTTCGACGGATTTGATCTCGCCGACGGCGTGAACCTCGTCATCTCGGATATTCGCTTCAACAGCGGACATAAGCGGGAATTCGACCAATTCAGCGTCCCTCGGGCCAACGGCATCCGAGTCGCGAGCGTCTACGAGCGTGAGAAGATCATCACCGCGAGCGGCGTGTGCCGCGCGGCGTCCGCGGAGGCCCTGGAAACGTACATCGATACCCTGAAGAAGAACCTTCGGAAGCATCGGCGGCAGCTCGTCACGAACTGGGCCGGCAAGTCGCGACTGTACGAGAAGGCGACGCTCCAGAACATGGACGCCCTCTTCCCGGACCGCAAGCACTATCACATCACGTACGTACCAGTGACGCTTGAATTCCTGTGCGAGGATTTCGCTACGGACTGGAACTATGAGCAATGGAATGACGAGTTCACGGCCGCGGAAGACACGCTTGCCACGTACGGGCGAGGGACGCAGGAGAGCAAGCCGGTAATCATCTGCGTCTTCTCCGCGGCGTCGGGTGTGACCGAACTGACGGTGAAAGTCGATGAGAATGGCAACACGATCCGGTACGAGGGCGCGATCTCCGCCGGAGACTCCATCGTCTTCGACTGCGAGCAAGAGAAGGTGCTCAAGAACGGAATCGAAGTGGACTTCAAAGGCTACTTCCCAAAGATGGAAGTCGGAAACGCGACGTTCCGCTTCACCACGAACGGAGCCAGCAGGACGTTCCGTGCTACAGTGAAGACCAAACCCGCCTATTCGTGACGAATCCCTCGTTTCGCCTTCTGGCACCGAAGAACAACGCGGTCGACGCGAGGCTTTTGGGTGCCTACAGCGTTTCAGACACGCTTCTGACTCTCCGGCCGGGAGGCGGCGATACGCTGCCGGAGATTCTCCGCGGGTCGGCGAGTTCCACTGGGGACGCCCGAACGCTCAACGATACGGGCGATCTCGGCGATCTTGAGGTCGGGGACGACATCTACAACTTCACCGACGGCTCTTGGGCGGTCGTCATCAGCGTCGCTTCGGCTCCGAATTCCATCCGCACCACGCCGCTCGAAGGTGGAAGCGATAACACCTGGACATCGGGAGACGTGTGGGTCAAGGGATTATTCGTCACAACGCTCGTGCAGTTCAATGAGAACGGAACGTTCGCGAAGCTGGAACGCGTTCTTGTCGAGAACAGGGTGGATGACGTCCTGACGGTCGTCCGCGGTTTCGACGGCGACATGCCGCAGTCGTTCGTCGACGGCGACTATGTTCAGCTCCTCGCCGAAGAGGCTCAATTCGAGAATATCCATCAAGCCATCCGGAACGTCGTCGGCAAGATCGACGCGATTCACCGCGGTACGCCGTTCACCGCGACATCGACGGGCTCGGCGAACACCTACGCGGCGACTCTGACGCCCGTCGTTACCGCATACACGGACATCGCCGGGGTCACGATTCTTCTCAACATCCACGCAGCAAACTCCGGCGCATCGACGCTCAACCTGCACGGCCTTGGAGCGAAGAACATCCGGAAGGAAGGCGGGCAGACCGCTTTGGCCTCCGGCGACTTGTCGCTGAACATGCCCGCCCTCGTGGTCTACAACGCATCGCTGGACTGCTTCGTGCTCATCAACGCGGTCGCCAACCCTCCTCCGCTCCCCACGGGACTCACGACGACGAACAAGACCGCGGACTACACGGCCGTCGCCGGAAACCTGGTTGTCTGCGATACGACCACGCAGCCCATCGCGGTCACGTTGCCAGCTTCCCCGACCGTGGACGACAAAATAGGCGTTGCCCTCGCGACGGTCGGCACGTATCCGTCGCTCGCGCTCGTGGCGGCGAGCACGCAGTACGCATCGATCGCCGACGGTTCCCAAACGGGCCTCGACCTGACGGGAAACTTCACGATCGAATACTGGATCAAGCAAGCTTCGCAGCCGTCCTCCGGCAACTATCACCAGCACGTCTCGAAATACAACGCGTCGGGCAACCAACGCGGATACGTCGTCGGCTACAAGAACAGCACGGGAACGATGCAGCTCGCGATGACGCTGTCCAACGACGGCAGCAACACGACGGAAAAGACGGTCAACTACACGCTCACGAACGACGTCTGGTATCACGTTGCGTTCGCGTACAACGCCTCGGCGGGAACGTGCGAGGTCTACGTGAACGGCGTTTCAGTGGGCACCATGACGGCCCTGCCGACGAGCGTCTACAACAACTCCGGCCAGTTCGAGATCGGCCGCGGCGGCTCGCTCGGCGGACCGCTTAACGGCGTCATCGACGACGTGCGTGTCTGGAACTCGATCCGCACGGTCTCGCAGATCAGCGCGAACTACCAGACGCCTCTCGTCGGTAACGAAAGCAACCTTCAGGGCTATTGGAAGTTCGACAATAACTACGAAGACGCGACCGCGAACAACAACGACCTGACGGCCAACGGCACGCCGAAGCTTCTCGTCTTCGAGCGCGATCAAGCAAGCCCTGACGATCAACGGCAACAGCAAGACGATCAACGGATCGGCGACGGTCACGTCCACGACGGCGTACGACTACTTCGAGTTGCAGTACATCGGCAGCAATAAGTGGCTGGTCACGTCCCGCGCCCCGTGAAGCAGTATCTCGCCAAGATCTATCAGAGGAACGGGACGGATCTTGTTCTGAATATCCCGCATAGCTCCATGCGGTCGGACCCGACGTTCACCGATCGCATCAACGGAGGAATGGGCGAGTGCGTGATCGATTACGTCGTCCCCTTCGACCGTTTCAACGAGGGAACGGACGTCGATTTCCAGTTCGTCTTGGATCTCTGGGCGTTCGATAACGCGAATCCGCTCGGGCGTCGGTTGTACCGCGGGACCATCCAGGAGTATGAGCCGTACATCGACGGTGCCCGTCAAGGCGTAATGATCAAAGCCGTCGGACTCGCGTCCAGTCTCTCGTTCGACGTCCACATGGACAACGACCGGGCGGACTACGAGGCCGATTACCCGTCGAGCGATCCGGAAGACATCTTCAAGAACATCATCGACGAGTGGCGGGCCTTCGTGAACAACCCGCTCATCGCCTACGAACCCGGCAGCACGGAGCCGGTCGGGGTCACGGTCGCCAAGACATTCACGGATACGACGTGGTTCGATGCGATCGACCAGACGCGGGATATGTGCGATTCGGGCTGGTGGTGGCACGTCGGCCGGGACGGGATCGCGAAGCTCCTGCCGAAGCCAGCGGCGCCCACGCATCGCTTCATCATCGGTAAGCATGTGGAGCGTGGATCGTTCGTCCGGACCGCGAAGAGGCTGAAGAACCGCGTGCGCAGTCACGATGGCGGGGGATGTCGTGACGGAATACGCCGACGCTCCCAGCATCGCGGCCCACGAATCCCGCCTGGAGATCATCCAGGATACGTCGCTCGGGAACACGGAGGCCTCGGATCAGCGAGGCGAGAAGGCGGTCGCGGACGGGAGGAACCCGAAGAACAAGGACACGCTTGTCATCAACTCGCAATACGACCTTGAAAGCATCCAGGTGGGCGAGACGTGCATCCTGTTGAACGCCGATCTCTCCGCTTCTTTGGTCACGAACGCCCAGATCGTCGGATTGAGCTACGAGAATTCCCGCGTGACGTTGGAACTCGAAGAGAGCAGCTTCGATCTTGGCTTGGCGCTGCAACGATTCAAGGACGCGTGATGCGCTACACTGGAAACGGATGGCACTTCCGCAGATCGACTACGGCAAGTTTCTCTGGAAGGCCTTGAACCTTGGAATCGCCTCGGTGATTTGCTTCGTGCTGCTCTTCTTCATCTACGACGTGTGGCTCGCAGATCGGGAGAACGTTCGCGAGGGATTGGCGACAGTCAAAGCCGGGCAAGAAGTGATCATAAAGGGGATCGACGACCTTCATGAAAATCTCGGGCGAGAAAACCGTCGTACGAACGCCCTGCTGCAAAGGATGTGCGAGAACCAAGCCGAAACGGATAAGGAGCTACGCAACTGCTTCATCCCTGAATGAGATACGACGCTCGTAACGCAAAGGCACTCGAAGGCCTCGATCCGGTCGCGAAGGCCAAATTCCTTGAGCTATTGGCAAAGCTCGAAGAAGCAGGAGAAGAGATCCTGATCGACTCCGGCTATCGCTCCGCCGAAGAGCAGGATGCGCTCTACGCAAAGGGGCGAACGAAGACCGGGAAGATCGTCACGAACGCGCGAGCAGGCTATTCGCTGCACAACTTCGGAGTAGCGATCGACGTCGTGCCCGCCGTTGCGAAGACGGGTGAGCTTCTTTGGAGTGGGAAAGAGTCGGCAAAGAGATACGAGGCCATCGTTTCGATTGCGAAGTCAATCGGAATTGAATGGGGCGGCGACTGGAAGTCTTTTCCAGACAAGCCGCACCTGCAATACACGCAGGGCCTCACCCTTGCGGACTTCCGTTCCGGGAAGACCCTTCAGCCCGAAACGAAGTTTGAATCGCCCGAAACTTTGTACGCAAAGGCCGTGAACGCGCTCAAATGGGTGAAGGGACTGCGAAAGGCGATGATCCAGCGCCGCATCGCGCAGTTTGGAGCGGAAGCTCTAAGGAGGAGTATCATCGATCCATGACGATCTCCACATCCCCCTCTGGTTCGCTGAACAAGACGGACTGGTTCAAAGGCCTCCGCGGCACGGCTATCACGTTCGTTGCCGGTATTGCCGTGAGCGTCCTCTCCGACATGTACCGCATGCTCCAGGAGTGCGGCGTCTCGGTCGAAGCATGCCAGATCGACTTCGGCGCATACGATTACCTGATCCCCGCCGCGATCGCGGTCACTGGACTCGCGATCGAGATGATTCGCCGCTTCACGACGAACCACAACGCTCGATGATCGCACCTCGCTTCCTGACGAGCGATCGTCGGGCGTTGGCCGTCATGGTCGCGGCGTTGCTCTTCGCTGCCGGTGGCTTTTATGCCATCGCCAAAGCAGTCGACATGTTCCTCGGATGAGCCTGAACGGCAGGCAGACGAGAATCGTCGTCCATTTGACGGTGAGATAGATCGAGCGGTCGCGGGCGATCATCTCTCGGGTCATGGTGCCCTTCTTGTGATGCCTCCAGAACGGGTTGCGGTTTCCGCACAGGACGACGATGTCAGTCGTCCTCTCATGGTTCGCCCGGACGTACGTGACGTGGTTTGATTCCAACCATCCGCCGCGCTTCCGCCAGTCCCACCCGCAGACCGTGCAACGGTTGAACGCGGCATCCTTGCGCTCCCTGCTGAAGCGCTTCCACCGTGCCGATTCGAGATCGACTGGGTACGCGATGGTGGCATAGTACCACCATGGGAAATCGAACTGGAAACGGCACTGGATGCGTGGAGTCCTCGGTGTGGACGTTGCGTGTTCGGGTTTATGGCTTGCTGGAGCGACAAAGGTCGTATCCCCCGGACATGACGCGAGCCCGCCCAGTTGAATGGATGGAGAGAGACGAACTTATCGAGACTTCCATCCGCATGGGACTCAACGCCCAGGACATCGTCACCTTCGCCACTTCCTGGCCTCACCCGATCAAAACCACGACGCAGGTTTACGACATCCGCGACCGCCTTGGGCTTCAACGTCTCTACAAGAAGGTCCAGAAGACAAGATCGAGCGCCCACAACTCGAACATCGCGAACGTGTTCATGAAGCTCGCCGGGCAAGCCATGCACCACGGCTACGAGGTCACGGACGTCATGAAGGACGCGGTGGCGGACGATCGCGTGCGCTTCCGGCCGGATCTCGGGCTGAAGGTGCAAGGAAAGTATCGGTTCTTCGTCGAGGTCCAGCTCTCGCGCATCCAGGCGACGCGGTGGGGCACGAAGTTCAGAAACTATCTCCGTCTCTACGAACGGGGCTACGGGCCGTTTCGCGTGCTCTTCCTGGTCGATTCGCCGGGAGACATCATCCGGCTCCGGGAGTATGCCCGGGACATCCTTCGCGAAAAGCATCCAGCTCTGAACATGTTTCTCTTTATGTCTCTGGCGGACTTCAAATTCCAGAGGGACGTTCTCAAGGCCCATGTCTGGCAAGGCGCGTGGACGAGGGAGCGAGTGCCGCTGATACGATAGATACGCTGCATGCCAGCAAGTTCTGGTATGGCGCAACCGCTTGAGATGCAATCTCATGCCCGGTCTGTTGGGCTCAGCCCCGGATGGCATGAGTACCCCGGGGCGGTCCATCAGGACGCTCAGGCTCGACGCCAGGCGCAGCAAACAGAAACAGGCCGGGAGGTGCCGCAATCACCCCCGGTCTTGTTTTGAAGCCGATGCGCAATAGCTCGCCTAGCGGCGAACTCATCGGCAGCGGAACCGGGGTCGCGGCACACAAAAAACCCCATCTGTTGCCAGATAGGGCTGGGAGCAAAAGCTCCCGCGAACGATTCTAGTACGGAATCTCTTCGTCGTCGGACGGGTCGCGACCGGCGTTGAGTTCGAGGCAGCGCTTGTGCGCCGCTTTGATTGCGTCGGCGAGTTCGAGCAACTCGTGCGGGTTGAAGACCGATCCGGAATCGTATTCGGCTGGACCCTGCGCTCCCTCGTCCTGTTTCTTCTTCCAACTTTTCGACACCGCGACGAAGTACGTCGACAGGCTGAAGGTGGAATTGCCGCGTTTCTTTTCGATACGCTTTTCGAACAGGGCCACATCAATCGTCGCCCCGCCCACGTATCTGCGAATTACCTCGATGGGCTTTCGCTTTTGTTCGCCTCGCGTTTGCGTGCCATTGGCCATTGCGGAACACTCCAAAGATTCGTTGGGCTTGCTTCGTAGAACGTCTACGAGGCGAGCTGCAACAGGGATGACGCCTTCTGATCCGCTTCGTTGCGGTCTCCGGCGAATTCGGACTCTTGGCTCAATTTCGTAAGCGCATCGATGACCGAGAAGATCGTGAAGCGCCCGTTCTCTTGAGCGATCTCCGACGCCTTCTTGGCGACGGCACGGGTGAAACCCTTCTTCGTCAATTCCTTCATGACCTCGTCGGCATCCGAGCCGAGCTTGGTCTCCATCGCCTTCTTGATAACGCGATGAAAGCCGTCCTTGCGCTGATCGCGTTTCTCAACGAGACCAGCGATGATCTTGCGAATCTCCGGAAGGCCGTCTGAAACGCGTGCCGTGTGCTTCCGCGTCCATTCGACGACTTCCGTCGCATCCCAGACGATGTGGTTCTGGCACACTGCCTGAAACCAAAACGTCTGGACGCCGAGCGTCTTGCAGCCGACCTCCGAATTCCACACGAAGAGACCGGGGGCAAAGGCTTCGCCGTCGATCTCGCACCAACCCATCGGGTCGATGAGAAAAGCGAACATATCCCGATCCGACGCGTAGAGGCCCGTTGCACCGTTCATTCCTTTCTGCGGTGGTTGGAAGTCGGTCGCGAACTCGCGAAGGATGTTCACGAGGTCGAGATTCCACAGCCGCGTGTACTGCGTGCCGTGTATGGAACGGATCGTTTCGCCTTCCGTGAGAAGCTGCACGGGCTTTTGGCCCATCGGCAGCGTTTCGCCGAGGACGAGGCTCGCCGTCGAGGGACTGAGCCGGTTTACCGTGTCTTTCGCGACGCCCGCCATGCGGCAGAGCTGCGAGAAGGACCAGTCATTGCAAAGGAACGAACCGTCGTTGCCTGCGTTGACCTTCAGCGAATCGCCGAAAGCCATCACGGACACAGTGGACGGCGCGTGCCACCGATCCTGCGAGTTCTGTTTCTGAGCGCGGCAGAATTCCGCGAGCGCCTGAAGCGACTCATACCGTTCGTCTCTCGGACGCCGGAAGAGTTCGTTCGATGCGCGTGTCAAATTCGTCATGTCTCCTCCTAGAACCGTTGTTGGAAAGGACCAACGGCAAGCGAAGTGCTTGCCCGGCAAGGAGACTACGCGCCTAAAAGCCGGGGCGCAATTCCTGAGTTCTTCGCCGAAGTCGTCGCTTCAGAAAAAGCGAGAGCCCCATCAGGTTCTCGCTGGTGCTGGAAGAGAGAATCAGCACCCGACAAGGACCTTGAAAGTGTCGCCCCACCGCACTTGATTAGCTCTACTGCTGCGACTTTTGAACTCGGCGCGCTAGGGCATCTAGGAACTGTTTTGTATGAATGTTTCGGTGATCGACCACTGGAAAAGCCGACTCGATCGCATCCCGCAATACTCGTATTCGGGCCGCTTCCGTCGTCACATACTGGGGGCCGGCGCAAGTCGGCCGAATCATCGCGAACGACTCGTCGATTACCTCGATTGTGCAGTAAGTCCAGTAGCCAGTCGCGCGACCGATTCGGGAGTGAATCGTTTTCCATGCTTCTTTTGTGGCGATAGCGAGCTGTGTCTGATTGCCCGATCGACAAACAGTTGAAGCGACCTCTAGCAACCATCCAGAACGGTCTCTCGGAACAGATCGAAATACGTCATCGGACATTAAGTGCTTGTGGACGAAGTGATGGCCGTATTCATCGTTAAGTAGGGATTCTTGGTTGCGTGGACCTTTTGCAGCTAAATACTGATCGATCCAGTCATCGTCATGCCCCATCGAGCGACAGTTTCTGCGGACGAGCCAGTTGCGCATCTCATTCGACATGAAGTGAGTGTGGCTATGTCGCGTGAGAGTCAGCCAACTACTAATTCGATCAATCTGATCTCCGATAATGTCGAAGTCAGAGATGTGCACTGGGACCTCGAAAAACGCTTCTCTTTGAACTCTTGACGCAACTGGCTTTCGGGGTGTGAGCGTTCCTAGAACGGCTTCGATCGATTCCAGATTTTCTCTTCGGATACCTTCTGATGATTTGCGGCCACTCAATAGTCCTGAAAGGAAATGCTCCCCCAAGCCCGCAGCGACACTCGCTTTTCGTGCGGATATTCCCAATTCGTCGAGCCGCCGTCTTAGTCGCATTACGAAGTCGTCCATTGGGAGACCTCCGATGACCCGTTGTGCGCAGTGCGCACAATTCGCTCACTTGATCACGTATCGTGCTAATCTAAAACCCTGCGAAAGCGTCTGAAACACGCCTTCGCAGGGCACATGTCCGAGAGCCAGTTAGGCGGCTCAAGAACGCGACAATCGTAGCGCATTCTAAGCGCTGCGCAACCGCCGCCTAGTGACTTCTTGGGCACTCTGCCCGTTGGCGGTCTTCGTTAATGAAGCCTGATCAAGGTACGGACCTACGGTCCGCGCAAAGGTGCGTCATGTTCGATCTCTGGCCGCTCTGGATTTACGCCCTCATCGGCGTCGTTTGCTTCGCTTCGGAACCCAAGGGTCACTGGCGGACGCTCTTCATTTCGATCTTCCCGCTGCATCCGTTCGTGTGCTCTTTCTGCCACGACTTCGGACAGATGGTTCTCAGCGACGCATCGAAGCTTCTGTCCGGCTTTCCGTGGATCAATTGCAAGTCCATCCGAGACATATTCGGAGGTGACAAGTGATCTACGTCATCGCGCTCATTCTGCTTGGCTTCGCCATCACGGGCATGAAAAGCCTTTTTCAGAGTGTTCCTGGTCGTGAAGACCGCGTGAGCAAGATCGATCGCATGGCTGCCGCGAAGGCCGAGTACGAAGGCAACCTCGAAGCGATCAATCAGTTCCCCGATCCACTCGTCCGGCAGGCGGCAACGAACGCCGCCAACATGAAACTCCGTCGAACGCTCGAAGCTCTTCTGAAGGAATAACAATGTCCTCGTTGAGAAAAGGCAAAGATCAACAGCAGATCGATGACGCTTGGGCTGCTTGCCCGGAGGCGTTGCCGCACCGTAGATACTCCGGCCGGACGGGAAGCGGAAAGACGACTGCCGCCTGCGGGGATCTTCTCGACATCGCCTTGGCGGGAGACCGTTGGGAGTGCCTGTTCTTCCCGCATCCTCAGTTCGCAATCAGGTTCGCTTCGGAACTTCTCGCTCGTCTGGGCGACGAGTTCTTCGATCGCGTCATCATCGAGTGCCTGAAGGACACGGACTCGGTCGTGATGCGGCAGTACGTCCAAGTGTCCAATCATCCCGATCCGTACCAACGCCAGCTTGAGAACGACGAATTCCGAAACGCGTTCGTTGACGTTCTCGTGCGGCAGCAGGGAATCACGAACCTCTCGGAGAATCCCGCGAAGTTCAAATACACGCATCTCGCGATCGCGATCAAGCAGCATCAATCCGTTTGGTGGCCTGACTCCCTCATTCCCTACTCGATCCGGAACCACAAGTTCTTCGACTTCGCGAAGGCCCACTGCACGGACGACGAACTCAAGTTCGAGATGGAGGAGGTCCGGCGATTGGGAGTCAGGGAACGCGCCCTGATGGTCGAGTCGGCGGCACGCCTTCTAGACGATGTATTGGGATCTCCCGTCAACCGCGCACGAACCTGCAAACCGGAGACGTTCGACTCGGTTGGCTTCTGGAACAAGGCCGGGATCTACATCGCGATCGGCGGCGGAGTCTCGGATCACGCCTTTGCCGTTCATCGTGGCTCGATTTTCCAACGTCTCTTTCGTGACGCGTTGAACCAGAGGCTCACGCGGGACGGAATCATCTGGGATGACGAAGCGACGAACTACAAGAGTTACGGCTGGCTCGAAAGCAAAGCGCTCTCAACTATCCGGGCCTTCAAAGGGAGCATGTGGCACTCGGTGCAATCCCCGGACTATCCGGAAGACGCGATCGGACGGAACGTTTCGCAGAACGTGGACGAATACGCATTTCGTCAAGGCGACCCGGATTCCGCGGAACGCTTCGCACGCTCACTGAAGCGGCGGATCGACAGGAACAAAGTCCATCATGAAGAGACGATCAAGCGGCAAGTCGCTATCCCCGGTGCGTTCGACATCTTCGTGACGAAAGGGAAGTCGGTCAGCAAAGGCGAGAAGGGGAAGTCCGTCTCCGAAAGCGAGAATCAGCACATCGTGCAGAAGTACGAAGAGGTCGTCGAATACCGGCCCGTCTACGAGTCGCCGTCTGACCAACTTCAATGGCTCTCCCAAGAATTGCTCGGATTGCCCGTCGGCTCCTGTTACGTGCGCGAAGGCGAGGCCATTCCGTACCTCAAGCAGTACGAACAGTTCCCGGACAGCTGGATGTTCCCGGGGCTGGCATCAGCGAAGTTCCACGAAGCGATGGAGATCATGAAGTGTCGCCCTCCTTTCGAGAAACCGATCCCTACGGTCTATCCAACAATGCCTTCGCCCACCTCCGGGATGAAGAAGCAGTCGCCTGGCTCAAAAGGTTCCCCTCGACGCCGAGGCAACAAGTGAGAGCGAAACTCTTTCCAAACACGGACCGATGTCGCAAGCGCATGCCTCGCCTCCAGGAAAAGCGACGTGTGCATTGCTGCGGATACGTCCGGCTCTTTGGCCGAAGCGAGCTTTTGTGGGGCAGCCGCTACGAAGGCAAACCCCAGCATGCTGGCGAGATCACGGAGTTTGCTTTGGGCCTCACGGTCGACGAGATGCTGACCGGCTTCGACGTAGACGATCTCGATACCGACCTGATCCTTAAGGTCGACGGCGTTCGCTTCGATGTCGAGCACGATCGCGACACGATGAACCGTCGGCAGATGATCAAAAAATTCGAGAAGCTCGAATCCTGCCGGAACGACGTCCTGTGGATCTGCCCGACTGAAACCCGCGTTCGCGAGTTGGCGAAGCTGGCGCCCAACGCGTTCCACTGGTTCACGACATTCGAACAAGCCGTTTCCGACCCGCACGGCGACGTGTGGGCGAATCGCGACGGCGAGTTCGTCGCCCTCCCGCGGTGCACCGGCGTAGGTGCACCCATGGGTCGGGAGGGTACCCAATCCACTCAGTAGATCAGGGTCTACCGTGGGCCTCGTCAGAGGCTTTTAGTTCCTACCTTACGCACGATGCTTAAGAAACTCTTTCAACGATTCTTTGGATGGCAACGCAAGTATGTCTTCCCTCGCTGGTTCCACGAAGAACTACAGGGGAACTTGAAAGTGCTAGTTGGACAGGACTTGTCACCCGAGGGAATCCCGGAGGTTGTTGTTCAACTGCTCAGCCGATCGAACTTTGGCAAATGGAAAACCATTGGCACGTTCCGGTATTTGGATACGCCGAGCTTGAAGGTGCTCTTGCAGAAAACGGACACGTATATGCGGGGCATCATCCTGCACGACTGAGAACGGAGCCATCCCTGCAATGGCTCCAAAACTTACATAGGTGAAGTATGCAACGACTCGTGCGCGAAGTCATAGAAGTCAGCAGCGAATGCCCGGGGGTGTTGCTGGATGCGTTCTACAAGATCCTTCCGATCGACGGATCTTCGGTGACTCTGAAACTTCATCAGGCATACAAGGTGACCGGCGAAGACGGCAAGTTGAATAACTGTTTCACCATCACTCGTGAATTTGAGAGGGACAAATGAGTAAGCGTTACATCGAAGAGATTGAAATTGCCTTCCAGAGCGATAGCCGTGCGGCTCCCGGGATCATGGCCGGAATCGCTCGGATAGCCAAACTCGTGCAAAGATCGAACTCGGAAATCTGAAGCTTAAGGAAATCGAGTTCGACAAACCTTTAACCATCGCCCAAACGAACCGAGGTCACCGTGCACTACGACGAGAATAACTACTACCCGACATCTGCCCAAATCCGTGTCCGTCGCGTGTACGAGGAAGATGAGCGGCAAGAGGCCCCGCCGCCGAAAGGATGCCTTTCAATCATCCTTCTTGTGTTGGGTCTTCCACTTCTCAGCGTCATCGCTTGGATTTTTTAGGAACCACAAATGGACCAGTACCCCATCAAACTCAAGCCCCTGTTCCTTCCACAGTTAGGCAATTCGACGAACGGACAAGAATCCGTTCAACCACAACACTTGCCGGATTTCTTCGGGACGCCGCAAGGAGGCTCGCTCTTTGGTTCGCCACCTCCTGATAAGTACGCGGGACCGATCACCGACGAGAAACAGGAAATGACGGAGACAAGGAGGCCAGACGGAACCATCGAGCGGAAGGTCACGGTCTACCGTTGGCACGGCGGGCCGCAATGGCATCGCAAGACCAAGGACGAGCAATAGGAGTAGTATCCGTGCGCATGGGCTACAAGGACTTCAATCTCCCTTTTGGCAAGTCTCCGCCTCCGAAGGGTTGGCAGGCACTCGCGGGCAGCGTCCAGCTTTCCGAAGACGGCTGGCGTGGACGATCCACGGAGAACTTCTTCGTGCTCGATATCGACAGTCACGAGCTGATCGAGCGTGCGATGCAGAAGTTCAAGGAACGGATCACGACCGTCGTCGTGACCCCGAGCGGCGGGAAGCACCTGTACTTCTCCGGCGTCGCAAGGAACCAACAGAGGAATGGATACGACGTGCGTTCCGAAGGGGGCTACGTCTGCATTCCTCCGAGCCCCGGCTACCGATACGAAACGCCGCTCGTTCCCCTTGAGTATCTAAGACCGTTCCCTCCGGAGCTTCTCAAGGAACCGAACGCTTCCCGTGAAACCACGACGATTGTCCGAGAAGCCCGGTGCTACATCCTCGGGATCTTTGCCGTAGCCGGACAACGAGGCCACAGCGCCACGTTCAAGGCCGCTTGCAAGTTGCGGGACGAGGGTCTTTCCGAAGCGGAGGCCCTCGCGGAGATGGTCGAGTGGAACCGCACGAATGCGAATCCCCCTTGGTCCACGAAGGAGCTGCTTCACAAAGTCTCGTCGGCCTACGCGAAGGTGAAGAAGTGAGCTGGCTCTACAACCCGAACACGATGACGACCGACGAACGGACAGATCCCCTTCAAAGGATTTGCCTGGAAGAAGCAATCGAACGGCTTCACCGGAACGTCACGCGGAATCAGTTCGAGATCGAGGATATCGTTTGCGCCCTCTCGGGGCTCGGTAAGAAAGAAGTCCGTTTCAACATCAAGCTCGTTTTAGGAGATCCGAATGAAGGTCATCGTCAATGGAAAAAGTAGCGACGCGTGCTTTCAGTGCGAGAAGGTGGAACACGCACGATCGGTCGTGATCCCGAACAAGTTCACGGGCACGCTGTGCATGGGGTGCATCGCGAAGCGAACGGATGCGCCGGTCGAGAAGATCCAACGTAAGGCAACCGCGAAATGAACATGCTTACCGTCGGACAAGTCGCCGAACGACTTCAGTGCTCGATAGCGAACGTCTATTCGCTGATCGAGAAGAAGGAGCTTGGAGCATTCAAGGTGGGTGCCAACGGCGGCGGACTGCGAGTGTCCGACGTGATGCTCGAAGCGTTTCTGGAGAGTCGGAGAGAACACCCCGGAAAGGATGCCGGGGAGTGGCCCGCCGGATCGAAGCCGACTCCGCGGCTCACGTTCAAACGATAGCTACTTCGCTTTACGAAGTGCCGCCCGCAGATGTCCGTCCGCTTGGTTCAGGTGTGCGTAGACCTTGGCAAGCGTCTGGGTCGAGTTGTGGCCCATGAGGGTCGCGACCGTCAGGGCATCGTTCCCCGCCGCCAGAGCCCTATGGGCGAATCCGTGCCGGAAGTGATAGAGGCAGTACCTCGTGCCCAGCTTGGTCTCCAGCGTTCGGAACCGTTGGCGGACGATGTCCTTGTTGAACGGTTCGCCGCGCTTCGTGCGGAAGATCACGCCGTTGCCCATCCGGGGCTTGAGGAGCTTCAGCAGCTCAGCGGTGAGGTAGATGACCCGGGGTCGTTTCTTCCCCTTCGCTTCCTTGATCGGCAGAACGATCCGGGACTTCTTGACGTCGATGTGCGAGTCGCTGATCAACACCGCTTCTTGCGGCCGGGCTCCGGACATCCAGACGAACCGGATCAGGTCCGCGAAGTTTTTGTCCTCGACCGCGGAAAGCACCTTCTCGTACTGCTTCTTCGAGACGACGAGGTCGCGGTTGGTTTCCCCAGGGAGCTTGATCGACAGCACGGGGCAGGAAGGGATCAGTCCGTCGGACATGGCGCGTTGGAACGCGGCCTTCACGGAACGGATAGCCGCACGTCGGGACGGCTGGGAGCTCCACTTCCCGTTCACCCAGTCCCGGACCGCGTCGGCCGGAAGGGTATCGGCCCGGGCGTTCATGAACCGTTCCTTGAACGGGTCGAGGTACTGGCAGTACCAGTCCAGCGTGGAGGCCGACCGTTCGTTTTTGAGGGCCGTTTGGAACCTGTCGGCTACCTCGGAGGCGAAAACCCAGTCACGCTTTTGTGCGACGGGCTCCGGGGCCTCTCCGGCCATGAGCAGGTGGAACTGCCGATCGGCTTCCGTCTTGTCCGGCCCGAGGCGGTGTCGTACCTTCTTGATCGTGACGTACCACTCGCCGCGTTCGGCCCAGAACCAGGGCACGGGTTTTCTGCCAGCCATAAGGACCTCCATTCCGTATCAACGCTGATACTGAATAGAGCAGAGAAATGCGTGTAATCAAGTGTTTTATCGCATATCGCCTTTGCATGGCATGCAAGAGGTCATCGGTTCAAGTCCGTTATCCTCCACTACGAGAGCCCGTGTAGCACCCGATGCTGCACGGGTTTTTTCGTTGGGCCGTTTCGGAAGCGGCCGATTATCAATTCCAGCGGGTTGCAACTGTGACCGAAATTCCCGCTTCCATCGCTGCCATATATCCAGCGTGGCTGACGGACCGGCTGCGGGCTTTTGACCCGTTGATGGAAGCCGGCGTCGTGTCGTTCGCGGCGGAGCCGATCGGCGCCGGGTTCGGGTTCCTTGATTGCCTAGCTCGTCTGACGCTCGCGTACGACCGTCCGAATCCCCGCGGCCCGCAATCGCTCGTCGTCAAAGCGTCGGCCGTTGATCCGCGCTATCGGCAGATCGGCGCTTTCTACAATGCCTACGAGCGCGAAGCCCGCTTCTATGAGGAAGTCGCGCCGCGGTCGCCGGTTCGCCTCCCGCGCTGTTACGGTCATTCCGTCGACTCGGCCACCGGCGCACATCTGCTCCTTCTCGAAGACCTCGGCGCGCTGACGCCCGGCGACCAAGTGACGGGCCTCACGCTCGAACAAGCCGAGGCGACGCTACGAACGCTCGGCCGCTTTCACGCCGCGTGGTGGAACCGGTCCGAACTTTCGCAACTCGCCTGGATGCCGCAACGCAATCTGCGCTCGGAGCGCTACGCCGCCGCTTGGCATCGCACGCGGCAACTCGTCGCCGACCGATTCTCGCCCGACGCCGCAGCATTGGGAGATCGGCTCGCCGATCAACTGCCGGTGCTGCTCGACCAATTGGATCGGCCGCCGCTGACGATCGTTCACTCCGATTTTCGGGCGGACAATTTACTCTTCGACGGCGCATCGCACGACGCGCAGGTCGTCATCGTCGACTGGCAATTGGCGATCCGCAGCCGCGGCATGCTCGACGTCGCCCGCTTGCTCGGCGGTAGCGTGGCCCCGCAAATTCGTCGGGCTTCGGAGCTGCCGCTGCTCCGCGCCCTGGCACGAGGCGCTGACCGCGGGCGGAGTGCGCGACTACTCGTTCGACGAAGCTTCGGCCGACTACAAGCTCTGCGTGCTCGTGTGCCTGTATTACCCGGTAACGATTCACGATGCCGAAGAAGCGGCCGGACCGAGAGGTTCCGAATTGGCCGCCGCGCAGCTCGAGCGATTTTTCGCCGCGGCTCTCGATCATCACGGCTCAGGTCATCGCTGAGCGTCGGCCGTTGCGACCGGCAGCGTTACTGCTGCAAGTAGTTCGTGACGCAGGGCAATTGGGCCAAGCAATCACGAACCGGCTCCAAACGGAAGGCGAAGCCGGCGTAGAGGCCGAGCGTCAGGCCCAGCAGCAGCACCATCGGGTTGGTGCGTCGTCGATATCGCGACGATTTCGCCGGCTGATCGAGATCGAGTCGGCGCAGGCCGATGCGATAGCGGCCGTCGAGATCGCGCGAGTTGACGAGTTCGACGCGGAGGCAATCGCCGTCGTCGGTGAAGAGTTCCCCTTGTTCGCCCGCGGCGAACGGCGGTTCTTCGGCGGCGATCACGCACAGGCCGCCGCTCGATTCGTCGATCACCGACACCGGATGCCGTCGTCGGCCGACGCAAAGTTCGGCTTCCCGAGCTTCGGCGAGTACGGCGCGATAAGTATTACGACGATCCGACATCCGAACGCTTTCACCAAGCCGAGACTTCTTCAACTCCCATCTAAAATCTAGGTCGCAATCGCCGGCAAACTTGGGGGAAACGCCCTTTAAGGCAGCGGGTTTCCCACACATCGGCCGACGTACGGCGTTACAATCCGCACGAGCGTCGCCACCGGACCGAAATGCGGCGCAGTTTCCGGCGCTACGCCGCGGCCAAATTCAAAAATCGCACGATGAACACTCTCACCCGCGAACTTTGGATGGAAGTGCCCGAGCGCCGGGCGGTCGTTTCGCTGCACCGTGAAGTCGAGCGTCTTGTCGCGGAAAGCGGAGTTCGCGAAGGGCTGGTTCTCGTCAACGCCATGCACATCACCGCCTCCGTCTTTATCAACGACGACGAGGCGGGCCTGCATGCCGACTATGACGCTTGGCTAGAGAAGCTTGCGCCGTTCGATGCGTCGCCGCGGCGGTACGCACACAATCGGACCGGCGAAGACAACGCCGATGCGCACATGAAACGGCAAATCATGGGGCGCGAGGTCGTCGTGGCGATCACCGAGGGGAAGCTTCACCTCGGTCCGTGGGAGCACATCTTCTACTACGAGTTCGACGGCCGTCGCCGCAAGCGCGTGTTGGTAAAAATTATCGGCGAGTGACGGTTCTGCTTACGCGCTGTTCGTCGCTAAGGTTTGCCCGCGTCGCAAGTGCGGCAATTTCCGGCGCACAAAAGTTTGCCAACTGTCGGACGGCTTGCTCATCGTACTTGAATAATTCCGCGCGGAAGGCAGAAAAGAGTATCGCCGCAACGACGCGGCCCGCACGGAGGCGGAACTTGGGATCTACGACGACCCTGGAAACGCCCACCATGCTCAGCGGAAACGATTACACGTTCGGCATCACTCCCGGTGCGCCCCCGTCCGTCAACCTGCGCCGCATTCCGATCGACGACACTTGGCCGGCAGCCCCCGAGTTGTCGCAACTCGACGCTCCCGCACAGCCCGTGCAGCGCGTGCCGCTCGGTCGCAGCGAACGCGAGGCCCGTGTGCGCATGCAGCGCACGCTCGATGCCGTGGAAACTCCCGCGGCCTTGCTGCACGTGACGGGCGAAATCGTCGCCGTCAATCGGTGCTGGCGAATGACCGCGAAGCTGCAAGGCATGGAGCATCCGCTCTGCGGCGTGGGGATGAACTATCTGATTCTCTGCGGCGCCGCGGCGGCCGCGGGAGATCGCGATGCGGCCACGATCGCCGAAGGGATCGACGGCGTCATGCAAGGCCGCTCCCGCTCGTTCTTCTACAAGTATCGTCTGGCCGACGATGAAGGGACCCGGCTGTACGCTTTGTTGGCCACGCGGATGGAAGAAGCCGGCACGGCTTACGTTGCCGTATCGCACGAACTGCTGGAATCGCACGCTCGCGGGTAACCGCCTGCGTCGAGCATTTGCGGGTGAAGCGGAGCGGCCGGCAAGGTATAACCGGCGTCGGCGAAAACGTCTGGTTTTGCCCCGTTCCGCTTCACCCCTTCGGATCATCCGCCGTCCATGCGCGTTTTGTATCTGGCCGCCGAGTGCAAGCCGTTTTCCAAGGCCGGAGGCGTCGGCGACGTCGCCGGAGAATTGCCGCCGGCATTGAAGGCCGCGGGGGTCGACGTGGAAATCGTCACCCCCTGGTACGGCAAATCGAACATCGACGACTTCGGCCTCGAATTCAACGGCCTGAAGCAACGCGTCGGCGTCGTGCCTTCCGAATTGCGCGGCGTGCCGATTCACTTCGTGAAAAACGCGGCCCACTTCGAGAACGACTACACCTCGCCGAAGGTTCGTCGCCCCGCGGTGCTCGATCCGCACGTCTACACGAAGGATTATTCGACGCCGTACGTCGACAGCGAGCGGCTATCCGTTTCTCGACGACGCGCTGCGATTCTCGTTCTTCTCCGAAGCCTGCCTGGAAATCATCGAGCGCCGCAAGCCCGACATCGTCCACATCAACGATTGGGTGCTCGGCTATTTGTTCGGCCGCATGGTGCAGCGCGGGCTCAAGGCCAAGCGGGTCATCTCGATTCACAACGTCGGCTATCAGGGCAATCTGGGCACGAATCGCATTCGCGGTTGGACGGTCGAGTCGATTCTGTTCGACCCGCAGCTCGGCCCGCTGTTTACCGATCCGCGTCCCGAGTGGGAGAGCATCAATCCGCTGAAGCTCGCCGTCGAGCTAGCTCATCAGGTCAACACGGTGAGCCCGACGTACAAACGCGAGATGACGCAGCCGGAAGACCCCGGGCGATATTTTGAAGGGGGAAAAGGACTCGATCCGTACCTGCACGGGCCGATTCCGAAGGCCGGCTGCACGGCATCCTCAACGGCTTTGAATACTCGTCCGAGCCGACGACCGCGCGATTTGAATCGCTCTTCGCCGAGAAGACGGCGGCTCGTACGGCGCTCGTGGCGGAGTTTCGTAAGCCGGTGGAATTTGTGCTCGGGTTCGTCGGTCGGGCCGTGGAGCAGAAGTTCAAACTGTTGGCCGAACGGGTCGACGGCAAGAGCGTGCTCGAACATTTGCTCGACATTCCGGGCGTCGGCATCTCCGTCGTGGCGACCGGGCAAAAGGAATACGAAACATTTTTGCGCGGCCTGAGCAATCGCTCCAATTTGGCCGTGACTTTGGCCTTCGATCGGGCCAAGGCTCGGCAAATCAGCCTGGGAGCCGACGTGTTCCTGATGCCGAGTTTGTTCGAGCCGTGCGGCATCACGCAAATGGAATCGCTGAGTTGCGCGACGCCGCCGCTCGTGCGTTGGACCGGCGGTTTGGTCGACACGGTTCGTCCGCATACGGCGGCCGACGGCACCGGCTTCGGCTTCGACGGCACGACGCAAGCGGAAGTGCTGCGTAATCTGATCGGCGCGGTGTTGGCGGCTCGCGAGATGTTTACCTCGAATCCGGCCGCCTTCCGCGAACTGCAACGCCGCGGCTATCAAGAACGCTTCTCTTGGAAAACCGCGGCCGAACAATACATCGGCAGCGTTTACGAACCGGCCATGAAGGCGAAGGCATAGGCGCGTCTGCTGCCGCACTTCGCCTAGCGTCACATGTGTTCGTCGCGGTCTTTCACTTTGGGGAATCGTCGCTTTGATTCAGTTTCAAGTTGTCGAAGTCCACCTCGACGAATCGCGAGACTTCGCGCCCGCCTTCCTGTTTGCTGTAGGCCAGGACAAGCAATCGGCGTAGCGGGCCGTAGTCGTAGTTGCCCCAGCCCCGCACGGCGACTTTTGAATTGCCGGCGGCAGCTTGCTTGAGGAATTCTTCGACTGCAGGATCGGCAATCGTTCGGGCTTGAGCGACGTCTTGTGCGGCCGGCGTCCATTGCGATGGAACGGCTTTGCGGTCGCTTAGATCAACGTCGACTTGGTACAGCCAAACGCCTTCTCCGAAAAAATCGACTCGGATGAGTTTGTGCGTTTGCCAACGTCCTTCGACGGCCGCCGCCGTGAGCTTCGATTTCTTCCCGGGTGCTATTTCAAGTTCGACGGCGAACTTATCGGGCGTAACAAGCCGCCCTGCAGGATTGATCGGATATCGTTCCGCCGGGTCTTTGCCGACGGAGAGCTCGCGCCGCAGGGATTCGGCGGCCAAATCGACTGCGGTCTTCTGTTCTACTTCGTCCGGTTCCCAGCGGTAGCCTCGCCAGGGCTTCTTGGGCTCCGCATCATGAATTGCGACGACCTTATCCAAATCGGGATAGCCGTCGCAGGTGACGGCGAATTGCCAATCGCCGCGGAGATGATAAATCCGCTTGCTGCTGCCGCTGCCTCCTAGCGACGTTCTCGCAACATCGACCAGCATCGGCCGCATCGCGGCTTCCAACTCCTGGTACGACATGCCGTTTCGAAGTTTGGCAATCGCTTCTTGAATCTCTCGTGGAGGGGGATTCGGTTCGGCTCCGGCAGCGTCGATAGTGAAAACGAGCGCAAGCAGGCTCGTTATCAACGCCGTAACCAGAGGATGGCGGAGCGGCCGCATAGATCTATCTCGAAACGGCGTCGGGCGAGAAAATCGTTTGGCTTGCGTCCATCGTCTCTTAGGCTAATCGCGTTAGCCGTCGAAGCTCAAGCCGAATTGCCGGACCGCTTCGTAGATGACGATGGCGGCGCTGTTGGAGAGGTTGAGGCTGCGGACCGCCGAGCGAATGGGGATCTTCAGCGCGGCGGCGGGATCGGAGTCGAGCAGCTCGCGCGGAAGTCCTTTCGTTTCGCAGCCGAACACCAGCACGTCGCCGCGGTTGTAGGCGATGTCCGCATAGCCGCGGGCGGCCGTCTTGGAGAAGTAGTAGAACTTGTGGCCGGCTAACTTCTCGGTGAGTTGCTGCCAGTGGTCGACGACTTCCCATTCGAGCCGTTCCCAGTAGTCGAGCCCGGCGCGGCGCAGATAGTAGTCGTCCACACGAAACCCGAGCGGTCGCACGAGCCAGAGCTTTGCGCCGACCGCCACGCACGTACGGCCGACGGAGCCCGTGTTGTGCGGGATTTCCGGCGAGTGCAAAACGACGTGCAGGATCGGCTCGTAATGCGTCATTTCTTCAGAAGCGGCCAGATGCTGTTGTGCGAATCGGTCCAGAGCGGAACCTGAGGATGTTCGAAGATATCGCGGCGGCCCGGATGCGAAAGACTTTGCCACCAGCTCGTGTGCGGATCGCGCGTGAGCAGCACCCATTTGGAGGCGGCCAAGCCGTATTTGTCCTGCGCCTTCCGTGACGAACGTCGCGCCCGAAAGTTGAAACTCGCGGGCCGCGGCGGCCAGCAGAGGTTCGAGATTGACGTAGCGGTTCGAAATGTGAACGGCCAGCACGCCTTCGTACTTGAGGTGCCGCAGGTAAACCTCGAACGCTTCGCGTGTGAGCAAGTGTTTGGGGATGGCGTCGCTGGAGAAGGCGTCGAGCACGAGGACGTCGAAGTCTTGGGCGTCTTCCGCGTCGAGCGAGAGCCGGGCGTCGCCGAGGACGACGTCTTGCGATCCGCGGCAATCACCGAGGAAGCTGAATTGGTGTTTGGCCAGCTCCAGCACCGCCGGATTGATTTCGTAGAAGCGGTAGTAGTCGTCTTTCTGGGCGTAGACGGCGAGCGTGCCCGCACCGAGGCCGACGACTCCGACGCGCAGCGGTTCTTTACGCTGACGAGCTTGCATAAGCAGCGTGCCGACGCCGCTTTCGACGCCGTAGTAGGTCGTCGGCAAGCGAGCGTTGTTGCCGGTGAAGACTTGCGAGCCGTGTTGGGTCGACCCGCTGCGCAAATTGAAGCCGACGAGGTCGCGAGTTTGCTGAGCGTAGATTGCTTGCACGGTGAGGGTGCCGTAGACGTTGCGGACCGACAGGAGTTCGTCGGGCGGGAAATGCCGCGTGAAGATGCGAGCCAGCAGCGCGAGGCCGATGACCACGCCGGCGAAGTAGCTGATTTTGCGAGCGCCGTTTTTAAGGAAGCCGACGCGGATGAGCTGAGCGGCCAAGATCGCGGCGGCCAAGAGCCACACGCCGAGCAACGTGCCGAACCATTCCCAGGGGCGGTTGTAAATTCGCGGCGCAACGACGGCCATGAACAATCCGCCGAGCGCGCCGCCGACGGCGATTTGCAGATAGTAGCGGGTAAGAAATTGAGCGGCGGGCCGACGACGGGCCAGTTCGCCGTGACAGAGCATGCAGCCGGCGAAGAGCATCACCAAGTTGGCGATCAGCGAAGGCAAGAACGACCCGGACGCGTTCGTGACGAACGACACGACGGAGGACTGTTCCTGCCACTGTGGTAGCTTCGCATCGAACCAAGTTTCCCACGTTTGCGGGAGGAACGAGAGCGCATTGTGCGACGGCAGCGCGGCGAGCGGCAAGGCGACGAGCAGCACGACGGCGAACAAGCCGGGGCGATACCAGCGCGGATGATCGAACGAGATGATGAACGACGTGAGGTACAGGGCTAGCGGTAAGATCCAGAGCAGGGGATCGGGAGCGACGTCAACGGAGACGTAGCTCGTCGTGGTCATCAACACGAGATTGCCGAGCGCGGCCAGACCGATCCAAATGCCGACGTCGCGCCAGGAAGGGGTCGCGTTCGTTTCCGAGGCTTCCGGCTTGTTGCGACGGCGTTGCTGTTCCGCAGGCACGGCAGGTGCGACGACGACCGGCGTCGGTTGCTTTTGGGCCGATCGCCAAGACGCGATGCCGCATACGGCGAGCGTCGCCGCATAGACGACGAAGAGAACGCTCCAGAGATTTGATTGTCTGCTGAAATCGAACGCCGGCTCGATGATCAGCGGATACGTGAGCAAGCCGCAGAGCGAGCCGAAGTTCGAGAGTGCGTAGAGTCGGTATGGCGAACGATCGGGAAAACGCGTGCGGAACCAATCTTGCAGCAGCGGGCCGGTCGTCGACAGGACGAAGTACGGTAGTCCGACGCAGGAGCCGAGGAGCAGGAGAATCGGCAACGTCGGTTCGACTCCAGCCGGCGGCCGTTGATCGGCTTGCGGCAGAATCGGCAGCAAGAGCAGGCTTGCCGCGGCGAGCAGGAGCTGGAAGACGATACGTTGTCGCGGCGGGACGAGGCGATGCGTGAGGTCGACGTAGCCGTAGCCGGCGACCAGCGCGGCTTGAAAGAAGAGGAGCGAGGTCGTCCAAACGGCCGCCGTGCCGCCGAACCAGGGCAAGATGGCGCCGGCGACCAGCGGCTGGACCTGAAATAGCAGAAACGCGCCGAGAAACGTGGCCACGGCCGTGAAGCCGACGTAGAGCTTGGCGAGGCCCGGCGATGAGGGAGGCGCGTTCGCGACCGACGGCGGAGTTGCTGCGGATGATGCCGGGTTCGCATTCATCCGTGCGATTCTAAGTGGACGCGTGCAAGATCGCTAGGACGTGCGGGCTCCGCCGGCGCGAAACGATCGCAGATTAAAAGCGGCTCGCGCCGTACCGAGCGCCGACGGTCGTCGGAGCCTTCGTGTTTTCCGGCAGCGGGGCTTGCGACTTCGTGCCCGCTTGCGGAGCGGCGGCCGTCGTCGAAGGCTGCGGTTGCGCGACGGGCGTCGAATACCGATCGCCGACGTAGTAGCGATCACCGATCGTCGGGGCGACGTTGCGGCGAGCTTGCTCGTTGCCGAGCAATTTCGGACCGGTCGCTTCGGCATCGACCGGCTTCGCATCGGTCGGCTCTGCAGCGGAGGGCATCGGCTTGCGCGGCGGAGCCGGCTCGACGGTCGGGAGTGTTTGCAGCGGCGATGATTCCGTAGCGGCCGAAGCCGGCGGCAGTTCGCGGATTTCTTGTTCGGCAGGTTCTTCTACGACGCGCGGCTGTGAAATCGGCGCAATGCGCGGACCGGCGGATTCCGAAACGACGATCGGCGTCGGAATCGGAGTCTCAAGCGACGGATCTGCGACGACGGCGGGCGACGGAGCGGCAGCGGCGTTCGACGAGTTGATCTTTTGCGTGGCGGCGGCGACCGGATCGCGCGAAGTCGTAGGAGGGGCGGCGCCTTCGAGAAGCTTAATCCAGTGTTTGGCCGGCTGCAAGTTCGGATCGGCCTTGGCGGCCAGTTTGAACTCTTGCAGAGCGCGTTCTTTCTGACCGCGCTTGTTGAGAATGAAGCCGACGTTGTAATGCGCGACCGCTTCCCCGTGCGCCTTCACGAGCACGCGGTAGGCTTCGTCAGGCCGGCCGGTTTCAATGAGCACGGTCGCGAGATTGTTGCGGTAGAGCGGTTTGTCGCCGTCGATCGCGACGGCCCGTTGCAGGGCGGTGACCGATTCCGTGAGCCGGTTGGCACGGGCGTAGCAAAGCCCGAGGTCGTTGAATGCCGCGGCGCTTTCCGGATGCGCGACGACGGCCTTCTTGTAAGTGGCGACCGCGTCGTCGTACTCTCCCATGCGATCGTAGAGCCGTGCCAAGCCGAGCAGGGCGGGGAGGTGCTTCGGATCGGCTTCGAGAGCCTTTTCGTATTCGGTGACTGCCGAATCGTTCTTGCCGGCCTTCTCTTGCAGCTTGGCGAGGCTGACGAACAGCGTCGCGCTCGGCGGCGCTTCTTTGGAGGCCAGTTCGACTTCGACCTGTTCGACCGACTTCGGCTTCTTATCCGCGGCGGTCTTTTTGAACGGCGAGCTGAGCGTGTCGCCGAGTTTCTTCATCGACGACTTGAAGCCGAACTCTTCGGCCTTCGGAATCGGCGGGCCGGGGTCGGGCATCGTCGTCGACGGCGGTTGGATGTAGCCGCCGCTCGAATCACGTTCGAGAATCGAGCCGCTCGATTTCTTCGCGAACGGGTTCCACACCGGAATCGAGAAGCCGTTTTTGCAGCCCGTGCTCGGCGCCGTCGACAGTGCGGCGATGAGCAGCCAGCCTCCGGCTTTGCGAATACGTGCCACGACGAACCTCCCTGCAACGATCCACGGAAAACGGCTGCTGCGCAATTCGATCCCTGAAGAGCGAGCTTGCCCCTATCTCCTTGATCGGACGTCGGGCGCGGCGGCGTTAGAAAGAGCAGAATCGTTACAAACAATTCCCGGTTGCCGGCGGTGCTGGTGCGGCGAAACGTCGCAGCCGAAGAGTGCGAACGGCGTGCTAGCGTGTGCCGACGATGCGGGCCTGCGAGTCTTGCAGTACGGCTGCGGCGAGTTCGAGCAGCTTGCGGCGGTCGACCGGCTTGGTGAAGTAGTCGTTGCAGCCGGCTTCCAAACAGCGATCGCGGTCCCCTTCCATCGCGTGAGCCGTCAACGCGACGACGGGGAGCCGATACCCGGCGTCGCGCAATCGACGCGTGGCTTGGTAGCCGTCGAGTTGCGGCATCTGCATGTCCATGAACACCAAGTCAAACGGCGTTCGGTTGCGCAGGCGCCGACATGGCCGCCTCGTAGGCTTCCAGCCCGTTGGGAACGCAAGTCACTTCGGCGCCGGCTTTCCGCAAGATGAGCGAGATCAGTCGCTGGTTGTCGATGCCGTCTTCGGCGAGCAAGATGCGCCCTTCGAGGCGGATGTCTTCTACGGACGTCGCCGCGACCGGCGTCGATGGAACCGGGCGTTCCGTTTTGTGGGGCGGGCTTGCGACGACTCCGATGGAACCGGCCTCCGTCTCGACTGCCAACGCCGGAAGTTCGAGCGTGAACGTCGAGCCGACGCCAAACGTACTTTCGACTTCGATCGTGCCGCCGAGCATTTCGGCCAAGCGTCGTGAGAGGGCCAGTCCGAGTCCGGTGCCGCCGAATCTGCGGGCAAACGAAGAGTCGGCCTGCGTAAACGGTAGAAACAGGCGTTGGAGTTGATCCTCGGTCATGCCGATGCCGGAATCGGTGACGCGGATCACGAGGCGCGGCTCTTCGATTCCGGCGATCCGGAGCCGCACGTCGACTTGCACTCCCCCTTGCTCCGTGAATTTCACGGCGTTGCTCAGCAGATTCAGCAGCACTTGACGGAATCGGGTCGGATCGGAACGGACGTACTCCGGCATCGGACCGTGGATCGTCGTTTGCAGCGAGATGTTTTTCTGACGGGCGCGAATCTCCAACGAGGAGACGACGTCCGCAATGATATTGCGCGGCGAGCAAGCGATCGCCTCGACGGCCAAAGCGCCGGCCTCGATCTTCGAAAGGTCGAGAATGTCGTTGATGATCGCCAGCAGGTGCTCGCCGTTGCGCGAAATGACGTCGGCCATTTCCGCCGCGTCGCTGCCGGCGAGCATGTCGCGCAGTTGCTCGGAGTAACCCATGATGGCGGTCATCGGCGTGCGAATTTCGTGGCTCATGTTGGCCAGGAACTCGCTCTTCGCGTGGTTGGCGGCGTCGGCGGCCGTTTGTGCTTCGGTCAGTCGGTGCGCTTGCAGCGACAACTCGGCCGCTTGAAATTGCAGCCGCACGTGGGCTTCTTCCGATTCGGCGATAGAGCTGCGCAGTCGTTCTTCGTAGCGTTTGCGATCCGCCACGTTCCGCACGATGCCGGTGAAATAGCGGCGGTCTCCCTGTCGCACTTCGCTTACCGAAAGTTCCATCGGAAACGTCGTGCCGTCTTTACGCATGCCCACGGCTTCCCGGCCGACGCCGATCACGCGCCGCTTACCGCTCTGCAAATAGCTGCCGAGATAGCCGTCGTGCTCGTCACGATACGGTTGCGGCATCAGCATCCGCACGTTCTCGCCGATCATCTCGTGATACGTGTAGCCGAACATTCGTTGCGCCGCCGGATTCAGCGACTTGATCACGCCGGCGTCGTCGATAGTGATGATCGCGTCCACGGCCGTACTAAGAATGGCGCGGCTGCGGGCTTCGCTGTCGCGCAAGGCCGCTTCCGTATGCTTGGCCTGCGTGATGTCGCGCACCGTGCCGACGAACATCCGCTCTTCGCCGTCGAAGATTTCGGAGATCGATAAAGCCATCGGAAACACGGTGCCGTCTTTACGCAGGCCGACGACTTCGCGACCGATGCCGATTACGCGCTTATCGCCGGTGCGCAGATAGCGGTTGAGATACGCATCGTGCTCGTCTTGGTACGGCGAGGGCATCAAGACGCGTACGTTGGCGCCCAGCACTTCCACGGTGGAGTAGCCGAACAACCGCTCGGCCGCCGGATTAAACGACTTGATCCGGCCGTTGCCGTTGATGATGACGATGGCGTCGACCGCCGAATTGAGCAGCGTGTCCGTGCGCTGCTCGCTCCGTTCGAGTGACGACTGCAAGCGGGCGACGATCGTGCGATCGTCGAAGGTCAGGAGTCGGGTTGCGCCGTTCGGCGATCGCGGCAGTGCGCCCAACTGCACGTTGATCGAACGACGACGACCTGCGTCGATTTCGACTTCCAACTGGGCCGAGCCGATGAACGACGGCTCGCTTTCCGCGGCGGTCAGCACGTCGTCCAATGCCTTGACGTTCCAACAGCCGCCGTGCAGTTCAAAGAGGTCGCGGCCGACGACGTCCTCGACGCTGCACCCGAACAAGTCGAGATACGGGCCGTTGACGAACACGACGCAGTGCGCGGAATCGACGACCGCGGCAGGACACGGCAGAACGGCGACCGTTCGCTGCAACGGGCTGAGATCGTCGTGCAGGCCGAAATGTTGCGGTAACAACAGAGGAGACCTCGTAGATCGACTCGAAAGAGCCGGCAATGCCGTCAATCTGCGAGGTATCTATCGAGAACTCCGACCGGCGAATTGCGACGCATCCTCGCCAGATGCGCCAATCCGCAATTCGGCGGCGCGAAGCGTGAGCGTTTGAGCCGATCGCAGCGGTTGTTTGCGACGGCGACGACCGCTTACTTCTGCGTCCACTGCGGCGGCTTACTTCTGCGTCCACTGCGGCGGCGGTTGAATGTCGGCCGCGACGGGGCTTCCCGCGTCTTTCCGCCCGCTTCCGGCGAAGCGGCTGATGACCTGCACGCTCATGTCGTGGTCGCACGCGATCTGGCAACTCAGTCGTACGTCCGTCAGCCCGCGGGCGGCGAGCAAGTCGCGCTCGGCCACGGTGATCTGCTGCGGTTCGCCGTCGATGAATTTCACGCGGCACGTCGTGCAACGGGCGTTGCCGCCGCAGGCATGCAGTTGATCCACGCCTGCATCTTCCGTGAGTGCCAACACCAACCGCTTGCCCGCGCTGATTTCAAATTCTCCGACACCTTCGACCGTGAGCTTCGGCATGGTTCTTTTCCTTGCAGTTCGTTAAGACGCGGCGGCAGTTTAACGCGCGGTAGAAAGTCGTTCGCGCCCGAGAATTTGACTTGCGATGCGGGTGATGTAAATACCCTTGTCGGCCGTCGTGCCGATTTCTTCCAAAGGTGCGACCCTCGCCCGTCGGCTCGACCCATCGCGGCGGGCGAGGGTTTTTTATATCTCGGTGATCCGCCGTCGGCGGTAAACCTTGCCGATTGCGTCGTCTCTTCGACGCTTCGCGCGGTCCGTTTATGCCGACCACGTAATGCTCGCCGTCGTCTGCGGCGGAACTCTTCGCTGCGACCGCTAAACACCGATACCTCCGAATAGCCCGATGGCCGGCTCGGCGCAGCACCCGGAGAGAGATGCGCGCCCGCCGGTATCGCGGTTCGGGTTTCTCACGGAAGGGGAATCGCATGCGCTCGTTCTGCCGCTCGTGGATCATTCTGGCCGTGGCGCTCTCGTGCGCCGGCTCCGGCTTCGCCGCCGACACTTGGTGGCGCGGCACCTGGAAGGGATGGAAGCGCGAGTTCCACCACAACAACGTGTGGCCGGAACAATATCTCGACCACGATCGTTCGGCCGCCCGCGCACCGTTTGAGATGATGGTCGCCAACGGCTGGCGCACGCAGAACACCATCAGCTCGTATCACTTCAACGAGCAGACCGGCGACCTGAACGAAACCGGCCGGTTGAAGCTGCGGGCCATCTTGTTCGAAACGCCCCCCGAGTATCAATCGATCTTCGTGCTGCGTGCCGACGATCCGAAGATGACGGCGGCTCGCGTGAAGTCGGTGCAAGACCATGCTCAAGCGCTGGCGCAAGGCGCCGACCCCGCCGGTGATGCTGACGACCGTCGATCCGCGCGGCTCGCGCGGCGATTGGACGAACGGCGTACTCACGCGGCAACAAGAAGGCGCCCCGGCTCCGTATCTGCCGGAAGCCCAACGCGAAACGACCGACTAACGTCTTCCTTCGCGAGACGACGCGTAAAACCTCCTCCCGCCGGGAGAAGGTGGCCGAAGGCCGGATGAGGGAGTCGGCAAAAGACTCGCGTGCGGCGGTTTTTGTTCGGCGTCGTCGAGGCCGAGGCGGAGCCTCGGGACAGTGCGTTCCCAGGCAGAGCCTGGGAACGAGGCCAATTATTCGGTCGCCGGATCTGAAACGAAGCTCTTGCTTTGTTCGGTCTGAATTCCGCCTACTTCGGCGCGGACGATCAGCGCCGCCGCGCCCGGCGTTTCTTCAATCAGCTTAAGCCCACGTTCAGGGCCGAGCACGCTCACCGCCGTCGCTAAGCTGTCGGCCGTCGTGCAATCGCCGGCCACGACGGTAACGCTCATGCGCGTCGTCAGCCCCAAGCCGGTGTGCGGATCGACGATGTGCGAGTACCGCTTGCCGTCGATCTCGACGAATTGAAACGCATCGCCCGACGTCGTGAGCGCGGCGTTCTTCAATGTCACGTACCGGCTCGGCGG
Organism: Pirellulales bacterium; assembly: GCA_049840675.1. Classification (GTDB taxonomy): domain Bacteria; phylum Planctomycetota; class Planctomycetia; order Pirellulales; family PNKZ01; genus PNKZ01. The sequence goes on from JASGKB010000021.1 coordinate 195,290, forward strand.
GCCTTTGCTTTCCGTCAGCGGTGCGATGCCGATTCGCCAGCCGTCGCGACCGGGCGGAGCATCGCCGCACGCGACATCGCCAGAGGCGTCGATCATTGCGATTGCGACGTCGTTGGCCCGCAGCACCTTCAGCGCTTCGTCGGCGGCGTAGCCCATGCCGATGCCGCCCAGATCCAGCAGCATGTCGGGCCGGAGCAATTGCGCGGTATGCGCACTTTCATCGAGCACCAAATTGCGATACCCCACGGCCGCGCGGGCCTTCTCAAGCCGCTCGTCGGAAGGAAACGTCTTGGTGCGTCGCGCGCTGCGCCAGGCTTTCACCAACGGGCCGACCGTGACGTCGAACGCGCCGTCCGTGGCCGCGGCTAGTTTTTGCGAGCGGTCGAGTACGACGAAAAGATCGTTGCCGATCGGTACGGTGCGACCGGAACCGGCCGTCGCACTCAAAGAAGAGAGTTCACTTTTCGGGTCGTAATCGCTCAGAATCTTGTTGAGAGCGGCGATTCTTTCATACGCCGCACGACTCGCACGGTTTGCGGTCGCCGCATCGGCCGAATACAATACGACCCGGATTTCCGCACCCATGTGGACTTCGGTAAACTCATAGCGCTCAAGCTTTTTTGGCTCGGCGCCCTGAGCGCTTTGCGATCGGCCGGCAACTATTGCCATGCCGATGCAGCCCAGCGCGACCAAGCCTCCCCGGCAGGTCGAGATGAGCAGGCCGACGATCGCGCACCAGCGGACGGTTTCGCCCGGCTTCGTTCGTCGTGCGTACCCGCGCCGTGTCGCCCCGCCTTCCATCCGCATCTCTCGCACGTATTTCTGAGGATTCGTCGTACATGTTTAGCCTACTCCGCAAGTCCGTGGTCGGCCACTTCTCGTCGGCGACTGCGGCGGCGCTGGTTTCGCTAGCCGCCTCTTTGAGCTTTGCCAAGGAATCGGAAAAGCCCGTCGCCGCAGATGCGACCGTCGGCGTGAAGACCGAAGCCGAGATGAAGCCGTATAAGGAAATCATTCTCGATTCCGACGCCGAGTTTGAAATGCTGCCGATCCCGGCCGGCAAATTCAAAATGGGCAGCCCCGATTCGGAAGACAAGCGGGGCGAAGACGAAGGCCCGCAGCACGAAGTGGAAATCGCGCCCTTCTGGATGGGCAAGCATGAAGTGACTTGGGACGAATACGAAGTGTTCATGTTCCAACTCGACGTGGCCCGGCGCAAGATCGACAACCGCGAACCGACCGCCGCCGACAAATCGGCAGACGCCAGCTCCAAACCGACCAAGCCGTATACGGACATGACGTTCGGCATGGGCAAGGAAAAGTTTCCGGTGATCTGCATGACGCAATACTCGGCCATGAAGTATTGCGAATGGCTCTCGAAGAAGACCGGTCGCTATTACCGCCTGCCGACCGAAGCGGAATGGGAATATGCCTGCCGCGCCGGAACGACCACAGCCTACAGTTTCGGCGACGACGCCTCGAAGCTCGGCGACTACGCTTGGCACTACGAAAACAGCGACGGCAAGTACCACGAGGTCGGCTCGAAAAAGCCGAACCCCTGGGGCTTGTACGACATGCACGGCAACGTCGGCGAGTGGACCTTCGATCAATACGACGACGCGTTCTACGGCAAGTCCGGCAAGAAGAACCCGCTGAACCCGCCGAAGATCGTGGAACCGTGTACGGTTCGCGGCGGCTCCTGGGACGACGACCCGGAACTGCTTCGCAGCTCTGCCCGCGTGGCCTCGACCGTCGATTGGAAGCAGCAAGATCCGCAGATCCCGCAAAGCATTTGGTACTACACGGATGCCTTGTTCGTCGGCTTCCGCGTGGTTCGTCCGCTGGAAGAACCTTCCGCGGAAGAGAAGGCCGAGACCTGGAAGCCCGGTCCGCCGCAGTAAGCTTTTGAAGTCGGCAAGCTTGTCGATTTGAAATCTGTCCGACTACGATATTCGTTCCCGCCCGCTCGTCTCCTAACGCACACCTTCCTTACCGGAGAATCGTATGAGTGACGCCCCGCAATTTCCCACGCCGCGCAGCTCGCGCCGCGATTTCATCACCCGCAGCTCGGCCGCGGCGGCGGCCGCCGGCTTGGCGCTGAACTTCGGTTCGGCCCGCTTCGCGCACGGTGCGGGCGCCGACGAAACGATCAAGATCGGCGTCATCGGTTGCGGCGGACGCGGCACCGGTGCGGCTCAACAAGCCTTGTCGACGGAAGGCCCCGTCAAGCTCGTCGCCATGGCCGATGCGTTCGAAGATTCGGTCGAGCGGGCCTACCAGAACTTGGCCAGCGGCAAGGGCGGGCGCGGCAAGAACAACCAAGGCGGCTCGGTCGCCGAGCGGATCGATTGCCCGAAGGAACGCCGTTTCTTCGGTCTCGACAGCTACAAGAAGGTGCTGGAGTGCGACGTCGATCTCGTCGTGCTCGCCACGCCGCCCGGCTATCGCCCCGTTCACTTTGAAGCGGCCGTCGCCGCCGGCAAGCACACGTTCATGGAGAAGCCGGTCGCCGTCGACGGCCCGGGCGTTCGCCGCGTGTTGGCCGCGGTCGCCGAATCGAAGAAGAAGAAGCTCGGCGTCGGCGTCGGCCTGCAGCGCCACCACCAAGCTTCGTACCAAGAAACCATCAAGCGGCTGCAAGACGGCGCGATCGGCGACATCGTCGCGGCCCGCGCTTATTGGAACGGCGGCGGCGTGTGGGACCCGCGCGTCACGCGCGAACAAGTGAAGAGCGATCTCGAGTACCAAGTGCGCAACTGGTACTACTACAACTGGCTCTCGGGCGATCACATCAACGAGCAGCACATCCACAACATCGACGTCATCAACTGGGTGAAGAACGCCTACCCGGTGAAGGCCGAAGGTATGGGCGGTCGCCAAGTGCGGATCGACCCGAAGTACGGGGAAATCTACGATCACCACGCCGTCGAATTCGAATACGCCGACGGCTCGCGGATGTTCAGCTACTGCCGCCACATTCCGAACTGCTGGAACAGCGTCAGCGAAGCCGTTCACGGCACCAAGGGAACGTCGCAGATCGACAAGGGCCGCATCGACGTCAAAGGTGGCGAATCGTGGGCCTACCGCGGCAAGAACGACGGCAACCCGTACCAAGTGGAGCACGACGTGTTGCAAGCGAGCATCCGCTCGGGCAACCCGATCAACGAAGGTGAAAACGGCGCGATGAGCACGCTCACCGCGATCCTCGGCCGCATGGCGACCTACGGCGGCAAGGAAGTGACCTTCGACGACGCGCTCAACTCGAAGATCATCCTCGGCCCGTACGACGCCCTAAGCTGGGACACCACGGCCCCGACGCCGTTTGTTTCCGTGCCGGGCCAGACGAAGGTGGTGTAATAGGACCAAGTCGGTTGTTTGTTCAAAGACCTACGGACGCGGCGTCACTGCCGCGTCCGTTTTTTTTATTGAAATTGTGTGACAAGAAAACTTCTTGCTGCATTCAGCTACAGGGGGGTATAACTCGACCAAAGGAACATGGTGAGGCAAGCAAATGTACGCGATCGTGCGTTTATTTTTAGCTTGGTCAGTGGTAACCGCCTCGGTTGTGCATGCCGCTGAAATCGCTGTGCGGAAGTACTCTCCAGCAGTGATGGTGGACGGGTTAGTTCCTGTAGGAAGTGGATCAGGGCTAGTAATCGGCGAGGGACTTGTCCTTACAAACGGACATGTCGTCGTTGATGAAAATGGCATGCCCTACGCAGGATTTCGTGTTCTAGTAGGTCCCGACTACACAAAGCGTTTTGATGCCTGCGTCGAGTGGGTTTGTGAGTCACACGATCTTGCATTATTGCGAACCTCATCGGATGTTAAGTCGCTCGGATTGCTTGTACTTGACGGAGTGCCTCCGCTTGGTACTCAAGTCAACACGTACGCCTTTCCTCTTGGGAATGAGTTTGGGATCGGGTTGACGTCTACGGGAGGGCAAATTACGCGGCATCCCGTAGTCGCGACTCCGGATGAAAGCAATTACGACATTAAGACTTCATGTTGGCATGATGCGGTCTCCGCAGGCGGGAGCAGCGGAGGCCCGCTTCTAACGTCGAGAAATATTCTTGTAGGAGTACATTGGGGCTCGCTAAAGAACGACAAAAGCCACGGAAATGGATTTGCGGTTCCAGGCGATGTCATCGCGGGTTTTCTCCGTAAATCAGACGCAGCAAAGTCGGTGCAATTCGTAGATGTCGCAGGTTTGGAGAATTCAAAATCTACAATCGATCCGAAAGCTTCGTCAGTGTTCATTGAGGTGCTCGCCTCGCCGCTTCCGTAGCGACGCCGCAAAAGAAAGACGATGAACACGATTTTGAGCAATTAGAAAAGAGAGTTGCTCGCGGCATTGCCGCTTGGCTGCCGAGCCTGTCTGATGCCGAATTTGAAAAACTGCGCACGTTCGGCATCGCCAGCGTCTTGCCGATCACGCCGGCAGCAGATGTTGAAGCCGGAGATATTGTTCGAATCGCAGGGCAAATGACTGTAATACAAGTCACTGAATCGGGAATGCTTTTCGCTCATGACGCGGCAAAATTTAAGTTGCAGCTTCCTAAAGGCGTTGCGGCCGAATTTCGTGCGAAAACCGGTGACGACGTAATTCCTGATGTTCCTTTGGATTATTTCGTGGCTGTTGGAAAGGCCGTCGAGTACACCACGGTACGAGGAGATGTCAGCTACTACTTTCCACTTGTCGAGGTTTCTAAGTACTTGCAAGGCGAGATTGCGTTGGCGCTAGTTGCTGAGGAGTATGAACGTCGTCGAACCGTTGCGGAGCGTCGGAGGGTTGAGTCAAATGCGCTGGTTGCGGGTCAGTTCACAAGGGAGTTTGCTGACGTCACGGGATCCTTTAAGGCTCGAGGAATCCTTTTGGATGTTACCGCTGACACAGCTTTGATCTTCTTGCTTGAGCAATGCCAAGCAAAGTCTGTTGTTTTAAAGCAACTCTCCAGCGCTGATGTTGCATGGATTCGCGAAAACGAGCGGTGGATTCGTCTGAACGCGAACAAGCTCAACGAGCATGTTGGCGTGCTTCGAAAAGTAAAAAAGTAGAACACGTCTACCAAGAATCCCGCATCGCTTGAAGCGGTTTGTTGACGGCGTCTAATTGTCTTTGGGCCGTAGCCATTCAATTTGTGTTGTCGACTTTTAGCATGTTTCATCTGTTGGCGTGTTTGATAGTTCTTGTGACGTCTTGCACTGTTTCAGCTCAACTCCAAAGGGCTGAGCACGCCTCGTTGTTCGGCTTTGAGCGATCACCGCTAGGCCCCTACGATGCCGATGCCGTGCGCACGATTGGCCCGGCCAATCCGGCGGCGGCGACTACGGTCGCGGCGTCATCGTGCAAGATGGTTCGTCGCAGGGTCGTGTGTTGCGAGTCGGCTATCCGAAAGGCTCGGTCGGGCCGAAAGCCGGCGGCATGCAGTTCATGGTTTCGTTGCCGCCGGCGGAAGAGTATTGGCTGACCTACCGCGTGAAGTTCGAAGAGGGTTTCGACTTTCGCAAGGGCGGCAAGCTTCCCGGTCTGACCAGCGGCGGCAGCAAGTTCACCGGAGGTCGGCCCCCCAAGAACGGCGAAGGGTGGAGCGCCCGCTTCATGTGGAAAGACTCGGGCAAGCTGCACGCGTATTTGTACTACGTCGATATGAAGGGGGAGTACGGCGACGGCGTCCTCGTGCCGGACGTCAACTTTGTGCCGGGGCGATGGCACCAAATCACCGAGCACATCCGCCTGAACACGGGCGACGCCGCAGACGGTGTGCTCGAAGTCTGGTTCGACGGACGACCGGCGCTGAGCCGATCCGACGTTCGATTCCGCCTCGGCGGCCAAGGGGCGATCGACTCCTTTTACTTCTCGACGTTTCACGGCGGCAACTCGGCCGACTGGGCCCCCCAGAACGACAGCTTCGCCCGTTTCGACGATTTCTCGCTCAGCCAAACCCGCCCGGCATTTGTGAAGTAAACCGAGCGAGGCGACTGTCCCGGCGAGGAATTCACGAATCTCGGCCGATTGGCGAACCGGCGCAATCGTTAAATGTGAATCTGGGCAGTCTGTGCCCGTCGTTTTCGTTGACGTTTTCGCGCCGGCCAAATACCATAAGTGCTGCTTATCTAGCAACGCACATGCGTGATGGCGGGTCGGTTTCGCGTCGGACGCACCTTTCCTCAAAGGCTGCTTGGCCTAGGTGTGTTCGTTGCAAAGCTTGGGCGTCGTGAAGGCGTCCGACCGCAAGAGTTTACGGCGATCGGTACCGGCGGCAGGATGTCGCAGCGGGCTGATCGTTGCCGGCTTGGCACCGAGACCAGGGACATGGGTTCTACGGCAGAATATACCGGACCGGCCCCGACGGGCGATTCGCCGTCGTCGGGTCGCGCCGCTGCCGCTGTTCCGCCGGAACAGAATGCCGCCCCGTCTCCCGATTCCAATTCTCCATCCGGTAGCCGATCCTCGCAGCCGGCGCCTCGCCCGCCGGTCGAAGTCGCGGCCGACGACGCCACCGTCATACGACCGCCTGAAAAGCTACTCGGCGTCGGCGGTAATGCTCCGGCCGGCGGAACGATCGTTCCTGCCCCCTCGCACGAACTTTCCAAACTTCTGGCCGGCGAGCGCCTGGGCAATTATGAACTGCTCGAATTTGCCGGCGGCGGCGGCATGGGCGCGGTCTTCCGCGCCGCACGACCTGACGCTCCATCGCGAAGTGGCCATTAAGGTGCTCTCGCGCGATCAAGCGGTCGACGATGAAACGCTCAAGCGCTTCAAGAACGAAGCCCAAAGCGCCGCGCGGCTCGACCACGACAACATCGCTCGCGTGCATTACGTCGGTGAAGATCGCGGGCTGCACTACATCGTCTTCGAATTTATCGAAGGCGTGAACGTGCGGCAGCTTGTCGAACGCCGCGGCGTGCTGCAGCTTGACGACGCCCTGAGCTACACGCTGCAGATCGCGGACGCGCTGGCCCATGCCACGACGCGCGAAGTCGTGCATCGCGACATCAAGCCGTCGAACATCATCATCACGCAGCAGGGGAAGGCGAAGCTGGTCGACATGGGCTTGGCTCGCCTGCACGGGATGAAGCCGGGCGGCGAAGACCTCACGGCCTCCGGCGTCACGCTCGGTACGTTCGACTACATCTCCCCCGAACAAGCGCACGATCCGCGCAGTGCCGACGTTCGCAGCGACATCTATTCGCTCGGCTGTACGCTCTACTTCATGCTCTGCGGTCGGCCGCCGTTTCCCGAAGGGACCGTGTTGCAGAAGCTGCTGCAGCACAACAGCGACGACCCGATCGATCCGCGCGAGTACAATCCGAATTTGCCGGATGCGATCACCACGATCCTTCGCAAGATGCTCGCCAAAGATCCGCAGCGGCGGTACCAAACGCCGGCGGATTTGATCGCCGATTTGTTGCATTTGGCCGAGCGCTTGGGCATTCAGCGCAACGAAGTTCGCCTCGCCACGAAGTGGGAACCGGCGGCGGGCGACGTGTCGGCCTGGCAGCGTCATTTGCCCTGGCTCGTGCCGTTGGCCGCTTTGGCCGCGGTGGTGATCGGCCTGGAAGTCAGCGATCGTCGTAATGAGCAACGCTGGACCACGCAGTGGACGAATAGCCACGGTGCGACTCCTGTGAATCGCCCGGCCGCTTCGCCGACCGTACCCGCTGCGCAGGTCGTCCCCTCGGGGACGGCGTCGGGCGTCGTCGCGGCGCCGCCGGTTGCAACGGCCACCGGTACCGCTCCGCCGCAAACCGCGATGATTACGCCGACGGTGCCGGCGGCGAGCGCCGTCGAGCCCGGCCCGCGCAAACTTCCCGAACCACGCGAAGGGGTGCTCGTCGTTTGCGACACGCCCGACGGCGCCGGCCGGTTCACGAGCTTGCGGGCCGCCTGCTTTGAAGCGAAGAATGGCGACGTCGTCGAGCTTTGCTACGACGGCGAGCGGATCGAAAAGCCGCTGATGCTGAACAACCTCAAGATCACGGTTCGCGCCGGCGAAGGTTACAAGCCGGCCATTCGTTTCCGGCCGGCCGATGCGGCCATCCCGAACATGCCGCGCTCCATGATCTCGGTCGTTGGCGGGCGTCTGACTTTTCTCCGCGTTGAGATCGGCTTCGACGTTCCGTCGCCGCAAGATCTTCCGGCGGCAGATTGGTCGCTTATTTCTTTGCAACAGGCCGACTACCTCGGCCTCGAGCAGTGCGTGGTCACCATCCGCAACGCTTCCGCCGAAGGTCGCACATACCACAGCGACGTCGCCGTGATCGGTATGAGCCTGCCCCCCGGTTCGCCCGGAATGCTCGATATGCGCATGCCGAACGAGCCGATGCCCGCCGAAGCCGTGGCCCGGGCCGTCGACGTGGCGCTCGACCATTGCGTTGTTCGCGGCGAAGCGTCGTTGCTCCGCGTCGTCGACGTGCAGCCGGTCGCGCTTCGTTGGCAAAACGGTTTGTTGGCGCTGGCGGAATCCGCGCTGGTCGTGAGCGGCGGTCAGGTGCAAACTTCGGAATCGGAAGTTCAGTTCGACCTGCATCACGTCACCGCGATCGTCGGCGGCCAATTCATTCGTATCACGGACGGTTTCGAAACGCCGTTCCTCCCCGACGTCTCCGTCAATTGCACGGACTCCATTTTGCTTTCGGCCCGCGGCGCACCGCTGATTGATTACGACGGCATCGATGTTCGCAACGATTTCCTCAATTCGTTTCAATGGTCCGGCGAACGGCTCTTTTACGAGGGCTTCCAGCAAGAGAGCTTCTGGCGATTGGCCTCCGGCGACGACGTTGCTCAGATGCTTTCCTTCGACGATTCGCGCGCTCAGTGGGGGCCGCAGCGCGAGTTTCAGCCGGCCTGGCGCGAGATTCGATGGAATCGCACGTTGCCGCTGCCGCCGAACTTTCAAACGTTGCGCCCTGACGAATTTGAACTCGCCGAGACTTTGCCGCCTCAAAAGGCTTTGCGCGGCGGAGCCGACGGCGCGGACATCGGCATGAACGTCGCCGAATTGCCGCTTCCCGCCGCGACGATCGTGGCCGCCGAAGCCGAAGATGAAGCCGTCGGCGACGCCCGCGCCTCCGTCACGATGCCGTAGCTCCCGCCGATTCTCTCTCGGCAAACGGTTGCTCCGACCGTTCGGCGCGGTACTCTGGTCGCACTCCCTCCGGCCGTTCTCTCCTCGCCTCCGAGCCCGACACCATGCGCCAAGTTTCGCCCTGCCTTCGTCTCTGCATTCTTATTGCGTACGTCGCAGTATTCGGAGCATCGTCGGCCTTGGCGGCCGAGCCCGAGGCGTCGCCCGCCAAGAAAGCCGCTCGTGCCGCCGTCGTCGAACGACGCGATCTCATCGGCTCGCTCGGTCGCCAAGTATGGGAGTTCGCCGAGCCTGCGTTTCAAGAGCATCGCTCTTCGGCCTTGCTTGCGAAGACGCTCGAAGATGCAGGCTTTCGCGTGAGCCGCGGCGTCGCGGAAATGCCCACGGCCTTCGTCGCCGAGTACGGTTCCGGCAAACCCGTCGTCGCGCTGCTCGCCGAGTATGATGCGCTCCCCGGCCTTGCGCAGGCGGCCGATCCCGTGCTCTCGCCCATTCCCCGTCAGCAAGCCGGACACGGTTGCGGGCACAATCTCTTCGGTGCGGCCGTCGTCGGTGCGGCGCTCTCCGTGAAGGATGCGATGGAGCAACACAAACTCGGCGGAACGCTCCGCGTCTACGGTTGTCCGGCCGAAGAAGGGGGCTGCGGCAAAGCCTATATGGTCCGCGCGGGCGAGCTGAAAGACGTCGACGTCGCCCTACACTGGCATCCCGGCAGCTCGAACAGCGCCAACATGCGTACCAGTCTCGCCATCGTCCGATTTCGCTGCCGTTTCACGGGCGTCTCGGCGCATGCGGCCGGCAGCCCGCACTTGGGCCGCAGCGCGCTGGACGCCGTCGAGTTGATGAACACGGGCATCAACTTCCTGCGTGAGCATGTCACGTCGTCGGCCCGCATTCATTACGTCATTACCGACGGCGGCAAGCGCCCCAACGTCGTGCCTCAGCAGGCGGAAGCTTGGTATTACATTCGCGCCCCGAAGATGAGCGAGGCTCAAGCCATTTTTGCCCGCGTGAAGAAGATCGCCGAAGGTGCGTCGCTCATGACGGAAACGAAGCACGAGTTGCGAATGATCACCGGCAGTTACGAGATTCTGGTCAACGAACCGCTGGCCCGAGCGATGGACGCGAACCTGCGGGCCGTCGGCGACTCCGCAGTTTACCGACGAAGAACTCAAATTCGCCGCCGCCGTGCGGAAGGAAATGAACGTCGGCTCGAAGCCCGACGATCGGCCGGCCTCGATGACCATCGAGAAGTTCGGCGAAGACGCCACGAACGGCTCGACCGATGTCGGCGACGTTTCCTGGACCGTGCCGACGGCCGGCCTCGGCGTCGCCACGGCCGCGCGCGAGATTCCCGCTCACAGTTGGGGGATGACCGCCTGCGCCGGCTCGCCGCTTCGCGCGCGCGGTTCGATCATCGCGGCCGAAGTCTTGGCGGCCACGGCCGTGGATCTCTTCGAGCGTCCCAAGCTGCTGGAAGAAGCGCGAGCCGATTTCACTTCGCGAACCGCGGAAACGAAGTACGAGCCGGTTCTTTCCGCCGGTCCGCCTCCCGAAAAGCTCGACGACTTTTAAACGTCGGCCGGCGTAATCGAGCCGACGACGGATCGCGGCGGCGAAGCGGTAATTTTCTTGTTGCGCTTCGCGATTCGGCATAGCTTAAGATGGTCGTCCCGCCGCGGTTTGCGCGGCGCAGCTACTGCCATCGGAATTCCGCCATGCCGCGCTACGCTCATTCATTCGCCGCGCTTCTCGGGCTGCTTCTCGTCGTCGCGACGGTTCAAGCCGCCGAACCTCGCTTGGAGTTGAAGCCGGGGGACCATGTCGTCCTCGTCGGGGGCGCGCTGGCCGAGCGCATGCAATACTTCGGCGGCTTTGAAACGCAGCTCCATGCCCGCTTTCCCGAACTCCAATTGGTCGTCCGCAATCTCGGCTGGTCGGCCGATGAATTGACGCTTCGTCCGCGGTCGAAAGATTTTCGCGACCACGGCCATACGCTGGCCGACCATAAGCCGAACGTCCTGCTCGCGATGTTCGGCTTCAACGAATCGTTCGCCGGCCAAGCCGGGCTGGCGAAGTTCGAGACGGACCTCAAGAACTTTCTGAAAGCGCCGCAAGCGATCGATCAATTCACGAGCGTTCGGAGCCAATGGGACCGCACGGCGGATAAAGAGGTCGATCTATCGTCGCTGGCGACATTGCGGCAGGTCGTGCTCGTGTCGCCGATCGCATATGAAAAATCGGCCTCGCCGAAGACGATTGACGTGGAAGATGCCAACGAGCGCCTGGAAGAATACGTCGACGTGATGGAACGCGTCGCCGCGTCGGCCGGCGTGCCGTTCGTCAATTTGTTCGCCCCTTCGCAGCAGGCCTATGCCGATGCGGCCAAGTCCGGCGCTGTGCTCACCCTCAACGGCGTTCACCTCACGGCACCGGGTGAATATCGCATCGGCGAACTGCTGAACGAAGCCCTCTTCGGGCCGACGGACGAGAAGGCCGTATCCGCCGAATTGCATGCCGCCGTGAACGAAAAGAACGTTCAGTTCTGGTACGACTACCGCGCCATCAACGGCTTTTACATTTACGGCGGCCGCAAGCAGCCGTTCGGCGTCGTCAACTTTCCCGCCGAGTTCGCCAAGCTTCGCAAGATGACGGCGGTCCGCGATCGCCGCATTTGGGAGATTGCTCAAGGCAAGCAACCCTCCGGCACGATCGACGATTCGGGAACGGGCGAGTTCACGAAGATCGAAACCAATTTCAAGAACGCGGTTCGCCTGACGTCGCCGGACGAGTCGGCCAAGTTGTTCGAATTGCCGGCGGGCTACGAGGTCAATCTGTTCGCGTCGGAACGCGACTTTCCCGATCTGGCCAACCCCGTGCAGTTCTCTTTCGATGCGAAGGGGCGTCTTTGGGTGACGACGATGCAGTCGTATCCGATGTACCTGCCGGGCACGCCGGTCGACGACAAGATTCTGATTCTCGAAGACACCGACGACGACGGCCGCGCCGACAAGCAAACGGTGTTTGCCGACAAGCTCCACGTGCCGACGGGCATTGAGTTCGGCAGCGGCGGCGTTTACGTCGCGCAGCAGCCGAACCTTATGTTTCTCAAAGATACCGACGGCGACGATGTCGCGGACGTGCGTGAACTCGTGTTGCACGGCTTCGACTCGGCCGACTCCCATCACTCGATCAGCGCCTTCACGTACGACCAAGGCGGGGCCCTCTACTTCGAAGAGGGAACGTTCCATCATTCGCAGGTCGAGACGCCTTACGGACCCGAGCGATGTGCGAACGCCGGCGTCTTCCGCTGGGAGCCTCGCACATGGAAGCTCGACGTCTTCGTTTCCTACGGCTTTGCGAACCCGTGGGGGCACGTCGTCGACGGCTGGGGACAAAACCTCATTGCCGACGCTTCGCCGGCGCGAATTACTTCGGCGCGGCTTTCTCGGGCGACGTCGACTACCCGAACAAGCACGGCAACTTGAAACAGTTTCTCGTCAAACAATGGCGGCCGACGGCCGGCTGCGAGTTGGTGTCGAGTCGCAACTTCCCGGCGGAAGCTCAAGGCAACTACCTGCTGAACAACTGCATCGGCTTCCAAGGGGTGCTGCAATACAAGCTGCGCGACGACGGTTCCGGCTTCGCGGCCGATCCGGTCGATCCGTTGCTCGAATCGAGCGACCCCAACTTCCGACCGGTCGACATCGAGTTCGGCCCCGACGGCTGCGCTCTACGTCTGCGATTGGTTCAACCCGCTGGTCGGCCACATGCAGCACAATTTGCGAGATCCGAACCGCGATCATCATCACGGCCGCATCTGGCGCGTGACCTATGCGAAGAACCCGCTCGTCGCACCGCCGCAGATCGCCGGCGAGCCGATTGCCGCGCTGCTCGAAGTCCTCAAGACCCAACCGGAAGAACGGGCTCGCTATCGGGCCCGCATCGAACTTTGGAACCGACCGACGACCGACGTGATGACCGAAGTCAAAAGTTGGCTGGCCGGGCTGGATGCGAAAGACGCCGATTACGAACACCATCGACTCGAGGCGTTGTGGCTGCATCAGGCTCACGACGTCGTCGACGAAGGGCTTTTACGGCAAGTTCTCGAGTCGCCCGATCATCGAGCCCGCGCCGCGGCGACGCGCGTGCTTTGCTACTGGCGCGATCGCGTCGGCGAGCCGTTGGCTTTGCTGCGTCGGCAAGTGAACGACGAACATCCGCGGGTTCGCTTGGAAGCCCTGCGGGCTTTGAGTTTCTTCCGCGAGCAGGAGGCTTTAGACGTGGCGGTCGAAACGCTGATCCATCAGCAAGACGACTATCTGAAATACGTGCTCGACGAAACGATGAAAACGCTCGATCTGCGGCTCGCCGGTGCGACTTCGGTGCCCGACAATCCGACCGACCGCGAACGCCGGAGCCGTTCGGCCGAGCAACGTCGCGGTCAACCGGAATCGGTCGCTCCCGTCGTACCGCGCAAAGAAAAAGATCGAGCGAAGTAGTCTGCCGCCGCCCTTTGTGTCCGGAGTAGTTTGGTGATGAAACGATTTTCTTTGATCGTCGTAGCTTCGCTCGCGATGACTTCGATGATTGCCGTCGCAACTCAGGCCGCGGAGTCGCCGAGTTCCACGGCGCTGATGAAGCTGCTCCGCAGCGACCGATTGCCGGCCTCGCGGAAGCCGGCGGTCGTCGAACTGATCTGCGGCCGCGGCGGTCCGGAAGATCTTGCCGTGATGCTTCGCAGCGCGACGGCGGGCGAGTTCGACGCCGGGCTAACCTCGCGCGTGCTTGCTTTGCTCACGGACGCCGCCGAAGTGCGCAAGGTCCGGCCCGCCGGCGATCTCTCGGCCATTCGCTCGCTGATGGGGTCGAATCAACGTCCGGCGGTGCGAGCCGCGGCCGTGCGTTTGGCCGCAATTTGGCACACCGAAGGGGTCGCGGACGAACTTCGCAAGCTTACCGCGTCGAACTCCGAAAGCGCGGAGCTTCGTGAAGCCGCCGTCGACGGGCTGGCGGCCATCGGCGACAAACCGTCGGCTGCGGTACTCAAGCAAGTTGCATCGTCGGTCGATACGACGAGCCTGCGCCTCGCGCCGCCGCCGCCTTGGCGAAGCTCGATCTCGACGCGGCCGCCGAAGTCGCCGCAACCGTGCTGGCGGGCACAAGGCCGGCGACGACGTCGGGCCGCTTGTCGACGCGTTTCTCATTCGCAAAGGAGGCCCCAAGCGGCTGGCGTCGTCCTTCGGCAAAGCGGAACTATCGCAAGACGCCGCTAAGCTCGCACTGCGGCATATGTATTCCGTCGGTCGCAGCGATGCCGAGCTTTCCGACGTGCTTAGCAAGGCGGCGGGCATCGCCGTCGACTCACCGCCCCCTTCGGCGGAAGAGTTGCAAAAGCTCATCGCCGAAGTGGCGGCACACGGCAATGCGGCGCGCGGCGAAGAGATTTTTCGCCGTGCCGATCTGAGCTGCATGAAGTGCCATTCCATCGCGCGGGCGGGCGGCCAAGTCGGCCCCGAACTCACGGCGATCGGCTCGATCTCTCCCGTCGACTACGTCGCCAATTCGATTTTGGTGCCGAATCTGGCCGTGAAAGAACAGTTTGTGACCCGCGTCTTCGTGACGTCCGACGGACGAACGATCACGGGGATCGTCGTCGACCGCAATCGTGAACGCGTGAACGTTCGCGACGCTTCGGGAACGGTCGTTGCGATTCCCACGGCCGACATCGACGAAGAAGAGGAAGGCAAATCGCTGATGCCGCAGGGGCTCACGAAGTTCCTGACCCGAGACGAATTGGTCGACCTCGTCAAGTTCGTCTCCGAACTCGGTAAGCCTGGCGCGTTCGAGGTGCGCAGCGTGCCGACGATTCAGCGCCGGCGCGCGATGAAGAAAGTGCCGAACGAAATCATCGCCGATCCGACGAACGTCGAATACTTCCGCGAGTACGTGCAGGATGCTCCCGCCGACGCTTGGCAACCGGCGTACGGCACGGCCCGCGGCGATCTGCCGCTTCAAGAATTCGGCAAGGCCGGAGATTGGGTGTTGGTGTTCGGAGAAGTAAACATCGTCACGGCGGGCGACGTTTCCATTTCCGTCGGCCCGAACAGCGCACGAGTTTGGATCGACGCCGAGCCGTTTGATGCCGCGAAGACGATCGTTCGCCGGTTGTCGCCGGGTACGCATCGCGTCTCGGCGCTCGTAAAAATCAGCGATTCGGGAAAGTCCAGCTTGCGGGTCGAGTTAGGGAAATCCGCCGAATCGAAGGCTCAATTTGACGTCGTCGGAGGCTCGTAGTTCGATACGCTGGGTGTTTCGCCCCAGTTCGGTCCGACTGGATTGCATGAGTGTTATCATGGGGCGGGACGATTTGGAGACGAGTTCTCAGGTCCATGAGTTCAAGTTCCGACGCTGATCGCGCCGACTTCGCGGATGCCGCGCACTGGAAGGCGCTTGACGACGCGGCGATCGCTCGTTTAAACGGCTTTACGCTGAGCGCAGATTATTTGCGCCGCTCGATCGAGAAATCGGATCGGGCCTTCTTCGTCTTCGCACACGACGGCACGGAGACGTACTACGTCAGTCCGGCGTTTGAACGCATCTGGGGCCGGCCGCGATCGTTTCTCTACGAGAGCCCGGCCCGTTGGATGGAGACGCTTCATCCCGACGACGCGGACGAAGTGCAGCGTCGGGCGAGCGAACATCGGCAAACCGCCGACCGGGCGCGAGCGCCGTTGGAATATCGGATCGTACTGCCGACCGGCGAAGTTCGGTGGATCTGGGGCTACTTGTTTCTGGTCGACGACCAGCACGGCGCGGGCAAACTGCTGTGCGGGATTTCGGAAGACATTACGTCGCACAAACAGGCGGCGCTCGACGAGGCCGAAGCCAAACGCAACCTGGAAGCGATCGTCGCCGTGCGCACGGCCGAAATCACCGAAGTCAACGACTTGTTGCGGCAAGAGATCACGCAACGGAAGGAAACCGAGCTCAGCTTGCGGCGGCAGCAGGAGTTTTTGAAGCAGCTCCTATACGCCCAAGACCTCGAGCGCAAGTTCATCTCGTTCGACATCCACGACGGCGCGATTCAGAACGTCATCGCGGCGCGAATGCATTTGGAGTCGGGCCTGCGCGACGTACCCGCCGATCAGACCGGGGCGAAGGAAATTCGGGAAGCTCTCCGGCTGCTGGAAGGGGTGCTCGGCGAAACGCGGCGGATCATCGCCGGAATCCGCCCACCGACGCTCGACGACTTGGGCATCGGCGCGGCGGTCGAAGAGTTGGTCGCGGAGAACGGTCGTCAAGGTTTGGAGGTGACGTATACCGACGGCACGGCCCGCGCGCGTTGGTCGCCGACGTTGGAAATGACGATCTATCGGGTCGTGCAGGAATCGCTCTCGAACGTTCGTCGGCACGGCGATACGGATCAAGCGACCGTCGACATCGCCGTGCGAGACAACGAAATCTTCGTCACCGTTGCGGACGCCGGTCGCGGGTTTGATCCGGCCGCCGTCGCCGAACGGGAATTCGGGCTGCAAGGGATTCGCGAACGGACGAACGCCGTCGGCGGGCGTTGCAGCGTCGTCAGCGCGCCGGGCCGCGGAACCGTCGTTTCCGCCGTCTTTCCGCAGCTCGATCCCGAGGAAATGGCTCGCGCCGCAGGCGAGCGGGCCGAGAAGGCTCTGCAAATCAGCCGGTCGCGGCTGGAGTCGGTTTTGGAGTACACGCCGGCCGTCGTCTTTATCAAAGACGTCGAAGGGAAGTACGAATTCGTCAATCGGCGCTTCGCGGAGTTGTTCCACGTCGATCCGTCGGCGTTTATCGGCCGCACGGATTTCGACATTCATCCGGCGGAAATCGCCGACGCGGTTCGCGCGAACGACGCCGAAGTGGTGACGCAAGACACGGCGTTGACTATCGAGGAATCCGTGCCGAGCGACGGCGAGATGCGCGAGTACGTCTCGGTGAAGTTTCCGATTCCCGGCATCGACGGTCGCAAGACCAGCGTTTGCGGCATCGCCACCGACATCACCGAACGAAAGCACGAGCTGCTCGAGTTGCGCGAGAATCGCAATCGGTTTTGCTCGTTCATGGATCACTTGCCGATGCCGGCCTGGCTCAAAGCCGTCGACGGTAGTTATGTGTGGGCCAATCGTCGCTTTCTCGAGTTCCATCGGACGACGCTCGAACAGCTCGTCGGCAAGACAGACTTCAATTTGTTTCCGGCCGAGACGGCCGAATTGCTGCAGGAGCACGATCGCCAAACGATGGCGTCGACGACGGAGGCGCTTCTTCACGGAAGTGACCGCGATGCTCGTCGGGCCGCCCGTGGCTTGGGAATCGATCAAGTTCGTCGTTCGCGGCGGCGCGGGCGAAACGATGGTCGCCGGCATCGCGTTCGATCCGTCACGCCAAGGGGACGAACATTTTCGAGCGGCGAAGAGCCGCTACATGGCCGGCGGACAGTAGAGTCGATCCGTCGTAACGACTCACGTTACGGCGTTGCCCGCCTTCGTCTCTTCCGCGGGCTTGCTCTCGTTACGAATCTTTTCCAGCAGCGGCTGAAACTCTTTTCGTTTCAAGAGTTGCTGAAATTCTGCGCCGTGCTCCAATCGCATGGCACCTTCCAACGAACGAAACAACCCGAGCTCGTAAGCTTGAGTCATCAGCTCCAAGCACCGCCGGGCATCGGCAGCACGTTCCGCCTCCGGCGACTTGCTGAAGATCGCAGCGTAGCGACGAAGCGCGGTTTGCAACGCCGCGGCCGACTTCGGTTCCGCGGCCGTAATGCGATCGGCTTCCTTGCGGGCTGCAGCCAAGTCTCCGCGCCGCAGCAATGCCGCGGCTAGGAAATCGACCAATTCGGCGGTTGCCGGCATTTCGGTCGTTTTTGCCGTCTCAGAGACGACTTTCTCGGCCCGCTCGCAAGCCTGTAGTCGTTGCACCGTTTCCTGGAGCCAATCGTCGTACGGCTTCCGCTGGTCGGCGGGAATCAGCTCACGCAGCTTTCGCAGCCGATCGGTTAGCGTACGGGCCCGCTTCGCGGCCGTGACGGCCTCTCGCGCCTCCCAGGCTTGCATCACCGCGGCCGATTCGAAGTTTGCCAAATTGGTCCAAGCGGCGACGTCGCGCGGCGCGGCCTCCGCCGTCTTCGTCGCCTTGGCAACCGCTTCTTGCAGCAGCGTGTCGGCCGTCGCGTAGTCGCCGAGTAACAACGCCACCGCTCCGTTTCGAAACGCCGCATCAGCCACGACGCGCGCGAGAACTTCATCGGCCGGACGATCGGTCAGGCGTTTGCGAGCCAAAGCGAGGTAGCGATCGAAGGCGTCGCGAGCTTGCTTCAAGTCGCCGGTTTGCTGCTCGATTTCGCCGAGGTCGCGCAGCGCCGTCGAGAGTTCGCGTTGCCAGTCGACGTTGGCCGGATCCGTCGCCGAGAGCTCCGTCAGCAATTCGGTCCGGCGGCGCACGGCGGCCGTGGCCGTGCGAACGTCGCCCAACCGTAATGCGGTCTGCGACCGACGATCTTGGGCCGTGGCGGCGTCGCGTCGGTATTGAACGTTTGCCGGATCCGCCTTGAGCAATCGTTCGACAATTTCCGTGTAGAACTCAAAGTACTCGCCGGCCAGCCGGTTTTGGTTGCGATCCAATGCCGCATCGCCGAGCATGGCGTACGACACGCTCAAATCACGCAGCGTCTGCATGTTTTCGGGATCGAGTTCGTACAACGCCTTCCGCAGTTCCAAGCTTTCCGTCATCAATTTGTCGGCGTCGTCGTTTTCGTTGCGTTCTCGCGCGAGCGTCGCCAAACGATCGAGCGTGACCGAAAGATCGCGGCGGGCCGTCGGGTTGTCGCCGTCGCGGGCGACGAGATCGCGGCGAATCTTCAAGCATTCGCGAAAGGAACGCTCCGCTTTCGCGGCATCGCCGTTTTCGGCGGCGATATCTCCCAAGCGTTCCTCGGCTACGGAGACGTTGCGGAGGTATTCCAGATTGGCCGCGTCGGCCTTCTGCAAGCTGCGGCATAACTCTAAGAACCGTGTGAACAGTCGTTCGGCGTCGTCGTGCTCGCCTTGAAGCTGATGGATGAGCCCGAGCCGCTGTACGGAGGCGGCCAGTTCGCTCCGCGCCTTCAGGTCATCCGCACGCCGGGCCGCAACTTGCTCGCGGAGCTCCAAAGACTTCTTCAGCCAGTCGACGCCCTCGCCCCAGCCTCCGCTTTGAATGGCGACGTCTCCGAGCCGTTGATAGGCGGCTGCGAGATCGATTTCCGCTTGTTCGCGCCGTGCCGGATCGTCTCGCAGCTTGGTCGCGGTTTCCATCGCGAGTCGATATTGGCGCTCGGCAAGTTCCGTCGCGCCGGAACCGTCACCGGTGCCCGTGTTCAAGAAGATGTCGCCGATGTCGAGGTGGGCCCTCACAAGGCTTTGATCGGCCTCGGGCGCGGTTTCCAAATTGCGCGTCACCTGCTGCAAGCCGCCGACGACCGTATCGAGCATGTCGCGGCGCACGTTGTGCGTCGCCGGGAGGTTTTTGAGCCGTGTTTGGATGTCGAACAGCACCGTCTTGAGCGTGCCGAGCGCCAAGGCTCCTTGCTGTTCGGCGCGGCGGGCATGCGCTTTCGGCCGACTTGCGCGAGGCGTCGGCCTCGGAGCGGGCCGCGGTTTCGTTGTCGAGCGCGGTTTGCAGGTCTGATCTTAAACCGGCTTCGCGCACGTACGCCGTGCCGGCGACCAGCGCAATGAGCACGATCGCGACGGCTCCCGCTTGCGTCGATGTTTTATGCCGCCGCATCCAGCGCTGCACGTGCTCGATCGGCGGTTCGTGATAGCAGCTCACCGGCTCGTCGGCCAACCAACGCTCAATGTCGGCTCCTAGCGCGCGGGACGATTCGTAACGCTCCTTCAGGGTCGCGTTTCATCGCCTTCAGGCAAATCGCTTCCAGCGCCGCCGGCACGTCTCGTTTGACTTGTCGAGGGGGCGGGAAATCGCCGGCCTGCACGTCGAGCAGGATCCTGCGAACGTCGCTCGCCATAAACGCCGGCCGGTCCGTGAGCAAGCAATAGAGCGTTGCGCCGAGGCTGTAGACATCTGCGGCCGGCCCCATCTGATCGAGCCGGCCCAGGGCTTGCTCGGGGCTCATAAATTGCGGCGTGCCGACGACGGAACCCATCTGCGTCGGGCGTTCCGAGGTTTGCGAAACTTGGCCCTCGTCAGCGAAGCCGGAGAGCGCATCGTCGGCGTCGAGCGCGGAGTTGATCTCGCGGTAGGGCCGAGCTAGGCCCCAATCGACGACCAGCGTTTCGCCGTACCGCCCGAGCATGATGTTTTCGGGCTTGATGTCGCGATGAATGATGCCGCGCGTGTGGGCATACTCGAGCGTGTGGCAAACCGCGACGAACCGAGTGAGCAATTCACGGAGTTGCAGTGACTTCGCACGTCGGCCGTCGTCCCACTGGGTCTCACCGTGATACGCCTGGATGGCGTCTTCCAGGCTCTCTCCGCGGATAAACCGCATGGCGTAGTACGGCGAACCGTCGGCGCCGCTGCCCAGTGCGTAGACCGGAACCACGCCGGGATGCTCGAGCTTGCCCGTGATCTCGGCTTCCAGCAGGAAGCGAGCACGGCTGGTTTTGTTGCCGGCTTGCCTCGGCAGGATCTGCTTCAGAGCGACGTCGCGTTTGAGTTCTTTGTCTTCGGCGATGAACACCTCGCCGAGGCCGCCGCGAGCATGGGTACGAAGTACGCGAAACCGATCGGCTTCGGCTCCGGTCGCCGCCGGAAGGCCGCCGCCTTCGATAGGCTCGTCAGACGCCGTGTCGTCCACCGGCCGAACGTCGGACATATGCTCGCGCGGCTGGACGATCGTTTGGACGTCCGCCTTGGTGCGAGAGCCGTCGTCGGGCGACGGGGGAGCATCCAAAGTGCGTGCATCGGGAGCGACGCTCGCCTGCTCCAATTCGCGGTGGAGCATCTGCACCGCTTCGATGCCCTCAAGCGTTCGCTTGACGTCCCCTTCATTGCGTGAAAGTTGCCGTGTGAGCGCACCGCTCAACCATGCGCAATCGGCGGGCGTGAGCAGCCCACGCTGCTGCAAAAGGGTCGGCAAATCGCCGAGGCCGCCGACCGCGCAATCGTACATCGCTTCCAGCAGCGGGCTTCGTTCCACGAGGCCGGTTTGCCAAGCCAAAACGCCGAACAGCACATCGCGGTCGTGATCCGAACGAGACATTCCAGCAATCTCGGCAGGCGACATTCAGTAAGATTGTTCGTATTCTATACTTTGCGACATGCCGGCGGTACATTAGCCGCGGTGGTCGCCGACGTTACGAACTTGTGAAAAGCAACGGCCGCTCAGCGCGGCGCTCTCGGGGAGACGACATCCATGCTGCTGTTCGCCGAACTTTCCACCGGCACGATGATTCTGCTCGGCGTCGCCGGATTCGCCGTACTGATGCTGTTTTGGTTCATCGGCATCTACAACTCATTGGTCGCACTGCGCAATCGCTACAAGAACGCGTTCTCGCAGATCGACGTGCAGCTCAAACGCCGCAACGACTTGATCCCCAATTTGGTGGAGGTCGCCAAGGGCTACATGAAGCACGAGCGCGAAACGCTGGAAGCGGTGATCGCCGCACGCAATAAGGCCGTGACCGCGAGCACGCAAGCGGCGGCCGCTCCGGGCGACCCGGCGGCAATGCAAAACTTGGCGCAAGCCGAAGCTCAGGTGACCGGCGCTCTCGGCCGGATGTTCGCCTTGGCGGAAGCCTATCCCGATCTGAAGGCCAACACGAACATGCTGCAGCTTCAAGAAGAGCTGACGTCGACGGAAAACAAGGTTGCCTTCTCGCGCGAAGGGTACAACGACTCCGTCATGGCCTACAACACGGCCCGCGAAACGTTCCCGAACGTCATCGTGGCCGGGTTCGCCGGCTTCACCGAAGCACGGCTGTTTGAAATTGAGAACCCGACCGAACGCGAAGCCCCCAAGGTGACGTTCTAATCCATGCGCGATGAATTTCTTCGAACAACAGGACGACGCGCGGCGTCGGACCGGCCGGTTGGTCTTTCTATTCGCCGCGGCGGTCGTCGGCATCGTCGCTTCCGTCTATTTCGTCGCGCTGTTCGCCTTTTTCGCGGCCGAAGGTTCCGAGCATCGCGGGCAATTTACGCCCGACATGCTCTGGAATCCGCGGTTGCTGCTCGGCACGGTGATTGGCGTCGGCACGGTCATTACGGCGGGAAGTCTGTACCGCACCGCGACGCTTGCCGGCGGCGGTAAGAACGTCGCGGAAGCGCTCGGCGGTCGGCTGCTGAATTCGGCGACGCACGACTTTCGCGAGCGTCGGCTGCTCAACGTCGTCGAAGAAATGGCGTTGGCGTCCGGCGTGCCGGTGCCGCCGGTTTATTTGCTCGAATCGGAAACGGAGATCAACGCCTTTGCGGCCGGATTCGCGCCGACCGACGCGGTCATTGGAATCACCCGCGGCGCCGTGAATTCCCTCACTCGCGATGAATTGCAAGGGGTCATTGCGCACGAGTTTAGCCACGTGCTCAACGGCGACATGCGGCTCAACATCCGTCTGATCGGTCTGCTGCACGGAATTTTGCTGCTGAGCATGATCGGGTATGTCGTCATGCGGATGCTGATGGAAGTTCGCCCAAGCGGTGGCTCGCGCCGCTCCAGCGACGACAAAAAAGACAACACCGGCGCGATTCTGTTGGTCATTTTTCTCGTCGGCCTCGGGTTGTACGTCATCGGCTATATCGGCGTCTTCTTCGGCCACCTGATCAAAAGCGCCGTCTCTCGGCAAAGAGAGTTCTTGGCCGACGCATCCGCCGTGCAGTTCACTCGTAGTCCCGGCGGAATCGCCAACGCGTTGAAAAAGCTTGGTGCAATCGGCTCGCGCATCCAAAGCAGCCAAGCCGAGCAGGCAAGCCACATGTATTTCGGCAACGGCATGAAGGCGAGCTTCTTGAGTTTGCTCGCGACGCACCCGCCGTTGCTCGACCGCATTCGCCGCATCGAGCCGAATTTCGACGGAGATTTTTCCGCCGAACATCTCACGTGGCCCACGGCCGACGATGCCAAAGCGGATGTCGAAAACAAGAAGTCCGCGGCCGGCGCGTTCAAGTTTCCCGTGTTCGACAAAATGGGGCGGGGCATGGGTGCCGTCGGTCCGGCGGTCGTGGCGTCGGGTTTCACCGGCGGAAACGTCTCGCCCGAACCGCTGCAATTGCTCGCGGCGCAAGCGGTCGAAGACGTGGGCGAGCCGAAAACGCACCACTTTGATTTCGCCGCGGCGCTGCTCGACCAGTTGCCGGAAGAGCTCGACGACGCGATTCACAAGCCTAACGGCGCCGCGGCCGTCGTGTACGCGCTGCTGCTGGAAGCCGATCCGACGGACGACGAGCCCGGCCTGCGAATGCTGACGAAATCGCTCGGTCGCGAGACTTCTGATCGGGTTCGCGCGCTGATTCCCATTTGCACGCAACTTGGCCCGACGGCACGTTTGCCGCTTGCGCAATTGGCGATGTCGGCCCTTCGGCAGCTTTCGCCGAATGAGTTTGAAGAGTTCCGGCAAACGGTGGTGGCGCTCATTCGTGCCGATCGCAAAGTGAGTTTGTTCGAGTATTGCCTGCAACGGATCATCTTTAAGCACCTCTCGGCGTTCTTCCGGGCGAAGCCGCCGGCGCGCGTGCGTCACGAGCAAATCGGTGACGTCGTACAGCCGGTCAGCGTGGTGCTTTCGGCGCTCGCACGAGCCGGCAACTCCGAAGACGCCTCGGCCGCACAAGCTTCGTTTACCGCAGGCGCCGCGACTTTGAATTTGGGCGGGCAATTACGAATGCTCGATCCCGAACAAACCGGCTATCCGGCGCTCGATGCTGCGTTCGGCGAGTTGGTCGCATCGTCCGGGGCCGTCAAGCAGCAGACGCTAAGCGCCTGCGCGACGACCATCGGTCACGATGGACGGCTGACTATCGACGAAGCCGAATTGCTACGAACCGTGGCCGACGGGCTCGATTGCCCGATGCCGCCGCCCGCCGCGGAACTAATGAAGGCCTAGTTCCGTACGCGAGCTAATCGGCTAATCGCAAGCCTTGCGGCAGGCTTTCGCCGAACATCCGTCCTTGCTCTTCGCCGGCGAGCGAGCCTCCTTCGGCGACGAGTTCCAGAAGGTGCGCCGATGCGCCCGTTTGCCGCAGATGTCGCAGGACCATCTGGCGCGAGTGTTCGTCAAAATCACGATGCCGGTCGCCCGTCTTGCGAGCCAGCTGCATCAGCGCGAGAGCGGTCATTGCGTCGCCGGCGCCGAGTTTCGCGAGCTTGTCGCTCCACGGAATCGCCGCTTCTGGGGGCACGACGGTGTTAAGCGGACCGTACATCGGCTGCCGACTGCCGAGACGTCCGATCGTCCAGACGAGGGCGTCTTGCACCGCCGAGGTTTTCTCCTTCGCGGCAATGGCCAAAGCGGCGGCGGCAATCTCTTCCTTAAGCGTGACGTCGAGCAGTTCCAGTGAACCGAGCAATCGCCAAGCTTCGGCCGTCTCGTGCCCGCTCAGGCCGAAGTCGGGCTTACGGGCGCCGCCGGCCTTCGCATTGCGGAGCGAAAGCAAATAGGCTCGCAACGGGGCGACGAGCGGTTCGGCCAAAGCCCGTTGTTGTCCGGCCGTGAGCCCTCCGGCGACGCGACGCCACAAAATCAGCCACTCCACGCGAACGCGCGAGCCGTGGAAATATCGCTTCGCCTGCAAGAGCTTCCAGGTTTGAGCGGCTCGCCAATCGTCGACGGCCAAGCCGTAGCCCGGCCGCAGCGAGAAGCCGGTGAGCCAAAGCCAACGAGCCTCATGTTCCTCGGAGAATCGTCGGCCTTGTTCACCGTCGAGCAGTTCGTGCCACAGTTCCCGCAACAAGGTCACCGGCCACTCCGAGCGGCGCATTTCCAACGCCGCTTCCAAACGCTTGACGAGCGATTCCGGTTTGTCATCCGCATCGTTGGCGGCGAACGTTCGACGAATCGGCTCGCGCGCGAGCTCGGCGAGTTGCGTATCGACCACGCCGGCGCTCTCGCCGGAGCCCGCATGGGCCGAACGATCCGTTTGCACGGCGGAACGGACGTCGAACTGCAAGCGCCACTGCGTCGAGGCCGGTAGATTGGCGGCCTCGGGATCGGCGGGCGTGCACCAAAGCTCCAGAGTGCCGATCTCCGTGAGTCGGGCATGGAGCGACGTGCGCACCGTTTCCGCCGTCCCCTTCTTCGCGGTTTGTAGCACCGTGCGAATGGGCGGTAGGGCCGTCATCTGTAGCGGATCGATCGGTACGAGCGAGCCGATCGGGTCGGTGAGCCGCGTGCTGGAATAGTACAGCGGAAATTCGACGGGCTCGCGGATTCGCAATTCAAACGTGCGGTCGACCAGATCGAACCCTTTGCCTTCTTCCGCGCCGGCGGAAAGCAGACACACCGCCGATTCGCTCGTTGCGCCGGTTGCCGCATCGGACGCCGGGCCGACGCCGACGTAGTATGTGCGAGCCAGGCCCGCTGCAATGCGGACGCCTTGGCCGCGGCGTACCAGTCCGTAATAAGCCGCGCCGCGCGCTACCGCCAAGTCCAACCGATCATTCGTCAGCACGTGCGGGCGCCAGTTCGGTTCGGCAGGCGTCGAGAACCATTTGCCGAGAGCGGCCAGTAGGCGGTCGCGTAATAGAGTCGATTCGAAAAAGCCGCCGTTGAAAAGTACGACGTTGGGCCGAGCCGGATCATGTTGCACGTCGGCCGGCACGTCGTCGGTGGCCACGTGCCGATGCGCCGTGAGAAACTGTGCCAAGTAGCGCGTGATGCCCGCGTCCGGCGCAAACGGCAGGCCAAACTCTTGAAAGCCGCTCCGGCGCGTCTGCGGGCGATCGGCCAGCGCAACATCGGGCAGAAAACCGTCGATCAATATTTGTTGAGCTTCGGCCGTAACGAGCTCGAAGTTACGCGAGCCGCCGATGAGCCGAGAACCTCCGCCCGGCAAATTGACGGTGATCGTCGGCGGCGGGCTCGGACCAAGGAGCGTTTCTTTGATCTTGCGGCAGCTTCGCAGCAGTACCGACCAAGCCCGCGGCTCCAGATTGCCGCCGTCGGTCAGTTTCCCTTCGATGAAGTGCGCCAGGGCCAGGTCGAGATTGTCGCCGCCGAGAATCAAATGCTCGCCGACCGCTACGCGGCGGAATTGCACGCGACCGTCGGTCCCGGCCCGAACGCGGAGCAAGGAAAAGTCGCTCGTGCCGCCGCCGATATCGCAAATGAGAATCTTCTGCCCGGGTTGAACGGCCTGCTGCCACTCTTGCGGATGTGCGGCGATCCACGCATAGAACGCGGCCTGCGGTTCTTCGAGCAGCATGATGCGCGACAGACCGGCCTCGCGAGCGCTGCGAACCGTGAGCTCGCGAGCGACTTCGTCGAACGACGCCGGCAGCGTGACGACGAGGTCTTGTCTTTCCAGCGGATGCTGGGGAAAGCGATGATTCCAAGCCCGGCGAAAGTGCTCGAGGTAGCGAGCGGCCACGTCGACCGGCGAAAGCTTGGGAACGTCGACTGCTCCGTGCCAAGGGAGAAGTTCGGCCGTGCGATCGACGCCGCTATGGCACAGCCAGCTCTTGGCAGAAGCGATCAAGCGACCGGGGACCGTTTCGCCATGGTCGCGGGCAAACGTGCCGACGCAATAATCGTGCTCGGAGCTCTCCCAGGGGAGACGCAATGCGCCGGGAGCAAATTCGCCCGCGGCCGGAGCATAGTGAAACGACGGCAGCGTGTCGCGCGGTTCGACGACGCCCGGAGCGGTGATCTGCAACACGCCGAGCGTATGGACGAGGCCGAGGTCGGCCTCCGTGTCGATGTACGACAGCGCGGAATTCGTCGTGCCGAGGTCGATGCCGACGACGTACCGGCTCGGTGCGGCTTCGGTCTCAAATCGATCGGCGGGCATGGCGAGCGGCGGACCTACTAGGAGTTTTCGCGGACGCTAAATTCAAGCTTCCAACGCTGCGTGCCGTTCGCGGCGGCGCACCATAGTTCGAACACGCCGAGTTCGGTGATTCGCGCCAAGAAGCGAACCGGTACGTAGCCGTAGTCGTCGGCTTCGGCCGTGGCGGGAAGCTCGGTGGCCAGCGTGTCGGTCTCAATGATTTCATCGTCCGACCAGCGACCGACGACGCTGCCCGGCTTGTCGTCTTTCCGCACCGCGGAACTGAAGAAGCGAAACTCGGCAGGCTCACCGACGACGAGGCCGATTTCGTCGCTCGGTACTTCGACCTCGGAGCCTTCTTCCATGCCGAACGGGACTACGCACAACGCTCGGAGCGGTCGCGGAGCGCCGGGAATCGCCAGTCCGGCCGATTCGATACCGACGTAATAAGATCGGGCCGTGCCGCCGCGGATGCGAATCCCGCCGGCAAGTTTCGACCTCGCGTAGAACGCCGCCCCGCGCGCCACGGAACAATCGAGATCGGTATTTCCTTCCAGAGGCCGCGGAGTGCGCTGCGCCGCCGCTCCAAGATTCAAGTACGTCGAGCACTCGAAATCGGAGCGTTTCGGCTTTGAACACGCCGCCGTTGAAGAGCACGTGAAGCGGTTTGCCGGGGCTGCCGTCTGCGGCCTTATCGCCGTTGATCGCACCGTGAGCATGCAAGAACGCCGCCAGATGCCGTGTAACGGCCGTATCGCTTTCGTACGGCAGCCCAAGTTCTCGAAAGCCGCTCGCTCGTTGTTTCAACGGTCGAGCGCCGGCGTCGCAGGGCGGAAAGAAGCCGTCGACGAGGAGTTGCATCACGTCGTCGCGAGCGAGTTCCGTGGTCACCGTGCCGCCGATCAAGCGGCTTCCGCGGCCGAGCACCGAGATCGGCTGCCGCTCCGGTCCGCCGATCGTGAGCAACGTTTCCTTGGCGGCCCGACAGGCGTGCCATAGCCCGACGGATTGCCAAGCATCGAGTTTGACGCCTTGTTGCTCGAACAGGCCGGCGGCGTGATGCGCCAGGGCAAGGTCCATGTTGTCGCCGCCGACGAGCGTATGGTTGCCGACGGCCGCGCGTTGCAGCGCCAGCGAGCCGGCATCGCCCGCCACTTCGATGAGCGTAAAGTCCGTAGTGCCGCCGCCGATATCGCACACGAGCAGCGAATCGCCGACGGAGAGCATCTTGCGCCACGCGTCGCCGACGTCGGCCAGCCAGGCGTATACGGCCGCCTGCGGTTCTTCGAGCAAGATGAACGACTCGGGAAAACCGGCGGCGAGCGCGGCTTCGCGCGTGAGTTCGCGCGCCGCGGCATCGAACGAAGCCGGTACCGTGAGAACGATTGATTGTTCGGCAAACGGAGCATCGGCAAAGGCGTGATGCCACGCGGCGACCAAGTGTTCCAGATAGCGCCGCGAAGCTTCCACCGGGGAAATCTTGCCGACTTCCTCCGGCGCGTTCCACGGCAAGATCGGCTTGCGGCGATCGACGCGCGAGTGGGTGAGCCAGCTTTTGGCGGCGGCGACGGTGCGCGTCGCATTCTCGGCGGCTTGCTTCCGCGCCCATTCGCCGACGACGTAATCGCGCCCGGTCGCCCACGGCAGATCGTAGCCGGGAGAGCCGCGGTCGTGATCGCCCGCCAGATAAACGAACGACGGCAGCAGCGGCCGGCTTTCGACCGTGCCGGGCGCCGTGAGTTGCGGAATCGGCAAGACTTGCGGCGCGGCTTCCGCGTCGTCGAGCGGCACGTAAGACAGCACGGAGTTCGTCGTGCCGAGATCGATTCCCAATGCAAAGCGAGCAGCCATCAACGACCGACCTTCTCTCCGAGTTAGTCTGTCCGACTAAGAAGCCGTACCGGAAGACCGCACTTCTAGTTCCATCGGAGCGACGATTTTCTGCGCGGCTTCGGTGCCGGTCCAGGCCGGCAATTCGGTTTTCGTCGCCTGCCATCCGTGGTGACGAAGCGTACCGCGAAACGGGGGCGAGCCGGCGACATCGCCCGTCAGCTGATAACGGAGCGGATCAAACCCGGCGGCCACTTCTACGGCGGCTCCTTCCGCTTGATCGGTCAGAGGACGAACGGCGAACAGCCGCTCGAGCACGGCCGAACTATCGCGATGAACGTCGCGCAGCCGCAGCCCCGATTTGGGCGTCGCTATATCCGTCGAGCTTTTCCTTCAAAAAGTCCACTAACCGAGCTTCACGCTGCAAAGCGGCGAGCAACGTCAAAGCGTCGCTACGAGCAGGCTTCTTCGGCGCTTCGGCAGGCTTGGCCGGGGCGGCCGTCGGGGGAGGGAGCGAGGCGACTGCAGGCTTCGATCCGCCGCCGCCGAGCACCTCGTCGATCTGCTTGGCGATGTCGGCATTGCCTAGCGCTCGAAAGAACGCGCGAAATGCCGTGCTGATTCGTCCCACTGCCGCACCTGTGCCGGAGTTTGTGAAACCCCAAGCTTCGCGGCCAAGGCGAGGGGTGTCAACCCGCCGACGTGCAAACTTTTGTCAGTAAATGATTTGCGACGAGACCACGGCTACGAGGTCGTCGGGAAATTCAGTTCGATCGACCACACCGCGCACGGCGGCGTGAAGCCGGCGGGAACTTGTGGCGGGGCTGCGGCAACTTTGCGAGCGGCTTGTGCCAATTCGGCAACGGACGTTTGGCCGATGGTCGTGATGCCGCCGGTCGCCGCTTGATCGAGAAGTTCGGCGGCTCGGCGGGCGTGAGAGGCGACACCCGTCGGCACGCCTTCGAGCACCTTGACGCCGGCGGCCGCCAGTTTGATAAGGCCTTTCAAAAGGTCGGCCGTCGGGCCGCTGCGGCCGGCCGCGTGCCAGAGTGCTTCCCAAGCCTCGTGGGCTTCCCAATAGTAACCCGCATGAAAGAGGTCGACGCCGTGGCGAAAGTCCGGCGACGGCGCAAGCCGCTGAGGTTGGAATTCCTGAATCGGCTCGACACGGTGACCATATGAATGCCCCGCCGGATCGCTTATCGGATGCGGCGCGCAGGCCGGGAACGTAGGTATACGGCGGCAGTTCGCGATTCGGTTCGTAGCGCGGAGGCGTCATTTTGCGCCGGAGCCGCGTAGCAAAGTCGGCACTGCGCCGAGCAACATGCCGAGTGCGAGGCCGACGCCGTGACACCAGTTGGCCATGTGAGGAATCACGCCGGTCGCCCATTGATACGGCAATCCCATCGCCTCCAGCACGGAGGGGAGCACGCCGACCAAGAAGCCGACGAGCAAAATCGTTACGGTGAGCGGCTGCACGAAAAAGCCGGACGACGGCTCAAACGTCGTCTTCATCCAGATGTAGCCGAAGAAGCCGAACAACACGCCCGACATGCCGCCGAACAGCGGCCCCGAGAAATAGTATTGAGCAAGGTTGCCCGGGATCGCGAACAGCAGAATCATCAAAAGCATCCGCCGCCAACCGCGAAGCAACTCGATTTGCGTGCCGAAATCGATGAGGCAGAGCATATTGAAGATCAAATGCGCCGGCCCGAAGTGTAGAAAAATCGGCGTGACGAGCCGCCAAACTTGGCCTCTTTGAACTTCCGGCAGCGGCGGAACGTTGATCCACTGATGCTGATTCGCGTTGACTTGCTGGATTCGGGTAATCAGCAACTGATTCATGACGTTCGGATTCGGATTGTCGCTGATCAGCAAGAAGACGACGCCGCACATCGTCAACAGCGACATCGTCAATGGTCGTTTGCCGCTGGTGGAAATTGAGCGCGAGCGCGGCACGGACATCAAATTGCGACGCGCGGCGAGTTCCTTCTCCAGCCGCTGCGTACGAATCTGTTCCGCGGCCCGCGCGGCTTCGCGATACTGCGGCGCTTGCGGCGCCGCTTGAAACGAAGCCAACTCCTCGCGTCCGCGTTTCAGTTGGTCTTCGTCGTAGATCCACAAATCCCAAACCGCGTCGTTGCGTTCGGCCTTGGCCGTGATGCCGAGCGTCAGCAAGTAATCGATGAACGTCGCGGCATCGTGCTGATTGGCAAGTGTTCCGGCAAATCGCATGGCAGGTCTGGCGGCAGGGGAGGGACGTCGAGAATTCGGGGGCGAACGTCGAACGACAACGACTCGGCGATCGGTCAAACGCCGAATTCGTACTTCACAAGCACCGGCAGAGCGTCATCGAGCGTTTCCTGCCAAGTAGGAAGAAACAAATTGTAGTCGTTTACTAATCTTCGGCACGATAGGCGAGAATTCAAGGGGCGGCGGGCGGGCGTAGGAAATGCCGAACTCGGAATGGGCTCGATCGTGCCGACTTTCAATGACATCCCCAAGCGGCGGGCTCCTGCGACGATCGCTTGCGTGAATTCGTGCCAGGTCGTCGTGCCGCGCAGCACAAGTGGTATACGCCGCCCCGTCGGGCCAAGAGCGCGGCGAAATTGCTTTGGGCTTGCGCCAGCATTTGCGCAGTGACGTCGGCAATGACTCGCGCCGAGGTCGGTGCGCCGTGCTGATCGGCCACGATGCGAAGCTGCTCGCGGTCGCGGGCCAACGTTAGAATCTTTTTGACGAAGTTCGCGCCGTGAACGCCGTAGACCCACGACGTTCGCAAAACGACGTACGACCCTCCGGCCGCGGCCATGGCTTGCTCGCCCGCAAGTTTCGATGCGCCGTAAACCCCGAGCGGTCCCGTCGAGTCCGTTTCGGTCCAGGGGGACGTTCCGGAGCCGTCGAAAACGTAGTCCGTGGAATAATGCACGACGGCCGCGTTCACTTCGTTCGCTGCGGATTGAATGACGCCGGGCGCGATGCCGTTGATCGCCTGCGCGACCTCCGGTTCCATCTCGGCTTGGTCGACCAGCGTATAGGCCGCGGCGTTGACGACCAGCGACGGCCGCACCGTGCGAATGAGTTCGGCCAGCGACTTATGGTCGGCCAGGTCGGCTTGCAACTCGCCGGCTTGCGGCTTGCGTACGGCGCAAACGACCTCGCCGAGCGGGCGAAGGCTGCGGCGCAATTCCCAACCGACTTGTCCCTGCGCCGAGCAGCAGGATGCGCGGACGTTCGGCAGGCTCGACGTTCGACGTGTTTTTCGCGACGTTCATGCGGCCGATTCTGGCAAAATCGTCGCGTGTCGACTAGCTCAGCTTGGCGTCTGCGTCGGCTTGCGGTAAGACGGCACGCATGAAGCCGACTCGTTACGTGCTGCTCGACCGTGACGGCACGATGATCGTCGAAAAAGAGTATTTGGCCGATCCGGCCGGCGTGGAGCTATTGCCCGGCGCGGCGGAAGGGATGCGTCGTTTACAAGCGGCGGGCCTCGGCCTCGCGATGATTACGAATCAGTCGGGGATCGGTCGCGGCTACTTCGACGAGCAAACGTTGGCCGCCGTCCATGCAAGGCTTGTGGAACTTCTGGCCCGCGAGGGAGTGACGCTCGCCGGCATGTTCCATTGTCCGCACGTGGATGCCGACGATTGCCGTTGCCGCAAACCGCGAACCGGCATGGCCGAACAAGCGTCGAAAGAGTTGGGGATCTCGCTCCACGATTCTTTCGTCGTCGGTGATAAAGACGTGGACGTCCAACTCGGTCGTGCGGTCGGCGCGACGAGCTTGTTGGTTCGCACCGGCTACGGTTCTCGGCACGAACGACAAGGTACGTGCCGACCGGATTTCGTCGTGGACGATTTGCAGGCTGCGGCGGAAACGATTCTCCGCGCGATCTGCGGTGGCTAAGACGCCTTTCACTTCTTTGACTTGCCGGCCTTCTTCCTTTTCGTGCGTCTTTTCTTCGGCCAACCTTCCTGCAAGGCGTCATACGCCTCCGGCGTGATGGTGCTCTTGCGTTTGCTGCGACTCTTGCCGGCTTGCTTGCGGCGATTGATGTTGGCCACCAGCGAATTCTTGCGGACGGCCCGTTTCTTCTTGGCCATGCTCACTTCCTCCGCGTTGATTGTAGGCGTGGGGAGCCGATCGTCGGCCGGTTGAATTTCGAGCACGGCGGCCGGTGACCAAATGCGATCGCAGCGCCATTGACCGGGGGCTAGCGCCCCGCGGCTAATTGGATGCGACTTAAATCAGCCGCGGGGCGCTAGCCCCCGGTCCTTCGCTATCCGTTCAGGAATCGGTGCGGCGGAGTGCTTCTTGAATCAGCTCGCCGAGGTTCGGCAGTGCGCGAAGGTCATCGGCTACACGCGGGTGCGCGAACAAGCGGACTCGCTTCACATAGTCGTCGAATTGTTCGACGGCCAGCGAGCGACAGACGGGCGAGACGTCGCTCAGTTGGCGATAGACGTTCTCTTTCGCGTAGCAGACTTCGACGTTGAACTGAATCTCGCATTGCGGCGGCGGCGCATCGAACAGGATTTCATGCGGTGCGACGAGTCGCCCCAATACCGGCCCGACCACGGCGGCGAATTGCTCGGAGAACGTCGTCAGCCAAGCGTAAGGCCGCCGGGCAAGCTGCAAATAAACGTCGCGATGTTCGAAGTAGCTGTATTGCGTCACGCGCTTGTACAGTCGCCGTGTCGGCCCGAACAAACCTTCGAGCAGATCGCGCGCCGGATGAGCTTCCGAGAGTCGCAGCATTTCCGCAATCCAAGCCGGTTCGTTCAGACGGAACAAGGCGTCGAGATCGAGCGAGCGATAGAGCAGGAAAAACTGCGCTGCAGCATCGCCGTCGCCGCTCGCACCGCATGATGCCAGTACACTTCGCTGAACATCACGTACCGGGCGAACACCATCATCTCCGCGGCGGTTTTGCCTTTGTCGGTGATCGCCAAACCATCGCCGGCTTCGTTGAGGCATAAGCTGCCGATAAGCCGGCTCTGATCGAAGTTGCGCCCGTACGGTACGCCCGCGTGCAAGCTGTCGCGAAAGAGATAGTCGATCTTGTCGATGTCGATCGGGCCCGAAAGCATGCCGGCCAAGATGCGGGCCTTCGGCGTCCGCGGCTTTTCGGAAAGCAGCGCCACGACGTCGCGCGGCTGTACTCCCCAGTCGTCGCGAAGCGTGTCGGCCACTTCCCCTTCGAGCATGAAGCTGTTGGCGAAGAGCTCGTGTTCTGGCACTTCCGCCAGCCGCATGTCTTCAATGGGGTGGCAAAACGGCCAATGCCCTAAGTCGTGCAGCAGCGCGGCGACGAGAAACAACTCCGCATCGGCGGGCTTCACGACGGCGGCAAATCGCTCGTCGTGCGAAAGTCGGTTCAAAAAGTAGAGCGCGTTGCGATACACGCCGAGCGAATGCTCAAACCGCGAATGGTGGGCCGCCGGGTAAACCAACGACACCAAGCCGAGCTGGCTGATGTGCGCCAAGCGGCGAAACTCGGCCGTATCGATAAGCTGCCGCACGCGCGGCGTCAGCGGCACGTCGATTTCCGGCGGAATGCGGATCACCGCGCCGCCCGAGCCCGAGAGGGCCTGCAATTCCGGAATTTCGCGAAGCGTCTTCATGCGACAAAGCGTGGCGGAGGGCAAGCGGCGGCGCCGCGCGGATTTCGCAGTTCTACGAAGCGGCGGGCGTGGCCGTCGGCTTCGGCGCCTTGGCCTTATCCGCTTCGATCTTTTTGGCCGCGTCGTTCAGCGGGCGGCCAAAGTCGTCGTAAATCGGAATCTGCTCGGGGGACGAATAGCCGGTCGGCGGATCCAAGGTGCTCGGCTCATCGTACCAAGGCATCGTCAAGCCGGCCGTCATTCCGAGGAGCAGCGTCACCAGCACGAACGCCAGAAAGTGGGTTGCCGCCGAGGTGGCGTCGAAATCGAAGCAGTAGTAGGCCGTGACGAAACCGATCAGGAAGAACGGCGGCGCGAGGACGAGCCACATGTACCAAGCCGAGGTGTAGTCGGCCGGAATGACGGCATATGCGCCAGAGAAGCAAGTAGACGAGTACGCAAATCGCCGTGCGAATGTAGAGCGACTTGCCGCGATACGGCTCCAGTTCGTCGTCGCGCAGCACTTGGTAGCCGGCCCAGGCGATGGGCATGGCGACGAGCAGCAGGCCGACGCCGCGCAGAATGTACGCCATTTGCAAGGCCGAGTCGTACGGGCCTTTGAGGTCGCTCACAAGGAGTTGATCGCCCGTCAGCGGGTAGGGCGACATGACGATCGGTCGCGCGAAAAATGCGGCGACGAAGAGCCCGATGATCGATGCGACGATCACGCCGATCTTGACCGGCGAGAGCTTCAGATCAGTCCGCGTGATCGGCTTGAGGTTCGGACGGCCGGTCTTCGATTTACCGGCCGGGCCTGCCGCGGCGCCCGGAGCGTCTTCGGGCCCGCCGATCTTCACCTCTTCCTGCTTCTTGACTTGGTCAAGTTTCGGAATGGCGATGACGGTCTTGCACTTCGGGCACGGCCCCTGTTTGCCGGCGAATTTCTCGCTGACGTTGAACGAGGCTTTACAGCCCGGGCAAACGACCGGAATGGGCATGCTACAGGGCTCGACGGCGAAGGGCGCAGACGCGAAAAGAGTCGTTAGTGTCGATGCGAAAACCGCGAAAGTCAAGCCGCGCCGGACCTTGCGCGCGGGAGAATTCGTTGTTTGCGGCGCGTCGGGGAGTTAGCATACAAGAACCCTTCGCGAACATCTCTCCGTCGCACGCGCACCGATGCCCATCACCATTCTCTGCCCGAACGGTCACAAGCTCACCTGCCCGGACTCCTTGGCGGGAAAAGCCGGGAAGTGCCCCCACTGCAATGCTAAGTTTCGCATTCCGGAAAAGGCGGGCGCGCCACAACCGGCCGTGAAAACGGGGTCCGGCGCGATCACAGCACCGGTGGTCGTCGGGCCGGCCGCACCGGCCGCCGCTGCGGTAGCGCCCGTGGTCGAAGCTCCCGTCGCGGAGCCGGTCGTCGAAACTCCTGCGGCCGAACCGGCCGCCGCGCCGTCGCCGATTCGCAGCCTTGATGCGCCGGGCGCCGCCGAACCTACGGCCGACGAAGTCGTGTTCATGTGCCCGGAAGGCCACCACCTTTGCGGGCCGGCTTCGCTCGTGGATCAGGCCGGCGAATGCCCGGTATGCCACGAACGATTCATCGTTCCCAGCCCGGAAGAAGCCTCGCAGCCGCAAGAACCGGAGATTCATCTCTCGACGTTGCTCGCCGCGGCCGAAGCTCCGCAAGGCTTCTCGTTCGGTGACGGCGGCAATGAGTCGGGCCCGAAAGGAATTGGCGCCGCTCTTCGCCGAGCTTTGGAAATATCGGGCGCTCGGCAGCGCCGTCGAAGTTCACTTGGCCGAAGGAGGCGTGTTGGTCCCCAACGGCTTCGCGGTCGAGTCCGCGGGCTTGAGCCACGGCGTGTTCACGTTGGCCGAACCGAACGGCGCGGCCACTTTGGCGGTCATCGCCTGGAGTTCGATCCAACGCGTCAACGTTCGCGGGCTCTATAGCCTGCCGCGCGGCGTGGAATTCGACGTGCCGCAGTAAACGCGGCCGGCCGCAACGGCGACGATCTTCATCTGACGGGCCTCGGCAAGGAGTGCGACTGCGGCAATGCGGGCGGAAATTATCTCGATCGGCGACGAGCTCACCAGCGGCCAACGGCTCGACACGAACTCGCAGTGGCTCAGCCAACGCCTGGGCGAACTCGGCGTGGAAACGGCCTACCACACGACGGTGGCCGACGACCAAGAGGCCAATACTCGCGTGTTTCGCGAGGCCATGGACCGGGCCGACGTCGTGATTTCCACCGGCGGCTTGGGCCCGACGGCCGACGATTTGACGCGTGATGTCTTGGCCGCCGCCGTCGGTAAGCCGCTCGTGTTGGACGAGGCTTCGCTACGGCACATCGAAGCTTTGTTCGCTCGCCGCGCGCGAGCGATGCCGGAGCGCAACAAGGTACAGGCGTATTTTCCGGAAGCGAGCCGCGTGATTCCCAATCCGCAGGGCACCGCGCCGGGAATCGACGTCGACGTACCGCGAGCCGGACGGACGCCGTCGCGCGTGTTCGCTTTGCCGGGAGTGCCGGCCGAGATGAAAGAGATGTGGGCGGCGACGGTCGGACCTGCGATTCAAGCGATGCAGCCCGAGGCGCGGATCATTCGGCATCGGCGAATCAAGTGTTTCGGCGTCGGCGAGAGCGACTTGGAGCAGATGCTGCCCGATCTGATTCGCCGCGGCCGCGTGCCGAGCGTCGGCATTACCGTGCATGAGGCGACGATCACGCTACGGATCACCGCCGCGGGACGCGACGAAGCGGAATGCCGAGCCGCCATGGAACCGACGGCGCAGACAATTTACGAATGCCTCGGCGAGCTCGTGTTCGGCGAAGAAGACGACGAACTGCAAGACGCCGTCGTACGGCTGCTCGCTCGGCGCGACCTCACGCTGGCCGTCGCCGAGTGGGGAACTTCGGGTCTCATCACCGAATGGCTGCATGAGCTGCCGGACGTGGAGCGTTATGTGTTGGGAGCGACCGTCGTGGCGAGCGGCCCGTCGGCCTTGAATGCGGCCGATGCGCCGGCTGAAACATTGACGGGAGACGACGCCGTTTACACGCGCACGACCTCGGCGCTGGCCGAGGCGATGCGTAATCGATTCCGTGCGGATATCGGGCTCGCCGTGGGGGGCGTGAGCCTTGCGGCGGTCGACGGTTCGGATCCGCCCCGGGTTGCCGTCGCCTTGGCCACGCGCGACGGCGTACAAGCTGCGCACGGCGCCCTACACGGGCCATTCGGCGATTCTGAAACCCCGCGCCGCCAAGCAGGCCCTGAACGCGCTGCGGCTGGAGTTGCTGAAAACCGGCTAATTCCGTGAAGTCCAGGGCCGTTTTGGGCCGGCCGAAAGTGAATTTGAACCGACCCCCGAATTGTTGAAAATGAGGGGTTGGTTCTTTGAAAACTTGGTGTGAATTGTCGACTCAGACAGCGAGCCGGGAGCGTGAGCGACCGGAGTCTTGCCGCGTCCAGAAGAATCGTCGTCGGTAGATCGACGTAAGTCGCGCAAGCGAGTTTGGACTTACGTCGATTAGGAATCTTCGGGTGCGCCCATAACCGGACTTATGGGCGCACATGTGCCAAACCCACAAGGGGTGCGCCCTCACTCGAGTTATCGGGCGCACTGCGCCCATAACCGGCGACGTAAGTCTGCGCAAGCGGTTCGGCACTTACGTCGATTCGAGAACCATTTCCAGGTAGCTGCGGCGCTCGATCACGCGGAGGCCGAGCTCTTGTTGCAAGGCAAGAATGCGGGCCTTCGCCGATTCCATCGCTTCCGCTTCGACGACGAGTTCGATTTCCAAAAACGTGCCGATGCCTGCGACTTCGTCCCAGGCGAGTTCAAACTCGACGCCGTCGAACGTGAAATCGGCGGCGGAACGGAGCTTTTCGACGACGGCCGACGGTCGAAACCCGAGAGCTGTGAGCAATTCCGCAAACTTCTCGACCGCCGCGGGGCCGGGAGCGATGGGTTGCTCGAGTTCACGGCGAGTTTTCACCGTGCGATCGAGCTTCGGGCCCTTGTAGGTGACGAGGTTTACATCGCCGATCGAGCGGATGCGAAGGGCTTCGTCCGTTTGGGCGAAGTCACGAGCCGGGTGATTGAAGTAGGCGTCGACTTGCCGGACGGGGTCGGCAAACGTGACGCCGCGAGCCGATAGAAGTTGCCGCAACTCCGATGAATTGTCGACGCGAAACTTCTGCTCGACTTCGATCTTCATCGGTCTAACTTCCCGACTCGGCCCGTTGGACGATCGGCGTTTCCGTCGAGGTGCGGCTGCCGTCGTCACGCGTGACCTGCACTTCGAGCACATGCTGACGGCGGACCTTGCGCACAAGATAGCGCAGGCCGTTGTAGCGGACGATGTCGCCGCCGCGGACGGCGCGGCCGAGCACGTGGTTGATCAACTCGTCAATGGTGCGAACCTCCGGCGGCAGCACGGCCCGATCGAACGGGATGCCGGACGCGTGTTCGAGCCGTTCGAGCGACACTCCGCCGCCGGCCACCCAGCCGGTGCCGCTGTAGGCGAAGTGGGTCGGAGCCCGATCGAATTCGTCGAGAATGTCGCCGACGAGTTCCTCCATGATGTCTTCGAGCGTCACCATGCCGACGATTTGCCGCGACTTATCGCGAATGAGCGCGATGTGCGTGTGCTCGCGAATCATTGATTCGAGACCTTGCGACAGCGTGAGTTCGGCGTCGAGCGACGGCAGCGAACGGACGATGCCGCGCAGCGACGGCAAATCGGGACTCAGCCGCAACTCGGAGACGATGTCTTTGAAATTCACATAGCCGCAGATGCTTTGCCGGTCGCCCGTGTGTTCGCAGACCGGAAACCGGGTGTGCATATCCGTGTGGGCGATCAACAGACTCTCGGCCATCGTGTGGTCGAGATCGAGCGTAACGACTTCCTCCAGCGGAATCATCACTTCCGACATTCGCCGGGCCGACAAGCGAGCCGCACCGAGAATGATTCGCTCTTCTTGTCTGCCGATCAATCGCGAAGTGCAGCACGAGCGCAACAACCGCGCGTAATTCTTGCATCTCGGCGACTTCGTGCTTATGGCCGTCGACCTGCGGACGCCAACGACGCTCGGCCAGATCGAGAATGGTCGTCGAACTGTATTCTAGAACCCAGACGGCCGGATATGTGACGAGCGAAAGCAAGTGCATGGCCGGCGAGAGCTTCAGGCAGACCCACTCTTTATTCTTCAGCGCGAAGACTTTCGGAATGAGTTCGCCGCCGACGATCGTGATGGCGCTGAGCGGGATGACGAACAACGTCAGGGCGACGAAATCGGACCAGCGCGGCGAGATGCCGAAGTATTCTTGAATATACGGCGAGATGGTTTCTTCGGCCCCGGCGCCGCCCGTGGCGGCCGCAATCGCGCCGACGAGCGTAATGCCCAACTGCACGACGGCCAAACTGGCCTCCATGTTCTCCTTCATGTGCATTGCGGCTTTGGCGCCGTGGCGATGCTCGTCGAGCAGCACTTTCAAACGGCCGAGCGTGATGCTCGCCAAGGCGATTTCATAGGCCGCGAGCAAGGCGTTGAGCCCGACCATGCAGGCGATGATGATCCAGACCGACAGCGTCATGGAGCGATTTCGAAGGGGCTGATCAGGACGACAACGCGAGGCGGGCGGGAACTTCCGCACCGAAACGCAGCAAAAAGTGCGCTCGCCGGCCCTGGCCGCGGAGCGTGGAACATCATACCGTTTTCCGTAGCGGCGGCTTAGGGGTGTTTTGGGGCGGCAAGGGGGAGCGATTATGGAGGCGTCGAAGTCGCGACTCTCATTCCTGCAGTGGCTCGTGCCGTTGGCATTGGCCGGCGTCGTCGTGTTTGCGGCATTAAGACCACGTGAAGCCGTGCCGCTTACGGCTTTGGAACTGACGCCGCTGAACGATGCGGCCCGCCCGCTGATGCTCGACGATTTGCGAGGTCAGGTGGTTCTGATGAATTTTTGGGGGACTTGGTGCCCGCCGTGCCGAGATGAGTTTCCGCATCTTGTGGCGCTGGCCAAGCAGTATGCCGACCGCAAGGACTTCCGCTTCCTCAGCATTTCGTCGCCGTCCGGGCCGGACGTCGGCTTGTCTGAGCTAAGGACCGACACGCAGGCTTACCTCGCGCTCAAAGGCTACGACCTGCCGCAGTACGCCGACCCCAGCGGGGCGACGCGGCGTGCGACGGCCGCCGTTGCCGAAGCGGGCGTGTATCCCGCGACTTTTTTGATCGACCGCGAAGGTCGCATTGTCGCAGGTTGGCTCGGCTATACCCCTGCAGCGTTTGAGGACGTCAAAATGCAGACGGCGTCGCTGCTCGGTACGTCGCACTGACGGTTCCGCGTTCGGCTTTTGAACTACAGCCGGCAGTTCTGAATTTGAGTCTCGAGGATGGCGCTGGCCCCCAGCGCTTCGAGCCGTTCCATAATCTGAATCACTTCGCTCCGTTTGACCATCGCACGCACGGCGCACCAGCCCGGGTCTTCCAACGCGCTGACGGTGGGCGAGCGAAAGCCCGGCGTAATGCGTTCGGCCTCGGCCAGTTGCTCGCGCGGTACGTTGTACTCCAGCAGCGAATAGGCGCGAGCGATGACCACGCCTTCGAGCCGGCGTACGACGCGGTCGGCCGTTTCCGGCATCCGCTGATCGTGATTCTGCACCAGCACGGTTTCGTAGTGGCCGATGTCCGTGAGAATGCGGAGCCGGTTGGCCGCTAAAGTGCTGCCGGTTTCCACGAGATCGACGATGGCGTCGGCCACGCCCAGCGCGATCATCACTTCCACGGAACCGCTCAGGTTCACCAAATGAGCCAACGCGCCGTGCTGCTTCAAAAACGCGGCCGTGTTGTTCGGGAAGCTCGTGGCGATGCGCTTGCCGTTGAGTTGCTTCGGTTCGCTGATCGCCGAATCGTCCGGCACGCAAATCGAAAGCTTGCACTGGCCTACGCCCAGGTCGAGCCGGCGGCGTAATTCCACTTCGGCTTCCGAGATCAGGTCGCTGCCGGTGATCCCCATGTCGATCGCTCCTTCGGCGCACAGCACGGGAATGTCTTCCGTGCGCAAGAAGGTGATGTCGATCGGCAGCTCTTTGCAGGCGCGAAGAGGCTGCGGTCTTGACGGCGAAAATGCAGGCCGGCGTCTTTCAGTAGTTCGGCCGCAAGTTCCGCCAGTCGACCTTTGCTCGGTACGCCGATCCGCAAACTTTCCATTTCGATCTCTTGGGGCTAATTGGCAGAGGAACGGCGCTTGGCGGCAAGAAACCGCCGCAGGCCGGTCGCTGCGATAACGGGCAAACTATTCGCCGGTCTTCGGCGGACGAGAAGCTTTTTCTTCCAGACCGGAAATTCCGAAACGCCGGCCGAGTTCCGTCTCGAGTTCGCCGAGTGAAACGCCGCGGAGCGCCATCATGACGAACAGGTGATACGTCAGGTCGGCGCACTCGTAGACGAAGTGAGAGCGTCCGGCATCCCCCGGTTCGCTCGCGGCGTCAACGACTTCAGCGGCTTCTTCGACAATTTTGCCGCCGATCTTTTCAATGCCGCCGGCCAGCAACTTGGACGTGTACGATTTCTCCGACGGCGCGGCCTTACGACCTTCGATGGTCGCCATTAGCCGGCCCAGAATAGAATCGTTCTCGCTCACGCGTCGCAGGCCCTTTCGAAATTCCCTCGCGAGGTCGACGGTCGACCACCCGAAACTTCCATACTAAGAAGCCGGGGGAAATCGGGCAATTGCCGCTACACGCGCGAGCCTTGAAAAGCCGAGAATTGTCTTCTATAAAGTAAGACTCGTTCGATCGGACCGGGACGCTCGAAAGCCTGAGGCGTCCCGTTGCGGCTGCCTTCGCAAGAAGGCTGTTCGCCGGTTGGGCCGAACGTAGCGATTATGCGGACGTGGCGGAATTGGCAGACGCGCTAGATTCAGGCTCTAGTGTCAGCAATGACTTGGAGGTTCAACTCCTCTCGTCCGCACTGCAAGTCAAAGGCCTCGCGACTTTTCCGGTCGTGAGGCCTTTTTCATGGCGGGTCGTCGGCACGCTCATTTCTGCCGCTCGGCCGCCGCTTGGAGGATGCGTTTTACCGCCTCCGGTTCGGCCGGCTTGATGAGGTGGTAGTCGAAACCGGCGGTGGTCGTTCGGCGTCGATCTTCTTCTTGGCCCCAACCGGTGAGCGCGGCGAGGACGATTTCCCGGCCCCACGGTTGCTTGCGGATGTGCGCCGCCGCCTCGTAGCCGTTCAGACGCGGCATCCCCAAATCCATAAAGATGACTTGCGGGCGGAATTCCTCCGCCGTGCGCCACGGCGTCTTCGCCGTCGTGAGCACGCCGCAATTTGTGCCCCATGTGTGCGAGCACGGCCGCGAGCGTATCGGCCGCTTCGCGATTGTCGTCGACGACCAAAATTCGCAGCGGTCCGACCGACGTGTCCCCGGCGGTTAGAGACGTCGTTTCGGCGGCGGAATCGCCGGGGGCGGAACGCGGCAGGCGAATTACGAATTCGCTCCCTTGTCCTTCACCGGCGCTGTGCACTTCGATCGTGCCGTCATGCATTTCGACGAGTCGCCTGACCAGCGTCAGCCCGATACCGAGGCCGGTGTAGCCGCGTTCCAGCGGACGGTCGATCTGTGCGAACATTTCAAAAATACGCTCGCGCATTTCCGCCGGAATTCCCAGGCCGGTGTCGATCACGCGAAAAGTCACGTCGTGCGGTTCCGCGGCGACTTCCAGCGTAATCCGCCCGCCGGCGGGCGTGTACTTCACCGAGTTGTGCAACAGGTTCGAAACCATCTGCGAAAGTCGACTCGGATCGGCGTGGAGATACACCGGCTCCGGCGGTAACCGCACGTCCAGCGAATGTTGTTTCTCGTCGAGGAACGGACGGATGCTTTCCAGCGACGTGCGAACGATATCGCTCACCGCTACGAGCGACTTGCGAAGTTGCAACTTGCCTTGCGTAACGCGAGAAATGTCGAGCAGATCGTCAATGAGCCGTACCATGTGTAACGCTTGGCGTTCCATCATGCCGCGGGTTTCTTCGATCAACGCCGGGTCGTCGCGGCCGACCTTCAGCAATTCCAAACCGGTGCGAATCGGCGCGAGCGGGTTTCGCAGCTCGTGCGCGAGCGTCGCCAAAAACTCCGTCTTGCGGCGATTCGCTTCGGAAAGCTCCGCGGCCACTTTACGCAGATGCTCTTCGAGTTCGTTGCGATCGGTGACGTCCGCGTCGTTCCCGCAACCGCCTCGACGTTCCCCGCCGCGTCGAACACGGGACTGAAGATGTAGTCGTAAATTCGCCGGCCGTAGACTCCGGTAAACGGCACCTCGCTGCGAAGAGACGACTTGGTCGCCGCGACTTGATCGATCTCGCGGTTATGCATTTCTGCGTGCCACGGCTCATAGCCTAACTGCAGACAAGTCTTGCCGATGGAATCTTCCCACGTCTTCCCCCACATCGCCAAAAGCCGGATTGACGTAAGTGAACCGGTGCTGGAGGTCGAAGACGTACACGAAGTCCGGCGTCGCCGACAGGATCGTTTCGTAGAGCCGTCGTTGCCGTTCGATTTGTTCCGACAGCTCGAAAAGCTCCTCCTCGGCACGCTTTCGCCGGGTGATGTCGACGACGACGCCGTTGAGTCGTAAAGCTTGTCCGCGGTCGTCAAAATCGACGACGCCGCGAGCGACCATCCAGAGCAATCCGTCGGACGGATGCACGATGCGATACTCGGCCTCGAACGTCAGGCCGGTGCGAGTGGCTTCGGCGACTTTTCTCGCAACCTCCTCGCGATCGTCGGGATGAATCATCGCTAAGAAATCGGCCTGCGGACCGCCGGCCGCGACTTCCGCCGGCAATCCGAACAGCCGGGCCAGATTGGCATCGCCAAACGTGCGATCTTCGGCGATATGCCACGTCCACGTGCCGATGGAACCTGCCGTCAGCGCCGTTTCGAGTTGGGCGGAGACTTCGCGGAGTCGACGTTCCGTTTCACGTCGTTCCGTGACGTCGCGAAATACGAGCACGGTGCCGACGAGCCGGCGTTGTTCGTCGCGGATCGGCGCGCCGCTATCGTCAATCGGCGTTTGCCGGCCGTCTCTGTGAATGAGCAACGTGTGGTTCGCCAAACCGACGATGCGGCCCTCGGCCAACACGCGCCGCACCGGATTGGGCACCGGCTCGTGCGACGTTTCGTTGATGATCGGGAACACCGTCTCCACCGGAAGCCCGCGCACGTCGGCCAACTTCCAACCGGTGAGATTCTCCGCAATTTCGTTGACGAACTGCACGCGGCCTTCGGCATCGGTCGTCAGCAC
The DNA here is from genome assembly GCA_049840675.1 of Pirellulales bacterium. Classification (GTDB taxonomy): domain Bacteria; phylum Planctomycetota; class Planctomycetia; order Pirellulales; family PNKZ01; genus PNKZ01. The sequence continues at coordinate 240,077 of JASGKB010000021.1, forward strand.
GGCGTCACCGATGCTCGCCAGCGTCACCTGCAGCAGTTCTCGTTGCTCGCGAATTTCTCGCAAGGCGCGGCCGCGGTCGATGCCGATCGCCACTTCAAGCGCTACGGAGGCCATGGCCGCCAGAGTCTCTTGGCCCAGCGGATGGCGAGCGTACAAGGCCATGACGCCGACTAGACGATCATCGGCCACGAGCGGGTAACCGGCGAACGACGTAAGACGTTCTCTTTGCACCCAGGCCTGGTCCGGAAAGAGTTCGTCGGTCGACACATCGTTTGTCAGGTGCGGCTGTCGCGTGGCGCCGATGATGCCGATTTTGAATTTTCCCAGCGGAACGCGTAGGTGCGGGTCGTCGTCGCGCCGGGCATCACCCGCCTGGGCTTCCAATTGCAGTTCGCCCGCCGCCTCGTTCCAGGTCCAAATGTGCGCCAACGCCCCGTTCAAATGGCCGACTAAAGCCTGAGCGCATCCTTCCAGCATCGTCGGAACGGCATCGCCGCGAGTGAGGGCACGCGAGACGTCGGCCGAGAGCTCCAAAAGTCGTAATCGCTCGTCCAGCGCCGTTGCGCCGTTTTGCGATCGCTGATGTCGCGCACGTGGGCCGTGAAGAGCGGCGGATCGACACCGGCAATCTGCATGACGGACAATTCCGCGGGAAACTCTTCGCCGTCGGATCGCAAGCCAGCGAGTTCCAGACGTTTTCCGAGGATCGAGCCCTTGCCGGTCTCGACGAGGCGATGTAGCGCCGCACGGTGCCTTTCGCGCAGGCCCGGCGGAACGATAAGTTCACCGAGTTCCTTTTGAACGACGTCCGTGCGCCGGTAGCCGAACATCCGTTCGGCGGCGGCGTTGAATTCCACGATGTGACCGCTGGAGTCGCAGGAAATGATGGCGTCGAGCGACGTTTCCAACACGGCACGCTGACGAGCTTCACTCGCGACGAGCGCCTTCTCCGCTCCGCGCTCTTCCGTAACGTCGCGGAATACGAGCACGGCGCCGAGCAGATCGGCCGAAAGTCCGCGAATGGGGGCGGCACTGTCGGCGATGGCTCGTTCGCCGCCGTCGCGAGCGATGAGCACCGTGTGATTCGCCAAGCCGACGATCGCGCCTTCCTTCAGACTGCGTAACGCGGGGTTTTCGACCTCGGCCCGCGTGGTTTCGTTGACGATGCGAAAAATCTCGGTGAGCGGGCGTCCCGCGGCATCGGCCTGGAGCCAACCGGTGAGTTGTTCGGCGATGCCGTTCAAGAAGGTGACGTGCCCTGCCACGTCGGTGACGATTACGCCGTCGCCGATGCTGGCGAGCGTGATTTTTAGACGCTCTCGTTCGTTGTGAATGATCGCGGCCGCCGCCTCTCGTTCGACAAGCGAACGCTGCAACAAGTTTACGAAGAGCGCCACCATCATCAACCCGACGCCGGCGGTGGCGATTCCGGTAATGACTGCCGTGCGAAACTGCCGCGTGAACTCGTCGCGCCGCTCCGTCAGCAACCGTTCTTCTTCGGCGATCATCGCGGCCGTCTGGGTGCGCACCTCATCCATGGCCGCTTTGCCGCGCCCCTCGCCGACGGCATCGCGAGCGGCGTCGAATCCTTGAGCGTCACGCAGGGTGATGTTTTCTTTGAGCAAGTCGCGTCGACGAGCTACGAGGCTTTCAAGCTTTCCGGCGGCATCCAATTGCCGAGAATTGTCGCTCGTCAGCTTGCGAAAATCGGCCAGAGAACGATCGATCGACGCGTCGGCGGCGTGGTACGGCTCAAGAAACTTACGGTCGCCCGTGATGATGTAGCCGCGTTGTCCGGTCTCGGCGTCTTTGAGCAACGAGAGCGTTTCGGCGAGGTTCTCGATGACCTCGTGCGTGTGCGAGACAAGCAGGGCGTCGTCGTGAAGCTGCCGCGTGCGAAAGACCGAAATGCCGATACCGACGACGATCGCGAGTACGACCAGACCGACGCCCAGCAGAACTCGCGGACCGAGCAGTTTGTTCATGACGGGCTAGTGCGATGCGGCGTTGAAATCGGGAACGCCGTGCAGCTACGCAAATGATGCGCCGGGAGGGAAAATCGCGGCGATATCGTAAGCCGGATATGCACTAACGACAACGCGCCGAAAACTAGCCACGGCGGTGGTCGACAATCGACCAGTTGCGTACGACCGGCGGCGGAATTTGGCCGCGACGAGTTAGCCGATGTCGCAGGTCACACGTCGGTCGCTACGAGATGACTCGTAGGCCGCGTCGAGAATCTGCAGCGTCGCCCGCGTTGATTCGGGCGTGTTGCGGCAAGGCTTGCCGGAGCGCACGGCATCCAGCCAATCAGCGACGAGCGAAACGCCGCGCAGTCCGCCGTAGCCGGGCGTGTTGTCGGCGGCGATCGTAAACGTCTCTTCCATGGCGTGCCATTGCGGTTGCGGGCCGTGAATCTCCAGCACGCCGGAAGTTTGCGGGCGTGTCGGGTGCCAGTGGACCCAACGCTCCGTGCCGCGAATAGCCCAACCGCTCTCGCCGGCCCAGCGCGGCAGCCAATAGCCGCCGGTGAAAGTCGCCAAGCCGCCGCCGCTGAGGTCGAGCAGCACCGTTCCGCCGTCTTCGACCTGCATCGGAGTCGCGCCGAATACGCCGAGTCGCGCGGTAACGCCGACGATGCGTTGGCCCGTGACGTACGGCAGGAGGTCGAGGTAGTGGCAGCCGAGCCAATTCAAAAAACCGCCGCCGCTGACAGCCGCATCAAACAAGTAATGGTCCGGGCCGCGACGGCGAACGTCGCTGGTAACGAACGTCATCTCGACGCTCGCCAACTTCCCGAAGCGACCTTCGCGAACCATGTCGCGGAGACGATTCGCACCCGTGTCATAGCGCCACATGAAGCCGTTTTGAAAGGCGACGCGATGTCGTGCGCAAGCCGCTACGACCGGATCAAGATCGGCGGCCGTCGCTCCAACCGGCTTTTCGGTGAGCACATGCTTGCCCGCCTCGATGAGCTTCACGAGTGCCGCCGCTCCGGCATTGTTCGGCAAGCAGACCACGGCGGCCTCGAAGTCGCCGTGGGCGATCAATTCCTCGACCGTCGCGAACCGCGGCACTTCGGCGAAGCGTTCTTCAAGACTCGTAAGCCCGCCGTCGTAGGCCGGAACGATCGCCGAGATGACGGCCCGCTCGCGCAGGTTCTCCAACGTGGCTCGCCAGTGGGCCCCGTGCGGATGATCGATCCCGATAAACGCCAGACGGATGGCTTGTGTCATGAGCGTCTAGGTGTGGTAGTCGGCGTTGAGGCGGACGTATTCGGCCGTGAGATCGGTCGACCAGAAACGAATGGACTCGTCTCCTTCGCCGAAGGTCAGCAGGATCTTCGTGTCGCGGTTATCTTTGATGCTCTTCGAAGCGGCGTCATGATCGAACTCCAGCGGAGCGCCGTTCGAATAAAGATGCATGTCGTTGACCCAGAGGCTGACCCGCGCCGGATCGAACGCGATGCCGGCGTAACCGGCCGCGGAGACGATACGTCCCCAGTTCGGATCAGCGCCACAGATCGCCGTCTTCACGAGCAGGCTTTCGCTGACGCTCTTGGCGATCGAGCGGGCTTCCTCGCGGGTTCGGCAGCCGCGGACTTCCACTTGCACAAGGTGCGTGGCCCCTTCGCCGTCGGCCGGAATCGCCACGGCCAACTCTTCGCAAACCGCAAGCAGGGCTTTGGCGAAGATGTCGAGATCGTCGCCTCCCAGCGGTGCGTCGCCGGCAGCGCCGTTGGCCAACAGCAGCACGGTATCGTTCGTACTCATGTGGCCGTCGACGCTGATGCAATTGAACGTTTGGTCGACCGTGGCGCCAAGCAAGCGTTGAGCGTCGGCCGGATTCAGCGCGGCGTCCGTCATGACGACGGCGAGCATCGTCGCCATCTTGGGGCCGATCATCGCGGCCCCCTTGGCCATACCGGTGACGGTGACCGACTTGCCGGCGACGGTGATCTTCCGTGTCACGACTTTGTGCCGCGTGTCGGTCGTGAGCATGCCGCGCGCGGCGGCCGTGAGCGAAGCTTCGTCCGAGCCAAGCTTGCCGGCCACGTCGCTTACGCCCGCTTCAATTTTCTTCAGCGGCAAAAACTCGCCGATGATGCCGGTGCTGAGAACGAGCATCTGCTCGGCCTTCGCATCGCCAACGGCGGCGGCAAGTTCGGCCATGCGGCGACAATCGGCATCGCCGCGTTCGCCGGTGCAGGCATTGGCGTTGCCCGAATTGATGACGACGCCGCGAATGTCCGTGCCCGGCGTAAGACTGCGATCCCACTTCACCGGAGCGGCGAAGACGAGGTTCGTCGTATAAACGCCTGCGGCCGTGCAGGGCCGATCGGAAACTAAAAGCGACAGATCGAGTTTGTCGGCATATCGCTTGATGCCGCAATAAACCCCGCCGAGTCGAAAACCCTGAGGAACCGCCATCGATTGCCGAGTCCTAGATGAGGTGGATCGCCGAAAAACCTAAGCGGCGGGCATGCCGCGCGATCGTTTTACCACGCCCGTCGTCGGAAGCGAAGGACGAGGCGAGCGGGAAAAAGGTTCGACGAAACTTGCGGCGCTTTTACTCGCCCGGATACGGTACTTCTTCGCCGCGCATCTCGCAGAGAGCGTTGTGGGCGGCGCGTTGTTCCGATTCCTTCTTATTGCGACCCCAGGCCGGCGCGTAACGGTTGCGGCCGATCACGGCCGCAATCTGGAAGCACTTGCTGTGGTCGGGGCCCTTCTCGTCGAGAAGTTGGTAGGTCGGCGTCGTGCCGAACTCGCGCTGCGCCAGATGCTGTAGAACCGACTTGTAGTTGCCCGCATGTTCGCCGCCGACGGCGACGTCGATTTCCGGCGCGATATGGCGGTCGATCATGTCGCGCACGGCGTCATGTCCGCCGTCGAGATACACGGCGGCGACGAGCGATTCAAACACGTCCGCCAAGAGCGATTGGGGCAGCCCGTCGACGACCGACATCCCTTTACCGAGTAGAAGGAATTCATCGAGCCCTAGGCGGCGGCTCACCTTCGCGCAGGTAATGCGGCTCACGACGACGGACTTGATCTTCGTCAGCTCCCCTTCCTGATATTCGGGGAAGCGATGAAAGAGCAACTCGCAGATGATCGCGCCGAGGATAGCGTCGCCCAGAAACTCCAGCCGCTCGTTGGAAGCCAGCCGATGCTGCGCACCGGAAGCATGCGTCAGGGCCGATCGCAATAAGCCGCGATCGCGAAAATCATGGCCGATGCGAAGTTCGCAGGCCCGCAATAGGTCGTCGCCGAGCACGTCGGGCGCGACCGCCTCATTCGTCCCCATATTGTCTTTCGACGGGGGCTGAATAGGGGAAGAGGCACCGAGAATCGGCGATCGTTCCGACGGCGGAGCCGCGTACCAAATGCCGAGGAGCCCGTTCCCGCACTCAACCGAACAACAGTGAGTAAATCAGGATTGAAACGCTACTCCTAACCCTAAAGAGCGGGCCGGGTTTTGTCAATCTCGGGTCGCCTCGCCAAGGCTGATCGGCATTCACGGCGTCGACCCGAAATTTGCAGCTTACAAAACGTTGGGTCCGCAAGATGGTTCCGGCGACGGAAACAATGCCCAAGAAGCCGGTCGGCAGCGACGGGCGACGGGGTTAAATGCTTGCAAGCGGCCCGAACCCTGTCGTCACGGCGGCGTAGAACCCAGGTTCTAGGCGAAAGCCCGACCGACACGCTCGATTTTGATCACGTAACAACATCGCGTTGTTTTCCAGGGAGGAAGCACGGTATGTCGCAGTTCACACAAGTCGGACATAAATGGTCCGCCGCCGCAGCCATCGCCGCGGTGACGCTCGGAGGAGGTTTGCTTTGGAACCAACCGGATACGTCGGCCCAGCAGCCGGTGAACGTCGCCCCGACGGCCGGGACGAAGGTCAGCGGCCCTCCCATTGATTCACCGGCCAACGAAAAGGCCAAATCGCACGCCAACGAACTCTCGTCGGCGTTTCGCAGCGCGGCGGCAAAGATTCTGCCGGCCGTCGTGACGATTGAAACTGAAACCAAGCCGAAGGTGCTCCGCAACGGTACGGGCGGCAATCAATTCCGTCGTCGTCCCGGCATGCAGCAAGGGGAGAACCCGTTCGAAGGTACGCCGTTCGAACAATTCTTCGGGCAAGAAGACTTAGAGAGAATGCAGCGCGGGCTTGAGCAGCAACAGCAAACTCCGCGTAGTTCGGGCGCCGGCTCCGGCGTGATCATCGACAAGAGCGGCATCATTCTCACGAACAACCACGTCGTGCGCGGCGCGGACATCGTGACGGTTCGTTTGGCCGACGGTCGCGAGTTCAAAGCCACCGACATCAAGACCGATCCGCAGACGGATATGGCCGTCGTGCGAATTGAGAAAGCCGGAGACCTTCCGGCCGCCACGCTCGGTAATTCCGATGCGCTGGAAATTGGTGATTGGGTCATCGCCGTCGGAAATCCGTTCGGACTCGAACAAACCGTGAGCGCGGGCATCATCAGCGGCAAGGGCCGGCAGATCGGCGCGGCTCAACGTGCGAACTTCCTGCAAACCGATGCGGCCATCAACCCGGGAAATTCCGGCGGTCCGCTGGTGAACCTCGAAGGGGAAGTCATCGGTATCAACACGGCCATCGCCTCAAACGGCGGCGGTAACGACGGCATCGGCTTCGCCGTGCCCTCGAACTTGGCGAGTTGGGTTACGCCGCAATTGATCGCAGGCGGCAAAGTTGAGCGGGCTTATCTCGGCGTGGGCATTGAAACGATCAACGGCGAACTCGCGAACCGTTTCGGTACGAAGCGCGGTGAAGGCGTGTTGGTCACGGAAGTGCATCCGAATACGCCTGCGGCCGAAGCCGGCATTCAAGAAGGGGACGTCATCCTCGACTTCAACGGTGTGAAGGTCCACGAACCTCGCGAACTGCAAGAAGTCGTCGAACGGGCGAAGCTCGACACGAAGAACCAAGCCACGCTGCTGCGTGACGGCAAGCAAGTCAACGTGCAAGTTCTGGCCAAGGCGCTGCCGACGAATTTCGGTCGCCGCGGCAACGCCGCAGGACGACGAAGGACCCGCGCCCGGCAAGGCCGACTCGGCAACGCACGATGAACTGGGGCTGGAAGTGGCCGACATGTCGGCCGCCGAAGCCCGACAACTCGGGTTCGACGGCGCGGCCGGCGTGGTCGTGACCAACGTCGACCAAAACGGCGCCGCCTTCGCTGCGGGGATTCGCGAAGGGATGCTTATCCGACGCGTCGGCCGTGAGAACGTGACCGACGTTGAGAGCTTCCGCAAAGCCCTCGAAGCTCAGCCGAAGAATGAGGGGGTTCTGCTCTTGGTTCGCACGCAACAAGGGAACCGGTTCGTGGTCGTTGAACGTCAGTAGTGGCGAGGTCGTCTTGAAACCTGGGCGGCGGTCGTTTCCGACGACTGCCGTGCTTCCGCCGACCGCTGGTCCGTCGTGTCCCGTGGGTTGCCCGCAGCAGCCCACGGTGAACATGCGGGCCGCGGCCGGTTGGCTTTTTTGCTTGAAAATACGGGGAAAGCTCCCGCTCGCGGACACGCCGAGGTTCGCGCCTGCGTCCGCTTCTCAAGGGCAAAATTCTTGACTGAGCCCGCGGCGCTCGAAGAATTGCAGGTATCGAGTCCCCCGTCGGCGGAGTTTTCCGCCGCGTCCAGGTTGCGTCGCCCGTTGCATACCGGCGGCTATGGGGACTTCACTGCGGACCTCAGGCTGTGTGTTTATGTCTCGGTTTCCCCGTGCGGCGTTGGGCTATTTGGGGAACTCGTCGGCCGGGCGATATCTCTCATCGTCGCCGATGGCTTGGGCCTTGGCCGGCTACCTTGTCGCTCGCGGCAAGCAAGTGCGGCACTTCCGGGCTCGGGCTTGTTATTGCGGACCGCAAGGTGCGCATGCCGACGACGGGAAGTCCCTCTCGCCATCTTGATAGTTGGCTCATGTGCGCGATGCGTGTCGACGAGCTTTGATGGATGCCTACGCTGCGGCTGATTTCGCGCTGGTTGAAGGGGAGTTCGACGCAACGAGCGACGAGGTTTCTCAGGCCCGCGGCGGTTCGCTGGATGCGCTTTGTCGAATGCTCGACCTTCCGCGACTGATCGTGCTCGACGCCGCTCAGGCCGCCGATTGCCGCATCCCGGCGCGGCCCGATGCCGTCGACGGAGTGCTGATCGACGGCATCGCCGACTATGAGCAATTTTTCCAAATTCAAACGTGCCTCGAAGGTTCTTGGGGCGTGCCGGTCGTCGGCGGATTGGCTCGCGACGAAGGCATTCGTCAGGCGATCGCTTCGTTGCCCCCCGGACGCGTCGTGCCGGAAGGTGTCTGCAAGGCGCTGGCGGCTTCGTTTGCTCAATTCGCCGAGCCGCGCCTGCTCGATGCGATCGTTGATCGCCCCGCGTTGCCTGTCGCCGGAGGCGCCGAACGTCGAATTTCGCAAGGTGCCGGAGGGCGATCGGCCGACGATTGCCGTGGCATACGACGACGCCTTCTGCGGATACTTTCCCGAACTCTTGGAAGAGCTCGAGCGCGGCAGAGCGCGAGTCGTCGACTTTTCGCCGCTGCACGACGAGACCGTGCCTGAGCGAGCCGACATCGTGTGGCTGGGTTGCGGCCGTACCGATCTTCACGCGGAAGCACTGTCGGACAATCTTTGCATGCACGCGTCATTGCGCGAGTTCGCACGTCGCGGCGGGCGGATTTATGCCGAAGGGGGCGGCTGCGGGTATCTCGGCCGTTCGCTACGAAGCACCGCCGGCCCGAGCTACCCGATGGTGAACCTGCTGCCGTTGGCGGCCGAGCGGTTCGAAGATGCCGGGCTGCCGGAACCGGTCGAGTTTACGCCGATCGGCGAAAATTGGCTGCTGCCCGAAGGACGTACGTTGCGGGCTTATCGCAACCGTCGCTGGAAGCTCGATTTCCTCGAGCCGATTGAAACCTTGCACGAAGTCGACGGCGCACAGACCTTAGTCGCCACGGGCAACGTGGTCGGCAGCTTGCTGCAGATTCATTTCGCGGCGGCCGAACTACTTCCGGCTTTGCTCGAAGCACCGCGAGAACTGGCGGCTCACTCCGTCGGTACTTGCTGGCCGACGTAGAGATCGAGCACTCGGCTCTGCACCTTGATGGCGCGGAAGAGCGTGAAGAAGTCTTCCTGCACAATTCCTCCGGTTCGGCCAGCGCAAGAGTTTCGAGTTCCTCGGTCATGGCCGAGTGTTGGTCGGTGACCGCCTGCAAACGCAGTCCGGCCCGAACCCAAGCCTCGTAGAGGCGTTGATCGTCGGCCAATTCGTCGAGATCGTCGACGATGTTCGTCAGCAACAGGCAGAGTCGTGCGACGTCGCGCGGCGGTGCTTCCGGCTGAAGAGCTTCGATGCGCGCGGCAAGGTCTTGGCAGGTCATGGTGCGGGTCCGACTTCAGGAGATGCAAAGCAAGGAGGTGTGCGGACGAGCGGCAGGCAGGAATCGAACCATGGCGGTTCGAAAAGGCGGCGGGCAACCGGCAGGAAAGGATCGTCGCGACGAGCGAACTCGCGGACAAAAGCAACCATAGGTCAGAATCGCTCCGGCGGCAAAAAACGAAGCGTATTTGCCTGGGTTGGGCGAGATTCGGCGGCACAGCCGTTACGACCGGCCGGAAGTCGGGAAACACCGCAGCGTCAGCCGGTCAATAAGCCGGCAATGAGGCCGATAGCCACGACCGTTTCCAAGACGCCGACGTTTTGCAACGTCCGCGGCTCGGCGTTGGCCAGCAGTTGCTGAAACTGTTGCGGGAAGACCGTCAGCACGAACCCTTCGAGCAGAAATCCGGAGAGCGCCGCGAGCGTCATCCAGCGAACCCAATCCATAAGTGCGTCTCCTAATTGCCGGGCCATTCTCGCCGCTTGTGGCCCCCCCGCCTACCGATATAATCGCGGTTTCCCTTTTCTGCAAAACGATCTCCATGGCCCATCTCGGCGTCAATATTGACCATGTCGCCACCGTGCGACAGGCCCGGCGAACCTACGAGCCCGACCCCGTGTGGGCCGCGGCCTTGGCCGAACTCGGCGGTGCCGACGGCATTACGCTGCACCTTCGCGAAGATCGTCGACACATCCAAGACCGCGATCTTCGCGTACTCCGTGAAACGGTCACCGTTAAGCTCAACTTGGAAATGGCCTGCGAACGGGCCGTGTGCGACATCGCCTGCCAAGTGAAGCCCGACCAAGTGACGTTGGTGCCGGAGAATCGCCAAGAGGTCACCACGGAAGGCGGGCTCGACGTCGTCGCCGCCCGCGAGCGCACGGCCGAAACCATCAAACGGCTGCACGATGCGGGAATCATCGTCAGCTTGTTCCTCGACCCGGACGAAACGCAAATCGCGCTCGGCAAAGAGCTCGGCGCCGACGCTGTGGAACTGCACACCGGCAGCTACGCCTTGGCCAAGGTCGGCAAAGCTCGTGACGCGGAGCTTGTGAAGTTGACCGTCGCCGCGAAGTCGATCGTCGCGGCAGGCATGACGTTGCACGCCGGGCACGGCTTGAACTACCAGAACTCGCGGGCCGTCGCCGACATTCCGCACATGGACGAACTCAACATCGGCCACAGCATCGTGGCCCGCGCGATCATGGTCGGCTTCCAGCAGGCCGTGCGCGAAATGAAAGATCTGATCAAGTAGCGGTAATTCCCCTCAATTAGCCCCGTCGAACCCTCTCGAATTTCCATGAGCACCAAAGGCGAAGCCTACGCCGGTCTGTCGGTCGCGATCACCACGCCGTTTAAGAACGACGAAGTCGACTACGCCAAGTTGTGCGAGCAGGTCGAGTTTCAGATCGCGGCCGGAACCAAGTGCGTAGTGCCGGTCGGCACGACGGGCGAATCACCGACGCTTTCGCATGATGAGCACGAGAAGGTCGTCGCCGAAGTGGTGCAGGTTGCCAAGGGCCGCATCAAGGTCATGGCCGGCACCGGTTCGAACAGCACCCGCGAATGCCTGCGGCTTTCCAAGCGGGCCGAGAAAGACGGAGCCGACTCGCTGCTGATCGTCGCACCGTACTACAACAAGCCGACGCAGCAAGGCTTCTACGAGCACTACAAGGCCGTCGCCGAAGCTGTTGGCCTGCCGATCTGCGTGTACAACATCCCCGGCCGCACCGGCAAGAACATCGAGCCGGAAACGATCGTCCGCATGGCCGAATTGCCGAACATCGCGCTCGTGAAAGAAGCGACAGGCCAGATGGACCAGGCCTCGCAAATCACCGCCGCGACGAATCTCACCGTGCTCTCGGGCGACGACAGCCTCACGCTGCCGCTGATGTCGATCGGCGGACGGGGCGTGATTTCCGTCGTCGGCAACATCGTACCGAAAGACATGATTGCGTTGTGCAACGCTTTCGACGCCGGCAACTTCGCCGAAGCGCTGAAGTGGCACAAGAAGCTGTTTCAACTCTGCCGCGACATGCTCGGCCTCTCGACCAACCCGATCCCGCTCAAAGCGGCGATGCGGATGCTCGGCCGCGACACGGGCGAACTGCGTCTGCCGATGACGCAACTCACGGGAGCCGAAGAAGCCAAGCTCCGCACGACGCTGATCAAGTACGGATTGATCGGCGGCTAGTTAATCTGCCGGAGGGCGAGCGTCGAGCCGTAAGGCCGACGTGTGTGAGATGCCGCGAGTTCTCGTCGTTTGCGAGTTTTCGGTTCTCAACGGTGGCGAGCGGTCGCTCTTAGCCGTCTTGCCGACGTTGCAGCACGGCGGGTGGCAGATCGATTTTCTTGCTCCGCCGACCGGACCGCTGGCGGAAGCCTTACGCACGCTCGGCATTGCGATCGTGGGTGTTCGTGACGATCTGGCGCAGGTGCTCGCGACTCGACGTTACGATTTGGTGCATGCCAATAGTTTGATGATGGCGTTGTTCGCCGGGCCGATTGCCGCGGCGGCCGGAGTGCCGTCGATCGGGCACCTGCGCGACATCATGCGATTGAGCGGTCCGAAGGTAGCACACCTGAACGTTCATACGCGCGTGCTGGCCGTTTCGAACGCCGTGCGTGAACATCATGTCGCCCAAGGGCTCGACGCCGCAAAAACGTACGTGCAGTACAACGGCATCGACCTGTCGACGTTCCGCCCCTCTCCAATTGCGGGAGAAGGGCAGGGGGTGACCGGGGGCAAAGCACGTGACCTTCGAGCAGAACTCGGCCTCGCTCCGGATGCCAAGCTCGTCGGTGTCGTCGGGCAAATCATCCTGCGCAAAGGCCAAGACACGGCGCTGACGGCGCTCGGGCCTTTGTTGCAGAGCGATCCTTTGTTGCATGTCGTGATCGTCGGCGAGCGGCATTCCGACAAGCCGGAGACCGTCGAATATGAACGACGGTTACATGCGATTGCCGCGGAATCGCGCGCGGCGAGTCAAGTTCATTACCTCGGCACGCGCAGCGATATGGCAACGCTGCTGCTGCAGTTAAGTCTGCTGCTGCATATGGCCCGGCAGGAACCGTTGGGACGCGTACTGCTCGAAGCGGCGGCCTGCGGCGTGCCTGTCGTTGCGACCGACGTCGGCGGCACTCGCGAGATATTCCCGCACGGACGTGTTGACGGCGCAATCCTTGTGCCTAAAGACGACGCCGTGGCCGCGCGAAGCCGTGAGAACGCTATTGGCCGAATCGACGGCGGCCCGCACCATGGGCATCGCGGGACGACGGCGAATCGAGGCGGTGTTCACCGTCGAACAAGCGGCGGCCGGGCTGTTGCGACATTACAACGAAACGGCCTTCGGCCCGCATGAGCCGGGCTGTTCGTTAGCGCTGCGCGATTGAACGAGCGTCGAGTCTTGATCGACGTTTGAAATCACAGGCATGTCGGTCTCGTGACTGGATGCTCGCTTCGGAACGCCGCGGAGGGCGTTTCCTACAGAATCGATCTTCAGTCTTCGGCTTGGCTACCGTCGCCGCACATCTTCACGACGCGCGGGTCGAACCGGCCGACGACGTCGACCAAGTCGCGTTGTTCGCGCATCACGTCGAGGATGTTCTTGTAGACGCCCGGCACCTCGTCGGCGCCGGCCGAAAGCACGCGAACGCCCTTCTTCTCCAAGTCCTTTTGCGTGGCGCGCCAACTGAACTTCTGTTTGGCCGCGGTGCGCGACATGGCCCGCCCCGCACCGTGCGACGCCGAGTTCAAGCTGGCCGCGTTCCCCTTGCCGCGGACGATGAATGCCGGATCAGCCATCGAACCGGGAATCACGCCCAGTTCGCCGGCCGCGGCAGGCGTGGCCCCTTTGCGATGCACGATCAGTTCCTCGCCGCCGTGGTTCTCTTTCCACGCGAAGTTGTGATGGTTTTCGACGCCGGCGATGATCTGCGCGCCGAGCAGGTTACTCACGTTGCGGTGGATGCAATCGTGGTTGGCCGCGGCGTACTCCCCCATCAGGTTCATCGAATCCCAATACTGCTTGCCTTCCTCGGTATCGAGGTCGAGCCACGCCAGCCGGCCGATGGCTTCGTACTTCCGCGGCAACTGGTTGCGGGCGATGCCGCTGTACACCGAACAAACCGCCGCGCCCGTGCCGCGGCTGCCGCTGTGGCTCAGCAAAGCCGTGTACTTGCCCGCGGCGAGGCCGAGTTCGGCGTCATCGTGCTCGAGCGTCAGCACGCCGAATTCCGCAAAGTGGTTGCCTGAGCCCGACGTGCCGAGTTGTCGCCAAGCCTTATCGCGGTTCTCGCGCGTCACGCGGCTCACGGTCCAATCGCGGTCCATCACTTCGTGTTCGAGCGGACGACGATACTCGCCGCCGACGCCGAAACGCGTGCCGTTTTCCAACGCCTTATCAAAGCGATCGTTTTGCTTCTCTTGGTCGAGCATCGCCGGCGGGACATCGAGCACCGAAAGCTTCATCCGGCAAGCGATATCCACGCCGACCGCATACGGCACCACGGCGTTTTTCAGCGCCAGCACGCCGCCGATCGGCAATCCGTAGCCGACGTGCGCGTCGGGCATGAGCGCGCCGGCGACTGCTTGCGGCAGGCTGCAAGCTTGCTTCATTTGCTCGACCGACGCCGCATCGATTCCGGCCGCGCCCCACGTTTGAAACTCGACGGCCTGCGGCTTCCAAACCGTGCCGTGGTCCAAGAGTTCGCGCGCGAGGCCGCCGAAGATGCCGTCGGCCGTGTGCGCAGCCGGGTCTTCCACGACCGCGCGGATCGCTTTCTTCACGTCCATCGAGCGGAGCAGATCAAGCTTCGCGGCCGTTTGAATGGCCTGCAGCGCCGCATTGACGCAAAGCGGCGGCACGCCGAGTTTTTCAAGTTGGCGAGGATTCATGGGAGCTTTTGGAATTAGGACAGTAATCGAACCGCGGGTGCCACTGGTGGCCTGCGCACCAGTGCCTCAAACGGTGATGAACGGAGCACTGGTGGACGAGCCACCAGTGGCACGCATAAGGAGCGGGTGCACTGAGTAAATGTTCGCGGCCTTCAACGCCGGCATGCGGCCATGGTGCAATAAAAAAACCCCCGGTCGTAGACCGGGGGTTAATGATCGAATGATCGCTGACGGTGAATCAATGGCGAGCGTTACACGCCGAACGACTTGCCGCAGCCGCAGCTACGCGGAGCCGACGGGTTGTCGAAGCGGAAGCCGCGACCGTTGATGTCGTCGCAGAAGTCGAGCGTCGCGCCGTCGAGGTAGAGATCCATCTTGCGATCGACGACGACCGGCAGACCGAAGAACTCGGCCTTTTGATCGGCTTCAGGATCGTACTGATTGTCGAAGGCAAATTTGTATTCGAATCCGCTGCAGCCGCCGGCGGCCACGCCGACGCGCAGGAACATGTCGGGGGCGAACTTCTGTTCGCTCATCATCCGCTTCACTTCGCTTGCGGCCTTTTCCGTCACCGAGATCGCCATCGCACTGATCCTCAAAAATCGAAAACTGGAATGAACGGGGGTACCGTCTTTTTGACAATCGGTTATGTCGAAATTATACCGCGCCGTGCGGAATGGAAAAGGGCGGTGCCTCGCGCCGCCAAACATGCCTACATGTCCGAGGGATAGCTATTCGACGGATAGCCAGATTCGGCCCCGTCTGTGGGCCGATTGCGGGCTTGAGCACGGACGATCAGCCAAATAATCGTTCCAAACGGCAGGACGGCGACCCCCAACACCAAGCCCCAACGCGCCCACATCGGCATGATTTTGCCTCGCCGTTTGGCTCCCAATTACGCCATGCTGCTCAGGCGGCGAAGTTGCCGTACGGTGTCAACCGTCAGTGAAATGGCCGCTTCCACATCCTCGGCCGAGTTGAACCGGCCGAGGCCGTAGCGAAGGCTGGCCCGAGTAAGGTCGTCGCCGAGTCCCAAAGCCCGCAACACGTGGCTAGGTTCCGGGTTCGCGCTGGTACATGCGCTGCCCGAACTGACGGCCAGACGCTTCATGTTCATCATCAGAGCTTCGCCGTCGACGTAAGCGAAGCTGACATTCAGGTTGCCGGGAAGACGCAGCTCGGGTCGCTCCAGCGACGGGCCGTTAAGTGTTACGCCGTCGATCTGTGACGTAAGCCCTTCGTAGAGCCGGTGGCGCAAGGCGGCGAGGCGTCGCGACTCCGCCGGCATCTCGGCCGTGCAAAGTTCCAAGGCCCGCGTGAAGCCCGCGATACCCGGCACGTTGAGCGTACCGCTGCGGAAGCCGGCTTCCTGTCCGCCGCCGTCGATCTGCGGCGTGAGCCGAACGGCCGGAGCCGAGCGACGAACATAAAGCGCGCCGATCCCTTTCGGTCCATAGATTTTATGCGCGGTGAAACTCATCAGGTCGACATTCCATGCGGCGACGTCGACCGGAACTTTGCCGACCGCTTGCGTGGCGTCGCAATGAAACGTGATGCCGCGCTCGCGGCAGAGTCGGCCGATTTCGGCGATCGGCTGTAGCACGCCGATCTCGTTATTGGCCGCCATGACGGACACCAGAATCGTGTCGGGCCGGAGCGAATCGGCCAGCCGATCGAGATCGACGAGGCCGCACGTTTCCGAACCGATCGGAGCGACCGGCACGAACGTGATTTCGTAGCCGCGCCGCGAGAGCTTGTCGAGCACGTCGAGCACCGACTTGTGCTCGGTGCCGACGCTGACGATGTGGTTGCCCTTCTTACGAGCTCGTTCCGCGAGCCCCTTAATCGCCAGATTGTTGCTTTCCGTTGCGCCGCTGGTAAAGACGATCTCACGTTCCCCCGCGCCGACCGCTTGCCCGATTGATGAACGAGCCGCATCGACGGCGTCTTTGGCTTCCCAGCCGTACGGATGATTGACGCTTCCGGCGTTGCCGTACCGCTCGGTGAAGTAGGGCAACATCGCCTCGACGACGCGAGGATCGACGCGCGTCGTGGCGTGATTGTCCATGTAGATGCAGTCGTCGGGCATTGTCGTCCGAGCAACAAAGTTCAGGGATTCAGCGGGCGAAGTTCGTTACATTATATACCAACAAGCCGGCGGACTTGGGTATCACATCGGCGAGCCTGGGCGATGGAAGCGGTGAAGATCATAGCGTCGTACATCGCGGCGGCCGTGTCGTACGGCATCGTTCACGACCAAATTACGGCGCGGATTTGCGTCGAGTATTTTACGGTCGCGCATCCGCCGATTTTTGCGACTGACGATCCCACGTTGCTCGGCTTAGGCTGGGGCGTCGTCGCCACGTGGTGGGCCGGATTGGGCGTGGGGCTCGTCGTCGCGGCGGCCTCGCGAATCGGTCCGTATCCAAAACGCACGGCCCGTTCGCTCCTGCCGGAAATCGGGAGGCTGCTCGTCGTGATGGCGGTCGGAGCCCTGTTGGCGGGCACGCTCGGCGGCTGGTTGGCGCAGCGAGGTTCGGTGCGGCTCGGACGACACTGGCAATACTTGATCTCACCGGAGCGACACGTGCCGTTCTTGATCTGCGCTTGGACCCATTCAGCAAGCTACTATTTTGGATTTATCGGCGGACTGCTCACCGCCGCGGGCATTCGACGTTCGCGGCGCCGCATGGCCAAAGCCGCGGCGAAAGTCGGCGAAACGAATTCTTCCTGATTACCGCTAAACTCCGAGGTGCATCATGTTGCGTTGGGCGCTCGTCTTTCTGATCGTCGCGTTGATCGCCGGGGTCTTTGGTTACGGCGGCATCGCGGCCGAGGCGGCTTGGATCGGCCGCGTGTTGCTGTTTATCTTTTTGGTGCTGTTCGTGGTGGCGCTGCTGCGCGGGCGGAAGGTGTTGTGAGGCCGAAGCCCGCGCCTCTTCCTATCGCACAAACGTGAAGCTCTATGAACCGCTGCAAAAGAGTTGTCGTCGCCACGATGCTCGTAATATGGCCCCTCGCGGAGCGAGCGTCCGGGGATTCGCCGCGAGAACTTGAGCCGAGCGATCCCAGACTTCCGCCGGTGCGTTATGTCGACGTCACGACGTTGGTGTTCTCGGAACCCGAGATCGAGCAGGAGTTTCGTCGCCTCGACGAAGTTGCGAGGGAATTCGCGACGGACACGCATCAATTTCGGTCCTACCGCGTCGGCGGCAACGGAGTCTCCGGCGAGTGGATTCGCGGTGCGAGGCATGACGACGATTTTTTCTTTCGTCGCGGGAAGTTGCCGACCGAGAGCATGCACGACTTCACGGTCACTACGCACGTGATGCCGCCGTTTCCGCCCGTCGGCGTCGTAATCGGTGTCGACGGCAAGCCGGTGCCGCCGAATCCAAACCCGCCGAATCCAAACCCGCCGCGGCCGATCGCCCATGAGGCCGGATTCTATGCGAAGAAGTATTCGCATGAACCGGGACAATGGAGTGCGTCGTTCGGATACTGCCATGTCGGGCGCACGGGAACGATCGGCAGTTCTCGCTGGGGATTGCGGTTCTTTCGTTGGCAGCCGGACGACGTCGGCAAGGTCATTCCATTTCGTGCGGCAAAGAATTCTCGCGACGTCATCAGCATGCCGCTGTTTTTTCAACTCGACGGGAACTACGGCACGTTCAGCACTCGCGACGATCGACCGGTTCGCGAGCAATTTTTCCGCCATGTTCGCTCTCCGGAAGCGCTGCGCGATGCGTTTCTGGAGGACGTCGATAAATTTGAAGCGAGAATCCTCGGCGAACTTCGCGAACACAAGGTCACGAAGTTCGTGGCAGATCCGAGCCCGCGTCCGCAAATCGGACCGCCGCCGGGACGACCGATGCCGATCTCACCCGAGGAGGAAAAGGCCGGCATCGAAAAAGTGACCAAGCATTTCGCCCGGCAGCGAGAGCTGATGAAGGACAACTATCAAGAACTCCACGCGCTGCTGCTTGAGACCTTTCCCATGCAAAAGGTCTGGCCCGCTGAATTCGGCAAATAGCGCCGCCGGAGGTCGTTGTTGCCGGCCGCCTACGCCGGAGCGAACTTATCGACGGCCAGCTTCTTGAGCGCTCGTAGATCAAGCTTGCCCGTGCCGAGGACTGGAATGTGATCGACTTCGAGGTAGCTGTCGCCGCCGGGAATCCAAAGATTCGGCAAGCCGGCTGCTTGGAGCTCTTTGGCGATTGCGTCCGGCGATTTTGTGAGCTTCGTGTGGACGACGATAATCCGTTCCCCTTTGCGAGCGTCGGGGACGGAAGTAACGACGACTTGCGGAGCACCTTCTTCGCCGACGCCCCCCAACACCTTTTGGATTTCTTCTTCCACGCGGACATGCGGCACCATTTCGCCGGCGATTTTCGAGAACCGGCTTTCGCGGCCCGTGATCTTGATGAAGCCTTCCTTGTCGAGCAGTGCGACGTCACCGGTTTGATACCAGCCGTCACGGATGACTTCCGACGTCTTTTGCGGCTGATGTAAGTAGCCGAGCATCACGTTCGGCCCTTTGATCCAGAGCATGCCGGGCTGCTCGGGGCCGAGTTCCGCTCCCGTGTCGAGGTCCGTGATTTTGGCCGCGACGCCTTGCACAGGCCTGCCGACGGTTCCTTCCTTCGCCACGGCTTGTTCCTGCTTCGGAGCCCGGCTCGCCGGCACGTTCACGCTGACCAGCGGCGAGAGCTCGGTGCAACCGTACCCTTCGGCCGGACGCACGCCGAACTGCTTCTCGAACGATTCCGCGAGGTCGAGCGGCATTTTTTCCGCGCCGACCACGACGACGTCGAGCGTTTTGAATTGTTCGGGCGTACAACGCTTCATGTACGAGCGCAGGAACGTCGGCGTCGCCAGCAAAATCGTGCAGCCTTGCTTTTGAACGAGATCGCCGATTTGGCGAGCGTCGAGCGGCGAGAAGTGATACGCGCCCTTCGGCGGCAACGTAAGAATCGTCCAAAGCGTGACGGTGTAACCGAACGAGTGAAAGAACGGCAGAATGCCCGCAATGACGTCGGTGTCGCGCAGGAAGACGACCTGATTGATCGCCGCGACGTTGGTGCCGATGTTGTCGAACGTGAGCATTACGCCTTTCGGTTCGCCCGTGCTGCCGGAGGTGAAGACAATGGTCAGCACGTCGTCCGGCTGAATGTCGAGCAAGCCGTACATGCGTTCGAGCACGGCCACCGGCATGACGTAGGCTTGCAGCGCCGCGACGAGTTTGTCGGTCGTGGTGACGCGATCTTTGAAGTCTTCGAGGTAGACGATTTCCGCGTCGAGCTTCAGATCGAGCTTGTCCATGACTCGGCGACTCGTCAGCACGTGACGAATGCCGGCCTGCCGGATGCAGGAGTTCATCACATCGGACGTCACCGTATAGTTCAAATTGACGGCGACGCGCTTCGCCAGCGCCAGTGAGGAATTGGCCAAGACTGCGCCGGCCGAAGGGGGCAGCAGTACGCCGACGTGTCGTTCGTCGTCGGCCAGCACCGTGCGCATCGAGCACGCGTTTGAGAATGATCGAGCGGAGCAGCAGAGCGCCGCCGTTCATTTCGCCGCCGGTGCTGTCGGCTACTTTGGAGCGACTGCGGCTCTTGCGACACTCGCGAAGAAACTTGCGCGTGAGATTCATCGTCGTATGCTTCCGCCTTTGGTGAGCTTCTTGCCCGAGCAATTCCACGGCCCGACGTGCTTGACCGACTTCCGACAATCCTTCAATCGGCTCTCCGTAGTAGACGCCGAGTTGACCGCGCCAACCGGTCGGCCGTTTCCAGAAGAACTTTCCTTGCGAGTAGCTGAAGATTGTGTCCCACACGCCGTGTAGATACACGGGCACGACCGGAGCACCGGTGTCTTTGAGAATCTTCAAAAAGCCGGGTTGAAATTGCAAGAGTTGGCCGGTTCGCGAAAGCACCCCTTCGGCAAACACGCAAACGTACTCGCCGTTCTTCAGCGCCTCGCGGGCCTCGCGAATGGCCTCGACCGCTTGGCGCGTGCCGGGAGTGATCGGGATGATTCGCGTTAGACGCGCAAACCAACCGACAGCGGGCGACATGACATAATTCGCGTAGGCCACCATGCGCGGCGACCGCGGGCAGGTGATGCCGATCAACAGGCCGTCGAGAAACGAAACGTGATTGCAAACGAGCAATGCCCCGCCCGTTTGCGGCAGGTTCTCGCGACCGTAGGCGCGAATGCTGTAAAAACAGCGCAGCAGCGAACCGATCGATACGCGGGCAACTTTCGCAAAGCTCGTGTACAGACCGCATACCGCAACGGGAAGTGAAATCAGGCCGGCCGTCAAAAATACGCCGCGCGGCGAAAGCAGCGGAGGCCGTTCGAGATCTTCGGACAGAACGTAGTAGAACAGGCCCGTCGCAATGAACATCCCGACGAAGGCGACGACGTTGTTGGCGGCGAGAAACGTTCCCCGTTTTTGCGGCGGACTGCGGTATTGGATGTAGGAATAGAGCGGCACGTTCAGCATGCCGCCGGCGAATCCGGCGAGAAGCAGCGCTGCCGCCGTGGCAAAGTATGAACCGTGCGTCCAAAACAGGGCGATGTGCGAGAGTGAAAAGAGTAGACCCGCCGGAGCCACGAGCCCGACCTCGACCAAACCGGCCGAGAGTATTCCGGCCGTCGCGCCGCCGAAGCCTGCGCCAGCGCCAAGCATCCTAGCAGCACGCTTTGCCACATCTTGGCGTCGCCCGCCGTTGGTGCGGGGACGTCGTCGGCATACGCGATGGTCGTCAATTGAGCGAGCGTTCCCAACGCCCAGTAGAAGGCGTAGGTAAACACCACACGCTTCATGCTCCGAGCAGTGCGGAGTTCGCGAACGTCTTTGAGTACGGTGCTGACGAAGTTCCACGGCGGACGGGCCGTAGGATCAGCCGCCGGAAGCCGCGCGACGAACATCGAGGCGACGATGCCGACGAGTCCGACGCCTCCCATGACGCCGGCCATGACGTACCAACGGCCGCTTGCGACCGGGGCTTCGGAATGTGGAAACGTTACGGCGTAAAGCGTGCCCGCGTACGCAAAGCCCGCGGTGAGCGCGAGGATCGTCGTAACGACGACGGCTGCATTGCCCGCCGAGATCTTTTCGGGAGGCGCGAGATCGGGAATCGAGCCGAGCTTCGCGGGGTTGCAGAGCGCAAGCACCGCGGCCAACAGAATGGCCGTGCCGCACAACGCCGCCGGACTGCGATTCAAGAGCGCCAGAACCAAGGCGGCTACGCACAACGCTTCCGCCGTTTTGCAAACCAACAACACTCGCTGTTTCGAGAATCGGTCGGCGAGGTAGCCGGCCATCGGCGAGAGCACGATCCATGGGACCAGAAAACACATCGCCGGCAGGGCGATGGCCAGGGCCTTCATGTTCGAAGGAAGCAGCGCCTTGCATGCTTCGGGAATCACGAAGCGCATCGTCGCGTCGTTGGCCGCGCCGATAAACTGGGCGACCAGCAGCGCAAAGAAACTGCCCGTCAACAGGCCTTGCGGCACGCTCATTGCGCCGCGGGCTTCTGCCGAACTGGGCGGAGGGGGCATCATGCCGATCTCGGAGGTCGCATCAAGGCGGGGCGGGGCCGCGGAGAGCGCCTGCGAGTCAACGTAAACTTGCCCCTCCGGCGGAGTTATGCGAACACTGTAAGTGCCGTGCCGGAACGCGTCAACGCGAAGCCGGCAAAGTCGGCAGTCGTCCGCCGGCGACTCGTCTTCTCGCACCAAGCGCGGCCCGCTAGACTGCCGCCGCGTTTCGCACGGCCGAAGCTCTCGCAGGCGACGACGTGCGACAATTCAACATCGCTTGATAAGGACATCTTAGCGCAGCGGAGAGATTTGCGATGAAGGGATTCGGACCGTTTCTTACGGGCGTGATCGTCGGCGGCTTGGCCGTGTTTGCATCGTTGTCGTACCACTTCATTCGGACGAAGGACGGCGTTGAAGTGGTGCCGAAGCTCTCGCCGGTTTTCACGGAAACGTACGTCGACGCCCGCACTTTTACGCCGTCGCAGTGGGCCGAAAAGAAGTCGCTCGTCGCCGCCATCACACGGGCGAACAAGCTCGAAAAGATCGTCGGCGGTCAGGTCGGCGATCAGATGCAACAGGCCGTGCAGGGCTTCGTCGACCAACTCGGCAGTGCGCCGGGCGGTCAGCAGCGGTAACTGCCCCTACGACCGTTACGCGCGTCAAACTGCCGTCGGCGTTCAACCGTCGCCGGCACTTGGTCGATGCAAGACGATGCCGAGGGCTGGCGAGTGCGCGTTGCGCGAACCTGCCTGCGGCGTGGAGCATCGCACCGTGGAACTCAACCGGTACCACTACTTCATCGCAGGCGTCATCGTCCTGCTGATTGGCGTGCAATTGCGGATGGTCGAGTCGTACGTGCTTAACGAAGACACGACTCGCTGGCTCATGGAACGCTCCGACGACCCGGCCGTGCAGGTCGTGCATAAGGCGACGCAATTGATGCCCGCCGCCGGCCCGCTGCCGCGCAAGACTGTCGTTCCGCCGCAATGGCTCGGCTGGGCGGCCGTATCGCTGGGAAGCGTGCTGATTCTGCATAGCCTTGCGCTCCCTAAGCCTGCGGGATAACGCGGCGTCGCGGGCTGGGCTACTACGGTACGTTAATCGCGCTCTCGCGATGCCCGCGCCCGGTGGTTTCCGTGGGAAAGAAGCGAGTTCCGAACGCTTGTTCCAATCGTTCTCGCACCGGCGTGAAGCCTCGCAGAGCCACGGCATCTCGACTGGCTTCAAACGTTCCTTGTCCCGGCGCGATGAAACGCGCAGTGAATGAGCGCGAATCGGCCGCTTGTTCGCATAAAATCCGGATGTACGGCCTGAAATTCCAGCGGCAGGCGTACTCGCCCGCCCGTGAAATCTGCGGGAGTCAATTGTCGCGTCCAGCGGGCCAGCATGGGGGCCGCATTGCCGCGCGAGTATGGCGGCACCGTTTCCCCGATCAATTCGACGGCGAGCGTTCCGCCGACGGCCGCAGGTTCGCCGAAGCGATCGAAGAGCTGCAAGTCGAGCAAAAGCCCATCGGCTTCGACGTCTGCATCCCAGTTGGCGAGGTAGCCGTCGACTTCGATCCACTGCACGGTTTGAACAGGGGCCGCCGTCGTTTCCGAGACCAAACCGGCGGCCGGTCTCCAAAGCTGCAATGAGCCGTGCTTGGTCGTATTCGCCTTAGGTTTGACGGGCGCCACGTCGTCTTGGAGCTTCGCTGCTTGGGCGAGCAACTCGTCGCGATCAACGGGCCGCTGGTCATTGCGAACTTCAACGACCGACTCCCAAGCCAGAGGCCGAGCGATCGTAACTCCCTCGCGGTCCGTGCGCACCCAAAGTTGGCTCGCGGTGGTCCGTGCGTCGAGTCGGCCTCCAAACGTTCGCCCGCTTCGCACTCGCACCGTCAGCGCATCGTCGGCAACCAGGGGCAAAGCTCCCAGCAGCGTGACGATCGCCGTCAGCCAAGGTGTGAGTTTCGGCAAAGTGTGCACGTTCGACCGCTCCGACGGATTGCAACGACTTTGCCTAAGGCAAGAGCCGTGCCTTCCCATCATCGTTACCGATAGGCGCGGCGGCAACGCATTTCGGCTGCACGATTTACGCGAAAATCAGGCCTCGGCGGCGACCTCATGAAAGCCTGCGGCGCGTGGTATTTCGGAAACGTGCATGTGGTGGCGACGCAACTCCGTCGCAAGCCGCGCCGACTTGTTTGCCGACGAAAGAATCAGGCGAGCCCCATAGCACACCTGCCCAGTTCTCCTCCGAATCAACGACGTCGAGCCGCAACGATGACGAGTGTCCCGCTTCGCCGTACCGCTTGGGCTCTGGCGTTGGTGCTAGCGACGGCCGAAGCGAGTCGTTCTTCTGCGGCAAGCCCGACCGGTGAGCCGGCTGCAACGCCCGGCGCTTCTGCGCCTATGTTGCCGTCGGCAACCGGTTCCCAGCGTACGACGCTGCCGTGGACCGTGCCGCCGCCGAATTCCAGTTCGCCGCCGCTAAGTTTTCCGAACCCTGCGGCGATGCCGTCCTCAACAACGCCCGATAAGCAACCCGAGCCGAAACAACCCAACGTCGACTACGACGAAATCCGCGAAGAAGAACAGCGGTCGGTGAGGTTCACCGGCCGCAACGGCGCCGTGCTCGACGGCCCGCGCAAAGGGGTTCGCCAGCGCGAAGGCACAAAGCTCGTCGAACGGCGCGGCCGGTTCGAGGTTCACGGCGACCGAGTCGTATTTTTGGCCCAAGATCCCGACGCGCACTTTGTCGTACTCGAGAACCTCGCGTTGGAACGTGTGGTGCGCAGCATCGAAGAGTCGGGACCGCAGCTGTTGTGGTCGATTTCGGGGCAGCTCACGGAATACCGCTCGACGAACTACCTGATCATTTCGCGAGCGACGGTGAAGTCGATCCCCGGCGCCGTGCCGGCGACCGGCAAGCCTTCCGATCCCACGGCCGCGACGAACCCTCAAGCCCCGCCGCAAGCCGGAGCGGTCTTAGCGCCGCAAACCCTTGCGCCGCCGACCGCCGTGCGCCGGTTGTCGCAGCCGCGATAGAGCGTCACCCTGCAAGGCGGCCGCGGGCAAAACTCCTTGCAGGCCTATCCGGCGCGATATATCATCAGGCCTAAACGCTCGCCGCGTTTCGGCTTACGCAATTTGCGAGCCCAAGTTGGCGGCCGCAATACGCGGCTCCGCGGCGCGGCCTCGATTAGCTTTTCACATCGTCGCGCTACAATACAAAGCAGGGAAGTCGTTCATGACCGGCAATCGTCGTTTGGAACTGTCCGAAGTCGGCGACGTCACCGTCGTACGGTTCGTCGACCGTAAGATTTTGGACGTCACCAACATCCACGAATTGGGCCGTGAGTTGTTTGCGTTGGTCGAAGAACAGAACCGCAAGAAGCTGTTGCTCAACTTCGGCACGGTCGAGTTCTTGTCGAGCGAAACTCTCGGCGAATTGATCAAACTCGAAAAGAAGGTCAAGCAGCACCAAGGCCGGCTCATGTTCAGCAACATCAAGCCGGAAATCTACGAAGTGTTCGCGATCACCCGCCTGAACAAGCTGTTCGACATCCGCGACGAAGAAGCCGAAGCGCTCGCCGCATTTACGCGCCTAGAACCGTTTACCGCACGGTCCCGCGCTCTCTGCTCGCCGGACTTCTCAAGACCACGACCGCCGACGCCGCACGACCAATCGCCCAGCATCGCTTTTCAACTTTCTTCGCCCAGCACGAGCCGGCCTGATGACGATGTCGCTCGATGAATGGATTTGGACGCACGAGGAATCGTTTCCGAGTCGGACGACCGACGCGAAGCGATTGCTGGAAAGCGTGCTTGCACGGTTGGAATCCGAGAACTGGTTTCCGCACGACATCTTCGGCGTCCACTTGGCGCTGGAAGAAGCTCTCGTGAATGCCGTGAAGCACGGCAACAAGTTCGACGAAGCGAAGAACGTCCATTTCATCGTTCGCCTATCGCCCGAGAAGCTCTTACGTGCAGGTCCGCGACGAAGGCCCCGGGTTCAAGTTGGAAGAAGTCCCCGACTGCACCGAAGACGAGAACCTGGAAAAGTGCTCGGGCCGCGGCATCATGCTGATGCGGAACTTCATGTCGCACGTCGAATACAACGACTCCGGCAACATGGTCACCATGGAAAAGCAACGCAAGCGGGCCTAGGGCGGAATTGGCCCGCGATGAGGCCGTCGGCATTCACGGCGAGCCCGCTTAGCTACACGGTCTGAGGCCTCGAAAACACGGCTCGCAAACGCCCGCGAGTCACGAAGTTTCCGCCCGCCGGGCGGCGTCGGCCTTGTCGAAAAAAGGCCGATCTACTATGCTGTTCAGTCTACTACCTTCCCCGATAGCTCAGTTGGTAGAGCGCACGACTGTTAATCGCAAGGTCCAAGGTTCGAGTCCTTGTCGGGGAGCTCAATCGGTCGGTCTGTTCTACAACCGATCATCTGGAAATCGCAAAACGCCTCGGGTTATTGCCCGGGGCGTTTTTTGTTGGCTTGCCGTTCTGCCGCCCTCCTTCTTCTCGGCGAGATTTACAATGGCGACGGCCTGGATCTTTCGGATTGCGGTGATCGGTTTGGCATTCGGCGTCACCGCTTCGGCCGTGGCCGACGACAAATCCCGGCTCATGAGCTTGCTGCGGGAGTTACGGCCCGGATCGACGGTCGACGTACCGGCCGGGACGTACTTCATGAAGGGGCATCCGACGCTCGACGGCGTGCGGGGGACGGAGTCGGCGCCGATCGTCATTCGCGCCGCCGAGCGCGGCCAAGCGGTGATTGCCGGCGAGGCCGGATTCGTTCTCAAAAATTGCGAGCATCTGGTGCTCGAAGGCTTTGTGTTTGAGAACGACGCCGATCAGCAATGCGTGCGTCTCGAAAACTGTAGGAACGTACGAATCGTGCACAACGTGTTCCGCCCCAAGGAACGCACGAAACCACGGCATTGGGAGCATTGGGTCACCGTCGACGGCGCTAAGAGCGGCCACAATCGTATCGACCACAACCGGTTCGAGAAGAAGGTCAATCGCGGCAGCCCGCTCTTTGTGCGCGGCGACGACGAGGGCGACTCGTCTGCTCGCAGCACGATCGCCTCGATCACAATCATTTTCGTGACGTCGTCTACGCCGACCGTGAAAACGGCCACGAAACAATTCGCACCGGCGGCAACGATCTGGGCGCCGCCGGCAAAAGCTCGTTTACGATCATTGAAGACAATTTGCTCGAACGTTGCAGCGGCGAAGATGAGTGCCTGTCGCTCAAGTCGTCCGACAACGTCGTGCGGCGTAACACGCTCGTCAATTGTCGCGGCGCCATTTGCATGCGGCTCGGCAATCGCAACACGGCCGAAGCGAACATCATCATCGCTACCGAAGCCGGGCCGGGTTTCGGCGGCATCAAGCTGTTTGGCTTTGAGCACCGCGTGACGGGCAACTACTTCGCCGGACTCACCGGCACGAAACACGAAGCGCCGTTTTCGTTGTTTCCCGGCATGCACGACACGCCGACCACGCAAAACATCCGCGAGCGCTACGACGACAACACCGCCTCGGCCGCCACGCGCTGCACGATCACCGGCAATACCTGGGTCGATTGTGCGCCGTTGCAGATGGGGCTGGAGAAGGAAGATAAAAAGTGGACGCATCTGCCGACAGATTGCGCCTTCACGGACAACCGCATCGTTTGCAACTTGCCGAGCAAGCTGCCGCCGGTGATTGCCGGGCGAGTACGGAATCTCACGGTGCGCGACAACACTCTATTCACCGTTGCCGCTAAGCCCGATGCAGCATGGACAACTTGGTTTCGTTGGGAAACGAGTGCTTCCGGCATCGAACCTCCCAAGCCGCTCTCGGCCGCCGACGTCGGGCCGGATTCTCCATAGCGGACCACAATCACTGACGGTCCGGAATCTACAAGCCTCGCGCCGCCAACGTTTCCCGTCGACCAATCCGGCAAGTCCGCGACGGTCGGAGACATCCGCGCCCTTCCGAACGCACGTCGCTCCGCGCTCTCTGCGCGGAACCAGTTGCTCGTAGGCGACAAGCAAATCTCATTGATTTCGGCGACGAACCGTCCATCGGTTTCGCAGAGAAATCTCGGCGTAACGCAGCGCAACAATGCGGCAATCAATAGCCGCAAGAGCTACTTAACAACCGCTCGCGAAGTAGTTAATTCGCATCATTGCTTTCATAAACGCTCCTCATAGACTCAGCCGGCCTCCGTCATTTTGTCGGAGTGGTCGCGGTGCATTTCTCAATAGTCGATGCTGGAGAGACCAATGAAAGCCGTTAAGTGTCTGTTGCTGGTCGGTGTATTAACATTCGGCCCTGAGATAGGACGAACGCACGTGGCCGGCGCGGCCCATCCGGCGGTTGTGGACAAGGAGCTCATGATCACCGATTTGGCCGTCGTGAATCATGCTGTGGAAGCGCTGAAGCCCGATGGCGCGTTTCACGTTCACACGCTGCTCGAAGCCATGGCGCCGTCCGGCGGGTCGGCCAAGGATGTCTTGCTGAGCTTCATTCGCGGGCTTCGCACCGCCAAGCCCGATTTGCCGGCGACAACATCGACAAGGTCGTGATTGACGAGTGGAAACGCTGGAAGTCGGATAACACGCAGATTGCTTCCGGCATGCCCCTCCCCAGCGACGACGACTGGGTTGTCAACTGGGAAAAGGCTCCGTTTCGCTTGCTCGCGATCGTGAACCGCATTGATTTGCGGGGCAATCCCAATATTCGCAACGCGGGCGAAGGCCGATTTGTGTTCTGTGTGACCGACCCGACCGATCCGCAAGACGGCAATTTTCGGCCGTTCACGGTCATCTTTGAGTATCTGCAACCGGCTACGACTCAATCGGAGGTGCGCGCCGTTGCGGACGAATGGCACAAGCTCGGCGCGATCGCAGCGTTCGATCAGTCATTTATCGATCAGCTTAAAATCGTCACTTCCAAGTTTGCCGGCAAGAACGCGATGCCGGGGCGTCCCAACGGCAGTGCGCTCGGCCAACTGCGAACCAATGAGATCGCACTAAATCCAACCACGGGCGGCGCCGGGTGGGAGCTGCGCGAATTCGTCCTCGATGCCGGCACCGGCGTGTTGCGTCCGGACACGGCCAAGCTGACTCCTCACAATGGTCTAAACAAGTCGCCTACGCTCGACTTCTTGATAGAAACATTGGGAGAGAATGCTGTCGGTACATTTCCAGCGCCATTGATCGGTTTTCGAGGAATCACTGGGGGTAACGCGAATTTCCAATGGGAAGGAGTTACGACTCCCGCGAATGACACCATTCTTCGCCGCATATCGGTGAACTCGTGTTCGGGATGCCATGGCGGCGATGGCCGGACAGCCGATGTCGAGCGCTTCTACCACGTCGCACCGCGTAACAAGACGAACGCATCCGACTTGTCCGTCTTCTTAACAGGACTCCGGTCCGGGGCGACGGGTGGAATCACGAACCCCGCGACAGGTCTTTCTGACCCGACGTTCAGCGACCTGAAGGGGCGCCAGAACGATTTCTCGAATCTCGTCGAACCAACGGTTACGCCTTTTTCTAATCCGGCGGCGGCCGCCGCTTTTGTTCGTGAAGAGCGTGATTTTCTACAGTCGCGCTCGATTCGCGTACACTAGCGCCGCCGAACCAAGCTCGTAGAATCTCCGTAGTCGTGCGTAAAGCAAATGCCGTCCTGAATAATTTCAGGGCGGCATTTTTATTGGGATCGGGAACTTAGCGATCACTCCCTGACGAAGCGAAGTGCCGCAACGGCACTAGGAACCGATTGTGCCATAGCCCCGTCTGTCGGCGGCGGTTTAAAATCGAACTGTCTTGCATCACGCCCCTTGGCGAAGTGACGAACGCCGGCGAATTCCGTCTCTTTCCTGAATAAAAGTATGAGCAAACTGCGCAACGAACTTGAGTCGGCCCGCGAACATCGACGCTTCGGCTCCGGCTGGCTCAGCGGCACTCTCGGGTTGGTGCTCGGCATCGTCGGGCTTGGCACTGTGCTCTGTTTGCGTTATCCGGACGTGCTCACCGTGCCGGACGCTCGGGCTCTCTACAACGTCGGCGTCATCCGCTTGGCATTGCACTTGGTCCTGATCACCGCGTTCTCGCTCGGCGCAGTGAGCATCGTCTTGCGAGAAAGCAAGGCCCTCGGCTTCTCGGCCATGGCTCTCGTCCTCTTGGCGGCCGTGCTCGGAGGCTCCCGAGCGCAAGAAGCAGCCAACATCGATACCGACGTTTATTTCGGCCTCGACTGGTTCCTGCTCAACCTGATTCTCACCGGCATTATTTTCATTCCGCTGGAGCGGATCTTTCGCCTGCGAGATCAGCCGATCTTTCGCGTCGAATGGCGTGAAGACTTGTTCTACTTCTTCGTCAGCAGCTTGCTCGTGCAAGGGCTCACGTATCTCTCGCTCACGCCGTCGATGCTGATTCTAAAGCATTCGCAATGGTCGGCTTTGCGAAGCTGGGTCGGCGGGCAAAACGTCGTGCTGCAATTCTTTGCGATCATGTTCCTCACGGACCTAGTGCAATACTGGGTCCATCGGGGCTTCCATCGCGTTTCATGGCTGTGGCACTTCCACGCCGTACATCATTCCGCGCAGTCGATGGATTGGATCGCCGGCTCGCGGATGCATCTATTCGAGATTGTTGCGCTGCGAGGCCTCACGGTCATTCCGATGTATGCTCTCGGATTCTCCGAGCCGGCCATGTACGCGTACATTTTCTTCGTGTACTTGTTTTCGACGTTCGTACATTCGAACCTGCGCTGGTCGTTCGGCCGGTGGAGCGCCTGGTTCGTCACGCCGCGCTTTCACCACTGGCACCATGGCATTGAGAAGGAAGCGATCGACGTGAATTTCGCCGTTCACTTTCCGATTCTCGATCGGCTTTTCGGCACCTACTATCTGCCGAGCGACGGCCGCTGGCCGACCGGCTACGGCATCAAAGGCCCGATGCCGAAAGGGTTCGTACGGCAATTCCTTTACCCGTTCACGCGGCGCGGATAGCCCGCGCCGCGCGACTTCGCCTATTCACCGTCGTTGGCGGAGAGTGCGACCGATGCCGCTTTGCCGGCATTCGGCTGATTTGCACGGACGTCGACCATGCGATCCGTGAGACCGTCGCGAAGATCGAGAAAACGCCCTTCGTAGACGTTGCCGACGACTCGATTTCCCTTGGCCGCTCCCGGTTCATCCGTGAGCAACGTCGCAAGTTGCGGATATCGCTCGGCGTGTGCCGATTCGGCGTCGCCAAACTCGGCCAATGCCCGCCGCAACGGCGACTCCGCATCGGCCACGTCCGTCGCCTTCCAAGTAAGGCCGCGGCTATCAAGTTGCACGCACACGCGGCAATTGCCGATCTTGTTGTCGGCGATCAGATTGTCGCGTCCGCCGCCGACGAGCACGCCCCTGCCGACGTCGACGATCGTGTTCTCTTCGACGACGGCGCCGGACGCGAAGTCGTCGAGATACACGCCGACTAAGCAGCGAGCCCCGGGGCGTTGCACGTTGCGAATGACGTTCTCACGAACGACGTTGCCCCGTTCCGTCCAATCGCCGACGAGCATAATCGCTCCGGCATCGTCCGTTTCGCGGCAGGCATTCGAAATCTCGTTGCCCTCGATTCGATGATCGTTGCCGTGAACGAGCACTGCGGCGTGGGCGCAATCGGCGATCTTGTTCTCCGCGACGACGTTCCCCACGCCGAAAAGATTCACGGCCGGGCGATATCCGTATGTGCGGCGGTTGCAGCGTTCGATATGGTTGCGTGCCACGACATGTTCGCCGGCTTGCAACGTCGTCCGATCGCCGCCGTCGACACGGACGCCTCCCTCGCCGACATCGACGATTCGGCAATCTTCGACCGTATGGCGCCGGCCGCCGTAGATGCAGACGCCCAAGTTGCCGATGTTGCGAATCGTACAACGGCGGAGTTTCACGTCGGCGCCGCCGACGATTTCGACGCCGCTGACCCGCGCCGCCTCGATCGTGAAACCTTCGAACGTCACATTGGACGTTCCATAGCAGGAGACGGGCGTATCGACGACCGATGCCGTGAGCCGATGGTGCGAGCCGCGCGTCGGCGGCAGAACGTACGCTTTGTGATGTCGGCGGCAAACGTAGTATTCACCCGGCGCGTCGAGTTCGCAGAGCGCGTTCACGATTTGAAAGCGGCGCGACTCGGCAAGTTGAGCCGGGGTGCGGGCCACGTCGAGTCGGGTATACGAATCGGCCCAATCGTAGGCGGCGAACTCATGGATGAACGCCTCATGCTCTCGCATCCAGCGCGACTGTTGATCGGCCGCGGCCTTCCCATTCCCGGCAAGCGGCGAACTGTCAGGCTTGCTCGCGGCCCAACCTTCGTTCGGCCAACGGGCTAGTTTTAGCGGGACGTCGTCGAGATAAAGTTCCAGCGGAGCAGGCGACGTGGCGTGATGCGCACCACGATCGACATGTTCCCCCAAATTGTTCGCCAAGTCCGCAGGCAGATCGGCGACCAACACTTGGTCATAAACTGCCGGCTGAACAAGGGCTGCTTCCGGATCGCCCTTGCGCAAGCCGTGCAAGTTTGAGATTTCTCGACCGCCGCAGAGCCGTACCTCGCCGCCGGGCGCTGCTCGATAGATGGTGCGCGAGTTCGGAGCTCCGGAATCCTCTTCGGTGAGATGCAATCCGGTCGCCATTTCATACCGGCCGGGAGCGACCGTTACGAACACGGCTTCTTCGAGTTCGGCGTCGGCCCGCCATTCGCGCACGAGCTCCGCGGCACGATCCAGCGATTGCACGGGAGCGTCGGAGGTTCCCTGTCCGGCATCGTCGCCGTTAGGTGCGACGAAGAACTCAGCGCCACGAGCGTTCGCCGGCAATGACGAGCTGAGCAACGAACAAACAATGAGACGGCAACTCCACCTCAAAATGTGGGAAGACATGAACCAACTCCGGCGAGGCTGCAACGATGTGAATCTAGGCGGGAGAGCCCAATCGCATTCGGTCACGACCGCAGTCGGACGCGATCATCGTGATCGCAAGACGGCGGACCTCAACGCGGCGCTCTGTTGCCGAAAGACAACGGGACGTTGCCTCTCAGGTCACTTTTGGGCACATCGCAAACGTAGCTCGAAAGCGCTTCGGACGACGGAGTGACGCAGCAAATTCACAAGGACTGCGGCACGATGATGTCGAACGGCAACGACAAAATCTCGTGTTTTACGAGGTTTCACGCGTGCGATGCGGGTTTGTGCATGGCGCACCGGCGAGTCGCTTCACCATGAATAATCGGACCGGCGTTTTTGCGGCGCACCGGTTGCAACTCTCACGAACTCCTGCGAAAAACAGGCAGCAACATCAGGCCGGAGATTGATGATGACCGAACGCCGCGTCCAACTTTGTCGAGTTTTCTGTGTGGTCGCGTTGTTGGTCTGCGGTGCCGGGGGCTACCTACTTTCGCAAAGCCGCACGGCAGGTGAAAGCCCGCTGTTGGCTACGGCCCGGTATCACAGTCGCCGTCGCACGGACGCGTTCTACTATCGCTCGACCAATGCGTATCAAAACGCCGGTCGCCTGCCGAAAGACATGCAGCGCTCGCTGCGCTAGAGAACCGACGGCGTGTCGGCAGATCGTGCTTAAAGCACCATTTCCATGCGACTGCCGACGACGAACGCGTCGTCGCCGTTGCCGCCCGGATTCACGATAAACTGCAGGTCGGGCTGCAGCGAAATGTTCGGCGCGAGGCGAATGCGGTAGAACGTTTCGATCGCCGTTTCTGAAGTCGTGCCGTCGCGAGCTTCGGCGCGGCTCCGAATATGACGCTCGTAAAACCGGCGCCAAGCACGTCTTGATCGCGGTCGGGAATCAACCCGCGATACGTGAGACCGCTGCAGAAATTCTGCACGACGGCATTTCGATCGCTCGGACACCAACCGGCCTGAAAGAACGCGCCGAGCCCTTGGCCGTCTTCAACGTCCGGCTCGACCCAAAGCATTTGGTCGGCAGTGGCCCAATATCCACTGTTGGAATTGAACGTGCCGACATTCGGCGCTGTCGTTACTTCGTCCCAATTTCCGGTGTGATAGAAACCGCCGAAACGCAGCGTGGTGGGCAAGCGGCGCTGCGGACCGAGTTGCGTTTTGTACTCGATTTGAAAAAGCGACACGGCGCCGCCGGTGCCGAGGTGCTTGAGGTTCGAACTATCACCGGCGAACACGGAATCGTAGATCCCGGCGCTGAGTTGCCACTCGTCCGTGAGTTTCGCGAACGTCGCCAAGCCCCAGCCGGGGTTTGGATACGTCGGCAGCGGCACCGTCGGGACGAGCGTGAATGACGCGTTGATGAAGTCGCCGCCGAGATCGTTAAACGCGAAGTTCGCGCCGGCGTCCTGGCGACCGATCTTCACGGCCAAGTCGCCGTCGAGCCATTCCTGGTAGTACCAGTATTCAGAAACCTGCGTGAAGTCATCCTCGCGCGGAGAGGCTTCCAAGTTGTCGTAAAACTGATAGTCGCCGATGAACGCCGGCGAGAGCAAAGCGCCGTGCAAGCTGTTGGCGTACATGAAAAGCTGCCCGCCCGACCAAAGGCCTTGCGCTTCCGTATCAAGGCTGAGCACGACGTCGAGATTGCCGAGGTATCGCGTGGCGCCTTTTGTCGCTAATCCGCCGCGAGCGTTGCTGTAGAGGTCGCTCGTGTAGATGTATTCGCCGGTAATGCCGCGTATTTGATGTGGAAAAGCCTGGAAAATGCCTGATGCCTCGGCAGCGGCCGAAGTTTCGGAGGGCCCGGCGAGTCCGCGGCTCGGCTTGCCGGGAATCGGCAGCGATCCGTCGCGGTGCAGCGGCGTGCCCACGTGACGCGTTTCTTCACGCCGCGGCTGAGCGGCTTTGGGCAACGTCAGCTCGGGTGCAGGAGTGCGACGACCCGGGTGTTGTGGGATCGCAAGCTCGTCAAACTCAGCCGCAGCGTCAAAGTTGTTCGCGGCGGCAATCGCCGAAGTCGAATTCACTTCGTCGGCAAAGCACGGCCTTGGATCTCGGCTAAGCAGAATACTGAGCCCGAGAGTTGCGAGTTTGACGTGACGCAGCATTCGGCCGTCTTCAGATCCGGATCCGTGAATCCATAAGCCCCACGTCGCTTCTTGCGACGTCGCCTCGCGGCATGCTTGCTATTCGTCGCCGGCATCGCATCTCATGTAGCGCTTTCAGCGAATTCGCGCGTTCGACGGCAACCCGTCGTCACTCGTGCGCTCGTATTCTGTGGGGTTCCACTTCGCCCCCCTCCGAGTAATGAGACGATGCGAACTCTCACGTCATCGACGATTTCGCAAATGCGAAACTCTGCGACCTTAGCGACTGCGTAAATCTCATGCGTCGTGCGCGTTGCCGCAAGATGTAGTGAAAAGTCTCGTTAAACAAACCTCAAGGTTAAGGGGGTGTTATGGTTCTCTGCTCGCAAGGACGAGGTCGGCTGAAGCTGCGATTTGCACCTTCGTCGTCGAACAGTTCGCGAGCGCGGCCGCCTTGATTTTTTCACGACGCACCCGACGCCGAACTGCGATGCAAGCGATCTCCGAACTACTCAACGACCTGAGCGCGACCTTCGTCACCGGCGAAGCGACCGACGTCGATACGCTCACCTCGCTCCAAACAAAATTCACCGATCTGACCCGGCACTTAGACGACGGCGCGTATCACGACGCCGCGCGAGAAAGCCGTAATTCCCACGAGCAGATTTCGACATGGTTTGAAAAGGGGGCACGCAAGTCACAGTCGCGCACTCTTTGGAACCGGATCGAGCGATCGTTGGAAAAGCTGCAAAATCTGCTGCTCGACGACCTGAATCATCGTCCGGCGTCGAAGACTGCCCATCAAGAAGAAGCCGCAGCGGCGGCGGAAGTCGAAGTTGTTTCGACAGACGTGGTCGCGGAATCGCAGGCCAAGAGCACGGAAAGCGTTGAGGGCGGTGATGCCGATCTCGATCCGGCGCTCCTCGCCGGGTTTCTCTCCGAAGCTCAAGAACATCTCGAAACGGCGGAATCGCACCTGCTGCTGCTCGAAGAGAACCCGAATCTGCAAGACAGCTTGAGCGCGGTGTTTCGTGCGTTCCACACGATCAAGGGCGTCGCCGGCTTTCTCTCGCTGACGCATGTCGTCGAGCTGGCGCACGAGGCCGAGAATCTGCTCGACTTGGCTCGCAACAAGACGATCGAGCTCACCGGCGCGGCTTGCGACTTGGTGCTCGCTTCGATCGACGTTCACAAGCAACAAGTCGGCCGATTGATCGAACATCCGGTCGTCGACGAATTCGCGTCCGACCGACCGCGCCGCCTGCGATTGATCGAAGACATTCGCAAGTTGGCCGCCGGCGGACCTACGAGCAGTTCGCCCGTCGCATCGGCCGAGCCGGCTCCGGTCGTCGCCGAAGCCGCAGCTCCCGCTAAGGACGAGTCGGCCGCAGGCGCCGTGAAGGACGCCGTGAAGGTCGATCGCGAACGGCTCGACAAGCTCATCGATATGATCGGCGAACTGGTGATCGCCGAATCGATGGTGCATCAAGAAGTGATGACCGCGGGCGGATCACACGGCACTCACGTGAGCCGCAATCTCGCGCAGCTCAATAAGATTACGCGAAACCTGCAACAGCTCAGTCTGTCGCTTCGCATGGTGCCGGTTCGCGGCACGTTCCAAAAGATGGCGCGTCTCGTTCGCGACCTTTCGAAGAAGATCGGCAAACCGGTCGATCTGCAAGTGGCGGGCGAAGAAACGGAACTCGACAAGACGATCGTCGATCAAATCGGCGATCCGATGATTCACCTGATTCGCAACTCGGTGGATCACGGCCTAGAGCCGTCGAGCGAAGATCGCGTGGCCGCCGGAAAGGCGCCGCGCGGACGTGTCGCACTGCGGGCCTTTCATCAGGCCGGCAATATCCTCATTGAAATCGAAGACGACGGACGCGGCCTCAACCGCGACAAGATCATCGCGAAAGCCAAGCAGCGCGGGCTGATTCGTGAAGATCAGATTCTCGGCGATGAAGAAGCGTACAACCTGATTTTCCAACCGGGGTTTTCGACGGCCGACAAGCTCACCGACGTTTCCGGTCGCGGCGTCGGCATGGACGTCGTGAAGCGAAACGTCGAGAAACTGGGCGGCAACGTCTCGTTGCGATCTACGCCGGGACGCGGCACGACGGTCTCCATGCGGTTGCCGCTCACCTTGGCCATCATCGACGGCATGGTCGTACGCGTCGGCGGCCGACGCTACGTGCTTCCGACGCTTTCGATCGTCGAACTACTCGGCTTCGACGTCGTGCGACACAACAAACTTTATGATCGCGAAACGACGATCGTCGTACGCGACCAGATTCTGCCGCTCTACGACGTCGCCGGAGTGTTGAAGCTTTCGACGTTCGGCGATTCGGCCCCGCAACAGTTGGTCGTCGTCGTGGAAGACCAAGGCCGCTTGGCCGGTCTCCTGGTCGACGAAGTCATCGGCCAGCAACAAGTGGTCATCAAGAGCCTCGACGGCCTCGCCGCTCAACGCGGCATCGCCGGAGGCGCAGTCATGCCCGACGGCACCGTCGGCATCATTCTCGACGTTCACGATTTGCTCGACATCGCGCGAAGTTCGTGACGACGACGGCTCGGCCGTCGTCGTACTCAGCTTGGTTGAAAAGCGGTCGTCACCGACCGTCGCGGAGATTGTTTGTCTACGTTCGTTCCTCGGAGGAGATATATGCGAGTTCCCGTTACAGACGGCGCCGGCGCCGTCGCAGGGCCGTCGAGGTCGCGAGCCCTCGCCGGCAAGTACCTGACCTTTAAGCTCGGCAGCGAAGAGTACGGTTTGGAAATTCTCAAAGTCCGCGAGATCATCGGCCTGATGAACATCACGCCGGTGCCTCGGCGCCCGGTTACGTGCGCGGCGTCATCAACTTGCGGGGCAAGATCATTCCGGTGATCGATTCCCGTCGCAAGTTCGACATGCCTGAAAAGGCCGACACGGAAGAGACCTGCATCATCGTCGTCGACGTTTCGGCGCACGGCGGTTCGGTCGACATGGGCATCTTGGTCGACACGGTTTCGGAAGTGCTCGACATCGCCGGCTCCGACATTGAAAACACGCCCGCCGTCGGCAACGACGCGGCCGTGGAGTTCATTCTCGGCATGGCCAAGACGGCCGACAGCGTGAAGATTCTGCTCGACGTCGACCGCGTGCTTTCGACCGACGCCGTGACGTCGATCGAGACCGAAGTCGCCGCATAGTTTCCGTTTCGGTTTGAAAACGCACCTCGCAAATTACTTCAGTATTTAGTTCGCTTTATCGAAAGGCTCTCTCTCATGAAATGGTTCGCAAACTTGCGGCTCGCCACGAAAGTGTTGAGCGGCATCCTCACCTTGGTCGCCGTGATGATCGGCATGGGCATGTTCTCGCTATCGCGCATGTCGAAGATCAGCGACAACATCGAATACATCGAAGGCAATTGGGTTCCCGCACTCACGGCCTGCGTTGACTTGCAACGCTATATGAACCTGTATCGCGTGAAGGAATACCAGCACATCGCCTGCGAAACTGCGGAGCAGATGAAGGCGGCGGAGGAGGAAGCGGCGGAAGCCTGGAAGAACGTTGAAGAAGCCAAGAGCACGCTCGACCGTCTGGCCGTCAATGACGAAGAGCGGGCGATTCTGAAAGACGTGGAAACGGCGATGGCCGCGTATCTCGTCGAACACGACAAGATCATCAAGTTGTCTCGCGACAACAAGAAAGACGACGCCGACGACCTGATCACGGGCGCCTCGCGCATCGCCATCGACCGCGTTCGTGGCGCAAATGACGAAAGAACGCGAGCTCAACGAACGGGGCCTCGAAGCCACCTCGAAGGAAGGCGACGCCGTCTACGCCGATTCGCAAGTCTGGATCATGGCGTTGATCGTCGGTAGCGCCTTGGCGAGCATTGCGTTCGGTTGGTTCCTGGCCCGCTCGATTGCCGGTCCGGTTAAGCAACTGTCGGCCGTGGCCGACAAGATCGCCGTCGGCGACGTGGATGCCGAAATCAAGATCAACACGCGGGAAGAAATCGGTCAACTGGCCGACTCGTTCCGCCGCATCGTCGACGCCCAACGGGAAGTGGCCGCCGGCGCCGCGAAGATCGCCGCTGGCGACGTCAACGTCGACCTCAAGGCTCGCAGCGACAAGGACGTGCTCACCAAGGCGTTCTTGGAAATGAAGGGCGCGCTCACCGGCCTGCTCGGCGAAATCGACGGCGTCGTTCGCTCGGCTCGCGACGGCAAGCTTGATCGTCGCGGCGACGTCGCGGGCTTCCAAGGCGCGTACCGCAGCCTGATCGAAGGCTTCAACAACACGCTCGACGCGGTGATCGAACCGGTCACCGAAGCCGGCGAAGTGCTGCAAAACGTCGCTGATCGCGACCTGTCTGTCCGCGTGAAGGGCGACTACAAGGGTGACCACGCCAAGATCAAGACGGCGCTGAACAACGCCCTGGAAAACCTCGAAGACGCGTTGGCTCAAGCCGCTCAAGGTGCGGACCAAGTCTCGTCGGCCTCGAACGAAATCAGCAAGGGAAGCCAATCGCTGGCTCGAGGCGCTTCGGAACAAGCCGGCTCGCTGGAAGAGATTTCGAGCAGCTTGGAAGAAATGTCGTCGATGACCAAGCAGAACGCCGAGAACTCGCAACAAGGCAAGATCCTGGCCTCGTCGGCTCGTGAAGCCGCCGATCGCGGTAACGTCGCCATGAAGCGCATGGGCGAGGCGATGGACAAGATCAAGTCGTCGTCCGACGCCACGGCGAAGATCGTGAAGACGATCAACGAAATCGCCTTCCAAACGAACCTGCTCGCCTTGAACGCGGCCGTTGAAGCGGCTCGTGCGGGTGAAGCCGGCAAGGGCTTCGCGGTCGTCGCCGAAGAAGTTCGCAACTTGGCCCAACGCAGTGCCGAAGCGGCCCGCACGACGGCCAACATGATCGAAGAGTCTGTGAAGAACGCCGAGAGCGGCGTGAAGATCAGCGACGAAGTCGCCGCGATTCTCGGTGAAATCGGCGAAGGTTCGCGCAAGGTGAACGATCTCGTCGCCGAGATCGCCGCCGCCAGCGACGAACAGTCGAAGGGCATCGAGCAAGTGAACTCGGCAGTGACGCAGCTCGACAAGGTCACGCAACAGAACGCCGCCAGCAGCGAAGAATCGGCCAGTGCGGCCGAAGAACTCAGCAGCCAAGCGGTGTCGCTGTCGCAGGTCGTGTCGCAATTCAAGCTTTCGGGTGCGACCGCGGTTGCGAAGCCGCCGGTTCGTGCGGCCGCCAAGACCGAGAAAAAGGTCGAACGCAAGGCGACCGAGAGCAAGAAGTCGCGGGAATTGGAACTCGTCGGCGCCGGAGCGACCAACGGTCGCGGCAAGGCCGATCGGCTGATTCCGCTCGACGATGAAGACTTCAAGGGCTTCTAAGCGTCCTTGATTCCCCCCAACTCCCGGCGGCGCCGCCCGACGTGGCAAGCGACGCGGCGCCGCCGGAGAGTGTTACTCAAGTTTTGTATCTCGCACCTTTCTGCAGTTACCCGCCGTTCCATGAAGCGTCACCTCCAATCCGTCTGCTTGGCCGTGGCCTTCGCCTTCTTGGCGATGTGCGGCTGCAAAGCGGCAGGATGCGATCACCCGCCGACCACGGTCGTGTCATTGGCATCTGTGCGATCAACGTCGTATTGGCGATTTGCGTGACGATCTCGACGACCCGCTGCATCAAACAGTCGGAGTCGACCGGCCGAGCAATTCGACGCCGCCCCTCAGACGATTGCGTCGTCGCACGTTCGACGGTGAACATGGCCACGACGGCCAACTACTAACACGCACGATAAAAGCCCGCGCCACTCCCCGAAAACAATGAAACGCGCCGTCTTCCAACAATTTCGCGAATACGTCTACCAGCAGAGCGGCATTGATTTGCCGGTCGGCAAAGAGGCGCTCTGTACGAGGCCGCATCGGTAAACGAATGCGGGCTCTGGAGATTCACGACGAAGAGATTTATCTCGACTTCGTGAAGAGCGATCCTTCCGGCGAGGAACTCATTGAGTTTCTCGACGCCGTTTCGACGAACTACACGCACTTCTTCCGCGAGCAGGACCACTTCGATCTGCTGGCGGAAGTCGTCAAGCGACGGATGATCACCGAGAAGGCGGATCGCCTACGCATCTGGTCGGCGGCTTCCTCAAGCGGAGAAGAGCCGTACTCGATCGCGATGACCGTGGCGGAAGCCCTTTCAGGCCTGCAATCGACGCTGACCCGCGACGTGCGGATTTTGGCGACCGACATCTCGACGCGCGTTCTGCGTCTGGCGATCGACGGTCGCTACGGCGAGCAGGAAGTGCAGTCGATCCCGTCGGCGATGCGAAACAAATACCTGCTTCGCGATCGCACGCAAGGCGAGTACTCGATTTGCGACGGTATTCGCTCGCTGCTGACGTTTCGCCGCATGAATCTCGCGACGCCGCCGTACCCGATGAAGGGGCCGTTCGACGTGGTCTTCTGCCGCAACGTCATGATTTATTTCGACAAGGCCGTGCGGACCCGCCTGCTTCATGAAATCGAGCGTTTGCTCGCGCCGGGCGGGCTGCTCATGGTCGGCCATACGGAAAGTTTGGCGGGCATTCCGCTGCAACTGCGAATGCTGCGGCCGTCGGTTTATTTGAAGGAGGCCGACGCTTGAAACGCATCGTTCAAATCGCCGACATGATTGCGTCCGCGAATCCGGACGACACGCTGATCACATACGCCTTGGGGCCTTGCCTCGGCGTCACCGCGTACGATCCGATCGCACGCATCGGCGGACTCATTCACTGCCAACTCCCCTCGGCCAAAGACGACGCCGAACGAGCTCGCCAACGGCCGTGGCAATTCGTCAGACACCGGGATCATCTCCATGCTCCAGGCGATGTTCGACCTGGGGGCCGAGCGGAGCCGGCTGATCATAAAAGCGGCCGGCGCGGCCAAAGTGGTCGAGAATCTTAACCTATTTAAGATTGCCGAGCGCAATCACACGGTCTTCCGCAAATTGATGTGGAAGAACGAATTGCTCATCACGGCCGAAGAGGTCGGCGGCGACCGTCCGCGAACGATGAGCATCGACATCGCCGACGGCGCCACGTGGCTGCAAGTCGACGGCGCGGTTCGCGAACTCGGTGCGTCGCGTTTGGTAAACGCCGGATAGCTGCAACATTTCGGAAGACATCGTTAGTCAGGAATCTTTTATGGACCTCAACATTCTGATCGTCGACGACTCCGCGACGACGCGGGCCGTCATCCGCAAGACCATCAAGCTGGCGGGCGTCAAAACGACGGCCGTCGACGAAGCGGCCGACGGTTGCGCGGCTTTGGAATTCTTGGCGGATCACGAAGTTCATTTGGTGTTCGCCGATTTGAACATGCCGAAAATGGGCGGCGACGAACTCATTCGCCGCATGGCCGACGACGCCCGGTTCTCTCATATCCCGGTTATCGTGGTATCGACCGAAGGCAGCCAGACGCGGCTCGGCGAGATCTTGTTGCCGATCGTCGCCGGCTTCATTCGCAAGCCGTTTACGCCGGAACAAATGCGTGAAACGATTCTCAAAGTTTTGGAGCCCGTCGCGTGAACGATCAACAACTCTCACAACTTTCGACGGTCACGGTCGACGTGTTGAAGGCCGCCGCCTTCAGCTGGGGCGAACCGTGCCCGACCGTGGAGCTCGGCACCGAATTTGACGACGTGCTGTTGACGCAAGTCCGCTTCTCGGGCCCGTCGACCGGCGTCGTCGGCCTCGCGATGCCCGAGCAGCTCGCAACAACGCTCGCCGCCGACATCTTGTCGGCCGACGGCGACGACCTGACCGCCGAACAAATCGAAGACGCCTGCAAGGAATTGGCCAACGTCGTCTGCGGGCAATGGCTCACGGCGGCCTTCGGCAGCCAGCCGGTTTTCAAACTTTCCGTTCCGGAAGCCGCGCGACTCAATCGCGACGGCTGGTGCGAGTGGATCGACGCGCCCACGGCAATCGGCGTGCAAATCGACGACCAACCGCTCGCGGCGCAAATCTGCCTCGACTAGACATTCGCCGAGCATCACCATGATTCGCGTTCTCATCGTCGACGATTCCGCGTTCGTTCGCAGCGTCTTCACGCAAATCCTCTCGGCCGATCCCGAGATCGAGGTCGTCGGCGCTGCACCGATCCGTACGTGGCGCACGACATGATCGAACAGCTGCGCCCCGACGTGCTGACGCTTGACGTCGAAATGCCGCGCATGGACGGCCTTACGTTCCTTTCTCGCTTGATGAGCGCGTTTCCGTTGCCGACCATCGTCGTCAGCTCGCTCACCGCACGGGGCAGCGAGTTGGCGATGGAAGCCTTGTCGCTCGGCGCCGTCGCGGTGCTTTCGAAGCCGGGAGCCGCTTACTCCGTAGGCGACTTGGCCGAATCGTTGATCCAATCCGTGCATGCCGCCTCGCGCGCAACGTCGCCCGCTTGGCCCCGACGCCGGTCAAGCCGAGTCGGCAACTCTCCATCACGCGCACGACCAACAAAATCTTGGCGATCGGCGCGTCGACCGGCGGCACTCAAGCCCTGGAAGCCGTCCTCCGGGTGATGCCGGCCGATGCGCCGGGCATACTCATCGTGCAGCACATGCCGGAACGCTTCACCCAGTCCTTCGCTCAACGTCTCAACAGCCTCTGCGATCTGCAAGTGTCGGAAGCGCAAGGCGGCGAAACCATCTCGGCCGGCAAAGTTCTGATCGCTCCCGGCAACAAGCATCTGCTGCTTCGCCGCAGCGGCGCTCGTTATTTCGCCGAAGTTCGCGAAGGCCCGCCGTCTCGCGACATCGTCCGTCGGTCGACGTGCTGTTCCGATCAGTCGCCCGTTATGCGGGAGCTAACGCCGTCGGGGTGATTCTTACCGGCATGGGCAACGACGGCTCCAAGGGGCTGCTCGAAATGCGACAAGCCGGCGCGGCGACGATCGCCCAGGACGAAGCCAGTTGCGTCGTTTACGGAATGCCGCGCGAAGCCGTGGCTCTGGGAGCGGCGCAAGAAATCGTCTCTCTGGAAAACGTGGCGGCCGCGGCCCTCAAAGCGGCCGCCGCGGAAACCTCGCCGAAATCTCGCAGCGCCGAAGCGACGCCCGGTCGCTAGCCGGCCCTCGCTCGGCACTTCTTTACGCCTGATTGCCGCCGAACGGCTTTCGGTTTACCATACCGAGAGCTTCGGCGTCTTGCGCACCTCGCGGCACACGACCGCAAACGCCCGAAAGTTTTTGTTTCCGTCGTTACGGCAACTCCGAACTTTTTCGGCGAGGTGAGTGATGGTGCGTATTTTCTTCGCGGCGGCGCTGGGCGTCGCTGCTCTTTCAGTAGGATCGTGCAGGCGCAAAGCGGCGTTTACGACACCTACGATCCAAATTCTTATGCTCGGCCGTACGGCGCGGAGCCGAGCGTCACGGTCGAGCCGACTTGGCAGACCGATCCGTTCAACGTCGGCTATACGCTGACCGGCGGTTATCGCTCGCTCTACAGCGGCGCCGCAACCGATCGGCCACGAGACGATCATGACGCACGGCGGCAACGGCTACGTCTATCGCCCCGTCTACGGCGACCAGCCGTTTTACAACTGGCAACACTTCGG
The DNA here is from genome assembly GCA_049840675.1 of Pirellulales bacterium. Lineage (GTDB taxonomy): Bacteria > Planctomycetota > Planctomycetia > Pirellulales > PNKZ01 > PNKZ01. Next base: position 284,580 of record JASGKB010000021.1, read on the forward strand.
CTCGTACGGCGTCGTGACGACGCGGCAGCTCTTCCACGGCAGCAGCGGTTCGGCGCTTGTCGTAGATAACCCCGGCACTCCGTACCAGCGCCGTTACACGCCGTCGACCGGTCAAGGTCGCGGGCATGCCGCGTTGATCGACGTCATGCCGCATCAGTATTACACGAATCCGTACGGTCCTGGCGCCGAGTACGCCGCGGCCTACTACGCAGATCCGGGCTTCGTCAGCTACGACGCTCCCGCGGCTTACGTCGGCCCGAGCGTTGATGCAGCGCCGCCGGTCGACGTCTTGCCGGAACCGAAGAAAGCTCCGCCGGTGAAGAAGCCGCCTAAGGCGGAACCGCCGAAAATCGAAAAGAAGCCGGCCCCGAAGAAGCTCGAATCGAGTTCAGCTCCGGTGAAAAAGCCTGCCGCCGTCAAGAAGCCGGGGGAAATGAAGCAGCCGGCCAAACCGAAGGCGAGCGAGTTTTAGAAGTTCGACGGATTGAATAATTTACGACGCCGCGACGTCTCATTCGTCGCGGCGTCGTTTGTTTTACGGATCTCGCGGGAGCGAAAGTCGATGTATCGCACGTTGTGTCTCGTCTTCCTATTAGTCTCGGCTTTGACGAAGTTCGCGAGCGCCGCGGAGCCTGCCGCACCGCAAGCGATCAAAGTCGTGTTGGTCGGCGATTCGACGGTGACCGATACCGCGGGCTGGGGCGGAGCGTTTGGAGAGTTGCTACAGCCGCCTGCCGTCTGCGTGAATCATGCCAAGGGTGGCGCGAGCACAAAGAGCTATTACGCGAGCAATTTGTGGAAGGCGGCGCTGGCCGAAAAGCCCGACTATCTCTTCATTCAATTCGGTCATAACGACATGCCGGGCAAAGGCCCGCATCGTGAAACCGATGCGGCGACGACGTATCGCGAGAATTTGAAACTCATGATCGGCGAAGCCCGGGCCAAGGGCGCTGAAGCCGATCCTCGTCACGTCGCTCGTTCGCCGCATCTACCTTCCCGACGGCAAGCTGCAGGGAGAACTCGCGCCTTATGCCGCCGCGGCCCGCGCCGTCGCCGCGGAAGAGAAAATCCCGCTCGTCGATCTCTACGCGCGGAGCATCGAGTTTCACGAGAAGCTCGGCCGCGAAGCGACGGAGAAATTCGGCCCCGCCCACAAGAAATTCACCGGCAAGTTCGACGGGACGCACGTCGCTGGCGAGGGCGCGAAGCAGATCGCCGCACTCGTCGCCGATGAAGTTCGCCGTAATGTGCCGGAGTTGGTGACGTACTTGAAGTCGCGATGAAAACTCACTTCGCTCGTACGAACGGATTCGAGCGTTTCTCTTCGCCGATCGTCGTCTCCGGGCCATGTCCGGAGAGTACGAGCGTGTCGTCGGGCAGCGTGTAGAGTCGTTCGCGAATGCCGCGAGCCAGTGTGTCGAAACTGCCGCCGGGAAAATCCGTGCGGCCGATGCTGCCGCGAAAGAGCACGTCGCCGCCGAACACCACGTTGCGATCGGGCCCTCGCCAAATAAAGACGACATGTCCGGACGAATGCCCGGGAACGGCCGCCGTCTCAAGTTCGAGGCCCGCGACCTGGAACTTCTCGCCGTCGTCGAGCAGCACGTCGGCCGCCGGCAGAACGATGGGCATGCCGAACTGTGCCGACAAATTCCCCCACGGATCACCGAGCTTTGGCGCTTCTTCACGGCCGATGTAAACTGGCACTTGGGGAAACCCGGCCTTCATGCTGGGAATGCCGGCAATGTGGTCGCCGTGGGCGTGCGTGATAAGAATCGCCGCTAAATTCAGGCCTTTCGCGTGATCTCTTCCAAGATCAGCTCAGGCTCCATACCCGGATCGACCACGACACAATCGGAGCGGCCGGCAAGATATGCCAGATAAGAGTTTTCTCCGAAAGGTTGGGATTCGATCGTTTCGATCTGAAGTGATGACGAGGACAAGCTGACCTCCGCAATATCGCCAACTGCCAGTACAATTCGGCCGCCGCAGGCTTTATAGCCCGGCGCGACGAATCGGCGGAGCGATTCTAGTTGCGCGGGACGCCGAAGGCGAGACGGCGAGCTTCGCCCCAAGAGTGCCAAGGAAGGCCTTGATTGATGACGTCCCGTAGCAAAATTCGCCGGTTTGCTTTGGCTTGTCTCCTGGCAACCGGCCCCGCTGCGCCGGTGCTGCGCAATACGGCGTCGGCCCGCAAACGATTACGCCGGCTGCCGCTTACCCGACGACCGGCTATGCCGCGACGGCTGCGGGAACCGCCGCGAACGGCAACCCGTACTGGCGACAAGGTCGGCCGCGCGCCACCTTGCTCGGCGGCCCGATTGCGACGCCGGTGCCGACGGCCGCGGGTCCAAATGTCGCGCCGCCTTCCGCGATGACGAACTTTCCGCCGGCTCCGATCACGGCGATGCCCGCCCCCGCGGCGGTTGCTCCGGCCGAAATGGTTGCCGCCGTGCCGACGCCCGCCACCATTGCTCCGCCGAATCCGGTGCTGCCGCAATACGGTACGCCGCAACCTGCTGAAGCGCCCGCACCGGCTGCCGGTCCGCAACTCATGGCGGCCGTGCCGCAACCGACCGCTCTCCCGCCGGTCGCCGTGGAAGCGCCGCCTCCCGCCGAAGCACATCCGGCCGCGGCATTGCACGGGATCGAAATCCTGCGTCAGCCCGCCGGCGACACGGCTCAATCACTTCGCAACGTCGCCGCTTGGGCCGAGGACGCGCTGACGCAAATGCAAGGCCTGCGTGATTACACCTGCACGTTCAAGAAGCGCGAAGCGGTCGACGGCAAGCTCGGCGAACAGCAGACGATGTTCGTGAAGTCACGCCCGCAACCGCTGAGCGTGTACATGTACTTCCTCGATCAAGACGTGAAGGGGCAGGAAGCGATCTACGTCGACGGCCGTAACAACGGCCACATCGTCGCGCATCCGGTCGGCTTCAAGCAAACCTTGGTCGGCACGCTCTCGCTGGCGCCGAATGATCCGCAGGCGATGGAAGGGAATCGATACCCGATCACCAACTTCGGCATCGTGAACCTGACGCACCGGTATCTGCAAGGTATTCAAACCGACATGCAGTTCAACGAGTGCGAAGTGAAGGTCATTCCCGGAGCGCGGGTCAACGAACGTTCGTGCACCTGTATTCAGGTCGTGCACGCTCAACAGCGTCGCGAGTTCCGCTACGCGATGACTCGTCTTTACATCGACGACGAGCTCAACCTGCCGATTCGTTATGAAGGCTACGAGTTCCCGCGCCGCGGCGGTGACGCGCCGCTGTTGGCCGAGGAGTACACGTACTCCAATCTCAAGATCAACGTCGGCCTCACCGACGTCGACTTCGACCCGCGCAATCCGCAGTACGGGTACAAGTAATCGCGATTCGGCGGTACTCGCTTCTCGGGTGCGGCTTGAGTTCGGCGATTAGTAGCGTATCGGTTCGTCCAAATTCGGCGGATCCGGAACAGTGCGGACTTCAATCCGCAGAGCGTGGTCCAAATCGTCGGCCGTGAGTCGATAGACGAGGATCGCACCGTTGACGACGTGCAGCGGCGGGCGAGTTCGCAAATACGAACACAACCGCGCGAGCCGGGCCTGGCGAAACTCGTCGATCGTGGTGGCCCAAGACTTCTCGTCGTGTTCTTTGAACAGCTCCGCGCGGGCTTTGGCGTCACCGACGGTGCCGTCGAGCTTCTGCATTTCTCCGATCAGCTCGCGATAACGCCGTTCATAGCTTTCGAGCCAAGGGCCTGAAAACGGCGACGTGTAGAGCGATTGGAGCATCGTTGCGCTGATGCAGTAGATGCCCGGCTGAAGCTCCGCCATGACCGGGTAGTGCAGGTTCGGATCAGCCCGACCGAGACGAAAATAGCACGGCAGCGGCGTCGGCTTGAGGCCGACGCTCTCCAACGGCGCGGTGCCAAAGTACGACACGTAAACGTTCGGCTGCATTCCGCCGAGGAATACGCCTTGCTCGTCGAGCCAAGTCTTGAGCGCCGGAAGGTCTTGCCCCCAGTCGAGCGAACTATCCACGAGATGCTCATGGCCGTGCTGCAATCCGCCCGCCGGGAGATTGAAATACGCCACGTAGTTCGGAAAGGCGAGGAGCGTATCGCCGACGTAGACCGCAACACCGAGTAGCACGAAGGCCTGCGCCGCGCGGACGCCGGCCGTTACAACGGAGGCCAATCGCGTGAACCAATCTCCGGCGACGCCGCACAGAATGAAGAGCGGCGGAAACATCGGCAGAATGTGGCGGATGCCGATATTGAGCGGGCCGGTGATCGACGTGTAGCCGTAGACCGCGAGAACGAGCCAGAGCGGGTACGTGGCGAAGAAGCCGCCGCGCAAGAGAGACCAAGCTCCGCGCCCTGAGGCCAATTGACGGCGACGCAAAACAACATGCGCGACCGCTGCGGCGAGCAACACCACGAAGAACGCCGGCGGAGTCTTGTAAATAAACGCCAACGGAAAATAGACCGGCGATCCGTAGACGGAGAATGTGCCGTCGAGAAACGAAACGCGCGAGCCGGTCGTCCGAATGGCTTCAGCGAAGCAGTAGAGATAGGCTTCGGGTAAGAGCCGCATGGCCGCGGTCGCGCGAATGAACGGCTCGAACTTGCCGGCATCGCGGGCCATGTGATCGAACGAGCCCAGATAAAGCTGCGGCGGTTCGCCCGGGCCGTCGAGCAGCATCGCGAAGCGAAAGTCGTACATCGCCCAGATGACGCCCGCTGCGACGACGGCATGCGCGGCCGCAACGAGCGACAAAGTAAGCGGACTGCCGGCCGCGGCCGATGACTTCCGTTGTCGACGACGGCCGCAGCCGTACCGCGAGCGGGCCTCCTTCCCACAGCCGCACGAGCAGCATCAGAGCGGCGATCGGCAGCAAGAGCAGCGTCGAAAACTTCGACACCAACGCGAGTCCCCACACGAGCCCGGAGCCGAGCAAACGGAGAGGCGTGACCTTGCGCAACACGGCCAAGAGCGAAAGCGGCGCGGCCGTGAACGCGAGTGCTGAGAAGGTGTCGGGCGTGGCGGCCGCGGCGTGAGCGAGCACCGTGGGATTAAAGCAGTAGAGCAGTAGCGAAACGAACGCGCCCACCGTACCGAACAAGCGGCGCGACCACGCGAAGACCAAGGCGCCGAGCACCACGCCGGCCAAAGAGTTCATCATCCGGCAATTGCGCAGGACGTCCTGCGAATTGTTGCCGAGATCGTAGATGAGTTGTCGGCCGTAGCCCCAGTTGTCGCCGCGCCGCCAGATTTGTTGATCGGTCGACGGAGCTCGAGCATGCGTCCATTCCAAGGGGAGCGTCATCCAACGCTGCTGAAAGATGGCCAGCGGAATGATGCGAAAGTCGCCGGTCCGCCACGCCGCGTTACCGCTGGCGATGTGCGACGGTTCGTCGAACATGCCTCCCTTATGCCAAGCGGCGGCATTGGCAAGCATGAAGTGCGCGAGCAGCAGCAATGCGACGACGCTCCACGTGCGAACCTCGCGCCAATAAGCGACGAGGCTCGACGTTTCGACGGCTGCAACTTCGCGCGACATCCGACTAGCTCACGCGGATTTCGTAGCCGCAGGCGTGCGAAGCGCCCGGGGCCAACGTTTGCACGGCCGGAATCACGCCGCGGGCCGCCATGGTGAATTGATCGGGCACGCACGTATAGGGTTCGATGCAGACGGCTTCGCGATGCGGCGGATTGTAAACGACGACTTGCGAAAATTGGTCGTCGAACACCACCTCAAGCTTGCGACCGCTTTTGGCGTCGGCCAAGGTCGCCGTCGAGGAGTGGTTCGCGAACTGCACGTCGCTAAAGACGTCGTCGAGCTTGGTGTCAGGGAAAGCCATTCCGGCGGCGAGGCCTCGCGAACCTTCGGCCGGCAGCTTTTTGCCGGAGGGAAGCATGTCGACCAGTTCCCAGTAGCTCCGCACGGGCACGGTGAGCTTACACGATTCGGCCGAACCGCCGACGCCGAGCGGCACGCGGAAATAAGGGTGCGATCCGAAGCCGTGCGGAAGCGGCTTGTCGTCGGGATTGGTGACGACGATCCGGCTCGCGAGCGTGTTGCCCTTCAACTCATAGCTGACGGCGATTTTGAAGTCGGCCGGCCATTTCTTGAGGATCGTCGCGTCATCGACGGAAGCTTGGAATTCGGCGGTGACGCTCGAGGAAGTTTGCGCGGTGACGCGCCAAGGCCGCGTGAGGCAAAAGCCGTGAATGGCGTTGCCGCGGCCGTCGTTCCCTTCGAGCTGATACGACTTGCCGCCGTATGTGAGCACCGTTTCCTTCAGACGGCCGGGATAGGGAAATAACAGCGGAATTCCGCTATGTGACGGACGTTCTGTTCCACTGGTGAAGTTGGGATGCGACCAGAGGACATCGACCGGGCTGCCGGCGACCGAGGCCTTGAACTCGTAGCAATTGAACCCGAAGCCGACGAGGATTTTGGCCGATGCACCGGTTTGGGAATCGACGAGCGTGACTTGTTCGATGCTCATGAAAGGGCGCTCTTAGACGGAAGACGGGGAAAGCGTTGGGGAAATGAACGGTGCGGCGACGGTCGAAGGGGCCGGCGTCGTGTAAAGCGGCTCGCGCGAAAAGTGCCGCACGGCCGTCATCAGGGCGATCGTGATGCCGAGCCAGAGTAGGCCCGAGCGAACTTCGGCGGGGCTCGTTTCGCCGAATCCGGCGGTCGTCAAGCGATGCATGAGCATAACGACGGCGCCGAGCGAGAGCCCGAACAGCGTGGTTGTGCTGACGTCGTTGCCCATTAAGGCGTCGCGAGCGGTCTCGGGGAGTTGCAACATGACCACGACGCCGACCGGCCATTGCAACAACGTGCAGACTAGGGCAATGATCGCGCCTCGCGATTTCAGCAAACTCGTAGAATCAGCAGTCGGCGAGTCATCGGGGCTTGTCGCAACGGCAGACGGTGCGGAGACGTCGCGGCGTCGCAACCGAGGGCTTGCCGTCGCCAGCGCCATGAGCATCGCCCCGGCGACGGCGAGTGAGGCCAGCGAAAAATGAGCGACACGAATCAGAACTTCGGCATCGCCCAGCACGCTGATAAACCGCACCGGAACGGCTGCGGGCGGCGTACGCGTGCTGAGAACGCTGAGAATGGAGAACAGCGTCGGGAAGTGGTAGACCGTGTTGGTAATCGAGATGATCGCCAGTGCCGATGCGAGCATTGTTCGGCTTCCACGCCGCCACAAGGCCAGCCAAGCCTCAAAGCAGACGGCCGAGAACACCAGTTCGCCGAGCGTGAAGTAGTAGCGGCTGCGCGGCAGGGCTTCGAACGCCGTGGTGACTTGCGGGGCGTGGGCCGTCCACCAGAGCCAGGCTGCCAGCACGCCGAGGACCATGCCGAAGTAGAGGCCGTGCAACGAACCGCGCAAGAGTCGCCGGCCGACGGCGTCGGCGGTGGCGTCGTTACGGCGTCTTGCTCGCCAAAACAGCCAGAGCGCCAGGATCGGCCCGCCGAAGGCCGCATTGACCGACGTCAGATGCAGGGCGGTGACGAGAATTTGCAGCAGGTCCAACAAGCACGAAGCTCCGGACGACGGCGGGATGTGCGACGCGGTTCGATTATAAGAAGGTCGCCACGGGGCGAAAGTCGCGCTCAAGGCGGTTCGTCGACCGATTCCCACGATTGACAGCCCGCGCTCGCCCCGACTACCATCGCAAGTGTTCCTCCGCGAGCGTCGCGATGCCGCGCCGGAACATTTCGGGCGGTTAGCTCAGCTGGCAGAGCGCCATGTTTACACCGTGGATGTCGTGGGTTCGATCCCCTCACCGCCCACTTGCAGTAAGTCTCGTCGGTATCCTCTCTTAGATTGCCCTAACCTTCCGGGCGACTCGTTGCATTCCAAGTTTCGGTAGTATTGCCGAAACGACTTTGAATGTTTTCGCTACGAATACGTCACGTCAAATTTGGCGGCATTTGTTCTGCTTTGCAATAGTGGGCGGTCGCTTGCCTGAACGAGCCCGGCACTCCGACAAGTCGCGATGATTTCCCACGGACCGGTCGACGAGTGTGCGAACTTCTCCCGTCGTCCATGGCGGCTGCAACATTGAGCCGAGATCAATCGGCCGAACACCAGACGTGCAGTCATTCACGTTGTCGTTATACGTTTGGTTGACCTGACTGCGGCGCTGCGTGATATTGCGGTGAAGTCGCGGGACTTTCAGTAGCCCTCTCCCAATCGCTCGCGCAGGAGGTTTGCCCAAATTTCGCAGGCCGTAACCGAGCTGAATTCGTCGCAGCGATCCTTTTCCTCGGCCGTAAACGAAGTCACCTTGCTTGGTGCCGCGCGAATGGGCATAAGTGCTTATGGCTCGTCGATTGTGAGGCTCTCCGGCGTTCTCGACGAGGTAACGTAACCCAAGCAGAAATAACATGATCGGACGCTCAGGCAATTGTTCGGCCGTGGTCGTTTGCTCCCCACGGCACACGGTTTGCCAATTGGGCCCTGTTCGTATTGCGCCGCGGAGATCATCGCCCTAAGGTCTCGCCGACGCCGAGCGAAACGAATTACGAAACGCACGCACCCGCCGCGAGTGAATTCATGTGCTTTGACGGCTACGACAGCGAAGGCTACTACGACGAAATGTTCGGAGCCGACGGCTCCCCGCGGCTTCGTTCCGCGATGCTCGTAGAAAGGATCAAGGCTCTCAACGACGGCGAACTTTCCCGTCGCCAGCAGGCCGCCGAGCGGGCCCTGCTGAATATGGGCATTACGTTCAACGTGTACGGTCACGAAGCCGGCACGGAAAAGGTGTGGCCCTTCGACGTCATTCCGCGGATCATCGAGCACTCGGAATGGTTGTTTCTTGAGCGGGGACTCAAGCAACGCATTCGCGCTCTGAATCTTTTCATCGACGATCTGTACCACGACCGCAAGATCGTTCGCGACGGCGTCGTCCCGGCGGATTTGGTCGAATCCGGCAAGTGCTATCTGAGGCCGTGCCAAGGGTTTGATCCGCCCGGCGGGGTGTGGTGTCATATTACGGGCACCGACTTGGTTCGCGACGCCGACGGCAAGTTCTACGTGCTCGAAGACAATCTGCGCTGCCCGTCGGGCGTGTCTTACGTCATCGAAAACCGCGAAGTGATGAAGCGGACGTTCCCGCAGGTGTTCCAAGGCCTTGGCGTGGTGGCGGTGGAAGACTATCCGGAGCGGTTGCTGGAGACGTTGCAATTTGTCGCGCCGAAGGGAGTTGATGATCCTACCGTAGTGCTGCTCACGCCGGGCCCGTACAACTCTGCCTACTTCGAACATTCGTTCTTAGCTCAACAGATGGGCGTGGAACTCGTCGAAGGGCGTGATCTCGTCGTATCCGACGGTTACGTGCATATGAAGACGACGCACGGTTTGAAGCGCGTCGACGTCATCTATCGCCGCATCGACGACGATTTTCTCGATCCACTCGCCTTCCGGCCCGATTCGGCCTTGGGCGTTCCCGGTTTGGCGGAAGTGTATCGCAACGGTCGCGTGGCGCTTGCCAATGCTCCCGGCACGGGCATCGCCGACGACAAAGCGGTGTACGCGTACGTGCCTCAGATCATCAAATACTACCTGGGCGAAGACATCATTCTGCCGAACGTGCCGACCTTCCTCTGCTCCGACGAAAAGCAGCGCAATCACGTGTTGGCGAATATGGACAAGCTCGTCATTAAGCCGACGAACGAGTCGGGCGGCTACGGCATCGTACTCGGCCCGAAGGCCACGCCGGAAGAGCGGGCCGCCGCGGCCGATCGGATTCGCGAGAACCCTCGCAATTTTGTCGCGCAGCCGATGCTCAATCTCTCTCGCGTGCCGTCGCTCATTGACGATCATTTCGAAGGTCGTCACGTCGACCTGCGACCGTATATCCTCTACGGTAAAGACATCTTCGTGCTTCCCGGCGGCCTGACCCGCGTGGCCTTGAAGAAAGGCTCGATGGTGGTCAACTCATCGCAAGGCGGCGGGAGTAAAGATACATGGGTGCTCGGCAGCGACGTCGTTCCGGTTCTGCGCCGACGAAGCGATGACGTCACCCGCGGCGAGCAACGGCTCGGGGCAAAACGGCCAAACTCCGGCTGGAGCGGCGCAGCGGCAGATGCAAACGACGTAGCAGCTGCCGCTCGTTCGCGTTTGACGATTCCTGAGCGCGGAGACGAAGCTCCGCGGCTAAATTCTGCCGAGAAAGATACGCCCACGCTATGTTAAGCCGCGTTGCCGACAGCGTTTATTGGATGAGCCGCTATCTGGAGCGGGCCGAAAACGTCGCACGTTTTGTCGACGTCAACTACAACCTCTCGCTCGATCTGGGCAACCGTGTCCGCGAGCAGTGGGAGCCGCTCGTCTACACAACGGGCGACCAAGAAACCTTTATTGAAGACTACGGCAACTTCTCGCAACGCAACGTCATCAACTTTCTGACGTTCGACTTGAAGAATCCCAACTCCGTGCTGAAGTGCTTGAGCGGAGTGCGCGAAAACGCCCGCACCGTGCGCGACATCATCTCCTCGGGAATCTGGGAAGAGCTCAATAAGTTCTATCTGTTCGTCAAGAATTCCGCGGGCGACAAGCGACTACTGGAAGAACCGCACGACTTCTTCAATCAAGTGAAACGCAGCAGCCATCTGTTGCTGGGAATGATCGACGCCACGATCTCGCGAGACGAGGCGTGGTACTTTGCTCACGTCGGCCGACTGATCGAGCGAGCCGATAAGACTTCGCGTATTCTTGACGTGAAGTATTACATTCTGCTGCCGCAGGTCAGCGATGTCGGCACTCCGCTCGACACCATTCAGTGGGCCGCGTTGCTCAAATCGGCCGGTGCGCTCGAGATGTACCGCAAAAGTCGCGGCCGAATCACGCCGCGCGACGTCGTCGATTTCCTGTTGCTCGATCGCGAATTCCCACGGTCGATCCGCTTCTGTCTGAGCGAAGCCGAAGAATCACTCTTGGCGATTCTCGGCACGGCCCATTCGCACTTTCGCAACGAAGCCGAACGCCGCATCGGTCAACTAAGCGCCGATCTCGACTATGCGCATGTCGACGATATCATTCGCACCGGTTTGCATGAATATCTTGACGGGTTCCAAACCAAGCTGAACGGCGTCGGCGCCGCCATCAGCGACGTCTTCTTCCAGGCCACGACGGCGATGTCGGAAAAGCTGGTCGAGGCTCGTTAGTTCTGTTTTGTCGCCGGATATGTGCATCGCGATCCTTAGGCGGATTTCGTTTGCTTCGTTGATTCCCTGTAGCAGCAAGAAGTTTCCGCCCTGCGATGTTGTTCCACATTAAGCATGCAACCCGTTACCGCTATTCGCGGCCGGTGTTTTGCGACCCGATGACGATCCGCCTCCGGCCGCGAGAGGACGTGGCGCAACGGCTGCTGCGTTATAACCTGTGGATCGATCCGCAACCGGCGGGCATGAGCGACTACGCCGATGTCGACGGCCATACGGCGACGCAGTTTTGGTTTGACCAGCCGATGACGTCGCTTTCAATCGTCGTTTCCAGTACGGTCGAAACGCTACGATCTAACCCGTTCGCATATCTGCTCAGTCCTGAAGGCACGCAAGTGCCGATGCAATATGGGCCCGGCGTTCGCGAGGCCTTGTTGCCGTATTGTCAAATGGGGCCCGTCGATCCGGAAGTCGCGGCGGCCTCTGAGATGCTGCGATCGACGTGCGGCGGCAAAATGCCGCAATTTCTCAGCGAGCTCAACCGCTGGCTGCACGAAGACTTCGTCCGGGTGTTGCGGCACGACGGTGCTCCATGGAGCCCGGCGGAAACGCTTCGCAATCGCACGGGTTCATGTCGTGATTTGGCGGTGCTTTTCATTGCCGTCTGCCGTAGCGTCGGGCTCGCGGCGCAGCTTCGTGAGCGGATACAGCGAGCGCGAAGGAAGCGACGGTCGCCGCTACCTGCATGCGTGGAGCGAAGTGTATTTGCCGGGCGCCGGTTGGCGGGGTTACGACCCTGTGGAAGGTTTGGCGGTTGCCGACCGCCACGTGGCGTTGGCCGCAGGTGCGGCGCCGTTGCTGGCGGCGCCTACCTGCGGGACGTTCCGGGGCAGCGGCGCCGAGTCGACCATGGAAACGCAGCTCATTATCCGCGTGGCGGAATCGGGCGACGTCATGGAGCAGCGCACTGGCGCCTCACTTCGCCATGACGACGCCGCTCACCGAGTCGAACTCGACTACGGATTCAGCGGCTCGTTGAGACGCCGAGTTTCACGTCGGCATAGAGCGGGTCGCCCTGCGCGGAACCACGCCTCCATACGACTTCGCAGGTCGGCGACCGTTGTACGGTATTGCTCGTCGCCGGCAAGATTCTTCAATTCATCCGGGTCGGCCGCCAGGTCAAAAAGCTGCTCACGCTCAGTAGCCGGATATCTCACGTATTTCCACCTCCGATCGCGAATCATTCGCTGCGTGTTGGTGAAGTAGCCGTATAGGTACCGGTGCGGCCCGGCGAGCTTCGGATCCGTGAGGACGTCCGCGAAACTCTGGCCGTCTAAACCTTCAGGCTTCGGCACGTCGCATCGGTCGCATATCGTCGGAAACAGGTCGCGCAAATAGCACAGCGATGTGGAGCGTTGGTCACGGGCAATCCCAGGTCCGCTGACGATAAGCGGTACGCGAATCGTGTGTTCGTACATGTTTTGCTTGCCGGCTAAGCCATGGCTTCCGACGGCCATGCCATGATCGCTCGTGAAGATGACGAGCGTGTTTTCGCTGAGGCCGCGCCGCTCAAGTACCGAGACGATCCGCCCGATTTGCGCGTCCATATGCTCGATGAGCGAATAGTACACGGCGAGTTCTTGTCGCACGATATCCGGCGTGAGCGGCCGCGGGAGCAAGACTTCGTCGCGGCCGTTTAAGTTGCCGTGATCGAACGGATGCATTGCAGCGAAGCTCTTCGGCAGCGGGAGCTTGGCCGCGTCATACGCCTGCTGAAAGCCGCGAGGGTAAAATCGCGGATCGTGCGGAGCCGTGAAGTTGACATGCAGGAAGAAGGGGTGGTCGCCGTGCTTGCGTTCGATGAGCTCAATTGCGGAATGGGCGAAGCGCTCGCTGATGTTCGGCGTCAGGCCGACGCCGTGTTCGGGCAGCGACCGCCCGGCGTCGTCTTTGAAAACCCAGCCGGTGTAGCCGGTCACCGGACGGCCGTGGTGGTCAACGGGATTCGTGAGCGGTAACGTCCCGCTGTCTGCGCCGTACCATCCTGCCGTGGCTTCGTAGCCGCGATCATGCGGCGTGCCGGTCGTGTGCCATTTGCCGACGTAGTACGTGTGATAGCCCGCCGCGCGCATCGTGGCCGGCCACGTCGGAAGTGATTCGTCAAGCTTGCCGGAAAGCGGAGGCGTTAGCGCTCGGAACCCCGTGCAACCGGTGAGAATCTCGGCTCGACTCACCACGCAGATGGGATATGCGCATGTGGCATTGATGAACGACGTCCCGCGCCGCACCAACTGATCGAGTGAAGGCGTTCGAATCGCCGATTTGCCCAAGGCCGCGACCGCGTCAGGTCGCATATCGTCGGCCACGATCAAAACGATGTTGGGCCTCTCCGCCGCGGCCTCGCGCGAATCGGCGAAGATCGCCATAGCACAGGCGAACGCGATGCAGTGAACTTGGCGGATCATTGTCGTTCCCTCGCCGCGGACGTCATCAAGAAGTCGAGGTCAAACACGCCGGGCTGTTCCGACGACTACCAAGCATAATCCTCGGCCCCAGTTTGCGTGACGATCCGCGGCCCCATGGTTATACTTTCGCCAGTTCTACGCCGTGAACCTCCTATCTATTGCGGTTGCAGCCCGTTCTACGCCCCGAGGAATTCATGTCCCACGCCGCCGGTTCGTTTACCCCGCTGTCCTTGCAGATCCGCGTGCGACTCTCGTTGATGATGTTCTTGCAGTATTTCGTCTGGGGGGCGTGGTTCGTCACGCTCGGCGGATACATTGGCGGCAATACCGGCAAGATAGGAATGGGGATTTTCGAGTCCGGCTTTACGGGCGTCGCCTACGGTACCGCGGCAATCGGCGGCATGCTCGCTCCGTTCTTCGTCGGCATGATCGCCGACCGGTTCTTCTCCTCCGAGCGCATTCTTGCCGTACTGCACTTGGCGGGCGCCGGGATCATGTACTACCTGTCGACGCTCACGGACCAAAGCCTGATTTACTACGTGCTCATCGGCTATTTCTTGACGTACATGCCGACATTGGCGCTGACAAATTCGCTGTCGTTCCATCACCTGCCGAATCCCGACCGACAATTCCCCGGCATTCGCGTTTTGGGAACAATCGGCTGGATCGTCGCCGGAGCGCTAGTCGGAGACCATCTGAAGTTGGTCGACGGTCAATTGACATTCGTTTGGAGCGGCGCCGACCTGACGTCGATTGAGGCTACGACGATTCCGATGCGTCTGGCAGCCATTGGCCAAGCACTGCTCGGCGTCTATTCACTGACACTGCCGCATACGCCTCCGAAAAACGTCGGACACAAAGTCACGGCCGGCGACATTATCGGCCTCGACGCACTGAAACTTATGAAACGCCGGCGGTTTGCCGTCTTCGTCATCGGCTCATTTTTGATCGCGATTCCGCTGCAGTTCTACTACAACTACACCAACTTCTATTTTAACTCGATCGGCGTAGCCAATGCCGCCGGCGTGATGAAGTGGGGGCAGGTTTCCGAAATCTTCTTCATGCTGCTGATTCCGTGGTTCTTTCTGCGCCTCGGCGTCAAGAAGATGCTGCTCGTCGGCATGTTGGCCTGGGCCGTTCGCTACGGCTTATTTTCCGCCGGCGACGCAGGCTCTCGGATGTGGATGCTGTTCATCGGCATTCTGCTGCACGGCATTTGCTACGACTTCTTCTTCGTCACCGGCCAGATGTACGTTGATCGCGAGGCCGATCCGAGCATTCGCGGGGCGGCCCAAGGCTTCATCGCCTTTGCCACGCTTGGCGTGGGCAGTTTCATCGGCGCTGAGCTTTCCGCATACATCGAAAAACTGGTGACGATCGAGCAAAAGGTCGACGGTGTCACGACATCGGTGATTCAGTGGAACCAATTCTGGCTTTATCCCGCCGCCGGCGCTGCGGCCGTGATGCTCTTGTTCGCGCTGACTTTCTACGACCGCGACACCGACAAAGCGGCGGCATGAGGAGGCAAATGAACAATCTCGACTACGGTCCGACCTAGTAATTCATGGACAAACGCGACGTCTTCGGCACCGCGCCGTTTAACGCCTGTCACGCTTCGACGATTGTCGAATGCGAGCCGGATAAATACCTCGTCGCTTGGTTCGCGGGCACGCAAGAAGGTGCGGCCGATGTGAAGATCTGGCTCTCTCGCTCGGAAGACGGCGTACGTTGGACACAGCCCGACGTGGTCGCCCAAGAGCAGGGCGTTCCGTGCTGGAACCCAGTGCTATTTCGCGAACGTAAGTCGGGCGAAATCATTCTGTATTACAAGATCGGCAGCAGCCCTCAAACTTGGTCGGGCTTCTTCCGGCGCAGCAAAGATGCCGGCCGCACTTGGGGCGAGCCTTATATCATGCCCGCCGGTTTGCTAGGCCCGAGCAAAAATAAGCCGCTGCAACTCGACGACGGCACGGTGCTCTCTCCAACCTCGGTTGAGTCTTACCGCAATTGGGCATGTTGGATTGATCGCAGCGTCGACGGCTGCCGCAACTGGACGCGCCACGGGCCGATCTACCATCGCAAGAATTCGCACGGAGTGACGCAACCTTCGCTTTTGAAGCGGCGAGACGGATCGCTGTTGCTCTTGGCCCGCAGCCGCGGCATTGGTCAGATTTGCTCGGCAGTCAGTCGCGACGGCGGCATCACATGGTCGGAGGCCGTAGAAATCGCGGGCCTGCCAAACCCCAATTCGGGCATCGACGCCGTGACGCTTGCCGACGGACGACACGTGTTGGCATACAACCCGTCGCACATCGGCCGTACGCCGTTGGCGCTGGCCGTCAGTACGGACGACGCTCAAACCTGGAAACAATCGCTCGTTCTCGAACAAGAACCCGGTGAGTATTCCTACCCGGCGATCATTCAAGCCGCCGATGCGACGATTCACATCAGCTACACATGGAACCGCACGAAAATCCGCCATGTGACCTTGGAGCCGAAAGAGCTGCAATCGTGACGCACGTCCCTAATTCCGCACGGTAAAAGGGCGGCGTGATCCGAACTCGGCGCAATCGCTAAAGGCCGCAACGCCTGCCGCCGGGCAACTTGCGAAACTGCAATCGTGCGGCGAATTTCGCTCGTCGCCGCACGCCCCTATCGCGCGACAATTTCAGCCGTTAGACTTTTGATTCTGCGCGGTCCGCGAAGGCGTGCTCCTGTGAGCCGCGGACCGCCTCCATGGCACCCCACCGACGAAGCTTTCGCCGTGATCAAAACGTTCAAGAAGTTGCTGGTCGCCAATCGTAGCGAGATCGCCATCCGCGTATTCCGTTCGGCGCACGAACTGGGAATCAAGACGGTCGCCATCTATTCGCACGAAGATCGTTTTGCGCTGCACCGCTTTAAAGCGGACGAAGCTTACCAAGTCGGCAAGTCCGGCGAACCGATTCGCGCGTATCTCGATATCGACGGCATCATCGATATCGCCAAAGCGCACGGCGTAGACGTCATCCACCCCGGCTACGGCTTCCTTTCCGAAAATCCGGACTTGGCCCGCGCTTGCGAACGTGCGGGCATCACGTTCTGCGGCCCCTCGCCGGAAATTCTGGAAAAGCTCGGTGACAAGATCACTGCTCGCACGATCGCCCGCGCGGCGGGCGTGCCGGTTCTCTCCGGTTCGAGCGAGCCGCTCAAAAATGCCGACGAGGCTCGCGGCGCTGGCGGAGACCTTGGGCTACCCGGTGCTGTTGAAAGCTGCCAAGGGAGGCGGCGGGCGAGGCATGCGCGTGGTTCCCAAGCCCGACGATTTGGCCAACGCGCTGGAACAGGCTCAGCGAGAAAGCCTCAACGCGTTCGGCAGCACGGACGTGTTTTTGGAAAAATTCATTCAACGCCCGCGGCACATCGAAGTGCAACTCTTGGGCGACAAGCACGGTCGGCTCGTGCATTTGTTCGAGCGTGATTGCTCGCTGCAACGGCGGCATCAAAAGGTCGTAGAAATCGCTCCTTCGCCGAACCTCGACGAGCGGCTGCGCGACGACATTTGCCAAGCGGCGCTGGCCGTCGGGCATTCGGTGAATTACCAAAGCGCCGGCACGGTCGAATTTCTGGTCGATTCCGACACGGACAAGTTCTACTTCATTGAAGTCAATCCGCGGATTCAGGTTGAGCATACCTGCACGGAGCAAGTCACCGGCGTCGATCTGATTCGTAGCCAAATCCTCGTCGCTCAAGGCCGCACGTTGGCCGATCCGCTGGTCGGCTTGCCGTCGCAAGAAAAGATTCGCACGAACGGCTACGCAATTCAGTGCCGCGTCACGACGGAAGATCCGCTCAATAAGTTCTTGCCGGACTACGGTCGGTTGTCGCACTACCGTTCATCGGGCGGTCCCGGCGTGCGGCTCGATGCGGGTACGGCGTTTTCCGGCGCGGTCGTCACTCCTTATTACGATTCGTTGCTTGTGAAGGTCATCACGTCAGGGCGCGAGTTTGCCGAGGCTGCCGGCCGCATGGAACGCTGCCTCCAGGAATTTCGCATCCGCGGCGTGAAGACGAACATTCCGTTCCTGATCAACTTGGTCACTCACGACAAGTTCTTGGCCGGCCAATGCACGACGCGGTTTCTTGACGAAACTCCGGAGCTTTTCCAATTCCAACCGCGCAAAGATCGTGCGTCTAAGCTTTTCAATTACTTGGCGGAAACGATCGTCAACGGCAACGCCACGGTGAAGGGAAAGCCGGCGGCCGTGCGACGCGACGCGGCTCCGGTGCCGTCGCTCGATCACAAGCAGCCGCTTCCGAAGGGCACCAAGGATCTGCTGAACGAACTTGGGCCTGAGAAATTCGCCCAATGGGTGCTCAAGCAGGAGCGTTTGCTGCTAACCGACACGACGATGCGCAACGCGCATCAATCGCTCTTGGCCACGCGGCTGCGCACGTACGACATGTTGGCGATCGCCGAGCATTACGCCCGCAATCACGCAGACTTGTTCAGCGTCGAGATGTGGGGCGGCGCGACGTTCGACACGGCGATGCGGTACTTGCGCGAATGCCCGTGGCAGCGGCTGGCCGACATCCGTGCGAAGATGCCGAACATTCTCACGCAGATGCTGCTGCGAGCCTCGAACGCGTTGGGATACGCAAACTACCCTGACAACCTGGTGAAGTCGTTCGTGCACGAAGCCACCCAGGCCGGCATGGACGTTTACCGCGTGTTCGATTCGCTCAACTGGCTTCCGAACATGAAGCTCGCGATGGACGCCGTCGTGAAAAGCGGCGCCATTTGCGAAGCGGCGATCTGCTACTCGGGAGACATCCTCGACAAAAATAAGACGAAGTACGACTTGAAGTACTACGTAGAACTGGCCAAAGAGTTGGAGAAGATGGGGGCGCATATCCTGGCCATCAAGGATATGGCCGGCTTGTGCAAGCCGTACGCCGCCGAACTGCTTGTCAAAACGCTCAAGCAAGAGATCGGCATTCCGATCCATTTCCACACGCACGACACGAGCGGCGTGCAAGCGGCCTCCATCATCAAGGGGGCCGAGCAGAAACTCGACATCGCCGATGCCGCGTTTGCCCCGCTTTCAGGTCTGACTTCGCAGCCGAACTTAAACTCAGTCGTCGAAGCCCTGCGTTACAACAAGCGAGACACCAAGCTCGATGCCGAACAACTTCAGCGTACCGCCGAATACTGGGAAGTCGTCCGCGAGTACTACACGCCGTTTGAAAGCACGATGAAGTCGAGCACGGCCGACGTGTACCACAACGAAATGCCCGGCGGCCAGTACACGAACTTGTACGAACAGGCCGAAGCGGTCGGGTTGGGCCATCGTTGGCACGAGATCACGCGGATGTACGCCGAAGTCAACCGGATGCTCGGCGACATTGTGAAAGTCACCCCATCGTCGAAAGCAGTCGGCGACATGGCGCTCTACATGATCGCCAACAATCTCACCGAGGCGGACGTACTCGATGAGCGCCGCGACTTGTCATTCCCTGAGTCGGTGATCGACCTTCTCTCCGGTCGCATGGGACAACCGCCGGGAGGGTTTCCGAAAGCGATCCAAAAGCGAATCTTGCGAGGCGAAAAGCCGCTCAAGGGACGTCCGGGTGCGAATCTACCGCCGGCCGACTTCGCTGCTGCCGCCGCGGAACTGGAAAAGAAAACCGGCCGTAAACCGACGCAGCGCGACATCGTCACATATCTCATCTTCCCGCGGGTCTACAGCGATTTCATCGCACAGCAGGAACAATACGGCGACTTGAGCGTGCTGCCGACGCCCGTATTTTTCTACGGCCCGCAACTTGGCGAAGAAGTCACTGTCGAGATCGAGCAAGGCAAGACGTTGATCGTGAAGCTGCTGACGGTCGGAGATCCGCAGGCCGACGGCTACCGCAACGTGTTCTTCGAGTTGAACGGCCAGCAACGCGAAGCTAGTGTTCGCGATAAGTCGCAAAAGGCCGTGGCCGATCATCGTCCGAAGGCGGACGCGAACAACTCAAGCCACGTCGGTGCTCCTATGCCGGGCATGGTCGTGAACGTGGCGGTAAAGGTGGGCGACCAAATCGCCAAGGGAACCAAGCTCTTGTCGCTTGAGGCGATGAAGATGGAAACCACGCTTTACGCCGAGCGGGATGCCAAGGTTGCCGAAGTCACCGTGCAAGCCGGCAGCCACGTAGAAACGGGCGACTTGGTCGTCCGATTCGAGTGATCCCCGATTACGTCGCGACGCGTACTTCTGCCGGACCACGGTGCTATCCGCGCCGTCGAAATACCGGCATAACGACGGCGGCGCACATGGCGGCATAGATCACGTTGCGCGCGGCCATCGCAGTTCGCGGCAATCCGTTGGAAAGATCGCCCGTCGGCAGGACGCGATCAACGGCGGGATCGCCGTCGTGGTTGTTTTCGATCAACGAGAACGGCGGCGGATTGTCGGCCGAGTAGGGCCACGCGTACATGTTGTTCAGGTAGTGGTGCGGAAACACAAACGCCGTCAAAGCACACGAAACAACGGAACCGCCGACGATCAAACGAAAACCGGGTTGCCGCAAGAATTCGGCCGCAGCCAAAAGCAACATCGGCAACGCCCACAGCAGGTACTGCACGCTGAAGACCTTGGCCAACAAGGTGGCGACGGGCACGGTCACGCACACCCAACGATAGGCGGCCGCGCGATCGAATCGCTCCCTTAACAGCGGTGCAAACAAAGCCCGCAGGCCGAAGGTCAGTAGTACGGCGGGAAGCAGCCACGACGAGACCTTTAAGAAGTCCGGCTCGCGCACTCCGCCCAAATTCCACGAACCGTAGTCGAAATAGCAGTGCAACCGATCGGCAGGCGTCGAGAGCATCATCGCCGTGGCGTAGCTCGATTCGATTTGCACGCCGCGAACGGAATGAAACTGAAACATCGCCTTCAGATCGTCACCGACCAAAGCGTAGTAATACGCGAACGGCCCTAGCGCCGTCATGGCTAGCAAAAGCGGTCCGACGAGCAATCGCCAATCGCGCGGTCGCCGCGACAACGCGTGCAAATCCGACAACAGCGGAAACGGCACGGCGATGATCGGAATCAGTTTGAAGCTGATCCCGAAGCCGAGCGCGAGTATGCGGCCGCGGACCAAAGCCAAGCTCGCCGGGGAGCCTCGTCTGCCCGCAACCAGCAATATGCCCAGGCCATCAAAAGGAACGTCAGCAAGATGTCCATTCGCTCAAGCAACACGTAACCGAGCAGCGTCGTGCTGAGCACATATCCCCACAATCCCCACAAGAGAAATTCCGGGCGGCGTCGGCGCAGAATGGCCGCGAACAACAGGATCGAGCCGAAGTCGGCCAACAACATCAAGCCGCGAAAGCCGAGGTCGTAATGGGAGTAGTGCTTGTACCAAAGCTCGATATAGGCGGGCCAAAGTTCCGGATCGCTCGGCTCCGGCTCCATTCGCCAGCGGGAAAGTTCGCGCGGCAACGCAAACACCCAATAGGCCGCCGGCGGATACTCAAAGTTACGGATATCTCGCAGCCACACCGGCTTGGGCTGGCTTTGCAAGTACGGCGTCCGACCGTAGTCGACCCCTTGCACGACGTAATGGAAGTAGACGCCCACGTCGGACGTGGCGGCCGAGAAACAAACGTACAACCCGAATCGCGATACGACGTACGCCACCGCAACCCAGAGCGTTCCACGACGTGCGGCCTTAGCTAAACGGTCTAGCAACGTTCGTTTCGCGGAAAATGATTCGGAGGCGGCAAAATCAGCGGCTGGCATCGGGCATTCGGGCGAGTTGAATTTAGCTAAGCAGCCGGCGCGGGCGGGGAGGTTGGGTTCGTCGCGGCTTATGATAACCGTCGACCGTGCAAGACGTTAGGCCCGAAAAAATTGCCGTAAATCGGCCTATCGTCGGCCGTCGGATGCCGATATTCTTCCGGCCCGCAGTTTTTCGCGGATTGCACAGAAAGCAAGGAGGCGCTCGTGAGCAATCTCAACGTGTACGGCTGGATTCGCGACAGCGTTCGTCGCGCGGTGTTGTTGGGTTTTTCCGACGCGGTCGACCAAATCGGCGCATCGAAGGAAATCAAAACTTGAACCCGCAATTGCTGTCGATGCTGAAGCAAAACCCGGCGACTACGGGCGGTGCGGCCGAAACGGCAAGCGTCGCCGTCGCGGAAGCTCCGGAAACGGGCAAGTCGCGCCGTCGCCTCGGGCGCACGCTCGACGATATCCGCAACGACAAGAGCTAAAAGGCTCCCGTATTTGGCGGCGCGCTATTGGCCCCCGGAATCAAGAACCGGGGGCGATACCGGAACCGGTCGCTACTCGCTCAGCGTCAGCTTGCCGACGATGTAGATCACCAAGAAGACCGGAACGCAAAGCAGCAGGACGCCGATCAAACCTTCGACCATGGGACGCTCGACTCCACGAAGTGGCGGCTTAGTGTTCAGTCATCGGCTCAATTGTAGTTTGCAATCAACCCGATTCGCAACTTCACTTCGTGCCGGCCACGCGCAGAATGCCTTTGCAAAACTCCGGCAAGTCGTCCGGCTTCCGGCTTGAAACAAAGTGTCGGTCGACGACGACCGGCGCGTCTTCCCAAATCGCGCCTGCGTTGACGAGATCGTCTTTGATCCCGAGCGACCCGGTGACGCGGACGCCTTTGTAGACCCCCGCCGAGATCGCCATCCAGCCGCCGTGGCAAATCGCCGCCACGAGCTTCCCCGCCGCGTCGAAATCGCGAATGAGCTGCAGCACTTGCGGGTCGCGGCGGAGCTTGTCCGGCATGAAGCCGCCGGGGAGCACGACGCCGCAATAGTCGTCGGCGGCAACCTCGCTGATCGCCGCGTCCGAGGTGCAAGGGTAGCCGTTCTTCCCTTCGTATTTCGTGCCGGCCTTCGGACCTGCCACGGTCACTACGCCGCCTGCTTCGATCATGCGCAGCTTCGGGTACCAAAGTTCCAAGTCTTCGTAGATGTCGTCAACGAAGAACAAGAAGCGTTTGTCTTGGAGCGATAACATCGCGGTGTCCCTCTCGTGCGGCGCGGCTTAACCTTGGCAATTGAATTATCGCAAACGGATGCCAAGCGTGCGAGCCCCGTCGTAGCGGTCTCGGCCCATCGTGCTATTTGCGAATCGTCCGCAGCGCGGCCAGCGCCGCCTCGCGAGCTTCGGCATGATCGACGATCGGCCGCGGATACGTTTCACCCAGTTCGATTCCGGCCGCGGCCAGCACCTCCGCGGGAGCTTCGGCGGGGCGATGGATCCATTTAGCCGGCAATTTTGAAAGCTCCGGCACGAAGCGTCGAACGTAGTCGCCGGCCGGATCAAACTTCTCGCCTTGGCTCGTCGGATTGAACACACGGAAGTACGGTGCAGCATCGGCGCCGCAACCGCCGATCCATTGCCAGCCGAGCGTGTTGTTGGCGAGATCGGCGTCGACGAGCGTGTCCCAAAACCAGGCCGCGCCGCTTTGCCAAGCCAGCAACAAATCCTTGACAAGAAACGAGCCGACGATCATCCGTACGCGGTTGTGCATCCAACCGGTGCGCCAGAGCTGCCGCATCCCGGCGTCGACGATCGGATAACCTGTTTGGCCCTGTTGCCAAGCACGCAAGTGCTTCGCATTCTTGTGCCAGGGAAACTTGGCGAACTTCTCGCGTAGCGGCTGCTGCGGCGTGTGCGGGAAGTGATGCAGAAGATGGTGCGCAAACTCACGCCAGTAGATTTGTCGCAAGAAGCCGGCCGCCGCCTTCTTGTGCCGAGCGTCGCCGCGATGGGCGTATACCTGCAAGGCTTCACGAATTTGCCGCGGCCCAATCTCGCCGAAGTGCAGATGGGGCGACAACCCCGACACGCCCGGGTGATCGGGTCGGTCACGTTCAGCGTCGTAGTCTATGAGACCGCGACGGACGAAGTCGTGCAGCCGCTTGAGGGCATGCACCTCACCGGGACGGGCATGTTCGGGAAACTCGTCGGCCCAATCGAGCTTGGGGAGTAACTCCCAAGACTTGAGCGCGTCGGACTTCGGCGATTTCGCAGGAGGGCGCAGTTTGCGAGGTGCGTCGAACGTGTCTTGCTCGCGCTCCGGTTGCTGGTCGGCCGCCGCGATGCAAGCCTTGTAAAAAGGCGTAAACACCTGATAAGGCTTGCTTTGCTTGGTGGCAATCGTCCACGGCTCGCGTAGCAGGGCGGAATTGAACGATTGCACTTGTAGCCCGTCGCTGACGAGCGCGGCTTTGACGTCGTGATCGCGCTCGACGAGCGCCGGCTCGTAGCGACGATTGAAATACACGGCGTTCGCCCCGACGGCCCGAACGACGCTACGCAAAACCTCGAGTGAGGTGCCGTGCCGAAGCACCAAAGGCGAACCGAGCTGCACAAGTCGCTCGCCGAGTTCGGTAAGAGAATGATGCAGCCACCAACGGGCCGCGCCGCCGGGCTGCCAATCGCCTTCTTCGTCCGGCGACCAAATGAACAGCGGGACGACGGGACCGCCGCGCTCGGCCGCATGGAGCAATGCCGGATTATCGGCGATGCGCAGATCGAGGCGAAACCAGACGATCGTCGTGGACGGCTTGGTCATGATGTTCGACGATTACGCCTCGGGCGGGCCGAACAACGCCAAGCTTGCCGTGAAGCCGTGCATGAAGTTCTTGCCGCCGATCGGGCCCAATTCGCCCTGGGCGAAAAAGCCGGCGAGCGGCAGGCCGGGCCATTGTTGTTGGATGAGTCCGGCGTCGTGGTCCGGCATTTCGAAGAGTCGCGTGCCGCGGCCGTTGCACGTGAAGAGCAGGCCCCCTTGCGGCGAACCGGACGCATTAGCCGCATGAAGCAACTCGCGCATTTCGCGGTCGGCGCTCGCGGCGTCGCGAATGTGAAATTGCACCGTCTGCCCGGGGCGTAGAAACTCGCCGACGGCGATCGAGCCTGTTTCGCGCTCGGCGCCCATGCAGTTGCGAATCAAAAAGTCGCCGGGGCGAAACGCCTCCTGATACTCGTTGACGACGCGTCCGAGATGCAGCCCGCGTTGCATCAGCGCGCGATCTTCGTCACCGAGACCGGCGAAGATCTCCTGTACGATCTCCAGCGGCTTGCGCCCGCCGAGTCCTTGCACCCATTGCTGTTCGGCTTTCGTGACGACCAGCGGTGCGCCGATCGGTCGGCAACCTTGCGAAACCACGGTGCGCACTGAAAGCGGACCGTGCAGCAATACGGCGACGGCTCCTCCGACAAACGATTTCTTGCCGAGCGCCACACGGTTTTGCCCCGGGCCATGCCCGCCGCTCGCCATACCGCCGACGACCGGCACGCCGGGACGATCGGCGTTCAACCGTTCGAGCAACCAATCTGCCGGGAAGCTGAACGGTTCGCTGAGCACGACCAACGAAGAACCCGTCGGCCACGGGCCGACAAGCGAATCGGGCCAACCGGCGATCGACGGACCTTCCAGCGTGCGCTGGAACTCCAATCGCAACGGCGTCACGCTTACGCCCGGCAGCCGCGCCGCCCAAACGCTGAGGGCTGCGGCACCTTCGATTTCACGCTGCCCGCCGACGATGGAATCGCCCGTACAACTCAGCAGCACGCCGGGCGATAAGGCGTCGTTCAAGAGCGTCGGCAATTCGGCCACGGCCGAGCCGTAGCGATGGCTATAGAAGGCCACGGCCAGATCGATCGGGCCGTTGAGCCGGTCGCGAACTTCGCGGCAAGCTTCTTCGACCGCAGCGCGCGGATCAGCCGCTGTGGAAAGCGCGGCGGCAAATTCTAAGGCGGACATCGGCGAGCCTCGGCGTTGCGAATTGTTCGCGTGGCATTATAGAGCCGCGAACACATTCGCCGAGGGGGCGATGTTACTGCGTGTTCCGCGCCACGGACATGTGGCCGTAGAGCGTTTCGGTGCCGCGTACGATGTAGAACTTCACCGGTTCGAGCGTCGCGAAGTCGGGACGGTCGAGGATATAGCTCACGTTGTCGGCGGTGATCGTTTCCCAGATGTGCATGCCGACGAGGATGTCGCCGCGGCGAATTCCTTGCTTCGCCGCCGGGCCGTCTTGGCGAACATCGGTCACGACCAAGCCGCCGCGATAGCGAGTGCGGTACGCGGCGAATTGCCGCTGCGGCACCGTCTCAAGCTTCATGCCGAGTACGCTCCAGGCGCGATCACCCGCCGTCGCCACGTCGACCACCGGGCGAATCCGATCGGGCACCGAAGCGACCGTGAGGTCGAGCGTTTCGGTCTTCGTGTCACGGACGAACGTCAGCGGCACCGAAGCGCCCGGTTGTTTGCCGAGCAAGGCTCGTTCGATATCGAGCACGCGGCTGACGGGCTTCGAGGCGATCGACTTGACGATGTCGCCGGGACGAAGGCCGATGCGAGCGGCGGGGCTTTCGGCAAGCACTTCCTTGACGAGGGCACCGTCGATGCTCGGCTGCGAGTTTTCGACGATCAGGCCGTGCCACGTGCGGTCGAGACGACGCGTGCTGAGCAACTCCGTGGCGACGCCCAACGCGTTGTCGACGGGAATGGCGAAGCCGATGCCTTGAGCGCCGGCACGCACCGCGACGTTGATGCCGATCATTTCGCCGTCGATATTGAGCAGCGGTCCGCCCGAGTTGCCCGGGTTGATGCTGGCATCGGTTTGAATCAGGTCTTCGTAGCTTTGCGTATCGCTGACTTGCACGGAGCGGTGCAGAGCACTGATGATGCCTTGCGTCACCGTGTGCTCATAGCCGAACGCATTGCCGACGGCGATCACCGTCTCGCCCGGCATCAGGTCGTTCGACGTACCGATCTTGATCATCGGCAGGGAGTCGGCGGCGTCGATCTTGATGATCGCGAGGTCGGTTTTGGGATCGTGCGAAACGACGCCGCGATATACGTTTGCTCGTCGTGCGTGGTGACGAGAATCTTCTTCACGCCGTCGACGACGTGGTGATTCGTGATGATGTAGCCGCTCGTCAATGACGACGCCGGTTCCCATGCCGTTGACGCGACGTCGATCACCGGGCGTCGCGGAGTTCGCGTCGCCGCCGACGATCTTCTCGCCGTGAATATTTACGATCGACGGCCGAGCCCCTTGAACGGCTCGAACCAACGGAGTCATGCGCAATTCTGAAGCGGCGACCGAACTGACGACCTGCGTCTCGAGGCATCCGAGCATTGCGACGACCGCCGCCGCGGTTCGCAAGCACGAGACGAGGCGTAAGGAGGGCACGGGCATGGATAGCTCGTCGCGGTGAGTGACTGATGGACGCGGGCGACCACACGTTCGCAGCCCGGTGCGCAATCTGAGCCCGGGGCGGCGATAGCATGTCGGCCAGGACGTTTCATCGGCCCTCCTGAAAAGCCCCCTTCAACCGGCAGAGGAGCGGCCGTACAGAGTTCCCAAACTACCGACAAAGAGGTCCGAAAAATCCGCCCTTAAGGGCTGTTCGGAGTTGCGCAACAGCATGCGGCCGAATCGGTTAAATCCGCCGACTTCGACTCAAGTGCGCTACGGATTAGGCGCGATGCTGCGCGACCTTCCACGTGACGGAGTTCTTCTGCGGCTTGGCGGCGATTTCTTGCCGCACGGAAACGGCCGCAGGCTCTTCGACGATCGCCGGTTCTTCGTAGACAACCGGGCGAACGTCGTACTGCGTTGCAGACTCGACGCCGGCATCATCGGCCGCGGCGATCATTGCCGGAGCCGAGGTGAGAGAGCTGCTGCCGTCGGGCGCAGGGCGACGGCTTGAAGACCCTTGCGGTTGCGGCAAGCTCTCCACGCGCGGCACCGGCGGGGCATGCATCTCTTCCCCGTAGGCCAAACCTTGCGGCTCGAACACCGGACGCGTCGGCACGGGATGAAAGCGAGAAAAGGCAGGCGGGGTCGGATCTTGCGGAGCCGGCGTCGGGCCCTCGGAATAGTGGCCGCCCAGGCCGCCGAGATGTCCGCCATGGCCGGCGAGCATTCCACGACCCATATGACCCGCGGAACCGGCGGCGGCGTAGCCGTCGTAAGCGCCGCTCGATTCGAGAGCGCGTAAGGCATTCCGAGCAGGTGCAGCTTCCGGAAGTGCAACCGGCCGGTGCGGCGCAATCGCCGCCGTAGGTCGGGCCGTTGGAACGCATGTGCGGCACGCGGTTTAACTCCAGCGACCAATCGCCGCGAAGCACGAGCCCTTTACGTTGGCAACAACAGCCGAGCGAGCCGGCGATGAACACGGCCGGCAATAGCGCCGGCACGATGCGACGCCACAAGTGCGAAGTCATTGAAGTCCCCCGAAATTCGCGCCGCTCAGACAGGCCGTGCCGTCGCCGTGATACGGGCGACGCCAATCGCACGGTCGGAGGCGCGAGAGCAAGGTCGTGCTCGTCCGATATGCCGGCGGCTATGATTCGTCATCGGTCCACCGGCGTCGCTAAATTGAGCACAACCGTTAAACTCGACGTGATCGGAAGTTTCAGCGGCCGCACGCCGGAGCGAGGTTGACCGCCGGCCGCATTCGCGCATAAAATCGCAACACCAACGGCATCAACATGTTGCGACATCCGGCTCCTTCCCGAGAACGTGACCTTGCCCGACGTCCCTGTGCTTGAGGTTCGCGACTTGCGGACCTACTTCCATACCGAACACGGCACGGCTAAAGCCGTCGACGGCGTGTCGTTTTCGCTCGCTCGCGGACGAACCTTGGCCGTGGTCGGCGAAAGCGGCTGCGGCAAAACGGTCACCTCGTTGAGCATTCTGAAGCTCATCGCCATCCCGCCGGGCGAGATCGTTTCCGGCCAAATCCTGCTGGAAGGGCGCGACCTGGTGCCGCTCAGTCCTCAGGAAATGCAGAAGGTGCGCGGCGGTCAGGCGGCGATGATCTTTCAGGAGCCCGCCACGAGCCTGAACCCGGTGTTCACCATCGGCGAGCAAATCGGCGAAGCCATTCGGCTGCATCGCAAGGTCAGCAAACAAGAAGAACGCCGCGAGGTGATTCGCCTGCTCACCGAAGTGCGAATGAGCGAGCCGGAGCGGCGCGTCGATCAGTACCCGCACGAACTCTCAGGCGGTATGAAGCAACGGGCCATGATCGCCATGGCCTTGTCGTGCAACCCGAAGCTGCTCATTGCCGACGAGCCGACGACGGCGCTCGACGTCACGATTCAGGCTCGTATCTTGGAACTGCTGCGGCAAATGCGCGAGAAGCACGGCACCGCGGTGCTGCTGATTACGCACGACTTGGGCGTGGTGGCGGAAACGGCCGACGACGTCGTCGTGATGTACGCGGGCCGAGTTGTGGAGCAGGGGAGCGTGGAAGCTATTTTTGCCCGGCCGCTGCATCCGTATACCGTCGGGCTGTTTAAGAGCTTGCCGCGCGTGGACCGGAGCGAAGAGCGGCTGCAAGAGATTCCGGGGAACGTGCCGTCGCCGACGAGGTTTCCGAGCGGGTGCCGGTTTCGCACGCGTTGCCCGTGGGCCGTGGCCAAGTGTGCGGAAGATCCGCCGCTGACGGAGATTGAACCGGGCCATAGGTCGGCCTGCTGGTTTGCCGGCGAATTGGCAGCCGGACGCGAGGTGAATTTCTTGCGTAACGCTCCGCAGAGCGTCTCGCCGAGTGCCGCCGCGACGGGAGGTGCGAAATGATTTCCCCAGCGACGCCTACGCAGAATTCCGCAGCCCCAACGACGCCGCTTTCCACGGGCGAACCGCTCTTGGAAGTGCGGCGTTTGCAGAAGTATTTCCCGGTTCGCCGCGGCGTTTTCGGCCGCGTGCGGCAATGGGTGAAGGCCGTGGACGACGTGAGTTTCACGCTCGGCCGCGGTGAAACGCTCGGGCTGGTCGGCGAGAGCGGCTGCGGCAAGACGACCGTCGGACGGACGGTGCTGCGACTAACGCCGGCCACCGGAGGCGAAGTCGTTTTCGCGGGACGCGATATCCTGAATCTGCCGCGCGGCGAACTTCACGCCTTGCGGCCGAAGGTGCAGATCATCTTTCAGGACCCGTACGGTTCGCTCAACCCGAGAATGACCGTGGGAAATGCGATCGCCGAACCGTTGCGAATTCACGGCCTGACGAATGATGCCGGACGCAAATACAAGCCGAGCGCCACGGAGTTGCGCGAGCGCGTCGGTCTGCTGCTGCAGCAGGTCGGCATGCCGACGGACGCGCAATACAAATACCCGCACGAGTTCAGCGGCGGACAGCGGCAGCGGATCGGCATCGCTCGAGCGTTGGCTCTGAAGCCGTCGTTCATCGTGTGCGACGAACCGACCAGTGCGCTCGACGTTTCCGTGCGCGCTTAAGTCATCAACCTGTTGCAGGATCTGCAACGCACGCACGGCTTGAGCTATCTGATGATCAGCCACGACCTTGGCGCCGTGCGACACATCAGCAAGCAAGTCGCCGTGATGTATTTGGGACGCATCGTCGAGCAGGCCCCGACCGCCGAGCTTTACGATCGACCACGGCATCCGTATACGCGCGTGTTGCTCTCGGCCATTCCCGTTCCCGATCCGACGAAGCGTCGCAACCGCGTGACCGCGGCCGACGACGATATTCCGTCGCCGATCAACGTCCCCTCCGGCTGCGCGTTCCATCCGCGCTGCCCGCTCTATGCTTTGCTGGGGAAACCGGAACGCTGCCGCGCGGAGTTGCCGGAGTTGCAGCCGGTCGCGGCCGGTTCGCGGCACGTCGTGCGCTGCCACTACCACGAAGAGATCGGCAAGCTGGCGTAATGGGGCCGGTCGTAGCGGCGTCAATTGAGCTCGGTTGAGCCCCCACGCTTCGTCATCATTCGTACCCGCATGTCGGCGGGGACCGGCGATTCCGCTCATTCGTCATATCGGCCGCAACCGTTTGTGTCGCCTTGGCTTACGCAAACGCAAGCCACGCACAAAGCACCCGCGAAGCTCATGAGTCACTAACATAACCCTAACAATCGACCGGTATGCTCTGAAGCAATTCGAGCTGCTGGCAGGTCCGCAATACGCTCACTCCGGCCGCAGCTCGTCCCCATCACACGGCTCATTCAGCTAGGACGACGCTTCCATGTCACTCGTTAGCCGAAAGTTCTTCTTCGGCGCCGCCTTGAGCGGCCTTGCGATTCTGATCGGTTGCTCGCCGAAAACGGCTCCCACCGGCGGTTCCGGTTCGGGTGCGGCAGCTTCGGGCGGCGCCTCGGCCGCCGTCATTCAGGTCGACGGCTCCAGCACGGTGTTTCCGGTCGCGGAAGCTGTCGCCGAAGAATACGAAACCGAAACGAACAATCGCGTCACGGTCGGTCGCTCCGGCACCGGCGGCGGCTTTAAGAAGTTCCTCCGCGGCGAAATCGACATCTGCAACGCCAGCCGTCCGATTCTGACGGACGAAATCAAGGGAGCCAAAGACGCCGGCATCGAATATCTCGAACTGCCGATCTGCTTTGACGCCCTCACGGTCGCCGTCAACCCGAAGGCCACGTGGGTCGACAACATCACCGTCGAAGAGCTGAAGAAGATTTGGGAACCGGCCGCGCAAGGCAAGATCACGAAGTGGAACCAAATCCGTCCGAACTGGCCGGACAAGGAATTCGCTCTGTTCGGCGCCGGTTCCGATTCCGGAACGTTCGACTACTTCACGGAAGCCGTCTGCGGCAAGTCGAAATCGAGCCGCGGTGACTTCACGGCCAGCGAAGACGACAACACGCTCGTCACGGGCATCGAAGGCAACGAATTTGCTCTGGGCTATATTCCGTACTCCTACTACGAAGCCAACAAGGCCAAGCTCAAGGCTCTGCCGATCGACTGGGAAAAAGACAAGCTCGGCCCGATCGCTCCGAGTGCCGAATCGGTCGTCAGCGGACAATACAACCCGCTCTCGCGTCCGCTGTTCATCTACGTGAATAAGAAGTCGCTCGATCGCCCGGAAGTGAAAGCGTTTGTCGACTACTACCTGAACAACGTCGCCAAGTTGGCTGCGGAAGTAAAATACCTGCCGTTGCCGCCGAAGGCCTACGACATGGTCAAGGAACGGGTCGCCAAGCTGAAGGTCGGCACCGGCTTCAGCGGAGCCCCGGAAGTCGGCTTGCCGGTGGAAGACATTCTGAAGCGCGAACCCAAGTAGTTCGCTCGGTCAAGACGCCGCTGGATGCATCCGGCGGCGTTCCCCTTTGAGACATCTTCGATGGAACCAGCCGCCTCGCCGGCGATGCAGCCTGCCGCTACGGTCTTTGCAGGCGGCGCTGACGCGCGACGACTCGATCGCCGGACTCGTGCGGCGACGAAACTTCGCCAACACGCTCGCCGGCGGCGTGATGTTCGCCGCCGCGGCCTCTTCCATAGCGATCACGCTCGGCATCGTCGCGATGCTGACGCTCGAATCGCTCCCCTTCTTTCGCGAAGTCTCGCTCTGGGACTTCCTCACAGATACGCTCTGGTCGCCGCTCTTCGCCGCCCCGCGTTACGGCATCTTGCCGCTGGTGACCGGCACGATCATGACGACGATCATCGCCTTGTTGATCGCCCTGCCGCTCGGCACGATCATCGCCGTCTACCTCAGCGAATTCGCCCCGCATAAAGCCCGCGAAATCATCAAGCCGGCGACGGAACTGCTCAGTGCCGTACCGACCATCGTGTTCGGCTACTTCGCTCTGCAAGTCATCACTCCGGCCTTGCAGACGATCATGCCCGAGCTGCCCACGTTCAATATGCTGAGTGCCGGCATCGTGATGGGCATCATGATCATCCCTTATGTCAGTTCGCTCAGTGAAGACGCTTTGCGGGCCGTGCCGATGCTCTTGCGTGAAGGCTCCTACGGTATGGGAGCCAGCCGCATGCAAACCGCGTTCAAGGTCGTCATTCCGTCGGCCGTGTCGGGCTTGGCCGCCGCCTACATTCTGGCGATTTCGCGCGCCATCGGCGAAACGATGATCGTCGCGGTCGCCGCAGGCATGCAGCCGAATCTCACGTTCGACCCGCGCGAACCGGCCGAAACCATCACGGCTTACATCGTGCAAGTCAGCTTAGGCGACGTCGAACACGGCAAGGTCGCCTACCACTCGATTTTCGCCGCCGGTGCGACGTTGTTCCTCATGACGCTGGCGTTCAACATCATCGGCCACCGCCTTCGCAAGAAATACCGCCAGGGTTAAGCCGCGCCAGAATCGTT
This sequence comes from Pirellulales bacterium, assembly GCA_049840675.1. Lineage (GTDB taxonomy): Bacteria > Planctomycetota > Planctomycetia > Pirellulales > PNKZ01 > PNKZ01. The sequence continues at coordinate 317,336 of JASGKB010000021.1, forward strand.
CGCCGCACTAAGCACACTGAGTCATGGATCAGCAGACCGCTAAAATCGTCGCCCGCCGTAAACGCGAAGATCGCGTGTTTAACGCGCTGGGGATCTTCTGCACGCTGCTGGCCCTTGCCACGCTCGCACTTCTGCTCGGCAATCTGCTCTACACCGGCCTCTCACGCATCGACTGGCAGTTCCTCACGTCGTTCCCGTCGCGCAAAGCCGAGAACGCAGGCATTCTGTCGGCCGCAGTCGGCACATTGGCGGTCATCGCCGTCACGGCGTTTACGGCCGTGCCGTTGGGGATTGCCGCCGGCGTCTACATGGAAGAGTACGCCCGCAAAGGCCGCATCAGCACGATCATCGAAGTGAACATCGCCAATCTCGCCGGCGTCCCGTCGGTGATTTACGGCCTCATGGGGCTCGGCTTGTTCGTCTATTACTTCCACCTGGGGCACAGCATCCTTTCCGCCGGCCTCACGCTGGGTCTGCTCGTACTGCCGATCGTCATCGTCGCCACGCGCGAAGCGCTCCGTACGATTCCGGTGCAAATTCGCGAAGCGGCGTATGCTCTCGGAGCGACGAAGTGGCAAGTCGTCCGCCATCACTTGCTGCGTTACGCCGTCGGCGGGATTTCCACCGGCGTGATCATCGCCATCTCTCGCGCCGTCGGCGAAACGGCGCCGCTCATCGTCATCGGCGCCGTCACGTTCATTCGCTTTCTGCCGCCGAGCCCGATTACGAACGAGTTCCCCTTCGTTTCGTGGGAGTGGTTGCAATCGCCGTTCGCCGTATTGCCGAATCAGATGTTCGATTGGACCTCTCGTCCGACGGAAGATTTTCACCGCAACGCCGCGGCGTCGGGCATCGTGCTGATCGCCGCCACGCTCACGATGAATGCGGTGGCGATTTTCGTTCGCTATCGCGCCCGTCGCAACATTAAATGGTAAGCTCGTCGTCGCCGGCGGTTCGCGTTGAGAACCTGCCGAGGAGTTTCGCTCCGATGCCTGCTCAAGCCCGCTTAGAACCGCGCACCACACACCACGAGCCGCACTCGAAGGCCGTCATGCCCGATTCGTCGAAGCCCTGCGCCGACCATGCCGCCGCCGAAAGCGGAGGTGAAGAAGCTCAATTTCTTCTACGGTACGCACCAAGCTCTGCATAACCTTGAGTTGCAGTTGGCCGACATGCACGTCACGGCGCTCATCGGCCCCTCGGGCTGCGGCAAGAGCACGTTCTTGCGGTGCTTCAATCGCATTCACGATCTCTACCCGAACACGCGCTACGAAGGGGAGATCATTCTGCACCCCAGCGGTGCGAACATCATCGGCCGCGACGTCGATCCGATCGAAATGCGGATGCGCATCGGCATGGTCTTTCAGAAGCCGAATCCGTTTCCAAAATCGATCTTCGAAAACGTCGCCTACGGCCTGCGGCTCAAAGGCATTCGTAACGCCACGGAATTGAAAGACCGCGTGGAAACCGCGCTCAAGTCGACGGCCATCTGGGAGGAAGTGAAGAACCGGCTCAATAAGTCGGCCTACGATCTTTCCGGCGGCCAGCAACAGCGGCTCTGCATCGCCCGCGCCGTGGCCGCCGAGCCGGAAATGCTGCTGATGGACGAGCCTTGCTCGGCTCTCGATCCGATCGCCTCGGGCAAGATTGAAGACCTGATTCGCGAACTGCGGAAGAAGTACGCCGTGCTGATCGTCACGCACAACATGCAGCAGGCTTCGTGCGCCAGCGACTACACGGCGTTTATGTACATGGGACGCCTCGTCGAGTTCGGCTCTACGACCGACATCTTCACGAATCCGAAGTCGAAAGAGACGGAAGATTACGTCACCGGCCGCTTCGGCTAAGCCGGCACGTTTTCCGACCCCTTAGCCTTAATGCAAGCTTAAGGCCGGCAGATTTGCTCGGCGTCGCCTTCTTGCGACCGTGAAATTCGCGGTTTTTTGAAACCGTGAGCCTTCGCGCCGCGTCTTAAGAGCGTGAGTCGTCACGCCCGGTGCAATCGTCGCAACCGCCGCCGTCGGCCGATCGCGGCGCGGCGACCTTGCGACCTTGGTAAAACTGGTAAATAATATCGAAATCGCGGCGAATGACTCTCTGACCCGCCGCCGCAACGTTCGACGCTAAAATCGCCGAGCGATGCCGCCGTTTCCCGCCTCCCCCAAGCGGCGTCTGTCGGTCGTCCCGCCTTGCTTGCCCGGTCTAAGGGCGAATTTGTAGGAAGAGGTTTATCCGTGGCCGAAAAGTTGAACCCACTTAAGGCTTGGTTGGGCGTCGAAGTCGCCAAGCCCAACTACTATCAACTCTTCGGACTGAAGACCTTTGAAAGCGAGCCGCCGGCCATCGCAGACGCGGCCGATCGAGCCATTCGCAAAGCGCAAAAACACGTCGGCGGAGAACATCGCGAAGCGGCCGAAAAACTCGTACGCGACCTCACCGCGGTGAAAAACGTCCTGCTCTCGGCGGAAAATCGCCGAGCCTACGACGAGAAACTTCGCAATCAACTGGGCGACGGCGGTTCGCCGAAGCTCGGCGCGGCCCCCGTTTCGTCGCTGCCGCAGTCCGTGGAAGCGGCCGACTCGCCGACGATGATGCTCCCGCCCGGTGCACTTTCGGCCGCCTTGGCATTGCCGCCGGCCGGCATGCCGCAACCTGCGTTACCGCCGGGTGCAGGCATGTACGGCGGTCCCGCGGCGCCGGGTTATGCGCCCGCTCCCGGTTACGGAGCCGCCCCCGGGTACGGCGCGGACCCGATGCACGGCATGATGCCCGCTCAGATACCCGGCATGCCGCCGCAGGCAGGACCTTACGGGCAGCCCGCCGGTTACGCGCTCCGCAGCCGGACTACGGTCAGCCGGTTTACGGAGCCGCGCCGGACGCGGCGGCGATGTTCAACTACGGCCCGCCGCCCGGCGGTAGTTTCAACGAACAGGCGGTCGCCGCCGTACCGCAACCGGGGCCCGCTCCCTATTCACAACCGGTCGCCGCCGGGCCGCAGCCTTCAGGCGGCTTCGTTCCCAAAGTCTCTTCCAACAACGTTCGCGCCGCCGCAACTCGCAAACAGCAGCAGTCGCATCTCACGATGGCGCTCGGCGTTCTCGGCGTCGCCGCCGTCGTGCTGGTGATCGTCATCGTCGTCGTCGGCCAAAAGAACGCCGAGCACGAAGCGGAGAAGAAGCAAATCGCCGCCTCCGTTCCGCCGGTTACGCCGCGCCCGCAACAGACGCCCGTCACGCCTTCGTTCCCGACCGCGCCGCTGCAAACGCCCGACGCGGCCGGCACGCCGACCGGATTCGTTCGCCCGCCCGACGGCCCGTCCGAAATGGAACGGCTCCAACGGATGCAGATCCCCAACGTCCCCGCGACGATGGATTCCTCCGACGCATCCTCAATGCCCGCCGGCTCGATGACCGGGCCGAAAACGCCTGATGCCGCCGCAAAAGAGCCGGAATTGAAAATTCGCGGCGTCGAAGCCGCCGCCCCGCTGATGGCCGCCGCCCTTCCGGAAGACGCGGCCCGCGCGAAGTCGGTCCCGACGATGCTCTCGGCGGCCCGCACCGCGATGCGCAATCGCGACTACGCGAAGGCCGAAGAAGTGATTCTCTCAGCGCAAATCACGGCCGACTCGCCGGCCTTGATCGACCTAGCCTTAGGGCATGCCCGAGCGTTGGAACTCTTGCGAACCTTTTGGGATGCGGCCCGCTTGGGACTGAAGTCCGTGAAACCCGGCGACGAATTGATGTTCAACGGCAAGGCGGCCTCGGTCGTGTCGGCCGATGAAACGAATCTCGTCGTGAAGCTGGAAAACAAAGACGTGCCGCTCGTGGTCGACAAGCTCATCCCGCTGGTCGCCGCGCAGCTAGCCGAGAAGGCGCTGCCGAAAGACGAAGCGGGCGGCAAGCTCGTCGTCGCCGTGTTTCTGATTCTCGATCAACCGGCCGGGCACGAGCGAGGCAAGCAACTCTTCGACGAAGCGACCGTCGCCGGCCTCGACGTGAACTCGCTGCGACCACTGCTCGACGCGAAGTAGTCGCCCGTCGTTATGTCAGAATCGGATGAATCACTTCGCCTGCCACGTCCGTCAGGCGGAAGTCGCGGCCGGCGAAGCGGTACGTGAGCTTCAGGTGATCGAGCCCGAGCAGGTGTAGCACGGTCGCATGCAGGTCGTGCATGTGCGTCTTGTTTTCGACCGCCATATGGCCGAACTCGTCGGTTGCTCCGTACGAGAAGCCGGGCTTCACGCCGGCGCCGGCCAGCCACACGCTGAAGCCGTCCGGGTCGTGATCGCGGCCCGTGCCGTTCTTCTCGGCGAACGGGTTACGGCCGAATTCGCCGCCCCACCACACCAACGTATCTTCGAGCAAGCCGCGGCGCTTCAGGTCTTCCAAGAGCCCGGCGATCGGCCGATCGACGGCCTTCGCGTGCTCGCCGTGCTTCGGCATGTTCGAATGCTGATCCCAGGCCGGGTTGTTGGAGTTGTCGCTGTAGTTCACCTGAATGTAGCGCACTCCCGATTCCGCCAACCGCCGAGCCATCAAACATTGCCGACCGTAGTTGTCGGTATCTTTCTGACCGATGCCGTACAGATCGAGCGTTTCTTGCGACTCGCCGGCGAGATCCAGAACGCCGGGCGCAAACTGCTGCATTCGGTAGGCCAACTCGTAGGAGTCGATCACCGCGTCAAGTTCCGTATCGAGAGCCGTGCCCGCCGCCTTACGGCCGGCGATCTGCTCGCGATTCAAAGCCTGCACGAGGTCGAGCTGCGCCCGCTCTTCGGCGTCGCCGCGGCGTTCGTTGAGCAAGTAGCGAATCTTGGCTTCCTTCGCGGGAATGCCCGGCTTGCCGATGGCCGTCCCTTGGTACACGGCCGGCAGAAACGCATTGCCGTAGTTGCGCGGACCGCCGTTACCCATGGACGGCGACAGCGCAATGAAGCCCGGCAGGTTTTCGTTTTCCGTGCCGAGCCCGTACGTTACCCACGAGCCGACCGAAGGACGAATTTGCGTCGTGCTGCCCGTGTGCAGAAACAACGTCGACGGACCGTGCGCGACCCCTTCGGTGTGCATCCCGTGGAGGAAGCAAAGCTTGTCGACGTGTTCGTTCATCGCCGGGAACAGTTCGGAAGCCCACTTGCCGGATTGGCCGTGCTGGCGGAACTTCCAAAGCGATTTCATAACGCGGGCCGTCGAGCCTTTGCCGCTGCGCGCCACGTTGCGGGCGTCGTTAAACTCGCGAGACTTGCCGTCTTCTTTCTCGAGAAGCGGTTTGTAGTCGAAGCTGTCGACCTGGCTCACGCCGCCTGCCATGAACAGGAAGATCACGCGCTTTGCCTTCGGCGCAACGTGCGGAATTTTCGGCGCGAGCGGGTTCGCGGCGCGGGCCGATTCGTTCAGCAGGCCGCTTACGCGCCAGCGAACCGAAGCCGCAGGCGGTCGATTGGAGCATTCGACGGCGATTCAAAGGTCCGGGCAAAAACATCGTGTCTTACTCCAAATACCGGAAGTCGACGCAACCGAACAAAGCCTGATACACGCGTTCCCAAGCGGCGAGCCGCACGTCGGCGACGGTCGCTTGCTCAGCATCTTTCTTACTCTTCTCGTCCGAACCGATTTCCGCGGCCGCGGCCAACGATTTCATAACCGCTTCGCGCTCGCCGGCAGTCGGCTTGCGGCCGAGAGCCTTACGGAACGCCAAGTCGACCCGCGCCGCGTCATTCGCTGAATCGTCGGCCAGCGCAACTTCGGCGGCCGCCCGTGCCTGATCCATCATGAACGGGCTGTTCAGCAAGTAGAGCGCCTGCGGCGCCACGGTGCTGACGTTGCGTTTGCCCGCCACCGTATTGGGATCGGCAAAATCGAACGCTTCGAACAGTTCCAGGGTGCGATTGCGGAAGGCCGGCGTGTAAACGCTGCGACGCGAATCGCGAAATTCGTAGCTGTACTCGGTCGGGGAAACGGTGCCGACCCCCTTCAATACGCTCGGGTCATCAATACCCGGCCCGCCCGACGCAGGGTCGAGCTTGCCGCTGATCGAGAGCAAGGCGTCGCGAATCGCCTCGGCGTCGAGCCGACGACGATTCATTCGCCACAGCAATCGATTTTCCGGATCAACCTTTGCCGCGGTCTTATCGGCGGCCGTGCTCAGGCGATAGGTGTGCGACAACACGACTTCGCGAATCAACTTCTTCGTCGACCAGCCGCCGGCCGTGAATTGACGAGCCAAGTGATCGAGCAATTCCGGGTGCGTCGGCAGTTCGCCGGTGGTGCCGAAGTTGTCGACCGACCGTACGAGGCCGACGCCGAACAAGTAGTGCCAAACGCGATTGACGTATACCCGCGAGGTCAGCGGGTTGTTCGCATCGGCGATCCATTGCGCCAGTTCGCGACGACCGCTCGAATCCTTCGGCATCTGCGGAGCTTTGCCGAGCGTCGCCACTTGCAACACGCCGCGAGGCACGGCAGGCCCGCGGTTGTGGACGTTGCCGCGGATGCAAATGCGGCAGTCTTCGATTGTTTCCGCGTCGTCGACGGCCATCGTCTTCGGCACGTTCGGACTGGCGGCGACAAGGGCTTTCATTTCCCTTTCGAACTTGGTGACGTCCGCTTCGGCCATCGCCAGCGGATCGTCGGTCTTGGCCGATTTGGCCGCAGGCTTATCTTCCGTACTCGCGACGTCGCTCGTGGTCGCCGTTTCGTCGATCGGCAGGAACTGCACGCAATCGACGGTCACGAAACCGTCGGTCCCTTCGTTCGAGACCATGACGAACCACTGGTTCGACGGATCGAAACGATACTTGCCGAGCGAAACGAATCGACCTTCGATCGGCGGCGATTCGCGCAGGTTGACCTTGACGTCAATCTCGCCGTCAAGCGTGAGCAATGACACCGGAACCGACTCGGCCCGATTTGCCAGCGGCGTGTAAGCGAGCCGTACGTCGTACAGCCCGGCTTTCTTGAATTCCGGTTGAAAGGTCAGCGTCTTCTCGCCTTTGCCCGTGTTGTCGTCGGTGTAATATCCGGCTCCGACAAACTGCTTCACATGGCTCGACATGCTCCAAGCACCGACGACCTTGATCTTGTCGTCATCGACGACGATTCCCTTCAGCTTATCGGCTTCCAGCGGACCGTCGACCGGGCGACCTTTCGGAGCCAAGCGGCGTGCCAATTTCTGCGCGGAGGTCAACTTCAACTTCAGTTCGGCCACTTCGTGCTCGTGCTTCGCGACGGCCGCTTCGAGCTCCGGCGACATCGGCAGCGGACGCTCGGTCCACTTCGAAACGTTCTCGTGAATCAGCATGCTCGTGCTGCGGAGAATCCCGGCCATCGCGTAGTAGTCGGCCGTCGGGATCGGGTCGAACTTGTGATCGTGGCAACGAGCGCAACCAAGCGTCATTCCCAACAAGCCTTTGCCGATCGTGTCGATCTGCTCGTCGGCGACGTCCATCTCGAGGACTTTTTTGTCCTGCTCTTCGTAATTCGTGGCTCCGAGCACCAAATACGACGTGGCGACGAGATGCTCGCGCCGGGCGTCGTCGGTCTCGTGCGGCAGCAGATCGCCGGCAATTTGCTCGACGATAAACTGATCGACCGGCTTGTCTTGATTGAAGGCGTCAATCACGTAGTCGCGATAGCGCCACGCTTCCTTAAACACCATCGATCGGCCGCCGCCGCTTGATTCGGCGAAGCGGGCCACGTCGAGCCAGTGGCGGCCCCAGCGTTCGCCGAAGTGCGGCGATGCGAGCAAACGATCGACCACTTTTTCGTAGGCTTGCGGCGATTTATCGGCGAGGAATGCGTCGATCTCAGCGGGAGTCGGCGGGAGGCCGACGAGGTCGAACGTTACACGTCGGAGCCATGTGGCGCGATCGGAGTCGCGCACCGGCTTCAGCTTCTTAGCTTCGAGCTGCGCGAGAATGAAGTGATCGAGCGGAGCCGTCGGCCAGGATTTGTCGGCAACTTTCGGCGGCTGCGGATCGGCGATCGGCGCGAACGACCAGAACTTTCGGCCCGCCTCGATGTCGATTCCCTTCTTCGCGGCGGCGGCGTTGGGCGCGGCAACGCGAGGATCGGGAGCGCCGATCTTCACCCAATGTTCGAAGTCGGCGATGACTTGCTCGGACAACTTGCCCGAAGGCGGCATCTCGAAACCTTCGAACTTCAACGCTTGAATCAGCAGGCTATCGTCGGGCTTGCCGGGTTCCATCGCCGGGCCGGAATCACCGCCGTCCAACAAACCTTGGCGGGTATCGACGAGTAGCCCGCCGCGCAAGGCTTTCGATTCGGCGGAGTGGCACGAGTAGCACTTCTCAACCAGCACCGGCCGAATCTTGGCTTCAAAGAATTCGATCCCTTTCGCATCCGCCGGGCCGTGCGGGTCGGCGGCGTTTGCGAACTTCGCCTGCGCGAACAAAGTCGCAGCGCCAATCGCGATCGCAGCAAGCAAACTGTGCCAAACGGGCACGCAACGGGGATGTGCAGTTCGACGCATGAGCATCCGTCGCCGTCGAGAAGGTAGGTGGGCAGTTCGTCGGTCGCAGGGAGCGACCTCAGGCAGGACTTCTATAATAGCCGATTGATTGATCGGCAGGAAAGCGAATTCGGCGGAAAATCAATCGCTGAAACGGGTTATATTTTCTGCCGTCCCACTTTGTCGCACGCCTACGATCCGGCGATTTTTCTCGCGTCCAAGGCTCGATATCGCAGGATCAGTACGACAATCGCCACGTCGACGGCGGCGCTCCCCAACAAGCCCACAATCGCCTGCAGCTCAAGAAACTTCTCTACGTAGATGTAAAGGCAAAGATTGGCCAGCGCAAAAAGCGACCAAGTCACGGCGCTGGCTCCGGCGGCCGTCTTAGCCTTCAGCAAGGTGACGAGCTGTGAAACGGTGGCCAGCGGGAAAATGATCGTCGGAACGATACCGATGATTTCGACCAGGCGCATGGTTGCGGAACCTGTGTTGCGATGGCAAACGACGCTAACCGACGAACGGGCCTGCGTGGCGGCTATCGAGTTCGGCGCGGACGTCGACGCCTGAGAGTTCGTGCGTCGTCTTCCTCCGCGCGACCGCCATCGCCGCGGCCGTACCGGCGGCTTCGCCCATCGCCATGGCAGTGACCGTTACGCGGGTGCTGCTGGCCGCTTCTTTCGACGCCGAGTGGCAGCGACCGGCCACGAGCAGGTTCGTCACCTTTTGCGGCTGCAATGAGCGGTACGGAATATCGTACGGGCCGGGCTGGAACCCGTGACCGACGTTCGCCGAGCCGACGGTCACTTGCTGCGGGTGAACGTCGAGATACCAGCAGCCGGTGGCGACGGCGTCGTCGAACTTCTTCTGTTCTTTAATGTCGGTTTCGGTCAGCACATATTCACCGACAAGCCGGCGTGTTTCTCGAATGCCGATGTACGGCCCGGTCGAGATGAGGTACGACTCCTCAAAGCCCGGCACGCTTTTCTTCCAGCGACTGAACATCGTCCAAACGTCCGCGCGACCTTGCATTTCCGCACGCGTCAGATCGTCGGCGTCCGTGGCGTCGGCGACGACCCGAATCGCATGCACGTAGGCTTCGTTCGGAGCGAAAATATAGCTGAGGCCCGGGCCGTAGTAGAGTTGCAACTCGCCCGCGGCGTGGGCTTCGGCCAGCTGAGCGGCGCAGTTCTTCTTCATGTCGAGATTGCGCTGCACGTTGCCGATTCGGAAGTGCATCGTGAGCGGCATCAGCGGATTGTTCTTCTCCGTCGGTGCGCCGGACCATGCGGCCACGTCGCCGTCACCCGTGCAGTCGATCACTTCCTTGGGGCGAATTCGCATCAGCCCGCTCTTGTTCGCGACGGCCACTTCCGCAATGCGGTCGCCCGAAGTCGTCACTTCGCACACCGTGCTGTGAAACAGCGTGCGCAGGTTGTCGCGATGGGCCGTGAGTTTCCGGTCGGCCAGGAGTTTGAATTGCTCCGTGTTGCGAATCACCGGATTGTGCGGACGAACTTCGGTGTCGCCAGGGCGACAAACGCCCATCTCGGACAAAAGTTCCAGCGGAATTCCACGGACGAGAATGCGATAGTCGCGGGGAATGGCGACGCCGTCGAAAAACGGCAACCCGACGGTCGTGATAATCCCGCCGGCAAACCCGGCGCGTTCGACGAGAATCGTTCGTGCGCCGGCTCGAGCTGAAGCTAGCGCCGCGGCCAAGCCTGCGCAACCGCCTCCGCAGACCAGGACGTCGGTTTCGACCAATTCACGCTGCGCCATCGCCGCCTCGCCGGATCGTTCGGGCCGTAACGCAAAACCAGCCGATTATGATAGACGGCCGATTGCGACGAGTCATCCAGGGCAACGACCAAGGGCTAGCGCCTCCGGCGAATGCCGCGCTACGATTCGATTAGCCGCGGGGCGCTAGCCCCCGGTCTTTGAAGCCGCATGCGCCGGTTTGTCGCTGCGCAACTGCAGGAGTTCGACAAACAGCGAAAAGGCCATCGCAAAATAGACGTAGCCCTTCGGTATCTGATAATGAAAACCTTCGGCAACCAGCAGCCCGCCGATCATCAGCAGGAACGAAAGAGCCAAAATCTTGATGGCCGGGTGCCGTTCGATGAATCGCACAATCGAGCCGGAAAACGCCAGCATCACGGCCACGGCGATCAGTACCGCGGCGATCATCACGGCGATTTGGTTCGACATGCCGACGGCCGTGATCACCGAATCGAGCGAGAACACGATATCGACCAAGATGATCTGAATCAGCACAAACCGTAGCGTCGCATGTCGCACGGCTTTCGTCGGATCGTCGTTCTCTTGCCGAACGCGATGATGGATCTCGTAAGTCGCCTTGGCCAGCAGAAACAAGCCGCCGCCGATCATCACGAGGTCTTTCCCCGAAATATCGTGACCGAGCACGTTGAAGAGCGGCGCCGTCAGACGCACGACCCAACCGATGCCGAGCAACAGCAAGACTCGGGTGATGACCGACAACAAAATGCCGAGCCGACGAGCCTTATCTCGCTGCTCCGGCGGCAATTTCCCGGCCAAGATCGCGATGAAGACGATATTGTCGATGCCGAGGACAATTTCCAAGCTTGCCAACGTGGCCAGTGCGACGCCGTTTTCGACGGTGAGAAGTTCGAGCAACGGTGCATCCTTGGTGTGTTTGGAGAGGGAATCGGCAAACGAACTCGTAGCTTACGCTTTAACGGCCGTCCAGCCGTAGTCGGCGAACTGGTGCGCAAAGTTGTCGCCGTCGACGTCGATGATGCTGTAGCCTTCAGGATGTTCGCCGAGCGTCGGGCCTTTCCACCATTGGCCGCTGACCGCGCCCGACTGAATGTAGGCGATCTTGCCGTAATCGATCCGCTCCCGCACGTGAACATGCCCCTGCAACACGAGCCTAAGATCGTGCTTGAGCAGGTCCTTGCGGAGCTTGTAGGCGTTGGAAACCATCGACTTTTCACCCGGCAACGAGTTGGGGCCGAGAGCCATCTGCATGTAGGCCGTGTAAAACGGGACGTGCGTTACGAACACGATGGGCTTACCTGCGGCGGCCGTTGCCAAATCGTTCATCAGCCAAGCAATCTGCTCGTCGTCGAGCAGGGGAAAGTAGTCGCGACTTCCCGGCTTCTGGCCGATGGAATCCAACAGTACGAAATGCCAGCCGCCGAAATCGAACGAGCGATAAACGCGGCCTTCTCCGACCTGATCCGCGAATAGCTTCTTCCCGTAGTCCATCTCATCAGGCGACAGGGGCGAATCGTCGGCCCAACCGACGATGTCGTGATTGCCGATCGTGTTGTAGACCGGCATTTCGAAGTCGCGGCAGCAATCGTTGTAGAGCTTCCAGATTCTGTTGATGCGAGCTTTGTCGACGTGCAGACAATCCATCACCAGATCGCCGCCGGTGACGACGAAATCGGGCCGCGGGCGAAGTTCGTTCACATGCGCGATGCACTGGCGGAAGCCTCGCTCCGCGCCAAGTTCCGGCTGCACGTGAATATCCGTGAGATGGACGAAGCGAAACTTCTTCGGCGGCGACGGCACGGCGGCTTGCGAAGCCGGCGTCCACATCGAAGCACCGACGGTCGCTAAGGCGAGGCGAAGAAAGTCGCGCCGAGCCGGCAAGGGGTTCATAGATTCCGCTCGCTCAAGAGTCTATAAAAAGGCCCGCAAACACGACGCGTATGCGTCGACTCGCACGAGAGTCACAGTCGTTTGCGTCACCGATTATCAACCGAGACTTGCCGAAGGCAAGAACCTACGATGGGCCTGAGAATCCTGATCACCGGCGCAACTCGCGGGCTGGGGCGCACGATGGCCGAAGGCTTCCGCGATGCCGGACATACGGTCGTCGGTTGCGGTCGCGATGCCGCGGCCGTCGCCGCAATGCAGAGAGAGTTCGGCGAGCCGCACCGTTTCAACGTCGTGAACGTCGCCGATGACGCTCAAGTCGCGAAGTGGGCGAAGGCCGTCGATGCCGCCGGTGCGCCGTTCGATCTGTTGCTGAACAACGCGGCGGTGATCAATGAAAACCGGCCGCTGTGGGAAGTTACCGCCGACGAAATGCGGAAGCTCGTGGAGATCAATATTCTCGGGCCGACGAACGTCGTGCGGCACTTTGCGCCGCCGATGATCGCGCGCGGCCGCGGAATCATCGTCAACTTCAGCTCGGGCTGGGGCCGTTCGACCTCGGCCGAAGTCGCACCCTATTGTGCGACGAAATATGCGATCGAAGGACTGACGCTCGCCCTCGCCCAAGAGTTGCCCGCGGGCATGGCCGCCGTTCCGCTCAACCCGGGCATCATTGATACCGACATGCTCCGGAGCGCTTTCGGAGCAGACGCGGGAGCATATCCCGATCCGCAACGTTGGGCTCGGAAAGCCGTGCCGTACATCGTCGCACTCGGCCCGAAGCACAACGGCCAATCGCTGAGCGTACCGTCGTGATAAAATACCTCTCTCCAAGTGGGAGAGGAACGCTACGACGAACTTGCCATTTCGCCGCTAAGGCGCGTCTTGAGCGATTGCAGCGCGGCGATTGATTCGAGGCCTTGCAGCCCGAAGCATTCCCACAAGAGCAGCAAGGCGCCGTTTACGCTCCCCGCGGCTAGTTCGCTGCGGAGCGTCATCGCCTTCTGAAGAAATTGCGGCCGCTCGGCCAATTGCTCTTGGAACCGGCGGGCACACTCGCGGCCGCGGTTCTGCGAAACGTCGAGCAAGCCCGCGAGAACGACGCCGGCACCTTCGAGATCGTTGGCCATGACGCGTTCGGCGAACGATTGAAACGTAATCGCCGGCGGCGGAGCAGGGAGAGCAGGAGGCGAGGCGATCGTTACGCCCGCCGCTTCCGCGTAGTACACAGTCCCTTCCGGCAATACTTCGTCGTCTGCTTCCGCTTCAGCCACCGCCTCGGGCTCATACGCCAGCGCCGCTTGCTGCGGGGCGGAGACGATGTCTTCGTTCGTCGGCACCGGGGCATCTTCCAGCGGCGGCAAATTGTTTAACAACATCTGCACGTTGTTGAGCCGCAGTCCGATCTGTTCTTGAACGGCGTCGATCTCGCTGGTGTACGAAAGTCCCAGCGCGTCTTCGAGGATCGCCTCGCGGCTCTCCAGAATACGTTCCGTCAGACGTTCCGCGAGAATATCGCGGGCCTGTTGCAGGACCGAAATCGCTTGCGATCGCTCGTTCATTCGACAGTTCGCCCGATTCGGGGCGACCTCGTAACCGGTATCCTTCCCAGGATAGGCGTACGACGCGGAACGGGCAACCATTTTTGGACGCAGAATGCGGGGAAACCGCCGAAGCCTGCGGCCGAAAACGGCAGTGCTGCGGGAGTTCGCTTAGCCCGCGGTCGGCGCATCGGCGGAGCTTGCGGCAGGCTGTGAAACTGGGGACTTCGGCTTATGGTCGATGGTCTTTAGCGTGCTCGAAATCAGCAGCACGACGAGCACCAAAGCCACGAGCACGCTGAGCCACTTGCCGGCCTGCGCTCGGAGTTTTTTCCCTAAGTCACTGCGTCCGACCAAGAAACTGGCCAGTGCGAACACGCCGAACGCCAACAGCACTTTCGTACCGAAGAGCGCGTGATACGCCGGTCCGTCGAACTTGTAGACTTTGATAATGCGAAAAAAGTTGTAAAACCCGGTGAGCAGCAGCAACCCGATCGCCGCCATTACGACCTTCGACCAACGGCTTCGTACGGCTTCGCGCAGGGCCGCGCGATCCGCTTCAGGCAACGTTTCCGAAGCCGGGTGCAAGGCGAGCTTCATGAAAATGGCGCCGCCGGCCGCCGTAACTGCGGCGACGATGTGCAACCAGCGAGCGATGAGTTGAATCGGGTCGATGTCGGACACGGTAAATTTCTCACGACGAAAAAACTTGGCGGCTGCGACGTCTGATCGTAGATGCCGGCCGGCGGATCGTCCAGCGGGCAGCCCAAGGCGAGCGTCAAGCCGCTAGGCCGACGGCTCCGAGCAAGACAAGTCGCGGCTGGGATACCGATACGCTATCCCCGGCCACCCGAAGGATGCGGCCGGCCTCCGCGTCAGCCGTTCTGTAACCGCTCGACCAGTGCAAACGCCTCGTCGCGCGAGGTGATCCGGCCGTCGAGCTGTGCATCGCGAGCAGCTTGCAGCAGCGCTGCGAATTGCTTACCCGGTCGCATCCCGCGGCGAATCAGATCGTCGCCGGTAATCAACGGCGGCGGGTTCAAAACCTCCGGCGGCAACGACAACCGCTCACGTGCCAGCGCCAGGTCTGCGGTCGAAAGCGCGGACGTTTCGCCGCCGGTCGCCGCTCGGGCCGCCGCAAACTCGCAGAGTTCCGTCCCCCAGCGATTCGCCAGCGCCGGTTGCACTTCCGACCACGGGCGTCGGGCCGCATCGTCGAGCGCAGCTGATTCGCAACGAGCCACGCCGCCTGTTCGCGTTCTTCGTTCGACATGCGCAGCGCCGCAACACGGCATCGGTCGCCGCGGCCGAAGCTTTCGCGTCGTTCTCCGTCGCCGCATGTAGCAACACGGCCAGCGACAGCGGCGGCTTCCGTACGCCGGCCGTTTCCAAAGCCGCCAGCATCCCCACGGCGTCGTCCCACGCCGAGCCGGAACCCAAGCACGAGGATCGCTCGACAAGCGGCAACACCTCGGGCAGGATTTCCTTGGCCAAGCCGGCGATCATCAGCAACCGGGCTGCTTCGTGCTGCCCGCGGCGGCCGAACATGGCCCGCACTTCTTGAGCGATACGTTCCGGACTGACGACGCGAATCTCGCCCGCCAGCCCTTGAACGGCGTCGAGCGTCGCCGGATCGAGGTCGAATCCGAAGGTCGACGCCATCCGCACGCCACGGAGCATGCGAAGCTTGTCTTCCTCGAAACGCAATCGCGGATCGCCGACGGCCCGCACGAGCCGGCGTTCGATATCGGTCAGACCGTCGACGTAGTCGATCACTCGCTCGGCGATCGGATCGTAGAACAGGGCGTTCATCGTAAAATCGCGCCGCCGGGCGTCTTCCTCGGCGTCGGTGAAGACCACGGCATCCGGCCGGCGGCCGTCGCTGTAGCCCGCATCGCGACGAAACGTCGCCACTTCCACGTTGCCCGCCTCGCGCGGCCCGACGACGACGATGACGCCGAACGCCTCCCCGACGGCCAGCGTCTGCCGGCGGCCGAACAATTCGCGCACCTGCTCGGGGCGAGCGCTCGTGGCGACGTCGTAATCTTTCGGCGTCAGGCCGAGCACTTCGTCGCGCACGCAGCCGCCGGCCCAAAGGGCCGTATGACCGGCCGAGCGCAAACGCTCGACGATCTCGACGGCATAGCGGCGTTGTGCGGAACTTTTCTCGGCCATGAAATCTCGTGAAACCTATTCCTTCTCGTGTTCGACAGTCGCTTTCAAGCCTTGGTTCACCGCGGCGATCGCTTTCTTTCTCGCCCCGTCGTTCCAAGGCATCACATATTCGTCCCCCGTGCGCAGAAACGCCAGCACGAGTTCGTCCGGGGCTCGGCCGAGAATCTTCTCGACGGCCAAAGCATACACGGCGAGTTGCAGCTTATAAGGCTCGGCCGACACGGCGACGTTGGCCCTTGTCGTTTGATGCGTCTTGTAGTCGACGACGCACCATCGACCGGCGGCATCTTCGTACACCAGATCCAAGAACCCTTGCAGGTAGATTCCGCCGTCGCCCGGTCGATCCAAGGGCCACGCGAGCAAGAATTCCAATTCGCGATGAACCTGACGAGCCTGTGCAACCGACGCGGCTCGGCGCGACCGCAAGAACGCTTCGGCCAGTCCCGTCAATTCGGCGACGGCGCCCTCTTGCTCGCCGATCGCGCCTTGAAGACTTCGTCGCGCCAACGTTTCCAGCGCCGCGCGTTCGCCGGACTTGCCGAGTGCGCGATAGTCGAACTTCGCCAGCATGTCGTGAACTGCAACGCCGATCGTGCGCACATCGAGCGATCGACGATCCGGTGCCGAGTCGTCGGCAAGCGCCGCCACAGGTTCGCCGCCGGGGCGCTCTTCTTCGGCCTCTTCCGCAGTGACGATCTTGCCTGAAAGCCGGGAAAACGAGAACCGTCGCCGCGACGACAGATCGGCTGCAATCGGCTCCGTGCCGTCGAACAATTTGGCTTTCGGCGAGGCCGCGGCCTTGCGCACTTGCTCCAAAATCTTCGGCCAGTCGGCGCGCTCCGTTCGCACCGTGCGGTCGTCGTCGAGTTTCGGGCGCTCGGTGGTCACGCGAATGTCGGGCTTCGGCAAGCCGTTGAGACCGCCGATGACTTGGCCGGTCAGTAGGTCGAACCGCTCCGCTAAGAGCGTCCGCCATTCGCCGATCGGCACGGCCGGATCTTCGACTCCGGCCGAGAGGATCAAATAATCGGCGGCCCGCGTCACGGCCACGTAAAACAACCGGCGACTTTCGGCTTCGTCTTCACGGTTCTCGACTAAGCGATAAAGATCGAGGCCCGACGTGCCGTCTTCGCGGTACGGCGGCGTGACCATCGGCCCGAGGTCGGGATGAAACGCCACGTTGGCCCGATTGTGCTGCCGTTTTCGCTCCAAGTCGGGCACGAACACGACCGGAAACTCCAACCCTTTCGATTGATGGATCGACATCAACCGAACGACGTTGGCCCCTTCGGCAAACGCCGCAGCGGGCGCTTCGTCGGGTTGTTCGACGACCGACGTCGACAATTGCTCGATGAACGCCGTGAGCGTGAAGATGCCCGAGGCGTCGAAAGCCCGCGCTTGCTCGACGAGCTTGCGCAGATTCGCGAGCTTCCGGTCGCCGAGAAACTCGGCGGTGAGAATCGCGTCGTAGGCGGTGCGGGCCAGAATCTCGGTGATGAGTTCCGCGATCGGCACGCGGTTTTTGATCTCGCGCAGGCTCGCGCAAGGTGCGGGCGGCGAACTCAGCCCGCCGTCGCGATTCGTCTTGCAGTGTTTCGGGAAGTTGCTGCGCGAACAGCCCGCCTGCCAGTCCGCCCGAGTGCTGAGCCAACACAAACAAGTCTTCGTCCGATAGCGAAAAGAACGGGCTGCGCAACACGCCGGCCAGCGCCACGTCGTCGCAAACGGAGTCGAGCACACGGAGGAAATTCAGCAGATCGTAAATTTCCTGCTGGGCATAAAACGCCTTGCCGCCGACGACGTAATACGGAATTCCGTAACGCTCCAGCGCGGCTTCGTAAATTGCGACGTTCGAAAGTGCGCGAAAGAGCAAAGCACAATCGCCGTAGCGGACCGGCTGCAGCGACGCTTCGCCGAACTTCGACTTCGCATCGTGCTTGCCGAGCGGCAACCGGGGCTCTTCGCTACGGACGAGACCTTGAATGCGGCGCGCAATCCAATCCGCCTCCAGACGACGCAAGGTTTCCACGTTTTGCTTTACGGGAGCCGCGGCAGTCGCCGAGTTGTCCTCCTCTTCTTCATCGAGTTTCGGCGGCGGTTCGAAAGCCCACATCATTTCGATCGCCGGCGAAGGCGACGTTTGCGGTTTGCTCGGAACCAGCGGCTCGTATGTCTCGCCGAAAATCGGCTGAAACAGTACGTTGACGAAATCGAGAATCCCCGGCTGGCTACGGAAATTCTTCGAGAGCGGAATGCGACCGTGCTCGGCCGTCGCGGCCTGCATTTGGCGAAACACTTCCGGATCTGCGCCGCGGAAACGATAGATCGATTGCTTGAAATCGCCGACATGGAACAACTTGCCGCGCCCCGGGCCTTTCCTAGCCGGCGAATCGTTGCCGATGAGCAAGTTGATCAAGTCAATCTGCAATTGATCCGTATCTTGGCACTCGTCCACCAACAGCAATTCCGTACCGAGGGCCAAACGTTTGCAGAGGTCGGGATTGTCGCGTAGCAGAGCATGGGCGCGGACGAGCAAGTCGTCGAAGTCGAGTACGCCGAGCTCTCTTTTCCGGCGTTCGTAGCGTTCGTGAATCGGTGCGGCGATCCGTACGAATCGCAGTGCCGCTTCCGCAGCCGGTAAGGCGCCGTCGGCATCGAAGAGAAGCTCCTCGCGAATGTCCTTCGCCAACGAACGAAGCGCCTCGAAGCACTCCCTGTACGACTCGTACAGGGCTTCCTGTCCTTGCCAAACCTTCTTGCCCGACGCGCCTTGTACTTTGGCATGTTCGGCGATGGCGTCAAAATCGGCGTCGGTCGGATCTTGTTCGGCGATCCGATTGAGAAGTTCGGCGATCGTCGCAGCCCGCGCGGCCAACGTCGGATGTGGCTGCGCCTTGCGGCAGGATTTCCTCTTGTAGCTGGCGCACGGCCGGTGCTTCGCGAAACCGCCGCAGCGCCTCAGGCTTGATCTCGGCGTCGTGAAACGCCGTCCACCGATTGACCAATTCGCGCGGTTCCAGCGGGAGCCAATCCGCGAAATTCAGACGAAATCGTTCCGCAAGCAGCCGACCGATGCGTTCGCGCACGCCGCGAAGATCGTAGCCGGCCGTGAGTTCGAGCATGTCCTCGTTTTGCTCCGAGAGCAGTTCGCGCATTCGGTCGTCGATCAGCTCGTCGAGCAACGTGCGAGCCGCCGTCGGCTCCAAAATGCTGAAGCCCGGGTCAAGCTCCGCTTCCACGGCGTGCGAACGGATCAGCGTGCCGCAAAACGAGTGGATCGTGCTGATGCGGGCTGAGTCGATTCGCCGCAGGATTTCGAGCCAATGAGCCTCTTGCTCCGGCTCGCATTTCAACAACCGGTCGCGCACGCCGCTGCGAATCCGCTCGCGCATTTCGCGGGCCTGCGCGCTCGGTGAACGTGATGGCGATCAATCGCCCAAGTTGCGAAGCGGGGTCGCCTCGGCCTTCCGGCTCAAGATGGCTTAGAAAACGTTGCGTGAGTACGAACGTCTTGCCGCAGCCCGCACCGGCGGAAAGCGCAACGTTGACGTCGCGCGTTTCCAGCGCTTGGCGTTGGTGCGGCGTAAGCGAAGGCGCTAGCGTCGGGCCGGCGGCGGCTGCCATGTCTTCTCCAAGCTGCGAACCTGCGCGACACGACAGACGGTATTGAACTCGCATAGCGACGTGCAATGCTCATCGGCGCTATGCATCGGAAATTGCCCCGAGCGAATGCCGCGCACCAAGGCGATGACGCGAGCGATAATGTCGTCGCGGAGCGTGTTCCAGTCGTCCGTCGCCTTAAGCAGATTCTCTTCGACCTGATGCAGCAGAAGCGTTTTCTTGAATCCGGAATCTGCGATGAACCAATAGCCGAACTGCCACGGCACGGCCTGTTCGTCTCGCAGGATCAACTGCTGCGCGGCCATGGCGTAGAGCGTGAGTTGCAACACGCGGCCCGAGGTAACGGCATCTTTGGAATAGCCGGCGGCGCGGCCAGTTTTGTAATCGACGATCGTAAACACGGCCCGACCGGCCGCCATGCCGACGTCGATCCGATCGATCCGCCCCGTGATCCGCACGCTTTCGTCGTCCAGCTTGAGTTCGAGCGGCTCGCTCTTCGAAACCCGATCCCCTTCGCGCACCGGCATGCCGAATGATTTTTCGAAATGCGTCGGGCGCGGCAAGTCGACGTCGCCGCCGTGCGTTTTGTCGTACTTGTCGTGCTGCTCGCGGTATTTGCTCAACCAGCGCCGCAGCAGCTTTTCGTCGATCGCGCGAAACGCCTCATCGAGCGTTGCGACGTTTTCCTTCGCCAAATACTTCGCCACGGTCTGTTCGACTAAGCGTTCGTATTCGACCTCGGCAAGTTCGCTCGGCAGACCGGCTTCGCGCAGTTGCTCGTTGATGCGGCCATGAAGTTCCGCGAGCACGTCATGTGTGCGACTGCCGCGTTTGAAGTAATCAACCTCCAGCCCCACCTCCGCCGCCGGTTCCAGCTTGAGCACGCGCGACAAGAAGAACTTGTGCGGACAGAAGCCGTATTCTTCGAGTTGGCCGGCGCTCCACGGAAAGCCGGTGTGAAATTTCTGATCAAGCATCCGGCGCGAATCGTCGCCGATGATCATCCCTTCATACGGCCCGAACTCTCCGCGCCGGCTCCGCGCGTCAACGACGCCGAGCCCGGTCATCAGGTTCATTCCTGCATCTCCCGACGCGCGCACGACGGCGGCCAATTCCGCGACGTCGGCCTGCGGCGCTTCTCCGGCTGCGGCCGCGGCGCGAATGCGGGCGTCAAAAATGTTCAGCAGCGCGTCCGGCGGCGGAATCGGCCGCAAATCGGAAATGTGCGCCTGGCCGTGTAGCTCGTGCTTACAGATGCGGGCCAACTCCGCGAGGTACGGGCTCGGCAGCAGCGGTTCGGCTTTGTCGTTAAGCGCGGGAAACGAAAGCCACAGCCGGCGTTCGGCGCGGGTGATCGTTTCGTAGAAGAGCAACATCTCGTCGCGGCGGCACTGCGCCGTGGAAGTGAGCGGCAGGCCGGCGCGGACGAGTTGCTGAACTTCCGAATCGCCATAGATTTGGCCACCGGCGTCGCTCGCCGGGAACGACTTCTCCGAAAGCCCGGCGACGAAAAGATACGGCGTCGCCACGGTGCGGGCCGTGATGGCGGAGAGCACTCGCACGCAGCCGGTTTCGTCGCGATCGCCGGGAAGTTGCTCGCCGGCGACGATCGTTTCCAGATACGCAGGCAATTCGCCGCACGGAATCAGGCTCGAAGCGCCTTCGACGAGTTGCGCCAAGCGGTCGCCGGCCAGCAGCGACGTTGTGAAACGAATTCCAAGCGGCGTAGTCTTCGCGGAAATCGTGACGCGGTTGCGAATGCAGGACGTCGCCGGCGGCGTCGTTCATACTGCGCGAAAGTCCGGTTTCATCGGCCAACGCTTGCAGGGCCGTCGACCACGCGGCGGCCGAGGCCTGCGACGGCAATCGATCCAGCGCTTCGCCCAACCGTCGTAAAAGCGGCAAAGCCAAGAGCGCCTCGGCGCGCATTCGATTTCGCTTCTCCGAACGCTCAGCAAACAGCGGATCGTGAGGATTCACTTCCTCCGGCGGACGATCGGCATGCGTCTGTATCGCCTCAAGCAACGCCGCACGACTCGACGGAACCTGCATGCGCCGAATCGTGCGCTCCGTGGCTTCGGGCACCCCGGGTGAAGCGGCTTCTTGCCAGCGAGGGCGAAAGTAGTTGCTGCCGAGCACGGCGAGCAAATCACGAAACGGCCAATCGTCGACCGTAAGCTTCACCAACGCCATCAGCGCCGTAATGCTCGGCGAATGTCCGAGCGGCCGGCCCGATTCCGAAGCGATTGGAATACCGTAACGCGTGAAGATTTCGCGAATCAGCGTGCCGCATTCGCCGAGCGAACGACAAACGATCGTCACTTCGTCGGGCTTTACGCGACGGGCAGGCGTCCTGCTTTCGTCTCCCTTCACAAGCAGTCGCTTGACGCGGCGAGCCAACTCTTCGACTTCGGCCACGGTGCCGGAGGCGGCCATGAACTCGATGCCGCCGTGATCACTCACCGGCTGCATTCGGCGCGGACTCTTAAATAGCTCCTGCTCCACATGATCAAGCGCCGGCCAATCGGGCCGCTCGCGGCGCTTCGTCATCTCGAGCTGGAGGGCAGGATGCCGCTTACGCAACTGGGCCAACGTGCTGCGCAGCTTGGCGAAGAGATCTTCGCGCTCGTCAGTCGGTTCGTCCGGCAGCGTAATCAGCAAGCTCGCACTGCGCTCGGCAAGGACGTCAAGAATTTCGAGCTGCGTGCGCGTGAAGTCGGTAAAGCCGTCGACGACGACCAAGTCGAGCCGGTCGCACGGTTCGCGCTGACCGTCTTGCAGAAGTTGGCGCACGATCCAGAAGAGGCCTTCCTTGTCGTAGAGCGATCGAGTCTCCAGCACGCTTTGGTAGCGTTTGTAGAGGTCGACAAGTTCGCGCTCGCGATTTCCCAACTTGCCGGCGCGTGCAAAGCCTTCAGCCTGCTTGCAGGCGGCCTCAAACTGCTCCGGCCAGATTTCCACACGCTTCAACTCACTGATGAAGCGGGCTGCCAATTCCAGGAAACCCGGCGTATGAGCGATGGCGGCGAAATGCCGCAATTTGCCCGTGGCCGACGATTCGCAGGAGTTGCTCGAGCAACAGTCGCTTCATCCGATCGTCGATCGGGCGAATATCGCGGTCGGCTGCGGCGGTGACGCGGCGGGCAAACTGCTCGAAGGTCTGAATGCCCGGGCTGAAGCAACCGACGAGCCCTTCGGCCAGGAGCCGCTCGCGCACTTGCTCGGCCGCGCGACGGTTGGGGCTCAGCCACAACGTGCCGCCTAGTCGACCGCCGGCCCCTTGCGCACGGAGTGCTTCGCGGTAGGTCGCCAGGAGCATGTGCGTCTTACCGCTGCGCCAGGCCCGGCGACGACCGTGACGCGACTCGACATATCTCCTTAGCCCCTCCGTGCAATGCGAAATACGAAGCCTCATTCTACTGCAACCGATCATCCGCCGGGAGAAGATATGGGAGGATGTTGCCCATGCCCTGTAGGGAACGCCCTCCGCGGCGTTCCATGAGGCTGGTACCCGTCGCGCGGAACGCCACGGAGGGCGTTCCCTACAGCGCGAGTTGCCGGGTACAATGGCGGTTCACGCCGTTGCGTACGTTCAACGTTTCAGGGAGCCGTCATGTCGGGTGCCGCGAGTTTGCCTTGGGAAGTCGATTGCCGGAGCGTCAAATCCAAGCTCGACGCGGGAGAAAAGTTCCTGCTGCTGGATTGCCGCGAGAAGAACGAATATGAGATCGCCAAGATCGTCGGCGCGATGCTGTTGCCGATGAGCGAACTGACGTCGCGAGTCGGCGAAATTGAAGGGTTTCGCGAGCAACCGATCATCGTGCACTGCCACCACGGCGGCCGTAGCATGCGCGTTGCTCAGTGGCTCCGACAAAACGGCTTCGCTCAGGCGCAAAGCATGGCCGGCGGCATTCACCAATGGGCCGAAGAGATCGAACCCGGCATGGCGAAGTATTGAGCCGCCGAAACATCTCCTAGCGCCGCCGTAGCGCTGACGGTCAATTCACACGCACCATGCCTGCTCCGTTTCCCGCCGCTTGCGTTTACCTCACCGGGCCGACGGCAAGCGGCAAGACGGCCGTCGGCATTGAGTTGGCCCGCAGACTCAATGCCGAAATCGTGGCGATGGATTCCATGACCGTGTATCGCGGCTTGGAAATCGGCACGGCCAAGCCGACGGCCGAAGAACGGGCCGCCGCGCCGCATCACCTGCTCGACGTGGTCGACCCGAGCACTGAGTTCAGCCAAGCCGAGTACGCGGCGGCGGCCCGGACGGCGGTCGACGACATTCTCGCCCGCGGCAAGCTGCCGCTGCTCGTCGGCGGCACTCCGCTTTATCTGAAGACGCTGCTGCGCGGCATGTACGACGGCCCGCCGCCCGATTGGAACTTCCGCCGCCGTATGGAAACCGAAGCCGATGACGCCGGACCGACGTATCTGCAAGACCGGCTCGCACAAGTCGACCCTCCGGCGGCCGCCAAGCTTCACGCGAACGATCGCCGTCGCTTGATTCGCGCCTTGGAAGTGTTCGAGTTGACCGGTCGCCCACTCAGCGAGCAACAGCGAGAGTTCGAACATCCACGCCGCCAGGCGATGGGCCGGGTCTTCCTGCTCGACTGGCCGCGGGCCGAGCTCTTCGCACGAATCGAAAGTCGCGTGGATGCCATGCTGGCGGCAGGCCTCGTGGACGAAACGCGCCAAGCCCTGGCACAGCCCGGCGGACTCGGCCGCACGGCCCGGCAAGGGCTCGGCTATCGCGAAGTACTGGACATGCTCGAAGGCCGCCTTGCTCCGGAAGACCTAGCCGACGCAATCAAAACGCACACGCGCCAGTTTGCCAAACGCCAAGGCACTTGGTTCCGCAGCTTAGAAGAATGCCGACGCATCGAAATGCACGCCCCGGCCGACGCCGCAGCGACGGCACAACAGATTGCCGCGAATCTTGCACCGGCGTGAGCTCCCTGCGGTCATGGATTGATCATCTCGTCCGTGAGCCAAACGTCTCCCAGCTTGGCGATGGGTTCGCGGGTTCCCGGCCGCATGAGATCGGCGTCGTTTGAAGTCAGGAGCTTCGCGTAAACGTAGTAGTCGATCGTGTCACGGAGAAACATGACATTCTGCCCGACGAACGCCACATTGAAGCCGCCGGGATGCCGGGAGGAGGGACGAGCTTGCGACATGGTACCGATCGGCGACCGGCCGTAACCCTCGTTCATGTGCAGGGCGGGCGGCGCTGGATGTCTGCGTAATGCGCCGTCGGAGGCGACGATGTCGGCCGACCACGTCATGCCGAGCGTCGCTTCCACGCGCCGCCAATCGTCGGCCGCGTCGCGATCGACGTCGATTACATAGCTGTCGGCGTCGACGTTTTCCGTCAACATGATGATCGTGTCCTTGGGCCGGCGCAATGTTTCCATCCGTACGATCTGCCGGGCCGGATGATGCTGCGACTTGCCGGAAACGCGAGGATCGCTCGTGTACATGTCTTGAAACACGCCGTTGGCCGGCCAATCGCGCGGCATCGGGTTCTCTATGCCCAGTGCTGCAAGCGGCGCATCGGGCAGGCCTGTGTTGACGACGAAACTGATAGGAGTTCCCGGCCTAGAGGCAGACGGATCGCCTGGGCACGTGAGAAGATCGATATAAAGATCCTGCAGCCAACGCGGACGGCCCGCCGAATCTTTGTCGGCTTGAGGCGTAATGCTCCGATATTGTTCGTAGGTCGACTGCCTATCAATGTCAGGCAGCACTTCCACGACCCAACTCACGGGAGTCTGCTTGCCGTTGCGCGGGTTGACGTACAACGCCCCGTCGATGCGGCGGAGAGCATTCATGTACCCGGGAAGCTGGCCGCCGTTGCGGTTTGCATAGATGAAGAGCGCCTTGGCGAGGTGGCTCAAATTATTGCGACAGGTGTTTTGAAAGCCGGGCGTACGTTCGTGCCTCTCCGCCAATTTCGGCAAAAACAGCGCCGCGGCGATGAGTAAGACGGCCGAAGCAACCAGCACGTCGAAGTGCGACAACCCGCGACGGCGGTCATGAGGCAAAGCCGTGCGACGACCAGCGCACGCCGTCAGCCGCGCAGCGAGAATCGCCGCGCAAGAAAAAGGCAAAGCCACGAGAAACCTCCCACGAAGCCTTGCCCCCGCCTACCAAGATGCCGGCCGCGATCTGCACGTCAAGCAAATTGCCGGCGAAGTTTTCCGGGCCGCCTCGTAGAGAGTCATGCACACAACGCCCAGCCACGACGGACGCCCGAAAGTTCGTTTGAAATTAAACACGACTTTTGTCAGACTCGGCCGTGCGTTCCGTGGACCAAGCATCGAAGGAAACCGGAAGCTCGCCTCAAGCTTCTGCGTTAAAGCGATCACGCAATTTCTTGGTTCCCTTTTGTTCCAGTTCTTCGGCAGACCGCCTGACATGTCAACTTCTTGGGAACTTCTCACACCTCGGCTACGGATGCGGCCTTACCAAATCGACGACGCCGTGACGATGTTCGGCGTGTTCGGTGATCCGGAAGTCATGCGGTTCAGTCAGAGCGGGGCCGACCCGAACGTCGCGGCGACGCAGGTTCGGGTTCAAAAGCTTGTCGATCATCAACAACGGTTCGGCTTCAGTTTGTGGGTCGTCGAAGACCGAGCGACCGGCGAGATTCTCGGCGATTGCGGACTCAAGCAATTGGCCGACGGTCCGGAGATCGAAGTGGGCTACCGTTTCGCGCGGGCTCATTGGGGCCGCGGCTATGCGACCGAAGGAGCTGCGGCGAGCGTCGACTACGGCTTCCGCACGCTCGGGCTATCGCGCATCACGGCCGTCGTCGAACCGACGAACTTGGCGTCGTGCAAGGTCATCGAAAAGATCGGGCTGCGTTTCGAACGTCTCGCTCATTACTACGGCCGCGAGATGAACTATTACGGAGCGGAACGCGACGAGTACCTCGCGAGCCGGTCGTCGTGACCGACTTTCCATAGAATTCGCGGCGTGGTTCGGCCCTTGTCAATTGGCCGAAGCCGCTTGAGAATCGGGCGCTTGCGGACTCCGGTCGCTCACGCGTCCGGCTCGCCGTCTGAATCAAACCTCGCTTCCTTTCCTTTCGATTTCGCGAAATACATCCTCCTATGCCTACGTTTTCCGCCGCCGAACTTACCGAACTCTCCCGCAAGCTGCTCGTCGCCGGAGGCGTGGGAGCCGACGAGGCCGACTTGGTCGCCAAGAGCCTCGTGGAAGCGAACCTTTGCGGCCACGACTCGCACGGCGTGATGCGTATTCCGTACTATCTGGATTGCGTGACTAAGAAAGAGGTCGTGCCCGGCGCGAAGTTTGAGATCACAAAAGAGTCGGACTCGCTCGTGCTCGTCGACGGCCATTGGGGCTTCGGTCAGACGCACGCCAAGAAGCTGATGGACCTGCTCATCGCGAAGGCGGGGAAAACAGGGGTCGGCGTCGGTACGCTGATTCACTGCGGTCACATCGGTCGGCTCGGCGAATACTGCGAGCAAGCGGCGCAGGCCGGCATGGTTTCCATGATCATGGTCAACACGCACGGCCATGCCCGCCGCGTGGCTCCGCCCGGCGGCACCGCGCCGCGATTGGGAACAAACCCGCTTGGGATCGGCGTCCCGTCGAAAGACGGCACGCTCATTCTCGACTTCGGCACGAGCGCTACGGCCGAAGGCAAAGTGCGCGTGAAAAAGATTGCCGGCCAGACCGTGCCCGACGGTTGGCTGCTCGACTGCGAAGGCAAGCCGACAAACGATCCGAACACGCTCTACGGCACGCCCCCGGGCACGATTCTACCGATGGGCGGGCCGCAGGCGTACAAAGGTTTTGGCCTGGCGCTGATGATCGAGATTTTTGCCGGCGCCCTTTCCGGCGGCGTGACGATGCGCGAGAAGCCGATCAATCCGAACGGCAATTGCGTCTTCATGCAGGTCTTGAACCCGGCGGCAATGGGCGGGGCAGATCACTTCGCAGCCGAAGTGACGCAACTCAACGAATTCGTTCGCGGCTGCCCGCGTACGGCCGATTGCAAAGAAATATTGCTCCCGGGCGACCCGGAGCGACGCGTGTTTGCCTGTGCGCTCGAAAGACGGCGTCCCGCTCGACGACGGCAACTGGAATCAGCTCAAAGCGCTGGCGGATAAGCTCGGCGTGGCGGTGTAAGCGACGGAATGACGTGACACCGGTATGATTGGGTGGTGCCTTGCTAAAAAACGCAGGGAAATCCGCCCTTGTCGACCGAACCACTTCCTTAATAATCCGTAAGGATCGTTAACCGAAAGAGCCACCGTACGATCAGCACCTAACGCATGGGGGATGTCATAGCATGGAAGTTCACCGCCGCACGCCGGAACGCCGGCCGTATCCGCCGGCCCGCTCCAACGCGCTGCTCTTGAGCTGCATGGACCTGCGGCTGATCGACGACATCGTCGATTTCATGGAAGGGGACAACATGTCGAACCGGTACGACCAATTGGTCTTCGCCGGTGCGGCGTTAGGCGTCATGCAGCCGAAGCATACGGCCTGGCGCGACGTGTTTTTCCAACATCTCGATATCGCCGTGCAATTGCACGGGATTCGCGACGTCTACATCATCGAACACCGCAACTGCGGGGCTTACTCGCACTTCCTCGGCCCGGAGTTCGTGTACGACGATTCCCCGACCGGAATGCGGCTGGAAGAAGACGAACACCGCAAGCACGCCTTCGCGCTTTGCGCGATGCGATTCACGAACATTGCGCCAATCGCCGCGACGAAGGGGGCGATCACAGCGTCTGGGACATCCGCGTCCGGGCTTTCCTCATGGATCTGCGCGGTTCGGTGCGATTGCTCACGAAGGAAGACGCCGAGTACGACGCGTAAAGGTAGTCGTCGGCTGCGCCGATGCGATTTCTACCCCGCGGCAGTCGTCGGCTCGCGAGCTTCCAAGCTCCGTACCGTCGGCTTGGGGTGGAACATCTGTCGGCTGGTGGCCGAGCGGTCGCCGGCCAGTCGACGTTTGGCCGTGCGAATGACGCCGTCGAGCATTTCGTCCCACGGCAGACCGATGGTCGTAAGGTTCAACGTCTCGGCAATCGGCGCGTCGTCGAATCCGATGATCGGCGGCGTGCGACGGCCGTGATCGCGGCACCAGCCGAGAACCCCCGCGGCAAGCTGATCGTTCACGCAGAAGATGCCCGAACGCGCGGCCTTCAGCGTCGGCTCCGCCGCACGATAGCCGTTGTCGTAGAACCAGTTGCCGGCCACTACGACCTTGGCCGGCAGCACGCTCAAGAAACCTTCCAAACGGAGCCGGCTGCGCGAATCGTCCGGCGGACCGCTCACCGCGACGAACCCGCGTCTGGTCGGTTTGCCGTCGCGGAGAACGCGATCGCGGAGCAATTGCGCCGCGCAGGCTCCGCCGCTGAAGTCGTCCGTCGAGACGCTGTCGATATACAACGACTCCATTCCCGAGGCGGGGCGATTGTTAATGAGCACGGCCGGCACGGCCTGCGCCGCACACGCGGATACGACCTGCGGCAGCTCCCACACAATCGGCAATCGATCCGCCGCCAGCGGCGCGCTCTCCGCAACGAGGTGAACCTGCGCGTCGATCCGTTCCGCGTCGAGCTTACGGCGCAGCAGTTCGAGCAACTTCGAACCGAAGCTCCATTGCTGCGCGGCCCGCAGATGGAAGAGGAGTTGAACTCCGACAAGTCGCCGCGTGCCGCCGGGCACGTACGTTCCCGACTGCGGCCGTCGCTCCAAGCGTCCCTCGTCGCACAATTCGGCGATCACGCGATGGGCCGTCTGGTAACTGACGCCGAACTGCTCGGCCACGTCACGGTTCGATAGGAAACGGTCCCCGGCACGGTACAACCCGTTCTCCAACCGGTCGAGTAACCGGCGGCGAACTTCGGCGACTTTTTGCGTACGGCGCAGCGGCATTTTGAGAGAACTCGCGGATTCCTACTCGGGCGGTGCTTCGCGCAAATCGCAACCGATGCGAACCAGTATATCATATCAGTTTCCTTCGACACTGATTGACTCGTTCGCCGATCCGGTCGATAATCGTTAGTACACGATTTCGTGGGGGCCGCCCCTCGCAATGCATGCTCGCCGGCGTCATCGGCAGGAGCGTGCGGATGCGACACCCCGTGGCAAACTCAAACCGTCCACAGGGCCTGCTCGCGACGAACTGCTCAAGACGAGCATCGTTCCCGCGAGCAAATGCGGAGAGACCTGCGATGTTGCGCATTTCCGGACGCGGAGCGACTCGAACCTGCGACGGCCTCACGCGCCGTGATTTTCTCCAAGTCGGCTCGTTAGGAGCCGTCGGGTTGTCGCTGGCCGACGTCGCGCGAGCGGAAGCGGCCGCCAAAGCCGCCGGACAAAAGAAGCCGGGCAACGACAAACGCTCGTGCATCATGATTTTCAATCTCGGCGCTCCGAGCCAGATTGACACCTGGGATATGAAGCCGGACGCGCCGAGCGAAATTCGCGGGCCGTTCAAGCCGATCAGCACTTCGTCGCCCGACATTCAGATCTCGGAAATCTTTCCGCAGATGGCGAAGCTCGCCGATAGGTTCTCGCTCGTTCGTTCGTGTTATCACACGGCCGCGGCGGTGCACGACACGGGGCATCAGATGATGCAGACCGGTCGGCTCTTCACCGGCGGCATCAATACGCCGCACGCCGGCTGCGTGACGAGCTACCTCATGGGCCGCCGCACCGACTTGCCGGCCCACGTCATCATTCCCGAACCGATGGGCCGCACCGGCGGCAATCTTCCGCACGGTCAAGACGCCGGCTTCCTCGGCAAAGCGCACGATCCGTTCGTGCTGATGGCCGATCCGTCGCAGCCGAATTTCAAAGTCCCCGACCTGTTGCCGCCGGCCGAAATTCGGCGAAGCCCGGCTCGATCGTCGTCGTCGACTTGCGCTATGTCGTCGACGACACGGTGAAGAATTTCGAAGCCACGGCCGATGCGCAATTGCTCGACGCCAGCTTCGAATCGGCCTTCCGCTTGATGACCAGCACGCAGGCCCGCGAAGCATTCGATCTGACGAAGGAATCGACCGAACGTGCGCGAGCGCTACGGCATGAACCGTTTCGGACAGAGCTGCCTGCTGGCGCGCCGGCTCGTCGAAGCGGGCGTCCGCTTCGTCACGGTCAACACGTTCATCACGGTGTTCGACGAGATCACCTGGGACATCCACGGCTCGAAGCCGTTCACGTCGATCGAAGGAATGCGCGACATCGTCGCCCCGGCCTACGACCAAGGCTACAGCGCACTGCTCGAAGACCTGATCGAGCGCGGCATGCTCGACGATACGCTCGTTTGCAACCTCGCCGAGTTCGGTCGCACGCCGCGGATCAATCCGGCCGGCGGTCGCGACCACTGGCCGCAATGCTGGACGGTGAAGTTCGCCGGCGGCGGCGTGCAAGGAGGCCGCGTCGTCGGCCGTAGCGATCAGATCGGCGGCGTCCCCGCCGAACGCCCCGTCGATCCGGCGCGAAATCGTCGCCACGATCTACCACTCGCTCGGCTTCGATCTGGAAACCCACCTGCCCGGTCCGCAAGGACGTCCGTTCCCGCTCGTCGATTTCGGCAAGCACGAGATCAAAGAGCTGTTTTAAAAAGACTGCTTCTTCCGCTAAGCAAATTTAGCCGCGGAGCTTGTCTCCGCGTCTTCCGGAAGAGCGCGGGAGACAAGCTCCGCGGCTAAATCGATTTGTTTGCGCCGATTCGATTGGGAGTGCTTCGTTATGTCGTGCGTTCGTGTCTTCGTTTGCGCACTCGCCGCCGTGATTTCGGCAATTCCGGCTGTCACGTCGGCCGCCGAGAGCACCACGTTCGTCATTCTCCCCGGCAATTTCACGCTGCACGGCCCGGCCTGCCGGCAGCGGCTCGTCGTCGAAGAGCGGCGCGGCGAACAGTTCGTCGGTCCGGCATCGCAGGCGTTCGGCATCTTGGTCGACGGCAAAGTGCAGACCGGAGTCACCGTCACGCCGCAGGCTCCCGATAAGTTGGTCCCGTTCTCCAACGTCACGCTGAAATCCAGCGACGAGAAGATCGTCCGCATCGACGGCGAGACGGCCGTCCCGGTCGGCGACGGTACCGCGACGATCGAGGGGACCGTACTCCTGGGGACCATCGGCAAATCGCTGGCCGTGCCCATCGAGCCGATCACCGTCCGCGTCGTCGACATGCAAAAGCCCTTTCAATGGAGCTTCCGCAATCACGTCGAAAGCGTGATGCTGAAAACCGGCTGCACCACCGGTCCTTGCCACGGTGCGCAAGCCGGCAAAGGAGGCTTCAAGCTCTCGCTCCGCGGCTACGATCCCGAAGGAGATTTCACCGCCCTCACGCGCCAAGCTCGCGGCCGACGGATCACGCCGACCGATCCCGGCCGGAGTCTGATTCTCACCAAGCCCACCGGTGCCGTGCCGCACAAAGGCGGGCTGCGTTTCCGCGTCGATTCGCTGGAATACAAAGTCATCAGCGAATGGATCGCCGCGGGCACGCCGGCGCCGAAGCCCGACGATGCGCGTATCGAGCGCATCGAAATCTTGCCGCACAACGTCACGCTCAAGAAAGCGGCCGAGCAGCAGCTCATTGTTTTGGCTCACTTCAGCGACGGCCGTACGGAAGACGTCACGCGCTGGACGCTCTTCACCTCGGCCAATGAATCGGCCGTGCAAGTCGATCAGACGGGCCTGGCCAAAACCGTCGGTTACGGCGAAGGGGCCGTCACCGCCTGGTACCTCAGCAAAGTGACCACGTCGTCGATCTCCGTTCCGCTCGAAACGCCGATCTCGGCCGACGTCTTCACCAAGTCGCCTCGCCGCAACTTCATTGACGAGCTCGCCCTCGGCAAGCTGCAAAGCCTGGGGATCAAACCGTCCCCCGAATGTTCCGACGGCGAGTTCATTCGCCGCGTCTATCTCGACACGCTCGGCATCTTGCCGACCATGGCGGAAACGAACGCGTTTCTCGCCGACAAATCCGCCGACAAGCAGCAACAAGCTGATCGACGCCGTCCTCGCTCGCCCCGAGTTCGTCGACTATTGGGCGTATAAGTGGTCGGATCTGCTGCTGGTGAACGGAGAAAAGCTCGGCTTCGGCAATCGCGACAATACCGATCAGGCGCTACTCTGGTCGTATTACTCGTGGGTCCGCAATCACGTGGAAGCCGATACGCCGTGGGACCAGATGGTCCGCGAGTTGATCACCGCCACCGGGAGCAACTTGGAAAACGGTGCGTCGAACTATTACTTGCTGCACCAAGATCCGCTCGACTTGGCCGAGACCACGACCGTCGCGTTCCTCGGGCTCAACATCAATTGCGCCCGTTGCCACAATCATCCGTTGGAGAAATGGTCGAACGATCAGTATTACGCGATGGCCAATCTCTTCGCGCGGGTTCGCGTGAAGCAAGAGACTTCGCGAAAGGCATCGGTCGTATTTGCCGACGCCGCCGGCGACTTGATCCAACCTCTGACCGGTAAGCCCCGCCCGCCGACGCCGCTCGACGGTACGCCGCTGGCGCTCGACGATCCGAGCGATCGCCGAGTTCACCTCGCCAAGTGGCTCACCGCGCCGAACAACCCGTACTTCGCCCGCTCGATCACCAACCGCGTCTGGCAAAATTTCTTCGGTCGCGGGCTCGTGGAACCGGTCGACGATCTACGGCTCACCAACCCGGCGAGCAATCCGGAGCTTTTGGACGCCGCGGCCAAGCACTTGGTCGACAACAAATTCCAACTCCGCTCGCTGATGCGCGTGATCCTCCAATCGGCCGCCTATCAGCGCAGCAGCTTGCCGCTGGCGGAGAACGAAATCGACGACCGATTCTATTCTCGCTACTACCCCAAGCGTCTGATGGCCGAGGCGTTGCTCGACGCCGTGTCGAACGTCACCGAACAGCCGACGAAGTTCCCCGGCTTTCCCGAAGGGTATCGAGCGCCGCAACTCCCGTCGTCGAGCGCTGCGTCCTACTTCCTGAGCACGTTCGGCCGGCCAGATCGCTTGGTCACGTGCGCCTGCGAACGTAACGATCAGCCGACGATGGTGCAGGTGCTGCACATCGCCAACGGCGACACCGTCAACGCGAAGCTGGCCGCGAAAGACAACGCCCTCGGTAAAGCTCTGGCCGCCGGCAGGCCCGACGCGGAAATCCTCGACGAACTGTTTCTGCGGGCTCTTTCGCGGAAACCGACGAAGGTCGAGGCGGAGCGTATTCTCAATGAACTCGCTGCGATGAAACCTGAAGAGAAGCGGCAAGCCTGGGAAGACGTCTCCTGGGGCGT
This sequence comes from Pirellulales bacterium, assembly GCA_049840675.1. Classification (GTDB taxonomy): domain Bacteria; phylum Planctomycetota; class Planctomycetia; order Pirellulales; family PNKZ01; genus PNKZ01. Next base: position 351,079 of record JASGKB010000021.1, read on the forward strand.
ACTCAGCAGCAAAGAATTTTTGTTCAATCACTGATCGGCAATCCAAGTCATCCTGAAGCTCAGACCACGTGCGGGCCGGCCGAAAGTTTGCTTGTTTGAGTTCGACAATTCGCTAACGTACAGAATGGTGCGCCGCGAACCGGCCGACGTCGTTTTTTAACTTCTCCGAGCGGAATCCGACCGTGCGTAAGTCCTTAAAAACTTTGTCCCGCGAATACCAACTTACGTCGACGCGCAACGGCGAGAGTGCGCCCATAACTCCGGTTAATGGGCGCACATGTGCCAAACCTACAAGGGGTGCGCCCATTGCGTCGAGTTATGGGGCGCACTGCGCCCATAACGATCGACGTAAGTCATCCGGCGCACGCTTCCTCGGCTATGAACTTACGTCGATTTTCGGTCTTCGTATTTTGCCTGATGCTCGCGGTCGTCGGGACGGCGTCGCCGTCGTCGGCCGCAGATTCCGAACCGGACTACGCCGGCCAAATCCAACCGCTCTTGGCGACCTATTGCAACGGCTGCCACAACGGGGCCGACCGCGAAGGGAAACTCAGCCTGGAGAAATACGACGACCTTCTCAAAGGCGGGGCAGGGGGCGTGGTCGTCGTTCCCGGGCAGCCGTCGCTCAGCCGCTTGCTGCTGCTCGTGGAAGGCCGCGAGCAGCCGGTGATGCCGCCGGAAGGAAACGAAGCGCCCAAGCCGGAAGAAGTCGCTTTGCTGCGTCACTGGATCGAAGCGGGGGCACGCGGCCCGAGCGGCGCGGCTCCCGATCCGACCGTGCTCGTGACGCCGCAGATTAAGCTCGCTGCGCCGGCCCGCGATGCGTTGTCGGCCGTGGCCGTGAGCCCGACGCAGCCGATCGCCGCGCTCGGAGCCTATCGCGAAGTACGGATCGTCGGTCTCGACGATCAGGCCGTGCAGCGCACGATCAGCGGATTGCGCGGACCGGTCGCCGATGTGGAATTCTCGCGCGACGGCAAGTTACTCGTCACCGCGGCCGGAGAACCGGGCGTGTTCGGAGAAGCACAACTCTGGAACACGGCCGACGGCAAACTGGTACGAACATTCACCGGCCATCGCGACAGTCTCTATGCCGTGGCCCTTTCGCCCGACGGCAAGACGCTCGCCACGGCGAGTTACGATCAGATGATCGTGCTGTGGGACGCGGCGACCGGCAAAGAACGGAAGACGCTCGCCGGCCACAACGGCGCCGTGTTCGATTTGGCTTTCTCGCCCGACGGCAAGATTCTGGCCAGCGCCGGGGCCGACCGCACCGTGAAGCTTTGGAACACGGCGACCGGAGACCGGCTCGACACGTTCTCGCAAGCCACGAAGGAACAATATGCCGTGGCGTTCGCGCCCGACGGCAAAACCGTGGTCGCCGGCGGCGCGGACAACCGGATTCGCGCTTGGGCGATCAGTGCGACGGCCAAGGAAAACACCAACCCGCTCACCGTGACGCGTTTCGCTCACGAAGGTGCGATTATCAAGCTCGCCTACTCGGCCGACGGCAAGACGCTCGTCTCCGCGGGCGAAGATCGCATGGTTCGCATCTGGAACGCCGCGACGATCATGGAACGCGCCGCGTTGGAGAAGCAGCCGGATTGGGTGCCGGGCCTAGCGCCGACGGCCGACGGTTCGACGTTGGCCGTGGGGCGCATGGACGGCTCGTTCGTCGTGTACGACGCAAAGACGAGCATGGCCAAGCCGCCGGCGCCGCCGGAAATCGCCATGGTCGCCCCGCGCGGAATTCGCCGCGGCGAGCCGACGATCGTCACGCTCACGGGCAAGAACCTCGCGGCGGTGACGAAGCTCACGCTTCGCGACGCGGCCGGCAAGCCGGTGGAAGCGAAGGCCAAGCCGATTATGGAAGGCCGCTCGGCGACGACCGCTCGCTTCGAAGTCGTACCGAGCGAGAAACTGATGCGCGGATCGTATCAGCTCGTGGCCGCCACGGCCGCGGCCAAGAGCAAAGCCGCGACGATTGAAATCGACGACCTCGCACAACTTGCCGAAGCCGAACCGAACGATGCCGCGCCGAAGACTGCGCCGATGAAACTCGAAGCCGGTTACTGGGGCGTTTGCGCGCGGCCGGGCGACGTCGATCACTTCCGCTTTGCCGCGAAGCGCGGCCAAACGATCGTCTGCCGCGTCGAGGCCAAGGCGTTCGGCTCAATGCTCAACGGATTCTTGACCGTGCTCGACCCGACCGGCCAAGTGGTCGCCGCGAATAATGATTTCGACGTGCAGCAGGATCCGCTGGTCGCGTACTCCGTGCCGGCCGACGGCCTCTACACGGTGCGGGTGAACGATCAATCGATGGCGGGCGGCCCGCAGCACTTCTACCGTTTGAGCGTCGGCACGTTCCCGCTGGTGACCGGCGTGTACCCGCTGAATATTCCGACCGGTAAACCGACGCGAGTGGAACTGACCGGCCACAACCTGCCGGCGGACGGCATCGCAGCAATGATCCGCTCGGACGCACCGGGAGACGTCGCGGTGCCGTACGACATGAACAAACTCCGCGTCGTCGCCGCGCCGCGCTGTGCGCCACGGCCGACGGCGATGTGGCCGAAGTCGAACCGAACGACGCCGCCGACAAGGCTCAACACGTCGCCGTGCCGACCTACGTGAACGGTCGCATCTTCGCCAAAGGCGAGAATGCCGGAGCCGACGTCGATTTCGTACGATTCGACGCCAAACAGGGGCAAACCTGGATCATTGAAACGGAAGCCCAACGGCGCGGTTCGCCGATCGACACGAAGATCGAAATCCTCACGACCGACGGCAAGCCGGTGCCTCAACTCTTGCTGCAAGCCGTGCGCGACAGCTACGTGACGTTCCGCAGCATCGACTCGGCCTCGCTCGAATGCCGGCTCTTCAACTGGGAAGAGATGGAATTGAACGAGTACCTCTACATGTCCGGCGAGGTGCTCGAAAATGTTCCGCAAGCCGCGCGGGCCCGACTCGGGTTTTGAGTTCTACCAATCGATGGGGCGTCGTCGCACGTACTTTGACACGAGCTCCGCAGGTCACGCGATCGACGAAGCGGCGTACATCGTCGAACCGCATCCGGTCGGCACGAAGCTGCTGTACAACGGGCTGCCGACGTTCACGCTGAACTACGTGAACGACGATGAAGCCTTGCGCGAAGTTTGTGCGCGACTCGCGACTGACGTTTACCGCACCTGCCGACGGTATGTATGTCGTGCGAGTGAGCGACGTTCGCGGCTTCGGCGGCGATCACTTCAATTATCGGCTGGCGATTCGCGAACCGCGTCCCGACTTTACGGCGAGGCTTTCGACGAGACGCGCCGACCGTGGCGACGGCCAGCGGCACCGCGATCGGCGTGAGCGTCGAGCGGGTCGACGGCTTCGACGGCGCCGTGGCGATCGACGTCGAAGGCTTGCCGGCGGGCTACTCCGTGTCGAAGCCGGTGACGATTGAAGCCGGGCACGACAACGCCCGCATGACGCTCTTCGCCGCGGCCGACGCGAAGCCCGCGACTGCGGAAGCTTGGGGGAAGGTGAAGGTATCGGCCCGAGCGGTGGTGGCGGGTCAGGACGTCGTCAAGCCGCTGGACGGCATCAAGAGCGTAGCGCTTGAAGAGAAGCCGAAGTTGCTCGTGTCCTTAGAGCCGGCCGAACTGACGATTTCTCCCGGGTCGACGGTGCGGGTGAAACTGAAGCTCGTGCGCAATGGCTTCGACGAGCGCGTGGCGTTCGACGTCGCCAACTTGCCGCACGGCGTGATCGTCGACAATATCGGACTCAACGGGATCTTGATTCCCGAGAAGCAGACGGAGCGCGAAATTTTCCTACGCTGCGACGCCTGGGTGCCGGAGACGACGCGAGCCTGCTTCGCCGAGACGAAGACGCCGTGCGCCGGCGGCGGCAAGGTGCAGTTTGAAGCGTCCGCGCCGGTGGTGCTGCACGTGCGGAAGCCGTCGCCTTTGGCCAAGGCGGAAATGAGTGCGCCGCAGCCGCCTGCCGCCGCGACGAAGTGATCTCCCTATCGCTTCTGTAGGGAACGCCCTCCGCGGCGTTCCATGCCCAACGCGACGCGCGGAACGCCGCAGAGGGCGTTCCCTACAGGGCCGCAAATTTCACAGCGCCGTGAGCTTCGCAAACACTTCGCGCGAGTGTTCGAGCAATTCGGGGTAGCCGCCGGGTTCGACGTCGGTGCCGACCAGTTCGACGTCGTAGTACCCCTTAAACCCGGCCTCACGCAGAGCGACGACCATTTCCGCGAGCGGGACGTTGCCCTCGCCCAGCCGCGTGCGAAGCTGCTCGCCGTCGCGCGGCGGTCGCCCGTCGCCCAGGTGGACGATCGCGATGTGCCGCGCCACCTTTTGCAGCTTCTCCTTCCACTGCGGGCAGAAGCCCATGTGGTAAGTATGAAACGCCAGCTTCAAGTGCGGATTGTCGAGCGTTTCGATCAGCCCGAGCGCATCGCCAAGGTCGTTGAGAAAGGTGCACTCCGACGAAGCTTCGGCATGCATCGGCTCGACGGCCAGCGTCACGCCGTGCTGCGCCGCTTGCGGCAGAAGCTCTTTGAGAACCTCCTTCAACAGCCGGCGGGCATGATTATGCGTGTGGCCGCCGCGAGCTCCGGTGTACACGACGAGGCAACCGGCCTTCATCTGCACGTGCGCTCGACCGCTTCCTTGGCGTCGTCGAGCCCTTCGCGAAACGAGCGACCGTCGCTGCCGGTGAACCCGCCGCACCAGAGCAAGTTCGAAACTTTCAGCCCGGACTCTTCGAGGAGTTCGATTCCTTTGTCTTCGCCGAACTCGGCCAGCTTCTGACGCCATACGCCGACGGAGCCGTAGCCGGCGCGACGAAACTGAGCGATATCTTCTTCGAACGACCAACGAAACGTGGTCAGTTCGCTCATCGACAAAACGGACATCCGTGCGCGCTCCTCAAGCACCGCGGGCGATGCGCGCCGCCAAGCCGTCGGCGGCCTGCGCTCCGGTGCGAAGCGGACAGTATGGAGAAACGGGGCGGTAATGTAAAGCGCCGCCCGCGAGGCGCTACGCTCAGCATTTTGCGCAGCTTGCGCTAGGCGGCGTGATGATGCCGGGGCTCGACCAACGTGAACGTCAGAGCCGACGCCAACGCGATCAATGCGGCCCCGCCGACGAACACGTGTTCATACCCGAAGATATCGACCGCCCAGCCGACGAGCGGCGAAAAACAAAACGGCACGGCCAAGCAAAGACTCAGCGTGCTCAGGTAGCGCGGATGATCGTGTTCGGCGCAATCTCGAGCGTGTAGCCGACCATGGTCTTCAGCGAAATCGGCGTCATGCCGAGCGGAATGAAGACGAGCCAGAACCAGCGACGTCCTTCGTCGCGCCGAGCGCATCGACGGCCAGAGCCGTAAGCGGCGCGAGCGAATTACAAAACACGGCCAGCCGCAGCCCGAGACGTTCGCCTCGTTTCTCGACCACCCAACCAAGCAGCAACCCGAAGACGCCGACCGCCGCGTTTTGCACGATCACCCAAATCATCAGATTGCCGCCGACGAGCCCCAGCCGCTCGCGGGCCAGCGCCTGATAATGCGGAAACAGCACGGTGCCGGTGACGGAGAACATGACGACCACGGCAAGGCGACGAAAGTTTGCGTCGTGCCGAACGACGTTCCAAGCGCCGCGCAGCGGATGATCGACGTCGACGTTGCGAAGTGCGTGATCGTCGGGCCGCTCGCGAAGCAGCAACGTCGCGACGGCTGCCAATGCGAAGCATAGGCCCGTGAAGCCGAAGATATAGGTGAAGCCGCCGTCGGGAAGGCGCAACCAATCGCCCATCAACCACCACGCAAACACGATCGCCATGCCGGAGCCGCTGAATGCCGCGAACGCGAGCATGCGTCCGCGAAGTCGCACGGGAAGCAGCTTGCCTTGCAGCGTGCTGTAGGAAATCTGGTTCAGCCCGTGGCAGCAGGAGAAGACGCCGTAGAGCAACAGAAACAAGGGAGCCATCCACGCGTGCGAACTGGCCTGCTCGACTCCGGCCCACACGCCGGCGAGCACGAGAAACGGCAGCCCCATGCAGAAGGTCCAGGTCGCCAAGGCATACTTCTTCAGCGGCATGCGTCGCAACCGGCGAGCAAACAGCGCCGGCGGCACGCTCTGTCCGAAACGGTTCACCACGAGCAAGCAGCCGCGAATCCAACCCGGCCCGGCGACTAAGTCGAGAAACGCCGGCATGATCACGCTTTCGGTTTTGAAAATCCAACCGATGCGAACGACGACGTCGTACAGGATGAGCGACGCCAGATTGCGCGCCGCGTCCGGTCGATCCCCTGCGGCCGGCGAGGCGGTGACTGACGCCTCGGCGACGGCGGCCGGCGAGGCGGATTCGGCGGCGGCAAGAGAAGTGGTTTTGTGACCCGACATGGCGAGGAATTCTACGGACGCGAGGCTCCGGACACGAGACATCTTGGAGCGAGAGCCGCGTTCGCAACGCCTTTCGCACGGCCGCAACCTCTCGCCGCCGCTTGAATCGCCGTCTCGCCGGGTTAAACTCGAAGCTCCCTTCCAGCAACCTCTTCTGGTGAGCAGCCGTGTCGACCGCCGAAGGTACGCCGAGTTCCGGTCCCGCCGCCTTGTCCGCGGCTCGCGGCAACAGCCGCGGATTGCTCTACGCTGGCACGGCGCTGGCCGTCGTGGCGCTGCTCTTGCCTTGGTGGGCCGTCACGAAGTACCGCGTCTATGAGCAACGCAGCATTAATCTGGCCGATCCCGCGGCCCGCGACGCGATCGTGAAAGACATGTCGCCGGAAGAGTTGCAGGAGTACAACTCGCGCGTGCTGGCGTACGAAGGAGCCTGGCTGGCGAACCAAGCGTTAAACAAAGAGTTCTACGCTCAGAACTTGGGAACTGATTTCGACAAATTGATTCGCAACAAGGAAAACGTAACGCTGCGAAGCGGAACTTCGTCGCTCTACGGTTGGTCCGTCTGGACCGCCTGGTTCGGCATCATCTTTCTTTTGCTCGGCCTCGGCTTGGTCTTCGCCACGGATATGTCGCCGCCGCTGAAGGAATGGGCGTGGGCCGTGCCGTGGATTTGGGTGCTCTGCTCTTTTCTGTACTTCGCGCTGTCGGTCGCCTTCTTCTTCAGCGTGCCGGACCATAACGACTCCGGCTACGCGCAAGGCATCTCGCTGGGCAACTACGTCGCCATACTTGCCGGCGCGTTGGCTCTGACGGGCGCCGTGTTCGAAGGGCTCAAGTCCGCGCAAAAGCGGTTGATCGACCTTGAGAACGCTCCCGAAGAAGAAGAGGCCCCCAAAGCACGGCTCCGCTCGGCGCCGAAGAAGAACGCCGCCGGCGGTTGAGCAATTGGTAACGTCCGCGCGGCCGAGCGAATCGAACACACGGCTTCGTTCGCAGGTTACGACTTCTCTTCAATAAGGAAATTGCCGTGACCACGTCGACGCCCGCCCCGACGACTCAGCCTGACGTCTTCGCCTTTCGCAAAACGGCGCGCTGCTGCGCGTGGATTTGCCCCGGCGCAGGCTTTGCGTTTATCGGCCGCAAACTCGCCGCGACCCTCACTTATCTGCTCGGTCTGGCAGGATTCTTCGCCGCGACCGCGTTGGTGTTGTTTCCGTCGCGCAGAACTCTTTCTCGCCACGCTCGGGTTGGTCCTCACCGGAACCGTGATGTGGGTCGTCGAACTCGTCTCGACCATCAACGCTTGGCCCCCCGCCGACGGCACGCCGGCCGTCGCGAGCTATCGCGGCAAGGCGGCGCTCTGGATGTTGGCGGCCGTCGGCTTCGGCGCGGCGCTCGTTACCTCGTTCCGCTTGGTGAGAATCGAGGGCGAGGGGATGGCCCCGCTGGTGTGGAATAAAGATCGCCTGCTGTTTCACACGCGGGTCGACTCGGCCCAATTGCAGCGAGGCCAAGTAATTCTCTTCGGTCTGGCGAAAGAAAACCAAATCACCGACGCCGGAGCCTTGATGCTGGCTCGCATCCTTGCCGTGCCGGGCGACAAGCTCACCGTCGTCAACTACCGCTACCAAGTCAACGACGAAGTCTCGAGCCCTTTGCCAATCGAGACCGATCTCCCTAAAGCGCTCCAAGTGCCGCGAGCTCCCGAAACGATCACAATTCCCGACGGCTGTTACTTCGTCGTTCAAGACGATCGAGAAGACGGGCTCGACAGCCAAGTCGTCGGCTACGCCAAACGCGATCAGATCATTTCCACAAGCGTCTTTCAGCTTGAGCGCAGTCCGTTCTTGAAGCGACTGCAATAAGCGTCGCCGCTTAGAAATCTCATGCCGCAACTAAGCCGCATCACGATCTACCCGATCAAATCGCTCGACGGCGTGACGTTCCCCGCGGTCGAATTGATCGGCTCGGGCGCATTGCGGAACGATCGGCGATTCGCCGTTTGCTCCCCCGACGGCAAGTTCGTCAACGGAAAGCGGTTCGCGGCGATCCATCGTCTGCGAGCGCAGTTCACGCCCGATTTGGCGAACGTCACGCTCGCCGTCGACGATGGACCGGCGACGACGTTTCAACTTGCGGAGGGCGATGCCGACCTAGAAGCTTGGCTCTCCGACTATTTCCAAATGCCGGTCCACGTCAAAGAAAACCTGGAGACCGGATTTCCCGACGATCTCGATTCTCCCGGGCCGACGCTCATCGGCACGGCGACGCTGGAAGCCGTCTGCCGATGGTTTCCGACGATTGATCTCGAAGAAGCTCGTCGCCGGTTTCGAACCAATTTAGAGATCGCCTCGTCCTCCGCATCGGACGAATGTCCGGCGTTTTGGGAGGATCGGTTGTTTTGCGAAGATGCCGCGCCCGAATCGCGAAACGCGGCCGTTTCGCGTCGGTGCGGCGATGCTTGAAGGCGTGAATCCGTGCGCGGTGCGCCGTGCCGACGCGAGACTCGCGCACCGGCGAATCGATTGCGAAGTTCGCCGCCGGCTTCTCGGCCCGGCGCCGCGAGGAATTGCCCCCTTGGGCCGCCGCCACGGCGTTCGATCACTTCTATCGCTTGGCGGTCAACACGTCGCACCGGCCGCCGTGGGGCGAACGTTGCACCTCGGCGACCCCGTGGCGCTTATCGACTGATCGTTTCGCGAACTAGTACGCGGCCTTTGCCTTCACGCCCTTGTTGCGGTTGTTGAAGTAGTTGTTGCGCAGATTGTCGATCTGCTGCCGCTGAATGACGCCGTTGTCGTTGTTCAGTTCTTGCAGCAGATACTCATTCTGGGCCGCCGGCGTGGAGGGCGTCGACGATTGCACCGGCTGACCTTGCGGACCGCTCGTCGGTTGCGGCAGGAGGTCGCGGTCGCCGCGGTAAAACGCATATCGCTGTCCGTCTGCTTGCGCAATCACCGTCGAACGACCGGCGACCGGTTCGGCGGAGAACACGCCGCGCAAATCGCTCTCTCCCGACTTGAAGTCGCCGTCGCGCGTGCCGATCACCTTCACATGCACGCCCGCGGCATACTTGTCGTTCTGTACGTTCTTGATCGTCGTGCGTACCTGACCGCTTACCGGATCTTCTTGAACCTCGAGCTTCAGCGGGCTGATCAGCACGAAGCCGCTGGCATGCAGATTGTCGCCGCGACAAACGACGAGATAGGCTCCCTCGTCTTTGAGCGGCAACGTCAGCTTGCGGTCGCGATCGCGATAATCCTTGCCGTCGCCGAGTTCGACTGTTTCTTCATGTAGCGGACGAATTCCGGAAAGATTGATCTGCGTGATCGCCGCCAGGTTTTGTCGCAGCAAACTGAACTTCATCAAGTCGATCCGATAGGCGCGCAGTTCGCAGTTCGGCACGTTACGGAACTTCAACTCCACCTCGACCGGTTCGCCGGGGCGAATCGTCGTGACTTCCGGCAGATCGATGGCTCGGCGCGTGAAATATTCGACGGCCTTCTTCGCATCCGGAATTTGTTCGGCCACGCGGGTGTACTCGCGAATCGCTTCCGCCGCCTTGCCGAGACTGTGGTAAACCTGTCCCAGGATATAGAGAGCCCGTTGCCGATTCCGGCTTTCCAATTGTCGCCCCGTCGCCTTTTCGACCCGTTTCGTTTCCGCCACTTTGCGGCACATTTCCAAAGCTTCGTCCGGTCTGCCGGCGGCAAAGTGCGCGTAGCCGATGATGTACCAATAGCTGTCGAGGAAATCACTCTCGGCATAACGCTCGGCATACTTCCGGCACGCAGCCACGGCTTGATCGAATTGCTTGAGTTCCAACAGAGCGTTGGCTTCCGCAAACGCGGCCTGATCGGCGGCCGGATCGTCTGGATGAGCCGTGAGGAAATCGTCGAGCATCGTCCGCGCCGCCGCGATGAACGAGAGCCGCGTGAGCTTGCGTTGTCGCAGCTTCGCGTCTCCCTCGACGCTGGCCGCGTACCCGTAGACTTGTTGAGCCAGCGCATATCTCGGCCGCCGCCACATAGGGCTCCGGCGGATACACGCCGATAAGCCGACGCATGACGTCGACGCTACGGAGGAATTCTCCTTGAGCTTCGAGGAACCCGGCCACGGCGCCGTCGGCCATGAAGCTGCTCTCGACCGTGGCTCGGAACACGAGATAGCTCCGCTCGTATTCGCCGAGTTCGTGGTACGCCGCACCGACCTTCAAAATCTTCTCGAACGGAATTTCCAAGTCGGGCGACTTTTCCTTCACGAGCTCGAAGTACTTGACCACGTCGGCCGGCGGGCCGAGCTGCAAGTGAGCGTCGAGCAACATTCGCAGCGTATCTTGATAAGGTGCGGTATGGATCGTCCAATCCTTCAAGAGCTGCGTCAGGTGCAATCGCACGGCCGGCCAATCGCGTAGCTCGTATTGGCGCTTGCCGAGTTCATACAGTTCGTCGGGGCTCAAGCGGTAGGCGTCGACGGAAGCCGTGCCTTTCGCCAAAACGGCCAGCGTCGTCGGCTTCACGATCACGAACTCTTCCGGAGCGCGGGCATTGAATGCCAAGGTCGGCGCGGTGCGATACTCGCCCGACGTTCCGCCGACGAAGTCGAACGCGATCGTCTCGTGGCTGCGGCGATTGCCGACATAGAACACGATTTCGCCGGGGAGAATTTCGAAGCGTTCAAAGCCGCCGCGAATCGACTGCTCGACGACCGATACGCCCGCCGGCAACGGCTCGCGTACGACCAGATACTCCAGTTGATCGTCCGGAATCATTCCGTGCGGGTAGGTACGCCACAGCCGCAATTCGACGCTGCCGCGCTTGCCGATCGGCAATTGCGTCAGCGGGTTGTGAAAATCCGTGTAACTACCTTGCACGACGCCGAATCCGCGCGGCAACGTACGGCCGCGAAATTCTTGCAACGCCGGTTCCATCACACGCCGTACTTCCCAAGTCTTGGCCGTGCTTTTCAGTTTGTCCGCGGCGACGAAGCCCGACAGCGTGCATTGGTAGTTCAAGTGACCGCGGCCGGTCATAACGAACTGCACGCGCTGCTTGCCGGCCTTGAGATTTGCAGCCGGCACGACGATCGTCTTAGGGGGCGCCGTCGGATCGACGTCCACTTTCGCCGTCTCGCGATCGTTGACGACGACCGTGAGTTGGTAACGCTCCCCGCCGACTTGATGCTTGGCGTGCCAAAGGGCCAGCGTCATCGCCGCCGGACCGGTAGCCAGATCAGGCGACCAACGTCGACCGGCTCGTTTCGCTTGTAGGCCGTCGACGATTTCCTTCCACTTCGGCGATTCCGTCGTGCTGCGGGCCAACGCCAAGCCGAGCAAGGCTTGGATTTCGGTTTCCGAAAGCCGACTGGTGCGGCGGCGAATCCGGTCGTCGGGCGTACGCGCAACCGCCGCTCGTCGCAAGGCTTCGGCCAACAGATCGTCGGCCATCGTGCCGTGGTTCAATCGTTGCAAGGCGAGCGCAGGCGCCGCAGCGCCGCCGACGGAAATCGTCGACCGATTGCGATACAACCGATTGGCCACCGCGAAATCACCGCGACCGGCCTCCGACAAGGCGTGCAGAATGACGGCTTGCGTTTCCAAATCGTCATCGGCCACCGTGGTTTGCTGCAACATCAAATACCCTTGAGCCTTTTCAAAGGTCGCGTCGGGAACGCGATGGCCCGCGTTACGTGCCGCGCTCAGAGCCCACAAGCTGCGCCGCGCTCGCAAAGCGGTCAGCCGCCGTGTTTGCGCCCGTCCACGACCAACCGCCGTCGTCGAGCTGCGCCGCTACGAGTTGACCGATCGTCGCCCGAATGCGCGCCGCCAATTGCGGCCCGGCCGTGGAAGCGTCGGTCTTCGTGGATTGCAAATAGTCTTGCAGAGCGAGCACCGCCAGCAGATCGCTGGTCGCCGTTTCCAAAGGAGCCGCAAACTGGGCATTGAGGCCGCAGTGTCGATCGGCGCCGAAGACGATTTCCAGCAGCCCGGCCGCGACGTTCGCTCCGACGACGATTTCCATTCGCGGACGTTCGAGCGTCATGCCGGTCGGTTCTTCGAGCCACACGGTAGCGTCGGCCGCAGCCGCGCCGCTGGTCGACGAGGCAATTGTGTAACCGAACGGACGGAGCGGAATGCTGCGGCGACTGACGTCGCGACGATCGCCGGACGTCACCGTGAGCTTGACCTCCATGACTTCCTCCGTCGCCGCAGAATCGGCCGCGGGTCGATCGGAGAGCTTGGGAGTCGCCGCAAACGTCAGCTCATGCAGACCGGATTTTTCCGCGGAGATCGTCCGGCGTTCTTCGGTGCGTTTGTCGCCGATTTTGACGACTAGCGACGCTTCGATCTTCGTCGCCGGATCACCGGCCTTGCGATCGGCGAGGTCGTGGATCGTGGCCGGGATTCGCAAGCTGTCGCCGTCAATCACCACGGCCGGCAACGACAACTCGCCGAAGAGTTCCTTCTTCACCGTCAGCTCGGCATCCGTTTCACCGACCAACGTTTCCGCCGTGATGCCGTGTGCGGCGAGTTTCCACGTCGTCGATCGCTCGGGGAGTGAAACCTCGAGCTTCGCCGTGCCTTTGGCGTCGGTGACGATTGTCGGATTCCAATAAGCCGTTTCCTGTCGATCGACAGTCGCCAGGACGAAGGCCTGCTCTTCGCGAAGCTTGCGCAGCAGATTGTCGCGTGATTCAACGCCAAACGTATCGCCCAGACGGACGTTCCCTTGAACGCCGTTTTGAACGACCGTCAATTCTCGACCGCCTTGCTCGAAATACAGATCCATGGAACGACCGCTCAGACTCTCGGCCGCAATGCCGTCGGCCGCGAATGCGCCGTCGACCGGACCATCGCCACTACTAACAATCCTCGAGAAGTCGAGACGTGCGTCGCCGAACGGATCGGCGGCTACCCCTTCTTGCTTCTTAGGGGCGGCAGGCCGGTTCGGTTGACGCGCAAGAGCGCGGCCGTCGCCTGTCGATCGAGATTGCGGCTCCGCAGACGGACGCGGTTTGTCTTCGCCTCCGTAGGCGAAGGCGAAGTTCTGGATGTTGCTCTGATCGATATTGCTCTTCAAGTCTTGCGCCGCCCATTGTTGTTGATCGGCTTGCCCTTCGATCGCCGGCATCGCTCCGCCCAGGTTGAGGCGAACGCCGGCCTGTACTTGCACCTGTGCGGCGCGTTCCGATTGCTCGGCCAAGCCCCTTCGCAATTCTTCGTCGTTGGCGGCGATCTCCAGCCGTTCCTCTTCGGTAAGCAAACGAGAATTGATGGATCGCGTCTGCGGATGATAGGCGAAATCAATGCTGGCGGCGGTCCGCATCGCCGGACGGCGCGAGAGGCCGGCGAATGTTTCGGAAAATCCTCGGGCGAGCTTGCCGAAGCGATCAATGCTGAGTTGATCCACGACGCCCAAGCTCAACTCGGCGACCACAGGCCGATCCTGGGCATCGCGCACCGTGACGACGACCTCGACCGTATCGCCCGGTTGCGGCTTGCCGCCGGGCCGCGTCGGCTTGATCTCCAAGCCAATGCGCAACGGACGCTCGACGAAGAATTGATTTGTCGCGGAATGCAGACGAATGCGCGAGCCGGGCTTCTCGGAAGTTGCGACTTTCTCCGCCGGCGCGTCTTTCGCTTTCAGGGCAACACGGCGAACGTCGGTCATCACGTTCACTTCCAGGAAGAAATTCGGGGCCAAGTGCGATTGCAGCGGCAGCTTCAAGCTGTTGTCGCCCGTCTTGAGCTCGACCAGCCGATACTCCAAAATCTTCGCACCCTGCAACGTCACCAAGGCCGTCGCCGGGGCTTCGCGCCAGGTCTACGCGCACGACGGCTTCGTCACCGACGCGATAGTTGTGTACGTCGGCCAGAATTCTCAACCGCACGGCATCTTCATCGCCGGAAACGAAAACGCCCGTCGTCGCCGCGACCGGATTGGCGAATCGATCGGAGCCTTTCGCACGCACGAAGTAGCCGGCCCCTTTCTCCAACGTCAGCACCAAGCGGCCTTCGCCGGTCTTACCGTCGGTCGTGACCTCGTGCTTCGAAACGATCCGTTCACCCGCCTGACCGTCGATCATCGTTCGCTCGACGATTTCGACCTGCAGCTTCTCACCGGTCGGCGAGCCGTCGGCGGCGGTCGTTTTGAACGTCGCGGGAAACGATTCGCCGACGGTCACGACGTCGCGCGGCAGTGAAATGCCGATCGAAAAGGCGCGAACCGCCAGTACGAGATCTTGCGCCGTGTAGAGATTTCGCTCCGGCAGTTGGGCTACGAGTTTCAAACCCTGCGCCTCGCGAAACTCGCGGGTCGCGAACTTAAACGCGACTCGCCCTTGGTCGTCCGTCGTGCCGACGTGCGTCTCGCCGTCGCCAAGCGTGTAATGCACTTCGCGACCCACCAGCGGCGTGCCGTAGTAGTATTCGGCCTTGATCGTGCCTGAAATCTCCTCGCCACGGAAAAACACTTTCCGAGGCAAATCGATCGCCAAACGGACCGGCTCGACCTGATAGTTCTCCACCTGAAACCCGCCGGCAAACGAACGACCGTCGATGTCGGAAGCCTGCACGCGATATGCCACGGGAAGTGCTTGTTCGGGCAATGAAAAGAACGTGTGGAACGACCCGAAATCGCCCGTCGTCACATCGGTCGTGTAGATCAAGCGACTCCGGCCGTCGAAAACGTCGAGCCGATATTTTCGTTTCGGTACGGCGACATATCTGTCGTCGACCACGGCCCGCAAGATGCCGCGGACATGGACGACTTGGCCCGGCCGATAGCCGTTGCGATCCGAGTAGAGGAACCCGCGTTCTTCGAGGCCCTGCGCGACTCCCACGCCGCTGAGCGACACTTGATTCGACGCCGTATGACCCGCCGATTCGGCAAACACTCGAACGTCGTCGGCCTGCTTTAATCGCTCGGGCGAAGTGCGGCAGACGCCGTCTTTGCCGGTTTTCGATTCGCTGACGATTTCCGAACCGTCGGACACTAGCACTCGGGCATCGGCCCAAGGCTTACCGGTTCGCATATTCTGCGCAACACGAAGACCTCGTCGCGCGAACTTTTGACGATGACTTCCAAATCGCTACGGAGAATGAGCGTCGTTGCTTCCAACGTTTTGCTGCTGACCGAAACCGCCACGACGCCGGGCTTGGCGTCGGCGGCTTCCGCGGCCAAGCCGGCCAGCGGGATGAAGCTCTCCAACGGCTTAAACTCCGCATAGTCGGGCACCGCAAACTCAAACGAGCGATCCGGATCGATCAGAGCCAAGTCGAGCGATTCGACGCCGCCGGCCAAATGCATCTTGCGGAAGTACGTCTCGAGGTCGAGCTTGTAAACTCGGACGGTGACTTTGTCGACGTTGCGCGAACGAAGCGTAATCTGCGGCTCTTCGTGGGTGCGAAACACGCGTTCGGTTGCAATTACCAAGTGCTTTGCGGTGAGCAGAGCAATGCGCGAACCGGCGGCCTGCGCATGTGACCCCCATGTGACTTTGCGATACTCCTGCATCGCCTCGGTCGGTTTGCCGAGCTTTTCTTCGAACGTCGTGCCGATCAGAAACTGCGCTTCAGAAGCCGGATCGGTGCCGGGATACTTCGAAATCAGACGCCGCCATTCGTCGACGGCCGCCTCATAATGCTTTTGCTGAAACTCGGCTTGCCCGAACATCAGCAGAATTCGGGGCGACCGCGGATCCAGCGGGTAGCGCAGCAGAAACTCCGTCCATTGCTTACGAGCTTCGGCATAGTCTTTCTTGCGATAAGCCTCGGCGCCGAGCAAGAAGTCCGTTTCGATGAGCTGCTGCTGCACGCCGCTCCAGGCCGGATGCGACGGGTGCTTGGTCAGAAAATCGCGCCACGCCGCGATGGCGGCCGTGAACTTGCCTTGCTGACGCAGCGTTAGGCCGAGCAAGTTACGAACGTCGGCGGCAATCGGTCCGGCGGCTCGCTTCTCGTCGGCGAGGAATGCCTCTGCCGCTTCGGTCGCTTCGACGAATCGACCTCGCGCCATGCGGCTTTGAATCTGCAAGAGCCGCGCCCGGTCGACCAAACGATGTTCCGGAAAGCGATGTAAGAAGGCGTCTAGGGCGGCGAGCCCCAACAACAAATCATCGTCGTCTCCTGGCGACGGAAGCCGATACGTCAGCCCCAGATCATGCGCGGCCAAGGCGATGAAATCCGCCTGCCCTTTGTCGCTTGGCAACTTACCGGCGGGCCAAAGCGCCAAAAGGTCTTGGAATACACGGCGCGCTTCGACCATTTGATTCTGCCGCAGCAAGCACTCGCCCTGTCGGTAGCGAGCCTCGGGCGCATGGACGTCGTCCGGATGATCGGTGACGAACTTGCCGAATCGCCGAGCCGCTTCGTCGAAGTTGCCGCTCAAGCGGTAACATTCGGCCATCTCGCGCTCGATCGTCGGACGGGCTTCAGGACGCGGCCCTAATTCCAACGCTTGCTGAAAGAACTCCAAAGCTTTCGGGTAGTTCGGCGGCGGCTGATCGGGCGGGCTTTGCTCGTTGCGCGGCGTCGCATACTTGCGAGCAAACCCGAGATAGATGTCCGCGAGCTCCTGCTTACGTTCGTGCGACAACAGGTACTCCGCTTCGGCTCGATAGATCAACTCGGCCGCGGCAAAATCTCCTTTTGCGCCAACGCGACACCGCGAGCAAATCGCGCCCGCCGCGCCCACGAGCTTTTGGGAAATTCCTTTTCCGCACGCTCAAAGGCCGCCGCGGCTTCGTCGTACTTACCGGCGAAGGTCCAAGCTCGACCTTCGGTATAAAGCAGCCGATCGCTCGGGGCGCCGACAACGGCGGCCAGCTTCTTCAACTCCTTCGCCGCCTCTTCATAACGGCGATCCTGGAGAAGACCCGCGACGCTTGCCGGAAGACGGTCGACGTGATCCCACGGCAGAGGCTCTTCGCGCTCGGCGCCGAACAGCGAAATCGGACACGCAGCGACAAACAACAACGCCGACAGCAGTAACTTTCGGTACGACGCCATGGCCGAAACCCTTGAGGAGGCTGAGAAATTGGCAAGCCGATGCACGACGGCGCGCGAGAGGCCGCGAACGTCAGACGCAGGAGCGACAGGAAAAGTTTCCGAGATCTATGGATTTTGTGCGTGCCAAGACGCCGAAACCGCTTAATTCGCGAGCTTTCCCGCCTCGCGGACGCCGGTTCCCGGGCGTTTTTGCAGCGAGTCGCCCAAGTCGGCTCGTGCCCGTTCGGCAAGTTTCTCCAGCCGGACGATGACGTCCGGTTGTTCGCCGGCCAGATTGCGAGTCTCGCCCGGATCGGCGACCACATCGAACAGGGCGAGTTCGGTTTTTTGCTGGTCGAGCTTACCGGGACGACCGTCGGAACCCGGCGTCACAAGATGGATGTACGGATGTGGAAAGTGCAATTTCCAACGACCGGATCGCACCGCATGCAAAGCTTCGCCCCAATAAAAATAGAGTGCGTCGTGCGGCGACTTCCCGTCCGCCGGGCCGAACATGAGTTGGGCGACGTCGAGGCCGTCGATCGGTCGTGACGAATCGAGCGTGACGCCCAAGAGGCCGGCAATGGTCGGGAGCAAATCAATGGTCATCGCCGGTTCCGCGCAGGTCGTCCCGGCTGGAATCTTTCCGGACCAGCGCATGACGCACGGGACGCGAATGCCTCCTTCCCATGCGGTGCCTTTGCCGTGAGCAAGCGGCTTCGCCGAACCGCCATGGTTACCGTACGAGAGCCAAGGTCCGTTGTCGGACGTGAACACGACCAGCGTGCGATCGTCGAGCCCGTTGCGTTTGAGGGCCGCCAGAATCTCGCCGACCGACCAATCGATTTCGGAGATCACGTCGCCGTAGAGCCCGCGTTTCGTCTTCCCGGCATATTTGCTTGATACGAAGAGCGGCACGTGCGGCATGCTGTGCGGAACGTAAAGCAGAAACGGCCGTTCGCGATTCGTGTCAATGAACTTCACGGTGCGCTGCGTGTACCACGTGGTGAGTTGCGTTTGATCGGGATTTGTTTCCACGGTCTTCTCACCTTCAATCAACGGCAAGTCCGGAAATTTGGCCGTCGGGTGTTTCGGCCACATATCGTTGGAATAAGGGAGACCGAAATACTCGTCAAAGCCGTTCTGAAGAGGCAAGAACTGCGGATGATGTCCCAGGTGCCATTTGCCGAATGCGGCCGTCGCATAGCCGGCTTGCTTGGCAACTTCGCCGAGCGTCATTTCTCCGGCGGCGATGCCGTGTTGGGCATTCGGTCCCAGCGCGCCAAGATGCCGACGCGGTTGGGATAACATCCGGTGAGCAGCCCGGTGCGCGAAGCGCTGCATACGGCCTGCGGCACGTAGAAGTTCGTGAACTTGCGGCCTTCCGCAGCGAGCCGATCGAGATTCGGCGTTTCATATCCCTCCGCGCGAAACGGCCCGATATCGGCATAGCCGAGGTCGTCGCAGAAGATGATGACGACGTTGGGCTTATCCGTTGACGCGGCCGCGACGGTGGAAACGCCCGACAGCGTCCATAAGGCGACGATCCCAACCAGAATGAAGCGGCGGCGGTTGTTCATGACTTCTCCTCCGTAATCATGGGCGGGCTTAGTCGACAGTTGCTAGAGTTTGCCGACCAAATGATCAAACCGATAATCGCGGCAATGAATACCAGCAAGAAACCGACTGTGATTCGTCGTCGCCTCGTGCGTGCCGCAGCCGCTTCGAAGATGCATCGTTCAGCCTCGCGCCAAGGTGCCGCGGCTTCCGCTTCCGAACGATCGTGCGCCGCGACGAGCTCGATTCCGACCGCAATCGCATGCAACATCGTTTGATGGAGTTGCATCTTCGATTCACTGCCTTCGGCGTTAAATACCCCGGCTCCGCCCCAGACGGGGCTCGGCGTAATGTCGATGGCCAAGGTCACGCGCCCTCGATCGAATTCGACGGCCGCTTCTTGAGGTAGCGCCGCCACGTTTAAGGCCTGCTTCGCCTTGTCCTCGCCGCGCCGCATCCGCAATTTCAACGGTGCCGACGACGACGGGCCGCCGGGCAAGCCGGCCCATTCCCGCAGTTCAGGCGGAGACGACGTCGTCAGATAGAAACCGCCGACGCCCAGAAAACGGCGAATGCGCTCGATCGTCGTCGGACCGTCGAGCGTCGTGACGAAAACGTGTTCGATGATCAAGGAAACAACCCGTTGCCGTCTGTTTCGGCCAAGATCACCAGCAGATTGTGCGTGAAGTGCATGAGGATCCCCGGCACGATCGATCCGGAAACATACCGAAGCTGAGCCAGGATCACTCCCATCAGACAAAGATGCGGAATACTTGGAATGGAAAGATGCAAAATCGCGAACAACAACGCACTGACCAGCACGGCTTCCCCTCGTTTTAAGAAGCCGCCGAGGGCTTCCAAGATCACGCCGCGAAAGGCGATCTCTTCGAATATCGCGGGCATCACGCAGATCGAAAGCACGGCCCAACCGAAACCGTAGCCTTCGGCTTGGAAAGCTTCGACGTAAGTAACTTCCGGTATACCGGCCCAAGCCGACAACACGCGCACGACGGCCAACGCCGCGGCAAACGTGAAAATCGCACACAGCGGCGCGACGACGAACCAGACAGGACTGCACTTGGCGACGAGGAGCGGCCTGACGTCGCTCCACCGAACGCAGGCCCAACAAAGCGTGACGAGCGCCATCGCCACATCGGCCCCGAAGAACCAAGCCAAGGGCAAGTCGCCGCCGTCGGCCAAGGTCAGACCCAGCATCACGATGCAGATCGCCAACTGCACGAAATACAGCCAGAGCGCCGATTTCAGCGAAGATTGATCGCGACGGATCGTCTGCTCGACGACGCGCCGCTGATCGTCGGCCGCCGAAATCTCTTCCACCGTCGGAATGCGATCCAGCGCGCGGCCGCAGCCGACACATTGCAGCTTGCCCGGAACCCAAGCCGCTCCGCAACGTCCGCAGAACTTGGGCTCGACGACCTGCGGCGATTCTACGACGGACGGCTCCGCATAGCCCCACAGTTCGGCCATCGGTATCGGCGCGGCAGCCGGCGGCAATGCGACGATCGGAGGGGGCAGCGGCGCCGCTCGCGGCAAGCGAACCGCAATCGGCGGCGCAACCGGTTGCGGCAACGGCGGCGCCACGGGAAGTTCCGGTGCCGCCGGCCGCCGCAGCGGTTGAGAAGGTTTAGCGGGTTCGAACGACATCGGCCGACGCCTCTACGCAAACTGCGACTACCGTACGCCGTTTTGGGACGCGGCGAACTGGCGATACTTCAAGCCCGCCTGAATGGCCTGTACCAAAAGCACGATGATGAAAATCTTCATGATGAAGCCCTTGGCGATCGTCGTCGGATCGACGACGGCGTCGAGCACGTGCAGCGATACGTACAACACGAGCCCGACGATCGAAGCCGGCAACGGCGATTTACGCGACCAAAGAGCCAGCGCCCAAAACGCCCCGGCGATGCCGAACAGAATGCCGTAGACGAAGCCTTCCGTGCCGCGGGCGACTGGGATCGCGCCGCTGAGAACCATCAGCGGGCCGACGATCGTTTGAATAACCGCCACGATGATCATGCGCGGTGAACGCCTTCTTCATTTGCTTTTCGAGACCGTCGCGAACGAAGTTCTGGGCAGTCGAGGTCGTCGCACCCGCGCCGGTCACGATGCGCGGCCCCGTCATCACGCTGGGGGGCAAAGCTTGGCCGCAAGATTGGCAAAACGCTCCGCCCAGAGGATTCACCGCGCTGCAATGCGGGCAACCGATGGTTTGCAGATTCATGCCCCGTCCCGGTTCCAAAAAATGCCGTTGATCCACCACCCCTCGAACAGGGGCCAGTTTAGCAGCAAACTCAGCGACGAGAAAACAATTCTCAGCGGGCGTCTTCAATCACCCACGACTCGGCAGAGGTCGGCGAATAAGACCGGTGAGATGTCGCACGGACCTGTCGCAGCCACTTTCGCCATGGCTTCGACCAGCGGAATGTCGTCGACCAGTGCGATGGCTGAGGCGGCCACGCAAAGCGAGCGGCTCATCCCCGCCGAGCAGCAGACAAACGTCCGCACGCCGGAACGTTGCAGCGTGGCCACGGTCTCGGCCGCCATACGCAGAAGCCAGGGCGGGTTCTCACCGCCGTCGGCAATTGGAAAACGAAATGGCAAGAGCCTGCGCGGCAAATCGGCGAAACGCTCGTTGTCGGCAAGTTCGACGACGGCCTCCACCTCAACGCTTGCCAGAGCGGAGTAGTCTGCAAGGTCTCCGACATGCCCGAGGTAGAGGGACGTTCCATCCAGATGTCGCATCGCCGCTCCCTTCGCACCCGACGACCGGGTTCAATCCGCTTTCAATCCGCCGAGTCGCCTTATGCACCATCACGCGTTCGGCGGAGCGAGGAGAGGCGAACTTGCCGGCGAGAATGTCTTCTTCCGTGAATTTCGCGAGGAGAATCTCGCGGTCTTTGGCTCGGTTGTGATCGTAGAGAATGTAGATCGTGCCGTCGGGATGCTGGAAACCATCGGGATAGGAGACGCCCGTGCGCTCGTCGAGCATGAGCCCGCCTTGCCAGGTTTTACCGTCGTCGTCGGAAAGATAGGCGGAGAGATGCGAGCGTTTGGGCGTGCGCTCGTCGAGCTTGCCGTGCTTGACGAACAGCAATCGGCCCGACGCCAACCGCCGCAAATGAAAACGGGCGCTGGCGTGCCCGAACTTCGAAGGCTGCGGTTCACTCCAGGTGCGGCCTTGATCCGAAGAGAACGTTTCCGCGATGCCGTAGTCGGTACGGGCCAGCATCCACAAACGCCCTTCATTGAGTTCGACGAACATGTGCTCGTCAAACTGGCTCTTCGGCACCAGCACGCCACCGCGACGAGTCCAGGTCGCTCCCTTGTCGCTCGACGCGAAGAGATGGGCCATCCGCTGGTCGTCAAGTTCGGTAAAGAGGCCTGCGCAACGGAGCCGGGCCGATGCGCGAGCGCGTCCAAAGCGAAACCGGCAGCAGCCAATCGCCGTTCTTCAACACGATCGGCTTGTTCAATGTCGCCCCGTGCCAAATCCGACGCGGCGTAGACCACTTCGGGTCGGCATCGTCGGGATTGTCGCACGTGATGGCCCACACGCCGGCGCGGCCGTCGAAATAGCCGAGCGATTGATCGTAGAACAGCCAGAGCTTGCCGGTCGGGTCGGTCCAAAAGTTGCCGACCAAGGCTCGCCGCGCAAGCCCGTTCGGAGCGTCTTCGGGATCAATGACCAGCCGTGGCTCGCTCCACGTTTTGCCGTCGTCGTCACTGGTGTTCGCACAGAAGTAGCCCTTCTCACTATCTCCGCCGGCCACCCAGGCCGCCCACAAGCGACCTTTCGGCGTGCGATCAATGCCGATGATCATCGCGTAGTCGAGCTTGGCCGACGTGTATTTCTCGCCCGGCTGGGTGATGATCGGCACCGGCTCAATGCCGAGATCAATGATCGCTTGCGGAAGACTTTCCTGCGCGAACGCCGATGCAGTAGCAAACAAGGCGACGATGGCAAAGACTGAGCGAATAACAAACATGGAGAGAATCCAAGGATGGCTAGTTCTTGACGGGCGCCGCTGGCGGCTCGTCCACCAGTGCTTCGTCGGACGTTGATCAGGCACTGGTGAGGCAAGCCGCCAGCGGCACCCTACGGCAATGAGGTTCGCTAGAGCAGCGACAGCGGGTTGCGACGTTCAACGAGCGGCAGCTCGACGCGAGCGCCGCCTTGCCGGTGCGACTCGAATACGGCGCAAACAAACTCGACGGTTTGCGTGGCCTCGACCAATCCGCACAGCGGCTCGCGATCATTTTGAATCGCGTCGATCAAGTCGCGCACTGCGCCGACGTGGCGATCGACGTGATCCTTAAGATCGGTGCGCGGCTCGGGCACGTCGACGCCGGCCGTGCTGATCGGCAGCCACTTCCGTTCCCTGACGCTCACGTCGAACGGATTTCCGCGGCAAATCTCGCGCCAGTGGATGCTGGTCGATCTTGATGTCGATGATCCCTTCCGTGCCGATCACCTGCAGACCGAAGCCGCGCCCTTTCGCGCCGTCTTCCGCTTTGGAATCGAAATAGGCGATCGGCCCGCGCTTGGTTTCAAAGCGGGCATGCACCTCGTTGCCGGCCAGCGGACCAAGCCCTTCATTGCCCGCCTTCACGTGGGCCTTCGTCACCAGCTCGCCGTCTTGCTTGACGACGGCCGAGCAACTCGTGAGCCCGCCGCCGAGATAGGCGACCAAGTTCAGTACGTGCGTTCCCAGCACCCACAAGTCTTCGCTTCCGCCGCGCTTATCGCACTTGCCGCGCCCGCGGATTTCCAAAACGTTGCCGAGCCCGCCCTCTTGCAGAAACTTGTCGACCGTCGCGAGCGTAGGGTGGTAGCGATTGCGATGCGCCACCGCAATCTTAGTTCCCGTCTTCTTGCACGCGGCCGCGATTTGATCGGCCTCGGCCGGCGACCGCACAAACGGCTTCTCCATATAGAGCCCGCGAGCACCCGCCTCGATAGCGGCGAGCGCCATGTCGAGATGTTGATCAACTTGCCGCGGTCCGATGGCGACGAGTTCGGGTCGAGCCGATTGCAGCATGTCCTTGTAATCGGCATACGTTTCGGCCGCGACCTTGAGCTTCTTCTTTTCGGCTTCAAGGCCGGTGGCATCGGCGTCGGCGATGGCGACGATCTCGGTTTCAGGAACCGACAACCAAACGGTGTCGAGACCGTGCCCGTAGTTGCCGCGACCGGTATGTCCGATGATGCCGACGCGCCACTTCTTGGAAGGTTCGGCGGCCAACATGGCGCGACCGGCGACGGGAAACAGCGTCATGCCCGCGGCGGCGGCGGAAAGGAATTCGCGACGTTGCATAGAACTTTGCGGGGTGAGGGGAGGGGAGTGTGTGGCGGGTACAAACGGCAACAGGCCGGCGGCTTACGAGGCTTGAGCGGCGGGTGGACTGGCGACGATCGTCTTCGCAGCGCTTTCGAGAATCGCGGATGGCTTGTCAGTAACCGTAGCCTTTTCCAACGGCGATTGCGTGCCGCGGGCGGTCGCTTCCAAGATCATGATCTTCTGCCAGATGTTGCGGCTCAGGTCGGTCGCCAGATTGCTCACCTGATCAACCGCTTCGATCGCCACCGGGTCGGGAAACTCCTGCACGTACAAGGCGCCGGTCTTACTCAAGAGCGACAACAGCTCGCTACAGTAATCGAGATAACGTCCCAGTTCAAACGGCGTCATCGTACGTTTGGGGGACGAGGCCGTCGCGACGCCGCGCCCCGTCACGCGCTCGGGGTCTTTCGTGAGCTGGTGCATGTCGATGATATGCGCCAGCGACCGCAATTCGCGAACGGCTTCCAGGGCTCGTTTACGTTTGAGCTTCAATTCCAACGAGAAGAGGAATACGATCGCCGCACCGAGAAACACGACGCTCGAAATCGACGAATCGATCGTCTGCACGAAGTGCTCCAGCTGGAACACTTCGTTATTTAAGCGAATGCTCCGAGCCGTCATGGCCACGAGCGCCACGACCAAACCGATCAGCAGCAGCACGAAGCCTGCGCAGCAAAACATTCGGACGACGAATCTTTTCAGCGCGGACCACGGCCTCTTGCGCCAGAGCATGCAGTTCGACGGCCACGCGAAAGAGGCCCGACTGCGGAAAGCGTTCCTTGATGCGTCGTGAGAGGACGTCGATGGTGTCGACGATTTGCGACGGCTGCAGGTTGCGATAGTCGCGACTATTGGAAGGTAGATCCTTCATAAATCTCCGACGAGGGCTCCTGAAACAGGGGCGTTGCGGGGCAGTATATAGCCGAAGCTCGTGAGCGGGGCGCTGAATCGCCGCGGGCCGCGGCAAATCGCCCTTTAGTATTTCGTCGCCGGCCGCATATAATTAGGTAGCTCGTTGCGAAGGCATCGCAACCAGAGAATTCACGACTGTTCGCCGCCCTCCCTCGTGAGGCGTTATTCATGTCGTATGCGAAGTTGCGTCAGCAACTGGCCGAGCAGGCCGCACGGCTGATGTTTGAAAACCAGATCTCGTTTCAAAAGGCTACGCAGCAGGCGGTGCAACGCGTCGGCGGCGGGTATATCTCTCGCAAGGCCTTGCCGACGCAGCGCGAGATTCGCGCGGAGATCGCGAAGCTGGCCTGGATTCACGAGCAGAGCGACGAGCGGCTCCTCGAACCGCCGCCGCCGACCGATCGGTTCGTCGTGTACGCCGGGCTGCTCGCGCCGCTGGAGCAGATCTCGCGGTTCGGTCGTGCCGGACGGGGCGAAGAATTGCTCTCGCACAGCTTGCGGATGTTCGACGTCTGCCGCGAGGGGTTGCCTTACGACGAAGAGTTTCTGACGGCGGCGCTGCTGCACGACGTGGCGCGCGCAATCGACCCGCAAAACGCCACGGCGGCGGCCCTCGATGCGTTGGGAGATACGATCACCGAGCGAACACAATGGCTGATCGAGCACCTGGAAGCCGGCCAAGCCTTTAACGACGGCACGCTCGGACAACGTTCGCGACGTCGCTTGGCCGAATCAGAATGGTTTGAGGATCTACTGCAACTGGCGGAATGCGAACGTCGCAGTTGCTCGCTCGGCGTGCTCACCAGCGATTTGGAGCACGCGCTGGCCTACTTGCGCGAACTGGACGACGCCTACGGAGAGTCGTAGGCCCGCTGAGTCGCTAAAATTTGCCGAAGAGTTGGTCGCGCTTGGCTTGGTTGTACGCCAGCTTTTCGGCCTGCGACATTTCGCGAACGTCTTTCTTTGCCGGCTTTTGTTCCGCCGTCGGCTTGTCCGCACCGGCGGCCTTCGGATGGCAGCCGCAGTCTCCCTTGGCCGCAGCATCGGTAGCGGACTGCGGTTTAACTTTGCAGGCACATTCGTGACCGGCGCCGTGATCGTGTGCCGCGTGTTCGATCGCCGCGGCGGGAATCACCGCCGGAACGCTCGCCGTGCTGCCGCCGCCGTAGCTCATCACGCCGGTTTGTAACGTAAGATCGTCTTCCAAACGCCGCTGCGGCCGAATGTTCATGCGTTGCAGCACGCCATGGTAAGCCCGCACGGCTTCTTCCGGTGAAATCACGCGGTCGGCGATCAGTCGCAAGAATTCGACGAACGCGAGTTGATGCTCGGCGTGGTTGATTTTGCGGCCGTAGAGGGCGACGCGGGCGCCGTACTTCTGCGCCTCGGCCAGCAGTTTGAAAGCGTCGTACGTCGTACCCGATCCGCCGCCGAGAATTCCGACGACCAAATGCGGATCGTACGCCACGAGGTCTTCCATCGCCTTCGGGCCGTGGTACACGACCTTCAGAAAAATCGGCCGACCGGCGTAAGCGACGCCGGCAAGCGTCCGCGCGATACAGTCGTTCACGAAGTCGGGCGTCGTATCCGGCGTGAGTCCTTCGGGTGCGTTCGGATCGAACACTTCGAGGAAGTGGCGGAAGCCTTTAAGTTCCGCTTCAGCCCGAAATTCCGAATACCGCTCCAGCGCGAGCCGGTCGAGGTCGAGGCGATTATTGAACGTAATGCTGTACAGGCCGAGGTTCGTACCGCGTCGGCGTTCGGCGTCGGTCGGGTTGAGCTTGCCGGCTTGAATATGGTCGAGCGACGCGGAACGAAACGGCAGCGACGGCTGTTGAATGTACCGATTGCCGCGAGCCACCCAAACGTCGGTCGTGTCGTTGGCCCGAGCCGCGGGCGTGACGTGCGAATCGTCGAACAACCGCTCTTGGTAATTCAGGACGTCATTGTTCGAGGCCGACATCAGCATGATGTCGATCTTGCCTTGCCGCACGATTTGGCGAATTTGCTCGCGATACTCGGCGATCGTTTTGTAGCGGCGCTTCCCCTCGGCATCCGGCAAAGTTTCGCCGGCCGAGGCGATGCCAAACGCCATATCGGCATCCTTGGCGTCGGCAATAATGAAATCGCGGCAACCCGACGGATCGGCGTGAATGGCGGCAAGTTTTTGATCGAGCGACTTTTGCATGTTTTCCGCTGTATTTAGCCGCGGAGCTTATCTCCGCGATCTCGGGAAGCACGGAGGCAAGCTCCGCGGCTAAATGTGGAAGGACTATTTTCCGCCGATGCGAGCCATGACGACGTCCTGCGTTTCGCGAAGCGCTTGAGCGCTGCGTTTCAGCCCTTGCACTTCCTTCGGCCAAAGTTCGATTTCGTGAGTCGCCAAGCGTCCCTTACGGCCGACGATCGTCGGGACCGAGATCGCCACGTCGCGGATGCCGTAGCAGCCGGCTTGCACCGACGACACCGGCAACAAGCAGCGGCGATCCAGCGCCACGGCCTCGATGACTTCTTGAATGGCCAAGCCGACCGCGAAGCCGGCGCCGCCTTTCTTCTTGATCACTTCGGCGCCCGAACCTTTGGTACGCGTGAAGAGTTCTTCGGCCAGCCGCGGCTGCCAGCCCGGGTACTTCTCAAGCGGCACGCCGCCGACCGTCGCGCTTGACCAGATGGGCACCATGCTGTCGCCGTGTTCTCCGAGGATCAGGGCTGAAACTTGAGTCGGCGGGGCGTCGAGCTTATCGGCGATCAGGCTGCGGAAGCGAATTGTGTCGAGCACCGTGCCCAGACCGAGCACCTGCGATTGCGGCAACTTCAGACGTTGCGCGGCGACGTACGTGAGAATATCGACTGGGTTCGAGACGACGACCACGACGGCGTCTTGCTTGTAACCGACCTTCTGAATCTCGGCCAAGATGCCTACGAATAGGTCGGTATTGCGGTTGATCAGATCGAGCCGGCTTTCATCCGGCTTGCGCCGCAAACCGGCCGTGATGCAGATGACGTCGCTGGTGGGAATGTGCTCGTAGCCGCCCGACGAAATCTTCTGATCCGCCATGAGCGTGGCGCCGTGCAAAAGATCGAGGGCTTGCCCGCCGGCGGCGTCGGCGTTGACGTCCAATAGTGCGATTTCGCGAACGATCTTACCGGTTTGCAACGCGAACGCAGTGCAGGAGCCGACCAACCCCGCGCCGCCGATGATGCTGACTTTCATTAGTTCGACCTTTGAAGTGCGTTATGTGTCCTTGTAGCGTAGCCTTGGGAGCGGGGACTTGCCCCTGTTCCTTGTATCTGAGTTCTTAGCGCTTGCTGAGTTCGGCCATCACGCGGTCGGTGATCGCTTTGACGAGCGCTTCTTGATCGATGGTTCCGGCGCCGGCGCGGCTTGCGGAAGCACGGTTGAAGCCTCACCGCTCTTCACCGCTTGCTCTTGCACCTGCGGGTTCTTCCCCTTTGCGGGCATCGCCGGCGGAGCGTCAAAAGCCCGACGTTCCACGCCAGCCGATTTCCAGCTGTCGCGGAAGACGTCGTTCGCGCAGATGTCACAGTTTTCCATACCCGGCGCGGTGCGAGGATCGGACCAGCCCCATTTGGTCTTCAGGTCGATGAGTTCCTGCGACTTCTGTTGATTCAAATACGTGACCTTGCCGAGGTCTTTCGCGAGCATCAGCATGCGGCAGTAGGCGTCGAGAATTTCGGTCCACCAGTAGGCCCGCTCGACCGATTCGCCGTAGCTGATCGTGCCGTGGTTGGCGAGGATGATGACGTTCGTTTTATGCACGAACGGCAACACCGTGTTGGCGAAGGCGTCGCCGCCCGGGGTTTCGTAAACGGTGATCGGCGTCTCGCCGAGAAACACTTCGACTTCCGGAAGCACACATTGCGGAATCGGTTCGCGGGCGATGGCAAACGCCGTGGCGTGCGGCGGATGGCAATGCACGCAGCTCTTGATCTCGGGGCGGGCCTTCATGATGGCCAAGTGCAAGAGCACTTCGCTCGTTCGCTTGCGGCGGCCTGAGAGTTGTTTGCCATCCATGTCGACCGTGCAAATGTCTTCGGGCGTCATGAAGCCCTTGCAGATCATCGTCGGCGTGCAGAGCACTTCGTTTTCGCTGAGGCGAAAGGTGATGTTGCCGTCGTTGGCGGCGGCGAATCCCTTCGCATACAGGCGACGACCGATTTCGCAAATCTCTTGCTTGATCTTGTGAACGTTGACGTTGGTCGGCATAGTCGGCTTTTGCTTCTAAGTGCGTGGGACTGAGTAAACTTTAGGTCGTAGTTATTTGTCGGTCGGAGCGGTTATTTCGATTCGATCGAGAATGGCCGCGTTGTAAGCGTCGAGCGGCTTGTAATTCGGAAAAAACGGCTGGGCCGCCTCACCGCCTTCGCTAAATGCGATAGTGCTCCCAAGGCCTGCGCCGAGGTCGTCGTAAACGACCAGTTCCTCGGCGAGGGCGTCGGACTTGCCGGTGAGATTGTCCAGCGACAACGGCACGACCAAGCGATAGCTGCCGCCGGCCAAAGACGGATGACGCTCGCTCAGGGTGACGGTGCCGATGACGGTGCCAAGTCGCATAGTGTTCTTCGCGTCGAGCCGCGCCGCGTGCGGCGCGTGTTCTGTTTTCTAGTTCAACAACTTTCGTACTTCATCGTTCACGCTCGCCCGCGCATTGAGCCATGCGGCCACGATTCGCTGCAGCAGAAACTCGCTCTTGCCGGCGGGACGCACGACGAGCGTGTTCGCCGCAACCGCCGCAGCCGCGCGAGCCACGGCCGATGGATCATCGCCGCCGACCGCACGCACTCCGCTTCGACGATTCAGGGCCACGACCGCCGCTTCGGCTTCGTCGGCCAGTAGCAAGCCGCGTGAGCCGCCGCGAGCTACGTCATCTGCCAACTCACGAACGGCCGCCGCCAAACCGGCTTGAGCCAATTGCTGCACGGCGTAACCGTCGCGTCGCAGCCGCTCTACCAAACGTCCCGCGTCAGCGCGCGCCGCGAGGCCGACCGTGATTGCCGCCTTCGTCGCAGCGCCGGAAGTCTTGGCTCCGATCGCCCGACGTTCCAGCGTGACGTTTCGTTGACGCAGCACGTCGCGCACGGCGGGCGTGATCACGGCTTTCGGTCCGACGACGAGCCGGCGTTTGTCGCCGAGCCGACCATCGATCTCCGCCAGCGTGACGACCTGCGCCGCCACTTCCAAGACGTCGGCTGCAGGCAATGCCGCGGGTTTTGCAGGCTCCGTCTTCGGCGACGACTCTTGAGCGGGCGCAGCGGCCGACAGTCGCGCGATCGCTTCGCGCACTAGTCGTTCGATTTCCGCAGCACTCACGTTCATAGATTCCGTCGTCGTGCAAGTCTTAGCCGTCTTGAATTTCCATCACGCTCCAGCGCACCGGAGTGTTGTCGCTCTGCATCAAATCGCGAGTTCCTTTGCCGTCGCTGGTGATGATCACCGTTTGGCCGGGGCCTGCGCCAAGGCTGTCGATCGAAATCACCGGGTCGCCGTCAGGCGACTTGCCGTCCGCCGCCAACATCTGCACGACAAGCAGCTTCCAACCGCTCATCGACGGATGCTTGATCGTGCTCGTTGTCGTACCGACGACGCGGGCGAGTTGCATACTTTGGTCAGTTGTTCGTTGTCAGTCGTCCGTTGCTTACCGCTTAGCCACATCGCTTGCGATGCGCGTCACCACGAAACTACGCCTTGCCGAGAATCCGCAGATCGTCAATCAGCGAGCACCGACGTTCGCGGGTAAACGTTAAAGGGGTCGTCACGCCTTCACCGGTCGGCGTGGCGATCGAGAACGAGAGGTAACCTTCGCCGCCGAGACCGAGCGACGCCATGCACGGGCCGTTTTTCACAAAGAGCGTCGTGTCCATTTCGCGGCCCATCCGCGTCATGTTGCGGACGTTGTGCGAGTGGATGATCGCCGTGTGGCGGAAGCCGTGCTCGTAAAACTTCGCTTTGGCGATCGCCTCATCGACGTCGCGACAGCGAACAAACGGCACGAACGGCATCATTTGCTCGACCGGGACGAACGGGTTGGCTTCGTCGGTCTCACCGAACAGCAGCTCCACATCCGGGGAAATGCTCTTGCCGATGCCGCGAGCGAGCACCGCCGCATCTTGACCGAGAAATTCCTTGGCCGGGACGTCGTGCTTGTGTTCCCCTTCGCCGACGCTCGTGATCGCGACCTTCGTGAACGCATCCACTTCGCGAGCATTCAAACGCAAAGCCCCGGCCCGATCCATGGCGACCATCATCTTGTCGAACACGCTCTCCACGACGAAGACTTCCTTTTCCGCGATGCAGAGCAGGTTGTTGTCGTAAGCGGCGCCGGTGATGATGCACTTGGCGGCCCGATCAAGATCGGCCGTTTCATCGACGACGACCGGCGGATTACCCGGCCCGGCGACGACGGCCCGCTTGCCGCTGTTGAGCGCGGCCCGCGCGACGGCCGGCCCGCCCGTGACGCAAATCATCTTGACGCCGCGATGCTTGAAGATGGCGTTAGCCGTCTCAAGCGTCGGTTCGGTGACGACGCAGATCAGGTTGTCGATGCCGAGGTCTTTGTAGATCGCTTCGTTGAAGCGGCGTACGCCTTCGGCGGCGATCTTCTTGCCGCTCGGGTGCGGATTGACGACGAGCGTGTTGCCGCCCGCGATCATGCTCACGGCGTTGCCGGTAATCGTCGGCAGCGAGTGCGTGATCGGCGTGATGCAGCCGATCACGCCGAACGGCGCGTGCTCGATGACGGCCAAGCCGTGGTCGCCGCTAAACACTTCGCTCCGCATGAACTCGACGCCGGGCGTGCGGCGGCCGAGCGTTTCGAGCTTTTCAATTTTGTGCTTGAGTCGGCCGACCTTGGTTTCGTTCATCTCGGCGGTGCCGAGTTCGACGCATTGATCAATCGAGATGCGGCGAATGTGGTCGATGATTCGCTTGCGGTCTTCGATCGTGCGCTCCGACAGCCGCTCAAACGCCTCCGTCGCCGCGGCCACGGCCTCGTCGACGCAGGTGAACACGCCGTACCGGCCGGCAAACGATTTCGGCGCGGCGTGGGCATTCGCTCCGATACCCGTTTGCGCCGAAGTTCTTGATCACTTCGGCGACGACATTACGAATCAGATCTTCGCTAGCTTGCATATGTTGTTGTCTTGATAAGACTTCGATTCAGTGTCATTTAGCCGCGGAGCTTGACTCCGCGTTCAGACATGCGCGGAGTCAAGCTCCGCGGCTAAATACTAGGAGTTCTGTCGATCAAACACTTTGGCGTTGTCCACGTTCACAGTGTCGACGATGCCGATGATCACGGCGTCGATCGGCAGCGTCTTAGTTTCCGGAGTCAGCCGAGCGCTGGAGCCCTGCACAATGAGCACGTATTCCCCTTGGCCGCAGCCCAGAGTGTCGACGGCCACGAACGTGCGCCCTGTGGTCACCAGTCGGCTGCGGTTCGGTCGGATCGATGCGATACGGCTCGACGATCAGCAACTTGTGACCGACCATCGAATCCACTTTTTGCGTGGCGACGACGCTGCCGGTGACTTTGGCGACGAACATGAACGAACTCCGCGCTTTCGTGTTACTTGCCTGCTTCGAGCAGTTTCTTAGATAGCCGCGCCACGACGATCTCTTCGTTCGTCGGGATGATCCACACCTGCGTCGAGCTGTCGTCGGCGCTGATACGATTCTTCCCCCTTGGCCGCGGCGTTCTTCGCAGGGTCGAGCTTGATGCCGAGTCCTTCCAACCCCGCACAAACCGCCTCGCGAATCGTCGCGCCGTTCTCGCCGATGCCGCCGGCGAACGCAACGACGTCGCAACCGCCGAGTTCGACGAGATACGCTCCCAAGATACTGCCGGATGCTGCCGACGAACACTTCCAGGGCCAGCTTGGCCCGGGCGTTGCCGGCGGCCGCGGCTTGCTCCACGTCGCGCATGTCTTCCGACACGCCGCTCAGCCCCAGCAGCCCGCTACTGGTACGCCAGATCATCCAGCATTTCGTCCAACGATTTGCCGGTGGCCTTCATCAGCACCGGCAAGGCAAACGGATCGAAGTCGCCGACACGGTTGTTGTGCAACAAGCCGGTCTGCGGACTCATGCCGAGGCTGTTCGCTTGGCTCGCGCCGTTGCGAATGGCACACAGCGAATTCGAACCGCCCAAGTGACAGGAGATCACTCGCAGATCCTTCCGCCCGAGCAATTCGGCACACCGTCCGCCGATATAGCGGTGGCTCGCGCCGTGAAAGCCCCAACGTCGAATCTGATGCTTCTCGGCCCAGTCGTACGGTACGGCGTAAAACTTGTTGCGATCGGGAATCGTTTGGTGGAAGCCGGTTTCAAAGGCCGCCACCAACGGAATCTCCGGCAGCTTCTCGCTCAACAACCGCATGGCTTTGATGTACGGAGGATTATGGGCCGGAGCGACCCGACTCATCTCTTCCATCGCCGCCAGCACGTCGGGCGTCACGCGTTGTGCGCCGCTATACCGACCGCCGTGCACCGCTTTGAAGCCTATCGCCGCCACCTCCGCACCGTCGCGCAAGCAACCGTCGTTCGCGTCGGTCAGTTGTTCCAAGCAATGCCGCACCGCCACGGCGTGATCGGGCACCACGGCCGTGAGTTCGCGACGTTGCTTGCCGGCAATTTCGACGAAGCACTTGCTCTCGGGCGAACCGATGCGTTCGGTGCCGCCGCGAGCCAGTTGGCGTTCGTCGTTCATGTCGAACAAGCGATACTTGAAACTCGTAGAGCCGAGGTTGGCGACGAGAATTTTCATCCTTGAGGATCTCCCATCTCATTTAGCCGCGAAGCTTGTCTTCGCGATTCACGCACGGAGACAAGCTCCGTGGCTAAATGAAACATTGCCGAACTTAGCCCAAGTACGCGCTGACCAGACCTTCCGACGGACGCGGAATGACGTGGCTCGCCACGACTTCGCCGACTTGCTGACCGGCTTGCACTCCGGCTTCGACCGCAGCGCGGACGCTGCCGACGTCGCCGCGAACGACCGTCGTCACCAGGCCGCCGCCGATCGCAATCTTCTTCACGATCTGCACGTTGGCGGCTTTCGCCATGGCGTCGGTCGCTTCGACCAAGGCCACCAAACCCTTCGTTTCCACCAAACCAATCGCATCGTTCATGGGACGTGTTTCCTTAACGGGAGTTGTTTGAACTACGGGCGTTTGTGCTTGCGCTTCGACCGCGGGCACTTCCGCCGTTACGGCGCTGGTCGCGCGACGACGCGGCGCAGGCCGAGTCGTGCTCGCCTTTTTCACCGGACGCTTCTTGCGACTAATCGCCATTGGAAAATTCCTGTTGAGTCGGACTTCGGGCAAACTACTCGACGCCGCCCTTCAAGCCGGAGGGCAACACGGCGCCGATGTCGTCGTGCGGACGCGGAATGACTTGCACGCTGACGACTTCGCCGATCCGACCGGCTGCTGCGGCGCCGGCGTCGGTGGCGGCCTTCACGGCGGCCACGTCGCCGGTGACGAACGCCGTCACCAAGCCGCTGCCGACTTTATCCCAACCGACGAACGTCACGTTCGCGGCCTTCATCATCGCGTCGCTGGCTTCGAGCAGGGCCACGAAGCCCTTGGTCTCGATCATGCCCAGCGCTTCCATTGCCTTCGCCATTGCTGGATTCTCCGAACTGAAAAACAAAACGAATGTTTGTGCCGAACGAACTTGCGGACAACTACTGCCGAATCAATTCGACTTTGGTCGCGTGATCGAGGTCGACCGCGTTTCCTTCGTCGGTATCGATATGAACTTCGAGCTTGCTCGTGGCGTCGGCTCGCACGAGCAAATCTTCAAACGTCGTCGAGCAACTCGACTTGATCCTGCAGCGCCATGCGGTCGCCGTTCTTCACGCCGTAGCGTTCCGCGTCGGCCAGACTCATGTGAACGTGTCGCTCGGCGCGAATGACGCCCTGCTTGAGTTCGACGACTCCCTTCGGCCCGACGAGGACGCAGCCGGGCGTCCCTTCGATCTTGCCGCTGGGACGCACCGGGAGATCGATGCCGAGCGAGATGCCGTCGGTGAACGCCAATTCCACTTGACTGAACGGACGCGTCGGCCCGAGCACGCGCACCGTCGGCAACATCCGCTTCCGCGGGCCTACGACCATGACCGTCTCGGCGGCCGCATAGAAACCGTCTTGAAAGAGCGGCTTTTCCGGGCTCAACACCGCGCCGCGGCCGAAGAGGATTTCGACGTCCTCGTCCGTAAGATGGACGTGCCGCGCCGAAACGCTGACCACGAGTTCCGAATGTTTCGGCGTCGCCGGTTGTTGCTTGTAGACGATTTCACGCACGATGCGTTCGATCGCCGCCCGATCCAAACTCGAAGCGCTGCTCATAGAAGTGAGTTACTCGGAGTATTTCGCTATTGCGCAACGGCCGTCGCGACGGTGAGTCGCACGCCGGCCGCTTCAATCTTCTTCTTCCACTCGGCGCCGATGCCGTCGTCGACGACGAGTTGCGTCGCCGCATCGAGCGGGGCCAAGTGCGACAAGCTCTGGTGCCCGAACTTCGTGCTGTCCGCCACGACGATCACTTCTTCACCGGCCTGCATCATGGCTCGCTCGGTTTCCACGAGCAGCAGGTTGCTGTTGTAGAAGCCGCGGTCGTTGATGCCGGCCACGCTCAGCACGACTCGTCGCACGTTGAGCCGCGCCAACATTTCATTGGCGTAGGGGCCCAGCGAAACGCCGGTCCGCGGATACACGTAACCTCCCAACAGCACCAAGTCGGTCGTCGCGTTCGAGGCGAACAAGTTCGCCACCGGCAGCGAGTTGGTCACGATCTGCAGCGGCCGGCCGACCAACAGCCGGGCCACTTCGTAAGTCGTCGTACCGCCGTCGAGCAGCACCGTGTCGCCGTCGGAGATCAGCTCCGCCGCACGTCTTGCAATGGCCCGCTTTTTGTCCCAGTTGGCCGGCTGGAGCTGGTCGAAATGCGGCAGCTTGGGAGACGCGCCGGTGTAAAACACCCCGCCGTGCGTCCGCTTGGCATGCCCCGCCTCTTCCAACGCTTCCAAGTCGCGCCGAACCGTCGATTCGCTGACGGTCAGCAGTTCCGCCAAATCGGGCAGAGCCGCAAATCCGCGCTCGCGCACCAGTTCGAGCAACCGCGACCGACGCTCTTCAACGATGGCCATGCCTAAAAACCTGCGTGCGACGACAGTGACAAATATCTTTCAAAAATTGCCAGATATCAACCACCAGTCGTCGTATTTTCGGCTTTACTCTTTGCGCAAACCACCAATTTTTACGCAAACCATTATCATTGCGTATGTTAGGTGCCTTGCATAAAGTTTGACGGCAATTCGTCGATGCTCATTCTTGCCGGAGTTCCGTCACCTGTCGAACATAATCCGGCTGCGAAAAGAGCTGATTTCGGTCCCCATCGCCTGCGAAGTTCCGGGCGTAACGGTCCGAACGTTTGCAGGGCCGGGCGACGCCGAAGCTTGGCTGAATCTGCGAGCCGCGGCCTTCGCCGAAATCGTCGCCGCGGGCCGGCCGTGGACGACCGCAGACTTCCACCGTGAGTTCCTCGCCAAGCCGTGGTGGTCGCCCGGCGTCATGTGGCTCGCAACGCCGACGGCGAACGCCGAGCGTCAGCGACCGGAGTCTTCAACTTCGCTCGCCGGTGCGATCACGCTCGGTCGTGCAGGTCGCCCGCCGAACGAAGTCGCAAGCGTGCAATGGCTGATGGTCGACCCGCAGTTTCGCAGGCGCGGCGTCGCCATGCTTTTGCTGAATACGCTGGAGGCGGAAACGTGGCACTTCGGTGAGCGCACGCTCACGCTTGAGACGCGACGCTTCTTGGACGGCGGCGATTGAACTCTATCGCGCCGCCGGTTACGTCGAGGCGTGAAGAACCCGCACGATTCGTCCTTCGTGGCGAATTCGCCCTTCGGCCAAGAGCCGCAGCGCTTCGGGATAGGCCGCGGCACTCGGCTTCGAACACTCGTGCCGCCAAAGCGTCGGGCGTATCGCCGTCGAGCACCGGGACCGCACGTTGCAAAATGATCGGGCCGTGGTCGTATTGGTTGTCCACAAAGTGGACGCTGCACCCGCTGAGCTTCGCGCCGTACGCCAACACAGCCTCGTGCACATGATGCCCGTACATTCCGTGCCCGCAAAACGCCGGGATCAGCCCCGGGTGGATGTTGAGCACCCGCCAATCGAAGTCGCTCGGGATCGGGACGAACTTCAGAAAGCCGGCCATCACGACATAGTCGCACGCGTGGCGGCGAATCTCGTCGAAGACGGCGCGGCCGTAATCTTCGTCGCTCGCAAACGCCTTCCTCTCCAGCACGGCCGTCGGAATGGCGTCGGTGTGAGCATATTCCAACCCGCGGGCTTTCGGATTGCTGGAGATGACGCACGTCACGCGCACCGGTAAGCCGCGCCGCTCGATATGTTCTAGCAGATTGCGGAGCGTCGTCCCGCCGCCGGAAATCAGTACGACGACGTTCAATGGTTTCGTTGCTGCGGCGCTCATGACGGCCGCACCTTGACGAAGACTTGCAGCATTACGCCGCCGACCGAGACTTCCACCGGAGCCACGCCTGCGGCCGCTTCAAACTTCAACGCGGTCGCCAACGTTTCGCTGCGGATGTAGTCGGCAAAAGCGCCGAGCGCCGCAACGGCCTCTCCGGCTTCGCCGACGACGCCGATCTCGATGCGGTCGGTGTACCCGCAGTCGAGATCTTTGC
Organism: Pirellulales bacterium; assembly: GCA_049840675.1. GTDB lineage: Bacteria > Planctomycetota > Planctomycetia > Pirellulales > PNKZ01 > PNKZ01. The sequence continues at coordinate 389,029 of JASGKB010000021.1, forward strand.
GAATGTTTTGCACGCTGTGAACGAAGTCGCGCGCGAGGCCTTCGGCCACAAGTTCAGGCGTCACCTCCGTCGAAACGACGACCACGCCGGCCGCGCATCTGGCCGCAGCCCAGCCGGGTTTGGCCTGGAGGCGAACTTGCACCTCTTCGGCATCGAGCACTAGCGGGCCGTCGGCCAGCTCCAAACTCGCCTTGTTCTCCGCTTCGAGTTGCCGCAGCAATGCGGCGGCGTCGACCTTCGCCAACGCCTGCTTCACCAGCGGCAGACGCTTGCCGAGCTTCGGACCGAGCTTTTTCAGGTCAGGCAGTACGGTGTACGCCACGTATTCGTCGGCTCTGGTCGCGAATTCGACTTTCTTCACGTTCAACTCTTCGCGAATCAGCTCGCAATGTTGCTCGAGCCAGCCTTGATGAGCGTTGGAAGCGAGGCAGATTTCGACCTTCGCCAGCGGTTGCCGCACCTTTAGCTTGGCTCCCATCCGCGCACTGCGGCCGAGCGAGACGACCTCGCGCATCAGATTCATCTGGGCCGAGAGAGCCGCGTCGATCGCAGCGGCGTCCGGAGTCGGATAGTCGCAAAGATGCACGCTTTCCAACGTGCGGGAAGCGCCGTCTTTACCGTTGCCGCAGCCGGCGACGGCGAGATTTTGCCACATTGTTTCCGCCAAGAAGGGCGTGAACGGGGCGATGAGCTTCGTCGTGGTGACGAGGCATTCGTACAACGTCCAGTAAGCGTCGAGCTTATCTTGGTCTTGTTTGTCTTCGGCCCAGAAGCGATCGCGGCTGCGGCGAACGTACCAATTGCTTAAGGCGTCGACGAACGCGATAAGCTGTGCGCAGGCGTTGAAGTTGTCGTACGCGTCCATCCGCTCGACGACGATCTGCGTCGTGCGGTGAAGCTCGCTCATGATCCAGCGATCGAGTTCGCTCCGCTCCTTGATCGGGCGGTAGGTCTTGGCCTTGGCGAGCACTTCTGAACGAAGGTCGCTGAGTTTGCCCGTCAGTTGTCCGGCGGGAGAGAAACCGTCGATGCCGGCGTAGATCACGAAGAAGCTGTAGCAGTTCCAGAGCCGTAGCAGAAATTCGGGAATGCTTTCCTTGATCGCCTGCTCGCTGTAGCGGATCGACGTCCAGGGGGGCGAGTTGGCGTAGAAGTACCATCGCAGCGCGTCGGCCCCGTACTTATCGAAGATCTCGTTCGGCTCGCGGTAGTTCCGCTTCTGCTTCGACATCTTGCCGCTTTTTTTTTTTTCGACTGCTTGCCGTCTTTCGATTCCCACCATTCGGCAAGCATCAGACCGAGCACGATGCAGTTTTGGAACGGATGGGGATACGGCCGAGTTTGCTCCGCTTGCCCGCTCCGCCTTCCACCTTCTTCTCGCCAAACAACAGCGTGCTGATCGCCAACTGGCTGTAGAACCAGCCGCGGGTTTGGTCGATCGCTTCGCTGATGAAGTCGGCCGGGAATTGGCTTGCGAACTGTTCCGCACTGCCGTCCTTGCGGGATAGCCCCACTGGGCGAACGGCATCGCGCCGGAGTCGTACCAGCAGTCGATCACTTCCGGCACTCGCCGCATATGTACGCCCGGCGCAAACGGCGAGTCGTAGGTGACTTCATCGATGTACGGCTTGTGGACCATCAAGTCGTCGGGCAAGTTCGGATCTTCGGCTTTGGCCTTTTGCCAAGCCTCCGTACCCGCGAGTCCCGGCTTCTTGAGAAGTTCCTCGTACGAAGCGATCGCCTCCATCTTGCCGGTTTGCTGACAAACCCAGATCGGTAGCGGCGTTCCCCAATAGCGTTCGCGCGAGAGGGCCCAGTCGACGTTCGTCGCCAGGAAGTTGCCGAAGCGACCGTCGCGAATGTGTTCGGGGAGCCAGTTGATCTTCGAGTTGTTCGCCAGCATCTCGTCTTTGAACTGGCTCGTGCGGATGAACCAACTCTTGCGCGGATACTGGATCAGCGGGTCCTGCTCGGCCCGCCAGCAGAACGGATAATCGTGCAGATACTCTTCGCGATGCCAGAGCAGCGTCGAATCACGCAAGCCGCGAGCAATATCCTTATCGCAATCTTTCACCCACCGACCTTCGTAGTGGCCGAAGTCTTTGGTGAACTTGCCGTCTGGGCCGACGGCGCAGATCAACTCAGGCCCATCGCTTGCGAAGCGCCCCTTCTCCGCCTGGAAAACTTCGTAGTCGACTTCACCGAACGCCGGCGCTTGGTGGACCACGCCGGTACCGCTGTCGGTCGTAACAAAGTCGGCGGCGACCACGCGCCAAGCGATGCGTTGTGTTCCGCCCGCTTTTAACTCGCCGGTTTTCCACCCAAGAGTGCGATAGTAGCAGTCGAACGGCGGTAAGTATCGGCAGCCGATCAACTCGCTCCCCTTTAAAACTCGTTGCAGCGACCTTCAAGTCTCGACCGACCTTCTTGGCCAGCGTTTCCAACAGCGCCGCGGCGACAATCAGCTTCTGCGTCTTTCCTTCGTGCTCGTCGCTGACGACGACATACTCCAAGTCCGGATGCACGGCCGCAAATTGATTGCTCGGCAACGTCCACGGGGTCGTGGTCCAAACGAACAAGCGATGTTTGGGCGTCGAGACCCATCGACTTGCCTTGCTGTCGTCATCAATCGGGAATCGCACATACACGCTCGGGTCGGCCACTTGTCGATAGCCTTGCCCCACTTCGCCGCTCGAAAGGGCCGTGCCCCCTTGAGCCCACCACCAGACGATCTTGTGGCCCTGGTACGAGCAGCCCCTCGATCGAACAGTTGTCTTGAGCGACCACCAGACGCTTTCGACGAACGACTTGTGGTAGGTGACGTACGCTTCCTTCAGGTCGACCCAGAAGCCGAGCCGTTCGGTGAGGCGTTCCCACTGTTGCATGTACCGCCAAACGCTTTCGCTGGCACTTCTTGATGAACGGCTCGATGCCGTACGCTTCGATTTCCTCTTTGGAGTGGATGCCGAGCTCTTTGCACACTTCGACTTCGACCGGCAGCCCGTGCGTATCCCAGCCGGCTTTGCGCAGGCAGCGGTAACCGCGCATCGTGCTGTAGCGTGGGAACACATCTTTGATCGCTCGGGTCAGACAGTGGCCGGGATGCGGCATGCCGTTGGCCGTCGGCGGGCCTTCGATAAAAGACGAACGGCCCTTGCGGGCGACGGCCGCTCGAGCGACTCTTGGCATAGATCTTTCGTTCGCGCCAGAAGTCGAGGATCGTGGCTTCCAGAGCCGGGAAATCGGCCCCGGCCGAAACGTTGCGAAACATAGGCGAACCGCTATCCGTCCGTGTCGTTTGCAGGTGCGAAACCCAAAGTAGAACAGGGGTTAGCCGTTTTGGCAATTCGAAGGGGACGGCCGCACGTTCGCCGTGCAGCACCGTATCGAATGCGTCATGCAGACCATCAGAGAACGACAGGCCCGCAGAGAATGAGTTCGCGCGACGCCGGATGAGCAGACGGAACGCCACGGCGGGCGTTCCCTGCGGCGCAAAGAGGTTGTTACGACTTCGGCCGCTGGCGCTTCGTGCGGCGTTTCGCAGGCCGCGGGCTAAACTCTTCGACCAGCGACTGATAGCGCGGGTCCGATCGCAAAGAGTCGAAGTCGCCGTCGAGTTCCAGATACTCGAAGTCGTCGTAGCCGAGCTCGAGCGCCTTACGCAATGCGACGAGCGACTCTTCGAAGTGCTCGTTGCGAGATAGGCTGCACGCCAAGTTGTAGAGCACGACCGAATCGGTCGGAGCCAAGCGGGCCAGCCGACGATCGATGTCCAACGCTTCCGTATGTCGCCCCTTGCGGCTCAGCAGCTCCCCTTGGCAACGGAGCACGTCGACGTAGTCGGGCGTGTCGCTCAAGGATCGAACCGAAGAAGGCGACTTCGAAGTCGGATTGGCTTTGCTTCCGAAACGGCGCGAGCACTTCGTCGGGAAGCGACGACCAAGCCTCGGGCTTCGCATCTTCGGAATGTTGCGACATCGGGCAGACTCACTTGCAAACACGTGGACCGGCGGGAAACTCTCCGTCCGTGGAGAATCACAAAACCGCGGGCCTCAGAAATCTTCGTCTTCGTCGAACTCCGGATCGACCGCAGGTTGCTGCAGGTTTTCGTCGTTCAGTTCCTTCTCGAACCGCTCCAGATCTTCATCCGGCTCGTCGTCGAAGTCTTCGTCGAATTCCTCATCGAAGTCGGCTTCGTCCCAAACGTCTTCTTCGACCTCGCCGCCCGGCGGCAGCATCACGGGAGCTTCGCCCCCTTCCGCTACTTCAGGAGTCGCTTCTTCGAAATCATCATCGTCGTCAAAGCCGCCGCTCACACATTGCTCCGCGGTTCTTCCGCCAAGGTCGTCCATCGCTCGACCGGCTTGTGCCGCATCGACTGCTCCGCGCCGCCCGCGCTCAATCGCGAACATCCGCAAAGCTACCTGAAGTGTTAGTTGCGACGGGAAATAGTGTCAAGGGTGCGAACGTATGCGAGACGCGAATCCTGCGGAAAAACGCCTATCTGATTTGCGAATGCTATTTCAATGCGGCTCAATGATGCGACGAGTTTGACGAATGTTTGGCATTGACGAACAGGCGCACGTACGCGCAACGCGAAAAGTGAAATATCGCGGCGCGTCAATCGCCGACCAACTCGAACGAATCGATCAGAACTTGAGGGATTCGCGTCAGCGTGCGCGATTGCATATCGACGAGCACCCATTGAGTTTCGGCCGTCGCCAGGACGACGCCGTCGCGAGCGCGAGACATTTTGTACTTGCGGGTCGAGGAAAATCGCTGCATGTCGGCCACCCAGAGTGCGCACGATGATCTCATCACCGGCCAGCGCGGATTGCAGATATTTGATGGTGTGCTGACGCACGACCCAACCGATGCCGAGTTCGACGTAGCGAACGTGCGTCCAGCCTTGCTCGCGCAAATGCGCGACCGCGGCGTCGATGGCCCAATGCAGGTAGCGCAAGTTATTCACGTGTCCCTGCACGTCAATTTCGTCATCGCGGGCGACGTGATGATGTTCGTAGACGGCAGGCACGGGCGAACTTTCCGAATTTGTGAGTAATAAGGGCGGAGCAACGCGGCAACTCTAGTCATTCACGAGCGCCACGACGCGTGCAGGACCGGCCGAACCACGTTTTACTTTGAGGGGAAACGCACAGATCGTAAAGCCCCGCGAGGGCAGGGCGGCGAGGTTCGCGAGGCGTTCGATTTGCAGATATTCCTTATCAACGCCGACGTAGTGGGCCGCCCAAAACAGGTCGTTGCGATCGGTCGCCAAGGCCTCCGCGGCCTGCTTCTTGAGCGGTGCGTCCCAGCCCCAAGCGTCAATGCCCATCAGCTTGACGCCGTGATCGCAAAGCCAGCGTGTCGTCTCGGCGCTCACGCCCGGGCCTTGGCCGAAATATTGGGGCGAGCCGAGGAAGCGATCGTTCCCGGTTTGAATCAGCACGATCTCACCGGGGCTGAGCACATGCCCGATGGCGGCGAGCGCCGCTTCGAGGTCCGCGACGGAGAGGGGCCGATCCACGGGACGGCTGCGCATGTCGAGCCGAACGCCCGGGCCATAGCACCAATCGAGCGGCACTTCGTCGATCGTTTTCGCCGGCCGGCCTTCGCTGGTCGGCACGTAGTGCCAAGGCGCGTCAACGTGCGTGGTGCCGTGCGTTGAAAGCTTGATCGTGTCGTTCGCCCAACCGAGCCCGGTGCGGAGATGCTTCTTCTTCACGCCGAAGAGCCAACGCACGACCCACGCGCAAACGCGTGCGATTGTTGTTTGACGTAGTTGCGGGCATAGCGAGGAGCCCACGAGGCGTCGTTTTCGAGGGTGACGCTGAGGTCGATGATCTTCATTGTCGATGTCGTCTCTGTAGGGAACGCCCTGCACGGCGATCCCTACAGTTATCGTCTTCGCAAGAGAAATGCCAGCAGGTCGGCCATGTCTTGCGGGCTCAGTTTCTGCTCCAGACCTTCGGGCATCAGCGATTTGCCCGTGGAAAGGATTTCGTCGATCTCGTTGCGGAGGATCCACTGTTGCACGTTCTCGGCCTTGCGCAACGCCAGGCCGACGGCGGATTCTTCGGCGATGAGCCCGGTGAGCGTGCGTCCGTCGTTCAAATCGACGGCGTATTCGAGGTAGTTCGGCGACACTTCTCGATTAGGGTCGAGAATGTGCGTCATCAGTTCGTCGGGGGAGCGATGCAGAATCGTCGCCAGATTCGGGCCGACCTCAAACCCTTCGTCGCGCAACCGATGGCACGTCTTGCACTCGCGGCGAAACACTTGGTGGCCGCGTTCCATGTCGCCGGCGAGTTGCAACGCCGGATTGTATTTCGCGACGACGTCGGCCCGCTTGCCGACGGCTTGCGTCAGCAGCTTGGCGGCGCGTGCGGCGACCGTCGGGTCTTTCGACTTCATGAGCAACGCCCGCCGAGCAAGCGGGACGTCGGCCGCGGCCACTTGCTTGGTTTCAATAGCGTCGAGCAATGCGGGTTGGCGCGAGGTGCTCGACGCAAGGGCTTCAATGATCTCTCCGCGTATCACCGGCGTCGCCTTCGGATACTTCCGCAGCAATATGACGGCCACTTCGGAAGCTCGAAAGCTCGCAATCGCTCGCACGGCTTCGACTTGAACGGCGGAGATTTGCCGCGGATCGAGCAACTTCTCCAAGACGGAGCGAGCGTCGGCAAACGTGCCTTGCGCCAGGAGGTTGACGGCCCCTAAACGTTCAGCGATCTCACGATCGGGATCGAGGGCCGTCCGCGACGCATCCGTGAAAATCGCGGCCAACAGATTGCGTTGCTCCGGCGTCTTGGCAAACTGCGAAAGCGTCCGTTTCGATTTGCCTAATCCTTCAGCGAGCCCCGCGACGACCGAGTCGTCGCGAAAGCGATCGCCCTCCTTGCTATCACTCCGAAAGACGGCATCGAAAAGTTTTTGAACGTCGGCGTCGGAATCACCCGCTCCGGCGACGACCGCCAAGCTTCGTTTCACCTTCGGCGCCATTTTCAGATAGGCACTGCCGGGCATCGATTTCGAGAATAAGGCCGCGGTGTAAGGTTCAGCCAGCACGAGAGCTGCGCATTTTGCCGAGGCGACCGCCACGGCGTTTCGGATCCAAGCGTCATCGCCGGCTGCGACGGAAAGTCTCGCCAAGTATGACACGCGTAGCTCAAAGTCGCCGAGTTTGCCCTTTCGGGTCTGATCGTAGTAAACGAGCGAGAGCGCTTCCTGAAATAAAAACCTCTCGTCCCCCTCCACACGCCGAGTTCCGCCAAAGCTCGGTAAGCCGAGGCTTTCCAAGAGATTCCAATCAAGCGATTTCCCATAGAGAGCCTGAAGCGACGACGCGGGCGTTTCATGAAACCGCCCCTCGCTCAACCGAACGGCATGTTCGCGCACACGCAGGGAAACGTCATCGACCCAAGCGACAAAGAGTTCATCCGCCGTAAGCGACTGCAATCCCTGAAGACTCCAGAGCGCATGAACGCGAGCCACATCGCTTTTGCTCTCGCGCAGCAATTTCCGCAACGGCTCGACGGCCGCTTTATCTTGCCGCTCAAAAATCAGTCGATGGGCCGTGTCGCGCCACCAGCCGTCGGGGTGTTCAAGCGCTTTCACGAGTTCGGCGGTCGACGCGCGGCCCAGGTTCGGCTTGGTTCTGGGAGCGACGAAGCCGGGCGGTGCGAGGCGATAGAGGCGGCCCCGATCGCGGCCGCTTTCCAGATCGAGCTTCCCCTTCATGTCGTCGGGGATCGACCAAGGGTGCTCGATCGTTTCGCGGTACATATCGCATACATGCAACGTGCCGTCGGGAGCGTTTGTGAAATTGACGGGGCGGAACCAGTTGTCAGTTGAAGCGACGAACTCCGCGTTGGCATCGGCCCGCGCGGCCTTGAACGTTACGCCGTCGGGCGTGAGCGTTTCACGATGGATCAGATTGCCGGCGACCTCGCCGAGGAACACGTTGCCGTACAATTCTTTCGGATACGCCGAGCCGCGGTAGATCGTGATGCCGCAAGCCGACGTGAAGTACCCCTCGCCCGCGAGTTCGCTCCGCGGGTAGGTCTGGCCGGCTTCGAGCCGCCAACGATCGGCACTGCGCAGCCCGCCAAGGCTCCGGCGGGCTCGCACGATACACGGGAAGCGTATCGCCGGCCTCCGCGCAATCGTGCACGGCATTCGTCACGACGAGATACGGATTGCGGGCGAGGTAGCGATTCTCGAAGACGACGTGCTGCACCGGGTTGCGGATGTTGCAGAGGAACCGGTTGCCGTAATCGTCGAATGCTTGGCCGAAACGCGCGCCGCCCGTGAGCACTTCGAACTCTTCGGTATTTGGGTCGAACGCGAAATCGGCCCGGCCGAAGCGCACCGGTTTGAAGCCGTCGTCGCCGGGCTTGGTGATCTCGCCGCCGTTCGAAGCACCGGCGCAGTACAGCTTGTGATCCAAGCCCCAGCGTGGGTTGTTGATCACAGCCTGCACGTTGAGCTTCTTGAAGCCGGTGAACACGCGGCGGCGTTCATCGGCTCGGCCGTCGCCGTCGGTGTCTTTCAGATAAAGCACGTCAGGCGTGGCCGTGACGTAGCAGCCTCCTTTCCAAAGCGCGAGCCCGGTCGGCCAGGAAAGGTCTTCCGCAAACACGATGCTCTTGTCGAACAGTCCGTCGCCGTCGGTGTCGTCGAGAATGCGAATGCGGCCGAGCGGGGTGTCGGTCGTCCGCTCCACATTCGGCCGATCGGTCGACTTGTCGGTGTACGGATAGTCGCGCATTTCGACGACCCACGCCCGACCGTTTTCGTCGTACTCCAAAGCGACCGGATCGGTGACCAGCGGTTCGGCCGCGAGCAGGTCCATGCGAAAGCCGTGCAACGTACGGAACGTGTTCGCAACGTCGCGCGGCTCGGTCGCCGGAACGCGCGGAAACTCGTCGGCAACAGGCAAGTCTGTAGCGACCGCCGCCGTTTCCATCGCCCCGTTTTCGGATGTGCCGGACTTGCCGAGAGATGTTGCGACGAGCACGATCGTCGCCAGTAAGAGCAGCAGCGACTTGGGCATTTCCGAACTCCGCGCGGCAGTGCAAAGTGAATGCACTAGCATGTTCGCCGGGCGGCGGAGTGTCAACGCTGCGGGCCTCTCTGCGCCCGCAACTCGGACTCGATGACGAAGAATAATCTTCGCCGGTTTCGCCTGACGCTTCGTCTAACGTTCCAGCGTCGTGAGCGGGCGCGTGACGCCGAGCTTAGGCTCTTGGCCGAGGTCGACGATCGCCGGCTTCGAGCGGACGTTGCCGGCCTTCCAAACTTCAAGAACGGGGCGCGTGTAGTCGGCATGCCCCGCACGAATCACGCGGCCGACGAGTTGCGGCGAGATCTCCACGTACGACCCGACCGGAAACAGGCCGAGCACCAACACCAGCCCCCGCACGGCCACGGGATCGAACAAGCCGGCGGAGGCGTCTTTGAGCAGCTTTTCCATCGCAAAATACGGCAGCATGCCGTGACGATGCGGACGTTCGGAGACGAGGGCCGTGTAAGCGTCGGCCACGCCGGCGATGCGAGCCAAGGGATGGATTTGTTCCAACGTACGACGGCGCGGATAGCCGCTGCCGTCGGCCCGTTCGTGCATTTGGTAGGCGACCATTCGAGCGCCGACAGGAATATGGTCGACGCATTCTTCCAGCATTTCTAACGTGTAGAACGGATGCTTTTGAATGTCGACGAACTCGCGATCGTCGAGTACTTTGCGGGCCGTGAGCGCCATGCGATCCACGGTCAACATGCCGAGGTCGTGAATCAAGCAGCCGAGCCCAAGTTCTTGGAGCGAGGTTTCGTCGAGCCCGAGCTTCGCACCGATCATCTGAGCGACCATCGCCGTGTGAACGGAGTGGCGCGTCGGATAGGGTTTCGAAAACGGATTGGCCCCGAGGCATGCATACGCGTCGACGTCGGCCGCGGCGGTGCGCAGCGAATCGTGCAGAACCGCATCGAACGTCGCGATGCCGGAAGAATCGCCGGCCGCGCACGCGTCGGCGATTTCGTTCACATGGGCGACATGACGTTCGCGCTCGTCGGCCATATGGTTCAGACAGTCGCGATCGTAGGCGACGGGCCCGAGCGTCTTGAAACGAGCGGCAAACGGATTGTCGGACGGCAGAATTTTTTCGGGAGGAACTGCGCATGCGCTCGAGCATGCGGCAAACGTCCGACGGCGGCTCCAGTAACGCGGCGGCATGACCGGCAAGAGCCATGCGGGATTTGCCTTGCGGCTTGAACGCGAAGACGCGCGGCAAATCACGTTGTCCCACGACGACGGCGGGAATGTTGCGGCGCGAGAGCGTATCGAGCAATTGCTCGGTGATCTCGACACCGGCCGCTAAGAGCTTCGTCTGTCGATCGTCGAAGATCGCCGAAGCCAGCTTAGCGCCGAGCGGTAGGTTGTGCAGGGGAAGCGTGGTGTACATGCCCGAAGACCGCGACGTGCGGGAGGCCGGCCGGGATCGCGAAACCCGCCGGCAAACTGCGCGGAACCGCACAATAAATATGTCGCCGTTGAACGGACGACGGGCAATTTGCGGAAATCAACCGGCGAATGGGCGGCCATTCGGAGCCAAATCGCCACGAACGACACTGTCCGTAAAATCCAACCCGGCCGCGCGGGGGAAACCTCGTCATCCCAAGCAACGGTCTAGCGCGCCTGAGCCGTGCTGCCGTGAGGCGCAGGTTGGGCCGCGGTCTGCGACGGTTCGGCTTGCGGCTGCGGCGGTTGGGCGGCGTTCGGCAGCCCAAACACGAGCCAACCTTCACGCAGATCCACGTTCACCTGAGCGGTCGACGTCGCGATGGGCGCCGAGAGTGCTCCGAGAATCTTGGTCTGGGCCAACATCGGCAACGGCGCGTCCGGCGACAGGAACTTAATCACCGCCGCGACCGGCTGACTCAAAATCGAAGAATGTACCCAGAACTCAATCGGAGCCGGCTTACTGCGAGGCTTCGGAAGTTCGGTCATCGGAGCGTACTTTTCGCTCTTCGGACCGAGGCCGATGTAGATATAGTCTTGCGTGCTCTTGGCGTGAAGTTGTAGCTCCGTGTTTTTGCCGAGGAACTGATTCACGTTGTTGACGATGTCGAGTCCTTGGTTCGCCGCAGCGACTTGCCGCGTCACTTCGTCGACAAACTGATCGCGAACTTCCTTCTTGTTATCACGATCGGCGATCAGTCGAGCCGGCTCGCGCAGTTTCTCGGCTTGTCGCCAAGCAAACCGAGTGATGATGCGGCGGCCAAGCTGCCTCGTCGATTGAATGCCGTCGTAGACGAGCTTCGTATCGCCTTCGATCGTCGGCTCGCCGACCACCATGAAGCCTTGCTTGGGTTCGAACACCACGCGTTGCCGCATCACGAAATCCGTGAACGTTCGACTGTAGACGATCGCCGGATCGTTGCGAGCCGCCGTGTTGCTGACGGTCCGCCCGCGGAAGACGATGTCGAACGACGCTTCTTGCGAATCCGGCAACAGCTCGCCGCGCACTTGGCCGGTCGTCTTGCTATCGCCCACGGCATGCGCCGAGCACCCACTTATCGACCGGCTGGTCGACGTCACGATCGCTATCCGTGTACGGCTGCAACGCCGATTTATCAACGCGCACGACCAACGGCAGAGGCGATTCTTCCGCCGGCCGGACGACGGGCGTTTTTTGCTCCGCTGCGGGCGCAGAACCCGTCGGCTTCGGCTCGGCTCCGCTCGCGAAGGTCACGCCGATGGCGACCGCCGTAAAACAGATGACCGCGATGAAAACCCGTTCGATGAAAATCGCCAACACCGGCGGAAGTTGATGAAGCGAGTGCATATCGGCAGGTCCGTGCATTGTGAAATGTTCTAAGAAGCCTCCCAGCCGCGACGATCCGAGGAGAATCGCCGCGACTGGTAGAACCACTACAACGCAATCGGCGTGCCGGATTTTCGTCGCCGAGCTACTTGCCCGTCGTGAGTACCACGCGGAAACGGGCCTTGCCGCTCATCATTCGTTCGTACGCTTCTGCGGCTTTTTCCAGCGGATAAATCTCGTTCATCGAGCGGACGCCGGTGAGCGAGCTGAAATTCAATGTGTCTTCCGAGTCGACGGCGGTACCGGAGTACCACCCCTTGATCGAACTTCGACCGGTGATCAGCCCGATGGGTGAGATTTCCATCGAGTTGACCGCGCCGACGATCATCAGCGTGCCGTTGAGGCCGAGCCCGGCTTGAGTGGCGGCCATGGCATCGGCGGCGATCACGGTCGCCAACACGACGCGAGCCCCGCCGAGCTTTTGCAACTCCTGAGAAACGTCTTGAGAGCGGCTGTCGATATAGACGTCGGCGCCGAGCTGCTTGGCCAGCGGATCTTTATCTTCGCCGCGCGCGATTGCCACGGTGTGGAACCCCATCCGCTTGGCGTACTGCACGCCGAGATGCCCCAGCCCGCCGAGGCCGAGGACCGCCACGAGGTCGCCGGGACGTGCGCCGCTGTTGCGGAGCGCGTTGAACGTCGTGATGCCGGCGCAAAGCAGCGGCGCGGCTTCGATCGCCGGAATGTCGGCCGGCATCATAGCCACGGCATTGGCCGGAGCGAGCATGTATTCCGCATAGCCGCCGTCGAACGTGATGCCGGTCACCTGATGTGTGACGCAGGCCCAATTCTCGCCCCGTCGGCACGGCTGGCAGACATTGCAACAGCCGCCGTACCAGCCGACGCCGACTCGCTGCCCCTTCGTCCATTGCGTGACGCCCGAGCCGACTTCGTCGACCACGCCGGCCACTTCATGCCCGGGAATGCGCGGATAACTGATGCCAGGCCATTTCCCTTCGATGCTGAGCGTATCGCTATGGCAAATACCGCAGGCCTCGACTTTGATGCGCACCGTCCCCGGTCCGGGCTCGGGAATCGGACGTTCGACGAGCTCTAAGGGACCGTTGGGCTTCGAAACTTGAACGGCTCGCATCGTGGCCATGAGGAAAACTCCGTTTTGTGTCGAACTTGGTTGAGGAGCGACTTAATCGATATCAGTCGCGCAGCGAAAGGACAAGCCAGGACGTTTGATGCACGACGCCGATCGCGCTGATGCCGGCGACGAATGCGGCGAGAACCAGCGTGGTCAGACAAAACGTCCAACGCCACCGCCAAGCGGTGTTCTCGGTCGAGCGGACGTGCTTATAAAGCCAGGAGCAAAAGGATTGCATGAGGAGCATGAAGAGCACCGTGGCCGCAACTCCGGTGAACAGAGCTTTCGGATCGGGCGTGGCTTGCGACAAAGTCAGGCGAATAAAACGTGTCCAGCCGGCGACGAGATGCGCGATCGCGCACATGGTCACCAAGTCGCCAACGAAAACGAGAAAGATGATGATTGCGATCGGCAGCCAAAATCGGCGGCGCAGTTGCGTGGCCACGTCATTTCTCCACGACGGAACGCGAGTCACTCTTGAGCCGATAGACGGCGCCGTCGCGCTCCCAAAGCGCCTGGAGTGAGCAATTCGTGCGCACCGGAAATCATCGTAAGGACGATGACAAAAAGCAGCCCCCAAATGGCCGTAAGACAAAGGGCGCGTCCGTACGACAAAATCGGCAGCTTGGGAAAGTCGCGGGCCAGCGTGTTCCAAATGAATTGGATCAACCACGCCGAAAACAAAAACAGCACGACAAAGAACGAAATGGAATCGAGTCGCGCCGCCGTAACGTAACTCAAGTCAACTTGCGGCATACCGGCCCGCAGTGGGCTTGGTAACGCCAGCGGCAGGAGCACGATCGGCCAAATGACTTTCATCGCGATGATCCGGCGAAATCGGCCGATGCCCCACGGCTAGAGTTTCGCCGTGGCCGATTTCTTACCCTTTTTCTTACCACCGGCCGGCGCAGAATTCATCCCTTCTTTGTATTTGCGGTCTTTCTCGACCAGCGTTCGGTCGTACACCTCGCCCGGTTGCACCGGCACGTGGGCTGCGGCGGCGAAGGCTTTCAGCTTCTCCAGCACTTCCGAACTTTCGCCTGCCAGGTCGTGCTCTTCGCTGGGGTCTTTCTGCAAATTGTAAAGCTCCCACGGCTTCTCCGGCCCGCCGACTTGCACGGCCTTCCAACTTCCGGCGCCACGGCTCTGTCGTTGTTGTGCTCCCAATACAGGTACTCGTGCTCTGCTTGTTTGTGCACCTTCGCATCGTCGCCCCGGACGGACGGCGCAAAGGAAATGCCGTCCGAATCTTTCGGGCAAGCCACGCCGGCGAGTTCCGCGAGCGTCGGCATGACGTCGGGGAAGTAGCACAAATGATCGCTCGTGCGACCCGGCTTCAAGTGGCCCGGCCAGCAGACGGCGTACGGCACGTGCAGGCCGCCGTCGTAGAGTTGCCCCTTGTAGCCGCGATACTTCACGCCCGTCTTCGGGTTGACGTTCGGGCTGAAGACGCCGTCGGGGTAGTCTTTGCTCGGGAAGTATTTGTTCGCTCCGTTGTCGCCGGAGAAAACGAGGATCGTGTCGTCGGTGAGACCGAGTTCCTTGAGCAAGTTGCGAACTTCGCCGACCTCGCGGTCGACCAAGTTGACCATCGCCGCATACATGCGGGCATCTTCGAGCATCTTCCCTTCAAACTTGTAGGGCTTGTCTTTGAACAATTGCCACGACGGATCGTCTTTCGGAAACCCCCACTGACCGTGCGGCGGCGTGAACGCGCAGTACGCGAAGAACGGCCGGTCTTTGTTTTCGCGAATGAATTTCTTCGTCTCGTCGAAGATGACGTACTGGCTGAACGTTTGGCCGATTTTGTTGTCGCCCGTGTTGCCGGCCAGCGGGATTTCTTGGCTATTGCGAACGAGGTACTTCGGAAAGAACGTGTGAGCGTGGACTTGGTCGTAGTAGCCGAAGAAGAGGTCGAACCCGTGCTTTTCAGGAACGCCGGACGTGCCGCGGCCGCCGTTGCCCCATTTACCGAAGCCGCCGGTCGCATAGCCCGCATCTTTGAACATCGTGCCGAGCGTCGCTTCGCCTTCGCGAAGCGGGTCGATCCGCCGTTGGCCCGCACCGTCATATGGCCCGCATGCTTGCCGGTGAGCAAGGCACAACGCGTGGGCGCGCACACGGGCCCGCCCGCCAAACATTGCGTGAAGCGCACGCCGTCGGCCATCAGACGATCGATATTCGGCGTCACATGCTCCGGATGCCCGAGGCCGGAAAGTTCGTAGTAGCCGAGTTCGTCAATGATGAAATACACGACATTCGGCTTACGCGCCTCGGCGGAGACGTGCGACGCTAAAAGCAACGTAAACAGAAGCGTAAGTGCGAAGCACATGGCGACCCCAAAGACGAGAACAACGGACGAATCCAAGATTCAAACGACGGACGCGGCCACCGCGTTCGACAGGTTCTTCAAACGCCACGGCTGTTTCGCTCGCAAGGCGTTCGTCAGCAGCACGCAGAACACTTCCGTGTCGGGGTCCATCCAGACCAGCGTGCCCGTGGCGCCGGTGTGGCCGAAGGTGCGGGGACCGATAAGTTCGCCCCAGCTATCATCAGTGCCGGGGTGATTGAGCCGCCAGCCCAAGCCCCACGGTTGTGTGCGGGCGACGTTTTCCGGCAGGTCCGGCAGATCAAGCAGCCGGTTGCGCGTCATCGCGCGAATCGTCGCCGGGGCCGCGATGCGCACTTCGCCCACGCGGCCGAGGCCGAGCATCAGTTCGCAGATCACGGCGAAATCGGCGGCCGTACTGAAGAGCCCGCCCCACGGCGAACCGAGCTCTTGCCAATATCGACTGTTCCAACCGAACGACGCATCGTGCTCGTTCTGCATCTGCACGCGCACGAGCTTTTTGCGATCGAGGGGCTTCGAACCAAGCGCGATCGACTTAAGCCCCAGCTTGTCGAAAATCTCCTGCTGGAGAAACTCATTGATCGGCAACCCGGAAACGAGCCGCACGATCTCGGCGACGAGATTCGTCCCCACGCTCTGATAGCTGACCTGCGTGCCGGCCGGAAACAGCGGAACCGTGTCGCGCACGCCGTGCTCGACAAACTTCGACAGCGGCGCATGAGCCTTTCGCAGCTCGATGTTGTTCTCCAGCATGTCGGGCAGGCCGGACGTATGCGTGAAGAGATGCAAGAGGAGCGTGTCTTCTTTGTGATGGGCCGCGAACTCCGGCAGGTACTTCACCACCGGATCGGTCAGGCTCATCAGGCCGCGTTCGACCAAGAGCATCGCGCCGAAATAGACGATCGGCTTCGTGATCGACGCCATGAGAAACAGCGCGTCGTCGCGAATCGGCTCGGCGCCGGCCTCCGGTCCCATCCGGCCGAAGTGACGCGGCGCCACCATCTTGCCGTGCCGACCGACGCAAACCGCGGCGCTCGGCACTTCCCCTCGCTCCGTCCATTGCGCGCAAAGTTCGTACACGCGATCCAGGCGTTTAGGGTCGAACCCGATGTCTTCCGGCGCGGCGACGGAAAGCAGTGCCATGACGTTATGCTCCGACGGCGGCCGTCGTCATGTCGAACTTGTTCTGTGACGAAACGTTCTGCCGGTTCAACGTCGGCGAGTAATCGCACGCGGCGATCGTGCGACCGTCGGCCTTGAATTCGAGCAGACGCAGCCAGCCGTCGCCGCCGTTGGGCTTCATCTGGAAATTGACGAGCACCTGATGCACGTCGCGACCCTTCGGAGTCTTCGTGACGGTGCGGCCGAGCCCGTCGCCGATCACGTGGCCGTTGAGCGTGAGAATGAAGTTCTCCTGCTTGCCGACGAGCGCGTCCCAAAGTTGCTGGCCGTCGTAGACGTCGTCGTTCGTGTTCAGCGCCACTTTATAGCGATGCGGATTCCAATTCTGAGCCGGCCCGTATTTCTTCCAGTCGTAGCGTGTCTCGTCGTAATACATGTAGGCATGCGTGATCAGAATCGCTTCGTGATCGGCAAACTTGGCCGCAACTTCGTTGGCCCAGCGCACGACGTCGGCCCGCGGCCCGAACTCCAGCGACAACACCAAAAACTTCCGTCCGCCGGCCGCGAACGTGTGGTAACAATTCTCCATCCGCTCCGGCTCGCTGTCGTACGTGCCGCCGAAGTGCGGGCTCGTCTTCGCCTTGGAGATCGGGAAGTAATCGTTATAGAGCGTCGTGCGATCGCTGCAGCCGCCGCGTTCGCTGTAGTCGTGATTCCCGATCGTCATGAAATACGGCACCACGCCGTCGAGCTTCGCCATCGCGGCCTTCGCGACTTCCCACTCCTCCGGCACGTTGTGATTGGTCACGTCGCCGAGTTGCAACACGGCCGCGATCTTGCGTTGCTTGGCGTTGGCGACGATCCATTCCGTTTGCGCGTGAAATTGCGCCGGGTACTTTTCACTGTAGTGCTGCACGTCGGGCAGAACGACGATCGTAAACGAATCGTCCGCGGGCTGCGGCGGCTCGCCGTCGGCAAACACGGCGTCGGCATACGGATCGACCTTCGGCTTGGCCGCCGGCTTCGCTTCTTTCGCAGGAGCCGCCGGTTCCGCAGCGTTGGAAACGGCGGGAGCGGCGACGCCTGCGGCGAGCGCAGTCAGCGGCGCCGCGTTGGAGCAATTCACGACGAGAGATAGACATGGCGGAGCTTCCTGAGGGCGGGCGACAAATCCTAGCGGACCCACAGCGTAGCCGCCCGAAATGCGCGACGCAAACTAAGATTTGGCCGGCCCCCGCCTGCCGCGTGCGCGTGAGAGATACGCGATTGCATCCTGCACGGTTTTGATTCGCTCCGCGATCTCATCAGGAATTTTCACGTCGAACTCTTCTTCGATTTCCATGACGAGCTCGACGACGTCGAGCGAATCCGCGCCGAGCTCCGCAAGCGACATATGCGGCAAGATATATTCGGCGGCCACGCCGGAACTTTGCGAAAGGCGATCACGAAACCACCACAGCAAATGTCCGCAACGCGGGCAACAGGCATCGCCGCCGGGAAAAGAAGGCTCGACGTTCGACACATCGTCGCAAATCGGACAGCGGTACGGTTCGCCTTCCGGCGTACGCGAGGAAATCGTCATGGCGGATGTCGCTCCTCGTTTCCAAGCTCCGCCTGGAGACGCGCTGCCGCGAGGCTCCGCCTCGGCATTTTCAACGCCGAACAGAAATCAACACACGTACGCACCGCGACGCCGGTGCTCATCCTACCGCAGCGAACCGCCGACGGTTAATACAACGTCCGAGAAGCACCTCCCGCCGGGCGCTGTAGGGAACGCCCTCCGCGGCGTTCCATGCGCCGGTACACGCTTCACGGAACGCCGCGGAGGGCGTTCCCTACAGGAGACAAACGCGCAAGTGGCGAAACCAGTGAGGCGGAGGCTTACGTCAAATCCGCATCACGGCGTTGCCCGGCACGCGTTTCACGAGGCGGCGCATTTCGAGCACGCTGACCGTCGTGAGAACCTGGGCCGCCGCGAGGCCGGTGCAGGCGATGAGGACGTCGATCGCCGTGGCCTGTCCTTCGCCGATCACGGAAAGCACAAGCTTTTCATTTGTGTTGAGCAGAAGTTCGGCCGGTTTGTGAACCGCCGGGCCGGCGTCGCCGCGCGGCGCGGCTTCGGGCAACGGGCCGAGTTCTTCGAGAATGTCGTCGACGCTTTCGACGAGCTTCGCGCCGTCGCGCAACAGTTGATGGCAGCCGTGCGACATCCGGCTGTCGATTCGGCCCGGAACCGCAAAGACGTCGCGGCCCTGTTCCAAAGCGTGACGCGCCGTGATCAGGGCTCCGCTGCGGAACGCCGCTTCTACGACCACGACGCCCAGCGAGAGCCCGGCGATGATTCGATTGCGCTGCGGAAAGGCGCCGCTGATCGGCTCGGCCCGCAACGGCATTTCGCTGATCAACGCACCGGAGTTCACGACCTCGGTCGCGAGCCCGCCATGTTCGGGCGGATAAATCTTCGCCAAGCCGCTGCCGAGTACGGCGAAGGTGCGACCTCCGACGTCGAGCGCGCCGCGATGAGCCGCGGCATCGATGCCGCGCACCAACCCGCTGACGACCGTCACGCCGGCGCGGGCCAAGCCTTGGGCCAGACGCTCGGCGACTTCCATGCCGTATTGCGTGGCATGCCGCGAACCGACGATCGCCACGCCGACGGCATCCTGCGGCTTGATCGTCCCTTGCACGTAAAGAATCGACGGCGGATCGACGATCGAGCCGAGCCAGCCGGGGTACTGCGGCGTATCGCCGCGATCACGGCGACGCCGGCCGCGCGGCACGCCGCGAGTTCTTCGGCAGGGTCGAGTTCGGTTCGGCCGCGAAACAGCGATGCGGTGAGCTTAGGGCCGATGCCGGGCACGTCTTGCAACTCGGCTTCGGAAGCTTCAAACACGGCGTCGGCCGAGCCGAAGCGTTCCAGCAAGGCTTGGGAAAGTCGGGGGCCGATGCCTTCTACCATCGCCAGGCGCAGACGAGCCAGCAGGGCCGCATCCCCGGAACCGGACGAAACACCGGGCCCGACACGGTCGGAAGCCGCGCGACCGGACGGATCGCGGTTCGGAGAATCGTCGGAAGATGAGGATGCAGAATCGTGCGACACCGCGCTGCCCCGCGCCTTGGTAGTAAAGCGGGGGATTATAGGGAGCGACGATGCCCGATGCGAGACGTCATCCCGCAACGACATCGCCGAACATGTCGATGCCGGCCAAGTCGGACGGGGCGACCGCCGAGGCCAGCGTGAACGTATCGAGCGAGGCCGGCAATTCTTCGCGACGAATGCGAACGTCGCGCGGCGCGTCGATCGCCACTTGCACCCGGCCGCGGCCGATGCGGGTGATGACTACGCGGATGTCGTCGCCGATGAGGATCGATTCATTCGTCTTTCGGGAGAGCATCAACATGGCTTGGGCTCCGTAGCTCGGGGAGCGTCGCGGATCGCACCGGCACGAACGGCCGGCCGCGAATTGAATGGCAAGCTAGCAGTCGGGCGCTAGCGTTTTGTGAGCGGGCGTTGGGAAACAAGCGAGTTGATTGTGTGGAACGGCGAGGTCTGTTCCCGGCAGGTGCCTGGGGGATGGTCGTCTCCTCGTGCTCGACTCCCGTCCGGCGTTGAACGGCCTTGGGTCGGTTACCGAATTGAATAGCACGCCGCCTCGACGATTCCCACACCTCTGGTTCAGACATCCTCGCCCGGAGACAGAGGAGTTACGGAGGTCACAATGACGTAATGAACGAGAGATACTGGTCAACATTTGCCCGCTATTTCTCGCAAATTTCCCTTGCCGTAGTCGTTTCGAGATAACTACGGCGGAGGAATCGTTACGCCGGGTTTCGATTCAAACTTTGTCGAGCGAGCGACCGATCAAGATGCCCGAGCCTTCGCGGAAAACCAACGGACTGGCGCCCCCGGGAACGAACGGGGCGTCAAAATCGGCTTCGTCGTCACGACCGGGCCGGCCTGCCGTGGAAACCGTAACGCAGACAAAAGCCGCCGCCCCGCGAGACCGTGGTATGTTATTGAGTCCCGGAATTCCCGGCAGTTTCGCAGAAGTAGGTCCGATGGGGCTCGTTCATCCGCCGCTGCAGTTCTCGCTCGGCTTGCCGTACGGTGCCGTGCTCCAAGAGGCGGGCGTCCAATTCGTCGTCGTCAGCAAGAACGCCACCGCGATGCGGGTGCTGCTGTACGACCATGCCGACGACCACGAGCCGGCCGACATCATCCACCTGAACCCGGAACTCGACCGTTGGGGGGATGTTTGGAGCGTGTTCGTGCCGGGCATCGGCGCCGGGCAGCTCTATCACTTCCAGGCCGACGGACCTTTCGACCCGGCTCGCGGCCACCGCTTCAACGGCAAGGCCCGGCTGATCGACCCCTACGCCCGCGCGCTGGCCGGCAAGTTTTTGCCGGCGACCGACGGCGTGATCCGCCCGCCGAAGTGCGTGGTCGTCGACGACACGTTCGACTGGCAAGGGGACCGGCATCTCAAGCGGAACCTCTCGGAAAGCGTCATCTATGAGATGCACGTGAAGGGGTTCACCGCCGGCAAATCGAGCGGCGTGAAACACCCCGGCACGTACCGCGGGATCGTCGAGAAGATTCCGTATCTGAAATCGTTGGGCGTGACGGCCGTCGAACTGATGCCCGTCCACGACTTCCCGACCGAAGGTTGGTACGGCGAAACGCTGCCGCGCGTGAACTATTGGGGTTATGACCCGATGGCGTTCTTCGCGCCGCACCGCGGTTACGCGTCGTCGAAGGAACCGGGCGGGCAATGCCGCGAGTTCAAGGAAATGGTGCTCGAACTGCACCGGGCCGGCATCGAGGTGATTCTCGACGTCGTATTCAATCATACCTGTGAAGGAAACGAGCACGGCCCGACGCTGAGCTTCAAAGGACTCGAGAACAACGTCTACTACATGCTCGCGGGCAACGGCGAGCACTATAAGAACTACTCCGGCTGCGGCAACACGGTTAACGGAAATCATCCGATCGTTCGGGAGATGATCTTCCATTGCCTGCGCTACTGGGTGCACAACTACCACGTCGACGGCTTCCGCTTCGACTTGGCGTCTATCTTGAGTCGCAATCGGAACGGCGATTTGGTGCCGAATCCGCCGCTGGTGGAAGCGATCGCCGAAGATCCGTTGATGGCCGATACGAAGATCATCGCCGAAGCGTGGGATGCCGCCGGCGCGTACCAAGTCGGCGCGTTCGGCAATCGACGCTGGGCCGAATGGAACGGCCGCTACCGCGACGACGTGCGCCGCTTCTGGCGGGGCGATCCGGGCACGCTCGGTGCGCTCGCCACACGGTTGGCCGGCTCAAGCGATTTGTACGCTTCGAGCGGTCGGCGGCCGTACCACAGCATCAACTTCGTCACTTCGCACGACGGTTTCACGATCAGCGATCTCGTCAGCTACTCGTACAAGCACAACGAGGAAAACGGCGAAGACAACCGCGACGGCGACAACCAGAACTACAGCGAGAATTTCGGCGTCGAAGGGACGACGCGCCGCAAAGACGTGAACATGTGGCGCAGCCGGCAAGTGCGCAACTTCCTGGCCACGCTGTTGCTCAGCCAAGGCGTGCCGATGGTCGTGGCCGGCGACGAATGCCGCCGCACGCAAAAGGGCAACAACAACGCCTACTGCCAAGACGGCCCGATCTCTTGGTTCGACTGGTCGCTGGTGCAAAAGCACGCCGACTTGCTACGGTTTACGACGGCGCTGATCGAGTTTCGCAAGAATCAACCGACCGTCCGACGCGCGAGCTTCGTGAGCGGCCATTACGGCGACGATCACACGCTGCCCGACGTCGCTTGGTTCAACGCCGACGGCATCACGCACGATTGGAACGCCTTCGACCACAGCATGGTCAGCGTTTGGGGCGCGACGCCCAGTGCGCCGGGCACGAAGCATCCGGCGCGGCACGTGATGATGTTTATCCACGCCGGCAGCTTGCCGCGAGAATTCAAACTTCCGCAACTCGCGCGACGCGAGCCGTGGCGGTTGTTCTTGAACACGGCGGCCGAGAGCCCCTTCGACGTGTTCCCGGAATTCGACGGTCCGTCACCGCCCGACAGCGGCAAGCTGATCGTTCCGGCGCGATCGATGCTCTGCTTCGTATCGCCGCCGATTTTCAAGACAAGCCGCTGACAGACGATCGGCGGGATGTGTGCAAGGTCTGACCGTGCGATTCGACGGCAGACCTTAGCGGCCGTGCGGATTAGCGCTGCTAGGTCGAATTTAGATAGCGCGGCCGCGCCGCCACGTCGATAAACACCCTAGTTGCGACTTTGCCCGAGGATTTGGGCCATTCGGCGGCGCGCAGGGAGGTGTACCGTGAAGTCTTATCTAAACGGTCTGGCGACGTTCTTCGCCATGCTTTTCGCGGCTGACTTCGCCGCGGCGGCCGACGAAATTGCCTGGCACACCGACGTTGCGGCGGCCGTGGCCGACGCCGAAGCCCGCGAGCTTCCGATCCTGGTCTATCTCACGTCGTCGCACTGCCCGTACTGCGTGAAGATGAAGAGCCAGACGTTGGCGGCTCCGGCCGTGACGACCGTGGTCGGCGAGAGGTTCGTGGCGCTGAGCGTCTCGCGCGGCGCGGCTCCGGAACTCGAACGTCGCTTGAACGTCAGGGCCTACCCGACGACCGTGGTGCTGCGACCCGACCAATCGGAGATCGGCCGGGTGACGGGCTATGTCGCCGCGACGCAACTCACGACGTCGCTCCAACGCTTTGAAGCGTTGCACGTGGCGGCGAAGACCGCGACGACGACCGTGAAATAGCCGCCCTCTGCGGGAGCCGACGAACGCCGAGGCTTCACAAGGCTTCGGAAAGCCGCGGCTTACACGAGCCCGTTGCGTGCCGCCCAAACCGCGGCTTGCGTCCGATCCGTGACGCCGATCTTGCGGAGCATGTGTTGAATGTGCTCCTTCACCGTCTCCGCGCTGATGCCGAGCTGTTCGGAGATTTCGCGGTTCGTCGCGCCGGTGGCGAGAATGATGAGGATCTCCTTCTCACGCTTCGTGAGCGGAGCATGCTCGCCGACGCCCGGCTTCACGGCCTTCACGAAATTCGTAAGTCGCCGTTGATCTGACCGTTGCCAGAGCGATTCCCCCGTGGCCGCGGCGTACCGAATCGACCAACTGATCCATCGTGGCCGATTTGTAGAGGTAGCCGTTCGCGCCGTCGGTGTAGGCCTTCGCTTCGTGCGTCGGGTTATCGTGCGCGGAGAAGATCAGCACGTTGACAGGGGGGGAAAGCGCACGAACCGGGGAAACCAGCTGCAGCCCGTCGTCTTCGCCCACCCGAACGTCAAGCAGCAACACGTCCGGTCGCTTGTCCGCGACGGCGTCCATCAGCCCGACCAGCGTCGAGGATTCGCCGCAAACCTCGATGCCCGACGATTCCAGCATGTTGCGCATGCCGGAGCGGATGACGTCGTGATCGTCGACGATAAAGACTCGGATGGGCATGTTGTTGGGGTGAAACGTGTGCTAAACGGCAGCGCGACGGGGGTACGAGCAGGGGGGTAGCGATCCATTCTCCAGCACGATAACGATACCAGCCGGCCGGGTGGTGGTAAAGTATCGCGGTGCGTCGATGTGGAGCCGGCCCGGTTTGCGGGCCGATGTTCGACTCGGTTCGGACGCCGCTAAGATCGAGTCGCCGGACCCGCGCACCGTTTCCTTCTACGCCGTTTGCATGACCATGATCGAAGTCGACCTCTGGTTCGCCAATTTCACCGAGTTCGACGCGCCGACGTTCGCCGCGCGCTACGCCGACTGGCTCGACGACGACGAAACCCGCCGCCGCGATCGATTTGTCTTTCCTCGCGATCAAGTCAGCTTCGCTTGTTCGCATGTCGTCCTGCGTCACGTGTTGAGCCGCTACGAGAAAGTCGCTCCGGCCGCTTGGCGCTTCGAATTCAACAACTGGGGCAAGCCGCGTCTCACGGCCGACTCCGCGCCGGCCGATTCCGCAACGCCCGCAGGCTCCTTGGAGTTCAACCTTTCGCATACCCGCGGAGCCGCGTTGGTCGGCGTCGTGCGCGGCGCGGAGCTCGGGGTCGATATCGAAATGACCGAGCGCGACGCTTCGTGCCTGGAGTTGGCCGATCGTTACTTTTCGCCGTCGGAAGTCGCTGCTCTGCATGCGCTCCCCGCCGAGCAACAACGCGAACGCTTCTTCGAGCTCTGGACGCTGAAAGAGGCCTATATCAAGGCCCGCGGCATGGGACTGGCCATCCCTCTCGACCAATTTTCCTACGCGTTTCCCGCCGAATATTCACGTCACGCGGCGGTCGCGCCGACCATCTCGTTCACGCCGCCGCTGATTGATACCCCGGGCGATTGGCAGTTCGTCCAGCGCCCGTTAACGCCGACGTTTCGTGCGGCGGCCGCCGTGCGCAACTCCGTCCGGCGCCAGTTCGGTTCTCTTGGCGAAAGCTCGGCCCGCGCGACGTCGAGCAAGGTTCGCACGTCGGCCTCTAACCGCGGCCCGTCCGACGCCGAACGAATCGCCCCGCAAAAAAGAAAACCCTCGCGAAGCCGGTGCTTCGCGAGGGTTGAGTTGTATTTCGGAGTTCCGAGATTCGCTTAGTTTTCCGAGAAGGCGTAACCGGCGACGTTCACGCACTTCGATTCTTGGCCGCCGCCGTACGGGTAGCTGTTGGTGTCGCAGAAGTCGAAGCTGTCGCCGAATTCTCCGCCGCCCGAGTGGGCCGCGTGGCCGGTGACGCCGCTGTAGCTGTACGATTGATTGACGTTGGCGAAAGCTTGAGCGACGTCGGCGAGTTCCGTGACGACCGAGTCACGCACGCTCTTCAAGCCGACGATCACGCCGAGCACCAGCACGCTGCCGACCAACATGATTTCCGCCGAAACGATGGCACCGGCGTCTTCCATCCACAAACGAGCGACGAGAGTCTTCATTGCAACAATCCCCGTGATTGTCTCGCTCGTCGTGCCGTAAGGTAAATGCTTCGCGAGATGCATCGCGAGCGATCGGCAAGTTGCGACGAGCGAACGATGGGAGTAAAAGCAGCGACCGTGCCGAGGGCGGTCGAACGGCGACCAAGGAGATCGCAAAACACGCATTTTTACGGCGTTTTGCGCAATTTCGGGGCTGAAAATCCTTTTTTCGCGATGTTGCGAGGCGGCGTCATCCGTCGTCGCTCGGCAACATCGTGTTTCCGGAGTGTTGCCGCAAAGCAACATCCGACGACGCGAGGCGCTTCCCTACGATCGTTACGACCCGCAAGGCCGCGGACCGATTGCAGTCGCTCCGTTGCGTTGGACGAACCTATCTTTGATTAGGCCCCTTCTCACTCTTCAAACTTCGTTCGCCTTCGCGTCATGTGCTCTTCCATCAGCAGCGCCGTGAGCAGCGTCTTGCAAGCCAAGCAAGATCAGGTGTCGATGCAAATCGGCGTCGCGGTCCTGTCGAAAGGGATGGAAGCCACGCAGGTTCAAGGGGAAGCCGCCGTCGCGCTGCTAGAAGCCGCGACGGAAATCGCCCAACAGCTCGGTAAAGGCCTCCAGTTCGACGCCCGCGCCTAAAACCCTCTCCTTTAGGATGAGGCGTTTCCCTCGCCATTGATTGCGGTCGGCGGCAGAGTTCCAATGGTCGGCTTCTCACCTGGAGGAGCCGCATATGAAACTGGTCTGCTATCCCGCGCTCGATTCTGCGCGGGCTGCAAAGGTCGCCGAAGCCGCGGGCGACGCCGAAGTCGTTCAAGCCGCCACGGTCGAAGCGGCACAAGCCGCGATCGTTGACGCCGACGGGTTCTTCGGGAAGCTCACGCCGCCGATTCTCGCCGCCGCGCGGAAGCTCCGCTGGGTGCAATCGCCGACCGCCAGCTTGGAGCATTTTCTCTTTCCCGAGCTCGTCGAGCATTCCTGCACGCTCACGAACATGCGGGGAATCTTTTCCGACGTGATCGCCGATCACGTCATGAGCTACGTACTCTGTTTTGCCCGCAATTTGCACGTCTATTTGCGGCAACAGGAGTCGGCCCTCTGGCAACCGGTAGGCGATGAACCGGGCGCGGGCCAGAACTTCGTGACGGGCCCCGGGCTGCCGACGCCGCGCGATCGTGCGCACTTACATCTTGCCGATTGCTCGCTCGGCGCCGTCGGTTTCGGAGCGATCGGACGCGAGACGGCGCGCCGGGCGGCGGCGTTCGGCATGAGCGTGACTGCCGTCGATCCGCACGTGGGCGATCGGCCGGAGTTCGTCGCGTCGTTTCGCGATATGGCGGGCCTCGACGAACTGCTCGCCGCGTCCGACTTCGTCGTGGTTTGCGCGCTGCATACCCCGGAAACCGAAGGCCTATTCGACCGCCGACTCTTCCAAAAGATGAAGCGCGGCGGCTACTTCATCAATATCGGACGGGGAGCCATCGTGAAACTGGCCGACCTCGCGTCAGCCCTTGAAGCCGGCGAATTGGCCGGGGCCGCGCTCGACGTGTTTGAAACGGAACCGCTTCCGCAAGATCATCCGCTCTGTGCATGCCCAACGTGCTGATCACGCCGCACGTCGCCGCTTGCTCGCCCCGAATTGCCGAGCGACATCTGGAAGTGCTGCTCGACAACGTGCGCCGTTTTACTCGCGGCGAACCGCTGCGCAACGTCGTCGACAAGCGCAGCTGGTACTAAAGGCCGCGAACTACACTCGCCGAAACTCAACGGCATCGGCGGACAAGCTCGGCTTGTCAGACGGCTCTGATTCGACGTACGGTGAAGTTTCTTTGCGAAGCACCGAGCCGTGGTCGACTTCCGTGAAGCCGAGTTTCTTATAGAGTGCAACGGCCGCCGTGTTGTGAACCATGGTCTGCGTTTCGACGAGCGACACGCCGTAGTTGCGAAGTTGCAGAATCGCCTCGCCGATCAAAAACATGGCCAGCCCCTGACGCTGCAGCGCCGGCTTCACGGCCAGATCGATCAGCCCGGCCGTTTGCACGCCCCAAGCCGACGAATGCGTCTCCATCATCCAAAACGTCAGACCTGCGGCGCTTTCGACGGCGGGCTGTCGGACGTCGACCTCGAACCGGACTTGGGCGAAGTCGCCGTACGTGGAAGCTTCCCACCAATTGCGCGGCGGCGGATCGTTGGTGAGTCGCAACGTCGCGGCACGGCGCCATTGCATCAGGCGACGATCGACCGGGGGACGGAACGTCGACGTTTCGCGATGTAACACGACGACCCGATCAATCTCACGATAGCCGGCCGAGCGAAACAGCTGTTGCGCCGGCTGTGAAGATTCGAGCACGCCCGGCAATTCGCTGCCGCCGTACATGCCGAGATAGAAGCCGTTCAAATCGCCGACGCCGCCGGCATACAGCACGCCTGCTCCACGCTCGCGTAGATACGCTTCGGCCCGCGCGAGAAGTTCGCGACCGATGCCGCGGCGCTGGTAATGAGCCCGGGTCATGACGAGGTGCGTCACGCCCATGGTCGTGGAAATATCGCCGCCGGCATCGTTCGGACCGAAGGCGGCATGAGCGAACCCGACCGGCAGATCGTCGTCGCAGGCGACGATGAGCCCTCGCGGATCGAAATACTGCTTCGCCAGAATGAGTTGGTCGAAGATTTCCAGCGACATCGGCTGCGCAAGCGCGCGCTCAGGCGGCTGCGAGCGCCAAATGTCGACCAGATGGGGCGGATCCGAATTGCGAAACGTGCGGTAAACGATCGCCAAGCAGGGCCTCGACCAGACGAACCGGATGCGACGGAATGACCGTCGGGCTGCGCAGATTACCGCACAGGGGGAAATGCGACAAGCACGGGCCTGCCGCATAGGGGGATCGCCGGCACGCTACAAGGTCGGCGGTTCGCGAACTTGCACCGCTTCCGCTTCGACGCGAACCTCGAACGTCGGCTGCACGAGCGATTTGCGGAGTTGGAACTCACCGCTGCGAACGTCGAATTGCCAGCCGTGCCAGGGACACGTGACTATGCAACCTTGCAGGGCGCCCTTCGCCAACGGCCCGCCTTGATGCGGGCAGACGCCGTCGAGCGCGTAAAACTCTCCGTCGACGTTAAACAGCGCAACCAACCGATCGCCGACGACGACTTCCTTACCGGAGCCCGGCGGGCACTCGTCGACGCGGCAAACGGTGGTCCACATGATGTTCGCAGCCGGAACGCGCCGCGCGAACGCGGCGGCGAAAACGACAAGAAGCTAACGCCGGAGGATTACTTGTCGACCTTCTTCTTCCGCGCGTTGAGCGGCGGATCTTTCTCGAGCGGCAGCATGACCGGCTTGCCCGATTCGGCCGACTTGTAGATCGCCAGGATGATTTCCACCGAACGGCGACCTTCGCGGCCGTCGACGCTCGGCGCGGTGTTCTTCTTCACGGCGTTGAGCAAGTCTTCAAACTGCCGAGCATGCCCGTGGTGGCCGATGGCCGTTGGGTCGCCGGCGCCGCCGCCGGTGCTCTTCGACGTGTTCATGGCTTCCAGAATCATCCGATCGCGCTTGTCGGGATTCTTGAAATCCCACTTCTTGATGTCTTCTTCTTCCATGAAGGCCGAGCCTTCGGAGCCGTGAATTTCGATCTTCTTGAGGTAGCCGGGGTAGGCGGCCGTCGTGGCTTCGATGACTCCCAGCGCGCCGTTGGCGAACTTGAGCGTGGCGACGACGACGTCTTCCACCGCGATCCGTTCATGAGCCAAGGTGGCCCATTGCGCCACGCACTTCGACGACCGGGCCCATGAGCCATGTGAGCAGATCGACGCTGTGAATCGCTTGATTCATGAGAGCGCCGCCGCCGTCGAGCTCCCACGTGCCGCGCCACTTGCCGCTGTCGTAGTATTCCTGCTTGCGGTACCACTTCACGTAGGCGTCGCCCATCGTGAGCTTGCCGAAGCGCTTGGCGTCGATGGCGCGCTTGATTTCGCGGCTCGAATCGTGGAAGCGCGACGGGTAGAT
The DNA here is from genome assembly GCA_049840675.1 of Pirellulales bacterium. GTDB lineage: Bacteria > Planctomycetota > Planctomycetia > Pirellulales > PNKZ01 > PNKZ01. The sequence goes on from JASGKB010000021.1 coordinate 418,416, forward strand.
CGCCGCCAACTTCACCTTGGCCTTGTCGCAGGCTTCGATGATGGCGTCACAACGCTTGAGCGTGATTTCCAACGGTTTTTCGACGATGACGTGCTTGCCGGCCTTGGCCGCGGCGACGGCCGGTTCCATGTGCGCGCCGCTGGGCGTGCCGATCGTCACGACGTCGATCTTCGGATCGGCGAGCATGTCGTCCAGGCTCGTGTAGGCCTTGCACTTATAGGTCGCGGCCAGCTTTTCGGCGGACGGTGCGTAGTTGTCGAAGCAGGCGACGAGCTTGGCGCCTTTGATGTCGCCGATCGCCTTAGCGTGGAAATTGGCGATCATGCCGCAGCCGATAATGCCGAAACCGAATGGCATGCGAAGTGTCCTCTCGAAGCAGTAGGTGTGAGCGTGCCGAGGTGGTCTGACGGGAAAGAAGCGGCGATTATAGGCCGCGCGCCCGAGCAGGGCAAACCGCCGCAACGGGCCGTGCGTACGAGAAAAGCTCGCCTTTTCCCTTCCTTCCGGCACCGCTAGAATTCCCGCACGATGAGCGCCGTGGCCGACAACGTGGGCGGCGCCGCCGAGCGATTACGATCGCTCGCACGCCGCCTGGATGCGGAAAGCGGCTTCGACGAAGTGCTGGCCAGCCTGCATGCGGGGCATGGAGCTACGCTCGACGGAGTTCGGGGCTCAAGCTGCGCGCTCGTCGCGGCGGCTTTAGTGGATCATGCTCCGGCGACGCTCTGCGTCATCTGCCCGCACCCGGCCGATATCGACGAATTCTGCGACGAGTTGAGCCTGTTTACGGGCGAGCGAGTCGAGAAGTTTCCCGCCTGGGAAACGCTCCCCACCGAACTCGTGGTGCGCGACGAAGTGTACGGCGACCGGATGCGGTTGCTGAAAATGTTCGGCGATCGCGGCGCGCCGAAGCTCGTCGTCACGAGCATTCAGAGCACGCTGCAACCGGTGCCGCCGCCCGAACTGTTGGCCGCTCAAACGCGCCGGTTTCGCGTCGGCGAGTCGATCGAACCGGACGCTCTGGCACGTTGGCTCGTCGAACAAGGGTTCGAGAATACCGGCGCCGTGCAACTGCCGGGCGAGTTCTCATTGCGCGGCGGCATTCTCGATTTGTTCGCCCCCGACTGGTTCGACCCGGTACGAGTCGAATTCTTTGGCGACACGGTCGAATCGATTCGTCGCTTCGATCTCTCGACGCAGCGCAGCTTGCAGCCGCTCGAGGCCGTCGACGTGACGGTGCTGAAACCCGAGGCGGCGCGGGGCGAGCACATTGCGGCGTATTTGCCGAAAAACACTTGGGTGCTGCTGGTCGAGCCGCACGAACTGGAAGAAGAAGGGCGGCACTATCTCTCGCGGATCGAGAAACCGGAGGGTTTGTTCACCGTGAGCGATTCGCTGCGGCGAATCTACTCTTTTCCGTCCGTCACGGCATCGGCCATTTCCACAACGTCGCTCGAAACGACCTGTCATCTGAAGATTGAGTCGGTCGAACGCTTCAGCGGCGACATCGGAAAGGTCCGCGGCGAACTGGAAACCATCGCCGAAGGGCAGGACCTCTACATCGTCTGCAGCACCGAAGCCGAGGCGATGCGGCTGGCGGAAGTGTTTGCGGGCACCAAGCCGGCCGTCGCCGGGAGATTGCATTACCCGCTCGGGTTTCTGCGAACCGGCTTCCGGCTGCTGAGCGACAAACTGCTGCTGGTCAGCGGCAGCGAGCTATTCCACCGTGAAGAAGTGCGGCGGCCGTCGCGACGTCGGCTTGGTCGCGTGATCGACAGCTTTCTCGACCTGCGCGAGGGAGACTACGTCGTTCACATCGGCCACGGCATCGGCAAATACCGCGGCATGCGGCTGCTCGAAAAAGACGATCGGGCCGAAGAGCACTTGGAGCTCGAGTTCGACGGCGGCACGAAAATTTTTGTGCCGACTTCGAAGATTGATCTCGTGCAGAAGTACGTCGGCGGCCAGAAGTCGCGACCGCCGCTGGCCAAGATCGGCAGCGCCACCTGGGCTAAGAAGAAAGCGGCCGTGCAGGACGCCGTCCACGATATGGCGGCCGACATGCTCGACCTTCAAGCGGCCCGCGCCGTGCGGCAGGGAATTTCGTTTCCGGCCGATACGGAATGGTGCCGCGAGTTCGACGCTTCGTTCCCATACACGGAGACGCCTGATCAGGCGGCGGCCATCGTCGCTTCGAAGGAAGACATGCAACTGCCGCGGCCGATGGACCGGCTGATCTGCGGCGACGTCGGCTTCGGCAAAACCGAAGTGGCGATGCGGGCCGCGTTCAAAGCGGTCGACTCCGGCTTCCAAACCGCGGTGCTCGTGCCGACGACGGTGCTGGCCGATCAACACGGCCGCACGTTCAAGAAACGGATGGCTGAGTTTCCGTTCAAAATCGCGGTGCTCAGCCGGTTTTGCACGCCGAAAGAAGAACGCGAAATCCTCAAAGGCATGGCCGACGGCTCGCTTGACATCGTCATCGGCACGCACCGTATGGTTTCGCAGGACGTGAAGTTTCACAACCTGGGGCTGATCATTATCGACGAAGAGCAGCGGTTCGGCGTCGGCGTGAAAGAGAAGCTGAAGGCGCTTCGGCAGGTCGTCGACGTGATGACTCTCAGCGCCACGCCCATTCCGCGAACGCTGCACATGTCGCTCTTAGGGCTTCGCGATATTTCCAATCTTGAAACGCCGCCGGCCGATCGTCTGGCCATCGAAACCCGAGTGACTCGTTTCACGCCGGAAATCTTTCGAGCCGCGGCCTTGCGCGAACTCAACCGCAACGGGCAGATGTTCTTCGTGCATAACCGCGTGCAAGACATCAAGCAGGTGGCCGCCAAGTTGCAATCGATCGTGCCCGAGATGCGCATTTGCATCGGCCACGGCCAAATGGCGGAAGGAGAGCTGGAAGAGGTGATGATCGACTTCATCGCCCACAAATACGATTGCCTCCTGGCGACCACGATCATCGAAAGCGGGCTCGACATCCCGAACGCCAATACGATCTTCATCGACGAGGCCGATCACTACGGCTTGGCAGACCTGCATCAGCTCCGCGGCCGCGTCGGCCGGTACAAGCATCGCGCCTATTGCTACATGATGCTCGACGAGAACAAGCCGCTCACGTCGACGGCCGCCAAACGTCTGGCCGCGATCGAAGAATTCAGCGAGATGGGGGCCGGCTTCGCCATCGCCATGCGCGATTTGGAAATTCGCGGAGCCGGAAACATTCTCGGCACCGAGCAAAGCGGGCACATCGCCACGATCGGCTACGAGCTGTATTGCGAACTGCTGGAAAAGACGGTGCGGCAGCTCCAAAACTTGCCGCCGAAGGAACACGTCGAGGTCAACATCGATCTGCCGGGCGAAGCCTACTTGCCGCGTCGCTACGTACCGGATCAGCGTCACAAGATCGATCTCTATCGCCGGCTCTCGCGCGTCGCGACGTTGCAAGAGCTCAACGACCTCGCCACGGAAATGGCCGATCGCTTCGGCCCCCGACCCGACGCGGTCGAGCGTTTGCTGGAGCGCATGGAATTGCGCGTGCTAGCACACGGTTGGGGAATTGAGTCGATCCACGTGGAAGAAAAGTACGTCGTGTTCGGCTACGCCGACCGCACGAAAATCGAGCGATTGGGTAAGCTGCTCAAAGGCTGTGCTGCGTGTCGCCGACACGAAGAGCGCGTATGTTCCGCTGCCGAGTAAAGGTCTCGATATCGAGCAACTGCCGGCTTACGTTAAATCACTGTTGCAGCACGACTAACGTCTTCTTATACTCCCGCCCGCCGGCACCAAGCTCTGCGCAACCCCGCAAGTTTCGTAGAGCTATGCCGTGGCGACGTTCGCACGACGCGGACGCTCGGTTTTCGACACCTCGGACACATGGACGTGGCCGGTGACCCGAATTTTCTATCTTGTTGTTTCCGGTCTGACGCTGTGGGCCGCGGCCATTCAATGGCTTCCGCGTGAAGGACTCCCCACGCATCTCTCTTTCGGACCGGAAGAAGCTCGCGCTCAATCCCCTTCCGGCGGCGCCGCTCTTTCCGCAACCGCCCATCGCTCAAGGAACCACGACGCCGCCGACTCAACCAGCCGGCTCGGCCGTGGGCTCGCAACCGGCGGGTTCGTTCATGGCTCCTGCGCCTCTCGCACCGGCCGCACAGCCGAACTACGCCGCGCAGCCGCCGCTGTCGACGATCGGTCCCGTGTCTTGGCAACCGGCCACACAAGAGCTGGAAGAAGCCAAGATCTTGGCTCGCGTCGGCGGCGAAGTGATCATGGCCGGTGAAGTGATGTCGTCGGTCAAAGGCTACTTGATCCGCAATCAGCTCGATCCGAACAATCCGGAAGTCGCCGCACAGATGGACGACTTGATCAAGCTGCGAACGATGCAATTGGTGGAAACGAGAATCCTCTGCAACGAAGCCAAACGCAAGATTCCCGCCGAAGGCTTTAAGAATGCCATGGGAAAGTTTGAAGAGGAATTCGACAAGAGCATCATTCCGCAGATGATCAAAGATCGAAAGCTTCAAACCGTCCAAGACCTCGAGGCCGTGCTGAAGAAAGAAGGCACGTCGATCGAGCGGGAAAAACGCAGTTTCGGCGAGCAAGTATTGCGCAACTCCTGGATTTCGTCGAGCATCAAGGTCGAGCAGGACGTCACGCACGAAGAACTGCTGAAATTCTATCGCGACCGCGCCAAGGAATTTGAGATCACGGCGGAAGCTCGCTGGGAACAACTTTCGATTCGTTTCGACAAGTACCCGACCAAAGGCGAGGCCTATGCGGCCATCGCCGACGCCGGCAATCAAGTGCTCGACGGTCGGCCGTTCGCCGAAGTGGCTAAGCAAGCTTCGCACGGCTCGACGGCCGCCAACGGCGGCGTTCACGATTGGACCAAAAAGGGGAGCCTCGTTTCGCAAACGCTCGACGGCGGCGCTCTTCACGTTGCCCGTCGGTACGTTAAGCCCGATCCTAGAAGACGAGCGCGGGTTCCACATCATCCGCATCGTCGAACGGCGCGACGCCGGTTATCGGCCGTTCACGGAAGTGCAGAACGACATTCGCAAGAAAATCCAGAACGACCGCACGGAAGTCGCCAAGGCCAAGTACTTGGAAGACATTAAGAAGACCGCCACGGTTTGGACGATCTGGGACGACGCCTCCAAGCCGACGGCCGCCGCTCCGGGCGCCATGCGCCGCTAGTCGAATCTCGATATGCGCGAAAATCGCCCGTCGGTCCGGCCCCTCGTAGAGCAACGATCACGGCCTATAATTCACGCATCGGCGGCGTATTCTTCCGCCGTCACGCAACGCGCATCCCGGGATCTTCATCATGTTCGAGCCGTCGGGCTCCACGGCTTCGCCGCCGCGCGGCAATGTCGAACTCAAGGCCCGCGCCAAAAGCTTGGAGGCGGCACGGTCGATCGCCGCCGCATTGGCCACCGCGCCGGCGGAATATCAAACGCAGCGCGACACGTACTTCCACGTCGTCGCACGGCCGCTTGAAGCTGCGTGAAATCGAAGGCCAGACCGCGCAGTTGGTTTGGTACGCGCGGCCCGACCAAAACTCCGCCAAGCGCAGCGACTATCGGCTCGTCGCCGTGGCTCATCCCGGCGAATTGCGCGATGCCTTGGCCGCGGCGTGCGGCGTGCGCACCGTCGTCGAGAAGCGCCGCGAGATTTTTCTTTACAACAATGTGAGGATTCATCTCGACGAAGTGTCGCAGCTCGGCGAGTTTATTGAATTCGAAGCCGTTCTCGGTCCGGAAGTCAATGAGTCGGCCAGGCATGCGCAAGTGGAATTCTTGCAAACTGCGTTTCAACTCGCGGTCGACGATCTCGTCGCCGTCTCCTACGTCGAGTTGATTCTTCGTCTCGCAGGCGGCCGCGAATCCGGCATTCAACCGGTTTGAAGAATCGCCGGCCGACCGCTACACTGCTGGTTTCCGAGCCCGCAGCGCCGCGCACACGTCGCGGCCCGGCCGCCGAACACGAGATTTGACGCACCAAGGAGAAGCCTCGATGGGCGAGGTTGCGAAGATCAGCATCGAAGGGAAAGAACTCGAGCTTCCGACGATCGTCGGTACCGAGGACGAGAAGGCCGTCGATATTTCGGCCCTTCGCGCCCAGACCGGTTACATCACGATCGACGAGGGTTTCGTCAACACCGGCTCGACCCAAAGCGCGATCTGCTTTCTCGACGGCGAGCAGGGCATCCTCCGGTATCGCGGCTACCCGATCGAAGAGCTTTGCGAAAAGTGCGACTTCGTCGAAGTGAGCTATCTGCTCATGTACGGCGAGTTGCCGAATGCGCAGCAGCTCGAACATTTCCGCTCGTCGCTCCGTCGGCATACGATGCTGCACGAAGACATGCGGATGTTCTACAACGGCTTCCCGCGCAATGCCCGCCCGATGGCGATTCTCAGCTCCGTGGTCGGGGCGCTGTCGACCTTCTACCAAGATTCGCTCGATCCGAAGAACCCGGAAGAAGTCGAAATGTCGATCTTCCGGCTCATGGCGAAGCTGCCGACCATTGCGGCGCTGAGCCATAAGAAGTCGGTCGGTCAGCCGTTCATGTATCCGCAGAACAAGCTCGAGTACGTCGAGAACTTCCTCTACATGATGTTCGCCGTGCCGAGCGAGTCGTATACGGTCGATAGCGACTTCGTAGACGCGCTGAACCTACTGTTCATCGTCCACGCCGACCACGAACAGAATTGCAGCACGTCGACCGTCCGCATGGTCGGTTCGAGCGATGCGAACCTGTTCGCTTCGATTTCGGCCGGCATCTGTGCCTTGTGGGGACCGTTGCACGGCGGAGCCAATCAGGCCTGCGTCGAAATGCTAGAGCAGATCAAGAACGACGGCGGCGACGTAAAGAAGTACGTCGACATGGCCAAAGACAAGAAGTCGGGCTTCCGCCTGATGGGCTTCGGCCACCGCGTCTACAAGAACTACGACCCGCGAGCCACGATCATCAAGAAGATGTGCGACAAGCTGCTGAAGAAGCTGCACATCGACGATCCGATCTTCCCGATCGCGCAAGAACTCGAACAGACGGCCCTGAGCGACCCATACTTCATCGAACGCAAGCTCTATCCGAACGTCGACTTCTATTCCGGCATCATCTACCGCGCGATGGGCTTCCCGGTCGAAATGTTCACCGTGCTCTTCGCCCTGGGCCGCCTGCCGGGATGGATTGCTCACTGGCGTGAAATGCACCTGTCGCCGTCGAAGAAGATTGCCCGTCCGCGGCAAATCTACAACGGCCCGGCGAAGCGTTCGTTCGTGCCGCTGCACGAGCGTAAGTAACTCGGAATCGCCGGACGATCAACAAAATCAGGGGCGGCGCGAATCACGATTCGCGCCGCCCCTTTTGTTTTCGCACGTCGGTGCTCGATGCTCGGCTACGATCGTGAACGAGTCATATCGCTGGACGTTCCGCCGGCGGCAGGCACGTAGCAATTCTTCACGTAGTCCATCACCATGCGATCGGAGCTGAAGCGCCAGCCGAGCGTACTCACCGCCCGCTTCATCCGCTTGATCCAAGCCCGCGGCAAACCGTCGCGGTCGCGATCGTAGAAGAGCGGGATGACTTCGTGCTTGAGGACGTCGTAGAGCGATTCACCGTCGCGTCGATCGTGCGTCGCGGTATCGCTGTGAGTATCGCCGTCGCCGATCGCGAAGCCGTTGGAGCCGTCGTAGGCTTCGGCCCACCAGCCGTCGAGAATGGAAAGATTCAACCCGCCGTTGAGAATGACCTTCTGGCCGCTGGTGCCCGAGGCTTCGAGCGGCCGACGCGGATTGTTGAGCCACACGTCGACCCCTTGCACGAAGTGGCGGCAAGTGTTGATGTCGTAATCTTCGACAAACACCAGCCGACCGGCGAACCGCGGATCACGAGCCAATTGCGAGATACGCTGCAAGATCGCCTTGCCCGGCCGATCGTGCGGGTGGGCCTTGCCGGCAAACACAAACTGCACCGGCCGGCGCGGATCGCTGATGAGTTCGGCCAAGCGGTCGATGTCTTGGAAGATCATGTCGGCCCGCTTGTACGTGGCAAATCGTCGCGCGAAGCCGATCGTCAGCGCGTCCATGCTCAAAGCTCGTTTGAGCTGCGAGATGTGCTCCGGCGGTTCGTGGCGGCGTTCGGCTTGCCGCGCGGCGCGGCGTCGCACGAATTCGAGCATTCGCGCTTTGAGCGTGATATGCGTCTCCCAGAATTCGCCGTCTTCGATCTTTTCGACTTCTTCCCAAGCCCCTGACTCGCCGCTGTTTTTCTGCCAGGCCGGCCCGAGATGGCGATCGTAAAGCTGCTGCATCTGCGGCGCCAGCCAACTCAGAACGTGCACGCCGTTGGTGATATGCCCGATCGGTACGTCTTCCGCCGGTCGCCCCGGGTAGAGCGGCGTCCACATGCTCCGCGACACTTCGCCGTGCAATGACGAGACGGCATTCGCCCGCCGTGAAAGCTTCAGAGCGATCACGGTCATGCAGAATTCTTCGTGCGGATTATACGGATCGACGCGCCCGAGCCCCATGAGCTGATCGTGCGACAGCCCAAGCTCTTCGCGTAGCGGGCCGAGATGTTCTTCGATCTGCTCTGCCGTGAAGCGGTCGTGTCCGGCAGGCACCGGCGTATGCGTGGTGAAGCAAATCTGGCTCGAAACACGGCGAGCCGCTTCGTCAAAGCCGATGCCTTCCTGCTGCATTCGGCGGCGAATCACTTCCAGCGACGCAAAAGCACTGTGCCCTTCATTTAGGTGGAGCACGCCCGGCTTGATGCCCAAAGCACGAATGGCCCGATAGCCGCCGACGCCCAGCAACAACTCTTGGCGAATCCGCACGCGCGTGTCGCCGCCGTAAAGCCGCGACGTGAGTTCCCGATCTTCCGGTTTGTTCCCTTCGACGTCGGAATCGAGCAGCACCAGCGTGTTGCGGCCGACCGAGAGCTTCCACACGCGAGCGTGAATCGGCCCGCCGCGCGTATCAATGCTCACGACCAGTTGCTTGCCGTCGGCGATGACGGCCGGAACAAGCGGCAACTTCCCCGGATCGACGTCGAGATAGTCTTCTTGTTGCATCCCCTCCATGTCGAGCCGTTGGCGGAAGTAGCCCTGATCGTAGAACAGGCCGATTCCGACGAGCGGCACGCCGAGATCACTGGCGCTCTTCACATGATCGCCGGCCAAGATGCCGAGGCCGCCCGAATAAATCGGCACCGATTCGTGAATGCCGAACTCGGCGGAAAAGTACGCAACCGGCCGGGCCTTCAGGATGCCCGCATTGGCGGAACTCCACGTCTTCGCCGCGCCGAGATATTCGTGCATCCGGCGATACGCGTAGTTGATCCGGCTATGCAGCACGCGCTCGTCGGCCCGCTGCTGAAACACGTTGATCGGGATTTCCTGCAGCAATTCGATCGGGTTATGCACAAGTTCGCGCCAGCGAATCGGATCGAGTTCGCGGTAGATGTTCGTGGAATCGACGTCCCAGCTCCACCAGAGGTTGTTCGCCAGTTCGTCGGCCCGCTCAAACGACGGCACGCGGAAAAGTTCTAAAGCCCGGGCTTCGGCCACCAGCGGCGAAACCTGGGAGCCGGTCATCGCCAAGAGACGGATTTCATCGGAATTGAACTGCCGCGGCTCCACGGTTTGCACGGTCAACACGCCCTGCAAAGCCCCGCGATCGACGATCGGCACGCCGAGAAACGAGTGGTACATGTCTTCCCCGGCTTCGGGGAAATACTTGAATCGCGGATGGCTGAAGGCATCTTCGACGTGTACGGCGCTCATTTTTTCCGCGGTCAGGCCGACGAGCCCTTCTCGCAAGTCCATCCGTACGCGGCCGATGCTGTCGTGCCGCAGGCCCACGGTCGCGGCGAGCATCAAGGTCGTACGAGACGGGTCAAGCAAATAGAGCGAGCAGACGTCGACGGCGAACCGCATTTGAATCAGCGCGGTAATGTTCGCCAGGGTTTCCGCAGGATTGCCGTTGGTCGAAACCAGATGGCTCACTTCCTCCATCGGCAACAACGTTTCACGTTCCGGGGCGGTGCTGAGGGGTTGCATAGAGCGGGCTCGCGCGAAGATGGGAGACTCAAACCGGTCGAGCTTGCGAAAGTTTCGCCGCGCTCGATTTGCCGCCCCATTCGCAAGCGCTGTGCCGCGCTCCAAGGCGCATCACGGGCGATGCGTTCCTCGGCTCGCATCGCGCAGAAATCACAAGTTTTCGATTGCACCAGCCGCTTGGGTGCGGCGCTCTCTGCAGATGGCCCGAATCGCGACTTCCGCCGACATCGCCGGCGGAAAGTGTGCCGCAGGAAAGCGCCGTCGTTCGAGGTCGTCGAATTCCTCCGAGCGCTTGCGACGCAATCATTTTGACAATTGTCGCAATCTGCACGGCTGCAACGATCTTAAGCATGCCTGCCCGGCTCGCGGCACGAGTTGTGCTTCGCAGCGTGATGCACTTCTTCCGCGAAGTTTGAATTCCCGCCTTTTCGCTCGGCATCAAGGCCGCAGCGGTCGCGGTCCTCCCAATGTCGGCACGCCGTTTGATACATTGGCGGCGAAGCGCTCGGCCGTTCTCGCATCGCTCGGCCCGACCGGCTCCCGCATCGCCCCGTCCTTTCCTTGCCGAACAGAAAGCAAAACTGCCCGTGGTAAGCAACGATTTGCTCCGTCGCGACGTGCGCATGCTGGGCGATATGCTCGGCGCCGTCATCACGGATTTGGCCGGTCCGAAAGCCCTGGAACTCGTCGAATCGGTCCGTTTGGCATCGCGCGAACGACGTGGCGGATCGCACGAAGCCGAACAAACGCTCGCCCAGATCATCAACGGGCTTTCCTGCGACGACGCCCGCACCGTGGCACGAGCGTTTAGCATCTTCTTCGACATGGCGAACATCGCCGAAGACCGCCAACGCATCCGCGTGCTGCGGGAGCGCGAGTCGCAGCTTGACCCGAAGCCGATTTCGGAATCGCTCGGCGCCGCCGTGGCCGCGCTGAAAAACCACGGATTGTCTTGCGAGGACGTCCAAGCGGCCCTCGATGAACTCAAAATCGAGCTCGTCTTTACGGCCCACCCGAGCGAAGCCAAGCGGCGTTCGATCCGCGCCAAGCTCCGCCGAATGCGCTTCGCGCTGCAAGAGCTCGATCGTACGGATTTGCTGCCGCGCGAACGCCTCCGCGTAGAAGAAGGCCTCCGCAGCGAGTTGAGCGTACTGTGGCAAACGGAATTCTTGCGAGGCTCGCGGCCGACGGTGCTCGACGAAGTAGAACGCGGCCTTTCGATCATGCCGCGGCTGTGGGAAGTGCTGCCGCAGGTCTATCGGGCTCTCCGCCGCGGATTGGCTGAGAATTTTCCGGGCCACAAGTTCCGCATGCCCGTCTTCTTGCAATTCGGTTCGTGGATGGGAGGCGACCGCGACGGCAATCCGCACGTGACGGCCGCCGTCACCGCGCAAACGCTTTGCCGGCTCCGCAACGCCGCGGTCGATCGGCACTTGGCCTACTGCGGCAAGATGTACGACTACCTCACGCTGTCAACGACGTCCACCGCCGGCGGCGCGCTGCTCACCGAACGCTTTGAAGCCGCGGCCTCAAGCTGGCCCGAACTCGCGCAATATGCTGGCCACGTCGCCTCGCGCGAACCGTATCGTCGTTGGGTGAAGATGATTGAGTGGCGATTGAAGCAATCGCGCGTCGACGACGTTTCCGCCGCGCCGCTTCCCGGCGACTACGGCAACGGCCAAGCGTTCGAAGCCGACGTCGCGGCGCTCTGCGAAGCTTTGCAAGCCGATCGCGACGGACTGCTCGTCGACAACGAAGTGCAGGGCTGGCTCGACCTCGTGCAAGTGTTCGGCCTGCATCTCACGCGGCTCGACATTCGCCAAGACGCGCGCCGCTATTCGGAAGTGATCGCCGAAGTTTTGTCGGCGGGCGACGTAGCGGCCGATTTCGATTCGCTTTCCGAAGAAGCCCGGCTCAAAGTTCTGGCCGGTTCGCTCGGGTTCGTCGGTAATGTTTCGGTCGCGTCGCTCTCGCCGCTCACCGTCGACACGCTGGAACTTTACAAAGTGCTCCAGCGGGCCATCGTTCGCTTCGGCCCCAACTGCCTGGGAGCGAACGTCATCAGCCTCACGCGGGCCGCGTCCGACGTGATGACCGTCCTGTGGCTTTGGCTCTGGTCGCAAAGCGCCGCCCGTTCGCGCGGCGAACCGGTCGCGGAAACCGATCTGCGGATTGCGCCGCTGTTCGAAAAAATTGGCGACCTCAAGCGGGCTCCGCAAACCCTTGCGGCAATGCTCGACCAACCGGCTTACGCCGCGCATCTCGAGCGACAGGGAAATCGACAGATCGTGATGGTCGGTTACTCCGACAGCACGAAAGACGGCGGCTATCTCGCGGCCTGCTGGGGCCTTTATCGCGCTCAAAGTGAACTTCAGCACGCGGCCCAACTTCGCGGCGTCGCGCTGACGTTCTTCCATGGTCGCGGCGGATCACTCGGACGGGGCGGCGGTCCGGCGGCCCGAGGCATTCATTCGCTGCCGAACGAAGCGCTCGACGGCACGCTCCGCTTGACCGAACAAGGCGAAGTGCTGGCCGAACGGTACGACGACGTTCACATCGCTTACCGGCATCTCGAACAAGTGACCGGCGCGACGCTCACCGCGTCGACGTTGCCGCGCACTTCGCCGAAGCCCGAGTGGTTTGCGCTGATGGACAAACTTTCGGAACGCTCGCTGGAAGCGTACCGAGAGCTCGTCGACCAACCGGGCTTCATGCAATATTTCTCCGAAACGACGCCGATCGAAGAAATCGAAAATCTGCCGATCGGATCGCGGCCGTCGCGCCGCCGCGGCGAACGTTCCCTGGGTGACCTGCGTGCGATTCCCTGGGTCTTCTCGTGGACACAAAACCGCTGCATGATCCCGGCTTGGTACGGGCTCGGTGCGGCACTGGTCGACATCAAGTACCACGATCGCCAAGCGTGGCAATCAATCTGCGAAATGTATCGGCAGTGGCCGTTTTTCCAAGCGGCCATCGACAACGCCGCGTTGGCGCTGGCCAAGGCGGATATGTACGTCGCCCAACGCTATTCCGAAATGTGTGAAGCCGACGACGTTCGCAAGCGTATCTGGCTCCGCATCGCCTCGGAACGCGATCGTTCGCGACAAGCGATTCTCGATCTCGTAGGCGTACCCGAACTGCTCGCGGCGACGCCCTGGTTCCAAAGCTCGATCGACGTGCGGAACCCGTACATCGATCCGCTGAACTTGATTCAGATCGAGTTCATGCGACGGCGCCGCGCGCTCGCCATGACCGAAGCCGATCTGCCGGAAGCCGAACAATTGCGCGACTTGCTGCGACTTACCGTCCAGGGAATCGCCGCAGGCATGCGTACGACCGGTTAGTACCACCGAACGAAACGACTTCGCCCCAGGGACGCGGGCGGGAGCAACTCCGATGATGGTGCACGAGAATTCCGAACTGACCGTGAAATCGCTCGGCCCGTGCCGGCTCGATTCGCCATTGATGCCGCTGCTCGCGCATCGCAAGCAGAGCATCCACAATGTCGACGAGCACGATCGCGTGCTCTTCGACGATACGGTGCAAATGGCGATGGCCCGCGGTGCCGGCTGCGACGGCCTCCCCGGATTTGAACCGGCCGGACCGCGCAAGAAAATCTTCTTCGACCCGTCGAAAACGCGAGTCGGCATCGTAACTTGCGGCGGCCTGTGCCCCGGCCTGAACGACGTGATCCGCGGGCTCGTGATGGAGCTCACGTATCACTACGGCGTTAAACGCATCTACGGCTTCCGCAACGGCTACCAAGGCTTCGTAGCCCGCTACGGCCGCAGCGTGTTGGATCTCACGCCCGAGAGCGTCGGCGGCATCAACGAAGACGGCGGGACGGTGCTCGGCACTTCGCGCGGCCAACAGGATCCGGGCGAAATCGTCGATTGCCTGGAGCGGATGAACATTAACATCCTGTTCGTCATCGGCGGCGACGGCACATTGCCGGCGCGATGAAAATCGCGGCGACCGTGGCCGAACGCGGCGAGAAGATCGCCGTCGTCGGCGTGCCGAAGACCATTGACAACGACATCCCTTACATCGACCAAAGCTTCGGCTTTCAGACGGCGTTTTCGATGGCGACGGAGTCGATTCGCGCTGCGCATGTGGAAGCGAAGGCGGCCCCCAACGGCGTCGGCCTCGTGAAACTCATGGGTCGCCACAGCGGCTTCATCGCTTGTTACGCCGCTCTGGCAAAGAACGACGCCAACTACGTGCTGATCCCCGAAGTGCCGTTCAAGCTCGACGGCCCCAACGGATTTTTGAGCGTGATGCGGAAACGCGTCGAATCGCGTGGGCACGCGATGGTCGTCGTCGCCGAAGGAGCCGGGCAAGACTTGATCGCCGCGGAATCGACCGGCACTGACGCTTCCGGAAATGCGAAGCTGCACGACATCGGCGTCTTCCTCCGTCAGAAAATCACGGAAGACTTCGCCGCAGCCGGAACCGAATTGAATCTCAAGTACATCGACCCGAGCTACGCCATTCGCAGCGTGCCGGCGAATCCGTACGATAGCGTCTATTGCATCCGCCTGGCGCACAACGCCGTACATGCCGCGATGGCCGGCCGCACGGAGATGGTCGTCGGTCGCTGGCACGGCCGGTTTGTGCATATTCCGATTCCGCTCGCCGTTTCCAGCCGCAATCAGGTCGACCCTGACGGCGACTTGTGGATGAGCGTCCTCGAAGCAACCGGCCAGCCGCGCTGCTTCGGCTAACAGCCACGGCACAAAACTCACCGCACGACGCAACGCCCGGCGCTGCGCCGTGCGAATGGTTTCTCAACCTTCGCCGGTCGCGAAATGCGTTAGTAGAATCCGATGCCGAAACCGGGCCGGTACCCGTAACCATATCCCGGATAGAACCCGCGATAGCCGTACGGGTAACCATAGCCGTAACCGCCGTAGGCTCGGCTCATTCCATAGCCGATACCGACTCTCGCCACGGCGGCCAATCCGCGCCGCAACAGCGGCCGACGATAATACGCTGCCTCGGCCGATTGAGCGAAACAAGCAGCCAACGACGCCACCAACAACAGCGACAAGACTAACCGCTTCATAAAACGATCCCTCGTCGGCGGACGACCACCCCTCTGCGGTCGGCTCCGCTCCGTGAGTTCATTCTAGAAAGGGCTGCTCCCGCGACTTCGTGACATTTCTGCAAGTCGGTCGACCACAATCGGCCGTTACTCATCGCCGTAGCTTAAAACGACGGTCCAGGGGCTATCTTTCGGAGCGAAGCTCGGCAGCTTGCCGTTTTGATACGCTTCCAATTCGCGACGGCGAATGATTGTCCGTGGATCGTCGGCACCGCGAATGGCTTCGCTCAGTTCGATCGTCTCGCGGTAGCTTTGTTCGGCATCCTCACGATTCCCTTGCCGGGCGTAGATTCCTGCCAGTTGAAACAGGGCCGACGACCGCGACGAACGGCTTTCGTCGTCCTGCCCGCGTGACTTCATCAGGATCTCTTCGAGCACCTGCCGAGCTTCTTCAACGCGACCGAATGCACGGAAACAAGTCGCCGCAGCCAATTCGACGTCGATGATCCTCGTATCGTCACAATGCCCGTCGGCCTTCTCCGCTTCACAAAGTTCGCGAACCAACTCGACGCATTGCTCGTCTTCGCAGCGGTAGAGCAACATGATTTCGTAGATCGAGCAATTGAACACTTCCGCGGATCGCTGAGCGTGTCGCTCCAGATATGATTTTTTCGTCGCCGCAAAATCACGCCGAGCGCCGTCACGTCCCGCTTCGTCAGAAGCGCCGTGCAACGCGACGACGAAGCGCAGTCGATCCTGCATCTCGGAGGAACCTTTCGACGCGGAGCTGATGAGCCGTAGCGCCTCGCGACCATGCCGAATAGCGGCCGGCGAGTCGTCGGCGTTGGAAGCCAGAACGACGAGCCCCATGTGGACTTCTCGTGCCAACGAAGTCACTTCAGATGACGTTTCACCGCAACTCGCAAGTAGTCTGACAAAGCTTTCAAAATGGGCCTTCGCTTCCTTCCGGTGCTTCATCCGCAAGCTGCACAGCCCCAACCGGTGCAGCAATCCGAGTTGATACGACGGATCGTCGCGTAACGAGGTCTTGTCGAGCAGTTTGCGCGCCGGCGAACAGCTGTTCGGCACCGGCATAGTCTTTTCGTCGAATGCGGTCGTCGCCGACCTCCCACAGCTTGCCGAACAAATCGTCGGGCGGCAGGCCCGGCAGGGAGCGCGCGATCTCCAATTCGCGCTCGATCAGTTCGCGATGCTCGTCCGGATTTTTTCGCACATCGAGCGCGTCACGACGTTTTGAAACCTCTCCGTATTCGCGAATCAAGGCCTTCTGGCGATCGAAGGAAGCCAATTGATCCACGAGGGTCGCCAGATGTTCCGCCGCTTGCTTCGTGCGCGGATCGTCGCGGCCGACCGTACTTTCGAACGTCTCCAACGCCTCGTCGTACGCTCGGCGGGCGGCGGCATAATCTTTTCGCGACAGCTCGAATCGTCCCAACAATTCCAATGCTTCGCCATACTCGGGCGTTTTCGCCGCTTTGGCGTCCACGTACGCCTGACACGCTGCGCGCTGATGCATTGCCGCGGCATCCTTGTCGCCCTGACGATGGGCGTCTGCGGCGACGATCATCCACATCGCCGGCAAGAGCTCCGGATCGCCCCCTTTCGGCGGCGCGGTCCGATATCGTTCGATGGCCGCTTTCGCGTCAGTGAGCGCCGCAGGAATGTCGCCGGCCTTAAATCGGCACAGCGCTGCAAAAGCTCGGCAGAATGTCAGGTCGCCTTGTTCTTTCGGCGGCAATTCGGCAAGCTCTTCGGCATAGCCGACGATCAAGACCGTCGCGCGGTCCGCTTCACCAAGACCAAAGGCGACGATGGCGTCAATCAAGGCAAACTGCCGACGCCGCTCGTCGTCGAGCAAACCGGCGTTTTGCAACTGCTGTTGCGCTTGATCGACGAGTTGCCGTCCCCGTTTCCAGTCGTCGCCTTTCAGCGCATAGATGGCCGTTTGCAGCACGCGATCCGATTCGTACTTGGCGCGCACTTGTTCGGCGGTCGTGGGCTGCTTTGCCGTGGCCGAGCGCAAGCGCTCGATCGTGCGCTCGCCGACCGACCGCGAGACGCCGATGTTCCCCGCGCCGGCCGCTTCCGCGCGGCGCCAAGAAGCACGCAAGCAGTATCGCAATGCCGATCCGTCGACGATGCATGGCTTCCTCCCGCTCGATACAACCTTTGAGCGGGAGGAAGCTTAAACTAGCCGCGGCGAAAGTCGCAACACGGCTCATCGCGACGGCATTGCCGGCAGGTGACTTAGGCCGTCGCCAAATACCAGAAGTTCATCGGATCGTGATCGAGCGATTTCACGGCGACGTTCGTGAAATTGGCCGCCGCGAGCATTTCCAAAGCCTTCTCTTTACCCCACATCGCACCAAGGCCAGGACCTCCGCCCGCCAGCGAGACCGACATGCAGTGCATACAGGAAATCGTGTAGAGAAACGGACCGACCGGGTGCTTGCAATCGTGGTGCAAATGGCCGCTGCCGGAGATGTCCTGCATCAGCAAGAGCCCGTCGGCCCGCAACGCACGACGCACGTGATTGAGCACGGCGTCGGGCTTCGCTTGGTCGTGAATCGCGTCAAACGCCGTGATCAGATCGAATGCGCTCGTGTCCGTCATCGCCGCCAAGTCGCACGCCTTGAAGCAGACGTTCTTCAGCCCGCGCCGCTCGACTTCGCATTTTGCAAAGTCGACGGCTTCCTCCGAAAGGTCGTACCCCATGAATCGGCTCTTGGGAAACGCCTCGGCCAAGTGAATCATGGCTCGTCCGCTGCCGCAGGCGATGTCAAGCACGTCGATTCCGCGCGTCAGCTTGGTTTCCAAGCCCGGTGCGAGCGGCAAGATGTGCTCAAGCAGGCCGGCGACGACCGTTTGAGAGCTTTCCTCCGCCATGACCTCGTGAAAGCGATGATACGCGGAGTAGGGGACGCCGCGGCCGTGAGTGAAAGCCTGCGCCACATGCTCTTCGACCCCTGCAAGCACCGCGACGAACTGCGTCGCCACGGCCATGTTGTTGGGCGTGGCTTTGCGCGTCAGCCAAGCGGCGTGTTCGGCCGGCAAGCGATAAGTGCGGGCCGACTCGTCGAACTCCACGACACCGCCGGTCACCATCGCTCCCAGCCATTCGCGGACGTAGCGTTCATTAAAGCCGGTGCGTGCCGCAATCTCCGGGCTCGTCAGGGCGGGGAGTTCCGCGAGTTTGTCTAAGAGCCCGATACGGTGGCCGATCGAAATCATCAGGGCGAGGCCGGCGTGATTCATCACGTCGAGCATTTTGCCCGCAAAGGCTTCTGTTTTTATTTGGTCCATTTTGGCCATATCCAGTTCCACAGTCGCCATCGGTCGGTTGCTCCGTCTTTTTGCAGATCGAGTGCTATAAACCAAGAAACGACGCGAGCGCGGCAGGCCGTCTCAAGAGGCGGCCTGGCGGCATCGGCATCGTCGGAAGTTTCGTTACTCCGTGTTCGCCTGAGCGCGAAGAATCTTGCGCTGTTACAAAATTTTGCGAGAAAATCACGCTGAAGTGAATTCGGTCTGACGGGGCAGCGTGCAAGTGTGTTGCGGCGATGTATTTCTGGCCGGCGGAAAATCTTTCGCTTGGAAGTCAGAGGGGTTCACTCGCGATTTCGCGGCCCTACCGGCATCGGCTCGCCCCCTTACGCTCGAAGCTCTCGCGGCATAAAACTTGCCTAACCCTTATTCGTAGGCTAGGTAATATCTCCGCGTTGCAGTTAGCGGCATGAGGCTCGCTGGGCGTGCTGCGCGGTTATGCAGTCGTGCGTGCCTTGGCATCACTTGGCGGCAGTGCCCTGGCCCTACACGCAGTTTCCCCCAGAAACGCGCTTTCCCTAGCGCTCCGAGCCGCCGCGCCTTCGTAGGTCGCCGTCGGCTCGAATCTCCCCGAGGTTCGCATGTCGATCCGCGTCGCCCTGCATCACGCCACGCGCTACCGTTACGAACGGCCGATTCAAATCTTCCCGCAGGTCGTGCGTCTGCGACCCGCTCCGCATAGCCGTACGCCGATCCTGAGCTACTCGCTGAAGATCGGGCCGGAAAAGCACTTTCTTAACTGGCAGCAAGATCCGCACGGCAACTTCGTCGGCCGGCTGGTCTTCCCTGAGAAGTCGCAAGAGTTCGACGTCACGGTCGATCTGGTCGCGGAACTTACCGTGATCAATCCGTTCGACTTCTTTCTCGAAGAGTACGCCGAGAAGTACCCGTTCAAGTACGACGCCGAACTGACCGAAGAGCTACGGCCGAACTTGGTCGTGCAACCGATGGGACGTCGGCTCGCGGAGTTTCTCGGCACGATCGACCGGGATCCCAAAAACACGATCGATTTCCTCGTCGACGTCAATCGTCAGGTGCGGGATCGCGTCGATTACGTGTTGCGTCTCGACCCGGGTCTGCAAACTCCGGAAGAAACGCTCACGCTCGGCCGCGGATCATGCCGCGATTCGGCTTGGCTCCTGGTCAACGTACTGCGGCACTTGGGCTTGGCCGCCCGTTTCTGCAGCGGCTACTCCATTCAACTCAAGGCCGACGTCAAGGCGCTGGACGGTCCCAGCGGCGTCGAGCAAGACGTCGTCGATCTTCATGCCTGGGCGGAAGTGTATTTGCCGGGCGCCGGCTGGATCGGGCTCGATGCCACCTCCGGCTTGTTCTGCGGCGAAGGGCACATTCCGCTGGCCGCGACGCCGAACCCGACGTCAGCAGCACCTGTAACCGGCGGCATCGAGCCGTGCGAATCGGAATTCGAATTTGAAATGAGCGTGACACGGATTCACGAAGATCCGCGCGTCACAAAGCCGTACACCGAAGAGCAGTGGGCCGCCGTCCAGCAGCTTGGGGAACAGGTCGACGCCGTGATTCGCGACAGCGACATGCGTTTGACGCAAGGCGGTGAGCCGACGTTCGTCTCGATCGACGACATGGACGGCGATGAATGGAATACGGCCGCGCTCGGCCCGCGCAAGCGACGCTTGGCCGGCGAACTTGTGAAGCGGCTCGGCAAACAATTCGCCGTCGGTCCGCTTTATCACTACGGCCAAGGGAAATGGTACCCTGGAGAACCGCTGCCGCGTTGGGCCTTAAGCTGCTACTGGCGTAAAGACGGCGAGGTCATCTGGGAAAACCCGGATCTGATTGCAGACGACGAAGACAACTTCGGCCATACCGATGCGCACGCTCAGCAGTTCATCACCGAACTGGCCGAGCGGCTGCGCGTCGAACCCGAGCATGTGCTGCCTGCGTACGAAGACGCTTGGTACTACATGTGGAAAGAGCGAAAGCTGCCGACGAACGTCGATCCGCTCAAGTCGAACCTTTCAGACAAGACCGAACGTGATCGGCTGGCGCGAATCTTCAATCAGGGGTTAAATAAGACGGTCGGCTACTGCTTGCCGCTCTGTCGCGACCATTACTACAACGCGCATTCGGCTTGGCGTAGCGGTCTCTGGTTCTTGCGGCAGGAACACATGTTCTTGTTGCCCGGCGATTCGCCGATGGGCTTCCGCCTGCCGCTCGATTCGCTCCCGTGGGTCGCGCCGAGCGAATACCCGCATCTGTACGAAATGGATCCCTTCGCGGAGCGCGACGCTCTTCCCTCTCGCAATGCGTTGCCGCAATGGACGCCGAAACCGCCGCAACCGAATTCCGACGGCGGCACGACGTACGGCGGCGGACGCTATACGTTCGGGCCCGGCGGCGCCAATGGCGACTCCGCCAACGGCAACGGCGTTCATCGCCTGCTGGAGCACCAAACGATCCGCGACCAGTGGAACCCCGCAGCCCGCGTGCCGCTCGGCACGACCATCAAGAAGCAATTCGGCGGCGGCAACGTCGCGAGCGATGATTTTGAGGAAGCGCTCGTCGCGGAGTTGGAACGCGAGCGCATTTCTTACGATCGGCTCTCGGCCATTCGCCCCGAAGGAGCGCCGATTCTCGAGCCCGGCAAGTCGGCCGCCTTCATCGTGCGTACGGCGATTTGCGTCGAGCCGCGCGAAGGTAAGTTGCATATCTTCATGCCGCCCCTGGCGTACGCCGAAGATTATCTCGATCTGGTTTATGCCATCGAGCAGACGGCTTCGCACTTGCAGATGCCGGTCGTGATCGAAGGCTACTTGCCGCCGCACGATTATCGGCTCACGCATCTTCGCGTAACGCCCGACCCCGGCGTGATCGAAGTCAATTTGCAGCCGGCCGACAACTGGAAGGAACTCGTCCACAACACGACGACGCTCTACGACGAAGCGCGCCTCACGCGGCTCGGCACGGAAAAGTTCATGCTCGACGGCCGCCACACCGGCACCGGCGGCGGCAACCACATCGTCCTCGGCGGTTCGCGCCCGAGCGATAGCCCGATCTTGCGGCGGCCCGATTTGCTCCGCAGCCTCGTCAGTTATTGGCACAATCACCCGTCGCTCTCGTATCTGTTCTCCGGATTGTTCGTCGGTCCGACAAGCCAAGCTCCGCGGGTCGACGAAGCACGACACGAAGCGGTGTACGAACTCGAAACGGCTTTCCAACAACTGCCGAAAGAAACGTTCGTCCCGCCGTGGCTTACGGATCGGTTGTTCCGCAACCTGCTCGTCGACCTCACCGGCAATACGCACCGAGCCGAGTTCTGCATCGACAAGCTCTTTTCACCGGACTCCAGCACCGGTCGTCTCGGCCTCATCGAGTTGCGGGCCTTTGAAATGCCGCCGCATTCGCGTATGAGCCTCACCCAGCAGCTTCTGCTCCGCGGGTTGCTGGCTCACTTCTGGCAAAAGCCTTACCAGAAGGAGCTCGTGCGCTGGAACACGGGCCTGCACGACAAATTCATGCTGCCGCACTTCTTGGCGCAAGATTTTGCCGACGTGCTCGCCGATCTCCAGGACGCCGGTTATGCGTTCCAACAAGATTGGTTCGACGCTCACTTCGAATTCCGTTTCCCGTTCTGTGGTTCGATTTGCCACAAGAACGTGGAAGTCGAACTGCGTCAGGCCATCGAACCGTGGCACGTGCTCGGCGAAGAAGGATCGTCCGGCGGAACCGCTCGGTTCGTCGATTCATCCGTCGAGCGCCTGCAAGTGCTCGTGACGCGGCATGACCGATAGCCGACACGTCGTCGTTTGCAACGGCCGCCGAGTGCCGCTGCATCCGACCGGCACGCTCGGCGAATTTGTGGCCGGCGTACGCTTCCGCGCATGGCAACCGCCGTCGTGCTTGCACCCGACCATTGGCGTCCACTCCCCGCTCAACTTCGAAATCGTCGATAGTTGGAACGAGCGGGCACTTGGCGGTTGCACATGGCACGTGGCGCACCCGGGCGGACGCAACTATGAAACATTCCCGGTCAACGCTTACGAAGCCGAATCGCGACGCACGAATCGATTCTTCCGCCTCGGCCATACGGGCGGCAAGGTCGCGGTCCCGCCGGAAGAGCGAAACGACGATTATCCGATGACACTCGACTTGCGTCGGGCCGTCGAGCGCCTACTCCGTCTAGGCGGAGGAATTGCCGCACGATCCGGTTTTTCCGAGGCTTCGTCGCCGGAAAACGTCGATATTGCCTCTGCTTATGCAGAGTTGCACCGTCGTCGCGATCTCCGCTACGAGCAAGCTCGTTGGTTTACAGTTTCGCCGGTCGCGACTAAAATTTGGTTCTCGAAAGTTTTGCTCGAAGAAGGCGGGCTGAGTCGCTCCGGCGGCATTTGCAAAACGATCGCCTCGTGCGACGTTTTGACGATGCGAGTCGTGCGCCGCATCGGTTTTCGTCTTCGTTCGAACGGCGTGCCGGCGGGGGCAATGAAGCGACCGCGCCGCGCCGGGGCGGGTAGGCGAACGACGACCAACGCAGGTGCCGGATATGAGCGTGACGACCGAAGCCGCAACGACGCGGCCTCCGGAAGATTTACTGGCAGACTATAAGCCGCCGGCCGGCGTCGTCGACGAAATGCTCGACGAGTCAGGTCAAGTGCGGCCCGCTTGGCGTCGTCTGGTCGCTTCGCTCGAGGAAATCGGCTCCGACGGCCTCGCCCGTCAGACCGAACAAGCCCGCCGATTGCTCCGCGAAAACGGCGTGACGTACAACGTCTTTGGCGAGTCCAGCGGCGAAGATCGCCCCTGGGAACTCGACTGCGTTCCCATGCTCGTCAGCAGCGGCGAGTGGAACCGCATCACCGACGGCCTCACGCAACGCGTGGCCTTGCTGAACCTGATCTTGGTCGACCTCTACGGCCGCCAAGACCTGCTCCGCCAGGGGGTGCTGCCGGCCGATGTCATTCTCGGCAATCCTGAATATCTGCTTCCGTGCCGCGACGTACGGGTGCCGAACGATTGCTACTTGCACCTATATGCCGCTCACTTGGGACGCGGGGCCGACGGCAATTGGACCGTCGTGGCCGATCGCACTCAAGGTCCGTCGGGGGCCGGCTACTGCGCTGGAGAACCGGCTCGTCACCTCGCGCGTATTCGCCGAGCAATTTCACGACGCTCGCGTCCGTCGACACGCCACGTTCTTCAAGACGCTCCGCGATTCGCTCTTCTCGTCCGCCACGCGGCACAAAGAGAATCCGCGCGTCGTGCTGCTGACGCCGGGGCCGAGCAGTTCGGCGTACTTCGAAGACGTCTACCTCGCGCGCTACTTGGGCTACACGCTCGTCGAAGGGAGCGATCTGACGGTTCGCGACAATTCCGTCTTCCTAAAAACGCTCGGCGGTCTGCTGCCGGTCGACGTCGTGCTCCGTCGGCTGCCCGACCTGGAATGCGATCCGCTGGAGTTGCGCAGCGAGTCAATGCTCGGAGTCGCGGGGTTGCTGCAGGCCGCGCGGTCGGGCAACGTCGTCATCGCGAATGCTTTGGGCAGCGGCATTCTAGAAGCTCCCGCACTTGCGGCTTACTTGCCGGAGCTCTGCCGTCGGATGCTCGGCGAAGATTTGAAGTTACCAAGCGTCGCCACCTGGTGGTGCGGCCGCGAGGATGATCGTCGCTACGTGCTTGAGCATCTTCGCGAACTCATCATTAAGCCGGCCCTGCTGCATCGCAGCCGCAAGCCGGTGTACGGCGGCAGCTTGGCCGAAGCCGAGTTACAACGCTTGGCGGCGCGGATCGAGAAGCACCCGCACGCGTACGCGGCCCAAGCGATGGTCGAGCGATCGTCCACTCCGGTTTGGACCAAAGGCTCGCTCCAGCCCCGGCACGTTGCGTTGCGTACGTTCGTCGCCGCCGACGGCGAGAAGTACGACGTCATGCCCGGCGGCTTGATTCGAGTCACCGCCGACCCTCATGTCCCCGCCGTATCGATGTCGTCGGGGCAGGGGAGTAAAGACCTTTGGGTCTTGAGCGAAGGACCGGTCGCCCAGGTTTCGTTGCTGAAGCCGTACGGAGCTCCGATCGAGCTACGCCGCAGCGGTAACGATTTGCCGAGCCGCGTGGCCGACAACATGTTTTGGCTCGGTCGCCAGCTCGAACGGGCTGAAGGCATCGTTCGCCAATGGCGAGCCGTGATCATGCGCTGGATGAGCGAATCGGAACCCGGCGCCGTCGTCGAACTGCCGATCTTGTTCGACGCCTTGCTGCAAGACTGGCCCGACAAGAAACCCGACGGCGACGACGACCCGTACCGCGCTCGCTTTCGCCAATTGCTCCGTTTGCTCTACGACGAAACCCGTCCGGATTCGCTTCGTTCGACGATCTACGCGGCCCACCGCTTGGCGTCGATCATGCGCGACCGGTTGTCGATCGACAGCTATCGCATCATCAGCCGGCTGCGGGCCGAAATCAGCAGCGGCGGCCTGCAATCGAACTCGCTCGACGACGTATTGCTGCAAATCAATCAGCTCATCGTGCTGCTCTCGGCTTTCAGCGGCATGGGCATGGAAAGCATGACCCGTGGCCCGAGTTGGCGATTCCTGGACATGGGACGGCGATTGGAACGTGCCCAACACACCGTACGGCTGCTGCACGGCGTTTTGGTCCGCCAATTGCCCGAGCCGGCTCCGGTGATCGAGTCGCTGTTGGAAATCGCCGACAGTTCGATGACATATCGATCGCGATATCTGACGTCGATCCAGCTCGCGCCGGTGCTCGACTTGATCCTCACTGACGAAAGCAACCCGCGCTCGACGGCCTTCCAACTTGCGGCGCTTTCCGACCACGTAAAAGGGCTGCCGCACGACGAAGAGCGCCCCCAATCGACGCCGGAACAACGCGTGATGCTGGCTGCGCAAACGGAACTCCGGCTCACGGACGTCGAAGCGTTGTGCCAAGCGTCGGAGAGCGACGGCGGCGAACATAAGCAACTCGGCGAATTGCTCGCCCGGCTGGAGCGGCATCTCAACGCGCTGTCGGAAGCGATCGCTCACACGTATTTGGTGCATGCCGGTCCGTCGCGGCATTTGGGCCGCGTGACGCACAACCCGATGCAGCAATCTCCGCTCCAGTAGCCTTTTCGCACGCCTTAACTTGCGAGTCCCGCCAACATGATGTACCGCGTGCGTCATTCCACGGTTTACACCTACGACGACACGGTGCCGGTCTGCCAGAACGAGGCTCACCTCAAGCCGCGCAATGCGGCGTCGCAGAAGTGCCTCAGCAACAACCTGCTCATTGCGCCGCCGCCGGCGACGATCGTCGAGCGCAACGACTACTTCGGCAACCACGTCACCTTCTTCACGATTCAGGAAGGGCATCGCCGGTTGGCCATTACGGCCGAGAGCGTCGTCACGGTATTGGAAGCCGCACCGCCGGCCGCGGAAGAATCGGGCCCTTGGGAAACGACGGCCGAACTGCTCCGCAGCTACAGCGACGGGGCACACCTCGAAGCCAAGCACTTTACGTTCGAGTCCCCATACGTTCCGCTGAGCGACGAACTCGCCGCGTACGCACAGCCTTCGTTTGCGGCAGGTCGCCCGCAATTAGAGGCGTTGCTCGATCTCACGCACCGCATCTTCACCGAGTTCAAGTTCGACCCGACGGCGACTTGCGTCAATACGCCGCCGTTGCAAGTGCTGCACCGGCGCCGCGGCGTCTGCCAAGACTTCGCCCATCTCATGATCGGCTGCTTACGCTCGCTCGGGCTTTCGGCGCGTTACGTCAGCGGGTACTTGCTGACCCAGCCGCCGCCAGGCAAGCCGCGAATGATCGGCGCCGACGTTTCGCACGCCTGGGTTTCGGTCTACTTTCCCGAGTTCGGCTGGCTCGACTTCGATCCGACGAACGATTGCATGCCTTCCGGCCGACATATCACGCTCGGCTGGGGTCGAGATTACGGCGATATTTGCCCGATCAAAGGCGTCTTTATCGGCGGCGGCCGTCACGACATGCAGGTCACGGTCGACGTCGAGCCTGTTTAAGCGGCGAGTTTGCTCGCGCGCCGCTGCCGGCTCAGCCATGCAATTTCTGCATCCGGCCGCTGATCCGCAGGAAGAATCTCGATGAAAGCCGTCGTTGCGTCGCTATTGTCGGTCGCTGCTTTGTTCGTCCCGATCTCCGGCGCCCTTTCGGCCGAAGTCGAAGCGTTTCCGCCGACGGGCACCTATCAAACCGACAAACGCGGTGCGATCACCGTTTGGGGCCTGCCCGTGGTGCCGCAATCGGCCGAGCAACCGTACAGCATC
This sequence comes from Pirellulales bacterium, assembly GCA_049840675.1. Lineage (GTDB taxonomy): Bacteria > Planctomycetota > Planctomycetia > Pirellulales > PNKZ01 > PNKZ01. The sequence goes on from JASGKB010000021.1 coordinate 445,154, forward strand.
GGCGTCCGCGGAGACGTGCTGCGTTTGGAAGTGCGCGAAGGAGATCGCCGCCGAAAGCCGTCGGAAGCGGACCGGCCGATCGAGCGCTGCGAAGTGATGTTTCCCGAACAGAGCTTCGCCTTCGGCAAGACCTACGCGATTAGGTTCGCCATGATGTTCGAACCCGGCCCGGCGAGCACCGCGAAGAACGACAAGTTCTTTCAGGTGCATAACGTCAACGACAAGGGCGACGGCATTCTCGGCCCGGTCTTCGCCATGCAGTTGGAAGACGAACACATGCGCATTGTCGTTCGTTGGGATGCCGAGCGCATCACGAAAAAACGCGTCGAGGATCACTGGGTATTCGAAGACACGGCCGACATCCGGCGCGGCCAATGGTACGATTTCGACGTCGTCGTTCGCTTCGATCCGTTCGGCAAAGGGCTGCTGACCGTACGACGTGACGGCGTCGAACTGGTGAACTACGACGGGCCGCTCGGGTACAACGACGAGCTACCCCCGTATCCGAAAGTCGGCATCTATCGCGACACGCGGCCCGAGCCGCAGGCGCGGCGATACCGAGCGCTGACGATTACCGAACTCAAATAGCCCTGCGAAACGGCCGCTTTCGCAACATCGCCAGCTTTGAACGGGTGTGCCGACGAGTATAACAGGCTTCTCGCCTCGTCCTCCTTCCTTCCGCCGGACGTCATTGCCATGTCGCAAGCTCGCCCTGTTTCGCGTCGTCGCTTTTTGCAAACGTCCGTTGCCGCCGCCGGCGCGATGGCCGTCCCTTACTACGTGCCGCGTCGCGCGTTCGGGGCCAATGAGCGGATCGTCCTCGGTTTCGTCGGCGTGAAGAATCAGGGAACGGCGAACCTCAAGAAGTTCCTCTCGTATAACGGCAAGCTCGTCGACGTCGCCGCCTTGTGTGACGTCGATACAAACGTCTTGGCCGCGGCCCAGGAAACGGTGCGCAAGGCGACGGGCGCCGAAGCCGAATCGTTCGGCGACTACCGTAAGTTGCTGGAGCGTAAAGACATAGACGCCGTCGTGATCAGCACTCCCGATCACTGGCACGCCCGCATGACAATTGACTCGGCCGGCGCCGGCAAAGACGTCTATTGCGAGAAGCCGCTGACGCACACAGTCGTCGAAGGCCGCAAGATGGTCGACGCCGTGCGTTCGAACAAGCGCATCGCTCAAACCGGTTCGCAGCAACGCTCCGACGTGCGCTTTCGCCAAGCCTGCGAAATGGTGCAACGGCCGCCTCGGCAAGCTCGAGACGGTACTCGTCGGCATCCCGCGTCCGAATCACCCGGGCAAGCCGATTCCCGACACCGCTCCGCCGGCCGAACTCAATTACGATCTCTGGCTCGGCCCCGCCCCGGACCGCGCGTACAACAAGAATCGCGTTCACTACAACTTCCGCTTCTTCTGGGACTACTCCGGCGGCCAGATGACGAACTTCGGCGCCCACAACATCGACATCGCCCATTGGGGCATGGGCATGGACGAAGGGGGCCCGCTCGAAGTGGAAGGAACCGCGACGTTCCATCCGCAGCAGTGGCACGAAGTGACCGAAACCTGTCGCGTCACGTACAAGTATCCCGACGGCATGACGATGATCGTCGGTCAGCAGCAGAAAGACGTCCCGATGGGCGCGACGTTCATCGGCTCGAAGGGCAAAGTCTTCGTCTCGCGCAAAGAAATCGTCGCCGACCCCGTCGACCTCACGAGCGACCCGATCGGCGAAGGAGATCTACGCCTGTATGAAAGCACGAGCCATCACTTGAACTTCCTCGACTGCGTGAAGTCGCGGAAGCTGCCGATTTGCGACATTGAAATCGGCCATCGCGCCGCCACGGCCTGCCATCTCGGCAATATCGCCCTTCGCACCGGTCGCAAGATCACCTGGGATGCCGCGAAGGAACAAATCGTCGGCGACGATGCGGCGCAGGCCATGACGCTGCCGAAGTATCGCGCTCCGTGGAACACGTAATTCGCCGCACCTTCCCGACGTAAGAAGGATTGAGCAGAACGATCGGGCGGAGCCGGCTTAGCGCTTTCGCAGCACGAACACGGCGTCCGATAAGCGATTGTCAAATCGCGTCGGGCGCTCGAGGTCATAGTCGAAGTCGTACGTCGCGCAGAGTTCCAGTTCCGGAACCTGCGCGAGCAATTCGCGAAACTGGGCCGCATTGTAGAGCCGCAAGTCGAATTCGTCGCGCAGCCGAAACTCGCGCCCGGCTTGCGCACCAGCAGCGAAATCCGACACCGCTCCAAGTGCGTCCGCCGGCTGCTCGCGACCACTCGCAGCGTGTAGTGAATCCGCGTCGTTCCGCGCTCCGCCTTCCAGTGCTCCAAGCATTCCAGCGAAGCGTCCGGCGGCAGCAGGTGCATCCCCAAGATGAAGATTCCGCCCGGTCGCAATGCGCGGGCCGTGCTGCGCAAGTGCCCCAGCGCCGCTTCGTCGGTCGTCAGGTGGCGAAAAGTATTGAACGTATTAAACGCCGCATCGACCGGCTTCTTCAGCTGGTAGTCGACCATGTCGGCCTCGAACACTTCCGCCGAAAGCCGCCCCCGCGCGATTCGCTTCGCCACGTAGTCGACCATCCGCGGGTTGTTGTCGAACCCGAGCACTTCGTAACCGCGGCGGGCCATCGCCACGACCAACCGCCCGCCGCCGCACGCCGGTTCCAGCAGACGCCGCACTTTGCCGACGGCGAACTTTGCGCAGGCCGCTTCGATGAAATTCGCCTCGGCCGGCGTTTCATCTTCAAAGGCCCAATCGAAATACTGCGGGTAGTCGTACCAACTTTCATTCGCCGCGGGCCCATCCTGGGTCTTCGCCTTGCGGCGTTTCGTCGCACTGGTCACCGAGCGTAATCCTCTCCGTTCAAACTTCGCACGACCGACGCTTGCCAAGCCTCCAAGGCTTCGGCCATCTGCTCCAAGCGAGCACGGTCGCTGGTCGCCAAGTCGGTCTTCTCTTCCGGATCGCTCGCCAAATCAAACAAGTGAAACACGGGTTTCTCTTGCTCGCGAGCGATGCGATGTAGTTTATAGCGTCCGTCGACCCAAGCCGCATGCCCCGGGAAGTGATCAGTCGGATACTTTTTCGCAAACGCCGCCGTTTCGTCGGCAGACAGGAGCGGGCCTCCGGCAGTCGTCGGCTTATCGCCGTTGCCGTCGTTGTCCTCAAGTTCTTTCAACAACGAGCCGCTCCGCACCGGCTTGCCGGCCTGCGGATAGGTCCAAAACCCAAGCGGCCGCGACCGATTCGTCTTCGCGGCCGCGGCCAAATCTTCGCCGTCGTCGTCGGCCGTCGACGGCGCAACGCAAAAGGGGAGCAGGCTCTCGCCGTCGAGCGGTCGTTGCAAGTCGGGATGTTGAAGACCGGCGGCGGCCACGACCGTCGGCAACACGTCGCACGTCGAAGCCCGCAACGTCACATGCCGCGGCTCGGCAAACTTGGCCGGCCATTCCAAGAGGCTCGGCACTCGAATGCCTCCTTCCCAAAGCGTTCCTTTCTTTCCCTTAAACGGTCCGCTCGAACCGGGCACCGTCGCGCCATTGTCGCTGGTAAACCAAAGCAGCGTGTCGTCCGCGATCTTCAGTTCGCGCAGGCGAGCGCGCAACTTGCCGACGGCCCGATCCATGGCCGTGATCTCGCCGTAGTAGTGCTGCATGTTCTCGGGAAGTTGTCGATACGCCTCGCGATCGGCGTCGAGCGCCACGTGCGGCGTATGCGGCGAACCGAACCACACGACCGCCGCAAACGGCTGCTGCTTCATCACGGCCGCTTCAATGAACTCCAGCGCAAGATCGACCGTAACTTGCGAGCCTTCGCCGGTCGACGAGATCACTTTGCCGCCATGACTCAGAGGCGGATCGTTCTCAAAGAAATTGGGAGACGACGCCCATTGCTCGAAGCCTTGCGCCGGGCGACGTCGCCGAGCCGTCGCTCACGGAACCAAGGTGCCATTTACCGAAGTGCCCCGTCGCATAGCCGGCCTGCTTGAGGATTTCGGCGAGCGTGATTTCTTCCGGCCGCAATGACCAGCCCCAAGAGAACACGCCGCTGCGGTTCGGCGTTCGCCCGGTCAACATCGCCGCCCGAGTGGGCGAGCAAACGCTTGCAGCGGAATAAAAATTGTCGAACACCACGGCTTCACGCGCCATCCGATCCAGCTCGGGCGTCCGTACGTCTTTGTTGCCGAGATACCCCACGTCGCCGTAACCGAGATCATCGGCAAGTATGAGTACGATATTCGGTCTACGCGCCTTTTGAGCTAAATCTTCGGCAAATACAGGGCATACAGAGTGCTGCAGGCCGGCGACGGCGAGGATGAGTGTAGTCAAACTCTGTAGTAATCGGCAGAATAACCGCGGACCAAAATGCGGTGCTTTCAAGGCCGACATAGATGTCCTCGCTGCTTTTGGTTGCGCGACCTTCGCATTCGACGGCCGACCGACAGTATCGGTCGAGCCGACCTACCGGTCAAACTTCTTCAGGGATGGGCCGACTGCACCAAATTCGAATGGTCCTGCTCAACCTGCGATCTTTCCGCCGAGCAAAATCAGATAAAGGAATTTACTTGGCATGAACTACAAGGCTCGGCGAGCGTTCCTTCTGATATGCCTAAACTTCCTTTCGTGCAATATCTTTTCGGCTGTCGACTGCAACGCTCAGCAGGGGCGGCGAACTGCAGAACTGATCTTAGATATTCGATCGAACGACCAAGAACTTGCTCACTTCGCCGCAATTGAATTGAGACGCAAAGGCGAGGAGGGAGTGATCGAGCTTGTTCGCCTCATCGATGATCCTCAGGCATTCGTTCGTTACTTTGCAGCCTACGGTCTTTGCAACGGCGAAGTCGACTCCCGATCCATGCAAGCCATCCTTCAACGACTCGATCACGAAAAACACACGGCAGTCGTATGTGCATTACTTCAGGCTCTGGAAGAAGTCGCTACTGATATCGAAAAGCCTGCGTCAATCGTCAGCCGGTATTTGAAAAGCGACAATGGCGACGTACGAACGCAGGCAACGCGAACACTGACGAAGTTCAAAACCACCGACCCCGCCATCAAGGAGATGCTGTTTTCTCTGTTGTCCGATCAAGATCCGGACTGCCGCCTTGCGGCCTCGCATGCAGTTGCTCAGATGGCATTGAGCCGCGACGACATCGATAAGATGGAATCTCGCATCTTTTCGGAAGACAGTAACGCTCAATACCACATTTTATATGCAATCATCGACAACAAGCCCTTGGCGGCTTATTTCATTGACAAATTTCCGAAATCCGTTGCGAGCTTTGAATACATTCCGTCGTTGATCACCGGCCTTCTTTCCGATACGGATGACGACCTGCAAGGGTTTCGAACCCGATTGAAAGACAATCCATATCTTCCCTCGGAAGTCATGGTTCGACTGGGAGAGCTCCGATATGCAAAAATTCTACGGGCTCGCGTAAAGAGGCGACAGGACACACTCGTCAATACTATTTGGCTTGTGCCTGGGTCATCGATCACACGGAACCTGCAGCCGACATTCTAAGTCGCGAGACGATCGTGAAAGAGGCCGTCAGTTCAGGTGAAGAAGATCGTGGGGCTTCAAAGGGTGTCACAGGTATCGGATGCGGCTTTACTCGAGTGATTGTCGCGGGAAAGGTACTAGTCGATGGTGCCGTCCCAGCGGAATCCGTAGTGTTTTCGTTAATACGTGCGGATGGTGTCGAACAAGAATTTGAATGTCATCACGATGAGAAAGAAGGGTGGTTTTATGTGTTCTTGTTGGTTCCTTTCTCAACGCTGACTGAAAGGGCTCCCGGTCGTGTCGTCGTCCTTTCCGAGTCGATAGGACCAGTCACTCTTGTTGTAAAGTCTTCGGGGTTAAGTCGACGTATTGAGGTCGACGACTCAATAGGCGGTCTCACTCTGAACCTCTCTCGATAAAACCGGAAAGGTGTCGGGAATGCTCTGTAGAAAACGTCTGTGAATTCCCGCCGGCTAGCGTCGGGGCGTCGGTAACGATGCTGATGTGAAGACCACGAAATCGCCGCGTCGGGTGTTGCTCGTCGCGAATCTGACGGGCCGGTTGAGCCTGCCGGAATATAGCCATCGCTCGAGTCCCGAAGAGGTTCACACACCCACAGTTGTGCTCCCGGTTGGTGAGCGTACGACGGCACGAATCAGCTCACCGGCAGCGGTCGCTCGGGGATGATCACGAGACGTTGTGCTTATAGGATCAGCGCAACCGCTTGGCGGCGGTCGTGCTCAAAAACAACGCCGGCGACGTCACCCAGCGGATCGAATACCGCTACGACGCGTTCGATCACCTCATCGGCCGCTATTCCGACGTCACCGCCGACGGCGACTTCACGATGGACGATGCCGACGTCGAACGCTACGTCTACGACGGCGACCAGATCGTCATCGTGGAGCACTCGACCGTCGGCTCAGGAGTCGACACGATCAACCGCTACCTCTGGGGACCGGAGGTCGATCAGATCCTCGCCCAGGAGAAGGTCGACACGACGAACAACGCCGTTGCCTAGGCCGGCACGCTCATCGCAGCCCCGCCCCGCCGTCTTGCTGTAGCAAAGTGTAGTCAATCTCACGGAATCGAACTCAATCGCCGGCAATTCGTCGCGATTCAAAAACCGGCTCGAATTGCCTACCATCGCCGCAGTTTGTCGCACTGCGCACCGATTTGTTCCACCGCTCTTCTACTTATCATCGGCCAAGCAAAGCACCACGTTCGGCCGACGCTGCGGCTCGGCCGCGAATCCGGTTGTCGACCACAGCAACGATGCGAAGACCAGCCAACATGCAACGCTGCTTACCCACACGCGCGAAGACAAACCAATCAACGACGCCCGGCAGCGGATGCCGGAGCCAAACGAGCGATCGGCATTGCGCATCTCATTCCACGACGACGGCATCGGCACCTTCTCCGAGTTCGACAACTGCGGGCACTTCCCGGCCCTGGAGCGACATTCTCCCACACGGGCGCGGCTCGATGCAAACCGCCCATCGCTCCCAGCGGAGACCGCAGCACATCTCGCACTTCATCGCAGGGAGTGCTCGTCACCGCGGCGAACGACCGCATTGAAATGCGGCGCACGAATGCTCGGAGCGTACGCGGCCCGCAAGATCAACACGGCGATTTCTTTCAAGAGTCAGCGCGAAGAATTCTCTTTTGCCCCTGATTCGCAACGACACTTCGTCGCAGTCTCTTCATCGCTCGAGGAGGCCGAAATGAAGAGTCGATTGCCTATCGCCGTCGCTCGTATCGCGCATCACGCGTTTGCAAGCGGCGTCTGCGTGATTGCGCCGAACATAAAATCAGTCTGAAGTCTTCTTCATGCGGCGTGACTCGGTCCGACATGTGCTTTAGTCTTCCATGAAAGCCTGCACTTCATGACAGCAAAGTGAGTGCAATTCCGTAACCCTCAGCAAGAGCGAACGTTCTTACATGTGCGGTAGTTCAGCGGCGGCGATCACTGCTACGAACGGACATCGAGATTACGCATAGGAGCTAGGCATGATTGCCCGAATTCTCAACGTTTTGAAAGCTCAGAAGCAGCGAGTGACGTATGTCATCGTTTCTTTTGTGCTTTTGACGATTCTCAAATTTGGTCACTCCACACATTGGAGCTTTGGTCTCGGCGCGCACGCGGCCGAAGTTACTTCACCGAAAACTTCTCCGGCGACCGTCGTGACCGAAGCCCCGCCTCTGGAGAATGTCGCTGAAAATAATCCGGAAATTCGCCTCGCTGATCAAGTCGCCGATCAGGTCGGAATTCGCGTCGAACCGGTGACACGCCGCAAGATCCGCCACACGCTCACCGTCAACGGCGAGACCGATTACGACCAAGATCGCGTCGCACAACTCTCCGTGCGCGTGCCCGGCCACGTGTGGAAGGTACAGAAGAAGGTCGGCGAAACGATTCGCCAAGGTGATTGCTTGGCCATCATCGACGCCGTCGAAGTGGGCGAAGCGAAAACCGAGTTCCTGCAGGCGCTCGTCAACTTCGAATTGAAGGCCAAGACGCTCGAGCGGCTCAAGCGTGTTTCGAACGAAGTCGCCGAACGCTCGCTGCGCATTGCCGAAGCGGAAGAACGCGAATCACGACTGCGAATGCTCTCCGCCCAGCAGAAGCTGATCAACCTCGGCCTGCCGATCAAGCTGGAAGACATGCAGAAATGCTCCGACGACGAACTCGCGGCCCGCATTCGCACGATCGGCCTTCCTTCGGAAATCGTGGCGATGCTCGATCCGCAAACCACGACGGCCAACCTCATTCCGCTGACCGCGCCGTTCGACGGCGTTGTCATCGGCCGCGCGGCGACTGTCGGCGAAATGGTCTCGCCGGCCAGCACCCAGTTCATCGTGGCCGACATCGAGCGGATGTGGATCACCCTCGAAGTTCGCAAGGAGCATGCGGGCCTCGTGCGGCTAGGCCAGCAGATTGACTTCCTGGCGGACGGAGCTTCGGCGTCCGTCGTCGGCACGATCGATTGGATCAGCACCGAACTCAACGAAGCCACGCGCACGCTCACCGTGCGAGCTTCCGTTCCTAACCCGGTCTTGGAAGAAGGAGCGGGCGCGGGGAGCCGGCGACTGCTGAAGGCCCATACATTCGGTATCGGCCGAGTCGTATTACGCGAATCACCGCATGCCGTGGCCGTGCCGACTCCGAGCGTACAGTTCGACGGCAAGCGGCATTTCGTCTTCGTCCGCACTCCGTCCGGCTACGCACGTCGCGACGTCCGTCTCGGATCGGCGGAAGACGGCTTTACGGAAATCCAAGACGGCTTGATCGACGGCGATGCCGTCGTCAGCGGCGGCAGCCACGTGCTGAAGGCCGAGCTACTGATGATCGCGGCGCAATAGCCACGACGACGATTTGACCGTCGCAACGGAATGTTCGACGGCGGCGTGATGCGTCGCCGTGAGCAAACGGCGGATGGAGTCCGCCCGTACGTTTTGTATTGATGCCAATTAGTCGAAGGGGCGAGTACGCGCATGTTGGAACGGATTATCACTTGGTCGCTCGGCCATCGGGCTGCGGTGCTTTTGGGTGCGCTCGTCGTGTCGGTGGCCGGCGTGTTGTCGTTGATGAATTTGAACATCGACGCGTTTCCGGACACCACGCCGGTACAAGTGCAGATCAATACGCAGGCCTCGGGCATGGTGCCGGAAGAGGTCGAGCGGCAGATCACGTTCCCCATCGAAATGGCGATGAACGGGATGCCCGGCATCGGCGAAGTGCGCTCGATTTCGATGTTCGGCCTGTCGCAAGTGGTCGTCACGTTCGAAGACGGAACCGACGTCTACTTTGCTCGGCAGCTCATCAACGAACGTCTCGGCGGCGTGCAGATGCCGGAAGGTATCGCCGTGCGCCCGGAAATGGGCCCCGTGTCGACGGGCCTCGGCGAAGTGTTTCACTACTTTTTGCTCAGCGACAAAATCGACCTCACCGAACTTCGCACGCTGCACGACTGGGTCGTGAAGCCGCAACTGCGCCCGGTGCCCGGCACCGCCGAAGTCAACTCTTGGGGCGGTTTGGAAAAGCAATATCAGGTTCGCATCAACCCGACGCAGCTGCTGAAATACTCGCTGACGTTCGACCAAGTGATGCAGGCCGTGCGCGACAACAACTTGAACGTCGGCGGCGGGAGCATTGATTTATCGGGCGACAATCTGCTGGTGCACGGCGTCGGTCGCACGATCGGCACGGAGCAAATCGGCGATATCGTCGTCGCCGCGCAGGCCGGCGTGCCGATTCGCGTGCGCGACGTCGCCGAAGTGACGATCGGCCATGAGATTCGCCGCGGCGCCGTAACCGCCGCCTGGCGCGATCCGGCCCAACCGGAAAAGATTTCGCAGGGCGAAGTCGTGCTCGGCCTCGGCTTCATGCTCATGGGCCGCAATAGTTACGAAGTCACCGCGGCGATGCGCGAAAAGTATCGCGAGATTCGCGACTCGCTGCCGCCGGAAACCGGCGTCGAATCGATGGTCGTCTATGACCGAACCGAGTTGGTCGATCGCGTGATCTCCACGGTGAAGAACAACCTGCTCGAAGGGGCGGTGCTGGTCATTCTCATTTTGTACGTCTTCCTCGGCAACTTGCGAGCCGGCCTCATTTGCGCCACGGCCATTCCGCTATCGATGCTCTTCGGCTTCATCGGTATGTGGCAGTTCGGTATCGCCGGCTCGCTCTTGAGTCTCGGAGCGATCGACTTCGGCGTCGTCGTCGACAGCTCGGTCGTCGTGGTGGAGGCGATCGTCGCCAAGCTCGGCCACGCCGGAGCGCTGTGGGGCTGGCGACGGCGCGAAGCCTTGCGCGAGGCGGCCGTTTCCGTGCGCACTCCGGCTTGCTTCGGTCAGCTCATCATCATGATCGTCTACCTCCCGATCCTGTCGCTGGAAGGGGTCGAAGGCAAGATGTTCCGGCCGATGGCACTCACGGTCATCTTCGTGCTCATCGGGTCGCTCATCTGCTCGCTGACCGTTACGCCGGTGCTCTCCAGCCTCGTCTTGCCGAAGCGCTGCGAAGAGAAAGACGTGCTGTTCGTCGCCTTCGCCAAACGTTGGTACGGCAAGTTCCTCGACTTCGCCCTGCCGCGCCGCATGTTCACGGCCGTGTTCGCGGCCGCCGTGCTCGGCATCGGCGCTTGGCTCGTCTCCGGTATGGGAAGCGAATTCGTGCCGCGGCTATCCGAAGGGGCCGTGGTCGTCGGCATCACGCGTCCGCCGGGCACGTCGCTTGACGAAGGCGTGCGGATGAACATGACGATGGAACGCATCCTCATGGAGAAGTTCCCCGACGAAGTGGCCCTGTGCTGGTCGCGACTCGGCTCTCCGGAAGTCCCGACCGACGCCAGCACAGTGGAATCGACCGACCTCTTCGTCACGCTGCATTCGCCCGAAAAGTGGACCAAGGCGAAGACCCAGGCCGATCTGGTGTTGCTCATGGAAAAAGAGCTCAAGCCGCTGCCGGGGCAGATCATTTGGTTTACCCAACCGATCGAACAGCGCATCAATGAAATGGTGTCGGGCGTGCGCGCCGACGTGGCTCTAAAACTCTTCGGCGACGATTTCGACAAACTCGTCGCGACGGCCCAGCAGCTACAAAACGCGGCTCAGTGAAGTGCCCGGCGCGGCCGACCTTTCCACGGAACAAATGCTTGGCCAGCCGGTGTTGCGCATTGCGATCAAGCAAGACCAAATCGCTCGCTACGGAATCCCGGCCCGCACGGTGCTCGACGTCGTGGAATCCGTAGGCACGAAGATCTTGGGCAACGTGGTCGAAGGCACGTTGCGGTTCCCGCTCGTCGTCCGTTTACCGGAATCTATGCGGGCCGATCCCGATGCGATTGCGTCGATCCTTGTGTCGGCTCCCAACGGTGAACGAGTTCCGCTTTCGCGTCTATGCGACGTTAAAGTCGTCGACGGACCGCGGCTGATCTCGCGTGAATGGAGCGAGCGGAGAATCACCATTCAGTGCAACGTCCGAGGCCGCGACGTCGGCAGCTTCGTCGGCGAGGCCCAAAAGAAAATTGCCGCCGAGGTGCCGCTTCCGGCCAACTACCGGCTGGAATGGGGCGGCCAGTTCGAAAACATGCGCCGCGCACAAGCCCGGCTGACGCTGGTCGTACCGATCGCGTTGCTGCTGATCATCGGCCTGCTTTACATCAGCTTTCGCAACAAGTTCGACACGTTCGCCGCGTTTGCAGGCGTCCCGTTCGCGGCCGTAGGCGGCGTCATCGGACTCTACTATCGCGAAATGCCGCTCTCGATTTCCGCCGCCGTCGGGTTCATTACGCTGTCGGGCATTTCCGTGCTCAATAGCATGGTGCTCATCTCGAAGTTCCGCGAACTGCACAAGCACGGCGGTTCGTCGGTCGATTGCATTCGACATGCGGGCGTCGAGTGCCTGCGGACGATCTTCATGGCCACGCTGGTCGCCGGCGTCGGCTTCGTGCCGATGGCCACCGGCAACGGCGCGGGCGCCGAAGTGCAACGCCCGCTGGCCACGGTGGTGATCGCCGGCGTGATTGCCGGCACGGTCTTCACGCTGCTCGTTCTACCCGTGGTCTACGGCTGGTTCATCAAGCCGAAGCTGCGGGTTGACGGACCGTCGCACGCGATGCCGGTCATGGCACATTAACCGTTCGCCTACCGATACCAAGCCTCGCGCGACAGCGGCAAGCCGCTCGGAGAGCTTTCCGACTTCACCGTAAGCGTCTGGTTCAAATTGTACGTATGCCGCTTGAAACCGATGGTCGCGCCGGCGAAGTAAGCCCGGTAAACGCGATACATCACTTCATCGGTCAGCGCCACCGCTTCATCGTGCTTCGCTTCCAGCAACTCGCGCCAGCGCCGCAACGTATAGACGTAGTGCTCTCGCAGACTTTCAACGTCGCGAATTTCCAATCCGGCCCGGGCCAGCTCGGTGCAGGTGTCGTTGATTGAAACGAGTTCACCGTCGGGAAACACGTACTTCTGAGCAAACTTGCGCCACGGCGGAAACTTCCCGAACGGCCGCATCGTGATGCCGTGATGCAGGTACAGCCCGCCCGGCTTCAAGAGCCGCATCACCTTGCCGAAGAACGTCGGCATCATTTTGAGCCCTAAGTGCTCAATGAAGCCCACGCTCACCGCCTTATCAAACGGCTGCGTCTCGGGAAAGTTGCGATAGTCGCAGAATTCGATCCGGCAACGCCCCTGTAAGCCTTCCTGCTCGATCAAGCGATTCACCCACTTGATCTGCTCCTGGCTGATCGACACGCCGACCGCTTCCACTCCGTAGTGCTTCGCGGCAAACGTGATTAGCCCGCCCCAGCCGCAGCCGAAATCGATCAACCGATCGCCCGGCTTGAGATACAGCTTCTTGCAGATGTGATGCAGCTTCCGCTCTTGGGCGGAGTCAATGTCTTCGTCCGGGTGCGCGAAGTAGTTGCAGGTATACTGCATGTACTTGCCGAGAAATAAGGCGTAAAACTCGCTCGGCGGACCGTCGTAGTGATAGCGAATCGCCTGCCGGTTGCGCCCTTGCGAACGTTCCTTGCCGGTCAATTCTGCGGCACGCGCACTTCGCGGCCGCGCCTCGTTCGGCAGCTTCAACATCTTGCGGAAGAGCTTCAAGCGCGACGGCAAATCTTCCGGTACGCAGCGAGCCCGCATGTCGATCAAGTATTCGAGAAACGGCTCCATCTCACCTTCGACGTCGACGTCGCCGAAGATATACGCCTCGCCGAACGCGGCCTTATTGAACGGCCACATCATCTGCCGCAGTGCGCCCGGATGATTCAGCACGAGCGTCGCACGAATCGGCCCGCCTCCTTTGGGCAACAGTTCGCCGCCGTCCCAAGGCGCACGGCCACGTCGGTCGGCGGATAGGCCGTCGTCAATTCCTTGAAGAATTGCAGCGACGGAGCGGAACTCGCGGTCGATTTCGTCGCGTCGGCCACGGCCATGGTTCACCTAGCTTCCTTACTGAGGCAACGGAGCAATCAAACGTTCGTACTCGTGAAGCGGCAGGACCAACGTCCCCTTCGTACGACGGATACGCTGCCAGATTCTCGCCACATTCACGGCAATTACAAGCACCGCCGCGATGAACCGGTCGCGCGACGCGGACGATTGCCGGAAAATTGACCATGCCGCGGCCGCCGGGCAGAATATCGGACTCATTCGCCACGCTCCGCGACTTCACCACGCCGACGTCGCTCTTCAGCCCCGCGAGGTTCTCCGTGCAGCTCGGGTTCGTCAGCGCAATCCTTCCGGAATTGTCACTCGAAGACGTCCTTCGCTTCGCCGCGGAGACCGGCTTTGATTGTGTCGAAGTCATGTGCTGGCCGGTCGGCAAGGCCGAGCGACGTTACGCAGGCGTCACGCATCTCGATGTCGCGGAGTTCGCGTCATCGCCGACGTCGGCTGTCGCCAAAGTGCGACAAATCGTCGATTCGACCGGCGTGCAAATCAGCGCGCTCGGCTACTATCCGAACCCGCTGACCGCCGACGAAACCGAACGGGCCGTCGCCGCCGGCCAGCTCGAACGCATCATTCGCGCGGCGGCCGGGCTCGGTATCGGTCGCGTCAATACGTTTATCGGCCGCGATCCAAAGCTCTCGGTCGATGAAAACTGGCCGCGACTGCTGGAAGTCTGGAAGCCGCTCGTTCGCCTGGCCGAGCGTGAAGGCGTAAAGATCGGCATCGAAAACTGCCCCATGCTCTTCACCCGCGACGAATGGCCCGGCGGCAAGAACATCGCCGTCACGCCGACCATCTGGCGACGCCTCTTCGCCGACCTCGGCGACCAGATCGGGCTCAACTACGACCCTTCGCACATGATCTGGCAGCAGATGGACTATCTCGCTCCCCTGCGCGAGTTCAAAGATCGATTGTTCCACGTTCACGCCAAAGACGCGCGCGTCGACAAGCACCGGCTGGACCAGGTCGGCATCCTCGCGCACCCGTTGGAGTATCACAGCCCGAAGCTTCCTGGACTCGGCGATGTCAATTGGGGCAAGTTCCTCAGCGTACTCGGCGACGTCGGTTATGACGGTCCCGTTTGCATCGAAGTCGAGGACCGAGCCTATGAGAAGACGCTTGATCTGCGCAAGACGGCCCTGCGGCAAAGCGGCGCGTATCTCCGGCAGTTCATCGGCCGCTGAGCACCGCGCACACACGAAGCGAACCTTGCCCGACGTCAGACCGTGTTCTCTTGCCGATACCCACTCGGGGATTTGCCGATCACGCGTTTGAACGCCACGCTCAAGTATTCCGAATGCCGGAAGCCCGCACGGTCGGCAATCACGTCGAGCGTCAGGTCCGTGTCGGTCAGCAGCCGCTTCACGCGGTCGAGCTTGATACGGAGAATCTCGTCGTGCGGGGTTCGGCCGACATGCTTCAGGAACCGGCTTTCCAGCACCCGTCGCGAAAGCGGCACGTGCCGCAGCACGTCCCCCACCTGAATGCCGTCGCAAGCATGTTCGCGTATGAATCTCACGGCTGCGGCCACATCGCGGTCGTCGAGCGCGAGAATGTCGGTCGATTGTCGCACATCGACGCCGAGCGGCGGGATGAGTTGCGCCTCGTTCGCCGGCGTTTCGCCCCGCATAAGTTTGTCGAGAATTTCCGCCGCCGCGTAGCCCGTCTTAAGCGTGTTCGGAATGATGCTTGAAAGCGGCGGCGAACAGAGGTCGCACATCAGCTCATCGTTATCTACGCCCAACACGGCCGCCTCTTCCGGAACTCCGGTCCCCACTTCCCGACAAGCGTCCAGCAGCCGCTGCGCCTGGATATCGTAGCACGCCAGAATGCCGACCGGCTTCGGCAGGTCGCGCACCCATTGCCCGAGCCGGCGATGTTCGGCCGCCCAACTTGTCGTCGGCCCGTCGTCGTCTCCCGCCTGATAACTTTCACAAGCCGTACCCCGCGCGCGGGCTGCGATCTGAAACTCCTCTTCACGTCGGCGCGACCACGCGAAGCTCGGCTTGCCGCAGAATGCAAAGTTGCGAAAGCCCCGTTCGGCCAAGTGTTCCACCGCCAGGCGCGCGATGGCGGCGTCGTCCGTCTCAACCCACGGCGCCTGCGGCAAGTGCCGACCGGCGCTCACGTCCACCGTAGGCAACTTGGCCCGCTTCACAGCCCGCGCCATCTCCACGTTCTCGATCCGCGCGATAATGCCGTCCCCCTTCCAACGGCCCGGCCAATCCACCGGCACTTCGCCGCGGCGCATCTCCGGCAAGTAGAGCGACCACGGATCGTGCCGACGCACGTAAGAGACGATGCCCTCCAAGATCCCGCGAGCATACGCGTTCGACGTCTCGATCAGCAGCGCCACGACCGGACGGCGCTTGAGTTCAGGCTTCGGCATGGCTTCGGAACCCAGGGACGTTAGCTACACGGCCTCGCGTGGTGCGAGCCGACCTCGCGCAGGCGAAAGATATCGCAAGTCGCCGCGTATTTTTTCTCAGGAATGACAACGGCGATCAAGAGACACAATCACTTGGATCAATAATTACCGCATTACTGTCGCAAACGCGCCGGTAATAAATCTCACTCATCGGCCGCCAAAATCTCATGGTTTTCGGCTTTCGCATCGGTCAAAGTGACGAAATTCCGCCTCTCGAAATTAAGCTAAGCCCCACGCCCTCAGATCGCACAATGAGCAAACCGCATAACGTCGCCATGGTCGGCCTCGGTTTCGGCGCCGAGTTCCTTCCCATTTATCAAGCTCACCCGCTCGGCAACGTCGTCGCCGTTTGCCAACGCAACCGCGAGAAGCTCGACGCCGTCGGCAACCGCTTCAACATCGCGAAGCGCTACACCAGCTACGACGACGTCCTCCGCGACAAAGAGGTCGACTTCGTTCACATCAACTCGCCGATCCCCGATCACGCGCCGATGTCGCTCGCCGCGCTCCGCGCCGGCAAACACGTGATGTGCACCGTGCCGATGGCCACGACCATCGAAGAGTGCCGCGAAGTCGTCGACGTAGTCAAGCAGACCGGCCTGAAGTACATGATGGCGGAGACCGTCGTGTACTCGCGCAAGTTTCTCTTCATCAAAGACATGTACAAGCGCGGCGAGCTCGGCAAGATCCAGCATCTCGCCGCGTCGCATCCGCAAGACATGGACGGCTGGCCCGACTATTGGGAGCGCATGATCCCCATGCACTACGCCACGCACGTCGTCAGCCCGTGCCTCGGCCTGCTCGACGGCAAGGCCGAATACGTCAGTTGCTTCGGCTCCGGAGCCGTGCGCGACGACATCGCCCAAAAGTCCGGCAACAAGTTCGCCGTCGAAAGCTGCCACATCAAAGTGAAAGATTCCGACGTCACGGCTCACATCTGGCGTTTCCTCTACGACGTCGCTCGCCAATACCGCGAAAGCTTCGACGTCTACGGCACCAAACGCAGCTTCGAGTGGTCGCTCGTCGAACACGAGCCGCACATCATCCACACGGCGAAGAAGCCCGAGCCGGAGATTCCCGAAAAGATCACCGTCCCCGACTTCGCTCACTTGCTCCCCGAACCGATCCGCAAGTTCACGCTGCCGCAACACATCCAAGACGCCGAGCACCTTTCGTTCATTCAAGGGGGCGGCCACGGCGGCTCGCACCCGCACATGGTGAACGAAATGCTCGAGCGCACTGAGCGAAAATCGCGACCCGTGGCCCAACGCAGTCACGGCCGCCAACTGGACCTGCGTCGGTATCTGCGCTCACCAATCGGCACAAAAGGGAGGCGAAATCATCCGCCTGCCGGAGTTTACCCTCGGATAACGAAGAACGCGCGCTCCATGGAATACGAACAACCTTAC
This sequence comes from Pirellulales bacterium, assembly GCA_049840675.1. GTDB lineage: Bacteria > Planctomycetota > Planctomycetia > Pirellulales > PNKZ01 > PNKZ01. The sequence goes on from JASGKB010000021.1 coordinate 462,480, forward strand.
TCCCCCGCCAAGGCGTCTCGCGTGCTGTGGGTTGCGGCGGCGATCTTCTGCCAGTTGATCGCCTGGGGAGCCGTGTTCATTGCGCTCGTCGAACTCGTGCTGCGGCACGAAGAGCTCTGGATGAAGTTCGATTTCGCGTTGCCCGTCGTCATCCACTATTTGCTCGACTTGGCTCACGCCGTCCGTTCCTATTGGTATCTCGCGGCGATTCTCCTGGTGATGGAATGGGGCGGGCTGGCGCTGCTTCGCTTCGACACTCCGTCAAGAATGTACGCCGCCGAATTGCTCAACATGTTCGTGCTCACGGCGGCCGCCTTCGTCTTGGCCTGCATCTTCTTGTGGACGACACTCGTCACCAAACCGCTCGGCGTCCGCATCGATAATATGATTTCGTAACGCGGCATTCGCTTCCCGGCCCGCCTCGGAAAACGTTTGCCCACGGTGATTGAGGCCCGCAGCAAGTCTTCGCGCGGGAGCCGCGGATGTCGCAAAACCCCTATCAGCAGCCGACGCAAGACGACGCCGCGGAGGTGCCCGCCGGCATCTGGATCGCGCAGGTCATCCTGTTCGTGATCGTTTTCGCCGCGATGCTCAACGCCGTCCCGCCAGCCATTCGAGTCTTCAAAGACTTCGACGCCGAGTTGCCGAGTCCCACCATATTTCTGATCCGAGCTTACGATGAGTTCCGCAAACATTGGTACGTCGGCGTCGGTGCCTGGCTCGCGGCCATGGCCTCGATCTTCGCGCTGTGGCAAGCCGGCGAGCGCACGGAGCGAAATGGCTGTCGACCGGGCTCATCGTGCTGGAAATCGTCTGGCTGCTGTTCATGGCCGCGGCGATCTACCTGCCGATGTACTTGCTCGCACAGAAGTTAAATTGAACCCGAAAAGTGGCCGCGCTCGCGGAGAACGCAAACCCATGTTGAAGATAAATCTCCGCCCCCTCGTCGCGCTCGTCGTCGCAGGCGTCGTTGCGGCTCTCTGCGCCGCTTCCGCCCAGGCGCGTGATCTTAAGTTGCTCTTCCTTGGTGATCGGGGCCATCATCGGCCGGCGGAGCGGTTTCAGCAGTTGCAGCCGGTGCTCAAGCCGCGCGGCATTGCATTGGAATACACGGAAAACGTCGGCGACCTGAACAAGGCCAAGCTCGCCGACTACGCCGGGCTCGTGATCTACGCCAATATCGACGAGATCGCCCCCGACCAAGAATCGGCCCTGCTCGATTACGTCGCCGGCGGCGGCGGGCTCATTCCGCTGCACTGCGCTTCGTACTGCTTCCGCAATTCGCCGAAGTACGTCGAACTCGTCGGGGCCCAGTTTCAAAAGCACGGCACCGGCACCGTTCGTACGACGCTCGCACAGCCAAGCCATGAAATCCTCCGCGGGTTCGCCGGCTTCACGAGTTGGGACGAGACCTACGTTCACACGCGGCACAACGCAGCGAACCGCGTGGTGCTCGAAACGCGCGACGAAGTCGACGCCGCCGGCAAGAAAACCTCCGAACCGTGGACGTGGACGCGCACTCATGGAAATGGGCGAGTGTTCTACACCGCCTGGGGGCACGACGAGCGAACTTGGGACCACGCCGGGTTTCAAAACCTCGTCGAACGCGGCATTCGCTGGGCCTGCGGCGACGATCCGCAACTCGCCGGCCCGTACTCCGACCTGGCCTCGTACCATCCGACGATGACCGCGGCCCGCAAAGACGTGCAGCCGTTTGAGTACGCGGAAGCGAAGGTGCCGTTCTATCCGGCCGGCGGGCCGCGCAGAGGAACGGCGCATGGAACAAGATGCAGCTTCCGCTCTCGCCCGAAGAGTCGCTGAAGCATTACGTACATCCGGACGATTTCGAACTCCGGCTCTTCGCGGCCGAACCCGATATCGGCAAGTCGCTCGCCATGACGTGGGACGATCGCGGCCGCTTATGGCTCTGCGAATCCACGGACTACCCGAACAACCTGGCCGAAGCAGGACAGGGGCATGATCGCATTCGCATCTGCGAAGACATCGACGGCGACGGCCGAGCCGACAAGTTCACCGTATTCGCCGAAGGGCTCAGCATTCCCACGACGCTCACGTTCCACCGCAGCGGCGTGATCGTGCAGAACGGCACGGAGACCTTATATCTGCGCGATACCGACGGCGACGACCGGGCCGACGTCCGCAAAGTGCTGCTCACCGGCTGGGGCGCGGGCGACACGCACGGCGGCGTGAGCAACTTCCGCTACGGTCTCGACAACTGGTACTGGGCCATGCAGGGGTACAACAACTCCACGCCCGCACGTCCGGCTTCCGACAAGCACCCGGCGAAAGAGTTCGCCACGTTTCGCATGGGCTTCTTTCGCTTTCGCCTCTCGAACGACGACGACCCGATCGTCACCGACCTCGAGTTCATCCGCTCGACGAACAACAACACTTGGGGCCTGGGGATCAGCGAAGAAGGGCACATCTTCGGCAGCACGGCCAACGGCAACCCGAGCGAATACATGCCGATCGCCAATCGCTACTACGAAGCGGTGCGCGGCTGGTCGGCCCCGACGCTCGGCGGCATCGCAGCCGACAATCACTTCGAGCCGGTCACGGAAAACGTCCGCCAGGTCGATCACCACGGCGGTTTCACGGCCGCGAGCGGGCACGCCCTCTACACGGCTCGCAACTATCCCAAGGCTTACTGGAACCGCACGGCCTTCGTCTGCGAACCGACGGGCCACCTCGTGGCGACGTTCGTCATCGAACCGCACGGTGCCGTCTTCCGCAGCCGATACGGGTGGAACCTTGTGGCGAGCGACGACGAATGGGCCGCGCCGATCATGGCTGAAGTCGGCCCCGACGGCAATGTGTGGGTGCTCGACTGGTACAACTACATCGTGCAACACAACCCGACGCCGGTAGGATTTCAAACCGGCAAAGGCAACGCCTACGAAACGGAACTGCGCGACAAGCGGCATGCCCGCGTGTTCCGCGTGGTGCCAAAGGGGCGAAAGGACGAACGTTCCGTGGGAGACGAGACGCCGCTTTCCGACGCCGGCCGGAATGTCGACGAAGCGCGACTGCATTTGTTTAAAGCTTTGGCCGACGACAACATGTTTTGGCGACTGCATTCCCAGCGGCTTCTGCACGAGCAGAATCTATTCGGAACGGCGTTCGACGAAGCGCTGATCGTGCAAACGCTTCTCTCGGGCGGCCGCTACACGGTTCGCGACGAACACTTAAAATGGTCGTATTTCTCACTTTCCGAGAGGCGGGACGACGAGCGCATTTCAATCGCGCTCCTGGAAGACGCCGTCAAACGCGATCCCCCCAAGGCCGTCCTTCGACAGATTCTGAGCGCCCTCGCAACGAGGCGACCTTACGAATCGGCGACGATCGGCTCGTCTCGCATTCCGACGCGCAAATCCGGCGGGCTTGGCTACTGCATGTGGCGGAAACGGCTTCGTGCGAACTCGGCGGCGACCAAGCCCGCGCCGCACTGAACGACTCACGCAATCTTCAAGATCCCGTCCTGCGCGACGCGCTCGTTTGTGCAGCGGCACGGCATGATGTTCCGTTCCTGATGCAAGTCGCTCAGGCCGGCCCGGACGAGTCGAACAGCGCGCCGAACCGGCTGCGAATGAAGTCGTGGCTCGCGTGGCCGAACATTTTGCGCGGCGTAGGTTTAAAAACCTTGGTCCCGCCAAGCGAGGAATCTCGTAGAAAAGTTGAGGGGGCCGGAGCATCGGCGGCGCCATTACTTGTGGCGATGGCTGGAAGTGAGTCGTCGTATATGCCGGCGATCGTGGAAGGCTTGGCCCGCGGGTGGCCGAAGGAGGCGACGATGGAACTCGACTCCGAAACCGAGGCAGGCGCTGGTCGTGCTATTTAAGAAGCTGCCGCGCGAAGGGCAGGGGCGGCTTGTTTCGCTCGCCGAGCGGATGGGAAGCAAGCGGATGGCGGAGTACGGCGTCGAAATCACCGCGGCCCTGTTGGCGGAAGCGGCCGATGCGAAGCTTGATGATGCCAAGCGATTGGCCGCGGCGCGGCAGGCCGTGGAGTTTCGCAAGGCCGATGAAACGGTCGTCACCAAAGTGTTGAACCTGCTCACTCCGCGCACTTCGCCGGAACTCGCCGGCGGGTTGTTGCAGGCCTTGGCCGCGAGCGAGGTGGAAACGGTCGGACGTTTGACCGTGGCCAAGCTCGGCGCAATCACGCCGGCCGCGCGCGTGGAAGCGGTGCGGCTGTTGCTGGTGCGCGAGAAGTGGACGCCGGCCCTTTTGAATGCGTTGGAAAAAGGAACCGTCGGCGTCGCGGAACTCGCACTCGATCAGAAGCAGGCTTTGGCGAGTCATCCGAACGCGATGCTTCGCAATGCGCGAAGAAGCTGCTCGCGGCCGGCGGCGGGTTGCCGAACCCCGACCGGCAGCGCGTGCTCGACGAACTCCATCCTCTGACCGAGCGCCAGGGAGACGCCGCGGCCGGCAAGCTCGTGTTCACGAAGAATTGCGCGAAGTGCCACATGCACTCCGGCGAGGGACAGAAGATCGGGCCCGACCTGACCGGCATGGCCGTGCATCCGAAGCACGAACTGCTCGTGCATCTGATCGACCCGAACCGGAGCGTCGAAGGAAACTTCCGGGTGTATACCGTGGTCACGGACGACGGGATCGTGCTCACCGGCCTGCTCGCCGCGGAATCGAAGACGGCGATCGAGCTCATTGATTCTGAAGCGAAACGGCATGTCGTGCAGAGAGAAAATATCGACGAACTCATGGCGACGACGAAGTCGCTCATGCCCGAGGGTTTTGAGAAGCAGGTTTCCCCCGCCGACCTGACGAACCTGCTGGAATTTCTCACGGCCCGCGGCAAGTTCTTCGCGCTCGACTTGCGGAAGGCGGCGACCGCCATGAGCGTGCGCGGGATGTTTTACAGCGAAGATTCGACGGTCGAACGGCTCGTGTTTCCGGATTGGACGCCGAAGACGTTCGCCGGGGTGCCGTTTACGCTCGTCGATCCGCAAGGAGGCCGCACGCCGAACGTCGTGCTGTTGAACTCCGTGAACGGCAAGCTGCCGCCGACGATGCCCGACGCCGTGCGGCTGGCCGTGAATTCGCCGCGTGAAGACGCTGCACTTGCTGAGCGGCGTGAGCGGCTGGGGTTTCAACGGCAACAAGAACACGCCGGAGACGACCTCGATGATCGTCCGGTTGCACTATGCCGACGGATCGACGGAAGATCACCCGCTGCTGAACGGCCGACACTTCGCCGACTACATCCGCCGCATCGACGTGCCCGAGTCGCAATTTGCCTACGATCTCAACGGCCGGCAGGTGCGCGTACTTGAGCGTGCGGCCGAAGCGGCGCGACATGGTGAAGGAAGTGGAGTTCGTGAAAGGTCCGGATCGCACGGCGCCGCTCGTGGTGGCGGCGACCGTGGAAACGGAGTGACGCGTTAGATAAACGCCGGGAAGCCGAGGATCAATCGCCAGAGGCCGATGCCGATGCAGGCCAAGCCGATCGGCACCGCGAACAGGCGGAGCTTCGCGGAGATTTCCGGCTTCCACCAGCTCTGCGATTGAAACGCTTCGAGCGCCAAGTAAACGCCCGCGGCGGCCAGCGTCAGATTTCCGATGAGCCCGTAGTAAACCTTGCCGTTGATCAGATAGAGCAGGGCGACGACGAGAAACGCCGCGCCGATGGCGATCTGATTGCGCGACGTGAGGTTGGCCTTCACCGGCCCGAGCGACGGCACGGCGGCCAACGGCGCGAACTCGGCCTTGAGCAACACGGCGAAGCCGGCGAGCGTCATCAGCAACAGCCCGAAGAGCCGGTAGCCGAACCCCGAGCCGGACGAAGTGCCGGCTCCGGCCGCGGTGGCGGCGAAATCGGAATAGACGGCGACCGGTCCGGAATAGAAGCCGACGATATTGAGGATCGGCGCGTCGACCGGAACGCGATCTTCGCCGCGCACTTTCGCGGTGACGCCGCCTTGGAAATCGACGTTCCCTTCCACATTGACGCGGCGCACGAGCTTGCCGTCGGTCCCTTCATACACGGCGAGGATGTCGCAGTCATCGTCCGTGGTGAGGTCTTGGCCCGTGGCGGCTTTCATCTCGTCGATCGCGGCTCGCACCTCGTGCGTGAATCGGCCGGCGACCGGCTTACCGTCGATGTCGATGGCGTAGTCGAACCCGCCGTCGGAGCCGAAATCGAATCCGGCCCGGTTTTGGCGGTTTTTAATGCGAACGAGCTTCCCTTTGAAATTGGCCGCCTTGGCCGGATCGAAGCCTTCGACGTAGTCGACGTTTTTGATCAGCTCCGGCCACTTCGACTTGGCTTCGGCCCGGCGACGCTCGTACTCGTCTGACCGGGCTTTGTCGCCGGCGGCCGAGGCCGTGTCGAATGCAAGGACTTTCGCCTGAGCCCGCGCTTGCCACGCGGCCAATTGCGGATGGCCTTCGATCGCCAGACGCAGATCGTCGTTGGCGAAGTATTCCAAACGATCGCGAGCGTCTTTATCGAGCTTCGCTTGTTCCGCTTCGGCGAGAATCTTCTCGGCGTTGGCGGCCAAGCGGGCTTCCGTATCGGTGCGGAGCTTGGCGATCGAAGCGATGTATTCCTTCAGCGGTGATTTATCGGCCAGCGGCTTCGCTTGCTCGTTGCCGGCGAGGCTTTCAAAGAAGCGGCGAGCCCGGGCTGCGGCGGCGGCCGTCTTCGGATGCCGAGTTTGGACGTGGCCTGCGAGCGCCTCTTTCGACGATCTGTTGGAAGGTCGGCGCCGACGTTTCGGCTTCCCAGCCGGCGAACTCGGCGGCGTCGATATCCCAGTTGCGTTTCAAACGGTCGAGCACTTCGGCGACCATCACGCCGCCGAACGCGCCGTCGACCTCTTGTTTCATCTTCTCCATCCGTGCCGACCAGCGCCACGACCGCCGGATCGGTTTTCGGCAGGTCTTTAATCGTTTGCTGGAAGCCGTCGTAGCGGCGCTGCATGGATTCGGCCGCTCCCGATTGCGAATTCGGCGAGCCTTCCTTCAAGTCTTTCATCCACTCGGGAAATTGCGACTCGGCGTATTCCACGTCGCGCGTCGCCTGGGCGATGTCGGCCTCTTTCATTTTGTCCGTGTTCACTTTGCGGAACGTCGCGAGCTTCTTGAGCTGCGCGTTGATGTCGGCCGCCCCGAGAGCTTCCTTCGTGTGCGGGTCGTTAAGCTTGGCTTCCAGGTCGTCGAGCTGCTTGATGATGCCCGCGTTGTGCGTGCCGAGCGTGGCTTCGGCCGACGTGAACATGCGCTCGAGTTCGCGCTGGATGCCGGCTTTGAACGCCGCCATCTCGCCGGTCTTGATCTGCTCGCGCACGGCCGCTATCGCCTGCACGATCGGAGCTTTCTTGGCCGGGTCGACGCCCTCGAGCTCCTCGCCTCGGCAAGCTTGAGCGACGTTTCAATCGTATTGGCCGAGTCTTTGTCGGCCGCTTGCTTCTTAGCTTGCTCCAGATACTTGTTGGCGCCCGCTTCGTCGGCCGTCGCCGAGCCGCACCAAAGGAGAAGGGCGACGCAGGTCGCCAAGGTTTCGATCGATCCGCTGCGCATCATCGTGATGTTTCCTCATGATCGAGAGACGGCCGCCTTGCCCGCGGTCGTCGGTCGTTGATTCTCGTAGCTGAAGTGTGATGCTAACTCGGCGAAAAATCAGGGTCAATTCAAGTTGAATGTGATCGGATTCCGCTCGCTTGCGGCGGACCGGCGCGTTGTTGCTCGACAGTTTCGAAAGTCGCCTCTATTCTGGAATCGCCACGAAGCCCGTCGGCGCGGCTTGCACTCGGCAAACCGGCGACGAAGGTGGTGAATTCAGGAGATCGTCCGTTGTCGCAAACCGTACTTGCTCCGAACGTCGCGGCGGAATCCGACGTTCCGCGCGGCGACCTGCAGGGCTTTCGGCGATATTTCACCCGCGATCTGCTGTCGGGCTTTCTTGTCTTTCTGATTGCGCCGCCGCTTTGCTTGGCCATTTCCCTGGCCAGCGGATTTCCGGCCATTGCCGGCGTGTTCACGGCAATCGTCGGCGCGGTCGTCACTTCGCTCATCAGCAACTCCGAGCTGACGATCAAAGGCCCGGCGGCCGGCTTGATCATGATCGTGCTCGGTGCGGTCACGGATTTTCGGGCGATTCTCGGCGACGTACCGGACGCCGCGGCCCGGGCCTACCAGATGACGCTGGCCGTCGGGCTGGTGGCGGGCGTCATTCAGATTGCGTTCGGCGGCTTTCGGCTGGGGTTTCTCGGCGAGTTCTTTCCCAGCAGCACGGTTCACGGCATGCTCGCCGCGATCGGCGTGATCATCATTTCCAAACAGATCCACATCGCGCTGGGGATGATGGACGTGAGCGGGTCGCCGCTGTCGCTGCTCGCGCAGGTGCCGTATTCCATTTGGCACATGAACCCCGAGATCGCGGTGATCGGGATCATCAGCCTGATCATCTTATTCGGCTGGCCCTACATCCCGAGCAAGACGATCCGCCGCATTCCGCCGCAGCTCGTCGTCGTGCTCGTCGCGATTCCGCTCGGCCAACTGTTCAACCTCTCGACGGACCACACGTATTCGCTGCTCGGGACGGAGTATAAGGTCGGCGAGCGCTTCTTGGTGAGCGTTCCCTCCAACTTGGCGGCGGCGATCACGCATCCTGATTTTACGGCGCTGTAGTACGGCGCGGCCTGGAAGTGGATTGCGCTGTTCGCGCTCATCGGCAGTTTGGAATCGCTCTTGATGCGCCAAGGCGGTCGACCTGATCGACCCCTGGAAGCGCAAGACGAATTTCAATCGCGACGTATTGGCCGTGGGCGTGGCGAATTCTTTGGCTGCGCTCATCGGCGGCCTGCCGATGATTTCCGAAATCGTCCGCAGCAAGGCCAATATCGACAACGGCGCACGCACGCGCTTCGCCGACCTCTGGCACGGCGTGTTTCTGCTGGCGTTCGTCGCCTTGGTGCCGGGCCTGATTCATCAAATCCCGCGGGCCGCGCTCGCCGCGATGCTGGTCTACACCGGCTTTCGCTTGGCCCACCCGCGCGAATTCTTGCACGTGTATCACATCGGCAAGGAACAATTGCTGATCTTCGTCTGCACGCTCGTCGGCGTGCTGCTGACCGATCTTTTGATCGGCATCGCCATCGGCGTGGCCGTGAAGTTCACGGTGCATCTGATGAACGGCGTGCCGATCCGGTCGCTCTTCAAACCGTATCTGAACATCGAACCGCTCGGCGAAAACGAGTATCTCGTGCGGGCCTCCGGTTCGGCCGTGTTCAGCAATTGGATTCCGTTCAAGCGCCACATCGAAGACATCGGCCTGCTGCAACGCAACAACCTCGTCATCGATCTGTCCGACACCAAACTCGTCGACAGCAGCGTCATGGAGAAGTTGCACGAGGTGCAGCGCAAGTTTGAGCAAGAAGGGCTCTCGCTCAAGATCGCCGGGCTGGACATGCACCGGCAACTCTCCGAGCACGAATTTGCCGCGCGGAAGCGAAGTTTGAAATCACTGCGTCGGCTCACCGTCGTGGCCGATGAGCGGCTGCAGGATCGACTGGTGGCCGAATTCGTAAAGCTCGGAGCGTCCGGCTACACGCTCGTACCGTGCCGCGGCGCCGGCCGACGATGCATTGCCGCGGGCGAGCCGGCGAATGAAGAACTCGTACGGATCGAAACGGTCGTCGCCGCGCCGATCGCCGAGACGCTGCTGGATTTCTTGCGACGCGACATCATGCCCGACAGCCGGATCACCGCCTGCGTCGAAACGGTCGAAGTGATGAACCCGGATCAGTTTTAGAGCCGGACGAGAGCACAACACATCTGCTCGCAAGCGGGTCGTCTTCCGTAGAACGGCGGCAAATAACAAAGCGGCCCCGGCATCAGATGTCGGGGCCGCTTCGTTTATCGCACTGGCCGCCGCACGTTACCGCGTGTTGTAGCGTTGATCCCGCGGGAGCAGCCACGCCGGGGTTCGCATGGGAACTACGCGATTGGCCGGAGCAGGCGCGGCAAACGGCCGCGCAACCGGAGCAGGGCCGGGCTCAACCGACAACGATCGGGTACCGGTCGTCGCCTGCGGAGCGGCGGCCAAGGCCGGAGCCGTCGCAACGAGCGGAGCGACGGTCGCCGGAGCACGATAGAAGTGCGTCACGGCAGGACGCGCCGCGGTATTGGCGTACGAGAAGCCCGGGCGACCCCAAGGGTAGTCTCGCGCGGAGGCGGCCGAGGCGGCGGCCAACATCAAAACGGCGGTCAGAAACGTGGTGAAGGTTCTCATGGCTCATCTCCCGAACTAGGCCGATTCGCAGGCACGACGGCAACAGCGATCGACGACACTCGCAAGACGTTTGCGGAAATCGTTCAAGCTCGGATAGACGCAGCCTTGCGAAACCTGCGGGGGCCGGACCTGATTGGAACTTCCATAACCGTGGTAACGCACGCGACGAGCCAATCGTTTGACGACGGTTTGCTTTTGCATCCGATCACGCCCGATCAACGAACACAACACTCAACCTGCCAACGCGTTAAAAGCTCCGTCTGCCTATTTCCACACACCTCCGGATTCTCTCCGCGACGAATCCGGCTCTCGTTGTCGAGCGCGCGAATCCGTGCGGTCGGGCGATCATGCACGGCAATGCGTGCGGCTTCGATGCGCACTCGCGGGCATGACGAGCCGTTCTCAGAAGTGCCTCCGTTAAAAACGTCGCCAACGGCGAATCCTCGCGACGCTGCCGGAAGCCCTGCTTTCACGATGCCGTGCGCTTCCCAAGCCGCGCACGCCGCACTCCCTTCGTCGCGGCGAAACGGCTTTGCGACGCGCTCGGCATAGCACTTGCGAAGACTCGACCGCTAAGAGTCGTCTGCGACATTTTCGGCGTCGTCTTGCTCCTAGGTCGGCAATATGGCCAACGCTTTGATTTCGATCGTCGCCGCCGTCTGCTTGGCGTTGCAGCCTGCTTTGGTCCGACCATGCCTCTGCTGCAAGCTCGCCGGCACATTCGGCGCTTCGCACACGCAGGCGGCGACGGTTCGCGAGTGCTGTCACCATCTCGATGACGCCGCCGCGCACCTTCGGCAACATCCGGCGGAACTTTGCAACGCGTGCGAATCCGGCGGAGCGGAAGGTTCGTCTCCGCTCTGCGAGCGCTGCGGCGGATCGGCCGCTCACGCGACATGCACCTGTGAATCGCTGCAATCTCTCACCGTCGTGCGCGCGGCGGACGCCCCGCACGACCAATATTCGACGGCGGCGCCCTGCTTCACGAGTCTCGCGCCACGATCCGTCGACGGACTTTCGCACGGTCGAGCCGTCAACCATGGCGGCAGGGAGATCGCCGTCTCCGGCTACGAGCGTTGCATTCGGCTGGAGCGCCTTTTGATCTGATCGGCGCGTGCGTCGCGAGCAATCTTTCTTGGCGACGTTCCGCAAATCGAGCTCGACGCCTTCGTCGAGCCGTCCTTTCTCGAACCGGCCGCCGCGGCCGAGTCCTCGAAGGACACGTGTCGATCATCTTCCGTGCGGACGTGCGCCGCTTTTCGCTCGCCCCGCATCTTCATGCAAAGGTAGTAAGATCATGCGAAGTATTCTTTATGCGTTTGCCGTTTGCTCGTTGTTTCTCACGTCGACCGGCGCGGCTCAGGCCCAACCGCGGGCCATGTACAACCCGTCGTTCGGCGGCAACTTAGGAGGCGGCAGTTACCGGCCGTATTCCGCTCGAACATATTCGGGCCATGCCGTGAACCACGCCCAAGTCTTGCAACATTACTCCCAAACGGCCGAAACAATTCCGCAAGCGACGGCTCAGGAGCATGCCGTCGAAGTTCGCCGCAACCTCGACGCGTTTACCAAAGAAATCGCGAAGTTGCCGAAGGATTTCGAGAATGATCCGGAAGCCAAGAAACTGATCGCCGAGATTCGGGAGCAAAATGCCGAAGCCGCCAAGCACTGCGGCATGCTCGAGGCGGAATGCGCGAAGACCGTTGCCGACGGCGGCAAGCTCGCGAAATGCTGCGACGACATGCTTAAGCACCTTCGTGCGGCCCATGCGGCGCACGACAAGCTGATGAAGCATCTCGGAGTTCCCATGCCGGGCGAGGCGGCCAAGAAGACCAAGGCCGACGCTAAATAAATTCGGCCGGAGCAAGAGATCTCGTCCCCGTCGAACCGTCGGCGGGGCGAGGTTTTCTCGTCCCTTCCTGCCATTATCGTCGGACGTGCCCGCCGCACGGCACGACGATACCGGCTTTAGACGGCGTTCGCCTCGGGCTTGCCGCGGCGGTTGCGACGTCGTCGGCGGTGGATGTAGCCGCCGAGCGTGGCGACGGCGACCAAGGCCAGCGAGCCGGGCTCGGGGACCGCGGCGTAATTGACGTAGAGATCGTTGCCGTCTTGTGACACCCAGAAGCTGCCGCCGAGGGCGTTGGAGTAGAGACCCGCGCCGAAGACTCCGGCCGTGTCGAACGTGAAGTAGTCGTCGAGGTCGCCTCCGTTCATAAGCGTGATGCCGCTCGTCTCGGCAAACAGCCAACGATGGGCGTCGGTCGTACTTTGCGACGGATTAAACGCCGGACCGACGGAGCCGGCGTTGAGGCCGCGTTGCAGTTCGTCGGTCATCGCGAAGAGGCTCAGCCGCACCGGGCCGGCGAGTTGTAACGTCCCGGCGATGCTCATAAAGTCCCAATCGGTACCGGCCAGCAAGGTGCTCTCGGCGGCGGACGTCGCGTAGGCGCTGCGGAATTCGAAGACGAACGTGCTCCCTGCGCCCAGCGTCAGCGCATCGGCCGCGGCGCTCGTCATGGTCAACGTGCCGATGCCGTGCACGTCGCCGGCCGCCGTGGTTCCCGGCGAGAGCGTGCCGCCGTTGGCCGCGCCGCTCGTCGTTTCTCCGGCGATGGAGACCTTGCCGGCCACTGTTCCTTCGCCGGAGAGCGTCGCGCCGGCAGCGACGGTGATCGCCGGCGTCATCGTGAGTGCGCTGCTCGGCGCGAGCACCACTTGACCCGCGCTGACTTGCGTCGCGCCGGAATAAGCCGACGTGCCCGCGAGAATCAGCGTCCCGCCGGTCGTTTTCGTGAGCATCCCGCCGGCATTGAGTTCGCCGAGGTTGGCCAGCCGACCGGACTCGGCACGGAAGTCGATCGTTGCGACCGCCGCGCCGATCGCTTTGCCGCTCATATCGAGCGAACCGCCGCCGAGACGCACAACCGCGGAGCTGATGCCGGCCCCGCCGACGCGCACAATGTCGCCGGCCAGCGTCGTCGAGCCGCCGATGAGGTGCAGCTCCGCGTGGGCTTCGTGGACGAACGTACCCGCGACCGTGGCCGTGGCCATGCGAATCGAAGAGCCCGACGTTTGGCCGATGGTCACCGTGCCGCCGCCGATGGTGAGCACGGCGTTCACGATGCCGTTGTAGTTCATTTGCGTGCCGCCCGGCAGCGCCCGCTATTGGAGATGGCCATGTCGATGCCGTTGAGGATGGTCACCACGTCGGCCGAAGTGGAAGCCGCGCTGCCGAGCGTCATCGTAGCGTCGGTTTGCAGCAGGCCTTGGCCCGAGGTGGAACCGTTCGAGCTGCGGCGGCCGAGTTCGAGGCTCGTCATGTCGAGCGTGCCGCGATCCCAAGCAAACCGCACCGCGACTTGGTGCTGCCGATTCTGCGAACCGACGCGGACCGCGCCGAGCAACAGGTCGGCGTTGTGGCCGGTCACGTCGAAGTAGGAAAGCACGCCGGTCGAACCGGTACCGCCGCCGGTGGCCGTGAGATCGAACGCGGCGCGCCCCGTGCCGGTCGAATCGCGCATGACGAGCGTCCCCGTCGTGCCGGCGAACGACACCCCGCCTTGATCGCGCAACCCGTTGCCGACCGAGAAGAGGTCGACGTTGAGGGTGTTTTGCGTCGAGCCGAGGATCAAAAGCTGTAAAGCGTTCGCCCCGCCGTCGCCGACGTAGAACCGATCGGCCGTGATCTGCGACGTCTTGGCGAGATAGAGGGCCGAGACGTTCGTGCTCCCGGTGGCGCTGCTGGTGCCGGCCACGCGGAACGTGCCGTTGGAGTTGTTGAGATTCACCGTGAGGTTGGCCAGCTCGCTGAAGTCGGCCGTGACGCGCATGCCGTTGGACGACGTGGCGGAGATGCCGCCGACGATGAACGCTCCGCCCGATTTGAGATTGTTGACGACGAGCGACCCGTCGCCCGAGATGCGGAGATTGCTGATCGACCCGGCGACGGTGCTGCCGATACCGACGTCGTCGGAAAACGAGAGCGTTTCGGCCGGCACCGATCGTCACTTGATTGAAAGCCGAAGTATTCGTTTGCACGATGAGTTTTCGGAAATCGGCGGACATATCGGAAAGATCGAGCGAGCCGACCGTGGTGGTGCTCGAGGTCGTGCCGAAGATGAGATCGCTGTCGGCCGTCGATTGCGGCGCGGCGAACTTGAGCGTTCCTTCGTCGATGACCGTGTTGCCGCCGTGAAAGCTCGTGGCGCTCAGGACGACTGTGCCCGGCCCGACCTTGCGCAAGTCGACTCCGCCGGTGGAGCTGATGCTGAGTGCGTAATTGGCGGTGACGCCGGACGAAGTGCCCAGTGCCGCGCCGTTGGCCGAAAGAATGATCGAGCGGCCGGAATCGTCGACCGTCAGATTGCTCGAGGCCCACAACGTCGCGGTTGCTCCGATGGTCACGGCGTCCGGACGCCGAGCGCCGCTTCACTGGTAAATTGCAGCGTGCCGTCTTGGATGTTGATGCCGCCGGTGAACGAACTGCTCGCGGTCAGCCGGAGCGTACCGAGGCCGGTTTTGATGAGCGGGAACGTTCCGGAGATCGGGCCTGCGGAAACGGCCGTCGTGCCGGCGGGCGTCGAGAAGCGAACGTTCGCGCCGCCGATGGTCGTGCCGCGTAGCGCATCGCCGAACGTCAGGTCGACCGTGTTTTCGAGCGTCGTGCCGGCTGCGAGGAAGAGTTGATCGGCCGTGAACGTGCCGAGCGGGCCGCCGAGGGCCACGCTCGAACTGAGCCGTAGCGTTCCTTCGCCGACGATCACGCGCCCGGTGAACGTGCTCGTGCCGCTCAGGGCGAGAATGCCCGGGCCGAGCTTGGTCAGATTTCCCGTACCGGAGATGATGCTGCGAACGTCGAGAATGTCCGCGGCGTCGGTGATCGTCCAGTTCTGGTTTGCGCCGAGGCCGAGAGGAGCGTCAAGCCGGACGGTGCCCAAGCCGGACACGAGCGTGATGCCGCCGACGCCGGCGATGGTGAGAACATTCGAACCGCCGACGGTGACGCCGTTGCCGGGAGTTCCGCTGCCGCTCAAGAACGTGAGACTTTTGATCGTGAGATTCGCGCCGAGCGTGGTGGTGAAGTTGGCCGCGCCGGCCGCGGAGAAGAAGACGTCGGTCGTTTCGGCGGGCAAGACTTGCGTGTCGACCGTGCCGCCGGCATCGGCCGTCCAATTGGTGTTGCCGCCGATCAGCGAGGCCGCCCAAACGCCGGCTCCCGCGCCGCCGAGACCTCCCTTCCAATAGGCGGCGCTCGGCGTGGCGACCGATTGCACGTTGAGCCGCAAGAGCGTGGAGCTGCTCGTATCCAACGTATAGAGGAACGAGCCGGGGCTGACGATCGTGCCGAGCTGAAATGCGGCGAACGACACCGGCGACGACGTTTCCAGCAAGGTGTACTGCGTGAGCGTCGGCGCGGAGTTGATGAAGATATCGGCGAAGATGTTCGTGGCGTTGATCGTCAGCGTTTGGCCGGCACCGAGCAGGAACTTGTCGTTCGTGGCCCCCAAGATGCCGAAGCCGAGCCGTAAGTCTCCCGCGCCGGTACCGAGAGTGAGCACGTTGCCGGAACCGGTGAAACTGAGCGTGCCGGCGGTGCCGGAAGCGGAGCCGTTGAGCTCAAGCACAGTTCCCGTCGCCACGGCGGCCTGCGTAATCGGCCCCAAGGCCGACGGATGATTGAGCGCGAGCGCGCCGGCCGAGAGCTGGAGCCTGCCGACAAAGTTGCCCGCCGCAGTCAGCGTCAATCGGCCGGAGCCGAGCTTTTCGAACTGCGTGACCGCCGGGCCGAAGAGTCCGCCTTGCATGACGACGGAGTTGCCTTGCACGTCGACGCGGGCGAACGACGCCGCGGTTTGCAGCGATTGATTCGCCCCCAGCACGACGTTGTTGCCGGTGATCCGGAGCGTGGCTTCCGAAAGTTTGATCGAGTTGCCCGGTGCGTTGTTGCCGATCGTCGAGCCGACCGAGAGCGTGCCGCCGTTGACGATCGTCTGACCGGAGTAGCTATTCGCGCCGCCGAGCGTGAGCGTTCCGGCGAGCGTTTTGACCAGCGAACCGGACCCGCTGATCGGATTGTTGTACGCGAGGTCCGACGACATCTCGAAAATCAGCGTACCGGAGTTGCTGATGGAAGAGCTGCGGAAGCTCGTGGTGTTTTGCAACCGGATCGTCGCCCCCGCGCCAATGGTCGTGCTGCCGGAATAGTAGATGGATGCGCCGGAGAGCAACTGCACGCCGACGCCCCGCTTGACGAAGTTGAGCGGCAGCGCGTCGACGGTGCTGCTGGAATTGTCTCGCAGGAGGCCGACGAATGCGGTGTCGAACTCGCCGTCGATGATGAGCGTGCCGGCGGTCGTCGTCGTGTCGCCGATGTTGCGGTTGAACACCACGGAGGTGGAATCGCCGATGAGGCCGGCGATGGTTTCCGTATGGCCGCCGAGCATGAAATAGGGATTCTCGCCGGAACTGCCGCGCATCGTCAGCGTCGCGGTGTCGACAATTTGCTCGTCGGCCCCGAGGGCGACGGCGATGTCGGCATTGTTGTTCGGCGGGACGGCGGTGGAGCCGATCTGTAGATTGCCGGCGATCACGGCGTTGGTCGCGCCGTTGAGCACGACTGACGGCAGAATCGCGTTACCGTCGAACAGGTTGTGATCGAAGATGACCGTGCCGCGGAACGTCGACGTGCCGGTGATCGTCAGAAACCCGGCGGTTTGCGTGGCCCGCGTGCGAATCGTAAAGGTCGACCACTCCGCGCCGGGCCCGTGCAGGCCGTCGATCACGGCATTGACTTGCGACACGTCGAGTGCGCCGCCGCCGTCTTGCACGGAGATGCGATTGCCGAAATCTACGCTCGTGCCGGCCTGCATGACGAGCGTGCCGCCGGCGAAGTTCAACGTACCCGACGCGCCGAACTGCGAAACCGCGGCGGCTTGCACGGTGCCGTCGTTGAAATAGCGCCGGCGATCGCGTTCGTGCCGACGGAAGTCAGGTTCAGTTGGCCGGCTCCCGATTTTACGAGCGGCCCGGCTGCGGAAATGGGCGCAGCCACGTTGAGCACGCCCGTCGGGCTGGTGACGTAGACGAGAAGCTCCCCCGCCTGCGGTGCCGACGCCGCCGAAGCCGGAGAGAGTCGCGGCATTGGTGCCCGTCATGAGGAGGCCGCCGCCGGCGAGTTGCAGATTTCCGGAACCGGTGAGCGTGAGCGGGCCGGATGACGTATCGAGCACGAGGCTATTGATCGTTTTGCCCGTCAGTCCGGACGCGCCCGTGGTGAAGCGAACGTTGGTCGTAGCGGTGGCCGTGCCGTAACCGCCGGCGTCGAGGGCGTACTCGGTGAGCAGATCGAGCGGGCGAAAGCCGGTCGTGCCGCCGACGAACGTGAGGAAACTGTTGCCGTAATTGTCGGTGTAGTCGGCGTCGCCCGTCGCGACGGCCTCGCCGATGAGGTACGGGTAGATGCTGATCGTCGTGGAGCCCGCCGCACCGCCGCCGCCGATCGCGCCGGCCGGCGGTTGATCGACTCCGCCGCTGGTGAGCGTGAAGCTTCCGCGCCGCGTCGCGCTCGCGTTCCCCAGAGCCAGGCCGCGAACGAGCAGCGTCGCATAGTTCTGCGCGTGAGCGATGCGGCGTTTAGGCGAACGGCCGTGTTCACGGCGGCGTGTTGCGGCTCCAGCGACACGACGTTGTGCCCGCCGCTCAAGATGACGTTGCCGACGAACTCCTGCCGGGTTTCGCTTTGATCGTTGTTGTTGGTGACGCGGATGCTGCCGCCGGCCATCGTGACGGTGCTCGTATTGCCGACGCGGTCGACGTCGTCGTCGCCGTCTTGAACAATGTGGAGCTGCGAGCCCGGGTTGACGATCCGAAAACTCGCTGCGGTCATTGCGCCGGCGGCGCTGTAACGTAGCGTGCCTTGGCGTATGACGACGTCGCCGGTGAAACCGGTGCTGACGCCGGAGAACGTTTGAATGCCGGTGCCGCTTTTGACGATGCGGCCGGTGCCGAAGTATTGCCCCACGGAGTTGTAGAGGCTTGCGGAGTTGTAGTTGAGCGTGAGTTCGCCGGAGCCGACGAGAATGCTGCCGTAGCCTTCGATCGGCCCGATCGTTTCGCGCAAGTTGTTCAGATCGACGACGACGCCGGGACGATCGTAAAGCGTGAGAATGCCGGTATCGCTGAGCCCGGTGCCGTCTGTGACGACCGTCCCCTCCTGCACGTAAAAGCGTCCGGCGAACGTGTTCGTACCGGTGAGGACGATCGTGCCCGGGCCCGATTTGACGACGGTGCCGGCCGTGAGATTCGCGCTGATCGTCAGCGCGCCGGCCGTGCTGTAGTTGTAGAGATACACTTCGGTAGTGCCGGACACGATTGAGCCGCCGCTGATGCTCGCTCCCGCCGCGCCGAGCGATGACGCACCGAGGACGCCGCCCGAGGCAATCGTGAGCGTGCTGCCGGGGTCGAGCACAAGTTGCGACCCGGTCGCGCCGAGGCGCAGGCTATTGACGCCCAACATGCCGACCGTGCCGGTGTAGCCGGCGGCGTCGCTCGCATCAATACCGGCCGTCCACGAGTACGTATTATCAAGCGGCGTGGAGACGTACGCGGTGATCGTCTTTTCCGCGGTGCCGGAGCCCGTGGCGGCGAAGTAGCTGCCGTTGGCCGTGGCCCAGCCGCCGAGAATCGTCCCCGCGCCGTTGGCGAGCGTCGTCGTGATGGCGGCCTGCGATGTGAAGCTGAAGTCGACGGAGCCCGAGAGCGCCGTGCGGTCGATTGCGCCGAGACGCAAAGTGGCCGTGCGCCCCGTCCCCGCGGCGACGGAAATGTACGACGCTCCGGCGCTCGTGATGAGCCGCAACCCTTCGACGCTTTGCACCGCGTCGGCCGTGTTGCTGCCGATGACGGCCAGCGACGTGCCGCCGCGCATTTCCAGGGCGCCGCGAAGTTTGGCCGAGTTGTTGAGCGTGAAATCGAGCACGAGCCCGCCGGCGGAAATCTGCGTGTTGCCGGCCGTCAGATTATTGGCCCCTTTCAACGTGACGATGCCGGAGCCGGTCTTCCAGATGGAGCCGGTACCGATCAGCGTGACTTCGCTCGTACCGCGATAAGCCAGCATTCCGACGGCGGTCGAAGCGGGATCGGCGGCGAGCGTCACGGAGCCGGGGCCTTTCAGAATGCCGGTCGCGCCGTCGGTCGTGTTGCCGAGATAAATGCGGTCGACGTCGATGTTGTAGCCGGCGAAATCGATAGTGCCGGTGCCGCCGTTGTAGCCGGGGAGAATGTAGAACAGGCCCTTGGCTTTGCTCACCACGTTGTTTCCGCCGAGGATCACGGTGCCGCCGTCTTGAGCGTAGAGGCCGGCGGAGGTCGAGGTTTGCGTGACGCCCGAGGTGACGTTGAGCCGGAGAATGGAGCTTGCGCCGGCGACGATGATGTCGTCGGCGATCGTGACCGGCGCGTTGTTCACGGTCCAGTCGCCGCCGTTGATGACCAAGTCGGCCGAAGTCGACGGCTGACTGATGCCGCCGGAAATGATGCCTTTGCCCGAGCCGGCGACGACGAGATGCCCCGGCCCGCTCAGCAGGCCGCGAAACTCGATGCTTGCGCCGCCGGTTCCGCTGGCCTCAATGACGAAGCCGCTCGCGGTGTTGACGATCGGCCGGTTCGACGATTGCGACGTACCGCCGATGAACGCCAGCGTGCCCGCGCCGCCGATGGTGATCGTTCCTCCCGCGCCGAGGCTCGACGACGTGCCGATGTCGGCCAGCGTCGTGAAGTTCAACTTACCGGAGGCGACGGTGACCGCCCCGGTAAACGAACTGTTGCCGGACACGGTCCACGTGGTCGTGCCGGTTTTCGTGAGGGCGGTCGTAAACGTCGCGGAGCGGTCGGAGATGTTGCCGGAGAACGTGTTGACGGCGGTGCTGGAACCGGTGAGCGTGAAGAGCTTGGCGCCGTCGACCGTGTTCGTCAGGTTGCCGCTCCACGTGAGCGCGCCCGTGCCGTTGGCTTCCAGAACCAGCCCGCCGGTGGAGCCGACGAGATTCAACGGGCGATCGGTCGTTTCGCCGGCGCCGACGTAGCGGATTGTGGCCGCGCTGCTCGTGTTGCCGACGTCGATGACCGACATCGTGACGTCGCCGGCCGGGCCGCCGAGGTTGCCGGAATCGGCCGTGACGAGCCCGATCCGATCGACGATGGTGACGCCGGCCTGCAACCAGGTCTTACCGCGGTAAGTATTTGCAGCGCTGAGCTTGAGCGTGCCGGTGCCCCCCTTAACAAACGAGAAATTCGACTCGCCGGCGACGACCGAGGAGATGTCGAGATCGATCGCGGCTTCGGCATGCGTGCTGTCGCCGACGGTGAACGTCGTCGTCGATGAATTGATGCGGAGCGTGCCGCCGACGGACCGGCCCATCCGGTTGTTGTTCGTCGCGACGAACGTGAACGGGCCGTTGAGCGACAGCGTCGTGTTCGCGCCGAGCGTAAGCAACGCCGTCGGGTTCGTCGCCGTGCTGCCGGCCAACGAGACGCTCGCCACCGCTCCCTCGGTCATGAGCAAGCGGGCTTCGCCGTCTTGGACGACCAGGCGCCGCTGCCGATGGCCGAGCCGGCGTCGAACCGCAGTAACCCGCCGGTGATCGTCGTCGCACCACGATAAGTGTTGTCGGGGCTGGTCATCACCAGCGTGCCGAGCCCGCTTTTGGCGAGCGGCCGATTGCCGGTGCCGTTGTTGTTGAGATACGCGCCGTTGAACGTGACGACGGCCGCGGGATCGACGACGTTGAACGTCGTGGTGCGGGTCGCCGTCGTGGCCGTCGAAGTGGAGTTGCCGTTGAAGATTGTCGCGCCGGTGTTCGTGATGTTGAGCACTTGGCTCGAATTGCCGGCCCCTAAGACTCCGTTGAACGTCAGATCCGCGGAGCCGCCGATGGTCATGTTCAGCAAGGCCGACGCCAACGAAAGGTTGTTGGCGATCGTCACCGGCGAACTGCCGATTTCGATGCCGATGTCCGTGGCATTGAAGGCCAAGGTCGAGGTGCCGAGCGAGGCGGCGTTAAGGATGCGAATCGTACCCGCGTTGATGCTGAAATTGCCGGTGAGCGTGTTCGTGCCCGAAAGCACGAGCGTGCCCGTGCCGTTTTTGATGAGCGCGGCGGCGGTAATATTCGAGTTGATCGTCGCCAAGAGACTCGCGCCGACGTCGATCGCCGACGAAGAACTGAATTGCAACGAGCCGCCGGTCAGAGTGACCGTGCCTTCTTGAAATTGCATGCCGTTGAGAATCTGATTACCAACGACGGTCACGCCGAACGCGCCGGTCGCATCTGAGCCGGCCGAGAAGACCGCCGTGTTGCCCGCAACCCACGCGGCCGTGGCCGTATCGCCGTCGAGCGACGTGCTCCAGAGAAGCTGTGCGGCGTCCCAAGTTCCGCTCGGCGTCGCACCGCCGGCGCCGGCCGTAGCGCCGTTGATATCCCAGTACACGACCGCCGCCGACGTTTGCGACGGCGCCGCGACATGCTGCGCGATCAACGACGCCAAGCACACGACAAACCACGCCGACGACGTGCGATCGCCGTGGAGTTTCGGCCGAGCAGGTTCTCGCAGCGACGTCTGCCTGAAACGCCGCGGCCTGCGCGGTGACGTATGCTCATCCTCCGTTGAGTCCTCGTGCCCGCTCCGCACACCGCCTTTTGCCATGGCGCTCCACCCTTGCCGTGAAAGACCGGTCGTCACCGTCTTTCTCGAAGCTAAGTGCGTGTTCGCGGCTGAAAAGTGGCTAAAAAGAAAGAGTTTTGAGGCTCCCCTCGCGGATGCTAGTCACCGCCGGGAGTGGCGCGATATCTCAAGATTTTTCGTTTCGAACCGATTCCGCGCCGCCGAGTCCCGACCTCGCCAAACTTGCGAGCGCGACGTAAGTCCCATGCGCCGAATATGTAGAGTTCACCGCGCAAGGCTGTCGCCGGCGGTTCGACGAGCCGTTCATCTCGCTCAGGAAAATACTTTTCCGACTAACCCGGCATCGGATGGGTTCGAACGACGACGTGCGCCCGCTCGAGGAAAAGCACCAAGGCGCAACGATTTCGCCACGCAAAGACCCGCGGCTCCACGTTTCCTTTCGCTAAACCGAAGCCCAACGACGTTGATGCATTTCCACCGTAACACGAGTCTCTAACGCGTTGCCCGCCGCTTGAAGAACCGGAGCTAACGTCAATCCGTTACGTTACATCCCCGGTCGCAGAGTTGACCCGTCGCATCGAGCGGCCGATATTCATGCCGCCCCGCGCATCATTCGCCGCCTCGCACCGCCCCCTCGATCGTGAGAAAGCCATGCCTCTCAAGCTATCGCTCCCCTCCTACATCGGCTCGATCGACTCATCTCGCCGCATCACAAGCCCCGGGCTCATGGTCGCCGCGCTGGCGTTGACGCTCGCCTGGGCCGGAGTCGCAGCCGCCGATGCCGTGCGCTCGTCGCGACATCCCAACATCGTGTTCATCCTCGCGGATGATTTGGGGCGGGGGCATGTCGGTTGTTATGGGCAGACGAAGATTCGCACGCCGAATATCGATCGGATGGCCGCCGAAGGGATGAAGTTTGAGAATGCTTACGCCGGCGCAAACGTCTGTGCGCCGGCGCGAAGCGTGCTGATGACCGGCTTGCACGCCGGCCACACGGCCGTGTGCGCGAACGGTGCGACGCGGCATCTCTACGACGAAGACACCACGGTCGCCGAAGTGCTGAAGGGAGCGGGCTACGCAACCGGCGGTTTCGGCAAATGGGGGCTCGGCGAAGAGACGACGCCGGGCGTCGCGGTCAACCAAGGGTTCGACGCGTGGTTCGGCCAGTACAACCAACAGCACGCCCACTTCTTCTATCCTTACTTCCTCATGAACGGCCGCGACCGTTTCATGCTGCCCGAAAACGAAGGGGGCAAGCAGGCTCGCTATGCGCACGATGAAATCCACGCACAGGCGCTGAAGTTCATTCGCGACCACAAAGGCGGCCCGTTCTTCGCCTACCTGCCGTACATCTTGCCGCACGTCGAACTGACCGTGCCTGCCGACTCGCGCCGGGAATACGAAGACAAATTCCCGCGGATCAGCCGAGCCGATCCACGGCCGGGCTACCTCGGCAGCGACCACGCCCACGCGGAATTCGCCGGCATGGTCACTCGGCTCGATCGTCACGTCGGCGAAGTGCTCGCGCTGCTCAAAGAGCTCCAGCTCGACGAGAACACGATCGTCTTCTTCACCAGCGACAACGGCCCGCAACCCGGCGCATGGACGGACATCTTCGTCGAGTATTTCGACGGCAACGGCGTCTATCGCGGCGCAAAGGGAGATTTCTACGAGGGCGGAATCCGCGTGCCGCTCATCGCGCGTTGGCCGGGGCAAATCCAACCCGGCACGACGAGCGACGTGCAGACCTGCTTCTACGACGTGCTACCGACGCTCGCCGAACTCGCCGGCGTCGACAAACTTCCGCCGACCGACGGCATGTCCCTCGTGCCGACGTTGCTAGGCCGCGGCGATCAACCGCGGCACGAGTTTTTGTACTGGGAAACGCCCTCGGGAAGGAGCGGCGGCGAACCGACCTACGAACAAGCGGTTCGCACCGGCGATTGGAAGCTTCACAAGTTTCCGGGGAAGAAACCTGTGGAACTCTACAATCTGGCCGACGATCCGAGTGAAACGAAGAACGTGGCCGCCGACAATTCAAGCGTCGTCGCGAAGCTCGAAGAAATCATGCGGCGCGAACATACGCCGGAGCGCAACTATCCGGCGGACACTCGCGGCTTGAACGCCAAGAGCTTCGTCAAGTAGCCGCTCGCAGCGACGACGTCATTTCGCCGGCACGATCGGCAGCACGATGTGCGACGGTCGCGTAGCGTCGTGATAAATCGTATTCACGGCCGTTTGCACTCGACGATGTTGCGCCAACGGCTCGCCCGTGTTCGGGTTTACGTCGAACCGCGGGAAGTTGCTGCTGGAGACGTCCACGCGAATGCGATGCCCCTTCTTAAACACGTTCGACGTCGGGTACAGCTTCACCGTGACGGGATAAACCTTCCCCGCCTCCATCAGCTTTTCTTCTTGGAGCGAATCGCGAAAGCGGGCTCGCGCGATGCCGTCGGCGATGTTCAGGTCGAAGCCGCCGGGAAGGTCGACGCTTGCCGGATACACGTCGACGAGCTTCGCTGTGAAATCGGTGTCGACCGCGGTCGACGAAACCCACAGCTTCACTTCAAGCTCGCCGGTCACTTCGACGTCTTCCGCCAGCGGCTCCGTCTGAAACACGAGAACGTCGTTGCGAGCCGAAAGAGGAATCGGCTTCAAGAAATTCCAAATATGCGGGCCGCCCCGTTGATCCCAAGCCCCTTGCAACATGATGTCGTTGTTCGACGAAATGTTGCCGCCGATCGTCGGCACCGGGTTCGTCGGGTCAAACGTATACGAAGTGCTCGCCGCCGTTTCGCCGGAGCTTGCGGCAGGCTCGGGCGCGAGCTTGCCGTCCGGCAGCAGATGGTAGCGCGTCGCCACGGCCCGCGCGAGCGGCCACTCTTGTTCGTCGCGCCATTGGCCGCCGTGGTTGAGCAAGCCCTTGTCGTCGCGACGTCCGTCTCCGGTGCCCATCACAAAGATGCGCACTTTGGAGCGAAACGGCTCCGCGCGGCCGACGGAAGTTTCCGCGTCGCGCAGCCAGCGGTCGAACCACTCCTTGCGCCACGCCAAAGGTTCGGCGATCGCCGCCGCCTCGCCGTACGTCACCTGACCGTGCGTCGACGAGCCTTGCTTGCCGTGAATCCAGGGGCCCATGATCAGATACACGTCGCTCTTCAACCGCTTCGAGAGCGCCTGGTAGTTGGCCGTCGTATTGCCGGCCCAAGAGTCGTACCAACCGCCGACCAAATACACTGGAATGTCCTGATACTTTTCCGGAAAGTCGACGATATTGTTCTGCTTCCAGTAGTCGTCGTTCTTGCCGTGCTGCATGGCTTCAATGAGCCAGCTTTCGTATTCCGGTGCAAACTTCAGCGGCGTCGTGCCAGCTCGCAACGGAAGATTGGCCAAGTACGTGTGCCGATTGTCGGACATCTCTTTGAGCGCGGCGGCGTAAGCCGGATTTTGTGAAGCGACGCTTCCTTTGGCCGCGTTGATCATGATCCAATTCCAGAAGCGCAGTTCGAACGCTCCGGCGTTGCGCATGCTCTGGCGGCCCATGTTCGACACCGCGTCGACGGGGATCACCGTCGTGAGATGCGGCGAGCCGGCCATGGCCACGGCGTGTTGCGTGCCGCCGACGTAGCTGCCTCCCATCATGCCGATCCGGCCGGTCGCCCATGGCTGCTGCGCGATCCAAGCCGCGGTATCGACGCCGTCGGGTCCGTCGTCGCTGAGCCATCGCCAAACGCCTTCCGACTTATAACGCCCGCGCGTGTCTTGCACGACGACGCGATAGCCGTGCGAGGCGAAGTAAAGAGCGTCCGGCGATTTGCCGCCCCCTTTGCCGTACGGCGTACGAATGAGAATCACGGGCGATTTCTCGGCCAGCCGCTTACCGTCGTGCAACGGATGATAAACGTCGGCCGACAGTCGAACGCCGTCCCGCATCGCGGCCGGTACGTCCGCTTCGACTTCCACTTCGTACGCCCCCGGCTTCTCCGCGGCTGCGGCGAACGAGGCGAGCAGCAAACCGACGACGGGGATTACGGCAAACGAGAGAAAACGAAAGGTGCGCATCTCGGCGAGGCTCCGCGACGGGGCAGGGGAGGATTCCGGCAGGAGCCGTATCTTCCCGAGCCGCGCGGCACGATGCAACCCTACAACCAGGGCGAGCCGGCGAGGCTCGCGCGTTCGTCGCAGATTCTATTTAGCGCGGAGAATCTCCGCCCGTGCGCAGGCCTTGCTCTTCGAAAGTCACGCCGAAGCGAGCTCGCGACACGTCGTTCAACGCGGCGGGCAGCGCAGCCCCGAGCTTCGGTTCGCCCGGATGTCCGAAGACGGTCGACTCATACGTCTGGAACTTTTCATTCCAAACGTACTTACCGCCCCCGGGACAAACGAGCTTCACGTCCCACAGCCGCTCGTGAAGTTCTACAGAATCTTGGTCCGGATAACGGCGGCGCCATTCATTGAGCACCGGCAGATTGCTCCAGGCCAAGCGTTGAAGCTGGTTTTGATACGAATCGTACGAGAGCGCCGCGAATCCGTGCAACGCGCGACGTCCGGCCTCCAAGCAAAGTTGCTCGCCGAGCCAAGTCGTCGTCGCTTCCGAAGGTTTGGCCGATTTCTCCGCGCTCGGCTTCTCGGCCTTCCCGCGTTCCGCACGACGCGCCAACGAACGCTTGATCACATCCTCGCTGAGGCTGATCGTGAGCGAGTCCGACGTGAGCGCGTAGTAGATCGCAATCTTCTCTTCCGGCGTTCCGCGCGGCACGGCTTTCTCCGTCGGCGAAACCTTCACGTAGGAGTCGTCGCCGAGTTGCCGAACTTCCCACAACGTCATGCCCGGGCCGGTTTGTTCGATGAAGGCTCTGATGGCGGCCAAAAACGCCGTAGCTTTAAAAGCGCTGGACACTTCGGCATGCACGGCGATGGGCAACTCCCACGCGTGCTCGCGGAAGAACTTTTCGCGATCGGCGTCGTCCTTCAATTTGTCGAGTTCGTTCCAAAGCGGCGAATCATCTACGTACAGCGCCGCCGATTCGCCGATCCACGACAACGGATCGACTTTAAGTTGCGGGAAGAAGAAGCCCGCCATGCCTCCCAATTCTTTCAGCCGCGCCGAATCTTTGTTGATCGCCAACACGGCATGAAACGCCGCGTCGTGCGGATCGCCGGAGGTGGGCTTGAGCGAGACGCCTCGCGAAATCGCGATGAAATCACGGTAGTCGCTGTTATCAATGAGCGGCATCACCGTCAGGTCGCCGGCCAAGCGGTCGTCGGCCACGGTGAAACGCAGGCCGATCGGATCGAAGGCCCAACTGAAATTGTTCTGGTACCCGTCGCGCCAGCGTCCGTAAGCCTCGGCTTCCGACTTGGCGACCGTGTCCAACGGCAACTCGGCGATCGGCGTCATGAATCCCAACGAACCGACGGTTTCCGATCGCACGCCGTGCGACGAGAGCTTGATCTCCCCGGCCGCCGACAACGCCCAATCCGAGTAGATCGTCCCCGGCTCGGCCTGATTACGGGCCAGCTTGTCGACCTGTGCGGCCTGTAGTTCGGCGAGCACCGCCAGATCGCGGGTTCGTCGCGAATCGGCGATGCGCCAACGCGGTCCGCACCAGCGGCGAATCGTCGGATCGCTGATAAAGAGAAACGCCGTCTCGCGTTCGTCGCCACGCGGATATCGATCGCGGAAGAATTGAAACTCCTTCAACTCGACCGTCGCGCCACGTCCGCCCGCATACACTGCAACCAGTCCTTTCAACTGCTCCAGCGAGTTGGTGACGATCACCACGTTTTCATAACCCGCCACGTAGCTGGAAACGCGTCGATCGGGCGTGCTCCAATAGTCGTACGCCACGGTGCGCGCCCCGTCGACGATCTTGCCCGAAGTCAGCGTCAAGCCGGCTTCGCCCGTCGTGTTCAGCGTCACTTGGCCGGCCAGCGCCGTCTTCAGAGTCGTGAGATCGTAGGCTTCGAACACGAGCGCCAGGTCGGTGCCGATGCGAAAGTACGGATCGCCGCCCGTCAGCGCCATGCTCTTGATGATCGACGGGCCAAGCATGCGGCCGAGCGCCGTGGTCTTCAAACCGAGCTGACGCTGATAGCGGCCGACCACGTCGGCATCCTGGCTTTGCGGCTCGGCCATTTCCAATAGCGGCGTACCTTGCGCTTCGGCCTCATCCGCCAAACGCATCGCCGCCGCAAAGTTTGGAAAAAATAGCACGTGCTGGTCCGCCGGAATATATTTCGCCAACGCATCGAGCTTCGGATTCTTGCCGGCCAAATACTTCGACCAATCGATTTCGTCGATCGTGATCCCTTGGACCGTGTCGAGCTTGACGGGCGATTCGTCCGCGCGGGCTGCGGGCAGAACCCGATCGAGTTGTAAATTTTCACTCACGGCCCGATTGCCGGAGAAGAGCGAGAAGGTGTCGTCGAACTCGCTCCAAGGCCGGAACGAATCGAACGATCGCGGCGGCTCGACTGCGCCGGTCGTCGCATTGCCGGTCAGTTCGCGCTGGGCCGAGCGAACCTGATGGCGGAACCACGCACCGCCGGCGAAGCCTTGCGATTGCAGCCGGCCGTAGTGGCGAATCTTCGCATCGAGGAACTCTTTACGATGGTCGCCGCTCGCCTTATCGGCGGCGATCTTGAATTTCACAAAGCCGAACGAACGGTAGTCGCGCTTAGGGTAAAAAAACGTGCCGGCGATGGCTGCGTCGGCATGCGGCCGACGAATGTTGACGCGGCCCCACGTCGTGCGATCGTCAACGAGCCCCCATGAATCATTCGGATGGCTCCAATAAACTTCGCCCGCGCCGTCGAGCACGATGTAAGGGCGCGCGAAGTCGGCCCGTCCCCAGGCCGTGTTCGTCGTGTCGGTCTCCAAATCCCATTTGCCTTCCGTCAGTTCCAAATCGCCGACGGGCACGGAGTAATAGTCGATCTCTTCGGCGACCGCCGGAGCGGCGAAGGCAACGGCGACGAGGCTGAACACGACCGACGACCACGCGGCGGCGACGAAACGCATAGACATTCCTGGTGCAAAAGAAGCTTCGAACAACGGCGGATTTCGCTTAAGCGCGAAATCTCATCCGTTGTTACGCTGCAAAGTATACCCGGCGCGGCGTGAGAAGGTGTCAGGGGTTTCCGCCCGACGACGTCCCAGCAAATCCCCTAGCTAGCTCCGCGACGACGGCCTCATACCGCGGACCTAATGCCGATAAGGCGAACTCCCGCGTTTCCGGCCCCGTAGGACGAATCGTGATTTCCAGCCGTTCGGCGGGCAAGCAACGTTCGACTCGCTCGCCCCACTCGACCAACGTCACCCCGGCACCGTCGAAATATTCATCGGGGCCAAGGTTCAAGAATTCGTCGTCGTCGCGCAGTCGGTAAGCATCGAAGTGGTAAACCGGTCGCGGGCCGCGGTATTCCTGAATGAGCGTGAACGTCGGACTGACGACCTCCGCACCGTCGTGCCCGCGCGCTTCGGCCACGGCTTTCACCAACCGCGTCTTGCCAGCACCGAGCGGCCCGTTTAAAGCGACGACCGCACCGTCGAACAGCGCGCGGCCGAGTTCTAACCCAAAGCGGCGGGTATCGGCTTCGCTCCGTGATGTGAACTGCAGCGTCATGATCAATCCAAGCGATGCTGAAATCCGCGCGGCTCCAACGGGAAGCGCGTGCCGTCGGCCGCGAGCGACCACAAGCCGGGCTCGGCGACGATGCGGCCGATCTGCGTGAGCCGTACGCCGAATCGTTCCATGAGCGGTTGCGCGGCGAGAAGCTTTTGTGCCTCGGCTTCGTCGCAGGTCAGCAGCAGTTCAAAATCTTCGCCGTCGCAGAGAGCGTGATCCAACGCACTGCCCGCGCCGGGCCGAAGCTGCGTCAGCTCTTGCGCCGCGAGACTGATCGGAACTGCGGCAAGATCCAATTCCGCGCCGCAGCCGCTTTCGGCACAAAGTCGACTGAGGTCGAGCGTGAGACCGTCGCTGACATCCATCGCAGCGTGAATGCGGCATTGCTCCGCCAGCACAAGAGCCTCGCGGATGCGCGGCGTGAAATCGAACTGATGGGCTAAGATGCTGCCGCCGAACGAGCCGGTGACGACGACGGCGTCTCCTACGTGCGCCCGACTACGAAGCCAGGTTCCCTGCACGCCCGCGCGACCAAGAGCGGTGACGCTGATGGCCAATGGGCCGTCCCAACTATTGGTATCGCCCCCGATGATCGGCACAGAGAACTCTTCGGCCAGAGGAATCAGACCTTCGTAAAGTTCGCGAGCCAACGCAGCGCCGCCGTGACGAGGCAACAGCAGGCTCACCAACACGCCGACCGGCGAGGCCGCCATGGCCGCCAAGTCGCTAAGGTTCACCGCCAGCGCCTCGCGCCCGATGCGACGAGGATCGACTTCACCGAGCCGGAAATCGACGCCGTCGCTGAGCATGTCCGTCGTCGCCACGAGCCGTGTATCGGCTCCCAGCGCAACGACTGCGGCGTCGTCCCCCGGCCCGACTTCGACGGGCGGGTTCGTCGTCGGCAGACGCCGGCGCAACCAGGCGAGGAACTTAGCTTCCATGATTCGTGTTCGCCTTTGCCTACACAAAGTCCGGCGCTTCCGCGCCTAGGTGCAAGTCGCCGCGGGCCGCGGCCGACAGAAACTCGCCGTTGCTGTAGAGCAAATCGGGATGTGCGGACAACTCCGCAGCGGTGAGCCAAAAACACTCGGCGACCTCGGCCGGGTGCGGAGCGAGCGGCGCGTCGTCGACACGTTCGGCCAACCACCACGCAAGCTGCACGTCCCACGGCGTGACGCTCCGCCAAACGCGCCGCAACGGGCTCACGGTAATCGACAATTCTTCCTGCAATTCACGGACGAGCGCCGCTTGCTCGGTTTCTCCGGCTTCGATGCCGCCCCCCGGAAAGCAAACTTTGCCGGCGGCGGCGATGCCCTGTGCGCGGCGAATGACGAGGAATTTTTCGTCTTCGATGATGACCGCTACAGCGCCTTGTCGCATCGTCGTAATATCCCGCGCCGCAGAGCGTCGCGATTTCGAATTCTTAATCGCCGAACGAATGATCGCCGGGCCGTGAAATCCGCAGGCCTGTTTCGCCGTCGACCGCTTCGCACGGCTGGAATTTCCGCCTCTATTACCCTATCTTGAATGGTCCTCGATTGGGAAGCTCTCGCCGCGAAGGTAGTTGATTCATGGATTCGAGCCCCCAGGGCAATTCCCCGGATACAAAACGTACGCCGCCTCGTCCTCGGTTCACCAGCCCGACGTTGACGTTTGCGCTCATGGGTCTGCTGGCCTTCGGCGTGTGGTTCGTGATCGCGCGGGCTCACCAGCAGAGCGTCATCAGCTACGGATTTTTCCTTCAACAGCTCGAAGCCGGCAACATTTCCGACGTCATCGTCGACGGCTACGAGGTTTCGGGACGATTCGTCAATCCGCCGCAGGCCCCGCCGCCGATGAAGCCGGCGGAAATCACGCTGCCGACCATCTCGTACGGTCGGTTTCTGCAGCAACTCAACGCCTCGAACATCGCCGAAGCCCACACGAACGGCCGCGAACTGGTCGGCAAGTTCAAACGATCGCCCTCGGCCGCGGCGGCGACGACCAGCACCACCGACGGCCCGGCGATTTCCGCCCCTGTGGCCGCTCCGTCGCCGACCGGGACAGTTCCAACGGCAACCGGCACTCAACCCGCCGCAACCGGAACGAAGCCCGCGGCTCCGGCCGGCGAACGCTTGGACTTCCGCGTGCTGCTCAGCCCCAATGCCGGCAAGTCGCTGGAAGACGAGCTCATTGCGAAGCTCGGACCGAATTTCTCGTACGAATCGTCGCTCGACAAATACCTGACGCCGCGAACTCCCGAACCGACGACGCTCGGGCACGGCGAAACTCTGTCGAAAGATTTCACGACCGTCGTGAGCCCGTTTGCCGGGGAGCAGCTCGATCAGTTGCTGCGTTCGCGACTCGGCGAACATTACGTAGCCAAGCCGCTGACGGACGGCGGCGGCGCGATGATGCTTTACTCGCTCGGGCTCACGCTGCTCTTGTGCGTCGGCATGTTTCTCATCTTCCGCCGCGCTCGCGACCAATTCATGGGAGGCGGCTTCCTCTCGGGCTTCAATAAGAGCCCGGCCAAGCGGTACGACGCCGGCGGAAAGCGAACGACGTTCTCCGATGTGGCCGGCCTCGAAGGTGTGAAGAACGAACTCACGGAGATCGTTGAGTTCCTCAAAAACCCGCAAAAGTTTCAGCGGCTCGGCGGACGCATTCCCAAGGGCGTGCTGCTCGAAGGGCCGCCGGGCACCGGCAAGACTTTGCTCGCCAAGGCCGTGGCCGGCGAGGCGGGGGTGCCGTTCTTTTCGATCAACGGCAGCGAATTCATTCAGATGTTCGTCGGCGTCGGCGCGGGGCGGGTTCGCGATATGTTTCGCACGGCCAAAGAAGCCTCGCCGTGCATTCTCTTCATCGACGAAATCGACGCCGTCGGCCGCGTGCGCGGTACCGGCATCGGCGGCGGACAGGACGAACGGGAACAAACGCTGAACCAGATTCTCAGCGAAATGGACGGCTTCAGCCCGAACGAAGCCGTGATCGTGCTGGCCGCGACGAACCGGGCCGACGTGCTCGACCCCGCGCTCTTGCGGCCGGGTCGTTTCGATCGCCGCGTGATCGTGGATCGGCCGACGGTGAAAGGTCGGCTGGCGATCTTCAAAGTCCACACGCGCGAAGTTCCGCTGAACGACGACGTCAACCTGGAGCGATTGGCTCAGGGCACAGTCGGCCTGACCGGCGCGGACATTCGCAACCTCGTCAACGAAGCGGCCATCTGGGCCACGCGGCAGGGAAAAGACAAAGTCGACATGAACGACTTTGAATATGCCCGCGACAAAATCCTGATGGGCGTGAAGCGCGAAGAAACGCTGACGCCGTTCGAAAAATCTATGACCGCCTATCACGAGGCGGGCCACACGATTTTGGCATGGATTCTTCCCGGCAACGATCGCGTGCACAAGGTGACGATCATCCCGCGCGGCCGAGCCATGGGCGTGACGCAACTCGTGCCGCAGGAAGACAAACTTAGCTACGGCGAAGGAGAACTGCACGCCCGCCTGATTTGCTTGATGGGGGGTCGGGCGGCGGAAAAATTGATCTTCGACGAATACAGCGTCGGCGCGGAGAACGACCTGAAGCGAGCCACGCAACTGGCCCGCCGCATGGTGGCCAACTGGGGCATGAGCGAGCGTTTGGGACCGGTGGCGTTTCGCATCGGCGAAGAACATCCGTTCCTCGGCCGCGAAATGACGGAGCCGCGCGAGTTTAGCGAACACACGGCCCAAGTCATCGACGAAGAGACGGCCCGCATCCTGCATGCCGCGGCCGACCAAGCGAAGAAGCTGCTCACGGAACATCGAGCCAAGCTCGATGAGCTGTCGCAAAAGCTCGAAGAGCAAGAAACGCTGGAAATCCCGGAGATCGAGGCGATTCTCGGACCGCCGGCGGAACACAACCCGCCCGAGTTGGGAAAGACGCCGCTGAAGAACTGAGAGACGGAATGAAGCTCGCGGAGACAAGCTCCGCGGCAAGATGCGAGACGAAGCAACTTTGTACTCATAACGGAACGATCGCATGCACCTGGTTCATAACGTTTATTTCACGCTGAACGACAATTCGCAGGCCGCCAAGAAGAAATTGGTTGATGCCTGCCACAAGTACCTGACCGGCCATCCCGGCACCGTGTACTTCAGCGCCGGCACGCTGGCCGAAGAATACGCACGCCCGGTGAACGATCGGGGTTACGACGTTGCGCTGCACGTCGTGTTCGACGGCCGTGAATCGCACGACGCCTACCAAGTGGCGCCTCGGCACCTGGAATTCATCGCCGAGAATAAAGAAAACTGGAAGACGGTTCGCGTGTTCGACAGCGACGCGTCGTAGTCTGCGTCTCGGCGAGTTGACGGACCGATCGCTTCGTCGCGTTCAGGAGCAGTCGTATGCGTACGCCGTCGAAGGAAGCCGTCGCTGCGTTTGCGGAAGGGAGCGCGACGACGCGAGGTTTCGGTGTGCCGGGCGATCCCGTGGTGCGCTACCGGCTGATGGCCCCCGAATCAGCGACGCCCGGCGAGCGTTCTCCGTTGGTGATCTTTTTGCACGGTGCCGGCGAACGGGGCGACGACAACACGTCGCAACTTTGCTATCTGCCGGAATTGCTCGCGCTCGGTCAACCGTAAGCGTTACCCCTGCTTCGTACTGGCCGTGCAATGTGCGGCCGACGACAAATGGGTCGACGTCGATTGGGGCCAGACCGATTGGACGCCGCCGGGCACGATGACCCGCGCCATGCGAATGTTGCGGGCTGCGACGGCGGCCGTCATTAATGAGCACTCCGTCGACGAAGACCGTATCTATCTCACCGGGCTCTCCATGGGAGGCTTCGGTTGCTGGCAATGGGCCGGGGCGAGCCCGAGGCGTTTGCAGCCGTCGCGCCACTATGCGGAGGGGGCGACGTTGACGACGACGCCGACCTTGCGAAGCTGCCGATTTGGGCGGTTCACGGCACGCTCGACGAAGCCGTGCATGTCGACCACAGCCGGCGCATGATCGCTGCAATCAAGGCGGCGGGCGGGCGACCGCGATACACGGAACTCCCCGAAGTCGGCCACGACTGCTGGACGCCGGCCTACGAACCGGCCTTCGGCCTGCTCGATTGGCTGTTTGAGCAGCGACGCACCAAGAGTTAGCGGCAGCGCCGGAACGGAAGCCAACGGCGGCAACGGCAAGACGTCGTTGCTGGAACGCAGCACTTAGAACCGCTCGTCGCTGCGGACGATCGCAATTCGTCGACCGGCGCGCCGTGTTCCAGCGTATGGTCTTCAATGTGCTCTAGTTTCTCGGTCCAGAGCGAATCGTCGAGCGCAAATTTGGCAACCTGCGGCGACAACTGGGCGACTTGAATCCCGGAGGCCGACATCGGCGCGCGGTCCGCGACGCCCGCTAAGGCGAGGGCCGCATTCGGACCGTCGGAAAGAGGCCGAGGAGCGACTCCAAACCCGGGTTCGCGGCTGATACGAAATCGACACCTGCCCGTTGCGAGCCAGCGAAAGCAAAATGTCGTCGTCACCGGCCGGATCGCGTGAAGCACCGGTAGTCGGCCGCCATTCGAACTGGCTCCCTTCGTTATCGCCTCGATCGGTTCGATACATGCGAGAAAGGGACAACCCGGAGTTGAGGTATCGATTCGCCGCGTTGCGCGAAGGATGGCCGTGCTTGGAACCTGCGGAAAACACGACGTAACGCGGCGACATCGCTTGAATGAAGGCTTGCGAACTCCCGTTGTCGGCGCCGTGATGCGGGGCGATCACCACGTCGACGTCGATCGACGCCTCCGCGGCGCGATCGACCATCGTACGTTCGGCGGCGATACAGACGTCGTCGTCATTGCCGATATGCCGACCGACGGTGTCGCCCGTGAATAGGATCGACGATTGACCAAAGTCGACTCGCGCCACGACGCTGCGGGCGTTAACGTTTTCCCCTTCGCTCAGCGGCAGCCAACTCGACGGAATATCACTGAAGCCGGCGATGAAAGTGACCGTCGCCTCGCCGAGCGGGATTTGATAGCCCGGGTCAATATCGAACGCTTGGAGATTGAAGTCGAGGCAGCCTTCGTCGGTCGCCTCGCGGCGAATGGCTTCGTCCGCGCGTTGCCACGTCTGCGTCGGGCGTGCAAAGCCTTCGCGCCAGACTTGGCGCACTTTGTAGTTTTGGCAGATGAACGGCACCGCGGCGATGTGGTCGGCGTCGCCGTGGCTGACGACGAGCAGGTCGATGTCCGATCCAAAAGGAATCGCCGCTTCGATCGCGGTCATGGCCGTGACGCCGCGATCTTCGTAGTTGCCGGCGTCGAAGATCATGTACCGCGGGCCCGGCGCGGTGACGATGCAACACAGCCCCGCGCCGACGTCGACGACCTTCACCTGCAAGCGCGGGGCGTTTTGGGCGGCAGCCGGTGCGACGAGAGCGAAAACAGCGAGAACGACCGCCGACAACAGCCGCATGGCAAAGCTCCCTGATAAGAACGCGCGCCCGAAAGTTCGCGACTTGCGAACGACGGCGGCGTTAACTTAGCCAAGCAGCCGGCGGCATGCAAAAACTTGCGCCGCCCCTCACGGAAGCTAATGCTTTTCCATTAGACGGCGCGTCGTCAGCTCGTTAATTCGCCAACAACTGCACCGCGTCCACAATCACGTGCCCGTTCGTTCCCGTCGTCTCGATCTTGATTACGGCCGGTTTTTCGCCGGTGAACGGGAGCTTGCCGAGGCTGTGAAACGTCTCGTCAATCGCAGGCTTCTGCTTTTGGTTCACGGTGTAGCGATGTTCACCGTCGGCGGCCGTTACGGTCACGGGAACGTTCGTCGCCCGGTTGCTCAACGCCGTATACGCGAGGCGTACGGCGTACGTGCCGGCCTTTGGAACGGCGATCGTGAACGTAACGCTCTTCTTTCCTTTGTCCGCATCGTCGTCGTGCAGGTAGCTTTTGCCGATGTAGCCGCGCGTGGTGTGCCCTTCGGTCCACGAGCCGACGACCTCGGCCTTGTCCGTCTCTACGACGATGCCGGGCAGAGATTCGGCCGACGCTCCGCGATACGGCTTCGGTCCGGTCCATTCGAGAATCTGTTGATCGGCCAGCAGCTTCTCACGCAGCCTCGCGTAGGCGACCTCTTGTACGTCGCACTCCGCTTCCAAAGCTTGCGCGGCCGCCGTGGCGCTGGATTGCCCAAGCACCATAAACACCGGCTCCATGCGGATGCTGCCGTACGCGATGTGTGACGCCGCCAAGCAAACCGGAACGAACAAATTGCCGCACTCGGCGCGGCGCGGCACGATCGACTTGTACGAAATGGAGTACGGCGAGAACCCGCCGACTTGCACGTCTCCCTCGTTCGACGCATAGCCGTCGCGTACCCAACGCTGCGTGTTGTGCGAGTCCATCGTGTACGCGGCCAAGCCGACGGGATCGTCGACCGCACGATCGCCGCGGCAGTTGTGCTCCGTCATCACGTAGTCGGAAATCATGCGCCGGGCTTCGCGCACGTAAAGCTGATGCGGCCAGCCGCCGTTGTCGGTGAATTCGTCCTTCGCCAAGCCCCACTTGTTCACTTGGTCACGAATGTTCTGCGGCACGCGTTCGTCGTTGGCGAGAAACCAGCACCAGCCTTGTTGATATTGCTCGTGTTCTTTCCAAATGGCCTCGCGCGTCGCGTAGTCTCCTTCGGGATAGTCGTAGTTCATCCCGATGTTGTCGCTGGAAAACGCGCCCCGGTTGTTCGTATCGGTCTTCCGATTGGGCATCGCGGAAGGTGCGCCGAGGCCGTCCCATTGGCCGGCGAGAATCGTCCGCAGCGCCAGTTCATACCGCAGCGGGTCATATCCGGCCGGCTTCGGAAACGGGATTCGGTTGGCTTCCACGTCGGTCAGGCACATGCGGAAATTGTAGGCCTGCACGCGTTTGTCGCCGTCTCCATGCTTGCCCGGCGAACCGGCGTGAACTCCCGGCAAGACGCCGCTCGTCGGATCGCCCGGCTTCACGTACGGATCGACCTTCACCTGAAACTGATGCGCCTTCGAGCCAAGTTGCACGCCGTTGATCGTTTCGCCGTAGACCCCATTGGCTTCGCGGCCGACGTGATACGCCACGCCGGCTTTCGCCATCAGATCCCCTTCGTACGTCGCATCGATGAACATCCGGCCCGCGAACGTACGGCCCGATTCCATCTTGATCGACACAATACGATTGCCGTTCTTAATGACTCCCGCGCCTCAGATCGAGCCGCTCGCCGAAGACGAGCGGCACCTTCGCTTCGTCCAGCATCTCGCGATAGATCCGCTCGGCCACGTGCGGCTCGAAGGTCCACATCGTGTCTTCCTGCGGCTTCCCTCCCTTGCGAAGCTTCCAATATTCGTCCGGCGTCTGCACCGTCCACGAGTCGGTCTTTTGATAGTGAGCATGCAAGCGGCGATAAAACTCGCGCGACATGCCGCCGATCGCCCCTTTATTGCCGATATCCGTGGTGCCGAGACCGCCGGAGGTGAGCCCGCCGACGTGTTGCGAAGGTTCGACGAGCACCACGGTTCGCCCAAGCCGAGCCGATTGAACGGCCGCCGTAACGCCGCCGCTCGTCGCGCCGTAGACGACGACGTCGTACGACTCCGGCTCGGCAGCCGAAGCACGTTGCGGGCAAGTCACGGCGAAAGCCAAAGACGCAAACAGGAAAAGCGAGCGAGCCATGCGACGTTCCGGAATCTAAGAGGAGGGGAGCGTGACGATGCGACGGCGGGACGCCCATGGTAATCGGCCCGCGACCGACGAGCAATTTGCCGACGGACGCGGCATGGGACCGGACGCTAGCGCATTCCGGCTGATGGAAAGAGATTCATCAGCCGCCGGGCGCTAGCCCCCGGTCGCTGCGATGGACGTAACGCAGCGTCCGCGATGATAAACGGATTGCAGCGCAGGAGCGGCGAACAACAATGCACAAGGATCGACCGATCGATCGTCTGCGAAGACCAGGAAATCGGCCCGTTTGCCGGCCGACAAACTGCCGCACTCATCCGCCAACCCCAAGGCCCGGGCTCCGTCGAGCGTGCCGAGTTGCAGGACCCGAGCCGGCTCAAGCGACGGGCAAACTCCGGCGACGTGCCGAATTTCGGCAAGCAGATCGAGATCAGGGTTCGTGCAACGACCGTCGGTCCCCAGCGCGACGGAGATGCCCGCTTTGCAAGAGTTTCGGCAGCGGGTGCGGCGCATGGCCAAAATAGGCGTGCGTTCGCGGACAGTAGACGGTCGTCATGCGGTCGGCATGGGCCGCGAGATATTCGATTTCATCGTCGGCCAAATAGTTGCCGTGAATGACCAGCGAACGAGGAGCGGCCGCGAGCACACGCAAGTAATCGAGAGGCCGCGTGTTGCGAGGAATGGCCGTGTCGTCCCAAGCCCCGAGGGTGCGCATATAGTCGACCAGCGGCCCGTCGCCACGTGCAAGCAATTGCAACTCATCGCGCGACTCGGCTAAATGAAAAGCGAGCGGCACACGCTGCGCCGATGCCGCGCGGACGGTCGCTTCAAACAACGTCGGGCGTACCGTATACGGAGCGTGCGGGCTGATCCCGCGGCGAATATTCGGAGCATCATTGCGAGAGGCGAGGTATTCGTCGATGCGCGTTGCTTGGGCGGCGGCACGGGCTTCCGAAAGACCGATCAACTCGACGAACGACGTCACGCCGATTTCCGCCGGCGGTTCGTCGAACAGTAGCGACGGCAGGCAAGAGGCGATATCGCCGATCGCCGATACGCCGCAACGTACCGATTCCCGCAGCCCGGCGAAGGTCGCCGCGCGGCGCATCGAAGCCTGGAGAGCGGCGGTACTCAAGGACGTTGAGAATCCAATCGGGGAAAGCCAAGCCCGGCTGACCAAGCGGCTGCGTGAGTTGCGAAAACTCCAGATGCGCGTGCGCATTGACGAAGCCGGGCGTTACGACGACCGAGCCGAGATCGACACGGCGACCTTCGGCGACGCTCGCCGTCGGGCCGACTGCCAAGATGCGATCGCCACGGACGACGACACAGGCGTTCTCCAGCGGCGGGCCGTCCACCGGGACGACGCGGTGCGCATGGTAACTCACGATTTCCAACGTATTGCTCGACAACGCACCGCCCCTGGACACGCCCGGCAATGAAAAACCACAAAGCATTACCAGATAACATCTTGCATCAAAAACGGCAAGCCACCATCCGAAAGAAGGGCGTGCCGAATTGAAACTTATCGATAATATAGACTTATTCCCCGTGCGTTTTCGCCCTACCTGCCCGCCTCACGCCCACCCACGAAATGCAACACGAACGCCTCTGCATGAGCGACCGAATTCGGGCCGCTCTTGAGCAACGCATCATCGACGGCACGCTCCAGCCCGGCGAGCGTTTGCTGGAACTCAACATCGCCAAGGAGTTCGACACCAGCCAGACGCCGGTTCGCGAAGCCTTTCGTGAGTTGGAGTCGGTGCGCCTTGTCGAATCGGTGCCGTATCGCGGCACGCGGGTTCGCGCGGTGAGCGATCGTGAGATGCTTGAAGCTTACGATGTTCGCGGTGCGCTTGAACAACTGGCCGCCCAACTCGCCGCTGCGGCGTTTGCAGGCAACGTCGCGGAGTTGCGAACCATTCTCGCCGAGCTACATGCCGCAGGTCGCGCCGAAGACGGCCCCGCCTATTCCAAAGCCAATTCCGAATTTCATCGCGCCATCGTGCGTCGCTCGGGCAATCAGGTTCTGTTCGATGCCTGGAATGCCCTCGGTTTCGAAGTGCGCGTGCGGATTTTGCTCGCTCGACATCGTCGCTGGAATCTGCAGGCCCACGCCGCGGAACATGACCCGATCGTCGATGCGCTCGAAATCGGCGACGGCCTTAGGGCCGGGCGGTTGCTGCTTGAGCATGCGGAGAATTGCAAGCGCCGCTGGTGCGAGCTGGCCCGCGAAGACGCGTTGGAAACGGCCGACGCCGTCGAATCGGCCCCAGCCGGCTGTTTGTCGTAACCTGCGAGATGAGGTGATTGAACCATGTGGATCGTTCGTCTCGCGTTGCGACGCCCGTATACGTTCGTCGTGACGTCGATGCTCATTGCGATCGTCGGCATCGTGTCGATCGTACGAATGCCGACCGACATCTTTCCGGAGATCGATATTCCGGTCGTCGCCGTCATCTGGACGTACACCGGAATTTCGTCGGAAGAGATGGAAACGCGGATCGTCGGCAACTTCGAGCGCGTGCTCGTGTCGACCGTGACCGACATCGAGCACATTGAGAGTCAGTCGCTCAACGGTATTGCCGTCGTGAAGATATTCCTCCAAGAAGGGACGGATATCGACGGCGTGATTCCGCAGGTCGTCGCAACGTCGCAACAGGTTCTGCGAGCGATGCCGCCGGGCGTGTTTCCGCCGCTCGTGATGCGATACAACGCGGCCAACGTCCCGATCGTGCAGGTCGCACTCGAAAGCGACGTTCTTTCCGAGCAGCAGCTTTTCGACAACGCCACGAACGGCATTCGCCCCGGCATGGCCAGCGTGCCGGGGCGCAGATTCCGTATCCTTATGGCGGCGTGGTCCGCCAGATCATGGTCGACATCGACCCGGCGAAGCTCTACGCGTGGCAGCTTTCCGCCGCCGACGTCTCCGCGGCGGTCAACGCTCAGAATCTGATCGCACCGTCGGGCAGCGGCGAAAATCGGCGCGAAGAATACAACGTCCGGCTCAACACCAGCCCCGAGGCCGTGGCGGCCATCGGCGACTTACCGATCAAGAGCGTCGGCACCCGCACGATTTATATTCGCGACGTCGCCCACGTGCGCGACGGCTTCGCTCCGCAGACCAACATCGTACGGGTCGACGGCAAACGGGGCGTGCTGCAGCCGATCTTGAAGTCCGGAGCTTCGACGCTCGACATCGTCGACGGCGTCAAAGACAAGCTCCCGTTCGGTCATGGCGACGCTGCCGGAAACCTTACGGGCCACGCTGCTTTCCGATCAATCGGTGTTCGTACGCGGCGCCGTTCACGGCGTGCTCGTCGAAGCCGCGATCGCCGCCGGATTGACGGGCCTGATGATCTTGCTCTTCCTCGGCTCGTGGCGGAGCACGTTGATCGTCATCATCTCGATTCCGCTCTCGATCTTAGTTTCGATCATCGCTCTGAATTGGCTCGGGCAGACGCTCAACGTGATGACGCTCGGCGGCATGGCGCTGGCCGTGGGCATTTTGGTCGACGACGCGACGGTGGAAATCGAAAACATCCACCGCAATCTGCATATGGGCAAACGCCTCGTACCGGCGATTCTCGACGGCGCCCTAGCAAATTGCGATGCCCGCGATGGTCGCCACGCTCTGCATCTGCATCGTGTTCGTACCGGTTGTATTCATCTCGGGTGCGGCCCGCTCGCTTTTCACGCCGATGGCCATGGCCGTGGTATTCGCGATGATGACGAGCTACTTCTTGAGTCGGACGCTGGTGCCGACGATGTCGCACTACTTGCTGGCCGCCGAACTCGATTTCTACGCGGCGCATCCGGCCGCCGAAGCTTCGGCATCCTCCGAATCGCCCGCACGCAAGCGACGCGGGATGTTCCTGCGCGTTCACGATGCTTTCAATCGCGCGTTTGACGGCTTACGGCATGTGTACGGCCTGCTGCTGGCTTGGGTGTTGGGGCATCGCACCATCGTGCTAGCGGGTTTCGCTCTCTTCGTAGTCGCATCCGGCGGGCTTGCGCTTGTCGTAGGACGCGACTTCTTCCCGGGCGTTGATTCGGGCCAGATTCGTTTGCACGTCCGTACGCCGCCGGGCACCCGCATTGAGAACACCGAGCGCTATTTCGCGCGTCAACGAAGTCGTGCGCGAGGTGATTCCGTCTGACGAGATCGCGAAAGTCATCGACAACATCGGCATCCCGAATTCGGGCATCAATCTCGCGTTGAGCGACGGCTCCATGATGTCGTCGGCCGACGGCGAACTGCTGATCACGCTCTCGCGCGATCACGGGCCGACGGAAGACTACGTCGCAGTGCTTCGCAAAACCTTGGCGGAGCGTTTCCCCGATCTGACGTTCTTCTTCCAACCGCCCGACATCGTCACGCAAGTTTTGAACTTCGGACTGTCGGCGCCGATCGACGTGCAAATCGTCGGCCCGCGACGCAATTACGAGCAGAATCTGGCGATCGCCTCGGATTTGGCGAAACGCATGCAAGAGATTCCCGGCGTCGTCGACGTGCACTTGCAGCAAGTGCCGCGAACGCCGGAGTTGCGCGTCGAAGCCGATCGGACGATGATGAGCCAGCTCGGCTTGTCGGAGCGGGACATTTCGCGCGATTTGCTGGTTTCGCTCAGCAGCAGCATGCAAGCGGCGCCCAACTATTGGCTCGACCCAAAATCGGGCGTGCAGTATCCGCTCGTCGTTCAGGCTCCGCAGCGGAAGATCAATTCCGTCGACTCGATCAACGCACTCCCCGTGGTGCAAGACGGCGACGATGGCCGCGTGCAAATGCTCGGCAACGTGGCGCAGGTCGGCCGCGGCGTCGGTCCGACGAACGTCACCCACTACAACATCGCGCAAAGTTTCGACGTCTTGGCGGGCGTACAAGGGGCCGACCTCGGCAGCGTATCGCAACATCTGGAGCGGCTGCTCAACGAAATTCGCCCGAACCTGCCGCGGGGCTCGTCCGTCACCATTCGCGGACAAGTGGAAAGCATGAACACGTCGTTCCGCGGTATGGGCTTCGGCCTGCTGTTTGCCGTGGCGCTGGTGTACTTGCTGCTCGTGGTGAATTTTCAATCGTGGCTCGATCCGCTGATTATTTTGATGGCACTTCCCGGGGCCGTGTGCGGAATCTTGTGGATGCTGTTTGTCACGCATACCACGATTAATGTCCCCTCGCTGATGGGTGCGATCATGTGCATCGGCGTCGCTACGGCGAACTCAATTTTGCTCGTGACGTTTGCCAACGACCAACGGGCGCTCGGCAAGACGGCGAGCGAAGCCGCTTGGGCGGCGGGCGTCACACGCTTGCGTCCCGTGATCATGACGGCGTTGGCGATGATCCTGGGCATGCTGCCGATGTCTTTGGCGTTGGGCGAAGGGGGCGAGCAAAACGCTCCGTTGGCCCGCGCGGTTATCGGCGGTTTGTCTTTGGCCACGTTCGCCACGCTGGTGATCGTGCCTGCCGTTTACAGCATTATGCGGCGCAACGCTCGGCCGGTCGTCGTCGAACCGGAATTGGCTTGAAATTTTGAATACGGAACATCGTCGTTTGTACGTGAGTTAACGCCATGTCCTCCACTGAAATAACGCATCGTCCGCATGTTCGAACTTCGGTCGCCGACACCGCCGAACTGGTTCCGGCCACGCGGGAGCTCGAGGCCCCGCCGGCCGTGGGAATGGCGCTGCCCGACTACTCGAGCGAACATGATGAAGTCGGCTCTCCGCCGCCGACGCCGCGTACGCATTTCGGCGCGTTGCTCTTTTTCTTGGTCGTCGCGGGCGGCGCGGCTTACGGTGCTTATCACATCGGCTGGAAGCCGCGAACCGAGCAATCGCAGCGGCTGACGCAAGCCATCCACGAAGCGAAAACATCGCTGCCGAAGGTTCGCGTCGTCGCGCCGCGGGCCATGTCGGCCATCGACACCGTACTGCTCCCCGGCGACGTCCGGGCTTTGGAAGAATCGGCCGTGTACCCGGCGCCAACGGCTACCTCAAGCAGCGTCTCGTCGACCTGGGCGATCGCGTGAAGGCCGGGCAATTGATGGCGCTGATCGATTCGCCGGAAATCGACGCCCAAGTGGAACAGGCCTCGGCGACTCTCGCGGAAAGCGAAGCCGCGTTGCAAAGCGCCATCGCCACGGAGAATCTTAGCGAAACGAGCGTCGGCCGGTTGCGCAGGCTCATCGAAAGCAACTCCATCCCGCAGCAAGATCTGGACGAGGCCGAAGCGAACCTGCTGGTCAACAAGGCCCGCACGAGCTTGGCCCGCGCAACGATCGACGTGAACAAAGCCAACTTGCGACGAGCGACCGAACTGCAATCGTTCTCCAAGATTTACGCACCGTTCGACGGCGTCGTCACGCAACGTTCGGTCGACCAGGGACAACTCATCACCGCCGGCAACAGCGAAGCTCAGTCGTTGTTCCGCATCTCCAAGACAAATCCGCTGCGAGTGTTCATCAACGTGCCGCAGGCCTACGCGTCGAACGTCAAGCAAGGCCTCTCCGCGACGCTCGTCGTCCGCGACATGCCGGGACGCGAGTTCAAAGGCACCGTCACTGCGCACGGCCGGAGCGATCGATCTGGCGACGCGAACGCTGCTCACGGAGATTCGCGTTCCCAATGACGAGGAAGCCC
The DNA here is from genome assembly GCA_049840675.1 of Pirellulales bacterium. Lineage (GTDB taxonomy): Bacteria > Planctomycetota > Planctomycetia > Pirellulales > PNKZ01 > PNKZ01. The sequence continues at coordinate 507,381 of JASGKB010000021.1, forward strand.
TCCTCGCCGGCTCGTACGTGCAAGTGAGCATGCAACTCAAACGTGACAATCCGCCGCTCTTGATTCCGGCGTCGGCCCTGATGGCCAACTCCGACGGCACGCGCGTCGCCGTGGTCGACGAGGCACATCACGTTCACTTCCGCAACGTCGAAGTCGATCGCGATTTCGGCCCCGAAATCGGCATCGGCGCGGGCTTGGCTCCGGGCGAATTGGTCGTCGCGAATCCCGGTGATCGACTAGCGGAAGGGATCGAAGTGGCCGTCGATCAACCGGCGGCCGCCGCCGAATAGTTTTTCGCAACGTCGGGACGCGAGGCCGGGGTATAACGCAGCGGCGTCTCCGTTACCGGGCGTATTCCAAATCGCTCAGTGGCGCAGCCGCTTCGCTTCGCCGAAGTAGAAGTCGTCGGCGTCTTGGACTTCCTGCTTGTGATGGCTGAAGTACGAGCGGGCTGTCTCCATCTTCGGCCACTTCAGTTCGACGCCCTGTAGCACGAGTTCGCGTTGGAAGTCGGAAAGCCGCTCAGCCGTGTTGCGAACTTGCCGCGGAGTCAGTCCGTGTTCGAGACAATACGCGGCCAAGGAGCCGGCGACTTCTCCGATGTTCCACTCCACGGGATGCAGCCGGAACGCACCGTTCGTCACCGACGTCACGCCAAGGTTCTTGCAGGCCGGCAGCAAGTTGTCGACGCGTACCGGCAGCAGAGCTCCGAGCGGAATTTGCTGGCACCAGTGCTTACCGTGAACCGCTTCCGTGATGCTCGCCGAACCTTGCTTCGCCGGCTTGTGAATGTCGATCCGATAGCCGCCGAGGCCGACCGAATCATCATAGTTCAGCGGCCCTGATTCTTGCCCCTTCACATCGGTGCGGAAGTGCTGCTCAAGGACGGTGAACTCCGCGCGAATGCGAGTCGATTCGCGGATGTACGGGTATTGAGCCAGCCCGTCGTCGGTTCCGAGCAAGTCGCCGCGCGGTCGCAAGCCGGGGAAGCCGCGTCTTCCGGTCGCCGGATCGGGCGCCTCGGTTTGCAACCAATACAAGAGACTCAAGCTGAGCTGCCGCGCACCTTCCAGATGTTTACGTCGTTCGTCGGCCGGCACGCCGCAAAGGACGCCGGAGTGATATTCGTTGTGGCTCCAAATCGCCACGGTGAAATCGCTCGGCACCGCGTTCGAAGTCAGATTGTCGCGACACAGCAGCCGGCGAAAGTTCCACGTCGCCGCGGTGTAGCGACCTTCAACGACCGGCCGACCGAAATGATCGTGCTTCGCACCGAATAGATCGGGCACTTCCAGTTTGCGTTTGCCGTTGTGCGAATTGATCGCCTCGCGCCAGGCGTCGTAGTCGCGAGGTTTCTCAAGCACATGATCCTCGCCGGGAAGATGATCCATGGCCACGATGTGCGTAAAGCCCATCTGGTCACGCGGATCGGCTTTACCCTGCAAGGCCAGAGGTTCACCGGTTTCGGCTTGCGACTCGGCTCCGACCACGCGTTCGACGTCACCAAGCTCGAGTAGTTCGCCCAATTCGGTCGCGTCGAGAACGAACGGCGCGGTCAGAACGCGGGGCTTGTCGCGCCGGTCGTCCTGCACGACGACGGCGCGAATACGATCACCGGCCATTTCCACGGAGGTCGGGCGATGACGGGCCAGGACGATGATGCGCCCGGCCGCAACGTGCGGCGCCAACATCGACTGCAACACGGCCAGCCCGACCAGCGGTTCGAACCCGAGGCCGCTGACCCAGCCGGCGCCGGGATTCAGGTACTTGTCTCCTTTGGCCTGCGGGATCAGCGGATAGTGGCGGCGATAGTAATCACGAACTCCGCTACGAAATTCGGCGTAGGTTCGCGTGCGGCCGTAGTCTTCGATCCAGGGATGTTCGTCGAGCGGCACGCCCTGAGTCGTCGCCTGGCCGCCGAGCCATTCCGTTTCTTCGGTGAGAATCATGCGCCGCCCCAAACGCGCGGCGGCCAAAGCCGCGGCGGTGCCGCCGAGCGAACCGCCGATGACGAGCACGTCGGCCGAGAGTTCGTGCGCGTCGGCGAAACGGAGCGCCGCCGAGGCGATGCGCTCCGTCGAAGCCGCGACAAGGCCGGCCAATCCGAAGGCGCCGCCTTGCAGCAAACGACGCCGTGAGAACTTTTCGGCAAACTGCGACATAAGAGAGTCAGGGGGTAAGGGAAGGGAGCAAGGCAAACATGATTCGGAGAGCCTCGCCGCGCTCGAGAGGAAGCTCCGAGGAAGATTCCGCTGGCGGCGACTTCGACAACAAGGCGTAAAACTCGGCGGTCGTCAGCGTCGTCGTTTTCGACTCCGCCTCCGCTTGATGGACATCGCCGACCAATTGCGCCGGGTTTGCAGAGCCGGCAAGCAAGCGTTTCAAGCCGGCGGCCCAAGCGCGGGCCGTCGCTCCGTTCAAAGGGAGATTGAGTTTCGCATCGTAGTGATGGAAGAAACCTTGCGTGCCGAAATACTGGGCCGCCTCGACGACCGGATGTTCGGCGGCGACTTCCAGATCATTGAAGAAGCTCAACAAGAATCGCCGCCGGCTGAGTTCGCGAATCAGTCGATCGGCGTCGACTCGCGCGGGAGGCGTCTTTTCGCGATGAGCCAAGGCCGCAGCCACTCCGGCCGCTTCACCCGTCTGCATCCAAACCGGTTCCAGTCTCACCGTTCCCCAGGCGACGTGCGTCGCCGAGAGGCAGACGGGCACGAGCAAATTGTCGACCCCTTGAGGCAGCAAGCTGGCGTAAGGAATCTGCCCCGGAAACGTCTGATGATGCAGCATGAACTTGCCCTCGTCGAGTCCGCCCGGCGTGCGCGAGCGTGCAGGTGTGGCTATCCATGTACCACTCGGTGGTCGCCACGGCGTCGGCATGCACCGGCGCACGCAGCAGGCCGGCGCGAGCATGGCGTCTTGCTGCTTGAAAATCTTGCGACCGACGATGCGACGAGCCTCGCGAACGTACATCTCATAAGGCCGATTGCCGTTGTCGACGAACTCATCTTTCGCTAGGCCGTATTCTTGCCAGCCGCGGCGTACGAGTTCGGGCACCGTCAGATCGTTTTGCAGGAAGTACAGCAGGGCGAGCGTCGTCTGCCAGCATTCGTCTTCCAAACGTTTGCGCGTCGCCGCGTCGGCCTCCACATACGGCGTCTGCAGCCCGATGAGCTGCGGACGGTTCCAGCCGAACTTCGCATTGGGAATCGAATCGACGCCCGAGAAAATCTCCAACGACTTCAGAAAATACGGGGCGTAATTCTTCGGCTTGGCGATCGCTACGCGGTTCGCGGCGTCGGAAGTGAGAATCGTGCGGTAGTTGCAAGCCTGCACGGCGGCGTCGGCCGCGCCGCTGCTTTCCGGCATCAAGTCCTGCCAGCCGGAAAACTGCCGCAGCCGCAACGAGTCGTGCAAAGCGGCGATTTGCTCGCCTTCAGGAGACGTCGGCAACGACGAAGGGCGCATGAAGACGATGCCCGCATGCGGTTCGTCGTACTCCGTGTGCGCTTCGCGGCCGACGCGATACGGCACCTTCGCCAAGGCGGCGAGATCCCCCTCGTACGTCGCATCCACGAATGCCGCCGCGGCGAACGCTTCGGACTGCTCGCCGGATGTCAGCGTCACCGAGCGCACGAGCGTTCCGTCACGGCTTACGGCCGTCGGCTGCGCGTCGAGCAAGACATCAAGCCGCTCTTCGCGATTCACAAGCTGATTGATCACATGCTCGGCGACCTTCGGCTCGAAGCGGCCGTTGGTGTAGCCGGTCTTGCCGGGAAGAGCGTCTTGATACTGCTGCGATTTCGGTCCGTAGGCATCGCGATAGTAGTCGAACAGTGCCTTGCGGACTTCGTCGTAGATCGGCGAGCGGCGGCCTTCGAATTGCGTGTCCCAAACGCCGAGGCCGCTGGTGAGGATGCCGCCGAGGTGCCGGTGACGATTCACGAGCAAAACGGCGAGACCTTCGCGCGCTGTGCGCACGGCGCAGGCCACGCCTCCCGGCGTGCCGCCGACGACGACGAGATCGTACCGCTTCGCCGAGGCGTCACGAAGTTCGACGACGCGTTCGACGGCGATCGGCACGTCGGCCGCCGTCGCCGGACTCGAACAGGCCCCGGCGAACAAAACGATCGCAAGTATCACGGCACATCGCGGCATGGCAAGCTCCTTCGACAAGCACCGACCTACGACGGCCGGCGAGCCTAAGAGCTTCGGCGAAGTTCGGGCGACGATCAAGGCGTCAAACCGACGCGACGACGATACCGCGGAATCTATAACGACTCGCGGCAGCGCGGCTGAAGAGGCCGCGATGCGTAGAAACGAAGACGGCGGGGATAAACCCCGCCGCTCGCTGCATCGTGTTGCAAATGGGCCCTTCGTTCCGGCAGCCGATTAATACTTCGGCACCTTCACGCCGCGGCTGCGCGGATCCCAGTAGTCTTCGTGAAGCTCGACGCCGTAACCGCGATTCAGTTCTTCGCGAGTGCGCCAAGCCCACGGGGTGCCGGCGTATTCCTTTTCGATTTCGCGGAACAACGCGTCAGCCTTGTCGCGGTTGGCTTGCGTGACTTCGGCCTTCAGGAGCCGCTTCACCGTGCCGACGTCCCAACCGTTGGTCGGGCGAGCCGGACCGAGCGGGTTCTTGATCGCCTTCGGAGTCTTCATGAATTCGGCCAAGTACCAGCCGTATTCTTGCAGACGAGCTTGGTACGAGATCGTCTGAGCGTAGATCAGGTCGTAGTTGGCACGCCACCGCGGGCTCTTTTCACGAGCACGGTGCGGAGCCACGGATTCCAACGCCTTCTGAGCTTCACCCAGGTACATGATCAGGTCTTGAGCCTTCTTCATGTTGTCGGTCGCCACGCGGGCGAATTCCGGCGGTTCGATCGGAAATTGATCCGTACGAACTTCCACGCGCGAGCCCTTGCTGCCCGATTGGTACGGGTTCAGGTCGGAGATCACCTTGAAGATCATCTGACGGAACGGCGATTTATCGCGATCGGAAACGTAGTCGTTGCGAGCGCTCAAGTCCGGCAAGAAAGGACGCATGGCGTCGGCATCGTAAGCGATGTCCGCACGACGTCCGACGAGCTGCACTTCGGGGCTCGGCAACATGAAGAAGATGCCGCCCGTTTGGCGAGCGATACGCGATTGTTCGTACGGACCGAAGCCGCTCGGGAACGCATCATGGCGGCGGTGGAAGCCGTTGATCTGAAGCTGTTCCGGTTGCGGGGTTTCCGGGCCGCGGTCGATCGGAATCCAGTGGATCTGCTTGAACTCGTCGGCCCAACGCATCCGAGCGTAGGGATAGCCGAACACCGATTCACGACCAAGGACGTAAACCTTGATGCCGGCTTGCTTGAGCCCTTGGATCGTCGATTCAAGTTGCGAAATGTTCGTGTTCATGTCGCCGCTTTCGTCGCTGACCATCACGATGGCCATCTGACGATTGCCGCTCGTGGCGACCTTTTGAAAGTTGGCCATGCAGAAGTTCAGCGCCATGCACTGCATTTCCTGCGCCTGAAGGATCGGTCGGCACGGCCTTGATGGCGGCCATGATCTCTTCCGGCTTGTAGGTCGGTTGCGGCGTGTGGTTGAGCGTCGAAGCTCCGTAGCTGATCACGCCGGTGAGGAGAGCGTCGTCTTTTGCGGCGGCCGAGAGGCCGAGTTCTTGGTACACGCGATCGACGCGGCCCTGAATCTCTTCGCGATCGTCGACCATACTTTCAGATTGGTCGAACGCCCAAACGACGAGCACCTTGTCGCTTGGCAAGCATGTTCAAAATTTCTTGCGTGATGCGATCCATCGCATCGCCGTAGCCTTCGCTGGCGGCGAGACCTTCACCGAGCGTGCCTTCCGGCACGGCCGCGGCGAACGTGCTGCCCGACTGCGTGAAGACGTTGACGGCGCCGACGTCGACGCGAACGGCCGTCGGACGATTGACGACTTGCGTGTTGAGCTTCGGAGCCGCGACGGCCGACGAGATGGCGCCTTGCACGCCGACCGTGGCCGAGGCCGAGTCGCTCGAGCTCGAGACGGCGCTGAGCGTCGTCGACGGTTGAATCTTGTTGTCGAGCTTCTGCGTGATTTCTTCTTGTTCGCGCGGCGGTTCGACCGACGACTCGATGATTTGCACCTTCGGCTTCTCGACGTAGCCGGTGCCCATCAAGCCGAGGATCAGCAACAGCGCGAGGTGCACCACCATCGAGCTGCCGCCCGCGGTGAGTCCCCACACGACGTTGCGGCTCATCATCGGACTATCGTCCGCGACTTCTTCTTCACCCTCGGCCGCCGCTTGCGAATCGGGAGTCGCATTCTTGCCTGCGGCCTGCGCTGCGCGGAGCCTTCTTGGCCGGCTGGGAGCGGGAGCGGCTTTCTCTGCCACAGAACACCTCTTGATGCTCGTTACGAGCTAAGCAGAAAGGGCGAAGCGAAGTTTCCTACAACGCGACGAACGACATACGCAAACGACGGAGCAAAACAAACTCGGTCAAAACAAACCCGGTCAAAACAAACCCGGTCAAAACAAACCCGGCGAACACGACCACGAACGACCTTACGAAGGCCGCTGCCGGCAGGGCTGTGAGCCCGAGAATCGGCCGCACTTCACGGTCGGGCCGTGACGCATCAACCGTTTCCTAGTCTACGACCCCAAGTCGATACGAGTCAATTCTTTACCGGCGATTTTGCAGCGTCGGTCTGCCGCACGACCACGGACGAAGTTCGGCGTGACGTCGGTCGACCGAGGCGGTGTCGATCCGAGCGATTCCGACCGCGCGCACCGGCGGCCGAACTTGCCGTTATGCACAGGTTCGGACCGAGCAGTTCCGATTATTCCCGGTCGATAAAGAATCAGGGCGGTCGCGCCGCGATTCGATATTTTTGACCGTGCGACGACCGGCCGTTAGGATCAGCCTTCGTCCGTCCCACCGCTCCAATCGGCCGAATGCCCCGGCTTTTTAATTGCCGCCGCTTCGGCCGATCGCCCCCGCCTCGCCGTTTTCCCGCCGCCCCGGTCCTGCCGTTCGGAGCCCCGCTCTTATGGCGACTCAGGCCCGAAGCCCACGCTGCCCCGGCCCCCTTTCGCGCCGAACTTGGCTGCAGATCGGCGGCTTGAATCTCGGGGCGCTGGCGAGCGGATTCGCTCCCAACTTGGCGACCGTGCTCCAAGCGGCCGAGCAAGCTCAACCTGCTACCGGGAAGCCGACCGACGACGACGGCTTCTCCGTCATCTTGCTTTGGGCCAACGGCGGCCCGAGCCATTTGGAAACCTTCGATCTAAAGCCGGAGGCTCCCGCCGAAATCCGAGGGCCGTTTCGGCCGATCGCCACGAACGTGCCGGGCCTCGAAATCTGCGAACACCTGCCGCAACTCGCCCGACTGGCCGACAAGTTCACCCTCGTTCGCAACCTGCATCATCAGCGGGCCGAACACTCCGGCGGCACGCATCGATTGCTGACCGGCTACGCTTCCGTAGCGGCGAACTTGCAGAACTCCGAGTTTCCCGATATCGGATCGATCGTCGCCCGCCGGCTCAACGAGCAAGGTCGCACCCGCGACGACATTCCGGCTTACGTCGCCAACAGCAAATCGTACGGCGGCGGGCCGGCGTATCTCGGCCCCGCCTATGCGCCGTTTATGCCGGGCTCGAATCCGCTTTCGGGCACGGGGAGCCAAGACTATCCGCCGGTTCCGCTTTATCTCACCGACGACAACCGGCCGAATTTCGCACTGTCGCCCGAAGGGATCGTGACGCTGCGAAGCCGCTACGAGCTTTTGGAAACGCTCGACGGGCTGGCTCGCGCCGGCGAACAGACGGCGCAGTTTGCGTCGTTCAACCGTTTTCAACGCCGGGCCGTGGAGATGCTCACCGGCAGCCGTACCCGCGCGGCTTTCGAACTCGGCCGCGAAGACGCTCGCACACGCGAACGCTACGGCAATTCGCATTGGGGCAAGAGCTTGCTCACCGCGCCGGTTGGTGGAAAGCGGAGTCCGCTTCGTTCAGGTGTTGGCCGGACTGGAACTGCCGCAAGACGTCGGCCGCATCACGAGTTGGGACGATCACTCCGTTAACTCGCACATCTTCAAGGCCTACGAACATCGCCTGCCGGTGCTCGATCGGGCTGTGTCGGCGCTCGTCGAAGATCTGCATGCGCGCGGGCTCGATCGCCGAGTGCTCTTCATCTTTTGCGGCGAGTTCGGACGGAACCCGATCATTCGCAACCAGAACAACGACGGACGCCCCGGCCGCGACCATTGGCCGCGGGCTATGAGCATTTTCCTCTCCGGCGGCGGGCTGCGGATGGGGCAAGTCGTCGGCGCGACGAATCCGCGCGGCGAAGAACCGGCCGGCCGCGCGCTCGACAGCAACTGCCTGCTGGCGACGATCTATCACAAGTTCGGCATTGACGTGCATCACAAGTTTCACGACGCCAACGGCCGGCCGTTTCCGATCTTGCGGCACGGCGAGCCGATCGCGGATTTGCTCTAATGTGAGTGCACGGCGATTTTGCGTCGCCGGAATGAAATCATCCGCCCCGAACTTCGGCATTCGTTTCTCATGATGGAATCTCAGGCGTGGCAGCAGGCCGTGTCTTTCGCGGCCCTGCGCATCAGCACCAGTTTCGTAAAGACGGTCGAACACCTTACATCGCGCACCCGTTGCGCGTGGCGCTGACCGTGCGGCATGTGTTTGAGATCGACGATCCGACGGCGCGAATAGCCGCCGTCCTGCACGACACGCTCGAAGACACCACGACCGACTACGACGACCTCTTCGAGCGGTTCGGCCGCGACGTGGCCGACGCCGTGGCCGCGCTGAACGAAAGACCCGCGCCTTCCCGAGCCGGAGCGCGAAGCGGCTTACGACCGTACGCTAACCGGCGCATCGTGGCAGGCGCGGGCCGTGAAACTGGCCGACGTGTACGACAACTTCTGTGATTCGACGGGGACAGACAGCGCGAAAGCGTTCGCGTCAAAGCCTGCCGCGCCGTTGAATGTGCCGGGAGCGAGCCGCGGCTGCAACGGGCGATTGGAATCGTTCAGAAACTTATTGCTTCGTAGCGCTCGCCGTGCGGTGCGCGTGCACGCGCAGCGTCAGCTCATGGACGAGGAACAACGCCACGGCCAGCACGACCGCAAACTGTGCGATGGTTTCCAGTCCGCCGAAGCGTCCCAGGGTTCCGGCAAGGCTCGGCATCAGCGCAGCACCGAGCATGCCGGCGCTCACCTGAAACCCGACGGCGTGGGCCGCCCGCTCCGTGCCGATGCGTTGCGGCGTCCGCGTCATCAAGCAGGGAAACACCGGCGCTAGCCCGAGCCCGACGACGAGCAGCCCGGCACAACCGATGACCTGCGTCGGCGCCGCGGCATAGAGCAACGTACCGACCAGCGCGACGGCCAGCGTTGCGCGAATCAACCGATCAAGCCCCAACCGAGCGACGACCAACCCCGCCGCCACGCGGCCGACGCCGATCGCCGCATAGTACGCGCCCGCTAAAGCTCCCGCCCAATCGGCCGGCACTCCGCGTTCCTCGGTGAGCAGCGTAAAGCTCCACTGCCCGACGGTGAACTCCAACCCGACGTACAGAAAAAAGAGCGAGATCTGCAAGCCGACGAGCCGGTCGCCGAGCACTTCGCCGACGCTCACCGCGGGCGCCGCTTCGGCACGGCTCGCCGCATTGTCATCCACCGCATCATCGTCGTCGTCCCACATCTTCCCGGTTGCGAAGAAGAGCAACGCCATCGCCGCCAGCGCCGTGCCGACGATCGCATACCCGGCCCGCCACGAACCGGCGACGACGATCATCGCCGTCATCAGCCAAGGGCCGAGCGTCGCACCGATGCTGTAGCACGCGTGGAGCCAGTTCATATGCTTGGCGGAGAAGTGATGCGAGGCGTAAGCATTGAGCCCCGCATCGATTCCGCCGGAGCCCAGTCCCCACAGCGCGGCACAAACGACGATCGGCCACCACGCCCCGGCCGCGCCGCTGCCGAACATGGCCGCCGCCACCAACGCGCTGCTCGTCCAAAGCAGCCGGCCAAGCCCGATCACCTGCGTGAGCCGGCCGCCGAAGAAGCCCGACACACAATAGCCGCATCCGAGCCCGATGAAGATCCAGCCGAACCGATCTTGCGCGAGCCCGAATTCTTCGCGCACCGACGGCCACGCCACGCCTGCCACAGGATCGGGCAATCCCAAGCTGACGAACCCCAAATAGGCGATCGTCAGCAGCAACTGCGCCGGCTCGGCGGGCGTCGCTGGTCGCATTTTCGGCATTCTTAGGCTTGGTCGCATCCGCCATCGCAGGCTCATCCATGAAGTCACGTTGTCGCATCGGTCGCCGCAAGCGCCACGGACGACGCACCGAATGCCGCCGCCAAGCGTCACTTCGCTTGCGGCTGCAGTACGTCGGCCACCGCAATTCGCGCACCACCATTCGCGCGGCTCCGCTCGGCCGCTTCCATCACGCCGAAGATTTCGAGCGTCTTACCGGCCGGCACCGGCGTCGGGCCTCCTTTGAAAAACTTCGCGATCTCGCGGGCGATCCCTTCGTACCCCATATACTTGTCTTTGATCGGTACCACGCCTTGCACCGGCACGCCGTGTCCGTAAATGCCGGCCGTCGACACGCCTGCCTCGCCGAAAACGGTGGCACTGTACTTGAGCTTCCCTTCTTTGATGCCCCGATACGTCGCCGCGCGGCCGTCGCGCCAGACAAGCGTCATCACCTCGGCCGTCGGCGCAGACGTACACGTCACCGTCGTAACGCCCGGGCCCATGATCGCGTAAAGCGTTTCAATGCCGTGCAGCGGGCGAATGAGTTCGTCGGCCGCGGGGCCTTTGATTTCGAAACCGCCGTAGACGTCGCACCCGAGCACGCGCCCGACCTCGGGATGATTGCGCATCCCCGCGAAGCCCGGACTGTAGCGATGCTGAGAACTGCTAAACATCGGCGTGCCGGTTTGCCGCGAAAGTTCGAGAATCGCCCGCGTATCCTCGAGTGAAGCTGCGATCGGCCGCGTAATGAACAGACGCTTGCCGGCCTTGAGCACCGGCTCGGCTTGGCGACGATGCAACCGGCCGTCGAGGCTCGCGATCATCACGGCGTCGACCTCGGCGAGCAACGCCTCGACGGAATCGACCATCCTCACCGGATGATAGGTCCGCAGGACGTTATTACTCCCTTCCACGCCCCACTTCGCGACCGACTCTTGCCAACGCTTCGTCAGCGCCTCGCTCTCGGGATAATCCGGACACGGCTCCGGATAAACGGCGGTCACGCGCAAGCCGACCAACTCGCCGTCGGCTTGCGGGCTATTGAAAAGCTGGGCGAACGCTAGGCCCTGGTAGTTGTCGAACCCGAGAATTCCGACACGCACCGGCTTGGTGATGTCTTCGGCGGCTGCGCACGACGCCGGCTCCCCGAGACAAACGACCGCCACAACCGTGAGCGCAATGCGCCGCAATCCACCGCATCGGAGCCTTCTTTCGTTTGCCCGCATTTGCACCGGCCGTCGCTGGTTTTACCTGACCGAACGTCACGTCGCGCGGCCGCGGGCCGCGTCACTCTCTAAAAAGTCGGCCCACAGTCGGTCGAGGCTCTTGCCCGTGAGTTCGCGGAAGAGTTCGTACCGGTATCGCGAGGTCCGCAGCGCCTCGTTCAATTTGCGGACCGCGTCTTTGCCGTGCGTCGCTTCGATCCAGGCCAGCAGCATGGCCCCGGTTCGATAGCCGTCGCGGTACGTCTGCCGAGCCGGGTCGATCGGTCCGAGCTTCGCTTGCGGTTCAAAGTGATAGAACCGGACGTAATCGGCGATTCCCTCGACCAACCAGCCGGCGTCATTGCGCGGGTAGGCCTGCACGGCATGCGTCAACTCATGCACGACCATGCCGCGATCCTCAGGATGCCGCCGCACCCAATCCGCGGCAATGGTGATCGTGTTGCCGGTCGTCGCGGCCACGCCTTTCATGCTGTCGCGAAAAACCAACCGAATCTCCACCGGCTCCTTCGCGGCCGGCGCTCCGAGCACCTGCACGATCTTCGGGTGCCACTCCAAGACGAGCCGCTTCGCATCGTCGGCCCAAGCGGCCAAATCGGGCGTCTCGCCGATATCCACGACCACCCGCACCGAGCCCGCCGCCGGCTCCACGGCCGCGGCCAATATCGCCGCGCTCACCGCCGACCCAAGCAAACTCACGGCCATGACGAATCGAACTGCGTAAACCATCCCATCCTCGGCAAAATTTCGGCGTTGCTCCCAAGTCCGGCATCCGACGCCGACTTGAGGCGATCGACATTTAACCTTACCCTGACTCCGAAATCGACTCGACTCGCCCTGATTCGCCCCCCCGAGAAGAGCCGCCGTTCCTTGGTCGGCTCGCCAAGGTTTTTTCCCAAGTCGCGCGGCAAATAATGCCTATTCACGAAGTTCTGCACCTCGGGTCCGGCAAGAAGCATCAATCAGACGCCTACAACGTTGACCTCGTCGCCAGCACGAATCCGGATCTGGTACACGATCTCGACGTGCTTCCCTGGCCAATGCCGGACGACCACTTTCGCGAAGTCCGCGCTTACGACGTGATCGAGCATCTGGACGACGTCGTCGCCACGATGAACGAAATCCACCGCGTTTGCCGACATGGCGCCGTCGTGAAGATCACGGTGCCGCACTTTTCCTGCGCCAACGCGTTTACGGACATCACGCATCGACACTACTTTTCCGCCGCCAGTTTCGACTACTTCACCCGCGACAGCGCGTTTGATTTTTATACGGACAAGTTCTTCCGTAAGTCCGCGGCGGAAATCGTCTTTCAACCGACGCTCGTCAACAAAGTCGTCAGCCGACTAGCCCGAAAGTCCCCCCGAGAATACGAACGCCGCTGGGCCTGGATGTTCCCAGCCTGGTTCCTCTATTTCGAACTGACGGTCGTGAAAGAGGGCTCGACCGGGGGCTAGCGCCCCGCGGCTAATAAGGCATTCGTCCCATCAGCCGGAACGCGCTAGCGTCCGGTCCGGCATCGCAATCGGCCGCAGCGTTACCGTTCGGTTCCCCACACCGGACGTCGACCATTCATCGTCCGCCCGAAAACCACGACGGGCCGCTACTCCTCTCGCCCCTTCCGATCCTGCCCCTCGCGCACGTAGAAACATACGTCGTGTAGTTCGTCTTCCGTGTTGATGCATTGCCAATCGCCCGCGGCCGTCCAAACCGGACGATCGCGAAACGCCGGCCAATGCTCGCGAAGAACTGCGCGTGCCGTTAGCTTTCAATTGGTCGCGGACCGTCGAACCGCGGACGCCTGCAGCCGTCGCGACGACATGACAATGATTCGAGCGAACGGCGACGGCCCACGTGACCCAACCGCGCAATTCGCAATGTCGACGACACTCGGCCTCGACCATCTCACGATGTTCGGCCTTGAGCAATAGAACCGGATGGCTTAATCGCTCCGCTCGCCATCGAGCCAGCAATGGTCGTGGAGCCTGATGCCCCTTTCCGCTTTTCCGCCAACCGCGTTCGTCCCCCTGTAAGTGCGAGCCGTAAACCGTCCACGTAATGAAATACGCCAACGGCTCGTCGTGATTCATAAACTACGCCCAAAAACAATCACGGCCGCAATGCGAATCAACGCATATCGGGACCGGGGGCTACGCCCCACGGCTAATAAGACATTCGTCCCATCAGCCGGAACGCGCTAGCGTCCGGTCCAACACGCCTTGGAGTCACCTTCGCAGGAAACCAGGTCGTTACTGCAATTTAGGCAATTCGCGAGGGCTAGCCGGCTGCACTGGTGCCATCCAATGACTGGTTACTGAAGTGAGCAATTGGAAACCAAACTATCAGCCATTCGTCACTCTTTAATACATGGCGATTGACCAAACTGGATCGTCAGCGACCGAACAAACAACGATTTTCGCGGGATTTATGGTCAACAGGCATCCAAGTCGTCCGACAGACGAACAACTTGGTCAAGCATTGGCACGATAATTGTTATTAGACCTTCAGTGGCCCGGGATGGCACCAAATCAGAGCAGAGGGAATTCAATGAAGGTTATTCGATTCTTCTTAGAGTCATTGCCGTCCAGTGCCTTTTGGTGCGGGACAATTGCCGCCGTTGCAATCGGCGCGGCGATCGCATTTATCCGAAGCAGGCCTCGTTTCTGGGGTTCGCAGTCGAATCCGCACCAAAGCTATTGCGTCGAGGAGACGACCTACGAATCCACGAAGGTCACGCGGCGGGTTCTCAACGTCGTCTCAGCACCTGAACGAGAGCAGGAACCTCGCCCGCCCACAGTTGCCAAGAACATGGAACGACCAACGCATTTGGGTAAGCCGGATATACCGCAGCGTCTACCTCAACAAGCCCCGCCGGTTTGAGTGTCCAAACCGGCTTACCGTTCTTGGCCAGCGCCCTCGATGTAAAGCAACGCAAAAATCTTCCTGCTGAACATCGCCCAAAACGACCACGCCACAAACTGCCGCATTGCGCCATCTAGACCGGGGGCTAGCGCCCCGCGGCTAATAAGACATTCGTCCCATCAGCCGGAACGCGCTAGCGTCCGGTCGAGCAAGACAATCAGCCGCAGTGCGAATGCCGGTCAGGCGGGGGCAGGGTACACTCCTACACAACGAATTTCAAAAACGCCTAAGAATCTCAAAGCACAATCGCAGCAATGAGCAACCTTCCATTTGCCGCCGTCACGATTCAAGACTGGCCGCATTTTGTCGAAACGTGCTGCGAGCTCTTGAAGTCCGGAGGGACATGGATATTTCGAGGTCAGCGCGACGCACGTTGGCAACTTCGGACGAGCCTCGATCGAACCATTGAAGACTTCAGAATCCCACCCTCTGAAATCGAACACACTGAAGTCGGTATGGTATGCAGGTTCCGACGACTCGCACACCTGCACCTTAACGGTCCAATTCCACGGGAAGAGCAGGTCGTCGAATGGCTCTCAATCATGCAGCATTACGGAGCACCAACACGGCTTCAGGATTGGACCTACTCTTATTTCGTTGCCGCATACTTCGCGCTTGATGATGCCTCGCAAGAAAGTGCAGTCTGGGCAGTCCGTCGAAGTGATATTCTAAAGCAACTCCGCACTCTGAGGCCTTGCCAGGCAATCGAATCGTTAATCAGGGAAGGCTATAAGGACACAGCCGAGAGCTTTGTCGAACTCTTCGCCGCCACGCCACGCGTGCCTTATGTATGCCCGGCTAATCCCTATCGGTTGAATCAGAGGCTTGCTATTCAACAAGGATTGTTTTTGATCCCAGGGGATATTTCGCTCAGCTTTGAGCAGAATCTTCTGGCGAGCATCGAGAACGTTCCTGATTATGCGGGCCTTACAAAGCTCATTCTTCCCGGATCGTTCGAGTTCCGGAAAGAAGCTCTGTCTAATCTCTACAGAATGAACATCACTGCCGCGACCATCTACCCCGGACTCGAAGGATTCGCAAAGTCGCTTCGCACTATGCTCGCAATGGACGGACTTATCCCTTCGCCGAAATTCTGCGCAAAGAACTCTGTGTTATTGATTCTTAAAAGGGAATTTTGTCGTCCATCAATGCCGCGGCGAGGCGGAGGTAGCTTTCGAAGACTACCGACTCGTCAGGCACCCTCTCCAAATGCGGCCGAAAGCGGGTCACCGGGTTGCCTAGTCCTAGGGCTTTGCCTTCGGTTTGGCCGCCGCCGATGTTGATGGCGATGACTTGGCCTTGTTGATTGAGGATCGGGGCGCCGCTGGTGGCGCGGATTTCTAGATTCGGGTCGGCGAATTCGTAGATGCAATCGCCGTCGCGCGGGACGTAGAGAAGCGTGGCCGCGTGGAGTTGGCGGCCTGCGAAGGCATCGTCAAGCACTTCGGCCAGGAGCCAAATGCGCTCGCCGAGCTTCGGCATCGTCGGGGCGAGTTCGAACACGTGGGCTTTCACGTCGGCCGGCGCGTGAAACGCCGCGATGTCGCCGGCTTGGCCGGCCGTCGGAGAGCGGCCGTCGGCAGAATTGTCTGCGCCTTTGTTTTCTGTGCCGAGCGGCGCGGCGTCGGCGATGAGCAGGGCCTTAACTTCGAAATCGAGCGACCGGTCGTCGTCGAAACAATCGACCAGTTCGACGCCGCGGACACGCGCGGGAAGTTCGGCCGGGGGGACTTGGGCCTTGAGCCCGCCGCTTGGGCCGAAGAGATGCAACGCTGTGAGTAAGACGATCGGCTCCGCGGGCTCGACCTTCGCAGCGGAATCTTTTGCTGCCGACGCTGCGGGCTGCTTCTCCGCCGAGTCTTTTGCAGCCCGTTCAGCCGCCGCCGCTTCCTTTTCCGCATGCTCCTTGGCAACGGGGAGAAGAACGAAGAACGCCGTACCGGCCGAAAGCCCGCCGGACGTCGTACCGAACGTCGGCCGAAACACGGCCCCGGCGGGAACTTTCGGCGGCTCAGGTTCATCGCCCCAAGCGCGAAGCCCGGGCATGAGCAACAACAAGCAAAGCAAGACGACGACGACGCGCATGAATACGCCCCCAATCTGCAAACGGCAAATCGCGGCATCACTTCCGAATGTCGAACGCGACCGACGTCGCCTGACGCAAACGTGTTTCGATTTCGACGAACGACTAAGCGAAACTGCGCACGACCAAGCGCCGGTCGATCGCCTGACGTTCGCGAGCATGTTGGGCCGAGTAGCGGCCGAGTCCGCTCAACGCCGCCCCTTGATCGATCTGCCTCTTGCTTCGCCCAGGTTGACGAGCAACCTGGGCTACCCGCTAGGCCGCAAGGATGCAGTCAATCACTGCCTTCATACCTAGTGGCTGATGCGCGTGAAGCCGCATCTTCGCAATTATCAAGTCTCTAAAGGACTCATACCGAATTCCCGGCACATGCTCACGAACGAATCGTTTAAGCACGTCGCGACCAGGAAACGTGCGAGTCCACTCGCCCGAGACGAGTTGCGACTCCAATTCCGCGCGAAGTCGATCAAAGTCATCTGACAAGCCTGCCGTCGCGTCACTCGCTAACTCAGACACGCGCCGACAACTGTTTTGTACGGCTTCTGCCAATGCGTTGGGGACATCAGTCCGATTAGGGTCGACACCAAGATCGAGAGACGAAACGAGCCGAACATTCAGAGTTTTTCGCATGCGATGCGAAATAATTTTTGTCACGAGTTGGCCTGCGGCGGTTCGCAACGCCTCATAAATGTGCGGATCACTTCCAAGGCGATTTCGAGAATTCAAGTCATCAAGTACCAGTCCAACGTACTTGGCATCAAGCAAATAGTTCTCAATGTGATAAACATCCCACTGGAACTTTCTTGGATAAACCTGCGCAGCGTACACTTCATCATCACCGTCGGTGATGGCGAAGAACTTTCCTGGAAGACTCCCGGAAGCCCGCGCTTGCTCTAGCAGCTCATACAGTTGCCCGACTCGACGTTTGCCGCCACCGGATATTGCGTTTACCGCCTCAGAGAAAGCTGGAAACAACGACTGGGTCATTCGAACATCTACCTCTGCCGCGCTTTCGCCTTCGAAAACAACGATGCGCGCTCCAGGGCGATAAGCCGCCAAGTCGCCGACAAGGTCCACCACCAGCCGCTCCAAGTCCGCGGCAACGTCTAACGAAGACGCTTGATTGTCTACCTCGACTATCTCCGATGACCGCATATGAAAGACGCTAAATCCGGCCTGCCCAACCGCCTCTCGTATAATCGCATCCGAATGAGTTATTAGCCATAACTGCGTTCCCAAAGGATTCCCCAGATGCCGATGATAGAAACTGACGAGACCATTAACTAGCCGCGGGTTAAGGTGTAGCTCCGGCTCGTCAATTAGAAGGACCGAGTTCTTGATTGAGTCATTCCGGAGGCGCAAATAGCCATAAAGAACCTCTTTTTCACCAGAACTCAACTCATCTATGTCATGGGTACGTCCACTTTGCGTCCGAACGGGAAAATGGACGCCACCGTTCTCCGTCGCGGTTGCGCCTAAAAAGGACTTTCCGGGAAAAAATGTCGCGAACAGTTCTTGCAATGTCTCGCTCAACTCCTGCTTTGAGTCTCGTGCAGTTCCAGCAGCGTTCAGCACAAGTTGCCTCAAATAGGACGCGGCCATTTCCGACTTAAGATTCGAATACTTGTTGTCTGCGCTTAGAATCGCGAACTGGCCCAACCGATCCTGATTTCGGGTTCGGAAATTGAATTCGTTGAGCCGCTCACGCGCATACTGCCGACTTGCGGAATGATAATGAACGACGCCTAAATGCTCGGGATCGTATGTGCCAAATAGTACTTCGAGGACGAGAGACGGCGCGGTGCCCTGCCTGCCGTCTGACAAAAGCATCAGCTCCGCTGTGTGGCATCCATTCTCTAGTTCCTTCAAGAATTCCGGCAGGTCCT
Organism: Pirellulales bacterium; assembly: GCA_049840675.1. Taxonomy (GTDB): domain Bacteria; phylum Planctomycetota; class Planctomycetia; order Pirellulales; family PNKZ01; genus PNKZ01. The sequence goes on from JASGKB010000021.1 coordinate 525,775, forward strand.
CGCGAGCTCTCTGCTCAACGTCCGGTGCCCGGATTCGCAGTTCTCTAGCTAACGAAGGCGACTTCACGCCTCGCACAGGCGCGGGGGTGGCATACTCGCCCCATAGATGCGACTGCACCAATTGCTCAGCATTTGCAATCAAATATTCCCGCTCGGCCGGGGCGAGTTGTATGTTCGCTGATATCTCAATCGGTTTTGAAGTGTCATGAAAAAGCGACGACCAACTGAACTCCTTATCCCCTAGATTTATTTGAAACTCTCCAAACAGCTGCTGCCATTCGTTCTCGCGATAACCGCCGTACGCGGATTTCAGCAGGCGAATCGCGTCGAAGATGCAAGTCTTACCACAACCGTTTGGCCCAGCGATAACGACGGTGTCCTTTAATTCAGTGATCTCGAAAGCCGAGATGGCTTTGTAGTTCTTTATTGACAGCTCGCAGATTCGCATAATTCATTGCACTTGAAAAAGCCCCGCCACGACATTGTCAGGCGATCTGGGACGCGCCCTACTTCCACAACTACCGATCCAACAGCCTGCAGGTCACCGCAGGGTGACACCGAAAACTTGTTGTCCGTGCGCCGAAGGCGATAGAGGAATCTTAGCGAATCACAATTTGAGCAACTTCCATCTCGTCGCTACGCGACCTTGACAACGAGTTGTCAGGGCCACCCGATCCAACTTCTTTCAACATCACAGTTCACTTCCATAACTCCCGATCGAGCAGGCGGTAGTTCACGGCTTCGCCGACGTGTTCGGCTTGGATGATTTCGCTGTGGGCGAGGTCGGCGATGGTGCGGGCTACGCGGAGGATTTTGTCGTGGGCGCGGGCTGAGAACCCGAGCTCGGTCATGCAGCCTTTGAGCAGCGTTTCGGCGTCTTTCTCCAGGCGGCAGTGTTGGCGAATTTGGCGGTTGCTGAGTTGGCCGTTGTAGCGGGCGCGGCCGGCCGGATCGTTCGCCAAGCGCACGGGCTTGCGCGGTGCGGGCGTCGATCACGGCGGCGCGCATTTCCGCGCTGGTGAGCCCGCCGGTCGCCGCGGAAAGTTCTTTGTAGGCGACGGCCGGGACTTCGATCTGGATGTCGATGCGGTCGAGCAGGGGGCCGGAGATTTTCGACATGTACCGTTCGATTTGCGGTACGGTGCAATTGCAGCGGCGGCGAGGGTCGTTGCGGTAACCGCACGGGCACGGGTTGAGCGCCGCGATGAGCATGAAGTGGGCGGGGAACGTGGTGCTGCTGAGAGCCCGCGAGATCGTGACGGTGCCGTCTTCCAGCGGCTGGCGAAGCACTTCGAGCGTGCGGCGATTAAACTCCGGGAGTTCGTCGAGAAACAAAACCCCGTGATTACTTAACGATATTTCGCCCGGGGCCGGCGTGCTGCCGCCGCCGACGAGACCGGCGTCGCTGATGGTATGGTGCGGATTGCGAAAGGGGCGCACCGCGAGAATGGGGCGACCGGCCGGCAGAAGGCCCATCGAGCTATAGATGCGGCTGGTTTCGATCGACTCGCCCGGCGTGAGCTCGGGAAGGACCGTCGGCAGGCGCTTGGCGAGCATGGTTTTGCCGGAGCCGGGCGGGCCGACCATCAACAGGTTATGGCTGCCGGCGGCGGCGATCATCATGGCCCGTTTGGCGGACTCTTGGCCGCGGACGTCGGCGTAGTCGACGTCGTAAGAGCCGTAGGCTTCGAACCAGCGGTCGAGGTTCGTGGGAGTGGGATCGATCGCAATTTGGCCGGAAAGAAAGGCCGCGGCTTGCGTGAGACTTGCGACGGGGAAGACATCGACCTCGGCGACGACGGCCGCTTCTTGGGCGACGTCGACAGGTGCGAGGAGGCCGCGGAGCGGCGCGTGGCCGTTTTTGCCGGCGGGGCCGCGGAGGCGATTTTGCTCGGCGGCGGCGATGGCCATGCTGAGCGCACCTTTCACGGGTCGCGCGGCGCCGTCCATGGCAAGCTCGCCGACGACGGCGAACTCGGCGAGTGCATCGCCCGGGATTTGGCCGGAGGCGGCGAGCAGGCCGAGGGCAATCGGAAGGTCGAACGAGGCCGCGTGTTTAGGAATGTCGGCCGGCGCTAAGTTAATAACGATGCGGTCTTCGGGCTTTTGATAACCGCTGTTAACTAACGCCCGCTCGATGCGATGTACGCTTTCGCGAACCGCGGCTTCGGGCAGACCGACGAGCGTTGTTTTCGGCAAAGCCCCGGCAGAGACGTCGACCTCGACTTCGACCGGCACGGCGTCGATGCCGACCAGCGTAAAGGTGTTGAGCTTAGCCAGCATGCGCGGCGGGGACTTTCTTAGGTTAATCGGCCTTGGACATTGAGACGCCAAAACCCGCGCCAAACGGGGCAAAAATGCAGCCTGAAGGCATCCAGACCGTTTAGCTAAGGATTGAAGCCGCGGCCATTGTGGGGGTGCAACCGGCGCGATGCAAGCAAATCGCTGCAGCCCGTGGAACACAGTGGCTCGGTGGTCAGAGCAGGGCGAGCAACTTCCATGACAACCGTGTAACAAACGTTGCGGCTGTGCGCTTGGCGTGGCATCAGCCCGAATATCGGAGTCCGTAAACCAACGACTCCCCACCGAAGGATCCGCGTCATGGCCACGGCCGTCGAAATCACGCTGCCCAAGCAGCAAGTCCCACGATTTCCCGCGAAATGCGTTTGCTGCGAGCAGGCGGCGAACGATCGAATTCGGCTGCATCACAACGGACAAAGCCCGCTGGCGGTGGTGCTTGTGCCGATACTCTGGGCTTGCGGATGGTCGACGATCGAGGCGCCGATTTGCCGCAGCTGCAAGCCGAAGTTTCTTTGGCAGCGATGGGGACGAGGCGCCCTAATGTGGGCCGCGACTGGAACGGCGGTTTTCTGCATTGCGCCGCACGTCGCAGACCTGCCGCCGATCGTGCGAAAGCTCGTCGGTATCGCTCTGGTTGTCGCCGCGATCAGCCCGCTGGCCCTACTCGAAGTGCTTTGCCCGCGGCGATTCGATACGACCGCCCATCGAAAGACGGTCGACTACGCATTTGCTTCGCCGACATACGCGGCCGAATTCCGCGAGCTAAACTCTTTGACGAACCGCTCGAATCCGACTCTGCGCGACCCCGAAACCTGTCGTCACGAGGAACCGCTCGCACCGACGATGATGGCGACAACCAGCGCAGAATGCTGTAAATCGCGATGTTTCAGAAAATTCGTGAGCGGCCGGTTGACGAACAGCTACAGTTTTGCGAGACTCCTGCCGATCTAGTTGCGTCTGCGGTCGCCACGTGCAACCGCAAGGCATGACGGAAACCTTTGCCAAACGGCCCTTTGCGGCGAGTTTGAAAAAAAGTTTCTCGAGGTGCTTGACGAAACAAACGATCTTTGGAATTATTACTTGACGTGCGGTTCGCCAGCCGATAAGTTGGTCGCTTCGCACGTCAGACAGGTCGATCGGTGGCCGTAAAACTCGACAACGAGTTGGCTGCCCACAAGACGCTGAGATTCTGAAGCAAAGTTCGTGTTGGCATAAGTTGTAAGTGGGTGGTCAGAGATCGCGTTCTCGCGGCTCATTGCTGATTGAGTTTCAGCAAGGGCTGCAGCAGAACTCGGCCTCTGCCTACCGGCAGCTTAGTCAGCACCCGCTTTGTCGGGTGCTGATTTCGTTTGGTCTTTGACAATTTGGTTTGTGGTAATTTGTGGCATCTGAAAATTGATTCCACGGCCTCATCGCATTAAGCCGCGATGAAGTCGATGGGTCAGTTCTCACGGCACTTAGATACTGCAATCACAGCGGCGTAGCGCGGTGGAAACACCAAGCCACGACGAAGTGATTGTTTAAGTCAGAAAGATCAAGATCGTTACGGTCGAACTCAGTAGTTCGACTTATAAGTGGCGACTCGGAATTTCAGCTTTCGGCTGCCCGAGAAATCGGACGGCTAAGAACGTTGGATTAATGTGGTCAAGCTACTAAGGGCGTATGGGGGATGTCTAGGCGATAAGAGGCTCTAAAGGACGTGGTAAACTGCGATAAGCTTGGGGAAGTCGTTAAACAGGTGTTGATCCCAAGATCTCCGAGGTGCGAGTACTGAATCCATAGGTACTCGTGGCGAACGCGGACAACTGAAACATCTCAGTAGCCGCAGGAAAAGAAAGAAAAATCGATTTCCTCAGTAGTGGCGAGCGAACGGGAAACAGCCCAAACCGCGAAGGTTTTCCTTTGCGGGGTTGTAGGGCCCTTCACATGAGAGTTACCAAGCAGTGCAGTAGCTGAATCTTCTGGGAAGTTGAACCATAGCGGGTGACAGTCCCGTAAGCGACATTGCATTGCCTCTCGAAGGGTACCTGAGTAGGTCGAGCCACGTGGAATCTCGACTGAATCTACGGAGACCATTCCGTAAGGCTAAATACTCCTTATCGACCGATAGTGAACAAGTAGCGCGAGCGAAAGATGAGAAGAACCCCGGCTAGGGGAGGTACTGAACCTGAAACCATACGCCTACAAGCTGTCGAAGGACTATGCCCGCAAGGGAAGGTCTAACGGCGTGCCTTTTGCATAATGATCCGGCGAGTTACCGTCAGTGGCTTGGTTAAGACCTTCAAGGTCGAAGCCCAAGGGAAACCAAGTGTGAATAGCGCGTAATTGGTCACTGGTGGTAGACGCGAAACTGCGTGAACTACCCATGAGCAGGTTGAATCTCGGGTTATACCGAGTGGAGGACCGAACCCGTCTGGGTTGAAAACCGGTGGGATGACTCGTGGGGAGGAGTGAAAGTCTAATCAAACGCAGAGATAGCTCGTTCTCTCCGAAATACCTTTAGGGGTAGTCTTGGATCAATTATTTATCGGGGGTAGAGAGACTGAATGGACTTGAGGACCTAACCCGTTGCTCTGTCCAACCAAACTCCGAATACCGATAAACGTACTCCGGGAATGAGACTGCGAGGGATAAGCTTCGTAGTCGAGAGGGAAACAACCCAGATCATCGGCTAAGGTCCCGAAGTAAAACTTAGTCACAAAGGAAGTTGAGTTGCTGAGACATCCAGGATGTTGGCTTAGAAGCAGCCACCATTTAAAAAGTGCGTAACAGCTTACTGGACGAGCAATTCTGCGCCGATAATGAACGGGAGTTAAGTTTTACACCGAAGCCATGGGCTTGTCGCAAGACAAGCGGTAGGAGAGCGCTGAACAGGAGATACAAGCCATACCGTAAGGAGTGGTCGCGGCCTGTTCAGGTGATTATGTCGGAATGAGTAACGATAAAGCAGGTGAGAATCCTGCTCGCCGAAAACCTAAGGTTTCCTGGGGAAGGGAAATCCGCCCAGGGTTAGCCGGTACCTTAGTCGAGGCCGAAAGGCGTAGACGATGGACAGCAGGTCAACATTCCTGCGCCATTCCATGGAGTGATGGGGGGACGGCGTGTCAAAGAGAAGCGGTACGACTAGAAACGTCCGCAGGGTCGGGGTCGATGAGGGATAGGCAAATCCGCCCTCACAAGTCGGCGCCGAAACTCGATCGCATTTATGTTCGAGAAGTTCTTCGCGACACGTCCAAGAAAAGCCTCTAAACGTTGAAGTGGATTGACCGTACTAAAACTGACACAGGTAGGTGAGACGAGTAGTCTAAGGCGCTCGGGAGAACGCTGGTTAAGGAACTCTGCATATTGACCCCGTAACTTCGGGATAAGGGGTGCCTCCGTTGGTTTATAGCCTTTGGGGGCCACAGTAAATCGGTTCCAGCAACTGTTTATCAAAAACACAGGACTCTGCCAACTCGCAAGAGGATGTATAGAGTCTGACGCTTGCCCGGTGTCGGTAGGTTAAGGAAGGAGGTTCGCCGCAAGGCAAAGCTTTCGACCGAAGCCCCGATAAACGGCGGCCGTAACTATGACGGTCCTAAGGTAGCGAAGTTCCTTGTCGGGTAAGTTCCGACCTGCATGAATAGCGTAATGACTGGAACACTGTCTCAACCAGCGACCCGGTGAAATTGTAGCCGAGGTGAAGATGCCTCGTACCCGCACTGAGACGGAAAGACCCCGTGAACCTTTACTGTAGGCTGATATTGGGCTGAGACACACTTTGTGTAGGATAGGTGGGAGGCTATGATCTGGGCACGCTAGTGTTCAGGGAGCCGTCGTTGAAATACCACCCTGGGTATGTTTTAGTTCTAACCTTGTCCCCGTGAAACCGGGCAGGGAACAGTGTCAGTTGGGCAGTTTGACTGGGGCGGTCTCCTCCAAAAGAGTAACGGAGGAGTCCAAAGGTACCCTCAGCCTGGTTGGCAATCAGGCAGCGAGCGCATTGGTAGAAGGGTGCTTAACTGCGAGACCGATGGGTCGAGCAGATACGAAAGTAGGGCAAAGTGATCCGGTGATCCCGTATGGAAGGGTCATCGCTCATCAGACAAAAGGTACTCTGGGGATAACAGGCTTATCGCTCCCGAGCGTCCATAGCGGCGGAGCGGTTTGGCACCTCGATGTCGGCTCATCACATCCTGGGGGTGAAGAAGCTCCCAAGGGTTCGGCTGTTCGCCGATGAAAGTGGTACGTGAGCTGGGTTCAGACCGTCGTGAGACAGGTCGGTCCCTATCTGGTGTGGGCGTACGAAACTTGAGGAGATTCATCTTTAGTACGAGAGGATTTGGATGGACATACCTCTGGTGTCCCAGTTGTCGCGCTAGCGGCACGGCTGGATAGCTAAGTATGGAAAGGATAAACGCTGAAAGCATATAAGCGTGAAGCCCGCTCCAAGATTAGGTTTCGTTGCACTTTAAGTGCGAGAGTCCCCTGGGAGACTACCAGGTTGATAGGCCGGACGTATACGTGGGGTTAACTCACTCAGCTAACCGGTACTAACGGACGAATGCTTGGCCACATTTATTCAACGCTCTTGATTCTGTGACCTTCGCGAACACTCTCGTGTTGGCAAAGGTGCTGATCAATCTAAGAGCCGGGTCACAAATTACTGCAACCAATTGTCTCTTTACTGAGACGGTCATAGACCAAAACAAGCCGACGGCGGCGAAACATCCGTCGTCGGTTTCTTTCCGGTGACCATATTGGAAAGGCCACACCCGTTCCCATTCCGAACACGGTAGTTAAGCTTTCCAAGCCGATGGTAGTGCTACAAGCGCGAGAGTAGGTGTTGCCGGATTTAATACATGAAGCCCCGCGAGGAGAAATCCTCGCGGGGCTTTTTTGTTGCGCCGCTCGCGGTGCTGAACCATCTCTCGCATCTGCCGAACGTTGTCAGGTCCGAGCCTGCGACGTGCTCACCAAACGCTCGTTGGTTTTCCGACGGCGTCGTTCAGCACCACACTCAAATATCCGACCTAGTCTTCTGCCCGCGCCGCCGTTCCGCCGTTCTTGGTTTACTCGCGGGCGGAAACGGAATACCATCGCATCCAAAGCATCCGATGCAATGTCGCCGCTTCAAAGGCCCGGGTAGGTCCGTCATGCTCAACATTCTCGGCGGTTGGGATCAAAACTGCTCAGGCCTTTCACGGCGCCGCGTCCTGCAAGCCGGCGGCGCAGGCCTGTTCGGACTTTCTCTGGCGCAAACCTTGGCGGCGGAAGCCGTCGGCGTCACGCGGCCGGCCAAAGCCAAGAACGTTATTTTCTTGCTGCTGTTCGGCGGGCCGAGCCAGCTTGAGACGTTCGACATGAAGCCGGACGCCGCCGGCGACATCCGCGGCCCGTTTCAGCCGATCGCTTCCCGCACGCCCGGCCTGCGAATCTGCGAGCACCTGCCGCAGCTCGCAAAAATTTCCGACAAATTCTGCGTCGTGCGGAACATGTCGCACTCGTTCAACGACCACAGCGGCGGCGGCCACTACATCCAAACCGGCAAGCGCTGGCACATTCCGATCGGCGCCGGCTTCAACCGCACCGACAAAGATTGGCCGTCGGTCGGCTCCGTCGTCGATTATTTCGCGCAAAGAGATGCGAAGCCTCGCGACGTCCCGAGCTACATGATGCTCCCGGCTCCGCTCGGGCATCTGCAGTCGTACAGTTCCAAACTCGAACGCCCAGGCCAATACGGCGGTTGGCTCGGCCGCGCGTATGATCCGCTGACGACCGACATTCGCAAGCGCGATCCGAAAGACAATCCGTTTTTCCGCACCTGCTCCGACGCAGAACTCGATTTCCGCATCCACGGTCTAGCCGCGGAAGGGGAACTGACGCTCGATCGACTCGACGGCCGCCGTTCCTTACTGGAACAATTCGACCGGGCCCGCTCCGCCGCGGATGACGCGGCCTTCGCCGGGTTCGACGAATTCCGCCGCCGGGCCTTGAGTCTCGTGACCAACGGCCGAACGCGCGACGCCCTCGATCTTCGCCGCGAATCGGCCGCCGACCGCGACCGCTACGGCCGACATCTCTTCGGCCAATCGGTTTTGGTCGCCCGTCGTCTGATCGAAGCCGGCGTCCGCTACGTCACCGTCGGTTGGGACGCCCCCGACGGCTACAGTTGGGACTCTCACACGCATAGCGACGACGTAAAGTCGTATCTTCTGCCCGGTCTCGACCAAGCCCTCGCCGCCTTGCTCTCCGATCTCGATCGAAGCGGGCTCTTGGACGAAACGCTCGTCGTCTGCACGGGCGAAATGGGGCGCACGCCGAAACCGAACGCCCGCTGGGGCCGGCAACATTGGAGCACTCTGTTTTCCACGGTCCTCGCCGGCGGCGGCATCCGCGGCGGCCAACTCTACGGCGAAAGCGACGCCGACGCGGCGTACGCGCTCGACGGCCCGTCGACGCCCGAAGACCTCGCCGCCACGATCCTCACGGCGATGGGCATCGATCCGGAAACCCGCCTCAAAGATCCGCAAGATCGCCCGGTCCCGATCGTCGAAAACGGCCGCGTGCTACCGATCTTCGGATAGCAGTTGTTCCTCGTTTATCGAACCCAACAGCTCCCTACGCTCAATTAGTCCGCATGAAGACTTTCGAAGCAGTCATCGCGGAACTGCGGTTTCGTCAAGATTGCCGTTTTGAGTCTGCGACAACCCTACCACAAATCCCAGTGGACTTCGCCTTGCCGGCCGACCTCGCCCAGTTCTATGGGCAATTCAGTGAGGCGCGATTGTTTAGCGACGACGGCTATGATCCTCGCTGCCACATCCTTCCTCCTCAAAAATTCGTGCAAGTTGGTTCGGCAATTTGTGGCGAACCAACAGAGCTCGCTCCAGAACGTTCTTGGTACTCGCTTGCACATGTCCGCGACGGCAACTTCATCGGGATCGATTTGTCACCGACTCGCCTTGGTTGGTGTTACGATTGCTTCCATGAGACATACGGTGAGCCGGGATATTGCAAAGTCATTGCAAGGTCATTCACAGAGCTCCTGAATCAGCTTTTGATCTCGAAAAACGAAGCCTTTTGGCTCAGTAAGGATTTCCGAGGATATGGCGATGCGTACGACTTTTTTAACTAACGAACACGGACTTCTAGCGGGGATGTTCGAGCCCGTGTGCTCAATATTTGCTCCATCGTGTGCGAAGTTACAAATCATCTCGTTGTGTCTGTTGGTAACCTTCAGCCACGTTCATGGTGCCGAACCTGCAGCAAGTCTGTCATACGACTCGCGCGTTACTCAACTCCCGCATTCCTATCAGGGTCCGTTCGTTCGCATGCCGGACGGGGCGATTCTCGGCATCGAGCAGAACACGGTCATTCGCAGCACGGACGAAGGCAAGACTTGGTCGGCCAGTGAAATCTTCTCCGCCGAGCAAACGGCTAAGCTGAATCTCAAAGTCAGCAACGAGCGGGCCTTGTTGCTCACCAAAGACGGTACGCTCGTGCTCGGGTGCATGGATCTCAACGGCCGGAAGTGGACGTGGGATAAAAATATTCACGATGCTCCCGGGGCGGAGTTGCCGACTTGGGTCATGCGCAGCACAGACGGCGGCAAGACTTGGACCGACGTTCAGCAACTCCACAAAGAGTGGACCGGCGCCGTGCGCGACCTGATCCAAACCAAGTCAGACCGGCTCGTGCTGACCTCGATGAAGCTGCTCAATAATCCCGGCCGGCACACCGTCATCACGTACGTTTCCGACGACGACGGTAAAACCTGGCAAGCCGGCAACCTCGTCGACCTGGGCGGCGCAGGCCATCACGGCGGCGTCACGGAGTCGTGCGTCGTCGAACTTCGCGACGGCCGCATCTGGACCGTCATTCGCACCAACTGGGGCGAATTCTGGTCGGGCTATTCGGTCGACGGCGGCCGTTTCTTCCGCACTCTGCAACCGTCGGGGATTCTCGCCTCCAGCGCTCCGGCGATCGTCAAACGCTTGGCATCCGGCCGACTGGCAATGGCTTGGAACCGCCCGTACCCCGAGGGCCAAACAAGCTACCCGTTGCAAGGCGGCGACAACGAATGGTCGGACGTGCCCGTCAGCAATCACCGTCGCGAGCTTTCGGTGGCGTTCTCGGACGACGACGGCAAGAGTTGGTCGAAACCGGTCGTCGTCGCCGGCAACGGAAAGTCGTTGGCTTACCCATACATTTTCGAACAACGGCCGGGCCATCTCTGGCTCACGACCATGCAAGGGGACGTCCGTATTGAGTTCGACGAAGCGGCCCTGTTGTCTCGCTAGCACGACTGGAACGTCGCTGATTGACGTAGGGAATTTGCCGCTTCCGGCCTACGATACTTCGCCGCGAGCTTGAGATTCTCGCTACGGAGTTTTGTATGCTGCGCGCCTACCTTGTGATTGCCGGCTGGCTCCTGATTGCGTCGGGCTGCAGTTCGCCGACCGCGTCAAACTCCGGCATCAATGCCGCCGACGTCGACGTCACGCCTGCTGAAACGGCGGCGGCGAACATTTCCGATTCAACGTCAACTTCCGCCCCGCCGCTCGTCGCAGTCGCCGAACCGGGACAATCGTCGAGTTCCACGGGATCATTCCGTTCGCTCTTCTCTTCCATCAGCTCCTCCAATCCTCGCAAGCCTGCGCCGCCGCGGCCGAAGTTGTACGATCAGTTCTTGTTCTATCCGACGAAATTCCCCGTCGGAGATTGGGACGCCGCTTCGCCGCGCCACGAAGACGCAAACTTCACCGCCGCGGACGGCACGAAACTTCACGGTTGGTATTGTCCCTGCGAATCTCCGCGAGCCGTGGTGCTTTACACGCACGGCAACGGCGGCAACCTCACGTTCGATGCGGCTCTGCTCGCCCGCCTGCAAACGGAGCTGCGCCCACAGTCTTATCCTTCGACTATCGCGGCTACGGCCGTAGCGAAGGTGTTCCTTGCGTGGCCGGCATTCTCGACGACGCCCGTTCCGCCAGGGCCTGGCTTGCTCAACGTACCGGCGTTCGCGAGTCCGACATCGTGTTGATGGGGCGCTCTCTTGGCGGCGCGGTGGCCATTCAATTGGCGGGCGACGTTCCGCCGCGCGGCCTGATCGTCGAGAGCACCTTCGCCTCGTTGAAAGAGATCGCAGGCTTTCATTTTCCTCGCCTGGCGTGGCTCGTGCCGGCCGGAGAACTCCAATCGTCGGCCACCTTGGCCAAGTACGCGGGTCCGCTTCTGCACAGCCACGGCGACGCCGATCGAGTGATTCCGTTTGCTCAAGGCGAACAACTCTATGCGAAGGCGACGGGTCGCAAACAGTTTTTCCGCATCGCAGGGGGCGACCACAACGATCCCCAACCGGACGAATACTATCGCCGCCTCAATCAATTCCTTGCCGATCTTCCACCGCCGGCTCCACTCGCTCGCTAGTTCATGCATCGCGACCAATACCTGCCCGCCGCGGCCGCGGCGATGATCACTGCGGCACAACGTCACGAATCGCCGGCGGCGGTGCTCCGCAAACGCTGTCCGCACGTTTATCGCCAAATGACGAGCGATGCGCACCGTGCTGCGATGTTTTCGCTCTGGGGCAGAAGCGTCAATTTCGACGAACATGCCGGCCAAACGATCGTCGATCCTGCGATCGTCGAGGTCGTCGGCGAACTTGCCGGGAAGTCGATGCGCGGCGAAGTCGTTCACGCCGGTCTGCTGCATACTTACGGCTACTTATTTAGCGTCATCGATACTCCCTACGGCGCAAAAACGCGATCGTTGGGTTCAACGCTACATCGAAGAGGGCTTCGGCATCGACCGCTCGCTGCTGAGCGACGAGCCTCGACACGGAACGTTGCTGGCCAACGCGACGTGGTGCTTTGCGAGCATCGCGCTACGTGGTCGCCGTGCCCGCCAATCGTTGGCGAAGAAAGTGCCGCACGCCGCGCCCGAATTGAAGCACTATGACTTCGACCGCCTTTCAGTCAGGCGCATTGTGGAAGAAGGCGCGCATCCCAAGACTTCGCAAACGTTCCGGCTCGTGACGGATCTGGTGACCTATCCGGTTCGGCCGTCGGATCCTGAGGCCGAAAACACGCTCCTGATTTACTCCGTACGGAGCAGCCCCGGCAGTCCGCGCCGTCTCATCACCGGTTTTCCGATGCGACCGCCGGCCGTCGAGGAACTGTGCGCATCGGTTCCGCGGCGCAGGATCCGCAACCATCCGCCTACGGTACAACGCCTACTTGCGAGGCCTGCGCGATCGCGAACTTCGCGGTCGACGCTACTTTGCCGACGTCTAAAACAGCGTGGCCAACAAAAACGCCACGGCAAAGAAGACGCTCGCCGCCAAGAATTGAATCGAGCGGGCGACGAAATAGTATTTCGAGTTCGAAAGATGCGAATCAATGAGTAGTGCCGTAAGCACTTCTCGTTTCAATCCGATCATCCCCATGGCTTCCGACTCCGCGACGAACTTTTCCAGATCGTTCAAGGAAAACTTCTGCGCCACGGCGGCCGGATGGAAGTGCGTGGTATGCGAGAGAGCCATCTTGCCGCCCGGTGCCGCGAAACGGCAGGATGCAACGAAATGAATAGATGGCCGAAATCGACAGGAGAATGAACCACACGGCGAACAACCCGATCACCAGCGCGTTCCACCAAACAAACGGGCGAACGGCGTCTTCCTCATCGAAATAGGCCTTCAGAGCCGGCACCAAGACACCCAGCAACACGCCGTTGACCGTGAGCGTGACCGCGGCTTTGGCGTCGGCAAAGCGAATCCACTCGGCGACGACGGAATACGTGTCGAGAACGGTTTCCGCCTCGAGGACCGTCTGCGTGCCGTCCAGCGGCGACTTCGGGCTGTTGACTTCGTTCATAGGTCGATGGGGTGTCGTTAAGCGGCAATTTTTTGGGAGCGGGCAAGCTACCACGTTTCCCAACCGACGGCAAAACGATCGCCGAGGTTCACACGATCGACCACCTTTTTATGCGCCAAAACAACGATTTCACCGGCCTGGAGGCCGTCTTGCCGGCAAGCTCGCGTTGACCGTTTTTTGACGCCGTTTTACGATTCTCGGCGTTCGAGCGGCCGGTCGGTTTTCTTACTCTGCCGCCGCACGTTGTTCCAGGGAAGGAAAACGTCATGGGTTTGCTGCGCCGTTTCTACAAAAAGCTCCCGTACATGCGGGAGCTCAACGACATTCGCGACTTGTTGCAAACCCTCGTGGCTCGCAGCCTCGACGAATACGCGGCCCATGCCTTACCCCAACGTTCGCAACGGAGCGACCCGCGTCACCTTTCCAGATATGAACGGCAGGTGTTTTCGCAGAACGGCGAAGACGGCATCCTCGCCGAGATTTTTCGCCGTATCGGCGTTACCGGCGGCCGGTTTGTCGAAATTGGCGCCGGCAACGGCTTAGAGAACAACTCGGCTTATCTGCTTCTGCAAGGCTGGAGCGGTTTGTGGGTTGACGCTCATCCGAAAATGGCCGCTACGGCCCACAAGCAATACGGCCCGGCCTTAGAAGAGAAACGACTAAAACTGGCCGAACGATTCGTCGACGCGGAAAACGTCGGCCCGCTGTTTCAAGAGTTCGGCATGCCGGTGGACTTCGAGCTACTGTCGCTCGACATCGATCGAAACACGTATTACGTGTGGGAAGCGCTCGCCGCGTATCGACCGAAGGTCGTGGCCGTCGAGTACAACGCGAAGATTCCGCCGAACGTCGATTGGAAAGTGGAGTACGATCCGCAGCGTTCGTGGAACGGCACGTCGTATTTCGGCGCCAGCTTAAAGGCCTATGAGTTGCTTGGCGCGGCTCGGTTACCGGCTCGTCGGTTGCGATCTGTCGGGCGTGAACGCATTTTTCGTCCGCGCGGATCTCGTCGGCGAACAGTTCAGCGGGCCGTTTACCGCGGAAAATCACTACGAACCGCCCCGATATTGGCTGGTTCGCCGCGACGGCCACCCGCGCTGCTTCGACGATCGGTCGCGCGCCGCCTAGCCGGCAGTGCGAGTTGCCCTTGACCCTCAACCCGGCCGCGGGGTACGAAATGGCCGGTCTTGCGAACGTGCCGGCATTCGGCACGGCTCGCACCGCCGGTCGCAAGGAGGCGACACATGGTTCACACGTATGTTCCGCGCAGCAAACCGCAGACCCGGGTCGGTCGCGTGCTGCAGAATCTCGTCAAGCTGCCGATTCGGACGACGGATTCCATCGGCCGCTGGTTCGCGCCGCAATATCGCCTGGAGCGCGAAGCGCTCGGCGAAGTCGATACGCTGCTCTCTCCGGAACGTCGCTTCCAGTTGGAAAGTCTGGAGGGGATGAGCTCGAAGAAGGAGTGCGCGCTGCTGTTTTCGTTGGCGTTGCACGCTCCGCAAGGGGGAGCCATCGTCGAAATCGGAGCTTGGAAAGGGAAGAGCGCCTCCTGGCTCACCGAAGGTTCCAATCTGCGCAACGAGCCGCTGCCGCTGGTCAGCATCGACCCGCACGGGTTCGGAAGTTGGGAGACGTTCCAAGCGACGGTTCGCGAACTTGAGTTGGAGCAACGGGGCCTGACCGTCCTGCGCAACGGCTCCGCCGAAGCCGGGCAGAAATGGAATCGGCCGATTTCGCTGCTGTGGATCGACGGCGATCACGACTACGAACCGGTGCTGGCCGACATCGACCTGTTCGTGCCGCATGTTTTGCCGGGAGCGTACGTGGTGTTCGACGACGCGACGACCGGCGATTGCCCCGGCGTCGAGCAGGCCATCGCCGAGCGGATGCTCACGAACAAGACCTTCCAACACATCGGGCCGATTCGTCATCTGGAAGTGTTTCAGAAGTTACCGGCCTAGCCCCAAGACAAAGCCATCGATCTTGCTGCCTCCCGCCGGCGTTTCGTTGCGGCGAGAGCAAACCACTTGGAAGGAATCTGCGATGTCGACTGCGACACCGGCTGCGGCTCCCGGAGTTTGGCGAGGCTTTCGCCGATACTTTCGTCGCTCGCTCGCGCTTTTGTTGCGGAGCGACAACGCAAAGCTCTTAGCCGAGCGTCGTAAACTCGCATTGCAACTCTTGCGCGGCGATGCCGAGCAATTGACCTTTCGCCGTGACGGGCTGCTCTGGACCGTGTTCGTCTGGGATACGGGCGTGGCCAAGTATCTCTACAGCGAAGGCTCGTATCACGGCGACGAAATCAAAAGCCTGCTGGCTTGGTTGACTGCGCACGGCCGTACGATCGGACCGGACAATTGGGTGCTCGACGTCGGCGCCAACATCGGTACCACGAGCGTTCCGCTGGCCTGCGACACCGCGGCGCGCGTGTTGGCCGTAGAGCCGATCGACGACAACGCCCGGCTGTTGCGGCAGAACGCCGCGCAGAACGGCTTCGGCGAGCGCATCACGTGCATCGAAGCGGCGGTCGCCGGCGAGCCGGGCGAAGTCGAAATGGTGCTCTCGCTCACCAACTCCGGCGGCGCGGAAATTCGGAGTTCGACGAGCCGCCAAGGTTTTGGATCGGTCACGTCGTCACATCGCACCGTGCGCGTGCCGGTTAAAACGCTGAATCAACTCATCGCCGAAAACGGCGTCGCTCCGCAGAATGTCGCCGTCGTCTGGTCGGACACTCAAGGCGCCGAGGCCGGCGTGATGGCAGGCGGGGCCGACATTTGGCGCACCGGTGCGTGCTTGTTTGCCGAGCTTTGGCCGCAAGGTCTTCGAGCCCAGGGAGGCGTGCACCGTTTCCTAGCCGAAGCCGGCCGACATTTCGACCGCTTCGTTCCGTGCGAAAACCTGCAACCGACCGACGAAGCACGGCCGATTGGTCAACTGGCCTCGTTCGTCGCCGCGATGGATGACGAAGAGTTCACCAACGCTCTGTTCCTCCCGCCCGGCTTTGCCGCCTAACGCCCTCGGAGGCCCCGCCGCTATGCCGACCACCTCCGCGAACTTGCCGGCAGCAACGCACCGTCCGCTTCGAGTTCTTGCGCTCACGCGTACGAAGCCCTCGCAGCCGCCGACCTGGACGTTGCGCGTCGAACGGCTAGTGCCTTACCTACGAGATCAGCACGGCATCGAGGTTGACGCTCGCCGCTGGCCGTACGGCCGAGCAGAGAAGGAGGCCTTTCTTCGCGAACACACCGGCTACGACATCGTTTGGCTCCATCGCTACACGACGTGGCCTTGGGAACTGCAGCGCCTGCGCACCGCCGGCAAGCATCTGGTGCTCGACGTCGACGACCCCGTCGGCTACAGCTCGTCGAACTTCGCAAACTTTTCGCTCAGCCGTTGGCTGAAGTTTCGCGCCACCGCCCGCGGCTGCGACGCCGTACTCGCCGCTTCCGACGGGCTTGTCGACCTCGCCGCCGCTCATAACGCCCGCACTCGTTTGGTGCGTCTGTGCGGCGACCCGGCGGCGCATTCGCTCACGGTCCGGCATCGCGCACCGGGCGAACCGCTGCGGCTGCTCTGGCTCGGATCGCGAGCCACTTTCAAATACTTGGAATCCATTCGTCCGCACCTGGAAGCCATCGGAAAGCTCAAGCGGAACATCGAGCTGGTCGTGGTCGGCCATAGCCCGCTGACGCTCGAGCATCTACGCGTGACGAACGTCCCCTGGAATCGTGAGGCCGAACTCGAGCAATTTGCTCGTTGCCACGTCGGCTTGGTTCCGCTGACGGACGACCGCTGGACGCGGGCCAAGGCCACATTGAAGCCGCTGCAATACTTGGCCAACGGTCTGCCGTTCATCGCGTCGCCGGTGGGCGTCAATATCCGCATCTCCGATTGCGGCTCCAACGGCGTGCTGGCCGCTACGCCCGAACGTTGGGCCGACGCCGCCGAACGCTTCGACGCCAACGAAGAACTTCGTCTGCAAATGGGGCGTGCCGGTATCGAATACGTGCTGGCCCACCATTCGCCGGATGTGCTGGCCGACTTAGTCGCGGCGGAATTTCGGTCTTTGGTCGATGGCACAGATGCGGCAATTCCGTCGGTCGCGCCGTCGTATTCCCGTCGGCAAGCGGCGGCCTAACCGACTGCATACGCGGCGACCGAGGTTGCGTCTCGGCCGTTTAATCTTGGTTAGAAGCCGCGTCGGCCATGGCGGGCCGAAACACCGGGGTTTAAACTGACTCCAACAGTTTATTCGATCCCTCGGACACCGCACTTCCGGCTTCCGCATGTCGAGTGTTTCCCCGTCGCGCCGCCGCGTCGCCGTCGCCGGTATTCGCGGCGTTTCGCGCTACGATCGCGTGGCGGGGTTGCTCGTTTCGCTCGTCATGCTGCTCGGGCTTTCGGTCGGCGTATTGCTCTTCATCTGGCTCGCAGGACGTTGGGCCGATGCTTCGGGGCGTGCCGTGCCCGTGGTGTTCAATCCGGGGCAAGGGGGCGATCCGGAAAGCACCGACGGCGGCGGGCTGAAACTCGAAGCACCGACGCTTGAAGAAATCGAACGCGAAACCGATTTGCCGCTGCCGGGGTTGAAGGAGTCGCTCACGCAAGTCGACGAGATCGTGCGTTCACACTCAGTCGACTTGGCCCAACTCGATCAAACACTGCTTCCGCCCACAGCGGGCGGCGGCGCGGCCCTCGGCTTTGGTGATTCACGCGCCTTCGGCGACGGTCCGGGAAGCGGCGGCGTATCGCGAGGCGAACGTTGGGAGATCGGCTTCACGCCCGGCATCTCGCTGGAAGAATATCGTCGACAACTCGACTACTTTAAAATTGAACTCGCGGCGGTCAATTCTGGAGGCCGCGTCGAATATGTCGCAACTTCACCGCCGCGCAACCGACGGTCGATCATACGCGCGGCGGTGCAGAGAATCGGCTCTACATGTCCTGGCGGGAAGGTTCCGCACGACGCGACGCCGATCGCGAACTGCTGGAAAAGGCCGGCGTTCAAACCGCGGGCAAACAGCTTGTGCAATTCCTCACGCCCGAGTTGGAATCCGTTTTGGCCGATCTGGAAAAAAAGTTCGCCGGCCGAAATCCGCTGACGATCCGCCGCACGCGATTCGGCATTCGCCTGTCGGGAGCCGGTTTTGAATTCTTCGTTTCCGAGCAAATTCCGCTGTAGCCGTTCGACTGCCGCCTTGTCCGCCGCACCTTGCCCAAAGCATCTATGGATTTAAGCAACCTTAGCGCCGTCAGTCAGTTTGCCGGCGATCTTTGTTATTTGTTTCTCGCCGCCGTCGCACTCTGGGGTTTGTATTGCGTCGTCGTCGTCTGGCGGCGAATCAATCAGTTGCGATTTCGCAATGAAGCCGAGCAGAGCGAGTTTATGACCGGCTTGGAAACGTATCTCGCGGCCAACGATTACGTTACGGCCGCACAGTTTTGCGAAGGAGACGAACGAGTCGTGCCGCAACTCGCCGGAACCGCGCTCGAGCACAAAGACATTGATCCCGGCAAGCTGAGGCACATGCTGGCCGACCGCTATCAGCGCGACGTCTCAGCCGACCTGGAGTATCGCCAGAGTTGGATCAACACGGTGATTAAGACCGCGCCGATGCTCGGCCTGTTCGGCACGGTACTCGGCATGATGTCGGCCTTCGGCAAGCTCGGCAGCGGCGACAAAGTGGAAGCGGCCGGGCTGGCCGAAGACATCAGCTTGGCCTTGATCACCACGGCCATCGGCCTGGCGATCGCCATTCCGTTGTCGCTAGCCGTGGCCTCGATCAACATCCGCATCCGCAAGTTGGAAGACGTCGTGAATGTCGGCTTGTCGCGAATTCTCGATTCGGTAGGTCCGCAATCCGGCGGCTCGCCACGGCGTTAAAACGAGGCATCCCTCATGGCCGACAAACCTAGCATGTTCCGTGAGCGTCTCGACGACGGCCCGCTGCTCGCACGGCGGCCGATGTCGACTGACAACAACCTCGACATCACGCCGATGATCGACGTAACGTTCCTGCTTTTGATCTTCTTCCTTGTCGCCGCCGTTCCCGAGGTGCAAGCCGCACTCGATTTACCAAGCGCTCAACACGGCATTAGCGTCAGCCGTCATAAGGCCGCCATTATCACCGTCGCCGCAGGCTCCGGATCCGGCGGAGTGCGTATCGTGATCGGCGAAGGGGGGGCGGCCTCGCCCCTCGCGGGTTCGCAAGAGTCGCAAGAGACCCAAATCCGCGCCGCCGTCGTCGCGGCGAAAGCGGCGGGGAAGACGGAGGTCATCATCAAAGCCGATCGGCGCGTGCTGCATCGCGATGTCGCGCGCGTTATGCGTGCCGCCGGCATCGAAGGCATGAAAGTCAATCTCGCCGTCTCCGATCCGCGCTAACCGCATCTATTTATGATCCGTTTCTCTTGCCCAACCTGCGGACGCAGCCTTAAGGCCGAATTGGCTGCGGCGGGCAAGCACGCCAAATGCGGCGGCTGCGGCACGGCGATCGAAATACCCCAAGCGTCGCAAACGCCGGAACCCGAGCCGGTTTTCGTCGACGAGCCGCCGACGTTTCAAGTCCCGCGATTCAAGCCGACGGAAGACGATGAAATCGACATGACGCCGATGATCGACGTCGTGTTCCAGTTGCTGATTTTCTTCATGGTCACCGCGGCCATGTCGCTGCAGAAATCGCTTCCGGCGCCGGTACCCGAGCAACAGCAGGCTTCAGCCGTACAATCATCAGCGGTCGACGACGCGGTGACCATTCGTGTCGAGGCGGACGACTCTTTGTGGGTCGACGACGCTATGGCCGTGAGCCGACAGGACCTCATCGCGAAACTTCGCAAGCTTCGAGCGGCGGGTCACTCCGGCACGGGACGAGGGTTGCCGCGGTTGGTCGTCTCCGCATCGCCCGATGCTCACCATGAAGCGGTCGTCACGGCCCTCGACGCCGGCGGAGCGGCCGGCATGGAAGAAATCAGCCTTGTGACTGAAGAGGAACCGTAGCCGCAATGCTGACCGTACCGCAGTTGATTCAAGCTCTGGACACGCGCAGCCTGATTCCGCCGCCGGAAATCGCCCGGCTGCAGCAGCTCTACGATGCCGCACCGGCGGAATTCGGCTTGCGCGTGATGCTGAAGTGGCTCGTGAACCGCGGGCGGATTACGGCGGAACAGGCGCTGAAAATCCAGCAGGCGCCGGCCGGACAATCGGTTTACGCGTTGCTGGATCAAATCTTCGGCCCGACCGAGGAACTGCAACTCGCCGACGACGAGCCAGAGCCTCCGGAACTCCTGCTGCATGAGGACGACACGAAAGACCTGGAGTTGGCCGACGACCTCGACGCCGATCTCTTGAATCTGCCGCCGCGAGGCAGCCCGAAGTTCAGCGCACCCGCCCCGGTGCCGACGGAGAACAAGCCTGCAGCGACCGAAGCACAACTACCTCCACTCACTGCGAAACCGAAGACTTCCACACCGCCAGTTGCGCCGGCGGCGAAGTCCGCTGCACCGAAGTCTGCGCCGCGGCAATCGGATTCGCTGCTGACGCCGCAAGGTAAACCGGCCGCCGCGTCGCAAGTCGGCGCGTACGGCAACATTCTCGACGACGTCTTCGGCGAGAGCGGCGCGGCCTCGCTCGCTTCGTCGCCGCTCGATGGAAAATCCAAGCGTCGTCCCAAACGCGGCGGGTGGGATAGCCCGCTCATGCTAGTCGGCGGCGGCCTGTTGCTGGTGCTCGTCCTAGGCGGCGCATTTCTGCTTTGGCGGATCATGCGCAGATTCGGGGGACGACGCCTTCACTGCGGCGGAAGCCGCCTACAACGAAGGCTCGTACTCCCGTGCCGTGGAGCTCTTCGATCAGTTTCTCACCAACTATCCGCGGCATGTTTCGGCGCCGCGGGCCGTCGTGCATCGCGGGCTGTCGCAAATTCGCCTCGCAGTGGAAGGCACGCGCGATTGGCCGCAGGCTCGACGTAAGACCTCCGAAATCCTCGACACTATCGCAAGCAACGAAGAATTCGGCACGGCGCATGCCGACCTCGGCGTACTGCTGCCGGAGATTGCGCAGAACTTGGCTCGCGAAGCGCTGGCGAAGAACGATGCCGGGCTGCTGGAAGAAGCCTCGACGGCGCAAGCCATGGTGACCAAGTTTCTGCCGGATTCCGATGTTTTGAAATCCAAGAACGCGGCGACGGAAACGTTATTGGCCCGAGCCCGACATCGGTTCGATCGCGATCGCCGTGCCGCCGAAACGGCGGCAGCCATCGAAGCGGCAGTCGCAAAGAAGGAAATCGTCGCGGCTTTCAAGGCCTACGCAGACTTCGCCGCGGCCGATGCCACGGGAGCTTCCGTTCCCGCACTGCGCGGCGCATTGGCCGAAGCGGCGAAAGCAGCCGCCGGCGCGGTGAAGTTCGTCGCCGAACCGGTCAAACCTTTGGCAGCCGAGCCTGATCGGAACGAGCAATACATCCCGTTGATCGTCGGCGACACGGTGACGCCGATTGAGGCGCTGCGTGCTTCAATTGTTTATGCGTCTACCGGCGGCGTCGCCTTTGCGTTCGACGCGGCCGACGGAAAGCTGCTCTGGCGACGGACGGTCGGTTTCGACGAACTCTTGCCTCCCCAGCGCATCTTCGCGACGGCCGACGCCGACACGCTTTTGCACGACTCCATCCATCGCGAGTTTCTCGTCGTCGAATCTCGCACCGGCGCTATCAAACGCCGCCTGCCGATTCCGAGATCGAAGACTGACGCCCACGAACGTTCTTGGGCTTCGCTCGTGGAAGGGCGGCTCTATCTCACGCTGGTCTCCGGTCGTCTTTACGCCTTCGATCTTGCAACCGGCACGGCCGACGGCTTCGCCCAGTTCCCCCAACCGCTTCAACAAGCGGCGGCCGTCGATGCTCGCAACGGCGTCATCTATCAAACGGCCGACGACGGCGTGCTCTACGTGCTCTTGCGAGACGGCTTAAAGCCGCTGGAAAGCACCGCCGTCGGAACGTCGGGCGTTTGGACAACCTCGCCGGTGCGGATCGGCACGAAGCTGCTGCTGTTCGAACGGCGCGGCGACGCCGGCCGCATGATTGTTTGCGAGACCGAGCGAGACGGGACGAAACCACATCCCATCGGCAGTTACGACTTCGCCAGTTATGTGCCGCTGCCGCCGGTGTCCTTACAGAGATACGTCGTTACGGCCGACGTCGCCGGAGTGCTGCGTGCTTTCGATTTTTCCGCGGCTGCCGCGGAGGGGGAAGCCGCGGCGATTCGCCCACTCGCCGAGTATCGCTCTGCCGGAGGTAAGCAACTGCGCTATCTGGCCGCTCAAGGCATGCAACTTTGGTTGGCCGGAGCGCAGCTCGAACGGCTGGAGCTTCAACCGACCCTCGGCAAGTTGTCGTCGGTGAAGACCTATTTGCCGGGTACGATCGCGCAAGGCTCGCCGACTCTTGGCGAAGAACAGGTCGCGTATGTTTTCGCCGATGCCGATCGCCCCGGAATTTCTATCGCGACCGTCGACAAGGCCGACGGTCAAGAACGGTGGCGACGTCGACTCGGCCTTCCGCTCGCTGCACCGCCTGCACGTGTCGGAGAAGATTTCTTGGCCTTCGCGTCCGACGGCGCAACGCTGTTTCAATTTCGCATCCCCGCCGAACAGAACGCCCCGAGCGCTGCGACGGCCGGCTCATCGTCGGTCGTACAATATGCCGATATTCATCGCTTAGTCGGACGACCGCTCATCGTTTCCCCTGACGCTTGCCAAATCCTTGTGGAAACCAAGTCCGCTGCGAAGAACTCGTCCACGTCTTCGGCCACTCCTGCGGCGAAGACATATCGCTTGCTCGCCGTAACCAACGACGGCCGCGACGGCGGCTCTGTGGCGTTTGACGCCAATGTCCCGGTCGCCCCTCCCTGTGCATTTCAACGCGGCGTCATCGTTCCGCTCGGTCGAGGCGAGGTCACCTGGGAACAATTGCCGTTCGGTTCTGCAGGTGCTTATCCGTTTTTGCCGCCTACGATCGCAGGAAGCGAAGTTCCCTGGACTCGCCCGGAAACGACGGGCACAAGCCTAGTAATTTCTGATCGACACACGCACCTCTATCGTTTGGAGCTGGAGCGTGAACCGAAGCCCGCGCTGGCTCAAAAAGCCCAAGCTCCGCTCGGTCACGCCGTCGTCGGTAATTTGGCTGCGCTCGAAACGTGCATTTATCTGGTCGACTCCGAACATGTGCTGCGCGCATTTCAGCTACCGGAGCTCGCTGCAGGACCTACGTGGAACTTGGAAGGGCCGGCTGCTTGGGATGGTCCCGTCGCCGCCGACTCACTCGTTTTTGCGGCACACACCGTCGGCGTAGAGTTGGAATGTTTGCGCTCGACGAACACGCGAAGCTTCTCTGGCGTACGAAGCTGCCTGCCGACGCGCTGCCGCCGGTCGTCGCCGGGGACAAAGTATTCGTCGTCGACACACAGGGGACGGTGTTACGCCTCGGCGCGGCCGACGGCCGTGAATCGGCCCGCATCGAGACGGGTCTGGCAGTTACCCAGCCGCCGGTGATCGACGGCGATCAACTCATCATCGCGACGCTTTCGGGCGAACTCATCCGACTTCCGCAACCGTAATCATGTCATGTTTCGCACGGATAATACGACTTCTGCGGCATGACGTGCTCGACGCTTGCGCTGCACGGCAAACGTTCTTGTTCGTTGCGACTCTCAACTTCGCGGCGATTGCGCACGCCCAAGCGTCAGCCGACTCCGACAACCCTTTCGCTACGCCCGCGGAACGAGCCGCAACCGCCGCCGCGCAATCAGGCGAGAATCCGTTCGCAACATCCGAAGAACAAGCCGCCGCGACGCTGGTGATGAATCAAGCGCCGTACGACGTCGTCGTCCTTCGTGAAAAGCCGCCGCGAGAAGAACGGGTACTCCCGCTGCCGTTTCCCAATCGCAAGCTGCCCATCGCCCCGAAGCCGGAAAGCTCGTTGCGACTACGACTCACGGCCTCGCCCGAAACCGAATACGAAGTGCTTTGGAAAGACATCGTTGAAGTTCGGCTTTACGAGAATATGGTGCTGGCCGAAGCCAAGTCGCTGGCCGAAGCCGGACGATTTGACGACGCCTTCGCCGTCTTCACGTTCCTCAAGTCACGTTATCCCGGGCTGATCGGGCTGCTCGAGGCCGAACAGCGGTGCGTCCTGCTGGAAGCCAAGCAAACTCTATCGGCACGGCGGTATGAGAATGCGTTGGCGCCTGGCGCTACGGCTGAATGAACTCAAGTCGCTCAATCCGCAACTCGCGGAAGTGCTGCCGGCCGCCGTCGAAGGAGTGGTCGACGAGCGTCTGACGCTCGGACAATTAACGGCCGCTGCCGATCCGTGGACCTCTTGGCGTCGCTGCTGCCGGACCATTCGACGACGGCCAAACTGAACGGCCGCATGCAAACGGCGGTCAGGGATCAGGTTCGTCGCGCGAGGAAAAGCTGAAAGCCGGCGACGCTCCGGCGGCGCAAGATCTGCTCAACGCCGCACTCGCCCTAGCCCCTCAGAATCGCGACGCCCAGCAACTCCTAGCGAAGGCGGTTTCGGCTCGGCCGCGCGTGATCGTCGGCGTCACGGATGCAGACGGTTCGCATAATGACGCCGACTCCGCACTTTCCTACCTCGGTGACGCTTGGGCCGAGCGCCGCAAGGCTGAACTTCTGAATCCTCCGGCATTGCAGCTTGCCGCCGTCGTCGGCGGAGCGGGCTACGAATATCGCGACGGCTGGGCTCGGTGGTCGGCCGATCCGAACGATGCGGCCTTCGCCGAACTCAAGACTCCGGCCGGTGCGGCCTATCCGATCGCGGCGGCACTTTTGGCCGCCGCCGATCCACAATCCCTCCGCTATCATCGCACGTGGGCCGACCGGAAGGCGCGACATCAACATCGCTGCGCCCGATTGCATCACCATCGAACTTGGCAAGCTCCATCCGCGCCCCGAAGCACTCGTCGCCGAAGTGCTCAACGACGCTGCGGCGGCCGGCGGCTTTCAAAGCGTCGGCGCCTATCGACCTACGCCGCTGACGGAAGACTATGGTGCGCGGCAGTTCGTTCTGATCGACAAAGAACAAGCCGTTGCAGGCCGACCGGTCGAAATCATCGAGCGTAGCTACTTAGACGAAGACGCCGCCGTCGCAGCGCTGAAGGCCGGCGAAGTCGACATGCTCGACCGCGTCGCGCCATGGCATGTCGCATCGCTGCGAGCCGCGCGTGAAATCGAACTCGTTCGCTACGCGCCGCTTTCCGTGCACGCCCTGTGCGTGTGCTCGGATCATCCGCTGCTGTTGCGAGCCGAGTCACGCCGGGCGCCGATTTATGCGATCGACCGGGAAGCAATTCTCAAAAATCATTTGAAAGTCGCCGACTCCGTCGACGGCTCGCAGCCGGCGCGCGGCGTGTTGAGCCGAGGCCGGTCGCCGGAAGATCCGCTCGGCTATGCGGACGATCCTTCGTTGGCCGCGAGGCCGTACGATTTGCAGGCCGCTTATATCTTGTCGCGACTTGCCGGCGGCGGCGGACTTGTGACGACAGGCATGCCGCCGCTCGTGCTCGCCTATCCTAAATCCCTCGTCGCCGCCAAGGCCTGCGAACAAATTCGCCGGCATTGGGCGCGAATCGGCATCAATGTCGAACTGCGACCTGTGGCCGAGCCGCGGCCGAATCTTCAAGGCGTCGATTTGTTCTACAGCATCATCGTTGCACCGGAACCGCTCGTTGCGGTCGATCGCTTATTTGGCCCCTCCGGCCTCGTGCCGAAAGCCCGACGTGAGGTGCTGGCTCCGCTCCGGCAGTTGGCCGGTGCGACGACCTTCGCTGCGGCCCGGACCGCGCTCTTCGAACTACAACGGACGGTGCATGAGCAATCGCTGGTGCTGCCGTTGTGGCAATTGAACGAGTACGCGGCGAAGCGCCGGCGAGTGACGGTCGGGCAGGCCTGCGCCGATGTCGTTGTACCAGTACGTCGACCAATGGCGAGTCGGCCCCGGAGTGAACATACCCATTCCATGATCGCCGCCGCTTCGACAATCCGACGATTGCCGCAAAGGCTGCGTATCGCCGCAGTTGCGGCCGCGGCATCCCTGAGCCTTGTCGCAACGGCCGCAGCCGAAGACGTGGTCGGACCATGGGCGCCGTATCACGTCAATCTCGTCGTAGCTTCCGACGGTTCGCCGCAGATTACGGCGTTGTGCGTCGCGGACGTTTCCCGACAACTCATTCGCTCTCTCCGCACGATGGCCGGCGCCGCCTGGAACGTCGAACTTCTCGACGCCGCAGGATTGCCGAAGGCGCATGCGCCGTTGATGCGTCACGAAGCGCCGAAAGTGGAAGCCGACGCAACCTCCGCTTCCGCAAGGGCCGGCAAAACCGTGATTGTCCTGCTTGGTCACGACGGGCGGACGTTTCGCGCCGGCGCGCGAATGGGACGCCGCCTTTGAATCGCTCGGGCCCGTCACGTCAGTCGACGCGGCGCATCGCGAGCTACTCGCCGACGCGGCGTTTGACGCCGTTTGTTCGGCGTTTCGCTTGACGGCACGCATCGAACCGGCGGCCGACGGCAAGATTCGCCTCAGCGTGCAGGCCGCGGCGTTATTGTCCGACGACGCTTGGCCGCGGCTGGCCCGCGCCGGCGACGTTTTTCTACCGATCTTGCGGGCCAAGAATCGCGAAGGGGTCTATTCCGATCCGAAATCGGTACCTTGGACCATGGTCGAATTGCTCGACGTGCGACGTGAAGAGGGTTTGCCGCCGGTAGCGATCGCCGAAGTTCGCTCCGGTTTGGCGAACCCGCTCAGTTCACGGCGGCGCGGACGCTACGAAGCTTGGGCGATCGCCTCCGGGCGCGCGGTCGGACGAACGCTGCTGACCGTAAGGTCGCAGAGCGAAGGAACTCCGACAGCCGATTGCGAGGTGTTCGCCATCGGCGCGGAGAAGCAAGCTCGATCGCTCGGCCGCACCGATGCCGACGGCCGGCTGTGGATCGAACCTGCCGATGGCCGCGTGCTGCGGCTCGTCGTCGCCGCGCGCTACTTACCGCTTGCTCAAATTCCGCTCTTACCCGGCTTGGAGCCGAACGTCACGGTCGAAGTCGCCGGTGATTCACGGCTGCGCGGGGCCGAAGATTGGCTGACCGACTGGCAAACGGAATTCCTCGATCTTTATGTTCGGCGGTGCGCGCTGATGGCCGCCGCCTCCATTATGATCGAAAAAGGGGATAAGCCGGCGGCGACGAAGTTACTCGACCAAATCGATCGGCTTGGATCGCCGAATGAGCGCATCACGTCGCTGGAAATTCGCAGGCGAAACGCGACCGGCGGCGATCCCGCGGCCGCGAAGTTAATCGAGCGTCTGTACGACGACGTTCTCGCGACTGTCCGCACGCTCGACGATACGGCGACGCTGGCCGAATTGCGGCAACGCAGCGGCGGATAGCGACTTAGCCGTTGAGCATCGTGTAGATCATGCTCACGGCCACGGCGGAAAGCAAAGCAACGACGATCACCGCGCCCACGAGCATCAAGAGTCGTGAGTTGTCTTGCGAGTGATGCACGTGCCTCGGGAAGACGTTCGACTTCGAACGACTCGACATCGTCGGCCAGGTTTCGTCGAAGCTCGCCGAAGGATGCGTACCGAGCGACATCTGGCTCGTGCTGGCGTCTTGCAGATGCTCTTGGAGCGGCTGCACCAGGAAATACGGCTCCGTGTCACCGAGCGGAGATGCCGGAATACGAACGGTCGGCGGCGGCAACGGAGGCAGCAACGGCTCGGCGACCAGCCCCGTCGGCACGGCCGCGCTCGCCCAAGGTTCGAGCCGTTCGATAACCTCGGCCGCCGAACCGACGCGCTCTTCCGGTCGTTTCGCCATCAGGTCGGCCACGACTTCCACGAACTCGTCCGATAGATCGGGCATGAGCCGGCGAGGATCTAGCGGCGCGAGTTGGCAATGTGCGCGAGCCTTGTCGCGCATCGTACCGCCGGGAAACGGCACCTTACCCGTCACTGAATAGTAGAGCGTGCAGCCGAGCGAGTAGATGTCGCTGCGTTTGTCGAGCTGATCGGGCCGAAGGATCAACTCCGGCGCTGAAATAGTCGGCCGTGCCGACGACTTTGCCGCCGTACTGGTCGACCTGTTCCGGGTCGTTGAAGTAGCCGGCCAGCCCGAGGTCGCTCACCTTCACACGGCCGTCGGGACTCACAAGCAGATTCGCAGGCTTCACGTCGCGATGAATCAAGCCGCGGCTATGAGCATGTTCGAGCCCGCGCGCCGCTTGGCTGATGATCGATGCGGCCTGCTGCATCGAGAGCGGACCGCCGGCGCGAATCAACCGTCGCAAGTCGGTGCCGGGCACATATTCGGTCACGAGAAAGTGAACGTTGCCGTCTTCGCCGGCGTCATAGGCCCGCACGAGGTTTTCGTGATCGAGCTGCGCCTGGGTACGAATCTCGCGGCGAAAGTTCGCAATGGCTTCCGGCGTCGACCGGCTGCGCGGCAACACCTTCACGGCGACGATGCGTCCCATGATCGTGTGCTCGGCTTTGAACACTTGCCCCATGCCGCCTTGACCGATCGAATCGATCACGTGGTAAGGGCCAAGGTTGAACTTGGTCCGACCGTTGCGAAGCTGGTCGACCTGCCAAGGGTTGAGTTTGCCGAGTTGAACAAGGCGGCGGCCGAGATGCTCGTCAGAGATCTCATCCCCCTCCATTTCGGCTGCGCAGTTCCGCGAGCGCCTGGTCGAGCTCGTCTTGCCCGATCAGGCCGGAAGCGACGGCCGTATGTTGGAGGGTGGATTTCTTCATAAACTTCCACAATACCGTCGCTTAACGAACCCGCCAAGGATGCAGTGGGGACGGCAAGCCCGCTACTGAAGTTTACGTCAGCTTTGACGCGCCGAGTCGAAGCCGAGTTCCCGCCAAGCGGCGGGGCAGGGAGCTTCCAGCGTCAGCATTTCGTCTCGCGTCGGATGGCGAAACGTCATCTGTCGGGCGTGCAAAGCGATTCCCGCGGGGAATCGCTCTCGGCTGCCGTATTTGCGATCTCCGACAACGGCATGGCCGCGAGCTGCAAGCTGCACGCGGATCTGATGTTTGCGGCCCGTCTCAAGGTCCACCTCCAGCAGAGCCAGGCCCCCTGCACGCCGGATACAGCGGTACTCCAAGCTCGCGAAATCGGCACGAGCTTCGGCGCCCGGCGGAAGTTGCTTGCGATCGACCACGGCCATCCGGCCAAGTTGCTTGTCTTCGGCAAGCCAATCTTCGAGCCGTTCCGAATCTTTCAATCCGGCGTCGGCAGGCACTACGGCCCAGTAGATTTTCTTCACCGTACGTTCCCGAATTTGCTCACTGAGACGCGCCGCCCCTTTCGAGGTGCGAGCCAAAACGAGTACGCCGGAAACGTCGCGATCGAGCCGGCTCACCACGCCGACAAAAACGTTGCCCGGCTTGTCGTACTTTCGTTTCAGGTAATCCTTCGTCCATTCGACGGCGCTCGGTTCGCCCGGCAACGCCCCCTGCGAAACCATGCCGATCGGCTTGTTCAGCACCAGCAAATGGTTGTCTTCGTAAAGGACGACGGGATTCATGAGCGCCTGCAGGCATCGGAGAAAGGTACGGACACGTCGGCCTTGTCGCTCGACGCTCGCCTCGGACATCGCCGAACGAGCCGGCGGTGGCATATGTGACGGTCGCTTCAGTATACTTCGCAGAGGCCCCAAAAATATTGACGTCGCACGAGCCGCTTCATGCCCCCGTTCTCGAAAAAGATCACCCTCGCTTCCGGATCGCCGCGCCGCCGATCGCTGCTTGCGGAATACGGCTACGATTTTGAGGTGAACGTACCGTCGGAAGAGGCGGAATGCGGAGTTTGCAGCGGCGAGACGCCGCCCGAACTCGTGGCTCGCTTGGCCTATCAGAAGGCGCTCGACGTTTCGACGCGCACGGGAGCGGCGCTGATCGTGGCTTGCGACACGGTCGCCGAATGCCACGGCCGAGTGCTCGGCAAACCACGTGACGAGCAGCATGCCCGAGAGATGCTGAAGCTGCTTTCCGGCCGAGAGCATCGCGTGTATAGCGGGCTGTGCATTTGGCGCGTGCCCGAGGAAGAACCGGCCGTCGAGGTCGATCGAACGACGTTGCGCATGGACGAACTGAGCGACGCGCAAATTGACGACTACCTAACCACGGGCCTGTGGGAAGGCAAAGCCGGCGCGTTCGGCTATCAAGACGGCTTCCCGTGGTTGCACGTCATCGAAGGAAGCGAAACGAACGTCGTCGGACTGCCGATGGAACTTCTGGCGCGGATGCTTGAGAAGCACGCAGCGACGTAATCGCTTTCGCTAGAAGCCCGACATCTGCATTTGCATCCAAGCAAACAACGAGGCCGAGAGATAGACGGCCATGAGCGTCCACCAAACGAGCTTCGCATGGCGCTCTCGCCGACGATCCAGCGCGACGCGGCCGCCGTGGCCAGCGCGAAGACGCCGACAATCCCGGCGAACACGCCCCAATGCATTTGGGCACCGACGGCGAACGCCACGGACGCCAACGTAAACACAAAGAGCAACCGACGGAGCGTGAAACGTCGCGGGTCGCCGAGTCGACCGATCCGTTCATCGGCCAATCGTTGCCGCGCCGCGATTTGCTCGTGATGCTCGCGAACTAGCCGTAGACCGCGGTTCGGCGCCACGACGTCTTCCAACGCAGCGGCGGAATACACCGAATCGTCGGCCGACCGTGTAACCACCTGTTGCCAAGAGCGCGCATCCAAGCGAAAGGGAGCTCGCTCGACCTCTTCGCCGACCGTGTAACCTTCGGTGCCGTCGGAATCGTCCGGCTTCCGCATCTGTGACCAATGGGGCACGAACGGTTCGACGCCGTAAGCATCGTCCGTCGGTTGCGGCATGGATTGCGGGAAGCGGTGGTCTTGCATGACTTCGCAATTGTAACCGAGCGCGTCAAACGGGCGACGGCAGGCATTTCAGAAACAACATGGACATGTCGGGCTTGCGGCTCGACGCCCGGCTCAGACATTGGGCGCGGTCTTCAGCCGCCACGCCAGAAATCGTTCATGGGCCGAGAGGTAGCATTCACGGATGAGTTTTTGAATCGCGTCTTCTGCGTGGAAGCGGTCGCTAAAGCCGGGGACCGCCGGATCAATGGCCAGTCGGGCCGCATCGACAAAATGAGCGATCAGATCCAACGGATCTTCATGCCCCACGGCGAAGCGGATCGTCGTCGGCGAGATGCCGGCCTCGGCCAGTTGCGCGGGCCCCAATTCTGAGTGGGTGGTGACGCCGGGCAGCTCACGATGGTATTCGTCTGCCCCAGGCTGATCATATGGCCGAACGTCGGCGAAAGGTTGTCAAAGAAGCGCTGAAAAGCGTCGCGAGGGACACCTTCCATGTCGATGGTAAACAGCGGCGCCGGGAGACCGAGAAACATCTGCTCTTCGCGGAGGCGAAAATTAACGTCTCCCGCGACGGCGTTGCAATGCACACTTACCGAAGGATGTGCCGCGAGAAACCTCGCCAGAATCTCCGTATTGACGCACTTGGCGAGCATCCGCAACTCCAGCGTATGCAAGCCTTGCAACACTTCGAAAGCGGCGTCAGCGTTGAGAAATGCGCCCTTCACGTAGTAGACGTTCCAAAACAACGTCTCGTTCCAAGCGACGCCGCCGGACGTTTCGCCCTTGGGAATGAACATATCTTCGTTGCGACCGATCACCACCCCGGCGATCACTGAGCCGGTACCTGAGAGATCCTTGGTGTAGCTGTGGATGACGAAGTCGGGACGCTCGACCGGATCGGTACGTTGCAACGGCCGATAAAGGAACGGCGTGCCGACGGTCGCGTCGAGCAACACTCGCAACCCGCGTTCGTGCGCCGCGCGACAAATGCCGGGGATATCGAGCACGTAGCCGTGCGGATTGCAGGGGCTTTCGAGATAGACATAAGCTTTGCGGCCGGCGGCGAAGCGTTCGGCGTAGCGAGAACGGGCACGCTCATAACAGGCGACGAATTCGTCGACGCCGTAGCCGTCGAAACTTTCGACGCCGACTTCCAGGTTCGAGCTCTTGGCGTACCAATCGTGGATGAGCTGATGCGCACCGCCATAGATGTGGCGGCTCGTGATTAATACGTCGTCGCGACCGAGCACATGGGCGAGAACACCGTCGATCGCCGCCATGCCGCTGTTGAAATTCCAGGCGAAGTAATCACCGGCGTAAGCCCCGGCTTCGAGGTCGACGATGTGATTCGCCAAGGCGATGGAAGTGGGATTCAACAGCCGCGAATAAATCTCCAGCAGCACTTCGCGGCCTTGGAACGCGTCTTCGATCCACTCGGCACACGCATAGATGTACGTGGCCGTGCGAGCGATGACCGGCGTAGCGCTGAAGAGAGCCGTGACGTTGTCGAAGACGGAGTAGGGGCCTTTGGCCGCCGTCGTGCCGGGTGCGTAGTCTAAACGCTGATAGCTACGGCGCGACGGATTCTGCAACGTGTCGAGCAATTTCGCGAGTTGGAACGAGAGGAACTTCTTGGCGTTGAAGTAGGCGATGCGATCGCTGCGATCAAGCCCGCCGATGGTGTCCATCGTCACGCGCCAAAGGCGTTCGACGTCGGCCTCGCATTGATAAAGGCGGCCGGCGACGGCGGCCAGCGCTTCGCCGTAGTCGCTCTTCGGATTGATGCCGAAGTGTTCGAGTTGCTCGGCGACCAGACCGTCGACGTCGTGGCGCCGCCGTCGACTTGCGGCGCGGCGACAGGCGCCGCATACCGGGCCAAGCCGAACTCTCTTCTCCGAGAGAAGCGTGGGGGGCGTGCTTCGGATGCATCGTCATGGTGCCGGCACCTTCTGTGAGCGTGGCGACCTCGCCGGCAGTGCTGCGGGCTCGGTCGCGACGGAGTTTCGAACTAAGTCGCGCGATCGTACGTCATTACAATCGGCAAGCTTTCGCCGGTTTGCTCATGTTCCGCAACCGGCACGACCGAAATATTGTATGCGTCGACGCCGTGGTGCGCGAGCGCGCCTTCTGTGCCGATGAGATTTCACGAAGACACTTTCCGCCCGAAAAGCCGCAAAGGATTTGCGGACTGCGGCGGTTTTTGAAGCACTTGCTGCGAGGAGTCGCTCATGTCGCCTAAGTTCGGAACGCACGGTCTTGGAAAGAAACTGCTGCTCGGGGCCGCCGCCGCGGCACTGCAGGCCTTTTTGAGCGCAGGGGCTTACGCCCAAAGCCCGACGGCCGATCAAGCTCTGGCGCTCGTGCCGGTGCAGAAAGATGTCGAATACTACAAGCCGGCGAAGGACGAAATCGCCAAGTGCACGATCAAGGTTGAAAAGGAAGGTTCGACCTCGGGCTGGGTCGTTTACGATCCGGCGGGCACGATCATTCGTCGCTTCACCGACACCAACGGCGACAACACGGTCGACCAATGGAGCTACTTCGACGAAGGGCTCGAGGTCTATCGCGATATCGACTCGAACGCCAACGCCAAGGCGGATCAATTCCGCTGGTTGAACACCGGCGGAACCCGCTGGGGGCAAGACACGAACGAAGACGGCAAGATCGACTCGTGGAAGGTGCTGTCGGCCGAAGAGCTGAGCGCCGAAGTCGTGGCGGCCATTTCGACGAAGGACGAAGTTCGCTTTCAACGTTTGCTGGCGACACCGGCGGAGTTGGAATCGCTGGGCTTGGGCGCCGCGCACCTGAAGGAACTCGGCGAGAAGGTGGCCGCCGCGCCGAAGCGCTTCAGCGGCAAGCTGAGCGACGGCAAGCTCGAAACGGTGACGACCGGCGCAGCCCGCTGGTTGAACTTCAGCGGCACGCGGCCGTACACGGTGCCGAGCGGTACCGGCGGAACGACGAAAGACATCACCGTGTATGAAAACATCGTCACGATGTTTGAAAACGACGGCAAAAACGGCCAAATGCAGATCGGCACGATGATCAAGATCGGCGACACGTGGCGCCTGATCGACATGCCCGAGCTGCTCAGCGGCACGGAAAGCCATGTGGCCGGCGGCTACTTCACGGACAAGGCTCGGACGCTACCGGGTACGGGCGACGGCGGAACGGGCGGCGGCGGTGGCACAAGCAACGCCGGCACGGAACTGGCTCAGGCCGTCGAAGCGCTCGACGTCAAAGTTCGCGAAGCCACGAGCGCCGCTCAAATTGCCGACTTGAAGAAGCAGACGATCGACCTGATCGAAGGGAAGCTCGGCAAGCTCGAAGCCGGCGACAAGATGCTCTGGACGCGGCAAATGATAGACCGCTGCAGCGAGTCGGCCGAATCGCGGTCGTATCCTGAAGCCATCACGCGGTTGAAAGACTTTGAAAAGAAGCTCATCGGCGAAGCCGCCGACAAGGATCTCGTGGCTTACGCTCGCTTCCGCGGCATGACCACGGACTACATGATCGCGCAAACGGCCGCGGGCACCGACCCGACCAAGGTACAAGCCAACTGGCTTGAGAGCTTGCGGGGCTTCGTGAAGGAGTTCCCGACGAGTAGCGAGACGCCGGAAGCTTTGTTGCAACTGGCGATCGACGCGGAATTCTCGGGCAAGGAACAAGAA
The DNA here is from genome assembly GCA_049840675.1 of Pirellulales bacterium. GTDB lineage: Bacteria > Planctomycetota > Planctomycetia > Pirellulales > PNKZ01 > PNKZ01. The sequence continues at coordinate 560,538 of JASGKB010000021.1, forward strand.
TCGAAGGATCTCTATTCGCAGATCGTGAAAGGCTTTGCGAGCGCGCCGGCCGCCGTCACGGCCAAGGGCGCCATCACGCGGATTGATTGCGTGGGCAAAGTGTTGCCGCTAACCGGCACGACGATCGACGGCAAGGCGTTCGACTTGGCCGCCTATCGCGGCAAGACGGTGATCTTGCATTACTGGGCCACGAACAGCCCGGTGGCGCTCACCGACATGGCGGCCCTCAAGGAGCTGCAAGCCAAGTACGCTCGCGACAACGTCGTGGTCGTCGGCGTGAGCCTGGACGACAAGAGCGAAACGCTCAAGGGTTACTTGGCCCAGAACCGGCTGCCGTGGGTGAACATCCATGAAGAAGGGGGCATGCAAGGCAAGCTGGCCTCGCAAATGGGCATCCTGATCGTGCCGACGATCATGCTCGTCGACAAGGACGGCAAGGTCGTGCATCGTGGATTGCACATCACGGAAGTCGATCGCGAACTCGGAACGCTGGTTCGCAAATAGCTCCGATACTGAATCCGACGTCTGATACCGGCACGCGACGAGTGACATCGTCGCGTGCCGTTTTTGTTGCCGAATGTTCGCTGCCGGCAGTACCTCGTTAAAGCTTGCCCAACCGGCGAGACTGCGTAAACCCGGCGAAATAAGAAACTGCTCTGCCGGCGGCAGCCGATAGGTTGTATAAGCCCCGGTGTTGCGTGGATTCGCCCCACGAAATTTTGTCGGAAGAGCCGTAGCGTGCATAACTTCTCGCCACAGTCCGTCGGCGTATGTCTGCTGGCGCTGCAAATCGCAGCGGTCGCAGGCGTGTGGCTGATGCGCGTCGGCGAACGCACGACGCTCGCCCATTCGCTGCGTGGGCTCTTCATTCTCACCATGCTGTTGCTGACGATCGTCACCATGCTCGCGGTGGTGGTGAGGCCCGAATCGGGCCTGAGCGCAGGCGTGGTTCTGGCGCTCGTCACAGTGTTGGCGGTGATTGATTTCCGTAGGCCTGCGCACCGCTAAGCGCGGCGCATTCGTTGCCGGCTATCTAATCCGGCAAAATTGGAAAAAAGCCTACCTTCGGCTTTATCGCCAGCCGAAACCTATCTGTAGGCCGCGGAAGATAGGCGTCGCTCAGGCTACGCCGAATCTGCCGCACGCCGAGCAGGCAGAAGCAAGGAAGCTGCGCCGTCGATACGCTACCGGCCCGCACCTCAGGGCGTACTTCGCAGATTGGGCGAAGTGCCAGCGCGGCATCGACACGAGCGAGCGAAATACGTTCTAGTCCACGGAAGGGGGATTTCGATGACGCGACGGTTCTTTCTCGGCACGGTGATGCTGCTCATCACCGCTATGATGCCGACCTGGCGCTCGGTTCCGATCAGGAAACCGCGCAAAGCATCGCCGACAGCATCCGCCAAAGCGGACGGCTGAAAGATTACAGCATCGGCGTGAAGTATGAAAACGGCACCGCGACCCTCATGGGCCGCGTCGCCAACGATCAGCAAGCAGCCGCCGCCGTGGAGATGGCCGAGCAACTGCCGGGCATCACCTCCGTGGTGAATAGCTTGGAAATCAAGCCGACCGCGAAGAAAGACTTCGCCGTCGAACCGACGGCCCACCAAACCGGCTCGTCACGTCGTTCGACCAGCCGCGACGACATGGCCTTCGGCGGCACCAACGTGCAAGCTCCGGCCCCGGAATATGTGCCGCAAGCTCCCGCCCAACCGGCCGCTCGCCGCGTTTCGTACAACGCCGGCATCGGTCATCACCATGCCGCTCGCAACGCCGGCGGCTATGTGTCGGGCGGCGAAGTCATGCAATCGTCGGGCTACAACACCGGCGCCCCGATCCCGGTCGGCGTGAGCACGCAAGTCGGCGGACAACGCGTGGCCTACGATCAACCGAACATGCCGTGCTACGCTTGGCCGAGCTACGCCTGCGCACCCGAACTACGGTCAGGTCAACTACCCGACGCAGTACTCGGCCTCGGCTTGGCCGTACATCGGTCCGTTCTATCCGTATCCGCAAGTTCCGCTCGGCTGGCGGAAAGTGACCATGGAATGGAAAGACGGCTGGTGGTGGCTCGACTTCAACGACACCTGCCGGCACTTCCGTTGCCACTAAGCGGAAGTCGCTTAGCGACGATCTCGCGGCAACTCGCCGATCACCTGCTCCGCCCCTGCGATGCTCCGGCATCGCAGGGGGTTTTTTCGTTTTCGCCCCGCAAACTCACAAGAATTTTCGCTGAATGCCCGTGCAAGCGCCGTTGCGCCGGCGGCGCTACGATCGCGCGATTCAGAATACGCGAAAATCCGCAAGTTCGTCACAGATTCTCACGATAACTATTTCCGGATCGGCGAAAGCTTTTCGGCGCCGCGCCTCGTTTTGCTGGCGCGAACCGAACTACAAACCCTCAAACCGCCGACCCATCGAACTTGCAAAGGGAATGCTCACGATGAAGAAGTCCTCGTCGTTACTGACCGGCTGCTTGCTTGCGATCGGCATCGCAAGCTCGACGGGCTGCATGTTCCCGCTCAACACGGCCGTCATGCCGTCGCTCGTACTGCCGTGGCCGATGCCGGTCTCGCCGTATCATCAAGACCGCATGGAAGACGCCTACTGGAACAAGGAACGCTACGAGCGCGTGCCGATTCTCGGCCCGGTCACCAGCGGCGGCGTTCCGAAGGCTCTCGATCCGCCGACGCCCGACGAAGTGATGCGGGCCTTGGAAAAGGCTTCGAGCGTCGAAGGCGGCGTCCCGCTCCTGTGGGAACGTCAACGCAACAAGGTCCGCATGGTCATCGAGCCGATCTCCGACTACGTCGATCCGCCGCGGGTCTACCCGATGATCGGCCCGGCCCAACTGCACCACGCTCACTACAAGTGCACGGTCTACTACGAAGAAGTCACGCGCGTCGGCTGGCCGATTCCGTACACGACGACCGATGAAGATTCACGGGAAGTCATCTACATCGACCACAACCACCTACACATGGTGGGAACCGATTGTGCCGAGCCGGGAGCGCCGCACGCTCACGCTCACTAACTCAAAGCCGACGGTTCCCGTCAAGTCTCCGCCCGAGACTTGGCGGGCCGCCGGCCGGAAGGTGCCGATGTTCGCACCAATTCGAACTCCGCTCATCGCCGCGATTTCCGTCGCGGCGATTTGCTGCGCTCAGGCGGAACTCCGCGGCGACGACATGCCGCAGGCGTCCGCAAGCCCCGCATCTTCGGCGCCCGCCGTCGATATCGCCGAGTGCTACACCGCGGCGGCCGAACACTTTCGCAACGCGCGCTGGTCCGCAGCCGTTGCGGAATACCGCAAGCTCCTCGCCGCTGACTCGAAGCACCCTGTGGCGGACGCCGCCCGTTTCTATTTGGCCGAATCGCTCGTACAAGCCGGCGACGTAAAGGCCGCGGCCGACGCTTGGCTTACGTATCTTGCGGCCGAGCCCGATCCGAAGCTGGAGCCTGCCGCGCGCTTCCGAGCCGGCGAATGTTGCTACCTTGCCGACCGCCGCAACGATGCTGCGCGAACTCACGAAGTTTGTCTCCGACCACGCGGACGCACCCACAGTTCCTCGCGCCTTGCTCTACCTCGGCAATCTGGCCGCGGCCGACGGCAATTTTGCCGCCGCCGCCAAACACTTCGAGCGTTCCACTCGGGACTTTCCGAACGACGAACTCTATCCGCAGGCCTTGCTCGGCCGCGCTCAGGCCTTGTTGCGGGGCGGAGAAGTGCGGGCGGCGTGGGCCGTAATTGAAGCTCCCTACAAGAAACACGCAGAAGATGACGCGGCCGCGGACGACGCCAAAGTGGTCGATGCGACGGTCGCCGCCGATGTCGTTTGGCTCGCCGCCGAAACTCTAGAACGTCTCGGCCGCGATCAAGACGCGCTGGCCGCGGCGAAACGATTTCTGGCCGTCTGCGAAGACGACGATCCGCGCCGCTTCGACGCTTTGCTGCTCTCGGCCCGCCTGCTCGAACGCCTCAAGAAGACGAACGAAGCGGCCGCTGCCTATCAATCAGTCATTGACGCTCCCAATCATCCGGTCTGTCGCGACGTCGCACTGTACGAACTCGCATGGCTGTTCCATTCCGCCGATCGCCGCGACGATGCCGCGGCGGCCTTTCAGAAATTGGCGACCGATCATCCCGCAAGCCCGCTGCGGGCCGATGCTCTGTATCGCCTCGCGGAAGCGGATCTTGAAAACGATCGCGCGGCCGAGGCCGCTGTGAAGCTTCGTGAAGCGGCCAACTCGGCCGGTGACGAACTTCGCCCGCACGTGCTGCTGCTCGAAGCCCGCACGGCTCTGGTGATGCAGCAACCAACGGTCGCCGAAGCCGCGCTCGCCGAGCTCGCCAAGGGGTTTCCCAAGCATCCGCTCGCGCAACAATCCGGCTATTGGAAGGCCGAACTCCTCTTTCAAGCCGGTGAATACGACGCAGCCGCCGAAGCGTATGCCAAGCTCATCACGCAAACGCCCGACGCCGAGAAGCAATCATGGTACGCCGTGGCTCGGCTCCGCGAAGTGCAAGCTCTCAGCGAAGCCGGCCGCTGGGCCGACGTACTCGCCGCGGTGAAGTCGGCGCAGTGCAAGATGCCGCAAGCCGATTACGAGTTCGACTATCTCGCCGGTCGCGCCCATACGGCCAGGGCCGAACTTGCCGAAGCCCGCGCCGCCTATGAGCGCGTCGTCGCCGACGTGCGGGCTCGCGGCACGGAAACGGCCGCCACGGCTCAGTTCCTCACCGGCGAAACGTACTTTCATCAACGCAACTACGAAGCGGCGCTCGGCGAGTATCGTCGCTGTGCCGCCGAACAGAAACAACCGGCTTGGCAGGCCGCCGCCCTGTTGCAGGCCGGCAAATGCCAAGAACATCTCGGCCGCTGGCAAGACGCCCAGGCCACATACGATCGCCTCATCGCCGACTTCGCGCAATCACCCTATGTGGCCGACGCGCAAGCCCGGCGCAACGCGGTCTTGCGACAGGCCGAGGCCGCCGGAGCCGTGCAAAGGAAATAAGCGATGGATCGCGAACCGACGACACCCAAATCTCCGGCCGTTCGCCGAGCCGAACGAGCCACAAGGCGTGAGCGATTGCGCAGGAGCGTCATCGCCGGCGTCACGACGCTGGTGCTTGGCATGATCGCCACGAGCATGGCCATGGCGCAAACCGCGCCGAGTGCGGCCGCGCCCACCGTGGCCATAGGCGAACAAATGCCGGAGATCCCGTCTAAGAATCTCTGGCAGATCATCATGGCCGGCGGCGTCATCATGCTGCCGATCGGCTTCTGCTCGTTGCTTACGAGCATTTTCATGTTCGAGCGAATGATGACGCTCCGCCGCGGTCGCGTTTTGCCCGGTCCCTTCATCAAGCGATTTCTGCATCAGCTTCGCGAGGGCCAACTCGATCGTGAGAAGGCATTGCGGCTCTGCGAAGAGAACGGCAGCCCGGTCTCCGTCGTGTTTGCCGCGGCCGTGCGCAAATGGGGTCGGCCGGCGGTCGAAGTCGAACAAGCGGTGCTCGACGAAGGGGAACGAACGGTCAACTCGCTCCGCCGTTACCTCCGCGTATTCAACGGCGTGGCGACCCTGAGCCCGCTGCTCGGCTTGCTCGGCACGGTGTTCGGCATGATTCGCGCCTTCAACGAGATTTCGTCGAGCAACGCCATGGGCCGCCCCGAGCTCTTGGCCGGCGGCATCAGCGAAGCGCTTATTACGACGGCGGCCGGCCTCTCCGTAGCCATCCCGGCGTTGTCGCTATATCTGTTCTTCATCGGCCGCGTCGACCAACTCATCATCGAGATCGACGCCCTCGGACAAGAACTCGTCCGCATCGTCTCGGCCGAAGGCCTCCACGAAATGCCCGCCAAACGCCGCACGCCGAGCAAAGAAGCGGCATGAGCTGAGAGTCGTGAGCTTCGAGCCCAAAGAGCCAGTCCCACAAAGAACGCCACAAACTTCATCTTTCCCAGTCTCTTGTCTCTTAGCTCCAGTCTCCAGTCTCCCCCATGCCTCTCCGCACTCATCTCGACGAACAGCCGACGCTGAATCTGACGTCGATGATCGACGTGCTGTTTCTGCTGATCATTTTCTTCATGGTCGGCACGAAGTTTACGGAGATGGAACGTAAGATCGGCCTCAAGGTGCCGCAGGTCAGCGACGTCGAAGCCCTTACTCCCGCCCCGGAGAAGAAGGTCGTCAACGTCTATCGCGACGGGCAAGTGGCCGTGGATCGCGAGAACGTTTCCCTCGAAGAGCTGACGCGTCGCCTCAGTTCGGCCCGCTCGCAATACGCCGACCTCGGCGTGCTCGTACGTGGCGATGGCGACGGCGCGTTTCAGCACGTCGCCGAGGTGCTCAACGCGTGCCGCAAAGCGGGCGTCACGGAGTTGGGCGTCGCCGTGACCACCGAAAAGCCCGACACGGCTCGCAGGCGGTGAGCCATGGACATGCTGCGCCGCTTTGGAGCTTGGCTCGTCGAGCCCGATACGTTGTGGGTCGCGCTCTGGGTCGGGCTCGGCGTCTTCACCGTCGTGCTGATGACGCTGCTGCACACGCGGCTCGGCAAGACGAAGCCGGTGCAGAAGTGTGCGATTCTCGCGGTCTGGTTTCACCTATTGCTCTTAATTTACGCGACGAGCGTGACGATCGTCGCCGAGCGAGTCGGCGGCGGCGGACAAGTGACGATCAATCTCGGCATGGGCGAACCGACCGCCGATCGACCGGTCGCCGCCTTGAAATCGCCTACGCCCGCGAAACCGGCCCCGATGAAAGACTTGCTGCCGAAGTCTGCCGCGCCGCGAGCCCGCACCGCGTCGCTCTCGGCGCCGCCGGCCAAGTCGGACGCATTGCCGAAAATCGACACGGGTTCGAAATTACCAATTGCTACCGACTCGCCTCGCAACGTTGCGCCGCGGCCGGAGATTTCGAAAGCTCCACCTCCGCTGAAGAGTTCTCCGGCACCGCGACCGGACACATCCGTGCTGACACGGATCAAAACGCCCGCGCCGGTTAAACTCAGCGACTTGCCCGATCCGCTCGCGGCGCTTTCAACACCTTCGCCCGCGAAGTTGCCGACCGCCGAACCGGCGAAGCTCGGCGACGTCGCCGGACCAATGACGCCGATTCCGCGCGATCTCGCCGCTGCCGACCAATCCTCCGGATGCCGCAGCGAAGCTTTTGCCGATCGCGCCGGCTCCGCTCACGCAAGCGCTTCCGCAAGATCATCACCAGCCGCCGCCGATCTATCAGCAACGTGTCGCCGTCGATCGCTCGCAGATCGCCGCGGCCCACGGCGGTTCGGCGCGTACCGAAGCCGCCGTCAGCGCCGCCTTGCAATGGCTGGCCACGCATCAAGAGGCCGACGGACGCTGGTCGCCGCGGCGATTCGGCGCGGGCCAGGAATCCGAAGTGCTCGGCCATAATCGGGGCGGCGCGGCGCCAACGCCGACACCGGAATTACCGGGCTCGCGTTGCTCGCGCTGCTCGGGGCAGGGCACACGCAAGAACGCGGCGACCATCAGAAAGCGGTGAGCGCCGGGCTACGGTTCCTCGTCGAAACTCAACATCCCAACGGCAATCTCGGCGGCAGCGCGGAACCGTTTGCCTTCATGTATTGCCACGGCATGGCAGCGCTCGCGTTGAGCGAAGCCTTTGCGATGACGGCCGATCCGGCCTTGGAAGAACCGGTCCGCCGCGCGATCGGCTACACGCTCAATTGCCAGAACCGGGCGACTGGCGGCTGGCGTTATCGTCCGCAAGAAGCCGGCGACCTGAGCCAGCTCGGCTGGCAACTCATGGCGCTCAAGAGTGCGGAACTGGCCGGCGTCGAAGTGCCGTCGACGGCCCGCGACGGCATGATCCGATTTCTACAAGGTGTCACTTCGGGACCGGCAGGCGGCTTTGCCTCGTACCGAACCGGTGAACGAGTCAGTCGACCCATGACGGCCGAAGCGCTCGTTTGCAAACAGTTTTTAGGCATGGCCCACCAGAACCCGGCCGGCGATGAAGCTGGCGACTTCCTGCTCGGCGAACTCCCAGGACTGGGCGAGCGCAATTTCTATTATTGGTACTACGGCACGCTCGGGATGTACCAACTTCAAGGCGAACACTGGCGCCGTTGGAACGAAGCACTTACGACCGAACTGCTCAAGAGCCAAATCCAAACCGGCGACGGCGCAGGCACCTGGGACCCTAACGACATCTGGGGCGGCTACGGTGGCCGCGTTTACTCTACGGCGCTGGCGACGCTCTGCTTGGAAGTTTACTATCGCTACTTGCCGCTCTACGTGGAAGCGGCCAACAACGGCGGTGAGACGCTGCGGAAGTAATGGCGCAGGGGCAGTCGACCAAGCAACGCCTGCAATGCACGCGGCTTTAATTCAACGGCGCGCGTTGGCGCGTACAATTCACACGACGGCAACTAACGCCGCGGAATGCGCTTCGATGCCTTGGTATCCGTATTATTCGCTGACGATCGACAGCGAGCACGATGCCGACACGCTCCGACAGCGATTAGCGAACGAGATTGAACCAGTGCGTTGGTTCCGATTTCGTCGCGGTCAGAAAGATTTCGAAGGCCGGGTCGAGCAATACGGTTTTCAGATTCGACCTGTCGTCGACTATCGAAACTCTTTCTTGCCGCAAGTGTACGGTCGATTCGAACCGTTACCGAATGGAACACGCGTCGTTCTCCGGATGGCGCCGATGATTCCGACATTGATCTTTTTCACTCTGTGGTACGGCGCGATTGGTTCGATGTACGCACTTACCTGCCGCCTCGTTTGGAGCGGTGAGCAATCTCCTGACGCGCTGCTGGTTCCAACGATTCTGGTGGTGGGAAGTTACGCGATCTTCACAGTTTGCTTTTCCATGGAAATCCCGGCCATTCGTTCGAGAATCGGGCACATTCTGCGTTAGACGTTTAGCCGCGTGCGCCTTTGGCCGTTTTAGTGAGACGCTTTCGGCTCGCTCGACGACAGATGTCGTGAATTAATTGTCAAACCCATTTTTGGCCGGCCTCGTGGAGCGTTCGGGGGGTGGCCGAAAGTCGGTTTGAAATCTCTCGGTCGCTCTGCGAAGCTGCGTGTGCGTTCCTCGGAACCGAGTTGCGACGGACTTAAGCTCGCCCCTGCGGCGACTCCCCGCGGCGGTTGCTCCGATACGCCGCCTGCGTACCGCGGACTCGTTCGACGGTCGGTGAGATCGTCTCGAGAGCACGCCGGAGGGAACTGCCGGCGCTCGGGGAAACGCCGCTCTGGTCCGCGGCTACGGGTGTCGGACACGGCTTGTGCGGGTGTCTCACAAGCTGCGAGGAGATTGCGCAATCTCCTCGGCGAACGGGAAGCTCCGGCTTCCCGGTAGGTCGAAGGAAGCGAGTAGACCAAGTCGACGTCCGACAGAGACGCCGTCGCGAAATGCAGCCATTTCACAGCCGAAGGGGAACCTTCGCGGCCAATGCGGGCAGACCCGGTGACGAGACGTTCGCCAGAGCCGGACGAAGAGCTGGAGCGCGCCGAAACCTGAACTTCGTCAAACCTTTGACGACAAGGCGGCGTTCGCTCCTCCTCTGCTCCGGTTCCTACCTGGGCCGAAGCGCTCCTGTTCTGGTTCTTTTCGCTGGCGGTACCCCCGAACGTCTCGTCACGAACTTTTTCTTTACGGAACTCGCGTTCACGATGTCTCGCGGTGCGCGTGCAGAGACGGAGTGGGGGATCGGGGGATGGGGTCGGGGATGCCGGGGATTGGGAAGAGAGAGATTTTCTTGCTGTAGGGAACGCCCTCTGTGGCGTTCCGGGCGGCGGGTACCCGATTCGCGGAACGCCGCGGAGGGCGTTCCCTACAGAGGTTGGTCACTCATTTCTCTTTTTTATCTGCGTTCATCCGTGTCCATCTGTGGTTCCCGATTCCGGACGTTCCCGCGAGGCCATGTCCACCCGTTTACGCCCAGGTAGGCATGAGAACGATGGCCGGTAGGAATGGAGACGTTTCGAGTCGGCGAATCGCGAGGTTTTGCCGCCGGGGGAGTGTTTTTCCGTTTGACTCCCCCCAGGGGGTCGATAAGATGAAAGGCGTGGGGACGACATGGTCAGAGGACTGCGCCGACAGGGTTTCATTGTCGGCCGCTCGAGCTTATCGAGCCGCGCCGGCTTTCGAGCCCGGTGCTACGGCAGCCCGGCCCGGCTCCCTGCGGATGGTTGTTTGTTGCGGCCGGCCCGAGCTTATTGGGCCCGCTTCCGTGGAGGAAGCCCTGCTGGACAAGTCGATCATCTCCCTTCCGTCGCTCGGCACGCCTGGAATGCCTCAGCGGCAAAGCTCAATTCTCTCCAGTACGATGGTCTGTTGTTCTCGACGCCTTGCGGTTTGCGCCGGCGTCCGTGGCGTTCCCCGTTTCCGGCAATAGGTCGTTAACCCGTCGAGTGTGAAATCATGAACCCGCTTTTTGCCATCGGTGTCGGTCCGGTCGAGTTGATCGTCGTTTCGTTGGTGATCTTGTTGTTGTTCGGCAACCGCCTGCCGAGCGTGATGCGTTCCATGGGCAAGGGCATCACCGAGTTCAAGAAAGGTGTGGCCGGCATCGAAGACGACGCCGACAAGAAGGAAGCCGCCCCGAAGTCTTAGTCGGGCTTAGGGCCGGTTGATTCGTCGTACGATCAAGCGAATCATTCGTTTGGTCCGTCGGTCGGCGATCTTTCGCAGCGGCGAACGTCGCGATCGGCAAGTTTCCCCAAAACATCGTGCGGTTAGCACACCGCGCCGTTTCGATTGGCCTCATTTCATCACGGCGATCGCGGCGTGTTCCCAAGAGCAGCGTACGAGAAGGAGCAGTGCCATGGGCCTCGGTCCAATGGAAATGATCATCGTCGGCATCATCGCGATTTTGCTGTTCGGCAATCGCCTGCCGGAGGTGGCCAAGAGCATCGGCAAGGGTTTCGGCGAGTTTAAGAAGGGAATGAGCGGCATCGAAGACGACCTCAACTCGGCCTCGCGGTCGAGCTATTCGTCTGCGTCGTACAACGCGACTTCGCGACCGGCGCGAGCCATCGAAGATCGTGAAGAAGCGACCGCCCCGAAGTTTGAACCGCCGCCGGCCGAAAGCTCGACATAGTCCGCCGCGAACGGACGACGTCGTCGTCGAAAGTTGTGCAGGGGGCCGATGAGCGGCCCCTAGCAAACGGCCGGCAGATGTCGTATAAATTTCGCTACGAAACGTCGGTTTGCGGCGTTTCCATTCGGGCAATTAGCTCAGTTGGTTAGAGCACTATCTTCACACGGTAGGGGTCACAGGTTCGAGTCCTGTATTGCCCACTAAGTTGTAACTCTTGCTGAAATCGCAACTTGCGATTACCTGCCGATGTTCGGCAGTGCGGCCTTTTTCCCGTAGGCACGACGGTAGTACACCGTCGTTTGTCAAAGTAGAGAGGTTAGCACATGCCTCGTTTCATCAATCGGCTGCGTTCCGACGACCCTTCGTATCACCTTCATCGCGGCTCCTGTCAGGCCGTCGTCACCATCGGCGGTCACGACTTCTACCTGGGCAATCATAGGAGCCCGGACAGCAAAGCTAAGTGAGGCCGTCCGGGAATTAACGACGTTCGCTTTACTGCGGAACCACGGCAATTCCTGCTCCCTTAGCATCCGATGCCAGCACGTCGTGTTGATTCGACTTACAAGATCGCTCGGAAGCCACGCATTTATCGCTCTGAATTCCCGGACGCCCTCAGCAAAGCTAAGTACCATCGCCTCCTTGGCGAGTGGAACGCCGCCGGCCGCCCGTCGAACTGGTCTCGCGCCACGCCTGACGAGATCACCGTCAAAGAGGTTATGGCATCGCGTGCGGATCGGCGACCGGCATATCGAGGACTTGCGACGTCCCGCGGCTCGGCTTCGTGAGTCGTCTCTTTGCCGCGGAGCGATCACGGAGAACAAATCGACGTTGAGAATTAGTCGTCGCCGGGAACCGGCTCGATGCGCACGCGGAGCGGCCGCGGTTGGTTGGCGGCGTAGATCTCGTCTTCGAATCGGCGCGCGATTTGTTCGAAGGTTTCGATCTGCCGGTCGAAATCGACGACCGCTCGGGCTTGCGACGCGACACGGCGTTTGAGCAGGTCGTCGTCGGGGGAGAGCTTTAATTCGGCCTGCGTGCGCGCGTGAGAATCTTTTTCATTTTCCAGAGATTGCGTAGCGGCACGATTGCTTCGGCCGTACGGCGGGCGTTCAACTCCGCCACTTGCTGCGCTTGCCGATACTGCGGAGTGAGTTCGTTGTCTTGCAGTTCGAGCTTTGCCGCCAACACCTCCGCCGCATACACGCCGATCGGTTGATCGTTAATCGACAGCTTGTAACGGCCGGACGCGAGACCATGCACGTGGAACGCTTCGAGGCCGAGGCGATGTCCGAGCGGGATGAGCTTCGCGCCGACCTCGGCGCCGGCCGGCACCGGCAACGGCAATGCATCGGCCAAGTAGGTGAACTCGACGCCCGCGCCAAGCGAGCGGGCTTCGACGAGCTTGCCGCCGCCGATCTTGACGTCGGGATCGCCGGCGGATTTGCGGTTCACTTGGATCGTCGTGACGCGCTTCGGCAGCCCAAGATCGGCGGCGAGCGCGTAGGCCATGACGAGGTGCCCCGAAGCGTCGGGATGGATGCCGTCGGGGATGAGCGTGAACTTGGGATCGCGTTTGCGTTGTTGGATCGTGAATTGATTCAGCGGGGCGTACGTGTCGACGAAGCCCAATCCACGGTCACCGGCGAGGTCGCGCAGATAGGCTCCGTAGAGCGCGAGAACGCCGTTGTAGTAGCCGCCGCGTCCGCGCGAATCGACCTTGGGGTTCAGCGCGGCCATGCGTGTGTCGTACATCGTCGGCGTGATCAGAATCGGCACGGCTCCGATGTTCTCGATCTTTTCGATCAGCTTTTGCACGTCGGTGCGGTATTGATCGAACAGCGACGCCTCGAATTGTTTGGCCGCGCCGTCGTTCATGCCGAGCAAGACGGTCACGTACTGCGGGCGGTAACGAGCAACGTCGCGGTCGAAACGCACGAGGGCGTCGGCGGCCGTGTCGCCGCTGACGCCTGCGTTGTGAAACTTCAGCCGGAGATGCGGCATACGCGTGTAAAAGTAGTTTTCGACGTACTGCGTGTAGAGGCATTGCTGCGTGATGCTGTCGCCGAGAAAAACGAAAGTGTCGCCGTTCTTCGGCTTAATGGAGGCGAGGGGGCCTCGGATCTCGTCGGCCGACAGCGACGCGCCGGCGAATGCCGCGACGATCACAGCGGCGTAGATCAACGTGCGCATTCGACGGTTCCTTGTAAGCCGAGATTGGTTATCGTGTGCCGCCGGCGGGCTCGGCCGTCGCGGCGGGAGATTTGAGTTCGACGCCGTTGATTGCGATCACGGCGTAAACGTGCTCGGCATCCTTCGCCGCAGTCTCGTCGACAAAGCTCATGAACGGCAGCGGCGCTTCGGGCGTGTCGTGGAACGACAACGTTTGAAACAGAGGTCGACCGTATTTGCCGATCGGCGTCTCGGGAACTTGCGCGAGGAACTTTCCGTCGCGCTCGATGACGAATGCGCGAAGGCCGCTCTCGAAATCGGCCGTGGCGTTCCACTCGACGACCGTCGCGCCGTTGTTCCGGCGCACGGCGGTGACGTTCGTCGGCGCAGCCGGGGGCGTCACGTCGCCGACCGCTCCGGTCCGCACGTATTCCATCCAGGCCTGCGCGACGCGATTGTCCGGCAACCATACCGCACGCTTTTTGACTCCCTTGAACTCCACGGCGGGCACGGCGGTGTCGCCCCATCAGTTCCGCGAGGTAGCCCCCTTGGGTATTTACGGCGCGCAGCGTTTGGTCTGCGGCCGCGGGGTCGGGAAGTCGGAGAGCGAGGCAGGCATCGAAATAGGGAATCGCCAAGTAACGCGAATCGCCGCAATCGTGGCCCGAGAGCGGATCGGCGGCGAAGGCGATCGGAGCGCCGTGTTGCTCGCGATAGTCTTTGAACATGGCGGACGAACCTAGCCAGGCCGCGATCGGTCGGCCGTCGGTGCTTTCCTTGATGCCCGGGTTGAGCATCGTCGGGATGCGGTAGACCTCGGCGGAGATTTCGGGCGTCGGCACTTCGCCGCTCGTCCAAGCCGGATAGGCGGTGCCGGACCGTAACCATGCGGCGACGATCCGCTCGGGATGCAGCGTTTGCATCAAACTGGCCCAGAACGCTCCGCCCGAATGGCCCCAGAGGCACCACGGCACGGAGCGCAATTCGGGATGTCCGCACTTCCCGGCCAGATCGTCGATCGCGTTGAGGAAGGCGAGATCGGAGCCGTTGCGCGGGTCGCACCAGGGCCGACAACCCTCGACGCCTTGCTCCGTCTGTTTATACGCCGGCCCCAGCAGTGCGCAGTCCCATTTCGCCGCCAACGCTTGCCAGTGCAGATCGTAGGCCGACGTTTCTCCGCCCCGGTTCGCATCGAACCCACAGCCGTGCTGATGCACGATGATGCCGCGCAGCCGCGGAACGTCGCCGGGCACCCACAGCGTATAGGTCACCGGCAACCTGAGAGCGCCCGCCTCCGACGAGGCCGAGTAGGCGACTTCAAAGTAAATGCCGGCGGCCGACGCGAAGCCTGCGTGAGCGACTAGCAGCACGAGCGTCACGATGAACAGTGGCCGGCAGACAACGTGTGAGCGACGCCTCATTGCGACTTGGCCGCCTTCTTGCGTTCGGCTTCGAGCTTGAAGGCCGAGCTGCTGCGGAACGAAAACGGCAGCTTGGCGTCGGCGGGAAGTTGAGCGAGCACGGCCTGCAGTCGAGTTCGGGCTTCGACCGCGTCGGGACTCGTGCTCGCGGCCAAATTCGTTGTTTCGTTCACGTCCTTCGTCAAGTCGTACAACTCGCCGGTCGAGTACAGCTTGAAGCGTTGATCGCGGACGACCCGCGTCGAGGCGTATTGCGCGAAGATCCAATCTCGCGGAGGGGGCGGCACACTCTCTGATACGGCAAGCTGCGACGCGAACGATTTGCCGTCGATCACAAGGCCTTCGGGGATTGGTACGCCCGCCAGATCGAGCAGCGTGGGGAAAATGTCGCTGCAATCGACGAGAGCCTTGCTCACGCGGCCTTGCGCGATTCGCGCCGGGCAGTTGACGATCAGCGGGACGTCGAGCCCTCCTTCGCGCAGCGTGCCGAGCCCGCCCACGGCCAGATTACCGCGGACTTTTCCCTTGAGACGATCGGACGTGCCGTTGTCGGTCATGAAGACGACGATCGTATCGTCGCGCAAGCTTAAGCGATCGAGGGCCGCGGTGAGCCGGCCGATTTGATGATCGAGGTAGCGGACCATGCCCGCGAATTGCTCGCGCTCCGGTGCGTCTTTTTGCGGGCTGAGCGGCGTCGTGATCGTCGGCACATGCACGAGCGGCATCGCGTAATAGGCGACGAAGGGATCGTCGCGATGACGAGTCATGAAGTCGACCAGATAATCGACGTAAACGTCGGGGCCGAACGCGCCGGTCATCTTCAGGTGCTCGCCGTTGCGAAACACGATCGGATCCCAGTACCGGCTTTCCAACTCGCGCGAGCCCCCCGGCGCGATCGACGCCTTCCAGCGATCTTCGGCGTTTCCTTCACCTTCGAGGTGACCGGTCCAGACGAGGTGTTCGTCGAAGCCGTGTTGTTGGAGGGCGTCGACGTCGACGGCGAGATCGTTGATCTGCCACTTGCCGGTGATGGCCGTCTTGTAGCCGGCGTCGCGCAGAGCACGTGCCCAGGTGATCTCGCGCTTGGGATCGAGTCCGCCGCCGCCGTAAATCGCCGCGTCGTGGTGCGTGTGCCAGCCGGTGTGCAAGCCGTAGCGGCCGGTGTACATCTCGACTCGCGTGGTGCTGCAAAGCGGAGTGACGTAGCAGTGCTCAAATCGGACTCCGGCGGCGGCGAGCTTATCGATTTGCGGAGTGCAATTCTCTTGCGAGCCGTAGCAATCGAACCAATCCTGGCCGATGTTGTCGGCCAGAATCACCAGAAAGTTCGGCTTGCGATCAACACCGAGCGCCTACGTCGGCGTGAACGCACGCCGCGCAAAGAATGAAAGCAGCTAAACGGTTCAAGCCGTGACGCATAAATTCCCGTGAGAGTTAGCGAGATTCGATCTTCCAAACACGAACGTCGTCAAACAGCGCATCCCCGCCCGAGACGGTGAAGTGAAACGTGGTCTTCATCGGGTGGGCGATCCCCGACGATTTCAGCGTTCCGAGCGGCCGATCGTCGAGGCTGACGGAGAGTTCGTCGCCGACCACCTGCATGCGCAATCGATACCACTGATCGGGTTTCAGCGTCGTCGGGATCGACAAGCTGCGTCCGGCGACCAATGCATCCGCCTCGGCCTTCTTAGCCGGGTCTTTCCGCATCACCTCGATCGTTTGGCGGAGCCGTTCCTTGTCGTCGCCGAGAAAAATCTGGTTCGGCCGTAGCGCGACGCGGCAGATGTGCCCGCCGTGACCTTCTTTGTAATCGTCGTCGTCGAGCACGGCGTTGATGCTCGTCGCAGTTTGAAACTGAAACTTGAATTCGACGCCGACGTTCGCGGCTCCGACATTCACTTGCGCGACGGCGCCGTGCGTCGGCTTGGTTTGGCTCCCTTTGAGAACGCCGTCGACGATGACGAACGTCTGGTGCGTGATTCGCCAAGCGGGGCCGAGCTTCGCGGCGGCGAAGTCGTCGGCGACGACGACCACTTTCTTCTCGGCAACGTCCGCCGCGCCGACTTCGAGGACGCCTCCGCAGAACAAGCAGAGCAGCGAGGTCGGCAAGATCTTCAGCAGAGCACTCATTTAGCTCGATCTCCGTTCACTAGGCGAAGAGTTTTTCGACGACATGCCCTTCGACGTCCGTGAGGCGGAAGTACCGGCCTTGGAATTTGTACGTCAGCCGCGTGTGGTCGATACCGAGGGCATGCAACAACGTCGCGTTGAGATCGTGGATGTGCACTCCGTCGCGAGCGATGCCGTAGCAATAGTCGTCCGTCTCGCCGTACGTGAGCCCGGGGCGCATGCCGCCGCCGGCCAGCCACATCGTGAAGCAACGCCCGTGGTGATCTCGACCGAAGTTGGTCGCCGTGAGTTTTCCTTGGCTATACGTCGTCCGGCCGAACTCGCCCCCCCAGATCACGAGCGTATCGTCGAGCAAGCCGCGCCGCTTCAAGTCGGTGACGAGCGCCGCGCAGGCGCGATCAATGTCGTGGCACTGCATTCCGAGGTTGGTCGGCAGGTTGTAGTGCTGATCCCACCCGCGATGATAGAGTTGCACGAAACGAACATCGCGTTCGACGAGCCGGCGCGCCATGAGGCAGTTGGCGGCGAACGTGCCGGGCGTCCGCGATTCGTCGCCGTAGAGAGCAAATGTTTCTTCGGTTTCGTCGCGCAGGTCGGTCAAGTCCGGCACCGACGTCTGCATCCGATACGCCATTTCGTATTGTGCGATGCGCGTTTCGATCTCGGCGTCGAGCGTCGTTGCGAGTCGCTCGCGATTGAGCGTGCCGAGCGCGTCGAGCATGCGCCGTCGATCGTCCGACGAGACGCCTTCGGGATTCGAGAGGTACAACACCGGATCGCCTTGCGACCGGAAACAGACCCCCTGATGACTCGAGGGCAAGAAGCCCGCGCCCCACAAGCGGGCGAACAATGGATCGGCCGGCGACACGGCGGAACCGCGCGACAGCAGCACGGTGAAGGCCGGCAGGTCGCGATTATCCGTTCCCAAGCCGTAGCTGACCCAACTGCCGAAGCTCGGCCGGCCCGGCTGTTGATTGCCGGTTTGCAAATACGTGATCGCCGGATCGTGATTGATCGCTTCGGTATGCACGGAGCGAACGAAGCAGAGGTCGTCGGCGACCGTGGCCAGTTCCGGGAGTAGCTCGCTGATCCAAGCGCCGCTCCGGCCGTGTTGCTTGAAGCGAAACGGTGAGGGCGCGACGGGCAACGACGACTGCTTGGCCGTCATACCGGTGATCCGCTGTCCCATGCGGATACTGTCGGGTAGTTCTTCGCCGTGGCGCTGAGAAAGCCCGGGTTTCGGATCGAACAGATCCAATTGCGACGGGCCGCCTTGCATAAACAAGTAGATCACCCGTTTCGCCCGCGGCCGAACGTGCGGCTTCGACACGACGCCGGGCATTCCACGCGTCGGCGACGCCGCGCCGACCGGCGTCGTAAGGCCGAGCAACTCCGCCAACGCCGCGGCACCTAAGCCGAGCGCCGAGCCGCGCAATAACTGACGTCGAGAGAGCGGCGACGTTTCGTGTTGGGAGAGCATATGCCGATCTCGCGGAGCACCGATCACAGTTAGTTTTGCGTGACGACTTCGTCCAGATTCAAAAGCACGCCGGCGACCACCGTCCAAGCCGCGAGGTCGCCTGCGTCGAGTCCGTCGAGCGACTTGGGTTCGCCGAGCGACGACACCGCGGCGGCATCCGACTCGCGGTCCCGGTAAGCCTCGCGTTGTTGCAGGTAAAGCCGCTCCAGCGTTGCGGCCTCGGCGGTCGTCGGGAGTCGTGACGTTGCCGTGCGAAACGCGAACCGAACGCGCGCAGAGGTATCGCTGGAACTTTCTCGCATAATTCGTAAGGCCAGCCCGCGTGCGGCCTCGACGAACACCGGATCGTTGAGCAGCACCAAGGCCTGGAGCGGCGTGTTCGTGCGAGCGCGGCGGGTCGTGCAGACCTCGCGCGTCGGCGCGTCGAGCGCCAGCATGTTCGGCGGCGGGGCTTGCCGTTTCCAATACGTGTAGATGCCGCGGCGGTAGCGATCAGCTCCGTCGTCGGCCAAGTAGGTCTGGTTGCCGTTGTACGAAACGGCCTCCCACAAGCCCGGCGGCTGATACGGCTTTACGCTTTTACCGCCGACCTGCTCGACGAGCAGGCCGCCGAGCGCGAGAGCCTGATCGCGAATCAACTCGGCCGGCAAGCGATAGCGCGGGCCGCGCGCTAAAAGCCGATTCTCGGGATCGAGTTTGCGCAATTGCGGAGTGAAGTTCGACGATTGGCGATAGGCGGACGAAGTCACGATCAACTTGAGCAGCGACTTAACGTCCCAGCCGGAATCGATGAAGCGAATTGCCAGCCAATCGAGCAGTTCGGGGTGCGTCGGCGGCTCGCCTTGGAGTCCGAAGTCGCCGTCGGTCCGCACCAAACCCTCGCCGAAACACTGCCGCCAGAGGCGATTGACGGCGACGCGCAGCCGTGAGCGGATTCTCGACCGAGGTTAGCCAGCGAGCGAACGTCAGGCGATTGGACGGAGCGCCGGCGTCGAGCTTGCCCAGCGCGGCGGGAACTCCGGCCGCGACTTGCTCGCCGGGCTGATCGTATTGCCCGCGGTTCAGGACGTGCGTCGGTCGCGGTTGCTTCATCTCTTGCATGACCGAAGCCACGACGAGCTTCCCGTTCTCAACATCTTCCATCTTCCGCAACTCGCCGACGCGGCGCGTCAGGTTTTGCAACTCCTCCGAGCCGTGGCGGCCGAGGTAGTACGTTTCCAATTGCTCGGTCTGCTGCCGCGAACGCCGAGCAAGCGGGGTTTCGATCGCTCCTCCCAGCAGGTCACGCCAATAGAGAGCCGAAGCTTCATCGTCGCCGAGCGACCTATTGAAGAATCGCAGTTCGTCAATGCTGCCGTCGAATCCGACGCCGGTCGCCTTCCAAGCAATGCGCCACGGCTCGGTCGTCGCCGTTGAGCCGGTCAGATTGTCGCGACGAACGTCAATCTCCGTCGGACGACCGTCGACGAAGATGCGGAAGCCCGCGGCCTTGCCCGAGCCGTCGTAGGCGACGACGAGGTGCCGCCACTTATTGCCCGAGAACTTCTCTTGAGCGACGACTTCGATGGTGTCGCGTCCCCAATGATGCACGAAGTTGATCCGCGGCTGCGACTTATACCAGATGATTTCGAACCCCGGCGCTTCGGCGGTGCCCGCCATGCGCGAAATGACGCAACCGCTGGGAGCGCTGCCCGGCCGGATCCAGACGGAAAGCGAGAAGGGGCGAGCACGGTCGAGCGCAGGTCCGTCGGCGAATTCGATGTACTGAGTGCCGTCGAACGTGACGGCTTGGCCGCGCACGCCGACGGTGGAGGCGAGTTGACCGCTGACGCTCGACGAGAGTCGCCGTGGACCGACGTCGGCGCCGTTGCCATTGAGCGGGAAGTGAAACTCCGTTCCTTTACTTGGCAGCTGCGGCAGCGACGCGAGCGCCGTAGGCTCCCATTTCTTTAGCGCCGCAGCGAGCCCCGGCCGCAGCTTCTTCAAGGCCGCTTCGCACTGCGTGCGCTCGGCGAGCAACTCGGCGAGCCGGCGCGTTTGCTCCGACGAGGGCAAGGCGATGCTCGGGGCGGGGCTCAGCGGTTCGACGTCCTTGACCAGCCCGGTTTCCTCGATGCCGTTGAAGTACGCGAACAAACTGTAGTATTCGCGCTGCGTGATCGGATCGTACTTATGATCGTGGCAGCGAGCGCAACCGACGGTCAGTCCGAGCCACGTTGAGGCGGTCGTATCGACGCGGTCGACGACGTAGCCGATGCGATACTCTTCGTCGATGATGCCGGTCTCGTTCGTCACCATGTGGTTGCGATTGAACCCGGTGGCGATGCGCTGGTCGATCGTGGCGTTCGGCAGCAAGTCGCCGGCGAGTTGCTCGATCGTGAACTGATCGAAAGGCATGCCCGCATTAAAGGCGCGAATGACCCAATCGCGCCAGGGCCAGGCTTGTCGTTCGGAATCGTTGTAGTAGCCGTTGGTGTCGGCAAAGCGGGCTGCGTCGAGCCAGTCTAAGGCCATGCGTTCGCCGAAGCGTGGCGAAGCGAGCAACCGATCTGCGGCGCGCTCGCAGCGCATCCGGCGCTCGTCGGCGAGAAACGCATCGAGTTCGGCGAGCGTCGGCGGAACGCCGGTGAGATCGAGTGACGCGCGGCGCAGCCAGGTCGACTTGCTTGCCTCAGGCGACGGAGCGATTCGGCTGCGTTCCAATTCGGCGAGAACAAAGCGATCGACGGCGTTCTTCGGCCACGCCTCGTTGCGCACCGGCGGGAGATCGGCCGACCGCGGCGGCACAAACGCCCAATGGGTTCGGTACTCGGCGCCCGAGGCGATCCAGCGTCGCAGCAGATCGATCTCCGCGTCCGAAAGCGTCAGGTTCGAATCGGGCGGCGGCATCCGCTCGTCGCCGGCGGCCGTGATGCGGCGAATGAATTCGCTCGCGGCGGGATCGCCGGGGACGATGAACTGCGCGTCCCGTCGCGGTCGGCGACGGCGTCGTCGCGCCGATCAAGTCGCAGTTCCGCCTCGCGGCTGCCGGCGTCAGGGCCATGGCACCGAAAGCAGCGATCCGACAACAGCGGACGGATGTCGCGATCGAATTCGATGTCCGCCGCGCAAACCGACGAAGAAGCGTGCCCGAGCACCCCGCCGACCGCCGACAGCGCAAGCAATGCGGTGAACAGTCGCACGGTAGACTCGCTGCGGTGAAGGGGGGAATCGGTCGTGGCGAGAGGCGGGAAGGGGAGGGGAGCCCCTTCATCATCCTTCATTTTTCCAAGCCGGAGTACAACCCGCGATTGCGGCATTCTTTCCTGAAATTGCGCAGCGAGCCCGCTGCAAGCGAGCTACAGTGACACTCGTCGCCCGCCTCTCCCTCCACATGCCGAATCCGATGTCGACCGAAATGCCGCAAGTGGCAGTGTGGATCGAAACGAGCCGCGGCTACGGTCGGGGATTGATTCGCGGAGTCGCCTCCTACGCGCGGCAACATGGACCTTGGTCGATCTACTTCACGCCGCACGGCTTGAACGAGCCGTTCTCGCATTGGTTGAGCAAGTGGAAGGGAGACGGAATCTTGGCGCGGATCGATGATCGACGTATGGCCAAGATGTTTCGCGCAAAGAAGGTGCCGTTGATCGATCTTCGCGGACGCCTGCCCGGTCTGCAGATTCCGACCGTCGGCCTCGACAACCGGCCGGTCGCCCAAATGGCGTTTGAACATCTGCGCGAGCGCGGCTTCCGCCATTTCGGATTCTGCGGGGTTCCCGTCGGGGAGCATGTGCATCTCGATCAACGCCGCGAGTTTTTCGCCGAGCGCGTCATCGCAGCAGGCTTCGAGTGCCATATCTTCGACTGCGCGGCGCGACGCCTCCGTCGGCCAGGATCAAAAGCGACTGCAATCGTGGCTCAAGAGTTTGCCGAAGCCGATCGGACTCATGAGTTGCAACGACGACCGCGGTCAACAGTTGCTGAACGCTTGTCGGCAGATCGAGACCGCGGTCCCGGATCAGGTCGCCGTCGTCGGCGTCGACAACGATGAGGAACTCTGCAATCTTTCGACGCCGGCCCTGTCGAGCGTCGACGTCAACGCCGAGCGCAACGGCTTCGTGGCCGCGGGGCTCTTGGCCGGAATGATGTCCGGAACAAAATCTTTTCCTGGGCAAGAGGTGCTGTTTCCTCCCAGCCGCGTCGTCGCACGTCTTTCGACCGACACGTTCGCCGTCGACGACCCCGCAGTCGCGCGGGCGTTGCGGTTTATACGCGATCGGGCCGCCGACGCGATCGGAGTCGATGACGTGGTGCGTGCCGCGGCGACTTCGCGAAGAAAACTGGAACGACAGTTCGAAGTTCTGCTGCGGCGGAGTCCGAATCAGGAGATTCTCCGCGTGCGCACCGAACGAGCTCGCTCGCTCTTGCTGGAAACTGATCTTACGCTCGCCGCCGTGGCGCGGCAGAGCGGGTTCAGCAGCGTCAAATACTTCGGCGACGCGTTTCGCCGTCAAACCGGATTCGCGCCGGGGGAATACCGCCGACAGTCGCGCGAACCGGAAAACTCCCTCGGCTGATCTCATGCCACGTCGCTAAAAGCGACGGTTATTCGGCGCGCCGCGTTGCGCGATATCGGGACGAAATGCCGCGATCGCGGGTAGCTCGGAGATATGCTGCGGCGACATGATGGAGATTCTCGTGGCCGGCCGCACGTCGCCGACTGCGCCGACGTCCGACATGCCCGACGACAACATTCTTCGGCTCTCCAGGAAGCACGACCAACCGCTGATGTCGAATCCAATGATCATTCTGATGATTGTTTGCCTCTCTTGGTCGACCTGTTTAGCCCAGGATTCGAGTCAGTCAACGAGGGAAACGTCGGCGACGTTACTCTCCGTCGAAAAGATTTGGGATCGCGCTCCGCACAACGGCTTCACCGATCTCATTCGGTTCCAGAACCGGTTCTACAGCTGTTTTCGCGAAGGCTTAGATCATGTCGGAGGTGACGGCGTCATTCGCATCTTGTCGTCGGCCGACGGCAAGAGCTGGACGGATGAAGGAGCGATCGGCGAAGCGGGAATCGATCTACGCGAAGCTCATCTGGTGATCGCGCCGGACGGTGAGCGGTTGTGCTTGGTCTGCGGCGGCTCGATTTTTGGGCCCGACAAAAAGCTGATCATGCGTCGCACGCGGCTATTCACATCTCCTGACGGCAGTACGTGGTCTCCGCCCCGGACGCTATTGGCCGAGGGCGATTGGCTGTGGCGGCTCGTTGTGAACCCCGCGGACAATAAGTTCTATGGGATCGCCGACAATATCTTTCCGAAAACCGGCGGTCCGCCGCCGGAGGAATCGTGGTCACTCAAGACCTACTGCAGTGCCGACGGCGTCGATTGGCGTTGCGAAGCAGTTCTTGACGTACCAGGTCAACCCAATCAAGCAACGTTGCGATTCTTACGAGACGGCCGCGCCGTGGCCTTGGTCCGCCGCGACGACGGCGGCCGCCTGGGGACGATCGGCATCGCCCCGCCGCCGTATCGGAAGTGGAAATGGACGACGCTTGCCGTTCGTCTCGCAGGTCCCAACTTTATTGAGTTGCCCGACGGCACGCTCATCGCGGGATCGCGCGGCTTCGGCAAACGCGCAACCGATGCTCATGTGATGCTATATCGCATGACCGAAGGCAGACTGAATCCGTTGTTGAAACTTCCGGGCGGCGGCAGCGACTGCGGTTATCCCGGCTTGGTGTGGCACGACGACGTGCTCTGGGTGACATATAACTCCACCCAAGAGGGCCGCACATCCGTCTATCTCGCCCGTGTGTCATTGGGAAACCTGCCGCCGGAATCTATCCGCGAAAAGTAACCGGACATCAGGTCAAGGTTTCGGATCGGTGCCGGCGCCGCGTTCCCGCCTAATACCGGAGCGGCGGAACTCATACCTTTCACGAGTAGGACTCGCCGTCGCTATGAACTCCCCCTCTCCTCTCAACGAATCTGTGAAACGCCTCGTCTTCGGGATTTTAGCGCTGCTGCTTTTCTTGCCGGCGACTTTGGCCGAAGAGGAGAAACGCACTCCGGCGTTCCCTGGCGCCGAGGGGGCCGGTCGGTGGCGCACGGCGGCAAAGTGATCGCCGTCACGAATCTCAATGACTCCGGGCCTGGTAGCCTGCGCGCGGCGGTCGAGACGCCGGGGCCGCGCACCGTGATCTTCCGCATCTCCGGCACGATCGAATTGGCGAAGCCGCTGCGCGTCGTCCACCCTTACCTCACCATCGCTGGCCAAACCGCCCCCGGCGACGGCATCTGTCTGAAAAGCTATTCGCTTCAGATCGGCGGCACGCACGATATCGTCGTCCGGTATTTGCGCTGTCGGCCGGGCGACAAAACGTCCCAACCCGGCGAGATGGACGCAATCAGCATTTGGGACGTCAAGGATGTCGTCATCGACCATTGTTCCGCCACCTGGAGTACCGACGAGTGTCTATCCGTGACGCTCGCCGCCGACCGCGTGACGGTGCAGCATTGCCTCATCGCCGAGGGGCTGACGAAGCATTCGTATGGTTCGATCATCGGCTCTTACGACGGCGCCCTCTCGTTCCTCCACAATTTGTATGCGAACAACATCTCGCGCAACCCTCGGCCCGGCGGTTACCAGTCGCTGCCGGACCACAAGCAGGACGCCGGCCCGCGCATCGAATTCCGCAGCAACGTGATCTCAAACTGGGGCTGGGGCCCCGGCTACACCGGCTCAGGTTATCACGAAGAGCCGGAACATATTGCGATGAATTACATCGGCAACTACCTGAAAGCAGGCCCCGACTCCAAGGAAAGCGGTCGGGCGTTCACGATTCATAACGGGGCCCGAGCGGAATTGTTCCTCGCCGGCAATCAGTGCGACCCGACGGTGCCGCTGCAGAACCAATCGGAACTGCTGCGGCTGCTCCCAGGTTGCACGGTCATTCTCCGCGACGTTCCGCTCCCCTTCGAACCTTCGACGGCGCAAACGCTCAGCGCCGCATCGGCCTACGCCGAAGTGCTGGCCAACGTGGGCGCCGTGAAGCCCAAACGCGATCTCGTGGACGCCCAAATCATAGAAGGCGTTCGCGACGGCACAGGAAGACAAAAGCTCACGATTGCCGATGACGCTTGGCCGCTGTTACGCGGCGGCAATTCCGAACCGGACGTCGATGCCGACGGACTCCCCGATGCTTGGGAGCAAACTCACGGGCTCAATCCGAACGATCCGACGGACGCTGCCCGGACTACCGGCGATGAGGGGTGGACTCATTTGGAACTTTGGTTGAACAATCAATAACGATGCACTCAAATCACTTGGTCTTCGGCTGAGCCCGCCACTTGCGACGCCTTTTGCCGCACTCAGACCAAGAGGATCTCGACAAATACCTCGACAGCGTCTGCTCCGTCGAAAGTCGCATTGACGCCGTCGAAAGGACTCCGCCATGCGCGCGCAGGCATGCGTTCGTCACTGCTTAAGTTGAAGGATGTCCGCCGATCGAAGTGGGGCGTCGACAACGACAACCAAGATATTCACTACAACTACTCTGTCGATAACAAGCGCACCGTGACGTTGTTGCCGGAAACCAACGTCATGGCTCGTGTCTACTAGGCCCGCACCGTGCCAGTGCGGCGATTCCGGCTCTACCGCTGCGAAACCATAGATGCGACAGCGACAATTCCTGGCGCTACATTGATGCCCGGGTTTTCCGCGCGGCTGCGTCAATGCCCCGTCAGTCGACTAGGTAGCTATACAAGTCTCCGTTCCGGAGATGGAATCTTAAACGGACGGGAGCGCCGACGGGCAGCGCCGAAGAATCCTTCCAGTGGATCGCGAGATGTACGGAATCTTGACGGTCGATGACGCTGGATTCCTTTTCATATCCTGGGATTGTTTTTCCGGTACCGTCAAGCGCTTCCACCATGAGGCGGCCGCTGCGCACGTTCACGTTGACGTAGAGCTGCTTACCTTCAGGAATAAACTCATGCGTTTCGATAGTTCCCGGAGTGTCTCCCGCTTGCAGAGAAACCAGGCCGTCTAAGCGCCATGCGGCCAATGCGATCGACTGCTGCTTCTCCGGCGGAAGTCCTCCATGCGGCGTGGTCGCGGCGGTGTAGTACATCCACATCTCGTCACGGACGATGACGGGGGCGTTGCAAAGCCCGAAAATGCTTCCGGCGTCGTAGGCATGCGGCCCCAACGGAATCACCGGACTTCTGTCAGAACATCGGTGCCAGTGGCGACCGTCGCGGCTGTGCAAGAGTTGAACGTCGATGATGCCGGTGGCCGACCTCTTTCGGCCGTCGACCTCGTCGTTGCCGAACAAAGCCGAGGGAGGTTCGACGCGGCGAAAATGAGTGGCGAAGCCCAGCCATTGGTTCGCGTAGGGGAAGGCCGAAAGATTGTAGAACTCCGAATAGGTTCCTCCCTTTAGCTTTCGAGCGGCCTTATTGTCGAGTTCGTCCGCCACTAAAACCGGCTTAGGCTCGGACCAGTGCTCCATGTCCTTGCTAACGGAAAGAAACACCTGACGGATTCCGACCACGCGAGGGTCACCTTGCCGCTTATGAAAAACGAGGTATTCGCCGGTGACCGGATCTTGCGACATGGTGACCGTGTCGCAACCGAGCAAGATCGGCTCCGGACGAATCGTCCAGTTCCAACCGTCGGCGGAATGCGCCGCGTAGTACAGACGATGATCCTTGTCGCGATACCAATCGACAAGCTCAAACTTATCCTTGAGTCGCTGTAGCTTGGCCTCGTCCACGCCGAAGCTCGCGCAGCCGACTGCCTTATAGCGCTTGGCCGGATCGGTTTCAAATTTGTCGTCAATGATGCTGGGGCTGTGCAGACGGAGATTCGTCGCATTGGTATCGCCGCTGATTTGGAGATTCGGGCGTTGCCAGCGCAGACCGTCGTCGGAAGTGGCATAGAGCACGCTGCCCGGATCGGCGTACCACATCCGGAAACCGCCGTTCGGCTGATCGCGCAGCACGGTTCCGTAGATGTTGACGCGTCGGTCATCGATGCCGTTTTTCTTTAAGCCTTCCCACGGCATGTCCGCGCTCAAAACAGGTTGCTCCAGCTTTCGCGCCGGGTGGACGACTCGCGTCACGCCCCGTTTCGAGCGGATCATCTCGCCGTCGACGAAGAGTTGCTTTTCTCCTTTGCCGAGGCGCGGCACCGTTCGCCCAAGGGAGGGCCCGGCGGCTTGAGTCGCCATGCTCGCCATCTCAACAAAGACGAGAGCGAGCCCGACGATCAATGAGATGCGGCGACCTGGGCTCATCGTTGCGGTGGCTTCGGTCATGACTGGTTCCAAAAGTAGTTGTCGTCGTGGCAGCAAGGGCAAATTCGAGGATACGCGGTCGTCGGCCGAAGTACAGCGCATTCCGGACGAGCATGTTTTGTCGCTGACGCATCGCGCCAACATACTCGCGCATTGTCTTCGCCGGCATGTTGGGCTAACGTGGCGTCGTGGCGCGTTTACTCAATTGCGACTTTGTTACTTTCGACACCGTTGCGGTGACAGACATGCACGAACGTTTATCGTCCTATATTCGGTTTGTTCCGTCGGTCCTGGCGATTGTCGCTATCGCGTTCTCCGGAGCCGCGGTCTCGAAGGCCGAGCCGCCGATCACGTCGAGTACGCGCAAAGTCAAAGTCTTGTTTCTCGGCAACAGTTTTACCGCCCGACACAACTTGGCTCATCTCGTCAAGGCGATGATCGAAGCGGGCAACCCGAACTGCAAGTTCGACGTTACGACGGTAATCTACGGCGGTCGCACTCCGGCCGATCATTGGCGGCTGCACTCGCAGAATTTTGTTAACTTTTCCACGCTGACCGTTGAACAAGAAAAGGCTTCGATCGCGGCGTTGGAGAAGATGGTCGAGATCGCCCCTCGCGACAAGTATGCCGCCGGCGCTTTGAGTAAATATCACCGACCGCTGCTGGAATCGCTCGCCGGCCCGCGACACAAATGGGATCTGGTCGTCTTGCAGTCGTATCGCGACGACATGGAAGGCGAGCGATCGAAGTTCGTTGAATTCGTCCCGAAGTTTGCCGAGTTGGTGAAGGCCCAAGGAGGGCGGACGATTCTTTACGAGACGACCCCACTGACCCAGAACGAACGACCGCTGACAATGTCTCCGGATCCGCGGCCAATCCGTGAAAAGGAAGCGGTCATTAGGGCGCTGGCCCAACGAGTCGATGCGATTGTCGTGCCGATGGCGACCGTAGCGCTGCAATGCCAGACAGTTCGGCCGGATCTGACTCTGCGTTACGTCAACGATGCGCACTTAAACAAGACGATGGCCTATCTTACCGCCTGCGCGTTCTACGGGGCGTTGTGCGATCGTAATCCCCAGGGACTTCCAATTGATACTGTGAGCGATACCAAGTCGCGCGATGCGAAACATCCCGATCAGGACATGGACGGCGAACCACTTTCTCAGAAGTTCTCGCCGAGAGACGCCGCCGACTTGCAGCGGATCGCCTGGGACGGACTGCAGGAGTTTCGTGAACAAGCAACCGCGACCGGGCGATAAATTCGCTACCGAAACAACAGAGAGTCCCCTTCGGCTTCTTTTCGCAGCCGGCAATGCGATCGCTTCCGAAGGTGGTGCTGAGCAAGCTTTAGCATATTGCTCCGCCGAGAAACGACCGATATAAGTCGAACAAGGCACCACGAAGTTGAGGCGCACGGTGTTCCAAGTTGCGATGACGGCATTGACCGCGGCAAGCGTGCTTTGGCACGCCGTCGTAGGTTGCTGCGCGCACCACCATCATTCCTCGCATGAGGTCGCCTCATCGTCTAAGCAGTCAGTGGGACTCAGCGGCCCGCGCGTTCTGCAAGACGCTGCAAAAGGTCGTGCGAAGCGTTGTTGTTGCAAATGCAGCACACGACGCGCAGAGAATGACGAAACGGCGGAGTTGTCAAAACCGCATTCGTCGGCGACCTCTCACTCTCGGCGCGGCGAGCAAGGCGACACTCCGTCGTCTGAGCCGTGCAACGAAGCACAATGCTCGTTCCTGTCCACCAAAGTCGTCAATGCCGCAGAAACGTTGTGTAGTGAACCGTCGACGGCCTGGGCTTCGAAACCCATACTGAAGAATATTGTGAAATCGTCGGTGATTCGGACCACTGCCGATCTTGTCGACGATCGTCCTCCCCCGTTGCGTTCGCATCTTGCGCTTCGCGTTCTGTTGATCTGACGTCGCCCAGCGAGCGCTCTCCGCTCGTTTCTCTCGGGTTCACGTGACGCGTTGCGCCCATCGTGCGCGTGTCACGTCTCTACATCGAAGGTCGTCGAATGTTTCGTCGTGCGTCTTTTTGCGCCGCCGACATTTGTAGTGCCATGGCCCACGTGCAATAGCCAAAGTCACGAGTTACCTACTCAACGGGGTCGGCCAAGAAGGACGTCGTGCGCACGACAAGGAGCATCAGTTCTCAATGCGGCCACAAGACAATCACACGTAGTTCGCCGGCACGTTCAACCAAAACATCAAACTTACTTTTCCAACATATTTCTGCGGAAGGATTCGCGATGAAACGGTGCAGCCTTATTTTGGTCGCCAACCTATCGGCGGCGTTGTCACTTCTCACTCCTCTTG
Source organism: Pirellulales bacterium (assembly GCA_049840675.1). Taxonomy (GTDB): domain Bacteria; phylum Planctomycetota; class Planctomycetia; order Pirellulales; family PNKZ01; genus PNKZ01. The sequence goes on from JASGKB010000021.1 coordinate 590,456, forward strand.
CGCGTGCTCAAGCTCCGGCGGAGCCGAGTCCGGCACAAACGGCCCAAACGCAAGCCGCAGCGCAAGGAAAGTACGGCTTTCTCGTCTTCTATCGCGAGGACAACGATGCGACTCGGGCCATGGCGCAGATCGTGTCGGAATCCGCAGCCCAGCGGCCGACGGAAGTTGCCCCGATCTTTGTGGCGGTCACCAACCCGGCCGAAGCGAACGTGGTCCGGCAGTTCAACGTCGAACGCGCACCCATGCCGCTCGTAATCGTAACGGCTCCCAACGGAGCCGTTACCGGAGCCTACCCGCAACGAGTCACTCCGGAACAACTCACGGCGTCGTTTGTCACGCCCGCCATGTCGCATTGCATGAAGTCTATGCAGCAGGGACGGCTGGTATTTTTGTGCGTTCAATCGACGCCGCAAGCCGGAGTGCCGCAAGGGGTCGCCGATTTCCTCGCCGATCCGCAATTCCAAGAACGGAGCGACGTCGTCACGGTCCAAGCCGGCGATCCGGCGGAATCGCAGTTGCTGAAGGAGTTGGCGGTCAACATGGCGGACCCAAACGGCACGAGCACCGTGTTCTTCGCGCCGCCGGGCGTTCTCGTCGGCAAGTTTTCCAACGCCGCGGGAAAGGCCGAACTTGCCGCGGCGTTGCACAAAGCCGGCAAATGCTGCGACGACCCGAACTGCAAACACGGTCATGCGCATCAACCGAAATCAGGCACGGTGCGCTGAGGAGCGCTCGTCCATCCAATCGAGGGAACGAAGAATGAATCTCAGAAATCTAGTTTGGAAAGAGCTGTGGGAACGCCCCACGGCCATGTTGACCGGGCTCTTGGCAATTTTTCTTGGGGTCGCCGCGCTCGTCGCAATTCGTCATGTGACCGTGTTCTCGGAACAAGAGGTTGCACATCAACTGGAGACATTGGGCGCAAACATATTGATTCTGCCGAAGAATGCATCCTTGCAGGACTACTACTCGGCCGACTTGAACGGCGCGACGCTGCCGGAATCGCACGCTTCGTCGATTCTGTTGGCTTCGCTGCCGGGCGTGGAAAAACTCTCGCCGAAGTATTGCCTACCGATCGAAATCGCCGGCAAGACGACGATTCTCACCGGCATCTTGCCGCAAAACGAGTTTCAAGCGAAGGCCGTGTGGCAGAGCACTTCGATGTTCACCAAGACGAAGCACGTCGGCTGTGCCAAAGCCGGAAGTTCGGAACCGGAGGATGACTCGCCGGAGTCGCTCGCTCAACGGCGTACGATCGGCCGGCTCGATGATCACGCCTTGATCCTGGGCGCCGATGTGGCGGCGGCATCGAAGCTCAAGAAAGGGGCGTCGCTCGTACTCTTGGGAGAACAATTCCGGGTGGCCGCCGTTCTGCCGTCCACCGGCACGGTGGACGATGGCCGCGCCTTCGGGCACCTGCATACGGTCCAACGCTTGGCGAAGGCCGGCGAGGTCGTTAGCGCGATTGAGTTGCTCGGGTGCTGCGAAGACGCGGCCGGTCAGCTCGTGCCGCAACTCTCTGCGCTGCTGCCCGACGCCAAGGTCGTCACGATTTCGCAAGTCGTGCAGACGCAAGTCGGCGTCAACCGGCTGATGGCCAAGTCGTCCGTTTTCGTCCTCGGTGTATTGGTCATCGTCGGCGGTGCGAGCGTCGCTTCGTCGACGTCGGCCAACGTGAGGGAACGACGCCGCGAGATCGGAACGCTGATGGCCTTAGGCGCGACGCCTGGGCTCATCGCTCGTCTGTTCTTGACCAAGGCGGCTTGGCTCGGTCTGGTCGGTGGTGCGGCGGGCGTACTCACCGGCGTCATTTTGGCCGTTATCATCGGCCCACAGTGGGCGGGCGTCGAAATCTCTCCCCTGCCGATCTTGAGTGTGGCCGCGGTCGCTGCGGCGCTCGGCGTCGCTTTGATCGCCGCGTTTTGGCCGGCGATGCGCCGCCCGCCTCGACCCCTGCACCTGCTTTAAGGACATCTAATATGTTTCGATTGGAAGACGTCACAAAGATCTATACGCGGCACGGCAAGCACGTCGCGGCGCTCCGCTCCACGACCCTCGAAATTCCGCGCGGCGACTACGCCGCCGTCGTGGGACCGAGCGGCAGCGGAAAGACGACGCTGCTCTCGGTGCTTGGCGGCATGCTCTCGCCGAACGCCGGCAAGGTGTTCATCGACGGCGAATCGCTCTATGAACAAACGATCGCTCGCCGGGCCGAGTTACGCCGCAACCGAATCGGGTTCGTGTTTCAGACGTTTAATCTCGTGCCGTATCTCACGGCTCTGGAAAACGTCCAAGTACCGCTTTACTTGGCGGGCGTCGAAAGTTCGCTGCAAGCCGAGCGAGCCAGAGAGTTGCTGACCCGCGTCGGGCTCGGCGAACGCCTTGATCACAAGCCAAGCGAACTCAGCACCGGACAGCAGCAGCGGGTTGCACTGGCGCGCACGTTGGCGAACGATCCGCAGATCGTGCTGGCGGATGAACCGACCGGCAATCTCGATCCGGAAAGCCGACGCGTCGTCCTCGCGTTTCTCGACGAATTGCATGCCGAGGGACGCACGATCGTCATGGTGACTCATGACCCGGCGGCCGCGGAACGCGCCGAGCGATGGCTACGTTTGGCGGACGGTGCGGTCACGGCCGCCCCCGTCGGTCAGTTGCTCAGTGCGGCCTAGAAATCCCGAAACTCCACGTTGTCTGATGAACTTTCGCGTCTTGCAATTTCATGCCAACCATGTTCGCGATTCTTTAAAAGGTCGTGACATTTGCCACCCAGCGGCTGACGCAAATGCCGTCGCCTCTGGGGGCCGTTTCTTTGGAAGCCGGGAACTGACTCACTGTTTGCCAACGTCGATTTAGCGGAGGGCATCGACTGTCGGCTTGCCAAGTAGGGCTACAAACTACGAACGATCACTCAACAAGAGACTGCAGCAGCATCTCAAGATAAGCCGAGCTCATCGTTTGAAGTCGCCTACGCTCGGCCTCATATTCGGCGCCTTCCGCTCTCTCAACGGCCGTGGCGATTTGCAGAATGGCCTGAAAAGTCCGAAGTGCTAGCTGGTGCCCCGGCCGCCGTTCCGTCGCGGCTTTGACGGAATCGGCCCAGTACCTGCACATGGCATCGAGACCACCGAAGTGCCGCAACATCCGTCGCTAAACGGCGGCCATTAGCTGAACGTCATTTGCCGCTTCGTGATACGCGAGCCGAGTCACTTCGCTTGAAAGGCGTGCCGTAGTCTTCCGCGGCCGGAGGCGCTCACGACGGTATCTCTGCAATCAATCGTTGCAATTCTGGCGGCGCTCATCCTTCGCCCGAAAACGGAATCGGAGCGACTCAAGCGGCAAGTCGCGGAAGCATATGCTGCAGGTCTGAAGCAGTGGCTCCGCGACGGGCTCACAGGAGGGGGGAAATGGCGGATTCATGCCCAGGGAGGGCAGACGACATGGTTAGACCGAAATGTGAATCGATAAGCGCATCGTAGTCATTGCGCCGTGCGATCTTACCATTTGCAACGTTCCGTCATCGACTACATGGCCAGACTCGACGCCGGCTAGGCGTCACATTCGCGTCGGTAGACTACTGGATAGGGAATCGCGACTACCGCAATTGCCGGTAACGCGTAGCAATTGGTTGCGACTGTTTGCGAAGTCCGTCGACGTGTGTAGAATTGCGCTCACGCTCGGGAAAAACGGCTGAAAAACTGCGATTTATGAGAGTTTTCACACGGTAGGGGTCACAGGTTCGAGTCCTGTATTGCCCACTCGGTTCACCAGTTGAACCATCGCGATTCCGCTGAAACCCGCGTAACCCGCGGGTTTTTTCATGCGCCGATTTTTCTCCTGACCCTTCCTGACCCCCGCCGGTCGTGCCCGATTGCAGTGCAATTGCAGCGCCGGGTTTCTCTTGGTCGGCTGCCGCCCGGCCTTGGGCCTCGAACATGGCCGTGCGAAGTTGGGCGTAATGCTTCAAGAGCATCTCCGGGGCATGCCCCATCCACTCGGCTACGTTCTGGATCGGGTATTTATCGATCAGTTCCGTCGCCCGCGTGCTGCGAAGATTTTGGAACGTCTTGGGCCACGTTGTGACGCCGGCCCGTTCAATGATCTTCTTCATCGTCGTACCGAAGTTGGAATGCCCGCGGAGTCGACCAAGAACGTACTCACTTCCGGGTTCGGCCTGCTCCCAGGCGTCGCGAAGCAAGTTCGGCAGCACGCTCCACAACTCCGGATGCTTGGAGTTGTAGAACGGCATCCACCGCGTTTCCTTCCCTTCGTGATGCTCGGTTTTCGGCGAGTGGACAAGAAATTGCTGGTTCGCCCAATCCATGTGGTCCCACTTCAAACCGTCCGTCTCGCTCGGCGTCCGAAGCCCGCCCCAACGGGCGAGCGCGAACACAAGCCGCCACTCCATCGACGGGCAGGCTTCTAACACCTTCATTGCGTCAGACTCGACGATAAAAAACATCCGCTCTTTGTTCGGCCTAACTGTCTCGCCGACGCCGCGGAACGGATTTGATTCAAGAATCTTTCCTTCGACTGCGGCACCAAAGAACTGACTCGCCATCGTCACTCGCCGCCGCATCGTGTTTGGCGACAAGCCTTCGCCGCGATCTTCCGGCGCAACCTTTTCGGGATTCTCGGGCTTCGGTCGCAATAGGTATGCCTTGAACGCGCGGGCGTCGAGCTTGGTGATCGTTGACAAATCACGATCGGCACCAAAGAACGCGAGCAGGTTCCGCTTCGTGTGAGCGTAAAACGTCGCCGTCGCCTCCTTCACGTCGTTCCGCACCGAAAGGTATTGCTCGATGAACGGGCCGAGCTTCGTGGCCTCCGTCGGCGTCGCCGCTCGCACGAGCCCGAACTCGACGAGCTTCTCCGCCACCTTCGGGCCGAGCGTCGCCACCCATTCGGTGACGCGATTCATTTGCTGCGGGTCGCCCGCGTGACCGAGAGCGACGACCGCGCAAAGCTCCCGCAAGTCAACGACGAACTTCGCCGCGTTCTTGTCGGGAATGCTGCCGAGCCGCAGCGTACGGCGTTTGCCGTCGGGTGCGGTGAACTGGACGACGACGCAACCGGATTGGTCGCGCTGCCAGCCGCGCTTGGTGCGTTTTTTGGGTGTGGCCATGTGGTTAGGCTCCTGCTGCGGCGGGTTCGGCTTCGGTCGTTTCGACGCTGGCGGGCTCGTTCATATTCAACGGAATCCGATCAACGAGCACCGCCCAAATGCCCTTCGGCTCTTTCATTTCCGCTTCGTTGAACATCGCAACCCAATCGGCTGCGAGTAAAACATCTCTTCGCTCAATGAGCATCTCCGACGGATCGTCGGGCGCTGCACGATCACGACGAGCTTGCTCGGATCAACGTTCGTCGGCGTGCTCGATTTGTTGGCGATGCGAAACACGGCGAAGGCCGCATAGTCGTTGCGGCTTTCGTTGTTGTGATTGAAGCCGGTGGCGAACGCTTGCGCCATTTCCGGCGACTCACATTTCACCGCTTCAATATGCGGCGGGATGTCCTTGGGGTCGCTCGGCATCCAGCCCAACCGATTGACGACAAGCACCGACGTAATCGGCGGGTCGTCGTCGGCTTCTTCGTCAGCGTCAACGAGCCCTTCAATGATTTCGTCGACATCCTGCATAATCGCAGCGTGCGCGCAATCGGCGAAAAACTCGGCAATGAGTCGCAGTGCCGTTTCGAGCTTTCCGGCGTCGACGACCACCGCGTATTCCAGATTGTCGACAAGCGTTTCTAAGTCGCCGTCGAATAGATCGCAGGTCGTTTCTAGATGTTGGCGGAGAATGTTGAATCGCTTTTTGCTGAGGGTGATCGTGCTCATGCGTCACCGCCTTTCGCCGCCTCTACTTTGCGAAGCATGGTGAAGTAAAATTCTTGAAGCAGCGCGTAGCCGCGATAGAGCTTCTCCAAGCAATCCACGTCCGCGCCGTCGTCCCCAAGTTCGTTGGGCAACACGTCCCGCATGCTGTCCACGAGCATGTTCAATTCTTCAAGCGTCTCCGCACACGCCGGCCCCGTGAGCCTGTGGCACTTCGGAGCCACGATGCGGGCGCGCAGTTCCAGGTTTTCCAAAAGTCCTTCTGCGCGCTGATCGTTATAGTCGACGATAGCCGCCCGGTGCTTACTGCCGGGTCCGAGAATCTCATTGAAGCGAGCTATAAACGCCTCGGCTTCGTCTTGCCGCATGGTGTCGTCAATGAGCGCGATGATGTTTCCGGCGCGATCGACTTCGACGACCTTGCACGGCGCTGTGATGCTGAGCGGGATCGTGTATCTACCATTCGCGGCTTCGTGCTCGTCCCAGCCTTCCCACGACTTGCCGTCGTGAGCGGGAACAAACGGCTTGCCGCTTGGTAGTCGGATGTTGGAGACGGGGGCCGGCGGTCGCTTGTCGTCGTTCGACTTGCGAGCGGTGGCGGAGGCGGGCTTCGCGGCCGACTTGGTCGAACGGTGCGCACGGATCGAGAGACGGTGGCCATAACGGAGAACTCCTTCGACGCATCGAAGGGCGCGGCGAGAGATGCCGCAGAATGTTGCCGATGCGTCGTGATAGGGGCTGAGTCCGGCGATGCGGTAGTTAAGCGGCTTGGAGACCGCAGCACGCACCTTGCTCCCCGCCTTCGCGGATCAACGCTTCTGCGCGTGCCCACACAACCGGACTCAGACCCTTCGAGAGAAACACGAAACATCAGACCTGCTCCAAGACTCAGGACAGGCCGCAGAGATTGAGCACGACATTCGCGCTTTGCTCTTCGCAGCCTCGCACTATCAACTCGCCGGTTAACTACTCCGTCGAACTGACATCGAGGAGTATCGGCGATTTTGGCTGCTCTCGCAACGTGAATCGGGTCAGCAGATGACCGGAATAGACACCAACGGTCAGGACGGGCCACGCTTATCTTTGCTTCGTAAATTGCCCCGCTATACGATTGATAGCGAATCGTTTTTAAGGGCTTCCACGAGCCCCACAAACGCGACGAAACGAAAGACGACTCCGAAGCCATGGAAGGCCGTTCGAAGCCGGCAAACGCGAAGCCACGAGCCCGCCCACCGCAACCATCCACCGAACCCAAGAGGCAAGCCATGACGACCGACAACGCCAACATTTCGACCCTCGAAACGCTCGCCGCGCGGGTCGACCGAGTGGAGCGGAGCGCGAAGCGGTGGCGGTTCGGAGCCGTCGGGCTGGCGGCCGTGCTGTGCTGCGTGGTCGGCATGGGGGCGGCCGAGGCGGCGAAGGTGACGACGTTCGACACGGTGAAGGCGAAGGCGTTTGAAGTGGTAGACGAAAAAGGAAAGTCCATTGGTAAATTCATCGGAGTGAAGGCTGACGGTGGCGATGGATTGCAATGCCTGTTGGTTGTGACCCAGTCGGACCAAAAGGCTTACACTATGCTCAAGCCCGGAAGTGAGCCGACCTTCGACGACTTCCAGCAGTAGCTATCCCGACTGATTCTCAACCGCCGCCTTCGCAAGCTGCTGCGTCAGAATCTCCGAAGCTAACTTGCGAATCTTTTGGTCGGAGATTTCATTCGCCAACCGACCGGCCGCTTCAAGAATCTCTTCGTCGCGCTCCTTGAGCTTGGCGCGAAGCTGATCGGCGAACTTGGCGTTGAGTTGCGTAACGAATTCGAGCCCGCTTGAAGCCGCTCCGGCGACGCCGGCCGCAACCGTCACTGCGGAGCCCGCCGCGCCTTGCCGCTCTCTCATGAACTGGCCAATACCAGAGCCTGCGAATCCGGCTCGCTCGCCGCGACGAATTGAGGCTTCCCGGGCTATGTCGCCAAGTCCGGCCATGCTGAGCAATTCAGTTTCGCTTGCCTTAATCACTTCCCCCGCTCGGTGCCGTCGCAACGCGATCTCCGTCGCCGCACGCTGACCGGCGGTTGACCGACCAAATGCAATCGCAGCTTCGTCGTACTGCTCGTCGACCATGGCTTTGCGACGGGCCGCGATCTCTAGTGACTGCTTGGCCGATTCCAAAACCGTCTGCGCCGCTCGGATGTCTTTTAGCCCGGCATGCTCACGGGTGCGTGCAATTTCTTGGAACACGTCGCGCTCTTGCTTCGCCAAGTCCAAGTCACGTTCACGCAGCGAGAGTTGCCGAGCGCCGATTTCCTCCCGACTCGCCGCGGCGTAGGCATCGCTCAAGCCCGCGAATCGGTTCGGGTTCGCCATCTCTTGGCGCGTCGAAAAGATCCCGATGCCGATTTGCCTGCGGTAGTCGCGGATTGTGTTGAGCCGCTCCGACGAACCGCGGGCCGTCATCAGGTTTGCGTTAAAAGCCAGATCGCCGAGCCGCATTGACTCGCCGGAAGATGCTCGCGCCGCCTCTCGCATGGCTTCGATGTTGTTCAACTCCATACGAGCGAAGTCGGCATTCTGACGGCGGGCATATTCCGCACGCTCGGCGGCGGTCGGCATCGTCAGTAGTCCGTGCGCCAACACTCCGACGCCGGTCAACGTCGTTGCAATCGCGGCGGCCGGAAGTGACGCACCGGCAAGACCACGCAATCCAATGCCGCCGATGCGAGACAACAGCGTTGCACCCGCACCCGCAGCTCGTGCGACGCCACCGCCGCCGGCGATTCCGCCCGCCATACCTCCGCCTGCGCTCGTGATGCTCGCAATTCCTCGGCCGATGTTGACGACGCCGGAGACGGCATGAATCGCCGATTCGACGGCCGCCAATCGTCGCACGGCCCGCTCCATGCTTTCCTCGGTGCTCAGTCCGAATATCGCCATGGCCCGCGTAAGCTCGATCACGCCGTGGGTCGTTTGTGAAAGCCCTTGCATCAACCGCGAGTTGGCGGTCAGAGCGCCGCTCAGATCGCCGGGTAACGTGCTAAGGCCGTTCATGCGCCCGTAGTAGGTCTGCGCCGAGTATTCTCGTGCCGTCGGTTGGCGGCTTTCGCCGATCTCGCGCAAAGCGATGTAGCGAGCATCGCGCGCGATCGCGGGCCGAGATGCCGCCCGGGAGTTCGCCGACGATTCAAGGTTTTGCCGTACACGGTCAAACGCATCCATCTTCCGCTTCCACGCTTCATGCGTGGCGCGGAGCTGTTCAATGCTCTTGTCCGCCATCGTGTTGATGGACGCGGTCGAACCCGACACGATCTTTTGAACGGTCTGCACCGCCGTCGAAGTCGTGGCTCGAAGTGATTCAACAACGCTCGTGTTCGCATCGACGATGTCTTTGCGAAACGATTGAAGAATCGGCTTGTACCGCGGGTCCGTGTCCAATTTCAGGACGAACGTGATTTCGTTGGGGTTACTGGCGTTGCTGCGAAGCATGGGTTTGACTCCGTCGTGAGAGTGTTGGCGTAAGTATCAGTTTTGTTTGTATTGGCCGGCCAAGTGCGTTCGCAAAACGACTTCGCAGCCGATTTGCGCCAGCATGTGTAAGACGCCGTTTTCGTTCCTCGTAAGCGTGAACGTCTCCGGCTCGTTCGGGTCGTCGGTTTCCTTGACCGGCGCACGCAGTTCCAAAAACTTTGCGGTGACCGCGAAGCATTCCCGCACGCAGCTTTGCAGAGCGCTGATCGTCTCAAGACAAGTCGCGTTGGTTCCGGCTTGTTCTTCGGCGTACTCAAGCAATCGCGGCCAGGGAGCAATTCGCATCGCTTCATCGCCGGGCAGTTCGTCGGACATCGTCAGGTTCCTTTCTCGCCTCTGTGATTCGTTCCTAAATCCGCCGTCGCGAAAATCGGGCGTCGGTTTCAAAGTTCAACAGCACGCATACGACGCGGTGCTCGATGATGACCCGCGTTTGCAGATCGCCCATCGTGCCGCCGTCGCGGATCGCCAAGGCCGTGCGGGCGTCGTGCAGCGCGTTGTGACGATCGCAGGCTACGGCGGCGGCTTTGAGATGTTGGGCCATTCGGTTGTTCATGGGCTACGCATTCCTAACAGGACTACAAACTAGGCCGGTTTCTGCGGCATTTACTGCGGCGCCCGGTAATCCACTGCTGCGGGCGCTGCAATCGGGTCCGAATTCGGCGGTGTCGATTGCGCCGCTCGGCTCGAATCACTCCGCGAACGACCGACAGCGCGGCAAGTTGCCCCGTCGGTGTCGCACGACTGCCGGGCGCTTCGAGCACGTCACCGACGATGCGGCCGAGACGTTCGGGCGGGCAGTCCCAATCGGCGTGAAGAGCGTGGGCCACCAACTGCACGTCGGCCGCCGTTGCGGAGTCCGACCATTGCCATCGGGCATCGCGCCCTTGGGCCTTCGCGGTCGCCTCGGCCCGTCGCAAGAGCCGTTTTCGTTTCCGCCTGCTGATGCTCATTGCCGGGCCTCCGCTTGGGGAGCCGCCACGGCAGTCTGTGCGCGACGATGAGCTATGGCGTCGATCAAAGCCCGAGAACGCTTCGCAATGCGCTCGTTCGGGCTGTCGACGGTCCGACGCGCCGAACGCTCAATTGCGTCCAGGGTCGACGGCAGGCATTGTACGCCGTCGGTCAGCGAACCGGCGATGTCGATCAGCATGGCCAGGGTTAGGCCGCGTTTGAAGATGCCCAGGCGGGCGAACTTGTCGAGCGAGCCCTCCACGCCGGCAAACGGAACATGGCTCATGCGTCACCTCGCGGTTCGTCGTACCAGTCGTTTACGAATTCGATTGCCACGCCGCTCGCCACGTTCACGTTCAAGGCGACGGCCGCGACGGGTTTGCCGATGGTGCGGTCCAAGAGCAACCGAACCGCGTCGAGGTCGCCCGCTTTGGCTTTGGCGACGAGCGCCCGCATGACGGTCGTGATGTCGGCCGGCGTGATGATCCGCAGCAGGGCGGCACGAAAGCGGCTCGCCTGCCGGTTGCGGTGGCAGCCGAATCGGTTGCCCGGTCGGAAACGGCCAATTGCCCCCGTTGTTGACGGCTGGCTCGGCAAGGCGGGGTGATTTCGGTTCATGGTTCGCAGCGCCGGTTAAAGTTCGTTACGTAGCTTGGGTTTACGTCAGGTCGATGGCTAAAAAGTGCCGTTTGCAGCGCCAACCCCTTGCGCGTGCGCCGGAGTTGTCCTTTGCGCGTGCGCCGGATTAGCCCCGAGTGCGGCAAGCTGATCTTGGTAGTTCCGCATTCGCTGACGTGCTGCGTCGGCTCGCTGTTGGTGGAAATCGGCCAGCTCCGCTTCGTCGCGAACGTGCTTCTTCAGCCGCTCTTGCGGGCTGAGCTTCACGTTCAGGCGTCCGGCTTCGATCAGGACTTCGGGCATCGATCAAACCTCCGTTAAGTTCCTAGGCGGTGAGTGGAACTGAACGTGCCCTTACATATAAGGGCACAGTTCCAGTGTTCCACTAACTCGCCGACCTAGCGGAACTGGCGGAACTAGTTCCGGTATCAGTTCCACTGAGTTCCACTTGTTCCACTCACTTTCAATTCCCGCTCCACGTGCCGGTCGTCACGCTTGTCGAAACGTGTTGGTGAGGGTCGCGCCAGCAGATGCCGGGATAGGTCCGCTTGCCCTTCACGACAGAGCATTGGCAAACCTCGCCGCGTCCAATCAGCACTTCCAGGGCTTCCGTCATGGCTGGCGGATTGAGCCCGGCCGCTAGTCGCACCTCACGCTCCGTCTCGCCATCGGTGAACTTCTTGAGAGCCTTGCGGAGCTTCAAAACGTCGCCGTCGACCTTGCGTTGCAGTCGTTCGCTCTCCGCCTGCTCGCGCTCGTCGTCGGCCTCCCGTCGCACGTCCGCCGAGGTTCGAACATCTACATTCCAGACTCGGCCGCCATCGTCGGATTGCTTCCCCTCGAACACGTCGAGCGCCCGACAGGCCGCTGTGCCCTGCGGAGCCGAGCGTGCGCATGTGCAGCCAGTGCTGGCCGATGTCCGAGTCGAAGTCCTTGCGCGTTGAAAGCAGCACGAACCAGCGAGCCCAGGCCGCATAGCCAGCGTGCGCAATCTCCGCGAGTTCCGGCGGATCGAACTTCTTTTGATGCTGGAGTCGGCCCTTGCGGTTGTGGGCCACAAGGCAGATCGTGCAGCCGGTGTCTTTGCCGAGTTGCGTGAGCACCCGCAATGCGTTGCCCATCGCCATATCGTTGGCCGACGAGTCGGCAACACTGGACATCATCAGGTACGCGGGATCGAACACGGCGAAGCCTGCGCCGGTCTTTTCGATCAATCGCTTGAGCTTGTGGACTTCGCCGGGTAGTTGCGGGCAGTCCGTCGAGATGTGGAAGTTCCCGACTTCCGAAGGCTGCACGCCCTTGCGCGACAGATTCGCCGCAGAGTTTCCTGCGTCGCCGGCTTGCCGCTTTCACAACTCACAAACAGCGACGTGAGCGGCTTGTCTACGCCGAACAAATTGCAGCCCAAGAACGGCTGAGCCGTGGCGATGCTCAACGCCATATCGGCCGCGGTGTGCGTCTTGCAGCCCTTGAACGGGGCCGCGATCATCCCACATTCGCCTTGAGGCACGACGTTGCGGATTAGATATTCGATTCGGTAGTCGCCGGCGTCGAAGTCAGGCAGGCTGATGCACTCCAAGCCGCCGTTGGCGGGGGCGTTGCCGCTTAGCGCCTTCTCTGCCTCCCAAGCCTCAATTGCCGGGTCGACGGCTTCGATCATCATTCGCCGCCACTCGTCACGTTCCCAATCGCCGAAGGGGTTCGGAAATGGGACACGTTGAAAAGTTGCGTCGGCAAACTTCTCGACTTTCCATGCGCTGCGGCAATCGAACAAGTCGCCGTGAATCTTCTGGTAGTTCCACGTGAGATGAAATTCCCGCTCGCCTTTCTGATTGGCGTCTGTTCGACAAACGAGCCGAAGATCTTGAAAGCTGCTCACTTGCGCCCCCCCTGCCGTTCGGCGAACGTTCTCTTGGGCGGCGGGGGTGCTGCCTTGGAAATCGGGCGTGATGAATTCGTCACACCTTGCTTGGCAGCGCTCAGACGTTTGCGAATGCGATCCGCTTCGTCACGAATAGCGGCCGCGATCTTTCGGAGCGGTGCGCGGTAGTGATGCCAGAGCAGCGTGGCTTCGGCCAAGACTTCAGGGAAACCGCAGTCGGCGGCCAGATCGGCAACGCTGTTGAACAGCTTCGTCGTTTTGAAATCGTGTAAGGCGTGCTGAGTGGCTTCCCAGTGCTCGCGACGAAGCGGCGAAATCGAGTCGAGAAAATCGCCGACGCCGTGTTCGTGGATAAGTTCAAGATCGGCCCACACTTGGCGAAGGAGTTGGCAGTCGAGTTGCCGCCATTCCAGACTTCGCGTCGGGTCCGTGACTTGCCTTCGGAATCGATTGTCGCCTACCATGGCTCTTGCTTGCTTGCGGGGTGTTGGTTGCTCAACATCTCAAGTGAACGCCCACCGGATTCGGCCCTGGTGGGCGTTTGCGTTTACTGACCCAGCGTTGGGTCTGTGGACTTCTCCGTTGCCGCGGCCTCTTGCCGCTCGCAGAATTCTTTGATCGCCGCCACGCGGACGCGGCGCAAACGGCCGACCGGGAACGACGGGATCGCTCCCGACTTTACGAGCCTCGCCGCCGTCTTGGGGCTGATGCACAACATCGCCGCGGCTTCGTCGACATCGACGGCGATGCGTTCGACGGCCGGACGGGATGACGCCTCCGGTTTCAACGCCGACAGCAGCGGGACGAATGAGCGGCCGGCGGAGGGGACCGCGATGGCTTTATGCATGGGCAACCTCGCGCTCTTGGCGGGGGCTGTCCTGCTCTCTTTCAATCTCTTCGGCGGTTCTCAGTAGGATGCCGAGCTTTCGGGCTTCTTCATTGATTTCGCGAATTCGCTCACGCAGAACCTTAGCGCTTGGAATTTGGGCGAGCGGGTCAAACGAACGTCGACGTGACATAAAAAAACCTCCGCGCAACGACTTGTTGCGGGAGGCATTTAACCGTGTAGACGACAGGCGAAACTACGACGAGATTAGGACTTTTCTATGACTTATTTAGGACTTTTCCGCAGATTGAGGCTCTCCCGTCTCACAAGCCTTAGCGCATTGTTGTGACGCTCAATCGCATACCCAAGCGACGATACCGCCAACTTCTTGTTGAGTCGCTTTTGCAGAGAGCCCGCACATGCGTCGCTGTCTCCTCCCCAGTCGAGTCGCACATTCAAATCAGCAAGAGCTGACGACCCGCCAGCATCGCAAATGAGCATCAATGCCGTGTGTTCGCCAGACTTCAACGTGGCATTGCACCATACTTTGACGGCTTCGATATCCACCTTTGCAGCGTTCTCGGTTTGTTCGACTGATTCAGTTCTTGCCGTTCCCGGCCTTAACCACTGGAGGACGATACTTGGCTGTGGCGGTAGAACAAGAGACTCGCAATTAGGCAAGATCCCCGAATCATCGAACGGCTCATTGATTCGATGGGCGTTTGATACGACATCTAGAACGATCTGCGGCGAGAGAGGCTGGCCGCCAAGAATGAGTCGCTTGACTTTCTCGCCGCAAGCTGCCAGGCGAATCATTTGCGCAGGCTTACGGCGAGTGTTCGGTGCAAACGCTTCTCGCTCAAAATACCCACATAGTCGAACCGCCTCATTCAACATGGACCCGTCGGACGCAAAAAACTCGACGGTCACGCATCGCTCAACAAGCCCCATCTTGCATGCAAGGTCAAGCTCTTCCGCCTGTAGCGCAGAGAGTTCTGCCGCACTGATCTTGCGCCACGCCGCTTGTGCCGCATCGAACCACGCAAGAGCTGTTTGCATGAATCGCTTGAATGACTCCACGTTTTGTTGCGACTGCCGCTCCTGATTTTCGCGGAGGTTCGCGGTGCCGGAAAGAACGCCAGCAGGCTTTACGGTGCCGACAGAGCGGGCCATTGTCTTAACGACGGCGGCCGCGTTTTCGGGCGTAGTGCTTTCCAAAAACGCAATGAATGCTGGCGTTTGCTCCGACTCGGGGATTTTGTTATCCCTGAGCAGCGCGGCGACGTTCGTGGAATTCTGCGACGACACGATATTGACCTCCGTGAAAGACGGCCGCAGCCCTCGTCGCGCCGGGGTCAATTCCAGCGCGACGGGGCAGCGTGCGACGGCGGCCAAGCCGTCTACCGATGGCGTCATTTTCGCCGATCAATCGTCGCGGTCAAACGTCGCGAAGCGGTTTTCTTGTTGAGATTTGCGGCCGTTGCAGCAACATTGCAGCGCCGTGCGCAGAACGCTGTGACGTGTCACGGAAAAGTAGTCCGTTGCCGACTACGACGGCGTTGAATCTCTTCATGGTTCTGGCGATATTCGAGGCTATGAGCGGCCTAGCCCCTTGGGATGAATCCGAATCCGTCGTCGATGCCCTGGAGCGCTGGGGGCTGCTCGATGCGTTCAACATCGTGGTCGCCGGCGCGAGAGTCGAAGAGGCCGTGCTCGTGCTGGAGCGAATCGGCGTCGACCGCAACCGAGCCGAGCGAATCGTCGACGGAGTCGTCGGCGAAAAAGAATGGTGGGGCCGAGAGTAGCCTACGCTGGCGAGCCGGGGAGGGTTGCAAATGGCGATTATCGCGGCAAACGAACCGCCGAGCTTGCTCTACAAGTTTCGCCCGTTTGGAAGCGAGCAGCAACGGAAGTGGGTTCGATCAATTCTGATCGACAATCACCTCTTCGCGCCGACCTCGGAACTTCTAAACGATCCGTTTGACTTATGCATTGAGATGACGTTTCAAGGCAACAAGGCAATAGTGCGAGAACGCGCAACAGCTTGGGTAAATCGCCGAAGCCGGCATTTATCTCGGCACGACCGCCGCAAGAAAACGGCGGAAAGCATTAAGCAGATGAAACTCACCGGAAAAACGGAGATCAAAAAGTATCTGGCGAAGACCGGCATCGTTTCATTTGCAACGCAATGCGAAAGCCAGTTGCTTTGGGCTCACTATGCTGACGCGCACAGAGGCATCTGCATTGAGTTCGATTACAAACGCCCGTGGCGATTGGGAAAGGAAGGTGCGTTGTGCGAGGTCCGTTATCAAAGCGAAAGAGTGATCCCCGACTATTTCAAAAGCACGCCGATTCAGGTAATCGACTCGATGATTTTGACGAAATCAGAGGATTGGAAGTACGAGGGCGAGTATCGAGTGATCTGTAACCCTCGCCCGCGCGGCGGCCTGCTGCCTTTCAACCCGGGGTTAATCTCGCGAGTGTTCGTTGGGTGTCGGATGCAAGACGATGATCTTGAGTTACTAAAGGCAATGCTTCGCGAGCGCACTACCGAGCCAAAACCACAACTCTTGAAGATGGCGCCTTCGGATAAAACTTACTCGCTCGTTTCAACACCGCTCGAATACTAGCGCAGCAAAGAGCCCGCAGTCGACCCTGTCGGATATTGTCGATTCGAAGTCCTACGTGGTTGAGATTCGTCATGATCACATACTTGTTGCGAGAACGATATATCCGACTAACTCGGCAAGAACCAATTGCATTTCCCACGCGATGCACATTGCGACTGCACCTTGGGCCGCCTCAGCCGTTCGGACTGAAAAAAGACGGTGGGCGAACCTCAGTGTGCGCTGTCGCGACACGCCTCCACTTCAACACCAACAACGGCTACTACTTCGCTGAACCGGAAACTGGACTCAATCCGCTTGAGGTTGCGATTGAAGGGCCGCATGGGAAGACAACGCTGCGAGGCAGCACCTTAATTGTCGAAATGACCATTGAGTCGCTGCAAGAGCTTGAGAAGTGGCTCTTTACCTACTACTTCGGAGTACCCGTGTTGCTGAATGTGTCGTTTGCGGACGCACCATTCGTGGAACGGGTAGATGGAGACATTGGCGGCGTCCCGTTTGAATGGTGGCTAAGGTCAGTGAAGTGCGAACTGCACCCCAAAACACAAGAGGAACAAGAAAAGGACTGTGGGACAGCTCTTGCTCGGTTGAGCGATTTGGAACTTCATCGACGAACTCGTGTAGTGGCGGTGCTGCACTACTTCCATGTTGCCTGTCGGCTTGTGAGGGCCGGAGTGGTTGCAGGCGAGTTCGTTGCCGAATCTATACTAAATTTCTCAAAGTCTCTCGAAGTTCTCTTTCCGCCGGACGGCGATGGAAAAACTCGGGAAGCAATTCGCGTAGGACTCCAAACACTGGGAGTTAGCGAGGAAGACATCGAGTTAAAATACATGCCGGCCGTGGCACTTCGCAATGAAATCGATGTCGGGCATGCAGAACTAGGCCTCTTCACAAAGTCGCAGCTGCGTACGTTGCATCAGTACGTGGAGGATGCAGAGAAGAGCTTCAGGTTTCTTTTTGCAACACTTCTACAGAAACTGGAATCCGGCACCTTTGACGTTTTGGATTACGACTTATCGAAACAACGACGTCAATCGGTGAGCGTGATCGATCGGCTGGAAAAGGCGTATCGGGAGGCGCAGAACTCAGAACGACAATCTTCTTAGCCGGCGCAATTGGTCGGCAGGTGCACGACGAAGGCCGCCGATTCCCGGCATAGAAACATGGCAGCTGTGTCCGACCTACACCGATTCACCGGCTGCACCTTCGCCTCTCAACCGTTCCACAAACGCGGCAAGGTCCGCTTCCGCGAACCGTGGCGCGTGAGGCGTCGGATAGACGGCTTTGAGTCGTCCGGACTTCCGCAGTTGGTAGACGGTCTTCTCCGACATCTGCAACCGCTCCGCAACCTCGGTCTGCGTGTAGAGTCGCGTACCGGCGTCGCGTGCGGGTAGCGGCTCAGCCCCCAGCTCTCGGACGAAGTCCATCATCGCCGAAGCCAATCGGTCGATCGCGGCGTGTACGGCAATGGTGCGTGTTCGCAGTCGGCGAGCTTCTTCGCTGTCATCGTCGAGCATATGCGATCTCTCCATCGTCAAGTTTGAACGCACTACGAAAAGCTTCTACTCGTCCACCTTCGGAAGCAGCGGCAATCGTCGTTTGTTGATCCATTTCTCGATGTCAGCGCGACTCCAATGCATGATCTCGCCAGGCTTCGTGATCGGCTTCGGAATCCTACCGTTCGCAACTCGGTCGTAAACCACGCTGCGGCTGACTTGCAAAGCTCTGGCCAGTTGCATCACCGTAATGAGCTTGGGGTTGTAGATATATGTCCCAAAGCGCTCGCGGGCCTCCATCGGGTTCAATATTGGTTTGGGAACGGCCGCCTCTAAAGCCGTAGCGATTTTCGCGACCGCCGACTCCAACCGTTCCATCGTGCGCTGCAGTTCGGCTACCTGCTCCGCAACTGATGCAATTGTCGGCCTAAGGGCAGCGGGCATGGCGTCGGTCCTCCACGAGAAAATCGCTACTTTCGCAGCGCCGCCCGACGTGCGGTAGGATGGCCCGTGCTGAATAACGCGAGCGTGTGCTGAGAGATCTGAGATGCGCAAGATACCAATTGCAATTCTGTGGCTAACGATGGCGGCGGTGGCTTACGTCGCAATTGACTTGGCAATCTACCCGATGGAGCTTTTTGTCGCTGTGAACGCATCGGAGAAGTCCGAGACGGTTCCTTGGGACTTTTACGCCAATACCGCAAGAGTCGCGATGGATGAGAGTCGTCGCATTTGCGGCACGCTACTTCTCGTTGCCGGCGTTCAATTGTTCGCGGTTATCTGGTTAACGATTGCGGGAACGAACGGGAGCCCGGCAACGCGCGAATAGGACGCAATATGCCCCGCCATTCTCTCATCGCCGCCGCCGTGGTCGTCGTCGGCATCGCGTTCGTTGCGGCCGCCTACATGCTGCCGTCGCAAGAGGCCGGCCGGCCGCTCGATCAGGCTCGCACTGCGGCTGCGGCAACCGCCAATACGATCGAATTCCTCGGCTTCCGATGGCAATACGTTGGCCCGTGCGATTACGGCGATATGTTCCGCCCGTCGCTCACCCCGCACGCCTACAGCGATGGCCGCTCTGAAGTGCGGCTGCTCGAACTCGTTGCTCCACGGAGTTCTGGCGATAGCTACAAACGAATTCTGCAGACACAAATGCTCGTCGGCGAACGATGGGTGTCGCACGGTCCTGGCGCGGCGTGGTATGTCGACGGCCGGCGTGAGGAACGTGGCTACCTCAACGGCCTGCCCCACGGACGGCAGAGAGTTTGGAACGCCGACGGGAGCTTGAAGCTGGAGCGTGTCTGGACGAACGGCGAATCTCCATAGCCCCGCGTAGCATAAGTCCCGCCGCCGCTTACACGAGCCCGCCGCCGGGCTATCCAAATCAGTCTTAGGTGAAACCAAGGATTGGAATATTCTCGCATAGTCGCGAGAATGCCGACCGCTTTCCTGGGGCAAGTCTGGTATTCAATTCTCCGCAAATCCGCAATCGAGTCTCGCAGTGCCACTATGCAACTTTGACGATTTCAAAAAGCTGTGGAACCACGACACGACGAAAGGGTTGGAGCGGCTGTTTGACACCGCCCTACTTCTGTTTCGCCGCATTTCTCTGTCATACCTGCTAAAGCGGAGCACAGAGGGTGAATGGGAAAAGCTTCGCACGCCGCTCGTGGACGCCTACTGCGTGCTGCAGTTTGTCGTGCTTGGCGGACTCTTGATGTGGGGAGGTGGGATCTGCTCGATAGTCGTCACGTGTTACGTGCTTTTCGAGATCTACCTCAATCTCTTCAACATCGTGTTCATCGGCAAATTTTCGGCCATCAATGGGCCACCGAAATCGATTGAACGCAGCATTCTGTTGCTGCTGTTAAACGTGTTGCAAGTGACGATGGCATTTGCCGTGTTTTACAAGTACACGTGCTCGCTTTCGGTACTCGAAGCCTTTTTCAGTTCAAGTCTCGTGCTCGGCACTGTCGGATATCCAGCGGACATTAAAGGCTACAGCAAGCTGTTGGTCTCGCTTCAAATCTTCATGGACGTCGTTTTACTCGTACTGTTACTCAGTGCGTTCGTCGGGCAGATCAGTCTCTTTCGCAATGGCAACTCAACCACGAAAAACGACGTAGTGTGATCGCCTGTTCTTGGCGACCGACCCACGCTGTTGTTCCACTAGCCAGCCCTCGTGAATCCATTTGGTGCAAGCGCGGAATTGTCTACTTCCGACTCACCGGCTTGCACCCGTTTGCAATCCAATCCTCGATGTCGGAGCGACGAAACTTCACCATGCGGCCAATGTTTGGAATGCGCTTCGGCATCTTGCCGATCTCTTCCCATCGCCAAACTGTCACGCGCGAAACTCCGGTTGTTGCCATGACTTGGTCGACGTCCATCAGCGGAAGTATTGGAGGTAAATCGTTTGCCTGCGGTTTGGCAGGGTTGCCGATGGCATCGACGACGATCTGCAATTTTGCGTCGATGCTCTTCAATACACTCAAGATGCTCTCGTCGTAGTTCATCCTCGGCTCCCTAATCGATCGATCCACGCACTCGTTTCAGCTTGCGGGATCTGAGTATGTCGAAGCTCCGATGTGCGGAAAATCCGAACTGTCGCATCACGGGCCGGCCGGAGCTAGTATGGCTCTCATGTCTTCCCCAATTGACACCGCCACAGCTTACCTCCACGCCGCTGGCTACTCGTACGGCCATCACGCCTTGGCCAACCGAGACGGCGGAGAATTGCTCTACACCGTGTTTGCGCATCGCGGTGAGCATCGCATTGTTGAGCACGCACGGTCGTTGACGGAAGCCTTTGGGCCCCGGGTAATGCGAGCGATTTTAACGAGCTATTGACGCCATTGTCGCACGGTCGTGGGGTTTGAACTCCATGTAGGCCATGCAGCCTTTCGCTATGAAACCCGTCGACATGGCTGGCTTCTGTCTTTGATCGCATGTCCATCCGGCAACGGGAGGCGTACGCTCGTGCGTTGTAGGCAATTACCGACTAATCTATTGGTAGTCGCCTCTGTCCTCCGTCCTTTGCGGTAGTCCATGTTTCTTATCCGCTTTGCGCTTCGACGCCCGTGGACGGTGGTTGTTGCCGTAGCAACGATGCTTTTGTGCGGCGCGGTCGCATACCAGCGGCAAAAGACCGACATTTTCCCGAGTCTGAATTTACCGGTGATTTATGTCTGCCAGCCCTACGGCGGAATGGACCCGGCTCAGATGGAAGGGCTGATCGCCAACTACTACGAATATCACTTTCTCTACATCAGCGGCATTCATCACGTTGAAAGCAAGAACGTGCAGGGAATGTCGCTGATGAAGTTGGTGTTCCATCCGGGCACCGACATGGCAACGGCCTTGGCTCAGACGGACG
This sequence comes from Pirellulales bacterium, assembly GCA_049840675.1. Taxonomy (GTDB): domain Bacteria; phylum Planctomycetota; class Planctomycetia; order Pirellulales; family PNKZ01; genus PNKZ01. The sequence goes on from JASGKB010000021.1 coordinate 611,586, forward strand.
TTTACGTAAATCGCTCCCGGGCCTTCATGCCGCCAGGCACCGTGCCGCCGTTCGTCATGCGCTTCGATACGGGAAGCGTGCCGGTCGGCTACCTCGTAATGTCGAGCCCGACGCGTTCACTGGGCGACATCCAAGACTTGGCGCTCTTCCGCATTCGGCCGATGTTCTCTAGCGTTCCCGGCGTATCGGCCCCGCCGCCTTTTGGCGGCAGCCAACGAACGGTTTGCGTTCGGCTCGATCCCGATAAGCTCCGCGCTCGCAGTGTTTCGCCCGAAGAAGTTGCCGACGCGCTAGCGAAGAACAACACGATCACGCCGTCGGGCAATGTTCGCATCGGTGATAGTTACCCGATCGTCCGCGTGAACTCGATCATCTCACAGCCGGCGGACATGGGGCGCGTGCCGGTCCGCAGTACCACCGACGGCACTGTTTATTTGCGCGATTCTGGGCGCAGTCGAAGATTCGAGCGACTTACAGACCGGCTACGCGTTGTTCAACGGTAAGGAGTCCGTCTATATCGTCGTGACGAAGCGGGCCGAGGCCTCAACGGTTGACGTTGTGAGAAATGTGCGGGCCGGCTTAGGTGCAATGCAAGAGGTGATGCGTCCCAACGACATCGACGTCTCATTTCAACTCGACCAATCCGTATACGTGCAACGATCTATCGACGCATTGGGGTATGAAGCGGCGATCGGTGCCGTCTTGACCGGCTTAATGGTCTTGGTGTTCCTCCGTGATTGGAGAAGCGCCATAGTCGTCGTGCTTAATATTCCGCTGGCGCTGGCGGCGGCCTACATCGCGTTATGGCTCACCGGTCAAACGGTGAACCTCATGACGCTCGGCGGGCTGGCGTTGGCCGTTGGAATTCTTGTCGATGAAGCGACAGTGGAAATTGAAAACATCCACACCCAATTTAGCCGCACGCACAGTATTGCCCGTGCGGTTCGCGTTGGTAATTTGCTCACGGCCGGACCGCGGCTTTTGGCCATGCTCTGCATTCTCGCGGTGTTCGTGCCTGCTTTTTTCATGCAAGGAGCGGCCCAAGCACTCTTCGCCCCGCTGGCGCTGGCAGTCGGCTTCGCGATGGTCGCCTCGTACATTCTTTCCAGCACGTTTGTTCCGGTGATGAGCGTCTGGCTGCTGCGAAACCATAAGAAAGATGCTGCCCATTCCGCACTCAACGGCACTCGCGTCGAAGAGCCCGGACTCTATGCAGGTCTGCTCCGCGGCATCGTTGCCGCGCGTTGGCTCATCGTCCCGATTTATTTGGCGGGGACGATCTCGGGCGTCTGGTTCTTCGGTAACATGCTGGGCATTGAAATCTTCCCGCAGGTCGACGCCGGCCAATTCCGCCTGCGCTTGCGGGCGCCCGATGGAACGCACTTCGATCGCACCAAGCAAATCACACTCGACGTGCTCGATGAAATTGCGTCCGTGACAGGCCGTGATTCGATCGACGTCTCACTCGGCTACGTCGGCACCATTCCCTCTAGCTACCCAGTCAACGCGCTCTATCAATGGTCCCGCGGTCCGGAAGAGGGCTTGCTACTTGTTTCCTTTAAACGCGGCAGCGGAGTCCGTATCGCCGAACTTCAAGAAACACTCCGTGAGCGCCTGGCCAACCGCCTGCCGAATGTTCGGCTTTCGTTCGAGCCGTCGGACATTGTGAACGAAGTGATGAGCTTCGGATCGCCGACTCCGATTGACGTTTCGATCGCCGGCACTGACTTTGCGGCGAATCGCACATTTATGGAGAAGTTGGCCGCTTCGCTTCGCGACATTCCGGCGCTACGTGACGTGCAGTTCGCACAATCGCTCGATTACCCGACGATCGACGTGACGGTCGATCGGGAAAAGGCCGGTACGCGCGACGTTGTAGTCGAAGGGGCCGCCCGATCGCTGGTCGCCGCCACGGGCAGCACGCGGTTCATCGTTCCCATGTATTGGCCCGACGCCAAAACCGGCATCGGCTACCAAGTACAAATCGAAATTCCGCAACGACAGACGAAGTCAGTGGCCGATCTGGCGAACCTACCGATCCAAGCGATTGATGGACCTTCGACGCTGCTGACGAACGTTGCGACATTCGCACAAGGGACGATGCCCGGACAGTTTGATCGCTACAACATGAAACGCCAGATCGGCGTTACGGCGAACATTGCAGGTGAGGATCTCTTTCACGTCGCGCGGAGCGTGCAAAAGGCCATCGACGACTTGAAGTCTCAGTTGCCGGCCGGGTCGACGCTCGAAGTTCGTGGCCAAATTCCGCCGCTGTTCGACATTCTCTCGGGCCTCGGCATCGGGCTGATTGTTGCCGTCGTCGCGATTTTGCTGCTGCTAACGGCCAATTTTCAATCGCTACGGCCTGCAGTCGCTGCGATTTCCACGGTGCCCGCGGCTCTGTTGGGCGTCGTCCTTGTTCTGTGGTTCACCAATACGACGCTCAACCTGCAATCGTTCACCGGTACGATCATGTCGGTCGGCGTGGCGATGGCGAACGCGATTTTGCTGATCACCTTCAGCGAGCTTCGCCGCCGTGAGGGTTCGACTAGGACTCAAGCCGCGGTCGAAGGTGCTGCAGGGCGATTACGAGCCGTCGTTATGACCAGCTTAGCCATGATCGCAGGAATGCTACCGATGGCGCTCGGCTACGGGGAAAACGGCGACCAAGTCGCGCCGCTTGGGCGTGCCGTCATCGGCGGCTTGGCAGCCGCGACGATTTCCACGTTGTTCATCCTGCCGTGCTTCTACGCAGTGTTGCAGACCTCAAGGCCGTTTCGTTCCGAGTCGCTCGATCCCGACGATCCGGAAAGTTCGTATCACGAAGTCACCTCCGCACCGGCCGTTTAGGTGTGTGTCGCTCGGCCCAATCTGATTGCCTTCATGAAAACATCTTTCTTCTACGTACTGGTTTGCCTGCTCATCGCGTCCGTTGGATGCAACCAAAAGCCGTCCGCTAAACCATCGTCCGCGGCAGGTTCCGCCGGCAGCGGCGGCGGCGGATCCTCAAACACCGCTCAAACGCCAAGCGTTCTCAAAGTTGCAGCGATACGCGCGGCCCGCAAATCGCTCGTGCGGACCACGGAACTTCCGGGCAAGGTCGAGCCATTTGAAGCGGCACCGATCTTCGTTAAATTCGCCGGATACGTGGACGAAGTAAACAAAGACATCGGCGACCGTGTGAAAAAGGGGGAGACGTTGGCTGTGCTTCGCGCTCCGGAGCTGCAGCAAGACGTTGCACAACGCAAAGCAGCAGTCGCGCAAGCCGAAGCGGCGATCGTTCAGGCCGAAGCGGGCGTCAAAGTGGCCGAGGCGGCACGTACGCGGGCAGCGGCAACGCTCGACGAATTGAAAGCCGGCGTATCTGTCGCCGAGGCGACGCACGCATACCGCAAAAGCGAACAAGACCGCGTCGTCGAGCTCGTGACCCGCGGTTCGTTGACTGAAAGCCGGCGAGACGAAGTTCGAAGCCAATACTTGGCCAGCCAAGCGGAGTTGACCGCCGCCAAAGCCCGGTTCGACTCTGCTTCGACGATCGTCGCTGAAGCCGATGCACAGATCGTTCAGGCTCAGGCGAACTTGGCCGCCGCTCAATCGCAATTAAAAGTAGCCGAAGCAGCCGTCGGCCAGGCGCAAGCCATGGTCGACTATTTGACGATCACCGCCCCGTTTGACGGCGTCGTTTCCGTTCGCAACGTTCACGTCGGCCACTACGTCGCACCTTCGACGGGCGATACTTCAAAGCCGTTGTTCGTCGTCGTTCGCGCCGACCGTGTCCGGTTGTTCGTCGAAGTACCGGAGCAAGATGCTCCGTTCGTCAATGCCGGCGACAAAGCGATCGTCCGCATCACCTCGCTCGGCGATCGGGCGTTGGGAGAGGGCGCGACCGTGGCTCGTACGGCGCTGAACCTCGACGCCCAATCCGGCACGTTGAAAACGGAAATTGATTTAGAGAACCCCTTGGGGGAACTTCGGCCGGGCATGTATGCGGTCGTGGCCTTGGAGCTTGCTCGTCGTGACGAAGTGCTCTCCTTGCCGACGTCCGCCGTGTTCCTTGCGACCGGCAAGCCGCACGTCGTCGTTGTCGAAGACGGCAAGGCCAAGCTCGTTCCCGTCGAACGCGGGCTTGCCGCGGGGACCGAAGTGGAAATCGTTTCCGGCCTCTCCGGCGGTGAATTGGTTGTCGCCAAAAACGGCGCTGCTATCGTCACGGGCCAAGCCGTGGAGGGCGTGGAAGCGAAGTAAGTTGCCGGCACCGAAGTCGCAGAACCGCATGCGGCGACTTTGACGCTTGTATCGCTAATAGTCATGGCAACGACGATGCCAATCCGACGAAACGGATAAGGTCGGCGTAACCAGCAGAGGTGCCGCGGCCGGTCGCTTAGGCTGCCCACCGATGCGCATGATTCGCTGGATTACTGTAAGCCTGTCGTTTTTTCTGGTCGTCGCGACGGTTGACGCTCAGGACTTCGGACTTGCGCCGGCACGGATCGTTCCGCTTCCGGCCGTTGAGTCTACTGAGCCCGTCGGCCAAGCATCCATCCTCGGGACGACGCCGTTGGAAGCTCCCGCGGTGTTGCAAACTTCGGCGTTAGAAGCGTCGACGATCTCCCCGCTTGAGGCCGCGACGTTTGAACCGACCTCGCCGGCGGTCGCCCCTCCAACGATAGCGCCCGTCGAGGACAGTTACCCGATTGATCTGGCCACGGCCGTGCATTTAGCCGGCGGTCAGAGCTTGAGTGTCGCACTCGCGCACGAACAAGCCCGAGAAGCGGCCTCCCGCGTACGTGCGGCCGATGCGCTTTGGCTCCCATCAATTCGCGTGGGCCTGAACTACAACAAACATGAAGGCGTGATTCAAGACGTCGTCGGTAATGCGTTCAATACTAGCCGCGGCGCGTTTTACAACGGCCTCGGCGCAGGTGCGGTAGGGGCGGGATCGCCCGCATATCCCGGAATCGCCGCGAACTTTCACTTGGCCGATGCCCTGATCCAACCTTTGGCGGCCCGGCAAACTGCGGCTGCACGCCGAGACGCATCTGTCGCCGCGATGAACGACGCCCTGCTTGACGGTGCGATCGCTTATCTCGAACTCTTGGCCCGACGCAAGAGTTGGCGATCGTCGTCGAGACGCGAACGCGCGCCGGACAATTGGCCGACCTGACCGCGGATTTCGCCCGCAACGGCACCGGCACTTTGGCCGATGCCGACCGAGCCCGCGTCGAATTGTCGCTGCGCGACGTCGAAAAGGCTCGCGCGAAAGAAGCCTACGATATCGCACGGGCCCGATTAGCTCAGGCGTTGCGTTTGGATCCGACGCTCAAGTTGACTCCCATCGAAGAATCGGTCGCTCCGTTGAACCTCATCGACCCGAATTTGCCGGTCGCCGAGCACGTGGCTCGCGGGCTCTCAACGCGGCCGGAATTGGCGGAACAGCAGCATTTGGTATGTGCGGCGATCGAGCGTTTGCGTCGCGAGCGCTACGCCCCGCTCGTGCCAAGCGTGCTGGTCGGCACAAGCTACGGCGGTTTTGGTGCCGGAACAGGTAGTGCTATCGCTGGCTACGGAGATCGACTCGACTTCGACGCCGTCGCCTATTGGGAAATTCGCAACCTCGGTGTCGGCGAGCAAGCCGCACGCGGCGTAGCGCAATCGCAAGTTAAACAAGCCCAATTTCGCCAGCTGGCGACGATGGATTTAGTGGCCCGCGAAGTAGTCGAAACACACGCCGCCGTGATTTCGCGCCGTGAGCAAACGGAATCGGCACGTGAAGCTCTAGCAGCCGCGCAAGAATCGTATCGACGCAACGTCGATCGCATCCACGGCGGCGAAGGACTCCCGATTGAAACCCTTCAGTCTCTTCAGGCCTGGGCCATCGCCGAGCGGGAATACGCTCGAACCATTACCGATTACAACACGGCCCAATTTCGCCTACAACGCGCCACCGGTTGGCCGATTTCGCCTCAGTGAGATCGGCCGATCGTAGTGAAACGTACGTCGACGAAGTGTCGCTAGGCCAACGCGATCGTCAGTCTGGCGGGACTACGTAGCGAGGCCACGGATAACCGCTCAGTGCCTGCGATTGGCTCACTGCGTCGCCCGAGAGACCAACGCCCGAGCCACCGTCAGCACCTCCGCGACCTCAGCCGGCGGGAGAGAGTCGGCCAGGGCGTGGAGTTCGGCGCGGGCGTCGGCGTCGCTGCCAGAATGGCAATCCGTGCCCGAGCTGAAGCCCGATTGCAGTAAGATTGCAGCACTTTCGGACGAACCTGCGATTTTCTCGGCAAATTCGCCGATAGTTTCTGTCCTGTATTGCCCACTCGGTTTCATGCCGGAGGCTGAACGGAAGTTCGCCGGCGAGACATATCTTTCGGCGTTTGCTTAAGCCCGCACTGCTTATCCAAACAGCAATGCTGGCTTTTTTATTTTGTGGACGCTTGCCGGCGGTCGTTGCAAGATATCGAAAGCTTGCGGCCCACTTTCGTACGTGCGTGCGATGGTCGTCGCTTGATGAATCGCACCTCAACGGCCGGAGCTTGTCATGAAGGCCTTGTTCTTGAGTCTCACGTTGGCTCTGACTTCGCTCACGGTTGCCGCGGCCGCCGAAGTGAAAACTGTTCGTGACTTGCCATACGCCGAGCCGGCTCACGAACGCCAGAAGCTGGATATCTACTCCCCGGACGGCACGAAGCGCGCCGGTCGTGTTTTGGATACATGGCGGCGGCTGGCAAACGGGCGACAAAGGGCCGCTGCGTCACAAGCCGGAACTCTTTAACGGCCGCGGCATGGTGCTCGTGTCGACCAACTATCGGCTGCTGCCCGAAGTCGATATGGGGACGATCATTCGGGACATCGCCAAGTCGCTGGCGTGGGTTCATAAGCACATCGGCGAGTACGGCGGAGATCCGCAACGAATCTTCATTATGGGACACTCCGCCGGCGCACAACTCGCAGCGATCATCGCGACCGACGACGCCTATCTGAAGGCCGAAGGCGTGTCGCCCAAGATTCTCATCGGTTGCGTTCCGGTCGATGGCGACACTTACGACGTGCCGCTAATGGTCAAAGTCGGCGAAGATCGCCGCAAGGCGGAAGGCAAGCCGGAGCCGAAGTTCGGACACCGGGCGAAGTTTGGGACGCCGGAGCAACACGTTGAATACTCGGCCGTCACACATTGCGAGAAAGACAAACACATCGCGCCGTTTTTATTGCTGCACGTCGCAGCACATCCCGACGTGACGCAGCAAGCCAAACGCTTGGCGGAGGAACTTCAGAAGGCCGGCAAATCGGCGACGCTATTCGGCGCCGACGATACGGATCATGTGAAGCTGAACGCCAATCTCGGTGCGCCGAACGATGCGGCGACGGCAGCTCTCAACAAGTTCGTTGATGATGCGCTGAAGGCCGGTCCGTCGCCGTAGCACTTTACGAGCGTTCCTGATCCGTTCGCCCCTCCGTCTCGCACGCCCACCCGAGTGAACATCATGCTTCGATTTGCGAAAGTCGTCGTCGTTTCCATGACCTGTGCGGCCGTGTGTTTCGGCGTTTTGCAACGCGGCGAAGCCGGCGAGCGCCGCGAACTCGTGCTATTTCCGTTTGACGACTACGCCGTTCCCTTCAACAAAGGATTGATTCTCACATTGCTGCCGGGCCGTAAGGGAACTACCAACAACGTGCTCGGAAGCGATCCGGACCATCCGGGTAATCCGGTGCTCAACGTCGGCAAGCCGGGCGACCCTGATTTTCCGCGGGCCTATTTTTACGGCTCAGTGCTGAAGGTCGACGGCGAGTATCGCATGTGGTACTCGGGACGCGACAACGAAAAGTCGCGGCATATCTGCTACGCCGTATCGAAAGACGGCCTGAAATGGACGAAGCCGAAGCTCGGCCTCGTCGACTACCACGGCAGCACGGCGAACAATCTCGTCGCCACCGACGGGAAACTCACGCCCGGCATGACGGCGCTGGTCGTCTACGACAAGGACGATCCCGACCCGCAACGACGTTTCAAAATGATCCGCGAGATCACGCCCGCCGAAATTTGGGCCTCGGTCAGCGCCGACGGCCTCACGTGGCACAGCTTGAACGACGGCAAAGACATCATCAAAGGCTCCAATCTTGAGCCGAGCGGATTTATCCGTCACGACGGCGTCTACTATCTCAACGGCCACGGCGGCCCGATCCCGCACCCGATCCAAGCCCGCGGCGTGCTACGTCCGCAGAAGCGGATGATGGTCACGCTCATGTCGTACGATTTCCTCAATTGGACGGACGCGGGCCACTTGAGCTTTCGCCGCGACAACATTCCGCCCCGTCCGGTGCTCGACTTCGATTTCAACCGCGGCGAGCAACTGCATCTGGGCGCCGGTCTCTGGGACCGCGGCAACGTGATCCTCGGTTTTTACGGCATGTACCACAATCCGCTGACCGATCGTCGCGAGGTGACGGTCGACATCGGCCTAGTCGTCAGCCACGACGCGATTCACTTCAAAGAACCGGTGCCCGATTTCCAAATCATCCCCGGCGCGAAGAAGAAGATCGCGCGGAACAACGCATTACGCAAGCTCAGGGATTTCAGAACATCGGCAATACCTCGTACGTGTACTACGGCATTTGGACGGAGATCAATCGCGACAGTGCGACCGGCGTGCGCGTGGCGACTTGGCCACGCGATCGTTTCGGCTACTTCTCTCCGGCGATCGGCGTCGAAGAGCGCATTGCGTGACGTCGCTCGTTCACGTCGATGCCGAGAAACCGCAACGCGTCTTCATGAACGCCACGGGCATGACGAAAGAGAGCCGCATCGAAGTGGAAGTGCTCGACGAACAGTTCCGGCCGATCGATGGTTACGCCGCGCGCGATTTCCAACCGGTTGCAGACGACTCCGGCCTCAAGCTGCCGCTGGCCTGGGGGGAAAAGAAAACGCTGCCGGCCGGCAAAGTCGTACGTTTGCGGGCCAACTGGCACGGGCTCGCCGCAGAAGCGGCTAAGTTGTACACGCTTTACGTCGAGTAGACTTACGGCTCCAGATCGTAGCAAACTCTGCTACGACCAAGGTTTCGTACGATTTACACTGACACTTCGACGGATTCGCCGGGCGCGCGGTTTGCAGAACTGCCGTGCGTGGATGGCGAGTCAGTTCCGTCGCGCAGGCTAGGTAGTGATTATGACGGATTGGATGCACCGTGTTGCGGTTCAGTTTGGTCTCGATCGACAGATCTTCGGCAACTCGGCGTACATCTGGATCTTCGGCCTGATCCTGTTCGTTCTGCTGTTCGCGGCGTTCTATGCCGGAGCGAAGCTCGTTCGCCGCCGTGCGCAAAGCCTGGAAGCCAATAACGGGCATGCCGATTGGCCAAAGCTCCTGCGCGGCCTGGCCGAAGGGACGCGAATCTGGTTCCTGCTCTTGGTCGCCGCCTACCTGAGCTCGCAGGCGTTCGATTTTCCGACGCGCGGCGAAGCCGCTCTGCGCACGTTGGCGAAGCTCGCGTTGCTCATCCAGGCGGCGATTTGGGGAAGCGTCGCGCTCGGATTTTTCACGCGACGTTGGATAGAGCGCTCGCATCAAGACCGACCCCGGCAGCGTGATGCTCGTTTCGGTCCTCACGTTCATCGGTAAGGCCGCCCTTTGGACAATCGTCGTCTTGCTGTTGCTGGAAAATGTCGGCGTCCAGGTCACCGCACTCATCACCGGCCTCGGCATCGGCGGCGTGGCCGTAGCCTTGGCGGCTGAGAACATCCTCGGCGACTTGTTCGCGTCGCTCTCCATCGCCGTCGACAAACCGTTCGTGCTGGGCGACTTCATCATCGTCGGCGCGGAGATGGGGACCGTTGAAAAGATCGGCCTGAAAACCACGCGAGTGCGGGCTCTTTCCGGCGAGCAGATCAGTTTCCCCAACAGCGACTTGCTGCAAAGCCGTATCCGTAATACCACGCGGCAGTTCGATCGCCGCGTGGTGTTCAACGTCGTCGTCAACTTTGCGACGCCGACGAACAAGCTCGCTCCGCTGGCGGCGGAACTCGCCGAAATCGTCCGCCGCCGCAACCAAGTGCGCTTTGACCGCGCTCATTTCCAGACGATCACCGATTCCGGTTTCCAATTCGAAATCGTCTACTTCGTCGACTCGCCGAACTTTAACCTTTACATGGACATTCAGCAGTCGATCAACGTCGAGCTCGTCGAGTACCTACGACGCGAAAACATCGTTTTCGCCTCCAAGAACGCGACGATCGTCCAGCCGGAAGGCCCGTCGGAAACGTTTGCCGCAGCCGAAGCGGCGGCCGCGGCTGCGGCGAATTCCTCGCCCGCCAAGAACGGCTAAGCTCACAGGCGATTCGGTTCGACGTGGGCCGGCCCGGCCAATTCGGCTACACTGGCCGACGGCCCGCCGCTTCCTATCTCGAACCGCACGGAATCGCTCCCGCCATGTCGCAATCGAGCCCCGCCGGCTATCGCACTTCGCCCGAACTCCGCACGACGATGCCGCCGGGCATTCCGTACATCGTCGGCAACGAAGCGGCCGAGCGGTTCAGCTACTACGGCATGCGTACGATTCTCATGCCGTTCATGATGAAGTTCCTACTCGATCGCAGCGGCAATCTCGACACGATGAACGAGAACGACGCCAGCGCGCGGGCGCACACGTTCTATACGGCCGTCTATTTCTTTCCACTGCTCGGCGCGGTGCTGGCCGATCGTTTCTTCGGGAAATACAGCACGATCATCTGGCTGTCGTTGGTCTACTGTCTCGGCCATTTCGCGTTGTCTCTTGACGACACGCGCAACGGCTTGCTCGTCGGCCTCGCGCTCATTGCTTTCGGCGCGGGCGGTATCAAACCTTGCGTGTCGGCGCATGTGGGGGACCAATTCGGCGAACAGAACAAACACCTGCTGCCGCGCGTTTACAGCTGGTTCTATTTCGCAATCAACTTCGGCGCGTTTTATTCTACGCTCATCACGCCGGCCATACTCAATCGGCAAGGACACTTTGCCGACTGGATTCCCGAAGGTCGCTCGGCGCAATACGCCTTTGCACTCCCCGGAATTCTGATGCTGTTGGCGACCATCGTCTTCTGGTCGGGTCGCCGCAAGTTTGCCCACATTCCGCCGGGCGGACCGGGCTTCCTCCGCCAAGCCTTTACGAAAGACGGGCTCTCGGCCATCGCCCGACTCGGCATCCTCTACGTGTTCGTCGCCTTTTTCTGGTGCCTTTACGACCAAAACAGCACATCGTGGGTCGCCCAAGCCGAAGAGATGGACCGGCACTCTCCTGCACTGGCGACCTTCGTGAAGATCGCCTCGCTCGGATTGGTCGCTCCGAACGACGTGATCGCCGCCGAACAAGTGCAGGCGATCAATCCGCTGTTGATCATGCTGCTCATTCCGTTGTTCAACTTCGTAATCTACCCGCTCATGAGCCGCGTGTTCGAACCCACGCCGCTTCGCAAAGTCGGCATCGGATTTCTACTGACGATCGCGTCGTTCTTATTCGTCTACGCGATCGATCTTCGCTTAGAGGCCGGCGAGCGCGTCCACGTCTCGTGGCAACTACTGGCGTTCGTCATCCTCACGGCCGGCGAAGTCATGGTCTCGATCACCGTGCTGGAATATTCCTACACGCAGGCCCCGCCCGCGCTAAAGTCGATCGTCATGTCGCTCAATATGCTCAGCGTATCGCTCGGCAACGTGATGGCCGCGGGCGTGAATTGGCTCATCGGCTCGTCGTCCCTCGGCGCTCATTTGAAGGGCCCGAACTACTTCCTCTTCTTCTCGGTGCTGATGGGCACGTCCACTCTGCTCTACATCTTCGCCTCGCGCCACTTCCACGAGAAGACGTACATTCAACCGTCAAAGCCCGAAGCAGCCGGCGCGTAACAACCGGCACAACGACTGCGGGCTAGCGCCCGACGGCTAATGGGATCACGACCTCGTCAGCCGCAGGGGCTACCCCCCGGTCTCTGAGCTATTCCGCGCGAGCATCGTCTTTTGCACCGGTACGCCTTAGTGCTTTGCCGGCCAGTGCTCCGGTCGGGGTGCCTTCGTAGATCGCGGGGACGCCGTTGACGAAGACGTGTCGGACGCCGTCCGAGTATTCATACGGCTTCTCATACGTCGCCCGATCAACGATTTGCTTCGGATCGAACACGACGATGTCGGCCGCCAAGCCCGGCTTGAGGTAGCCGCGATCTTTTAAGCCGAGAATGTCGGCCGGAAGGCCGCTGCTGCTGCGCACGGCTTGCTCCACCGTCACGATGCCTTCACGCACCGCGTACACGCCGAGCTTCCTCGTGAACGTTCCGTAGCTGCGCGGGTGCGGCCGATCGGCATCCGGAATCTTCGCGCTGCCGTCGGAAGCCGTGGCAACCCAAGTCAATTTCATCGCCATGCGCATGTCGTCTTCCTGCATGCCGAAGTTCACGACTCGCCCCGCCGTTCTGTTCCATCTCCAGCACGATGTCGACCGCCGGTCGCTTCTCCAGCGCGGCGATCTCATCAATGCTTTTGCCGACCCAATCTCGTCGCGGCCCGTAGCCGGCAATCTGCACGCGCACCTTGCCTTCGAGTTCTTTCGCGACCGACTTATGGATGCGAGCACGCGTAGCGGGATCGAGCAGACGCTTGACGATCTCCTTACGGCCTCCTTCGCGACACCACGCCGGCAATAAGGTCGCTTCCAAGCTCGTCGACGACGCCGTGTACGGATACTGATCGGCCGTCACGATTCGTCCGGCCTTACGATCGCGCTCGATCAACTCGGCCGCCACATGCAACGTGCCCCAAGCATCGCGGCCGCTAGCTTTGAAGTGCGACACATGCACGGGTAGGTCGGCGTCGCGACCAATCTTAAGCGCCTCTTCGACGGCCGCGAGAAGTTCCACGCCTTCGTTACGGATGTGGCTCGCATAGATGCCGCCGTGTCGCCCCACGACCTTCGCCACAGCGATGATTTCGTCGGTCTTGGCATATGTGCCGGGTACGTAGATCAGTCCGGTCGACATTCCCCACGCGCCGTCGCGCATCGCTTGCTCGGCGAGCCTTTCCATCTCGACGAGCTCCGCCGACGTCGGCTCCCGGGCCGCTTTGCCGAGCACCGCGTCGCGTAGATCGCCGTGCGGAAGCAGGTGGAGAACGTTGGTTCCCGCGCCGGCCTTGTCGATCTTCGACAAATACTCGGCGACGTCGACCGGACCAAAACCGCAATTGCCGGTGACGATCGACGTGCAGCCTTGCGTGAGGTAATTGACGTTCGCTCGCGTGGCGGCCGAAACGATCGGAGAATCGCTGTGATTGTGCAGATCGATGAAGCCCGGCGCGATGGCGAGCCCGCGACAGTCGATCGTCAGATCGACCGTCGCATCGTCGGGAATCTTGCCGACGGCCGCGATCTGTCCGTTACGAATCGCAACGTCGCCTTCGTAGGGTTTGTCGCCCGAGCCGTCGTAGATCGTCGCGCCTTGCAGCAGCAAGTCGATGCGTGAGGGGGACGACTGTGCGTCGACTCGCCCCATTGCCGGCAAAGACAAAACGACGAACAGGCGCAGCGGCAAAGATTCCGGCGAAGCACGGCACGATCCTCGACGAGAAGGCGGGGGAGAGGCGGGAGCTACTTCGCTGCGGCCGCAACAACGTCGCGTTTCGCCGCCAGCAGCGTTCCGATCTTCTTCCACCAATCGTCGTCGGGCAAGCTATAGGGACGGAATTTTTCAAGCCGTCCTTGCTCTTCGCTGAAGAGCAACGCCCGATTCGGCCCGAGTCGGCTGGCCAACGGCGAATCAATCAGATTGCTCGAATCGTTCTGGCTCATTTGGAACAGTACGCGAGTTTCGAACTCGCGCATGGCCGAGCGCTCGAACGTGCGCTGGAAGTTGTTGAGCGAGTCGCACCACACGATGACGTGAATGCCCAAGGCCGGGCCTTCGCGCAAGATCGCAAGCAATTGCTTGCCGGGATTCGCTTTCTCTTCCGTGCGGCTGAAGCTGAAATCGTCTTCGGCTTTGCGGAGGTCGCGGAACCGCTGCAAGTCGTGAACGAAGAGGTAAATCTCTCCTGCCGCCCGCAGCGCCGTCGGTCTGTCGACGAGCCAACTCATCCGCGATCTCGCCGACGAAGCGACCGGCCTCCCGCAGTCCGCCGGCTTGCACCGAGTGCGGGAAGCGGCCGGCGGCCCGTTGCCAATAACCGGCATGGGCCGCATCCGACGGCGAACCGTCGAGCATATAAAATCGCGCGCCGCGAGCCGGATCGGCCGCATGTTGCGCCGCCAGACTCACCAGCGCCACGGTTTGCATCGCTAGCGCCGCTTCCGATTGCTGGCCGAGAATCACCAGATTGGCTCCGCCTTGGCGGCGGAAGACCGTGGCCGTCGGGTCTTTGATCGCAATGGCCTCGCCGAGCCAGGCCTGAGCGGCGAGCACGTTCTCGGCCCAAATCGGCGCGGCCAGCGCCGCTTGGAGCAAGTGATTCTTGTCAATGTTCGCAGGCACGTTTCCTTCAAACACGATCTGCGGGATCGCGGGCAGGACATTACGCTCTTCGGCCAACGCCCGAATGCGCTTCAAGTAATCTTCGCGACGATCGTCATTCAGCCACACGACCTGAAACAGGTGATTGCCTTCGACTCGGCCGTTGGCGTCGTTGTAGATCGCTTCGCCCGGCCGCGTCAGCAAGCGGGCTGCGGGATTATCTTCGCTGAGAATCAAATGCGAATCGGCTTCGCTACATTGCAGCGCGATGCGAACGGCCATCTGCCCGAGGGTCGTGCGAGCCAAACTGTAGGCGCCGCCCAACGTTTGCGAGCCGAGATGCACGTGAATGCCGAAGGCGCGGCCTTGGCGAACCAAGCGATCGAGCAGCAGCGAAGTTTGCTGGGCGATCTTGTCGTCTTCGACGAAGAATTCTTGAAATTCGTCGACGATCAGCAGGATGCGAGGCATCAGCTTGCCGGTCGCCTCGCGATAGCTGTTTACGTCTTGCACGTTTAAGTCGCGGAACAAATCGCCGCGATTCTTCAGCTCGACGTCAAGCCGCTCCAAGACGCTGAGCCCGAATTCCCGTTCGCTTTCAATCGCCACGACGCGGGCATGCGGCAGTTCGTGCGTAGCGTAAGTCTTGAATTCGACGCCTTTCTTGAAGTCGATCAGGTACAGCTCGACTTCTTCCGGGCTGTAGTAAAGCGCCAGGTTCGTGATGAGCGCATGCATCATCGTCGACTTACCGGAGCCCGTCTTACCGGCGATGAGCACGTGCTGAGAGGTACCTTGGCCGAGCATGAGGTGCTGGCGTTTCGTCGCTCCGGCACGTCCTAGCGGCACGTCGATTCCCGTACCGCTTTGCTTGCTCCACCATTGGCCCTCGCGCGGAGCAATGAAATCGAACGGCACTTCGACGCGGCTGCCTTCTTTTGCGCGCTCGCCGACTTTTTGCAGGAGTTGCGTGAAGCGATCTTGCGAGGGAGGCGCATCGAGCGAGAGCGGGCAATGCTCCCAGTCGCCTTCTTTGCAGACGAATTGCTGATCTTTCCAGACGAGCTTCACGGCGTTTTGCTCGAGATCGGCGATGCTGAAGCCGTGCGGCGGCCGCTGCTTCATGTCGACGCTGATGAGCGAATAAACGCCGCAACGCGCGCCGCTGGAGACTATCGACATGAGATGTCGAGCGGCCGTGTCGGTAAAGTTGAACGGAAAGTTGGCGACGACCAAGATGCGATACGGCTCGGCGACTTCGCCCGCGTGGCGATTGTAGTCTTCGATCGTGTCGAACTCGTTGCGCAAATACTTCTGTATGACGTTCGCCATGTGCGACGTCAGGTCGGCGAGCCGTTGCTCGATGAACGCGGGTTCGGTCCAGATACGGCTGCCGACGAGCTTTTCGTCGTAGTCGGCCAAGTGCATAAAGCCGGCGAAGTTTTGGCCGAGCCCGACGGGATCGATGATAGTGAACCGCACTTTGCCGGCCGGCAGCGAAGTGAGAAACCGCATCATCACGGTTTGCAACGTCTGCACGGCCTCGGCACGTCCGGCGCCGCTGGTTTTGATGAGCATCGAGCAACGCTCGGGAAACGAGAGCATCGCAGGTAGCTCAAACTGCGGAGGGTTGCGATTGCCCAACCGATCGTGCGGAATCGCGGCTTCGGAAATATGCTCCGGCGCGAGTTCGAAACGACCGAATTGCAGGACCGGCGCGATGTCTTCGCCCGGCTCCCAAGTTTCCCAGGAGGCGTCTAACCAACCGGGAAACAAGCGATCGCAGGCCGATAGGATTTCGCCGCTTTCCTTGCGCAGACGCTCGATGCCGGTGTGCCATTCCGTGGAAATGTGCCGCCAATCTTCATCGAGCGCTTCTTGCGACGCGAGCTTGGATTGCTCGAGAGCGTCGTCCACGGCGGTGAGGCTTCGTTCCAACGCCGCTTCGATATCTTGTCGCCGCTGCGGAAAACTCACTTGGGCCAGCCGTACCTGCTCGGCATGTTGCTCGCGCAGCACTTGCAACTTCGGCACGTACTTGGTTTCAAGCTCCGCACGCGTGCGATCGCGCTGGACGTGCGCCGCTTGCTCACGGGCGGCGAAATTCGCGTCGGCGCGAGCGAGATCGTCACGATGGCGTTTCTTGATTTCGGCCTGCATGCGGCGCGAGCGGTGTAGTTCTTGCAGGAGCCAACGCTTGCGCAACGTTTCGATCTGCTGCATCACGTCGATGAACTGCTCGCGAATGGCCGTGACCTTGCGACCCGCGACCTGCCACAACCACACGCACAGCACGACGCCGAGAACCATGCCGACGCCGGCGCCGACGGCCATCGCCGTGACGTTCCAACCGCTTGCAAATCCGGCGGGCACGCCCATGGCGGCCGTGAGAAGTGCGATGATCCAGATCGGCGTAATGCCGCGAAACAGCGAGGGAACAAACTTCGTGCGCAGTTCGACGACGAGTTGCTCGGCACGCTGCACGAGGTCCGCCCATTGCTTGGCCGGATCTTCCAGCGGCGGCCCCGGGTCTTGTGCTTCCGCACGATCTTCGGCCCGTTCTTCTGTCGGAGAATCTTCTTCCGGTTGCGGTCGCGCGGCCGGGCGTCGCAGATCGACGAGCCATTCGTAGAACACTCGTTCCACTTCGATGACGCGTTCTTGCCGTTGCTTGATTTGCTTTTGCCGCTCTTTGAGCTCGCGCCGCGGCACGTGCTTCTTCGCGTCAAAAACCGTATTGCCTTCCCAGCGCGCCTGCTCGTGGTCGTGCTTGGCGGCGCGCATTTCCATGGCGAAAGCATCAGCGGCGTCGCGGAGCGCCGTTTGATACTCTCGTTCGCAGCCTTCGTACTCGGCCTTCAAACGACCGCTGAGCACCGTGCGGACTTCGTCGACTTCACGGTCGAGCAGGGCGCGCTCTTCGGCGTATTCGTTCTGGGCCCCGGTTCGTGCGGCCTCGTGAGCGACACGTCCTTCAGAGAGCCGCTTCTGGTGACGAGCCTCGGCTTCGGCGCCGGTGGCCTTGCGGCGGCGGACCATTTCCAAAAGGTCGTGCAGCACCTGGTTCTGACGTTCGATCAGACGCGGCTCGCTCATGCTGTTCTCGAACGATAGGGGGTTATTCGCGATCGGGCGAGCAAGCCTCGTAGGCCCGCATCATCACAATCGCCAAGCGGTCCATCGCCTTCAGCGCCGTATCGAGCGGAGCTTCCAGCGGAACGATATGTGATTCCGCAAAGCGTTGCGAAACCTGATCGTTCCAAATCTGCTGGGTTTCGTCCCACCGAGTTTGTAAGTCTTGAAACGAATGCTTCAAGCCGCCGACGATCGGCGAAAGGTCGCCTTGCTTCATGGCGCGGGCTCCTTTACGGGCGAAGCTTGATCGGTCGTCGCGGGTTGCGGAGCCGGCGGCGCGGAGGAGATGCCCGTCGGTCCGCCGGCTGCGGTGAATGAGAACGGCGAGGGAGCGGAAGCTCCCGGCGTTGCGACGGCGAGATAAGCCTCGACGGCGTCGGCCGCTCGATCCAGCGAACTCAAAGCCCGCGGGATATGCGAATCGAGCGCATTGCCCAATTGCTGCGACGGCCCGCGGTACTCGCTCACCTCTTGCTCGACGGTGAGATACCACTGCTTCACTTCTTTCAGCTTCGCCTCCGCCTGCTCAAGCTTGGCCTGAGCGCGGCGGACCATCAGGATCTCTTCCGAGTCGGCCGCGACATTGCCGAACGTGGCCGTAATGCGTTTGCGGTGCAGGGCGGTCTTGGCCTCGTTGAGCTTTTCCTCACGTCGGCGAATCTCGGCCTTCCAATAGGCCACTTGGTCTTTCTCGAGCCGAATCGAGCATCCGGCGAATTTCCAAATCGACCGCGATCAGAGCATTGCGCCCCGAATGGCCAAATTTGGCATATGCAGCGCGAAAATCTTGAAAGACGTCGAGCGATCCGACGCGAGCTTGCGAGTCCATGCGCGGCCGTTAGCGTTGTTGCAGGTATTCTTCGACACGTTCCGCCTTACGTAGTAAGAACGGAATGTGCTGGCTCGAAGCTTCCAAAAATCGTCCGACAACTTGCATTGTTTGTTCGAATTCCTGCATGAACTTCTCGTGTTCTTGATCGCGCCAGGTCTGCCCCAGGCTCCCCATTTGGGCTTTGAGCAGAGTCGATTGCGACTGCAGTTCGCTGCAGAACACCTTGAGATTGTTGGCAAAGCGGCGCAAGTCGGCCGGATTGACGATGGCCTGCGACATGGACGTGCCCTCTGACGGAAATTCAAAACCTCGCGACGCGCCAGACCGTGTAGCTAAGGAATTCGCGCGACCGAGCGACGAGTGGATCGTCTACGGTTCATCGTAGCCTATTGCTGAGAAAAGCAAAAAGCTTTCGCAGCTCACGACTTAGCGTCGCCCGACGACCGCCCGATCAGACGCCCCCGCGGAGTTGAAAATAGTAGCGCTGGACCGCCCCGACGCAGCTCGTTCCGGTCGGTGAACACTCCAAGCAACGAGCTTCGGCAGACTTCGCACGTTCGACGGTTCGGCGAACGCGCGACACTCCATTTTCGGCGACGTCGTCCCGGACATCGTCGGCCGTTAGGCCAAAGCAGCCGCAAAGCGGCGCATGCGGATCCTTCGGCCAGATCGGCTTGGTCAGCGCCTCGGCGGCGATCCAACGTTCAAATTCGTCGAAGTATGCGACCTCACACCGGGGGAAATCGCAGAAATAGGCGACGCTCGCGACATTCGAGAGTTGCTCCTTGGCCACGAACGCGATCAAAGTCTGCTCCGGCACAAGAATGCCGGGCGTACCGCAGCGTGGGCACTGAGGCGTTGAGGCATCCGGTTCACGAACGAAGGCTTTGTTCATCGTTGTAATGTGACCAATCGATCTGCGGGGTCCCGCATAATGTATGGGATTTAACGATACTTCGTGGTCGCTGAAACGTTCGTAAGCGAAGCTTGTACTAGAACAGCAATCCGCCTGAATGGCGGGTTCGCAAATAGTGAATTCATTTTTTTCGCATGCCACTCGATAAGAGGGTGCGGACGATTTTCGACGTGCTACTATATTGGGGGATGTGACTCCGTAAGGCAGCGTCCCGGCAGCAGATGTCGCTTCTGCCGGCAATCTGCAAATGCCCGAGTTTTCGAATTACGCCACCCCGCAAGCTGCAGTGACCCGACAAGCCGCGGCGGCCGTTCCGAAACAAACTTATCCCCATTACGCACTAGCTTTGGGCAAAACTGGTTTGCTCTCCGCCCAAAACAATCCACAAGGTGATGTCGTGAGCGAGGCTGCGTCGAAAACGACGCGATGTCCGTCGGATGGGCCCGATCCGGCCCGCGCCGCCGCCGCCGACAAATGCACTCCGCGTGCTCCGACGCCGAATTCCACAACAATGTCCGGTCACGAAGTCGACGCACTCCGCAGCAAAGCCGAAATGCTGCAAACGATCGTCGACAGCTTGTCCGACGGACTCGCGGCCGTCGACCGCAGCGGGCAATTCGTCCAATTCAATCCTTCAGGCGCCGCCATTCTTGGACGAGGAGCCACGGAAGGCCCCTATGAGGCTTGGCCCAAGAAATACGGCCTCTTCCTCCCTGATCGCGAAACGCCTTTTCCCCACGAAGAGTTGCCCTTGGTCCGCGCTTTGAAAGGGGACGCCTCGCGCAACGTCGAGATGTACCACGCTTCGAACGACGGCACCGACGGCCGCTGGCTCAAAGTGACTGGCGCTCCGGTACGCGACGCCTCGGGCCAAATCACCGGCGGCGTCGTCTTGTTCCGCGACGAAACGGTGACCAAGCAGGCTCAAGAAGCGCTAGAATCGGAGCGTCGATACCTGCGGCACCTCATCCAATGGCAAGACAGCCAGCGCCGACTCACGGCCTGCGACTTGCACGACGGTCTCGTGCAGCTCGTAACCGGGGCCGTGCTGCACCTGGAAGGTTACCGTAGTAAGCATGTGGCGCAAGACTCCCCGGCCGAATCCGAGGTCGCGGGTATTTTGACCATGTTGCGTGATGCGCTTGACGAAGCCCGTCGCCTTATCGCAGGATTGCAGCCGCCGGTACTCGACGAAAGGGGCGTCGTCGGGGCGGTGGAGTATCTCGTCGAACAGCATCGGGCCGAATCCGGGCTTGTCGTCGAGTTCTCACATGACCTGCGGCAGCTGCGTTGGCCGTCGATCGTCGAGGCCACGGTGTTCCGCATTACGCAAGAAGCGTTGCAAAACGTCGCTCGACACGCAGACACCCGTCGAGCCGCCGTCGATCTCAAGCAGGTCGACGACAATCTCCAACTCACCGTTCGTGATTGGGGCCGCGGCTTCAACGTGCAACAGCGTCAAGCTCGACGTTTCGGACTTCGCGGCATCGCCGAGCGCTGCCGCTTGCTAGGAGGCTCCGTGACCATTGAAAGCCGGCCCGGCAACGGAACGACCGTCGCCGCCGTTTTACCGACGAACCCCACGCTCCATGATTCGGAAGAGGGTGCGTCATGAGCACGAAAGTCCTCATCGTCGACGACCACGAAGTGGTTCGACTCGGAATCCGAAGTCTGCTCCTCGGCACGACGGTGATCGTCGTCGGCGAGGCGGCCAACGGCGAGCAGGCGATCGCTCTGGTCAAGTCGTTGCATCCGGAAGTCATCTTGCTCGACGTTCGCATGTCCGAACTCGACGGCCTTTCGACCCTCAGTCGGTTGCGAATGGACGACGCCCGCGTCAAAGTGCTGATGCTCTCCACTTACGACAACCCCACGTACGTCGCTCGCGCCGTCGCGTTGGGAGCCAACGGCTATTTGCTCAAGTCGGCCTCGCGTGACGAACTCGTGACCGCTATCGAGAAGGCCGCCGGGGGCGACGACGCTTGGACGCGAGACGAACTTCGTCGTGTGACCGGTGCGTTGGCCACGCCGCGGATGTCCGGCGAATTGGAGGTACCGCTCACGCAACGCGAGTCGGAAGTTCTCCGTCAGCTCGCACACGGCCTGACCAACAAAGAGATCGGCCAATCGCTCGGCATCAGCTACGAAACGGTGAAGGAACACGTCCAGCACATTCTGCGGAAAATCGGCGTCAACGATCGCACGCAGGCCGCGGTCTGGGCCGTGCGAAAAAACATCGTTTAGAGACGAGTTGCTCGCAGACGTCGCGAGCGTTCCTTCCGCAAGCTGCGTCCGCACGTTCTTCTTCGCCCTCCATTTCGGCGATTTCGCATCGCCGCCGGCCGCGATAAAATGCCCGTCTTCCCTCGCGGCTCCTTCGCCGCGCCGTCTTGAACATTTCGCCCGGGAGTTCGCCGTGTCGACGTCCGCAGCCAAGCCTTCCGACATTCGCATCCTGTCCGCTCAAACGAAGCTGGAACGGTTCGCCTATCGCTCGCCGATCAAGTTTGGCGGTCGCGTCGTCACGGACGTCGTGTTGCTCCACGCGTTCATCGAGGTCGAAACTCGCGACGGCCGCCGCGCCACCGGCCGCGGCTCCATGCCCATGGGCAACGTGTGGGCCTGGCCGAGCAAGCTCGCCGCGCCGGACACGGAAGCGGCGCTCATCAAGTTCGGCGAACAATTCGCCAAGGCCGCCGCCGGTTACAAAGGCTGCGCCCACCCGCTCGACATCACGCATGAGCTCGCCTCGGTTCACGGCGACATCGCCGCTTCGATCGTGCGCGAAGCCGGTCTTGCCGAAGCCATGCCGCGGCTAGCCCAAATGGTCGCCGCCAGCCCCGTCGAAGCGGCCATTCACGATGCTCAAGGCGTCGCACTCGGCCAAAACTCCTACAACCTGCTCGGCAAAGAGTTCGTGGCTCACGACCTCGGGCACTACCTCACGCCCGACTTCGCCGGCGAGTATCTCGATCAGTACACGCTCCGTGAACCGAAGCCGCGGATGCCGCTGTATCACTTGGTCGGCGCTCGATCCGCTGTCCGACGCCGACGTCACGCAACGTCTCGACGACGGGCTTCCCAACACCTTGCCCGAGTGGATCGCCTACAACGGTCTCACGCATCTGAAGATCAAGCTCAACGGCGACGATCTCGGTTGGGACGTCGCTCGCGTCGTCGAAGTCGAACGCGTGTCGGCCCCGGCGCAAGCGGCCCGCGGCTGCAAACAATGGAACTACTCGCTCGACTTCAACGAGAAGTGCGCCAACGTGCAGTACATCCTCGACTTCCTCGCTCAAGTGAAGGAGAAGTCGCCGGCGGCATTCGACCGAGTCCATTACATCGAGCAACCGACGCACCGCGACCTCAAGGCGCAGTCCCGAAAACAAGATGCACGAGGCCGCCAAGATCAAGCCGGTCGTGATCGACGAATCGCTCGTCGACCTCGAGAGCCTGCTGCTCTGCCGTGAGTTGGGTTACTCGGGCGTCGCCCTCAAAGCCTGCAAAGGTCACAGCGAAGCGTTGCTCATGGGAGCCGCCGCACAAAAGTACGGCATGTTCCTCTGCGTGCAGGATCTTTCCTGCCCCGGCGCTTCCTTCCTGCACTCAGCCAGCCTCTCGGCCCGCATCCCGACGGTGCAAGCCATCGAAGGGAACAGCCGGCAATACTGCCCGAAGGCCAACGACGCTTGGCGCGAACGCTACCCGACGATGTTTAAGATCACCGACGGCACGGTCGGCACGGCTTGCCTGAACGCGCCCGGCCTCGGCTTCAACTGGTCGTACGCGCTCCATGGCCGAACAACCGCAGCGCGGGCCGGTCGACGATCCGCGAATTTATTTCGCGGCCGAACGCACGCTCCTGGCTTGGGTGCGCACCGGCCTGGCGATGATGGGCTTCGGCTTCGTCGTCGCCCGCTTCGGGCTGTTCCTCCGCGAACTCGCGGCGGCTCGCGAGGTTGCCAATCTGGCGACGCCTCAACTCCGCCACACGGGCCTATCGCTCTATTTCGGCACGGCCTTGGTCGTGCTCGGCGTCGTCGTCACGCTGCTGTCGGCCGTCGCCTATTGGAAAACGCTTGCCCGCCTCGACCGCGGCGAACGCCTTGAGTTCCGCAAAGTGTCGCTGGCCGTGATTTCGGCCCTCGTACTGGCCGCCCTCGGCTCCGGCATGGCCCTCTACCTCGCCTTCGGCGTGTGAAACGCCAACTCATCGCTACGCTGTAGGGAACGCCCTCCGTGGCGTTCCATGTCTTAGCCCCCGTCGATAGCGTCAGCAGTCGCGTACGCCGGAGGAACCGGCGAGGTGTCGTCGGGCCTAGTACGTGAAATCGACGTAAGTGCCGATTCCCTTGCGCGACTTACGTCGCCGGTTATGGGCGCACTCGCGCCCATAACTCGAGCTAAGGGCGCACCCCTTGTGGGTTTGGCACTTGTGCGCCCATATCCTGACTTATGGGCACACCCCCTAGGAGCGACGCGACGTAAGTGTCGAAACGCTTGCGCAACTTACGTCGATTTCCGAACCCCTTCTCCAGCGGAGAGGGCTTTCAATCACACCGGATTGTCAAAGAACCAACCCCGTATTTTCCACTTTTCCGAGATCGATTCAAACCAACTTTCGGCCGGCCGCCGTTGGTTCGTCAGGGTGACCGTTGCACGGAGCGTGCCTAAGACATGAGCCCGGCAATCGGCGCATGTTCCGCGATGCGGAGAATGTCCGTCGGCATGCCCGGCACGAGGCGGAGTCGGCCGACGTCGAAGGCCGTCTGCATGAGCGTACCGATCAGGTTTTCCTGAGTGACCGATTCTCCGTTGGGTTCGCCGCCGTCGCGCGTCGATTGGCCGTAGACGCGGCCGCGCGGCATTCCGCCCCCTGCGAGAATGAGCGGGCCGAGGCCGCCCCAGTGGTCGCGACCGCCCCGTTTGTTGATGCGCGGCGTCCTACCGATTTCGCCGCAGCAGACCAAGAGAACCCGCTCGCTCAAGCCGCGGGCTTCGAGGTCGTCGAGAAACGTGCTCACGGCATGATCAAACGGCAGCCCGGCATAACGCATGTTCTCCGCCACGCCGCAGTTGTTGCTGTCGGCATGCGCGTCCCAGACGAAATCCGTGCTCACCGTGACGAACCCGACGCCCGCTTCGACCAGCCGACGAGTCAGCAGCATCAACTTGCCGAGGCTGCGGCCGTGATCGACGTACCGCTTGTAGTTGTTCCACTTCGGGTCGATCGTCGCCGCCGGAACCAGCGGTTCGGTGTCGTAGCGGGCTACGTTGCGCGGGTCTTCCTTCGCAAGGTCGAAGGCGTCTCCCGCGCCGTTCAAGATCACTTGGAAAGCCTGCTCTTGAAACGCATCCATACCGGCCAGCGCCGCCGGAATCGATCGAGCGTTTCACCACGTCGAGCGAGGCCAACAAACTGCGGCGATCGTTGAGCCGTTCCAGCGGTAAGTTGAGCCGCATCGCTTGTTGCAACGGGCCGCCGCTGCCGGGAACGAACGGAGCATAGCCCGCGCCGAGAGCGCCGGGGTCGTTGAACGAGCCGAACTTCAATTCGGCGCTCGCCGCCTTGCCTTCGACCGATCGCGGATTGCACCACACGCTCGACGGCAGGCCCGATCGCAAGTCGTTCGTTCCGGCGACCCGGGCATAAATCGCTCCCAGGCTGGTTTTTTTGGTCGCGGTGCTGACGATCGGCTTGATGTCGTGCGAGGCGTCTCCCGGCACGAACGAGCGTACCACGGTCAGCCGATCGGCCCGGGCCGCGAGTTTTTCGAACGTCGCGCCGAACGTGACGCCCGGAATGCGCGTGTCGATCTCGTCGGTGACGCAGCGAATTTCGCTCGGGGCCGACATCTTGGGATCAAACGTTTCAAACTGCGTCGGGCCTCCCTGCATGTGCAGAAAGACGATCGAGCGGTCGCGAACGATATCGCCCAAAGGCCCGCGGTGCGCGGCGGCCTGCAACAGAGCCGGTTGCAATGCGGCGGGGAGCCCGGCGATGCCGAGCGCACCGATGCGCAGAAAATCGCGGCGGCCGAAGCGATGCGAAAAGTCGCCGAGCGTGAGCATGAAGGATGCTCCTGGAGGGGCTCGAAGGACCGGTGGGCGGGCAAATCAGGCGGGAGGAATCGATCGACGGCAGCTTATGCGATGCGCCGCGAGATGTCCAGAGAAAACAGTTAGGGTGCCACTGGTGGCTCGTCCACCAGTGCCTCGCCGACGCCTACCAAAAACACTGGTGGGCAAGCCACCAGTGGCACCCGGCGGCGCTGTAGGGAACGCCCTCCGCGGCGTTCCGTGAAGTTGGCACCCGCCCCGCGGAACGCCACGGAGGGCGTTCCCTACAGAAGATTACTTACGGTTCACGACCAGCACCCGCACGTCGCAAACGTTGGTGTGCGTCGGTCCGGTGAGGATCAAATCGTCATGCGGCGCGAAGAAGTTGTAGGCATCATTGCGGCGGAGTGCGTCGGCCATGGCCTCGCGCTGATCGGCAAACTGTTGCAACAACGGCGGATCGGCGATCGCGCCGGCCGCGTCGGTCGGGCCGTCTTCGCCGTCGGTGCCGCCGCTGAGGATCGCGACCTCGTCGCGGATGCCGAGTTCGAGCAGTCGCTGCATGGCCGCGAGCACGAGTTGTTGATTGCGGCCTCCCTTTCCACGGATCGATTCGTCGGCGAGGCGGACCGTCGGTTCGCCGCCGGAGATCAGACAGTCGGGGCCGTTCGGCTCGGTCAACATGCGGGCCGCCATCTCCGCTAGGTGTCGGCCGATGTCTTCCGCCGGGCCTTCGGGAGACGTGGCGGAGATCATGGCGTGCGAATAACCGAGTCGTTCGGCGACGACGCCGGCCGCATCCACCGCCACGGCGTTATTGCCGATGACGAAGTTCGCGACGTCGCAAGCTGCGACATCGGCGGAGCCGGCCGCGCCGCCGGCCTGTGCTGCTTCCGCAAGTTTGCACACCGCGGCCATGACGGCGACCAACTCGGAGCGCTCGCCGGCTTGAAAATGTTCGAGCACTTCCAGAGCTTCGGCCGCTCCCGTGGTCGACGGCGTCGTAGGCCCCGAGGCGATGACGTCCAGCGGGTCGCCGAGAACGTCGCTGATGACGAGAGCGACCATGCGTCGCGCGCGGCAGGCTCGGGCGAGCCCGCCTCCTTTGATGCGGCTGAGCGCCTTGCGCACGGTGTTGAGTTGAGTGATGTTCGCCCCGGCCGCGCTGAGAAACTTCGTGACGGCCTGCTTCTCGGCGAGCGTCACGCCGGCGATCGGCGCGGGCAACAGCGCGCTGCCGCCGCCGGAGATAAGGCAAAGCACCAGATCGCCAGGATCGGCCTCGCCGACCAGCTTAAGAATCTGCTCCGAGCCGGCCACGCCTTCGGGCGTCGGTTCGTTGCGGCCTGCCGGGCGGGCGCCGTGCAGATGGATAAACTTCAACGGCCGCACGCAATCGGCCGGTACGTTGACCCAGCCGGTGAGTTGTTTCGCGCGAGCAAGTTCGTCGCCGAGCGCTTCTTCGACGCCGGCGGCCATCCCTGCGCCGGCCTTGCCGCAACCGACGACGATCACGCGGCGGATCGACGCCAGATCGTACGACTCTTCGGCGACCTGCAATTGCCCGTCGGCGACGACGATGTTTTCACGCACCAAACGGGCCGAGTCGACCGCGGCGACCCCCGCCTTCCAAATCTCAAGAGCTTCGCGGCGGAGTTGATCGGCGGAACGGGTCATCATGGCCAAAGGTGCAGCGGAGTCGCAGCCGGAAAGCGTTGGAACGTACCAAACCCGCGCCGCCGCCGCCGGCCGCACGACTCAAATTGCGACTCTCCGAGAAGTCGCGTTGACGACGGCCCGATCCGATTGACGACAGGGCGACGGCTATCGCCAAGGCAAACGCAGAAGATCGGCACAGGCCGTAAGTACCGTAAACGGAATGCGTTACGCCTTCAACAACAACGGCCGAAGCGATTGCGGCGTGCCGTTGGCATTTCTTCGGGCATACTTGCTTACAGGATCAGACGACGTTCCGTACTCGGAGCCCCCGCCATGTCTCAGATCTTCGCGTTGGTCGGCCTTGGTTTAGCCGTGGAAGCCTTCGTCGTGCTCGACGCTTTGGTGCAACGGGTACGGCAGAAAGATCAGTAACCCATCGGCCGACTTCGCTAAGCCACTTGTTGCGGCAGTTCGCCGAGCGCCGAATCGGGGGCAGTGGCCACCGGAAGCGTAACGGTGAACTTCGTGCCGTAACCGAGTTCGCTTTCAACTTCGATCGTGCCCCGGTGCGCCTGCACGATGGCGTGAGCGATCGCCAACCCGAGGCCGGTGCCGCGGCGGCGACCTTCACGTTCGCGGCTCTTGTCGCCGCGATAAAAGCGTTCGAACACGTGCGATAAATCGTGCTTGGAAATTCCGCAACCATGGTCGGCGACGCGAAACGTCGGCCGGCCGAATTCGTTCAATAATCCTTCGACGTGCACCGAGCGGCCGGGCTCCGTGTACTTGATGGCATTGTCGATCAGGTTGTTCACGACCTGCCGCAGCCGCGTGGAATCTCCGGCGACTTCCATCGGTCCGGCGATCGAGACTTCGAAAACGACGCCGCGCTCTTCCGCGACGCCGCGAAACATTTCGCCCGAAGCTTCAATCAGGCGGTCGAATCGCAGTACCTCGACGTGCCGCAAGATGTGACCGGCGCCGCTTTCGGCCAAGAGCAACAACTGATTGACGAGCGTCGTCAGTTGCGCACTCGTCGGCGACGGTTTCCAGCAGATTCTGATACTCCTCCGTCGTGCGATCCGCCCCCAGCGCCACTTCCACCGAACTACGAATGGCCGCGAGCGGCGAACGTAGCTCGTGCGCCGCGTTCGCGACGAACTCGCGTTTGCTTTGCAGATACTCGCCGATCTGATCCAAGAAGTGATTGATCGTGGTGGAAAGCTGATCCAGTTCGTCGTGCGTACCGCGAATCGGCAGGCGGTCGGCGAGTTGCGTCGGGCGCAGCCGCGCCGTGGTGGTGAGAATCGTCGTCAGCGGCTGAATCGCGCTGCCGGCCACCCAGTAGCCGCCGAGCGGCGCAAGGATGATGACCAGCACCGCCGGCGACGGCCATCACGCGCAGCTGCTTCCACACGGCGGCGTTGATTTGCTCTTGCGACGCCCCGACGCGAACGAGATATCGCGGCACGCCCGGCGAGGTCACGTAGCGCTGGGCCACGCGAAACACGCCGACTTCGCGCACCGGAAACACGCCTTCCTCGTCGTGCTGGTGTTGCTCCGGCACGATGGGAGGCGCGTCCTTGCTGGCCCACGAGAGCTTGCCGTCGGGCTCGAGCAATTGCAGGAACAGCCGCTCGTGCGTGTGCGTATCGGCCTTGCGGGCCAACATCTCTTCGACGCGGCGCCGATCGGAAAACAACTGCGCGACGGCTTGCGCCGTTTCCTTGGCGTCTTCGAGGAGTCGCTCGTCGGTTTCCTGCGTGATCGTATAGCGCGAGCCTTCGTAAACGACGGCGAGCGCCACGAGCACCAGACCGGCGAAGACGCCGCCGTACCACACGGCCAAGCGAACGCGCAGGTAGTAAGAAGCCGCCTTAATTGCGCGAACGGCATAACCACGGCCCCGAACGGTGTCGATCATCGGTTGCGGCGTGACCTTCTCCAGCTTGTTGCGCAGCCGGTTCACGTGAACTTCAATCACGTTCGTCGCGCCTTCCCAGTCGCTCTTCCACAAGTGCTCGCAAAGCATCTTGCGCCGTGACCACTTGGCCGGCGTGCCGCATGAGCATTTCGAGCAGGCTGAATTCCGTGGGGGAAAGATCAACCTCGCGCTGCCCGGCGGTGACGCGGCGATTGGTCAGGTCCAGGCTCAACAGGCCCGCCTGCAAAACCGGCGCGGGACGCGCAGCCGCACGGCGACACACGGCCTCGATCCGCGCCAAAAGCTCCGGCAGCGCGAACGGCTTCACGAGATAGTCGTCGGCTCCGGCGTTGAGCCCGGCTACGCGTTCTTCGACGCTCCCCAAAGCCGTGAGCAAGATCGTCGGCGTGCGATTGCCGCGAGTTCGCAATTCGCGGAGGACTTCCAGTCCGCTTTTGCCCGGGAGCAGGATGTCGAGCACTACGGCGTCGTGCTGTTGCGAAGCGGCGGCGGCGAGTCCGTCGTCGCCGGTCTTGACCCATTCACATTCGTGCCCGGCTTCGTTGAGACCTTGGCGAAGCGACTTGCCGATGACCGGATCGTCTTCGACTACGAGCAGATTCAAGCGATTCATAGTTTTGGCGTTTCCAAAGTTGTCCAACACCGCGGAGTTTGCGTCATGCATCGCGACGGCCCTTTCTATTCTAGCTGTTTGTCTTCCGACGGAGAAACCACGAGGCCGGCTTACGAAACCGCCATTTTTCGCGGCTTTCACGCACTTCCGTCGCATACGTAGGCGACGAACGTTCGGTTCGTCCGCAGCGCGAACCTTACAAGAACGTCGCGCAGCGCCTGCGCGAAGCGCCGTCATGCCGCGCACCGCGCAACGAATCAACGCGCACGTTAGTCGAAACTTTCAATTCCTTAAGCGACAGAACGTCACTTAATGCTTTGTAACGCAAACGTCTCTACGCCCACCGCGCCCGAAAGAGATACTTGTCAAGGCTGACGATCGAAGCGCGGATCGAGCGCTCGTCGCACACGCCTGCCGCCTGCTCTCTCACGCCGAGTTCAAACTCAGGAAGAACCGCCATGGCCGTGGCAGATACCGCTCCGAGCGCCAAGGTTCCGCAAGACTCGTCGCGCGACGGCGGAAAGAATTCCTCCGGCAATCCGTTGCCGACGATGAAGTCGAGCGTCGGAGCCGACGTGACGGCCGGCTTCCTCGTGTTCTTGATCGCGCTTCCGTTGTGCTTAGGCATCGCCAAGGCCAGCGGCTTCCCGCCGATCGCCGGCGTGATGACGGCCATCTTCGGCGGCTTGATCTCGGGCCTCTTCAGCAACTCCGAACTGACGATCAAAGGCCCGGCGGCCGGCATGATCGCCATCGTGCTCGGGGCGATGACCGATTTCGGCTACACCGGCGCCGATCCTTCAGGAGATTTGAGCGCCTACAAGCTCGTGTTGGCCGTCGGCGTGATCGCCGGTGCGGCGCAAATCCTCTTCGGCCTCGTTCGCGCCGGCGTGCTTTGCGAATTTTTCCCGCTCGCTCCGGTGCACGGCCTACTGGCGTCTATCGGCTTGATCATCATCGCCAAGCAAATCCACCCGGTGCTCGGCGTGGCGTCGCCGAAATTCGGCCCCGTCGGCTGTTATGCGAAGATTCCGGACTCCATTATGCACATGGACGTCAAAGTCGCGTCGATCGGGCTCTTGAGCCTCGCGATCATGTTCCTGTATCCGGTTCTGAAGACGCGGCTCAAGTTCATCGGCAAGGTGCCGGCTCAATTGCTCGTGTTGCTCGTCGCCATTCCGATGGGACAAGCCTTGCACCTGCCGGCCGACAAGCTCATCAGCCTGCCGGAGCATTTGTCCGATGCGATCGTCACGCCGGACTTTTCGCAAGTTTTCGGCGGCACGTCGCTGAAGTGGATCTTGATGTTCGCGCTGGTCGGCACGCTGGAATCAATGCTCTCGGCCAAGGCGATCGACCTGCTTGATCCGTGGAAGCGAAAGACCGACATGAATCGCGACGTGCTCGGCGTCGGCGTCGCCAATACGGCCGTCGCCGCCGTAGGCGGGCTGCCGATGATTTCGGAAATCCTCCGTAGCTCGGCCAATATCAGCAACGGAGCTCGCACCCGCACGTCGAACGCCGCACATGGCGCGTTCCTGCTCTTGGCCTTAGTCTTCCTGGCTCCGCTGGTGAAGCTCATTCCGCTGGCCGCGCTCGGCGCCATGCTCGTGTTCGCCGGATTCCGCCTGGCCTCGCCGAAGGAATTTCTGCACATGTGGAAGTCGGGCGTCGGGCAGTTTCTCGTGTTCTGCCTCACGATCGCCTTCATCATTCCCGAAGGCCATCTGCTGGACGGCATCTTCGTGGGCGTGGTCGCCGAACTGCTGCTGAATATCTTCGCCGGCGCATCGCTGACGACGCTCTTCAAGCCGCACATCGACGTCCGTCGTGAATACGGCGATCTGCGGCTGAACGTCGACGGTTCGTTGACGTTCACCAACTGGATTCCGTTCCTGCGCACGCTTCGCAAGGCCGACGTCGCTCGCGAAGGGCGGGTCATCGTCGACCTCACGCACGCGCAGACCGTCGATCGGACGGCACGCGATAAGCTCACGGCGTTGGAGCGAGATTTCAGCGTCGAAGGGCGCGAGCTGCAAATCGTCGGCTTGGCGACCGCCGCGGCCCATTAAGACGACGTCGGGCCTCTAATGCCCGACGGCTTGCGGCTGACCGTACACGGCGCCGCAGGTAAATCGCAGCCGCTCCCAATCGAGCACGAGTCGGCCCCCTTGGGCTTCGTGCTGCTTGCGCCAGTTCATCAGCAGCTCGAAGCAGGCGTGATCGATTTCCGTCAGCTCGTCGATATGCACGTGCAACTCGACGTCGCTCGGCACTTCTTCCAGTTGCGCCGCCAACATCGGCAGCTTCAAGAACACGGCCGCTCCGCGCAAATGCAGGTCGGCCGTTTCTCCGTCGGGTCGTAGTTCGTAGCTCATGTCGAGCTTGGCGAAGCGAATGAGCAGCTTCAACGCGGAGAGCACGATGCCGATGATCACGCCCGACAACAGATCAATGAGCACGACGCTGGCCGTCGTCGCGATATACACGAAGAGTTCGCCGCGGCCGTAACGTTGCATCTCTTTGGCGACTTTGAAGTTCATCAGCTTGTAGCCGGTGAGCACCAAAATAGCGGCGAGTGCCGACGTCGGAATCAGCCGCAGCAGTTGGCCGAGAAAGACGACGAACACCAAGAGCCACGCTCCGTGCAACACGGCCGACCAGCGCGAACGAGCGCCGGCCTGTACGTTCGCGGCGCTGCGAACGATCACGCCCGTCATCGGCAGGCCGCCGAACCAGCCGGCAAGCGCGTTGCCGAGCCCTTGTGCAAACAGCTCACGATCGTAACGCGTGCGCGGGCCGCGATGCATCTGGTCGACGGCGGTCGCACAGAGCAGCGTTTCGGCGCTGGCCACGACGGCCAACGTCACGACGGCCGTGGCCAGCACGCCCCAATCCATTTCCAAAACTTTCTGCGGCGCGGCAAAGCGGAGATCGGCCCAAAGATTGTCCGGGACGTCAACGAAGAAAATCGGCAACGTAAACGCCATGCCGAGCACGACCGCCGCGACGACGGCCACGAGTTGCGCCGGAACGACGCCGAGCACGGTCTTCTTCAACGAGCCCCAAGCTAAGATCACGGCGAGCGTCGCCAGGCCGAGTTTTCCGGCCACGTCGAAGCGCCGCAGCGTGCCGAGCGTTTCTTCGACGGCGGCGGAAGCGGCGCGCGTCGTTTGCTCGGCTTGCGCCGGCTTCCCGTCTCCCACGGCTTGCATGGCCGCTTCTGCGGAGGCGACCGCGCCGGCCAAGCTTTCACCGAAGGTCACGGCCGCATCGGGGTTCTCTCCGACCGGGCGCCAATCGTCGGCTTGCGTCCGTTGTTGCAACGCGGTGAGTTCGCGAGTGATTTCGCTCTGACGACCGTGCAGCGGCTTGATGCGATCGTCCGCCGGAGCTGCGCCGTTGTCTTTCGTCGGCGGTGCGGCAAGCTTGGCGACTTCCTTGGCCAGCAGGTTCTGCCGCTCGGCCAAGTTACGAAGTTCTTGCAGCGTTTGTTGGTGCGTGCGACGGTCGGTTTCCTCTCCCATCGGCAAGAAAGCCAACCCCTTAGCGAGCGTCTCCGGAATCGCCGTGAGGTTCTTCCAGCCGTTGGATTTGGGCGCGTCGTCGAACATCACATGGAACTGGCTCGCAAAGATCAGGATGCCGATGCCCGAGAGCATTCCCTGAACGACGGCCGGCGCTACGGCCCGAAACCATTGGCCGACGCGCGCCGTTCCGGCGATCATCTGACACACGCCCGCGCCGAACACGGCCAGCGCGAGCATTTCCAGCCCGTGCTGCTGGACGATGCCGTAAACAATGACGGTCAGCCCCGCCGCAGGTCCGCTGACTTGCAACGGCGAACCGCCGAGCAGGCCGACGACGATACCGCCGAGGATGCCGGTCACCAAGCCGGCGGCGACCGGTGCGCCCGAAGCGATGGCGATGCCCATGCAGAGCGGCAGGGCGACGAGGAACACGACGAACGACGGAAGAATGTCGTGGCGCAGGTCGCCCCAGAGCGTCGGGCCTCGGGATGGCGACCAGTCTCGCTTCATTGCCGCTCGGGGGTTGAGACGATCCGAAAGCTGCGACAAGACGCCGACCGCGGCGGCTTACAGCGAGCCGTATCGGTCGACTGTATTACAGAACCGCAAGTTTTCTAAGATCAAAACTAACGATTTCGCAAGCTTAACGGCCAGACAACCCCACCATTGGGTTATCAACGATTGGCTGAGACGGCGTTCGGCGAGAGTGGCCGAACAGGAAGAGGCAGCGCCGAAGAAACCGAGGGGCGGGAGGGTTGAGACACTTCCCGGAGCCGCAGGCACGTCGGCCTTATTTATGGCCCGACGCTCCCCTCGAAAACCGGCGCGCTAGTTCGTCGGTCCGCCGGTTTGGCCTTGGCCGGCCGCCGAGAATTGCGGTTGCAGATAACCGGGGAGCGACATGTTCGGCAAGGCGGCCGTGGCCGTCGGAGCCGTGGCCGTGGGGGCCGTTTGTTGCATGCCTCCGTAGCCAGGGAAGCTTCCCTGCGTCGTCGGGGCGCCGGGAGCGGCGGCGGCCGGACCACCCGGCGATTGCGGCATCGTCGCCGGGGCGGCTTGCGGCATTGCGGGCGGCGTAAACCCGGGCGCGAACGAACCGGTCGGCATGGTGCCGGGCATCGCCGGCGCGGCGGCCGGAGTATTGTTTTGAGCCGGCGGCGTGTAGCGACGCGGACCGCCGGTGTAGACCTCGATCAAGCGGCGCGGTTCGGCGCCCGGGGCCGCGGCCTGTTGAGCGCCGACCTGCTGCACTTGCCCCGGCTGGCCTTGGCCGGGCAGCTGTTGGCCGCCGGCTTGCACGACCGACGGGTCGACGTTTTGTTGCGGCTGCAGACCGTTGGCGACCATGTAATCTTGGCGGCGTTGCATCGCCTGCGTCACTTGAATGAGCGACTCGGCGGCGGGCTTCATCTGCGGATTGATGTCGAGCGCTCGGGCAAAGTGATGTTCGCGCGGTCGAGTTCGCCGCAGGCCGCACAGAGAAAGCCGGTGTTCTGTTCGGCTTCCGCCTCGGCATTCCCCTTGCGGAACAAGTCGTAGGCTTCGTCAATGCGTCCCTGTTCGCCGACGACCATCGCCATGTTGTTCAACGCGGCCCGATGTTGCGGATCGAGGGCCAGCGCTTGCCGCAGCGCTTGTTCGGCTTCCGGCTCTTTGTTTTGCAGATGGAAGCAGTAGCCGACGTCGCTCCAGAGGTCGGCCGTCGGCGTGCTGCATTGCAGCGACGTTTGATAGTGCTGATGGGCGTCGTCGTATTTGCCCTGCACGGCCGCGATCACGCCGAGACGATGGTAGCAGTCGCGGCTCTTCGGTTCTTCCTTGAGGAGTTCCCGGTAGAGAGCTTCGGCGTTGGCGAAGTCTTTACGACGCTCGAGCAGCCGCGCCTCGGCGTACATCTTGTTGAGTTTGTCTTTGCGCAGCTTTGCCGGTGACGTGATCTTTCACCGTCGTCGTGGCCGTGTGAACGTCGTTCCAAGTGGGAATGAGCGCGCAGCCCGAGCCGACGAGCGTCGCCCCCGACAGCAGTGCGGCGGCCGACCAACGACGAACCGAGCCCAACGACGTCCAAGTGCGCTTGTTCATGACTGCAACTCGTGAACAGGAGTGATGTTGCGAAACGAAACGCGGCCCGTAAGGGTCGCGGTCGTCCTCGCCGCGATGTGTTGCACCGCGGGATTTGTAAATGCGGCGACGTCTCGACGGCCGTGACCGTCGAGACGTCATCCGTTGTTCTGCTGCGAACGTTTCGTTTAGCTGCCGAAGCCGCCGACACCGACGCCGCCGATGCCGCCGCCGCCGAAGCCGCCGAAACCTCCGCCGTAGCCGCCGCCGAAACCACCGTAGCCGCCGCCGTAGCTGAAGCTACGTCCGTAGGCCCGTTCGGCTTCGAGATCTTCTTGGCCGCGGACGAGCGAAGGCGACACGACGACCCGTTGTTCGGCGTCGGACACGCCCATCGCCGTCAGGGCTTGCACCACCACGGCGCGGCGTTGCATATCGAGCTGCGGGCTCGGATGAACCGGATACTTGTATTCCGTGCTTTCGAGCTTGCTGGTAACGCTGCGTTCGATGAGCACCGGATAGTTTTGGCCGGCGTGGAGGCGCGCGGCGACTTGCTTCAGGTGGTCTTCGCCGGCCCAGTTGAGCCGAGCTTGGTTGTAGACGAACTCGTGCTGATACATCACGAATTTGCCCGGCTCGGCGTTTTCCGCTTGCGCGATCCAGATCGGATCGGTCAGCGTGCCTTGCGGGGCCGGCGAAACGCCGCCGATGCCGAACCAGCTCGGCCAGGCGACTTTCACGCAACCGCTTGTCGCGGCCAGCAACAACGCCGGCAGAAGCAGAGCGTGTACCTTGCTGCGTCGTACTCGAAGGGTCTTCATGGGTCAAAGTCCTTTTCGACCAAGTGCGGCGATGCGGGCGCCGCAGGAGGTTCGTTCTTACGTATCGTCCGTCTCTGCGATCTCAATCTCGTCAAAGCGCCGCGGGGTCGTGCGACGCTTTGCTTTCTTACGCTAGTTCGAGAATCCGACCGGGCCTTGCATGTAGTAGCCCGTGCTTGCTCCGTAGGCCGCGGTTCCCTTCCAGCCCCACAACGCTTGGCGGCGGGCTTCGAAGGCGCTCCACTGATACACGGGCCAAACCGTGCTGCGGTGGTGCAGGTCCGGGCGGCCTTCGTATCGGCCCAGGAGGAAGAAGTCGATGTCGTCCGGTTCCGTCACTTCCATGCCCGGCAGAACCATCGGCACTTGTTCCGGTTCGAGCGGGTGCACGAGTTCGGGGCTCACGAGGATGACGAGTTCCGTTTCGTCGCGTTGCACCGAACGGCGGCTGAAGAAGAGGTCGACGCCCGGGATATCGCCGAGCCACGGTACGCGGACCTTCGAGCTGTCTTGCTTGTCTTGGATCAAACCGGCGATCGCGAGCCATTGGCCTTCGCGAAGGTTGACTTGCGTGTAAGCGCTTTCGATGTTCAAGCCCGGCACGCCGTTGACCTGAGCGTCACGGCTGATTTCGCTGACCGTCGGGGCGACTTGCAGACGGATGTGGTCCTTGTCGAGCACCGTCGGCGTGAACATGAGCTGGGTGCCGAAGCCTTGGAACTGCGTGTTCGTGCCGGCGATGCCGTTGACGCCCACGACCATCGGCACGGCAAACGAACCACCGGAGATAAACGTCGCGGGATAGCCCGAGATGGTCACCAAGTTCGGTTCGGCCAACATCTTCGTGGTGCGGTTGCTGCTCAAGGCGCTGAGCGTGAGCTGCACGTCGGTCGAGTTGAGCACGGCCTGATAGGCGCCGGCCACGTTGAGGTTCGTCGTCACGCTGAAGTCGCCGGCCTGAGCCGAGAACTGCGAGCCGATCGTGCGGAGCGCACCGCGGGTCAGACGAGCGATGCGCACCTTGAGCAACACTTGGTGTTCGCCCGGCACTTCGAGCATGCTGATCACGTTGTCGGCTTGCCAATCATTGGCGCCGAAGCCGGGCAAACGGGCTCCTCGCCCGCCCCAACGACCGCCGCCGAATCCGCCGCCCCAGCCCCAGCTTCCCGGGCCCATCAACGCGCCGCTCTGATCCACGGCTTCGCCGCGAACGATCGACATGATGGCGGCGGCTTCCTGAGCGTCGCGAGCTTGGCCGCGAACCACGAGCTTGTCGGCCACGGCGATCAGTTGCACGTAGCTGTTCGGAAACAGTTCATTGATACGCTTGGCGAGTTCGCCGTACTGCGTGCGGAGGACGTCTTCCTCCGTCATGTCCGGATGGACCTTCACGAGGTAGCGAATGTTCGGATGCAGCGGCGTCTTGCCCGGCGCCGGCTGGGCATCGCCGAACCACAGCGTGACCGTGGTTTCACCGACCGTGCGGCCGATGAGTTCGAATTCGTTCGGCGAGAAGTTGACCGTTTCCACGACGCCCGGTTCGGCGATCGAGACGCGCACGACCGGCTGCTTCGTGGTGATGAGCTTGGAACGGCCGCGGATCAGGTCGAGCCGAACGTCGGGCTCTTGCACGCTGGCGATCTGGGCGTCGAAGCGCTCGCGAACCAGCGGGCGCATGTCTTCCGGACGTTGCGGCAACTGACGGTACTTCACCGCATCCGGCTCGCTGGCCGGATCGTAGTCGTAACCGGCTTGTGAAGCGCCGCCGTCGTAAGACGGGCCTTGCGTCGCCGGGCGAGGCCAATTGAAGACCGGCACGCCCGAACCGGGCATTTGGGCTTCGGCCAAGCTCGTGAAGCCTAAGACGGCCGCCAGACCGAGTTGAGCGGCACGCATCAGCATGCCGCCAGGCTTCGTATGAGCCGCACGTCCAAACTTAAAGACTTTCATGAATCCACCGCGGGATGTATTCAGCGAAGCACGTCCAAAATCCGCCCGTCACAAACCTTCCGACCCGCTGCCAAATCCCATCGTTGATGAGATTTCGACCAGCCGCAGCATGGCCCGGAATATCGGCGCAGGCCGGTTATCCAAACCTGGGGTACTTCTAGTTTCGTCACCCGCAGCGCGGAAATTGATTCGTATTTGCGGACGATGCTTTGTTTTGTGCGCACGTCATGCCGGCATGGTTGTGATGCTTACACCGCTTAACTGGAGGGGCAGGTGCACGGAACCGCAGGTATTTGACGCGAATTCGCCGCACAACCTCCCCAACCCCGTTGCCGAACTACGTGCGAAGCGGCACCGGCCGAACGGAGAAGCGCAGGCCAAACGAAAACAGGCAGGCGAACCGAGTTCGGTTCGCCTGCCCAAAGATGTCTGAGATAGATGCTGAATCGGCCTGCGTGTCCGGCCGTCCGACTAGCTTTCCGAGCCGGCCCAGGCCGCAACGTTCACACACTTCGCGTTGCCGCCGTCGTAGCACGCACTGTCGCAGAAGTCTTTCGTGTCTTGGTATTCGCCGCCGCCCGTCTTCGCACAGTGGCCCGACGTGCCGGAGAAGCAGTACGACTGATTGATGTTGGCCAGGGCTTGTCCGACGTCGGCGAGTTCGGTCACCACGCTGTCGCGGACGCTTTTGACGCCGACGATGACGCCGAGCACCAAGATCGTCGCGGCGAGCATAATTTCGGCCGAAACCACGGCGCCCGCTTCTTCGTTCCACATCCGGCACAAGGTCGTCTTCATCTCTGCTTCTCCCCGTTGTTGAATCTTCTCGTCCGCCGCTTCGGCCCCGTGTCGGCGACTCTCTCACTTTCGCCGTGCCGTGCGGTTGATGAGAGGACTTAAAGCAGCGCCGGTGCCGGCATGCCGCAACGCTCGCGGCCCGGCTCACGGCCGACGACGCTAACAACCGGCCCGGCAACAACTTGGCGCGATTTCAAATTCTCTGCGCGGCGGCGCACGACGTTGCGGAGCCTCGGCGACATGTTGCCGCGATGCGACGTTGTTGCCGCAACAGGGGCGAAACCGGCAACATCGCGCGACGGCAAAGTCGCGCGCAGTCGTTAAAGGCCGCAGAGTTTACTCAAGCGGTATCTTCGCTACGACCGATACCCAACGACGGACGAAGAGTTTCGCCTTCCCCCGAGGTTTGGTCCCATGCGTCGTCGTTTGCTGTACAGCTACGCCTGTTCGCTGCTCCTGGGCGGCGCCACGTTCGCGCATGCCGACGACACGGCCCTCGTAGAACCGCTCGTCACCAATTCACCGTCGTTCTCCATCCCCTTCGAACTCCAGGTCGAGCCCGGCCGTCAGTCGGAAGCTCACTTGTTCGTGTCGGGCGACTTGGGAAAGTCTTGGCAAGCGGCCGGCCGCGCCATCGCGCCGGCGGTCAGCTTTGAATATCGCGCTCCGACCGACGGCGAGTTTTGGTTTGTCGTTCGCACCGAACCGACGACGCCCGCCGCAGTAGCCGCGGAGAAGCCGGAACCGGAATTGCGCGTCGTCGTCGATTCGACGCCGCCGAAGCTCGAGCTGGCCGTAGAGCCCGCCGCCGACGGCACGCTGCTCATTCGCTGGAAAGCCGACGACGCCGAGCTCGCCGCGGAACCGCTGAAGATCAACTACCGCTTCGCCGGTTCCTCCGATATGCAGCCGGTCGATACGGCCCGGGGGAAACGCCAACTCGACAAACGCTCCGGCAGCGGCGAGATGCACTGGCGACCGGTCGTCAGCGATCGGAAGCTCGCGATCGTCGCCGAACTTCGCGACGCCGCCGGAAACAGCGTAATTCGCGAAATCGAACCCGCGGCCCTCGCCGCAAGCGCAGCACCTTCGCTCACGACTCCGTCCGTCGCTCCGGTCGCGAACAATCCACCGTCGGCCGCACCGGTCGGAATGCCGAACTTGGCCGTCGCCGCACCGGCTTCGGTTCCTGTTTCCTCAGCCCAATCCGCGGCCGTGCCGCCGTTGCCGATCCGCGATCCGACGAAGCCGCTGATGGTCAATTCGCTCTCGTTCGAACTGGACTACGACGTCGAAAAGGCCGCCGGCCGCGACGTCACAAAGGTCGAAGTCTGGGGCACGCGCGACGACGGCCGCTCTTGGGTCATGCTCGGCCTCGACGAAGATCGTCGCACACCGTGTTCGGTAAACGTCGACGCGGAAGGAATGTACGGATTCGCGATCATCGTCGAATCCGCGGGCGGTCTGAAGGGCGTCGTTCCGCAAGCCGGACAAGCGCCGGAGATTCGCGTCGGCGTCGACCTCACGCAACCGCTGGTGCGTCTGACGACCGCCGAGCCCGACGAAAAGAACTCGCCTTGCCGTTTGAAGATCAACTGGGAAGCCCAAGACGCCAACCTCGGGGCGCAGGCGGTGACGTTGTCGTACTCGGCCAATCCGCAAGGCCCGTGGATACCGCTGGCTCAAGGCGTGGCGCCGGCCGGCGGACACGTTTGCGACTTCGATCCGCAAGGTCCGGATTACGCATTCTTGAAGATTGACGTTCGCGACGAGGCCGGCAACGTCGGCAGCTTCGCGACGACCACGGCGATTCCGATTGAGAAGCGACAGGTGCAATTCTCGTTTGCCGGCGCTTCGAAACCGGAAGAGACGCCGGCGAAACCCAAGTGGTTTCACGTGCTGCGTTAGAACAAGGGGACGATCTCCGCGAACGTAGCATGACGGCGCTTTGCTCGTCGTCGTGCTATGGCACATTGCGAACGATCGAGGGGGAAAGAGCATGCGAATGAGTTGGTTCCGTTGGTTCGCCGCATCCGCGTTGTGCCTGCCCGCAGGCATGGCAAAAGCGCAGCAATTCGGCTATCCGAACATGCCGGGGCAGTACAACGCTGCGCCGATGGCCGCGGCCGCCGCGCCGCCGGGAAGCTACTACGCCCGAGTCGCCGGACAAGTGAACGGCCAGGCTCCGAGCGCCGCTCTTGCCAACCCTTATGCTCAGGCCGCGGCCCCAACGCCGCAGTTCGCCGCCGGCGCACCGATGGCGCCTGCCATGCCCGGGACGACGAGCGGACATCCGTCGATGCCGGTTCGTTTTCCCTCGGCAGCGGCTCCTGCGCCGAACATGCCCGCGCCGCCAAGCTTGAATCGGCCCGCCGCCGCGTCTGCGGCCGCGCCGACGCCCCGCTTGGCGTTGTCGCCGTTGACCGGCGTGCAGCAGGTGAACTGGCAGCAACCTCGATCATTCACGCAAAGCGCGAAACCGTCGCCGACGCCGAGCTCGGCCTATCACGCGGCGTTGCTCACCGCCTCCAACCAACCGACGCTCGCTCCGCCGCAAAACGGCGCGACGATCATCAGCGGCGGCTCCGCAGGTCAGATCGGCGTCATGCCGTCGTACCCGACGACGTCGGCCATGCCGCCTGCCGGACCGACCATGACCTACTCGGGTCCGGTCTCGGAAACCGTATTGCCGCCGTCGGCTGCAACGGTCCCGCCGACGACCTACGGTGCGCCGGCCCAGACGCCCTCCACCATGTGGCAACAACCGGCCGCCGCTCCGGCGACGACGTATCCTGGCGCTCCTGCGTATCCTGGTGCTCCCGCATATCCGGGCGCCGGTTCCTACCCGGGTGCCGGCTCTTATCCGGGAACCATGTCCTACCCCGGCGCCGGCTCGTATCCCGGCATGGCTCCGAGCGGGCCTCGTCCGCCGGTCGCCGGACCTCAGG
The DNA here is from genome assembly GCA_049840675.1 of Pirellulales bacterium. Lineage (GTDB taxonomy): Bacteria > Planctomycetota > Planctomycetia > Pirellulales > PNKZ01 > PNKZ01. Next base: position 653,317 of record JASGKB010000021.1, read on the forward strand.
CCTATCCTGATCCCAACCTCTCCGGCTCCGCTTACGACGGCATGTTCGACACCGGCCCGGCCGCACCTTCGGCCGATTGGATGCAAGCCGGCGGCTGCAACACGTGCGATCCGTGCGCGGCCGGCAGTTGCGGCCCCTGGTTCGCCTCGATCTCCGGCCTCTACATGACGCGCGACGCGCCAAACAATGTCGGCCTCGCGTTCGTCAACAGCGTGCCGCAGCTCAGCGTCATCAATACCGAACAGGCGGGCTACGACTGGAAAGGGGGCTTTGAGCTTCGCCTCGGTCGCACGCTCGGCACGAACTGGGTGCTCGAAACGGCCTACTGGTATCTCGACCCGTCGGGCTCCACCACGGCGTTCCGCAGCGACTTGAACGACATCAGCTCGCGCCTCGATACGCAAAACCTCGCGTATCAGGGTCAGCTCATGAGCGACTACTACAACAACGCTCACGAGCAACGCGTCAATCGGACGAACGATTTTCAAAACCTGGAAATCAACCTGTGGCAACAAGCCCTGCAGGTCGACCCGAACAGCCGCTGGGGCATGGCGTTCTTCTCCGGCTTCCGCTGGTTCCGGTTTCGTGAAATGGTCGAATACGGCACGGTCATGGCCGGCGCCGAATTCGCCGACAACGACATCACGACGCAGAGCTGGTACCACGTTCGCGTGAACAACAACCTCGTCGGTTGGCAGCTCGGCGCACGCAGCCAGCTTTACCTCGGACCGAAGTTGCGATTGTTCGCGGTGCCGCGAGCGGGCCTATTCGCCAACGTGCTCGGCATGCACCAAGACTTCTGCATGGTCATCAACAACCACTCGAGCAAGACCGACATCGCGATGATGGGTCAGATCGATCTGGGGGCCGCGTACCAACTGTTCAACTGCTGCAGCATCTTCGCGAGTTACCGCGCCATGGGCATCGCCGGCGTGGCCAACGCCGACGACAACATTCAACCGTGGTTGATCTCGCAACCGGACATGGTGCAGATTCAATCGTCGGGCAGCATCATCCTGCACGGCGTGAACGCGGGAGTGCAATTCCAGTTCTAAGCGGACGAACGACACAGGACGTTTCACACCGTGCGGCTTCGGGGGAAGGACCGTGCGGACCGTGAAACGTCGAGAGAGCCCGAGCCGCGTATGGCAACATACGCGGCTCGGGTTATTTTATGCGCCGCACGTTTCGCGCGCGAGACGGGCCGACTACGGCGTCTTCTCGGTGCCGAACAAAGTCTTCGACAACAACCGCAGGCGACGAATCACGTCGTCCACGCCGAAGCCGGCGATCGCGGCTAATCCGACCCACCACAAGGAACCGCTTTCCGTCTTTGCTTCTGCGGCCGCAAGCAAATCCGTCTTGATTAAGACTACGATGAAAAAACCCAATAGAAAACCGAGCGCCGGCCGCAGCACGTACCACGGCCACCAACGATCAATGTCCAGCGTGCCGACATAGCAACTGTGGCCGACATAATCGTGTAACGATCTAATCTGGACGCCGAGCAAGCCGGACACGCCGCCGAGAACTAAGAGCCAAGTCAGGGCTGATTTACCCGTCGCCTGCGATTGAAAAGCCAATCTGTCGACAGCCGCTTGATAGCCGACGTCATTGATTTTTCCGCGCAGTTCCGTTTTTCGTTCATCCGAAATCGCCCCGAAGTGAACGAGTTGCGATTTCTCCGGGTCGTACATAAACGCAGACGGACCTTCGGGAGCCGAAACTCCGTCCGGCTTTTTCCATTCGGCGACGACCGTTCCGGACGTCAACCCTTCGACATGACTTAGCAAATAGAGAAGAACGACGAATACAAACCCCGCCGTAACAACAAGACCGATCGCCCAAATGATCTTTGGCGCAACGTCGAAGGCTTCGCAACCGTCGTTTCGACCGCTTGCTTCTGATGAATGACGTCCGGCGTCGGATTACTCGGGTCGGTCGACGGCCGTTCCGCCGTCTTTATGACTTCGACACGAGACTCCTGTTGATTGCCCGCAACGGCGGCGTTCATCGCGGCGGCAGACAGCGAATCAGCCGAACTCGGGACAACCGGAGGAACGGCCGCAGCGACCTCGGCCTGCGGCTTCGGACTCGGCTCTCGGTTCATATCGTCCGGCATGGCATTGCTCCGTAATCAAACGGACGAAGCGGCGACACTCAATCGATGTACCGCATCAAGCAGCCCAGGAAAGACGTCGACAAACGACTTTCTTGGCGCCCCGTTCGGCAAGACCTTCGAAGTATAAAACGGGGCGGCTCTTAAGGCCCTCACTATGGCATAAAAATCAATCACATTCCAATATTTACTTTCCGGAAGTAAACCCCACGATTTGGATATTTCCAAAAACAATCCCTGCCGGCCGGAAAACGCCTGAAGATACCCAAGCGCCAAAAGCGAATCGCCGACTAAAGACCCCTCAAAATCAATTAGACCGGATAGTTCCCCGGCATCATTTACTAACACATTCCCATAGCTGACATCGGCCCAAACCAACGTCGGAGCGATCTCCACAACCTCGGCGAGTTGTCGTTTGACGACGCGGGAAAGCAGGTCGCCGTCGGCTGCGGACAGTAACGACAACTTGGCAACGGCCTCGGTTCCCACGTCGACGACGGACTGAAGAAAGCCTCGCCACGAATTGCTGCACGCGCGCAGTCCGGTCACCGGCTCGCCGTAACCTTCCAGCCTGATCGTCGCGATCTTCCGGAGTTGCTCCACAAGCTGCAACCCAAGCCGGGCCAAAACCGGCGGCGAGAGCTGATGGATACGTTCGGCTAACGAAACGCCTGGAAGTCGCTCATAGCAGACGTAATTCAATTGCGCAGAGATTCCGCGTCGCGAATCGACGACGACCCTCGGAACATTCACGCCGGCGGCCGCGGCACGCTCAAGAATGTCCGGCTCGTAATCGACGACGAATTCTCTTCCCGGCGGATAAAAACGAACGATGTATTTTTGACCCGAACACACGGTTACGACGCACTTATGCGTCATAACGCCTTGTTCGATCCAGCACGTTTCAACGATGCCTTCAGCGGTCGCCGCAGCGACGACACGCTCCGCATCCTCTTGCAGACGGCCTCGCAAGTCGTCACGGCCGCTCATCGCAGATCCCTAGTCCGGCCAATTCGAGATGAGGCTCAAAAAAATGCTCCGCAAACAACGACTGCTTGGCGTGATATCCCTTATTCCGACGCAACCAATGCAGCGTTACGTGCTCGATTTTGAGTTCCAACATCGTTGCGTAGTGAATTAAGCGGAACCACAAGACTTCGTTACGAGTCAACGGATGCCCTATGACAATTGCTTCATCCGGATAGTCAAATCGAACAGCTCGCAGAATACGACGTGCAAGATCGCGGCGGCCGTTTTGCGGGTCCAAGAATTGACCGCTGCGTAAATCGAGCGCAACGGCATTGCCCGTGAAATCAAACTGGTTCAAGACGTCGACCATATCTTCGCACGGCCAGAGGCCGTTTACGAAGCGATCGATTCGAATTAGATCGCAATAAGCTTTCTCCTTGCGGGCAGGATACCAACGGGCCGACCCGAACGGACCGAAATCCATTGAACCGCTTAGTTTCCACAACTCCAACGCACCTTCGACCGAAGGACCGCCGAAGAATAAGTCGAAGTCTTTTGAAGCAATTGCGCAACTCAAGAACGCGTTGCGGACAACCCCGCCGGCGAGATAAACCTGAAGATCAGGGTAAGCGTCCATTGCCGACTGCAACGTCGCGCAGCCCGACCAAGCGCAGTTGCGCCAAACGACATCTCGAACCTCAGTGTCGTCCATCATGAGGGCGTTCCGACGTCTCTTGCTGCCGGGCGGAACCGGCAACAATTCTAATCCGAAAGCAACTCGAGCGTTCGCGACATCGAAGAAACGAGACTTATCTCATTTCCCCGTCCCGATGACTTTAAGTGTAATCGAATGCGACGGGCCGTGCGGACGCTTTAAGAAAACTCGGCGGAGCGATTCTCACAACTATCGAAACTATTATCGAATGCAGCGATGAACGCTATTCCCACTCGATCGTCGCGGGCGGTTTTGAGCTGATGTCGTACACCACGCGGTTGACGCCTTTGACCTCGTTGATGATCCGCGTGGAGATGCGGGCCAGGAGGTCGTAAGGGAGACGGCTCCAGTCGGCGGTCATGAAGTCTTCGGTGTTGACGCATCGCACCGCGATTGCTTCTTCATACGTGCGAGCATCCCCCATCACGCCGACGCTTTGCACCGGCAGCAACACGGCGAAGGCCTGCGACGTTTCGCGGTACAGGCCGGCCGCTTTGATCTCGCCGACGACGATCGCATCGGCCTCGCGAAGCTTCTCCAAACGCGGCTTCGTGATTTCGCCGAGGCAGCGAACGGCGAGGCCCGGGCCCGGGAAAGGATGCCGCCAAACGATTTCGTCGGGCAATCCAAGCTCCGTTCCCAGTGCGCGGACTTCGTCTTTGAACAAATCTCGCAACGGCTCGATGAGCTTGAATTGCAAATCGTCGGGCAAGCCGCCGACGTTGTGATGTAGCTTGATCGTGGCCGCGGGACCATCGGCCGCCGCGCCGCTTTCGATCACGTCGGGATAAAGCGTGCCTTGCGCGAGGAACTCGGCGTCTTTGATCTTGGCCGCTTCGTCACTGAAGCAATCAATGAACGTATGACCGATGCGGCGGCGCTTCTCTTGCGGGTCGGTAATGCCCGCGAGCTTCTTGAGGAAGCGATCTTCGGCCTTGACCACGTGCAAGTCGGTCTGGAAATGGCCCGAGAACTCGCGAATGACCGTGGCTTCTTCGTCTTTGCGGAGCAAGCCGTTGTCAACGAGGATGCAAGAGAGTTGCTCACCGATGGCCCGCGAGAGCAGGGCGGCCACCACGGACGAATCAACGCCGCCGCTGAGGCCGCAGATCACGCGTTTGTCGCCGATTTGCGTGCGAAGCCGTTCGATGGTTTCTTTCGCAAAGTCGGCGATCTTCCAGGTGCCCGCACAGTTGCAGACGCGTTTGAGGAAGTTGCCGAGGATCTGCTTGCCGAGCGGCGTGTGCGTCACTTCCGGATGGAACTGCAAGCCGAAGATCGGCAAGCTGGCGTGCTTCACGGCCGCAATCGGGCAGGTGCCGGTGGCGGCCAGCGGTTGGAAATCGCCGGCGACGCGTGCGACTTGGTCGCCGTGGCTCATCCAGACTTCGAGCTCGCCGGGCACGCCGGTGAAGAGTTCGTTGTCCGAGGCCGTCACGCGGATTTGAGCGCGACCATACTCGCGGGCCGGCGCGCTTTCGACTTTGCCGCCGAGCGATTCGCAGGCCAGTTGCATGCCGTAGCAAATGCCGAGCACGGGAATGCCGAGGTGAAATAAGCCGGGGTCGCACTTCGGCGCACCTTGCTCATACACGCTCTTCGGTCCGCCGGAGAGAATGATTCCCTTGGGGTTGATCTCGCGGAGCCGGTCGGCCGAGACGTCGTGACGAACGATCTCACAGTAGACGTGCTGCTCGCGCACACGGCGGGCGATCAACTGAGCGTATTGCGAACCGAAATCGAGGACGACGACCTTCTCATCGACCAGTCGCGACACGGCGGGAGCCTTTTCAACGGTGGCGGCCATTTGTGCTTCTTCCTGAAACGAAGAACCCGTCGGGCTCAACGGACGAGCCGGCGACGGGTGGCGAAACCGCGATTATAGAACTCGCCCGCCGGTTGGGCTAGCGGCTCAGCAGGGCCGATTGCCCGCGCATAAGTGCTTTACTACGATGCTGTTGCGATTCCGCGATGCTGTTACGATTCGGCCGCCGATAGCGAACGCCTCGCGCGTTCGGCCTCTCCACCCTAGTTGAGGACCGTTTCCCAGTGCTCATTCTACTTACCAACGACGACGGCATTTACGCTCCCGGCATTCGTGCTCTGGAGAAGGAACTGCGGCAGATCGCGGAAGTGGTCGTGGTCTCGCCGGCCGTCGAGCAAAGCGGCGTGGGACATTCCGTGACGTTTCTGAGTCCGATCGTCGTCCGCCAGGAGTATGAAAATGAGCAGCCTCGCGGCTGGGCCGTGGAAGGAAGCCCGGCCGACTGCGTGAAGCTCGGCCTGTTTGAATTCTGCCCGCGGCGGCCGGATTTGGTCGTCAGCGGGATCAACGGCGGGCTGAACGCCGGAATCAACGTCCTGTACTCAGGTACGGTCGCCGCCGCCATCGAGGGGGCGTTTTTCGGACTGACCAGCGTGGCCGTAAGCTTGGAATATAACGAACATGCGGAATTCCAGAAGGCCGCGGTCTTGGCGCGGAAGGTGATCCTGCAAATTCTGGAACAGAAGGGGCCGGAACCGCAGTTGTTCAACGTGAACATCCCCGGTGCGGCCCTCGCCGACGACAAGCCCGAGGTGAAGATCGTGCCGATGGGGCTCGATCGCTACGGCGAGGCTTACGAGAAACGCATCGATCCGCGCGGCCGACCGTACTACTGGGCGACTACGGACCCGCCGCCGCGCCCCGGCGAAACGGAAACGGACCTGACGGCTCTCTCGAAGGGCGCCGTAACCATAACGCCTTTAGACTTCGATCTCACAAAACACAAATACTTTTCGCAGATGATGAGTTGGAAATTCCAACTCTGACCGCTGCGAACGCTTGATACGCACGACATGCAGTCGCGCTCGCGGCGGCCGAATCCTTTATGACGAGGACGAGGCCATGCGAACGCTGCGCTGCCGATGGTTTGAAGGTTTGCTTGCGACGACGATGCTCGCGGCTTGCGGTTGCGAACCGCCGGCCGAAGCGCTCAAGCCGGCCGATCGCGAAATCGCGGCGTTCACCGGTACGAAGCCGGCGCAGTTTGCCGCCGAAAGTCACCGCGGCGCCTTCGCCGCCGGCCGTGAGCTTGCCGACGAGTTCGACCGTAGGCCGCAACGCACCCGCAGCCCCCGGCATGGTGCGCGAAGCCGCCTCGGCGAAAGTCACTGCAAAGGGACAAACGACGGGCGACCTGATTACGACGCCGGTAAGCGCTTACTTCACGGTGAAAGATCAGGTCGTCTTCCAGTACCAGATTCCTAAGGCAATGGAGATCTTCGTCGGCCTGCAAAACCGCAAGCCGCGAGACTTCGCCGAATTCGACCGCGAGATCGTTCAGAAGAACAACATTCAACTTCCCGAACTCCCGCCGACGCATCGCTACTTTTACGACCCCGATAAGGGAGCGCTGCTCGTGGAACACCCGAACTACTGAGCGATAACTCGGTCCGCAAGCAACGGACCATGCCCGATGAACGACGGACCTCGTCGACGATTCCCCGGCTTCCGACCCTGAAGCCCGTCGCCGCGGTCGCGGATTGCGACTCCCGTGAGACTCCCCCGATGAAACGCCTTATGATCGCGGCGGCCTGCTTGGCCGCGGCCGTACTCCAAGCGCTCCCCGCGCCGAAGCCGGCGGTTATCTCTTCGAACGTTCGTACTACAGTCATGCCCCGGCCAAGCCGGTGGAAATCGGCCCGCAGGCACATCGCGCTCCGGTCGGTCCGGTATTCTCGCGACCACAAGGTGTGGCCGTGAACTCCGGCTATCGCCTGCAACGCAGCATCATGCGCGTGGGCGGGCAAGTCGTGGATCAAACCTACAACTGGGATTCGTGGATCCAGACGACGTCGAAGCAGTAAGCACGGCGTTTTCTCCCGTCGTTTAGCCGCGCTTCGGCCGTGGAATCTTTGCACCGCCCCCTTTGCCCTTGCCGCGACCGCGGCGGCCTTTGCCTTCGGTGGAAGGCTCGGCGACGATCGCCGCCGGCTTGCCCATGTGACCTTTCATCTTGTCGATACGATCGCGAATGCCGGCGGCCCGTTCGAACTCCAGATTATCGGCCGCCTCGAGCATTTCCTTCTCGAGCTCCGCAATGTACTCCTCGGTGATGTACTGCGTCTCTTCGGTGCGGCCGACCGCGGCATTGGCCTCGGCGTGAGCCGTCGCAAGCGATTCAATTCCCTGACGAATCGACTTCCGTACCGTCTCCGGCGTGATGCCGTGTTCCTCGTTGTACTCCTGCTGGAGCTTGCGACGCCGGGCCGTCTCTTCGATCGCCCGTTGCATCGACACGGTGACTTTGTCGCCGTAGAGCAATACCTTCGCGTTGACGTTTCGCGCCGCGCGGCCGATGGTTTGCATGAGCGACGTTTCGCTCCGCAGGAAGCCTTCTTTGTCGGCGTCGAGAATGGCGACCATCGACACTTCCGGCAAGTCGAGCCCTTCGCGCAACAGGTTCACACCCACGAGCGCTTCAAAGCGGCCTTCGCGCAAGTCGCGCAAGTGCTCCACGCGCTCGAAGGCGTCGAGTTCGCTGTGCAGCCATTTGCACTTCACCCCTTGCTCGGTGAGGTAATACGAAAGGTCTTCAGCCAAGCGTTTGGTGAGCGTCGTCACCAGCACGCGTTCGCCGACCGCCGCGCGCTTTGATTTCGCCAAGCAGATGCGGAACCTGCCCGCGAGCCGGTAAGACTTCAATGACCGGGTCGAGCAAACCGGTCGGGCGGATGATCTGTTCAACCACCTCGCCGCCGGTCTTTTCGAATTCATACGGCCCCGGCGTGGCGGAAACGTACACCGACTGCTGCCACTTCTTTTCCCACTCTTCAAATCGCAAGGGTCGGTTGTCCAGCGCACTCGGCAAACGAAAGCCGTGCTCGACGAGCGTTTCCTTCCGGCTACGATCGCCCGCATACATGCCGCGAATCTGCGGAATCGTCACGTGCGATTCGTCGATCACCAGGAGGAAATCGCTGGGGAAATAATCGAACAGCGTTTCCGGCGTCGCGCCCGGAGGGCGTCCGCTGAGCGGCCGGCTGTAGTTCTCGATGCCGGGGCAGTAGCCGACTTCCTGCATCATCTCGATGTCGAACCGCGTGCGGGCGTTGAGCCGTTGCGCCTCGAGCAGTTTGCCGGCGTTGCGGAGGATTTCGAGTCGGTCCGCAAGTTCTTGCTTGATGGATTCGATCGCGTTCTCAATCCGCGTTTCCGGCAAGACGAAGTGCTTGGCCGGATAGATGAAGAGGTCGTTCTGCTGTTGGATCGTCTCACCGGTCGTCGGATTGATGTACGACAGCGACTCGACTTCATCTCCCCAGAATTCAATCCGGTAAGCAAATTCTTCGTAAGCCGGCCAAAGTTCGACGCAGTCGCCGCGGACGCGAAACTTCGTGCGTTCGAACGCGTAGTCGTTGCGGTCGTATTGAATTTCGACCAACTTCGCGAGCATTTCGTCACGGTCGACCTGCTGGCCGCGTGTAAGCGAGACCATCATCGCCTTGTAATCTTCGGGCGAACCCAAACCGTAGATCGACGACACGCTGGCGACGATGACGACGTTGCGCCGACTTACCAACGCACTGGTGGCCGCCAGCCGGAGCCGGTCGATCGCTTGATTGATCGACGCGTCTTTTTCGATGTAGATGTCGCGCTGCGGGATATACGCTTCCGGCTGGTAGTAGTCGTAATAGCTGACGAAGTAATGCACCGCGTTGCGCGGAAAGAACTCTTTAAACTCGCCGTAGAGTTGCGCGGCCAAAGTCTTATTGTGCGACAGGACGAGCGTCGGCTTGTTGATCTGCTGAATGACGTTCGCCATGGTGAACGTCTTGCCGGAACCGGTGACTCCCATGAGCACCTGCTCGCGCCGGCCGGCATTGAGTCCCGCGACCAAGGCTTCAATGGCCTGCGGCTGGTCGCCGGCCGGTGGAAACGGACTTTCGAGATCGAACCCCACGCTTTCGGCTCCTCGGCCTTGTGCCCGTGTGCTGCTACCCGAAGCTCTCTACTCGCGCCGGCTGCGGCCGACGCAACCTTTAAGCATACGGGAAACGGGGCGAAAACGGCTAGGGGCGGTTCAGCGTGGAGTTCACTCCGCCGCAACGAATGCCGCCGGCGATCATTTCACTTTTGCGTGCGGACGAATGGCTTCGAGGGTCTTCGGCCCGATGCCGGTCACGTTTTGCAGCTCGTCGACCGTCTCAAACGGGCCATTCTGCTTTCGGTACTCGACGATGCGCTCGGCGATCGCTTGCCCGACGCCCGGCAATTCGATGAGTTCCGGCACGGCGGCCGTGTTGACGTCGACGATGAACGCGGCCGAGCGCGTCGGCTTGGAATGCGACGAACCGCCGCCGGAAGTCTCCGAAGTTTTCGGCCGCGGGGCGTCTTTTTCCGTGAGCTTGCCTTCGAGCCCGCCGTTGCGAATCCACCACACGGCGACAACGACGAGCACCGCGACGACGCAGAGCGCAATAATCGTCTGATTCGGCGCCGCACCAGCAAATAGTCGCCCAGACGTTGCCAAAAGGAAGGAGTTTGCGACATATCCGATTTCGCCCCCGATTGACTACCGGGGGAATGTGCGCCGAATTGAATGTTGCTAAGAATACCGTGAGTGATCGGTATCATAACGTCCGACGCCGGTTCCCGTGTAGAAACGCCGGCGCAGATTTCGACGAAGGAAGCACGCGCCGTGGCAGCGAAAGATTATCGTCCCGTCCTGTGGGACGCGGCCCTGGAAGACGATCTCCGACAGTTGATACGACTGGCGGTTCGTGAAGACCTCGATCGTCATCACGATTGGACCACGGGAATTCTCGTGGCCGAAGGAGCGTCGGTGCAGCGCAATCGTCGCGGCGCGCGGGCCCGGCGTCGTGGCCGGAATGCTTGGAGCTCGGCTGGCCTTGGCCGAATACGATCCGCGCATCGAGTGGAAGCCGCTGGCGGACGACGGCGCCGTGGTGGAGAAGGGGACCAAGCTCGCGGAGCTCGCCGGGCCTGCGCGAAGCCTCCTCACGGCGGAACGGCCGATGCTCAATCTGCTCGGCCGACTCTCGGGCATCGCCACGCTCACACGGCGGTATGTCGACGCCGTCGCCGGTACGAAGGCCCGCATTTACGACACCCGGAAAACCATGCCCGGCTGGCGACGTGTGGAAAAGTACGCCGTGCGCATGGGTGGCGGTTCGAATCATCGGCTCGGCTTGTTCGACGGCATCCTCATCAAAGACAACCATCTCGCGCAAGGCGCCGAGCAAACCGGCGCGGCCCGCTCTACGCCGGCTGAAGCCGTGCGGCGGTCGAAAGCCTTCATCGCCGAGCGACTGGCCGCGGAGCCGGCGCTACGCGACTTCTGGGAGGGGATGCTGGTAGAGGTAGAAGTCGACCGGCTCGAGGCAGCTCGATTTGGTTCTGCCGGAACAGCCCGACGTCGTCCTGCTCGACAACATGCCGCCGGACGTGCTGCGCGAAGCGGTACGCCGGCGCGACGCGGTCGCACCGGGCGTGGAGCTCGAAGCCTCGGGAGGCATCAACTTGCAAACGGTGGCAGCCATCGCCGAGACGGGCGTGGAGCGCATTAGCGCCGTGCGCTGACGCACTCGGCCGTGTGGTGGGACGTGGGGCTCGACTGGTTGTAACGATCATGGCGATTGAGCCGGTTAATTTCACGGCTCGTCGCGTCGTGCAGCATCACTGCCGAGCGGAACGCCCCTGCCGTCGTTCCCTACAGAATTGAAATCCACCCTGCGGTTTGACACATCGCGCATGCGACCTAGCTTTGCTTTGTAACGGCACCTTGGGGAGGGGAGCCGGTACGCGGCACGGCGAGGACAGGCATGATGCTTGAGGGGACCTCGCCGTGCCATTTTTTTCTACTCGCGTCGGCACCCCGCCGGCCGCGGAGTGCAGGGCATGTCGGCCGCGCGATCCTTTCAATCTCACGACGCTCTCGACGGCAGACGCCGTATCGTATGTCGTCGCGCGTTCACCCTGATTGAAACAATGACCGCCATGGCCGTGTTGGCCATCGCCGGATCAAGCTTGCTTATCGGCATGGCGTCTACCTCCGGCGGCTCTCAGGATGCGGTCGACCGAGCGATCGCGTTGGGCATGGCCCAGCAATTGCTCGACGAAATCTGCGGCATGAAATATTGCGAATCGCTCGGCACGGAGTACGACACGGGCCTTGGTCCCGGCTCGCCGGAAACCTCGGCCGGCGCTCGCCGCGAACTCGACGACATCGACGACTACAAAGGCGTCAGCACCAGTGTGCCGACTGATCGCTGGGGCGTCGCGTTGGGCAACGACAACGGACGTCAAGGCTCGCGCTTCGCCAACTTCAACGCCCCCGCCGGGTTCTTCAACGGCTGGCGGCAATCGGTTGACGTGTTTTACGTGAGCGACGCGAATTTTTCGACGAAGCTCACCAGCGGCACGTCGAGCCATCGGAAAATCGAAGTTCGTATCACGGCGCAGCAACCCGACGGCGGCGTCCGCGAACTGGCCTATGTTTCTCGCGTGGTGGCGTATGTGCCGGGCCAGTAATCATAACTTCGCTCCGGCATCGCGCCGCGCCGGCCTAACACTGCTGGAACTCGTCCTGGCGATGACCGTGTCAACGATTCTCGTCGCCGCGCTATCCGTACTCGCATCCGCCACACGACAAACGGCCGACTTCAGCGCCGGGCAAGCCTCGGCGTTGCAGCACGGCCGAGTTGTGCTCGACCGCATCAGCCGCTTCGTGAACGGCGCATACGCCACGGAGACCTATCCGGGCGTCGTCGTGGTCGATGAAACCGTCTCGTCGAATCGCTATCCCGATACTCTCGTGATTTGGAATCCAGCCAACGGCGTTCCTTCTAACGTTGCCGGTCCGCCGCTGGTACGAGAGCTAGTCATCATCGCTCCCGATCCCAACGACCCGAAACGGCTCGTCGAATTCACCGCCCCCACAGACGCACGGACCGTGCAACTCAACGACGCATCGTTGAACACCAGCAGCGGCCGGACGTTTATCACTTCGATCAAGACCGCCTCGACCACGACGAAAACCCTACTCACACCGCTCTTGCGAACCGCCGCTACGACTACCAACGGCAATACGTTGCGGGCCGCCGTTCGATTTGAATGCGAACTGCATCCGACGGCTGCTGAGATCACGTCCTTCCGGAACAATTCGCTGGCCTGGGAAGATTTACCTTGGCCGCAAGGAATCTTCAGTTCGTCCACGGGGATGCGGCAAGTGTGGCTCCGCACGGAGTTGCAATTGGTCAGCAAAGACTACACAGCCGCGGGCACGCTTCCTGCCGACGCGGTCGGACTGCCGTTCCTCGGATCGGCCACGCTCTACTACAACTTAACGAAGTGACGACAAGCCGTTGAAACGCGCCGTACCGCAACACGAAACCGCATCATTCGCCGCTCGGCGACGGCGGTACCGTTGCGCGCCGCGAAAGCAGCGTACTTCGCGACGGGGCATTGCCGTCGTGCTGGTCCTCGGCATGATCGCCATGACGTTGGCCGTTTCGTATGCTCTTGTGCGAGCCCAGGCCGAGACCTCGCGAGGCACTTCCAATGGCGAACTTCGCAGCGAGGCCCGCCAAGCGGCATGGACCGGTATGTCGGCGGCGCTGCGGCGGATGAGCCAGACCACAGGCTGGGCCGGCGCTGATTCGACCTTCACCGGCACGATCAACGCACAACAAAGCTACTCCGTCGTCTACACGACCGGCGACGGCCGGCTCGCCGTAGACTCTCCCGATGCGGCCGACTGGCCGTTTCGCGTCACCATCACGTCGACCGGCTTCGCGATCGATCCGCAATCGTCGACTTCGACGACGACCTACAAAGTGGAGTCCGTCGTACGCCTGGTTCCGCGCGGGCTCGCAGCGAATCCCTCGCCTTGGTCGACGATGCAAAGTTTCGTCGTCTACCAAACCAGCACGGACGACGTCAACTTGCAGCTCCCGTTTCGCATCAACGGCGCAGCCCGCTTTCAAGGGAGCCTCTCGGCGTTCTCTAATACGTATCCGTCGCCGACGAGTGCCCGCAGCCGATACTTGAGCGACCTCAACGCGATGCGGACCGACGGTTACGACGATCTCCGCCCGTTCACCGGACCGCTCACGTTACCGACGGCCTCCACGTCATCGACGATACGCGGCCTGATCACCGGCAATCTCGGCGTCATGATCAACAACGCCTCCGGCGCGAGTACGACCGGCTGGAGCCATCCCGGCAGTGTGAACGCGTATCAGCTCTATCCCGGCGGCAAGATGTTCACCGTGGGCACGTTGCCGGCCAGCGTCGCCGGTTCGACCTATCAGGCCGATCCACGTACGAATCCTGCCGGGTTGTTTTTCCGTAGCGGTGACGTCACGCTCGCCAACTCCGCGAACGTCGTCGGCACCATCATCACCACGGGCAAGTTGATCGTCGGCGGTACGGGCATCAGCATGCGACCGGCCACGCTCCCCGCAATCGACGGCACGTCTCCTCTCGTGCGACTTCCGGCGATCGTCGCCTCACAGGACGTGCAAATCAACTCCACCGCCTCGGCCTCCGTCGTCGGAAACGTCGCAACGTTCGCCAAGTTGAATGCTCCGGCCGGCGCCGTTGCGACGACGTTTGATCTTCGCGGTCGCTTGATCTGCCGGGCCATGGAAATCGGCAATCGCTCGGAGTTCAACGTCGGCTCCGGCTGGTGGTCGCTGATCTGGTCGTTCTTTCCCGATCAAGAGAATACATACAACGGATACCGCTACTTTCCGGCCTATTGCCAAAGCTGGGGCATGCCTTATACGCCGCGAATCACGGTCAGCCCGGCCGAAGGAGCTGCTACTGCCGAACAGTGGTTCACCTCCGGTAGTACCATTTATAACGTCCCTAGCGGCGACGCCGGCCTGCGCTGGTCCGTTCTCCGCTTCCAAGAACTCCCCTAACGTTTGCAACTCAATTCGTCACGGAGGCCCCTACGATGCGTCGCTTCGTCACATCCGGTTCGTTCCGCACCGCCGCGCTGGCCGCTCTTGTCTGCGTGCTAGGTTTGCAACAGATAGGCTCGGTGCAACCGAAGCCGTCGCACGAGCCGTTTGCAAACAGCGTCGCCCAACAAGCGGAAATGATTCAGTTGCTGAAGGAAATCAATCTGCAACTGAAGGAACAGAACAACTTACTGAAGAACGGCGTGCTGCACGTAACGGTCGATCGCGCCGGCGGCGCGGGCGCTGCTCCGGCCAAACCGGCCGGCGTCGGAATCCTCAAACAAAAATGAACTCATGCGTCGGTCAGACGGCATAACTCGCGCAGGCTACACCTTGGTCGAGGTCATGATCTCGATCGCGGTGATCGGCATCATGGCCGGCGCGGCCGTGCCGCTCTTCCAGCCCGATGTCGCCTCGCAACTCGAAGCGTTCGGCCAAATCGTCGCCGCAGATCTCGCGCATGTTCGCAATCTGGCGACCACGAACAACAGCAAATACCGGCTCACGTTCGAACGATCCGAGAATCGCTACTTTCTCGAGCACTCCGGCACGAATTCGGCGCTAAACAACCTGCCGGCCACGATCTATCGCCATGCGTCGAATACGCCGACGCGGCAATACACGGATCTCGACGACTTGCCGCAGCTCGGCGCCGGCGGCTTCTTAGAAAGCGTGTTCGCTCCGGCCTCGCCCCCGACGTCCGTAACGACCATTGAATTCGGTCCGCTCGGTTCGACGACGCAAACGGCGGAAACCGTCGTATGGTTGTCGAGCGGTGCAGGGGACGGTCGCCGGTATTTGGCCGTTCGCGTCAACCCGACGACGGGCTTGGCCGACGCCGATTCGATCACCGCCGTAGCTCCGGCAACGGGGAGCGGAAGCTAATCATGGTCTCGTGGCTCAATTTACGACGTGCCGGTCCGATCAGCATCGACTTGGGGAGTCGCTCCGTCAAGCTCGTGCAGATGAACGGCGATCGCACGCGCATTTTGGAATCGGTGAAGTGGGATCTCCCCGCCGATGCTCCCACGGATGCGGAAGCCCTCTACGCCCGCTGGACGCAAGCCCTCGTCGAAGCTCGCGAGGGACGCAAGTTCTCCGGCCGCGACGCCTTAGTCTGCCTCGTGCTCGCGACTTGGCGATTCAAAACGTCCGCGTGACTCGGCCTGCCACCGGCGGCGACCTCGAACCGCTGATCTTGCGCGAACTCGGCGATCGATTCACTTATCCGATTCCTGAAAGCGAATTGCGTTACATCGAAGCGGCCGACGTGCGCCAAGGGGACGCCGTACGCCGTGAAGTCATCGTGCTCGGCTGCCATCGTCCGCAGCTCGATCGTTATCTGAAAGTCATCGACGACGCGGGCCTGAAGCCCGTCGGCGTCGAACCCGAACCGCAAGCCTTGCTGCGCTGCTATGCCGCGCAATATCGGCGCGATGAAGACCGCGAGCAGCGTTCATTACTCGTACACGTCGGAAATGCCAGCACCGTCGTCATCATTGCGCAAGATGAGGAGATTCTCTTCATCAAGTACATCGATCTCGGCGGCAAACACTTCGACGAAGCCGTCGCCCGTCACCTGCGTATGGAAATGCCCGCGGCGTGGGCGTTGCGTCGCAACAACGGCGACCGCCGGGCCGAACTTCAAGATCCGGAAATCTCGCGGAGCGTTAACGAAGCGATCCGGCCGGTCGTAGATCGACTGGCGAACGAAGTTTCGCTTTGCATTCGCTACCACAGCGTGACGTTCCGCGGCAAACCGCTGGTCCGGATGGTGCTCGGCGGCGGCGAGGCCACGCAGAACCTCGTCGAACGCTTGGCGGCCCGACTCGACCTGAAGTGCGAGTTGGGCGATCCGTTTCGTGCTTACAACGCCGCGCCGACGGCCGGACGTCGCTCGCAATGGGACGTCGCGGTCGGTATGGCCATGCGTCGCTTCGACGAGTAGCGAGGAGACGCGCCGATGAAACCCATCGACTTTCTGCCGGAGCGTTATCGCCAAGCGAAGAAGCGGCGTTACACGTCGTACTATCGCCTCGGCATCACGCTGTTGTTCGTCTTCGCGTTTATCGCGGCGGCCGGCGGTCTATTTTTCAAACAGCAGGAAGTTCGCAACCGTAGCGAAGCCGTAACGAAGCAATACGCAGCCGCGCAAGCGGAATCGGGCGCTCTTGGCGGCGAAGCAGGCCGAACTCACGAAGCTCAACGTCTATGCGGCCTTGCTGACGCACTTACGGCACCCTTGGCCCCGCTCGCGAGTGCTCGACGAGTTGACCGTACCGCTGCCCGACGAAGTCTCGCTCGTTCGCATCGAACTACGCGGCGTGCCGCGAGAGCTCGTCCGTAGCGGCGAAGCGGCGGCGTCCGCAGATTCGGCCGAACAAAAGAAGCCAAGCATTGAAACCGACTTGGCAGCACTCCGCGAACAATCCGAACGAGAAGAGGTCGTTATCGCTCTGGAAGGCACGACGATTGATCAGTCGGTGCTGCACATTTACTTGCAGTCCCTCGCCGTTTCACCGCTGGTCGCCACGGCCGAACTCACGCAAGTCGAAGCGACGCCGGCCGGCAATCAACTCGTCGATAGCGCATCTACCGCCGCGGGCTCGCGGAGCGATCGCTTCACGGCCGTCATTAAACTACGACCGGGCTGGGGGCTTCCCGGTGGTCCGCAAACCCGGCCTGAAGCGACGTCGCCGGAAGCCGCACCGGCCGAATCGACCGCGACGAAATCCCGCGACGCCGTCGGCGACGGAGGACGCTCATGAAGTCCAACATGCTCGGCGGCGCTTGGGCCGCGGTGATTCCGCTCACCGCCGCGATCGGCGTCTATTTGTTCTTCGTGTTCCTGCCCGGCATGCGCGAGATTCAGACGCTGCGCGACGACATCGCCATGAAGGAAACGGCCGTGGCCTCGGCGGCCACGATTCCCGCACGGCTCCGAAACATCGACGCCGAGATCGTCGCGACGCGCGAGTACATCAACGAGTGGCACGGCTGCGCACGATCCGGCTGCGATGAGCGGCCTGTTCAGCGAACTCTCGAAGGTCATCAAACAATCCGGTGCGCAAACCACGATCTTCCGTCCGGAAACGAAACAATCGCTGGCCGAACTCGAACGTACGCCGCTGACGATCGGTTGCCGCGGTACGTTCGCACAGGTGCAATCATTGCTGGCGGCCGTCGAACGTATGCCGCATCGTATCTGGATCGAGGCGGCGAAGATCGAAACCGGATCACAAACTGCGGAACTTATCGAGTGCGAGCTAAAGCTGGCAATCTTTGCCGATAAATTTGAGATTTCCAATTAGGTTGAATTGACCAACGACCGATACAGGAGACGCCGGTTCCTCGGGCAAACGCTCGACGTTGCCGGCATGCAAGCGTGGCAAGCCTAGCAAAGCAACTGAAGCGTGATCTGACGGCCAACCCGAAGAAGGCCGGCATGCTGGGCGTGCTCTGTTTGGTGTGCGCCTGGTTCTGGGGACCGCTCGTGTTTCCGAAAGATTCCAACAACGCGAAGACCGCGAAGCCGACCGCCGCGACGACAACTGCTTCGTCGAGCACCGCACTGCACCGACTGCCGTCGTCGCCGCGCCGCAACTCGAATGGAAGCAGCTCGCCGCACGCATCGCCGGAGATCATCGCATGACCGGCGCCGAACCGCGTAAGCCCGCCAAGCCGGAAGATGCACGGAACCCGTTCGCTCGCAAGGCCGCCTCCGAAGCCACGCCTACCGAACTCGACGACTTGCTCGCCGTCGCTCAATCGCTCGGCGTACTCGACGCACCTGCTCCGGAAACGGAGCAAGAGCCCAAGACGATCAACGGCGACGATTGGCAACAAATGCCGCTAGTTCTTTCGAGCACCATGGTCGGCCTTCGCACGCGCAAAGCAGTGATCAACGGTCGCGCTTTTGCCGAAGGCACCGCGATCGGCGAACTCGGGGCAATGGAGATTCGTCTGCAAACGGTGACGCCGCGACGCGCCGTAGTCGTATGGAACGGCACGGTGCGCGAACTGCGTATCCCGAAGCCGGGCGAAGAGCCGCCGCCGGCCGCCCCCACCGCCTCCGGGACGGATCAACGACAAGACGGCAATTCAGAACTCGAAGGATTGGGGTTACCCGCGGGGCCAGGTCTCTAGACGAGGCTCGGTCGCACACGTTCGTTTGCCTGCCATAACGTCACGGATGACGCATGAAAATACTTCTTCGCTTGGCCGGATTGAGCCTTTGTGCGGCCTTGGGTATCGTGCTGGCCGTACAACTCGCGGCTCACGCGACGGCCGATGCCGCCGCCGACATCGACGAAATAGCCGTTGCGGCCGATGAATCGCCGCGTCCCTCGCGGCCGACTCCCAAACCGAACGTCCCGCGGCCGAGCACAGTGCAATCCCGTGTGACCGGGGACACCTCGCAACACGCGCAACGCGCCGCCGAACAAGCCGGCTTCGAACCGCTGCATGTGGCGCAAGCTCCTGCCGCGGGCTCCTCGGAAAATCTAGACGCCGCCGTGCAAAAAGCGCTCGGCAACCTGCTGCAATCGCAGGGTCTCCCCGTGACGCCCGGCGCCAACGGCGCGACGGTCCCGGTCGAAGTCATGATGAAGATGCTCGACCAAAACGAGCAAACGCACAAAGCGCTGCAACTGCTGCAGTCGCAAATGCAGAGCGCCTCAAGCCGTCGCACAAACGGCTCCTGCGGCCGCCGCACCGGCCGGTCCTGCGGGCCGGGCGCCGCCGTTCCGCCTCCTCCCGCCGCACAACCGCCGGCAGTCGCCGAGCCGGAAGCCTTAATCATGCCCGCACCTGCGTCCCATGGCGCACCGGCGGGCGGCGCAGCCAAGTCCGAAGTCGTCGCCGCGCCGGGCGCCATCGCGGCGGAAGGGGACGGCAAATTAGCGATCAACGCGCGCGACGTCGACGTGCGCGTGCTCTTGGAGCAGCTTGCCGAAGAAGCCGGACTCAATATCTTGGCCGGCGCGAGCGTCAGCGGATCGATCAGCCTGAACATGCAACACGTCGGCGTCGAACAGGCGCTGGATGCGATTCTCAAAGCGACCGGATTCACGGCGCAACACGACGGCGGATTCGTCTACATCGGTACGGCCGAAGACTTCGCCGCGATGGAGCGGGCCCAAGATCGCATCAGCACGCGCGTCTATCGGCCGAACTACATCGCGGCCAAAGAACTTTCGACGATGATCACGCCGCTGCTTTCGCCGACCGTCGGCAAAATCAGCGTTTCGACGCCGGCGGCGACCGGCATCGCCGTGGATAACACGACGGCCGGCGGCGACAGCATGTCGCAACAAGACGCGTTGGTGATTCAAGACTACGAAACCGTGCTCACGCAGATCGACGCCGTGATCAAAGATCTCGACCGGCGACCGGCCCAAGTTTCGATCGAAGCGATGATCGTCAGCGTCACCCTCAACGACGCAAACAGCTTCGGCGTCGATTTCCAGGTGCTGCGAGATCAGCAGAACGTCCGCTTCGGTTGGGGCAACCCGCGACAGGCGCCGTTGGCCGGCGGCGGACAAGTGAATCCCGTCACGGGCGCGAACGTCGGTCAATTTGAATTCGACACCGGCGGTCTGAAGTTCGCGTTTCTTGACGACAGCCTCGGCGTGTTCATCAACGCCTTGGAAACCGTCGGCGATGCCAATGTGATCGCTTCGCCAAAGCTACTTTGCTTGAATAAGCAGAAGGCCGAAATCCTGATCGGCCAGAAGCTCGGCTATATCAGCACCACGGTGACGCAAAACTTCTCGACGCAAAACGTCGAATTCCTCGACGTCGGCGCTGAGCTTCGCCTGCGGCCGTTCATTTCGAGCGACGGACTTATTCGCCTGGAAGTCCATCCCGAACTTTCGGAAGGTCAGGTCGTCGTCAACGGCGGCTTCACGCTGCCGAACAAAACATTGACCGAAGTCACGACGAACGTCATGTGCCCCGACGGCTGCACGGTGATCCTCGGCGGCTTGATGCGCGAAAACCTCCGTTCAAACAGCACTCAAGTACCGCTCTTGGGCAGCTTGCCTGCGGTGGGGCCGCTATTTCGCAATAAGACGGAAAACGTCGAGCGCACGGAAATCCTGATCCTGCTGACGCCGCGCATTGTTTACGACGGCGAGAACGCCGCCGAAGGTGCGATGTACCGCAAGGACGCCGTGCAAATGGAAGCGGCCAAGTTCCATCGGATGAGCCCCGTCGGCAAGGCTCACTTGGCGCGCGACTACACCGATCGGGCTCGCGCGGCTGCAGCCGACGGCAATCGTGTGCTGGCCAAGCGATTCGCGAGGCTGGCCGTGCACTACGATCCGCTCAACCGCGACGCAGTCCGCACGTTGCATGAGATCGGCTCGCAAGAAGGTACGCCGATGGCGCAAGGCTTGGCCGTGGAAACGGTAATCGGCGACGACGGACGCCCATCATTGACGGCGAGATGCCGCCATGGATGCTCGACGAACTTGGCCGCGAAGGTTTACCGCCAGCCGAACATCCGCGTGATCCCGGCGTGCCGGGCCGCAGCTTCGACGCCGCCAAGCCGGAGGTGTTTCGTCATGATAAGTAATTCCCCGATTCGTCGAATCGGCCGCGTCGCCGTCGTCGGGCTTGCCGCGTATGCAGCGGCTGCGCGACGTCGGGACGTCAATAAGCTCGTGCTGCCGGAACCGCCAGGCGCGCCCGACCTACATCCCATTCGCAAGAGCGAGCCAACGAGGCGGTTAAGCGGTTCGACGTCGAGCGAAATCGGGGTCATACGAACCGCCGCCACGGCTTGGCGACAAGGCGACGCCGCGGCCTGCCGCGACTCGCTGGAGATCCTGGCCCTGGCGCCGGAGCATCGTGAATCTCGGCTGCTCATGGCCGAACTGGAGTTGGAGCAGGATCGCCCGGCTGAAGTGGGTCCTGCACTTGCGTGAAGCGGTGGCCAAGCATCCGCAAGATGCCGAAGCGGCCTACAAATTGGCTTTGGCGTGAGGCCGATCATGCCGCCTCGGAGGCGTTGCACTTCTTCCACATCGCGACGCAGCTTGCGCCCGCGGAAAAGAAATACTCCGAGGCGTTCGAATTCGCCCAACAGCAACTGAAAACCGAAGCCGTAACGGCTCTGGCGACCGATGAGCCGACGGCTCCGCAGCCCGTCGTCCTACCCGTGGTGCTCACGGAAACCATTCCGACGATCGCCGCTTTACCCGCACCTGCGGCGGCTCCCGAAGTTCTCGCAGCCGATACCATCGCCGTGTCCGTGCGTGCTGACAGTACAATGCTGCACCACGCAGAATTCTCGCAATTGCTCGCAAGCCGCGACGCCCTGCAGGTCCAAGCGTTTGAACGCCTGTTCAGCCAAGTTCCTGGCGAAGGAACCGAAGCACGTCGAAGCCGGCATCCTGCAAGCCGAGATCGATCTGGAAAACGACCGCAGTGCCGCAGCCCGCGAGCGTATGGAACGAATGGTGATCGTCATCCCGACGACGCTCAAGTCCGCCGAGCCTGTGGTCGGCGATCAGCGCTGCAGGCGCATGATCGGCTGCCGCCTGCTTCGCACGGGCCGACGAACTGGGCAGGGAAGCGCCACCGCGTATTCTGGCGTCGACGACCGGTGCATTGAAATCATCCTTGAAGACCGCGCCGAAGCGCCGCCCGAACCACCGATCGCCGCCGTGAAGTCGCTGCCGAACATCGCATCTGCCGATTCACCGATCGTCGAGCCCGTGACGATCAGCGTCGAGCCGCAAACGGCCGCACAGCGGCTCGAGTGGGTTAGCCGATTGCTGGCGGCCGGCGACGATGCTGCTCGCACAGACATCTTCGCGGCGATCGAAGCGGAACCGTCGAACCAGGTTGAGCACGGAAGCCTCGGTGAAAGCGTTACAGGCCGAACAATCAGAACTCGGCTGCGACCTCGCGTGCCGGAATCGCTCGTTTTCCGCAATCCGCGGCGTTACATCGGCTGCACGGGGCGGCAACTTTACGCTCACTCAGGTATGCGGAGTCTGAGGCTGCGCGGCCACAGTCGTTGTCTTTGGACAACTCCAGCCTGACTCAATTTTTTGCTGGGCTCCAATCCACCGATCCGGAAATCGGAATGGCGCAGTGGCATTCACGCCAAGCTGCCGGCTTGACGGCCGTTACGCTGCGCGACGCTGAGCGAGATTGCGGACCCCGCCCATCAAACGGCGTCATACGACGTCGAGGCCGACGATCTTGCCGGGCGTATCGCAAAGCTCGCGTCATGTCGTTTGCTCGGCAAATCACGCTCGGGTCTCTTTCGCTGGCTGCCGGAGTGACCTTCGGCACGGGCTGGCTTCTCGTCCACTTTGCAGATGGCAAATCTGACGATTCGTTAAGCGGCGTCCAACAGAGCCGGCCTCAACCTCCCGTAGTCAGCAAAGATAGACCATCGGGAGTAAAATTGAAACCCATCACACCAATAGTCTCCTTTAAGTTGACAGCCCGCTTAAAGACTCGTGTCTCATTGCCTGTTACGGAATCGAAGAACACCACTTCAGGATGACCGCAGGAAACAGCAAATTGAGTTCCATCGGGAGTGAACTGTAGATCAACTATTCTTAAGGGGAACCGGCCACGTATCTCACGAATCAACTTTTGTTCAGGGACGTTCCAGAGAGTAAGGCAGCAGTCATTGTCATCACTACCGGCATAACGTGGGCCGGTAACTACGGCCAGGCGTTGTGCCGTCGGCGAGAGCTTCACTGTCAGGACTTCGGCATATTTGCCGAACAGAGTCGCCTGGCCGGAAAAGACCATGTGTTTGGTTGCGGTATCGTAGCATCGCAGCTCGGCGGTCTTCTGGTTTGAACCGTTGTAATACCCCACTGCCAGCCGCTTACCGTCCTGACTTAGATTCGTCGCACTGATGCCGAGCGTAGTCAGCGTACCCGCAGGAATAGGGAGTTTTAGAGCAGCAAAAGTGCTTCGGGCCTTGCGGAGGGGAATCTCCCAAAATCGTATTGTGCAATCATTGCTTGAGGTTACCAGCAGGTTGGAGTCTGTCCCCATGGCTATGCCTGTGGCCATCAGTTGGTGCCCTGCCACTTCATCCATAAGCATACGCTTTTCAATATCCCAGACAAAGAGTGTGTGAGGGTTATCTCCTTTCTCCTTATCGAGGGTAATTAGTTTGGTTTGATCGGGACTGATCACTATGCGTGAGACCGTGTGTATTGCTGCCTGATTGACCTTGAGGCCCCATTCAACGCCTTTTGCTTCCGGATGATGTGGATCGAACCAGACGAGGCCCCCGGCTAACCCCACGACAAGTTTCTTGCCATCTTGCTGATAGGTGACACAGAGCGGTCCGTAGGGCCAGGCGTCTTTTGCTCCAGCCATCGCATGATGAGCTTCCTGTTTGCCGGTCTGGAGGTTCCATAACCGCAATCCTTCTCCAGCCACCGAAGCCAATTGGGGCAGGTCAGGGGCAAAGGCAAGCATGCGAATATCGGTCTGGTTACCCTTAAGCCGATGCCGAATCTTGCCGGTGCTCATCTCGTAGATAAGAATTTCAAAGATGGGTGAAGCAACAGCGAGCAAAGAGCCATCAGGAGAAAGGGCCGGGCACTGAAGGCCTTCCTCTTCGAATGCATGCAGTTGAGCGCCGGTTGCGCATTCCAGACCAGCACACTACGGCCTGCATTTGCAGCCACAACGGCCCCATCATCGGACACGGCCAAATGCGATGCCAGATGCACTCCTTGCGTACTCGAAAGTTTACCACTGAACCGCTTGATGATCTGCTGGGTGGCTGGGTCGATCTGAACCACCAGGTTGTTGATACTGAAGACATTATCGAGGGCGATCAAGGTCTTGCCATTTCTGCTCCAGCTCAGGTTACTCAGGCTGGCGGTTTGGTCTGCGATGCGGTGACGCTCCGGGAATGCCCATCGGACCAGGAAATTCCATTCCCAGTTGCGATATTGCTCATCACAGTCACGAAGCATGGTGCCTGTTAGCCGTAGGAATCGCCCATCAGATCACGATCCGCGAGGTTAATTCGCGAGACATAGAGTTGCTTCTTTGCATCCCGCAAAGCTTCTGTCGTTATGACGGTAAAAATCCCCAGGCTGATGACGAATAGAATTCCACCCAGAATGAATGCAGCTAATGCCGGGCGCCTTTTCATCCATTTGTTCATCCGTTCCCATGAACTAATTGGCCGAGCGTGGATCGGTTCTCCCTGCGACCAACGACCAATCTCCTCTGCCAACGCTTCTGCTGAACCATATCGACTAGGAGGGCTCTTCTCCAGGCACTTCAGGGTGATAGTCTCCATATCACGATCTACTGATTGCTTGAACGAACTGGGCGTTGCCGGCTCTTTATCCAGCACCTCCAGGATGGTGTCCAGCGGGGTGGCTGCCTGAAACGGGGGTCGTCCGGTGAGTAATTCATACAGAATCGCTCCCAGGCTGTAGACATCCGCGGCGGTGCTGAGGCCCTTTTCGCATCTTGCTTGTTCGGGAGCCATGTAGGCGGGGGTGCCTACGATGGCCCCAGTGTTGGTGAGGTCACTACCCCCTTCAACTTTTTTGGCTAGCCCGAAGTCGGTGACATGGGGTTCGCCATATATGTCGATAAGGATGTTTCCAGGTTTCAAGTCACGGTGCAGGATGCCACGCTGGTGGGCGTGATGCACCGCTCTTGCCACCTGAGCGACCACGCTGCTGCCCAACTCTGCTGTTCTTTGGGAGTTTCTGTATTGGGCCTGGTGTTCTTCGCCTGACTGAGGCTGCTACCTTCGATCAGCTTCATGCTAAGTAGTGCTGCCCCTCGTGTTCACCCACTTCGTAGATCGGAACGATGTTGGGGTGATCAAGATTGGCAGCAGCTTCGGCCTCAGCATGGAACCGTTGGACATCGCTGGGGTCGGCGAGGTTGCCTGAGAGGATCATCTTGACTGCGACGATCCGGTTTAAGCTGACTTGCCGGGCTTTGAAAACGACCCCCATGCCGCCACGAGCAATCTCTTCGAGTAGTTCATAATCGCCGAAGTAACGGATGCGTTGGCCAGCATCAGTCTGTTTCTCCGCACCAATAGTGGGAGCCTCCAGATCAACACCCCCACGTGGCCCCAGAACTTCTTCGAGCTTCCCACGATTACCAAAGTAGCTCTGAATCTGCGATGCATACTGAGGGTATTTGTCTGTCCACGCTTTCACATCGACAGTCTGCTCCTCGGCCCGCTCCTGCGCTTCGATGAGTGAGGCGAGGATGGAGTTGAAACCAGCAACGGCAGGTGGTGTGGGATTATTCATGGCATATCCGTCTGGATGGTTCCACAGGGGGAGCGACGAGGGCACGCATTTGTTGCATGGCACGGTAAAGTAATGCTGCTACCGCGCCTTTGGATCGTTTCATCTCCTGGGCAATATCGGCCAAGGGGATGCCACGTAAATGATGCATCTCGATGGCCAACCGCTGTTCTTCAGGCAAGCTGAGCAAGGCATCAGCCATACGAGCCAGGTCTTCGTTCTGCACGGCTTTCATGCTGGGGGAGGAAGGGCTGGCAGCCAATAGAGCGGCAAGGTTGGTTGACGAGTGTTCCAGCGACCGTTCCAGGTCGACGTTGCGGGCTGCAGCCATCCACTTGCGGGCTTCATCAGTCAGGTTGTGGACGAGAATGGAGCGAATCCATGCAGCCTGCTCGTTGGTAGCTTTCTCTGCCACCTGCCCCCAGTCTTGATGAGCCTCCAACAAGGTCTGCTGCACGATACCCGAAAGGTCGACCTTGGCCCGCAGACGATCATCCAGCCCATGCTGAGCCAGTAGGAATAGGTAGGACCGAAAGCGTTCTGCGGGGATGGTCATCATGGCACCTATGGCAACAAGCGTACTGGCGCATCGTTGATGACGCTAGATTATTTCATAAATGGAAAGTTCAAGTACAACTGCGGAATTGACTAACCTCGTGGATATGGCAGGTTACTCGGGCTCGCGTCTCGCAGATCATGGTTCTCCTGTTACTGGTACCAGATATTCACGAGGAGATTTTGTTCTTGCCCAAGACGATCAAGGGACATGATCGGCTCAAGCTCAGGCACCTGCAGCCTATCTGTCTAGAGAGGGATTGGGGGCAGCAGAGGGAGCAGTGGAGTTTATTTGGGCAGACTCTACAACTTCAGTTAGGAGCCATTTCAAGTGATAGTAAGCAGATGGGACATTGAGCTCACTACAACAACAAACGATTTGTTTGATTCGCCAACGAATAATATCTCTATATGATGGGATAAATTGTTCCGGGTACTTACCCTTCAACTCCTTGTGCCACGAAAACAATTGTTGATCTCGGTCAAGCGGCTGAAGACCCCCGGTGACATCGTGTTGGTGGCCCGTATACACTTGGGAAATACGGATGACGTCCTCAATTGGCCGATTATCTTTCGGAAGGTTCCAAATCCGAGCAGTGTTGTCCCAAGAAGCAGTGACTAATTGGGTACCATTAGTATTGAACGCAATGTAACTCACTTCTCCGGCATGGGTGAGCGGAGGAGTTAGTGGTTGCCCAGTTGTTGCATCCCAAATGCGGGCTGAATGATCCACCGAGCATGTCGCGACACGAGACCCTTCGGGACTAAATATTGGCGTCTTACATGTCCTTGATGCCTAAGAGGAGGGGTTATTAGATTTCCAGTCACCACATCCCATACACGTGATGTGTAATCAAATGATGCTGTTACGACTCGAGCACCATCATTGCTATACGTAGCCTGAAAAACACCCTCTTGATGATTCAGTGGTGGACTAACTGTTTGGCCGGTGTTAGCATCCCACACTCGAGCAGTATTGTCATTCGATGAAGTAAGAACTCGTGTTCCGTTCGGGCTAAAGACTGCATGGTATACAAAGTTATTGTGTTTCAGCGGTGGAGTCACGGGTTTGCCAGAAGTTGAATCCCATACTCTAGCCGTTTTGTCACCAGATGCAGTGACAATTCTCTTGCCATCGTGGCTAAAGGCGGCGTGAAGTACTTGGTGTTGATGAACTAGCGGAGGAGTTAGTGGAAGACCTGTAATAGCATCCCAAATTTGTGCCGTTTTATCCCATGATGCAGTAACAACCCGATTGCCATCAGGACAAAACGAGGCATGCCAAACTATATCACGATGTATGAGTGGTGAGCAAATTAATTTACCCGTTACGGCATCCCAGATACACGCAGTATTATCTCCTGATGCAGTAATGATAAGACGACCATTGGGGCTGAATGAAGCATGATACACACGTCCATTGTGGTTGAGTGATGGGCAAACTGGTTTACCAGTAGTAGCGTCCCATACCAACGCTGTCTTGTCGAATGATGCCGTTACAACTCGATTGCCTTTGGTATTAAACTCAGCCTGAAACACTCGATCTTGATGCCTCAATTCAATTAGTACGTCTTGTTGAGGAATCACATCCCACACTCGAGCACACTTACCCCACGACGAGGTTAGTACTTGACGACCATTAGGACTAAATGATGCTCTGTAAACCCTGTCCTCATGAGTAAGCAATGACGTTACTCGCTCGCCTGTATAAGCATCCCATACTTGAGCTGACTTATCTTCAGAAGCAGTGACGACCAATTTGCCATCTGGGCTGAACATACCATGAGTTGCAGAAGCTTGATGGACAAGAGGTGGAGTTATAGGCAGACCAGTTTCGACATTCCAAATCCGTCCAGTCTTATCGTTTGATGCAGTAACAATGCGGGACCCATCAGGACTGAAGGAGGCATAGTTGACAACATCTCTATGGGCGAGTGGGCGGATCATTGCTTTTCCAGTCTCGGTGTCCCAAACAATTGCCGTCCCATCCTCGGATGCAGTGACGGCTCTTTGCCCCTTTTGGTTGAACTCAACATGAACTACTTTACCTTTGTGGACAAGCGGCGATGTTACTGGTAGGCCAGTTTTTGAGTTCCAGACTCGAGCTGAATTATCCCATGAACCAGTTATCACCCGATTTCCGTCTGAGCTAAAAGCAGCACTGACCACTACCCCTTGATGTACGAGTGGTGAAGTCATTCGAAGCCCAGTTCTAGCATTCCAGATCTGCGCTGTCATATCATTACATCCAGTAATTAACATTTTGCCATCAGGGCTAAATGCAGCACACAAGACTGCTGATTGATGAGTCATAGGCGAAGTTTCCGGTTGGCCAGTTATTGCGTTCCAAACCCTAACTGTTTTGTCATGAGATGCTGTTAGAATCAATTGTCCGTCGGAGCTGAACACCGCTGCAGACACTGCAGAAAGATGCCTGAGAGGAGGAGTAAGCGGTTCTCCGGTCTGAGCATCCCATATTCGAGCTGTATTGTCCCATGAACCTGTAATTATCCGTCTACCGTCAGGACTGTATGCAGTAACGAACACTGACTTTGCATGGGGCAAGATATGTCTTAGATAGACACGTTGTGCCCCAGTAATGACGATATGCTCCTAGCCGATTCCTCGTAGCACTCTCTAGTTCAGTTTCTCCTTGCGTGTATTGAAGTAACCGTGAAAAATGCAGAACTCCAGTGAGTCTATCGCCTGACTCAACGGCCTTAAAGCCTTCTCGATTCACTTGATTAATAAGCAGATGTACGGCTCGTTTTTTCTCTTCTTGAGTTTCGGTTGCCCACTTTTTGGCATCCTCGGCATTCTTAACTGCCTTATCAGCAGACGTATCTGCTCGTGACTTCTCACCGAGTGCCCACCAAAACAAGATAGTCGAAATCACAGTTGCAGCAATCAGCACGAATGCAATCCCCGCCGTAAGTCCTGCAAATGTTCGATTCCGCTTACACCAACGCCAAGTTCTTTCTACCCTACCAACCGGGCGTGCCTGTATTGGTTCTCCCCGAATCCATCGCTCCAATTCATCTGCTAAGTCCCCGGTCGAAGCAAACCTTTGTCCAGGCTCTCGATCCAGACACTTAAGACAAATTGTTTCAAGATCACGATCAAGCGTTGGCACAATACTGCTTGGTTTGACCGGCTCCTCGTCTCTAAGTTGTCTTATTATCTCCAGCATCGTCAAACCGTTATATGGTGTCCTTCCTGTTAACCGCTCATAAAGGATTACTCCCAGTGCATAGGTATCAACAGCTGTAGTAAGGTCTCGCTTTCCATTGGCCTGCTCTGGAGCCATGTAACGTGGAGTGCCAACAATGTCTCCTGTTTCTGAAAGTGAAACCTGCGCATCAATACGTTTTGCCAGACCAAAGTCGGCCACATAGTGTGTGCCTGTATCATCAACTAGGATATTTCCAGGTTTTAAGTCTCGATGCAAGACGCCTCGTTGGTGGGCGAAATGGACTGCCTTGGAGATGATAAGCACACGTGCTGCTTCAGTGTGAGCATTACTGCGAGGCACACTGGCCAGAGACTGACCATCGATAAACTTCATTGCTAGATATTGCCTACCATCATGACTGCCTATTTCGTAGATCGGCACAATGTTGGGATGGTCAATAGCAGCTGCAGCTTCAGCTTCGGTTTGAAATCGAGCAGCGTCTTTAGAACTGGCATGCTCGCCCTTAAGAAGCATTTTCAGTGCTACTAGCCGTGCAAGAGATACCTGCCTTGCTTTATAAACCACACCCATACCACCACGTGCAATCACTTCCAACAATTCATAGTCACCGAAATACCTCACTGTGGGCAACGTAGTCTGTTTTTCCCCAACGAAAACGGTAGTGTGTGATCCCGAGACTCGGAGCGAAGCTGCACCTCTATCGATGCGATCAAAGTCGGCAAAGAAACGGGTCAACTCATCCTCATGGGCTGGATACTGTGCAATAAGTTCCTCCCGACTCGGATTGCGACCAGCCTCAATGGCTTGCAAGTATTCAGCAATCAACCGATCGACTGAATGATCAGTTGTCGGAGGAAGTTCTTCGTTCACACTTTCTCTCCCATGAGTGTCGGTAATGCGTCCAAGCTCCAGCATAACTGAGCTACCAACATAGGGACCAATCGTCCCCATTGCCCTGCGATACACGCAACAGCCCATTGAGTCTTACCAGCTTTGATCCAGGTATCCTGGCCCTTCACAGGCAAGAAGCCGTGGGCGAGGAGGAGACGGGCGGCGGTTTGGTGGTAGTCGGTGGTGGTCATGAATCCTCGTTCCGGCGAATCTCAGTAAGCAGTGTCTCAAGTTTCATCAGGTCTATCGGCTTAACGAAGTAATAATCGAATCCGGCTTCTTTAGCTTGGGCACGGGTGTCGTCATCACTGTGTCCCGTAACTGCAATAATGGTTGAAACCTTCTCCCTGGTCAGCGCGGGCCTTACGGGCAACAGCCAGGCCATCAGAGCGAAGAGGAAAGCCAATATCCAACAGCATGACATCCGGCCAGAACTTCTCGTAATAGCCTAGCGCTACGTTCGGATCGAGGCAGACGAACGCATCATGGCCCCAGATCGTGACAAGGTTCGCCAACGATTCGGCATGGTCTGCACTGTCGTCGGCAATCAGGATACTGAGAGGCATTGTTGTAGTCATAGGTGCGGCTCAATGGAGTATTTCAGACTACCATTGGTTACTTCCAGGTCAACAGATTTCACTTGCCAGGCAGCTTGGCACGGCGCTAGGATTAAATACCGCCAGTGATTCAGTCTGTATGGGTCGTCAACGACCAAGACCGAACACCTGATCGGGTTCTTTCGGTCATCGTTTCCGCGACCGAAAGAGAGCAAGTCACCTAGCTCCTAGGTGGCTTGTTTCATTTTTGGCTTGGTTGTTCGATCTTTGATGACCTGAGCAATATCCATTGACGCCAATCAATGCACCCAAGATTGCGAACAATACTCCAAAGGCCAGCATAATAGCTGGCTCATTGAGTTTCCGTCCACCATTCGCAGCGATCTGAACATAACACATACTCCATCTGAAAATGGTCGCAGACTCCACGGACTGGAATCACTCAGCTTTAATTGTTGAGGTGAGCTTGCATTGAATACCGTCCTCCAGGAGTTCCTGAATTTACTGGTATTGCCAAGGACAATGATCTGACAGGCTTTTCCATCTTTCACGCACTTCGCCTCGATAGTCATGCCTGGCATGAAAGCAGAAGGTTCAGCGATCATGGAAACGACTCGATGTGGGCTTATTGGTTGCTTTAGTGCCCACTCGAACGTCAGCGGGTTATCAAGTTTCTTTGTTCTGGTTGAAAGGTATCCATGCTGTGTCACGATGGTCTGGCTGCTAGTCTCAGCCTGGACCACTTCCCGGATGACATCCTTCGCAAACTGCTTGCCAAAATAGACTGACCCGCCCAACGCACCAACAAGTATTAAAAGGCTAACGAAGGCGATCCATTGCACCGCTTGGATCCCGCTTCTCAATGAATGTACTCGCAACCTAAGAATAGATGTTTCTTTTTTTAACTCCATCAATTCAGCCGCAATCAATGCAGTACTCTGATTAACGCTCGACACTTGCGTGGCGAGTGCTGTCAAGCGAACTGGATCTTCCATATGCAATCTCCCTATTGAGTCACAGGCAGGTTTAGCTCACATTGTGTTGCTTTTCCCGAGCGTGAAAGTAGTGACCCGCTCACCACAGTTGGCTGATCTGCATCGGGATAATCGTTGTCGTCAAATGTCGGTCCTTCATGACAGGATGGTTAGGTAGATCGCATTGATTCACTTGACTATGGTCGTCGCGGTGCTTTGAACTTGGATTTCAACAGCTTCCAGAATTCCTTGAATGGTTCTTGTGCTTCAGGATAGACGATTAACACTGCTATCGATGCAGCAATGAGAATCGTCGCTATCACCAGCAATGTTCGCGCTGTCTTGGAACTAAAGAGTGAAGGACGAACCACTCTCATCGGAAAGTCACAAGTAGGGCAGTAGCTGTAATTGCCTTCCTGCTCATCGACAAACGATAAGTCTCTTCCGCATCGCTGGCATTTGAGCTTAATCATCGGCTCCCCCAATTGCCGAGAGTTGGCTCAATCAGATGAAATCTGACGTTAACAAACTCCTTTCTTTCACCACTCCACCAGATATTGGTCAATACGGGCTTAATGAAATTGAAGTTACCTCGCTTGGTGATTTGGTCAGCTATCTCTGGCGCAAGGTGTCCAAGCAAATACTTCTTTTTGGAGAACCAGCCGCCGCTAATGCCTATCACCTTGATTGCGTTACGGTACTTGGGATGTTTCCTATCCTTTTGCAGTGCCAATGATTGGTTTGTACCTACAGCGAACTGCTTTGCATCTTCAAGAAAAAAATGAATGCCTGTCACTTCAGCATTTTCAAAACATGTTCGATAACCAGGCACAACTCTGGTCGGAAATGCAAGGTCGTGTTGCATGCGCTTCGTCCTCCCGCATGAAAAGCTAATGGCCTTCCAGGATTTCACCCTGTGGCGGGCGGGCGATATTTCAGTTTGATGGCTTTCACCTGGATCGGCACAGGGCGTGTTGACTCTAAATCATCCGGAACAATGAATCTAGCACCACAGGAGCAACGCGCTTCTTTCCGATATTCTCTTTAAGCGACTTCAGCTTATTGCCGCATGAAGAGCATTTGAATCGAATGAACGTGGCTGGCATCGTTTGGACATTTGAGCGAGGAGAAGCTCACTAAGTATTGGTCAAAGGTTTGGGATGTGCAAGCATGAAGGTTACTCAAAATCTCGAAAGCTTAGTTCTTATTCCCCAGTTGCATATGCATGAAACAAATGATTCGAACTCATGCTGGCGGATCAAACCTTCCATATTTCCAAGAACCCCTACTTTCGAGCAGGGCGAACCAGTCATTCAACATCTGCACCATCTAAGTAGGCTTCCAGACATTCAGCCGCAGTACTCTCCGAACCGATCGCTAAATCCAAGGGTGTTACCTTGGCGTTCCAGTTCTGCACGATTTCCCAAAGCTGGTCTCGTTGGGTCTTGGTCAAGGAAGTCACGAATGACTCGATTGCTTCTTCGGGCATCTTACTCAGATTTAGACTTGAACCGCGACTTTCTCATGACAACCAAGTTCCCACATTCCTACTGAATCCCTCCTCCCTTACTCCCCACAGCCTTTAACTGTCATCCTGCGTAGCCAGCATCACATCGATGCCGCACGCAACAGGAGACAGTGACATGGCGAACAAGAAACTGAAGGTCGGTGGCGGAGAACTGAAGCTGCCGGCCAAGAAGGTCAAGGGCGACAAGAAGCCCAAGTGGCAGGCGAAGACGGGGAAAGAAGGCGAAGGTTGAGACCGTGACCGAGGTGCCAGAAGTTGTCGAGCCTACCCTGGTAGACGAGACCCCTGCTCTTCCACCAGAACCCACCGAGACGCCCGACGTGGCCACAACTTCCGAGGCTGCGGTGGTGGAGCCAACCACAGCGGGCGAGGTGGCAACGACGCATGAGCCGGAGCCAACAGCTACCGAGTTACCACCAACCGAAATGCCCGTCCCATCCGAGGAACCCGCCCCCAAGAAACCCCGTAAGCTCAAAGTCCAAGCAGACC
Source organism: Pirellulales bacterium (assembly GCA_049840675.1). Classification (GTDB taxonomy): domain Bacteria; phylum Planctomycetota; class Planctomycetia; order Pirellulales; family PNKZ01; genus PNKZ01. Next base: position 687,560 of record JASGKB010000021.1, read on the forward strand.
TCAAGCCCAAGAAGCTCAGCATGATCAAGGCGGCGCTTCAGGTCTTGCAAGATCGCAAGGTGCCGATGACGTGCCCGGAACTCATCGATGTGATGGCAACGGAGGGGCTTTGGGTTAGTCCTGGAGGTAAAACGCCAGCTTCAACGCTTTATGCGGCTATCAGCCGGAGCATCAAGGATTTTGGGAAGGCTTCGCCGTTCAAGAAGTCGGAGCGGGGGAGGTTTGAGGCAAAGATACTGCCCAAAGAATAGCTTCCAGTTCCCGAACACTAACGCAGACGACCCCAGTTCGGGGTCGTTTTTGTATCACGCAGCTTTATGTGCAGTAGCTTGCAGATTGATTGCTTTAAGCAAAGGGTACAACCGACTGAACTCGTGTTCGGTCATAATCTTGAGTTCCCTCTCCCTCGAATCCAGGACAACTCGCAATTCTCGATAGGCAAGCCCTAAGGGATATGCCTGTGGATCAAAGCGGTTCACAAACTTGGCTACCTTGCTGATTAAGGTGCTTTTCTCTTGCTCGCTAAGTAGCAGTCGCGCTGAACGAGAAGTCATGGTGCAAAATGCGTTTGACATACAAATTGCCTCGAAGTGTGACTGGCTGAACAAGCTTACCCGATTGGTTGGTGTACAAGTCAATCGAAGTCTGGAGCGACTTCTGATATGTCTGATCTTCACGCGGCACAGATCACAAGGGTGTTAAAGGCAGAATCTGTTATCAATGGATGACTGCCTGTGGCTTGACCTTCGTCAAATCTTCCAAGTTACGAACAAGTTTGCTGTCACAATGCGTCTTTTGAGCAGATAGAGAGACAATGACGAGAGTTCCTTACCCCTGCTGATGGGTTGAACCATGTACTTTACAACTTACCTAACATTGCTTCTTGCCGCGAATCCTCAAACGTCTGGCGATTCGAAACCAGTCGTCGTTGAGCTCAATGGTAAGAAAGGAGATACCATCAGCCTCAAAGTCACCGGCACAACGACGGTCACACGTCTTTCCTCCGGGGTCCGCGTTTCGATCCTAATGAAAAACGGTAAGCCCGAGGAAGCATTTGCAGTTGATGAAAACAGAAATGCCCTAAAAGCCACAGTTGGCACCACCAAAAATAGCACTGCAATCTCCATCACAGTTTGGCGGCAACAAGAGGCAATTGCTCGCATTAGATTGTTGCCTTGACTAAATCGGCCATCAAGGCACTTTCACATGTGAATCAGAAATCGATTTCCGTGTGATGTTCAGCAAAACGATCCGCCAAACTGCGCTCACACACTGAAACATCGCATAAACTATGACGACGATCCCCAGCACGACGCTTAACTTATGATCAGCAATAGCACCCCGCCAATCGTTGTCAGCACGTATTCGAATAGAGAACATGAGTATGGTGAAAATCAATGCAAGGAATACCTGGAAGCCATAGACATAGTAAAAGGCATTGAGCAGCTTGGGGGAAAGTACGTTCACCGCACTTTGCTTCTTGAGCCAAACAGATATGGCTCGGAGCCATTCAACTAAACAAATGGCTGCAAAGACAGCCAGAATAAATCGAAGCCCATTCACAACCACCATTCCTGTGTTGAATCCGAATGCATCATGCCAATGATGGATTGCAATCACAGAAACGACAGCCAGTATAGTTGCAAAGAGCACACTAAGAAAATCGATTATCTGTAGCATCAAACACGTAATGGGAAGGGCCGTGCTGAGCTGGGATTGGCCTGTCCCGCAGCCGATTCCGTAGCCAATCAAGAGCACAATGTTCACTCCAATGATGGAACCCAGGATGATAATGCCTGCTACATCGAACAACTGCACGTTATCGCTCAGGAAACCCAGGAGCCAGATAAATCCAACAAGAATCCATGACACCAATTCCAGTACATAAGCAATCGTCAGCATGCCAATACTAAGTGACAAACTCCGAACTGTTGCTGGATTGATTGCACTAGGAGAACCATTTAGTAGGTCGTTTTGATGAGTGCCAGTAGGTCTCTCTAATTCTGTTGATTGCTCAGGGCGAACAGGTGCCGGGGCGAATAATCCAATAGTTTCTGCGGTCTGCCACTCATACTTATCTTGAGAAAGCTCATGGAACCGAGAGATCTGACCACGATCGCGCAACTGAGAGAGTTGTTGTGAGGAGTACGGGCCAAAGGTTTGCCCCCGCTTTCGTAGATACCAAGCTCCTGATTCGTTCATCGTCAATTACTCCTTGGGCTGTTCGGCGAAGGAAAGAATCACGAAACAAGGCGTGCCTTCACGAAGATTCTGAAGGTCTTTGTCCAATTGGGGCAAGTGGTTTTTCAAAGTGCCGATCTTCTGCCAGCTCAACCGGTCCGAACCAGGCGTTTCTATTAACATCATGAGGACGGATCCTTCCGGGAATCGGACGAACTGCCCCTCACATTTCCATTCAGAAGGTGCAGTTCTTTTCAACCAACCAGCTAATAGCGGGGCGGCAAGCAATTCCTGTTGATAAGCACCTTCTATACGAGTCATATCTTCAAGCATTTTTTGCTTCGTCCATTTCGGAAGAGTCTCGACCACCTCTTTGCAGTCGATCCGCATTCGATCGGCATCTGTTGAGCGGGGATCAATCCACTCGATGGACCAGTTGAACTGTTCCGCCGTCCGATTACGCACCGTTTTGGTCTTGAGATGCTCGATCCATGGCCCTGCTGCTCTCTCAAAGACAAGTGATCCTTTGGAACCCCGTTCAACGAGGGAACGAACCATATCGAGCTTGGCTACCGGGTCAAGATTTTCTTTGTTGACGACTTCGTCGAGGAAGGAGGCCATCATGCTTCGCCAAGAGGTGTCTGTTAACCAGCCTTTATCCTCAACACGTTGCGCACGTTCCCAAGCTTCAGCCAACTCTGTCTGCGGAGATTTGAAAAATACCTTCTTGAAACCCTTCATGGCGTATTCTTTAGTTACTTCCTTCCCGGCCAGCGTGGAATAGTAGGTTGTCAGCTTAGTTGTATCACCGTTCTTGATCGCTGCCTGAGCGATCTCCAGCGCGGAAGACGATAGATAGATTTGCTTGAGAGGTTCCGCACCGCCGGTATCGTACTGGATCATCGCTGCTTCTTTGATGCCGGGCAGCTTGAAGAACTTATTCATCTCCGTTAACATGGGCTGCGATGGCACGCAGAGGGTTCGCCGTTTGAGAATGTCCTGCAATGTAGCGAGTTGCTGATATTCGGGCAGTTTAGGACGATGTGCAAGTAAAGACTCCAGCCTTTGAAGTTGTTCGTTAGCCTGTTGAGGCGAGAAATTGAACGGATTGCCTTTCCAGGACAGAATGAGCTCCCCCGACTCAGCCGCCATCTCCGAATGGGCTATATGATTGAGTAGTTCTATCCATTGGGCGCGGGCAGAGTGATTCGGATAGCGTTGGACAAACTGATTGATGCTAGTGCTGAACTGCTTCATGGGCCTACCAGGCATCTGCAGCGATTCCTGCAAAGATGTCTGTAGAGCGTCGTAGCCCTCTTTTTCTTCACATAACTTTTCCTGCAGAACCAGTTGCTGATTGAGTTGTTTAATTCAGGCTTGCATTTCAGTACGCTCGCCGGTTGACATATCGAGTTTACCCAAAGCGATGTCGACATCTTTCCATTGTTTCCGCCAAGCCTGGAGTTTCTCCTTGTCTATGTTCACTGAAGAACCCTGGACGGCGGCGCTCGCTTTCAAAGCTGCGTCCAAGATCGTCCTGGTCTTCTCCTTTTCTTGAGCATTCCAGGCGAGGTACTGGTTTTCGTGATTGGCAATTGCTTGTTTCAGTTGTTCGCGCTCTTGATCGGTGGCTTTCGATAAATAAGCGCTCGCCTTGCGAATAACTTCGGGTTCCTTGCTTTGAACAGAGAGGGACTTAATCTCAGCCAGCACGGCACTGATTTCCCCGGAGAGTGCTCGCTTTGCTTCCGTGCGGATGCGATACTCTCGGTGAAGTTCAGCAATGGCTGAATCCTGAGTCATGCTTGTATGCTCATTCACTAACCGGTCATAATAGGTTTGGAAGTCAGCCAGCTTGTTCTCGTCCAGGAAATACTTGAGCGAAGCTAGTGCCTGACCTAGTTGCGAGTTCTGCCTGACCTAGTTGCGAGTTCTGCCTGACCTGAATCACGACTATGGTGGCAACGATTAGCAAGGCCAGCACGCCACCGCCGATGGCGACCCATACCAACTTGCGGCGATCCTGCCGCAGTTCCAGCCGGCGGCTGATATGCCTGTCGTAACGTTCTTGCAGAATGGGAGTGGGTACAGCCCCTGTATTAACAAACGCATTCCAGCGATCCTGCACCACTTCGACCGAAACATCTGAATCAAGTGCTTTGTTAAGTTTGCTCAGAGCGGCGGCTTGCTCAACCTTCTGACTTTCAGCGGCTTCTATGTCAGCTATCCAGCGAAAGGCATCTGCCACATGCTGTGTAATGGAATCCTGAATGGATAAGCCGGCGGCCTGGGCCGTCCGCTTCCATTCCTCTCGCAGTTGAGTTATCCTCTTCCTATCGCTAACGTGGAAGGCGTCCTGGATCTTGTCCTTCATCTGCATGAAGGCCTGGCGGGCTTTTACTTGTTCGGCAACACGCTCTGCCTTCTCCAATTCACTGAGCAGTTTCGGAGGGGGTTGTGCCAGCCATGAACCATCGTGAAGAGCTTCAGCCTGCTCCAGCACGAGGTCAGGACTATTGAGGAAGTCGTTTCGCTTGAGCTTCTCCTGTAGTTGCTTGAGAAGCTCCTTTTCCCAGAAGACCAGATCTTGCTTCCAGATGGGATTGTCGTGGTCACGCTCAGCGATCTGCTGCAACACTTTGCGGCGTGCCGTCAATGGCGCTCGTGCCAGGGCCAGTAGGCGATGATGCTTAAGGAGTTCTTCGAGAGGCTGCAGTTTGAGGTATGCCTGTTCGATGGCCCGGAAGGTGGCCATGTTGAGGCTGGGCGGTGTTTGTATCTTCTGCGAGATGCTGACCTGTTCCAACGCTTCCCGTTCGGGAATATCCAGAAGGACCACTAGTTCAAGAAGATCAGGACTTGCCTGGGAAAGCTGAACCGCTTCGGAGTAAAGATTCTTGCCCAACAGCGATTCACACTCAGACAACCGGCGTGTCGCTTCGCGGCACAGGTTGGTGTATTCCTTGAACAATTCAATCTGCGCAGGCTGCCACTGGGTAAGGTCAGCGGATTGCAGGATACTGCGCAGTTCATCGATGGTTTTGCGGGGGTCGGTCATGGCTTAGCTTCATCCGTGCCTGAGGTTGGTCTTCTCGGCCCTGTCGTCTCGAGTGGATTGCTCTTGTCTTGATCAGCAGTGCTTGATTTTGGTGCCATCTGCCAAATGAGCACATCAACGCCGTGCATATTGAAGAAGAGTGATAGCGAGTTAATGGTAACACTCTTCAACTTATTGCTATTAACGCTTGTAATATAATCGCTTGTTATCTTTTCTTTATTGACAGGATCATTAGAACGGTACCCATTATAACGCGACCGTATGTTAACAACAGCATCGCAAGAAGTGAGGTAGCTATTGATTGGATCAATAGTAAGAGTATTAGTGTAGTATGTCTTATTAGATATTTGCGGAGTAAAGTCGTATTTGATGTCATATCGGAGCGTATTTCCGAAGTTCTTGACTAAGACTTTGACGATGGACAATAACTCAATACGTTTGACGTTACTTGGCACTATTGATGAAATAGTGTACCTTCTATCAAATAGGCTTTCGCTGCGTTTTTCGTGTGAATCAAGATCGTTACCGTTAATGAATATCACATTGTGAATATCTTCCAGGATAGGCTGGATACCAGTGATATAGTGCCGTTGCTTATCATTTGATTCCAATTCGATAATTGAATACTTGAGCAATCGCATCGCCTCATTTCTAGCCTCGCTCTTGTTTTCAACATAAAAGATACCTTCAAGCTTATCCGATGCATTAATTCGGAGCTCAAATATTGGCTGGTTCTTCGCAGAAGAACTTGATGTTTCCTTGTATAGAAGTATTCCAGATTTATTTGGTCTATCTTTGAGATGACTATCTTTAAGTTCGACCAGCAACTCTTTTGGCCGATAAAGCTTAACTGACTTCCAATTTGCGTTTCGAATTGCATCATCACCTAATTTAGATATGAGTGATTCATCAGGTTTTGCGATCTCACTTGCACTCTTCACGGTCGTGTAGTCAAAGTAAATAGCTTTCTTGCGTTCATGTTCTAATGATACTGGTTCATCTCCTGGAGGCGGTGGGTCTGCAAGTTTTTCTCCCGCTTTTCCTTTATCTTCATTCTTCACCAGCTTCGCATTTGCCTCAACTAGCTTCTTATTTTGTTCATCGAGACTGTTCTTCAGTTTCTGATTCTTTTCCTTCTCCTCAGATAATGTATTCTCTGCACTGGCTGATTGCTTTTCAGCACTTTCACGCCTATGCTGCTCATCTATCAGTTGTTTTTGCAGTTCCTTGACCCTTGCATCTTCTTCGACTGGCTTCTGTACCTGTGCCACCACCAAACTGGGATCAGTCTTGTTAGCGAACCATAATCCCAATCCAACCATCGCACTCAACAAGAATCCCAGCAACAATCCCATTAGCAAGCTCATCACACTGAACGATGATCTACGCGAAAGGGGCAAGTCCGACTGGAATGATGCCTTTGCCTGGTTGCTGCGTTTCAGTTCAAATGGTTGCCCTGAAACTGGTCTAGGTTGCTTACGATCGGGTTTCAACGTCAATGGTGATAAGTCGTTATCTTCATGGGAGATAGTGATTTCTGAAGCTGCCGGTTTGGCCCCGGTTCGTGCCCAAGTTGCAAGCACTCCGCCTTGGGGTGCTGTTGCCCCGGGTTGAATGGGAATGATCCGCGCATTCCTCGAATGCGCCTGCTTCGCTTCCGGCGAATCTTTCACAATGCCACGCCAATGGCAGGTCAATTCGGGCGGCAGGCCCTGGAAATAGGTGCTGAACGTCACTCCCCAACGTTCTTCTTCAGGTAATTGAGCCAGCGCTTCAGCAAACAACGGTAACACATCGGTACCGGCAGGGTACTCCACATAGACAGGGTCTTTCTGGTTCTCCAAATACATTTCCGCCAGTACGCCAGCCCAGCCTGCATCACCGGTAGCTGCCTTCCATTGCCTCGCCACGCCGGGCTGTATCGTTGCAGCAGCCAGCGAACGTTGCGGTTCCAGTTCTCGCGGCTCCCCCTTCCATGCTGTCTGAAACGTCCTGGGGTTCAACATCGTCGCAGCAGGCCCCGCAGGTGATCGCTCTGTCGGCGACAGCGCCAGATGATGGCCAAACTTGTTCGACCGTTCCGTGTAGTCCAGCCCAGTATCGCCGATCCGGGACAAAATGGAGTAGTTCTTGCCCCCGACCTGCAACCGCAGATGTTGGAAGCACACCGGGTTGTTCTTCGCCCGTGCATCCATCGGCGGATAGACATGGCGGTAACTGCTGAGCGTTTCCAGTCGCTGTTGCAACACCGAGGGCAACTGTGGCGTCATGGCCACGGTGCAGAAGCCCATCGAACCGGGCTGCAAGCCACGCGGAGCCGACGTAATCATTAGTTCATGACTCATGATGACCTCTTTGTCTTCGGCTTATCGATGTTGGGTTTCAGCGCACCAAACAGTCCCGGAACAGATTGATTGATGCCATGAATCAAGGGCACCGTCACCCAGCGAGGCTCAATGTCTTTGGGCAGGATGCTCTTCTTGCCGCTGGCTTGATCGATAAAGGGACGTTTGCCAAGGGCGGAGATGGGGATGTAGGTGACAGAAGTGCAAAAGTTCTCCGCTGCATTCACCAGATCAGGACTGACCTCTTCAAGATGGGATCGAAGCTTTTTCGACACTTCCATGATCCGAGACGTGTCCAGCATTTGAATGGGAACACCCTGCGCCTCACGTGTCTGAGTTGGTTCGTCTTCACGATACCAGGGAAGCAGATCGGCCCAGAGATCGGATTTGGTCACGATGATAATTAAATGACTGTTGTGCTTATCGTTCTGAGTCAGCCCACGGAGCTTGCGGACTCGCGCAGCCGCTTCATGGAGCAGGGTTTCCTGACGGAACTGCCGTTCTGCCTTCAATTGGGGGAACTCGTTGTCAGCCGATTCGGGCTTCTTGCTTCGTTCCTTCTCGCACCATTTCCAGAATCGAGCATCCTGAGTGGGATCGAAGAGGAAGAGCAGGAACTTGGATTTCGCCAGGTGACGAGTGACGGGGGCAGCCACTGAATCTTCACCGGCCAGGAAATGCTCGCCGGCATTGTCGTAGAGGCAGATAGCCCGCCCGATACGGTTGGCGTGGGTGGCGTTGGCATGCATCTTCTCAGGACGCAGCACAAACAGATAGGGGCGGGGATAGCGAACCGTCTGACCGCCGTAACGAACTTCATCGTAGAGATCGCGCCCTGCCATTTCAGTCTTGGCAATGAGATTGCCGAGTACCTGCGGATCATCACTGTTGGGATTAAGGAACAAGGCTTCTTCGATGCGATTCAGGTATTGATTCGCAGCGGGGTCGAGATCACTGAACTCCAGGCGATAATCTCGAATCGCTTTCTGTCTGAGCGTGTAGATGAGAGAAGCGAGATAGTAGCTCTTACCACATCCCGGAGAGCCAAGAATGGAGATGAACAGCGTTTCCAGTTCAGTCAATCCACGGGGGATGACCAGGTGACACGAGGGGCAGGCCAGGCTGTCGCAAGGAAAACCCTTGGCATCCAGAGCATTGCCAAAGGCATCGAACCGAGACGGGGAAAACCTCATTCCATTATTGGCGTAGTCTTCAGCCAGCATTGGATCCCCACGCAACTCTTCGTGGGCAGCGATCCACTGAATGTCTTCAGGTGGAAAGACTGTCCAGCAATGAGGGCAAGTAATCTTGGCCTTCAGTCCGTATTTAGCAGCCAGATGGGATAACGCTTGCATGTATCGGATCTATCCTATTTACGATCTCTATCTCGCTAATAACATCCGTCAATCGTAAAGTTGATTCGTTGAATTGCAAGAATAATCCTTGAATACAGGAAAAGGGTAGAGATAAGGAAGATGCAACTGATGCATGTAGTATTTATATGTTGAGCTCGCAGATCACCGCTGCCTCTTCGGATGTTCCAAAAGAGAGTTTCAGAGAAATTTGGGTCAGACAAGGGTGCGACCAATTCTCCGGATGAGGCTTAGGTAGAGATCATGTGTCCGCTCGCTCATTGCCCTGATCTGTTGGCGGGACATTATCGGATGTTCGTAGCTTTTCCCGAAGTGCTGACAAGAACCGTCGCTTGAGGTCGTCCTCGCTATTCGGAGGTGGGCTGGTTGGATCAGCAGGCAATCGTAGAAACGGTTCACCGTCTATTACGAATGGTAGCCTACCAGAGGTTTTCGGCTCCCAACCAAGCTTGCTCGCAGCTCGAATGATTCCGGCAACGATCCCAGGAGTTACTTCGGAACCGTACCTTGGAAACATCCACACCCGCCCAATCTCGTCTTTGCCTAAACTTTGAAACTGTGCAATGAGAACTTGACCTCGACCAACTTGAGATTGCACTATCACACGCAGTGGGCAAGGCGCAGAACAGTAATCCACCGGTTGATATACCGCGATCCAGCGGTAATACAAACCATCGACCGATATTCGACGACTCCTCTTCCGTGGCATTCCCATATTCAAGTTAAGCTTATCAAAGAATTAAGACCGGATGCTTGGCACTAAGGCTATTTACCGAGGGGTGTTAACCACCCGGTAACCTCTCACCTCCACCCCAGAGAGTTTTTCGATCAGCTTACGGCAAGAACGGCATAATTAATGAGGAATCCCCTGCTCTCTCAACCTCACGCCAGCCCCGCCGACACGCCTAGATATACGTCCATACCAACGCAAAACGCCAGACTCTCCGCCTGGCGTTCTGCGTTAACTATTCTGTAATTCTGCCTACGCTTTGCGGTAAAAAGCTCCCTTTATAGAGCGCTATTGCGAACTGTCTCTGAATGAAGGAGAGAGATATTCTCATCAGTCGAACATGTTGCTAGAAAACAGGTTACAGCAAGTGGCTTCGCCAGAGCTGTTAACCGCCATACTTATCTCTTTAGGTGAGGGAGAGATGTTTGGGGGTGAAACATCTCTCGAAAGGGGTTGGCTGTTAACCAGGCTGTATGCGCGATGTTGAGTAATCAGTTGCGATGCCAAACAATTACACCTCGTCTAGGTGGCCTTTTGAAGCACGACGCCCGTCGAACATTGTGAGTTGGTTTCCGCTCGACAAATGTTGCCAGGCTATGGGTTCAGTTTCACTTTTGTGGTCAATCGTATTTAAGCCCTCATTGTATGTCCTAAAACATGTCACTACAACGCCGCTCGTCCCGCCTGGAGCAACTCCAGAGGCTCGGTTCGCCCCGTACGAAACGCCGGCCATACCGATGCGACGATGCATAGCAGCAGAGCAATCGCAAAACCCACCGAGAGGTTCAACCACGGCACGATGAGCGGCGTAACCTGCCCGCCTCGAATATTGACATAGCGGGTAACGCCGGTGCCACAGTAACCCGCCAGCATGCCGAACGCCAAACTGACCAGACATGCCACAATACCGATCAGCACCGCCTCTGCCGTGATTAGTCGGAACAAGCTGAACCGTGTCAGTCCGAGTGCCCGCATTACACCCAAGTTCCATCGCCGGGCTCGGATCGACGACAGCACCGTATTGATCAACCCAAGCGAGGTTACCAGCAGCGTTACCAGTGGCAGTTCGCTGAGCGCCCAGATGATGTTATCCGCCCGTTGCCGAATATCCTTGCGGGCGTCTTCCGCCGATTGCAGGGTCACGGTGGGTCCCTGGGCTTCCCTCCGTGGGCCGTTCCCACGTCTACCACCGCCAACGCCTTCGGGCAGAGGACGTTGATTACGCTGTGCCGCTGCCGGATCGAAATGACGATTGGCAATAACCTGCACAGCTTCCTTGATCTGCTCCGACGAGGAGGTCCCATCAAGGTTGCCCCAGAAGAGCGTGGTGTTGCCCGTCTCTAAACCGTTACGAACCTTGTCATAATCGCAGAACATCAATCCCGCAGCGCGGCCACGCCGGAAGCCTGCCTTCGTCAGCCAGTGCCAGCCCGGCATCGAAACCACGCCGGCGATTTCGTATTCGATGGGTTCATCGTCCTGATTCGATGCATAGACCCGGAACTTCTTACCCAACCCCAAGCCCGATTCTCGGGTGAAGTGATCGGGCACCAGGCAATAGCGCCCCTTCTTCATCAAGCCCAGTGCATCGGTCAGATTGCCTTCGACAAAGTCGAACTTGAAAAGAGGCTTCTCGCCGGTAAATGCAGCTTCGAGGTTAACGCCCACCATCATGCAATTATCCTGCCGGGTCGCCGAGGGGCGGATCTTGAACCCGGTCGGGTCGTCGGCGAATTTCACCTGCTTCACAGCCAACGGCAGGAAGTGATCCTTCGATAGGCCTTTAACCGCCTGCACGTTCTTGATCTCAGAATCAGGCACGCCCGAAGGTGAGATCGAGATTACCATCTCAGGCGCCCAGTTGCCCGGCGTGAATGGAGCCAGCATCGAATAGCCCCAGATTTGGGTAGCAACAAAGAGGCCCAGACCGATGGTCATTGCCACCGTGGTACCCACCGTTCGCCACATGTTTGCCGAAAGCTGGGTAGCCAGCAGCACTCGATTCAGCCCCAACAACTTGGCCAGTAGCGGGCTTAGCAGCTTTTCGACAAGGACCACGATCAACGGTGTCAACAAAATAAACCCTAGGATCATGGAGGTGCAACCCACCGCGACCGAGATCCCATATCGAGACGTATCCGACATCGGCCAGAAGAAAACAACAAGTGGATTGACAGCGATCAGCACCAGGCTGACGATTGTCAGTACCCAGAACGTGGTAGCTGAAAAACCGCTGCTTCTGGGGCTCATCGCCTCCAGCGGGCTGACTCTCGTCGCCCGCCAGGCAGGCAGAATCGAAGCGATCAACGATCCGCCAATGGCACAAATCCCCGACAAGATGACGCACCACCATCCCAGAGATGCCCCCTCCGACAATGCCTCAGGGCGAAACCTGGCCATCAGCGTTAGAAGTCCCCACCCTGCCAGCAATCCGCCAGCCCAGCCGATCAGACCCAGCATCAGGCTTTCCATCGTCACCATGACAGCGATCTGTGACTTCGTGAATGCCACCGAACGCAGCATGGCGAACTGGCGGACTCGCTCGTCCACGCCCATACTCAGAGTAGTGAAGATGATAAACAGCGCCGCCATCAATGAGATACCCGTAGCAGACCAGGCCTGGGCACGAACTGTTTCAAAGGTCGTGCTGTTGGCTGCGTCGCGGTTTACCGACGAAGGGCTGCGTGCTTCCACCGGCGGTGTGGAAGTGATCAGTGAACTGCTCCACCGAGCGATGAAGTTCTCCACATTCACGCCGGTCTTCAGCACCACACCGGCATAGTTAGCTTTGGCTGTCACACCGCTGATCTTCTCTGTCAGTTTGGTTGGCAAATAAAAGGCATGCACCGCCGGCCCACCAGGCAGTGCCCCCGAACGAGAGGGAGGCAGACCTACCATGAAAATCGGTCCCGGCAAACGCTTCGGCTGTTCGACGATGGCGACCACGGTAACCGTCGCCTCGGTCGCTGAGCCGCCTACTCCTGATACGATGACCTGATCACCCAGCTTGATGGCCAGTTCTTCCGCAGCTTCCTTTGTGATGGCTCCTTCAAGCACATCGGTCTTCTTCGGGTCGAACCAGCGTCCTTTCACCAACGTATGCAGTGACTCTGTTGAATCGGTGCCGACCAGCGTGGGAACTTTGCTTTGCCCCCGCAGTTGTGCCATACCGCCCATGATCCTTGGCCCAGACGTCGGCGCGGTAGACATCGGCTCCATCGGCGAGTCCTTCGTCGGATCGTTTCGTGCAGCAGTGGTCGGAGCTTGACCCACATGGCGATACCGCGCCGTTGTTTCAAACGCAGGCTCCACCGTCTGCACCTCGGGATCCTTCCCCACGGAGTCCAGTAACTCCTTCGGTAACTGAAGACTGGCACGCTGCACCGGCGCATCCTGCTCTTCTCGGCGGGGAACCAGCACCAGTTCGTAACGGCCTACATACTCATCGCCCATGCCGCCAAACTGGCTCACCATCGAATCGTAACCGCTAACCACCCACACGACGATGCAGGCCGCTATGATCGTGGAGAGACTGGTGATAAACACTCGTCCGGGCCGATGCCAGGCCTGAGCCAGCACCAGCTTGCCGACCGTTTTCAGTTCTGCAAGAGTCATGATCGCTCCTTCGAACCGTTCACGCGGTCATGGATAATGTCCTGATAATGGCTGGCCAGTGTTTGTGGATCCTTGAAGTCCTTTGTTCGGAAGTCGGCGATAATACTTCCGTCTTTCATGACGACAACCCGCGAGGCCCAGACGGCGACGTTCGGCTCATGCGTCACTACCACAATTGTTCGCTTCTGCTCGTCAGCTAGTTCCTTCATGATCCGGCAGATGTTTTGACCGCTCACCGAATCGAGGCTGCCAGTAGGCTCATCAGCCAGCACCAGTGCCGGATTGGTGATGAGGGACCGGGCGATGGCTACTCGCTGTTGTTCGCCGCCGCTGAGGGCATCAGGCCGATGATGTCGTCTTCCCGCAATGCCCAGCCGGTCCAACAGCGGGTTAAGCCGGTCGTTCACGTTATCAGCCTGTCCTTCAGTAAGAAGAGGCAAAACAATATTCTGTTCCGCGGTCAGCGTCGGGATAAGGTTGAACGCCTGAAATACCAGGCCGATCTTGTTACGCCGAAACCGGGTCAGTTGCGAATCGGATAGGTCTTGAATATCAGTGTTGGCGATGGAGACTGAACCCGCATCAGGCCGGGTTAGCCCTGCCAGTAAATGCAGTACAGTGCTCTTCCCCGACCCGCTTGCTCCCATGATGGCCACAAAGTCCCCATCATCAATGGTCAAGGAAACGTCCTTAACCGCCTCCACGACAGATTCACCCTGCCGAAATCGTTTGGTAATGTTCTTGGCATGGACGGGCACATTCACAGTCGGTGCGGTCTTTAAAGACATAAAGGATAGCCTTGGCCTGGAGCCTGTGGAGGTCGATGTCAGTCCACGAAGATTCTGTACCGCCATCACGTCGATAGGGGAGAAATACGATGAATGCAGTCGGTTCTTTACTTCGGCTTGACGTTACTGAGAGCCATCAAAGCAAAGCCGGTAACCAGGTTGGGGTCGCCTTCCATGAATCGATCAACCGAGTTCGTCCAACTACCATCCACAAGTTGTGTCTTGGCTAGTTGCAGTATCAGATCTTTACGCCAGTCGTGCTTGACACCCTTGGAATCTTCCAGGCTATCGAGACCCAGCAGCGAAAGAGCCTTGCTCATGGTGTGGTACGAGAAGAAGAGGCCGCTCTTCTCCTTGCCGGCGGGCTGACCAGTGTTGTTCTCCACGCTATAGTTATTCTTGATCCAAGTCAGAGCTTGTTGAATACGAGGATCATCCTTGGCGACCCCGGCATAGATCATGCTTTTGACGCCGGCGTAAGTGATGCTGGCATAGCCGGGTCCGGGAACCGTGACGCCCTTCTTACTGCCCGCCTCTCGAACCTTGTTCGGCACTACATAAATAAAGGCTCCGTCGTTTTTCATGTCGGGCCAGGTCTGATCCTGCTGCTCGCCCTTACGATCCTGAGCGCGGGAAAGGTAGACCGCGGTTCGTTTGAAGACTGGATCGGTCGAAGGCACCCCGGCGGCACGCAGTGCTTCCAGAGCAAAAGCGGTATTGCTCACGTCGGGCCTCAGTTTGCCGTCATAGCCGAATCCGCCGTAATAGGGATCTGTCGGGGCGATGCCTTGTTCATCATCCCATTGTAAGCCGGTAATGAACTTGGCTGAGTTCTTCAGAATGTCGTTGTATTTGCCGTCACTGTTGGCAGAGCCGAGGGCCATCATGTTGACTGCGGTGATGTAGTTCTTCAGCCCTCGACTCTTGCCCGCCACGTGGCCTGCTTGAGGATCGACCTGTTTTTCGATGAACTCCAGGGCACGTTTGACCATCGGATCGTCTTTGGTCACCTTCCCGGTGTTCAACAACCCAGTGACGACCAACCCGGTGATGCCAATGTTCCGATCTCCGCTGAAGCTTCCATCGGGAGCCTGCGATTTACGCAGGAAGCCGATGGCTTTATCGACGGTCTTGTTCCACGTCGCGGCAAGATCAGCGTCCTGACTATTCGCCTGTGCCAGCACAACAATCAACAGACAAGGCAGAATCAACAAACGTCTCATGATACAAGCTCCTGATAGATATACCAGCCCGAAGCGCTAGCGAGGGTGGACCTGGCGATTGCCCGCGCCCCTTGCTAGCGCTGCGGGCTGGTATTGTTACTTACTCCGCCACCATCTTGTGCGGCAGCTTCTCCACATGCCCGTTGACATCCTCAGCGAACGCGCTCAGTTCCACCGGGGTGCCTGCCTTGCCTTCGACAACCACTTCCCACTCAGCAAAGCTGCCTCGGATCGATTGGGCCTGACGTCCATTGACCTTAACATACTTGATGTCGCTGGTATCCGCCACCGAGCCGCGCACCCTCACAAGGTTGCCATCACGCACCACGGAAGTGATCAGCGTCACAGGAGGCAGTTCATCCTTGAAACTGGAGACACCGCCAAAGCCACTCTCGGCGTAGGACTTCTTCCCTTCGCTGGGCGGGGGTGGCCCCATGCTGAGGGGGTTGTGAATATCATTCACCCGCATGTCCTTTGTCGTCATCCGCCGGAACCCGGAACGATCCATGATCGAACGCCAGATCGCGACATCTGAGCGGAACACATCGAGCCCATCAATGAAGACGCCGGAGGTACCCAGGTGCGTCGCCCAGTTCGCCTCCCAGCAGCGGAAGTTCCTGATCCAGAACGGATGGCCCGGCGTCGGCATCGCTTCATACGCTTCACGGGCCAGCGTCTCGTTCTGTGCATAGAGGTCAAGCCCCTGCTCAGGACGGGTCACCCCACGCAGGTTCAGGCAGAAGAACTTCATCGTGTGAGCTTCGTTGTCTTCAAAGCGAATGAACGGCATGATGCGGGTGTCCTGCACCTTCACTGTACCATCAGGCTGCCGTATTGGCCGCATCGGGTCGTAGTCTTCGGTCTTCTTGCAGTCGAAGCGGTAGCCATACTCGGCACACTCAGCGGCAACATTGCGGGTGAAGCTGTTCTGGCTGTTGGCCCACCAGAAACCTGCCCCTCGGTTCAGATCGAAAGGCACCACCTGCTTGGCTTGCGACTTCGCCGGAAGCACCAGAGCAGCCAGGTTGTGATCAAGGATGTTGTTGATCTCGGTGCCATCTTCCAGGAAGAAGCCATGGCCGACGCTCTTGAACCCGACGCAGTCGCGCACCACCAGCCCATCGGTGCCATGAATGGTGATCCAGCGGTTGTGGCTGTCCCAGATGCTCGCCCCGATGACCGACCCGCCCCGCATCGAATCGCCGCAGAGATGGAAGTGAATGCTGTACCGGCCCAGCTCATCCCGCTTGCCCAGATGTCGGAACTCGGCGTAGCTGATCGAGCCGGTCGAATACTTGTGATACATGGTGTGGCCACGGACACCATCAGGGTTGGCTGATTCGACCACGACATTGCGTGAGAGGTTGCCCACTTCAGCCCGGAAGTTGCCATCAGCGAAGTGTCCATAGGTCAAAGGCTTGTCGAGACGCAGATCATAGCCACCGGTGAAGTCGCGCTTGCCGACTTTGGTGACCAGACGCTGTTCGGTTTGAGCGCCATCGAGGAAGCCGCCACCGCCGCCCCGTCGATCACGTTGCCGATGGGTGCTGGTGACGATGATCTGATCGCCCTCTTTCCAGTCGTCGACCGATTCATCAACAGAGACCGACGCCGCACCAGCCTCAGTGCCCTTCTTCATCTTCACCCAGGTGACACGCATCGGCGAACCGTGCAGTTCCATGCGTCCACCGCAGCAGATCAAGGCTGGGCAGGAAACCTTGTCCATGCCTTCGACATAGTGCAGGCGGATGGTGGCGTTGAACTTAGCCGGGATCGGCGAACCAGGCTTACCTACGAGAAGTGCAGGACGGGGCTTGCTCTTGTCCGTCGGCTTCGGGTTGGCATGGCAGTCGAAGCCTTCTTCGGTCGGCTCCTCGCTGGCCATCACCGAGATGAGGCCCGCCTCCAGCAGCGTGTTGCGGTCATCAGCAAACTCCAGCGTGCCGGTAATCTGCACCAGGCGAAGAACGTCTTTCGATTCGACATCGTAGCTGACATGATGCCCGCTGCGGATCACCACTTGATCGCCAGTCTTGGGCAGCCTGCCGAGGTCCCACGTTTCCTTGGCCGACCAGGCCCCCGATTGTTTGGATCGAACCACGGGAGGCTCTGTTGCCTGAAGATTATGAACTAGAAACAAAGCCAGGATCGCTGGCAGTGTGAAAGCAAGTCTGATTCGCATGATGCTGGATTCCCTGATGGGTTGAACAGGTCTCATCTTGATTATTTGATCTCAAACGGGCCAATGGTGTTAGCCCCGTCCTTGATGGTTACTTTCCATGTCGTTTTCGAGGGGTTCGAGTATCGACCTTGCAGCCGGTCAGGATGATTGACACTGTCATCTTCGTTGGCTTCCTTGGCTGTCGGCCATTCTAATGTGACAACATACTCTCCCGCCGGCGCTCCGTCATCTGTGGTGTAGGAAGACAAGCGAAAGTTGCCGTCGTTATCAGTGGTGCCGGCGGCAGGTACCGGGGTTTGGCTTCTAGAGGGAAGGGGTTCAACACCACCCGAACGCCCGCAGCGGGTCTCGATTGACTCGTCACCTTCCCCTGCGCCGGAAATGCCTTCGGCCCAGGTGGAGTAGCCGAGCTACCGCATCCTGGGCTGAAGGTAATGGACAACAGAAACATTCCGATCATCAGACTAGATACTGCTCGCAAAAGTGCTTCCTGTAGAGATGGTAGCCCGACGCGCTAGCGAGTGTGGACCTTGCGACTGCACGAGCCCCCCCCTCGCTTGCGCATTAGGCTGTCATGGCAATCGCCTCTCAACGGGTAATGGTGACGAAACGCTAGTTATCAAAATCCGGCCCCAGTACTTCGCCATCATCCCGGGTCACGAGCTGCCCGAAGGTACGACCACTCAGCGTGGGATAGGCCATTCTGACCGAGCCGTCGCACATCAGCAGGTTCACCCCAGCCGGATGGAACGAGTACATGCCCTGGTTGTTATCAATGTTGACGGTCCCTGAGAGAGCATCGCCAGCCGTCTTGTTGTTGTTGGAATTGAGAGTGCCATCAGGACTATAGGTGTACCACGCCACCGAAGTCTGCCCGGCCCACATGCCTCGTGTTCCCGAAACCTGGTCGGGCAATACTTGCTGGCGAAGTATCCATCGCTGAGGTCGGGCCGCCTGCTCAGCCAGCATCATCACATTCGTGCTGCCATCACGAATCCTGGAGATATTCTGCGGAGCATTATCCCGTTGGGCGTTGTGTTGATTGTTGTTGTCAGGAGAAGTGTAAACGACCCAACCCACGCCGTATCCGGTGGTGGGCATGAAGAAACCGTTGGGAGCAGTATAGTCGCAAGTGCTCCGGTAGCTGTATAGGTCACGCCGCCATCTGTGCCGTACCGGAGTGAAGGAACCGTAGCCGCAGCAGTCACGGGGATCATTCGTTCTGAAGCAGGAGGCGCTGACGGGCAAATAAACACCTTGAGGGGGTACGAGATAATTCCAGCATTGACGGGATCGTAGCAGTCGTATCTTAGATCCAAATTCTTGGCAACATTATCCTGTTCGATGTATGGGAGAATAAGAGCACCCCAGCCTGCATTAGGATGGGGAGGCCCCATGACATCAGAGATTCCCGTATTCATGGCATTGTGCTGATAAATGTACCTCCGAGCTGGAAAGCCCTTATAGTCGTTGTGGTAATTGTGATAGGCAATACCTAACTGGCGCATGTTGCTGGCACAGATCATTCTGTTAGCCGCTTCCCTCACCTTTTGAATAGCAGGCAGCAGCAAGGCCATCAACAAGGCAATGATGGCGATGACCACCAGTAATTCGATCAAAGTAAAGGCCGTTCGACGTTGAGTGTGTTTCATGAGGTAATCCCTGGAGTATCAATAATCATGACAGTTTGTCCTGTTAATAGCTAGTGCCCGCCGTTGGGGCGATGGCATGGGAATGTTAGGGAATTCCTGACTACGAAGTGGGAGCGTTCTCATTAATGGGGAGCGACATGAGTCAGGAAGAAATGCCAAGTTTGGTGTAAGACGTTCCCACCAATAGTGGGTGTTCGTTGTGAAGCTTCAGTTCGACTTAAGAAACCAGTTCCAACAAACTTTCCCTACTTGCAGTGCCACTAAGCCGAGCTGGCGCACTATTGATTGTTCTTTTCAGGTCGTATCGCCTCACAAGGCTACACTTTGGCAGCCATCAACTCTGTTTCTTCCACTGACCTGAGTACTGTGCGGGAGCAGCGCATGTTCGGATGGGCAATTCTGAGAAGACCGTTGTGTCAGGCCATTATCCTGTTGGTGGCATCGACCAGCCTTTTAGCCTGGTTCATGCAACCGAGGCCGAAGGAGACGCATCATCTGGTTCAAGATGATGACATCCTGATCAACTCCAGCGATATCATCCTTTCTCCTGACGGTAAGTACCTGGCTATTCGATCTTACCCTGAAGGCATCAAGGTCATTGAAGCCTTCACCAAAAGAATCATCTTCAACTCTAAGTGCAATGACTTCAAGAATTGTCGGTTCAATACCTCAAGTGAACTGGTCTACTGCTATTCTCATGCGGATGAACGGCGAAAGTTCGTTTCTCAACTCGCTCTGTTCGTCTGGCGTCCATCGGATTCCTCGCCCACGTTACTTGGTTCGTGGAACTCCTTTCGATTGTCAGCCATCGACATGCTTGAAGAAGCATCACCGAAATTCAGCGGCCTCTCAGGACTGGGAAGACATGAGTACCCCGAAAATTGTTTACTCAGCTCCGATACCCGGTGGTGGCTCGTTCCTGAGCTGAAAGGCAATACGGTCACGCTCCAGGTCATTGATTCGAGAACTGGAACGAATCAGTCAGGGTTCGTTCCCCCCGTAGTTGACTTGAGAACACCGGTGGCTCAATCCTGGAGGGCGGCATTTTGCTCGGACAGTCAATCGCTTATTCTCAAGACCAATGACACGCTGGAGTGGTACGGACTTCCGTCAGGGAGGAAAGTAAGATCAAGCATAATCCCTGGTACTCATGAGATAGATAAGCTGTGCCGTGCTGATAGCGAGTCGATGGCTGCATTACACTTTCCGCTCCGGGCAACCGGTGACGATACGATCTGTCTTCAGTTGATGAAAGCTGATAACACCTGGGAGACGATCCCTCTCACGGAGACCGTCCCTCAACCACGCGCCATTCCCTTCAATGGATCGATGTGCAATCTCTTGCTTGAGTTCAGTTCGCATGTGGATCAGGCTTCCAATACGTTGATCTATTTCTGGAGGCATGTCGTAGCCACTGAAGCTTTCATCCTGGGTGCCCCACCCTCGTTGCCCGGTTATTACTACTCCGTCCGCGATCTTTCGACGGGGAGGCTTGTGCATTCCGGCAAGATCGCCAGTTGTGACGAAAAAGTCGAGTCGTATTACCCGGTGAAGACAACGGTTCTCCCTGGGCCCATCATCGCCATGGAAATGCAATGTGCAGCCTCTCCCGTTGTGGATATCCTTGAGTCCTGGAGGTATAAGTACTTTTCCTGGATGCCATCGTTGCTACAGCATACTGGTCGAACCCTTCGATTCATCGAATGCAGCAGCGGTCATCTCGTGGAGGAACTGTCACTTCCCGTACGGAATATGATTTACGGTCTCTCTAATGACTTGCGCACCATCGTGATTCTTGGCAATACAACGATTGGCTCGACCGATGAAATTGTCTATTCGTATTATGATTATCCATTCCGTAAACCCTGGCTACTCATTCTTGGTTGGTCAGCGCTCGTGACATTGATTGTCACGTTGCTTGCAAAAGCGGTACAGTTCTTGAAGGTAGGAAGGCGATGTGTTCCTTGAGTTTTTCAATGGTTTCCTGAATTAACCATGATAAACGATAGCAGCGCTTGCTGGAGTACAAGTCAACAGAAACCGCAGGCCGATTCACTTTCGCCTTATAACTATCTCCTTCTCTACTTTCTTACCATTGAAACTGGCGATAATGGTAAGCTTCGCTGCTTCGCCTCGGCGGGCAATGGGGAATGAAAAGCTACCCCGCTTCGCCGGGGCGGGCAATGGCGAAACCAGTCCTTTCACCCCTTGAGGCTAACGGATGAAGGAGGCGTGGGCAAGCGTGAAATGAGCTGCGAGCGGGGGAGCGTGAGGTTGGTTCGTTGGGGCGGGCAATGAAGAAGGAAACTACAACGTTGTTTTGGTTTTTGGCTCTGTCTCAGCGCTATCCGCGCCTGCTGGATTGAAAACACCAGCTTGACCAACAGCCCATACTAAAAGCGGTAAGAAGAGTGCTGTGGCCGTCCCAAGTGCCACTGGCCCTACTCTCCACATCATAGCTACATATCTGTCAACCTTGTGCGGTACTCCAATCCCGAGAATGAACAGGGCTCCCGCATTAAGAACCACGAAGTAGACAGAGCCGAGAACAAAACCGGCCACCAAGCCCTTGATAAGCCTGGCTACCAAGCCGGTAGCCCATCCACTCGGATTACTCGGTACCAGAACTGCATAAACACCGCCACAGATACAGGGAAAGCTTATCGATATATGAAGGAAATCGACCTCATCGACACACAACCAAGAATAGATGGCACCTACCACCACTCCGACTATGACTCCCAACACTGCTACTGCTACAGAACGGTATAGCCATCCCAACCACAATCCCACAAGTGGAGGAAAAATCAAACCCAAGCGGACTGCGAGATAAAGATCGTGCATGCCGGCCGTGTGCACATTCAAAGGGACTAGCATCTCTGCCGTAAAGTAAGTCGCTACTCCAAGAACCAAGCCGTGAAGCATTACAATTGGAATGCTCAGCCTACGAATGCTGTTCATCGTAAAACCTTTGTCATCAGATTCCTTGAGGCTAAAGGATGAATGAGGTGGGGGCAAGGTTGAAGTGAGACCGGGTAGTGTGAGGGAGGTTCATTGGGGCGCAATACCATAGGTGCCGGGCACCCTCACTTGTCGTTCAGTTTCCCATTCTCAAAATCGACGACAACAAACTTTAAGCTCTCACCCAAACCGTTTGGCTTGGAATATACAAGTACCACAAGTCGGCGCAGAGGACCATAATCGTAGTCACCCCAGCCGCGAACTTTAACTGTGGACCGTTCCATGGCGCTCTTTCCTAAAAACTCCTCGATCGCGGGGTCCGCGATGGCACGAGCTTTGACAATATCTTGTTCTGTTGGCACCCAACGAGACGGAACAGCCTTCTGTTCGTTCATATCAACCTCGACCTGATACAGCCAATCTTTCTCCTTGAGGAAATTGACCCTGACTAGTTTGTGGTTCTGCCAGCGACCTTCTCCGACCGACACCGTCAGTTTGGTTTTGGTCCCAGGGTTGAGTTCCACTTCGGTTGTGACATCTTTGCGAGAAGCAGTTCTTCCGGCAGGATTTGTTGGGAATAATGCACTGGGGTCCCGACCCGCCTTGATTTCATTAAGTAATGCAGCAGTGGCAATCTCGACAACTACTGCTCTTTCTTTTTCACTGGGTTCAAATGTGTATTTCCTCCATGGCTTCTTTGGTTCCAGTTTTCCAATTTCGATTACATTGTCGAATTTCGGATACCCATCGCATCTCAAATAAAATTGGCAGTCTTCTCGCAGGTGATAGACCCTAGTGCTGCGACCACTGCCACCCTCCGATTGCCTCCCGGAGTCAAGAAGCACAGGTCGAATTGTGTTTTCAACTTCTTGGACCGTCATACCAACATGAAGCTTCCTATACACTTCATGAGCCTGAATATCCTTGGCCGGGTCATCTTGCACTAAAGGATAAATGGTGGGCGCTAGAATTACACCAACGAGAAGTGCGATCATAGTTATGGGGACGGAAGCTATCATGCCGTTTCTCGAACTGTGGGGACAATGGCCGAACACATTCTCCTCATATTCCTACCCCGCTTCGCCGGGGCGGGCAATGGGGGGTACTAGTTAGCTCATTGTCGTGACCGCATGTTCGCTAAGAACTGACTAATTGATTTCGACCAAAGCACGCTGTCTACATCATAGAGCGATTCATGGCCTGCACCTGGAAAAGCAACCATCTCTTTCACGCCCCTGAGGTTATCCAGAACAGCTTTTGCTTCTTCGGGCTTGGCGCTGCGATCCTCGGCACCATGCAACATCAGAGTGTTGCATTTCACGGCCCGTGCATATTCAACTGGATTATGCTCGAACCCTGAACAGCCCATCTGAACCCCTCCCCAAAACATCAGTAGTTCGGCTGTCGGGAAGGATGGCACCCCATGACGGCAAACCGGTTTCGCACTGTTGTTACCATGCGATTGAAAACCGACTCCAATATTATGGCATCAGGTTTGACATCATATTTTGCTACGCTTCGCAGGATAGCTGCTGCTCCCATTGATTGACCATATAGAATCAACGGCCCTGGTAACCCGCGTTCTCGTGCGTAACCGACCATCGCAACAACATCGTTAGCCTCTTTGATTCCCAATGAAGTGGCGTTTCCATCTGATCCACCGCTGCCTCTAAAGTCCACAAGTATCACCGTCCATCCTTGACTGTAAATCTCCTTGGCTTGCTTAAGCAAAGCAGATCGTGAGCCAGCGTAACCATGGAACATAATCACCGTCCCAAGTGATTTGGATGCAGCAATATGCCATGCTTCTAGCTTGTAGCCGTCATCCGTCGAATGGTGAATGACTTCAAACGGGCATCCGATGTCTGTTGGGGAGCCACTATTTACTGGACGAGGAAGAGAGACGCCACACAAAAGCACCTTGATCTTCTCACCAAGCGACAGTTGTTCGGGGCGCCGCGTCCTAACCAGACCGTTGGAATAATTCAGCATAGCGCTCGCATGCACATATGCCAGTCCGTTGAGGAACACAAACCCCGCAATCAGGGTAAATATGATGGTCAGCCAGGGGTGCCGTTTGACCCAGCCAAGGCAGCGTCGCCACAGTGGGCGTTTTGGGGCATTGATGGTGGTCATGTAGTACATGCCTGCATGATTTGTAGAGCCAGCCTACCCCGCCGCGCCGTGGAGGGCAAGGGAGGCACTAAGCCAATTTCACTTTACGAGGGTAGCCCCACCATAATGCCAACAGCACTAAGCTCGTGACAACGGCTAAACACCACATAGTTGGGCGGCCTGTGACATCCCACACCATTAAGTTACTCCCACTCTCCACTACCAACCATCGACCATCTTCGGACACAGCTGACACGTCTGTTTGAACTCCCGACTTTTGCTTCGGCATGTAATAATTGAACTTTCTTACCAGCTTTCCGGTACACACATCCCAAAACTGAAGTCGATGTCCGTCTTTCGCAACGAGTTCGATAACCCAAGTCCAAATTGTAGCGTTCAACCATGTTGGTTTTACCATCGTCTCCGTTATTTCACGATGCGTTACCATAAACCGATCCGTGCAACTAAAATAATCCTCCCATACCCCTGCTGCCCCTTCTAACTCCCATTTGACTGGATCACCCTGCCAGGTTCCATCATTGGAGCCGTCTTTTCCAGGAGGAGATGCCGTATGTCCAAAGTGTGGTCAATTGCTTTGGTTCATCCGAAATGCACTTTCGACACATATTGAGAATAAGTATCCAGCTTTCAGCATGGCGACTAAGCTTGAAGACCTTGAATTAGATTCGTTGGATATAGCCGAGCTGAGGGTGCCATCCTTTGTCACCGTTATATTCTAGCGTGTAATGAATCCTCAAATGAGGTAGCGATGTGAAAATAACATGGATACTTGGAGCTGGCTCGTCAAAAGAAGCTGGGTACCCGCTGGTTTCTGAATTTCTGAGTCCAAAATACCTTAATTGGGCTCAAAAAGCTTGGTGGCTAAACGGTTTAGAAGGTGGTCCTTTGCATACACTCAGCCAAGAACAACAGCATTTCTCCAGCGCAAGTCAGAATTTGAATGAATTGATGGCGACTTTTCTGAAAGCTGGAGATTTGCCCCAGATGGATCGATTGAACAATTACATCCTGCGGCTCCTTCAGTATATCTTAGATTTTCAGTCGCAGTATTGTCTCATCCCGTATGCAACGAGTTTGGCCGCATACATCGCTGCATCGCATTCGTCGGTTATCTCGTTCAATTACGATATGTTGTTGGAAGAACAACTTGGATTATTTCATTCGACCGCTGAGGAGGTATATGGCCAACAGTTACTAGGACATGAGCCACCTTACAATTTGGGATTAGAACCTAGCGAGACATACTTCGGCCGCTTCTCGGGCTTGTCATATTGTGTAGCACCTTCTGGATCCGGCTACGTGATCAACATGCCCATATCAGGCGGGTCCGTCAGGATTCATAAGGTGCATGGTTCTATTGCCTGGGCTTACTGTGGTACCTGCCAAGGGATTATGTACGCACCTCCACTTACGGACGACATGTCCTTTACACAAAATCTAATCCCCACCTCAACCATGGTGTTCCGGAGAAAGTGTCGACGTTGCCAGTCAGAACAACCTTTTCACATGCTTCTTGTACCGCCAGCTTGCGACCAATCTTTTTCCAGCATGGGAAAAATTGGATATGATTTGGACAAACGCGGAAGCCGACCTACAGTCAGCTGACTTGGTCATTCTCGCAGGTTATTCGATTCCGGTAGAGGATTGTGCGCACGCGAGATGCTATTACGTGCTTTGAGCACAAGGCCAAGAACGGCCAAGGTTGTAATTGATCCTTCGCTCGCGCAAGCTAATCATTCTCACTACCAGTCTTGCATAGGTGATTTTCTCGCCTTCCCTGGCACCACTGGGGAGTTTGTACGTCGTCTCAATTCGTACCGTTCGGCATCGCTAAGGATAAGTTGGCAAGGAAGTGACGATCTCCATTGTGTAATGGACAGCATGGTGACCAGCGTGGCTTCACGACCTGGATTAAGTTTTCCTTGGGCACTCCCACTTGGGCAAGACGTGGAAGCTACAGTTCTTGACGAGTCGGCTCCGCTAAGTGAACGGAGGTTTGCTGCCCGTTTGTTGGGAAATATCGGGACTGAGGCTGCAGTTAATAGGATACGCGCGATCTGGGCGACACATCCAGATTTACCCCTGGTAGGCTCTTGTGTCGCAGCTCTTGCTGGAAGTCCTAATCAGTTCGCTGTCGATGCTTTGACTGATATGGTCTCAGATAACCGCTGTTTTCTTCCAGCCGAACATACCCGGATACCCTGCGCTCCTCAGTCTGTGGCTGACAGCGCTGTAGATGCAATAACCTACCTAATGTTGACATGTCCAAGACTATACTATTCTGACGCCGTAGCGGCATTGGTTACAAACTGTGCAAACTCACCTGATTTGATCGATCTCTTTCGGGCAAAGTTAGTGGTCAGTATCTTTCGGGCTAATCAGGCTGATCTCGGCTCGATGCTAGTATTGTGATTTCGGGGACCATGAACTAAACGCACATACGGCTGGAAAGAAATAATGCCCGTACGCTCATTACGATACGACGCAAAGCCAGCGTTAATCTTGTTGGATTTGACGATGTCTTTCACATTGGTTGAAGCCGCGGCTATCCAATAGCGCGGCGTTTTATATAGCTCCCTCAGTCCTTCGGGAACCCCAACACCTCAGCAGCGAAAACGCATGTCACAAAACCAGGTCCAAAAAAGCCCAATGTCATAAGCGGTGTTCTAAACTACCTAGAAACTAGACCTCTCCGAGGGGTAGTGTCACAAATGTCACCTTCTGGAGAATCTTCAAATCAGTATTATTATGTCCACTATTATGGTGTTTCTAATAGCAGTACTACCCTACTTCCAGCGGTGCCTCATCTAAGAATTCCCAAAGCTCCGTGGGGCGTAACGGTTGCCAGCGCCAATACTCAAACGACAGGTTCTGTCCGCGAGGAGCTATCTCCCCATGACAGGCTGGGCAGTCGGCAAAGTAGCGTTGATTTCCCTGGCACCAGTGTCCGGACTGGGTGTTACGCCAAAACCCAGAACGGACCGGCAACAAGAGCTGGCAGTCCTGGCAACGTAACCAGGGCACCGCCTTAGGTTCATTCACATAGACTTCTGCTACTTCCGGCGGTACTGGTTGCGGTATCCAGGTTTCATTGTAAATGCAGATCTGAAGCTGCTGAATTCCATCGAGAGGGGCATCATCATCTGCCATTCTTTTGAGTAGCTTAGAAAAGTATTTCTTAGGGAATGCCTGGATAAGTTGTTTCCAGGCTGCCAGATCTCTCTCCCATCGCTGCTGCGCAGCCTCTTCGGCTAAAAGCTCTGGATCCTTTGATCGCAGAGCTTCTAAGGCAGCCAATTGTCTCAGACGGGATTTCTGGGAAATGGCTGATCCCTTAGCGGTTGAGTCTGTTCCGAGCTGTATTGCTCTTGAGGCTATTTTCTAAGGCGGTTAGTCGCTGCTCTACTTCGATGAGGTCACGCATCTTGATGCCTACTTCGAGTATCGCCCGTGCGGCACCGAGTCGGGTAGCGTGCGGGATGGAGCGTTCCATGAGGGACAGAAGCGTTTTGACTGCTTCCATGGCCGCTGCTCCCAGCATGCTGCTGGCGCGTTCTACCATGCTGGTTCGGAATTCCTGTAACCGTTGCCGAAAGACCGGGTCTTCCAAGCGTCGATGGACGGTGCGTTTGTTCAGACCTGCTTTGCTGGCGGCAGCTTCGATGGTACTACCACAGGCCAGCGAGATCAGCAGGACTTCATTACTAATGATGGTCTTTCGCGGCATTTCGGCCTTCATGGGACACCTCTCAGATAAGAGAAACAGGGAACGATGACGTCTGGGGGAGTTGAGTCGTGTGAGTTCTAGTAGCGTTAGGCGTACGTGCCACTGGGCCTAACGTGGGCGTTCTACACTACGTTGCCTGGCAGACGCTCGGCCTTCTTGCCGGTGAACTGTTCGTATCGCTGAATGATCACATCGCAGTAGAGCGGGTCTAGTTCCATGAGGAAGGCACGGCGGCCGGTCTGTTCAGCCGCGATCAACGTGGAACCTGACCCACCGAAAAGGTCGAGTACGTTCTCTCCGGCCTTGCTCGAATACTCGATGGCGCGAGCCGCTAGCTCAACGGGCTTTTCGGTGAGATGTACCATCGATTGCGGATTGACTTTCTTGATATGCCAGAGGTCCGTGGCGTTGTTGGGACCGAAGTACTTATGAGCCGCGCCTTCTCTCCATCCATAAAAGCACCACTCATGGGCCCCCATGAAGTCTTTACGCGTGAGCACCGGATGCTGCTTATCCCAGATAATGGCCTGGCTGAAGTACATGCCGTGCTTCTTAAGGGGGCCAGGGTAGTTGGCCACGTTAGCGTAGCCGCCCCAAATGTAGAACCCCCGCCCCGGGTCAAGCACCCGTGACATATTCCCGAACCAGGCCTCCAGCATTCCATCAAAGGCCTGATCGGTGACGAAGTCATTCGCCAGAGGTCTATCCTTAGCCCGAAGCTTCTTATGGGTCGCCTGTGCTTTCGCCGGGTGACGGGCCACATCCATCTTCTGATGATGGGTGCGTTTCTTGGGCGCTTCAAAGGAACTGTTTCCAGCGGCGATGGCATTATTGCTTCGTGGTTCCACTTTGACGTTGTAGGGCGGGTCGGTGTTCACCAGCTGAATGGTGGCACCACCGAGCAACTGGTCCACATCCTCGGGCTTAGAGGAGTCGCCACAATACAGCCGGTGATTCCCGAGGATGATCAGGTCCCCAGGCTTGGTAATTGCCTCATCCGGTTGTTCCGGCACCTCATCGGGATCAGTTTCTCCCTCAACCGTGACATTCATGAGCTCATTGAGTTCTTCGGTACCGAAACCGGTGACATCGACATCAAAGCCTTGCTTCTGCAAGTCCAGCAGTTCTGCTGTAAGCTTGTCATCATCCCAACTAGAGAGCGTGGCGGTTTGATTGTCGGCCAGGCGATACGCTTGCAGTTGTGAAGGCGAGAGGCCCGTTGCTACATGCACCGGCACCTCTGACATACCCAGCTTTTGCGCGGCCTTGTACCGGGTGTGGCCCACTACGATCACGCCAGCTTCGTCGACCACTATAGGCTGCCGCCAGCCGAACTCTCGGAGTGAATCGGCAACAGCATCCACGCCGGCATCGTTCTGACGGGGATTGTTGGGATAGGGTACGATGGAATCTATCGAACGTAGGTCGATCTGCATGTCGGCACCTTAAGGCAGCGGACTTGGGATAGTCCTGGATTTGCCTCGTACCGTTCCAGCTGGGCTGGCAAAGATGCGACGACTAATTTGTTCCGCATTATTGTACCACTGACCACACGTCCTTGCCCCCCAACGATGCGTGAAAGATGCGTGCTGAAATGAAATGCATAAAATTGTCAGTTTCTTGAACCTGTACACTATCCAACTTCCGAGCACCCTGGTTATAAAACCAATAGGAAATCTAACCGCTCGCGCAATGCGAGCTCTCCGAAGTGACATGGATCGTCATTACAGCTGCGCGAAGTTCTCGTGGCTTGCGGAGGCTGAACTGGAATCTGCTGATTTGTCTGCTTTCCAAATGGGCTTGATGCCAATCATCAACGCCTAGAAAAAGCAGTTAAAGTCCAGATGTCACTGTCAGGTCTCCTGTGCACCAAAGTTCCTGGCGTTCCAGGCTCTTCTTCCTCTACCCAAAGCTTACCCATTTAATTGGTAGGTGCCTTTTCTTCACCCCTTCGCAGCGATTGGGCCACTGCGCCCGTCGGCCAGCAAGCCATATCCTCTCCCGCCGTTGACCAGCGTAGTGTGGGCAACTGTACAATCGCCGCCACACAGGAAGCCTCCTTGAATGCAAGAAATGCGCTCAAGGTCTGCGCAAACAAACTTCAGCGTCGTGATACCGCGGTTACCCTGGAATAGAGAATGAAACCGCTGCCCAGAGAGGCGCAGCTGCTCAGGCAACCAGAATAGGAGTGCAAGATGATCACCAAAAGCCAGCTATCGGTTCCCCGGCAAAAACTCCTGGAACTGATGCAAAAACTCAACTTCGGCAGATTCCAGCAATTGCGACTGGAACAAGGCGAACCCGTCTTGAATCCTCCACCCCTGGTAGTGCAGGACCTCAAAATGGGAGGTAACAACGACCCCCGCGTGGAAATCCATCTCCGCAACTTCACGCTGAAGCAAGCACATGTCGAGCTGTTCCATCATTTTGATGCAATCCAAGATGGCGTGATCGACGAGATGGAAGTTCGTGCGGGACTACCGCAGATGGTGAAGATTAAGCGGCCTTTGATCTAGGCTGGCGAACTCAAAACCCTTCCATTTATCACACTATTACTTGCCGTGCAGTAGGACGCCCACTGGACCTGACTGCATGCAAACCGGAGAAAAGACATGTGTAAGTTGATTGATGCACGGCGCACGTTCACTGATGGATGCCACCTTGATGTGGCAAAGTACATCCGAAGCTACTGTAATGCAGGCAGATCCCTGGTGGCTGCCCTGAGCAATCATCCCAGTATTGTCAAAGATCTCAAGAAATCCAAGATCGACATCAGCGATCCTGAAATTGCGGCCTCTGTCGATGAGGATCATTGTTTTATTCCATGTACCGATGAGAGAATCATCCTGCTCGCTGCCGGCTGGAAGGATACAAAGGCGTCTCGTCGTACCATCCGTGAGCACGGACCATGGTGCCTGTATGTCTTTTGGGGCATCTTCGAAGACGACATCGATACCATTCAACTGGTCAGATTGCGACCAACTAAGCCCATCGTCTGGAAATACACGCCTGAAAATCGCAAGCGAATATCAGCTGGCAAGAAGCCTAAGTCTCAGAAGTATCTGTCACATAAGGGTGGCATGAATTATCCCTTTTATCCCAAGTCAGCACCTCGTGTCCCCCAAAGAACGTTTGGAAGATTGCCTCGTCAACAAAAAGACGATGATGTGCTGTCATGTATTTGGACGGAAGGAGAAAAGAAAGCCTGTTCCGCCTGGTATCATGCAGGAATTCCCACGCTGGGCGCGGTCGGGGTCTGGGGACATCGCAGAAAAGATGAATGGGATCAGATGAAGTATAGGGAAGCTTTGAAGCACGGCTTTGATTCGGTGCATCCAGATGATCGAGGGGAATGTGCCAGCTTCATGTACCAGATCGACTGGAAACGGATGCGGCCAGTCATCATTTATGACAGCGATTTAGCCACTAATGACAAAGTTAAGGATGCACTGGTAGATTTGACGCAGCGCATGTACCAGCGCGGATGCGAAGAAGTGAAATATTCTTTTATTCCCAGCAATCAGCTCGACCCTTCTAACAAGATCGGCATCGATGACTTGCTGCTACAGCCTGGTGGTGAAGATCACTTATTAGATCTTTTCCGCTCTGCAGTTTCCACTCGCAATAAAGAGGTTTATTGTCCTGCCTCTTGTCAATCGCGATTGGAATGGTTACTTTCGCTTGCTACTCATGGCGGCAGATTTGGAGCCTGTAATGATTGTCGGCGAGGTGGGTCTGATTACGCCTGTGCTAAGTGCGGAATCAATATAGGTGTAGGACGCCCTTATAGCACTTCAGATCATTGCCCCAAAAGTGGTCGGCGTCTTCTAGTAAAAAAAGACAATCATCGTGAAGGTGCCGTCATGTGCACTTGCTGTCACGGCTGGGATTGTGTTGCTTGCGGATACCGACACGAATTTGACCATCGATGTCATTATCAATTTTGGGGCAGCGATTTGCATCAAGGAATCATTCACATTCCTTGTTCACGCCATCCTTCTGATTTACGAAGCACAGACTTTCGAGTTGGAGCCATTTACCACTTTCCGGGGATACCTTTTCAAGAGTATCAATCAGGTCATAAAAACGGCCAGCCTTTGTGGAACAACACTAAGGCAAACTTTAGTGGGTTCCTAAGTAAGCTTAAGAAGAAATACGGCGGACTCCATGTCAGCTTGTTTTCAGACGCTTTCGATGATACTTTTGATTACTATCTGTTCATTGAGGAAGGGGTAGAAGTCAATCCAAGCGATTTGCAGTGGCACTGCCAGCGAGGGCCTTCGCAAGGAACAGTAATTCAAGCCACTGCCATTACCACCCAACAATTTGAGCAACAGTTTTTTGCATTACTCAGTCAATATGGACAAGAAATCAGTCTGGATCGACTGCCTAGTAGTAAAGGCGGCAAACGCAAAAAGCCCAAGCGGCAATGTCCTATCAGCTATTGTGAGTTGCTGGGCATGGCAAAACGCAGCATATCATCCGGGAAATATCGACTTTTCGGCAATGCTAAAGACTCCTTGAAAGTGCTCATCAAGAAAATCAAAGATCGACAAGGCCTTGTGCAAGATATAGATGCCTCCAAAATTGATCTTTCCCATTTAAGAGGTCTCAATCGAGTGGTTTGGGGATTTACCAAGTTTCAATTGCCATTGTCCATGAGCGACGGTGAAGCAGAGGCATTTTTCCATGAACTCACTCAAACAAGGATTCTTGAACCTGCTCCCAGCCTTAGCCCTTCTTCACATGTTGCCTCGACCTCTCTTGAGAAGCGAAGTAAACGATTGCATATCCAACACTGTCTATTTAGTACCTAGTAATCGTTTACCTTTGTGCGGGTGAAGTCCAAGTAACTCCTGCACCGTATCCACCGACAATTCAACCCTCACGACACAGCTTTCCCATGAACAGCACGCAGCGAAGATACGGAACGAGCCAACACCTTGTCCTCTAAGCCAGCGAATCATGGAAGTTTACACGATGACATGTAATGGAAAACCAGTGAGAACTGAAGAATCTTTCAATCCTTGTCATTACCGGAACGGAAGCCCATGACACCCGACACCAAACCCCTGAACCGGCACGACATCGCTCAGCTGCTGGCCCATGTTATCTACCGCCAACTTCAGGCCTTTCAGCGCCCGCAGAATCTCGCTCCTCCTGCCCAGGATTGCCTTGATGTCCTGTCAAAAGAAGTGCTCAGTGTCTCCAAGACGGTTAACAAAGCTGGAGAACAAGGAGACGATTGATGGATCTGCAACAGAAGCTACAGGCACTGCCACATCTGCGGGTCAATGACCTGCGGACGATGTACAGCGAGGTCTTTGGCGAGCCGACGCGGGCCAACAACCGCGACTGGCTGACCAAACGCCTGGCCTGGCGATTACAGGCACAAGCGATGGGCGGCCTCAGTGAACGGGCCCTGGCGCGGGCCAAGGAACTAGCACGGGAAGAAGACCTTCGCGTCACACCACCAACGTCGTACGCCACGGTGCCAACAACAACCGACCGTGACCAGCGGTTGCCGGCACCCGGGGCCATCATCACCCGGCACTACAAGGGCACCGAGCATCACGTCGAAGTCCTGGCCGACGGCTTCATCTGGAACGGCCAGACGTATCCCACGCTCACCGCCGTCGCTAAAGCCATCACCGGCAGCCATCTCAACGGGTTCGCCTTCTTCGGGTTGAAGGGAGGCAAGTCATGAACAAGCCACCCAAACGCATCCGGTGCGCCATATATACGAGGAAGAGTACCGAAGAGGGACTCGAACAAGAGTTTAACTCCCTGGATGCACAGCGGGATTCAGCCGAAGCCTTCATCAAAAGCCAGGCCCACGAAGGCTGGATTTGCTTGCCCGGAAAATACGACGATGGTGGCTTCACCGGCGGCAACATGGACCGCCCTGCCCTTACACAACTGCTGGCCGACATTGAAGCTGGCCAGGTCGATTGTGTGATCGTTTACAAAGTTGACCGTCTCTCACGTAGTCTGCTCGACTTTGCCCGCATGATGGAAATCTTCGACCGCAAAGGCATCTCGTTTGTCAGCGTGACGCAACAGTTCAACACCACCCATAGTATGGGGCGACTCACACTCAACATCCTGCTCAGCTTCGCCCAGTTTGAACGTGAAATTATTAGCGAGCGCACGAGGGACAAGATTGCTGCCACCCGTCGCAAGGGCATATGGTGCGGTGGACGCCCTATCCTCGGCTACGATGCCGACCCGGTTACCAACAAGCTCATCATCAACCACGACGAAGCGCCACGTGTGCGGGCCATATTCAGGCTCTATGCCGACCATGGCACACTGCTCCCCGTTGTTCGGGAACTACAACACCGTGGCTGGCGAAACAAGCAGTACACCAGTCGTAAGGGAGTCAACAAGGGAGGTGCCGAGTTCAATCGCACGAATCTTTGGTACCTCCTCACCAACCCACTCTACGCCGGCCAGGTTCGACACAAAGACAATTGCTACCCCGGCGAACATGAAGCCATCATCGACGACGTTCTATGGCAGCGGGTGCAGAAGCAACTGGAACGTAATGCCCAGAGTAGCGGCAACGAGGTCAAGAATCGCCATGGTTCCATCCTGAAGGGGCTGATTCGGTGTGTCCCCTGTAACTCGACCATGACGCCATCGTACTCCTGCAAGAACGGGAAGGTAAAGTACCGCTATTACACCTGTGTTCATGCTCAGAAGAATGGCTGGGACAAATGCCCATCTAAATCAATACCCGCCGGGCAGATGGAACAGTTCGTGGTCGAGCGTATCAGCAGCATCGGTAGCGACCCCGAACTCCAGAACGAGGTGATGCAGATACTCAACCAGCATCATGCTGAGCATCGTGATGATCTTATGGCTGAAGAAAGGCTGCTAGACCGGGAATTGAAACGCTGGCACACCGAATCGAAGAATCTCGTTGGACAGATCAAGACCGGGGAAACTGGCAGTCTGGTGGCCAAACGCCTCGGCGAAGTACAAGACCGTATCGCCCTGGAGACGCCACGACTGGCCCAGATACGGGACGAGTTGGCCCGATTGAAAGACTGGGCCATCCCACCGGAGAAGGTAGCCACCCTGCTGGCACGGTTCGATGAACTCTGGAAGGTGATGACCATCGTCGAGAAGCAGAAGCTCCTCAACCTCTTAATCGAACGCATCGATTACGATGGCCGGGCCGGGCAGGTGACCATTCACTTCCATCCCAGCGGCCTGGAATCGCTACTGACTGAAACACTTGTGGAGAATGCGGCATGATTGCAAAAACGTGGAACGTGTCGTTTGAGACACGCAAGAAGGGGCAGCGGGTGATCACTACTCGCAAGCCGCCCCCTGCTCTGCCGGAAGGCCGGATACCACGAATCTCCCGGCTGATGGCGTTGGCGCATCATCTGGAACGGCTGGTGGCAACGGGCGTGATCAGGGACTATGCAGAGTTAGCCAGGCTGGGGCAGGTATCACGGGCACGGATTACTCAGATAATGAATCTCTTACTCTTGGCCCCAGAGATACAGGAGGAGATATTGTTCTTGCCTAAGACGACGAAGGGGCATGATCCGATTAAGCTCAGGCACTTGCAGGGAGTAGCCTTAACAACTTCATGGGACGTACAAAGACGTGATTGGATTGAACTGACAGCAAAGTGAGGCTAAAGTTCTATCAAACTGGGAAGAAGCAACTATGACCATCGACAAACTCCAACCTCCTGACCCTACTATCCCATGCCCAGTCTGTGGCTGGGTTGAGGGCGATAATGAGGGAATGCCGTTTGCCTGTCCACGCTGCGGGAAGATGGTGATTGACTATCCGCCACAATCTGAGTTGCCGAGGCCCGGCGACAGACAGAAGACGTTGCTCATGCTGGGGTTGGCACTGGCTTTGATTGCAGCAGCAGTGAGCTATTTCGTTATGGCACGGGTGATGGAACCTAAGCCGACAGCTACACAAGCGGTGAAGTGATTCGACGACACTAACTCGTTGGCCCATACTCCCTCATGAGCATGATGCCAATGGCGAGCAAAGTGCCGCCGATGATTATCACCCAGAGTGCTCGTTCGATGATTTTGGCAGTGGCATTAGGTTTGACGTAACGTGCTGAATGGATCATGACAGGAGCCTCCTTGTATTAAACGCTCCAATACATCAGTGCTGTGGCCAGCAGCATGAGGGCTAGTAGCAGGAGCCAATAGAAAACTCCTGACTCCCCAAGTTCAAAGTAGCCGACTTTTTCTAACGGTTTGGTTTGCATGACTTTACCTCCCTCATCAACTAAGAGGCAGATGGCGTACCGTGGTCAGTGGGAATCTACTCCCACCATTCCAATTCACTGCGGGCATGCAATATGCACAGCAACCAGGCACCCATGCTCATCCTCCGCTGTCCTAATTGTGACGTTAGATTGCACGTTCCCAACTCTGGAGCGTCTTGTCCGTATTGCGGCGGGGCGTTGACACCATTGCATTTTGCTGAAAAGAGAAGACTGCTTATTCTTTTAATGATTCTAGTAGGCTTGCTGGCGGCATTAGCTGTCGGGTATGCAGTGAAATTGTTGAACGAGAAGAAGCACAATCTGCCGGCAGCTTTACAACCAGCCAAGTGAGCAACCATGAAGCAACCCAATTCCACTTACAGGGTGATGTTGCCATCGACCGATTTCTATCAGATCATGACTAAGAGTCGGGTGATGACTCGGTTGGTGGCGGAAGTGTTGAAGGATTCTTATTTGATGGCCATTTGATTGGAATGGTTTTCCACCTCATCCACCAAACGAAACAGTTGCTGCTTTAATTCAATCTTGTTCTCATCGGGGTTGCAGGCAACATGCTTCTCAAAAATTGCATGCACATTGCGTAGTTGGGTCTCATCGAACACATTTTGGGTTCTTAGGTGAGTTCGGTAAAGCCTTACCAGCCGATGTAGTTTGTATCGGGCTGGCAGTCCCAATAAATCACACTGTAGAATCTTAATTAGGTCTTTAGTGTTGAAGTGCATGACAACGCCTCCTCCCCGGTATTGGGTAGGTGCTAATGTCGTGCCATCCATGCGTTACTTCATCGTCCCAAGCACATCTGCAATGACTCTGCCTGTTGAATAGCAGCGATCCAAGCTGCTATATCTGGATACGCCTACAGCCTCGATGACAAAAGCGTCTTTCTTACCCTTCACTTCCCAATGTGAATTGATGGCCAGTTCGTTCAGCATCCAGCCATCATGTCGCAACTGACTCACAACTTCTTCAACGATTACATCGAGTGTGTATCGCATGGGATGGAACCCCAAGGAATTGATTCCTAGATATTCCCTCTTGATGCTTGTGCTGTCAAGCATGAAATGATGTCATCTGTTTTCATATCCTTGCGTCTTCGTGTCTCAGCCCACCCGGCAGTGGAGCTCTTGTGCTGTAGACGACTTTTCTTAACGGTTTGGTTTGGACTGAATTTGCCTCAGCCCGACTAATCGACAAATCTTGTGAAGAACTTGGACGGAAATCGGCGATAAGGTTAAAGATAAACTAACTCGGCAGGCATATGGGGGCCGGGAAATGAGATTAATTACATTACTATTTTCAGTCCTATCACTTGGGTCTATGGCACGAGGGCAAACCCCTTCTTTTGTTCCGGAAAGTGACCCATTACAAGCCTCTGGGAGTAGCCAAGCAATACTTAGTACCACAGCGAGTCAGCAAACATCCTCAGCAGCCGACTCCGCCAAATCAACACCAACGATTGAGGAATTGGCAAAAAAGGTTGAAGCACTCGGTGAAAATCTCACAGTGGTGACTGGTGACAAGAACTTCAAGTTCGTTCTGGGCGGCTCTCTTACAGCCGACTTTTTCTATAACCGAGCTCGACCTGTCGCTCCCGGAATTCCTTTCTTCCTGGAGCCTGCCTCCCCATTTGGTTTCAACCAGGACACTTTCGATGCGAACGCTCGGCAAACAACACTGTTTGCTATGGTGTCCGGCCCCAAGATTGGTGATTTCAATTCCAGCGCCCTACTTGCTGTTTGCCTCTTCAACGATGCCCTGATTGTGGATCGATATGGCATTCTTCCGATTGAAGCCTATGTCCAACTCAAGAATGACGACTGGCGTTTCGCGGCAGGCTTGCAGTTTGACGTTTTCAACCCATTGAATCCAAACACGCTGGCGTTTAGCTTCCTAGGCGGCTCCGGTAATACTGGAGCAGGTTTCCCTGGTCAATTGCGGATAGAGCGTTACCTCTACCCAGCCGATGATACTCAGGTCACATTCACCATCGCTCTAAGCGAGCCCATCTCCACAACGGTAAACAATGAACTCGTGCTCAGTGAAGACAACGGGTGGCCGAATGTCGAATCCCGCAT
The DNA here is from genome assembly GCA_049840675.1 of Pirellulales bacterium. Taxonomy (GTDB): domain Bacteria; phylum Planctomycetota; class Planctomycetia; order Pirellulales; family PNKZ01; genus PNKZ01. The sequence continues at coordinate 725,881 of JASGKB010000021.1, forward strand.
CTCCCTTGCTCTTGGTTCAATGCAAGGCGAAGGGCCATTGGCAAAGCGACCTTTTGAAGTCGGGGTCTCTGGATTGGTTGGCCAGATTCGTACAACAGACCAGATTGGTGGCTCTCGTGTAATTGCCGATGTGTGGGGGCTCGGTTCCGATCTTCGCTGGTCAATCACTTCACGCTTTGGGTTCATGGCTGAAGTCTTTACAGGTCAGACTCTTGGAACTTATACGGGGGGTATTCTTCAGAACGTCAACGCCGTCACACATGGAGGTGTCCATGCTTCGGGCGGCTGGGCTGAGGTTTTCTACTATATCTGTCCTGACATACTTCACGTGCACCTTGGGTACGGTATTGATGATCCGCTTGATAGCAATCTCGCCCCGGGGCAGCCAGTCCGTAATGACACATACTTCGCAAACCTAGTCTGGGATGTCTCCAAAAACTTTCGTCTCGGTTGTGAACTCACCTACAAAAAAACGGCTTACACAGTATTGTCAAATAACGAGGGGTTGGGTATTCAAACCCAGGTGCAGTACAAGTTCTAACCAGCTACCTGGTGCACAGAGTGAAGTAGTCTCCGGGCGGATCGCCAAAAATATCTGCCACTTCATGCAAAGTCATTCCAATCTTTATCCGCTCGGCATGCTCTGGATCGATTCTCGACCCGGGGCGATGACGTAGTGACCAGGCCAAGGCCCCGCAGAAGAGGAGGACCAGGGCGAGCTTGAGGGCCTGCGATACGCTGAGGCGTGGTCTCATGACAGTTGTTTTACTTAACTGCAGGGCACAAGAGCAGCCATGTGCCCTACAGCCGTCTCGAAGTAATGCTGCTTTCAACTTGAGTATCATTCTCTCCTGAGCTACTTTTGGTCATGGTCAGGTAGGCTGGTCCATCGGAGAAGAAGTCATGGCATTGCGATCAATCATATTGTTGCTTGGTGTAACTTTGCCAGTTTCAAACGCCCAGGACAGTAAGCCTGTACAACCATTGAGTGCTTCCCAGTTAGCCGAGAGGTCTATTCATCGCAGAGCGGTTGAAGCTGTTATCTGGGCGATGCCTGCTGTGAACTATGAGCTGATGCTCCAGCAAGCTCTCAAAGCAAAAGGCGGAGTAAACCAGGTTGTGTACTGGTCGAAGCCGGTGGACTGGAAAAATCAAACTCTTACCCCCAATCCAGATGCAATCTACTTCATGATCTTCTTCAATACTAAAGAAGGTCCAGTGGTGATTGATGTTCCTCCTGCTGAGGGCGGATCATTCGCTGCCAACATCGACAACATTTGGCAGATGCCCTTAGAGGATGCAGGCCCGAATGGCGCCGACAAAGGAAAGGGCGGCAGGTATCTGATACTGCCACCAGGTTACAAGGGGAAAACCCCCGAAGGCTTTATCGTCTTGCAGTCTGACACATTTGGTGGTTACGCATTGCTGCGATCTAACCTGGCAAGCCATGCTGATGCCGACGTTGCCAAGTCTGTCGAATACGGGAAACGCCTCAAAATCTACCCCCTAAGCAAAGCTGACAAACCAGCAGAGACCATTTTCACAGATGCAAAAGATGAACTGTTTGACTCTACCATTCCATACGATCTACGTTTCTTTCAATCGCTGAATCGAATCATTCAAAGCGAACCTTGGCTGATACGCGACAAGGCCATGATCGATTCCCTCAAAACTATTGGAATTGAAAAAGGAAAACCGTTTCAGCCAAACACGAAAACGGTTGAGATCATGAATGCCGCTGCAGCAGAAGCACATGCCATCCTCAATGAAAAGCTCGAAGTAGGCTTCCCGCCCTTTTACTCTGACTCGATTTGGGGGATACCTGCGTTCCCAGAAGCAGTTCAAGAGACTTCCTCAGGATATGCCAGTCTAGATCAATACCCGGTTGATGCTCGTGCATTGACTTACAGCATCGGTTACGTCGGTATCAAGAGGCTGGGCACTGCCCAATTCTACTTGATGACAGGAAAGGATAAGGAAGGCCAGTCATTGGATGGCAGTCGAACCTATCGCCTCGTAGTGCCCGCCAATGCCCCTACCAAGCAGTATTGGTCAGCGACACTTTATGATCGAGACACCCACGCTTTGATCAAAAACATGAACCGCGCCAGTTGCTCCTCCAACTACTCTACGATGCAAAAGAACGCCGACGGATCGGTTGACTTGTACTTTGGTCCGAACTCGCCGCCTGGGAAGGAATCGAACTGGGTTCCAACGGATAAGAACGGCAAGTTCGAGGTGCTTTTCAGGCTCTATGGGCCGGACAAGTCGTTAGCTGAAAAAGCATGGAGGCTTCCAAATATTGAACCAATGAAATGACAGGCTACGCACCAGAAACAGGGATGATCCTCTTGCCATGTTTACGTGTACAAGCATTACATTGAGCATATGGACGCCATCTCTCTCTCAATCCGTGAACTCCCCACCCGTTACCACGGCCACCCCGCCATCGAGTCAAGACTCTGGCAACGTGCCGAATATGACGAGAAGGAAGTCCTCTTCAGCTACCAAGAAGGGCCAACCCCTCACCTACTACCCGTTAACTATGCCGAAGACTTCCGCCTGATTCGCTGGGGTGGCATTGTGCTTGCCTCGGACTTACGCAAGCCTATGTGGCGACGCCACCACCCCGTTGACGTGCTAATCCAGGCTCAGGCCCTGCTAGATAGAAAGGTCTGGATCAGTGTCATCGAGGGCATTCATGGGATTTGTGTTCAAGATGACCAGGGGATAGCCATGGGCTACATGGTGATGGTGCCCTCGACCGATTACTACCAGATCATGACCAAGAGCCGGGTGATGCCTTGGTTGGTGGGGGAGGTGATTTAGCCGTTCGACTCAGAATCTTCCAAAGTCATGAGGCCGTTGTTGCCCGTTTTACGCATGAGATAGTACACCCTCTAAGGAACCATCTCATGAGTCGATTAGTGTTTACGTTTACCATCGTCGCCTTGCTAGGCAGGACAGTCGCTGCTTTTTCACAAGCGGTCGTTCCCAATGCTCTCGCAAATGTGGAGGGTAACATGCAAACGTCTAGTAGCACTGGGCCACTTGCTAGCTCTGCATATACGAATCTAATAATGATTTCGGCCAGCCAACTCACCTCGTTCCAGGTTGGCTCGGTGATTAATGGTTTGCAGTTCCGAAAGGACCTTAATGGCCCAGCGCAGAACGTGAGTCAAAGTTGGACAAACTATGATGTCATGCTCGCTCAGCCCGCCGCAGGGCTAACATTAACATCATTCGGTACAACAAACGGCATAGGGTCCATTTATTTACAGAATCCGGTTATGGTTCGTTCAGGGCCATTAACTATAGCCGCAAATTCCTACATTGCTGGCGGAGCAAACGGGCCCAGCCCTTTCGGAACTCCCATTCAATTCAACACAGGTTATGTATATCAGGGTGGCGACTTGATGGTTTTCATCAGCCATTCCACAGGCACCGGCTTCGTATCACTTGATGTTACAACAGAGTCTCTGTATGGCTTTGGAACCCCTGGAGCTGTGTACGCCCAACGTTTCAGTACATCATACAACCCTTCGGTGGGGCCTGCTACTGCAACTGGTGCCCCAATCATTGCCCTGACCGTTCCCGAACCCACAACGGTTGCTCTCATGGGCTTTGGCATGGTGGGAGTTGCCGGATATTGGATCAGGCGACGACGGTTGGGGAAGTTGGCATTAGAACAGAAGATTGCACGCAGATAACCACAGCAATCTCGGACGGTTTTTCCTTGACCATCGCCTCAGCCACATGATACTCTGCTCTCGATCCTCGAACTGTGTTAGTTCCTGGTGCTGTGGACAACTTCACAAGCTCGGCTCGCAAGGGTCGGGCTTGTGGTGTTTATTGTTTGATCCTGAACCTTTCAGATTTACCTTCGCCGCCTGCTGACACAATGCGGCCCGTAGCGACCAGCTTGTCAAAGACTCGTATAACGTGTGAAATTTTATCTGCAACTTTTGGCATGTCTGGATCGATCATCACCTCGTGATAAATGGAATCACGAGTGCATGCCTTGTTATCAAAAAGCTCAAAGTAGCCGGTGATGATTTCTCGAATGATTTGACGATCAACGTCAGCAAGGCCGTCCATGATAGCTCCTCATTATTGAAGAGTTACTGACTCCCCTGCTTAATTGCGCGAAACCACGCTTCTTCTAATGTGGTGCCCGACGATTCAACTCTACGATCGCCCTTTGTTGCTTCAATGATCCATTCATCATTTCTTTGAGAATGAACCACTGTCCAACCCTCTTCGTGCAACCAGTCCAGGATGATTTCACCGGAGGACTCAGGTGAAGGAATTGACACCATTTTTCGTCTCGTTTTATATTGCTTCGGTGAACAAGCGACCGAATCCATCACAGATAGCGCACCGTTACGCCATCTCTGTAGTTTGCTTGCATTGCGTCAGCGAACGCAATTCAGAAAGATAACTAGTCGGCTTATGAGATGGCTGAATCAGCGGTGCTGAAGGTAGACGAGGCACTCGTGCCTACCTGCCTGATAACAACGATGCAAAGAACAATGATCAGGGCGAGCATCACTGCATATTCAACAGCAGTGGGGCCATCTTCGTTCCTGAGAAACCTCTTAATTGCATTCAACATGGCTGTGCAACTTCCAGGGGCGAGACCTCGTGGGGCGAGGTTGAAAGGATAGTGTTCTGAGTTGAATCGACAATGATAATTTGCATTTGCCAGATTCCGATCTACACTGGATCTCATTAGTTCAAGGACGTTCAAATCCTCGTGGTCTTCACCGCCTCAACCAGTCTCATCTGGCCCAATGCCGTCTCTTAGGCTGGTTAGCATGAACTGCCCTCTGCCCGAATCGTCTGCTCTGTTTGGTGGTGGTCCGTGGTGGCCATACTAATTTCTATCCTTCCATATTCGCTCCTGCTCATTGGCTTTGTCGCACGCTAAAAGCCATGCTGCCGTCTCGTTGGGGGCCTCGGCAATGATCCGGGCATCTTGCTTATACCCGCCAACCTGATGAATGCCATCGATAACAACGTGACCAACGCTCCAGCCACGTTGGGAAAGTTCTGCCTGGGCTTCCTCTCTGTCGAGTATGGAGTTGGTGGGGATGGCATTAGTGGGTCGAATGCGGTTCATTATTAGATCTAATCGCTGATTAACTTGGGTACATTTTTCGTGTATTCGCCAGCTCCGACTTGGCAGATTCAAAAGTGGGAACCGTAAGGCTTAGTGACTCAGGGGAGCCCAGTGTTCTCCAGCCGGTTAGATCATGCTTAACACTGCTCTCATGTATACTGACTATAGGGTTCTACGAAATCAACTAGGACTGATTATTTTGGATGATCTATACGACAAAATGTCAGATACTGAACTGCTGAAGCTGTGGTCTTCAGGTCAAGAAGCTGCTGCTACAGCGTTAGTTAGACGCTATTCTAGACGTCTCCATGGCCTGATTGTTTCACAAACGTCGTCGGCACTTTTATCGAGAATGGAGGTGGAGGATATTGCACAGTCAGTATTCCGGCTCTTGTTTCAAAGCATTCAGACAAAAGGCTATGTCCTACCCGAGCAGACGGAGATGTGGGGGCTTCTTTTAGTCCTAGCGTTGAACAAGATACGCAATAGAGAGCGTGAGCTTCGAGCCAAGAAACGATCTATCACCCGGACCAACCGGGGCGATTTCGACTGGGATCAGTTCGCTGGTCATCAAGATGCTGCAGTTACTTTTCTTAAACTCATGCTTGAGGAAGAAATAGACCATCTGCCCGAGGCTCAGCAAAAGATCATACATATGCGGCTTGAAGGTTATGACCTAGCGACCATTGCTGGAGAGTGTCATAGGTCAACTCGAACGGTCGAAAGAGTACTACAGACATTTCGTGGCAAACTCGAAGGTTTAGTATAAATGTTACACAGTAACAGACTGATAAGGACAATTGCAATCACATCGCAGAAATCACAAGGGCTCTTTCAACCTGTTCTTTGATGGCTACGCCTGGGAGTATGGCATTTGTCACGCTGAACGGCAACAGCCCCGCCACGAGCAACGCAAGGAACAGCCCGATCAACCCACCAACGATCCCGCCCAGCCACTCACACAGCTGATTGGCTCGCAGTTGAGGGCGAAGGCGAAGATCAGGAGGAAGGGGGTGAGCATGATCACACCTATTATTACCGGTCTTGTCATGGTTCGTGTTTATCTGGTTCCTGCCACTAAGTCAATTCGCCTCTTAACTTCTCCACGTTCTTGGCCAAGTCGGCCAGCACCTCACTGGTGAACATACTGCGGGCGTTTTCGTCGGCGAACTCGGCCACCTCGAGAGCGACTAGGTTCCGCAGGATAGCCTCCCGCGGCCCCCGCGGCGGGATTTTGATGAGGTGCCCGTTGATGATGACGTAGCCGCCGCCGTCCGACGTCACCCCGCCGATGAGAATCCCCGGCCCGACGACCGGCGGTTGACGCGGCACCCTATAATTGACCAACAACGTCGCACTGCCGGCCACCGAATCGATCGAGTCTAAGGTCACGGTGAAATACCGCTCGAAGATGTCGAGCTTGTTGCCGACGCTGAAGGTGTCGCCGACATTCATCGTGTAAATAGCCGGGCCGAAGCCGGCGTTCACCTTATGCCGCATCGAGTGTGTGCCGCCATTTTCCACGGTCGTTCGAACCTGGACACCCGTACCGGTGGCACGGTTCCAGCCACGGCCTGGCCCGGAACTCGAAGTCATACTCGTCCACCGTCACGACATGCGGGTGATCCGGGTTAGGGTCGTTGGTGTCGTACACAGTACAGCGGCCGAGTCGGGCGGCCCGACCGTCGATGACTCGACCCGGCTTGAGCCAGCCGGCGATTCGCCGCATCGTCGCGTTGATGGTCGGGCCAGCATTGCCGAACCGTGGGTGGGCGTACATCGCGCAGAGGCTATAGCTCATCACGTCCCAATTGTCGCCATAGGCCCCCGGACGGGCGTCGTCGGCCGGGTCGATTGCAGTCGGACTGTCGTCGAAGGAGTGGTCGAACCCGAAACCGTGGCCGACCTCGTGGCAGACGCCCGCGTGGTTCGGCCGAATGTCGAAGATCGAGGTACCGAGCCACTTGTCGCCGGTCGGCAGGTTGAACAACTTTACTCCGTTTGAGCCGAGGTCGTTGGCCGGGTCGCCGAACACGGCCACGCTGTCGAATCCGGACAGGTCGATTCGGTGTTGCTCGTCAGCGTTAGTGGTGAACGCGGCGACAGCCTGCTTAATTTTGGCTAGGCGGTCCAGCGCCACGAAGTTGGCTTGTTTCAGCCCATGGCTCCGCCAGCCAAACACCTGTGTGCCAGCCAAGTCCACCGCCCCGTCGGAAGCGTCGATCCAGTATCGGTTCAGGCTCTCGGAGTCGTTTAGGAATAAGTCGGTGTAGAAAGCGGGGTCGGGTCGGTTCGGGGCGGGAATGCCATCGGACGCATACACGAGCAAGACGGCGATCTTCTTCGATATGGCCACGGGGACACTCCTTGGCGGCAAGGGCTGGATGGCTAATCCGAACACCCCTGCCCATTTGTTGGTGCACCCGCTCTAAACAGTGTGCCCAATACTCGCCTCGACAACATAAGCGATATTTGTTTGTCATTCGTCCGACGGGGGTTCACTTTTTTTTCTGATTGTCCCATGCTACGCTCACCTGAATAGCTCCTAGCGAACCATGCCCGACCTTATCACGTTATCGCTCATGCACTCATCTTACTCCTCAGATTTAGACTTGTAATGTCACTTTCTAAGGACGACCAAATTCCCTTATTCCTGCCGATTCCCTCCTCCCTTACTCCCCACATCCCTGTAACTGTCATCCTGCGTAAGCCGCATCACATCGATGCCGCACGCACCTGGAGACAGAGACATGGCAAACAAGAAGCTGAAGGTTGGTGGCGGAGAGTTGAAGCTGCCGGCCAAGAAGGTCAAGGCCGAGAAGAAGTCTAAGTGGCAGGCGAAGACGGGGAAGAAGGTGAAAGTTGAGCCGGTGGCGGAAGTGCCGGAGGTTGTCGAGCCTGGTTTGGTTGACGAGCCCCCTACTCTTCCACCAGAACCCACCGAGACGCCCGACGTGGCAACAACTCCCGAGGCTGCAGAGCTGGAGCCAACCACAACGGGCGAGGTGGCAACGACGCATGATCCAGAGTCAGCAGCAACCGAGTTACCGCCTGTCGAGACGGCTGCCACAATTGAGGAACCCACCCCAAAGAAGTCCCGCAAGCTCAAGGTCAAAGCCGATCTCCAGCCCAAGAAGCTGAGCATGATTAAGGCGGCGCTTCAGGTCTTGCAGGAACGCAAAGTACCGATGACCTGCCCGGAACTCATCGACGTGATGGCTACAGAGGGGTTGTGGACGAGTCCTGGTGGCAAGACGCCAGCGGCGACTTTGTACGCCGCTATCAGTCGGAGCATCAAGGATTTGGGGAAGGCTTCGCCGTTCAAGAAGAGTGAGCGGGGGAAGTTTGAGGCAAAGTTACTGGTGAAGGAGTAGCGGAGAAGTGAGTTTCTGTTGTTAACGGCGACGGGTGAGCTTAGCTCGCCCGTTTGCTTTTTTCCATACGCAATTCTCAAGTATTCGTGCATTCGGGCATGTTTACTGCACAGTAATCCTTCAACCCTTGGAGTCATACTCATGTCAACTATTGAATGGTTCGTACTAGCTGTAATTGGGCTAATAGTTTCGACTATCGTTGGCGTTTCACTCTTCAAAACCCGTAAAGATGAAGAGAAAGTGCATGCAAGTGAGCAGCCGAGTGATCGTACTCAAGAGACCCAAGTGATGACCGGCCGACCAGAAGGTCCGGTAAATAACCCGATACAGAAACCTGTTGCCTAATAACCTACTTCAAGATGCTTTCTTCCAGTCGCCACATTTCAGCTAGTCACTTATTTCCTCGAGCGTTGCTCATCCCAAAAGAAAATTAGGAGGCAATCATGACTAACAGTAGCTTAGCCACCTATCTGAACGATCATTTATCAGGATCAGTGTTAGCTCTGGAACTTCTTGAACATCTTCATCAGCTGCCGCCAGAAGGAGAACTCAAAGGATTCTTAGTAAAGCTAGAAAACGACATCAAAGCTGATCGTGTCGTACTAGAAGTGATAATGAATAGCCTGCAAGTTGCACCAAGCACGCCTCGAAAGATGATCGCTTGGCTGACTGAAAAGGCGCTTCAGGTGAAATTATGGACTGATGCCAAGCAAGATGGGGGTCTCAAGCTTTTAGAAGCTATGGAGGGAATAACACTTGGCATTGAGGGTAAAAGACTGCTTTGGATGGCACTCTCAGCAGTTAAGGAAGCCTATCCTGAATTACAGACATTCAACTTCGAGCAATTAGCCATGAGAGCTGTTACCCAACGGCAAAGTGTAGAAGGTATTCGGCTTAACGCGGCGGCGAAGGCGTTTGCTAAATCACAAACAATCGAATGATAGCGTTTATTGCTCTGAGGGCTGACCAAAGGGCGAAGAAACCAATCACGCATACTCACGCATCGTGTTTATGAAAAGGCATGGGGCCGGTCCTCGCCGACGACCGCAAATCGTAAGGAAAAGTGTGCAGGGGTAGATGTTCGTTTTATTGTGACCTAAGCTTAGTTTGGCTTTCTCCTGCAAGATTTGCTTACCGCTTTTATTTCGATCGAGACGATGCTCAACACATGTATTTCCAAAGTAGAGGACTTTTTTCACGTTGTGGAGAAAAGCTCTCTCTTACGCCCTGAATTGTTGCAAGCCTGGAGAGAGCGTGATGACTTGCCTTCCGATGCACGAATGGTTGCCACGGAAATGGTAAAAGAGGGGCATCTAACTCTCTTCCAGGGCAATCAGTTACTCTTGGGCAAGCATCGCGGATTCATGCTCTCCGGGTATGTAATTCAAAATCTACTTTCTGAGAGGAATAAGGATGCGGTCTATTTGGCACAACATCCTGTCATGAAGCGGCGGGTCGCCATCAAGGTGATAAAACTTAACGAATCACATTGCGTTTCAACGCGAGAGCGTTTCAGACGCGAGGCTCGGATTTCGGCTATGTTTAATCACCCTAACATCGTCAAGGTTTACGACTTCAATGAAGAAGACAACCTGCAGTTCCTCATTATGCAATATGTGGAAGGCCAGACATTGAACCACTTAATCCAACAGTCTGGACCACTGCATTATGTAATTGCAGTGGAGTATATACGACAAGCGGCAGATGGCTTACAGCATGCTCATGAAAAGGGAATCATCCATCGGAACATTAACCCGGCCAACCTCATACTAGACAACTCTGGCACTGTGAAGATACTTGATCTGGGCCATTCCCGATTCACCAACAATCAGATAATGAACATTACTCAATTGCACCAACCAGATTCCAGCGCAAGCAACAGCTATTACAATGCCCCAGAACTTGTGGCTGGCGAAGAGTATGACACACGTTGCGATATTTACAGTTTAGGTGCTACCTTATTTACCCTGCTAGCAGGTCGCCTTCCTTTTCAAGACAACTCCTATCAGAACATGCTGGCGAAGCTAAACGATGAATTACCGCCTTTGAGCGCTTATCAGGACAACTTGCCGACCGGGCTAGATAGTGTTGTTGGCAAAATGATGGCCACGAAGCCTGAGAATCGATTTCAATCTGTTAAGGAAGTGATAGCGGCATTGTCTCCAATCCTACAGCCAAAGAATCGACAGCAAGTGATAATAGGCATTCATCCAACTGTTGCGACTGATCCAAAGGTCGGCCTGGATTTGAAATCAAAGGCTAGTGGCCTAGAGTGTGAGAAGTCTATCCCTAAGGATGATCGTTCGGGCTTATATGGACGAATGGTGACAAATGTTCTGCTTACCATCTGCGTGGGAGCTGTTTTGTTGCTGGGCCTTTTGATCTACTACAATCTCTAATCCACCAATGATCTTGGCCGGTCCTCTGCTCCGGGTTCAGGAGTCGTTGTTCTTATGTTAGGCAACCTTCACGCTGAGACTGGTAAGCGTAGGATACAACCGTCTGAACTCATCCATTGTCATAATCTTGATAGCCTCTTCATGAGGCTCAACAACTACCTTCAGATGCTGA
>JASGKB010000022.1:0-221473 GCA_049840675.1 Pirellulales bacterium
AAGCTCAACGTATTGCTAAGGTTAATAGGGAAACACGATAGAATCCGAACAGCACCTGAAGGTCGTCACCGTGGTGACGGTGGGCACGCCCGCCCCGGCAAGCGAGAAGGTCGTGGCGCTGGTCGTGTTGCTCGTGGTCGTCGAGGAGATGCGCACCGGATCGCCGATGATCACCCCCGGGCCGCCGGCGGTTGTGATCGCGGCGCGCGCGGCCAGCACCCCGTTCTGGACGGTCGCGCTGCTGAACGCAGCCGCGAAGGTCTGGTCATAGAGTGGCGTACCGCCGGCGATCCGGCCGATGATCTGCGTCGAAAAGACGCTGGTCCGGTTGGTGACCACCGTCGGCGTGTTGAAGACCAGGGCATCGCGCGTCGAGAAGCTGAAGGTCTCCGTCGGGGCCGCGGTGATCTGCAGGTAGACGTTGTTGGCGTCATATTGCAGCTGGGCATTGGCGCCCGGCGTGGTCGTCAGCGGACTGAACGTCCCGCTGATCCCGCCCGCCGCGTTGAGGATGGTGTAGGTGCCTGCGGTGAACACCGCGTTCGACGAAAAGGCGGCGACCCCGCCCGCCAGCGTCGCGGTCCCGGTAACGTTGACCCGGTCGTTCGTGCCGGTGCCGATATCCACCCGGAAGATGCTGCCGGCGGACATGACCAGATTGCCGCCGATGGTCAGCGTGTTGATCGTGCCGTCGGCCATATTGAGCGTGCCGCTGTTGGTGACGCTGCCGGAGAAGGCCGAATTGCCGGCGCCGAGATTCCACGTCCCCGAATTGGTCAGCAGCGAAGCCGCGACCGACGCTCCGCTGACATCGACGCGCCCCGTCATCGTGCCGCTGTTGGTCAGCAGGAAGGCGGTTCCGGCCGGTGTCCCGGCGACGGCCACGGCGCCGGAAAGCGTGCCGGCGTTGCGGATATCGACCGTCCCGGTTCCCCCGGCCGTCTGGAAAACCTGAATGCCGGTCTGATCGCCGTTGACGCTCCCGCCCGCGCGGATCGTGACCACGGCATTGCCGTTCAGCGGCTGCAGCAGGATGCCGGTGCCGGTCGCATTGATACTGCCGGACAGGTCGGCCAGCAGCGAGCCGGTTCCGAACGGGTTGAACCACAGGCCAATCCGGGCCGCGCCCGTGCTACCGGTCTGGCTGATCGTCGTGCCGGCCACGGTCGTGAAGCGGCTCTGGCCCGTATTGGGATTGAGCAGGACGCCGACATTGGCGACATTGATCGATGCGCCGCTGGTCAGCGTCACGTCGGCGCCGGCTTCGCGGCTGAAAACCTGCAGCCCCGCGCCCGCCGTATAGGTGCTGGTTATCCGCGCATCGGTGTTGACCGTCACCGTCGACGCCGCGCTGTGACCCGGACCGGCCGTCTGGGAGATCTGGATGCCGCCGTTCACGACCGTTCCGCCGGTCATGTTCAGATTGATGTTGTCGGCGGCCTGGATGGTGAGCGCGCCGAAGGCGTTCTGCTGGCGCGTCGCGGTGATCGTCCCGCCCGAGAAATATGCATCGAGGCGGCCGCTCTCCGCCACCAGCTGAGCGCCCGCTTCGCCGCTGAACGTCGCGCCGGTGATCGGGGTCGCCTGCGATCCGATGGTGACATTGTTGCCGAGGCCCGATGCGTAGATCACGAGCGCGGTGGAGGCGGTGAAGTTTCCGGTCGCGTTCGCCGTGCCGTTGGTGGTGGCACTGCCGTTGCCGGAATAAGTGATCGAGCCGCTGTTGGTGCTGATGCTGAGCCCGGAGCTCTCGCTGGGATCGTCCCAGCCGACCGTGTGGCTGACCGTGCCGTTGTTGACGACATTGAGCGGGCGCAAGGTGCTTGCCGGCGGGCCCCCGGTCCCGTTGCCGACGAACAAACCCCATCCGCTGATCGTGGCGCCACTGTTGATGGTGACGTTGGCCGGCGCTGGAAATGTTTGAAGATTTGCGATCGTCGAGGGGTTGTTGCCGTTCGAGTTCTGGGTGGAGCTGGTGATGGTGGTGCCGCAGGTGAGCGTCACCGTCCCGTCGCCCGCCGTCGTGGTGGAGCATTGCGCGAAGGCGGGGCTGGCGGCGAACAGGCCGGCCGCGGTGGCGCTGGCGAGCAGGATTTTTTTGAACCGGCGGCGCTGATGCTGGATCATGATTGTCCCCCTTTTCGAACCTTTTGATCCCCAAGGCGCGAAGGGCGGGCGAAACGGGTCACGATGCCGGGAATTTTTTCGCGGGCGCTTGCGATGCTTCACGCCTCGCAAAGCCGCCCGGCTTGCGCTAGCCAGCCTCCATGCAGGGTGCGGCGACTGGAACGGTGACGGAGGCGTTGCGGCTGGCGGGCCGGCTGCTGCGCGACGATCCGGCGCTGGCGGCCGCGCAGGCGCGGGAAATCCTGAAGGCTTCGCCCCGCAATGCCGACGCCTATCGCCTGCTCGGCGCGGCCTTGCGCCGGACCGGCGACCACGAGGCGGCGGAGCGGGCGGAGCTGGATGCGATCAGCGCCTCGATCCACGATTCCGCTTTGATGCGTGCGGCCGAAGCCCTGCTCGACAACGATCTGCCGACGGTCGAGGATATCCTGCGCCCGCGCCTCCACGAGAAGCCCACCGACGTCGCCGCGATCCGGATGATGGCCGAGCTCGCCGGGCGGATCGGCCGATTGCAGGACGCCGAGCATCTGCTGCGCCGGGCGCTGGAGCTGGCGCCCGGCTTCGCCCCGGCGCGCTCCAACCTCGCCACCGTCCTCTACAAGCAGAACCGGCCCGCCGAGGCGATCGACATGCTGGCCCCGCTGCAGGGCCAGGATCTCGAGGCGAACCAGAATCTGAAGGCCGCCGCGCTTGGCCGGATCGGCGCCTATGAAGAGGCGATCGCGCTTTATGAGGCGGTGCTGGCGCGCTTCCCGAAGCAGGCCAAGGTCTGGATGAGCCATGGCCATTTGCTGAAGACGGTCGGCCGCCAGGCGGACAGCATCGCCGCCTATCGCCGCGCGCTCGACGTCGCGCCGGGGCTTGGCGAGGTCTGGTGGAGCCTCGCCAATCTCAAGACCGTGAAGTTCGACGCCGCCGATATCGCCGCGATGGAGGCCGCGCTCGCCGATCCGGGCATCAGCGAGGAGGATCGCTTCCACCTCCATTTCGCGCTCGGCAAGGCGCTGGAGGACGCACAGGAAGCCGCGCCCGCCTTCCACCATTATGCCGAGGGCAACCGCCAGCGCCGCGCCTTGATCGATTACGACCCGAACGACATCTCGACCCATGTCCGCCGCAGCATCGCTTTCTTCACGCCCGACCTGTTCGCGGCACGCGAGGGCCAGGGCTGCCCGGCCCCGGATCCGATCTTCATCCTCGGCATGCCCCGCGCCGGCTCGACGCTGATCGAGCAGATCCTCGCCAGCCACCCTTTGGTCGAAGGTACGATGGAGCTGCCCGATATCCCCGCCATCGCGAAGACGCTCGGGAAGCGCGACGCGAAGGACGAAGTCTCGGCCTATCCCGAATGCCTTGCGGCGCTGGACGCCCCTGCCCTGCGCGCCCTCGGCGAAAATTATCTCGAAACCACCCGAATCCAGCGCAAGAGCGACCGCCCCTTCTTCATCGACAAGATGCCCAACAATTGGGCGCATATCGGCCTGATCCGTCTGATCCTGCCCCAAGCGAAGATCATCGACGCGCGCCGCTATCCGCTCGCCTGCTGCTATTCCAACTTCAAACAGCATTTCGCCCGCGGCCAGGGCTTCACCTACGACCTTGCCGAGCTCGGCATTTATTATCGCGATTATGTGACCCTCATGGCGCATTTCGACGCGGTCCAGCCGGGCACGATCCATCGCGTCATTCACGAGGCGCTGGTCGACGATCCGGAGGCCGAGGTCCGTCGCCTGCTCGATTTTCTCGGCCTGCCCTTCGATCCGGCCTGCCTCGCCTTTTACGAAAATGATCGCGCCGTCCGCACCGCCAGCTCGGAACAGGTCCGCCGCCCGATCAACCGCGACGGCTTCGATCAGTGGCGTCCGGTCGAAGCCTGGCTCGGCCCGCTGAAGGACGCGCTAGGGCCGGTGCTGAAAACCTGGCAGGGCGCGCCCGGCCATCGCTGACCGTCACGGGGAAACCCGCAGCGTGGCAAAACCGTCACAGCCGCGTCATGCTTTTGTTGCGCCGCCAAAACCAAATTGACGCGCCGCAAAAAGGGGAGAAATCTCCCATCCGGGCGCCAAAAAGGGGAAGAACAATGGCGGTTGCATCCTTGCGTAAGTTCGCCGGCCTCGGCCTTCTCACCACCACGATGCTCTGCACCAGCGGTGTCGCCTTCGCCCAGGATACCGCGCCCGAAAGCGGCACCACCGCCCAGCGCGAGGATAGCGAGACCGACATCGTCGTCACCGCCACCCGCCGCGCGGAAAATCTGCAGGACGTGCCGCTCGCCATCACCGCGCTCGGCACGCAGCAGCTCGATCAGCAGCAGGTCACCGGTTTCGACGGCTATGCCCGGCTCGTCCCCAGCCTCTCCTACCGCACCTCCGGCCCCGGCTTCTCCAACGTCTATTTCCGCGGCGTCTCCTCGGGCGAGAATGCCAATCACTCCGCCTCGCTGCCGAGCGTCGGCACCTATCTGGACGAGCAGCCGATCACGACGATCCAGGGCGCGCTCGACGTCCACATTTACGACATCGCCCGCGTCGAGGCGCTGGCCGGGCCGCAGGGCACGCTCTACGGCGCCTCGTCCGAAGCCGGCACGGTCCGCATCATCACCAACCGGCCGGACCTCGCCTCCACCTATGGCGAGATCCGTGGCGAGCTGAACAGCGTTGCGCACGGCGATTTCGGCGGCAATCTGGAGGGCTTCATCAACGCGCCCCTGTCCAGCAACGTCGCGCTGCGCGTGGTCGGCTGGTACCAGCATGATGCCGGCTATATCGACAATATTCCGGGCTCGCTGACCTTCCCGAGCTCCGGCATCACCATGACCAACGCGCCCTATGTCGAGGACAATTACAACGACGTTGACACCTATGGCGCCCGCGCGGCATTGCGTATCGAGCTCAACGACCGCTGGACGGTCACGCCCACCATCATGGGCCAGCGCCAGCGCAGCCATGGCAGCTTCTCGCAGGAAAGCGGCCTCGCCCCGCTGCAGGTCCGGCAGTTCAACCCGGAATATGCCAATGACCGCTGGGTCCAGGCCGCGCTGACCGTCGAGGGGCGGATCGGCGACTGGAACCTGACCTATGCCGGCTCCTACATGCGCCGCCGCGTCGATGGCGCGCAGGACTATTCCGACTATGCCTATTTCTACGACGCGCTGGCCGGCTACGGTGCCTATTTCTACGACAACAACAACAATCTGGTGAACCCGAACCAGTATATCGAATTCACCGATCGCTATCAGAAGATCAGCCAGGAGTTGCGCGTCACCTCCCCGGCCGACCGGCCCGTCCGGCTCATCGCCGGCCTGTTCTACCAGCGCCAGCAGCACGGCATCGAGCAGAATTACATCATCGACAATATCGCGGATTCGATCACCGTGCCCGGCACGGACAGCAACATCTGGCTGACCCAGCAGCGCCGCGTCGACCGCGACTATGCCGCGTTCGGCGAACTGTCGTGGGACATCACGCCGCAGCTCACCGCGACCGGCGGCATCCGCGTCTATCGCTACGACAACAGCCTGGTCGGCTTCTTCGGCTATTCGGCCGGTTTCTCGAGCCGTACCGGCGTCGCCGCCTGTTTCGCCGCGGCGATCGTGGATGGCAGCCCCTGCACCAATCTCGACAAGTCGACGGCGGATACGGACTTCATCCACCGCCTCAACCTGACCTACCGGATCACCGAGGACCATCTGATCTACGCGACCTGGTCGCGCGGCTTCAGGCCCGGCGGCATCAACCGGCGCGGCTCGCTGCCGCCTTATGGCGCGGACACGGTCAGCAATTACGAATTCGGCGTGAAGACCGACTGGCTGGATCACAAGCTCAGGGTCAATTTCGCCGTCTACCAGATCGACTGGGACAATATCCAATTGTCGTTCCTCGGCGCCAACGGCCTCACCGAGATCCGCAATGCCGGCAATGCCCGCATTCGCGGGTTCGAATTCGATATCCTGGCACGGCCGGCGCCGGGCCTCACATTGAGCTTCGGCGGCGCCTATAACGACGCCAAGATCACCGAGGATTTCTGCGCGATCGCCAACCCGCAATTCGATTGCACGATCAACGCGGATCTCGACAATAGCGGCGCGATCGACGCGCCGAACGAATTCAACGAGGAGCTTGCCCCCGCCGGCACGCGCCTGCCGATTACCGCGCGCTTCAAGGGCAATGCCCGGATCCGCTACGAATTCCCGGTGTCGGAGGGATGGGAGGCGCATCTTCAGGCCTCGGCCGCTTATGAAGGCCGGCGCACCCGCGATCTCAGGCTCCTGCAGAACGATATTTACGGCAATATGCGCTCTTATGCCACGGTCGACCTGACCGCCGGCATCGAGCATCGCGACTGGTCGTTCGAACTGTTCGCCCGCAACCTGTTCGATTCGCGCGGCGCCACGGGACGGTCGATCCAGTGCGCCGAGGTGACGTGCGGCGATCCGCTGCAGCAGACCGCGATCGGCGGGAAAATCTACACCTTCGTCACGACTCCGCGCACCATCGGCTTCCGCATCGGCCGGCGCTTCTAGCGCCGCCCGACCCGCCGCGACGATGCCTCGCGACGCCGTGTCGCGCCATCCTTTTCGAGCCACGGCGTTGATTCCGTTGAATCTCGTGGCAAGTCGACGCAAGTAATCGACCGGTATCTTTCAATAAGACTCGCTTAACGCGTTGCGGCTATTAAGAGGGCTGTAACGGGGCTGAACTTTCCTGTTCCTTTAATGGGGACGGGCGGTACGGACGGTCTAGGCACGGACGCCGGAATTGTAGGACTTACTTACAATTTTGACTCCGCCATCGCTGTCGTATCGATCCCGGCCCGACATGAATTCTGATCGCGCCTGGTCTCGCGGTCAGAGGGAGGGGGCGTAACCCTCAGCCCCCCTCACGCCCCCTCCCGCTCACTTCATGTCCTTCCCCGCACCGGCGGCAATTGACACCGCGTTCCCATTTCGTTCTGATGTCATCATGCCCCGCGCATCCGACAGCCTGTCCCTGAAAGCCGCCCGCCGCATCGCCCTCGCCGCCCAGGGATTCGGCGCGCCACGTCCGGCCGCCGTCACCCGCGGCCATCTCGCCAGGACGATCGACCGGCTCGGCCTGCACCAGATCGACAGCGTCAACGTCCTTTCCCGCGCCCATTATCTCCCCGCTTTCTCCCGCCTCGGCGCCTATGACCGCCCCCTGCTCGACGGCGCCGCCTGGGGCCGCAAGAGCCAGCGCCGCCTGTTCGAATATTGGGCGCACGAGGCCTCGCTCCTCCCCCTCGCTCTCCATCCCCTGCTCCGCTGGCGGATGGAGCAGGCGGCACGGGGCGAACGCGGCTGGAAAAGCCTGCGCGCCTTTGCCCATCAGCGCCGGCCGGAGGCGGAGGCGATCCTGAAAAGGATCGAGGCGGACGGGCCGCTCGGCGCGTCCGACTTCGATCATGGCAAGAGCCGCAGCGGCTGGTGGGAATGGGGCGAGACCAAGCAGGCGCTCGAATATCTCTTCTGGGCCGGCCGGATCACCACGGCCACAAGGCGCGGCAGCTTCGAACGGGTCTATGATCTCACCGAACGCGTGATTCCGCCCGCCATCCGCGATCTGCCCACGCCCGACCCCGCATATGCCCACAAGGCGCTGGTCGAGATCGCCGCCCGCGCCATGGGGATCGCGACCCTGGCGGACCTGCGCGATTATTTCCGGCTCGATCTCGAGGACAATCGCCGCGCGGTCGAAACGCTCGTCGAAGAAGGCCGCCTCCTTCCCGTCACCGTCCAGGGCTGGCGCCAGCCCGCCTTCCTCCATCCCGAGGCCCGTCATCCCCGCCGCATCAACGGGCAGGCCCTGCTGGTGCCCTTCGATCCGCTTATCTGGGAACGCGCGCGCACCGAGCGGCTGTTCGATTTCCGCTACCGCATCGAAATCTACACACCGGCGCACAAGCGCCTGCACGGCTATTACGTCCTGCCTTTTCTGATGGACGGCGCCCTCGTCGCCCGCGTCGATCTCAAGAGCGACCGGCAGAACGGGCGCCTGCTCGTCCAGAAGGCGACCTACGAGGACAACGCTCCGCCCGAGACGCAGGAAAGACTGGCAGCCGAACTCACGACGATGGCGCACTGGCTCGGCCTCGAATCCCCATCCCTTTAGGGAAGGGAAGTCAGCGCAGCCCAATCCTTTCCTTCAGCGCCGTCCGCGACGCCGCCAGCATCGCATCCGATCGCGCCTTGTCCCCCTCGGTCCGGGCCAGCGCCATCGCGCCGACCAGCTCGGCCATGACCGAGGCGGCGAGCGTGTCGGCGTCCGCCTTGCCCATCGCTTCGAGGAAGCCGGCCAGCGCGGCGCGCAGATGGGCCGCACCCTGGTTGAACCGCCCTCGCGCGGCCTCCGGCAGCCGCGCCATTTCGCCCGACAAAGCCGGCAGCGGGCAGCCCCGCTCGCGCGCGTCGCGATGCGCGGAGGAGAGGTAGAAATCCACATAGGCCGCCAGCGCTTCGGCGGGCGGCCTGCCCTCCGTCTCGGCGGCGAAGCGCGAATAAGGCCCTTCGAACATCTTGCCCACCGCCTCGGCGACAAGCGCGTCCTTGGACGGGAAATGCGCGTAGAAACCGCCATGGGTGAGCCCGGCATCCTTCATGACGGAAGCGACGCCGATCCGCTCCGGCCCGTCCTTGCGGATCGCCTTCGCGGCGGCGTTCAGGATCCGCTCCCGCGCCTTCGCCTTGTGCTCGCTGTCGTAGCGCATGCGCGTCTCTCCTAATGCGCGTCCACCGGCGCCGGTTTGCCGTCCGGCGCGGGCGCGCGGGTGAACGGAACCATGACGAGCGCGGCGACGAACATGATCGCCATCAGCCGGAACACGTCGTCGAAGGCAAGGGTCAAGGCCTGCCGCTCGACCACGCGCCCCATGATGGATTGCGCCATCAGCATCGCCTCATGCGGGTCCGGCGTGTAGGCGCCCAGCTGCCCGGCCAGCCCGCCGATCACCTGCCGCGCCGTATCGGGCATGGCGCCAAGCGCCTCCCCGAAGCGCGCCGCCTCGGTCCGCGCGTAATCGGCGAGCCAGGTGTTCACCGTCGCGATCCCGATCGCGCCGCCAAGATTGCGCATCAGGTTGAACAGGCCCGAGGCGTAGCGCAGCTCCGGCCCGGCAAAGCCCTCCAGCGCCATGCCGACGCTCGGCACGATGCACAGCATCACCGACAGGCCCCGCACCGCCTGCGGCCAGAACAATTCCCAGAAGCCCCATTCGCTGGTCATGTGCGAGGTCAGCCACAGGCTCCAGGCGAAGAGCGCCAGCCCGATGGTGATCACGATGCGCCGGTCCACCGTCTGCGACACCCGCGCCGCAATGATCGTGCTGACGATCTGCGCGATACCGACCACGAACACGGTCTCGCCGATCTGCAAACTGTCATAACCCCGCACCCGCCCCAGATAGATCGGGATCAGGTAGACGGAGGCGAAGATGCCGAAGCCGATCACAATGTTGAACAGGCAGGCGAAGGCGAAGCGCGGCACGCGGAAGGGCGACAGGTTCACGATCGGGCTCTTCGAGTAGAAGGAGCGCTCGAGGAACAGGCCGAACGCGACGAGGCTAAGCCAGGCCCCGATCGCGATATGGCTGTCGGAAAGCCAGCCGTTTTTCGGCCCCTCCTCCAGCACATATTCAAGCCCGGCGAGAAACACCGCCATCGA
Source organism: Pirellulales bacterium (assembly GCA_049840675.1). Taxonomy (GTDB): domain Bacteria; phylum Planctomycetota; class Planctomycetia; order Pirellulales; family PNKZ01; genus PNKZ01. The sequence goes on from JASGKB010000022.1 coordinate 9,804, forward strand.
TGCAAGATGCAGCCAGTCGATCCGCGCGAACATCTTCGTATCGCCCCGGTCGATCCGCACCAGCATGATGACCGCGATCGTCACCGCAATGCCGGGCGCGACGTTGATGAAGAAGATCCAGCGCCAGTCGATCGCTTGGGTAATAAGGCCGCCCACCGTGGGCCCAAGCGTCGGCGCCAGCACCGAAACCATGCCGAGGATCGCCGGGATCATCGCCCTCTGCTTGCCCTCGAACAAGGTGAAGCCGGTCGCGAACACGGTCGGAATCATCGCGCCGCCGGTAAAGCCCTGCAGCGCGCGGAAGGCGATCATGGATTCGATGTTCCAGGCCAGCCCGCACAGCACGCTGGACAGCGTGAACAGCCCCGCCGACACCGCGAACAGCCAGCGCGTCGACATGGCCTGCGCGAGGAAGGCCGAGAACGGAATCATCACCAGTTCGGCCATCAGATAAGCGGTCTGGATCCAGCTCACCTCGTCCGGCGCCGCCGACAGCCCTGCCCTTACGTCGTTCAGCGACGCCGCGACGATCTGGATGTCCAGCATCGCCATGAACTGCCCGAACGCCATCACCCCGAAGATCAGGAATTTGCGGGAGCTCGGCATAGTCGCGGGCGAGTCCAGCGCGGGCTCTGCCGCACTCGCCGGAAGAGCTGCGGCGGTCATGCCGGACACCGCCCAAACCCCCTCTCCCCTTCAGGGGAGAGGGCCGGGGAGAGGGGGAAGACCCTCCCCGCATCAGCCCTTGTCCTTGCCAACCGCATCTCTTTATATTATGTTCATCATATAAAGAACGCAAGGGCGCACCAATGGACGCGGCAACAGGCAGCATCGACCAGGCGGAACCGGTCGAGATCGAAATCCTCGCCGAAGACCCCGCCCCGGCGAAACCCCGCCGCGGCCCCTCCCGCCGCACGCTGATCGTCGCCCTGATCGCGCTTGCCGTCGCGGCCGCCGGGATCTTCTGGATCCTCACCCCCTCGGCCAGCGAAACCACCGACGACGCCTATATCGCCGCCGATGCCAGCGAGGTTGCGCCCCGGGTCAGCGGGCTCGTCGCCGACGTGATGGTCCGCGACAATCAGGCGGTGCGCGCGGGCCAGCCGCTCGTCGCCATAAATCCCGAGGAATATGACGCCCGCGCCGAATCCGCCTCCGCGACGCTCGCCGAGGCGGAAGCGGATGTCGCCTCCGCCCGCGCCGCGCTCACCAGCCTCTCCGCCGAGCAGAGCCTCGCCGCCGCCACAAGCACCGAGGCCGGCACCGCCATCGCCGCCGCCGATGCCGAGGCCGCCCGCGCCGAGGCGGATCGCCAGCGCTTCGAAACCCTCGCCGCCCGCGGCTTCGCGACCCGCGCCGATCTCGACGCCCGCCGTGCCTCCGCGATCGGCGCCCGCCAGGCCGCCGCCCGCAGCCGCGCCCAGCTCGCCGTCACCGAACGCAGCGCCGGCGTCACCTCCGCCCGCCGCGCCACGCTCGAAGCTGCGCTCGCCCAGGCCGAGGCGCGCCTGGCCCGCGCCCGCGCCGGCACCACGCTTGCCGCGCAGGACCGCAGCCACAGCGTCATCCGCGCGCCCATCGACGGCGTCGTCGGCAACCGGCAGGTCCAGCGCGGCGACTATGTCCAGCCCGGCTCGCGCCTGCTCACCCTCGTGCCGCTACACAGCCTTTACGTCACCGCTTATTTCAAGGAGACGCAGCTCCGCCGCATGCGCCCCGGCCAGCGCGCCACCGTCCATATCGATGCACTCGGCACGGAGTTGCACGGCGTCGTCGACAGCTTCGCCCCCGGCTCCGGCTCCACCTTCTCCCTGCTCCCCTTCGAGCCCGGCACCGGCAGCTTCACCAAGATCGTCCAGCGCATCCCCGTCCGCATCCGCTTCGATCCCGGCCAGGCAGGGCTGGACCAGCTCAGGCCCGGCCTGTCGGTGACGGCGAGCGTGGGGGTAGCAGACTAGCGGGAGCCGCTCACCCGCGCCCAATCCAGCCCGAACCGCGCCAGATATTTCTTGAGCCGGTCCGCATCATTGGCGCTGCTCCGCCTCAGCCGTGACGCCGCGAACAGGGTCCGGCCCGCTTCGGACAGCGACCGGCTCGCCCGGCATATCCGGATCGTCTCGGCAAGCTGGACCCGGTCGAACGGGTCGATCGACGCCGCCCCCTCCTCGCCGAGCAGGGCCGCGATATCGTCCGCCTCGCCGACGGCCGCCCCGCTCCACAGGCGCTTCAGCCGCCCGATCTCCGCCTCCACACCGTCCACGTCGATCCGCCCGCGCGGGCTCAGCGTCGCCATGCGCGTCACGCTGGCGGCGAGGTCGCGGAAATTGCCGGACCAGAGCGCATCGGGCGCCATGGCGAAGGCGAGGTAGCGCTCCCGCGCCTCCTTGTTGAAGCTCACCCGATCCCCTTCCCGTTCGGCGAAACGGTCCAGCTCATAATCCAGGTTCGGCGCGATATCCTCGCGCCGCGCCGCCAGGCCGGGCAGCCGGAAGGTCCACAGGTTCAGCCGCGCGTAGAGATCCTCGCGGAAACTCCCGGCCGCCACGGCCTCGCCAAGGTCCCGGTTCGTCCCCGCGAGCAACTGGAAATCGGACGAGACCTCCCTGTCCGCGCCGAAGGGGAGGAACATCTTGTCCTCGATCGCGCGCAGGATCATCGCCTGCTCGTCCAGCCCGAGCTCGCCAATCTCGTCGAGGAACAGCATCCCCTTGTCGGCCGCGCGCAGCAGCCCCGGCCGGTCCGCCACCGCGCCCGTAAACGCGCCCTTGCGGTGCCCGAACAGGGCCGACATCGCGCCATCGCCTTTCAAGGTCGCGCAATTCACCTCGACGAAGGGCCCGCCTATCAGATGGTTGGCCTTGCGCAATTCATGGATGCGCCGCGCGAGCTGGCTCTTCCCCGCCCCGGTCGGCCCGGTCAGCAGCATCGGCGCGCGCGACCGCAAGGCGACCTGCTCGATCTCGTCGATCATCCGGTTGAAGGCGGGATTGCGAGTTTCGATGCCGGACTTGAGGAAGCTCTGCCCCTCCGCCGCCGCCACCGCGAAGCGGGTCGCGATGCTGTCGTAGCGCGAAAGATCGAGGTCGATCGTCGTCCAGATGCCCGCCGGCCCCTTGTCCACCGTCTTCATCGGCTGGGTCTGCAGCAGCCGCCCGGGCAGATAATGCGCCTCGGTCAGCAGGAAGAGGCAGATTTGCGCGACATGCGTGCCGGTGGTGATGTGGATCAGATAATCCCCGGTCTCGGGATCGAAGGCGAAGCTCCGGGCGAAATCGAGCAGCTTGCCGTACACCTCCTCGAAATCCCAGGCGTCGGCGAAGTCGATCACCTGCCGCTCCACCTTCGTCTCCGGCGAGACGGTGGCGATGTCCTCCGCGATATATTGGGCCAGCCGCCCGTGCGCGCTGCCGTGCAGCATCACGAACCGGTCGACGCGCAGGTCGTCATGCATGTGCAGCGACACGGACGGCCGCCACTTGCTCCAGCGCGACGGCCCGAACTTGCTCGCATCCAGCGTCGAGCCGAGAAATCCGATGACGGTAAGCGGTCTCATGATTTTATCCATATGGATAAAACCATATCTCTGTCGATAGGAAATTGAACCTTCATTCCCGCCGCCAAATATCCCCGAAATTCCAGAATGAAAAATAAATCGAGCCATCCAAATATCTTACCGGATTTCTTCGCCCGCTCCCCGCAAACTGGCACGCCCGCTGCAATGATGGGAGCGTCCGGCACAATCGGCCGGACAGGCGGATCCGGGGGCGGCTGGAATGGGCCGGCCGCCCCAGAGGATCCGGACGGATTTGAACGCGAAGGAAGATGCAATGGCGAACAAGGGCCTTTTTGCTTCCGCGCTGGCGAAGTTTCTTCCCCGGGCGGACGCGGTGAACCGCGAATATGCGCCGGCTTATGCCTATGGGCCGGAGCACAAGCTCGCCCAGCTGGCCGCGACCGGCACGCTGCAGGACAATTTCTACGGCCAGGCCGAAACGCAGCTCGAGGATGTGCTGATCGCGGCGCAGGCCTGCGATCCGCTCTTCGTGGCGAAGGCCGCGCTTTATGCGCGGCGCCGCGGCGCGATGAAGGACATGCCGGCCTTGCTGACCGCTTACCTCACGGTGGCGGAGCCGGACCTCGCGGTCCCGGTCTTCGGCCAGGCGATCGACAATGGCCGCATGTTGCGCACTTTCGTGCAGATCATGCGCTCGGGCGTCGTCGGGCGGACTTCGCTCGGCACGCGGCCGAAGCGGCTGGTCCAGACCTGGCTCGAGCAGGCGTCGATGCGTGCGCTGATGCAGGCGGCGACCGGCGGCGATCCCTCGCTCGCCGACGTCATCCGCATGGTTCACCCGAAGCCGCGGGACGAGGGCCGCAAGGCCTTCTACGCCTGGGCGATCGGCAAGCCCTATGACGTCGCCGCCTTGCCGGCGGAGATCGCCGCGTTCGAGGCCTGGAAGCATCGCCCGAAGGGCGCGCTGCCGGACGTGCCGTTCGAATGGCTGACCGCCTTTCCGCTGTCCGCGGAGCAGTGGGCGACGCTCGCCGGCCGCATGGGCTGGCAGGCGCTTCGCATCAACCTCAACACGCTGGCGCGCCATGGCGCGTTCAACGTGGGGGGGACGGCGGATTCGGTCGCGGCCCGGCTGACGGATCGCGAGACGATCGGCAAGGTCCGGCCCCTGCCCTACCAGTTGATGGTGGCGCTGGATCAGGTCGGCGACGGCGTGCCGCTCAAGGTCCAGGCGGCGCTGGAGGAGGCGCTGGAGCTGTCGCTCCGGGGCGTGCCGAAGGTGCCGGGCCGCGTGGTCGTCTGCCCCGACGTGTCGGGGTCGATGGTCTCGCCGGTCACGGGCTATCGCAAGGGCGCCTCGTCGAAGGTGCGCTGCATCGATGTCGCGGCCCTGGTCGCGGCGGCGATCCTGCGGCGCAATCCGGCGGCGGAGGTGATGCCGTTCGAATGCGGCGTCGTGCCGCTGGCGCTCGATCCGCATGCGCGGGTCGCGGTCAACGCGCAGCGTCTGGCCGCGATCGGCGGCGGCGGGACGAACGTGTCGGCACCGCTCGCCCTGCTCAACGGGCGCAATGCGCCGGTGGATTTGGTGGTGATCGTCTCGGACAACCAGTCCTGGATCGATGCCACCCGGCAGGGCGCGACGCAGACGATGCGCGAATGGGAAAAGCTGAAGGCACGCCAGCCGGGCGCGAAGCTCGTCTGCATCGACCTGCAGCCCTACGGGACGACCCAGGCGAAGAGCCGGAAGGACATTCTGAATGTCGGGGGCTTCTCCGACGCGGTGTTCGACACGGTCGCGCGCTTCGCCTCCGGGCAGAGCGCGGCGGACTGGGTCGCCGAAGTGAACGAAATGGAGGTGTAAAGGAAAGGGATCGTGGCGAATGCAGGGAGGGACTACATCCTCCAAAGACAGGTCCGAAGAGTAAAGCGCCCGGCCGAAAAAGCCGGGAGATGCGGGTTCGAATCCCGCCGCCGGAACGTAGCTTAAGGACCGCCGTCTCGCCCGTCACTGGTCGCCACGATCCCTCGACAGATTATCTCGCGGCGAATGCCGGAAGGACTACATCGACTGATAATCGCCAGGTCGCGGGTTCGAATCCCGCCGGGCCGAACAGGGTACCCACGAAAGTACGACTTTCGCGGGATCCCTTCATGCCGGCCCGTAGCTCAGTGGCAGAGCGGGAAACGTCTTTCCAAATCCTCGTCGCCGCGAGGACGAAACGAAGCTGGCGAATGCCTGCGGGACTACATTGGTGAAAGGCCGAAAGGCCGAGCGGTTCGAATCCGCGCGTCTCGCAACATTCTCGTCGCCGGCACCAAACGAAAAGCGGCGAATGCCGTGGGGACTACATGTGTCGCGGGTTCGACTCCCGCCGTGCCGAAAGGCGCGTAGCTCAGTGGTTAGAGCGGTCTCCTCGACTCCCTCGTCGCCGCGACGACGAACGCAGTCGGCGAATGCCGGCGGGACTACATGGTCAGAGCGTCCGCCTTCGGGCGGGAGGCCGGCGGTTCAACTCCGCCCCCGGGCAACCGGAGTAGCTCAGGGAAAAAACGTCTCGCCACACTTCGTCGCCGGCACCATGATCTGATGAAGGAAGGAGGCCGTCATGGCCGATACGACTTACGATTTTCTCCATGTCGAGGGCGGCGCGCCCGTGAAGATGTGGACCCGCGGCGTGCCCGTGGAGGACGAGGCGAAGGCCCAGCTGTCGCGCGCCGCGCGCATGCCCTTCGTGTTCAAGCATGTGGCGGCCATGCCCGACGTGCATGTCGGGATCGGCGCGACCGTTGGCTCGGTGATCCCGACCAAAGGCGCGGTGATCCCGGCGGCGGTGGGCGTGGACATCGGCTGCGGCATGATGGCGGCGCGCACCTCTTTGATGGCGTCCGATCTTCCGGACAATCTGGAGGGCGTGCGCAGCGCGATCGAACAGGCGGTGCCGCATGGCCGCGAGGTCGGGCGGGGCAAGCGCGACAACGGCTCCTGGGGCTCGCCCCCGGCAGCGATCGTCGAGGCCTGGGCCACCTTGGCGGCGCGCTTCCAGCGCATCACCGACAAATATCCGCGGCTGAAGAACACGAACAACCTCGTGCATCTCGGCACGCTCGGCACGGGCAACCACTTCATCGAGCTCTGCCTCGACGAGGCGCAGCGCGTGTGGGTCATGCTCCATTCGGGCAGCCGCGGCGTCGGCAATGCGATCGGCAGCTTCTTCATCGAGCTGGCGAAGCAGGACATGCGCAAATGGTTCGTCAACCTGCCGGACGAGAACCTGGCCTATTTCCCGGAAGGGACCGAGCATTTCGACGATTATGTCGAGGCGGTCGGCTGGGCGCAGGATTTCGCGGCCCTGAACCGGCGGATGATGATGACCAACGTCATCGCCGCTTTGCGCAAGACCATCGCAAAGCCGTTCGATGCGGAGCTGGAAGCGGTCAACTGCCATCACAATTATGTGACGCGGGAAAACCATTTCGGCGAGAACGTGCTCGTGACCCGCAAGGGCGCGGTGCGCGCCGCGAAGGGCGTGATGGGCATCATCCCTGGCTCGATGGGCGCGAAATCCTTCATCGTGCGCGGCCTTGGCAATGCGGACTCGTTCGACAGCTGCAGCCACGGCGCGGGGCGCATCATGTCCCGCACCCAGGCGAAGAAGCTGGTGTCGCTCGACGAGCATGTGAAGGCGCTCGAAGGCGTCGAATGCCGCAAGGACGAAGGCGTGCTCGACGAGACCCCGCGGGCCTACAAGCCCATCGAGGCCGTGATGGCCGCACAGGCTGACCTCGTGGAAATCGTCCACACCCTGAAGCAGGTGGTGTGCGTCAAAGGCTGATCGATCCTCCCCGGGACGGGGAGGGGGACCATGCGAAGCATGGTGGAGGGGGCTTCGTGCCAAGTGCCGAGCCCCCTCCGTCAGCGCTGCGCGCTGCCACCTCCCCGTCCCGGGGAGGATTTGGAAATAGAACAATGAACACCATGGACGGCTCGAAAGACGAAAGCGCATCTCCGGGATTTTCCGCCCTCGCGCAGGGCTGGTCCCGCACGCGGCTGACGAAGGTGGAGCCGCTGGACCCCCGCCTCGACGCGCTGGCGCGGGCGCTCCTCGCAACGAACAACATGCATGGCGTGTCGCTTGTGCAGCTGAAGGTTCACCCCGATCCGGAGATCGCCGACTATTTCGCACACAACCGGATCGACGCCGATTTCTTCCCGTACTTTTTCCGCCATCCCGATGTCCTTGGAGTGCTGGGATTGCTGCCCGGACGGGAGACCCTCGGCTTCTCCCGCGCAACCGGGGCGCAGACGTTGGAGATGCTTGCGCGCGCGATCCTCATGGGCGGCGCTTACCGGCCGTTCAGAGGCACGGAGCGGGACGCTCGTCGTCTAGCGACGGATTTCGCCACGGCCATCGGCCCGCGTTTCGCCACGGCCGGCGCCTGGGTCAGCGACACCCCCTGGAGCGGTTGGTTCCGCGACGTGGCCTGGGATCGCAGCTTCTTCTGGTACGACCGCGGCACCGGCATCGCCACTGTGCTGCTCACAACGGATACCGACTGATATGATCACCATAGACGGATCGGAAGGCGAAGGCGGCGGGCAGGTGGTGCGCAATGCGTGCGCGCTGTCGCTGGTCACCGGCCAGCCCTTCCGCATCACCAACATTCGTGGGCGTCGCGAAAAGCCCGGTCTGATGCGCCAGCATCTGACCGCGATCGAGGCCGCCTGCGCGATCGGCGGGGCCGAATGTGATGGTCTCGCCATCGGTTCGGGCGAGATCGCCTTCCGTCCCGGCGCCATCCGCGCGGGCGACTATCGCTTCGCCATCGGCACCGCCGGCAGCACCGGGCTGGTCCTGCAGACCGTGCTCGTGCCGCTGCTCCTCGCGGACGGGCCCTCGCGCCTCGTCATCGAGGGCGGCACCCACGCCATGACCGCCCCGCCCTTCGACTTCATCGAGCGGGTGTTCCTGCCGGTGCTGAACCGCATGGGGCCGCGCGTAGAGGCGCGGCTGATCCGCCACGGCTTCTACCCGCGCGGCGGCGGCCGCATCGAGATCGACATCCAGCCTGCGCCGGTGGCCCCGGTCGATTGTCTGGAGCGGGGCCCGCTGACCCATGTCTCGGCGACCGCCTGTATTGCCGGCCTGCCCTTCGACATCGCCGACCGCGAACTCAAGACCGTGCGCAAATATCTGGACTGGCCGGAAGAGGCCTTTGCCGTCCGCCAGCTCCCCGAGAGCCTCGGCCCCGGCAACGTGCTGCTGCTGGAGGCGCGGTTCGAAAAGGCCGCCGAGATCGTCACCGGCTTCGGCAAGCTCGGCACGTCCGGCGAATTGCTCGCGAAGACCGCCGCCCAGCGCATGGCCGGCTATCTGGCGTCCGAGGCCTTTGCCGGCCCCTATCTGGCGGACCAGTTGCTCCTGCCCTTCGCGCTGGCGGGCGGGGGCAGCTTCACCACGGTGAAGCCGAGCCAGCACATGCTCACCGCGATCGAGATCATCGCCCTCTTCACCGGGCGGCGCTTCACGATCGCGCAGCAGGCGAACGGGACGCATCTGGTGACCCTGGCCTGAGTGCCGGCTCGCTCCGTCGACGAAATATGCATTTCGTCGAACGGGGCGGGCATCCGTGCCGCGATCCGGTTCAGGGTTCCGGCGGGGACAGTAAGAATGGTGGGTTCGCCATGACTGTCTCTGCTCGTCCAAATCGCCGTCAATTCGCCGCCCTCGCCGCCGCCTTCGGCGCCACCCTCGCCTTCGGCCCCGGCGAAGCGCTCGCCGCGCCATGGCGGGAGCGCCGCGCCGCCTTCCCGCACGGGGTCGCCTCGGGCGATCCGGACGCGCACAGCGTGATCCTCTGGACGCGGCGCGAGCCAGAGGCCGGCGCCTCGGCCTACCGACTCGCCGTCGAGGTCGCCGCCGATCCCGCCTTCCGCCGCATCGTCGCCCGCGGCACGACGCGGGTCGACGCCACGACCGACTGGACCTGCCGGTTCCTCGCCGCCGGCCTCAGCCCCGCCCGCGAATATTGGTATCGCTTCACCGACCAGAGCGGCGCGGGCAGCCGCGTCGGCCGGACGCTCACCGCGCCGGCCGAAGATGACGACCGCCCCTTCCGCTTCGCATTCGTCTCCTGCCAGGACGTGACGCAGGGCTATTGCAACGCCTATCGCCGGATGATCTTCGAGGATGAGCGTCGTCCGCCGGCCGACCGGCTCGCCTTCGTCCTCCATCTCGGCGACTTCATCTACGAGGTCACCTGGTATCCGGAAGATTTGCCGAACGGCAGGAAGGGTACCCGCCAGCTGCAGGGGAATCTTGCGTTACCCGACCGGCGAGAAGCTCCACGATTATCATGTGCCGGCCGATCTCGCCGATTACCGCGTGGCCTATAAATCCTATCTGCTCGATCCGGACCTGCAGGACGCCCGCGCCCGCTTCCCGTTCGTGTGCGTGTGGGACAATCACGAATTCTCCTGGCAGGGCTTCCAGAGCCAGCAGGTCTGGGACGGCAACGTCCGCCCGGAGCAGACCAGGAAGATCGCCGCCAATCAGGCCTGGTTCGAATTCCAGCCGTCGCGCGTGCGCCAGATGGACGGCGCCGTACACTATGATCATTTCCGCGCGCCCAATGTCCGGAACGCGGCGATCGAACATTATGACGGTCTCGGCACTGGCATGGAGCCGAACAATCTCGCCGCGATCCAGAGCCTGAAGATCTACCGAACCCTGAAATGGGGCCGGAATGCCGATCTGATCCTGACCGACAATCGCAGCTTCCAGGCGGCTCAACCGGACGGCGGCGGCCCATTCGCGGTGGCGGGCATCCCGTTCGTCTATCCCCAGACGGTCAACGAGATTTTCGATGGCGGTAAGGATTATAATGACGGCCGTCCCCCCGCGACCATCGCCAATGCCGCCGGCGAGAATTTGCCCAATCCGGCGCGTGAATATCCGCGCCAATCCTATCTCGGCGCCGAGCAGAAGGCGTGGTTCATGGGTGAGCTGCGCGGCTCACGCAAACCGTGGAAGCTCTGGGGCCACAGCTTCGGTACCCTGACCCTGCGGATCGATACCCAGAATTTGCCGGCACCTCTGCGTGGCAGCTGGCCGAACGATTATGGGCTGATCAATGGCGGCTACGACATCGAACATGGCGAGATCGCCGACATGATGAAGCAGGAAGGGATAACCGGCCTCGCCATCTTTGCCGGCGACAAGCACAGCTTCTGGGCCGGCACCTTCCAGAAGAGCCTGCCGCCCAGACCGTTCGAGCCGGTCGGCGTGGAGTTCATCACTGGCTCGATCTCCCAGGTCGGCCTGGCCGAATCGATCGAGGGAATGCGCCGCGATCATCCGCTGCGCGCGCTTTACGTCCATGACGGTCCGAACGGCGCGGACGGTCGCAAATTCAACATGACGATGCGGCACGGCGTCCGCGCGTCGCTGACCTTCAAGGAAACCGGCGACCGCGCCGCCGCCCTGGCCGTCCGCAATCCGGACATGGCTCCGCATCTGAGCTTCGCCGATTGGGGCGGCCATGGCTATGCGACGGTGCACGTGACCGGGACCGAGCTCACCGCCGAGTTCGTCTGCATCCCGCGCCCGACGACCCATTCGGACAGGCCGGACGGCGGCGACCTCGTCTACCGTGTCCGCCACCGGGTGCCGCTATGGCAGGCGGGTCAGCCCCCGCGCCTGATCCAGGAGGTGGTCGAGGGCGACCCGCGCTTTTCGACCTGAGGCTCAGTCCTTGAGCGAGGCCATGTCGATCACGAAGCGGTATTTCACGTCGCTCTTCAGCATCCGGTCGAACGCCGCGTCGATCTCCTGCATGCGGATCATCTCGATGTCCGAGGTGATCCCATGCTCGGCGCAAAAATCGAGCATCTCCTGCGTCTCCGCGATGCCGCCGATCACCGAGCCGGCGATCGCCTTGCGGCCCATGATCAGCGTGCTCACCGAGGGCGAGGGATGGGCATGTTCCGGCACGCCGACCAGCACCAGCGTCCCGTCCCGCTTCAGCAGCTTCGTGAACGCATCCAGATTGTGCGACGCAGCCACTGTGTTCAGGATGAAATCGAAGCTGCGCGCATGCGCGGCCATTTCGCCCGCATCCTTCGACAGCACGACCTCGTCCGCGCCGAGATCCAGCGCCTCCTGACGCTTCGCCTCGGAGGTGGTGAACGCGACCACGTGCGCGCCAAGTGCATGGGCCAGCTTCACGCCCATATGGCCGAGGCCGCCAATGCCGACGACGCCCACCTTCTGCCCCGGCCCCACCTTCCAGTGGCGCAGCGGCGACCAGGTCGTGATCCCGGCGCACAGCAAGGGCGCGACGGCGGCGAGATCGGCCTCGTCATGGCGGACCTTCAGCACGAAATGCTCATCCACCACGATCGCGGCGGAATAGCCGCCAAAGGTGTTCTCGCCCGAACCGTCGTTCCAGCCATTATAGGTGCCCTGGAAGCTGTGCGGCCCCTCGCAATATTGCTCCAGGTCCGCCTGGCAGGACGGGCAGGTCCGGCAGCTGTCGACCATGCAGCCGACGCCGGCGAGATCGCCGACCGACACCTTAGACACTTCATCGCCGACCGCGGTCACGCGGCCCACGATCTCGTGCCCCGGCACGGCCGGAAAGCGCACGCCGCCCCATTCGCCGCGCGCGGTGTGCAGGTCCGAATGGCAGACGCCGCAATAGAGGATTTCGATGGCGACATCCTTCGGCCCCGGCGCGCGGCGGTCGATGGAAATTTCGGCGAGCGGCGTGGCGCCGGACTGGGTGGCGAAAGCGCGGGTAGCGGTCATGAACTTACTCCTCGATCTGTGTCTGTTATGAACTGGCGGCTTTAGCGGTCGATCGTCGCCATCATCTGGGCGGCATAGCGGGCGCCCTGGATCTCGATCCCGGCCAGCGCCGTCTCGATCGCGGCGAGGTCGCCCCCGGTCAGCGTGATCGCCGCGGCACCGATATTCTCCTCCAGCCGGTGCAGCTTCGTCGTCCCCGGAATCGGCGCGATCCAGGGCCGCTGCGCCAGCAGCCAGGCCAAAGCGATCTGCGCCGGCGTCGCGCCCTTGTCGGCGGCGATCGCGGCGAGCCGATCGACCAGCGCCTGATTGGCGGCCCGGGCGTCAGCGGCGAAGCGCGGCACCGTGTTGCGAATGTCGCCGGCGGCGAAGGTCGCGTCCGCGCCGATCGCGCCGGTCAGGAAGCCCCGGCCGAGCGGGCTGAACGGCACGAAGCCGATGCCGAGCTCCTCGAGCACGGGAAAGATCTCCGCCTCCTGCTCCCGCCACCAGAGCGAATATTCGCTCTGCAGCGCAGCCACGGGCTGCACCTTATGGGCGCGGCGGATATTGGCGATCCCAGCCTCGGACAGGCCGAAATGCTTCACCTTGCCCTCGGCGATCAGGTCGCGCACCGCACCCGCGACCTCCTCGATCGGCACGTCGGGATCGACGCGGTGCTGGTAGAACAGGTCGATCCGGTCGGTCCGCAGCCGCTGCAGCGACGCTTCGGCCACGGCCCGGATATTCTCCGGTCGGCTGTCCAGCCCGTTCATGGCGGTGCCGCCCTTGAAGCCGAACTTGGTGGCGATCACCACCTGGTCGCGGACGGGCGCCAGCGCCTCGCCCAGCAGATCCTCATTGGCGAACGGGCCATAGGCCTCGGCGGTGTCGAAGAAGGTCACCCCGCGCTCGACCGCGCCGCGCAGCAGCGCAATCGCGTCGTCCCGATCCGCCGCCGGCCCGTAGCCGAAGCTCAACCCCATGCAACCGAGGCCGATGGCCGAGACCTGGAGGCCGCTCCGGCCGAGTGTGCGCGTCTGCATGATATCGTCTCCAATGAGGGGGTCGGGCCGCATGTAGGCGCGCCGCACTAATGGCACTATCTCTGCAATCCTGTATGACTTAGTGAAATATCGCCATGAATGATCGCCCGACCCTCGTCGAGCTGACCGCCTTCGCCGCCATTGCCCGCCATGGCAGCTTCCGCGCCGCCGCGGACGAACTCGGCCTCTCGCCCTCGACGCTCAGCCACATGATGCGCGCGCTGGAGGAAAGGCTGGACCTTCGCCTGTTCAACCGCACCACGCGCAGCGTCGCGCCGACCGAGGCCGGCACCCGCCTGCTGCGCGGCATCGGCCCCGTCCTCACCGGCCTGGACGAGGCGCTGGCCGAGCTTCGCGACCTGCACGACCGCCCGTCCGGCACCGTCCGGATCAACGCCACCACGCGCGGGGCCGAAATCCTGATGCAGCGCGCCGTGCCCGCCTTCGCCGCGCTGCACCCCGCCGTGCAGCTCGACCTCGTTACCGAGGGCCGCTGGGCGGACATCGTCGCCGAGGGCTTCGATGCCGGCGTGCGCCTGCTGGAGGCGGTGCCGCAGGATATGATCGCGGTGCCCTTCGGCGGCGACGAGCGCTTCGTCGTCGTCGCGACGCCCGCCTATCTCGCCGCGCGCGGCACGCCCACGGCGCCCGCGGACCTGATGCATCACGCCTGCATCCGCTTCCGCCTGTCGAGCGGCCGTACCTATCGCTGGGAATTCGAGCGGCGCGGCGAGGAGCAGAAGATGGAGGTGCCGGGCACGCTCGTCCTCGACGACATGCGGCTCGTCGTCGGCGCGGTCCGCGCCGGGCTCGGCATCGGCTTCGTCCATATCGATCTGGTCCGCGATGCGCTGGAGAGCGGCGCGCTCAATCTCCTGCTCGACGAATGGACCCCGCCCTTCCCCGGCTATTGCCTCTATTACCCAAGCCGTCGCCTGCTCCCGAGCGGCCTGCGCGCCTTCATCGACGTGCTGCGGGACACGGAGCGCGCCGCCGCTCCTTGACAGCGCCCCGCGCTCCGGCGACTGTCGCCCCATGGGGAATGCGATCTCCCCATGAGGCGACAGGCTGAAGCATCGCGTCCTCCTTTGCGAAGGGACGCTCCATGCCCGCGATCAATGCGATCTCCCCCGAAAAGCTTGCCCGCCTGATCGGCACGCCCGCCTGCCCCGCCCTCATCGATCTTCGCGAAGCCGGCGATTTCGTGCCCGGCGCCATTCGCCGCGATCCCGACAAGGTCGCCATATGGGCGCCCGAACTCTCAGCTCCCTGCGCAATCCTGATCTGCCGCGACGGCGCGGAGGCGAGCCCGGCCACGGCCGCGTGGCTGCGCCATGCCGGCACCAAAGCGGAGCTGCTGGAAGGCGGTGTCGCGGCCTGGTCCGCCGCCGGCCTGCCTCTGGTCCGCGAAGCCGTCCTGCCGACCCGCGACGCGCAGGGGCGCACCCGCTGGGTCACCCGCGCCCGGCCGAAGGTGGACCGGATCGCCTGCCCCTGGCTGATCCGCCGCTTCGTCGATCCTGACGCGGTATTCCTGTTCGTCGCGCCGTCGGACGTGCTCCCGGTCGGCGAGCGAATGGATGCCGCGCCGTTCGATGTGGAGGGCGTCCACTGGAGCCATCGCGGCGCGCTTTGCACCTTCGATGCAATGCTCGGCGAATTCGGCCTTGCCGGCCTGCCCGGCCTGGATCGGCTTGCCACGATCGTGCGCGGCGCCGACACCGCCCGCCCGGACCTGGCCCCGCAGGCGGCGGGCCTGCTCGCAATCTCGCTTGGCCTGTCGCGCCTGCATGCCGACGATCTCGAGCAGCTCGAGGCGGGCATGCCGCTTTACGACGCCTTTTATCGCTGGTGCCGCGACGCCGTCGATGAAACCCACGACTGGGTGTCCCATACGTCCAAAGCCCGGGTGCGGGCATGACCGCCGCCCTCGTGGGAGGGCGCCCGCTCCACGATGTGCCGCTTTCCGAAGCGGTCAGGACGTGGGCGCGGATCGCGGCGCTCAGCTTCGGCGGCCCGGCGGGTCAGATCGCGGTCATGCACCGCATCCTGGTCGACGAGAAACGCTGGATCTCGGAGGCGCGTTTCCTGCACGCGCTGAATTACTGCATGCTCCTGCCGGGCCCCGAGGCGCAGCAGCTCGCCACCTATATCGGCTGGCTGATGCACCGCACGAAAGGCGGCCTGATCGCCGGCGCCCTGTTCGTGCTGCCGGGCTTCGTCGCGATCATGGCCCTGTCCTGGCTCTACGCCCTCTATGGCAATGTCGGCGCGGTGGCGGCCCTGTTCTTCGGCCTGAAGGCGGCGGTGCTGGCCATCGTGCTCGATGCGGTCCCAAAATCGGCACCCGAACGCTGAAGAATGCGACCCTGCGCGCGCTGGCCGCCACCGCCTTCGTCGCCATCTTCTTCTTCGGCGCGCCCTTCCCCATCATCGTGCTGACGGCCGGCCTGATCGGCTGGCTGGCCAGTCGCGCCGGCTCCCATGCCTTTGCCGTTGCGGGCCACGGTCCGGCGGGCGGCACCGCGGGCGATGAAGCCGACCCTGCTCGGTGACGAGATTCCCGATCATGCGCGGGGCGGGGTGCGCGCCTCGATCATCGTCTCTCTCATCCTGCTCCTGCTCTGGCTGGCGCCGGTGATCCTGCTCCTCGCCCTGCTTGGGCCGGGCAATGTGTTCAGCCAGATCGCAATCTTCTTCTCGCAAATGGCGGTGGTGACGTTCGGCGGCGCCTATGCGGTGCTCGCCTATGTCGCGCAGCAGGGGGTGGAGACCTATGGCTGGCTGCGGCCCGGCGAGATGCTGGACGGGCTCGGCATGGCGGAAACCACGCCCGGCCCGCTGATCATGGTCACGCAATTCGTGGGCTTCATGGGCGCCTCGCGGCAGGCAATGGGCCTCGATCCGATGCTGGCCGCGACCCTGGGCGGCATCCTCACCACCTGGGTCACCTTCGTGCCCTGCTTCCTCTGGATCTTCCTCGGCGCCCCCTTCGCGGAACGGCTGCGCGCCAACCGGGCCCTGTCGGCGGCGCTTGCAGGGATCGGCGCATCCATCGTCGGCGTGATCCTCGATCTCGCCTTGTGGTTCGCGCTCCACACATTGTTCGCGGAGAACCGGCCCAGTCCAGCGCCGGCCCACTGCATTTCGAGCTACCCTTCCTCACCAGCGTCAACGCGCCGGCCCTCATCCTGACAGCTCTCGCTGCGCTCGCCATCTTCCGGTTCCGCATCGGCGCGCTCTGGACCCTCGGCGGATGCGCGCTGGCGGGCGTGGCGTGGTGGCTGGTCACGGGCGGGGTGTGAGTGTGGCGGTATCGCTTGCTGGCAATGCCAAACGCCCGCCCTCGCCTCGGCTTCGGCTAGGGCTGGCTTGCCAGCCGAAGCCGCGCAGCGGCGAAGGCTGGTGGAGCCGAGGGGGATCGAACCCCTGACCTCTGCAATGCCATTGCAGCGCTCTCCCAGCTGAGCTACGGCCCCGTCCCTGTCGCGCCCGGGGTGGGTCCGGCAGGTGAGGCGCCGCCTTTAGGCGAGGTCGCCGTGCGGTGCAACCCCGTCCCGGTGCTTTTGTCGCAAGCTTTTTCCCCTTGCTCACCGGGTGCCGCGCCGCGCCATTGCCTCCCGGCCCCGCGCGTGGAACGAAGGGCCTCGACGGGAGGAGATCGGCGCATGGCAAAGCTCGTCTTCGGAATGAACCAGTCGCTGGACGGCTATGTCGATCACACCGCCTTCGCGCCCAGCGAAACGCTCTTCCAGCACTTCATCGAACAGGCCCGCGCGCAGGTCGGCAGCCTCTACGGCCGCAAGCTTTACGAGATCATGGCCTATTGGGACGCGGACGATCCCGCGTGGGACGGGCCCCGGCGGGATTATGCAGAGGCCTGGCGGCGCCAGCACAAATGGGTCGCCTCGCTCACGCTGACCGCGGTGGGCCCCAATGCGACCTTGCTCGAAGGCGATCTGGCGGCCGCGGTCGGCGCGCTGAAGGCGGCGCATGAAGGCGAGATCCAGGTCGGCGGGCCCGATCTGGCGAAAAGCCTCGGCGCGCTCGGCCTGATCGACGAATATCGCCTCTATCTTCATCCTTATGTGACCGGCGGCGGCACCCCTATTTCGCCGCCGCCCGTCCGCCGCTGCGCCTCGCCGCCAGCGAGCGGGTCGACGAGCAGGTGATCCGGCTGACCTACGTGCCCGCCTGAACGCGGCCACGGACGCGCTCAGATTATCATGAAGTCGCTTGCCGCGATGGCCGGATGCCCCTGCAGCGTGGCGAACAGCACCGCCGCCCCGGCGCCATTGCCGTCCGCGTCGTAATAAAGCTGCCCGGTCGCGCTGTCGTAGATGATCCGGTCGTCGGCATCCGCTGCCGCCGTGCCGATGACGAACGCACCGGCGGCCAGCGCCCCCGGCGTCAGCGCGGTAAAGACGGCGTCGTCGAGCGCGATCTTGTCCGTGCCCGACACGAAGTCCGCGATCAGGTCCACGTTGCCTGCGCCAAGCGAAGTAGTGAACTGGAACGTGTCGGCCCCGCCGAACCCGAACAGGATGTCCGCGCCGCCCTTCCCGTCCAGCACGTTGGCGCCATTGTTGCCCATGAGCGCCTGCGCCAGTTCGTTCCCCGTCAGGTTCAGTGCGATGGTCTGCGTGTTGTCGCTGGCGGCGATCGTCTCCACCGAGCTGCCCGCGCCAAGCACGAAGCTCAATGAGGTGTAGACCGCGTCATTGCCGCGCCCAGCCTCCTCAATCACCACATCGCCGGCATTGTCGATCACATAGGTATCGTCGCCGCTGTAGCCGAGCATCACGTCCGCGCCGGCGAACCCGTCGATATAGTTCGCGCCATTGTTGCCGAGGATCGTGTTGTTCAGCTCGTTGCCGAACAGGCTCATCGAACTCGTCAGCGTGTTGTCCCTTGCGGCCAGCAGTTCCACCGACATGCCGAAGCCGAGAATGTAGCTGAACGTCGTGTAGATCGCGTCATTGCCCTGCCCGGCATTCTCGACGACGACGTCTCCGGCATTGTCCACGGCATAAACATCGTCCCCGCCGAACCCGGTCATGATGTCGGCACCAAGGCCGCCATCGAGGAAGTTCGCGCCATTATTGCCGAAGAGCGTGTTGGCCAGCTCGTTGCCGAACAGGTTCATGGTGACGGTGAGGCTGTTGTCCCGCGCCGCGAGGGTTTCAACGGACATGCCGAAGCCGAGCACATAGCTGAACGTCGTGTAGATCGCATCATTGCCCTGACCCGCGTCCTCGACGACCACGTCGCCGGCATTGTCGACGGCGTAAATGTCGTCGCCGCCAAAGCCCGTGGAGGATATCCGCGCCACCCGCACCGTCGAGGAAGTTGGCGCCGTTATTGCCGAACATCACATTGGCGAGCTCATTGCCGAACAGGTTGATCGCCGCCGTCGGACCATTGTTGAGCACGGCAAGCGTCTCGGCTGAAGTTGCTCAAGGGAGACGTGCTGCTGCGCGGCCATGGTTCGGCCACGCACATCGTCAACAAGAATGAAAACGGCGAGTCGGCCCTGATCGTTCGGCATCCGGAATTTCCCGAGAAGAAAGACGGCAAGCTCCGCAAATGGCGCGTGCAGATCGCCGACCTACGAATCACGGGCAACGAGAAGAGCGGCCACGGCATCGAGGCCAACTACGTGCAGGAGATTTTCATCCACGGCGTGACGGTGAGTTATCACGGCAAGCACGGCATCTACCTCGACTATTGCTATGAAGATCCGCGAGTCAGCGATTGCCTCATCACGTACAACAAGCAGAGCGGGCTGGAGATCGTCGGCTGCCACGACATCGTGGTTTGCGGCAATCACTTCGAGGAGAATCTTCGACGCGGTGAGATGTATCGATGCATTCAACTTGTGCATGAGCGGTAACAACGTAGACGACCACTTGCGGCACGGCGTCGTGATCGAAAACACGTACGGCTCCGTCGTGAGCGGCAACATGATCGAAGAGTGCCAAGACACGGGCATCATTCTCGACCGCGACTGCTACGGCATCACGCTGAGCGCGAACGTCATCGCGCACGAAATGAAGTGCGGCATCGACCTACGCGACGCACACGGCTGCGCCGTCACCGGCAATAGCTTTCCGCTGGTGCACGACAAAGCGGTGGTCATCGGCAAGCAAAGCGGGCGAATTCCCGTAGTCGGCAATGCCTTCAGCGATTCGTACATCGGCACGGCCCAGACGAAGCGACCGGTACTCGACGACCCGGCCGGCGGACTTGTGATCGTAGGGGCCCGCGACGTGACGGCGGTGGCGAACACATTCACCGGTTTGGCGGTGCCAGCGGTCCAACAACCGGAGCCGGGGGAGAACATCGTCGTCGAGCTCAATATCGACGTGGACAACGGACCCAAGAAGAATGCGGCGGAGAAAGCGGAATAGACGCTACTAGCAAGCGGCGGGGTTCATCCCCGCCGTCTGCGCCTGTTCCACGTCGCAATACTCATCGCCGGACGGCGAGGATAAGCCCCGCCGCTCGCCATCTCATATCTCACTCATCTCATGATCATGTTGAAGCAAACACTGAAACTCGTCTTCGTAGTCGTCTCTCTCACTTCAACGACGATCGCCGCCGAACGCTTCACCGGCCCGTGGAACATGGCCGAGCTGACGCCGGTTCCCGAGGCCGAGTTCGGTCTCGAGTCGGCAGGCGTGCAGGAGGTGTACTACGAGAACGTGCCGTACAAAGGGAAGCCGACGTCGATCTTCGCTTACCTCGCCAAGCCGGCCGAAGGCGCAGGCCCTTGGCCGGCGATGCTCTGCGTTCACGGCGGAGGCGGCAAGGCGTTTAATGAGTGGGCGCGAATTTGGGCGAAGTGCGGGTACGTGGTGCTCGCCATGGACTTGGCCGGCAAAGGACCCGACGGCAAGCCGCACGCCGAAGCCGGGCCCGATCAGGACGACAACGGCAAGTTCGGCGAGTTCACTCCCGACACCGTGCGCGATATGTGGAGCTACCACGCCGTGGCGGCCGTCGTGCGCGGGTACTCGTTGCTCGCGTCGTTGCCCGAAGTGAAGAAAGAGCAGATCGGCGCGACGGGCATTTCTTGGGGCGGGTATCTGACCTGCATTCTGGCCGGAATCGACGAGCGTTTGAAGGTCGCCGTGCCCGTGTACGGCTGCGGCTTCCTGGGCGACAACAGCGCCTGGCTCGGCCGGTTCGCGAAGATGGCGCCGGATCAGAAGAAGCTCTGGCTCGATCAGTTCGACCCGTCGAAGTATTTGCCGGGAGCGACCTGCCCGATGCTGTTCGTGAACGGTACGAACGACTTCGCGTATCCGCTGGATAGCTATCAGAAGTCGTACAAGCTGCCGCAGGGACCGGTGACGCTCTGCATTCGGATCAAGATGCCGCACGGACACAGTTCCGGTTGGCTGCCGGAAGAGATCGGGGCCTTCGTCGACTCCGTGATCTTGCAGAAGCCGCCGCTCGGGAAGATGGGGCCGACGCTCGTCGTCGAAGGCTCGGCCAGCGCGACGTTCAACGGCCCGTCGCCGGCGGCTAAGGCGGAGCTCTGCTACGCCGTCGATCGCGGGCCGTGGCAGAACCGCGAATGGAAAAGCGTGGAAGCGACGATCGGCCGCGGCACGGTGCAGGCCAAAGTGCCGCATGCCCGCCCGCTCGTGCTGTATCTCAACGTCACCGACGAACGCGGGCTACTGGTCAGCTCCCGGCACGTGACGCTCTTGAAGTAGAGCATCCTCCAGTTTCTCCAGAGAAGGGGATCTGGAGGTCCATGTGGATGAGGGGGATGAAGACAATAAAAAAGGGATGAGAGCATTCGAGCTCTCATCCCCCATTATCTCCGTCTGTATCTCCTCATCTCCTTCTCTGAAGGAGACGGGCGGCAGACTAGCCGCCGAATTCGCCGCGGCGGCGTTCGAGTTGGCTTTGCAGGCGCTGCACGATCGAGCTATGCATTTGGCTGACGCGGCTTTCCGAGAGATCGAGCGTCGCGCCGATTTCCTTCATCGTCAGTTCCTCGTAGTAGTAGAGGATGATGATGAGCCGCTCGTTGCGGTTGAGGCCCTTGGTCACGAGCCGCATCAGGTCGCTTTTTTGGATGCGGCGGGTCGGGTCTTCGCCCTTCTTGTCTTCGAGAATGTCGATCTCGCGGACGTCTTTGTAGCTGTCTGTTTCGTACCACTTCTTGTCGAGCGAGATCAGGCCGACGGCGTTAGCCTCGACCATCATCTTTTCCAAGTCGCCGACGCTCATTTCCAGCCGTTCGGCGAGTTCCGCTTCGGTCGGCGTACGGCCGTGCTTGGCTTCGAGCGTCTTCATCGCTTCGTTGAGCTTGCTGGCTTTGGAGCGCACGAGCGCGGAACCCAGTCCATCGTGCGAAGTTCGTCGAGCATCGCGCCGCGAATACGCGGAACGCAGTAAGTTTCGAACTTCACGCCGCGCGTCATGTCGAACGCGTCAATGGCGTCCATCAGGCCGAAGACGCCGGCCGAGATCAGGTCGTCGAGCTCCACGCCTTCGGGCAATCGGGCCCAGATGCGTTCGCCGTTGTATTTCACCAACGGCAGATACTGCTCGACCAAACGATTGCGGTAATCTTGATTTTCGGGATCCGCTTTAAGGGCTTCCCAGACTTGAGCAATATCTTCAAAGGCGACCGTGGCCATGCATTCCTCCGTGAATACCGCAGACTTCTGTTCGCACGACGCGAGCTTCTTGCTCGCGTTCCGAATCGCCGCGCTCGTCCTGAGGCGGCGACTCCGTTAGTTACTTACGTAGCTCTCGACGTTTGGTTTTATCCCCGTCATCGGCGGGCAGGTTACTTGCCCTTCTTCTGAGCGTTCTGGGCGAGTTGATCGCGGAATCTCGTAGCGACTCCCTCTTCCACCATCCACAGGCCGATGCAACCGGCGGCCGCACCGAGAATCGCAAACACGATCAGCGTGCCGACCGCTCGCGGGACGACAGCCGCGACGTCGCCGCCGGAGCCCCAGCCCCGCAGCACGACGATCGTGAAGGCGATCGAACCGAGAATGCCGGCAAACTGTCGATGCACCGTCGCCCGCTCCGCTCGTCGTGAACTTGCACCGCCGCGTCGGGCTCACTTTACGCAACCGGCAAAGTTTGCCGGCAGTTTCGCGAGTTCGGCTATCGGCGGTAGGTCCGAGTATCGGCATCGGGCGATGAAGGAATTGAAGAAAAGTTTCGGAACGTGAGGAAACGTGTTCGGGTTAGCGCGTGGCGGCGTCGTCGGTCGTCGCAGACGACTTCGGACGCGGGGTGAAGTGGATGTGCAACGGCGACTCCACTTCGATCAACCGGCCGACTTCGCCAGCCAACCGTTCCAAGCCGAGCGCCGCCGCTCCGTCGGGCGCTTCGAGAAGGAACGGATGTTGTTCGGTCGCGGTGCGCGGCACGCAGGGATCGAAGGGAACCCACCCGGCGGCGATCAGTTGTAGGCCGAGGAATCGGCGGCAAGCTCGGTCGAGCCGTTCGTGGACGTCGGCCGCGGCTGCGTCGTCGGTTGCGCAGTTGGCAATGCTGCAAAGCGTCGCGCGGGGGTGCCGTCTTGGCAGATCAGCTTGATGGCGGCGTAGGCGTCCATCACGGCCACGGTATCGGGATGCGAGACGAGCAGCACCAAGTCGGCGGCGTCCCAGAATCGCTTCATCGCGCGACCGCTGCCGCTGCCGGCGTCGATCACGATCACGTCGGCGTGCGGGCCCAGACTTTCGAGCTGTGTGAGGAGCCGGTCCTGCGCTTGCGGCGTGCAATCACCGGCTTCGGACGAGCCGCGGGCGGAGGGCAAAACTTGCACGCCGCCGGGACCAAGTTGCAGAACTTCATGCACCGTGCGACGACCGGCCAAGACGTCGGCCCCGCCGTAACGCTCGTCGAGCCGGCAGAGCGCGGCGCAATCGGGACCGGCGAAATCGGCGTCGACCAGCACCGTGCGGCGGCCTTGCCGCGCCAGTGCGACGGAAAGATTTACGGCGAGCGTCGTGGTGCCGACGCCCCCTTTGCCGCCGGCGACGACGACGAGCTTCGGCGGCGGCGAATCGTTGAGTGCATTGCGACCGTGCTGCAGCACCAGTCGGCGTAAGTCGTTGGCTTGATCGGGCATCATGGCAGTGTGACGAAACGTTGAATCACGGAAGGACGGAAGCGCCGTCTAGCCGACAAGTTGGCGACGGCCGCCGACCGGCGGTTCCAAGCCGAGCACGGCGTGCGCGAGCCGTGCGGCGTCGGCCGACGAGATGTCGTCGGGCACGCTTTGGCCGTCGGTCAGATAGCTCAGCGGCAAACGACCGTCGCGGAGCAGGGGGAGCAGGTGTCCGAGACCGGCCGCTTCATCCAGCTTCGTAAGCAGCAAGTGCGTCGTACCGACGGCCGCAAATTGCCGCGCCGTCTTCTCCAGCGACGAGGCGCCCGCCGTGGCGCTGAGGACCAAGTGAACTTCGTCGGCGCTCGCCTCCGTGAGGAAGCTCTTGAGTTCTTGAATCTTCACGTCGTCGTGCGGGCTACGGCCGGCCGTATCGAGCAGCACTAGATCCATCGACGATAGGCTGTTCACGGCGTCGCGCATTTCGCGGGGCGTGCTCACCACGTGCATCGGTAGATCGATGATGTCGGCGTAGGTCCGCAGTTGTTCGACGGCGGCGATACGATAGGTGTCGACCGTGATCAGGCCGACCTTACGCTTTTCGCGGAGGCGGAAATTGGCGGCGAGCTTCGCGATAGTCGTCGTCTTGCCGACGCCCGTCGGTCCGACGAGCGCGACGAAGCGACGCCGGCCGGTTTCCATACGGATCGGGCCTGCGACGGCGATGTCCGCCTCGATCATGCGGGCCATCCGCGAGCGGAGCATGATGGAATCTTCACGCTCATGATCGTCCGTTTCGCGGCGCAGCCGTTCGACGAGATCGCGGGCCACGGCGTCGCCGACTTCGGCCTCGATCAAATCGGTGTACAGGCGAAACAGCGATTGCGGCAGGTCTTGTTGACCGGCGCCGCGCGAACGGCGGCACAAATCTTCGACCAGCGATTGCAGTTCGCTGATTTGTGTTTTGACTTCGTCGCTGGCGCCGCTGGAGCTGCGATGCTCGACGAACTGCGCACGCCGACCGGGAGCCGCGCCGTACGACGGTTCGTAGGTTACCTCGCCGACGTCAGCGGCCGCCGCGCGACGCGGCGCGCTTTCGACAACCGCCGCCGGGCGCATGCTCGACGTCGTCAGATCCAGCCCCTGTTCGGCCGCTTTCCGGTTGGCGAACCGGCTCGGCACGTTCACCTCGAGCGCCGCCGTAACTTCGATCTTCCGCATGCCGGGAAGCCATTTCCACATACCGCTGTTGCCGACTTCGCGCGTGTGCAACACGGCCGCCGTCGGGCCGAGGTCGCTCCGCACCATCGCCAACGCTTCTTGCATCGTCGCGGCCCGATAGGTTTTCACTTCCATGTGCTTCCCCTTTGCTTAGTTGGCCGCGGAGCTCGTCTCCGCGTCTCCCCTTACTTCCCTGCGTCGGCCACCATGGCGATGGATTCGATCGTCGTATCGCGCGTCACTTCGTTGTAGCTCAGCACCACGAGCTGAGGCAGTTGAGCGGTCGTCATCTGCTTCAGGGCAGCCCGAATCTGCGGGCTCACAAGCACGATCGGCTGTCGGCCTTGCAGCGTCAGCCGTTCGATTTCCTTAGCGATGATTTTGCAGGTCGTGTCGATCGCCGGCGGCGACATGCGGATGAAGAGTCCGCGCTCGGTTTGTTCAAAGCCGGCACGAATGCGATCTTCC
Source organism: Pirellulales bacterium (assembly GCA_049840675.1). Classification (GTDB taxonomy): domain Bacteria; phylum Planctomycetota; class Planctomycetia; order Pirellulales; family PNKZ01; genus PNKZ01. The sequence continues at coordinate 34,938 of JASGKB010000022.1, forward strand.
AAAGCCGGGTCGAGCGTCACGACAAACAGCCGCTTCTCGGCGTCGCGATAGCGCGTGCAAATGGTGCGGGCCAATTTGTGGCGCACAAATTCGGTGAGCAGCAGCGGATCTTTGATCCGGCCCGCGTGATCGCCGAGCGTTTCGAGAATCTTGGCAAGCTGACGAATCGGCACCTGCTCGCGCAGCAGATTCTGCAGCACTTGTTGCACGTCGGCCAGTTTCATCAGGCCGGGCACGAGTTCGTCGACGACGGCCGGCGAGGTGTTCTTGAGTTGGTTGATGAGATGCTTCGTGGCGTCGCGCGTGAGGATTTCGTCGCCGTAGCGGCGGACCGTTTCCGTGAGGTGCGTCGCCAACACGCTTACCGGTTCGACGACCGTGTACCCGCGCATCTCGGCCTGTTCGCGCGTGCTGGCTTCGATCCAAAGCGCTCGTGTTCCAAACGCCGGCTCGCGCGTTTCGAGACCTTGAATCTTGCCGTTGGTCGCACCCGAGTCGATGGCCAGCAGCATCTGTGCGTAGATCGTTCCTTCGGCGACGCCCGCGTCGGCGATCTTGATGCGGTAGCTGTTTTGTTCGAGCCGCATGTTGTCGCGAATGCGCACCTTGGGCATGACGATGCCCATTTCGACGGCCACGTTTTGCCGCACGCGCTGCACCCGATCGAGCAAGTCGCCGCCGCGATTCGGATCGGCCAAGCGAATCAGCCCGACGCCGATCTCGACTTCCATCGGGTCGACGTTGAGCAGGTCTTCGATCTTGTCTTCTTTGGGCTTCTTCTCCGCCGCCGTGGCCGCGGCTTCTTCGGTTTTCTTATCAGCCTCGGCTTTCTTTGTGAGCGTGAGCGCAAAGCCGATGCAGCCGACGGCGATGGTCAACAGCGGCACCTTGGGAAGGCTCGTGAACACGAGCAATCCCAAGAAGCCGCCGGTGACGAACAAAGCCTGCGGACGCGAAAGCAACTGACCGACGAACTCCGCCGGCAGGTTCGAGTCGCTGCTGCTGCGCGTGGTGAGCAAACCGGCGGCGAGCGAAATGAGGAACGCGGGCACTTGGCTCACGAGGCCGTCGCCGATCGTCAGCTTCGTGAAGACGTGAGCCGCTTCGCCGAGCGTCATGCCGCTTTCGAACATACCGATGAACAGTCCGCCGACGATATTCACCACGGTAATGATGATGCCTGCGATGGCGTCGCCGCGCACGAATTTGCTGGCACCGTCCATAGCCCCGAAGAAGTCGGCTTGGGCCGTGATTTCTTCGCGGCGGCGTTTGGCTTCGCGTTCGTCGATGATGCCGGCGTTCAAGTCGGCGTCGATCGCCATTTGCCGGCCGGGCATGCCGTCCAACGCAAAACGGGCCGCCACTTCGCTGATGCGCGTGGCGCCCTTGGTGATGACGATGAACTGAATGAGCACGATGATGACGAAGATGATGATACCGACGACCACTTTATCGCCGGCGACGAACTCACCGAACGTGCGTACGACTTCGCCGGCCGCGTCGAGCCCGTGCGTGGCGCGCGCGTCAGAATGAGCCGCGTGGTGGCGACGTTGAGCACGAGCCGACCGAGCGTCGTGGCCAACAGCAGTGACGGGAAGACGCTGAATTCCAGCGGCGTGCGCACGTAGATCGTCGTCAGCAGCATGATCACGGCCGTGCTGATGTTCACGGCCAGAAGCACGTCGAGCAACATCGGGGGCATCGGCACCATGATCACCAAAACGGCGGCGATCAGGCCTAGCGGCAGAATCAGATCTATGCCCCGTTGGCCGACGGAACGTGCGCCGGCAACGGCTGCGGGGGGCGGCATCCCTGCCCTCGAGAAGCTAGCGGTGTGAAGTGCGTGAAATGCGACGGTGACGTGGGGGCGGGAAGGTACTTCAAACGCGTTCTTAATGTCCAGGGCAAGTTCGGCCGCCTGCGACGAAGCGTCATGCCGGCATGAGCGGTTGCCGTGCATTCTGCAGTCTGCATTCAGCAGTCACCTTCCCCCAGTTCCTCTTCCGCCGCCGGAATCGATTTGTTTTAAGTTGCCCCGCGCCCGGGCCGATTCCAACCGCGCGACGTCAGATCGTCGCATGTCGGCTCGTTTGAATCGTTTTGTTCTGCGCTCGGCGGTTTGTTCATGACGCTTCGGTTCGGTTTGTTCGCGACGCTTCTGCTTTTCGCCACGCTCGGCTGCGGCCCGGCGGCGACGACCGGCGAACCTGCGCGCACGCTGCAAGCCGCGACGGCTCCGAACCCCGTGGCAATTCCGGCCCCGGCGAAGGCCGCCGTCGCCGCACCGGCCGCCGGCATCGTCTTTCAGACCGACTACAAAGCGGCCCTGGCGCAGGCCCGCACCGAGGGGAAACCGCTCTTGCTGTTTTTCGGCGCGGAGTGGTGCACGCACACCCAACGGATGGCGAGCGAACTGCCGGCCGATCCGCTGGTCGCCAAACTCTCGGCCGATTTCATCTGCGTTCGGCTCGACGGCGAAGCGGTGCCGAAGCTCTGCGAAGACTACCGCGTGAGGGCCTATCCGACCTTGGTCATCACCGCACCGGGCGGCGTCGTGCTGCAACGCCTCACCGGCCTGCAAGCGTCCGGAGCCGTGGCTCAAGAAATGTCGGCGGCGCTGACGGCCGTGGCTGATCGTTTCCCGACCGGTACGACGACATTGCAACGCTAACCCGTTGCAGGCGACGGGCCGCAGCCGGTATCGCCCTGCACGGTCCGCGAGTACGATAGACGGCTCTTTTCCGTCGCCCCCGTGCCGCCCCTGTTCGCCGCCATGCCCGATTCTCTCGGTTCCGTCAGTTCGCCGCCGATCGCCAAGCCTGAGGCCGCGAAGCCCGCCGCCAAGAAGAAAGAGCGGAAATGGGCGCCGCGGATGTGGATCGGCATGTGCTTCGGCACATGGACGATGTTCTTGATCCGCAACCGGTTCCAGGTCAGCTTCTGCTACTGGTACAAGGCCGTGCTGATCACGATCGTCAGCCTGCTCAACACGGCTCAATGGCTGCTCGAATCGCTGATCCTCGGCCTACTGATCCGCCGGACGAAGATTGATTCGCGGCCGTTGATCATTCTCGGTCACTGGCGCAGCGGCACGACTTGGTTGCACGAACTGCTCGGGCTCGACCCGCAATTCACGTCGCCGAGCACCTATCAGGCGATGGCCCCCAATCACTTTACGATTTCGCACTGGTGGGTCACGCTGCGCCTTCTATTGGCTGATGCCCTCGCGTCGGCCGATGGACAACATGCCGATGGGCTGGGACCGTCCGCAGGAAGATGAATTCGCGCTCTGCAACCTCGGCATTCCGTCGCCGTATCTCACGATCGCCTTCCCGAATCGTCCGCCGGCCTATGAAGAATATCTGACGCTCGACGTGAGCGAAGCCGAACGAACGCGCTGGAAGAACGCGCTCCATCGGTTCTTGCAGAAGGTCACGTTTCTCACCGGCAAGCGGCTCATCATTAAGAGCCCTCCGCACACGGCCCGCGTGCGTACGCTGTTGGAAATGTTTCCCGATGCGCGATTTATCTACATCGTCCGCGATCCGTACGTCTTGTTTCCGTCGACCGTGCATCTTTGGAAACGGCTCTACGAAACACACGGCCTGCAAGTGCCGAACTTCGCCGGCCTCGAAGAGCACGTGCTGAAGACGTTCACGCGCATCTATGAACGGTTTGAAGCCGACCGTGCGTTGATCCCGGCCGACCGACTTTACGAGGTACGCTACGAAGACCTCGTGGCCGATGCCCGCGGCCGGATGGCGGAGATTTATCGCCAGCTTGAGCTTGGCGACTATACAAAAGTGCAGCCGGCGATCGAAAAGTACCTCGCCGAAAACGCCGACTATCAAACGAACCGCTATTCGCTCAGCGGCGACCAACGACAAGCGGTCAGCACCCGCTGGCGGCCGTTCATTGAGAAGTATGGGTACGCGACGTCATAAGCCGCTCGCAGATCGCCAAAATGAATCCATCTTCGCGAGCTTAGCCGCGGCGCTCGATTGACGGCCGGACATTGCTGCCGTCTGGGCGTAAAACCCCTCCAATTTGGCTGACTTTGCCGGTTTTCACATGCCGGCAACGGCGAAAGTCTCTGGCTTCGCGCGACCGAAAGAATTACGATAGCGAAGCTCGTCCCACCTGCCGGCTTTGGCCGGTCCTGCCCGCCCGATTGTTTCGTTCCCGCCTCTGTTTGAAGTCGTTTGTTGAAGCTCCTGATCGCGGAGACCAGTTCCGCGGCCAAGTCAGACGCTTTGGCGGCGCTTTCCTCCCTTAAGAACTTTGCGAAGACGTGCCATGCGTAAACGTGACGCGCTCCCGCGTTTGTTGACTTTGCTCGCCGTCGTCGGCGCTGTTTCATCGACGGCCTCGGCTAACAACAACGTCGCCGCGTCGGCCTCTCCGAAGCCGGCCGCTGTGCTCGAAAAATTGCAGCCGGCCGAGACGCCGATCGAAGCCGTCGTCGATCATTACGTCGATCGTCGCTTGGCCGATGCGAAGGTAAAGCCGGCCACGCAAGCCGACGACGCCAACCTGCTGCGCCGCATCACGCTCGACTTGGTCGGCCGCGTGCCGACGCCGCTGGAAGTGCGCGAGTTCGTCGATTCGAAGTCGGCCGACAAAGTCGAAAAGCTCGTCGATCGGCTGCTCGCCTCCGACGCCTACGTCGATCACCAAGTGAACGAGTTCGACTGGCTGTTGATGGAAGGCAAAGGGAATCTGCGGCCGTACTTGGCCGACGCCTTTCGCGAACGTCGCGGCTGGGACGAAATGTTCCGCGATTTGATCCTGGCCGAAGGGGCCGCCAAAGACGACAAGAAGGCCCAAGGTCACGAAGCGGTCGAGTTTCTCAAGCCGCGGATGAAAGATCACGACCGGCTCACCAACGACGTGAGCAGCCTTTTCTTCGGCGTCAACATTAGTTGCGCTCAGTGCCACGACCATCCGCTGGCCAAAGATTGGAAGCAGGACCATTTCTACGGTCTGAAATCGTTCTTGGCCCGCACCTATGAGAACGGCGGCTTTGTCGGCGAGCGCGACTACGGGTTGGTGAACTACCTGACGCCGGCCGGCGAATCGCGCCAGGCCAAGCTCATGTTCCTCACCGGTCACACGCCGGACGAACCGCAACGCGGCGAACCGGACAACAAGGCCAAGAAGGCCGAGCAGGAAATGCTCAAGAAGATGGCCGACAAGAAGCAAGCGCCGCCGAAGCCGAGCTTCAGCCGGCGGCAACTTCTGGTCGACACGGCGCTCAGTACCGAACGTCGTGACGTGTTCGCCCGCTCGATCGTCAATCGGCTCTGGGCTCGACTTTTCGGCCATGGGCTGGTGATGCCCGTGGATCAGATGCACTCGGCCAATCCGCCGAGCCATCCCGAACTCCTGGCTTGGCTGGCCCGCGACACGGCCGATCACGGCTTTGATCTTCGCGCTCGTGCGCGGCTTGGTGCTCAGCAAGGCCTACGGTCGCGACAGCCGTTGGACGGCCGGCGAGCGCCCGCTGCCGGAACTATTCGCCGTCGCCCAAGTACGGCCGTTGAGCCCGCACCAGTATGCGGCGTCGCTCCGCATCGCCACGTCCGATCCGGACATGTGGACGAAGCTTGCCGACGAGAAGACTCGCATGCAGCGGGCTACGAGCTTGGCCGGCAGTTCGCGCAGCTGGGCGACTTCATTCGCTCCGCTCACGGACAATTTTCAGATCGGCGTGGGCGAGTCGCTCTTGTTGGCTAACGACGCGCAGGATTTGGAGCGAGTTTCTTTCCGACGCGGGCGATCGGTTGGTCGGCCGTATGAAAGCCTTGAAGACGCCGCAAGAACAGGCCGACATGGCGCTGACGACCGTCCTCGGTCGCTCGGCCGATGCGGACGAAGCCAAGCTGCTGGCCGATTACATCACGGCCCGCAAAGATCGTTCGCTGGAAGCGGCGCGGCAAGTCGTGTGGTCGCTGCTCACCAGCAGCGAGTTCCGGTTCAATTACTAAACGAACTCTCCCGTTCGTGAGAAGCGTGATGCAACATTCGTCTTTTAACCGTCGTTCATTCCTGGGAACGACCGCCGCCGCCGGCGCTTTCGCCGCCGCCGACATGAGCGGGCTCGACATCCTCGCTCGTCCCGCGCAGGCCGCGGAGATGAAGAAGAAGCAGAAGAGCGTAATCCTGCTCTGGTTGGCGGGCGGCGCAAGTCAGTTTGAAACGTTTGATCCGAAGCCGGGACGTGCGACCGGCGGGCCGTATCGCGCGATTCCGACTTCGGTGCCGGGCGTCCATTTCTCGGAACTCATGCCGAAGATGGCCGCACGATTCGCGAAGGACACGGCCGTCATTCGCTCGCTGAATACGAAAATCGCCGACCACGGCGGTGGCGCCACTTTGATGAGCCTCGGCCGACGCGACGAGCCGAGCTTGCGTTATCCGGATCTCGGCGCGGTCGTTGCTCGGGAACTCGGCCAAGCTGAAACGCAGGTGCCGGATTACGTTTCGTTCTACGCACAAACGGAAGGACGCGGCAGCGCCGTCGGCCAGTCGGGCTTTCTCGGCACGCGCTACTTGCCGATGTTCCTCACGGATAAATCGAAACCCGACAACTTGGCCCGACTGGAAGCCGTGAGCGAGGTGGATCATCGCCAACGGGCCGACCTGCGCGACCTCCTGAGCAAGCGCTTCGCGGCCGGTCGCGACAACGCGGCCGTCGGCAGCCACAATCAGGCGTATGCTCGCGTGCAAGGTTTGATGTCGAGCGAGAAGCTGTTCGACGTCGAACAAGAATCGCAGAAGATGCGCGATCGCTACGGCCCTACGCAGTTCGGTCAGCAAGCGTTGATCGCCCGTCGTTTGGTGGAGGCTGGCGTTCCGTTTGTGAAGGTCGGCCGCGGCTGGTGGGATAGCCACGGCGAAAACTTCGAGACCCATCTGGAACTCGTGCCGGAACTCGACCACGTGATGTCGACGTTGCTCGACGATCTGTCCGAGCGCGGGCTGCTGGAGAATACGCTTGTCGTCACGCTCAGCGAGTTCGGTCGCACGCCGCGGATCAATTCTTCGCTCGGTCGCGACCATTTCGCCAGCGCCTGGAGTTGCAGCCTCAGCGGCTGCGGCATCAAGCCGGGCGCGGTGTACGGGAAGACCGACGACGACGGCCAGAAGGTGGTCGACGGCGAAGTCGAGCGCGGCCGGCTTGTTCGCCACGATCTACGAAGCGCTCGGGATCGACGTCACGAAAGAGTACCACGTCGGCCCGCGGCCGATTCCGATCGTCGACGGCTTCGCCGGCCCGGTGACGGATATTCTTGCCTAGCGTTTTTGGACGGCGAGCCGGGCGCATAAGCGACCGGAGTCTTGATTTTTACGAGTGAAAGCATGGCCGCAGATCCCACGAAACTCAAAGTCGCCAAAGACCTCGGTCGCCAAGACATCCTCTTCGGGCTCGCCCGACGCAAGGGGAGCGAACAGGTCTTCGTCGGCTCCAGCGACTATCAGGTTTACGACGTCGACTGCGCGGCGGCCAAATTGGAACCCAAGCCGCTCGGCAAGCACGAGAGCTACGTGACCAGCGTCGCCTGGGCGACCGACGATCTTGTCGTCTCCGGCGGTTACGATTGCCGTCTGCGATGGTGGAACTCCAAGACGCAGAAAGCCGTGCGCGACGTGGAAGCCCACACTCAGCGCATCCGCATGGTCGTCGCTTCGCCCGACGGTAAGCTCGTGGCGAGCGTCGGCGACGACATGGCTTGCAAACTTTGGGACGCTGCGAGCGGCAAGCTCGTTCGTACGCTCGCAGGTCACGACGCGCTGACGCCGACGCACTTCACCTCAATGTTGTACGCGGTCTGTTTCTCCAATGACGGCAAGCTCTTAGCCACGGGCGATAAGACCGGCCGCGTCTGCGTCTGGAACGTCGCGGACGGCAAGCAACTCGCCAAGCTCGACAGCGCGGGCATGTACACTTGGGATCCGACGGCCCGGCGCCACTCGATCGGCGGCATTCGCTCGTTGGCCTTCTCGCCGGACGGCGCGACGCTCTGCGTCGGCGGCTGCGGCAAGATCGGCAACATCGACCATCTCGAATCCGCGGCCCGGCTCGAGGCCTTCGATTGGCAGAGCGGCAAGTCGAAAGTCGTGCTCTCGACCGATGCGAAGCACAAGGGCTTGCTCGAAGCGCTGATCTTCGCCCCCGACGGCAAATGGGTGGTCGGCGCCGGCGGCGGCACGGCCGGCCTCATCGCGTTCTTCGATATTTCAGCCGGCAAGGTTCTTTTTCAAGACGCGGCCCCGATGCACGTTCACGGCTTGGCCATGAACGAAGCGGGCGACAAACTCTACGCCGCCGGCCACAACAAGCTCGTGGTCTGGACACTGTAGAGACGTAGTAGCTTCGTCGAGAGCGCGATGCCGCCGACTCGCGTGCCTATGACCCGCTCGTGCTGAACGGCACTGCGGGCAAGCCGTCTTTGTTGAACAGGTTGGCCCACGGGCGGCGCATTGACCAGCCGTAGCGCACGACTTTCGGATTCGGCACCTGCGCTGCTGACGACGACCGAATCGCCGTCGAGCTTGGCGTCGGCCCAGTAGAACTTGCCGTCTTCGCCGGCGATGGTGAAGCCTTGTAGGCGATCGCTATGCCGCACGGCGAGTCCCTTGCCGACGTGCTTGAAGTACACGCGCACGGCGTTGCCTTCGACCGTGTGCGACGAAAAGATCGGCCCGTAGTATTCGACCGGCTTACCGTAAGTCATGCCGAGCGCAACGTCAGAGGCTCGCTTGCCGTAGCCCGACTTATTCAACGGGTGCGTCATGCCGCCGAGGTCGGAGCTGATGACCATGCCGGTGTTCGGGTAGGTCATGATGCGCACGTGGTTTTCGACCCAGTCGCCGTCGCCGGTCGGGCCTGTCACTTCTTTGGCGAGTTGGGCTTCGGTGAGTTCTTGAAACTTGTCGGCCTTGTTCGTCACCGGGTTTTCCGGGTCCCACGCGCAACCGCCGCCGCTCGGCTTTTGCACATAGAGGAAGGGGAACTCGCCGGCGTTCCAATCGGCCCGCCACCCGCGAATGAGCGCGCACCATCAAGCTGAATTGATCGACGCCGCCGACCGCGGTGCGGCTTTCGCCTTGGTCCCAAAGCACGCCGCGAATGCCGTAGCCGACGACCGGCCGAATGTGGGCTTCGTACAAATAGCCGGGAGCAGCATTCTTCGCGGTGCCGGGCTTAAACGGAGCCGCCGGCTCGCGACCGACTTGCTTGCCCGCGGCCTTCGCCGCTTCGGCTCCCTTCTTCCAAGCCGGCAGTATGCGTTTCTCGAAGTCGGCGAGTTCCTGGTCGTACGTCTTGGCGTATTCTTCGACGAGCTTTTGGCAGATCGCATCTTCCTTGAACCGCTGTTCGCTGACCCATGCACCCGACGGCGTTCCCCCGACGGCGCCCAAGATCATGCCGACCGGCACGTCGAGTTGCTCGTGCAGCGGCACCGCGAAGCCGAAGAGGATGGCCGAGAAGTGAATGTTGTCTTCCGGGGACGAAACGCGCCAGCCGGTTTTGGCCGAACAGCCGCGAATCTTCGGGTACGAATTGGCCGCGTACTTCGCGAGCACCGGATCGTTCATGGCGTAGCCGCGTACGGTGCCGGCCATGTTCGATTGACCGGAGCCGACCCACACTTCGCCGACGAGCACGTCGGTGAACTTGAGGTTGTTCACCGTGAGCTCATCGGGTCCGCCGGCCTTCAGACCGACCAGCTCGACGCGCCAGTTTCCTTTGTCGTCGGCCGTGGTCTTCAGTTCTTGGTCGCGAAACTTCACTACGACGGCTTCACCCGGCGCGGCCGTGCCCCAGACGGGAGCCTTCGTCTCGCGCTGCAGCACCATGTGGTCGCTGAAAAACGGCGGCAGCGCCACTTCGGCGCGGGCCGTTTGCGGCAACGCGAACAACGAGGCGACGACTAACCAACGCAGAGAGCGAATCGTTTTCATGAGCGTGATCCGTTGAAACACGGTTGGAGAGCGACGGCGGAGGACCGCCATTAACGCTCGTCGCGCGGCCGATTGCAAGCGACTCGCCGCTTTACGTCCGTTTCCGAAACTGACGCACGGCGAAAATCACCGCCGCCAAAATATAAACGGCGCACAATCCGAGCAGCGGATAGATCAATTGCGGGAAGCGTCGGAAGATGCCGTCGCTTAAGGCGGCCTGGGCGAAGCAGAGCGGGGCCATGCCCAGCGCCGTCGCCGCCATGACTTTGCGAGCAGGAATATCGGCCAGGCCGGCGGCGTACGAGACCATGTCGGACGACGTCAACGGATTCAGCCGGAGCCAAAAGATCCATCGCGGGCCGCGCTCGGCGATCACCGTGTGCAAACGTTGCCGAGTATCATCGGCCAGACGCCGATCGATTCCGCGGCTCCCAGCCGCCGAGCGATCGTTGCGGCCAGGCCCGCTCCCAGCGTGTTGCCGACGAGCGCCAACGCGCCGCCGACAAGCGGGCCGAAGATCATGCCGCCGGGGGCATAGAGAATGAGCCCGGGGATCGGCGCAACGACGACCTCGATCGTCACGAAACCGACGTAGAGCAGGGGAGCCCACGCGCCGTATGAGCGAAAGAACTCTTGCAACAGCGCGACCTTGGCGGCCGCGTCCAGGTCGCCGCGCAGCAGCTGAAACAGAATGCCGTGGGCGAAGTACGACCACGCCGTGGCGGCCACGCCGAGACCGAGCACCAGCCAAGGCCAAATTCGTCGCCAGAGGTTCAGCCAAGGAGATGAAGTAAAACTCGCCGGCGCAACGTTCTGGTTCGAGTTCGCCGGCGGCAAAGTCATCTCGTTTCTTGTCTGTCGCCTTCACGAGGATCGGCCGAAGCGGTGAGCGGGGCGGCGCCCGACAGTCGCCCCAGCCGTTCTTCGACGTCGTGCAACGCGGTCTGAGCTTCGGCGAGCCGCGGATCGTTCGGCTTCGTCGAGGCTTTGTGCGCTACGAGGTGGAAGAACTCGTCGACCTTGCCGATGACCGGCACGTTCTCGACGCCGGAAGGAATCTCCGCCATCGCGGCTTCGGCTTCACGGGCCGAGTGCTTGGCCAACATACCGTCGTTTTCTTGTTGCAGCAAACAGAGCCGGGCCGCGAGATCGCCGGCTTCCTGATCGCCGCAGAGATGCAAGCCGACGTCGACCTTCGTCACGCCGGCGCCGACGACCTGCGAGCCGAGCAACGTTCTCCGATTGGCTCGCGCCGAACAGACGAACGTGCACCAATCGCCGCGCCACGAACGAGGCACGACGGCCAAGAACGCAAATTCCTTAGCCCCTTCGAGCGAGGCGCCTTTCGACGGCCGGAGTTTGTAGAACACACCATGTCCGCGGTTCATCGTTCCGCTGGCGAGCACCAGCGCCTTCGGAGCGATCTTCTCGTACTGATTGTGCTCGGTGCGACGCTGCAAAGAGTTCGTCACCGCATTGAGCGAGAAGATCGAGTAGCCGACGAGCGCTTCGGCCGTGCTCGTGCGGGCGCTTTCCGTGTAGTCGGCCACTTCGATGCGGTCGTCCGCGTATTGGCTTTCGAGCGTCGTGTTGGGCAGGTAGTCGCGAATCTTCAGCCGCAGCTTCGGGCTGCTGATCATGTACGTGAAGTCGACGATCGAATCTTCCGAGCCTTCGAGAAAGCCGGCCGAAATGCGAAATTGGGCTTCGATGACTTTGTGATCCGGGTGCGCGGCCGCACAAGCGGGCGGCGTGACGTCCCGGCATTCGATCTTATCGGAATGTCGAACGCCACTCGCGGTTCGACCGCGGCGGCGACGGAAAATATCGTCGACGTGACGACGATCGTCATGATCGTTCGCGACGCAATGCGCCGCAGCAGCGCGACATGGCCGGTTCCTCGGGCTCCCGGAATGTTGATGCCGCCGGCGAATGAGAGTTTCGCCGCGTCCGCCTTCGGGAGGGGTGCGAAGCATAGCAAGACGCGCCGCCGGCAGAAGATGAAGTTTGCCGGCGGCGATGCAGTGCTACCACGGTGAACTACCATCTAACGACGAGCGTCAGCAGCCGGTCGGCGCGAAGCACGGAAAGCTCGGTTGTTTCCGCATCGCCGCGGGCCAGCAGCCGATGCACGTCGTCGATGCTCGAAAGTACGCGATCGTTGAGGGCCGTGATGAGATCGCCCGGGCGAAGGCCCGCCTTTTCGGCGGCGCCGCCTCGCACGACTTCATGCACCTCCACGGCTTCGTCGCTCAATAGGTCGTGTCGCTGCACGAGGTCGCGCGGGACGCGGCGCACGGCGGCGCTGATGCCGAGATGCGCGCCGTCGTACACGGCCGTGCTCGCGCAGTTCGCCGGCCACCCACACGGCCGACGCCGCAGGCACGGCGAACCCGATGCCTTGTGCGAAGGCGATGATCGCTGTGTTGACGCCGACGACTTCGCCGCGCGAGTTCACGAGCGGCCCGCCGGAATTGCCGGGATTGATCGGCGCGGAATGCTGAATGATGCTCTCCATCAGGCGACCGTCGGCCGTCGCATGCTGCGCCCAGCAGCGCTGACGACGCCGGTCGACACCGTGGCGTGCAGCCCGAGCGGACTTCCCATGGCGATGACCAATTGTCCGACTGCGCAGGGCGTTGCTATCTCCCAGACGTGCGAAGGGGAGCTCGCGGGCCGCGAGTTTCAAGAGCGCCAGGTCGGTCGCCGGATCGTCGCCGACGACTTGTGCTTCGATCCGATCGCCGTCGTTGGTTTCGGCCTGTAGCTTGCGGCGGCGTGCGACGACGTGACTGTTGGTCAGGGCGTAGCCGTCGGACGAAAGTAGAAATGCGGTGCCGCTCCCTTGCGAACGCTCTTCGCCGAGGCCCGTGACGCTGACGACGGCCGGCGAGACGGCTTCGACGACGCCGACCACGGTGCGCGAGTAGGCGTCTAGCAAGTCGGCGTCGTGCGGAGCCGCGGCGTTACTCGCGGAGGATGGCTTGGAATCTGCCGGTTGTGAGCCGGAATCGTTGAGAAAGCTGTACGACATGAGAACTCTCCGAAGTGGAACTTGCGAAGAATTCTACGCGGGTCGGCAAACGATGTTCGCGCCCGCGGAATGGCGTAACTTCGGCAGACGCTCGGCATCTAACAAAGCTTAGCGCGCCTGCGGCAGTTCGGCGATGAGCCGCGTCAGTTCGCGGTATTCCACCGGCTTGAGCAGGTGATGGTTGAAGCCGGCTTCCTTGGCTCGCAGACGGTCGGCTTCTTGTCCCCAACCGGTGAGTGCGACGATCATCAGGCCGCCGTGAGCCGGGTCGCTACGAAGTCGAGTCGCCACTTCGTAGCCGTTGACGTCCGGTAGGCCGATGTCGAGCAGCACCATTTCGGGCTTGTGATCGCCGACGGCCGCGATGGCCGAGTGACCGTTGTGGGCCGTGGCGACTTCGTGCCCGGCGATTTCCAACAGTCGGGCCAGCGAGCGAGCCGCGTCGCGATTGTCGTCAACGACGAGAATGCGCCGACCGGCGACGGTCAAGGTTTCGTCGTCTTGCGACGTACGCGACTTGCCGGCCTTCGCGGTGCGCGATTCTAACGGCAGGCGAACCTCGAATTCGCTCCCTTGTCCCAAGCCCTGGCTGCGAGCGACGACCGAGCCTCCGTGCATTTCGACGAGGTTTTTGACGAGCGTCAAACCGATGCCGAGGCCGGCCTCCGAACGCTCGAGCGCCGAGCCGACCTGGGCGAACATTTCGAAGATGCGATGCAGTTGATCCGGCGCGATGCCGATGCCGTCGTCGCGGACGCGGAGCACCACCTCGCCGCCGTCGAGCGAAACGGAAAGTTCGACGCGCCCTTCGCGCGGCGTGAACTTCGAAGCGTTGGTCAGCAAATTACTCACGACCTGAGCCAAACGAGCACCGTCGGCCTTCAAACGCATCGGGCTTTCGGGGAGACGTACCTCGAGCGTTTGATTGCGCATGGCGTACAACGGGTGCGCCGCTTCGGTCGCTTGATGAACGATGTCGGCCAATTCGATCGACTCACGCCGTAGTTCGACCTTGCCGCGGCTGATTCGACTGACTTCGAACAAATCTTCCGTCAGTCTTACGAGCTGCCGCAGTTGGCGCTCCATCGTTTCGAGCGCTTCATGCCGCACCGCTTCGTCGTCGGTGACGTATTTGAGCAGCGTCAGCGAATTGGTGATCGGCGCGAGCGGATTGCGCAGCTCGTGGGCCAGCACCGCGAGAAATTCATCCTTGCGGTGATCGGCCAGCATCAGCGCGCGATTGGCCTCTTCGAGTTGCTTCGTGCGTTGGGCGACGCGGCTTTCCAGCAGGTCGTTGAGCTGCCGGAGGGCTCGGCGGTCGCGATGCCGTTCCTGCGCGTGTCGGATGGCCCTTTCCAAAACGCCCGAGCTGAGCTGATCTTTCGTGAGGTAATCGGCCGCGCCGGCCTGCATGACCTGTAAATCGACTTCGCGCTCCCCTTGGCCGGTGAGCAGGATGATCGGGGTTTCGACGTGCGCCGCGACGGCTTCGTTCAGCAAGTCCAAGCCGGTGCGGGCGCCGAGTCGGAAATCGAGCAGGCAGACGTCGAACTCGCGTTCGCGCAAAGCCTGAAGTCCGGCTTCGTAGCTTCCTTCCCAAGCGAGCGCAAGCCGAGCGCCGAATGCGTCGCGCAGTTGCTCGCTCGTCAGAAGGTAGTCGTCCTGATCGTCGTCGACGAGCAGAACCCGGACCACGTCGCTCATTTAGCCAGCCTTTTCCTCGTCGGGAAGTTCGACGATCTCGAGCCAATACTTGCCGAGCGTGCGAATAATGTCGACGAGAGCTTCGAACGTGACCGGCTTGGTGATGTAGCTGGCCGCGCCGAGGTCGTAGGTGCGGTAGATGTCTTCTTCGGCCTTCGATGTGGTGAGAATGATCACCCGGATGCCTGCGCATCGCCGGATCGCGTTTGATTTCTTCCAGCGCTTCGCGGCCGTCTTTCTTCGGCATGTTGAGGTCGAGCAGAATGATGCTCGGCTTCGGCGACGACGCCGGGTCGGCGTACTTGCCGCGGCGATACAAGTAGTCGAGCAGTTCGACGCCGTTCTCGACGAACCGCAAATCGTTTGCTAGCCGACTGGCTTCAAACGCTTCGCGCGTCATCAGCCGATCGTCGGCGTCGTCGTCGGCCATCAGGATTGTGACGGGACGAGCATTGGTCATATCGGCATATCCTTCTTTGGTTGTGTCAGCGGCAGCGTGACGATAAAAGTCGAGCCTTCGTCGAGCCGGCTGTGGGCGGTAATCGTGCCTTGATGGCGCTCGACGATCTTGCGGGCGATGGCCAAACCCATGCCCGTACCTTCGTATTCGTTGCGACCGTGCAGACGTTGGAATACGTTGAAAATGCGATCGAGATACACTTCTTCGAAACCGATGCCGTTGTCTTCCACGGTGATGACGACGCTCGGCCCGACCTTCTCGGACAGATCGTTGCGCGCATTCACCTTGACGACGGGCGGAACTTCGGGCCGGTGGAACTTCAGCGCATTGCCGATGAGATTCTGCAGCAACTGCCGCATTTGAGTCGGATCGGCTTCGACGGTCGGCAGCTTTCCTAATTCTACTCGGCCGCCGGTTTGTTGCAGTCGGCCCTCGAGATCCGAGGTGACTTCCTCGGCCACCGTCTGCAAATTCACCGGCTGCGGCGGCTGAGCTCGCGTGGTGACTCGTGAAAAGTTGAGGAGATCATTGATCAGGCTCCGCATCCGCGAGGCCGACACGAGCACGCGTTCCAAGTAGTCGCGACCGTTGTCGTCGAGCTGTTCCATATTGCGCGACTTGAGCCGGTCGCCGAAGGCTTCGATCTTGCGGAGCGGTTCCTGCAAGTCGTGTGAGGCGACCGAAGCGAACTGCTCAAGTTCGCGATTGCTCACGCGCAACGCATCGTTGGTTTGATTGAGCTCGGTCGTACGCAACGTGACTAGGCGTTCCAACTCTTCGGTCATCCGCTCGCGCGCCTGGGCCTGCTTGAGCGCCAGCCCGTAGACCAAGCCGACGAGAACCATACCGACGAGCGTGGTCAGCCCCGTCGTGAAAAACGCCGTGCGATAACCGGCGCGGGTTTCCTCGCTGCGTTCCGCCAGGAGTCGTTCCTCCTCGCCGACCATCTCGTTGACGAGGTCACGGATGGCGTCGTGCTGCGTCTTGCCGAGGCCGGTGCGAATATGAGCCTCGGCCGCGTCGCGACCTTCGCTTCTCAATAACTCGATGCCCCGCTTCAGGCTCGCCAGCCGAGCATCGACCGCCGTTGCCAAGGCTTCGGCCCGCGTAACCTGTTCGGGATTGTCGGCGACGAGCTTGCGCAACTGCGTGAGATGCTGATCGATGTCGCGGAGCGCCTTCTCGTAAGGCTGCAAATAAGCCGGGTCGCCGACGATCAGATAGCCGCGCTGCCCGTTGGCCGCTTCGGCGATGTCGCTGAAGACTAGCCGTAGCGAGTCGAGCACTTCATGCGTATGCACGACGACGCGCTCGTTTTCTTGGATCGAGCGGATGTTGAAATACCCGACGATTGCGCCGAGCGCCAGCAGCGCCACGGCCAGTGCCAAGCCGCTCGTCGTATTCGGACTGATGGACCACCGCATGCGGGTATTGTGCCTGACGAAAGATCGCAGGCCAGTGCCGGGCCGCCGCGGTTGCTAGCAGAAAAATTGGGGTAAATACATGATAGCCAGCGTTCGGGCGATCGGGAATCGGCCGCCAGCGAAACGCGTGGAAATTCGACTAATTTGCCGCGGCATTTGCGCGAGATTTCTTCGGCGATTTAGGCTGTTTCGACGGCGCGGCTTGTGGAGTGTCTCGCATCGCAGCAGGTCGGGCGTCGTCATATTGATTGAGGACGACGCGAAGCGCGGCCGCCGCTTCAGCCTCGGCACCTTGCAACCTCGCCGCCTGCGGCGCTGAGCAAGGGGCGCGCGCATTACTACGCGACGACGCTCTTCGCCCAATGCGAAGCGCAAGCGAGGAGTTGTACCTCGCACAGCACGACCTACGCCGCGAATCTCGCAGCGGCACTCGTGGTCCATCAGTTCGTGCGTCATCTGCGCGGCGCACCGCTCGACGTCGAGGCACCCTTCAATCTCACGGCCGGCGAATACGTCGTGCTGCCGGTCGCCGCCTGGTGCGACGATCTTTTTGACGGGCTTTTATCGCCGGGCCGTCGCATCCAAAAGATACGACGGCTCATTTTTTTTGGTGAAAGGAACTTGCAATGAGTCCTACCGAATTGGAACGAGCCGTCGCGCGGGCTACCGGAGAATCACATCATTAAATTCGCCGTCGCGTTTTTCAACAGCAGGCATTCGACGACGAGGCACACCGAAGACTCGGTGTTGCGTAATCGTAGCAGGTTTGTCGTCGGCCCCGAGCGGAGCTGTGCGTCGCTCGCCGGCAAACGGCAGAGTGAAGAAGTAGATTATCGTCCGGTCCATGCCCTTTGGGCCTACGCCGACTATCGCATCGCCGTTCGTTGCCAGTATGAGACCCAGGTCACTTCGCCTTGGAAACTCACGGCCATGAAATCGCCCAACGGATGCGTGGATTCCTTACAAAACACGTCGCCTTCACGCCAGCCGTTAAGGCGATCCAAGATCAGAACGGATCACGCCGTCGTTATGCACGTATGGAAGAAACTCGCGGCTGGCAGACGACGATCAATCCCGAGTTGACCGAATTCCTTGCGGAACTCGACATGTTTTATCTCGGATCGGTAAGCGCAACGGGTCAGCCACATGTTCAGTATCGCGGCGGATCGCCGGGGTTCTTGAAGGTGATCAACGAGCAGACGCTCGGCTTCGTCGACTTCGGCGGCAATCGCCAGTACATTACGCTCGGCAATCTGTCGGAAAATCCAGGGTCCTTCATCTTGATGGACTACGCAAACAGTCGACGCGTGAGGCTTTGGGGCACTACGACGGTGGTCGAGAACGATTCCGCCGTGGTCGAACGATTGCGCGACCCGAGCTATCCCGGCCAGGCGGAACGTGCCTCGCTGTTTTCGCTCGAAGCGTGGGACGTCAATTGCCAACAGCACATTCACCCGCGGTTTTTGCAGCGTCAAATTGCGCACGTCATCGAAAAGCTTCGACATCGCGTCGAAGAGTTTGAGGCCGAATTGGCCGATTTGCGGAAGTCGATCGCGCCGGTCGACAATTCACCCAATCAGCGATCGACCTAGTTCGTGCCGCGAACTGAACGGGCTGCTCCGCTTTAATAAGTGGCCTATTGCCATGTCGAAGAAAGTGCTGGTCCTTGCGTCGAATACGTTCGTAATCGGTCCTCGAAAGCGACACACGGGATTTTTCTGCCGGAAGTCGCGACCCCCTATGCCGAATTCAACCGGGCGAAATACGAGATTGACTTCGTGAGCCTCACCGGCAAGGGTTGGGAGACGATGCTGAAAGCAACCAAGCTATCCGACGCCGACCTCGGCTCGTACGACGCCATCTTCCTACCGGGCGGCTTAGCGCCGATGGCCGACATGTCAGAGTATCCGCTGCTCAAGCAAGTGATCAAGGAAACCTGCGAGCAGGGCACCGTCGTCAGGGCCGTTTGTCACTGACCGGCTGCGCTATTGAACGTTCGCCTTAGCAACGGAAGCTATTTAGTCGAAGGCAGAAACATCACGTCGCTTACGAACGAATTACGCGAAGGCGGCCGTCCTCTTCGAATTGGAGACGGCCCTCACGAGCCAAGGAGCGATTTTTCACAAGACGGATCCGTGGAGTGCCTTCAGCATCGCCGACGAGAATTTTGTGACCGGCCAGAACCCGGCATCGGCCAAAGGCGTTGCGGAGAAAATGATCGCCCTTGTTGAGGCTCAATGAGGGCGTTCCGGTGCGCCCGATGATTGAACGTCAGCATGAACCAGATTGGGACGGCACTATTGGAGTAAAGCGATGATTTCATCAACCTTGCGGCCTTCTGAAAACGACGAAGAATACGACGTGCTCGTACTCGGTTCCGGCGAGGGGGGGAAGTTTGCGGCCTGGAGCTTGGCGAAAGCCGGTCGGCGCGTCGCGGTGATCGAGCGCAAATACATCGGAGGATCTTGCCCCAATATCGCCTGTCTCCCGAGCAAGAACATCATTCACAGCGCCAAGGTCGCGTCGCTCTTCAGGCGCGGTATGGAATTCGGCCTGCCGGTCAGCGATCACAAGATCGACATGGCGGCAGTTCAGCGGCGCAAGCGGAAGATGGTCGACGAATTGATCGAAATGCACCTGAAGAATTTTGCCACCAGCGGTGCGGAATTGATTCTCGGCTCAGGACAGTTCGTCGCGCCGAAAACCATTCAGGTGACGACGGCAGATGGTAAGGACCGCCTTGTCCGAGGCGAGAAAATCATCATCAGCACTGGAAGCCGCGCCAGACTGGAGCAGCTCACGGGTTTGCCGGAGTCGGCGCCGCTGACGCACGTCGAACTCTTGGATCTCGATGTCGTGCCGGAACATCTGGTCGTCCTTGGGGGCGGATACATCGGCCTGGAGCTTGCTCAGGCCATGCGCCGGCTCGGCAGCCGCGTCACCATTATCGAGCGCAGTGCCCGGCTGTTGCCGCGCGAAGACGAAGATGTTTCGGAGGCGCTTCGGCAATTGTGTGACGACGAAGGGATTCGCGTGGTCCTGCAGTCGACTGTGGCGCGCGTCGAGGGAATATCAGGAACTGCAGTGAAGCTGTTCGTTGCAAATGGGAGTGCGGACGACGTCATTGAAGGAACGCACCTGTTGGTCGCGAGCGGAAGAACGCCAAACACCGACGGGATCGGTTTGGAGCTTGCGGGAGTGGCGGTCGACGAGCACGGCCATGTCCGGGTCGACGAACGTCTTGCTACGACGGCGCCGGATGTCTTTGCGGTTGGAGATTGCGCCGGTAGTCCGCATTTTACTCATATCGCATTCGACGACTTCCGCATCGTTCGCGACAACCTGCTCGGCGGACGGCGCGTGACCACCGATCGTCAGGTGCCGTTCTGCTTGTTTACCGATCCTGAGTACGCCCGAATCGGCCTGAGCGAGACCGAGGCCAAGAACCAAGGCATAGCTTACCGACGAACGGTGGTGCCGATGGCAGCCGTGCTCCGTACGCGCACGCTCTCGGAAACCGGCGGTTTTATGAAGGCACTTGTTGCGGCGGACAGCGACCGTATCCTCGGTCTCTCGGTGTTGGGAGTTGGGGCCGGAGAAATGATCGCGGTCGTCCAAGTCGCGATGTTGGGCGGCCTTCCCTACACGGCGCTGAGAGATGCCATTTTTGCCCACCCGACACTGCCGGAAGGGCTCGTCTCACTGTTCTCGTCTATTACGTCCTAAGACGCTCAGAGTATCAACTACCAACGGATCGTATTAGATACTCTCACAACGTAGCGGACGGTTCCGTTGCGGCGGGAGGGCGAAGCTTCCACGCACTTCCAAGAAGTTTTTCACGACGGTCTTACAGCACTCGCCGCTCGTTTTTTACCTAGGCGGAATTCTCCGAACGAAACTTAGCCTTCTCAAAGTCGAACCCTCAACATGCTGATCCCACCGGCCGCGATTCCCGCGTTCACGATCGTCCATGTCGACATCGGTCTGTCGGGAATTGCTTGTCGTGCTATTCGGAATGGTGCGATGTCGTCCCCCTAATCGCTGGACGACGTTCTTTTTGTCGACCACCGCGGCGACGAGCGTGACGGGGTTCGGGTTCCCGATTCATGGAATGACGCCCGGCATCGCCTTTGGAATCATCACGCTCGTGATCCTGCCGATCTCAACTTACGCCCGCTATTCGAGACAGCTCGCCGGCGTTTGGCGTCCGGTCTATATCGTCGGCGTCGTGTTCACGCTCTATCTCAATTTCGTCGTCCTGATCGTGCAGGCGTTTCAAAAGATCACCGCACTCCACACCTTAGCTCCCGCGCAGTCCGAACCACCTTTCTTGCGGCTCAATTCGTCTCATTGGTCGGATTCGTCGTACTCGCCCTTCGGCGATTTCGCTTTGGGGCGCGGTGACCTCTATCGCGCATCCGCTTCGGCACGACACACCGCGGCGCTACCGGAATCGCCGGCGTAATCGAGAGCGGGCGGCCGACTTGGCATGCTCCCACATGTGTTTTCGGCGTTCATTCGGCCGCACTGTCCACGCCCCACGCTCAGTTCACTAGACGGGAGAAAGCCACTTCGTTTAGGCAAACTGCCCAAGAGGAATTGAGCCATGTCCATCGTTGAGACTCGTCCGCCCGTCCCGCCGTTCACGTTCAAAACTGCAACTCAGAAGGTTCGTCTCGCTGAGGACGGGTGGAATTCGCGTGATCCGGAAAGGGTATCGCTCGTTTACAGCGTCGACAGTCGTTGGCGAAATCGCAGCGACTTCGTCGTCGGACGCCCCGCGATCGTGGCCTTTCTCCAACGCAAATGGGAGCGAGAGCTGGAGTATCGCTTAATCAAGGAGCTTTGGGCGTTTCTCGAAAACCGAATCGCCGTGCGATTTGCGTACGAATGGCGTGACGTCGAAGGGCGTTGGTTTCGCTCTTACGGAAATGAGAACTGGGAATTCGATGAGCGTGGCTTGATGACCGCGCGACATGCCTCCATCAACGATCTGCCGATTTCCAATGAAGAATGCAAGTTCCATTGGCCGCTTGGGCGCCGTCCTGACGACCACCCGAGCCTGAGCAGCTACGGATTCTGACGGACTCGATCGTGCCGTTGACCTTCGCTTCACGGGAGACGTGGCCATGTTCAGCTTGAATCGACTCGGTACGCTAAGAGGCCGCCGCTTGATCGGACTTGCCGCCGGTGTCTGTTTCGCGGTGTTACTTGTAGCGATCGGCTCTCGCTACCTCGCGACGAGTTCGATCGCCGCGGAAACCAAGAGGGATACCTCTCTCCTCCAGGAGGCGCAGAGCGTTTTCGAACCTCTTCCGAAAAGCTTTGCGACGGCGACGTTTCCCACAACACCGGAGCGTGTGGAACTCGGGAGGAAACTGTTCTTCGATCCTCGTATTTCCGTGGATGGAACGGTGAGCTGTTCACGATGTCACCTCGCCGGACTCCAGGGAACGGACGGCCTCCAATTTCCTCACGGTGCGCACGACAAGGTTCTGCCGCGCAACGCCCCAACGCTGTTCAACACGGCCGTCCAGTTTCGCCAGCATTGGCGCGGCGATTTTGAGAACGTCGAAGAACAAGCCAAAGCGGCATTGCTCGCTATGGGATTCGCAAATCCGAACTATGCCGCGGCGATGGCCAAAGTGGCGGCGATCCCCGGCTACGAGGCTCTATTTCGCGACGCGTTTCCTAATCAATCGAACCCCATTACGGAAGACAACTGGGGAACGGCGGTCGGCGCCTACGAGCGGACACTGGTCTCGCGGGCGCGTTTCGACGACTATCTCGCGGGAAAGGCCGAAGCGCTATCGCTCACGGAGCGCGAAGGGCTGCGCACGTTTTTGGATGTCGGTTGCGCCGACTGTCATCGAGGTGCCGGAATCGGCGGCGGATCTTTCGAGAAATTCGGCGTCGTAGCGGACTATGCTCCACTAACAGGGAGCAAGCACGTCGACCAAGGCCGCTTCGACCTGACTAAGCGGCCGGAAGACAAGTACGTCTTCAAGGTACCGATTCTTCGCAACGTGGCCCTGACGCCCCCCTATTTTCACGACGGTTCCGTCGCACCATTGTCCGAAGCGATCCGAGTGATGGCGAAAGTTCAACTTGGCGATGATCTTACGGACGTGCAGATCGAGAAGATCGAAGCATTTTTGAAGTCTCTCAACGGCGAGATGCCCGAGAGCTACATTGAAACGCCGATTCTTCCGACTGCGGCTTTCAATCCGGCTCCGAGTTCGACCACGTCCGCCTCAAAAGGCCGCTCGGCGAACGATTGACAATCGCCGACGTCAACACGCAACGAAGATGGCGCTAAGGCCTCTTCTTTGTTGCGAGATCATAATCACGATCGGCGCCCCACGACCGTGATGCTATGGATTGTTCTCGCCCAGATTACGGCGGCTCGCCGCCTTACCGCCGATCGCGTCCAGTAGGCTGATGCCGATTCCAAGAGCGCGGCGAATGTTCTTGTTCCAGACGACGGAGAGCAACCGCCAAAGCGACAGAGGCTGGGCGGTATGGGCCGCGTTGAGGGCCTGCGGAACCGCCTGAGTGATGCCTCGCAGTTGCTCCGGATCGATTTCGCCGACCATATTCACCAGCAACAGCAGATTGCGCAGACTCCGGATCGACTGGGGATTTCGCGCCGCGTTCACGGCAATCTCCAGCACCTTATCGCCGGAGCCAAGCATGCCGCGCAGCAGTTCCAATGCCCCACGGTCGTGGAGCCCCTGAAGGACCTCGTAGGCGGCCAAGAGCGCCTCGGCATGTTCTTCGGGAGCGGCTTCTAGGCGCGAGTGCAACTCGGCGCGTGGGTCGCGTGAGCGAACCGGGCGACTGATTGGATGAGCCATGATCACGCCTCCTTCTTGTGCGGATTCTCGATGTGGACGATCTTCACGCCCGGCAGGGAATATTCGGGCCTTTGCCATTTGCGTTCGACTTCGACGCCCGGTTTCGGCGTGCGATGACCGAACCGATGATTGATCTGCGGCAGCGGGCTCTCAGCGACTTCTGGCAACACGCGCAGGCGAACGGATGCTTCTTTGTACGCCGGGGTGTGCGTCACGGCGTCGGTGTGACTGCCGATCAACCGATTAACGGGTGACTCGGAAGAGTTCATGGGCATGAACAGTTGTTTGCCTTGAACGCGGTCAGTCACAAGAGCGCGCACGACGACTCGGCCGTAGCGTGAGGTCAGTTCGACGCGAGTTCCGCTTTGGATACCCCGTTCGCCGGCAAGTTCCGGAGAGACTTCGACGAACACGTCGGGCGTCTTATGCCGGATCCCGGCGACGCGATACGTCATGTTGCCTTCATGGAAGTGCTCGAGAAGATTGCCGTTGTTGAGATGCAGGTCGAAATCGGCGTCGGGTTGCTCAACGGGTTCCTTCCAACCCACGGAAAACAGCCGGGCCTTGCCGTCGGGAAAGGCGAAGCCCTTGGTGTAGAGCAGCGGCGTGTCCGTGCCGTCCGGGGCAACCGGCCATTGCAACGTCTTGTAGCCTTCCAGTCGCTCGTAGCTGACGCCGGCGAAAAGCGGCGCGAGCGAGGCGATTTCCGTCATAACCTCCGACGGGTGGCGATAAGACCAATCGGCGCCGAGCGCATGGGCGACGTCGCAGATAATTCGCCAGTCGGGGCGGCTATCTTCAAGCGACTCAAACACTTGGTAGAGGCGTTGAATGCGTCGCTCGGTGTTGGTGAAGGTTCCTTCCTTCTCCAAACTCGGCGAGGCGGGGAGCACGACGTCGGCAAACTCGCAGGTATGGCTGAAGAAGACGTCCTGCACAACGAAGAAATCGAGCTTTGTGAACGCTTCTTGCACGAAGTTGGCGTTGGAGTCGACCAGACTCATCTCTTCGCCGAAGAGGTACATCGACTTGAGATTGCCGGCCTGGATGGCGTCGACCATTTCGTGGTTATCGAGCCCTTTCGTCGTCGAAAGCTTGACCTTCCACGCCGCTTCGAACTTCTCGCGAATCTCCGGATTATCAACCGGCTGATAGCCGGGTAGCAGATTTGGCATAGCGCCGTGGTCGCTCGCGCCTTGTACGTTGTTGTGTCCGCGAAGCGGGTACGCTCCGGCGCCGGGCGCATGTAGTTTCCCGTGATGAGCAGCAGGTTGGAGATGGCGGTCGAAGTGTCGGACGCCATCGTGTGTTGCGTGACGCCCATCGCCCAGAGCACGCATAATCCGTCGGCCTCGGCGATCATGCGGGCAACGGTCTTCAGGGTCTCGACGGAGATGCCGGTGGTTCGCTCAGCGAACTCCAGCGTGAACGGCTCGAGGCCGCGGCGATAGTCGTCGAAGCCGTTGACCCATTGATCGATAAAGTCCTGCTTGGCCAATCCTTCGTCGATCAGATATCGACTGACGGCCGAGAGCCAGACGAGATCGGTGCCCGGCCGGGGTTGGAAAAACAGATCGGCTCGCTCGGCCATTTCGTGCTTGCGGATATCGACGACGATCAGCTTATTGCCGTGTAGTTTATGCGAGCTCTTCACGCGGGTGGCGATCACCGGGTGGCTCTCGGCCGTATTGCTGCCCACGATCAGCACAAGTCCCGCCTCATGAATGTCTTTCACCGAGCCGGCGTCGCCGCCGTACCCGACGGTGCGAAATAATCCCTGAGTCGCCGGAGCCTGACAGTAACGCGAGCAGTTGTCGACGTTGTTCGTGCCCACGACTGCTCGGGCCAGCTTTTGCATCAGGTAGCTTTCTTCGTTCGTACACTTGGACGAAGAGATGAAGGCCAGCGCGTCTGGGCCGTGCTGTTGTTTGATCTCGCCGAAACGTCGAGCGATGAGCGACAAAGCTTCGTCCCAGCTCGCTGCGCGGAACGTATCGCCTTCGCGAATGAGAGGCGTCGTCAGGCGATCTTCGCTGTTGACGAAGTCCCAGCCGAACTTCCCCTTCACGCACGTCGAGATGCCGTTCGTCGCGCCATGCTCCGGAGCCACCTTGAGGATGTGGCGATCTTTCGTCCACACGTCGAAGCTGCAGCCGACGCCGCAGTAGGTACAAACGGTCTTCGTCCGTCGGACGCGAGATTGCCTCATTGCCGACTCGGCTTCCGAAACCTGCAAGATGCCGCCGTAGCCCATCTCCGGCTCGATTCCTTTGATGACATCGATCATGCCGTTGAGGGCCTTCTTGGGGATGCCGGAGAGAAAGCCGGCGTGGCCGATCATCGATTTCTCCATGAGCGCGTTGCAGGGGCAGACCGTGACGCAGTGGCCGCACGACACGCAACTCGATTCACCGATGGGCTTGCCGCCGTCCCAGAGGACTCGCGGATTGGGATCGTCCCAATTGATCGACAACGTTTCGTTAACCTCGACGTTTTGACAGGCTTCGACGCACCGCCCGCAAAGTAGGCATTGATCCGGATCGTAGCGGTAGAACGGATTGGAGTTGTCGACCTCGTAAGGCTTAGGCTTGAATGGGATCGCTTGGTGCTCGACCTTGAGCATCTTCGTGGTGTTATGGATCGTGCAGTTGCCGTTGTTGTTGTCGCAAACGGTGCAATAAAGCATGTGGTTGGAGAGGAGGCGGTCGAACGCTTCCCGTTGAGCCGAAGACGCGCGCGGCGTGTTCGTTCCGACCATCATGGGCTCTGCGACGACCGTGGCGCACGCCCGTACCATTTCTCCGTTTACCTCAACCATGCAAGTGTCGCATGTCTGCAGGGGGCCGAGCTGCGGGTGGTAGCACACCGCGGGCAAGTCGACCTCGGCGCGGCGAATCACGTCGATGAGGCGTTCGCCGGATTGGGCGGAATGTTCGGCGTCGTTGATTCGAATCGTCGTCATAACTAGATCCCTGCCGCCGTATTCTCGACGGATTGAAGAATTAACTCAGCCCTTAATGTCAGGCCAAAAAAAGTCGGTTTTGTCGCTAAGTAAGTTGAACGCCGAGCGCGACTCTCGCAGCAATAACGTGCAGCCCACTGCAAATCCGCAGACGTCGGCAAGTCCGGCGGTCGCGCTGATAATCAATGTGATGTGGCGCAGCACGTGCCGCTGGGCCAGGAGCAGCACGGCGTCAAGGAGCGCGATCATCCCGGCCGTGATGAACGAGCCGAAGGTGAAGTTCAACGCGGTCAGCGCTCGCAACAACAGCAGCACTCGTCGCCGAGCGATCTTCAGATGCGATCGACGTTCTTCAAGGCCGGGGGCCGATGTTTTCAGGCGAGTTTCGACGTCGGCCGCGATGGAGTTGACCGGATCGACGGCCAAACCGAAGCGATTCGAGGGGGAGCGAACCAAGATCGACGTCGCGTTCGTAAGAATCGCCGGTGCGACGAGGAACGTCAGCAAACCGAACGAGTTGTCGCCGATAGTTTCCATTCGATTTCTGCGTCGGAGCGTCGACGACTAAGGGATGGTAAACAGTCCGGTCGGAGTTTCCGCGAGGCGGCCGTCGTCGGCGTAGACGTTGAACCGCCCGTCGCGCACGAAGCCGAGCAAGGTCATCGAACATTGCCGCGCGAGCGAAACGGCGAGGCTCGAGGGCGCACCGACGGCGGCGACGAACGGGATTCCCGCCAGCGCCGCCTTTTGAATGAGCTCGAAACTCGCGCGGCCGCTGAGGAATAGAATGCGCTCGTCGAGCGGCAGTCGACCGGCGAGGAACTCGGCACCGATCAACTTATCGAGCGCGTTGTGTCGTCCGACGTCTTCGCGGAGCGAAAGCAATTGCCCTTCGGCGTCGAAGAGCGCCGCGGCATGGAGTCCGCCGGTGCGTGCGAACGAAGGCTGCGCCGCTCGTTGGGTTGCGCCCAAACCGTGAATGATTTCGGAATGAATATGGGGCACGCCAAGGCGCGAGTCGTATCGACGAATCGCGAAAACGGCGGCAATCGATCGTTTGCCGCAAACGCCGCAGCTCGACGAGACGTAAGAATGTCGCTCGAGCCGATCGAAATCTATCTCGGCTTCGGGCGCGATCGTTATACATACCCGCCCGTCGTGCTCGATGCGAACATCGATCACGTCGCCCCTGTCGCGGACGACGCCCTCGGTCAGCAGGAAACCGGCGGCGAGTTCAATGTCGGCGCCGGGAGTACGCATCGTGACGGCAAGCGATCGTCGAACGCTTTGGCCGCCGTTTGTGAGATTTACGACGATCTCCAACGGTTCTTCCACTGAAACCTCGTCGTCGGCGACGACGACTTCGTCGGCGGAAACGTCGGCTATGGAAATCGTCGTGATTCCCGGGTGATAGAGACTCATTGGGGCAGCTCCTTGGTGCTCGATGGGCCGGAGATCCCCGTACCCATAGTCACTAAGCGGAGGCCATGGACAGGCCGGTTTGAGTGCTCAGATTGGGCAAGATAGGAGACGGAGAGCCGCGAAACGCCTGGGTTGGGCACGGCTAGTAGCCGTCGTCTGAATCGACGACTACCTTCTCGCTTAGTGATCGATAGAGGTAAGTGAAGTAACCGAGCGCTAGAACGATTCCGACGATCCACCAAGCGAGTGCCACCCGCAGCCCATACTCGTGTGAAGCGGTGTTCGCGGCGGTGAGGCTGTATGTCGGATCGATCGTGGATCGGAGCCAGTCGGGATAGTTACCGATCATGGTCGTGACGAGGAGTGCCGACAGAAAGGCGGACGAACAGAGAAAGGCGGCCAGCGGTCGCTTGTGATGAGTAAAGCGAACGACGCCCCAGACGCCGAAAAGCGCCGCGACGACGAACGGCCAAGACCACGGACGCCGCAGGAGCTGACGGAACAGGTCCGGCTGAACCCAACCTGTGGCGATCGTGACGAGCAACCAGAATGGAATGATCGCTTTCCAGATTTCGCGGGCCTTGGCGATGCTGCGATGAGCGACGGGTTCGGCAGTCCTCCAGGCTAAGTATAGCGCGCCGTGACCGGCCAACGCCATGACTGCGAACAAGCCGACTAGGATCGTGTACCAATCGAAGATGCCGGGCCGGGTACCGGTCAGGAAATCTGTGAAGAGCGGCATCCCGGCGAGGCCCGCGGAGTCGATCGGCACGCCGCGCACCAAGTTGCCCAGGGCGGCGCCGAAAACGAACGCCAGCGTCCCTGACGCCAGCGAGAAGACGGTATCCCAGAAGTCGCGCCACAAGGAATTCTCTTGCAGCGAGCGAAATTCCACCGACACGCCGCGCGCGATCAGCAGCCACAGCACGATGTTTAGCGCTAGATAGAAGCCGCTGAACGCTATGGCATATGTTCGTGGAAACGCCATGAACAACGCGCCGCCGGCGGCGATCAACCAGACTTCGTTGCCGTCCCAAACGGGGCCGATCGCTCGTAATACCATGCGGCGCTCTGCGTCGGTTTTCGCTACCAACCGCTGCACGATGCCGACGCCGAAATCGAACCCATCAAGCACGACGTAAACAGTCAACATCGCCGCGACGATTGCAAACCAAGCCGTGTCCATCGCCGATCTCCCTAGATTTGCACCGCGACCGGAGTGAGCGTCGAAGGCCCGTGAGCGATCTCTTTCAGCACGTGAACCACAAAGAGCAAGCTCAAGAGCAGATACAATCCCACGAACCCCAGCAGCGTGAAGACGACGTCGCCCGGATTGACGTTAGTCGATCCGGCGTCGGCGGTTCGCATGAGGCCATGCACGATCCAAGGTTGTCGGCCGAGTTCCGCAGTCCACCAACCGGCGGTAGTGGCGATGTATGGAAACGGAAACGCCAACATGAGAACCCAGAGCATGGGGCGGCACTGCATGAGTTTGCCCCTCCTGAGCAGGAGCGCAGCCGCAGCCATCACGGTCATCATCATGGTGCCTAAGCCGATCATGATGTGGTACGAGTAGTACAGCAGTTCGACGTTATCGGGCCATTGCTCGCGCGGAAAGTCGTTGAGCCCTTGAACCGTGCTGCCGAAGGTTCCGTAAGCCAAGAAGCTCAGCAGGCCGGGCACGACGATCGGATTCTCCAACCTGCCTTCGGCGACGTTCGGTTGGCCGATGATCGCCAGTTCGGCATCGGGGCCTCCTTCGAACAGCCCTTCCATCGCCGCCAGGGTTACCGGCTGATGCTTGGCCAGCATTTTGCCGTGTCCGTCGCCAAACGGAAACGCCACGAGCACGCAGGACACGAGACCGGAAATCACGCCGATGCGAAGGCAAATGTGCGCGTGTTCGACGTGCGCCTGCATCAACATCCAGTAGGCTCCGACGGCCGACATGACGAACGAAGCCGTGACGACGGAAGCCGCCATGTTGTGCGCGTATTGCCAAAAGGCCCACGGATTGAGGAGAAAGTCGCGAACGCTCGCCAAGTGAAGCACGCCGTCTGCGCCGACGAAATGGCCGACCGGATGCTGCATGAACGCGTTGGCCACGATGATGAAGTAGCCCGACATCCATGAGCCGGCGGCCAAGGCAACGGCCGCAAAGAGATGCCCTCTCGGACCGAGCCGACGTTCGCCGAAAAGGAAGAGTCCGAGAAACGTCGATTCCAAAAAGAACGCGAAGAGACCTTCGAGCGCCAGGGTGTGACCGACGACCTCTCCGGCGAATGCGGAGAACCGCGACCAATTGGTGCCGAACTGAAATTCCAAGGGAATTCCTGTTACGACTCCCATCGCAAAGTTGAGTCCAAAGACGCGTCCCCAAAAGCGGGCGACTTCGTCGTATCGCTTGTTCGCGGCGTACAGCGCGATGCTCTTGAAGAGCACGATGAGCAGCGCTAGCCCCATCGTCAGTTGCGGAAACAGATAGTGATAGGTCACCGAAAACGCAAACTGAATCCGGTGCCAAGGTAAGCCGTCGCTCATCTGGTGTCTCCCGTCGCAGTACACTTGTTCGCAGGGCCCTAACAGACGCTCGACGTATTGGCGAAAGCCCATGCGTCGTCGGCCTCTTCGTCTCCCGGTCGATCGAGGCATGCAAAGTCTTTTTCGAGAATCACGCGAACCGCGGCATCGGCGGATTGCCGAACGTGCTCAAAGCCCACGCAATTTCCGCGTATCCATTTGTCGACGTCGTCGGGAGCAATTGTGATCATGATCCAACCGGACGCGTATCCGATACGCGGATGCTGCGGTGCGGCTTCGTCAACGATCACCGTGTAGATGAGCGATGCCTGAACGCCAACACCGAATTTCACGGCGTCGTCGACTCGCCCGGTCTCGCGAAGTTGAGACAAGTCGCGACGATCGAGGCGAACTCGAACAGAGTTCCATTTGCTTCTCATTTTCATAGCTGTGTTCTCCGGAGCGCAAGGCCGTAGTCGCGGCGTGACGCTTGAATCGGAATTGGTGAACGATTTTCGTTTTGTTTTTGACTTTAGTTGCCTTGGAAATGCGGCGGTTTGGGACGAATCGGCTTCGGGCCGAAAGCCCGCGCCGTGTCACGCTGCGGTCGATCGGTGAGCGACAAACGATGCTGACGTGTACGTTCTCGCTCACCTAGTTCGCGATATTGAGGACTCGTCAACGACGCCAAGAACGCGACCAAGTCGTCGATGTCTTGCTTAGTGAGCGCCAAAGGTTGAATATCTTCGTCGAGCCACGGATCGTTCAAGCCGTCGCCGTGGTTGTAGTGATCGATGACATCCCAGAGCGTCTTCTGCGAGCCGTCATGGAAGTAGGGACCGGTCACCAGCACGTTTCGCAGATCGGGCGTCTTGAATGCGGCGATATCGGAATCGTGACCGGTGACCAGGAATCGTCCGAGAACCGACAACTCGGTGCCTACTGCCGCTAGATCGGCCGTCGCGGTGTCGCCGTTTGCTGAAAGATCCTCAGTCTTGACCGCAAGCGGTACGACGCGATGCCTTTCAAAGCCAATCCCGATGTTGTGGAAATCGTCGTCCGTAAACGTGGTGGAATCGCGCTCTGTTTCCTTTTGTGCGTGGCACTTGTTGCAGAGCGCGGCGTGTTGAACAACTCCCAACCGCGCTGCGCCGATTCACTGAGGCTTTCGCGATCACCCGCAATGAAGCGATCGAAGGGCGAATCAAATGAAATCAGGCTTCGCTCATAAGCGGCGATCGCGCGACCGAGGTCATCGCCGTTAACGGGCCGGCCGAAGATGCGGTGAAATGCCTCGTCGTATTGCGCAACATGGGCGATTTTCTTGACGGCCGTGTTCAAGTCCGGCTGTCCCATCTCGTCGGGATTCGTGATCGGGAGCAGCGCTTGCTCTTCCAGCGTCGCGGCTCGGCCGTCCCAGAACTGCGTTTTGTTGTAGAGAGCGTTGAGGACCGTCGGGGAGTTTCTCTGCCCCGCGCGGCCGTGGATGCCGATCGACGTGGGACGACCGTCGGTGAATGCTCGCTCCGGATCATGGCAGGATGCGCAGGCGACCGATCCATCGGCTGAAAGTCTAGCGTCGAGGAAGAGCACACGTCCGAGGGCGATTCGTTCGGGCGACTGCGGGTTGTCGACGGGGATCGCCCGTTTTGTTCGTTCAATAGGCAATCCGACTTGGTTTTCCGATCGTGGCGCGGCGAGCGGGCCGTCGAAAGGGAGCGGTGGCGCCACGCCGGCGGCAAGAGCGGGCGGTACCAGCGGCAAGGGAGCGAATTCTCTACGCTCCGCGGCTTCGATCCAAAACGTATTCTGCAGGGAGACCAAGACGGCAATGATCAAGACCGAGCAGTGGTGAGTCATTACATTGCCGCCCCGGCACGTCCCGGGTCGCCGGAAAATAGGTTTCACTGCTTCGCTCCCGAATCAATCGTTTGGCACGGTTTGTCGGCCCTGTCGAAGCGATTTTTTGCTCCGTACGACCAACTAAGCGAAAGCGAGTGGACAATCCGGGGGCTGCCACGTGGTGTCCGTCTTAAACGCTTAGTTAGCCGGCGACAGCCGACTCAAGCGAAAGAGCCTTGTTTTGCGATCAAAGAAGCGATTCTCAATTCGCCGTGGAAAGGACGGAGTGCCGATATGCCAACCCTATTTGATCCGTTAGCTGCAGGTGAGTTGCGATTCAGCAATCGAATCGTCATGGCGCCGCTGACACGCCGCCGGGCGACTCCCGCCGGGCGCGTGCCGACGCCGATGATGCGCGAGTACTACATGCAGCGTGCTTCGGCGGGAATGATCCTTACCGAAGCGACTTCCGTTTCGCCGTCGGGAGTCGGTTACGCGCAAACGCCTGGAATTTGGACCGAGGAACAAACGCAAGGTTGGAAATCGATCGTCGAAGGCGTGCATCAGGCGGGCGGCAAGGTCATGCTGCAACTCTGGCACGTGGGCCGCGTGTCCGATCCGGTCTTTCTCAACGGCAAGTTGCCCGTCGCTCCCAGTGCGATTGCGCCGAGCGGGCATGTCAGCTTGTTGCGACCGGAACGCCCTTTTGTCACGCCGTGCGCGATGAGCTTTGATGAGATCAAAGCGGCCGTCGGCGACTTCCGACGCGGGGCGGAAAACGCGATGCGAGCGGGTTTCGACGGCGTCGAGATCCACGGTGCCAATGGATATCTACTCGATCAATTCCTGCAAGATCACAGCAATCATCGAACCGACGAGTACGGTGGAACCGTGGAGAATCGGGCTCGATTGATGTTGGAAGTGACTGACGCCGTGACCTCGGTGTTCGGCGCCGGCCGCGTCGGGATGCATCTGGCGCCGCGCGGCGATCTCTACGACATGGGCGACGGCGATCCGGGAAAATTGTTCGGGTACGTTGCTCGAGAGCTCGGCAATCGCAAGCTTGCGTTCCTCTGCGCTCGCGAGTCGGCGAAGCCGCCGCGGCTCGGACCGCACATCAAGCAGGCCTTCGGGGGTGTCTACATCGCAAACGAGGAGTTCACGCAGCAATCGGCCGAACGAGCGCTGGCGGCGGGGGAAGCCGACGCCGTGGCATTCGGAAAGCTCTTCATTTCGAATCCCGACTTGCCGCAGCGATTTCGTGAGCATGCGGAGCTGAACGCATGGGATGCCGCCACGTTTTACTCGCACGAATCGCGGGGATACATCGACTATCCCGCGTTGAGCAGCGTCGCCGTAGCGTGAGCAGCCGCGATGACGCGTAACGACCTCCGGCTATGGTGCCGCCGACTCGAGTTCCGTCGCTCGATATCCGGAGGTCGAGTCGTAAATGAAGATCGTTCCGATTTCGCTTCCTGCGGCCAGCGACTTTGCATCCGGACTCCAGGCGACGGTCGTCATCGGGCTTTCGTGATTCAAGAGCGACAGTATTAGTTTTCCGGACTCGACGTCCCATAAACGTACCGAGCGATCGCCGCTGACGGACGCCAGCCGATGTCCGCCGGGGTGCCATGCCATCTTGAACACGGAGTGCGTATGTCCGCGGAGCGTTCGTTGTCCGGTGCCGGTCGCCGCATCGAAGATCTGAATGAGGTAGTCGCCTCCGGCCGAAGCGATCGATTTACCGTCGAAACTCCAAGCGACGGAGTTGACCGCGTAGGAATGCGCTCGCACGCTCCATCGCATTTCGCCGGATTCCGCATTGTAGACACGGACCCTTCCGTCGTCCCAAGCACTGACGAGACTCATGTCGTCCGGGCTCCAAGCAATTGAATAACAACGAAAATCCGGATCGCCAAACGTTCTCAAGCGTTCGCCCGTTTCCGTGTTCCAGAGACAAATATTGCCGCCGTCGTCCGCCGTCGCTAAGAGATCGCCCCGTCGGCTGAACGCCGCGGAGTGTACCGGCTTTGCAGGAGCGCTTAATGTGCGAACTTCCGCCCCGCTTGCAATTTTCCAAAGCTGGACGACGGCACTGTAGTCGCTCGAAGCGAGCAGCTTTCCGTCCGATCGCAAGCTCATAGTCCTCGTCGACGCCGATTGGCCGCCGAAGATAGCCGGTTGGTTGCGCCCATGCGTATCGAAAAGCTTGACGGGACCGTTGCTGCCCGCCGCGGCCAAGCGGCGGCCGTCGGACATCCAAATCAGGTCGTTGACGATGCCGTCGCCTACCTGGATTTGCGGCGTCTCTCCCAGCGTTGCTGCCTCCCAAAGCTTGACCGTTCCGTCGCTGCTACCGGATGCAATTTGCCGATCGTCGTCGTACCAAACGACGGAGGTCACGACACCGGTATGTCCGCGCAGCGCGGCTCGCTCTCGACCGTTGGAGGCGTTCCAGATGCGAACGGTTTGGTCTTCACTGCTGGTCACGATTTCCGAGCCGTCTTTCGACCAGCTTGCCGACGTCACACCCTGCCGATGACCGGCGAGCGTCAATAACTCCTTTCCGTCGGAGGCATTCCAAATCCTGCAGACCAAGTCGTTGCCGCTCGAGGCAATTCGAGAGCCGCCAGGATCCCACGCCGGCATGTGAACCCAATTCTTGTGTCCCGTGAAGACGAATGGATGTTCCGGATCGCGCAAGTCCCAAACTGCGCACGGTCATATCCTTACTCGCCGAAGCGATGCGATTCTCGGTCGGGTGCCAGGCTACACCGAGAACACCGTCGGTATGCCCTTTCAATCGATGGAGGACGTCGCCGGTCGCCGAGTTCCAAATCCAAACCGACTTATCTTCACTCCCGCCAGCGATCATCGACCCATCTCGGTTCCAAGCCACCGTAAAGAGTTCTTTCGGACCGCGAAGGATGCGCTTGGTTTCACCGCTCAAGGGATCCCAAATGCGAACCGTGCCGTCCCAACTCGCCGATGCCAATTCGGAGCCGTCCGGATTCCAGGCAACCGAGAACACAAGTCGGTCGTGCCCGGTCATCCGGGAAGTCAGTTTCCTTGAACGCACGTCATACAGCGAAACCACGGAATCGTCGCCGGCCGTTGCAAGCCGGCTGCCGTCGGGGCTGACCGACGCGCGCCAGACGCCTGCGGTGGACACCGGAAACGTATGCAGATCGCGATGGCAAAGGCCGTACAGGTAATACCATTCCCAACTCCGGAGATCGGGAGTTGAGTCTTTCCACGGAAGCAGCCACTCTTTGACACGGCCAATTCCACTAGGCGACGCAGCCGCTTGAGCGCACAGGTTCATCTCGGCCGAGTAGAGGCTACGGCGGAACGCGGCGCCTCGCTTCTCGGAATCCTGACGAAGTATCTCTTCGCGATGTTGGGCGTTCTGCGCGATTTGCCGCTCGTCTTCATAGCGTCGTGCCAGGCGGCCGTTGTCGTCGGCCAGTTGTTCCTTTTCGATCGCGAGATTGAGACGTTCAATGCCGAGATTACGAAAATGGAATGTCGCGACAAGCGATCCCGTTACAATGATCGTTAGAAGTGCGACGATGACGAAGAGTGACGTCGCCAACCCACGATGTCTTCGTGCCCAAGATATGAGACGGTCGATCGGACCGACGGGTTTGGCTCGGATTGGTTCATGCCGCAAGAAACGCCGCAAGTCGTCCGACAATTCGGCAGCAGATTCGTAACGATGAGTCGGCTCCTTTCTTAGGCACATCAAGCAAATGGTTTCCAGAGCACGAGGAACTTGCGAGTTGAGCGCTTTGGTGAAACCGGTTCTTCGGAAATGACCTGACGTTCCGTCTCCATTGCCGAATTCGCACGAAACGGCGGCCGGCCCGTCAGCAACTCATAGAGAATCGCTCCCAGGGCATAGACGTCGCTCGCCGGACCGATTTGATCGATCTGCCCCAGTGCTTGTTCCGGCGCCATGTAACTGGGTGTGCCGATCCGGTCGCCATGAAACGTTAGTTGCGTCTCGGCATTGAGTTGATGAGCCAAACCGAAGTCGCTGATCTTCGGTTGCCCATCATCGGTCAGCAGTACGTTCGTCGGCTTCAAGTCGCGATGCACAATCCCCTTCCGGTGAGCCGTATGAACGGCTTCCGCCAACATGGCGACAGTCTTCGCCGCGTCGCTTGCCGACTGGGGAACTCCGCCGAGCTTCTGCGCCAGCGTGCCTCCCTCCAGAAACTCCATCGTGAAATAAGGACGTCCGCCCACTTCGCCGACGTCGTAGACTTGAACGATATGCGGATGCTGAAGTTGAGCTTCGGCCTTGATTTCGCGCGTGAATCGCTTCCGTTCCGAGGGGCTGGCGAACGCCCCGGAAAGAAGCATCTTCAACGCCACATGTCGGTTGAGCTTCAGGTGGAGCGCCTTGTAAACGATTCCCACGCCGCCCCGCCCCAGAACGCTCTCCAACTCGTACCCGTCGATTTGCGGAATCTCCGTCGGCCCGAGATTGGAGCAATTCCCCATTGAATCAGTTTGTACGGTGCTCGGCGGGAATAACGTCTGCAACCGCTCGTCGAGTCGTTGGACTTGATTGAGCTTCAGGCGGACATCGTCGATGAGATCGAGATGCTCCGAGCATGCCGCTTCAACGCTGCATCCGGTAGCGAGGATTTCCGCCACGAGCGATCGAACTTGGGCTCGGCGATCGGTGGGAGTTGGCAAGAGAGATCGGGCCTTAGAGTGGGCCCGGTGCGATTCTGACCGGGCAAAGGTCGTCAAGTTCTTCCGTCAACAAGATCAAGCTCGCATGCAGGCGGTGCTGGACTGTCTTGGTCGACACACCGATAACGCTTGCCGCTTCGGCATAGGTCATCCCCTGAATTCGGATGAGATCGAATACCTCGCGGTCTTCTTCCGGCAGCCGAGCGATTGCTTCCAGGATCCGGCGCGCGGTCGTATTGAGCTGCGAGCCGCTTCGTCCGGCACCACTGCGACCTCCTCCACTAGTCGTGCATCGGGCTCCTGTTCATCTAAGCGTCGGGCCAGGTCATTCAACTCCCAGCGAATGTGCTTATTGGCCAGGGCGAAAAATTGGCGTACGTGGCTTGGCCGAACTTGCTGCAACGCCTTAATCAGCCGCTCGACCACGGCGCTCAGCATTTCGTCGGGATCGAGATTAAGCGGCGGTTTGGCGAGCCGCGGGTAGTGCCTTGAGAGCTGAATGGCACACAGCATCCGTAATCGTTGGACCGCACTGTCCAGCAGGGCACGGATGACCAGGGTTGCCTGTTCTCCGCCGGCTAACTCGTCGAGGTAACGTTGTACGACGGCCGACACTTGTTCGTCGTTCATGGCGAAAACCCGGAGCCAACGGAGCCGAGCGATCAGTTTATTCTCCAGAACCGATGTTATCGAACGGAAATCGACATTGGCTGAGCGAAACAGCGTTTCCAGAGGCTGCTACCTGTCGTTGCGCTTTGAGAAAGAGGGGCACGGGTCTCCTCAATGTCGCAAGATATCCAGCTTTCGCGGTTTGCGAGGCGGAAGGATTTGTTCCGGAATTTGCACAGGGAGTCAA
Source organism: Pirellulales bacterium (assembly GCA_049840675.1). Lineage (GTDB taxonomy): Bacteria > Planctomycetota > Planctomycetia > Pirellulales > PNKZ01 > PNKZ01. The sequence goes on from JASGKB010000022.1 coordinate 72,695, forward strand.
ATTGCCCGAGCCCTTCTCGAACCAGATTGCGCAAGAATGATGTAGGCCACTAACACGAGCGCGATCTGCTCTCAACGACGTCCACGCCAGATTCCCGCCGCTTTTCGCTTGAATCGGCGACGCAGAGGCGGGACGAAGCAGTGACCACTTGAACCGAAACGGAAGATGTCGCCGAAGCGCCATCAGAAATTCCGGTTGACGCCGCGCCCGAATTCTGGATTCTCGCGGCAAAATGAAGAGAGGGGCGGCACCGCCGATGAGCTTCGCATCATTGGTGATCGACCGCTCCGCCGCGCAACGGATGACCGAGCTCCAAGGCCTCGGTCCTATGTCCTTGCCGCCGTGAGGTGAGCGTGTCGGCGGAAAGTCATGTTCAAAGTTGCGCCGAACTGCGCACATCCCAAGACGCACTCAGTTACATAGGGCAGGGAAAGAAACGTCGTCTTGAAGACGGCATCCGTTGAATACGCGCCGCCGCCGGTAAATATCAATGCCAACGCGGTCGCGGCGAAGAGAGACGGCAACTCAATGCCGTTATTTGCCGCAAAGAAGCCGTTCTTCAGATGGACCGTGGCGAGGGCGACGATCATGGTCGCAAGGACCAACGCCGCGCCGACCGGTGTAGAGAGCCCCGACACTAAGAGCAATCCCCCTACGAGTTCGCTGCTGCCTGCCATGAATGCAGACAGCCGCCCCGGCCTAAAACCCAAACTCTCGAAAAATGCTCCGGTTCCCTTGAGGCCGTAGCCTCCAAGCACGTCGAAGAGTTTCCGCGAACTATGCGCGGCGATCGCGGTGCCAAATAGTACGAGCAAGAGCAATAAACCGAAATCCACGGGCATGACGATCTCCTTGTCGAGTCGCCAAAGAATGAGTGTCAACAACGGCGGGATAGATCATTCTGCGCCGCCGTCTGGAACGTCTCAGTTCCCCGAGCGACTTACCGTGGGGAATGGACAGCTCCGCGTTTGTATGGTCCGCCGGGGACGATTTTCCGCCGGATTTCCCAAAGGACCAAGAGTCGCTTCGATATGACCGAGCAAAGCTGGGGACGACAAAGAAGACGCTCTCTCATGGCGACGCGGTTCATCTCACTCAAGACTGTGCGCAATCTGCCGACTGCAGATTTCCGCCCGCGTTCTACCCCGCATGATCCATTGCGAGAGTTCCAAGCTGGAAGCTAGCAGCACCACGTGCTCTTCGTGGGATTCAGATGTAGCAAAGTGTAGTTAATTCCACTGAATCCACCGCAATTCGCGATTCGACCGAAATCAAGGTGAAATATCGTGATCTCCCACAGCATTAGTGAATCTAGCCGAATCCTCTCTTACTTGTCATCGGCCATGATTAGTACGACGTTGAGGCGGGATTTTTCTTCAGCAGTGTTGTCGGCCGACGCGGGGCGAGTCAAAAATTCAAGGCCGGCACAGAGAACGAGCAGTGTTGCAACTCTTCGCCATAAGCGGAACAGAGATTCACGAGTCGAAGCGTTCGCAAAGGAGAAATTCGTCAGCACGGCCCGCTCTCGGTAAGTGAGCAATCTCAAAGACATCGTCAACAAGGCAAGTTCGAGGCCTCCAATATCAGGCGCTGTCTCCGGTGGTTCAAATTTCGTCAGCGACGGCGCGACTTTGCGGTAAGGACCACCATGAGTCAGCCGAAAGGGCTTTAGGATGTGACGTTCCGGAAATAGGACGGTTGTGATCGCCGATTCTGAGCGGAAGATCGCAGTCGGAGCGATCGATATCGGCATGTCGGTGTACACGATGTGCCGACGTTATTCACGATAAACAACCGCGGCATCTAGTTGTTTCCTCTTACGCGGGTTGAAACCGCACGCTGATTCTTAAGAAATTTGCGCGTAAGTTCTTGCGATTGTGCCTGACCTCGAATACTTATCTTGCAAAACGCAAAGTGACGGCGTGCTTTGATCAGTGCGCCACATCGCAACAGCTCCGTCGATTTGGCCCCTTTGAAAATCAACATGTCTACAGTCCAGGATCCGGCCTCAATCAAACGCGGCAAACAACATTTGCTCGCTGATGAGTTCTGCAACGTAGAACGCATTCATGGCTTCTCCTCGCTTTTCGGGCGAGTCCTTAGAGAACCTGACGTCAAACAAGCGGCCGAGAACGACGATTCGAACGATCAAAGCAAATGTGAAGGTCAGATTGGAACGGATCCCCGGCAGGTCGCGAAATCGATTGAAAGAAGGACCGGCCTTCGCTTCGGTTCGACGCTGCTAATTTCCGGGCCGCCTGGAGCCGGCAAGACGACATTTGCTCTCGCAACGATTCGCGCGATGATGGCGGAGGCGCATCGTCGCAGCCGGAATCAAGACAATCCTCATAAGGCGATCGCCTACTACATCAGTTCGGAGGTTCATGAAGAGCAGCTCAGCGATAGTTTTGAGGATTTCGATTGGTTCCGCATTCGTAAACCTGCCGCCAAGGACGAGTTTAAGTTTTGGATCGACAACCCCGAGCCTGACAAAACGAACTTCTACACAATTACGGCGTTGTCGGAGGTGGACCGGCCGGTTCCTTCGCCCGAAGAGCTTGTCAACGGCATTTTCAATTGCATTGCTCACACGCTGGTGCCGAGCGAGGCTCCGATTGAGAATGCCAAGATCTACATCATCATCGACAGCATCACGGCGTTGCTCAAAGGTTGCGGGAGTCCGGGCGAAGAGCGACGCCAGACGCACGAAATCAAGCGGCGGCTTCAAGATCGCTTCAGTAAGGAAAATCTCGCCCTGATCGTCCTTTTGGCGGAGCAGGATCACCGCTCGCAAGACGTGGGCAGTACGACGGCGCCGACGACTCCCACCGAGCCGTCGGTGGAAGACTATCTCGCAGACGTCGTGTTCCGCCTCTACGTCCGTAACCTACCGCTGGGGCGTCGCTCGCGGGTGTTGGAGGTCGTGAAATCGCAAGGGGCGATCATGACGCTTGGCGAGCACACGTGGCAAATCGTGTCCGAAGGCAACTACTTAGAAGTCATTCGGCATGGTGATTTCGCCGAAGAAATTAAGCGGAACTGTTTGGAAATTTCTCCTCAATCGCGCGAGTTGCCGAGACTTGCGGACGTGAGCCGCTGGGGAGGCATCGTCATTTTTTCACGACCGAGATTGTACTCGCGCGGCGAAGAGCCGGCGCAGATCGCGGATGCAGGGGCCGTCACGCAGGCGGCCCCTTTGACGTCGTTAAAGCAGAAGCAGGTTCCGGAGCTAGCGTCTGGCACGGAGGGGTTGGACCTCAATCTCGATCCCGGCAGTATTACCTTAATTGCCGGGCCGATGGGCTGTGGAAAGACGACGCTTTGTGAGCAATTTCTTCGCGTGAACCAGGGCAGCCGCCGGCGCGCATTGATCAGCTTCGATATCCCCGCGACGCCGACCAAGGATGCCAAGGAATTCAGCACCGCTGAAGCGGCGAGCAAAGAAAACTTCCAATCGATTCATTTCACGCAGTCGCAATTTGATCTGAACGTCCTGGTCGCTCATATCAATTGGATTCTGGATCACCCGGTCGGCTGCGATCGCTTAGCTTTCGATGGGTTGTCGGAATGGATCACGACGTTCGAAAAGCCCGAAGCGGCCCGGGTGCTGGAGGCGATCATGGTGACCGTGAAGCGACACCGCGGTAAGGGGGCGCCGCCGGCCGTGTTCATGACGTACGAAATGCCGTTGGACGATGATCCGTTGGGACCGGCCGCGCTTGGTGCGGACGCAGACAACCTTGTCGTTGTGCGCAAGGTGCCGATCAATGATGAGTTACGAACGGTGATTTATGTTCTGAAGCGCGACGGAGGTCGTCAGGATGAAGGCAAACCGTCGTCGTTGGAGTATCCCGGAGAGCTAAAACTGGGCAAAGACGGACTGTTGATTAATGAAACAAGCCTGGAAGCGTTCACGGGGTTGTTGAGCCCCGAACGTAAGGTCGAACCTGCGCGAGTGCTGATTCAATTATTCGCCGAGAACAAGAACGAGAAGAAGTTTAACGACGCCGTCGCCCGAAGGCTAAGAAGTCAATACAAGATGCGGCTTCGGTTGACGTTTACTCAGTTCACGCTTTCCGAGATCGGTAACACGCTTGAGACTGCGTACGGCGCGGGTAAGCCGGGAGAATCGTTCAACTTGATGATCCACTCGGTAGATGAGTGGTGGCTCCGCGAGGAAGAAAACCGAGAGCATCTCAAGGACTTGAAAGCGACCAAGTCCTCGAAGGGGCCGCACTACGGCGACTTCTGGTGGTTTGAAATTGAAAAGGCGGTCAAGAAAGACCACAGTCAATGGCATGCCGTACCGGGCTACCTGGATTTCGGCATGTTCTGCATCAATCTTTCGGCGACGGCTCCGGGAGCGATAGAAGAAAGCTTCGGCCTTTCGACTACCGGCAACTCCAGTTCCGTCGTCATTCGACGCAACAAACAATGGCGGAAAGTTCTGGCCGCCGTTCCGCGCCGGTGGGTGCGGCCTCACAAAGATAACGAGCGCTGGTTTCAAGTGCGCACCGGCTCCGAGGCGGAAATTGATCCGGCGGATCCGACGTCGCAAGAAACCGTCCTTGAGTTCGCCCTCCGCGTCACAGGGCAACAAGATACGACCAATCAAGAACGCAAGCCGGTTTTTACTTTTGACTCCGCCACTCGCGAGACGTGTTCTTGCATGTTTTTTGAGTTGGCATGGGCTTTCGGTGCATCCGAGCCTCTGCTCGCGAAGCGGGATGAGGCGGGACCGGACTTTCAGGCCGCGGTAGATGCTTTTGCGTTTCTGCAATTCATGGTGATGGAGGGGTTGCTTCCCGCGCGCAGTTCCGCGCACTCGCGTAACCACGTCGACGAGCCGATCCTTTTCTCTCGTCAGTGGTACAGCACGCTGCAACGAAATCAAAAGCCGTTGCGCAAGCCGCAAGGGAATCAACGTCATGGGCCGGCGGAAAGGCGAGTGAATCAATTGGTCGCGCTCCCCTTTATGCCGATCGGCCGGCAAACGAATTCCTCGACGGACAGCCTGATCATCGACCTTGCAATTCGACAGCAGCGCTGGCTTCGACGTGCGACGCGCTACGTGGAAATCAATTGTAACCCGTCGCGGCGGACGGATTCGGGCGCGTGGAACGAACTCGATCGTCGCTGGCGCGATCTCAATCTTAAGTGCGCCGAGTTGGCGGCGGCCGACGATTCGCAGACGCGGGTTCGCCTTGCGCTGGAAGCGTACCGGGCGAGCCGTGAATGGTTGTTGCAAGCGGCGTCGGTTCAAGGCCTTGAAAGCTCGGCTAACCAAGCCTGGGGCCCCGACCTCGACGACCTGATGGAGATTGCCGGCTGGCTGGCGTTTCGACTGCGGATGCTATTCGGAAAATCGGAAGGCAGATTTCCTGCTCCCGCCAGTAAGGTTCCTCCTTCTCCGGCGATGTTCGACGTCGACCCGGTGGATGTCGCTCTTTTCGAAGCGCGTTGGATCCGCCACAACTTGCCGACATTGGACGAATTGGAACCGGCGAACTTTGATCCCGCAAACATCGTCCCCGCCGGGTATGTCTGCTCCGGGTCATGGATGTTCGGCGTGGATCGAAAATCGCGTTCTTCGGAGATCCAAGCCCAAATCCTTTCCGAGCTAACTTCGCTCGATAGCGCGGAGAAGCGCGAAGAAGGGGGCGGGAATGTCGGCCCGGAAAGATTTCTTTTATCTCAAAGGCCATGAGTCCGTGAAGAACTTGGAGTATCTCAACTGGCGGGAGCTCTTGCACTTCGCCGGCGCCGTGCGCAGGCGCCGCGACCGCGTTCTGTCCGATCCCCTGAGCGTCGATGAGACGCAGCCCAAACCGCCTAACGCCGATCCCACGAAACTATTCGGCGCCATCCATCGCGAAATGCTGGCCTGCCTCCGCGTCGCCGACTTGTGTCGTCAGCAATATGCCAAAGGCGGGGCCGCCGCCGAGGGGGCAATTCGGACGGTTTGCGCACGTGCCGAGCAGGCCGTTCGCTCCATCTACGCCGCGGCCTCCGCTTCCTCTTCTTAGAACCCTGCCGACGCCCGAGCATCGACGCAACCATGACGCACATCCATGTCACAGGCGACGCCTACCGAGCCATTTTTTACGTCCCTCGCGGGCGCATTTTTTTGGAAGGTTTGACGACGGAGCATGCGCACGCGTATACGCTTCCGGTCGGCGTCGAATACATCGCTCGCGCGATCAAAGCGGCGAGCAGCCCGCAGGCTCTATTAATGCTCCCTTCGACGCCGCCTCACGTCGACATTTCTCGGTCGTCATGGACCAAGAACGACCCCGTCTCGGACAAAATCCCAATCGCTTTGTACGAAGTCAACAACGAGGATCAAACGACCGACTTCGAAGGCGGCGCTCAGCCGGTGCTGAGGTTGTCGAATATGGAGACGCAGGCGGTCATCGCCGAAGGATATCACGCTACGGACGACATCTGCGGAGACGGCCTGCTGCGTTTCGACGGCAAAGAGCAAGGAGAGCATGCAGTTCCTGCGGAGGCCGATGTCCTCGTGCATTGGCTAGGGGAACTTGCCGGCGATTCTGAGCCTCGGAAAGAGGCCTTTGACGCGGGTGCGCGACCATGCAAAGTTCATGTTCAGATCGGACTTGCCGCTCCGTTGGGCGAGGTCGTTAGCGACGCAATTCGGCCCGAACGTTTGGCCGCCCCGAGCTTAGCTCGCGTTCTGGTCGTCAACGTCGGCGAAATTAGTTCCGCGCATCGGGTCCGTCGCTCATTGTCGTACGAAGCCATTGCCGTGGACCTGCTCCGATTTTTGCGCGGAGACAACGCCAAGCCCGAGCTGAATTGCGAAGCGCTCGAATCGTTATCGATATATCCGACCGACGAGCGCCTGTCGGTGCTGGTGGTAAGGATCAACAGTTCGGCCGTATTCTTGTACGCTTGTCGATTGTCGAATATTGCCGAGAAAGACGTTCAAGAACATGCGTTGTTGCTTTGCCATAAGGATCAATGCGCCCCGTTGTCGCAAGCCGAATTGAGCCAGATGGCCGGCTATACGGGCTTTGTTTCGGCTCAAATTGCGGCTTCTGTCGCCGCCCGTCTCACGGACTATCCCGATTCGAGCCCGAGTGAACTCTTCGAACCAATCGTCGCAGGCGTTCGACGCAGCTTGAGTTGGCAACGTACTTGGTATGACCGCGGCCTTCTACCGATGCTCTTAGCGAAGGACGGTCGGAAGTGGCGGCCGACATCGTCGAGCGTGAAGACCGAACAGACGGGTTACGAGACGATGTTTGCGGATATTGCCGGAACGTTGGAAAAACAGCGACGAGAGTTTGCCGGCGAAGCGCCCGTCCCCGACGCAGAGGCGCCGATCACTCGATTCGACGCGTTGATCAAACGCGACGTACTGTGCATTCCCGTGCAGATCAAGCGCGCCGTGGCGCACCGTACGCAATGGTTTATGGCTCGTTCCGTAGCCGCGCACGGTGACGGCGACACAAAATTCGGTGAGACTGCCGAACTCGGCGATGACGAGCTTTCCAAACGCTTTCGTGAAGTCGCGCTCGGCTGGTTGAAAAACTCCTCCGCACAACCGCACAAGCTATCAATTCCGACCGTAATGATCGGTAACGCAGAGCTGACGGATCGACGCGAGATTGAGGACTTTCTGGCGATTCATCAAGCTCTGACGGTATACGCGACTTCGCACGAATCGAAGCCGCTGAACATCGCTGTGTTCGGGGCGCCGGCGCCGGCAAGTCGTTTGCCGTCAAAGAAGTTGTTCGGCATATCGCCGAAACCAAAAAGAACCGTTTCAAAGAAGAGCCGCTGACCTTTAATCTCGGTCAATTTAAGTCGCTGGACGACTTGCCCGCCGCTCTGCACCTTGTGCGCAACGAATCGTTGTCCCGAGAAATTCCGATCGTGTTTTTCGACGAGTTTGATTCCAGCTTCAACGGCCAGCCGTTCGGCTGGCTCAAGTACTTCCTTGCCCCGATGCAAGACGGAGTCTTTTATCACGCCGGGCAAAATTACAAAATGGGCCGCGCCGTATTCGTCTTTGCCGGCGGCGTGAATCGTAGCTTCGAGGAACTCAACGGCCGCGTCCGCAATCCGGGTTTTTGCGAGGCCAAAGGCCCCGACTTCATCAGTCGCTTGAAAGCGCATCTTAACGTGCAGGGCATCAATAAACCGGATGAAGACGCGGATCAGTCTCGCTACATTCTCCGACGCGGCGTCTTGTTGCGAGAGATGGCGCGTCAGAAGCTGCAACTGAAGAAGGGGCGGCCCTATCAGGAATTGCTGCATCGCAGCGTCGCCGAAGCCTTGCTTGAAATCAATCGTTTCAAGCACGGCGTTCGCTCCTTAGAAGCGATCATCAAAATGTGTACCGCACGGCCCGGCCATCCGATCGGACCGTCCGACTTGCCTTCCATGGATCAGTTGGAGATGCACGTCGATGCGGTGAAACTATTGGGACTGGTCGACAAGTACGCCAAGGCGAGCGCAGCAGTCCCGTAACAAACTTCGCAGGTCGAAAGCTTGAACTGCGCCGCATCTTGCCGCGCCAAGCCTCAACTTGGATTTACTAAATCCGCTCCTCTTAAGCCCGGAGTTGTGAGAGAGTTCCGGTGCTGTCGCCGTGGCGTTCGGCGTCGACGCCGACGCCTTGCAGCATCGTGAGCCAGGCGTTGCAGAGCGGCGTGTCTTTCGGCGCGACGATGTTTTCGCCGAGTTTCAGGCCTGCGCCGCCGCCGCCGGTGACGATCGTCGGGCAGTTCGTCAGGTCGTGGCCCGAGCGAATGTTGCTGCCGTAGGCGAGCGCGACGTGGTCGAAGAGTCGACTGCCGTCGGCTTCTTTCGTCGCTTTGAGCCGGTCGATGAGGCCGGCCAGAAGTTCGCTTTGCGTCCGATCGCGCAACTGCGACGCCAAGAGCTTGTCGCCGCGCGTGGCATGATAGTGGCTCATGTCATGCGGAAACACGCTGCAACCGACGCTGGTCAACAGCGTGGCGACCGGCTGTCGATACGTGATCACGCGCGTGGCGTCGGTTTGAAACGCCGCGACCATCAGATCGTACATAAGCTTGATTTCTTCACGCCCTTCGAGGCCCGGGGTAGGGGCGCTGAACGGCGCTTTCGGCGGTTCGACGCCGAGCCATTGCTCGTCTTTGCTCAACCGGGTTTCAATGCTGCGAATGCCTTCGAAATATTCTTCCAACTTCGCATCGTCTTGCTTGGCGAGCCCCCGACGCAGCGACTTGGCGTTGTCGAGCACGGCGTCGAGCACGCTCCGCCGTTCGGCCAGCATGGCTTTTTGTCGTTCGAGCGAAGCATCCGGTTTCGAGAACAAGCGGTGATACGCGGCGACCGGACCGTCGAGCCCGCCGATCGGTTTACCGCCGGCGTCCCAGGCGAGCGAAAGCCCGACGCCGTGGCCCGAGCGATCCCCCTTCTCGCTATGGTTGAATTGCAGCGAGGCATAGCGCGTCTGAATGCCGAACTGCGTCGCGGCGACTTGATCGGCCGAGATCGTATTGCAAAAGCTCTGTCCCGCTTGAGCATACGGATTAGCCCCGGTGAGCCACCACGTGCTGCCGGCGTGCCCTTCGTTCGAGAACTTATTGCAGAGTCCTTGCACGATCGAGAAATCGGCTTTGTGCCGCGCCAGCGGCTTGAGGCCTTCAGGCAGCACGTAATCTTTGCCCGGTGTTTTGATGTCGGGATACCACGATTCTTCCGTCACGCCCCAACCGAAGCCGAGAAAGACGATGCGCTTCGGCGGCGTCGCCGCCGTTGCAGCGGCCGAGGCAAAGCGACGGAAGCCGAGCGATTCCAGAAACGGCAGCGCGATCAGGGCCGTGCTGCTTTCTAGGAAGCGGCGACGCGTGGAACGGGCGACGGACATATTCGAATCCTCGATGCGGCTACTTGCGGTGAAAAGCTTCGCTGCGAACCAACGTTTCGACAAACTCTCGGACGGCAAACTTCTTCTCGCCGGCCGTGCGAACCATGTCCTCGATCAACGGTTCGTCCGCGAAACCGACGGGTCGACCCAGCGCGTACGCCGCGAGCGCTTCGCTGAAGCCTCGCGCAAACTGGGAATCGCGCGCGGCGACGACGTCGCGCAGTTCGAAGAAGTTCTTGAACGACGGACCGCCGTAGAGGGCCGACGCCGGATCGATCGTCCAAGTCTTCAAGAGTTTTTTGTCCGGCTTACCGTCGGCGGTCAGGCCTTGGAAACTATCTTCCGTGCGCCAAGCGCCGACGGCATCGAAGTTCTCCAGCCCAAAGCCGATCGGATCGATCTTGCGATGGCAGCTCGCGCATTGCGGTTCTTCTTGATGGGCCTGCATCCGTTCGCGCGTGGTGAGCGCCTTGCCGGCGAGCCGCGCGAGTTGCGGAACGTTCGGCGGAGCGGGGGGCGGCGGATCGTTCAAGAGTTTGCGGAGCACCCAAGCGCCTCGTTCGACCGGACTGGAGTGGTCGCCGTTGCCTCCCATCAGATGCACGGCGGCCATGCCCAAGAGCCCGCCGCGCGGCGAATCGGGCGGAAGCGCAACCTTGCGAAAATCGTCGCCGTGAACGCCTGTGATGCCGTAATAGTCGGCCAGCGTGCCGTTGACGACGGCGTAGTCGGCCTTCAGCAGGTCGCCGAGCCCGGAATTTGTTTTCAGCAGATGCGCGACGGTCGCGTAAATCTCGTCGCGGGCTGCCAAGCGAGTGCCGTTGTCGAACCGCGGATGCCGCTCCAAGTTGATTTGAAAAAAGTCGAGCCGATCGAGCCCGAGCCATTGATAGGTGAATCCCTGTACGAATTCACGGCTGCGCGGATCGTCCAGCAGTCGCGTCGTCTGGCTCTTTAGAACCTCAGGCTGGGAAAGTTCGCCGCGGCGCACCAAGTCGAGCAGTTCGGCGTCAGGCGGAGCGCTCCAGAGAAAGTACGAGAGCCGGCAGGCGAGTTCTCGATCGTCGAGCATCGCGGAGGCCGTATCGTCGTGAGGTTCGGCCAAATAGAGAAACGCCGGCGACGCCAAGACGATCGCCAACGTTTCCTTCAGTGCATCGCCGTGTTTGGCGCCGTCGCGACGGCGCGACGTCGTAGATCGCCGCCAAGCGCTGGACGTAGCCGGGCTCCGGTCGTACGTCGCGAAACGCGGCCGTGGCAAAACGCTCGATGGTCGTGCGAAGTTCCACGGCGTCCGTATGATCGGCGGCCAGAGCGATCGGCCCGAGCGCGGCGAGGCCCTGCGGTTTCGGCTTGCCGGTCGTCGGCACGCGCTCGATCTCCAACCAATCAACCCACAACGAAAACTTGCGGCCGATGTTGTTATTGGCCCGACGGCCCGCGTCGGCTTTGAGCCGCGTCTGCTGGAAGTGGTCGTGCGTCCCTTTTTCACGAAGAAACAACGAGCGATTCGCTCGTTCCCGATTGCCGCGCGTGAGCGTGAGCGGAAACTCGACGATCTGCGGCTCCCGCAAAGTGCCGCTGATTTCGTGCGTACTCATCGCCTGGCGAACGCGCGGGTTGATGCCGAACTCGATGAATCGGCGATCGGGTTCGGCGTCGTCGGTCGCGGCGGCGCGAAAGCGAACGACGTAGTCGCCGACCGGCCAACTGAAGGGGACCAGCAAATGCACGTTCGCCGTATCGAGCACCGCCGGGTGTTCGTTGGGAATGGCCAAGTACGCACCGGCGTCGATCGCCGATTGTTCTAAGTAGTAGCGATGGTACGGCAAGTGAAACGGGTTCAACGCTCCGACGGCCTTATCGGCATTTTCTTCTACCGTTTGAAAGCCGAACGTTTCCGGAGCCGGAACGTTCGGAAACTTGCGCCAGTTGCGATAGAAAATGTGCTGATGATTGCCGAGCGGGCCGGCGCGAATCTCGGCGACGATCTTGGCGTTGTCCGACTTCGCGACTGCGTCGTCGACGAGCTTCGTCCAGTCGCGGCCGCGCTGCTGAGCGTCAATTTGATGATCGATATGCTTGCGGACCTTGGGCGTCACCTCTTCCGCTTCAACGCGGAACGTGCCGCGAAAGCCGGCGGCCGCCTCTCGTTCGAACGCTTCGTCGAGCGCTTCACGACCGAGCGTGAGATATTGCTCAAACTGCGTGTCGGACATGAAGAGGTCTTTGCCGCCCGTATCGAAGCGGCCGCTGCCGGTGTCGGCAGGGAGTTCATTGACGTTGATTTCCACGCCGAGCAATTCTCGCAGCGTGTTGGAATACTCGCGGCGATTGAGCCGCCGCATCGTGATCACGCCGCGCTGATCGCCGAGCTTACGTCGCGCGGCAACGAGCGTATGTGCCAAGTCGTCGAGCAAATCGGCCTTGGCGGTCTTATCGAGTTGCGGCTCGTCCGGCGGCGGCATCTCGCCCGAGTTCAAGGCGTTGAGAATCTTTTGCCAGCGGGCCGCGGTTTCCAAGTCGGCGATTTCGCCGGGAAGGTCGTCAATGCGAAAATTGGCTTCGGCGTTCTTCGCGCCGTGGCAACTGCCGCAATGCCGTGTCAGCAACGGACGATGCTGATCCGGCACCGCAACGCGCGGCACTGCTTCGGCCCCGAATAACGCTGCGCCGCTACCGACGACGGCAAGGGGGATCAAAGCCGAACGAACGGCATGCTGGAACGAAAGTATCGACATAGCGCAGGAAGATCGGCGAAGGCGGGACGACGACGCGAAGTCATCGCATGACAAGCGGCGGGATTGGGGGCCTGCGTTCGTCGAATGGATTTCGGAGAAACGCGGGCGGCGAGGTAGTTCCAGAGTAGGGTCCGCTTTGAAGCGACGCAAGAGTGGGTTAGCCTCAGGTATTACGGCGAAAAATGGCGTCGCATACGGCAAAAAGTCGCATGATGTCTGCCTATTGTCGTCGGCCAAACAGGCCGAGCTACGCTCCGAGCAATTTCACGAATTTGCCGTAGGCTTCGTCCCACTGGGGCGTGTCGCGCGGCGTGTATTCTTCCACGCTGAAGCTGTCGCGGATCACTTCGCGGGCCTGCGCGATGTCGGCGGCCGCGCCACAGGCGATGGCCTGCATCATCACGTTGCCCACGGCCGTCGCTTCGACCGGGCCTGCGACGACGCGCCGACCGCAGGCATCGGCCGCGGCTTGGCAAAGTTGCCGGTTTTGCACGCCGCCGCCGACGATGTGGATCGTCTCCAATCGACCGCCGACGAGTTGTTCGAGCTTGCCGAGCGTGTAGCGATACTTCAGCGCCAGGCTTTCGATCGCCGTGCGTACGATCTCCCCTTCGCTCTGCGGAACCGTTTGACCGGTGCGACGGCAATACTCTTGAATCGCCTCCGGCATGCTCGCCGGCGCTTGGAATGCCGCGGCGTCGGGATCAATGAACGACACCAGCGGCTTGGCGGCGGCCGACATCCGATTCAAGGCTTCCCAACTGTATTCGCCCCCCGAGTACTGCACGCCGGCTTTCGACCAGATGCGCCGGCATTCTTGCACGATCCAGAGGCCGGTAATGTTTTTGAGCACGCGAATCGTGCCGCCGACGCCCCCTTCGTTCGTGAAGGTGAGCTGCCGACAAAGATCGCTCATCACCGGCGCGGGCGTTTCCACGCCGATCAGGCTCCACGTGCCGCTGGAGATGTAGCACCAGTCGGGCCGCGCGCCGGGCGTACTTCGCGCAGGTACGGCCATCACGGCGCTGGCCGTATCGTGCGTGCCGGGCAATACGACGTCGATCGCCGGCAAGCCGGTTTCCGCACACACGCTCGTTTGCAACTTGCCGAGCTTCGTACCCGGCTCGACGAGCGGAGCAAAGAGGTTCGTCGGCAGTTCGAGTTTCGCCAAGAGTTCGGTCGCCCAGGTGCGTTGCGCAGGATTGAAAAATTGCGTCGTCGTGGCGTTGGTCACTTCGTTGGCTTTCACGCCCGTGAGCAGCCAATGAAAGAAGTCCGGCATCATCAAAAAGGTCTTGGCGGCCTCGAGCCACGGCGAGTTCTGCGCCTTCAAGCCCATCAGTTGATACAGCGTGTTGATCGGCATGAACTGCAGGCCGGTGTGCGCGAAGATCTCTTCGCGACCGAGTTGAGCGACGGCGCGGTCCATCATTCCTTCGGTCCGACGATCGCGATAAGACACCGGATTGCCGAGCAGGACGTCGTCGCGACCGAGCAGCGCGAAGTCGACCCCCCAGGTATCGACGCCGACGCTGCGAATGCGATCGCCGTATTTCGAACGGGCCGCGCAGGCCGGACTGAATGTGTTGCCACAGGCCGAGAACGTTCCATTGCAACGAGCCGTTGAGGTCGACGGCGCCGTTCTCGAAGCGATGCACTTCTTCGAGCCGCAGCCGGCGGCCGTCGAATAGCCCGGCCAGGACGCGACCGCTGGAAGCTCCCAAATCGACGGCGAGGTAAGTCTGCTCGGGCATGGGCGGAGAGATCTTGGAAGGAATGGGGCGAGGACGCGAAGTTAGCCAACATCCCACTTGAGCCGACGGGGTGTGTCAAGCCTCAGCCACGAAACGACTTACGATCGTCATTAGGGTTGGCAGGCGAAAGCCGCAGAGTTTCTCCAGACTGAAGAATCCGGCCTGAACCGGCCGATAATAGGCTGCGTAGACTATTGTTGACTTAGATTAGCAACATAAGTATCTTTCAAAGGCAACCGGACCTCCGAGAGCCGCCGCAGATGACACCTCCCAGCCCGGCCAACAGATCAGCCGCTCCTTCCGCCGCTTCGATCGGTCCGCAACTACGTATTTACCACGGTCCGTCGGCCGACGAAGTTTCCGCACCGACACCGGCCGGCGCCTCTGCGGCGGCCCCGATGAATTCGAACACCGTGACTACGAAAACCGCTCCGGCCAACACGCCCGAATATCTGGCTTACCTCAAGGAGCAGAGCGACCGGCTCGAAACGGCGACGCCGCAGGAAATCCTGCAATGGGCCGTCGCCGAATACATGCCCAAGCTCACGATGGCCACGGCCTTCGGGCCTGAAGGCATGGCGATCATTCATATGATCGCGGGCATTGATCGCACGGTGCCGATCTTCAATCTTGACACCGGATACCAGTTTCAAGAAACGCTCGATCTGAAGACGCGCGTGCTGGAGAAGTACGGCATCGACATCGAGTTGCGAAAGCCGGAAACGACCGTCGAAGAGTACGAACGCACGCACGGCGGACCGCTCTATAAGACGAATCCCGACCAGTGCTGCATGGATCGTAAGATCAAGACGTTGGAACGGTCGGCCGTCGGCATGTGGGCCTGGATGAGCGGCATTCGCCGCGATCAGAGCCCCGATCGCGCACGAGCGCCGATCGTCGGTTGGGACAAGAAATTCAATCTCGTGAAAATCAGTCCGCTGGCGAATTGGACGAAGAAAGACGTTTGGAAACTGATCACCGAGCAAGACGTTCCGTACAATCCGCTGCACGACCAAGGCTACACGAGCATCGGTTGCTTTCCCTGCACGCGCGCCGTGATGTTCGGCGAAGACGAACGGGCCGGTCGCTGGAGCGGCTTCGCCAAGAAAGAGTGCGGGCTTCACACGAGCGACGATAAGTAACGAACGACGACCGCCATGCGTATCTCCGCAAAAACCGAATACGCATGCATCGCCATGCTCGAGCTGACCGTGGCCTACAGCTCAGGCGAGCCGGTGCGCATTCGCAACATTGCCGAGGCGCACGGTATACCGTCGCGGTTTCTCGTGCAGATTTTGCTGCAGCTCAAAGGGGCGGGCTTCGTCGTCAGCACGCGCGGCGCCAGCGGCGGCTATCAATTGGCCAAAGCGCCCGACGAAATCACGCTCGGCGAAGTGATGCAAGTGATCGACGGCCAAGATGAAATCATTCGCTCCAGCACGAATTCCGACTCCGCGTCGGCCCGCGTCTTGGTCGCGGCCTGGAACGAAGTGGCCGAAACGGAGCGTGAAATGCTCTCTTCTCTGACGTTCTCCGAACTCGCCGCTCGCCAGCGCAAGCAGGCGGAGAACATGTATTACATCTAGAGCGAGCGGGGGCATTGCAAAATCGGCTGCTAAAACCCCAATATCTCGTTGCCTATGGCGAAGTACCAAAATGTCGTGAACTGGGAATTCGTAAATTCGTGGCATCCGAGACTGCTATGCCTATCAATTCATCATTCGCAAGAATCTCGATGAACGTCGCGACCTGGGTCATTTTGATTTTTGCGATTCTCGTGCTGATGGTGGAGTTGATTGAAGGCGGGAATTGGTCGCTGCTCGGACAGAAACTAGCTCCTGAAACGAAGGATGTTGTTGACGCACAGTGCGACTACCTGACCTATTTGGCAACGCTAACCAGTGCCGTCGTTGCCGGTCTGCTTGCGCTCTTGGAATTTGGAGCCGCCGGCGAAGATTGGCGTCCTAGCGCACTCTTTTCGCTGTTCTTTCTTCTAACGGCGCTAGCGCTGATAACCTGCGGCTATGCAGTACGGATCGTCTGGATTACCAAGGGAGGTGAGCTTGGAATGACGGCTCAGATTGTGGACGGCATCAATGGTCCGCTGACGGCAATTGTGTATTTGATCAGTCTATTCGGGCTTTTCTCACTCGCGCGAATTCGACTCCACGGATATCTGAACCGTGCTTAGCTGACGGAGCGTGAAATGCTCCACGCCCTGACGTTCGCCGAACTCGCCGCCCGCCAGCGCAAGCGGGCGGTGAATATGTATTACGTCTAAGCGAGCAAGAAGCGGGAAACAAGAAGCGGGAAACCAGGCGAAGTTCTCGGCCCATTCTTCCGCCACGCCTCTTCGACTAGGATGGATGC
Source organism: Pirellulales bacterium (assembly GCA_049840675.1). GTDB lineage: Bacteria > Planctomycetota > Planctomycetia > Pirellulales > PNKZ01 > PNKZ01. The sequence continues at coordinate 89,443 of JASGKB010000022.1, forward strand.
GTTCGCGGGGATCGTCGTCGTTTGCATTCCCCGTTCCTCTCTCCACATTCCCCACTCGTTCGATGCCCCAAGTTCGCCTGAAGCCTCGTAAAGCTCGACCTTTTTACGGCCGGCATCCGTGGGTGCTCGACACCGCGATCGCCGGCGTGACCGAATATCCGCGCGACGGCGACGTCGTCGACCTCGTGTCGGAGCACGGCGATTTCATCGCTCGCGGCGTGCTGAATTCGCGCAGTCGGATTCGCGTGCGGCTCTACAGTTGGCAAGCCGATCAACCGCTTGACGCTTCGTTTTGGCGCAGCCGTTTGGAAAGCGCCGTCGAATTGCGCCGCCGTATCGGTTACCTCGAACCTGCCGGCGGCTGCCGCTTGGTGAACAGCGAGGCCGACGGGCTCGGCGGGCTGATCGTCGATCGCTACGGCGCGTATCTCGTCGTCCATGTGACGGCTCTGGCCATGCAGCATCGGCTCGACGAACTGCTGCCGATTCTGCAAGACGTCGTACAGCCGCGCGGCATCGTCGTGCGGGCCGACGAAGCGATGGCGAAACGCGAAGGTTTGGCGCTCCCGGCGGATGCGGTCGGCAACGTTCTCCGCACGGTCGGCGACGTGCCGCAGGAAGCCGTGTTCTTGGAAGAGCACGGGCTGAAGTTCGGCGTCGAACTTTCGACCGGGCAGAAGACGGGCTTCTTTCTCGATCAGCGGGAAAACCGCAAGGCGGCCGCCGCCTACATGCGCGGGCTCAAAGTGCTCGACGTTTGTTGCTACACCGGCGGCTTTTCGCTCGCCGCGGCCAAGCTGGGCGGCGCACACGACGTGCTCGGCATCGATACGGCGAGCAAAGCCGTGACGCTGGCGCGGGCCAACGCCGAGTTGAACGGTTTGACGAACGTCCGCTTCGAACAAGGGGACGCCTTCAAGTCGATCCAGGCATTCAACGCCGAAGAACGTAAGTTTGGCGCGGTCGTGCTCGATCCGCCGAAGTTCGCCGCCAATCGGCAGGCGCTTCCCGACGCCTTGCGCGCCTATGAACGTTTGAACGTCGGCGCGATCAACTTGCTGGAGCCCGGCGGCATTCTGGTGACGTGCAGTTGCACGGGCGGAGTTTCGCGAGAAGACTTTACGTATATCCTCGCCGAAGCGGCGGCCCGCACGAGACGTCCGTTGCAGATTCTCGAAGCGCGCGGGGCCGCGCCGGATCATCCGATTTCGGCGTCTTGCCTGGAGACGGAATATCTGAAGTGCTTCATTTGCCGCGTGGGATAAGGTAACGCGACCGGCGCACCGCAAGTATGAGTTCCAACGATCGCCAAGTCGTCTGGGTTACGGGAAGCGGAGCGCCGCGCGTGGGTGCGGTGGTGGCGCGAGCGTTCGCCGAGCGCGGGGCCGCGGTCGTCGTCCATGCGAACCGTTCGTTGGCCGAGGCCGAACAGACGGCGGCCTCGTTGCGCAAGCTCGGCGCCACGGTGATGCTCGTCGTCGGCGACTTGAGCGATGAAGCTTCTGTCGCGCGCATCGTCGACGAGATCGTGAAGGCGCACGGTCGCATTGACGTGCTTGTGAACGCCGCCGCGATTTGGAAACCGAAGCCGCTCGAAGAAGTGCGGGCCGGCGACGTGCGCGAGCATTTCGAAATCAACGCGCTCGGCACGTTTCTCACTTGCCAAGCCGTCGGGTTGCAGATGGTGCGGCAGGCGTCGGGCGGGGCGATCGTGAATATCGGCGATTGGGCGGTCGAGCGGCCCTATCCGAATTATTCGGCATATTTCCCCTCGAAAGGCGCCATCCCCACGCTCACGAGAATGTTCGCCGTCGAGCTGGCCGCCCGCAACCCGAACGTGCGGGTGAACGCAGTTTTGCCGGGGCCGGTCATGCTGCCTCCGGATTTGCCCGAAGCCGAGCGGCGACAAGCCGTTAACGGCACTTTGGTACGTCGCGAAGGGACGCCGGAAAACGTGGCTGCGGCGGTCCTGGCCTTGGTGGATAATACGTTCATAACCGGCGTTTGCGTACCCGTCGACGGCGGTCGCACCATCGCCGGCTGACATGGTTTTTATGCCCGGCCGTTTGTCGCCCTAACATGCCGGCGATAGGCTTTTACCTTGCGATGCGCCGGCCGTTTGCCGTGCTGCGTCGTCTTCTAGGAGCAGGCGGAATGCAACGTTTTCTGTTGAGTTTTGCGTTGGCTGCGTGCGCGCCGGCGTTCGTCGGTGCAGCGGCCTTTGCACAAGATGCCGCGGTGCAAAAGCCCGCTGCCGACGCAAAGCCGGATGCCGCGGCGAAGGCCGAACCGATTCGAGTGCCCGACGGTTCGCCGGCCGAGTTGCTGGAGTTCGTCGACAAAATCCAGAAAGAAGCCCCCGCTTCGCGCGAGCGAGCCGAGGTCATGGAGCACCTGCGCAAGGTTTGCACGGCCGTCGTCGCGGCGGTCGATAAGATCGGCGAGCGCGGCAGCGAAGACGAGCAACGCCGCGCCATCACCGAGAAGCTCGAAGCGTTGCAGCTCTTGCGCCGTCTGCAAGTCGAAGGCTCCGACAAGCAGATGCGCGAATATCTCACGAAGCTTTCCGAAGACAAGCGAGCGTTCGTTCCGCCGCTGGCGAAGGTGTACTACTTGGCGACGCGGCTCGGCGAGGTCGATCGGGGCGATCATGCCGCGCTGGAGAAGCTGGCCGACGAAGTGCGCGAGCACGTGAAGACCGCGAAGCTCGACGCGCCAATCTCGGCATCGCTTATCAAACGGCGTCGCTTCTCGAACGCTCCGGGATGACGAAGCAGGCTCTCGAAGCGTACGTCGACTTCGCCGCGGCGTTCGCCGCCAGCAGCGACCCGCAGGTTCGCGACAACGCCGCCGCGCTGGAAGGGGCGGCCCGCTACTTGAGCTTGCCGGGCAACGCGATGGACGTGAAGGGGAAGACCGTCGACGGGAAGGACTTCGACGTCAAGTCGTGGGAAGGGAAGGTCGTGCTCGTCGATTTTTGGGCGACGTGGTGCGGCCCGTGCATCGCCGAACTGCCGACTTTGCGCGAATGCTATGAGAAGTATCACGACCGCGGTTTTGAAGTCGTCGGCATCAGCCTGGACAGCGACCGCAAGCGGCTCGACGATTTTCTGACGCGCGAAGAATTGCCTTGGACGACGCTGTTCAGCGCCGATGAAAGCGCGACCGGCTGGAAACATCCGCTGGCCGCGAAGTACGGCGTGATGAGCATTCCCCGCGGCGTGCTGATTGATCGGAAGGGGAAAGTGGTCTCGCTCGACGCCCACGGCGAGGCGCTGTGGGATCTGCTGACCGCGCAAATCGGTCCGGCGGAAGTGAAGAAAGAGGCCGACAAGGAAGACGCCAAGAAGGATGCGAAGCCGGGCGCCGAGTAACGGCTCCCGAGCGTGCGCAACCGAACGATTGACGAACTGCGATGTCTCGAAAGCGGACCGCCGAAGGACGAGACGATCCGATGAAACTCACCTTGTACCCGGCACCTATGGCGAAGCGCAGTAGTAAGTGGATCGACGGACTCAGGCCCGACATGCCCGTGTCGCAGGCCGCGCGGAAAACTCTCGCCGCCGGTTGCGACCGGTCGTGCGCTGGCTCGACGATGCGGCCGAGCGTGCCGAAGAATCGCCCGAGTTCGTGCATCAATTGCGCGTGTCCACGCGCCGCGCCATGGCCGCGCTGGAGGGCTACGCGGAGCTGCTGCCTCAGGCCAAGGCCGCGAAGATGACGAAGCAGCTCGGCCGCATCCGAAAGCGGGCCGGCGCAGCCCGCGATTGCGACGTGTTCCTCGAACGACTCGGCAAGGGAGACGATGCCGAGCGGCGGCGTCCGCTCCTCAAGCACGTCGAACAGTTGCGGACCGAGGCGCAAGAGCCGGTCGTCAAACTGCACGCTAAGCTCAAGCGAAAGAAGTTCGCCAAGAAGATTGAAAAGCTCATCGACTCCGTTCGCGCTCCGAAGCACGAGCAGGAAACCACGCTGGTGCAATGGGCTCGCCACGGGCTGGCCCGCAACGTGGCGAAGTTTTTCGAGGCCGGCGCCGCCGACTTGGGCGACAACGACCTGCTGCATCAGTTTCGCATCGAAGGCAAGCACCTCCGCTACGCGCTGGAGTATTTCTCCGCGGCCTTCGGGCCTGAGCTGCGCAACGAGCTCTATGCGGAAATTGAGCGGGTACAGGCGCTCTTGGGCATCGTGAACGATCACGCTTCGGCGATCGAACATCTGACTCTATGGCGGGCTCAGCTCGACGAGCCGGAAGTGCAGTCGCTCATCGACGAGCAAACGGCCGTCGAACAAACGGCGCTATGCGAAGCGAAGCAAGAGTTCTATCGCTGGTGGACTCCGCAACGCTCGGCCGATCTGCGGAACCGATTCGCCGTGATTCTAGAGCTGCCGGACGAAGAACACGCGGCTTAACGTCAGTCGCAGTTAGAGCAACTTGCAATGATCTCGCGCTCCGTGCAAAACGCGAACAATCATCACGCCTCGGGATTCCGGGCGATACTAGACGACGTAGTTGCTGTGCGAGAAGCGTAGTTCACCATGTCGGCGGCGATGAACAGCGCGATCTCGTCGAGGTCCAGAGTCGCTTCCGGCGACGTCTGCGCGTACCTCATTGTCCGTTTGCCGCACGCTTTGCCAAACGTTCTTCAAGCCTGCGAACGGCATCCTCCGCCCGCCACTCGGAATGTCGGCCGGCGACGATGCTCTCTAGGCCTTCATCTACGGCAGCAGCATGGATCTCAGGAACCTCCGGCACGTCCTGCTGCCGGCGGAGGGCTTCCACGGCCTTCTCTAAGAGAACGTGGCGCGAAGGGAAGTCGCCGTGCGCTAATGCGTCGGCGATGAAGGCTTCCACGTGCGGTGAGAATTGCTCGGCCATGATTTCAGCATAGCGAGCCGGTGCGAGCCTGACAAACTTTCGTCGGCCGCTCGCGCTAAGCCGCTTGCTTCAGTTCCACGGCGCGAAGGAACTTGCCGCCGCTTTCGTACCAGCCGAGCTGCGTGAACCGGCACCAGTCGAGGTCGAGCAGGAAGCCGTGCTTGTGGCGGTCGACGCTTTCCAGCACCGCGATGACCAGTCGATAGGGCAACGGCTGCGGGTGGAAGAAGCTCAGGCCGTTTTCCGAGAGGTGCTTGCCGCTGACGACGATCTTCGGGCCGGTCGTTGCGGTGCCGGCCGAGTTCGTCGGCATGAGTTGAATGAGCTTCGGGTACGGATACCGTTGCTCGTGCCGTCGCTCGTACGGACCTTCGGGATAGAGGCCGCCCAGCAGATCGCGAACTTGCCGACGCAGTTGATCGTCGGGCGAGAGTTCCGCTTCAAGAAGTTCCAAGCCGAAGTGTTCGAGCAAGGGAGTACTCATGGAAGGTCGGTGGTGATCGACACCGGAAAGAGGTTCGATGGCGGCGGGACTTCACAAGCACATCCGCCGACGAGCGACCTTCCTTGAGCCCTCGTCGAAAGACGTATTGGATTTCTACGTCGCGTTTTTCAGAGGGTCAAATAACTTCGTCGTAGGAAACGCTAAGCCCCTTAAGGCGGGGCTCGTTGACGAGTGCCGCGGCTCAAGACATACTCGCCGCGTCCGTGATTTGACGGTTTTTCGCTTTCATCGGGCCTGCCTGCCCGCTCCGCTGCTTAAGGAATCGCAATCATGATGTTTACGTTTGGCAACATCCGTCGCCGTAAGACAACTTCGGCGATCGCACTTTGGATCGCCGTGTGGGTGTTGGTCGGCGGTTCGCAACCGGCCGTCGCCGAAGAAGGTTGGATCACGTTGTTCGACGGCACCTCGCTGGCCGGGTGGCATAAGAACCCGCAGAAGATCGGGCACGGCACCGGTGGCGAATGGGTCGTGGAAGACGGCGCGATCACCGGGCAGCAAGACCCGCCTGGCTCGGGCAACGGCGGCATTCTGCTGACCGATCGGAAGTTCAAGAACTTCGAACTCGAACTCGACATCAAGCCCGACTGGGGCATCTGCAGCGGCTTGTTTCTCCGTGCGAACGATCAAGGAAAGTGCCTGCAGATGATGGTCGACTATCACGACGCGGGGAACGTCGGCCACGTCTACGGAGAAGGAACCGGCGGCTTCAACACGCCCCGTTCAACATCTTCGGCACTTACGAAGGAGACGGCAAAAAAGACTTGAAGGCGATCACGACCAAGCCGGTCGAGAAGTTGCCCGAGCTCGATTACTCCTGCACGGCGGAAGAATGGGTGAAGGCGTGGAAGGTCGGCGATTGGAATCGCGTGAAGGTTCGGGTCGAAGGAAGCCCGGCGAAGATGACGACCTGGATCAACCGCCAGAAGATCATCGAATGGGACGGCAACAAGTACGCCGATCCGAAGTACGATCCGAAGAAGGTCGTTGAAACGCTCGGCGACGAAGGGAGCATCGCCGTGCAAGTTCACGGCGGCAAGAGTTGGCCGGTCGGCGCGAAGTGCCGCTGGAAGAACATTCGGATCAAGCCGCTGTAGTTCCGGCGATGCGACGCTGCAAAAACCTGATGACGTGCGCGCTCGTCGCGATATTGGTCGCGGCGGGTGCGTCGCTTGCCGGCGAACCGAAGGTCGTCACGAACTCCGTCGGGATGGAGTTCGTCGTCGTGTCGTCCGGTGAATTCCAGCGCGGATCGAGCGACGACGATCCTGCCGCCGATGCCGACGAGAGGCCGCGCCGACTCGTGCGAATCACGCGGCCGTTCGCGCTTGGGCGGCATGAAGTCTCGCAGGAAGTCTATGAGCGCGTGACGGGGGAGAACCCGAGTTGGTTCGCGCCCGGCGGCGGCGGGCGCGAGTTGGTGTCTGCGGAACTCGCACGGTCGTTGCCGGTTGAGATGGTTTCCTGGGCGGATGCCGTTGAGTTTTGCCGCCGGCTTTCGGAGCTGCCTGAGGAGCGCACGGCGGGGCGAGTTTATCGGTTGCCGACCGAAGCGGAGTGGGAGTATGCGGCGACGGCCGGCGGTGCGGAGGCCTCGCCGCGGTCGGAAGCCGAAGCCGTCGACGACGCGCGACCACCACGAACTCACACCGTCGGCACGTCGCCGCCGAACGCTTGGGGCCTCTTCGACATGCGCGGCAACGTTTGGGAATGGTGCGCCGATTGGTACGACGCCGACTATTACGCCGTCGCCCCTATGGAAGATCCGCAAGGGCCCGCAGACGGCAACGGCCGCGTGGTTCGCGGCGGCGATTATCAGTCGCCCTCGCCGATGACTCGCCCGCAAAACCGCGACTTCACGCGACCCAGCCGGCGCGATTGGGGCAACGGCCTACGCGTGGTGCTGGAGCTTCGCTAACCGCGGGCGGCCTCGCGGCTACTTCTTCTCGCCGATCGTGAAGTCGATCGTCGCCGTGCCGATTTTTTGGCTGAGCGTGTCGACGATCGTCAGTTGCAACGTGTAGTTGCCTTCATAAATGCGCTCGGGCACGGAAAGGAAGTACCGCAGGAAGTAATCGCGGCGTTCGTTGCGACAATATTCTTCCGTGAGCGCCAGATCGTTCTCGGCCACGCGACGGCCTTGGGCGTCGAGAATCTGGTAGCTGCTGCGCAGTGCCGTGTGATATCCCTTGGTGGATTCTTCACTTTTGAAGTTTTGCACTTCCGCGTAGAGAATCAGCGGCTGCGTCGCTTTGAATTTGTAGTCTTCAAACTTCTTGTACACGCCGTAGCTCGATACCTCTTCGCAGAAGGCCAAGCTGCGCACGACGAGAGTGCCCGTTTCACCGAGTCGTGAATCGGCCTTGGCCAAGTGTTGCCTTGCTTCCGCCGCCCGCTTGGCGGCGTCGGTTTGCCGTTCGGTGTCCAAACACGCGGCCAAAGCGTAAAGCTGCTCGCGCCAGTAGTCTTGCTCGGCGGCGCTGATGCCGGGGATCGGCTTGAGCGCGTCTTCGCGACGGCCCGCCGTGAGATAAAGCATCCGCAGCCAAGCATGCCGCGAAACTTCGGCGGCGCTGGCCGGAGGTTCTTGGGTCTCTTGCTCCAAGGCCGCGATGGTCACGTCGAGGTTCTTGCGCCAATCGCCGGTCGGAGCCGACGGGAGACTTTTGGCGACGGCGGGCTTCTTCACCGCGTCGTCTTGGGCGATGGGGGGCGCAGTCGTCGAAGCGACGGCTTCCGCCGGCGGCACGGATTGTCGTTGCTCGGCTTCGCGACGTTGGGCTTCCGCGAGCGCTGCAGTGAGAATGGCTTGCGTCGGCAGTTGCGAACCGCCGCCGCGACCGACAAGTTGCGGCGCTCCGCTTTGAGCGCCGGTGAGTTGAGCGGCAATCGCATCGAGCGGCAGCTCTTGCGACGTGGCGGCTTGCGTGAACCCGGCCTGTACGACGGAGGAGGGGGCTGCGGGCTGCGGGCTGTTCGCTGCGGCCGGTGTCGCCGCGGTCGGCGCGGTTGCGGCGGTCAGGGCGTTCGTCGCTGGCGCGGGTTGTCGCGGGCCGGCCGCGCTGCGGGTGCGATAGGCCGCACCGGCGCGGAATGTTTGCAAGAGCAGGGGATGCAGGGTCGGATCGGTCTGTCGCAGGTCGGCGATCAGTCGCTCTTTGGTCGCCGCGTCAACGTCGGTCATCGCCGCCACTTCGGCAAGCGCTCCGTCGAGCGAACCGGCAGGCCCGGCCGCCTTGGCGTAAGGCGAAACCGGCACGGCGGCGGCTTGCGGGGCTTGGCCAGTTTGCGAATTCGCACCGCCGTCGCCGGCCCAGGCCTGCGCGCCGTTGCGAGCATACGGACTCAGCGGGGCTTGCGCCGTCGGAGCCGGTTCGCCGGCGCCGACCGTTTGCAGGTCGGGGGCCGTGAGATCATCCGGCACGTCGTGCGAGATGCAGCCGGCCGCCGGCGCAGCAGAGCGCCGTCAAGCAGCACCAAATCGGCAGTCGACGGTAGCGCGGTCGTTCGTCCATGAACCGAGCGTGCGGAGTCGCGGAAACGGAGAATCTCGCAACCAATGCGAGGGGCGGAGAGTACGACAATCGGCCGGCTGCGACAAGACGGACGAAGCCGCTTGAGCAACTAAACGCCCCAACGCTCAGCCTTTTCGCGGATCGCCCGCGGTCGAAAGCTTGGCGATGAATTGCTCGAGCACCAGTCGGGCTCGTGCCGGCTGCGAGGCTTTGCCTTTGAGCGCCAGATCGGTCTCCAGCAACATGTCGTAAAGCCGGCCGCTGCGGCGTCGGCCGAGCTGCTTCCACTGGCTTTCCGCTTTGCCGACCACGAACGATTTGAAGCCGGCAAGCTCCAAGATCTGCTTCGCGGCGAGCCGCTGCTTGCGGGCCTCACTATCTTCTAGAATGCGCGTGGCGGCGGCGAAGCGGCGGAACGTGGCCGACATTTGTGCCAGCAGTGCAATCGGATGTTCGCCCGCCACAATCAACCGATCGAGCTGCTTGAGCGCCGCCGGAGCGTTGCCGAAAGCGATGTCGTCGATCATGTCCCACGCCGTGCGGGTACGCCAGGACCCGACATATTGATCTACGAGTTCGACCGTGATCGGCTCGCCGCGGGCCGCCGCCGCGAGTTTCGCCAGTTCCTGGTCGAGCAAACCGAGCTCCGCGCCGACGAGGTCGACCAGCGATTCGGCCGCGTCGGTTTGCAGCTTGGCGTCGTGCTGCTGCGTGGCCCAAGCGACGAGCCATTTCAACAGGCCGGCCCCTGTGGGAGCCCGGCATTCGATGTTCAGGCCCGACGTTCCGACGGCCTTGTAGAGCCGGGTGTTCGAAGGCCAAGTGTCGACGTCGAGAATGAGGACGCCGGCCTGCGACGGCTTGGCGACGTAGTCTTCGAGCAGTTCGCGATTCGATTTCTTTTTCGGACCAGGAGCGGGGCGCGAGACGAAATCGTCGGCCTCGTCGATAATGACGACGCGCCGCCCGCCGCCGAAGAGCGAGAGCGTAGAAAGCTCGTCGAACACGTCGCGGGCTTCCGCCGTCGGGCCGGCAAGTTCCGTGGCGGAGAATTCGGGATCGTCGCCGGCGATCCGCTTCTTCAGCTCTTGCAACACCAGCCGCTTGAGAAAGCCTTCGTCGCCGAACACGGCGCAGACGCCGGGCACTTCTGCCTTCGCCGATGAAGCGAGGAAGTCGACGGCGTTGACGGTATCGGAAGCGGCTTTGGCGGACATGGCTCTATGTTATAACGATTGGGCTATCGTCTCCCAAGCAGCCCGAATCATGGCTTACCCGTCCGAAGAAGATGCGTCTCCCGCAACCGACGCCGAGCAGGTGCTCAGCGTCGAGCAATTGACGTTGCGCCTCAAAGGGTTGCTCGAAGAGTCGTTTCCCGCGGTCTGGGTCACCGGCGAAATCTCCAACTTTTCCCGACCGTCTTCGGGGCACTGCTACTTCACGCTCAAGGACGATGCGGCCCAGATTCGGGCCGTGATGTGGCGCGGCACGGCGAGTCGACTGAAGTTTGATCTGCACGACGGTTTGGAAGTGGTCTGCTTCGGCGCGATCGACGTCTATGCGCAGCGCGGCAGCTATCAATTGGTCGTGTCGAAGGTCGAGCCGAAAGGAATCGGCGCGCTGGAACTTGCGCTGCGGAAGCTGAAGGAGAAACTGGCGGCCGAGGGTTTGTTCGATCGTGCGCGGAAGCGGCCGTTGCCGAAGTTTCCGCGGCGGATCGCGTTTGTGACGAGCCCGACCGGTGCGGCAGTGCGCGACTTTTTGGAAGTGTTGCGCCGGCGCTGGCGCGGAGCCGACGTGCTGATCGTGCCGACGCGGGTGCAAGGAGACGGCGCGGCGCAAGAAATTGCCGCGGCGATCAAACGCGTGAATTCGTACGACCTGGGCATTGATGTTTTGGTCGTCGGTCGCGGCGGCGGCAGCTTGGAAGACCTGTGGTGCTTCAACGAAGAGCCGGTGGTGCGGGCCGTCGCCGGTTCGCAGATTCCGACCATTTCCGCCGTCGGCCACGAAATCGATGTGACGCTTTGCGACTTGGCCGCCGACGTGCGCGGCGCTGACGCCGAGCGAAGCCGCGGAGTTGGTGTTGCCGTCGCAAGAAGCGCTCACGGCGTTTTTGAACGACCGCAAGCAACGGTTGCTCGCTGCGCTGCAAAGCAAAGCGGCCACGGCGCGGCACCGGCTGGTGATGCTCGGCGAGCGGCGCGTCTTTCGGCAGCCGCACGAGTTGATCCATGCCCGAGCGCAGGCGCGTCGACGAACTTTGGCTCTGCGCCGGACGGCGCTGAAGAGCAAGTTTGTGCTGGAGCGAAGTCGGTTGGAAACGTGGGCCGGCAAGCTTGAGTCGCTCAGTCCGCTCGGCGTGCTCGTGCGCGGTTACAGCGTGACGCAGTGCGCGGCGGACGACGCCGTCGTGACGTCGGCCGCCGAGGTTCGGCCCGGCGACGTGCTGCGCACACGCCTGGCGCAGGGGGAAGTGTTGAGCACGGTGCGCGAATCCACAGCGGAAACGGATTCTCCCGGCGAGCAGCCCGCGTAAGTCGGTCTCGGCGAACGGCTAGCGAACAACGCCCCTGACGATCAGAATAGAGCGATTCCGCCGCTTCTATTCGCTCGAGTCGCCACGATGCTGCTGCGCATCCTCTGCTTGCTTCTGTGTTGTTGCTTCGCCCAGGTGTCGCGCGCCGCCGAAGCGTCGCGCACGCTGTTCGCCTTTGACGATGCAGCGTCCGCCGAGCAGTGGGTTGCGCTGGGGGGCGTGCCGCTCGAAGTCGGCGCTCCGCCCGAAGCGGCGGCCGGCGGCGGGCCCGGCGGCTCCGCGTTTCACGTGGTTTCCGCAGGCGGCAACGGCGGGCTCTACGCCAAGCGCGATGCGGCGACGGTCGATTGGACGACGGTGAAGAACGCGACGTTCTGGGCGTATCGTTCGCCCGAGGCCGCAAAGGTCGACGACGTGACGCAGATCGAAGTGCAGTTCGTCGAAGGAGACGGCAAGACGCGCTTTCGTGCCGGCTCGATCTCAATCATACCGGTTGGAAACAATACGAAGTGCCGCTGCGGTGGTGTCGCTGGTCGACCGGCCGCATTCCGCAGTGGCAAAACGTCGTACGGATCGGCTTCTGGTGTCGCGAGGCCGGCGATTTCTGGATCGACGACGTCGCGGTGGTCGAAGCCGGCCCGGCGCGGCGGAGTTGACCGTGGAAGAACTGCGCGACTTCGCCTTCCCTGCAGCCGCGGGCAAAGCGAAGCTCGCGCAAGGCAAGTCCGCCACCGTGATCACCGACCACGCGGAACTCGACGCCGAGCAGTTGGCCGCGCATCTCGACAAGGCGGCCGAAGCGGTGGCGGGCGATTTCGCGTTTCTTGGCCAAACGCCGGCCGGTCGGCTTGTCGTCTTCAGCGATCGTCCGACGTATCAGCAGTTCACCGTTCGTACGGCCGAACAACTCAACTCGGCCGCCGCGCCGCCGACTTCGGGCGGGTTCACGTTTTGGGGAATCGCCACGTCGTTCTGGGATCCGCAGTACGGCACGTTGCGACCCGTCTATCTGCACGAGTTCGTGCATTCGTATCTCGACGACGCGCTGCAACTCGACAACAGCGGCGAGTGGCTGCACGAAGGTTTGGCGAGTCACTACCAGTTGAAGTTTCACCCGCAGGAAAACTTCCCGCAGATCGTGCGCAACGGAATCTCGGACGCGGGCAACTACGTGCCGCTGGAGAATTTGCTTAACGGAGCGAAGATCGATCTCTCGGCGTATTGGCAAGCCGCGACCGTGGCGGACATGCTGCTGCACGACGAGGCTTACAAAGCCAAGCTGCCGCAACTGATTCTGCTGTTGCGCGAAGCCGGCAGCACCGATCTGCGGCCGCATCTGGAAAAGGCGTACGGCAAAACGTTCGACCAATTCACGGAAGACTGGCAAGCCTTCTGCCGCCGCAGTTACTAGCAACGTACCTATGCCGGAGTAGGGGATAGAGAGATGAAGAGGGGATATTGGGGATGCAGATCTGAGAATTGAAATCAGCGTGTCGAGCTATATGTCTACTTGTCTTTGAATTTATCTCCCTCATCTTCTCCTATCCCCATATCTCCTTCTCTGAAAGTTTGATCGATGGCCCGGCAGACGATTTCTTATTTGATGAAGCGGCTCGGCGACGTCGGGATTCACCCGAAGTCGCAGCACGGGCAGAACTTTCTCATCGATTTCAACTTGTTGGAGATGATCGCCGCGACGGCCGATCTGCGGCCGACGGACGTCGTGCTCGAAGTCGGCACCGGCACCGGATCGCTCACGGCTTTGGTCGCTCCGCAGGTGGCGGAAGTGGTCTCGGTCGAAGTCGATCCGCAGATGCATCAGTTGGCGAGCGAAGAACTGATCGACTTCGAGAACGTCTCGCTCCGTCTGCACGATGCGCTGGCCGGCAAGCACAAGATCGACCCGGACTTGCTGGAAGTGTTGGCCGCGAAGTTGGCCGTCGATCCGCAACGCAAGCTCAAGCTCGTTGCGAACCTGCCGTACCATATCGCGACGCCGCTGATTTCGAATTTGCTGATGGGCCCGCTCGTGCCGATGAGCATGACGGTGACCATTCAGAAAGAGCTGGGCGATCGCATTTGCGCGTCACCCGGCACGCGCGACTACAGTGCGCTCAGCGTCTGGGTGCAATGCCAAGCCGAAACGCGGGTCGTGCGGATCATGCAGCCGACCGTGTTTTGGCCGCGGCCGAAAGTGGAATCGGCCATCGTGCAGATCGACGTCGATTTCGAGAACTGCGCGGCCGTCGGCGACTTGCCGTACTTTCATCAGTTCGTCCGGACGATCTTTTTGCAGCGGCGGAAGTTTCTCCGCTCGGCGCTGGTCAATTCGTTCAAGCAGGAACTGACCAAGCCGGAGATCGACGCCGTGCTGGCGCGGCTCGGGTTTCACGAATCGTGCCGGGCCGAAGAGTTGCCCTGGCAAGAACTGCTGCGGCTCAGCGGAGCCATGCGGGAAGCGATTGCGAACGCGGCGAAGTAATCGGGGCGCAGCGAAGCCGTTGCCGCAGGTCGATTACGGCACGAACGGAAACAGCGGCGCTCGCTTGTCCGACGTCAGCGGCGCGGCGTATTCGCTGATCTCGTAGACTTCCACCCAGTCGATCTTCTTCGCGAGTTCCGGGCCGTAGGTCGACAGCACCTCGTGGCGGTAGCGTTCCAGTTGCGGGCGCATCCGGTCGACGTATTTGTCGCGCAACCAATGCCGGCGGCCCGCTTCGCCGAGCGGCACTTCGTCGAGCTCGTTTTGGTTGTACGGGAGCCATTCGAACATTTGCGACTTGTGGCAGGCCAGCATTTCAACGATGCGGTCGAATTGCTTGGTGACGTCCACGACGACGTCCGGCTGCAACGGATACGGCTTCGTAAACCGATCCGGCACGAACGCCACGACCGGATCTTTGCGCAAGGCCGGCGCGTCGGGCACGACGGCGGGAACCGTAACCATGTAAGAGGCGTCGCGGACGACGTCGCCGACGGCTCGATGGTCGGGATGGTAGTCGTTGTTGCGATGCGTCAGCACCAGATCGGGCTTGAAGGTGCGAATCTCACGGATCACGCGCTCGCGCACGTCCAACGTCGGCAGCAAGCGACCGTCGGGGAAGTCCCACACTTCGGAAACGGCGCCGATGACCTTCGCCGCGGCGGCGGCTTCCGCGCGGCGCGCGCCGACGAGCGCGGGCCCGGTCGTTTCGTGGTGTCCCGATTCGCCGTTGGTCAGCGTCACGATCTTCACTTCGTGTCCGAGCTCTCGGTACACGGTCATCAGTCCGCCGCAGTGGAATTCGGCATCGTCCGGGTGGGCGACCAAGACGAGCATGCGCAGAGGTGCGGTGGGCATAGCGGCAGCCTGAAGTGCGAGAGACGTGACGTGCGACGAGACGCGAGCGAAGGGAGCGAACGAGCTTATTGTAATCGAAGTCCGCCGCCGTGCAGGCACTGCCGGCCGCGGTCGGCGCGGATTATGATGAAATCGCGGTTTACAAGAATGCCTTCCGTTGCGGCGGAGTCGGTCGTATGAAATTCATTGAGTTGGCCGGTAAGACGTTGTTGGAAATGAAGGGGATCGACGAGTTGAACGTCGAAGACCTGCGCAAGCTCGGCATGACCGAAGCAAGCGTGGTGCGCATCAATCGCCAAGGCGACATCGAAATCCGTCGCCACGATCGTTGGGACGTCATCGGCGGCTTGCTCGGCGACTACGAACACAAGATCCGCGAAGCGACGGGGATGGATTGGGCGTAAACGCCGATCTGTGATCGCGTCGTCATTTGTTCAGCTATTTTCCGCGCCGTGCCGTTCGGGAAGCGTGCCGCGGCGGCCGGCCGAAAATTGTGCGCGGCGCGAATGTGTCGGAATATCGGGCTTGCGGCGGCGGCGAACCGACGCAGAACGGCGAGTCGTATTGCGTCAGTCCGTCGGGCATCTAGAATGAATTCGTTGGTTTGAGCTTCAGCCAGTTCGCCCATTTACCTAGTCGCGGGGGGTGTTGCCTTGTTGACCGAGCAAGAAGTTTCCAAGAGTTGGAACCGTCTGTTTGTCGGAGGCGTGGAAGTCACGGCAGAGACGTTCACGAAGGCGGAAACTCTGTTGGAAGAGCTGCGGCCGGAGAGCCCGCTTTACCATCGCTTGCAAAACGAATTGGAAGAGATTCGGGAGCTGCATGCTCCGAAGAAGACCAAGAAGAAGAAGGCGCAGAAGCTGAAAATCTACGCGCCGCGCGGCCTTGGCGGCCGCAAACTTCGCCGAGCGTCGAGCAAGACATCGACGCCGCACAAAACACGGACGCTTAAAAAAGCAAAACGGGCGGAGCTTTCACAGCTCCGCCCGTTTTTGTTTTTCCGCGGCAGGCGATCGGCCGGACCGACTAGCGGTTGACGATCACGCCGAAGTTCACGCCGTTCATGAACAGGCCGGACTTGTTTTCGTCGGCGTTGATGCCCATGCCCGGGAGCGTGTACTGCACCATCTGGCTGGAGCGAGCGATGTTGTCCATGTACATCGCCGTGTAACCGAGCTGCAGGTACACCGAGCGGAACACTTGATACTTCAGGTTGAACCGCATTTCCATACCGGGCGAGAACTCCATCAGGTTCACTTGCGAGTTGAACGAGGCGGGGAGTTGCATGTTCACCACGTCGTCGCGTCGGGGAACCGTCACGCCGCCGATGACCACGGTGTCGTTGAGCGTGCCGAAGTTGCCCTTCTGTTGGACGTTTTGGAAGTTGGCTGCGGCGAACAACCGGGTTTCAACGCTGACCTGCCACCGTTCGCGTTGCATGAACCAGCGACCGCCGAACTGACCGCCGAACAGGTTGTTCTGAGCGTTCGTGTACCATTGCGAGTCGCCGAGCGGGTTCTGATAGAAGGCCGGGTTCGTGTTGCGAGCGATGCCGGTGACGATGTAGGTGTCGTCCACGTTCAGGTAGCGGGGGCCGAGGAAGAGTTCCCAGACGCCGCCTTGCGGGCTGAATTGCAAGCGATAGGCTCGCATGGTTTCCACGCCCCACACTCCGGTACGATTCTCCGTGGTGAGCGAGGAGAAGATCGTCGGGAGGGTCACGGCGTCGTCCCAGTCGATCGGTACGTCCGGGAAGCCTTGGTTTTCGCGATCCGGGATACCGTCGAGCGGGTTGTTGAACACGGCACCGGCTTGGGTACCGCGATCGCGGCCGTGACGACCGTACACGCCGTCGCCGTCGAGATCGTCGTCGTAGCCGTCGCCGAGGAACGATGAGTTATTGAAGTTACCGGCCGTCGCGGTGCCGGGTCCGGTCACGTCGACGAAGCCGATCGGTTGGTTCGCGAAGTTGACGGAGACGTCGCTGAGCGTCGCATCTTGGGTTTGCGTGCCGAGCGTGAACGTGCTGACGAACCAGCCGCGATCGCCGTTGAGCCGGCCGAATTCGAAGCGGGAACCGCTCGTGAACTCGGAGCTGAAGGTGTTTTCGTTGCTGTTGTTTTGGATGTAGCCGTTGAGCAGGGTGGCGGCCGTACCCGGCGCCGCGGCCGTCACGGTTCCGGCGGGCAGAGCCACGCCGCCGTTGGAGACCTGAGTATGCGTCAGCGTACCGGTGCTCACCGTACGGCTCGACATGCCGAACACGGTTTGCGTCGGCACGGCTTTGTTGCCGATCGACGAGTCGTTGGCGGCTCCGACCGTGAGGTTCAGGAATTCCACCGCGCCGAACCAACCTTCCGGCGGACGCACGCCGCGACCGTACGGGCTCAGGTCCGGCTGTTCGAAGAGTTGCAAGTCTTCGACGTAAGGCACGAACTCCGGCTCCGAAACGCTCGACGGCAATCCTTGAGCCGCGACCGTGGTGGCCGCCGAGAGCGTGAGTCCGAGGACTGCAGCAATCCGGCGGTGGAGGGATTTGATCGACATCTTAGGAGTCACCTGGGCTGGACGTGTCAGGTTTTTGGGGAAGGCACTCCACTATGGAGCGCTCGGTCTGATGCCCGTGCCGTTTGTATCGGCCGTGTCGCTTGTGATGGTTTAGTAAGAACGGTAAAACTTTCCGGCGATACCGGTAGAAACGGTCGTAAGGCTTGTAACGGGGTAAGATCGGTAAGCTCCGGAAGTGCCGGCAGCGTGCGTTTCTTGTCCGAAGCCGTTTCGCCGCGGGAGCTTGCAATGCATCAGCCCCTGAGCCGTCGCCGTTTCCTCGCCGCCGCGGCCTCGACGACCGCCCTTTTCGCGCCGTTGGCGGTCCGTCGGCCGACTTGGGCCGCTCCGCAGAAGCCGGCGGCGGGCAAGTTGCCCTTTACGCTGGGCTTCAGCCTCTACGGCATGAAGACCCTGCCGATCGAAAAGGCGCTGCAAACGTGCGCGGAGATCGGCTTTACGGACATCGAACCGGCTTTGCTCGCCGGGTACGACACGGAGCCGAAGCTCGTCACACCGGCGCGGCGCAAGGAGATTCGCAGCCTCGCCGACGGCCTGGGCCTGCGGATCCCGTGTTTGATGGAGAACATCCGGCCGGTCGTCGACGCCAAGGTTCAGGCCGACAACTTTGAAAAGCTCGCCCGCGCGGCCGAGCTGGCCCATGCCTGGAAGCCGGCCGATCCGGCCCCGGCCATTATTGAAACGGTGCTCGGCGGCAAACCGGCCGAGTGGAAGACGTTCCGCGGGCCGCTCATCGAAGGGCTCGGCCAATGGGCCGACGCCGCGAAGAATCTCGACATCGTCATTGCCGTCAAGGCTCACATCGCCGGCGCGATGCACACGCCCGACGATACCTTAGGCGTGGTCCGCGAAGTGAACTCGCCGCACATCAAGGCGGCCTACGATTTCAGCCACTTCGAACGGCAAGGCTTCGAACTTGAAAAGTCGCTCCGCACGCTGGCGCCGGAAACCGTATTCATTCATGTGAAAGACGGCCGCGGCGTGCCCGGCAAGTTCGAGTTTCTGCTGCCCGGCGAAGGGGATATCGACTACGTACGCTACTTCCGGTTGCTGAACGAATTGAGATATGCCGGCAGCGTAACCGTGGAAGTGAGCGGCCAGATTCACCAAAAGGCGGGTTACGATCCCACGGCGGCCGCGCGAAAATGCTTCCAGAGCTTGCATGCGGCGTATGAAGCCGCGGCGGCGAGTTAAGCCGTTTGTAGAATTCCGCGGCGGCAAGCTCCGCGACCAAGCAGGATTGAGCAAGCAACTCCTTACGATAAGCGAACGACCATGCCCAAAGTTTTGATTCCGATCGGTGACGCCACCGAAACGCTCGACACGTTCTACCCCGTGTTCCGCCTGCAAGAAGACGGCTTCGAGGCGGTGATCGCCGGCCCCGAAGCTCGCTGGTATCACACGGTGCTGCACGAGATTCCGCCGGACGCCACGATTCCGTGGGACATCACGCGCGAAAGCCCGTCGTATCACATCAAGGCGACCGTGGCCTTCCGCGACGTGAAGCCGGAAGAGTACGCCGGCTTGTTCATCTCCGGCGGTCGGGCTCCGGAATACATTCGCTACGACGAAGACCTGATGCGGATCACGCGTCACTTCTTCGAAGCGAACAAGCCGGTGGCCAGCGTCTGCCACGGCATTGAAATTCTCACGGCCGCCGGCGTGCTGAAAGGCCGGCGCGTGACGACCGTGGCCAAGTGCCGGCTGGATGCCGAGCAAGGGCAGGGGAAGTACGAAAACAATGCCTGCGTCGTCGACGGCAACCTCGTGAGCGGCCGCACCTGGCACGACAACGCCCCGCTGTTCCGCACGTTCATGCAGATGTTGAACGCCGCGAAGTAAGCCGAAGCCGGAAAAACTTTCCTCGCGCCGGCATTCCTGATACCGTGGACCTCCGAGCGGCCCGACGCCGCTGCGGAGGCCACGATGAGGCGGATTCTTCTCACTTGCACGCTGCCGGCAGTTCTCGCGATGTTCGCGGCGGCGGCCGACGAGCCGCTAGGAAACGGTGCGCAGGTCGCGAGCCCGCCGGTTATTGCCGGCTGGATTCGCGAACTTGACGCCCCGACGTTCGTCCGGCGCGAAGCGGCGGGCCGGCGACTTTTGGATCTCGGTCGCGAAGCCGTCGAACCGATCGCCGCGGCCGTCGAGCAGCCCTTGAGTTTAGAAGCCGTGCAGCACGCCATGCGCGTGCTCGAAGGCATCGCGGCCGGCGGCGACCCGGAGACGACCGTCGTCGTAAAGCAGACGCTCGTCCGACTGGCTCGTTCTAAGAACGTGACGACCGCCGCCAAAGCCCGCGAGTCGCTGCGTAACCATCAACAGCGCATCCTCGCGCTGCTGGAACGATGTGGCGCCGCCGTCGAGCAGAACGAAGGCGTCGTGTACTCCGTCAGCTTCGACTCGGCCCGCGTCCTGGGCGAGAACCTCAAGCTCCTGCACGAGCTGCCCGACATCATCCACCTGTCGTGCGGCACGGCGCTGATGGACGACGCCGGTCTCGCGGCCATCGCCGGGTTGCCGAAGCTGCGCGAACTGAATCTCTTTCAAGCGAGTATCACGGACGCCGGCCTGAAGCACCTGCGTTCGTTTCCCGAGCTGCGTCGCGTGCCGATGGGCTTCACGAACGTCACTGATCGCGGGCTTGCCGAGCTGAAAGACCTCACGCAGCTCGAATACATCGGCCTCCGCGGCGACCAAATCACCGACGCGGGCCTGCCGCAGCTCAAGAACCTCGTGAACCTCACCGGCCTGCACTTGGGCGAAACCAAAGTCACGGACGCCGGCCTGCCGCACCTGTACGGCTTCAAGAAACTCCAGACTCTCTCAATCTGGCAAACGAAAGCGACCGAAGCCGGCTTCGCAGAACTAAGAAAACAACTCCCCCAAGCCGAACTTCGCACGACGTCGCAATAAATCTAGGTTGCCAAGGCTCCATCGACATTTGAGGACTCGACCCCGCCGAAGGTACACATCGTGAGAAGGCCGCTGCCGCCTCGTACTCTCTTGTAAACGGCTTCGCGATCAAACACTTGGAGATTGCGAACTTTGAGACGGCATCTGCGAATCATTGAGACGGCGAACGAGGCCGGACCTCTACCGCTTTCTTCGCAGGCATCGACGACAAATAGTGGATTTCTACTACGGATTTGTGTTTCCACGAAAATGCTTGCGTCTGTAAATCCATCGCGATATCAAGACCATCCGTAGCGACATGTGCTGTTAAGTCTGCGTGTGTCGGTAATTACCTGATAGTGATTTCAGCGAAGCAGCGCCGCCGCTTTGATCGGCGGCTACGGTCGGGTGAGTTCTCATGCTGATTCTCGCAATCTGACTTAACAGAATTGCACGCACCGTGCGTTGCTCCGGGGGAGTCGCTCGGACGATTTGCACTCTCTTGCCGCGGCAAGACCGAACGGCGGTGCTTGCGCTTTGCCGTGAACCGCTTTCTACGAAAGTGACGTTTCGTCGACATAAGGATCTCCCATGAACCGCTTCCGACAGTACCGCAATAAATCGCTGTGTCTCATCGCATGCCTCAGCGCGCTGACCGGCGTGTCGTTCGGCCAAGATTTCTCGGGCGTGTGCAAATACCCGAACCACCTTCCCGTATCCGCATTTCAGTCTCATCGGCCCGACGCGGTCATTCGCAGCGGGGAGAGCGAACCAAACGATGAAATTGCGAAGGCGCAAGTCATTGCGTTGGGCTTCGGCGCGAAACAGGATCAAGACGTCGATATCAACGGCACGATCAAAGTGCCTCTCGACAACGACTACTACAAGATCGAATTGAAGCAAGGCGATGTTCTGGGCATCTCGTGCCTCAACGCAGACACTAGCGCCTCGTTCGATCCGCAAATCGAGGTCGTGACCGCCGACAACAAGACGATCATTTCCAATAACAATCATCGCCAAGTCGGAAAGCTCTTTCCGAGGATTTCGCAACTGCCCGTCGGTGCGCACGAAAGCGACGCCGTCATTGCGATGATTGTTTCGCAAACAGGCTCATATTTCGTCCGCGTCAGAGGCGTGGACGCTTGTAAGGGGCCGTATTGGTTGCAGCTTCGCCTGCGTCGCCCCGGCCTGCTTTCCGAGCTTGCCGGCAGGAAGCAAGTGATCTTCCTAGATTTCAACGGCCAAAAAATTACCGGCGGACCTCGAGTTTTCGGCACCGGCGCCTCGATGTCATCAATCTTAGTCCGCTCTCGGCGTTTCTCGGCAAGTGGGGGCTCAAGCCGGAAGACGAATCCGCCGTGATTGACGCCGTCGTTGAGACCGTTCAGAAGTCATTCGAACGTCTTAAGAAGTCGGGCTTTAATACGCCGAACTCCGACAAAGGAAGCTTTGGCGTCGAAGTGCGGAACAGCCGCGATCATGCCGATGAATTCGGCACGAACCCCCTTGTATTGCGCGTCGTCATCGGCGGAACGATCAAAGAGTTCGGAGTTGAAACGATCGGGCTTTCTCAGTGCATCGATCCCGGTAACTTTTCCAGTGACGATTCGGCGGTGGTTCTTCTGGATCTTCTGAGCGAGCCTCATCCTTCACCGGATTCCATTCGCAGCTTGCGAGTTGCAGAAGCCGGCGATCAAGGTAGTAAGGCGGTCAAAGTATTTGACGCTGCAAATCGCGAGACGAAAATCGCCGTTCTCGGGCGGGTTATCGGGCTGATTACGATTCACGAAATCGGGCACTTTCTCGGTTGTTTCCACTGCAACAATTTAAACGACGTCGGCTGCGTCATGGATGCCGGCGGCGACTTGCCGAATTCCGTCGGCGTGGGCCCGGACGGTGTTCTCGATTTGGCCGAGGATCCCGAGCCGAGTATTTCGGTAGATAACTATGCTCCCGAATTGTTCCCGAGCACGCTGACGCAATCGGTTGAGGCGATGTTTGTGTACTCGCTCTCCACCGGCACGAGATCGGAGGTCGAACGAATCGCCGAACTGGAAACTGCGAAGTTGCGCGTTTTGCTGGCTTCCAAACAATTGCAGCCCACGGCATTTGCCGATCCCGCCGGCAGTTGGATTAACACGGATTGGAAGTCGCCGGATCAGGAGGCCGGCTTCGACCCCGCAGATTGGAGGTCAGTGCTTACTGGGTTGCCGAAGAATTGGAACGTCAAGCCGACGAGCCGATGGGAAGAAATCCTCGAAACTCTCAATGGGCAAAACAAACCCGTAATGCATGCAGAAGCGGACTTGGAGCGCCTTAGGCGTCGATGGGAGGAGTTGAACGCCAGTCTGATTAAAGAAAAGACGACGATCGAATAATCCATCGCCTGTGCCGGGCCGCAAGACTCATGGACAAAGCTTTGCCGTTCGTCATCGTTCCGTTCTGTTCCGTGTTCATCATTTTCAGCGGTTGGCTGATGACTGTCGCCGCTCGGACGATCGCCGTCGGCGTGCAGACGCGAGATTGGCCGTTTACCGACGGGCGCGTGCTGACCGTCGAAAACAAAGACACGTCCGATGCGGAGTGCAGCAGCCATGAGGTTCTGGTTCGGTACGCCCGCGGCGTGGCCGGTAGAGAATACGAAGGGACGACGATTCTCCGACGTACGGCAAATTGAGCTATGAGAAAGTGCATCACGATTTGGCGGCGGTGCTGCAACCGAATCGAGGCGTGTGCGTTTATTACGATGAGTTCGAGCCGAGCAGAAGCACGCTGACCGTGGGGGGCTACTCGGCCTGGCTCGCCTTGTTCTTCGGCGGTTTCATTTTCTTCGGAATGGGAGTCGGATTTCTGCTGAACTTTTGGTTTGCGCCGGCCGGCGGCAACGACTTCGCCGGAGGAATCACGGTTCTGTCCTAGATCCCGCGCGACAGCTTCTTGCGCCACCATTGAGCGCGAGTGTTGTGCGACGAGTCTCGATCGCGACGAAGCCCGCAGTCATCTGACCGACCGACACCACGACGATCCGACATCGGCAAGCTCTCCATGGATGAACCTCAGTTCAAAATAGACGTCGATTCGCCTCCCAAGATTGTCGTTGATCCCACTCCCCGTGCGCCGGCCGAGAATTGGTCGTACGGCATCTGGGTCGGCGTTGCGAGCATCGCGATCGCCGGGTTTGTGGGATATCAAAACATGGAAGAAGGTCGCGAACGGGCGGAGCAACAGCGCCGGCAAAATTTGCAGAACGATCCCGTCGTGCGCGAACTGCTCGATCCGACGTCCACGGCAGGCAAGAGTCCGGCCGGCGAGGCCTTGCGAAGCTTGCTCCGGCCCGCTGGCGCCGAAGCACCCGCATCGTCGAACCAGACGAAGCCGCGGCCCGGCTCGTTGGGCGAACTTCTCGAACGCGACGGCTCGGGCTCCTGAGCGTTGCGCGTCCCCGGCGGTGATTTAGCTCGCAGTCGCCCGCGCCGGCGGAAAATGCCGCGAAATTGAGGCGTTTCTGCGCGGTTCGCTCTGGTACCATACGGCCACGGACGGTGTCGGGGTTCTTTGGAAGGAGCGCGTGATGCGGCGGGCGACGATCTTTTTTTGCGCGGTGATTTCGGCGGTTGTCGCCGGTTTTGAAGGTTCGGCCGCGCTGCGCAGCGGCCCTTTTGGCAGGCTCTGCCCGATGAAACCTTGGCCGTCGTGCGGTTGCCGGCGCTCAAGGAATTTTACGAAGCGCTGCGAACGCGGACCAAGCTCGGCGTCGTGGCGTTCGAGCCGCGGCGCATCGAAGCGCTCAAGGAAATGCTCGTCGCCGACGCCAAGGACGACCTCGAAGCGATCGGCGCGGAGTTCAAAAAGCTCGGCCTCGAAGTCGACGACCTGTTGCCGCTGGCCGCCGGCGAAGTCGGGCTCGGCGTCTGGTTTCAGCCGCGCGACGACGGGCGGGCCACGCTGACTATCGCCGCTTGGAGCATGTGCGGCGAAGCCTCGGCCGAGAAACTTTTGGCCGCTCTGGAAAAAGGTTTCGAAGATCGTCTCAAGGGTGACCATCCGGCTCGGCGCGACGACGTCGAACTCGCCGGCGTCAACGTGAGGCATTTCATGTTGCCCAACTTTGTCGAAGCTCGCAGCGAAGCGAAGTTCGGGCTCGGCGTGAAGAACGGCGTTCCCAACGGCAACTTCCAAATCGCGCCGCGCGAGGGAGACGAGAAGAAGCAACAGACCCTGAACGGCTACAGCCATCTGCTCGTGTGCCGCAGCGGCGATGCGCTCTTGGCCTTGGCCATTTCGCCGGAAGTCGCCGAGGGGGAGATGCCGGAAGCCGCGGCCGTCGAAGAGGCGCTGCAACGCGGGCGCGAAGCAGCGCGCGGTGCGCTTGTGCGTTTGTTGGAAGCTCGTGCAGGCGGCGGCGAAGGGCCGGTCGAGCGCTGGCTGCAAACGCCCGGCCTCGCGGCGGCGCTGCCCGAAGGGGTGCCGCTGGTCGAAGCCGAGATCCATCCGCGCGGCTTGGCGACGCTCTTAACGCGGCCCGAAGCCGCTGAAACCCGCAAAATGCTCGACGCGCTAGGGCTCTCGGAAGTCGGGCCGTTCGCGTATCGCATGACGTTGGAAGGGACGACGCTGCGCAGCGGCTTCTTCATCGCGGCCCCGCAACCTCGCCAAGGTGTGCTCGCGCTCTTGGATCAACCGGCGCTGCCGCCGCAGGCCGCCGATTGGGTCGCCGGCGACGTCGTCGGCTATCAACACTTGAGCATGGATCTGGGGAAGGCTTACACGCACGTCGGGGCGATCGTCGCCGGGCAATCGCAGAAGGCCAAGGAATCGCTCGCACAGATCGAAGCCCAATCGGAGCAGTTTTTGCAAATCTCGCCGGCCGCGCTGCTCAGTTCGCTCGGCACGAAGCACGTGGTGTTGAGCTTCCTTCCGGAAGCGGCGAAGAAGCCGGCCGACGGCGAAGATGCGACGCCGCCGCAAAACGCCATGGCGTTCGTCTGGCGCGTGAGCGACGAAGCTCTCTGGCGTCGGCTCATGGGCACCGCGGCGCTCGTCACGGGCCAGCCCGCGAAGGAAGAGCAGGGCTTCAGCGGCCTGCGTCACGAAACGCCCGAGTTCAGCGGCGGCTGGTTCCTGGGCGACGGCAACATGGTCTTGGCCTTCGGCAAAGGCGTGACCGAGCGCACGCTGGCGATGCTTCGCAATCCGCCGCGCGGGCCTGAGTCGCTGGCCGGCGGACCGCTCGCGCACTGCGCCGCCGAGCTCGTCGCACCGCAGCCGGGCATCACGTACGAAATCACGAACGGCCCCTCGACGTTGCGATTTATCAACGACGCGATTCTCGAATCGCTCTCGAATCCCGACGACGAGAGCATGAAGAAGCTCAAAGAGGTCTGGCCGACGGCCGACGAACTCGAAGGGCTCATCGGCGTGAGCGCGGGCGTCACGCTCGTCGACGGCAACGGCCTGACGCACACCAGCGTCTCCGATCTGCCCGCTCCGTAGTCGGCCCGGAAGGGCTTGGCCGGTCGTTTGCGGGCTCCGTGAACGGCTGCGGGAGCCGGATCGGCGTCGAAAGGCGGTCCGGATCCTGGGGTACCGCTGCGCTTGGCCCCAGCCGTCCGGCTCTGCGCCCGCCGTCCGCCGCTCGATTTCGATCGATCGCCCCGCATCAGCGGCCTCGAAACGCGCTCCGCGCGGAAATTTTTTCCGCCGCCCCAAGCGCTCCCTCCTCAGGGTCCGAACGCCCAACCCCATCACTTAGTACTGTGCTAAAACGGGCGGTTTTTGCCGCAAAATCCGCACAGTTGGGCGTTTCTGCGGCGTCACGCGCCGAGCATCTACTTCACACGGAAATTCCCGTATCCGTTGTGGAATTCCGACAATTTCCCAAATTCCCCCAATTATCAAAGTTGACATAACCGGCACCGTGGAATATTTGTGGTTCTGTCAGAGGTTTGCGGGTTGTGCGGGTTCTGGCGAATCTGCGTAATTTCGGCCTCTGGTCGCTGCGGGGTTCGGCACAAACACCGCGACGACGTCAGGACACGCGAGCAGGATTCGGGTCGGGGTGAGAGCCGACCGGACATCCGCGGAGAGAAGATCGGGAAGGCACGCCCGGTCGTCAAGCTCCGCCAGACCCGCGTCAAACCCTGCCGTCGCTCACGCGACACGGAGAGGGACGCTTCGTCGGAGAGAGAGCTGATGAAGACGGCCGGATTCGTGACGAGGACTTCTTCCTCAAGTGCCGTCGTTGGCGTCGAGCATCTCGGCGCCGTCACCCTGCAGCTTCAAGCGGCCGCGTGCGGCTTGACGGTTGGTGACAACGAGTCGTCGGCATTCGACCCGGGCACGGTCGGCTGCGAGAAGACTCACGTTCGATACACGCTCGGCCTGCGTTAGGCCGGGTAGTCCGCATACCTCGACCCGTGTGTTACGGGCGGGGAGTTTTCGAGGTTCTTCATTTACTGGAGAGAGAAAATGAAGGTTCTGAATCGTTTGTGGTCGGAAGAAGCCGGTGCGATCGTCTCGGCTGAAGTCATGTTGGTGATGTCGATCCTCGTGATCGGCGTGATCGTGGGCCTCGCCGCCGTTCGTGATTCGGTCATCACCGAACTCGCCGACGTCGCTCAAGCTCTGGCGAACATCAACCAATCGTACTCGTTCGGCACGGCCAGCGGTCACCACTCGCTGTCGGGCGGCGGCGCGTTCATCGACCTCGTCGATTTCTGCGACACGCTCACCGCGACGACCGACGCCGGCAACTCGAAGTGCGTTTCGATTTGCACCGTCGCCGGCCCGGTCGCCGAAGTTCCGGCTCCGTAGTCTGGTCTCACGCGGCGAGCTTAGCGTAGCCGTGTGAGAAAAATTTCGCAGGGGTCGAGAGAGCGAGTACGTTTTCTCGACCCCTCGCGTTTTGATCGGCTCGGCCGGTCGCCGGCCGAACGCTTCAAACCTACGAAGCGATCGGCGGTCCGTAACGCCGTCGATCGATTTCGTTCCGCAGGCCCTTTGGAGGCGTAAGCTTCCAAGGGGTCTTTGCATTGGCAGACGTTCGCACGTTCGCCGGCGCGAATACGCGAGCAACTCGGGCGATCCGCTTCCTCAGACACGCCCCTCAAATCTCAGACCCGTTTGGTCCCCTCGCCCCCGGCGCGACGGCGAGCGTTCGTCGACATGAATCGGGGGAGAGGGATAGGGTGAGGGGCCGGCCATTCTGATCGCGGAACGATGAACGACGACGTCAGGCCATTCCGTCGTTCCGCGTGCCGACTTCCGTGTCTCGCGCAGACCCCTCACCCCCGCCCTCTCCCCGCACGCGGGGCGAGGGAGCCAAACCGGTCTTGCTGAAGTTCGACTTGATTAGCGGGCTTTCGACCGCCGGCCTGTCGGGCAATTCTGCTTGCTCCGCAGTTTACGAGAGGCATGGCCGCCGCGCCGTGCAAAGCGAGAGCGATCCGCCTGGACGACTCGTTCACTCCAGCACGAGAAACGCTTCGTCGCAGGCGAGATTGCGTTCGTCTGCGGGGGACGCTTGAATGCTGCGGATCACGAATCCGCATTTTTGCAGAACCCGCAGCGACGCCCGATTGTCGCTCGCAACCTGGGCGTAAAGCGGACGAACCGGCACTTCGGCCAGCAGCAACTCCAGCGCTCGCGACGCGATCCCGCGCCCCCAGAATTCTCGCCCCACCCAGTACCCGACGAGGTGGAGCCCGTCACGTTGGAACACCGAAATGGAACCGGCCAACTGGTCTCCGACGTAAATCGCGCGGGCCGTGATGCCCGCGTCGGCCAGCACGTTGTTCCAGTGGATCGCGAACGCGTCGGCCCCGCGAGGGTTGGTCGCCGCGAGACGATTCGACTCCGGGTCGAGATTGAATTCGTACAACCTCGGCAAGTCGTCCGACGAGACTTCGCGAAGACAAACCTGATTCACGGCGAGCGGATCCATATCAATACCTCGGCAACGCTGCACCGTTAGGAACCCGACTCAGGCAGCGATGCTTCGGAGAGGAAGGATGCTATCCGGCGGACGAGCGGTTCCGCATCGGGCGCTTTGGCCGTAACGGTGAAGCAAAGCCAATTGTCCCACGCGAGCTCCACGGTCGAACCGCCGATCGTAAAATCCCAATACATTTGGTCAAGCCCGACGACTAGCTCGGATACCGGCCTGAGGTCGAAGCGCTCGGCGATCAGCTTGCAAACTTGAGGAAACGCGGAAGAGCCGATATCAGCTCTGTCATGCATCAGCCGGTCACTCGCATCTCGTGAATAACGTGGTTCCATTTCTGACGTCACGGCCGACGAAGAGTGAATCGGAACGGGTTGGCGGGAGTTCATGGACGTGAGTCGCAGTCGCTGGGAAGAACCGCAGGTTTGGAGAATCGCCACGCGAGTGCTGCTGCGGCGATGATTGCGCCGGCCTCGGATGCGAACGGGAATATCTCTCGTCGAGCGAACTTCAGCTCGACGACGACCAAGGCGATCAACGCCGCCGCCACCGGCGCCCAGGTGACGACCCAAGCGACTTGAATTCTGCGGCCGGCCGCTTGCTCACAGCTTATGAGTATCAGGCCGAAAGGGATTCCGACGAGAAAACCCCCGAGGCTAAACATCAGGTACCCGAGTTCAATGTCTTTGAAGCCGTGAAAATAGAAATCCGGCGTCTCGTGGTGAAACCAAACGTGAATTGCGACGGATTCCCGGACGATGCCGATGATCGCCCCTAGAAACGGGCCGAGAAAGAAGAAGCGAATCGCTTGCCGAACGTAGTCGCTCATAGGAACGGCCGTTGCGGCCGGCTTGCCCGCGGGTTACTTCTCTGCGGCGTTTCTCGGTCGGGCGAGGAGCAGCCAAGCGCCCAACACCATGGCCGCCGCTTCGACGAACGGCGCTGCGATGATGGCGACCCGCTCGTCGGGGCTGTAGTGCTGCAGGTCGGCAAGATCTAAGTCGCCGGTCCAAAGCCAAATGTCAAACTCAAGCATCGCCCCGAATGACACGAGGAGTCCGGCGCCGATGCACCGCCGAAGCAAGGTCAGCATGGGCTACCAACTGAGATTACGGCAACTTACCAAGTGCCAGTTTTGTCAGTTCGACGACCGGCGCTTTCAGTAGTTTGAACAAATCATGGACGTTTTCAACGGTGATATTTATGCGGTCTCCTAGAACTTCAAATGGAAATCCTTTTTTGCTCTTGGTCATTTGCTTTGCTGTCTCGGTCAGGTCTGTCGTCATCCTGCCACCGTTATGCGCCAACGAATGCCGCACAGTCCTAGCCAGTCGCAATGTCACCGTACAAAAGTCGTTGTGTCGTACGGTGGTCGAACAGCGTCGTCAAATCCTTTGCAAGCTGCGGGGTATTAGCTTTGTACTCCGGTTCCCCTTTGACGATCTGTACGACATGCCTGATGTAGTTCTCATAGGAGAAGTACAATGCACTGTAAGACATCCTTTGAGAACCAATGATGCTACCGATGAAGTCATGGTTTTCGACAAGAAACATCCACTGCTCTTCAGCATTGAACGGCGTCTCTTTTGGTTCTAGTTTCGTTAGCTCTGCGGAATATCCTTCGATGTGCTTCCGCAGTTCAATCTCATTTACTTTAAGGCTCGGTATTTTTCTGAACAGATAGTTCAGAATGCTTCCCGCAATTTGTCCTGCCATCTCATACGGATTTGCTTTTTCGTAGACCGCCTTCCACATCTGATCAAGCGACCGGATGTAGACGTTTGGCATTGATGAAACCAATAATGTGCTGCGCCAATCTAGGTGCAGGTCAAAGGCGGCGTCGTGCAGCGCCGTTCTCTCTGCCAAGTCCGCAACTTGTTTTGCCCATTCGTTGTCCCAACAAAGCGCGTAGGCGTTGGGATTCAGATTGAAGAACACGTCCCGTGTGTCGCTGCTCATTGTCTATTCCTTCGGCTGACTGATTAGACCAAAGACAATCGCAGTTCAGAAATGGTTCGATGACCGACGTGTAGTGCTTTTTGCCGGTATTTACTGCCCCATCCGCTTTCAATGAAGAAGGGTAGCCCAGGTTGCTCGCCAACCTGGGCGAAGTGAGAGGCTTGTTGAGATTTCACACCGGAAATTTTCGGCCTCTTGTAAACCCAGGTTGCGAGCAACCTGGGCTACCCACTTCTTACAGGCTATTCGCTGCCGCTGCGGTTACAGCACTTTGTCTTTCAGGCCGGGGAAGGCTTTGCCTACTTTGTTGAGGAGGTAGTCGCCGTAGGTGCCTTGGAAGATGTGGACGCTGGATTTGTCCCAGCGGGTGCCGCGGTCGTCGGGGGCCGTTTCGCCGGAGGGGAGTTCGATCGGGCGGACGTCGGCGAAGAAGTTGGGGTCGAAGAAGAAGGGAAACGACAAGCGGTGGCGGTTCGTGAGGTTGCGAACCCGATGCGGCGTCGAGCGGTAGACGCCGCGCGTCATGCGGTCGAGCATGTCGCCGATGTTGCAGATGAACGAGTTTGCCAGCGGCGGCGCGGCAACCCATTGCGAGCGCGACTTCACTTCGAGCCCGCCGACGTCGTCTTGTAAGAGAATGGTCAGCAGACCGTAGTCGGTGTGTTCGCCGACTCCCCACAGTTCGGCCGACGACGGCGGCGGGTAGTTGAAGATGCGAAACAACGTCAGCGGATCGCGCGTGCCGTGATCCGCGAAGTAATGTTCGGGTAGGCCGAGCCCAAGCGCGATGCCGGCGAGTAAGGAATGGCCGAGCTTGGTGAGGGCGGCCATGTACTGGAGGACCGTGGCGCGAAGTTCGCCCGGATGTTCGGGGAAGAGATTCGGGCCGTAGAGCGGCGTGCCGGATTGCACCAGCGGATGGTCGGCCGCGGTTTCTTGTCCGAAGTAGACGCCCTCTTTCTGATCGGGAAGGCCCGAGGTCAGTTCGTCGCCGACGCGAAAGTAGCCGCGCCACGCTTTGCCGCCGCGGCTCATTTCGATCTGCATTTTCTCGGCGACGGGACGCGCGAAGAACTCGCGGGCTTGCGCGAGCAGCCGGTGTTGTAAGTCGGCGTCGACGCCGTGCCCGACGACGTAGAAGAAGCCGCTTTCGCGACAGGCCGTGTTGAGCTGAGCGGCCGTTTGGTGCTTAGCGGCGGCGTCTGCGACGTGCGGCGCTGTAATTGGCGACGGGGCGAGCAGCGGCGCAGTGGTAACCGGCGCTGTGATAACCGGTGCGGCGAGCAGCGGGGAGACGTCGATGATCGGGATGGCGGAGAAGTCTGCGCTCATGCGGGTCATCCTACCAGGAAAGCCTGCGCCGGGGCTGTTGAAGTCGCCCGAGGGGCGGCGGATAATCCGCGGCGGTTTGTTGCCGGCTGTTGTTATGGCGTTGCTCGTCCTTTTATATGTGCGAGGTTTTGCTATGTCTCTGCGAGTCGCGGTTGCGGGCTTGCTCTTCGGGTTGGTTGCTTGCGGCGTCGGCGCGGCGGCGGAGTATAAAGACCCGCAAGGTTTTCGAGTGACGTACCCCGACGGTTGGACGAAGATCACGAAAGAGGATTTGGCGAACGAAGACGCGCTGCCGAAAGAGTTTCGGGAGTGGATCCAGGAGAGCAAGATCGACCTGACGCGCATCAGCGTGGTGGTCGTTCGCGACGGCGAAGAGGGGGAGGCGTTTCGCGAGAGCTTGAACGTGGTGGTGATCGCAGACGAGCTGCCGCTCGATAGCCGCACGATCGGACAAGTGGGGGACTTGATTAAAGTGCAGCTGGAGAAGACGGCGCGAAGATCGAAATGAGCGCGCGCGAAATGCGGAGCTACGGCAAGAACGAAGCCGGGGTGCTGGAGTTCGACGCGGACCTGCCGGGCATCGAGGTTCCGCTCAAGCAGCGGCAGGCATTCTTCGTCGGCGGCGGGAAGTCTTACGTGGTGACGTGCACGGCCGTGAGGAAAGACTTCGAGAAGTACTCGGCGAAGTTCGACGAGATGTTGAAGAGCTTCGTCGTGCCCTTAGCTAAATAAGCGCGGGAGCGAAAACTGCGTAAAACCGCGGATAACCGTAGCGCGGAGGTATTCAGACCGTGAAGCTAAGGATTTTTGACGGTCGCGCGCGAAGGAGTGAAGAGACGGCGGCGAGAGGAAGGAAGCGAGAGGCGTCCGTCGGAGGAAACAAAAAAGGCGACGGCGAACTTTCGTTCGCCGCCGCCGTGTCGGAACGACTCGGAGAGAGATGAGTCGCCCGACGTTTGATCCCTGCCGGCCGCCGGTCGGGTGGCACAATACCCGACCGACGACCCGTTGAGAATTCTCCGCCGGAGAGAGAAAGGAGAGAGATTAGCGGATCACTCTCAACGTTGGCAAAGCTTTGCGTAGCCGATGGAGACCTTCGTCGCTCACGGCGGTGCCGCGAACTTCGAGTTCTTCGAGCTTCTTCAAACCGACGAGGTGCTTCAGGCCTGCGTCAGTGATGTTCGTACCGATCAGGTGGAGGAATCGCAGGTTGGGCAACTCGGCGATTTCCTTCAGGCCCGCGTCGGTGATCTGGGTGTCGATCAGGTAGAGCGACTTCGAGCTGTTGGAGCTCGGCGACGTAGCTCAGACCTTTATCGGTGACGTTCGAGCCGAGAATGTGCAGGCACTTCGCGGTCTTGAACTTCTCGATGTCTTTCAGTTCGGCGTCGCCCACTTTGGCGAAGCCCAGATCAATGGTGTTCCAGCGCGGTTCGCCGCGGTGATACACCGCCGGGCCGGCCGGAGCGATGCCGATGATCGCCGGAGCATCCACGACGACCGGAGCCGTGACCGGAGCGTAGTTCGGGTCCGTGATGCCGTAGCGGTTGCGGAGGAACTCGTGGTAGCCGGACGCCGGGCCGATGTAACCGCTCGGCGGCAGGTTATTGAAGTAACCTTCGGGGACGTCGACGACGTACGGTTCGCCGTGAACTTGGTGCGGGACCGCGTGATGCGGCACGGCATGGTGCGGACCGTGAACCGGCGGCTGGCCGGTGACCACGCCCTTGGGGCCGTGTTCGCGGACGGTGATCGCCGCGGCCGGCGCCGTCGTCGCGGAGAGAGGTGCGACGACGGCTGCCGGACCGGCGTGCGGTACGGGGTGATGACCGTGAGGGAGAACTTGGCCGTCGCGGCCGAAGACGTCGGAGCAGACGAGCGGTCGGCCGACCGGCTGTTGAACGTACTGTTGCAGCGGCGGGACGTCGGGGCGGTCGGCCCGATCGAAGAACGCGCTGCCGGCGGTATAGGAGCAGTGACCGGAGACGCCGGAGATGTAGTAGCTCTGATCCATCGAACCGATCGCCTTAGCGACGTCGTTCAGTTCGGTGTTCATCGTGTCGCGGACGGCCGTGTAACCGGCGCCGACGCCGATCACGCCCATCGTGCCGTACATCACTAGCTCGCTCGAGACGACGTAGCCGTCGTCGTCGCGCCACAGATCATTCAACGTGCGTAACATGGGAATTCTCCTTCTCTCTTTCTCTTGGGCACAGGCCCCGACGGCGTCAGGCACGACGCCGCGGCGGGGCAGCGAAAACATTCGCGTCGGACAAGAGCAACTATCGCGAGCCGAAAGTGGGCGAACTACAGGAGGCGAGTGGGTGCGAAGGTGAGGCGCTGGTGAAGGTAGGGCTAGGCGTGCGAGGATGCATCGCAGCCGCTTCACACCGGCTGGTCGAGTTCGCCGCTCGCGAGCCACTCCGGTTTCCAGATCGTCCAGAAGTCGCAAGCGAGGCGTTCTTCGACGTAGCGATACGGCAGCCGGCCGCAACCGGCTTCGCCCCACGCGGGGCCGAAGGGTGCGCGAACCAGCAATGCTCCTTTGGTCGAGCGCACGCGATAGGCGTCGTCGTAGCCGACGATCACCAAGGCCGAACCGACGGAAGTCGTGTCGTGCTTGGTCGGGTAGCCGATGTCGCCGGTCGCGGAGTCGACGACGTCGGGCAGGGCCGCACCGCACGCGACGGCGAACCCGGCCGCAAGGCACGCTTTGAGCGACTTCAGCACGTCTGCGCCGGAAGCGCTCGGCGGATCGAGACGAGCGTAGCGCAGTTCGAGATAGTCGCGTTGAAAGCCGAATGCGAACGGGTCGGGCGTGTTGCCGCGGAAGATCGCGGACGTCGGGCAGAATCGCTCCGGCGGGCAGCCGAAGCGCCCGAGAGCGTGCAACGTGGTACGTAGCCCGGCGCCGACGTTTCCAGTGATTCCGGCCAGTTTGCGGGCCGCTTCATAGAGAAACCCGACCGACGGTTGCGCGGCCCGGCCGAGCGTGCGGCGCTCGAAGTATTGCACGAGCGTCGCGACGGCGGCGGCGGCCGAAGCTGCCGCGGGATACGGTCCGCTGGCCGGCAGCAGATACTCGCGCGAGTTTGTTTCGGCAGGGAGCGCCGCTCGCGCCGTTCGCCGCCGGCGCAACTTGCGCAAGGTTTCGCGAACCGCAGGATCTTCGAGCGTGAGATCGCGAACGTCAGGCAAATCGCGCAAGAGCCCGACGTCGTCGCCGGGTGAAGCGTCGAGCGGTGCGAATTCGTGCGAAGGCGCGTGCGGCGTGAAGGGCATGGTCCGTTACCCAGCTTTGAGCGTCGAGAATCGTGGCGGTCTTCGTTCGTCCGTGTGCCGCACGCATCAGGCGAATGGGGGCAGGTCGCTCTCGATCGACCTACCGTCGCCCGACGATTGCCGGTGAACTGCGCCCAAGGATCATGGGAAAACCCTGTTTCGGCCGGCCAAGCTCTGGTGAAGGTCTGGTGAAGCTGTGGTGAAACCGCGGCATCGGAAAGTCTGCGAATTTGTTTTGACCCCTGTTTGCGTCGGGCTGCGATGCGGGACATTTGACAACCCACAACATGCGCCGGACGATGACGGGCATCAGATCCGGCCGCATTCGCGGTCGACAATTCATCGGGAGCCGCAGCATGTCGTCCGTCGAGGGTCGTCGTTGGTCGTTTGTCGCTCTAGGTGCGCTGTTGCTGATCGGTTCGGCGAACGTCGGCTGTAAGAAGCCGCCCGATGCCGCTTCGGCCGCCGCGCCGCCGAAGGTGCGGTACGTGTTGCCGCAACAAGCCGAAGTGACCGACTACGAATACTTCGACGGTACGATGGATGCGCCCGACACGGTGTCCGTGCGGGCGCACGTCACCGGTTATTTGGACGAGGTCTATTTCAAAGACGGTGAAGAGGTCGAAGCGAGCGAAGAGAACCCGCGGAAATTGTTTCTGATCGATCCGCGAACGTTTGAAGCGCTCTACAACCAGGCCAAAGCTCAAACGCAGCTCGCGCTGGCCCGGCTGAAGATTGCCACGGCCGACTACGACCGAGGCGTGGCCGTTTCGAAGACCCCCGGCGCGATCAGCCCGCAAGAGTTGGAAACTTACGCGGCGCAAATGGCGCAAGCCAAAGCGTCTGTGACGGCCGCCGAAGCCGCCGAAGATTTGGCCAAGAAGAACCTCGGCTACACCATCGTCTATACGAAAGTCGGCGGCTTGCTCAGTCGGCCGTACGTGACGCCCGGCAACCTGGTCGTGCAAGACAATACGCTCTTGGCGACGGTCGTGCCGCAAGACCCGATCTACTGCTATTTCAACATCGACTCCACGACTTCGGCCCGCTTTCAAAAGCTGATTCGCGACGGCAAGATTCGTTCGGCGCGCGAAGGGAACGAAATGCACTTGCAAGTGCGCCGTATCGGCGAACCCGATGAAGAATATCCGCATGACGGCATTCTTGATTACATCGACAACCGCGTGAGCACGTCGACCGGGACGCTCGAACTGCGTGCGCGATTCGCCAATCCCAAAGCGCCGGGCACCGCGTTGCGGCAGTTTGCGGCCGGTGAGAAGGTGGAGGTTCGCGTGCCGGTCGGGCCGAAGCATCCCGCGCTTTTGGTGCCGCAGGCGGCAGTGGGAACGGATCAGAGCCAGAAGTTCATCTTCGTGCTGTCGAAAGACAATAAGGTGGAGTACCGGCCGGTCGACGTCGGTGAAGTGCAGCCCGGCGCTATGCAGGAAATCATTCCCCGCAAAGTGGTCCGCATCGCCGACGGCGTGCGTCTGGCCGAAGTCGGTGAGCAAGGGGAAGACAGCATCACGCCGAGCGATCGCATCGTCGTCGCCGGTCTGCAACGCATTCGCAACGGTCTGACCGTGAACCCGCAGGAGTACGTTCCGCCGCAGCCGCCGGCGGCCGTTGCCGCGCCGACCGCGTCTCCCTCCGGAACGGCCGCGAACTAGCGGCGCTTGCCGCCGGATCGCGTTCCGCCAAAAGCGCACTGCTTTGGGCTTTAGGGCCTTACGACTCGCAACTTTGAGACTTCTCGCATGTTGGCTCGCTTCTTCGTCGATCGCCCGATTTTCGCCTGGGTGATTTCGATCGTCATCGTGGTCATTGGCGCCGTCGCGGCATTGGTGCTGCCGGTCGCTCAATACCCGGACATCACGCCGCCGACCGTGCAAGTCACGTGTACTTATCCGGGCGCGAATGCGCAAGTCGTGGCCGATTCGGTCGCCGCGCCGATCGAGCAGCAGGTCAACGGCGTCGAGCGAATGATGTATATGTCGTCGCAATGCACGAACGACGGCGCGTACAACCTGACGGTGACCTTCGAACTCGGCACCGATCTCAACATGGCGCAGGTCTTGGTGCAGAATCGCGTGCAACTGGCCATGCCGCAACTGCCGCAGCAGGTTCAAGTGCAGGGCGTCTCGACCAAGAAGCGCTCCCCCAGCATCTTGCTGGTGGTGAATCTCATCTCGCCCGACCAACGTTACGACGATCTCTATCTGAGCAACTACGCCACGATCCAGGTTCGCGACGAACTCCTGCGGCTCGACGGCGTAGGCGACGTGAACTACCTCGGCCAGCGCGATTACAGCATGCGCATCTGGCTCGACCCGAGCGAGATGGCCAACCGCGACCTCACGGCTTCGGACGTCGTAAAAGCGATCCAAGCGCAGAACGTGCAAGTGGCCGCGGGCCAGATTGGCCGGCCGCCCATCGCCGACGGACAACAGTTTCAACTCACGATGAGCACGCTCGGTCGGCTCGCCAACACCGATCAATTCGGCGACATCATTCTCAAGACGACGCAAACGACCGACAACGAAGGGAAGACCTCGACGCAAATCGTCCGCGTGCGCGACGTGGGCCGCATCGAGCTGGGCGCCCAGCAATACGACCAGATCTCTCGGCTCGACGGTCGTGCGGCTGTCGGTTTGGCCGTGTTTCAATTGCCCGGCTCCAACGCCCTGGAAACCGCCGAAGCCGTGAAGGCGAAGATGGAAGAGCTGAAGAAGGGTTTTCCGGCCGGCGTCGACTACGCGATCGTCTACGACACGACGCCGTTCATCGAGCAATCCGTCGAGGAAGTCTTCAAGACGTTGCGCGACGCGGTGATTCTCGTGGCCATCGTCGTGTTGCTCTTCCTGCAGGATTGGAAGGCGATGATCCTGCCGATGATCGACGTGCCGGTGTCGCTCGTCGGTACGTTCGCCGTCATGGCCGTGATGGGGTTCACGCTCAATAACCTGACGCTCTTCGGCTTGGTGCTGGCCATCGGCATCGTGGTCGACGATGCGATCGTCGTGCTGGAAAACATCGAGCGCCTGATGGCCACCGGCCTCAATGCGCGCGATGCGACAATCAAGG
Organism: Pirellulales bacterium; assembly: GCA_049840675.1. Lineage (GTDB taxonomy): Bacteria > Planctomycetota > Planctomycetia > Pirellulales > PNKZ01 > PNKZ01. The sequence goes on from JASGKB010000022.1 coordinate 127,283, forward strand.
CGATGGACGAAGTCACCGGGCCGATTTTGGCGATCACGCTCGTGCTCTGCTCGGTGTTTTTGCCCTGCGCGTTCATTCCGGGCATCAGCGGCCAATTCTTCCGGCAGTTCGCACTGACGATCGCCGCCTCCATGGTCATCTCGGCCATCAACGCGATGACGCTCACGCCGGCCCGCGCCGTGACGATCTTTAAGGGTCAAGAGAAAGCCCACGCCGCCGGAGCCGACGCAAATGCGCACCACGATGACCATCGCGAAGCGTTGCCGTGGTGGATTTTCGTCATCGTCATCGGGTATGCGTCGTACGTCTATCTCGGCCCGCTCTACCGCGAAGGTCTCACGCACTTCCTGACGGAAAATTTTTCCATCTCGCAGCGCATCGCCGGTTATTTGGTGATGCTGCTCTTGGTGTTGCCTGGAGCGATCGGCATCGTCGGCAAGGTGGCGATCAAGCCGATCAACCGCGGGCTCAGCAAGTTCTTCAAAGCGTTCAATCGCGCCTTTGATCGCATCGCCGAGATCTACGGCCGCACGGTCGCGGGTCTCGTGCGCGTCGGCGCGATCGTGATGCTCGTTTACGGCGGGCTGCTCTTCTGCACGTATTGGTCGATGTCTACCGCCCCCACTGGCTTTATTCCGCTGCAAGATCAAGGCTATCTGCTGGTCAACGTGCAACTCCCCGATAGCGCCAGCGTCGAACGCACGAGCGAAGTGCTCCGCAAGCTGGAGCGTTTCTGCCTGGGCGACGACTCCGGCAAGTATTTCGGTAAGCCGGTCCTGCCGGGCGAGAAAAAGTACGAAGGCGTGCCGGGCGTGGCGCATACCAACGCCGTCGCCGGCCAATCGTTCTTGCTCAGCGCCAACGGTTCGAACTTCGGCAGTTGCTTCGTGATTCTCGAGCCGTTCGCGAAGCGCCACGGACACGAAACGTACGACGAAACCGTCGCCCAAAAAATTCGCGCGTTCGCCGCCGAAGAGTTGGACGAAGCCGTGGTGACGGCCTTCCGCGCGCCTCCGATTCAAGGACTCGGTACGTCGGGCGGCTTCAAGTTCCAAGTCGAACAGCGCGGCACGTTCGATTTGCCCGAGCTCCAGCGCACGACCGACGAAATCACCGCCGCCGCCAATAAAGATCCGCGGATCGTCGGCGCGTTTTCGCTGTTCCGCGCTCAAACTCCGCAGCTCTACGTCGATATCGATCGCACGAAATGCGAAGCCCTCGGCGTGGACCTGACCGAAACGTTCAACACGTTGCAGGTCTACATGGGAGGCATGTACGTCAACTTGTTCAACCAGTTCGGGCGGACTTGGCAGGTGAACGTCTTGGCCGACCAAAAGTTCCGTGCCGACGCGAAGACCCTCAAGCAACTCAAGGTCCGCAGCCGCAGCGGCGAAATGGTGCCGCTCGGGTCGATCTGCAAGGTGGAAGACAAGGGCGGCCCCGTGATGGTGATGCGGTACAACACGTACCCTTCGGCCGCCGTGAATCTCAACGCGGCCCAAGGGGTGAGCTCCGGCGACGTGCTGGCGATCGTCGACAAGCTGGCCTACGACAACGGCGCACGTACGAGTGGACCGAAATCATGTACATGCAGATCCAGGCCGGCAACGTGGCGCTGTTCGTCTTCGCCCTCGGCACGTTCCTCGTGTACCTCGTACTCGCGGCGAAGTATGAAAGTTGGCAATTGCCGGCGGCCGTGATTTTGGTCGTGCCGATGTGCTTGCTCTGCGCCGTCTGCGGCATGCTCATTGCGCACTTGCCGATCGATATCTTCGTGCAGATCGGGTTCCTCGTGCTCATCGGCTTGGCGGCGAAGAATGCAATTCTCATCGTGGAGTTTGCCGAGCAGTTGCGCAACCTCGAGGGGCACGGGCTGCGGACTGCGATCGTCGAGGCTTGTCGGTTGCGCTTACGGCCGATCATCATGACGTCGTTCGCCTTCATCCTCGGCGTGGTTCCGCTGATCTTAGGCCATGGTGCAGGCGCTGAAATGCGCGTCTCGCTCGGCACGGCCGTGTTCAGCGGCATGATCGGCGTGACGTTCTTCGGCATCTTCCTCACGCCCGTGTTCTACTACGGCATTATGCGGCTGAAGGGCATTCCGCCGGACGTGCCGAAAGCCGCGGCCGTGCCGACGCCGCAGACCGTCGCCCCTGCGCCTCCGCCTAGTCCGCCCGCTCAACACTGATCGACAATCGTGAGCACGCCCCATGAAACGCAAGCTCGATCCCGACCGTAAGATCAAAATCAAAATCGGCGACGAAGGCAAAGTCGAGTTTCGCCTGAAGGAGATTCTCGTCCCGCCGGGCGAAAAGATTTCGCTCAAGAAAGACTACGATCCCGACTTCACCGGCGGCTTCAAAGATAAAGACGCCGCGGCGAGTTACGTCGCCGACAACGCCAAACGTCTCGCCGAGTATCAGGACCGGCTCTACGCGCAAGACACCTATTCGCTCTTGATCATCTTTCAGGCGATGGACGCCGCGGGGAAAGACGGCACCATTCGGCACGTGATGTCGGGCGTCAACCCGCAAGGTTGCCACGTGACGAGCTTCAAGAGCCCGTCGTCGGAAGAGCTCGACCACGATTATCTCTGGCGGGCCGTCAAAGCGCTGCCGGCCCGCGGGATGATCGGCATCTTCAATCGGTCGTACTACGAGGAAACCCTCGTGGTTCGCGTGCACCCGGAGTTTCTGGAGAAGCAGAAGCTGCCGCGCGTCGGCGACGACGTCTGGAAGCGGCGATTCAAAGAGATCAACAACTTTGAACGCTACCTGACCGACAACGGCACGGTCGTTCTGAAGTTCTTCCTGCACGTTTCCAAGAAGGAACAGAAGAAGCGATTCCTGTCACGAATCGACGAAGCGGAAAAGAACTGGAAATTTTCGCCGGCCGACTACGCCGAACGGGCTCATTGGGACGAATACCAAGCGGCCTTCGAAGACATGCTGAACCACACCAGCACGGACGAGGCGCCCTGGTTCGTCATTCCGGCCGACAACAAATGGTTCGCCCGCTTGGCCGTGTCGGAAGCGATCTGCGCGATTCTCGACGGGCTCGACCTGGAATATCCCACGGTGAGCAAAGAGCGCAAGGAAGAGCTGCAGAAGATCCGCGGGCAGTTGGAAGCGGAATAGTAGCGACAATTCCAAGAGCTAAGAAAGGATCAATGACCAAGCACCAAGGATCAAACAAACTTCAAATACCAAGGACCGAAGCTCTGCCGCTCGGTTCGGTCATTCGTGCTTGGGATTTGTTTGGAAATTGGTGCTTGGTCATCGGTCCTTATTTCCCCAAGCAATACAAAAACTCGCGCCCGCGAATGTAGAGTCTGCCGTTCGCCGCGGCGGGGCTGGCAAGCGTTTCTTCGTCGAGCTGATTTTCGGCCGCCTTGTTGAATTCCGGTCCGTCGGTCAAGACGGTGCAGAGGCCCGCCTTGTTGAGGAAGTAAATCTTACCGGCGGCTCCGATCGGCGAGGCTTTGTAATCGCCGGGCATCCGTTCCTTCCAGATTTCGGCGCCCGTCTTGGCGTCGAGGCATTGGCCGATGCCGTTGTCGGTGATCGTGTAAATCCGGCCGTTCATGACGACCGGCGAGGCGCTGTCGGGCGTCGATTCCTTATGTCGGAAGAGCACCGCTTCGGCCGCGAGTTCCTTGCCGCCGGCCGACGCATCGGCCAGCCGTACCGAAAGCAGCTCGCCGCGCATCCCGCGCGTCGTGTACACGTGGTCGCCCACGACGACCGGGCCGGTGATCGTTCGGCCGCCGACCAAACCGCCGAGGAACCAACGGAGCTTCCCCGTCGCCGGATCGTAAGCGTCCAGCTGGTTGCCTCCCATGATGATCATCTCCGTCGCGCCGTCGGCCGCTTTGCGAAAGACGGGCGTCGTGTACGAATCGCACTCTTCCGCTTGCGCCACGGTCGTGCGCGGCACGTACCAGCGTACTTTTCCGGTCGATAATTCGTGCGCCACGACGTAGCTGAGCGCCTTCTTCGACGTTCCGTCGCCGGCTTCCGCGTAGCTCGCCCCTTCGAGCGAGTCTTGCATGCAGACGTTGATCACGAGGTCGCCCGAAATCACCGGGCTGTTCGCATGCCCCCACCAGATGCTGTACGGTCCGTAGTCGTCTTGCAGGTTGCGCTTCCAGAGCACCTTGCCGGCGAAATCGAGCGCGGCCAGATCGCCGTTGCCGAAATGCACGACCACGGTCTTGCCGTCGGTCACCGACGACGGGCTGGCGTTGTTGTGCAGCTTGTGGAACTTTTGTACCGACCGCTTTTCGGCTTCGCGCCGCGTGTCGGCTTGGCCGATCTCCGTCGACCAGACGGTTTTGCCGTCGGCCGCGTTCAATCGCAGGGCGAGGAGCTTGCCGTCGTCGGTTTGCGACGTGAGAAAGATCGCGTCGTCCCAGACGGCCGGCGTGCTGCAACCCCACGAGGGGACCGGCGCTTTCCAAACGACGCCTTTCTCTTCGCTCCACTCCGTCGGCAGGTTCGACTCTTCCGCAATGCCGGTCCCGGCCGGCCCGCGCCATTGCGGCCAATTTTCGGCAGTGGCCGATTTAGTGAGGAAGAGAGCAAGGACGACGACAGAGAGCCCGGTGATCCCGGAGAGAAGAAATGAGAGAGGTCTCGACATGATTATTATCTCCGAGATCTCTGCGATCTCTGTTGTAAATTCTTCCGTCTCAAGACTCCGGTCGCTGAGGCCGCCGGCTCGCTGTCCGAGGTTCCCGGCTCTTCGCTCCGGTCTCCAAGCTCCGATCTCGCTACGTCGCCTTATCAATCGGCCACATGATGCCGGCGGAGAAGCCGCCGTCGACGAAGACGATCTGACCCGTCATGAAGCTTGACGCTTTCGAGGCCAGGAAAATCGCGGCGCCGTTCATGTCGTCCGGTTGGCCCAAGCGGCGCAGCGGCGTGTTGGCCGTGTTCCACTCTTGCATCATCGGGTTCGACCAGAGCTTCTTCGACAGGTCGGTGAGGATGTAGCCCGGTGCGATCGCGTTGACGCGGACGCCGTGCGAGCCCCATTCCATGGCGAGCACGCGCGTCATGTGGCCGACGGCCGCTTTGCTGGCCGCATACGGCAAGACCCAGGGGAGGGGACCGTAGTTGTTGAGCGAGCAGATTTGAATTTGCGAGCCGCCCTTCTGGGCGACCATCTGCTTCCCCACGGCCTGCGACATAAAGAACGCGCCGCGGAGATTCGTGTCGATGATGAAGTCCCAATCTTCTTCACTGACATCGGCGGCCGGTTTGCGGCGATTCACGCCGGCGACGTTCACGAGCGTATCGATTCGGCCGTTCTTGGCGACGATGTCGGCGACGCACTTGTCGATCTGGGCTTTCTGGGCGACGTCGCACCCGAGCCCAAAGCACTTGCCCTTCGACTTGGCGGCAATCTCGCCGGCGGCCGTTTCGGCGACCACCGGTTCGCGACCGGTGACGACCACGGTCGCTCCTCGCTCGCAAAACCCTTCGGCCAGCGCACGCCCGATGCCGCGCGTACCGCCGGAAACGAGAACGACTTGCCCCTCGACGCTAAACAACGAATCGGACATCAGGCACCTACCCCGCGGAGAACGGAATCAACCAAAACCAGATTTTACCACAGAGGCAAAGAGACGCAGAGAGAAACGAACCACCGATGAACGCGGATCAACACAGATGGGAGAGAAAATGCTCGAACTCATTCATTCTTATCGGCGTGCATCAGTGTTCGTCCGTGGTTTCATTCCACTCTCTCTTCTTCTCTTCTTCTCTTCTTCTCTGTGCCTCTGAGGTTACCCTAAGCGGTGGTTTTCGATCGCGTCAGCAGCGAGACGATAATGACCGTCGCAAAACCCAGCGGAATGGTCACAATGCCCGGCTGGCTAAACGGCACCAAGGCTCGGTCGGGCGAGAGGCCGTACACGTCTTTGAAGGCATCCGCGCTCAAGAGCACCCAAGTGAGCGACGAGATCATGCCGACCAAAATGCCGGCGATGATTCCTTGCTTCGTCGTTCCTTTCCAGAACAGGAGCATCGCCAGCGACGGCATGTTGGCCGACGCCGCGACGCTGAAGGCCCAACCGACGAGGAACGTCACGTTCATTTTCTCGAATAGAATGCCGAGCACGATCGCGATCACGCCGACGACGACCGAGCCGAGTTTGCCGACGCGGACTTTCTCATGGTCGGTCAGGTCGACTTTGAAGAAGCCGGTTACGAGGTCGTGGACCACGGCGCCGGCCGCGGCCACGATGAGCCCGGCGACCGTGCCCAGGACCGTGGTGAACGCGATGGCCGAGATGCAGGCGAAGAGCAGTTCGCCGAAGCTCTTGGCCAAGAGCGGCGCGGCCATGTTGGAATTGGTCACGTCGAGCGTGCCGCCGGTCATCGCCCCCAGGCCGATATAAAGCGTGAGCACGTAGAAGAAACCGATGGACGCGATGCCGACCACCGTACTTTTGCGGGCCGCGGCCTGATCTTTCACCGTGTAGTAACGAATCAGAATATGCGGCAACGAAGCGGTGCCGAGGAACAGTGCGAGCATGAGTGAGAGGAAGTTCAGCTTCGGCGCGAAACCTTCCTGACGGAGCCCGGCGAACGTGGGGCTGTTGCCGGGCTGCAGAACGTCGGAGCCTTCCACAGGCCGCGGATAGTAGACGGTCGTCACGCTGCCGTCGGCCTCGGTGATCTTGTTCTTGTCTTCAGCCCACAAGAGCACCGTGCTCTCTTCGAGCGTGCTGAGGAACGAAAGCGGACCGAGCGGGCCGGTTGATGTCTTATCGCCGGGCAACTGCACGACCGAGCCGACGGGGAAGAGATCACCTTCTCCCTCGCCGCGCCCTTGAGGCTTGCCGTTGACGAGTTTCTTGCCGTCTTTCGTGACGGTGATTGTTTGGCAGCGAAGATACGAAGTCGCTCCGCTGCTATCTCCCAACGGTCGCGCCTTGTAGTAAACGTCGCGTCCCTGCTCGTTAACGACGGCGTAACCGCCACGGACTTGCGGTGACTCAAAATTTGCCGGGAAGCGAACAGTTGCCGGATCGTTCTCGGGCACACTGAACCCGCGATTCAAAATCGCCACGGTCAGAATCGTGCTGAACACCACGAGCAGCGAGCCTTTGAGAAACTGTACGTACGTGGTGCTCACCATGCCCGCGGTTACGACGATCAGCACGACCACCGCGCCGACGAGGCAAACCCCCGTCGCATGGCCGAAGCCTAACAGCGGCTTCACGAGCGCCTGCGCCCACCATTTGCGGAATCAGGTAGAAGAGGCTCACCACGAGCGTGCTGATACCGGCGGCCAGCTTAATGCCGGGACTATTGAACTTCGCGGCCAAGGCGTCGGCGAACGTGAACTTGCCCAAGCGTTTCAAAGGCTCCGCCACGACGAAGAGCGCCACCACCCAGCCGGCGAGATATCCGATCGAATACAAAAACCCGTCGTAGCCGTAGAAGGCGATCATCCCGCAGATGCCGAGGAAGCTCGCCGCGCTCAAGTAATCGCCGGCGAAGGCCACGCCGTTGACGAACCAGTGAATCTGTCCGCCGGCGGCAAAGTAGCTCTGCGCGCTCTTCGTCTTGCGGGCAAAGTAAAAGCTGAGCCCGAGCGTGAAGGCGACGAATGCGCCGAAGACGGCGACGGCCGAGAAGGAGGCTTCGTAGATCACTTCGCGCCTCCTTCCCCGACGGCTTTGCGGCAAAGCCAGGCGTAGACCAAGGCCAAGAGCAGCGCCAGGAGGATGAGCCAGAAGCCGTAGGCCACGGCGATGTTCACCCCGCCGCCGGCTTGCTGTTGCATGACGGTCGGAGCAAACGTCGTCAGCAGCACGTAGCCGAGGTAGAAAGTCAAGTAGACGACGAACAAATTGCGGCCGAGCCGGGCGTTGCGAGCCGCGGTCGCTTCATCGTGCGGCTCGTCGTGCCCGGCGTGATCGTGGAGAACCATGGAGGAGTGGGGAGTGCGAAATAGGGAACGGGGAAGAAGCCGGAGTTTCCTGCGATGCGATGCGCGGAAAATGCGAGCACCACAGCGTAAGCGACGGCGGGCGACCGCTCAATGATTTGGCGGCCGCGAAGCTTCCAAAGCCGAAAGCTGCTCCGGCGAACGTTTCCCGGTCGTAGACCGGCGGTCGGTGGCGAAATAAAATCAGCCTCCGGCGCGTCGTTTCGTCCGAATCGAGTATCGGTTTTCGGGGAGTCGCGGCGATGAAAACGTCTTGGCGTACGGCATGGGGTCTCGCGGCGTTGGTGACGACGGCGATCGTCGGGCCGTCGCTCGGCGGTGGATCATGGCTCGGCTCCGGCTCCGCGGCGGCCGCCGATTTCGGCGTGCAGATCCGGTTCGGGCTCACCGACGAAAAGTCAACGGCCTGGGACGGCACGATCACGCCGAGCGTCGGACGTGTGACGCATATCGGCGGGTGGCGGTTCGGCAAAGGTGACGCCGTCGCCGGGACGACCGGCTGGAAGGCGACGACGCGCCCGCTCGCGCAGACCGGTCGCGGCAACAATCAGCAGAAGGCGGCCGCCGCAGCCCGGCGGCGGCAAAACCAAGCCAAGCAACCGATGGCCGACAACGGCGTCGTCGTCTCGTTCACCGGCGTCGAATACGACACCGTCGTGAAGGTGAGCACCAAGCAGGGAGACTTCGAGTTCAAGTTCGGCGAGCTGACCTACGGCAACGCCTTCGAACGGCTCGACGGCAAAGTCGAAATCCAGCGCACCGCGGCGGCCGAACCGGTCGGCAATCTGCCGAGCGACGACGACTACCCGGCGGCCGCGCTCGGCCCTGACGGCACGGTGTACGTCGCGTGGGTGAGCTTTACGCACGGCGATCGGAGCGCCTACGAGAAGCTGGAAGAGCCCGATGGCGCAGCCCCTTCGTTCGCCAATAGCGGTCGCGGTTGGAAGCAGGTGCCGCAGGATTTTTCGTTCTTGAAGAATCCGGTCGGCGGCGACCGCGTGTGGCTCCGCATCTCGCGCGACGGCAAGTGGAGCGACCCGATCGCCGTGACTGACGGCGGCGGCGACATCTACAAGTGCGCGCTCGCCGTCGACGGCCAAGGTCGGGCCGTCGTCGCGTGGTCGCAAAACGGCGAGTTCCCCAAGGCCGACGCCAATTTTGAGATTCAGGCGCGCATGGTCGCCGTCGACGGCAGCTCCGGCAAACCGCAACTCGGCGAAACCGTGAACGTCTCCGGCAACGTGGGGAGCGACATCAATCCGGCCGCCGCGACCGACGCTCAGGGCCGCGTTTGGCTCGCCTGGCAAGCGGTGCGCGATGGGCGATTTCAGATCGTCGAGCGTCATCAATCGGCCGATGGATCATGGACCGCCGAGCGAACGGTAAGCGCGCATGCCCGCAACTGCTGGACGCCCGCCGTGGCCGCGGCTCAAGACGGCCGCATAGCGATCGCGTGGGACACGTACGACAAGGGAGATTACGACATCTTCGTCCGCGAGTATGCGTCTACGGCCGATGCGGCGCCCGTCGGTGAAGCGCTGGCCGCCGCCGATTCGCCCGATTACGAAGCGCGCCCGGCGATCACCTACGACAAAGCCGGAGCCCTCTGGATTTCGTACGAGCTGGGCGATCCCTCGTGGGGTAAAGATTCGGGGCCTTACGACAACGGCGGCAATCCGCTTTACCGCGGTCGGCAGATCGGGCTGATCGTTCGCAAAACAGATCAGTGGCTCGAGCCGACCGAAAGCTTCGTCGGCAAGCTGCCCGGTGCGCAAGCTCGCAAGCGCGTGAACAATCAGCGCGTCGCCCCGATCGAACCACAAGGGGAAACTCCGCAACAGGCCCGCGAGGCGGAGCTGCGGCGCAACTTGGCGTACAACAATCTCGCTCGCATCGGCTGCGGGGCCGACGGGCGCATCTGGCTGCTCTGTCGCTCGCGGCACAACGACTTTCGGTTTCCAATGCTCGGCTCGCTCTGGTTGACTCATGCCGTGACGTGGGACGGCAAGCGCTGGATCGGCCCGATCTTGCTGCCGAATTCCGACAACCTGATGTACAACGCGGCGGCGCTGGTCATGCCGACCGGCGGCGATGCGCTCGTCGTCCATTCGAGCGATCATCGGCAAGACCGTTTCGGCGAACGCGAGCCGAACGACGCGCCGTCGGGCGCGGCCGACCCGTACGACAACGACATCTTCCTCACGCGAATCGCTGCGCCGCGCGGGAAGGTGAGCGAGTTTGCTCTGAAGCCGGCCCAGTTTCCGCCGTCGGGCCAAGGCAAGCTGGCGACGGCCACGGTTTCCGAACGGGCCGACGTCGATCGTTGCCGGGCCCATTCCGTCATGCTCGGCGAGCGCGAAGCTGGTGCATTTGCGCGGTGAATACCATCGACACACGGAAATCAGCGGCGACGGCGGCAACGACGGACCGCTGGAAGATATGTGGCGCTACGCGCTCGATGTGGCCCAAATGGATTGGCTCGGCAACGCCGATCACGACAACGGCGCGGGTCGCGAGTACACGTGGTGGCTCACGCAAAAGACGACCGACGCCTTTCGCATCCCCGGCCGATTCGAGCCGCCGTTCACTTATGAGCGCAGCGTGCGCTATCCGGAAGGGCATCGCAACGTGATGTTCGCCGAGCGCGGCATTCGCACGCTCCCGCGCTTGCCGATCACCGAGCGCGATTACCAAGGTTCGGCCCCCGATACACAGATGCTCTACAAGTATCTGAAGCACTTCGGCGGCGTGTGCGCTTCGCACACCAGCGCGACCGGCATGGGGACCGACTGGCGCGACAACGACCCGGAGGTGGAACCGATGGTCGAGATTTATCAGGGAGATCGTCAGAATTACGAACGGCCCGGTGCTCCTCGCTGCCCGACGGCCGACTACTCGATCGGCGGGTGGGAGCCGAAGGGCTTCGTCAATCTGGCGCTGCTCAAAGGCTATCGTCTCGCGTTTCAATGCTCGAGCGATCATCTCTCGACGCACATCAGCTACGCGCATGTCTACGCGGAAAACAACTCGCGGGCCGCTTTGATCAAAGCCATCAAGGAGCGGCATATCTACGGCAGCACGGATAACATCGTCGCCGAGTTCCGCTCGCGTGCCGGTGGGCGCGATTACATGCTTGGAGACGAATTCACGACGAATGAACCGCCGAAGTTCGACGTGAAGCTCGTCGGCACCGCGCCTTTCGCCAAGGTGACGCTCGTGAAAGACGACGTCGAGATCGCGCTGCCGTGCGACGGGAAGAATGAGGTCGCGCTGAGTTGGACCGATCCGCAACCTTCGGCCGGCAAGACGAGCTACTACTACGTGCGGGGCGAACAAGCCGACGGTGAACTCGTGTGGGTTTCGCCGATGTGGGTGAAGTACGAGCCGACGACGACGGGCGGCGAGTAGGCCGATGAACGACCTGCGGCGATCAGTCGACCGGCGACGGACGGCGCTTGCCTTGCGCCGTTGCGCTACGGCGCTTGTGTGGCTCTGGGCCGGTGCGGCGTCGGCCCATAATCCCGACACGAGCTATGCCCGCTTCGAGATCACAAGCGGCGAGTTGACGACGCGGCTGACGTACGACGTCGTCACGCTCGTGAAAATCGTGCCGACGCTCGACGCCGACGGTGATCACAAGTTGACACCTGCGGAACTTCAAGCGGCGCAACCGGCGATCGTCGAGTTTCTGCGCAAGCATGTCGTAATGGAGCTCGACGGCCGCCCGAGTGATTTCGGCGCGGCGGAGCCGGTCGGATGGCCGGCCGACGTGGGCCCGGCGATCGACGAGAAAGACTATCACGCCGCCAAGGCGCTCATTCCGCTGACGTTCCGCAAGCCGCTCGACGCGCCGCGGGAAGATGTGTGGGTGCAGTTTGAATTCTTCGCCCAACTCGGCATGCGGCATGCGGTGCTCGGCGTCTTCGCCCATGCCGGCAAAGAAGAAGAGGTGATCTTCCGCGAGTTTGAGCCGGAGTATCTTCTACGATACGGGCTACCGTCGACCGGCGACCGCGCCGACCGTCGTTCCAGCTATTGGAACAACGGCCGCTTCCGCGCCGAGCACGGCCTCGACCGAAACGCCCGCCGAACCGCCGAGCAAAGACGCAGTGCCCGGCGAAGCACATCGCGCCGGTCGTCGTTCGGGTTCCGTCTGGGCCAACATGCGGTTGTTTTTTTGGCTCGGCATCGAGCACATCTTTTTGGGGTTTGACCACATCTTGTTCTTGCTGGCGCTCGTCATCGTCAGTCGCTTCGGCGATTTGGTGAAGATCGTCACGTCGTTCACCGTGGCGCACACGATCACGCTGATGCTCGCCACGCTGGAAGTGTTGCGGGTCGATCGCGAATGGGTCGAAATTGCCATCGCAGCCACGATCGTTTACACGGCCGTCGAGAACTTTTGGATTCGCCCCGGCGATCCGGCCGGCCGACGCCGCTGGATGCTGACGTTCGTCTTCGGCCTGATTCACGGCTTCGGCTTCGCCGGCGTGCTCGGCGAACTCGGTCTGCCGACCGAAGGTTTGGTGCGTTCGCTCGTGGCGTTCAACGTCGGCGTCGAAGCGGGGCAACTATTGATCGTCGCGGCGATCTTTCCGCTGTTCGCCGGCCTGCGGCGGCTGCGCTGCGGCCGCGTCGTGCAATTGACGACCTCGGCGCTTGTCGGCCTCTGCGGACTCGGCTGGCTGCTCGACCGCGCGATGGGTTGGGAACTGATGCCGTTTTGAACTAGCGATTTCGGAATTCGCTAAGAAGAACCGTCGAAATCCCGACTTTCAATGCACTGCAAGATTTCATCGACTTGTTGTGCGACTTTGGAAACGGTGAGTTGGTCGATGCAGATTGCCCATCGCGTTTCAAATGCTTGGTTAACGCAGTACGGCTCCGCGGTCAGAGCTTCAATGCGCTCTGACGGCCAAAGTCGAAACGGTAACGCGCAGGTTCCTTGAACGACGTAGTTGCCGTTGCAATTTTCGACAAGAAGCTCCGCCGTCTCGGTTCCTGCCAGCCGAGCAACGTTTTGTGGAGAATGACCAAGAGTTAAGAGTGAGTTATAGAATTCCCTTAACTCCAAACCAAAAAAACGTTCTTTTACCCTGCAATAGAACGCGTGCGAACTCACTTCGATTTCACCGACGATCAATCCTTCTGGAATTGTGCGAGGCCAAGTGCATTCGTAGAAATGCAGAGTTACTCTCGTCCCTTGTATGAGTTCCGTAGAGAAGATTGAGATGCGCGTGTCTTGACGAAAAAACATTCGTGTCAGGGCGGATGATGCGACGCCCAAGCAGCGATGCCAAATATTTTGCTGGAAGGCCTCAAAAAATGCCGCCTCTATTTTGCCGTTGATCGCACCGAGTGAGCAAGCGAAATCGGAGCTGATGGTAGCCCCAGATCGCTGTCGGGGCGGCGTGTGACACGACCGGCTCAACCGGGAGCAATACGAGCTCTGCGCTCACTCCGCTTCCGATAGCAATCGCTCCAGCGCCTTGAGCTTCACTCCCCAAGGAGCGTCGTTGCGTCGCGAAGTTTCTCGCCAGCCGCGCAGCGCGGCGAGTCGCGCCGGCGAAAGTATGACGTCGGCCGACTTCAGCGCGCTCGGCAGCCATGCCTCGGCCGCGGTCGCAAGCAAGTGTCCATCCTCGTCGAGCCGCAGCATTTCTAAATCGGCCGCCGCTTCCAGCACCACGGGGAGCATCGCGCACGCGGCCACCACGCGAGCCGTGCCGGGTGCGAGGAGTTCGCTGAAGTCGGGCAGGTCGAAGTTCAACTGACTGACGAGCCAGCCGAGCCGGACGGTTTCCGGCAAGCCGGCGATCGGATCGGCCAGCACCATTTCGAAGACCACGGTGTTGGAAGCTGCCGCGGACCAACCGCCGCCCCGTGCCAAGCGGCAACACCGCCGCCACGCGCGCCGCTTCGGGTACGAGCCGGCGATCGGTCTGCGCGCCCGACGGCTGCGATCAGGCCCGGCCCGCGCAGTTTCCCAAAGTTTGCGCAGCGGGCCGTAACGGAGTTCCAGCTCCGAGCGCAAATTCGGAAATGCCGCAAAGTACGCCTGCTCGCAATCGGCCAGTAACCCGACGAGCGTCTCCACGAGCGGCTCGGCCCGTGCGCGACCGACCGATTTTGTGAGCGCCGTGTGAGCCGCATGCCGCATGCCGACGTCGTCGCAGCCGGCAGGCGTGAGGTGATCGAAGAACTCCCGCCGCGGGATTTGGCGGTCGTCGAGAAATGCCGCCAGCGCCGCGGCGGGCTCGGCAAACTTTGCGGTCAGCAGTTCCGCCGTCGTCGCCGCCGCGGGCACGCCGCCCGCAGCCAGCCACTCGGCGGCATGCCGGCATGCGATGGCGGGGCTTGCAATCCAGCTCAGACGCGTCGTCACGATTTTTTTCCTTCCGGTCGGTCGCCGGCCGTCGACCGCCGGCGAAAGTTGGATAAGATTGGTGGGATTGTCGATGCTCGGCATCGACGTCTTAGACGTTACGTTCTTAGCCGCCGCGGTCGGAGAATCGTCCTTCCATGCTCGAACAACAAGCTTCGCCGTGGTCGCCCGGCGACGCCGCCGAACTCTACGACGTCGGCCGCTGGGGCGCGGGTTACTTTTCCGTCGGTCGTTCGGGCAATCTCCTCATCCATCCGACGAAGGATCCGTCGCGGTACATCGACCTGAAGGAATTGGTCGACAACCTGCAACTCCGCGGCATCGACTTGCCGATTCTCTTGCGCTTCGGCGACGTGCTCAAGCACCGCCTCGGCGAAATTCACGATGCCTTCCAGCGGGCGATCAAGGAACACCAGTTCAACGGCAAGTATTGCTGCGTCTACCCCATCAAGGTGAACCAGCAACGTCAGGTGGTCGAAGAAGTTCTCGAATTCGGCAAGCCGTTCAACTTCGGACTTGAAGCCGGCAGCAAGCCCGAGCTGATGGCCGTCGTGGCGATGGCGGGCAACGACACGCCGATCATCTGTAACGGTTTCAAAGACGCCGAGTTCATCGAGATGGCGATGCTCGCGCAGAAGATCGGGCGGAAGATCATTCCGGTCGTCGAGAAGTACACGGAGCTGCAGCTGATCATGCACTACGCGCAGAAGGTGGGCGTCCGCCCGCAATTCGGCATGCGCGTGAAGCTCGCGGCCAAGAGCACCGGCCGTTGGCAAGGCTCCGGCGGTTATCGTTCGAAGTTCGGGCTCACGGTCACGGAAATTCTCCGCGCGCTCGACGAACTCAAACAGCAGGGCATGCAAGACTGCTTCAAGCTCTTGCACTTCCACCTCGGCAGCCAGATTCCGAACATCCGCCACATCAAGCAGGTGCTCAACGAGGCGGCCCGCGTGTATGTGGAATTGCACCGCCGCGGCGCAGGCTTGGAATATATCGACGTCGGCGGCGGCCTCGGCGTCGACTACGACGGCTCGCAGACCAACTTCGAATCGAGCACTAACTACACGCTGCAAGAATACGCCAACGACGTCGTGTACCACGTGCAGAGCCTGTGCGACGACGCGGGCGTACCGCACCCGACGATCGTCAGCGAGAGCGGCCGGGCCGTGGTGGCGTATCACAGTGCGCTGATTTTCAACGTGCTCGGCGTCAGCGGGCTCGGCGAAACGGACGTGCCGGTCGAGCTTCCGCCCGACATGGAACAGCCGATCATCGACCTGCACGACACGTATCGCAATCTCACCGTGCGCAACGTACTCGAAGCCTATCACGATGCGCAGCAGGCGCTCGAATTGGCGATGAACCTGTTTACGACCGGCTACTTGCCGATTGATCAGCGCAGCTTGGCCGAGAACTTGTTCTGGGCGATCTGCCGCAAAATTCAGCGGCTGGCAAAGCAACTGGAATTCGTGCCGGAAGACCTGCAAGGGCTCGACGCGCTCTTGAGCGACACGTACTTCTGCAATTTCTCGCTGTTTCAATCGATGCCCGATAGCTGGGCGATCAAGCAACTCTTCCCGGTGATGCCGATTCATCGCTTGGGCGAGCAGCCGACCTCGAACGCCGTGCTCGGCGACATCACCTGCGACTCGGACGGCAAGATCGATCAATTCATTGATCGTCGCGACGTGAAGCGCACGCTGCCGTTGCATAAGTTCAACGGCGAGCCGTATTACCTTGGGGCGTTTCTGCTCGGCGCGTACCAAGAAATCTTGGGCGACATGCACAACCTGTTCGGCGACACCAACGCCGTACACGTCGGCCTGAGCGAGAACGGCGAGGTGGTGCTGGAAACGCTGATCAAGGGGGATACGGTCAAGGAAGCGTTGGAGTACGTCGAGTTCGACGTGAACGCGCTGATCAAAAAGATGCGCACCGACGTGGAAGCGGCCGTCCGCGAAAACCGGCTCGACTTTCAAGAATGCGGCAAGCTCCTTCGCTTCTACGAAGAAGGTCTGCACGGGTACACGTACCTGGAAGACGCCCCGTAGGCGGCGTTCGCTCGAATCCGAGCGAACGCGACGCCCCTCCGCCGCAAAGTTGAAGTTATGGTGCCATGCGGCGCAGACCTAAGCCGTCTACTGCATGGCTGCCGATTGTGACGGCGTTCGGATTTTCAACGGCGGATCGCGCCGCAACTCGTACGAAAACGCACCCAACAGCGTTCCTCGCGGCAAGCTGTGGCACTTTAGGCACGTGTTACTGGCGCGAACCGCTCCGAGCATCGCTATGCGGTTCGGCGTGGCGGCCGTCTCCAGTTCTTCGCCGTTGCGGAGTCGTTCGAGCGCGGAAGCTTCGAACGTATCGAGAGAACGTGTCTTGGCCGAAGAAAGTTCTTGCATCCGCGGTAGGTATTGCGAGAGGTAAACGCGCGGTTCTGAATGCTTCAGTAGGCTTACCAATTCTAAACGAGTCATCTTCCAAACAAACGGCACGACGTGCGAGGGATCGAAGCGCCAGGTGAAGGAGTGCGGAACGAATCCAGCCGAACGCCGCTCGCCGGCGACGTGTCCGAACAGGCTGGGGTCGAGAAATCGGGCACGCGCAAAAGCGTGCAGTTCGTTCGCCTGTCTTGCCGACGGTAATGACGAGTCGCGGGCATTCGGGTTCGGCGCATTCGCCTCGTCTTTCGCGCGATCGTCAGGTAGAGGAAGAGACTGCGTCGACGAACTATCGCCCGTCGATGTCACGTCGAAGACGCGAGCCGGCAGAACGGGATCTTGGGAACCCCACGGTTCGACGTAAGCAGGGCCGATCGGAGGCATGCGTTGGAAGCCGTTTCCCTCGCGCGAAACGAACATAAAGACGCTTTCTTCATGCAATAGCCTTAGCGACTGCGCCCGCACTGTGTTGAATGCCCAGTCTTCTCGCTCTTCTTCGTTCACGAGCACGTCTTGGCTCGCTTTGCTCAATGCCGGAGCATCGGCGTTGCGATAGCTCCGTTCGTAATCCAGGCGATCTGCGAGCGATTGATACGCATACTCCTTTCGCCATGCTTCCACTCGAGGGCGCATTTCAAGATAGCGCAACCAAGCAAGCGTTAGCCTTGCGCCGGCGGCGCTAAAGCACAAGAATGCGAAGCCGGAGGCAATCCAATGTCGACGTGCGAAATCAGCAAGCCTTTGCAGCAATTTGGCCATGACGCGATCTCCGCAGGCGCAGCCGGGCGCCTGCTTCGATTTTGAGCGGCGTTTCAGGACCTGCAACAAAATGGCGCGAGGAATTCTCGCAGCCGCTCGGCCGAGAATCTGAATGCAGATGTCTGCAGAGAAGATGTCTCAAGCGACCGTCCGAGAATCGCGACGACTGCGAACGTTTATTGTTCGATCAAACTTTTCGGCACCGCAATCGGCGGGTTGCGGCGAAGGTCGTAACTAAACGCTCCGAGCAGGGTGCCGTGCGGGACGTCGTGGCATTGCGTGCAGGCTTTGGCGGCGCGAACTGCGCCGAGCATGGTGATGTGATTCGGCGTGGCGAGGCTTTCCAGTTCTTCGCCGGCCGCGAGTTTTGCCAAGGCCGACTTCTCAAAGGTGTTCAGCTCGGCGCGTCTTGGCCGAGCTGAGTTCGTCCATCTTCGGCAAATGCTCGGAGAGATAGACGCGCGGCGTCTCGTGCTTGAGCAGGCTCACGAGTTCCAGCCGGCCGATCTTCCACATCGTCTCGCGGCTCTGCTGCTTGTCGGCCTGCGCGAGATCGGTCGGGCCGTACGGCAGGTGCGTGAACGCGTGCGGCTCGAAGCCGGCGACTTTATCGACGTTCTTGACGTGGCCGAAACGCGCGGGTGAAAGAAAGTTGAGGCGGGCCATGGCGTGAAAGCCGAGCGCTTGATCACGAGGCGGCAGCAACCAAGGGTTAGCCGCGCCGCGGAATTCGGGACGAAGATCGTCGCCCGGCATCGTGCCGCGGACGCCTTCACGTCGAGGGATTTGGATGACCGGCAGCGCGACGGGGCCGACTGAACCTTCGACCGCGGAAAGTTCCGGATACGACTCCGGTGCGACGGACTCCGAACCGCCCGACTCCAGCGACTCCGGACCGACGCGCGGCATGCGCGAGATTCCGAATCCGTGGCGCTCGACGAATTGATCGACTTTTTCTTCGTGCAGCAGGCGGAGCGATTCGGAACGCGTCGCACCGTACACGTTGGCCCATTGATTGAATCGTGAATCGTCCGACTGCGGATCATCTTCGGCGGCGAGCGCTTTGCGGCTGGTCTCACTTAGCGGCGGCGCCACGCCTTGACGATGCGGCGCTTCATACGTAAGGCGACCGGCTACCGACTGATAGGCATACTTCTTGCGCCACTCCGGAATCTTGGCTCGGGCTTCGTTCTGTCGACGCTGCTGAAAGTCAGCCCACTCTTCTTCGGCCGACTTGGCGCCGAGGGTTGAGGTCGAGACGGGCAGCGGTTGCGGCGCCTCCGTGGTCTGCGGCGCTGCAATCGTTTGTCGCGGTGCGAGGGGAGCCGAGGTTTGCTGCGGAGCGGGATTCTCGGCCGGTGCGGGGCGTCCGAGGAGAAGCCCGCACGTTACGGCGGTCGCCGCCGCGACGGGCGAGATGATTCGACGGAACGGCATCGACGCCGCATGTTGGCTCGTCATCGTATCGACTCCTTGTAGCTTGCTGACCGAAGTCTGCGACGCCCGCCGACTGACATCTTCATGCCGACGGCTGCGAAGCGTCAATTGCAGCAGCCCGAGCGCACGAGAAACCCGGCGCAGTACGAGCCGAAACCTCAGACGCATCGACGTCCGTAGAAGTTCCTGGCCGTGCAGAATCGTCGCATTTCTGCTGGTTTTGGGTTCGCCCGCCCGGCAAGCCCGCGTTCGGCGCGCCCTCGGCGCTACCGGGCAAGTTCGTGAGCCGGGCGGCGGCGGCATGCCGGCGAACTGGTCTCGCAGGAGCCTGTTACATCGTCCAAGTGGCGCGCTTGAGACCTGGGGCGTGAATCCGCTTCGCGGTTTTCCGTCGCTTGCTTGACATGCTCCTTCGCCGCGGCGACAAAACTAGTCGCTATATCCAAACGTATATAACGATTTTATTCGCCGAGATTCGCCGAAAGGACTTTGCCATGACCTGCCGCCGCGTCGTGTCGTGTTCCGTCTTCGCTTCCCATTCCAAACGTCGCCGCGCGATGACGCTCATCGAGCTCACCGTGATCATCGCCATTCTGGCGGTGCTCGCCGGCATGCTGATGCCGCGGTTAGCATTCATGCGCACGATGTCGACGCATGCCGCCGGTTCGACGGCCCTGCAAGAAACGACGCAGAACCTACTATCGTTCCACACCACGCAAGCACGATGGCCGCATCGTTTCGATTCTCTGCTGACGACGACCGGCTCGGGCGGCACGCCGACAGGCCTCTATGGTTCCGGCGGCGGCGCACAAGGGCTCGACTCCACGCTCACCGCCGCGACGAGCGGTCAAAACTTATTGACGATGAGTACGCTCACGTCGGATGAGCGCAAGAGCCTGGTCGGACTGTTGGGGAATCCGCTCAACGGAGCGACCGTGATGCAGGTCATGGATCACGACGAATCTCAGAACAAGCCCGGCAATAGCGGGCTGTATGCTCGCGACATGGGACCGACGTCGTCGACGAATCTGCAGGTCGCGGTCGTCAACGAACTGCACAACGTCGGCCCGAGCGATCCCAACTCGGCCAGCGGCTCGATCATCTACAACACCGTGTTTCCCGAAGGAAAGCCGACGAATGAACGGCTCGTCGCTTTGGGCCTTGGTCCGGAATGCACGGCCGTATCAAAGACGATCATCACGCCGCCGTCGCTCTATATGCGCGACGGCACCCGCTACAACCGCGTGATTGTGTTGATCCGCGTACGTTCGGACGGCGTACAAGCGTCGTTGGCCGGCGCCATCACGCCCGACGGCCGCACGCTGGATCAAACGTTGGGCAATTACCGCGTGACCGCGGAACGGTAAGCGAAGGCCTTCTGTCGCCGGCGAAAGTTCGAAGCGGCCCGCAACGGTGCTGCGGACATTTCCCGGCGGGAGAGGCGTTTGCGTACCGACGTTGCCGGCTGTTTCATTTCCCCCGCGCATCGATGCCCGCGCGGCGTAGGGCTCGGCGGCCTTGCGGGCCGATGATGAATTTCAAGAACTCGGCGGCTTCGGTCGGTCGGCTGCCGCGATTGAGCACGGCCGCGACGTACGACATGGAAAGTTTCTCGGCCGAACAGGTGGCGGCGATCCGAAAGTTCGACAAGCGGCGAACTTCCGATGCGAAGACCACTCCGACGCGGGCTCGACCGGATTGCAGCAGCGAAGTGACGGCCCGCGCGTTGTCGGCGGGCAATTGTGCCGCTTGCAACTGTTCGTAGATGCCGACCGGTTCGAGCCAGGCCTTCGTATAGCCGCCGAGCGGCGACGACGGTTCCGCCAGCGCCGTGGGTTCGCCGGCGCGATCTTTCCACTCTCGCCAGTTGCGCGGTGCGTCGCCGAGATCGTCGCGCACGACGAGCGCGAGCCCGTTGGCGCCAATTGTTCGCGGCCGGCCGACGACCCAACCGCGAGCTTCGAGCGAACGGAGCGACTCCGGATCGGCCGTGAGAAATAAATCGGCCGGAGAACCGCCGGCGACGTGTTCGGCCAGTTCGTTCGACGACCCGAACACGGCCCTCACGCGTATCTCGGGCTTATGCAAGGTGAAGTCAGCCAGCAGTTCGCCGACGGCGTCTTGCAAACTTGCGGCGGCCAGCAACCGGACGCATTGCGCCGGTTCGGCCGGGAGCCCGAGGGCTTGCGGCAGCGCGGCGACGGCCGCCGAACGTACCGAAGTTTGCACCTGATCGAAGAGCCGCAGCGCGGCACGGCCGTAGTCGGTGAGCCCGGCGCCGCCGCCGCGCTTGCCGCCGACCGCCGATTCGACGAGCGTGCGCCCGGCCGCCGTATTGACCTCTTGAACCAAGAGCCACGCGTGACGATAAGAAATCCCGAGGCTTCGCGCGGCGGCGCTAATGCTGCGCGTACGCTCGATGGCGGCGAGGAGTTCGACCTGCCGCGTCTCGAGCATGGTTCGTTTGCCTGCGCCAGGGCGACGTCGATGTCCACCGAACACTTGGCGAGCCACTGCCGAAGGGCCGCGTCGTCCGTCATAAGTTGCCGCTCAGAAATCAATCGCTGGATACTTGCCGAATCCGGCCCATTTTCGCAGATCAGCGGCGGCGGCGAAAGCCGGCGCGGGACGCGCCGTACTGACCGCCGCGAGAATTCGTCGGCGGGCGGAGTACGAAGCGGCGGTTCCCAAACGCGGACTTCCTCGCGCGACCAGTGGGCATGCCGGAGTTGGAGCACCGCCCAATAAAGAGCGGCGAGCATCAACGTGAAGAAAATCGTGAAGCCGACGGGGCCGAGATGGCTTTGATGCTCGGCGAACGCCTGTCGCACGTCGCCCCAAACCTTGCGAGGATCGGCCACGAGATCCCACGTGTTCAGCCGGAGGAAACGGCCGAGATACACGCCGACCCCGCTGAGACCGACGGCCGCGGCGACCACAAGCTTCGCACGGCCGTGCGTCGTGCGCAAGGCGACGAGCGTGTGCACGAGATATAACGAGACGACGGCCAAGAGCAGACCGGCGAGCGTGAAGGTCGTCATCGTCAGCAGCGCGTACCAGAGATGGTCGGTCCACATCGGCAGGTAGCGCCAGTCGGTAACCAAGTACGGCGCGTTGGGAAAGAAGACGAGCCAGATTAATAGTAACAGACGCTGCGGCCAGATGCCGTGAGGTCGCCGTTGATTCACGCGAATCGCCGCCAGTGCGCAGAAGTAGGGAACCCAAGCGAGGAACAGATTGAGATGCAATCGCGGCCCGTTCCAGGCGCCGATCCAGAGGAACCATGCGCCGTAGAAGAACATCGCGACTGCGGACATCGCGGCCAGGGGAAAAAGAAACGCGAGCTGAGCCAGAAGATCATCGTCGACTCTTCGAGAATTGCCGATCGCCGAGCGTGCGGCGATGTATGAGCGGAGTTTGCATCGCACCGACGCAACACGGCGCCGTCAAGCGAAGTTTCGGCCGGCCGAAAGTTGATTTGCCGAACCTCCGGCGCGTCGGAGATAATACGGGGTCAATTTGGACGCGGTATGCGGGAAAGGGGCCAGTATGATTCGAGCGCCTGTGAGGAGGCAATACCGGCCGGTATGCGCCGGCACTCTCGTTCGTCTGCGGTCGTCTTTGCCTTTGGGGGAGGTTGAGCGACGTAAGTCGCGCCAACGAATCGAGACTTACGTCGATGCGCGGATGTGCGCGGCGGGTGAAAGAGTGCGCAAAATCGATGGGTTAGTGCGCGTCGGAGCGCTTACCAACAAGGGTGCGCACTAACGGCCGGAAGAAGTGCGCAGCGCCCCGTGTGCACTGGTCCGAACACGTTGCCGCAAGTCGTCGAACGCGTGGGAGACTTACGTCGATTTGGCGTTACCGGTCTGCGTGACGCTTGGATGCGATTCATGCGTAATTGTTGAACTGCCGGCGAGGCCCTAGTTTTCGGCCGCGCCGCCGATTTTAATAGAAGCCCTTCCGCACTGACCTGCCTTGAGGATTTTGCCATGTTGCGTCGCTTGCTCGTCGTCGGTTTTGCCGCGTTGTTGTTCGTGTCTTCCGCCGCGGCGGCGCTCGTCTTGTGGCGCGGCTCCGGCAACGACATGTCGGTCTCCGCGCAAGCCTTCCTCGCCACGCTCGACGCCGAGCAAACAAAGACCGCCGTGCTCGGGTACGACGATCCTTCGCGCGTGAAGTGGCACTTCATTCCGCTGGCCGAACGCAAAGGCCTGCAGTTCAAGAACATGACCGACTCGCAGCGGCAAGCCGCGCTCGGGCTTTTGAAGGCTTGCTTGAGCGAGACGGGCTATAAGAAGGCCACGACGATCATGAGCCTCGAGAGCATGCTGCGCGAGTTGGAAAAGTTGCGCGTGGGCGGACCGATCCGCGATCCGGAGCGTTACTACTGGACCGTGTTCGGCAAGCCGGCCGGCGAAGGCACCTGGGGCTTGAGCATCGAAGGGCACCATATGTCGCTGAACTTCGTCGTGGTCGACGGTACGCTCGCGTCGTTCACGCCCAACATGTTCGGTGCCAATCCGGCGACCGTGCATGAACACATTGGCAACGGCCCGGAGAAGGGGACGGGCGTGCTGCACGGTGAGGAAGATTTGGCGTTTGAACTTTTGGCGAGCTTGGACGATGCTCAGCGGAAGACGGCCGTCATTGCGGCGGAAGCGCCGAAAGACGTGCGGGCCGCCGGCGAAGTGCAGCCGCCGCAAACCGCGCCGGAAGGGATCGCCGCCAAGGATCTGAAGCCGGAGCAAGTGAAGACGTTGCGAGCCCTGATCGGCACGTACTTAAACAACCTGCCCGCCGACGCCGCGGCCAAGCACATTCAGGCGATCGAAGACGCCGGCATCGACAAGGTGTATTTCGCCTGGGCCGGTGCGAACAAGCCGGGCATCGGACACTACTACCGCGTGCAAGGCCCGAAGTTCTTGGTGGAGTTTGTGAACGTGCAACCGGACGCCGCGGGCACGCCGGCCAACCACATTCACGCGACTTGGCGCGACTTGGAAGGGGATTTTGAGCTCTCGGCGAAGTAGTTCGCTGAAGCTCTAGATTGAATCCGCACAACGACTTACGCGAAATCGTAAGTTTCTTGTACGGCCGCCGCGTCGATCCCGCACTAATACCCGTAGCACGTTGCATTCGGCTGCGTGTTGCGGGTTTTGTCTTTTTGCGAAGGTGCGTTCATGCGTCTCACGTTGCGCGTTTTGTTGGCGTATCTCGACAACATTCTTGAGCCGGGGGACGCTAAGGCGGTCGAAGCGAAGATCGCCGAGAGCGAGAACGTTTCGACGCTCGTGCATCATATTCGCGAAATCACCAAGCGGATGCGGATCAGCGCGCCGGAGGTGCTTGGCAAAGGGTTGGGGCTCGACCCGAACACGGTGGCCGAATATCTCGACTACGGCCTTTCCGACGACGGCGTGCGCGACTTTGAGAACGTGTGCATGACTTCGGACGTGCATATGGCCGAGGTCGCGGCGTGCCATGAAATTCTTTCGCTCGTGCTGGTCAAGCCGGCCGAGATTGAGCCAAGCACGCGGCAGCGGATGTACAAGCTGTTGCACGAGCCGCAACCGGCTGCGCTGCGAGCCGAACCGGTGGGCCCGGCGACTCCGACGCCCGCCGTTGCGCGACCTGCGGCAGTGGCGTCGGCCGTGCCGACGGAGCCGCGCCGCAAATCGGAAGTGCCCGACTATCTGCGCCAGTCGGAAGAAGCCGAACCGGTGGCGGCGGGACGCAACTATTTCTTCCTTGCGCTGGCGATTGCAGCGGTGTTCATCGCCGGAACGATCGGCGTACTCGGCATGGTGCCGTATGAAAATTTGCCGGAGTTTATGCGACCTTGGCAAGCGGCCGTGTTCCCATCGAAGGTTCCCGACGAGATCGTAGAAGTGCCGACGAAGGGAACGCCGAGCCCCGCGGTCGCCGTGCCGTCGTCGACATTGCCCGGGGCGACGGTCCCGCTCGCGAGCACGCCGACGGGCAGCGTGTTGCCCGCAGCAGCGAACGCAACGCCGGTAGCTCCGGCCGCGACCACGGTTCCCGCGCCTGCCGCTCCGGCGGCGACCATGCCGGCTTCATCGACCACGGCGGCAGACGCTGCGGCCGGATTGCGTCAGCCGGCTTCGGCGCTGACCACGGCCGCCGTCGCTCCGCCGGCTTCGACGGTCGCCCCTGTACCTCCGGTGCCGAATAGCGTGATGCCTGCGACCGCTCCTCCGGCGCCGACTTCCACAACTCCGCCTGCGCCGATGCCCGCAACGACGGCAAGCGGCTCGCCCGCCGTCGCCGTAACGCCTGCCGTGAGCGGCGCTCCGGCCAAGATCGAACAGGTCGGGCGCGTGAGTTCCGATTTGTCGCAAGTTTTGTTGCGGTACAACCCGCAGCAGGGTTGGGTCCGCGTGCAGCCGCGCGACGTCGTCGTTGTCGGCGATCGGTTGTTGGCGTTGCCCGGTTATCGGCCGCAAGTTTCGCTGACCAACGGGCTCACGTACGACTTGCTTGGCGGAACGGCCGTGGAGTTGCTGCCGGTCGACGCGACCGGCACGCCCGGACTGCGGATCTTGCGCGGGCGGCTGATGTTGTTCACCGTCGGCGGGCCCAACGGCAAGCTGCTGCTGGAAGACGGCATGAAGCAAGTGATGCTCACGCTCGGCGGCGGTGCGGAGGTCGCGCTGGAGCATGTGTTCCGCCGTTATGTCGGTACCGATCCGGCCGGCGGTCCGTTGCCGTGGGCCTTGGTCGTCACCGTCAAAAGCGGCGATGTCGGTTGGTCGGCTCGTCCGACCGATCAGCAGTCGCTCAAAGGCCCGGGCCAATGGGTGCTGACCGACTCGGCCGATCTTGCGCCGCTGGCCGGCGGGTTGCCTCCGGCGTGGATGACGGTTGACGAGCGCGATCTTTTGGAGAAGCAAGCGGCCGACTACATCGAGTCGGCGTTGCGCGGCGGCAAGGCCGTGAAGGTGGCGCTGGAAGAAACCGTGGAGGATCGCCGTAGCGAAAACCAGCAACTGGCCCTGCGCTGCCTGGCCCAACTCGGTTCGTTTGACGACTTCATGCCGATCCTCGTCGACCCGGCGCAGCGCTACGTCACGTGGGATCGCTACCTGGGGTATCTAACGGAAGGCGCTCGATTGGGGGGCGTTCTACGCCGAGTCAGTTTGCGCGGCGATGATCAAACAACACGGCCCGGCAAAGGGAGCCGAGTTATATCGGATGCTGTGGAGCTACGACGACGAGCAACTTCGCGGCGGGATGGCCAAATACTTGGTCGAAAGACTCGATCACGAAGATCTCGACTTCCGACTGGTCGCCTACTGGACGCTGACGCGGATCACCGGGCTGGCGATTTCCTACGCCCCGCAAGACCCGCCGCTCAAGCGGAAGGCGAACATCCTCAAGTGGCAACAGAAGTTGGACATGGGGCAGATCGTGCATCGGGTGCAGTAGAACTGCGACATGAGATGGCTTCGCCTTGCCGTCCTCGGTTTGCTGATGACGTTTTATATCGTCGGCGGAGCGATATCCGTCGTGATGTTGATCGGCATGGTGTTCGAACCCTTGTGGTTTCCTAATCCGCCACAAGGTTTCGAAGAGCGATTCCAAGTTCTCTTAATCATGGGGCTGTGGTGGGGTTGTCTGCTCTCCGTCACGAGGCAACTGCGGCGAAACCTTGCCGATGCGAAGGTTTCGAATTCCGATGCCGATTGATGTGTTCGACTGTGGCGTCTCGACGGACCGTGACCCTGTGCGCGTGACTTAGAAAAGTCGCCGCGGGCTGCGGGAAAAGAAAGCTTTCGGCCGCGCGGTCGTGTAGATTACGGTGCTTCAAAGCCATCGCCGTCCCACGCCCGCCCCGAGCTATTGATGTCCAGCGAAGTCCGATCGGATGAAGGCGCCGTCGCGTCGTTTCCTCAAGGCGCGTTGCCGCCGTTGCGCGTGCGCGATTTGCCCGAACCGGTGCCGCTGCGGCGCATGATCGGGCCGAGCATTATGCTCGCCGGGTTGGCTCTGGGAAGCGGCGAGTTCGTCTTCTGGCCGTACATCACGTACAAGATCGGGTTCACGTTCATCTGGGCGTGCTTGGTCGGCGTGATCACGCAGTATTTCCTCAATATGGAAATCACCCGTTGGTGCTGGCCACGGGAGAAAGCGCGATCACCGGCTTCGCACGGTTGAGCAAGCATTGGGCCGGGCTGTTTTTGTTTTTGAACATCGTCCCCTGGATGATTCCCGCCTGGCGCTCGGCACTTCCGAAATGATCAGTTGGCTCGTCTGGTCGCCGACGCCCGCCGCCGACGGTTCGATCGACGCCCCATATATCACGAGCATCACCGTCGCGACGCTCTTGCTCTGCGGCATCGCGCTCGACCGCCGGGCCGGTGATCTATGAAACGGTCGAACGCATTCAACTGATTCTCGTGTCGTTCATCCTGATTGTCGTCGTGATTCTCGGCTTCCGGCTGATTCGGCCCGATGCGTTCGTTGCTCTGTGGGACGGCATCCGCGGTCTGCAAATGCCGTCGGCGAGTGCGGGAATTGATCCGGCTTTGTTGCTCGGCGCCATCGCCTTCGCGGGCGCCGGAGGCACCATGAACTTGGGGCAGAGCAACTACGTGAAAGAGAAGGGGTACGGCATGGGCCAATACATTGGCCGGATGACGAGCCCCATCACCGGCAAAGAGGAGGTGGTCTCCGAAGTCGGGTATTGCTTCCCGCTGACGGAAGCCAATCTGGCACGCTGGCGGACTTGGTGGCGAGCGGCGAACGTCGAACATTTTCTCTCATTTTTTTGCACCTGCTTACTCTGCTTGTTCGTGCTGGCGATGATCAGTTACAGCATCTTCTACACGCCCGAAGGGGCGCTGAAGCCGGGGGCCGCGGCCTACGACAAAGACATGTCGTTCCTGTACGGCGAAGCCCAAGCGGTCGAGCACGACCTTGGCGGCACGTTCCGCGCCGTTTTTGATCATGGGGGCGGCGATCCTCTTCACGACCGAGATCGGCGTACTGGACGCGGCCAGTCGGATTTCGACCGACGTCGTGAAGGTCAACTGGCTCCGTGAGAACAAAGCTTGGAGCGAGAGCCGGCTTTATTACGTGTTTCTCTGGGGAACGATCCTCGCCGCGATCGGCGTAGTGACCGTGGGAGAGCAGATTTGGCCGGGGCTGTCGCGCAACAAAGTCGGCTTCTTCAAACTCACGGCGTCGATGAACGGCGCAGTCATGTTCATTTACTCCGCCTTGCTCCTTTACCTGAACTACTTCAAGTTGCCGGCGGCCATTCGGATGAACGGGTTTCGCGCTCTGATGCTCGCGTGGTCGACGATCTTCTTCGGCTTCTTTGCCTTTTGGACCGGCTGGCGACTTCTGTTCGGTTAGTCCGTTCGCCCCTCGCGGCATTGCCGGCGGCGCGAACGGCCGCGCCGTAACCCATGTTCGTTTATCGACTTAGCGAAGCGTTTGCGGTGCGGAAGCTGCCTTGCTGCGAAACAGGGCCGCACCTATAATCCGCCGCCGTTTTTTGCCGACGGCGTCACCTCCCTTAACCACTTCGCTCGTTTCGCCTTACGACCGCTCGTCCCGCGCCGCTGCACACCTTCGCGGCGCATGATCGGTCTCACGTCGAAGGACACCCGTTGCACATCGCCGACTGCGAGCATGGACTGCTCCGCAAGTTCGCTGCGCTGCGAACCGTGTGGCGGTGCGCGCTCTGCGATCGTCACGGTGTCCGTGTTGGTCGGGTTCATCGTCGCTGCGAATAGTGCGACGGCGCAAAGCGTCGCGCCGCCGCAGGCGTCGGAGTTCAGAATGCCGCAGCCCGCCGCAAACGAGGCGGTGCTCTTCGGCGGCGACGAAGCTTGGTGCTGGAAGCGAGGCATTTACGACATCTGGGTCTTGCGCGGACGATGCTACGTGCAGCAAGGGGCCGCCGCCGCCGAAGCGCAACAGGCGGTGCTCTGGGTGTCGCGCAATGCGGATCAATATCGTTCCGCGGCGCTGGCGAACCTGCCGGAGTCGCCACAATCCGGCGTCACCGTAATCGCGTACCTCGAAGGAGACGTTCGCATCGCCGACGCTCGCAGCGGCGGCAGTTACCAACTGCGCGACCGCTCGTGGTTCGGCGAGTTTATGTCCGAAGTCGAACCGCAAACACGCACGCCGCCGCCCCAAGGCGAGCCGACGACGTTGCCGCAAGTGTTCGTCAACGCTCAGGCCAGACGTGATGCCCGGCTTGCGCCCGCCGTACGGCAAGTACAATTCACCACGCCGGCCGGCCCCGTCGCCGGACAAATGGGTTTGCCCGGTCAATTCGCGACGCCGCCCGTCGTCGAAATGCCGTCGAATCCGCAGCCGTACGCCGTGATGCAGCCGGGAGTTCCGGTTCAGCCGGGTAACGTAGCGCCGCCGACGAACACGAATCCCGCCGGTCCGGTCGCCGCCGGGCCAATGCAGCCGGTCGGCCGTCGGTTGCGGGCCTTCTCGCGCTCAAGCGTGAAGGTGCAAGTGAAGTGGATTCCGAACCCGAACAATCCGCAGGAATGGGTCGGCGTCATTTCGCCCGGTGTGAACCTGATCATCGACGGCCTCGACGGCTTCGGACAACTCGATATTTCGACCGATCGCATGGTCATCTGGACGACCGGTATGCAGGAGCCGGATCTTTCCGGCGCTCGCGCACAAGAAGTCGAGCGTCCGATGGAACTCTACCTCGAAGGGAACATTGTGTTCCGCGAGGGAGACCGCGTGATCTATGCCGAGCGGATGTTCTACAACGTCAATCAGCGCACCGGCACGATTCTCAACGCCGAGGTGACGACGCCCGTTTCCGACTACCACGGCATGGCCCGCCTGAAGGCCGACGTGGTGCGGCAACTCGGCATGAACAACTTCCAGGCCGACAACGCACGGCTGACGACCAGTCGCATGACGAATCCGCGCTATCGGCTGCAGGCGAGCTCGCTCTCGTTCACGGACAACCAGCGGCCGATCATTGATCCGGTGACGCGGCAGCCGCTGATCGATCCGACGACCGGCGAACCGGCGGTCCAGCACGATCGGCTGGCGGTGAGCACCGGCAATACGTTGTTTGTCGGACCGGTGCCCGTGTTCTATTGGCCGCGGATGGCCACGAACTTGGAGAACCCGTCGTTCTACGTGCGGAACGTGAAGATCAATAGCGACCGCATCTTCGGCCAACAGATTCGCGCCGATTTGGACATGTACCAAATTTTCGGCGTGCAGAACCCGCCCGACGGTCACGACTGGATCGGCAGCGTCGACTACTTCAGCGACCGCGGCCCGGCGGCGGGGACGACGTATACGTACAGCGGCGACAACTTCCTCGGCTTCGGCCCCGGCACGCATCGCGGCATCTTCGACGCTTGGGCCATTCAAGACGACGGGCTCGACGTGCTCGGCAGCGATCGCCGCGATCTGGAGCCGGAACATCACTTCCGCCACAGATTGTTCGGCCGGCATCGTCAGGAGTTGCCCGAGAACATTCAGCTGTCCGCCGAACTCGGCTGGATCAGCGATCGCAACTTCCTTGAGCAGTACTACGAACTCGAATACGACACGTTCAAAGACCAAAGCACGGGCTTTGAACTGAAGCAATACATCGACAACACGAGTTGGGCCCTGTCGGCCGACTTACGGCTGAATCAATTCTTCACGCAGACCGAGCAACTGCCGCGACTCGACTACTACCGCATCGGCGACAACATCCTCTGGGATTGGTTGACGTGGTCGCAGCATTCGTCGGCCGAGTATGCGAAGCTGCGCACGGCGTCGTACCCGCGCAATCCGCAGGACCAAGCGAAGTTCACGATGTTGCCGTGGGAGGCGACCGTTTCGGGCGAGCGGCTCGTGACGTCGCAAGAGCTGGCGATGCCGCTGAACTTGGGGCCGGCGAAAGTCACGCCTTACGTCTTAGGGCAAGCGGGGCACTGGGGCGAAGCGCTCGACGGCGATCAACTCAATCGGTTGTACGGACAAGCCGGCGTGTGCGCGGCGCTGCCGTTCTTCAGCGTGAATCCCGACGTGCAAAGCGAACTCTTCAACCTCAACGGGTTGGCGCATAAGGTGGTGTTCGATGTTGATGCGAGCTTCGCCGAGGCGAATCAAAACCTGACCGACTTCGCGTTCTACGATCAGCTCAACGACGACGCGCAAGAACAGTTCCGCCGGCGCATGACGTTTAACACCTTCAACGGCGCAATTCCCGGACAGTTCGACGACCGGTTCTACGCCTTGCGCAGCGGATTGGCCGGCAATGTGACGAGCCCGTCGGCGGAATTGGCCGACGATCTCACGGCCGTGCGGATGGGCCTGCGACAACGTTGGCAAACCAAGCGCGGCTCGCCGCAGAAACCGCGCATCGTCGACTGGATCGTCTTCGATACCGAAGCCGTGTTCTTCCCGCGGGCCGATCGGGACAACTTCGGCCAAAACTTCGGGTTGGCACGCTACGATTTCCGCTGGCACTTGGGAGACCGGTTCACGCTGCTCTCCGACGGACAGGCCGATTTCTTCGACAACGCCGGACAAACCGTGTCCGTCGGCGCAACGCTCAATCGCCCGACCAACGGCAGCTTCTATATCGGGTACCGAGCCTACAGCGGGCCGCAACTTGCCGGCGCGCTGACGCCGTTCTACGGCCAAGTGCTCACGACGTCGGCCAGTTATCGCTTCGGCCCGAAGTGGTTCGGCACGGCTTCGCTCAGCTACGACTTCAGCGGCAACGGCACCATCGGTAACAGCTTCTCGTTGGTGCGAGTCGGCGAATCGTT
Organism: Pirellulales bacterium; assembly: GCA_049840675.1. Taxonomy (GTDB): domain Bacteria; phylum Planctomycetota; class Planctomycetia; order Pirellulales; family PNKZ01; genus PNKZ01. The sequence goes on from JASGKB010000022.1 coordinate 159,058, forward strand.
CCTCGTCGGCTTCAACTTCCTGTACGACGCGTACAAGGAAAACGTGACCGGCATGCTCGTGGTCGAGCCGCGGTTCTTGCCGGGCATCGCTCGCAGTGCGATGGGCGGGGCCGCGTTGATTCCGCCCGTGGGTGTTTACGGCCTCGAATAGGAGCCGCGCCGTGGCCGACGAAGATTGCCTTCCGCCGCAGACTTGGGGCCGCAAGTTTCACTGCGCCTTTCGCGGCATCAAGCGCGGGTTCCGCAGCGAGTGCAGCTTCTTCGCACATTTATTCGTCGCCGCGGCGGTCGTCACGGCCGGCTTCGCGCTGGGAGCCGACCGCTACGAATGGTACGCCTTGCTGCTCTGCATCACGATCGTTTTGACGACCGAGATGCTCAACACGGCCATCGAGCGATTGGCCAAAGCCGTGACCGGCGAGATTCATCCGCACGTGCGTGACGCGCTGGATATGGCGAGCGGAGCCGTGCTTTTGGCGGCGATCGGCTCCGTCGTACTCGGCACGCTCGTTCTCGGACGCTTGGCCCTGCGAATGTGCGGCACGATGTAATCTCTCGGTCCCAGGCGGAGCCTGGAAACAAGAGCTAGTCCCACTCTTGCGAACGGAACGGACCTGCAGGCAGCCCTGTGGCGTTCGTCAGATTCCCGATCGGCTCTTCGTGCCAGTTGTAGCGCACGGCCGTCGGTTCCTTCACCTCCGTCGAAGAAGCGACGACCGTCGCGCCTTCGATGCGGGCTTCGGCGGGATGCCACTTCTTGTCGTTGCCGGCGATTTCGAAGCCGAGCAGCCTTTCGCCGCCGGCCTTCAGACCGTCGACGTGATCGAACGTGACGACGAGTCCGTCGCCCGAAGCTGTGGCCGACTTGAACATCGGTCCGCTGTACGCAATGTCGCGAGCGTAGACTTTAGCCAAGGCCCACAGCGCGAGCCGCTTGCCGACATCTTGCTTGTTACGCGGATGGATATCTTTCGATTCGCCGATGTCCGTCGTCACGGCCATGCCGGTGTTCGGTACGGCGAGCGATTTCGCCATAGCCTCGCGAACGATCAGCCAGCCGGGCCGGTTGCCGCCGAAGTTGGGGAGTTGAACCCACGCGAAGGCGAAGTCGCCTTGGTTCCAGGCCCGTCGCCATTCGGTGACTAGGAGCGGCAGTTGCACTTGATAATACGCAGACTTTTCGGGCGTGCTGTTCGCTTCCCCTTGATACCACAACATGCCGCGCACCGCGTAGCCGACGAGCGGCGCGATCTTGCCGTTGTACAACCCGCCGACGTTGCCTTTGCGCTTGCGGTTTTCGATCGGGTCGTTCGGCTTGCGGGGCAGCGGCTTCTTCGCCGCCTTGGCCTTGGCCACGTCGGCCTTCCACTTCTCGACCTGTTTCTCGTAGCTTGCCTTCGCCTTCACCGGATCAAACGTCGTATACGCTTGATTGTGCGCGGCCAGGAAGGCGGCGAGTTTCGGTTCGGCACGCTGAGCGGCGGCCGGAATCCATGATTCGATCGGCGTGCCGCCGACCGACGAATTGATGAGCCCCACCGGTTGGCCGAGCGCTTTATGAATCTCGCGACCGAAGAAATATGCCGTCGCCGAGAAGCCGCCGACGGTGTCGGGCTTGCAGACGACCCATTCGCCGACGCAATCCGCCTGCGGTTCGTCCGTGGCGTTGCTGCGCACGGTGAACATCCGCAGTTGTGGCAGGTCGGCCGCCTTTTGTTCGGCTTCGTAGTTGAGACAGCGATTCACGGTCATGGCCATGTTCGATTGGCCGCTGCCGAGCCACACTTCGCCCACAAGCACGTCGCCGACCGTCAGTTTGTTCTTGCCTTGAACGACGAGCTCGTGCGGGCCGCCGACCTTGAGCTTCGGCAACTCGACGCGCCAGCGCCCGTTTACGTCGGCCCGGGTCGTCGCTTCTGCGCCGGCCAGCGAGACGTGAACCTCTTCTTCCGGCGCGGCGAAGCCCCAGACGGGAATCTTTGTGTCGGCCTGCACGACCATATGTTGCGAGAAGACGGCGGGCAGTCGGACGTCGGCCGAAGCAGGCGCCGCGGCGAAGAGCAGGGCGGCTGCGGCAATGTACGTGGCAATACGCATGTCGAAAGTTTTCCGTTAGGTGAGGCGGCGGGAATGCGGCGAGTGCGGACCTATCAATCTGCGCGCCGCGGCCTGAGTATGCAACATGCCGCCGTGACGAACCGGTAGAATCGAACGTCGAAGCATCGATTGCGAAACATGCGTCGAGCGGCGGCGCGAGTCGGCTGAGGAGATCGCGATGGTCGGAATTCGCTCTTTGGCAGGCCTGTTGGCGATCGCAGCATGGGCGACTCGCACGATCGTCGCGGCCGAACAACCTTCCACAGCTTCGTCCGCGCCGAAGACGAACCTCGTCTTCATCATGACGGACAATCACGGGCCGTGGACGTTGGGATGTTACGGTAATCGCGACGTTCGCACGCCGCACATCGACCGACTGGCGAGCGAAGGGACGCTCTTCACGCACGCGTACAGTTCCAACGCCGTCTGCTCACCGACGCGAGCCACGTTTCTTACCGGGCTCATTCCCTCGCAACACGGCGTGCATTCATTTTTGGCCGGCGGATCGCCGCAAGTGGGCGAAGGCTCCTATTGCACGATCGGCGAGTTTCGCTCGCTGGGAGAAGTTTTGAAAGAGGCGGGATACGCCTGCGGGCTGAGCGGCAAATGGCACCTCGGCGCGAATATGTCGCCGCAAGAGGGCTTTGACGACTTGTGGATCACGAAGCCCGCCGGCTCCAGCGCCGAGTTCTACGATCAGGAAGTCATCGAAGACGGCAAAGTTCGCATCGAGCCGCAATACCTGACTGATCTTTGGACGGACCGCGGCGTCGATTTCATCACGAAGCACCGCGACCGGCCGTTCTGTTTGTTCTTGGCGTACAACGGTCCGTACGGGTTGGGAAAACTGCTGTTGAACGAGGCTCGCAATCGGCACAAGGACTACTATGCCGACAAGCTGCTGCCGTCGTTTCCTCGGCAAGAGCCGCACGCATGGTTATTCAACAATCGGGAGTACATCAACAACCCGGTTTCCATTCGCCGCTACGCGGCGGAGGTCAGTGCAATCGACGACGGCGTCGGCCGCATCATGTCCGCCTTGACCGACGCCCAGCTTGATGCGCGAACGCTCGTGGTCTTCACGGCCGATCAGGGACTCGCCGGCGGCCAAGGCGGCTTCTGGGGCATGGGAGATCATACGCGTCCGCTATCGGCCTTTGATTGGACGATGCACATCCCGCTTATCTTTCGCCGGCCGGGCCACGTCGCAGCGAACGTGCGCAGCGACGCGTTGGTGAGCAACTACGATTTTCTGCCGACCGTGCTCGCGGCGCTCGATCTTCCTGACGTCTCAACGGCCGGCCGGGATGCCGGCGACCGGAGTCTACGGCCGAAGCGTATCTGCAATCACCGGGCCGCGACTTTTCACCGATCTTGCGCGGTGAAAACATTTCGACGAGCGACGACGACGCGACCTTCTTCGAGTTCGAAACGGTCCGCGCGATTCGTACGCGGACGATGAAGCTCATTCGTCGCCATCCCGACGGCCCGCACGAACTGTATGACCTGAAGAACGATCCGGGCGAGACTCGCAATTTGCACGACGAGCCGAAATCGGCGGCCGTGCGCAATCGGCTGCTGGTACGACTCGAAGCGTTCTTTGCGACGTACGCCGATCCTCAGTACGACCTTTGGAAGGCCGGCCGCTCGAAAGCGCCGCTGCATTCGCAGAAGGGGGCGAATGCTCGGTAGACGCGGATGTTACTCCGCGGAAGCGCTCGTCGGCGGCGTGAAGCGAGCGAACCGTTCGAGGTCGTAGCGCTCGCCCGGCTTTAAGACTTCCGGCTCGATCGTCGATGACGCGTCGCCGTCGGTCTCGGAGGAGTCGTTTGCGGCGGCCAAGGCGACGGCGTCAGGGAGCGGCTTGTAGACCGACACCTGATTCTCTCCGACGACTTCCAATTCGCTCCCGCGGACGACGACCGCCGTCGCTTCGTCGATCCCGAGGCCGAGCAACGTCGGGAAGGTGCGCTTCAGACGCTGCATATCGGGCGCTCGCCCGCGCTGCGTAAAGTGTTGATCGACGGCCGTGCCGGGCAAAAATCCGAAGCCCCGCTCGTAGCCCTCAGCCATCATGATCGTGTTGTTAAGCGGGCTGCCGCGGACCAAGTATTCGCCTTGAATCGTGGCGCCGGCCGAACTGCCGCCGATCACGCCGCCGCGACGGAGCACCTCGTGGAACGCCTTGAAACAAGCGGTATCTTCGTAAGCGTCGATAAATCGCCACTGCCGTCCGCCGCCGAACCAAATCGCGTCGGCCGATTTAAGAATTTCCAATAGGGCGCTCGACTCGGCTTCGTTGCGATTCTCGGCGTGCACGACGCTGACGTTCTTAGCGCCGGCCTTCGTGAGCCAAGCGGTTTCCACGTCGTCGTCGCGTCGCGCGTCGCCGGCCGTCGGAACGACGACGAACTTCGCTTCGGGCCCGCCGGCTAATTCGAGGAACTTCTTCTGAATCGACGGCGCCATGCGGCCGCCGCCGACGATCAGCAACGAACCGTTTTCGACGCGCGGCATTTGCGGCTTGGCGGCGGGTTGGAACCCGTCGGCGCGTGCGATCGCGGCCCGCGAGAGGGCGACGAGATCGTCGCGCATGAACTCGCGTAAACGGATCGGTTGCTCGGTGCGCCGCGGCGACTTGCCGAGTTGTACGTGAACGCTTCCTTCGCCGACCACGCGCATCTCGCGGCCGTGAATCACCAGCGCGGTGCGCTCATCGACGCCGAAGCCGACGATGCCCGGCTTTGCCGCGACCGCCGAAGCGAGGCGAGCTTCCCGTCGTCGCTCGGAGAAGTGTTGATCGAAGATCGCGTTCGAGATAAACCCGAGACCGGCGTCGAGTCTCGGCGTGACGACGCCGCCGACGATCGCGTGCTCGCCGGCCAACGCCATGCCGGCGGAGGTTCCGCCGACGAGCCCGCCACGAGCCAGCATGTTGTGCAATTCTTCATGAACCGGCGTGCCGGCGTACGACTCGAGCAGCCGGTGTTGCTCGCCGCCGACCATCCAGACGGCCGTCGCGTTGCGCAGAGCCGCGGAAAACGCCGGATTTGCCGCTACGCTTCGGTCGCGGGTGTGGAGGACGTCGACCGATTTCCAGCCCTGACTTTGCCAACGTTCGAGCAGATAGATTTCGCGCGAGGTGCCGGCAAACATCGAGGCCGTCGTGATGACGACCAAGCGACCTTCGGAGCCGCCGCCGAGCTTATGAAATTCTTCGTAGACGCGGTCTGGAAGTTTGCCGCCGCCGCAAAGGAACACCGTGCCGGCAACCGGCGACGAGGGATATCGTGAAACGACCTGATCTGCCGGGCCGACGAGGCCGGCGAATTCTGCCGCCGGGCCGGAGGAAAGAAGCGACGTCGACGACGCCGAAGCCAAGAAAATGATGCTCAGCGTCGCGAAACGCCGTGCCGCAAATTTGGTGTTCTGCAATCGTCCCATCCGCGTACTCCTCTTTTATTCGGCAGATCCTTGCACGGCGGCCGTGCTTGAGGGCGGTTGTGAGCCGAAGCTCAGCAGCCGCTTGCTCTCTGCGAGTAAAAACTTGACGTCCATAAACGGTTCTGCGCCGAGGTCGATCCAACGAAGCCGTCCGGCTCCGTCGACGAGCATCGTCGCATGCAACGGCTGATTCTCGAAATCGTCGAAGGTGCGCAACGCCTTGAACGCTTCTAGATCGCCGCCTGAGTAAATCGTGAAAGAGTATTGCTCGTCCGGCTTAAGCTGGGCAACGGCAGTTTTGAGCGCGTCGAGCTTGTCCGTGCTGATCGCGACGATCTCGATGCCGGCATTCTTAAACTCGGCGGTTTGTGCTTGCAGGGCTTTGAGTTGATCGACGCAATGCAAGCAACCGAAGCCTAAGTAGCCGACGACTAATACGTTGCGCCCGTGATACTCCGAGAGCATGTGCGTGCGGCCGTCGACGTCGACGACGGTGAACTGCGGCGCTGCGGGGGGATTCCATAGAATGGGACCGAGCGAATCGAGCGGAGGACGAACGCCGATATCTTTCCGTGCGGCGGGCGGAGTGCGCCAATCGGCCGGATACTTCAATTCGGCGGCCAGCGGCGCAAGACGCTCCATAACGGGTACGTCGATATCGGCCGCGCCGGCCAACGTGCGAAGTTCGGCGAAGATCCTTTTGGCGTCGTCGGCCTTGCCGCACTTCCAGAGCACGTAGGCGAGGTTGGCCGTCGGTACGACCTGCTTGGTGCTCGACGAGTACACGGCCCGAGCCAGCTTTTCCGCTTCGGCGTTGTTGCCCGCCAGAAGCTGCACGCGCGATAGATACTCGCCGCCGGTGATGCCGGCCTTCTTGAGTTGCGCGAAAGCATCGGCGTATTTCTGCTCGCGAAAGAGGCCGTGGGCCTTTACGTCGGCCAGAGCCGCTTCGAGTTGAGAAATCTGGGCACGGAAGGGGTTCATCGCATCGTTGCGGGCCTTCGTCACCTTCGCTTGCGGTTCGTTCTTTTGCTTCGCCGCCGCTTCGGCTTTGTCGGCCGCCGTCTTTTGCGAGCCTTGCTCTTTGGCCAGCAATTTCTCCAACTCGCCCTGGTATTTTGCGGCGGCGGCCGCATTGCCGACTTCTTGCGCCGCCACGCCCAAGGCCCGTAATCGCTTCACTTGCTCGCGCGGAACATCGGTCGGCTCAAGATACGGCGTCTCGGCCAGCGCGAGAAGGTCGTCGTACAGTTCAAACCGTTGCAGCAGTTCGACCAAGCGAGTCCGGCCGTATTGCGCCGAGCCGTTCTTCGCGAGGATGTTGTATTTCGGATGCCGAGGCATCTCGACGAGGTTCTTCGCAAGCTGAATACCGTAACGCACGCGGCCGATGTGGCTGAGGTCGCGAATCAGCCATTCGTGGTTGTGCGCGTAGTTGTGAATCTGATCCGGCATGACCCGATCGCGAATCATGTAGGCGTGATCGGTGCGCGATGCCGCTTCCTGCTGCCAAGCGGCGTCGTCGAAGCGTTGCAGCTTCGAGAACGTGTGGCCGGGCATGTGCCACATGTGGGCGATACCGGGAGTCGACTGTCCTCCGAGCGCCGCCGAGCCCAAGGCCCGCGCGGGCTTTTGGTCGTCCCAGAGATGAATACGGTAGTGATGCACCGGATGCATCGGGTTCTTGTCGAGCACTTGGTCGATCAAGGCGTCGACCGCCTGATGGCTCGAAATCGGCAGCGGTCCTCGGCTTTGCCAAATGTTCAAGGCCAAGAGCGCCTTGGCTTCGACGTCTTGCGGATTCTCGTGAACGATGTTCTCCAGCGCCTTGAGGAGCGCTTGGCGGCGTTCTTTGTCTTTCTTCGGATCGGCCTTGTAATACGCGCTCCAGGCTTCGATCCAGAGTTTTTCGCGCGGGCCGGCTTTGTCGAGTCGCTTGACGGCTTCGGCGATGAACTTCTCGGCCCGCTTGGTGTTGTTCGTGTTGGCCAGCGCCATGCCCCAATAGGTCATGGCACAATCCGGATCGAGCATCGCGGCTTGGCGAAACGAGCGCTCGGCTTCGAAGTACCAGAAGCCGTGCAGTTGCGCGACGCCTTGATTGAAATACTTCTGCGCCTCGGCCGATTTCGTGCCGACCGGAAAGTCGACGTTGCCCATGCCCGCCATTAAATACGCGGCTTGCCGAGGGCCTTCGTCAAAGGCTTCGCCGTGGTACGAGTGGCCTTCGCGGAGCTGGTTCGGATCGGCGTCGGAAGGGCAGACTTCCGTCGGTTTTGACGGCGCCTGATTTAGCGGTGCCGGCTTCGCGCCGGTCGGCGGTTGCGACGCTGTCGAGCGTTGTGGAGCGGCTGCGACTCCGAGACTTTGCGAGGGAGCGGCGGCCTCGGCCGTGGCGATTAGGCCAGGCATGAGCAGAGTACCGCAGAAGATCCGCCTCAAAGGAGTCATGACGTTCGCCTTTGCTAGTGCTTTTATCGGCCGGCCTGATTCGAGAAACAACTGTCAGCAGACTTTTACAAGGATTACGGTTTGACGCCGGCGCGGATGTTCGGATCGGTTCGATCGTTGAAACTTTTCCTTCAGCCGTCCCTGCGATTTCGCACGACTATGCCCGTCGCCGGACTTTCCGCACGTGCAGACGGCGGATCGACGGAGACGTACTATCGCCGTTACTTCGACCCCTTCGCTTTCGTCGGCAGCGGTGCGCCGAGGGTGTCTTTGTTCGGAGTGAAACCTTTGCCGTCGAGGTCGATGTAGATCGGGTTCGACACCGCGCAGGGTTTGTCTTTCGCGTGCTCCGGACCCATGACGTGCCCCAGCCGATGCTCATCGCCGATCGTAGCGACGATCAGGTGTGCGTCCTCTTTTAGCGCCAGTTCCAATTGCCGTTCAAACTTCAGCGCCCCGTTTTGAAACGCGTCGGGGTTTTCTTTGCGCGTGAAGTTCAGCTTGGGGTCGGGGAGGCCGTTGACGAATACCTGCACGCGATCAACGTCGAGCCAATTTGCGCATTGCACGCGAATTTTGAGCGACACTTTCCCGTCGGCGGCAACGAGGTCGCCGCCGGGACCGTCCATCGCTTCCTGCTTTCCGTCGTTCGTCTTGCTGCGCACTTCGAGATACGGACCGTTGGTCATCACAATGTGTCCGTGCTCGGCCGCGTGTACGACGTCGTCCGTCGTCACCTTTGCCGGATCATCGGTCGGACTTTCGAAATAGATGCGAAGAAAACCGGAGCCGTGCAGATTGTAGTGAGCGTCCGTGTTGACGACGCCCGGGATGCGATGCCCTTGGTTGAGCAACTGCAGCCAGTTGAAGATGGTGTTGTTCTGTTGCTTGTCGCCCGAGCCGACGAGCGGTTTCAGGAAGATCTCATGCGGCGGATGAACCTCGACGACGTCGATGTGCGGCAGCGAGTTTGTGAAGAAGCCCGAGTCGGGCTTGCCGTCGCCGTTTTTGTCATAGAAGAGCCAACCGATGTCGGGATGGTTCTGTTGGATCAGTTTGGCCGAGCGATCGTCCCACATGGCGAGGTGTGCGACCTGCAATTCCGGATCAGGGTCTGCCGCCGGGCCGCCGCCGTCTTGGCGATGTTCGTGCAGCTTCAGCGGGAAGGCATTGAAGTGCGACGTCGGCAACGGCCGACTCGTTAGCTCCATGCCGACGCACGTGCCGAGCAAGTGCTCTACGCCGAGCCGCTTCAAATGCGGCGAATAGGTCGAAAGCCGGTTGTGCTCCGTGCACGGGGCGTACTCGATATGCTCGCAGAGTAAATTCAGCACGCGGCCGAATTGGCTCGACACGTTGTCGCCCGAAGGGCTCGAGTGGCTGTGAAAATCGGCGCTCAAGAACCCGGGCGTTTGCACCGTGCGCACAAGCTTCGCGTTGAGCACCGCCTTGGAGCCGGGCTCGACCGTCAACTCTTGTTCGACCGTGTCATACTCGGGGCCATAGCTCACCGTGCAGTCGTACTTGCCGGGCGGAATCGCAAGCTCAAACTTACCGTCGTGACTGTAGTACAAGTTCCCGACCGCATGCTCTCCCGTCTTATCGAAGAAGTACGGGTCTTTCGTTTCGTCCTTGCCGCGGAATTGCACCTTGCACGGCGTCGGCCCACCGTCGGCATTGGTGATCGTGGCGACGATGGAGCCGGGTTGCGCTAAAACGACATAGTCGTCATGCGTTTCCGGGCGGACTTCCGCCACTATTTCTTGGTGGGCCGGCGATGAAACCACGGCACTAAGCGTTTGTTGTGCATTCTCGGGGAACGTGAAGCGACCTTTCTCGCCTGTTTTGCCGGCCGTGACGACTTTCTGACCGTTGCGAATCGCCACGTAGGCCTCGGAGAGCGGCGTAGATTCCGAATTGCCCGCGGCTTGGCGAACGTCGAAAGTTCGCAGCTTGGTCGAAGCCGGAAAGGCCGCGGCGACATCTTGCAGGCTTCGCAAATCCGGGGCGACGTACAACCGTCGCGAGAGCGTGACGCTCCCTTGCACCGGCACGGCGTACTCGTTCGCGTCCGTCTTCACCGCCAAATCGGCCACGGCTTTCACGCCCGCCGGGTACTGCGTCGTGTGCTCCGCATCGACGATGCCGTAGGCCGCGTTCCACCACCGTTCGTAAAACCAAGTGAGCCGGCCGGTCGTCCCCTTAAGATAGCCGGGGCCGTCGGCGCGCGTTTCGTCTTTGGCCAGTACCTTCTTCAAGGAGTCGCTGGTGTTGATGAGCCGAGTTTCGACGAGCAGAAAATCCGCGTCATCGACCAGCGTGTAAGTCGTCTCGGCCGAGACTTCGTTTTCCTTCAGCACCGCGCCAAACGTGACCGACACGCTCTTAGCTTCCACGCGCACCTGCGGATTCGGAAACTCCGGCTTGGTGTGGACCGAGCGCCAGTTGGTATCTTTGCCGAGCGGAAAAAATGCGCCGAGTTGGTCGTTGCCGTCGGTGCGGGTCGTGAAATCGATCAGACCGCCGCCGACGTTTTTCACCGTCATGTTGGCGTTGCGCGTCGGCAGCGGTTGCGCGACGACGGCCGTAAGCCGAGCGTTTCGCAACACGATGTCGCCGTAGATCGCGTCGACCTCTTTTCCGGCCGGGGCGAACTCTTGCCAAGTTTCCGGCGTGAGAATCGCGAGCTCGGCCGCCGAGGCGCGAGCCGCGGCAAACAGAGCGCAGCAGTAAGCAAGGGCGATCGCCGGCGGGCGGAGTTTCATAACGGGCTCGGCGTGGGCGGGGGGCGAGGCGGGCAGGGCGGGGAATGATGTTCCCGGGGAGCCTCTGATTTTCGCCCGGCCGAAGGCAGGCGTCAAACAAGTCGTCCAAAACAATCCGATGTCGGCGCGCGATGAGCGTCGGTCGGCGGTCGACACCCTCTTTTGCTCCGCGCACTCCACCACATTAGACTGTGTCGCAGCCCGCCCATGTCTCCTCGCTTGTGCTTCGGGGCCGGCAACCGTCAGTCACGCCTTCCGGAGATTCCCGCCATGCATCGCCGTGCTTTGTCGACCTTGTTGCTGACCTTGGTGTCGCTATCGTCCGTCGCGGCATTTTTGCGCGTCGGCCGGCGCGAATGAGAGCTACCAAGTCGGCGTGGCACGGACGGACGTAACGCCGAGCTTTCCCGTACGGTTGAGCGGCTACGGCAATCGCACCGCCGAAGCCACGGAGATCGCGCAACCGCTGTTTGCCAAAGCCTTGGCGATTCGTAGCGGCGACGCTCCGCCGGTCGTGCTCGTCACGGTCGATACGCTGGGCGTGTCTGCGGCGATGACGGACGCCGTAGCGGCTCGCTTGCGGGAAAAGCACGGCGTGCCGCGAGCCGGCGTCGCCCTCTGCGCCTCGCATACGCACAGCGCCGGCGCTACCGAGCGTGGCCGGGCTCATCTTTTCGCCGAAGCTCGTGCCGGCCGAGCATTTGTCCCACATGCAGAAATACGAAGAAGAGCTGACGCAAAAGCTTGGCGACGTCGCGCTGGCGGCTTGTGAGAAGCTTCTAACCGGCGCAGGTTGAGTACGCTTATGGCACGGCCAAGTTTGCCGTCAATCGTCGCGTACTCAAAGATAAGAAATGGTCCGGCTTCGGCGTCGTGCCGGAGGCCGTGGTCGATCATCAGTTGCCGGTGCTCGTCGTGCGCGACGCCGTCGGAGAAAAGCTCCGCGCCGTGCTTGTGAACTACGCGTGTCACTGCACGACGCTCGGCGGCAGCTTCAACCAAGTTCACGGCGATTGGGCCGGCTGCGTGCAAGAACACTTGGAACGCGAGCACCCCGGCCTCACGGCGCTCGTGAGCATCGGCTGCGGTGCGGATGCCAACCCGGAACCGCGCAAAGACGACCTCACGATTGTCCGCGGACACGGCGACGAAATCGCTCGCGAAGTGGCGCGGCTGCTCAAGAGCCCTAAATCGTGGACGAAGGTCGCAGGCCCGATTGCCGCCGAGCGCGATGAATTCGCGTTGCCGCTGGCCGAATTGCCGACCAAGAAAGATTTCGAAAGGCGGGCCGCGACGAAAGGGTCGATCGCTTATCACGCTCAAACGCAGCTCGAACGCTTGGCGGCGGGCAAGTCGCTGCCGACCACGGTGCCGTACTCCGCACAAACGTGGCGGTTTGGCGATTCCTTGGCGATGGTCTTTCTGCCCGGCGAAGTCGTGGTCGACTATCAGCTCCGCCTAAAACGCGAACTCGATGCCAAGCGACTTTGGATCAACGCCTATGCCAATGCTTCACCGTGCTACATTGCCTCTCAGCGCGTGCTGGCCGAAGGGGGCTATGAAGTCGACGGCTCGATGTACTACTACGACCAGCCGCAGCATTTTGCGCCGGAGGTCGAAGACCTGATCGTCGCGCGGGTTCGCGAGCAAATGCCGACGTCGTTCTCGGCGTCGGTCCGGTGGGAAGCGGAGATCGCCAAGATCGAAGCCCGCGATCGGGAAACGCCGCCGCCGACCGGCGGCATCGTCTTTACGGGAAGCAGCACGGTACGGATGTGGAAACTGGAGGAAGGATTCTCCGAGCTGCCGGTCGTCAACCACGGCTTCGGCGGGTCGCAAATGGCCGACGCCGTGTTTTATTTCGATCGTTTGGTCGCCTCGCTACGTCCGCGGCAGGTCGTGCTCTATAGCGGCAGCAACGATTTGAACGCCGGCAAGACGCCCGAGCAGGTCCATCGCGACTTCGTGACTTTTGCCCGGCTGGTGCGTGAGAAGTTGCCCGAGGCGAAATTGACCTACGTCGCCATCGCCCCGAATCCCAAGCGGTGGAGCCAAATCGAAAAGCAGCGGGCCGCGAATCGGTTGATCAAAAAATCGATCGAAGAGTTCGGGAGCGAGAAGGCGGAATACGTGTCGCTGGAAGAACATCTGCTCGACAAGCAGGGCGAGCCGCAGCCGCCCCTCCACTTGAAGGACATGCTGCACTTCAACGAGGCGGGCTACAAAATCCTCAATCGCGTGGTGAAGCCGTATTTGAAGTGAGCGGAAGGCGATTGGGAGCGGCCGAACCCGACTACGGGCGCGAACCTGACGCGACGAATTGTCGTCCCTAGTGTTGAGGGGTTCTAAACCCTTGCGGGTTAACGCTTTCGCAACATTCACGAGGTTGTAGGCCGCCGTTGACGCTGCCTATACTGGAATGCTCGCCCCGCCCCTACCTTTGCCACCGTGTTGCGCGTGCCCTCCATGCGTTTTGCTCCTGCGACGGTTCTCGCGCTCGCGTGCATGTGCGGCACGCTCCAAGCTCAGGTCGGTCCGGCCATTGTTTCGGTGTCGCCGGTCGTCGTTCGGCAGAACGTCGAAGCCGGCCAATCGTTCGTGGCCCACGTCCATCCGATCCGTCGCAGCGTGATCGGCAGCGCCGTCGACGGGCGGGTCGTCGAATTCCCGGTCAATGCCGGCGACCATGTGAAGGCGAAGCAGCCGCTTTGCCAATTGCTCACCAAGCAGCTTGAAATTCAAATCGCCGCGGCCGAAGCAGACCTGAAGCTCAAGCAAGAAGAACTTCGCGAACTCAAGAACGGCGCTCGCCTGGAAGAAAAGCGCGAAGCCAACGCGAAGATGGCTGCCGCTCAAGCCGCTTACGACTATACGCAGCAGAAACTGCAACGCAGCAAAGCGCTTTTTGAACGCAACGCCATCGCCGAAGACACGCTGCAAGACGACGTTTCAAAGGCTTTGGCCGCCGCGCAACTTTACGAAGCGGCCAAAGCGGCGCACGACTTGGTCGTCGCCGGACCGCGGGTCGAGAAAATCGCTCAGGCCGAAGCTCGCGAACTCATCGCGGTCGAAGAAGTGAACCGCCTCAAAGACTTGCTCGTCAAGCACACGATCACCACTCCGTTCGACGGCTTCGTCGTCACCGAACACACGGAAGTCGGCCAGTGGATCAAATCGGGCGAATTGGTCGCCGAGGTCGAAGACCTGAGCGAGGTCGAGGTCGAAGCGCAGGTTCTGGAAAACTATTTGGACTTCGTCCGCATCGGCAGCATGCTCGCGTGGAAATTCCCGCTTTGCCGAGCGAAGTCTTCGTCGGCCAAGTCGCGACGATCGTGCCGCGGGGAGACGAGCGCTCTCGCAACTTTCCGGTGAAGGTGCGGTTGAAGAACAAGCTCGACGCCGCAGGTCACCCGCTCGTGAAATCGGGCATGTTCGCGCGAGTTTGGCTTCCGGTCGAGCGGCGCGAGCAAGTGCTTCTGATTCCGCAAGACGCTGTCGTCATGGGCGGGCCCGTGCCGATCGTTTACGCCGCCGTGCGGAGTTCGTCCGGTGCGGAAGACGCCGTCGCCAAGCTGATTCCAGTCACGCTCGGCAGCGCTTTCGATGAATACTTTGAAGTCTCTGGGCCGTTGCAACCCGGCATGGAATTGGTGATCGAAGGCAATGAGCGGTTGCGACCTGATCAGCCGGTGCGGATCGTCGCCGCCTCGCGAACCTCGCCGCAGGCCGCCGACGTCGCTCCGCCGCAGGCCGCACCCGTGCAGCAGCCGACGCCGTAGCAATGAGTGTTCGCGTTTGAGTCCGAACCGTGAGGATCGCCGCGCGTGATTGAGTCGTTCGTCCGCAATCCGGTGAAGGTGCTCGTCGGCGTCATTCTCGTGGCGCTGTTTGGCGGGATCGCGCTCTACAACATGCCGATCCAGCTGACGCCGGACGTCGAAATTCCGACGATCACGGTCGAAACGCGTTGGCCCGGCGCCAGCCCGCAGGAAGTGGAAAAGGAAATCGTTCAGGAGCAGGAAGAACAGCTCCAGAGCGTCGAAGGCTTGCAGAAGCTCACCAGCGAGAGCATGGACTCGATGGGCCGAGTGATTCTGGAGTTCGACGTCGACGCGGATATGAACAAGGCGCTGCTCATGGTGAGTACGCGCCTGCAACAAGTCCCCGAATATCCGGAAGACGCCGACGAACCGGTCATCGCGACATCGAACACTTCGGAACGTTGGGTCGCCTGGTTCATTCTCAACCTGCGTCCGCCGACTAACGACAAGATCGACGCCTTCGCCGCCAAGCATCCGCAACTTGCGCAGCCGCTGGAAACGGCAAAGCTGACGACGAACGCCAGCTTGAAGATGTTCCGGCTCCAAGAGCTGCGCAAAAGCATCCGGAAGTCAACGAGATTCTCCCTAAGGATCAAGACCTTACGACGTTGCGCCGGTTCTGCGAAGACTTTATCGAAACGCGGTTTGAACGCGTCAAAGGCGTATCAAACTCCAACGTCGTCGGCGGCCGTGAAGAAGAAATGCAGGTCGTCGTCGAACCGGAACTGCTCGCCAAAGCCGGGCTGACGATCGAAGCCGTACGCAATGCGCTCCGCGGCCAAAACGCCGACGTTTCCGGCGGCGATCTGTGGGAGGGGAAGCGGCGCATCGTCGTCCGCACGCTCGGCGAGTTCCGTTCGCCGGAGCAGATCGAAGCCGCGATTCTCGCGCGCGTCGACGGTCGGCCGGTGTATGTGCGCGACGTCGCCAAAGTACGGCTCGGCTACAAGAAGCCGGACGGCGTCGTACGGCGTTACGGCAAGGCGGTGATCGCCATCAACGCCCAGCGCAAACGGCGCGAACGTCGTGCAGATCATGGAGGGCCTGAAAGAGGCGGCCCAACAGCTCAACGAAAACATTCTCTACCCGCGCGACTTGGAGCTGACGCAGGTTTACGACGAAACGGAATACATTCACGCCTCGATGGCGCTGGTGAAAGACAACGTCGTCGAAGGGGCCGTGCTCAGCTTCATCGTGCTCTTGGTGTTCCTGAAGAACATCCGCTCGACGCTCGTGATCTTCACGGCGATCGGCACCAGCATGATCGGCATGTTCCTGGCGATGGGTTTGATGGGCGCTCGCTCAACTTGTTGAGCTTGGCCGGCATCTCGTTCGCCGTCGGCATGCTCGTAGACAATTTCATCGTCGTGCTTGAGAACATTTTCCGGCATCGGCAAAACCACGATTCGATCATCGCGGCCGTCGTGAAAGGCACGGGCGAAGTGTGGGGCGCGGTCGTTGCCAGCACTTTGGCGAACTTAGCCGTGTTCGTGCCGGTGCTCTTCGTTCACGATCAAGTCGGCCAACTCTTCCACGACTTGGCCTTGGCCATTAGCTGCGCGCTGGGGCTGTCGCTCCTGGTTTCGTTGATTCTCATCCCGATGGCTTCCGGCCAACTGCTCATGCACGACACGAACGTGATGAGCGATGAGCCTCGTCGTACGTGGTTGCAACGTCTCTGCACGCCTCTGGATAAATTTGGCGATACGTTCTCGAGCGTGGTCGTCGGCGCCAATGCGGCCGTACAGAAAAGCACGTTCATGCGGCTGGCCGTCATCGCCGGTTGCTTGGTGTTTTCGCTGTACTTCACTTGGCTCTTAATGCCGAAGGTTGAATATCTCCCCAACGGCAACCGTAACTTGGCCATCGGCCTGTTGCTGCCGCCGCCGGGCTACAACCTCGATCAGCTCAACGCCATCGGCCAGACGATCGAAAACAAGATGCGGAAGCATTGGGACATCGATCCGCGCATTCCGCTTTCCGAGCGTGCGGGGGGCGGCATCGGAGATTTCTTCTACGTCGCCCGCGGTCGGCTGCTCTTCATGGGCCTGCGCCGAAGATCCGCTCCGTGCCGGCGCTTTAACCTCGCTCATCACCGAGGCGACTGCCGATATTCCCGGCATGTTCACGCTGGCTAAGCAATCGAGCTTGTTCGAATCGGGCTTGGGCGCCGGCCGTACGGTGGACGTCGAAATCATGGGGCCCGACGTTACGCAACTCGTCCGGCTCGCGCTGCAGACGATGGGCAAAGTCCCGGGATTGATTCCGAACGCTCAGTTTCGCCCCGTGCCGAGTGCGGATCTGTCTGCGCCCGAGTTGCATATTCGTCCCCGCTGGGATCAAGCGGCGGACCTCGGCGTGACCGCTTCGGAAATGGGCTACGCCGTCAACGCGCTCGTCGATGGCGCTTACGCGGGCGACTACAACCTCGACGGCGACCGGATCGACTTGGCCATCGTCGGCAACGAACAACGCGCCAAGACGGCTCAAGACGTCCGCGGACTTTCGATTCACACGCCGCAGGGGCGCACCGTTTCCTTGGAATCGGTCGCCGACGTTCTGGCTTCCAGCGGGCCCGAGCAAATCAATCGCCGCGAGCGTTTGCGGGCCATCACCGTGCAGGTTTCGCCGCCGCCGGAAATGGCCATCGAAGACGCGATGATCAAGATCCAAGAGGCGATCGTCAAACCGATCGAAGGAGATCCGGCGCTCAAAGGCCTCTATCAGGTGAACCTCTCCGGTACGGCGGACAAACTGCAAAGCACTTGGCTTTCCATTCGTTGGAACCTGGCGCTGGCCGTCGTCATCACGTATTTGGTCATCGCCGCTCTGTTCGAGTCTTGGCTCTATCCGCTGATCATCATGCTCAGCGTTCCGCTGGGTGCGGTCGGCGGGTTCGTCGGCTTGTATCTCTTGAACGCCGGTTTGGGATATTTCAGCCCGGGCACGTTCCAGCCGCTCGACATGTTCACCATGGTCGGGTTCATCATGCTCGTCGGGACGGTGGTGAATAACCCGATTCTCATCGTCGAGCAGGCGCTGCAAAACGTGCGCGACGAAGGGATGAACGCCCGCGACGCGGTGCTCGACAGCGTCCGCACGCGCATCCGACCGATCTTCATGACGGCCCTCATCGGTTTGCTCGGCTTGTTGCCCTTGGTGATTTCGCCCGGTGCGGGCAGCGAACTGTACCGCGGATTGGGAAGCGTCACTCTCGGCGGGTTGGTGTTCTCCACCTTCTTCACGCTCTTCTTCATTCCGGCCCTCTTCACGATCTGCATGGACGTACAGACGGCGCTGCGCAACATGATCTGGGGGCCGCCGCGGGAAGCGGTCGTCGATGGTCCGCGGCCGGTGGAGGTCGACGAGTTCGGCGAACCGGTGCTCGCCGGCGAGCCGGTGCCGAAGGAAATGCAGTACGAAGTCGTTTCGGGAAGCGACGCTTCGCCGCTCGTCTCGGGCGAAGGTTTTGCGACGACGCCGGCCTACACGCCGCCCGAGTTGCGACCCACAGAGCTGCGATCGACGGA
Organism: Pirellulales bacterium; assembly: GCA_049840675.1. Taxonomy (GTDB): domain Bacteria; phylum Planctomycetota; class Planctomycetia; order Pirellulales; family PNKZ01; genus PNKZ01. The sequence continues at coordinate 177,166 of JASGKB010000022.1, forward strand.
GTCTCGCCGTCATGCTGAGCACAACGGCAACGGCGAATCGAACGGCCACGCCCCGCATGCCAACGGTGCCAAATCCAACGGGCTGCATCCGCTCTCGCCCGCCGATCTGGAAGCCGGTGACCTCGACGACCCGGACCTGACGGACGATCCGCGCACGTCGCAACGTTAAACGACGAGCATCGGCCGGCCGATCGGCGTCGGTCGCGGGAGTATTGATCGCCCGGGCGTCGCTTGCCGCACCGTCGAGAGCCGTAAGATTTGATCGAGTTGGCGGCGGTCGCCCGGCCCGGCTACGATCAAGCGGCATCTTTCGCGGAGGCCGCCCATGCCGTCGCTCATTCGCTCGTCACTCCTCGTCGTTGTGCTCTTTGCGCCTGGAGCTTGTTCGCCGTTCGTGCGCCGGCTCAAGAGTCTCAGCGGGCGACGGTCGTAGTGCCCGTCGCCGTAACGTCGCCGCGGCCGCAGGGCGCGACGCCAATTTCGGTCGAGTTGGACTTTGCCGAAATTCTCCGCAAGCTCAAGCTGCCGGGCGTCGTCGACCCGAACACGATCACTGTTCACGATCCTGCGAAGCCCGATCAGCTCGCAACGGTGCCGCACGCTCTGCATCCGCGGATTCGCTACGGCGACAAAGCGGCGGTGCAGTGGATCTCACGCGTCTCCTCGGCCTCGCAGGTGGAGATTCGCTTTCGCACCGCGGAGAAGCGGCCCTTCGTTCGCCCCCGGTCGAATACGCCGCTGATCGGGCTTGGTGATTTGCTGCGCTACGCCGGCCCTACGCCGCAGCCGCTGGGCGCGAGCTTGGCGACGCGATTGATCGACGTCGATGGCGACGGCTTACTCGACCTCGTTGCGACCGATTACTACACCACCGAACCGCTTTGGCCCGAGCGAATTCCGCAATCGTGGTGTCCGTTCATGTGCTACCCGGGAGTTGTTGCCGCAGCCGATCCGTTCGGCGAGTCGTCACAGTTGCGTTTCGGCGACGCGATTCGCTTTCGCTATCGCGACAAGCCCGACGCTCCGCAGAAGTTCTTCGTCGGCGGCTACATGCACTGCGACGTCTCCGACCTCAACGGCGATAAGCTGCCGGATCTCGCCTTCGCCGCGGCGGAAAAGTCGTCCGCGGATTCTCAAGTGCCCGACGTGGCCGACTACATTCACATTTACCTCAACACGGGCAAGGCGGACGCCGGCGGCATGCCTGAGCTTGTCTATGCCGACCGCGTAGCGCATCCCAAGGGAAATTGGGGGCCGGTGCGGATCGTCGACCTCGACGGCGACGGCTCCGTCGACTTCGTCGTCGGTTCGCTCTTTAGTGAAACCAACCCGCGCGCGTACTTCATCCGCAATACGAATCCCGCCGGTTGGCCGTTTCGTGCCGCGCCGGCCGCGGCGATCACGCCCGGGGCCATGGCGTCGTTCCTCGATCTCGACGGCGACGGCGTCCGCGATTCCGTCTGCGTCACGCACGACGAACGATGGGGAAAGCGGAACTTCTGCAGCCGTGTCGCCTGGCGCAAAGGCCTCGGCGGCAGCCCGCCGCAATTCGGCGCGGAGCAACCGCTGACGGGCGTCGACGACGAACTGTGCGAGTTCGTTTCGACCGTCGAAACCGACCACGGCCGCGGTGTGCTCGTAAGCGCCGGGTACATCGGCGAGCGCATTATCTACTACGAACTTCAGCCTGCCGTCGCCGGGAGCCCGCCGCGTTTCTTGCGCAAGGAAGCGCTGTCCGAAAACGCGCCGCTACGAGCCGGCGATCAGCCGACGCCGAGCATCGTCGATTGGAACGACGACGGTGCGTGGGACTTGCTCTACGGCGGCGGCTTCGGGTGGATTCGCGTTTTTCTGAACGAGGGAACGAACGAAACGCCGAAGCTCGTTCCCGGCATCCACGCGCTTTCGGAAGGGAAGCCGATCAACCTGCACATGACGCAGTTCTTTCCCGGCATCGAAAACTATTGGCACGACCTCGGCTACGTCCATCCGAGCTTCGTCGATTGGGACGGCGACGGCCTTCGCGACTTGGTCGTCTCGAACGTGGGCAACCGCATCTATTGGTATCGCAACGTCGGCAAACACGGCCAACCGACGTTCGGCCCTCGTCTGCAAGTGATCTGCGACGGGTATGAAGAAACTCCCGAGCGGACGACGACCACGGCCCGCCGCCTCGGAGCGGGCGGCAGACCGCAAGCCCATTTTCCGCCTGACCAAAGTTCGTCGCCGTTTTGGTGGCGGGCTCGCGCCGGTTTCGGCGATCTCAACGGCGACGGGTTGGTCGACATGATTACCGCCGATGCCGATTCGCACGCATCGCTCAAAAGCAACTACGTGGAAGGGCTAAGCCTCTTCGTGCAGTATGTCGATGCCGAAGGCCGCCGTCGCTTGAAACGTGACCATCTGCTCACGCTCCCCGACGGCGATGTGTCGATCAACGTGCGCTATCAGCCGAGTCAGACGATCGTTCACGATTGGGACGGCGACGGCCTGCTCGACCTCGTCGTCAACGACGGCCGCACGATGGACACGGCTCCGGCCGTGCTCCGAAACATCGGCACGCGCGCTGCGCCGAAGTTCGATTTCGCAAAACGCTTGGCCTGCTACGGCGAAGAACTTTCCGGCCTTGCGAAACATGGTCCGTATTACGGCGTCGGTGATATGGACGGCGACGGCCGCGCCGACCTCATTGCGAGCATGGAAGTCGGCACGTACACGTTCTTCCGCCGCACGGCCCTCGACTTGTCGCAATCGCCGACGATCAAAATCGGCGAACCTCGCGTACAAGATGCCGCTCAGAAATAGTCGCGGTCGTCGATCGGTTCGGCGCAAAATAAAGCCGGCTCTCCCAATCGCGAGGGAGAGCCGGCACTTCGTCGTGGTCTCAAGCGTTCCGCGTCGCTTTTGGCGACGCTGCGCGAAGCGGGCCGTCTAACGCGGCGTGACCGAAGTCACGCACGGCGACTAGTAACGGCGACCGCCGCCGCCGCCGTAACCGCCGCCACCGCCGCCGCGCGGGTTGTTTTCCCGGGGCTTGGCTTCGTTTACGGTCAACGGACGACCGTTGTTTTCCTTGTCGTTCAAGCCGTTGATCGCGGCTTGCGCTTCCGAATCCGACGACATTTCGACGAACCCGAATCCCTTGCTGCGACCCGTGTCACGATCTTGAATGACCTGAGCGCTGGTCACCTTGCCGAAGGCCCCGAACATCGCTTCCAAATCGGCGCTGCTGGTGCTGTACGGCAAATTTCCTACGTACAACCGCTTACCCATGCGAACTCTCCAAACAAACGCTACCTATTGGCTCGATCCAGCGCAGGACCAAACCGTACTTAAAAGATGGCCGGCGCATCGGCCCGGAAGGTAGGAGCGGAAATCGAGCGGAGACTTGTCGACGTCGTGTCACGACTCAGGCAAACGTCTTCTTCGAGCCCGGACAACGAACCAACCGGCCGAAGTATATCCGTTCCTTGAGGGGGGCGACAACGTCGAACCGGCTATTCCTGGTATTTTGCCGGCAGGGTCGAAGTCGGTCGCGGCGTTGCGCCGAATGCGTTCGAAAGTCTACGCACGAACGTCGGTCGACGATCGCCGAAACAGCCTGATTTCATCGTTTTTCAGCGGGCAATCGTCGTGCGACGCGACTTCCCGCCGGCGTTCGGCGTAGGCCGAAATGTGGCTGTGGAACTTGCCGAATGTCGGGTTCGCAGGCCGCGTTCGTCCCCGTCTCGGCCGTTTCGTCGGCGACGGATGGGGCGCAGAACGTCGCGGCCGAAAGGTCTTCTGCGCCGAATCGCTCGCCGCAAGGAGGTCGTCGCCTCGCCGTAGCATGCGCAGAACGAGCCGTCCGTGTTGCGAAGGGGTCGCCAGAAAGCGATTGAATCCCATGCTTCGAACCTCGAGCGACGCAGCTAAGAGTTCTTGTCGGAAGTTCGCGCCGTCGGAAAACGGAGCTTCCCGCGAGCGTTGCGTTCAGGATGGCGCAACGACTCGCGGGAAGCACGCCCGCATCAAATTCAGCCGCTGCACGACGAAGGGAGAGAGCGCCTCGTCGTGCCGCACGCTCAACCCGGAGCAGGCAAGTACGTCGCGCCTTCCGGAGCCGCCGATACGGCGGGACCCGGGGCGTAAGGAGCTGCGCTTGGGCACGTATCGCAGTGGGGACCGCGACGGAACCGATCACACAACCCGCAACCGGCTGCAACGACCGTTACAGTCGCTACGACCGCCAACAACATTAGCCGTTTCATGGCTCAAGCCTCCGCTACACAAAGGACGTCTCGACGGCGAGCCGCCGAGATCGAGCAACCATACCTCACCGCTGACGATGTGCAAATGAAACGCGGATGTTTCCCCGCCGCATCCGTGATGACTTTCCGCAACAAATTTTTTTGCCGCGCACAAATCAGCGTGTATGTTTCCAAAGAACACGCCTTGGGATGCGCGGCGCACGGTGGCGCCGAGTGATAATCCCGACCGACGATGACGGTCGTAACGAGGCGCCTGCGCGGCAGTTCGCTTCCTCGGCGGGCCGCGCTCACGGACGATAGGTATTGCCATGCGACGGAGCGAACTCTCGGCCTCGGCCCCTGCGCAACAGCGCACGACGTGCGATCCAAACTTCGCACGACCTTGGCCTTATTCCTGCTGCTGACGACGCTCTTGCTCGGCGCCGTCGTTCCGGCCGCCTCGGCTCGCGGCGAGGAGTTGAGTGATCGCGTTCACTCCGCGGACGTCGCATCCGACGCCGATTTTGCCCCTATCGAGTCAACTTCGGCGGAGTCTTCGGATCCTTCGGAAAAGTCGCTCGATGATGCGACCGCGGCCGTGGAATCGCTGTCGCCCGAAGAAGCGGCCGAACTGTTTGCGGAGGAAGAAGCCGCGGCCTTCGACGGCAATGCGGAGCCCGCCCCGGTTCTCACGGCCTCGCTCGCGGCGAAATCGAACGTTGCTGCGGAGTCGGCGACGACCGATCTCGCCGATCGTGACGAGCTTTGGTTCGTCTCGTCACGCAGGGCTCGCATCACGCCCGACGGACCCGTCGGGTACGACGTCTGGCGCTACGACGGTGCCGGACATTGGCAAACGTCGAGCGTTGAGGCTCTACTCGCCGCCGATCACACGATTCCCACCTGTTTTCACGTCCACGGTAATCGCGTGAGTTTTGCCCAAGCCCACTGCGGCGGTTGGGCATATTACACGTCGTTCACCGGTTGCGCCTGTCGCGATCGCGGCCCGATCCGCTGGGTGGTTTTCACTTGGCCCAGCGACCGTTGCTGCAACACGGGCTCGCGAAAAGACGTGCAGATCAAAGCCGTGCGGGCCGAGTGCTACGGCTACTATCTGGCTTGGCTCGTCGATCAGTTTCCCGCCGACGCTCGCAAGAGCATGATCGGTTACAGCTTCGGCACGCGCGTGATCGGCTCGGCACTGCACTTGCTCGGCGGCGGTCAAATTCGTGGTCGCGTGCTTGCGAACCGTCATATCGAAGATCACGAAATTCGCGCAGTTCTGATCGCAGCCGCCATCGACAACGATCACTTTCTTCCCGGCCGTGCCATGCAGATGGCTCCGAGCCAACTCGATCGATTGCTCGTGGCCCGCAACGTGAAAGACCCGGCGCTCAAGTGGTATCCGCTGCTTTACGAACTGACGCTTCGCCGTCGTCACGGTCAACAGTCACTCGGCTACACCGGTCTGGCGGGCATGCGCTGTCTGCCCGACCTCGTCGGCCGCGTAGAGCATTATGAGCTTTCGAGCGTCGTCGGCCGCGAGCACGACACGCACGGCTGTCGCTACCTCGCACCTTGCTTCCTCGAAACGATGCGCAATTACGTGTACTACGTTCCTTTCGCAGGCGACGCCGAGTAGCGGCCGTTAGCGTTCTTCCGGCGGTTCGAGGCGAGCTCGTTTTGCCAAATCGCGAAGTTTGTCGAGCACACGCATTTGGAGTTGCCGCACGCGTTCTTTGCAGATCGACATTTCGTCGGCTAGCTCTTGCAGGGAGCGTTCGTCGATGCCGGCATCGAGTCCGTAGCGTCGCCGGATGACGACGCGTTCACGGTCGTCCAGCGACGCCAACATCTGCTCCAGCGCGCGATGCCGTTTTAGCGCCGCTTGGTGAATCGCCGGGCTCCGGCGATGGTCGATGATCTCGATCTGAGAGTCTTCGTCGCGCGAACCGAGTCCGATGTGCGGCTTGGCCGACACCACGGCTCGCGCGAAGTTGTAACGCATGGCCCACGTCGCGTATGTGCTAAAACGGAAGCCGCGCGAAGCATCGAACTTTTCCACGGCCCGAAACAGCGTGAGATTGCCGTCGCTCACGAGCTCCGCCAACGGACGTTGCGCCGAGGCGAACTTCCGTGCGACCGAAACCACCAAGCGCAGGTTGGCTCGGATCAATACGTTGCGGACCTCGGCCGCGCGTTGCAACAAAGCTTCGATCCGGACGACGAGCGAGTCGCACCGTTTTTTGAGCGAGAGCTTTCGCTGCAATTGCTCCGCTTGGTACTTCAGACGATTCATCAACAGAAACAGCGACGATTCCTGCGACGGCTGCAGGAGTTCGCCGTCGGCCAATTGCGGCAGCGGCGATAAAGCTGCGGCCGGCGAATCAGGTGCCCGAGCAAGACGGGGATTTTTGGCGTCGCCGTCCTTGGCGAAATCCGGATTTGGGACGAACTCGATCGCGGTTTGCAGCCAGCGCCGCACGGCTTCCAACTCTGTCTGTGAGATCGGCACGTTGCAGCGATCGTCGGACTTCTCACGCCTTGAGCGTCGAGCGGGTTCACGCCGGTCCGATCCAGCGGTACGAGGCTGAGACGTTGCGGTGGCCATAAAATCCGCCTGCGCATAAAAATCGTTCAAATCGTTCATTCTATTTCTAGGAACGATCGCTCATTAAGGCAATATTCGATTCGCCGGATTACCATGAAACAAGGCTCTTTCGAGACATAAGTCCCGCAGCAACAACGGTTTTCGGCCGGCATCGACCTGGGGAAAATTGGCCAATTCGTTCGTGTCAGCTACGATTTTGTATGCGGCCGATGCCGTCGCCTTCCGTCCCTCGTGGGCCGGATCGGTTTGAGATTCGGCCGAATTCGCTCCCGACGCTTCCTCCATCCCATGTCGCAATTCTTTACCCCGCTGCAGGTTGCGCAGCTTTGGGCGTCAGCGAATCCACCCTGAAGCGCTGGTGCGACAAAGGCCTCTTGGCCACGGTCCGCACAGCCGGCGGGCATCGTCGCGTCGCCTTTGAGGCGGTCTCCGAGTACCTGCGGTCGTCCGGTCAGGATTTGGTTCGGCCCGAAGTGCTTGGTCTTCCTGCCGCGGCCGGGCAGGGGGCCACGGTCCGCAACCGGGCCGTTCACCAACTCGTTGCGGCCCTGCGCAAAGGAGATGCCGCCGTCGCCTCGCGAATCCTGGCCGATTTGTACCTAACAAAGCATCCCGTTTGGCAGATTGGCGACGAGGTCGTCTCTCCGGCATTGCAGCAAATCGGGCATGCGTGGGAGTGCGGCGAGCTACCGGTCTACCGCGAACGGCTCGGTTGCGAAATCGCTCAGCGGGCTCTCTTTGCACTACAAGACATGGTGCCGCAAGCTTCGGAAACCGCACCCGTCGCCATCGGCGGTACGCTCGACGGCGATCCCTATCGGCTCGCCACGACGTTATGCGAGTCGGTCCTGCGCGAAGCCGGCTGGCGAGCGCAGTCGCTCGGCACGACGATCCCGCCGGAATCGTTTTGCGAAGCCATTCGCGATCTTCGGCCGCGCATTTGTTGGCTTAGCGTTTCGCACACGCCGGAATCGGAACGCTTCGTCGCGCAACTGGCCGAATTGGCCCGCACGGCCAAGCAATGCGGCACGGCGCTGGTCGTCGGCGGCCGCGGCTTCACCGACGAATTTCGCCGCCTTTGTGACTACACCGTCTTCTGCGAACGGCTGAAAGATTTGCGGTCGTTCGCCGATTCGCTCGTCACGCCGACCAAGCCCCACTAAACGCTGCGTCTGCGACGAGTGTTTTCGTAGAGCACTTCGCCCAGCAAATGCGGCGAGCCTGTGAAGCCCTCGCGGCGGTAGTGCCAAAGCCGATCGGTCGGGCGATGCGCCGGGTCTAGCGGCCAAGGATCAAACGGCTCGTAACCGACCGCCCGCGTCAGCTTCGATGAATCCATCGAGACGTTGCCGGCCCGCGGCGGTATCGGTCCGGCGTGCAAACGGGGGCACCCCATGAGCAGGTCCGGATCGTATCCGCCGACGCGATTCACGACCTGGGCGATCTCGAAGAGCGACAGCGCTTGCGGCGCGCCGGCGTGAAACAGTCCGCAGAGCGGTTCGTTGAGCCGGTCGTACGAAAGCACGGTTTCGCACAGCTCGTTCAAGCAGTCCGTGTACGTCGGCGTGCGAACTTCGTCGAAGTAGAGCGTCGCCTTGCGACCTTTGGCGAACCGCGATTGAATCCAATCGATCGCGCCGGCGTGGCCGTTGAAGCTCACTCCCATCGGCAGCGAGATCCGCAGCAGACAAGCTTCGGGCATCTCGGCAAGCAGCAATTGCTCGGCGGCGACCATCGTCTTGCCGTACGCCGTCACCGGATCGGTCGGGTCGGTCTCCAAGTGCCCGCCGTAGCCGTTGCCCGAATACACCAGGTCGATCGACAAGTGGACGAGCCGCACCGGTTCGTCGCGGCGGCCGGCGGTGCGAATCGCCGTGATGAGGTTTCGCACCCCTTCCACGTTGATCCGCCAAGCCAACTCGGGGTCGAGTTCGCAGGCCTTGAGCGCAGTTGCCCGCACAATCGAGCACGGCGCGAAACTGATGCTCGGCGAACAGTTCGGCCAGACGCTCGGGATCTTCGGCGTCGCACGCCACGACCCCTTCGCCCACGAGACGGAAGTTGTCGCGCTGACGAATGCCGACGACCTGCCCGGGATAGCGATCGCGAAAGTAGTGGAACGCGTTGTAACCGGCCACGCCCGCAATGCCGGTGACCAAGAGCGGCAACGGCACGCACGGCGCAGGAGCCTCTGCGGAGCGAGCGTAAACCGGTGATACGGCGACCGACTGATGCACGGGCAGGACTCGAAACAGCGACGGCGGGACTTGGGCCAAACGAGCGAGCCGTCTATTTTTGCCGCCCGGCGAAATTCGTCCAAGGCCCGATTCCCGCGGAAAACCGCCTGCGGGCGACGGATTTCTGTAGGGAACGCCCTCCGCGGCGTTCCGTGAAAGAGGCGAATCGTCGTAAGTCCCCGAACGCTTGCGCGACTTACGACGATGTGCGCAGTATCGACGATGCGCATCCTGCGCACTCGCGCGACCCGTTAGTGCGCACCCCTGTTGGTAGTGCTCCGACGCGCACTCGGGGCCTAAATCAGTGCGCACGCCGCCGCCCACTTCGTCGTCTCGCGTCGACGTAAGTCCCGATTCGCCGGCGCGACTTACGTCGATCTTCGGGCGACGCGAATCGCCCCGATCGCTCACGCTCACGGCTCGCCGTCGATGTCGAAATGAGACTACGAATTGTCAAAGAACCAACCCCGTATTTTCTACTTTTCCGGAGTCGATTCAAACCAACTTTCGGCCGGCCTAGAGAGCAGGCACACCGCCGGCCAAAAATTGCCTTGACACGAATAAAACGAAAATCCAGTTTAGTCCCCTCGCCCCCCCGGGGAGATCGTGATTTCCTTTCGGCTAAATCGGGGGAGAGGTATCGGGTACGGGGCACGGAATGATGAAGTGGAAGAAGTCCGCCGTTCAGCGTTCCTCGTTCCGACTCCTGCTGTTCCTTTCGGCCTCTCAATCCCGCCCTCTCTCCGTTAGTCGAGCGTGCAGCATCTCCAAAGGCTGCGCGAGGCGAGGGGCCAAAGCTAGGTAAATAAAGCGGCCTCAAGCACTCGGAGTTTAAAGACGAAGTCCTTCTTGATTGCTCATGAGCGATAACATGCTGTCGACAAGCGTCGCGCGACGTTTCAAACCGGCTAGTCGCAGCAATTCCGCAAGCCGGTTTCCAAAAGAACTAGACGTCAGATGTCGACGTTCACGAAACGAAGTGGTCTCCATCGCCGCGAGGTCGCCCATGACAATCCATAGAAGGACCGCCTCCAATGCGTTCCCGCGATTTAAATATTCGTTGACAACACCCGTCAGAATTTCCCAATCTTCACTTTGTGTATCGCCAGACCTCAGTTTCACTTTACCGACGTTGCGAAAGAATGGGTCGTCGACGAGCGATTCGTGCGGAACCTTTGTTTGTTGCAGCCACAACAAGGCCTTTCGGGCCCAATCGTTGCGAAAATCGCCAGGCAATCGATGCTCGGACCAAAAGGAACCACCATAGAACGCCAGTGGGCACGTCAAAGATCGTTTGAGGTGTAGGGATGCTTCGGTCTGACGTTGCGTGCGTCGAAATAAGTATCCCAAGCCATAGTGCGCCGCAACGTATTCCGGCAAAAGTTCAATCGCTGTTCGGTAGTGAGTCTCTGCGATTTCAAAGTTGCCGGAAACAACGGCCAAATCTGCCGCGGCGCAATGACGAAATGCGGACTTCGGATCGACGCAAGCAAGGCGATGTGATCGTCGCCCGCGATATGATTCGGACTTTCAAAATCTGAAACGCAAATGTCGGCGCTGAACAAAGCCGCATCAAGTTCCGAGCTTGACAACGATTGATCGTCGCTCGTGCCAAGTTGGCATCGTACGAGTCCGCAGAGATCACCGTACTCCGGAATGAGTGCATACGCATCATGGCTCGTAAAGGCGATTATCGGCGGCGACTCTTCACGGCCAATCGGCCAGTAGAAGCCGTAGAGATCCCCGTTTCCTATACCTGCAAATGGAAAGAAGCCGACGGGAGCGTACACAATTGAGTAAACCTGAGGTCGTCTAAGCGCACCGTCAGGATGAAAACGCTCCTCGACACGAAGGATATCATCGTCGAAGTCCGCCGGCATTCGTCCAGGTAACGGCACGATTATGCTCCCGCGCGTTCAAACCGCTTCTGCGGTTTTGGCGGCGTGGGTTTGAATTCCGTGGCCATGGGTTTCCACGAATTCTCGCCTAAGAAATCCGTGACGCGGCGGCGCATTTCCGGGTCGAACGAAACCTTCACCGCTTCGCTCGTGCAGGTCACGCGCGATTGATCCGCCAGCGTCAGCACGAGTTGCACTTCGCAATTGCCCGGGTAGCCGCGGAGGATTTCGAACAGACCTTGCAGGCCTTTTTCACCGTGCTTCGTTTCGTCGACGTGAAAGATCACTCCTTTGGTGAAGCGCGATTCCAGCGACTCCACCGGAATGATTTCGTTGACGATGAAGTTGGCTTCCTCGCTGCCGGGTCGCTTGTCGATCACGCCGCGCAGGGCTACGACCTTGTCAGCCGCGACGTTGTGCCCGTGCTTGGCGAAGTCTTCGGGCCAGAGAATGCAACGCATGATGCCTTGCATGTCTTCCAGATCCCACATGGCGTACTTCGTGTTCACTTGGCCCGGCCGCGGGTTCTTGCTGTGCGACAACTTGATCGCCGCGATCATGCCGCCGAGCATCACCTCCGTGCGATGGCTCAAAGCCGCGGCGTCGACCGTTCCCTTGAGCTTGTAGGTCTCGAAGGTCTTCTCGTATTCGGCCAGCGGATGGCTCGTGAGATAGAACCCGAGCACTTCCTTTTCGGCCGACATCTCTTGCCGCTGATCCCAGGGAGGTACGATCGGCAACATCGACTTGACGGCCGTGCCCGGCGCGGCGGCTTCTTCGGCGTCGTCTTCGTCGAAGAGACCTTTCTGACCTCGCTTCTTGTCGGCCAACACGGAGGCCGCGGCTTGCAGCGCCTTATCGAGCACCGCGGTCCATTGAGCGCGGGTGCCGCCGAGTCGGTCGAACGCGCCGGCTTTGATCAGGCTTTCGATCGCCGTACGGTTGACCGTGGATGAATCGAGCCGGCCGCAGAAATCGAACAGGTCTTTGTAGGGGCCGTTCTTGTCGCGTTCTTCGGCCAAGGAAGTCGCCGCGCTGCCGCCGCAGCCTTTGATCGCCGAGAGACCGAAGTAAATCTTCCCGTCGGCCACGGCGAACTCGGCCGAGCAGGTGTTCACGTCGGGAAGCATGACGGTGATGTTCATCCGCCGGCAGTCTTCCAAGTGTTCGACGAGCGAATCTTTCTTCTTGAAGTTGCGTCCTTCGATGTCGCCGCAGAGCAGGGCGGCCATGAATTCCACCGGGTAATGCGCCTTGAGATACGCCGTCATATAGGCGATCAGGGCGTAGGCCGTACTGTGCGACTTGTTGAAGCCGTAGCCGGCGAACTTTTCGATCATCTCGAACAGATTCACGGCCTGGGCTTCCGAGAGCCCCTTGGCTTTGCAACCGGTGACGAACTCGGCCCGATATTTGGCGATCATCTCGAGCTTCTTCTTCGAGATGGCCTTAATACAGGTGTAGGAATTCGGCAGCGGAATATCGCCGAGGCGATTCAAGATCCGCATGACCTGCTCTTGGTACACCATCACGCCGTGCGTTTCTTCGAGCACCTCTTTCATGACTGGGTGCAGGTACTCGGCAGCCTTGCGACCGAGCTTCACCTCGATGTATTCGTCGACCATTCCGCCTTCGAGCGGACCGGGACGATACAAGGCGTTCGTGGCGATGATGTCGCGGAAGTGGTCGGGCTTCATCCGCTGGAGCAGGTCGCGAATGCCGCCGCTTTCAAGCTGGAACACGCCCTTGGTTTCACCGCGCGCAGCAGAGCGTAGGTCTCTTCGTCGTCGAGCGGAAATTTGTAAGGGTCGATGCGCTTGCCGGTCGATTGCTCGATGAGCGTCGATCGTCTTGGCCAGCACCGTGAGGTTGCGGAGGCCGAGGAAGTCCATCTTCAGGAGGCCGGCCTTTTCGACGTCGCCCATCGCCCATTGGGTGATGACTTCGTCTTTCCCCTGCACGTGTTGCAGCGGTACATATTCGATGAGCGGCGAATCCGCGATCACCACGGCCGCGGCATGCGTGCCGACGTTGCGAGCGAGACCTTCGATCTTGCGGGCGAAGTCGTACAGTTCGCGCATTTCGCCGTCGGCGTCGTAGCGCTTCTTGAGATCCGTGCTCTTCTCCAGCGCTTCATCGAGCGAGATGCCGAGCTCTTCGGGGACCATCGCCACTACGGCGTCGACGTTGGGAATCGGCCAGCCGAGGGCGCGGCCGACGTCGCGAATGGCCGCGCGAGCTGCGAGGGTGCCGAACGTGCCGATCTGGGCGACGTTCGCTTCACCGTACTTCTGCTTGACGTAGCGAATGACGTCGCCGCGACGGTCTTTGCAGAAGTCGATGTCGATATCGGGCGCTTCCTTGCGGTTTTCGTCGAGGAAGCGCTCGAACAGCAAATCGTATTTCAGCGGGCAGACGTGGCTGAGCTTCAGCGCGAAGGCGACGATCGACCCGACGCCGGAACCGCGCGCCGAGCAGGGGATGTCGTTCTCGACCGAGTAACGGACGAAGTCCCACACGACGAGGAAGTAGTTCGCGAAGCCGAGCTTATTGATGCAGGAGAGTTCGCGATCGAGCCGGTCGACGACGACTTGCGCCAATTCTCCTTCGGGCGTGAGCATGCCCGGCTCGTTTTCGTAACGCTCCTTGAGGCCGGCCACGCAGAGTTCGTGCAAGTAGTCCGGCGGGGTCCGCTCGGGAGGAATCGGCAGCGTCGGGAAGTAGCGCTTGCCGAGTTCGAGATTGATGTCGACCGAATCGGCGATCTCTTGGCTGCGGCCGACGGCGTCTTCCAAGCCTGGGAAGGCTTGGTACATTTCGTCCGGCGAGCGAAGAAAGAACTCGCTCCCTTCCATCTTCATCCGGTTGGTGTCTGTGCGGAACCGGCCGGTGTTGATGCAGAGCAACACGTCCTGCGCTTCGGCATCTTCGCGGTTGACGTAATGCGCGTCGCTCGTGGCGACCAGCGGAATGCCGGTGCGTTTGGCGACCTCGACGGTCCCTTCCAGCGCCATTCGCTGGATTTCCAGATGGTTGTTCTGGATTTCGAGGAAGTAGCGGTCGCCGAAGATGCTTTGGAACCATTCGGCGATGCGGCGGGCGTTGTCCCAATCGGGCTCGGCCCCGCCGCGCAAGAGCGTGCGGCTCAGTTCGCCGGAGACGCAGCCGGAGAGGCAGATGATCCCCTCGCTATGGTCTTTGAGTAATTCTTTGTCGATCCGCGGCTTGCGGTAGAACCCTTCCAGATAGGCGTGCGAGGCCATCTTGATGAGGTTCTTGAAGCCGGTGCGATTTTTGGCCAAGAGCGTGAGGTGGTAGCTCGCTTCTTGGTCGCCCGTCGGGGCTTCTTTGATGAAGCGGCTGCCCGGCGCGATGTAGGCTTCGTACCCGACGATCGGCTTGATGCCGGCCGCATTGGCCTTTTGGTAAAACTCCAGCGCACCGTACAGATTGCCGTGGTCCGTGATGGCCAGGGCGTTCATCCCGCTTTTCTTCGCCTTATCGACCAAGCCTTCGATCGGCCCGGCGCCGTCCAAAAGACTGTAGTGGCTATGGCAATGCAGATGGACGAACGAACGGCTCATGCGGGTTCCCTCGCGCGGTAGGCGATCCCTCGAAGGCGACGTCCGAGACGGAGCGGGACGACGCGGGACTGAGCCTGAATTCTACCGCCGCGGACGGGAATTTCGAGCGCCGCGAAACTGCGGGAAAACGGCCGCTTGACTGGAAGAATTTGTGCCTTACACGAAGGCGCAAAGTGACAGTGAGATCGATGAGATCAAACGGCTACGCGGAACCACGAAGGGTAAATCGCGTGTAGGTTTGACCAGAAAACTTCCAAACTAACAACCGATCGTCGGTGCCTTGCAATTGATCTTCAAACCGTTGGACCTCCTCTTCTCAAAGTCCAGGACTCCAGTCGGCAGTGTTTAACTCGTAAATTGAGGCGGTTACCCGTTCGCCGAGATTGACGAGTCGGTGAATGATCTGTTCGCGAACGTCGCTGTCACGAACGTGAAGAATATTGGTTGCAGCTCCGTCTGCGAGCTGTGGCTTATGCCCGAACATAGACCGCGACGATCCTACTCTTCTTCGCTCTTCGGCTCTGCGATTGAGCGGGCGTATTCGGCCAGGCGCCATTGAAGGTCGATGAGGTTTTGCCAGGGCTTTTCGTCGATCACCACGCGCTTCACGGCCGGCTCGGCTTTGGCAGCGGCCAAAACTTCACGGAGCCGCACGTGGCAGAACTCCAGCACTTCGCAGAGCTGGGCCGATTGCAGCGGCGAAAGCTTTTGCGGCAGGGGAGGCGGCACCTTGATCTTGCGCTCGGCTGCTTCGCTCAGTCGCTCCGACCAGTGCTCTTCGTAATCCATGCCGGCTTGCGCGGCTTGGCGTTTCAGATCTTCCGGCACCAGCGTACGGCTGTGCGGATCGCCCTCGCCTTGCATGTCGATGAGCCGTTCGGCGATTTCTTCGCGACTGCCGAAGAGGAGCACGGAACGGCCGACGCTGATGATGTCGCCGTAGCGGAGAATGCGGAGGGAGACGTCTTCGCCGTTGACCTTCGTGCCGTTGGTGCTGTCGAGATCGGTCAGCACGTATTGCTGTTGGTCTTCCTGAATTTTCAGGTGATAGCGCGAGACCCGTTCGTCGTTGAGTTGGACGACGTTCCCTTCTTCCCGACCGATGGTGACGGGCGTCGTCAGATTACCGAAAACTCGTCCGCGGTCGGCGCCGTCGAGAACCCTCAGGTTGATCATTGCCATTTCAGGTTCAAGAGGACCGGCCTAAGAGGATCGGCGAGGAAGGCGCAAGTTGCGAAGCAGGAACGATTTTCGCCTGTCAGCGCGTATAACATGCGGCGAAAACGGCGGCAAGAACGCGGTTTGACCAATCCCGGCTCAAATCACGCCGCAGCACGCGAAAAGCGGTCGGAGCAGCGGCGAGCGGACCGGTTGTCAACGGCAGGGTCTTTGCTAGAGTGGGCGTTGCGCAATGCGTAAGCCAAGCGCCGCCGCCGGACTCACGGCTCGCGACGATCTACCGATCGTCCGACCCCTGTGAACCCGGCTAGTTCACGCACCCGTGGCGCAATCGGATAGCGCATCGGTCTTCGGAACCGAGGGTTGGGGGTTCGAATCCCTCCGGGTGTATTGGGAATCGTTTCTGGAGACCACTGGAGACGATTCCTCGCTACTGGCGACGATTTCCGAAACGAATGTCGCCTTTCAGTCCACCCCGGCGGCGTCTAATTTGCGTCGCCTGCTAGGCGGTTCTTTCCTATGCGACGCCACTTTGCTGCCGAGTCGCCCGCAGACAAAGTGTGACGGCGCTGACCGAACCGAAAGTATTCAGATCGCGTTAGAGCCGCGGGTCGACCGGTTCGCTTTCCAGCGCCAACACGCCGAAGACGCATTCATGCACGCGGCGCAGCGGTTCGCGGCGCACGAAGCGTTCCAGAGCTTCGATTCCCAGGGCAAACTCGCGCAAGGCCAACGAGCGCTTCGCGCCGAGACCGCGGCTGCGGAGCCGAGCGAGGTTCGCTTCGGCGTCGTAGTCGGGCCCGTAGATGATTCGCAGATACTCGGGGCCGCGGCATTTCACTGCCGGTTGCACGAGTCCTTTCTGCTGCGCACGACGAACTCCAGCGGCTTGACGACCATCCCTTCGCCGCCGCGTCCGGTGAGTTCGCGCCACCACATGATGCCGGCCTGCTCGGAATCCGGATTCGTCACATCGACGACCTTGTAGTCGGTCGACGGGAAAAGCCGCGGTTCGCGCTCGGCGATCCGCGCGAGCGTCTGCATGTGCCAGACGTGGTTTTGGTGCGTGTGAACGCGACATTCCGTGGCCAGCAGATGGAAGGGAGCCAGCTTCAAGTCTTCGAGTGATTCGACCGGCCAGCAGTATTGCCGATAGGCCGCGACGAACTGAGCGACGCTTCGGCGCCGGGCCGCGAACTCGTTCTGGACGAGACGCAGTTGTTCTTGCGCTTCTCCCTGCAGCCGACCTCCGGATTGTGCGAACAGCATCTCTACCTGCGGCAGCGCAGCGCTGCCCGCCGCGCCGACCGCCGCGTATTGCGACTTCAGAAGTTCTTGCGCCTTGGCCGACCAAGGCATCAGTTCGCAATCGAGGCAGGCCCACGAGGTTTGAAATTCGTCCCAGAATCCGGCGCCGTCGAGAGCGCCGCGGAGACGATCGAGCAACGGTCGTTCGATGTCCGCGTCGTGAAAAAATCTCCGGCCGGTGCGGGTGTAAACGATGCCCGCCTCGTCCGACGACACGCCGAACCGCGCGCGGGCCGCGTCGGCGTCGCGACATACGATCACGACCGCGCGCGAGCCCATGTGCTTCTCCTCGCACACGACTTGCGGCACTCCTTGGTTACGAAAATACGCCAGCGCTTCGGCCGGATGTTCCAACAGTCCAGGCTCTTTCGTGGTCTCGCTCGGCGACATCGTCGGCGGCAAATAAATCAGCCATCTCGGGTCGACCGCGAACCGGCTCATCACCTCCAGCGCCGCTGCGGCGTTTTCTTCACGAATGGTGACGTTGTGATGCAGGCGGGTCGTCACGATCCGCTTGCCGACGATGTCGGCCGCATCGAGCACGGCGTCGTGCAACTGTTGCGACGAAAGTGCGAGCGCGTGAAGCTCCGCAGGCAGAAACGGCCGCGCCGGCCGACAATACAGGTGTTTCGCGGCGACGGAGACGAACTCTTTTTCCGGATAACGCAGTGCCGTCAAGCGGCCGCCGAATACGCAGCCGGTGTCGACGTTCACGGTGTTGTTGAGCCACTCGGGATGCGGGATCGGCGTGTGGCCGTAGACGACCATCGCTCGGCCGCGATACTCGGCCGCCCAGTTGTAGCGAATCGGCAGGCCGAACTCGTCGGTTTCGCCGGTCGTTTCGCCGTAGAGTGCGAACTCTCGCACGCGCCCCGAGCCGCGGCCTTGCATTGCTTCCTTCATACCGGCGTGCGCAACGACCAGCTTGCCGCCGTCGAGCACGTAGTGGCTCACGAGCCCGTCGAGAAACTCGGCGAGCGCCGCACGCAGCGGCTCGTGCGCATCGTCGGGGAGTGCGTCGATCTCCGCCAAGGATTCGGCGAGCCCATGCGTAATCTGTACGTCCTTGCCGCGGAGCTTGCGTTGCAATTTGACGTCGTGATTGCCGGGAACGCAGATGCCGCTGCCGTGCCGCACCATGTTGTGAACGATGCGCACGACGTCGAGCACGCGCGGACCGCGATCGACCAAGTCGCCGACGAAGACTGCCTTACGACCGGACGGATGCGCATAAACCGGCCCGCCGTCGAGTGACGGATCGCCGGCGCGAACCTCGACGACTTCGTAACCGAGCCGTGCGAGCAACTCCTCCAGTTCGTCGGCGCAGCCGTGAACGTCGCCGATAATGTCGAACGGTCCGTGTTCATGCGACCGATCGTTCCACAGCGGCTCGCGCTCGACGGCGGCCGTGTCGACGTCCTCGGATCGCTGAAGAACGAAAATATGGCGAAAGCCTTCGCGCTTTAGAGCCTTCAACGAACGACGCAGTTGCGTTTTTTGCTGTCGGACGACATGCGGACCGAACGCGCGGTCGGGTCGCTCGCGGTTGCGCTCATAGCACAAGCTTTCCGGCAGATCGAAGACGATCGCCACGGGCAAGCAGTGAAACTGCCGAGCCAACTGCACGAGCGGCGCACGCGACTCGGGCTGCACGTTCGTCGCATCGACGACGGTAAGCCGCCCGCGCACAAACGCTTAGCGGCGAGGAAGTGCAACGCCTCGAACGCATCACCCGTCGCGGCTTGGTTGTTTTCGTCGTCGCTGACGAGCCCGCGGCAATAGTCGGACGACAGCACCTCGCTCGGCAGAAAATGCCGCCGCGCAAACGTGCTTTTGCCCGACCCGCTCGGGCCGACCAACACCACCAGCGAAAGTTTGGGAATGGAAATCTTCATGGAACCGCACCGTCTGCGGCGGCCGGCGACGACGCCGAAGCTGCGAAGACGGCCATCTGCGTCGGCGGGCCGAGCAAAGCATCTTCCGGGCCGATTGGGAGGAAGCGCACGTCGTAGCCGTGCCGCACGGCGACGCCGGTCGCCCAGGTTTGAAACTCGGCCCGCGTCCACTCGAAGCGGTGATCGGCATGACGTAAGCGCCCGGCGGGCAACGTTTCCCACATCACGTTGTACTCGCGGTTCGGCGTCGTCAGCACCACGGTCCGCGGTCGTGCAAACTCGAACAGCACGCGCTCGAAAGCCGACAATCGAGGCGGATCGAGATGTTCCACGACTTCGATCACCGCCGCTGCGTCGAAGCCGGCGAATCGCTCGTCGCGGTACGTGAGCGAACCGTGCAGCAAGCGGATCCGTTCTTTCTGCGGCGGCGGCAACCGATCGTAACCGAGGCGCTGCGCGGCCCGTTGCAGCGCGTAGACGGAGACGTCGACGCCGACGAGGCGCTTCGAACCGGCGATCGTCGAAGAGCCGCCGGAGAAAGCGTCCTTCGTTGCAACCGAGATCCATCACGCTGCGCACCCGCAAGCCCGCAGCACGGCCAGCACGACGCCGTGCCGCTCGTCGTTCAGGCTCAACGGCTTTTCGAGAGCGTTTTCCTGTTCGTCCTTACGGCTGCCGTCGTCCGCCGCATCGGCAGGCTCTTCTTCCACGAGCCGCGCAGGGCTTCACGATACAAGCCGGCACGATACTTCAGATAGCGCCGTGCGATCTGCTCCTTTTCGGGATGTTCGGCGAGCCAACGGGCCCCTTTGGCCAGCAGTTTCTCCAATTCATCCTCGCCGACGAAGTAGTGCTTGTCGTTGTCGAAGACGGGAATCAGCACGTAGAGATGCGTCAGCAACTCGGCCAAGGTCTTCGTGCCGGAGATCGTCACGGAGTAATACGGACTATCGCCCCAGTCGGCGAAGCGGTCGTCGAGCGGATGCCGCACCGCGGCAACGCTGTAACCCAGCGGTTCGAAAATGCGGTTCAAGAATCCTTCGCCGCCGCGAACTGGCAATACGTCGATGCGGGCCTCGAGCGGCAGGGGAGTCGTCGTCAAATCGGGACGATCTTTGCAGCGGCCGGCCATCGCGGTGCCGAACACTTGCGAGAGGGCCGTGCTCATGAACGACGAGGCCGCGTAAGGGCGATCGTTCACGTATTGCCCCAGCGAGAAACTTTGCTCGCGACTTTTGCCGCGCACGATGCCGACCGCGTCGACCTCGAGCAGCAGCGCGACCGTCGTGCGGTCGTCGTTTGCCTCGGGGTAGAAGACGTGCGCCTTCCCAAAGCTCAACTCAAAGCTTTGGAAGCGGTCGGGATGCTTATGGAGCAAATATCCCAAGTCGGTCGCGGGGCGGTGCGTCGTCGAGATCGAGAGCAGCATGAAAGAAACGCGGCGAAGTACGGGTTCGAGCTGCCGCGGCGTGCGCATTGTCAGCGCAGCACGGCGCGGGGCTCGGCATGAGGGCGTCGACCGGCAGGACAAGCCGGCGACGGCCTCGGTTCGCCGTGAAAATCTTCCGCCGATTCCTTAGAGATGTTGCTGCGAGGGATCGCCGCAGCTGAAAGGCGTCGGCCGTAAGGCCGCTATTTCATCGTCTTCCGCAGCCAAGCGATGAGCTGTTGCTGGTAGTCGGTGTCGAGCTTGGCCCAGCCTCCCATGCCGTGGCCGCCGCCGGGCACGCGAATGAGGTCGCACGTGTTGCCGGCGTCTTGCATGAGCTTTTGAAACTTGGGCGACTGTTCGTACGGCACGGTTGAGTCGGCGTCGCCGTGGATCAGTAGGTACGGCGGCATGCCGGCATGGACTTGCGTCGACGGCGACGCGGCGAGCAACGTGCGGCGACCTTCGTCATTGAGTTCCGTCACGCCCAAGAGCGGCGTCATCGAGCCCATTTCCTTGCGATGCTCGGTTTGCATCACCAAGTCAAACGGCGCGTAGAACGGCACCACCGCCGCCACGGCCGCGTCGTCCTTTGCGTGCGCCGACCCAGGCGACCAAATGGCCTCCGGCCGATTCGCCGACCAGCGCGATGCGGTTGACGTCGACCTTATATTCCTTCGCATGCGCGCGAACCCAGCGGACGGCCGTGGCCACGTCGTCGGCGCAAGCCGGCCAGCGATGCTTTGTCGCCAAGCGATAATTCACCGTAAACCACGCGAATCCGGCGTTGCCGATCGGCTCGAACAGCGGCTTGATGTAGCTTTGCTTATCGCCTCGCATCCAGCCGCCGCCGTGAACGAAGATGCACGTAGGAAACGGTCCCTCACCCTCCGGCACGAACGCATCGAGCGTCAGACTCTCGCCCCCCGGCGCGGCAAACTCCACGTCGCTGATCAGGCCCGATTTCACCGGCGTGTCCGCGGCGAAGGATCGAGGGGTGACGGTGCTGAGGGAAATGGCGCTCATGCAGAGAGCGTATAACAGACTTGCGCGGAGGGTGGAGCGAAGGTGATGAAGCGTCATGTGATTCATCGAGAGGTTTGCGAGGGGGCGATTGGGCTTTCGTGCGCAGCGAATGATCGCACATCGGCGGCGCGGCGGCCATGCGGCGGGGCGAAATCAATGTTTCAACGGAGCACGATTTGTTCGATCGCCGCACCGGAGAGTGTTAAAATCCTCATTCCGTCGTTATGTCGGACGACCGCTCTGGTCGCATAGAACGCGGGTATTCCGCCGTCGATCGAGTCGTGTTGGTCGTTTACCGTGCCATCGGAGCGTCGCCGTGCCGCATTATCGATCGATCTCGGGTCGCTTCGGCGACAAGTCGCGTCGCGTGATCGCCTGTCTTCTTGTCGCGCTCGCAGCGGCCGGCGGCGGATGGAGCACGGCCGATGCGGCAGATCCGGACGCGACCCGAGTCGCGGCGTTGCGGATTATCGAGCGAGGCGGCTACGTCGTCGGCTTGGTCAGCGGCAAACGTTTGTCGATTCGCACTGCGGCCGAAGTGCCTCCAGGCCCTTGGCAAATCTGGGAAGTGTTTCTGCGGCGTATCACCATCGGCGATGACGATCTCGCGGTCGTCGCCGCGGCGCCGGGCGTCCGCGGCATATTCATTTCCGATACGGCGCTCACCACCGCGGGCGCCGGACACCTCGCGCGCATGACGGAGTTGCGCGAAATCGCACTCACGGCGACGGGCACGACCGACGCCGGCGTTAAGCAACTGGGCGGCCTGAAACTCACGGCGCTCGCGATCTCGAAAGCCGAGATCACAGACGAAGCTTTACAAACGGTGAGCGCGATGCCGACGTTGCTCACGCTCCGCTTGGAGAACGACGCCAAGCTGACTGATGCGGGGATCGCGCTGCTGACGAAGCTCCCGAAGCTCGAGCATATCGCGCTGGCCAATTCGCAACTGACCGATCGCGGCGTGGCCGAGTTGGCGAAGAGCAGCCTCGTTGAAGCGCCTGGTTGTAAACTACACGGTCGTGACCGACGCGGCGGTTGCCGACATCGGCCGCATGAAGCAACTGACTCTTTGTAATCTCAATCAAACGTTCGTCACCGCCGCCGGTCGCGATGCTTTGCGAGCCGCGTTGCCGAAATGCGAGATCGGCTGGTCGGCGAACAACATCCGCAAAGCGTCGCCACCTCGGCAGCCTGCGAACGTGGCGCAAATGCCGGCGCGTCCGGCGCCCCAACCGGCCGTCCCGCCGCTTCCACCGGCCGTGGCCAACCCCCCGGGCGTGACCGTCGCGGGCGCATGCGTTCCAACCGACGGCGATCGAGAGCATTTGCAAGGAAGACGTGCCTGCGTTTCTCCGCGGAGCCGTCATCTTCGCCCACCGGGCGGAGCGGAAGAACACGCCGGAGTTCGGCCGGATTACGGTCCAGGTCGACCGCGACTTACCGCTGATGTTCGCGGCGACTTGGAACGACGCCGACGAAAGCTCCGCTGAAGAGTGGGTCAAACAACGCACGCCGTATTATCACTTGGTGCGCGCCGGTTGGATCTATCTAGGGCCGATCGACGTCGGCGAGCCGACCAAGGGACGGCAGTCGCTCTTTTATCGTCGGATGAAGGCGGGTGAGGAAATCACGCTGCAAACTCGCAAGACGATGCCGCCGCTCGTCATCGTGCCGCAGGCCGAGGCGCCGACGCCGCCGGTGTCCGATCCCTACGCGGCGTGGCCCGCCAAGAAGGCGGAGCTTACGCAGTCGACCGTCTGGCAACAGTTGCTGCGGAGCGAAAAGTTCGACGAGTTGGAAGCGGTCGTCGCGCAAATTCGCCGCGATCGTCCGCGCGATTCGCACGGCAAGGCCCGCCTCAGCGTGTTTTACGAAGGCACGGCCGCGATGGCGAAAACAGATCAAGAGTTCGAACAAGAACTGGCGTTGTTCGGTCGCTGGCTCGCCGCGAAGCCGAAGTCGGTGGCCGCGCATCTGGCGCTGGCCCGCGCTTGGAAGAATTACGGTTGGCGGGCTCGCGGCTCCGGCTTTGCCCACACGGTCACGGACGACGGCTTTGCGAAGTTTCGCGAACGAATTGAAAAGGCGTACGAGTTGACGGAGGCACCGCCGCGTTGGAGGAGCAGGATCCGTACGTGTGTCGAGTCCAGTTGGAACTCGCCGTCGATCGCGGGCGACCTTCCGAAGACGTCGCGGCGATCATCGAACGCTCATTGAAGATCGATCCGGATTACTTAGCCGTGCCGCTGGAAGCGGTGCGCTACTACTTGCCTCGCTGGCATGGCAAGCCGGGCGACTTGGAAAAGTTCATCGAGCAAACGACCGAGCAAACGCACGCGGCTGGGGCGACTCGTTCTACGCGATGGCCGTGATGGAGACGGCCAAATTTCACTCGTCCGATATTTTCGAAGATTTCAAATTCTCTTGGCCGCGCGTCAAGCAAGGTTGCGCCGATCTGCGGGCCCGTTATCCCGGCTCGGTGTCCAACGAGCAGTTCAATTTGCGTTTCGCGGGCTACAACCGCGATCGGGCCGAAGCCAAAGCGTCGGCCGATCGATTGACGGCCGTTCTGCCGGACGGCGACAAGAACGATTCACAAACCGAGCGCTGGCGGCGTTGGGCGCAAGACACGTATCTGGAAGGAGACCAGATCGCGGTGCATGACGTGATGCGGTATCCGCTCAGCCGTCTTGATTGGACGCTCGACGGCAAGAGTTGGATCGCCCTAGACAACGAAGGGGAACTGCGCGTGTTTGAAGCGGCGACGGGGCTGCAAACGTCGTACGTCGAGGCGGGGCTGCGTCAGGCTCGTTTCGCCGCCGTCGTGCCGTTCAGCAAAACGCTCGTCACGGCCGGTTGGAACGGCGCCGTGTCGCACGTCGATTGGTCGACCGGCGAGACGCTGCCGCTCGGCAAGCATGAGAATATCACGGCGGCCGCGCTTTCGACCGACGGCGGCGAATGGGCCACGGCCGGCCGCGACCGCAAGGTTCGCTTTTGGAACGTCGACGCCAAGGAAGAAGCCGAAGCGCTCAACGCCGAGTGGGATCTCGCGCCGCTCGCCGCGACCGCCGTAGCCTACGTGCCCGATAGCCGCACGATCGCCGTCGCCGACGATCGAAAGATCGGCTTCTGGAACTTAGACACGCGGCAGAAGTCGGTCGAACTCACGCCGCGCAAAGGGACGATTCGGATGATGCGCATTTCGACCGACGGCCGCTGGCTGGCCGTGGTCGACGATCGCGAAATCACGCTTTGGCGGATTCGCGAATTCGAACTCCATGCGACGATCCCGCGTCCCGAACTCTACCCGACCGACATCGCGATCTCCCGCGACGGCAAGTATCTGGCCGCGGCGACGGGTCTCAAGACGGACGAGGAGCGCGATCATCCGGTAGTCGTTTGGAACACGTCCGACGGTTCGGTGCTCCACACGTTTCACGGGCACAAAGGGATCGTGCGCAGCGTCTGTTTTTCACCGGACGGTAGCCGGCTCGCTTCCGGCTCGGACGACCTGACGATTCGCGTTTGGAAGGTAAGATAGAAGGCCGTGAACTCGTGCCGCTTGGGAGCCTGCCTGTGATGTCGCTCGTCGTTGGTTCGTCGCTCGTTTGTCGTTCTTCCGCCTGGCTGATGTTTGTCGTCATTTCGAGTTTCGCCTTCGCCGCAGCGGCCGAAGATGCTTCGCCGGTGCATCCGACGAAAGTTGCGGACTTGGTCGCCTTCTGGGACTTTCAGGAGCCCGCGGGCGAAGTGCGCACGTCGAAAGGGCCGAACGGCTATTCCTTGCAAGAACGGCAAGGCCCGATCGCGCGGGCCGACGACGGCGTGTTCGGGCCGCATTCGGCCCAAGTGCGCGAACGTCAGTGGTTCGAGCTGCCGCGCCGCGAGATCGGAGCGCTCGACATCCACGGCAAGTCTGCGCAGGTCACCGTCGTCGCCTGGATCAAGCGCAGCCCGAAGAAGGGGGCTTGGCAGGCGATCGCAGGCGTGTGGGACGAGTCGCGCGGCAAGCGCCAATACTGTTTGTTTCTCGACGCCGCCGCCAAAACGCGCTCGACCGACCTTGAGCGCGACCCGTGCCGCGGCTTGGTTCACGGCCACGTTTCTTCCGTCGGCGGACCGACGCCCGGCCGACCGGTCTGCGTGACTTATTCGTCCGGAGCGACCGCGGTTCCGCTTGCAGAATGGCACGTGATTGCCATGTCGTACGACGGCAAGTTTTCACGCGTCTACGTCGACGGCAAGCTCGACGCCGCCGAGCCGTACAATCCGTTTCCCTACGACGAAGGACTCTTCGACGGCGGCGCGGAAGGCTCGAGCTTCACGGTCGGATCGGTTTCGGTCCGCGAGAAGCCGGGCAACTTCTTCGCCGGCCGCATCGGCGGCTTGGCCGTATACTCGCGCTCTCACGGACGACGAACTGCTCGCACTCGCGCGCAATCGTTAAACGCTCAAACGCTCGCTACGGCGATGATGCAACTTTCGCTGCTGCTTTTGCTGGCTTCGCATCGTTCAGTCCCGGCGGGAGTTCGGGCGGCGTGAAGTCGGGCGTCTCGCCGGTGAGCGATTGCAGAAACGCCAGCAGGTAGTCGACGTCGTCCAACTCGCGATGCAATAAGTCGGTGCTTCGAGCTTCAGGCCGTCGGTCGATTCGTCCGGCTTGCCGTTGTAGTAGAAAGCCAGCACTCGATCGAGCGAGTTGAAGAGCCCGTGATGCATGTACGGGCCGGTCTCCGCGACGTTTCGTAACGACGGCGTGCGGAACATAAATCGATCTTCCTCTCGGCCGGTCCATTTGGCCCGGCCGAGGTCTTCTTCGGACACGCCCATACGGTGGAACTTGCCGTCGCTGAGCATCGGCCCATGGTGACACTCGATGCAACGAGCCGCCCCTTGGAAAAGTTCGAGCCCGCGTCTTGGCGTCGGTGGAAAGCGCCGTCTGGTCGCCGAGCAGAAATCGATCGAATTTCGAAGGCTGCGTGACGAGCGTTCGCTGATATGCGGCCAGCGCCTTGCCGACGGTCGCGCGGCTCGGCTTCTCGCCGAACACGTTTTGAAACTGCTCGACGTAGCCGGGAATCGCGTTCAGTTCCCGCTCCAAATCGTCGAGCGGCTGATTCATTTCGTCTTCGGCTTCGATCGGCTTCAAAGCCTGCTCTTCGAGCGTCGCGGCTCGACCGTCCCAAAAGAAGCTCTCGTAAAAACCGACGTTCAAGCACGACTGCGTGTTTCGTACGAGCGTCACCCCTTTTTCGCCCTTGTTCCAGTCGGTGCCGTCGGCAAACTGTCGGTCGGGCTTATGGCACGATGCGCAGTGCATCGTGTTGCCCCCGGAGAGGCGCGGATCGAAAAACAGTTGCTTGCCGAGCGCCACTTTCTCCGGCGTCGTCGGATTGTCCGTCGGCGCAGGAGCCGCGGCAGGCAGCGGCCGCAACCGCGGGTCGATCTTGAACGTGCCTGAGGGTTCGGCGGCCCGCAGATTTGTTGTCGCGGCGAAGAGCAGTAGGATTGGAAGATTGCGAAATGCCGGCAGCAAACGCGACACCAAATTCTCCCCTCGCCCCTTGCGGGAGAGGGGTCGGGGGTGAGGGGGAGACCATTCATCGAGCGTTCCAATTCGTTCCGACTCTCAGCAACAACCCAAACCTATCTTAACGACGGTGTCGGCAAATCCAGCAGCTGTGAATTCGATACCGAGTTGCCGAAGGCCTCAAAGCCGTCGAATTGCCAAACGGTCTTTTTCGTCCGCGGATCGATCTCTACGAGCACCGCCTGGCCCGGGCCGGCGTGACAGTTGCCGAGCACGTAGTTGCCGCTCGGCAGCACTTCGAGCGTCGTGACCCAAGCAAGCACGATCGGTGAAAGGTCATGTTGGCCAAGTTGCCAAACGATCTTCTTCTCGGGCGTCACTTCGATGACGCCGTGTCCGTTGCCGGTGCTGATGAGCGTGTTGCCGCTCGGCAACCGCACGGCCGCAAAGGCCTTGTTGCCCCAGGCTTCCGGCCCGTGACCGCCGCGGCGCTCTTTATCGAACAGCGGCACTTCGAACTCCCAGACGATCTTCCCGTCGGCCGCGTACTCGCGCACGAACCCGTCTCCTTCGTGGCAGACGAGATAGTTGCCCGAGGCCAGCTTTCGCACGAGCCGCGTATCCGTATGTGGGTGCGGATGATCGACCTTTAGTTTCACTTCGTGCAGCAGCTTCCCTGCGCGATCGACTTCAATAATCCGCGCCGGCCCGCTTTCGGCAATCATCACATGCCCGTCATCGAGCGGCTGAAACGCGTGCACCTCGACCTTGCGACCCGCATTGCCGTTGGCCGCGGCCGAATCGTACGTCCAAACAATCTGCTTCGTGGCCCGATCAATCTCGACGACCTTAGCCGCCCCTTGCTGCACGAGCACGTTGCCCGAAGGGAGCACGTGCACGTCGTGAATGCCGCCCCAAGGCAACTCCCATTCGACTTTGCCGTCCGCACCGACGATGGCCAATCGCTTGTTCCCTTGCAGCACGAAACGATGCCCGGCATCAGCCTCCCAGGCGAAGCCGAATACCGCGGCCATCAAGCAAGCAAGTCCCGACAAAAGTTTCATGATGCTTCCTGACAGAGCTTACGCTTGAGCGATGCCGTAGCCTTCGCGGTACGGTTTCGTCAGCCACTTGGCCGCTTCGTCGTCGCCGACGATCTTTTCTGCCGTCGGGTCCCATTGAATCTTCTTGCCCAGCCGGCAGGCGATGTTGCCGAGGTGGCAGACCGTCGCCGAGCGATGGCCGATTTCGATGTCGGCCGCCGGCTTGGCTCGCGACTTCACGCAGTCGAAGAAGTTGTTGACGTGCCCGAAGTTGGCTTGCGAGCTGACGATCTTCGGCATCTCGACGCCGTTCATCAGCGCCGGATCACTGACGTTGATCCCGCCGCGGTAGACGAACAGGCTTCCCTTGTCGCCGATGAATTCCGTCCCTTGCGTCTTGCCCGTGGTGTTGAGCTTCTGTTGGCAGTTCATCACGACGCCGTCGGCGTAGGTGTACGTGATGTCGGTGAGTGTCCGGCGTTTCGTACCAGCCGTCGGGTTGATAGGTCGCTTTGCCTTCGACGCTCACCGGGCCGCTCGAATCCATGCCGAGGCCCCATTGGGCGATGTCGAGATGGTGCGCGCCGAAGTTCGTCTGCTGGCCGCCGCTGTAGTCCCAGTAGAAGCGGAACAGGTAGTGAACGTGATTTTTGTTGTACGGCCGATACGGCGCAGGACCGAGCCAGCGGTCGTAATCGAACCCTTCCGGCGGTGCGCTATCGGGCACCGGCGTTGCCGGCCCGAGCGATCCAATTCGGGCTGGGGAGCGTGACGTTGATCTTGGTGACTTTGCCGAGACCCCCTTCTGCACGAGGTCGACGGCCGTCTTGAACTCGATCGCCGCTGCGCTGCATCGTGCCGGTCTGTACGACGCGGTTGTGTTTACGGGCTTCGTCGATCATCGGCCGGCCTTCGCCGATCACGAGCGTCAGGGGCTTTTCGCAATACACGTCCTTGCCGGCCCGGCAAGCTTCGATCGTCATCTTGGCGTGCCACTGATCGGGCACGGTCACCACGACGGCGTCGACGTCTTTCGCGTCGAGCAGCTTGCGATAGTCGTCGGTCAGCACGGCCGTGAGATTGGCTTCCTTCTTCAGGAAGGCGTCGGCCTCGGCCAAGTAGTTCTTGTCCAAGTCGCACATGGCGACGATGTTGTTCAAGAAATACTTCATGTTGTTCTTCGGCCCGCCTTGGTTGCCGACGCCGATCATGCCGACGCGCACGCGCTCGCTCGGGCCTTCCGCGGCGCCGAACACGCTGCGATAGCTGGCCGCCGACATGCCGAGAATCACGCCGCCCGCGGCGGAGTGTTTGAGGAACGACCGACGAGAGTATTGCGATGCAGGCTTGGGCGACGACATGGCGAAGTTCTCCGTTGCGAGAAGGCCGCGGCGGCTTGAGAGATGAGGCGAACCGAACCGGCCGCGAGGGTTCATTATTTCACGGGGAATCGGGCGGGTCTACCGTCGAAACGACGGCGAATCATCGAGTAGGATGCCTGCATGGCGAAATGGCGAATCGTTGCGATCGAGCACTTTCCGGAACTCCGCCTCGAGATCAACGAGTGCCGGAGCATCATGGCGCTCTGGATTGAACTCTCCAGTCTTTACGATTGGGGCATTGCCGGAGTGGACAAGGACGACCTCAAGAGGCGTATCCGTAAGTTCGGCGAGTGGAGCTGCACCGCTCCGCGAAACCACGACGCCGCACGTGATCCGTTTACATCCGCCTTCGTTTGCTTCTATGAACATCGCGAAGAATTCAAGGACGACTTCATTTCCGATGATTCACGAAGCGAGCGCCATGCTCAGCAACATAAGTCTCGGAGCTTGAACGATGCCTCTGCTGATTCGCAACGGCGAGATCGTAAACGCCGACCGCCGCTTCCAGGCCGATATCCTTTGCGACGGCGAGACGATCACTAAGATCGGCCCGAACTTGGTCGCTCCGCCGGATGCCGAAGTCATCGACGCGGCCGGCAAGTACGTGTTTCCCGGGTTCATTGATCCGCACGTGCATATTCACCTGCCGTTCATGGGAACGCTGGCGAAAGATACGTACGTGACGGCGAGCCGCGCTGCGCTGGTCGGCGGGACGACGACGCTCAT
Organism: Pirellulales bacterium; assembly: GCA_049840675.1. Lineage (GTDB taxonomy): Bacteria > Planctomycetota > Planctomycetia > Pirellulales > PNKZ01 > PNKZ01. The sequence continues at coordinate 207,249 of JASGKB010000022.1, forward strand.
CGAAATGGTCTGCCCGGCCCGCGGCGACGACCCGTTGGAGGCGTACGAACTCTGGAAGGCCAACGCCGCCGGCAAGTCGGCGTGCGACTATACGTTCCACATGGGGATCACGCGGTTCGACGGCGAGACGGAGAACGTCGTGCGGCGGATCGTCGCCGACGGCACGGCGTCGCTCAAAATCTTTCTGGCGTACAAAGGGGCGTTCGGTATCGACGACGCCGAGCTTTATCAAACGCTTGATCTGGCGAAGCGGCTCGGCGTGATCGTCACGGCGCATTGTGAGAACGCCGAGATCGTCTCACGCTTGCAGCAACGGCTTTTGGCTGAAGGTAAGACCGGTCCGGAATGGCACGAGCCGTCAAGGCCGGTGACCGTGGAAGCGGAGGGCGTGCACCATTTGGCGACGTTTGCCGCGCTGACCGGAGCGCATACGTACGTCGTGCATACGTCGTGCGCCGAGGCGTTGGGCGAAGCGAAGGCCGCACAAGATCGCGGCTTGAAGATGTGGGTCGAAACCGTCGCGCCGTACTTGGTGCTCGATAGCACTTATGCGGAGTTGCCCGGTTTCGAAGGGGCCAAGTATGTGATGAGCCCGCCGCTGCGCGAAGCGGCATCAAGACGTCATTTGGGACGCAATTCGCTCGGGCCTCGTGAGCACCGTGGCGACCGATCACGCGCCGTTCGATTTCCGCGACCAAAAGGAAATGGGGCGCGGCGATTTCACGAAGATTCCCAACGGCATCCCCAGCGTCGAGCATCGCGTGCATTTGCTGTACACGCACGGCGTGGCCCGGGGCCGATTGGACCTGAACCGCTTTGTGGATGCGGCGAGTACGAAAGCCGCCGAAATTTTTGGGCTCTATCCGCGCAAGGGAACGATCGCCGTCGGCAGCGACGCCGATCTCGTGGTGTTCGATCCTGCGTATCGCGGCAGCATCACGGCGGCCGGCCAAGAGATGAACGTCGATTACAGCGCGTTTGAAGATTGGCCAATCGAAGGCCGGGCCGAGATGGTGACCGTTCGCGGACGAGTGCAAGTGCGCGACGGCAAATTCTGCGGCTCGACCGACCACGGACAAATGCTCCGCCGCGCGGCGACGCACGGATAATTCACCTCTTCTTTTGGGGATATCGCCCGATGATTCGCATCACTCGCCGAGCCTGTTTGCCGTTGTTCGCGCTCCTCGTCGTCGGCCCGCCGTTGCAAGTTGCGCCGGCCGCGCCGCCTGCCGGTGAACGCGTGTTCTACACGGGGCACAGCTTTCACATGTTCGTGCCGCCGCTGGTCGATCAACTTGCGAAGTCGGCCGGCATCGCCGATCACTACACCGTCGGTCGTCAGGGGATCGGCGGCTCTAAGGTCATTCAGCATTGGGACAAGGCAGACGCCGAGAATACGGCCAAGCAGGCTCTCAAGACGGGCGAGGTCGACGTCTTCACGATGGCGCCGCATTTGATGGTGCCCGACCAAGGCATCACGAACTTCGTCGAACTCGGCCTGAAGCACAACGCCGACCTGCGATTTCTGCTGCAGGCCTCGTGGTTTCCGTTTGACGTGGCCGATCCGGAGAAGCGCATTCGCGATAACGCGAAACGTGACGACATGAAGATCGAAGACTTGCAAGCGGCCGTCGACGAATGGCGTACGCGGCTCGAAGCGCAGGCCGACGAGCTCAACAAGCAACACGGCAAGCGTTGCGTCTTCATCACGCCGGTCGGCGACGCCGTCGTGAAGCTGCGGGCCATGATCGTCGCCGGCAAGTTTCCGGGCATCGCCAAACAATCGGAACTGTTCCGCGACCCGATCGGCCACGGCCTCGGGCCGATCATGGCGCTGGCCGCCTACTGCAACTACGCGGCGATCTACAAAACCAGCCCCGAAGGCCTGACCATGACGCTGCCCGACGTCACGCCGGAGCAACACAAGGTTCTGCAACAGATCGCCTGGGAGATGGTTTCCAAGTATCCGTACGCCGGCGTCGCGAAAGAATGACGCTCGTGTCTATCCCCGCGCGAGCGCATCGGATTGTTTCACAAAATCGTCGCCGCTCCATTGATGATCGGCCTTCACGACTTCCGGATCCGGCTTTGTCGCCGGTTTGGCGGCAGGGCCGGCCTTCGCGGCGCGGGCTTCCGCTTGGCGGCGCACCAAATCGTAGTGCGTCGTGAAGTATTGCAGGCTGTGGCCGCGGAAGTCTTCGATGGTTTTGAAGTCGTGCCGATCCATAAAGGCCGAGAGCTGATCGAGCATTTCGCGTACGCAGCGGTAGCCGACCTTCATGACGTACGTGCAAACCTGCACCGTGTTGCAGCCGAGCAAGATGAACTGAGCCGCATCGTTACCGCTTTCCACGCCGCCGATTCCTGAAAGGCTGCGGCCGGGGAACTCGTCGTGAATCGTCTTGGCCACCTCCATGCACATTCGCAGAGCAATCGGCATCACCGCCTTCGACGAGTACCCGCCGGGCGTGGTGTAACCTTCGACGTTCGGCTCGGGCCGCAGCGTTTCCAGATCGACGCCGATGACGCTGCGGATCGTGTTGATCGCCGCGATTCCTTGCACGCCGGCGCGAGCGCGGCTCGCGACGGATCTTCGATGTGCGTGACGTTGGGGGTCATCTTGGCCCACACAGGCACCTTGGCGGCGCTCATGACCCATTTGCAAACTTCTTCGAGTATCTCGGGGTTCTCGCCCATGGCCGAGCCCATCCTGCGCTCGGGCAGTCCGTGCGGACAGGAGAAGTTGCACTCGAAGGCGTCGACTCCCGCGGCCTCGCACCGTTCGACGATTTCGATCCACGCGTCTTTGTGGTACTCCTCCATGATCGAGGCGATCAGCACGCGGTCGGGATACTTATCTTTGAGCTGCTTGAATTCGTCGATCCAGAGATCGAACCCGCGATCGCTGATGAGTTCGATATTTTCCCAACCGATGATCTCTTGCGACCCGGCGGCGCGCAGTCGTCCGTAGCGCGGCTGAACATTCACGACCTTTGAGGCGTCGAGGCTAACCGTCTTGCAGATGACGGCGCCCCAGCCCTCGTCGAAGGCCTTGCCGATGACGTTGGCGTTGGTGCCCGGCGGACCGGAGGCGATCACCAGCGGGTTAGGGAGCTTGAGGCCGTCGACGACGGTGGAGAGATCAGCCATGACGACCGAACACTTTCAATTGCGTGAACAAAGACTAACGCTGCCTACGATTTACATCCTACCACGCCCATGACCTCGTCGAGGCAATCCACCATGAAGTCGGCGTCGTCCTTCGTCAGGCACATCGGCGGCTTGATTCGCAGGACGTTGCCGTAGAGGCCCCCTTTGCCGAGCAGCAGGCCTGCGCTCTCGGCAAAGTTCCAAAATGTCGGCCGCTTCCGTGTTAGCCGGTTCTTTCGTTCTGCGGTCGCGCACGAGTTCGACGCCGAGCATCAGCCCCATCCCGCGAACCTCGCCGATGAGCGGCCGCTTCTCCTGAAGTGCGAGCAGGCGATCCTTGAGATGCCCGCCCACCTTCAGCGCGTTCTCTTGGATCCCTTCGCGGTCGATCACCTCGAGCGTCGCCAAGCCTTGCGTCATCGAAATCGGGTTGCCGCCGTAGGTGTTGAAGTGGATGCGGTTCTTCATCTGCGCCGCCAACTCCGGCTTGGCCACGCACGCTCCCAGCGGAGCGCCGTTGCCGATCCCCTTGGCCATCGTGACCATGTCCGGCGTGACGCCCCAGTTTTCAAAGCCCCAAAACTTCGTGCCGGTGCGGCCGAAGCCGGCCTGCACTTCGTCGGCGATGCAGAGCCCGCCGTACTTGCGGACGATGTCGTAGACGACCTGAAAGTAACCGGGGGGAGGCGTCACCGTGCCGCCGACTCCTTGAATGCTCTCGGCGATGAAAGCGGCCGGCTCGCCCGAGGTTTCCTGGCGAATGACGTTCTCTACGTCGTGCGCACACTTCAATCCGCACGAGGGAAACTCCAAGCCGAACGGGCAGCGGTAGCAATACGGCGCCAGCGCATGCTTCACGTTGGCCGCCGGGTTCGATTTAAACTTCCACGTGCCGACGGCCGTCAGCCCCATCGTCGCGCTCGTCCCGCCGTGGTAAGCGTTGCGCAATGCGATGATCTCATTCCGGCCGGTCTTCTCGCGGGCCATGAGCATCGCCAGTTCGTTGGCTTCGCTCCCCGAGTTCGTGAAGTAACTCACGCTCAAACCGCTTTCGGCCGGCATGTGCTCGGCCAGCGCCTTGCCGAATTGGCCGATCGTCGGATGCAGATAAATCGTCGTGACGTGCTGCAAGCGGCCGACTTGTTCGCGCACGCGTTCCACGACCGTCGGATGGCAATGCCCCACGCTCACGGTGACGATCCCTGCGAACCCGTCGAGGTAGCGCTTGCCGGTCTCATCCCACAGGTACTGCATCTTCCCTTCGACCACGAGCAGCGGGTCGCGGTAATACGTGAGCAGCCCCGGCGTGAGATACTGTTGCCGCAGTGCCAGCACTTCCGCTCGGCTCGGGCCCGAGTATTGCGCAGGCTTGTGATCGCACGGCGGCAGCTTCGCGACGGTCGAGTCTTGAGGCGTCATGAGTTACTTCCCGTTCGCCGAGGTCTTCCATACCGGGTCCGCGGCCGACTCTTCGGCCGAGCGGAACCAGCGTGTGAGCGTCATCTTTTGCTGCGTGTAAAACTGCACCCCTTCGGTTCCTTGAATGTGCAAATCCCCGAAGAACGATTTGTTCCAGCCGGTAAACGGGAACCAAGCCATGGGGGCCGGCACGCCGACGTTCACGCCGATCATGCCCGCGTTAAAGTGCCGTTTGAATTGCCGGGCCGCGTAACCGCTGCGCGTGAAGATGCAGGCCCCGTTACCGTATTCGCATTCCCTTCCGATCGCCAGCGCCGCATCGAGGTCGTCGGTACGTACGACGGAAAGCACCGGTCCGAAAATCTCTTCCTTCGCAAGCCGCATCGTCGGCGTCACGCGGTCGACCACGCTCGGGCCGAGCAAGAACCCGTTGCCGGGGAGATCGAAAGCCCGCCCATCGAGCGCCACGTCGGCCCCTTCCGACTTCGCCACGTCGAGATACCCGGCCACGCGGTCGCGATGCTCGCGCGTGATCAGCGGGCCCATGTCGATGTCCGTCGCCCCGTCGGTCGGACCGACCTTCATGCTCTTGCCGACTTTGCACAAACCTTCGACCAGCGAATCGGCGATGCGTCCGACCGGCACCGCGATGCTGCCGGCCATGCACCGTTCGCCGGCGCAGCCGAACGCCGAAGCCTGCACGCGCCTTCACCGCCTGATCCAGATCGGCGTCGGGCATGATGATCACATGGTTCTTCGCGCCACCGGCCGATTGCACTCGTTTCCCGTGTGCGGTGCCCGTCTGATAGATGTATTTCGCCACTCCCGTGCTGCCGACGAACGATACGGCCCGCACCTTCGGATGCGTGAGCAGCGCGTCGACCGCTTCCTTGTCGCCGTGCAAAACGTTGAAGACCCCCGGCGGCAAGCCGGCTTCATGCAGGAGCTCGGCCAGCCGCATCGCCGAGAGCGGCACCTTCTCACTCGGCTTCAAGATAAACGTATTGCCGCACGTGATGGCGACCGGAAACATCCAAAGCGGCACCATCGACGGAAAGTTGAACGGCGTGATGCCGACGCAAACGCCGACCGGATGCCGCGACGTTTCGCTATCGACGCTCGTCGCGATATTCTCCAGCGACTGCCCCATCAGCAGGCTCGGGATGCCGCATGAGAACTCCACCATCTCGATGCCGCGTTGCATTTCGGCGCGGGCTTCGGCGATCGTTTTCCCGTGCTCGCGGGTGACCAAGGCGGCCAGTTCACCGAATTGAGCTTGCATCAACTCGCGGAAGCGAAACATCACGCGAGCTCGTTCGACGGCCGGCGTTTCCGCCCAAGCGGGCAACGCCGCGGCGGCCGTTTGCACGACTTCGTCCACTTCCGCGGCCGAGCAGAGCGGCACTTCCGCCAAAGCCCGACCCGTCGAAGGATTAAAGACCGTCGAGCGACGGTTGCTCGACGAGCGTCGGGCTTGACCGCCGACCCAAAGAGGAACGTCCTGCAAACTTTCGGCGACGCGCCATGGTGAATCCGTAAGAAATGGTGAACGGCGACGGCGGACGTATGAGACGTCGGGTGCCACTGGTGGCTACGTCCACCAGTGTTTTAGTAGACGTAATCTTGAGGCACTGGTAGACAAGCTACCAGTGGCACCCTTCATTGTGATGCTGACGATGCACTACAATGAACCTGCGCCGTATTATAGAGCGGTCGCTTTCGAAGCTGTCAATTCGAGAGGAAGCGGGTTATGTCGAGAATCGTCCGCGGCGGTTTGATTCAGGCCACGTTGTGCGAGCCGGCCACTTCGCCGGTCGCAAAAGATCAAGCAGGCGATGATCGATAAGCACGTGGCGATGATCGCACAGGCGCGGCCGGCAAGAGGCGCAGATCGTCTGCTTGCAGGAGCTGTTTTACGGCCCGTACTTCTGTGCCGAGCAGCAGACCAAGTGGTACTCGCTCGTCGAACGCATTCCCGATGGTCCGACGACTCAGCTGATGTGCGACCTCGCCAAGCGGTTGGGGATCGTGCTCGTTGCCTCGATGTACGAAGAGGAAATCACGGGCCTCTACTACAACACGTCCGCGGTGATCGACGCCGACGGCAGCTACCTCGGCAAGTTTCGCAAGATCCACATTCCGCAAGTGCAGCCTGGCTTCTGGGAGAAGTATTACTTCCGCCCGGGTAACCTCGGCTATCCGGTGTTCAACACGCGGTTCGCGAAGGTCGGCGTCTACATTTGCTACGACCGACACTTCCCCGAAGGGGCGCGCTGCTTGGGGCTCAACGGCGCGGAGATCGTGTTCAATCCGTCGGCCACGGTGGCCGGGTTGTCCGAGTACTTGTGGAAGCTCGAGCAGCCGGCGCACGCCGCGGCCAACGGCTACTTCGTCGGCGCGATCAACCGGCCCGGCTGGGAAGAGCCGTGGCGGATCGGCGAGTTCTACGGCCAAAGCTACTTCTGCGACCCCCGCGGCAAACTGCTCTGCGAAGGCACCCGCAACACCGACGACATCGTGACGGCCGACTTGGACTTCGACCTGATCCGCGAAGTGCGGAACACGTGGCAATTTTTCCGCGACCGCAGGCCGGAGACTTACGGAGCCATCACGGCGCCGTAGCTCGCCAGTTAATCCCGCTCCCCGGTTGCGGTTCTTGGTGAAGAGCCGAGAGTTTCAGCCGAGAGTTTCAGCCGGGAGAATGCTATGACTTCGGGTATAAGCGGGCGTTGCGGCAAGGTCGTGCTTGCCGGTGGCAGCGGTTTCGTCGGCGTTTCGCTTGCGCATTTCTCTCAGCCGAGCGCGAGTGGGAGGTCGTGATTCTTTCGCGGAGGCCGCCGAAGGTGTCCGGGCCTTGGCGGTACGCGGCTTGGGATGCTCGGTCACTCGGCGATTGGCGACGGGAATTGAACGGTGCGGCGGCGCTCGTGAATCTTGTCGGTCGCTCGGTCGATTGCATCAAGACTCCCGAGCATTGCGACGAGATTCTTCGTTCGCGCGTCCAGGCGACGCGCGCGTCCTCGGCCAAGCGGTTCGCGCCTTGGAATCGCCGCCGCCCGTCTGGGTGCAGATGAGTACGGCCCACATCTACGGCGATCCGCCGGAAGTGATGTGCGATGAGGACTCGCCCCCCGGCTTCGGCCTCGCGCCGTTTGTGGCGCAGGCCTGGGAAGCCGAATATCGCGAGGCCGTGTTGCCTTCGCAACGTGGGAGCGTTTTGCTGCACGAGTTTTGTTCTAGGGCGCGATCGCGGCGCCGGCGGCAGCGCGATGGCCAAACTACGGCGAGTCGCTAAGCTCGGTCTCGGCGGCCCTGCGGGAGCCGGCACGCAAGGCATCAGTTGGATTCACGAAACGGACCTGCATCGTTTGATCGAGCGAGCGATCGTGAATGAAGCGATGCACGGCACGTACGTAGCCTCCTGCGCCGTATCCGGTGTCGCAGGCTGAGTTCATGCGCGAGGTGCGCCAAGCATTAAAGATGCCGCTCGGGCTGCCCGCCGCCGAATGGATGGTCCGCTTCGTGCGCGAAATGGTTTTTACGCACCGATCCGGAACTCGTGCTCTACGGACGTTATGTGACTTCTAAACGTCTCGCCGGCGAAGGCTTCGAGTTTCAATACCCGACGGTACGTGCGGCATTGGAAGACGTTTTAAAGACCCGGCGGTCAAGTACCGCCGCGTCAGCGAGCCGAGCGACGTTGATTTGCAATCAGGCGTAGCCCGACGTATACGATCAAGGCGGTGCCGAAGCTGACGAACCATGCATAGCCATAGAGCGTCGTCCAAAGGGGGGGCGATCGTCTGCGTGCGCGACCGTGCCGACGGCTGAGAGAAAGCCCGGCACGCAGGGAGCGATGCCGGCCGCCGTCGCGACGAGCGCGGCAATGCTGAAGCCGCCTGCGTACCAATAAGGGCCGTCCTTTTGGTAGAGCCCGGCCAGATCAAGCTTGGTGCGGCGCACGAGGAGTAGTCGGCGATGAGTACGCCGCCGATCGCGCCGAGCAATGTCGAATACCCGATCAGCCATTTATCGATGTAAACCGACGCATTCTCAAGCAATCGCCACGGTTGCATCGCGATGCCGACGAGCCCGGTGATCAACCCGCCGAGGCGAAAACTTATGCGCTGCGGCGCAGAGGTTCGCGAAATCGTTCGCGGGGCTCACGACGTTGGCTGCAATGTTCGTGGCCAACGTAGCGAGGCAGAGCGCGAGCATCGCGACGACCAGCACCGCGTGATTCTCGAACTTGGTGAGAAGCTGCACAGGGTCCCAAATCGCATGGCCGTAGATCACCACGGTGGCCGAAGTCACCGCGACGCCGATGAACGAATAGAGCCCCATCGTGGTCGGCAGCCCGAGGGCTTGGCCGAGCATTTGATCGCGCTGGGAATATGCGTAGCGGCTGAAGTCGGGAATGTTCAAGGAGAGCGTGGCCCAGAAGCTCACGTTGGCCGTGAGGGCCGGAAAGAAGAACTTCCAAAATTCGCCGGCCTTCCGCGCCGCCGGCGTCAAACTGTGACGGTTGGGCGAGCATCACGCCGAACCCGCCGGCCTGGACGTAGGCCCACGCCAAAAGCGCCAAGCCGAGCAGAATCAACAGCGGCGCTTTGATGTTGAGCAGCACGCGGATCGACTCGATGCCGCGCCACACGACGAGCATGTTCAGCGCCCAGAAGAAGAGAAAGCAGCCGAGTTGTCCGAGGTTGACGTCGCCGAGTGCGGCGACCTTTGCAGATTGGTGCAGGCTTGGAAACCAGATGCCGAGCATGGTGTAGATCGCCATGCCGCCGATCCAACCTTGAATGCCGAACCAGCCGCAGGCCACGAGAGTGCGCAAGAGTGCGGGGACGTTGGCGCCGCGCAATCCGTAGGCCGCACGGCAATACACGGGGAACGAAATACCGTATGCGTGCCGGCGTGAGCGTTTAAGATCATCGGCACCAGCACGATGACGTTGCCCAGAAAGATCGTGCCGACCGCTTGTCGCCAATCCATGCCCAGCTCAATGAGCGACGAGGCGAGCATATACGTCGGAATGCAGGCCGACATGCTGATCCAGAGCACGGCGATGTCGCGCAGGCCCCATTTGCGTTCTTGCCGGCCGACCGGCGCCATATCGGCGCTGAAGTAGGGGGACCGCGAGACGTCGGCGGTCAATTCACAAATTTCACCTTGCGCCATGGAGCTATTTCGCGGCGGGCCTCGGAAATGGATCGGTCCAGGCTATCGCCGCGAGAAAAAATGCTCAATGTCGGTTCCGCTTGCGAACCGAATCGCGGCGGCAGCTGTCTGGATCAGCTTCGCCTGCAACACGTTTCAGATGACGAGCTACCGAAGGGGGCGAGAATGGCGTTTGAAATTCGCTCGATGACCGTCGCCGATCTGTCTACGGTGGTGAGGCTTTGGGCCGGCATGCCGGGGGTCGGCTTGAACGAAATGGACGAGCTTGGGCCGCTGGAAGCTTATTTGCGACGCAACCCCGGCCTGAGCTTGGTCGCCTTTTACGGTGAGGAATTGGTCGGCGCGGTGCTCTGCGGATACGACGGCCGCCGCGGATATCTCGACCATTTGGCCGTGGTTCCGACATTTCGCAGCCGGGGGCTCGGTCGAAGTTTGGTGCGGCGCCGTTCGACCGAACTCGCGACGCTCGGCATCTTGCGCTGCAATATCTTTCTGTACGTCGACAACGAGCCGGGACGGTGCTTCTGGCAACGGTGCAATTGGGCGCCGCGGAGCGATTTGCAAACGTGGCAACGATCTACGAAGCCGACCGTGGACGAAGCCGCGCAGACATCCACGGCGAGCTAGCGCCACGACGGATGGAACACGACCAAGCGTTCGCCCGCCAAGAGCGACGCTTGCGACTCGGCGATCGCCGCCGCTTCATCGCGCTCCATCACGATCTGTTGCCAACCGAGAGCACCGCCGGTTGCGGCAAGGTCGGCGACCGTTGCGCCGCCGGACAACCGACCTGAAGCGGCGACCAGCACGAGCCGCATACCAGGCCGACGACGCTCGATGAGTGACGCCAAGTGACCGCTGAAGCGCTTGTCCAGCACGAGGACGACCGTGATGTGCGGACACGACTCTAGCGCCGTGAGTCCGCGACGCAACTCTTGCAGCGTGAGGTAGGGGCGCATTTCGGCTCGGTCAGCGACTTTCGACGGCGCGAGCGTTTCCATCGTCGGCATCTCGGGAACTCCGTAGTTGTGGAGAGAACTTCGTTTGAACTACGGGCATTGTTTCGCGGCCGGCCGTGGCCGAGATGAACAGTGGATAAACTCGGATTTAGATTCGGTGCGTAGAGCTTCGTCGAGAGACTCCGGCCTCTGACGCTCCCGGCTCGCCGGCGACACCGTCGGCGAGGTTTCCCCATAACAACCGACGACGGACTACTGACCACGGACCTTCCTCTTCAATATGAAGCCGATTTCATATTCGCTTCAGGTTGGGCTCAGCCGCCCGGCGGGGCCGTGGGGTAGAATGGAAGCGGCGTCGAGTTCGCACGGGTCGTCGTCGGTCGCATCGGGCCGCAGCGGGCAGCTTATGAGCGGAAGAATTTTGCTGGTCGAAGACGAGCGGCGGATCGCGGAGTTTCTTGTGCGCGGCCTCACCGAAGAAGGGTACCGCGTGGAGCATGCTGCCGACGGAACCGCCGGACGGCATGCGTTGCAGCAAGGCCCGTGGGATCTGGTGCTGCTCGATTGGTGGCTTCCCGGCGAAGACGGCATCGAGCTCTTGCGACGCTTTCGTCAATCGAATCGAGCGACGCCGGTGCTCTTTCTGACGGCGCGACGCCGTCGAACAACGCGTGGCCGGGCTCGACGCCGGAGCCGACGACTACCTGACGAAGCCGTTTGCGTTTGAAGAACTGCTCGCACGCGTCCGGGCTTTGCTGCGCCGCGGCAGTCAGAACGACAGCCATACGCTGAGCTACGCCGATCTTGAGATCGATCTCGCTGCGCAGTGCGCCAAGCGAGCCGGCGTGTTGCTCGAACTCACGGCCAAAGAATTTTTGCTGTTGACGTTTTTCGTGCGAAATCCCGAACGAGTGCTCACAAGAACCCGAATCTTTGATGCGGTGTGGGGCGACACGTACGACGGGCTTTCCAACACGCTCGAGGTTCACGTGAAGGAACTGCGTCGCAAACTCGAAGCTCTCGGACCGCGGTTGATTCGAACTGCGCCGTGGGCAAGGGTACGTGCTCTCGGCGAGGGAGATCGACGCCGAGTGACGCGTCTGCTCTCGTTATGACTCTCGTCAACCGACTTTCGTTGTTCTTTCTCGCCTCGCTCACGGCGGCGCTCGTGGGCGTGTCGGCCTTGTTCTACACGTTGTTCCGTGCGCATTTGGAGCAACAGTTCGACCAGCAGCTTTACGGCGCTTTGCATTTGCTCGTCGCGGCGGTGGAAGTGGAGCCGGACGACGTGAAATTCGAACCGTCCGACCATACGATCGGTCTCGGCACGGAAGACGGTTTGGAAGACGTGCGTTGGCTCGTGTGCGACGAAGCCGGCTTGGTGATGGATCATTCACGCAACCTCTCGACGGCCGTCCCCGGCGATCTCGGGTTGTTCGCGTACGGCAAGACGTTGCAAACTCTGGAGGATGCGGCCGCTGATCTGGAAGGTTGCGCGTGTTGCAGCGTCGGCTGGCCGCGCCGAGCCCGAAGCCGGCCGCCGAACGCGATCCGCTGGAGCGAGAAGCTTCTGGTCGTAACGGTCGGTCGCTCGCCGGCCGATCTGCGGGCCAATCTACGGTTGCTCGGCTGGCTCAGTTTCGGCGTTCCGGCGGTCGTCGGATTGTTGGCGAGCTTGGTCGTACGCCGGTTGTGTCGGCGTGCTTTGGAGCCGCTACGAACGATGGCCGTGCAGGCTCGGGAGATGTCGGGCACGCAGGCGGACAAGCGATTGCCGACGCCCGACTCACGCGACGAACTTTCCGAACTCGGCACGGCGTTCAACGGCGCCTCTTGGATCGATTGTTCGAGACGTTGGAGAAGCAGCGACGTTTCTCCGGCGACGCCGCTCACCAACTCCGCACGCCGCTGGCGGGACTCTTGGGAAACGTTGAAGTGGCGCTGCGGCGCGAACGTTCGGCGGGCGACTACCGTGAGACGCTATCCGCCGTTCACGAACAGGCCGGCGAGCTGCAACGGATCATTGAAAGCTTGTTGTTCCTCGCGCGGGCCGAGGCGGATGCCGTCGCGCCGGATCGTCAAACGTTGCCGCTTGCCGTTTGGCTGCGCGAATTGACGGACGCTTGGCACGCACGTCCCCACGGTGAACATGTTCGGCTCGACGTACAGGCCGACGCCGTCGTACGGGCGTCCCCGGCCCTATTGCGACAATTGCTCGACAACCTGATCAACAACGCATTGAAGTACGGTCGGCTCGACAAGCCCGTGACGGTGACGCTCGAGCGTCAAGGTGCGAGCATCGCGATTTCGGTGGCCGACGAAGGCCCCGGCGTTGCGCCCGCCGATCAGAGTTCGCTCTTTCAACCGTTCTTCCGTACGGCTTCGGCGCGGCGTTCGGGAGTCGCAGGCACCGGGCTCGGGTTGGCCGTGGCGGCCCGCATCGCGGCAGGCTTTGGGAGGGGTGCTGCGTTACACGGGCCGCGAAGGAGAAGGAGCTCGTTTCACGCTGACGTTGCCCGACTTCGCGGGCGGTCGCAACGAGCAGGTCGGCGAAGATGAAGCCGAACTTAAGTTGTGTTCACCGGCGTTTTAGCGGCTCATCCGATGATTCCTACGTAGGACGACGCGGACGTCGTCAAGCGGTCGAACGGTTCGACCGCGGCGACCTCCGCGGCTGCGTCCCGCCTGAGTAGGAGTCCTGTCATGCGAGTTTCCAAGTGGGGTTGGGCGTTTCCGTTTTTCGCCGTGAGCGTTGCGGCGGCTTTGGGCGCCGAACGGACCGACGGAGTTTGACGCCAACAAACTCTCCGCGGCCATCGACGCCGTGACCAAGCAAGGCTACACGCAGATCACCGAGGCCGCGCTCGACAACGGCTACTGGGAAATCGATGCGATGCAAGGCAACACGGCCGTGGAGTTGCAAGTCGATCCGCAGACCGGCCGGGTGCTGCGCGTTGAGCCGGAAAGCCGGCGACCGCTGCCGCCGAAAGACGGCCCGACGGCCGATCGCATCGTGCGCGATCTGGAAGCGGCCGGTTTCATGTCGTTCACGGAAGTCGACTACGAAGGGACGCACTGGGAAGTCGAAGCGTCGCGCGGCGGCGTGCGTCGCGAGGTCATCGTCGACGTGCTGAGCGGCAAGGTCATCAGCGACCGGACCGATCCGGAATAGGGCGACCGACTTGTAGGACGGGGCGAATGAAACAAAGCCCGCCGTAGATTCGACGTCGAATTTACGGTGGGCCGCACCGTCGGCTCGACTCATTGTAAACCGACGATTTCATCGGTTACCCGCTGATTGCCCGAGCGATCGCATCTCCCATTTCGCTCGTACCGACCTTGCGGGCCTTGGTGTCTTGGGCGGAGTAGATGTCGCCGGTGCGGAGTCCGTCGGCGATAACTTTGGCAATCGCATTGTGAACCGCGACGCCGGCCTCGTTCAGGCCGAAGCTGTATTGCAGCATGAGTGCGGCCGAAGCGATCTGCGCGATCGGGTTGGCCAAGTTCTTACCC
>JASGKB010000023.1:0-9485 GCA_049840675.1 Pirellulales bacterium
GAAAGGCTGTGTGTCTCGTGCGTCGCGTCGGCTTGGGTGTGCTTTCAACTTTATTTCTCGCGGCAGGCTCGGCTTACGGCGGCGAACCGGCAGCGAACTCTCAGTTTTGCCGCACGCCGAATCAGAACGGTCCGATTTGCGGTACGCCAATTCCGACAGGCCCGATCTGCGGAACGCCGCTGCCGTCGCCGGCTCCGCTGCCGCCGCCGTTCGTGCCCCCCGTGGTGCGCGACCATCGCAAACCGACCGGACCTATCGTGCGCGATCACCGGAACCCGACCGGCCCCATCATTCGCGACCATCGCAACCCGACGGGTCCGATCGTCCGCGATCATCGTGACTCGATCGTGAAGCCGAAAGACCCGCGGAACACGCCGATCTTCGTTCCGTCGGGCCGCAATCCGACGACCGTCTACACGCCGCGCGATACGAGCAACGCTTCCGGCGGCGTCGTGGTGACCGACGGCGTCCAAGTACGCGATCATCGCACTTCACAGCGCCCCAAGGCGAAATCAAAGTCTGGGCATTCCGTCGTCATCCCGGTGCCGACGGCGCCGGTGAAAGTTCCGCTGCCGTTCTAGCAATACGGCGGCTTACATCAGCGGCAGCCCTGAAACTTCACCGGCCGGACGACTCACGTGGTCGCCCGGCCGGTCGCATTTCCTCATCCATCCGATCCGCCGCCGAACGAAGCGCGGCCGTTACTTCACCGGTATCGTCACCAGACCGATGCCGCTGACGCCGTCGTGCGGGTCTGTGGAGCATTGACCGTGTAAGCCGACGACGATCGAGCCGTCGCAGGCCAACGGCTTTTCCTGCCCTCCGCCGTCGCCGCCGATGCGCTCGCTCTCGTACGTATCGCGCGGATTCAAGCGTCCGTCGGCCGTGCGCATGAATACGACCTGCAGGCTATCGACGCCGAGCCCGGCGTTCATCTTCAATCCGCCGACGACGTAGCCCGGCTTCGCTTGGATGCGCACGAACGGTCGCTCGTCGTACCCGTGCCACGCCCCTTCCTTCACCCCTTCGCGCGTCCAATAGAGCGGACGAATCGAACTGATGATGTCGCTGTCGATAAACTTTCCCAAGCCGATATCGAAGCCGACCAACAGGGCACCCGCCTCGGGAACATCGCGATAAGACTCTCTTCCGCCGCCGTTGCGGTCCGTGTCAACGGTCCGTTTGGCCTTCAGCGCAGCTTCTACGCGTTTGAACAGTGCGAGTTCGCCGGGCGTCGGAGCAGGACGTTGCGTCGGCGGAGGAGGCGGCTTGCGCATCTTCGGGCCGAGCACTGCCCGAGGCCGGAGAAATCATCGTTGTCCCGCACCGCTTCTCTGCCGGCGAGTCCGACGATCGGCGAGCCGTCGCCGCCAAAAGGTTCGAACTCGCCGCCTCCCTCACCGCCGACGTACGGACTCTCGTACCGATCTTCGCGGTCAATCACGCCGTCGGCCGTGCGCATGAACACCAGTTGCACGCCGACCATCGCCAATCCGCAACGACCTTTGATCTGCCCGACGATGTAGCCCGGCTTGGCTTCCAAGCGAATCGGCTCCCCTTCAAGGCGGCCATGCCAAGAGCCCTCGCGTACGCCCTCGCGACTCCAAAAAAGAGGTCGCACGGCGCGCAAGATTTTCTCATCGCCGAAAGGAGCAAGAATCACGTCTAAGCCGATTAGCACTGCGCCGGGCGCAGGCATGTCGCGATACTCGCGCTCGCCGTGCCCTTGCACTCGCGCGTCGGTCGTGCGTCCTTCGCGAATCGCCGTTTCGACGGCGTCGAACAGCGCCAAATCGCCGGCGGCGGCCGACCGCGGCGTGAGCGACGGCATCACCACCTGTGGCTTCGGCGCCGGCTTAGGAATTTCTTGCGGCGTTGGTTGCACCGGTTCGGCTCGAGCCATTTCAGCCGGTTGCCGCGGCGCAGGGACGGGCTGTCGTCGAGAAGGTGTCGCGGCCGGCGGCGTTTGGCGATTCGGCGTTGTCGGTTTGCGAGCATCTTCGAACTTGGGAGCGTTCTGACTGGGAGTCTTCGTGCTGCGTTCCAATTCCTCGTCTAACTGCGCCCGGTTGTCGCGCGCACGATCGACGGCATCGTAAGAGTCTTTCACAATCATGCCGACATACCCCACCAGGATCAGTAAGCCGGAGCCGGCAAACCATGATCCAGAACCTCGTCGGATCCTTCCCCTGAGTCGCGTAGGCCGGCGACATTCCGTAACTCGGCGGGGGCGGCGGAGGGGGCAATGCTTGCCCCATCGTAGCGACGCCGCTTGGCGGCGGCGGTGGAGGAGGAGGGGGCGGCGGAAGCGTCGCTTTGATCGGCTTCGTCAGTCGATCAAGGTTCATCACCAGCGTCAGCAGTGCGAACACGGCCAATACCGGCAGACCCCAAATGAGATTGGCCGTGAAGTTCTCGAAGAACCGTGAAACGAAATTGAATTCCTCTTTCTTCAGCGGCGTTTTGCCGCCCAATGCGTACTTGCCGACGATCGAGCAAACGACGGATGCCATGAGCCACGCCGCCCATGGCCCGGGCGTGCGCAACTTCGCAGTGTGAGACTTGCGCTGTGGCGAACTCGCAGCAGGTGCGACGGCGACCCGCGGCGGCCCGGCGACGGCAGGTCGAGCCTGCGGCGCCTGACGCACTTGCGGCATTTGCTGCGGTTGTGACGGCGGTCGCGATTGCGGAGCAGGCGTCTGAGGGAAGCCGGTCGGCGGGCCGATCTTCGGTCGTTCTGGATTCTGAGCCATCGCCCATGCCCCGTCGCGTTCGATGTCTGGACTCGTCAAAGAGCGCCGCCCGGCGGCTTCGTGTCGCCAGCATAACTCGTTGCGCCGGCCGAGCAAAAATCGTCTCGCGAGAATTCCAGAGCGACGCGCCGCAGCAAACCCAACCCACAAATATCTACGTATCGAGTGCACTTTCTTCAGCGGCGTTCGGCCGAAGCGTCATTCGATTGCACTCGCAAAAGAATGCAAATACCGGACGAGCACCGTGAGGTTGGCGAGCCGCTTTCCGGCGCGGCCCGTTGATGCGAGCGAGGTATCAATCGTCAGGCCGACGGAGGCGACCTGTTCGTCGAGATTTCCATGCCGTGAGAGGCGTCCGAGGTCAACCGATTTCAGCACCAAGCAGTGTCGCGGATCTTCGCCGAGCCGACGCGCTAGCCGTGCCACGGCCTCGTTGTAGACCGTTAAGCAATCGCCGGGACGCACGAACGCTTGCCACCGCCGTCGGGCTTCGTCCAGCGAGACCGCCTTGGCGGCGAACTCATCGGCCGTGAGTTGCCAATGCTCAAGCGTTTCCGCACTCGGGGGACTGGGCGGACGCACGAAACAGAAAAACGTTTTGCCCGTTCCGAGCCGTTCGGCCGTCCACACGGCGGGCCAATGCGTGGCCTCGGTCATGCCCGCAGGCCGCGGCAGCGCTTCGCCGTACGCCGCGACGACGTTCTCAAGATCGCCCAACAGCAACGTGGGAATGTTCTTCGAAGTCGCGCGCTTCGCGCGTGACTGCGCCAGCCGTCGACGACCTTGCGCGGATGCAGCAGTTGCCGATCGATCATGCCGACGAACGCCGCCAACAGTTCATCGAGCCCGGCCGTTTCCGGTTCCAACACGCGCAGAGCATCGACGACCGCTTCCAGCGTCGAAAGCGCCGCGGCCGTCGGTTCGCGGCGAATGCGATATCGGCTCCCTTCGGTCGGCGACAGCGCATGGCGCGGCAAGCGGGCCAGAGCCGGAATGTCGCGCAGCATCGTCTTTGTGTGGTGCCAGGTGCCGTCGAGAACGACGAGTTGCCGCGGAAGTTCGTGCGGCGCGAGATTGCCGAGCGGCTTCGCATCATCACCCGGGTAGAGTAGGCCTGCCCCGGGACGCAACACCAGACTTGCGGCAATCCGTGCGACGTCGCCGACCACGGCTTCGGCATTCTCCAACGCCATCCGCACGATGCGGGCCGTGTTAAACGGATGCCGCCGCTCGCGTCGATGTTGCACGAGCAGCACCGGCGTGCGATTGGCGACCGTCGGCACGGTGGCACAGTAACAATCATTGCGCGGACGAAAGCAATGGAAGCAGCGTCTCGCCGGGGCTTGCTCGTCAGTATCGGATGGCTCGATCGTCATTGCTCGCCTACCGTCATTCGTCGCGCCGTCATGCTTCTCGTACGAAGAAGGGGGTGATGTTCACCGTCGGCGGGAAGTGTACCGTTGATCGTGGAGATCGTGAATCGAGGGTGCCGCGGGCAGCTTGTCGGCCCGTGCATCACACGGGTGGTGAGCCGCGTGCGAAGCTCGGCAACCCCTAGCGGTCTGCGCGGCGGCGCTGTTACGTTACAAACACCGTTTCCCACACTTCCTTCCGTCGCACGAACGCCTCCGTTGGATTCTTCCCACCGATCCGCCGACGACGAAACTTCTGATCCCGGCACGTCGCCCGATTGGGTCGCCCCTCCTAACGGACCCGACGTTTGGCAACCGTCGTCCGCGCCAAAGCGTCGCGTTGCACTGCCGCTGACGCTGTTCGCGCTGACCTGCCTCAGCACCTTCTGGACCGGTTCGGTGCGGGCAGAGCCGTTTTCCGACGGCGAGCGGCTAGCCGCGTTCGACCCTAGGGCCGGCGTCACATATATGTTGTGCGTGATGTCGATCTTGCTGGCGCATGAGATGGGCCATTTTCTCACGGCCCTCTATCATCGCGTACCGGCGAGCTTGCCGTATTTCATTCCGATGCCGCTGCTGCCGTTGGGCACGATGGGGGCCGTGATCGGCATGCAAGGTTCGCAGGCCGACCGGAAGCAACTTTTCGACATCGGCTTGGCAGGCCCGATCGCCGGTTTACTCTTGGCTGTGCCGATCTCGTGGTACGGCATCGCCACGGCCGTTCCGTACGAAGGCGTCGCGCGACCGACGCTCGTTCTGCACGATCCGTACATCTTTCAATGGCTGGCCCACAAACTGCATCCCGATTGGTCGGCGTCGCAAGTTTGTGCGGCCAATCCTTACTACTTGGCCGGCTGGCTCGGCATGCTTATCACCGGCCTGAACATGCTCCCGATCAGCCAGCTCGACGGCGGCCATACGGCCTACGGTCTCTTCGGCCGCAACGCCCGCGTACTGGGGCGAGGCTTCTTTATTTACGCCCTCTGGTCGGTCACGCTGGACGGCCAATCGCAGTGGGTCGTAATGCTCGTGATTCTCTTTCTGCTCGGCATCGATCATCCGCCGACGCGCAACGACTCCGTGCGCATCGGCGCGCTGCGTTGGATCGTCGGTTTTCTCGCGCTGCTGATTCCGCTAGGGTGCCTCACGCCGATGCCGATCAGCGTGGGCCTGCCGTAAGAGGATGTCGCTCCGTCATCGTCGCCCGAGCTTCACCAACGGCACCAAGTAGCGCCACGCTAGACCAATGAAAATCAGCCCGCCGCCGGCCATGGTCCACCAGCGCGGCTGCTCGGTTCCCCACACCCAGAGCGGTACCAAGAGCGGCTCGAGCAATCCGATCGCCGCCCCTTCCTGACTGGAAATCTTCCGCAGCCCGCGAGCAAACAAAAAGTACGGCGCCGCCATTTGCACGGCGCCGAACGCGGCCAGCGTGATCCACTGCGTCGTGGTCGGCCAAACGCCCCACCGCGCCGGCAGCGGCGACAAACACAACGCCGTAGTGCCGAGGCTAAGCACGATGAGCCAGGCGGCGTCGAATTCGCGGAGCCGGCGCAGCGTGTGAATCACGCCGGCGTAGAAGAGCCCGGAGAGCAACCCGAGCAGGACGCCTTTCGGCGCGTCGCCGCTCCAATCGGTGCCCGAGAGTTCGCAGGCCAGAATCAGCCCGACGCCGGCGGCCGAAAACACCAGCGGCACGAGATCGCGCCGGTCAAACGGTTCGCCGACAAATCGCGCGAACAGGCAAACCCACACCGGCGCAATGTTCTGCAGCCAGATGGCGTTGGCGGCCGTGGTCCAGACCATCGACTGCAAGAAGCAGATGTTCATGCCGAGAAACGCGGCGCACATCGGCAGCAGCTTCCAACTCCACCGCGGCCCGCGCACCAGCGGCACCAGCACCAGCGCCGCAAACATGGCCCGCCACAAGGCCAAGAGCATTCCGCGCTCGGCGGCCGGCCAAGAGTCGAACACGCCGCTTTTGACAAACAGCCCGTTGGTGCTCCAAAAGAGCGCCGCCCCGACGACAAGCAATCGCCCGCGCGTGGAGTCGTTCAAAGCTGTCACAGTTACGGTCGCCTAGAACTTCCGCTCAAACGTCAGCCCCAGCGGCTTGTAGCGTTGTTGCAGGTCGTCGAAACCGGCGCGAATAAATTGCTGATCACAGCCGTTGGCGAGGAATCGGCCGCCGAGGTCGTAGATCTTCTTGGCAAATTCCGGATTGAAGGCCGGCATGCCCCAATGAATGCCCGCCGCTTTGGCCGCCGCGGCAATGCACTGCATCGCCTCTAAAATCTTCGGATGATCCCATTGGCCCGCAAAACCGCTGAGGATGCTGTAGTCGCCGGGGCCGAAGAAGAGCACGTCCACGCCCGGCACGCGGGCCATCTCTTCACAATTGTCCAGCGCCCTTGGTCTTCAATTTGAATGACCAGGAACGTCTCGTCGTTGGCCGCCTTCAAATAGTCGACCAGCGGCATCGTGCAATAAGGATTGTCGGCACCGGCCGAGTCGACGCCCCGATTGCCCAACGGCGCGAACTTGGCCCACCGCACGACCTCGCGGGCTTCCGCGGCGTTGTCGCAGCGCGGATACATGATGCCCTGCACGCCGATCTCGAGCATCCGCCCGAGCCGAAGGAATTCTCCCTTCGCACAGCGAATCATCACGTCGGACGTGCCGCAGCGCGAGCCCGCACGAGTTGGCCGGCCGTTTCGACACTGCGCGATTGGTGCTCCATGTCGAGCCAGAGTCCGTCGAAGCCGAAGAGGCTCGCCAACTCAAACACGGCCGGATCGTTAATATGCATGGCCGGTACCAACACCGGCTCGTTGCGACGCAACTTGGCTTTGATCTTGCTCGGCGCGCATATTCGGGAAACTTCGCGAGGCGGGATGTTTAGGGCGGGAGGAAAGAAGCCCTAACATACTGCATCGCGACTGGTTCCGCGCAAGCGCATTTTTGATATTCTCGCAGGCCGGAGATCGCTCCGAGCGGTGCGAGTTCGCGGATCAGGTCGCCAACAGCACGGTGATGAACATCAAAAGCGTCCCGCCGCCGACGATGGCGATGAAGAGGCGCGGCGATCGATCGCCCGGCCGAGAGATCTTCGCTCTCTTGCAAGTGTCGATCGGCCGTGGAAAAGCGAAAGGCGTCTAGCCCTTCGGAATCAATCAGCGAAGCCATGGCGAAACTCCTCGAAGTAGTAGGTTGTCGTAAGGTCGTCCGTTGCGACAAACGCAACGCCGATGCCGAGCAGGCCGCGCCGCCGTCGAGATTTTTCCGCATGCGCCGAAGTCGTAGCGGCGTCGCAAGATATTGCGCGGCGGACCGTCAGTGCTCGTCGACCGCTGCGCCGGCGGACTGTGCCGACTGCGACGCGTTCGCACGCCGCCCGGCGCACACCGCACGCCCGACTTACCGCAAAAACTAGCCTCTAGGAACGCCCGTCATGGCGACGATCGCCGTCCTCGGCACGCTCGATACCAAGGGACAAGAGCATGCCTTCGTTGCCGAGCAGATTCGAGTTCGCGGGCACGATGCGCTGCTCATTGACGTCGGCACCGGCGGGCCGCCGCAAGTCGCGCCGCACGTCACCCGCGACGAAGTCGCCGCAGCCGGCGGAATCAACTTGCCGGAACTCACGGCACGGCGCGATCGAGGCGAATGCGTCTCGGCGATGGCCGCAGCCGCACCGAAGTTGCTCCTGGCGCTACAGCAAGCTGCTCGCATCTCCGGCGTCATTTCCCTCGGCGGCGGCGGTGGTACGGCCATCGCCACGGCGGCAATGCGCGCACTGCCGATTGGTTTCCCCAAGCTCATGGTTTCCACGCTCGCCGGCGGCGACGTCGCTCCCTACGTCGGCACGCGGGACATCGTGATGATGCCGGCGATCGTCGACGTCGTCGGGCTCAATCGCATCTCGCGCACGTTGCTCGCTCAAGCGGCGGGCGCCGTTTGCGGCATGGTCGAAACGCGCGTTGCCGTCGAGGCCGATCGGCCGCTCGTGGTCGCGAGCATGTTCGGCAACACGACCGAGTGCGTCGGTACAGCCAAACAAATCATCGAAGCGGCCGGCTACGAGGTGCTTGTGTTTCACGCCGTCGGCACGGGAGGCCGCGTGATGGAATCGCTCATTGAGAGCGGGCTCGTGGCGGGCGTGCTCGACGTAACGACTACGGAATGGGCCGACGAACTCATCGGCGGCGTGTTGACCGCAGGGCCGCATCGGTTGGAAGCGGCGGGCAGGGCGGGGGTGCCGGCCGTCGTCGCGCCGGGCTGTCTCGACATGGTCAACTTCGGCCCGCTGGAAACAGTGCCGCCGCACTTCGCCGGTCGCAAGTTCTACGTTCACAACCCGCAGGTCACGCTCATGCGGACCAGCGTCGACGAATGCCGAACGCTCGGCGGCATCCTGGCCGACAAGATCAACGCCTATTCCGCTCCGACGACCGTACTCATTCCGCAACAAGGCGTAAGCATCATCGGCGCACCGGGGGGACCGTTTCACGACGCCGCGGCCGACGAGGCGCTGTTCGATGCGCTCGCCTCTCAACTTCGCGAAGGGATCGAAGTGCGAACACTCGACACGGCAATCAACAACGGTTCATTCGCCAAGGCCTGCGCCGAAGCGCTGCTGGCCAACATGCGCCGACACGCGGCCGCCGATTCAGCGCCACCGGCCGAGATTCGGCCCGTTTTTCGGCTCACGGCTCGGCCGGCGAGAGTACGTCGACTAGTGGTATAATCGAGGCTCCCGCAGACGATTTCCCGTCGGCCGTCTGTCGCCCCGCCTCCAATCTTCGGTCGTGCTCATGCCTGCTTCGTCCGTCGCCGCGCGTACTCCGGAAGTCATTCACCTTTATCCGGTCGACAATGTTTGCGTCGCCGTGCAGACGCTTACTGCCGGCCAATCGCTGACGGTCGGCGGACGAACGTTCGCCGTCGAAGGCTTGGTGAAGATGGGGCACAAGTTGGCCGTCGCACCGATCGCCAAAGGTGCGCCGATCGTGAAGTACGGCGAAACGATCGGTTTCGCCGCCGAAGCAATCGAGCCGGGCCAATGGGTTCACACGCACAACGTCCTCGCGCCGCTCTTCGAACGACAATACGAATACTGTACGGAAATTCCGCCCGAGCCGACGCCGATCACCGATCGCACGTTCCAGGGATATCGTCGGGCTGACGGTCGCGCCGGCACCCGCAACTACATCGCGATCATCTCCAACGTCAATTGCTCGGCCTCGGTCAGCAAATACATCGCGGCTCCTAGGTGCTGTTCGGATTCTATCGTGTTTCCCTATTAACCTTAGCAATACGT
>JASGKB010000024.1:0-496125 GCA_049840675.1 Pirellulales bacterium
CGCCGAACTCCTGACCCACGTAGCCTGCTGTCGCACCGCTCCCCGATGCCGGAACGTTTTTCACTGACGCCGCTGCAACACGCGATGCTCGTCGGCTTCGACGACGCGTCCGCGCGCCGGCATGTACGTGGAACAGTGGATCGTCACGCTTCGGGAGCAAGTGGATATCGCCGCGCTACGGCAAGCTTGGACGACCGTCGTTGCGCGGCATGCCGCGCTTCGCACGGTGTTCGAAGCGACCGACAATGGCGCGTTCCGGCAGTTCGTCGTTGCCGAAGCGTCGCCGCGTGGACGGAACTCGATTTGACGCAACTTTCGCCGGGCGACGCCGCGCGGCGCATCGAAGAGATTCTCGTCGCCGATCGCGCAAGGCTTCGACCTGGAGGCCTCGGCTCGCGAAGGTCGTCCGCAATGGCGAGTTGCCATGTTGCGAACGGCCGACGACGTGCGATTCCTTTGTACCTATCACCACGCGCTGCTCGACGGCCGCTCGCTCGCCTTGCTCGGCCGTGAACTTTTCGAACGCTACGATGCGTTCCGTTGTGGCGCCGTCGCACCGGCAGCGCCTAAGGCGACGGCGGAAATGGTCGACGTCGTGCGACTGCTTGAGGCCCGCGATCACGGTTGCTCGGCCGACTACTGGCAGGCCCGCGCTGGCCGATCGTCCGGAAGTACGGCTGCCTCTGCTTCGCGAAGCACGCGCTACGGCCAACTTCGATGAATTCGTTACCGGCGAAATCGCTTACGACTACTCGGCTGCGGACACCGCCGACCTGAAGCAAGCGACCGAGCGGGCCGGCATCACGTTGCACACGCTTGTACAAGCCGCGTGGGGCCTGACTCTCGCCGCGACGACCGGCGTCGACGATCAAACGTTCGGCTCCGTGCGTGCCTGTCGCAAATTGCCGCTGGCCGATTGCGAATCGATCGTCGGTATGCTGATTCATACCATGCCGTTCCGCGTGCGATTTGACGGTCAATCCACGCTGCAACAATTTCTCCAAGCATTGCGCGAACAACAAGTCGCGCTCCCGCCACGAGCTGACGCCGCCGCAAGAGATCGCTCGCCAACTGGGCGGCCCGACGAGCGGAGGGGTCTTCTCGACGGTGCTGATGTTCACCGATCAGCCGACGTCGACGATGTTCGATACGGCCGACGGACCTCACCCGACGAGAACTGCCGAACTTCTCGAACGATCCGATGGTCCGCTGACGCTCGCCACCGAAGCCGGGCGAAACTTGACGCTTCGCCTGGAGTACGCCCCAGCTCTTTATTCGACCGCAGCGGCCGACCGAGTGTTGGCTCTGACGAAACATCTGCTCGCTCAACTGGCCGACGCTTGTCGGAACGACCGGCTTCACGACCCGGTCAGCTCGCTCAAGCTGCTCGATGCGCAAGCTTTCGAACAAGCAATTGTCGCAAGCGTTGGCGCAGCGCAGTCACACGACGTGCCGACGATCATCGCCGCCGTTGCGGCGCAAGCCGAGGAGCGACCGCTGGCTACGGCCGTCGTCGAGCACGATCGTTCGGTGACGTACGGCGAGCTGCTGCGGCGAGCCGATGCGGCCGCCGCCGGGCTGCGAAGCCGCGGCGTTCGATCAGGCGATCGCGTGTGCCTCTGTGTCGATCGTTCGATCGACGGAGCCGCCGCAATTCTCGGTATTTGGCAACTCGGAGCGATCTACGTTCCGCTCGATCCCAAGTATCCGCCGGGTCGACGACGATGGATTCTCTCCGACTCGGTCCCGGCGCTGTTGGTCGTCGGTCGTCAACTGCTGCAGTCCGAGGAGTTCGACGCCGCTTCCACGATTATGATCGAGGAGCTGTTCGTCGATGCCGCGCCAACGGTCGCTTCGAATCGGCCTCAATTTGCCGCAACCGATCCGGCCGTCATCTTGTACACGTCGGGTTCCACTGGCACTCCCAAGGGAGTCGTGCTGACGCACGGCAACTTGGCCGCACAGAATGCGGCCGTGCGTCGCGCCATGGATTACTCGGCCGATGATCGCACGACGACGTTGTCGTCACCATGTTTCGATGCGGCGCTGGAAGAAGTGTTTGCACCGCTCTGCTGCGGCGCCACGCTCGTCTTGCCGCAGGCCGACGTTTTGGAATCGCTCGAACGATTGCTGGATCTGGCGACAACGGAGCGCCTGACGGTGCTCGACATGCCGACCTCGCTCTGGCGCGAGCTCACCAACTATTTGGCCGACGTCGGCCGGCGTTTTCCGACAACCGTTCGTGCCGTGATGACGGGCGGCGAGCGTGCGACCGCGGCGACCTTTCAACGTTTCCTGCGAGCCGGCGGCGACGGCATTCGCTGGTTCAACGCCTACGGCCCGACGGAAGCGACGATTTGCGCCACGCTCTACGAGCACGATCCGCGCAAGGCGGACGCATTGCCGCCGGACATCGCACCGCCGATCGGCCCGCCTATTGACGGCGCGGTGATTGCGCTGGTGGACGCCCACGGTCGGCTCGTTCCTCCGGAAGTTCCCGGCGAAGTCGTAATCGGTGGCGCCGGTGTGGGGCTTGGTTACTGGCGACGCGAAGATCTTACGGCCCAGCGTTTTGTCGAACGGCCTCATCCGGCACTGCCTGCGGGCCGCTACTATCGCACGGGCGACTTGGCTCGCCGCAACGCTGCCGGGGTGTTGGAATATCTCGGTCGAGCCGACGGGCAAGTGAAGCTTCGCGGATTCCGCATCGAACCGTCGGAGATCGAAGCCGTCGTGGCCCGGCATCCGTCGGTGCGCGATGTCGTCGTCGTGGTGCGAACTTCGCCCGCGGGCACGGAAATCCTCGTCGCGTACGTCGTGCCGAAGGCAGATGCCGTCGTCGATACCGACGCCTTGCAGGCGTTCGTCGCCGCCGAACTGCCGGAGTACATGGTGCCCCGCCGGTTTGTAACCATCGATGCCGTGCCGCTCACGCCCAACGGCAAGACCGATCAGGCCCGTTTGCCCGACCACTTCGCCGTCGACCAGCGGTGCGCAAGCGAGTCGCAGCGCGAGCCGAGCGAGATCGAACGGCGAATTCTCGACATCTGGCAAACCACGTTGCCGGGTGAAGCGATTCGACTGACCGACGACTTCTTCGATCGCGGCGGTGATTCGCTGAAGGCGATGACGCTCGCGGCCCGTTTAGAGAAAGAACTCGCCACGAAGCTGCCGCCGCACGTGCTTTATAAGGCCCGCACGCCGGAGGCCTTGGCACGCGTGGTGAAGTCACACGACGTTCAAGCGGAGCTGGCTCCTCTCGTCGTCCTACGCGAGGGAGATCGCACTCGGCCGATTTTCCTAATTCATTCGCTCGGCGGAGACGCGTGGATCTATCGCCACGTCGTCGAGGATCTGCCCGGCGACGACGCGGTGCTCGGCCTGCAAATCCCGGGACTCGACGGCTGCGGCACTCCCGCCGACACCATCGAAGCCTCGGCGGCCGAGTTCCTCACGTACGTTCGCCGTGCAACCGCACGGGCCTTATCGATTAGCGGGCTATTCCTCCGGCGGGTTGATCGCGTTTGAGATGGCGCGGCAACTTCAGGCCCAAGACGAACAGCTCGAATTGCTCGGGCTGATTGATTCGGGTCTGCCGACGAAGGTCGAAGATCACGTGCCGATCTCACGTTGCCAAAAGATCACGGGGTTCCTGCGCAATATTCCCGCGCCGGCGCGAGAGTTGTGGTCGCTGCCGCGCGGACAGCGTCTGCGTCGCATCGGAGCGTTCGGCTTGCGAATCGTTCGCCGGCTCGGCTTTGCGGCGCCGCAAACCACCGAGGCGCTTACCGAACGCGATTTGCGGGAGTGCTTTGCCGAAGACATCTCCGTGTTCTCGCCGGAGCGGCTGGATTTGATCCGTCGGCATTTCGAAGCCATTGAGCGCTACGAACCGTCGGGTTACCGCGGCGACGCGGTACTCTTCCGTTCTACGCGGCAGCCGGTGTTCGGTACGCAAACGCCGACGCTCGGTTGGGAACGCCTCATCTCCGGCCGACTTGCGATCGTCAGCGTCTTCGGCGCTCACGCGGTGTTGATGAAGCGACCGCATGCCACGGAACTGGCCCATGCGCTTCACGCCGCCCTGCAAACGTCGTCAGCACCGCCGGCGCCGACCGAAGAGCTGATCGGCGCCGCGTCGTAAGTCGGCACCTCGCTACTTCTTCTTCGCCCGAGATCCGGCGGCCTTCTTCGGAGCGGCGACCTTTTTTGCCGTCGTCGTCTTCGACTTAGTCGTCGTAGTTTTCTTCGGCTTGGCTTTCGTCTTCGTCGGCGCACTCGCACCGCCCGTGCCCAGATTGCCGAGCGCGGCAATCACCTCCGCATCGTGCCCGTCGACGCTGACCTTCTCCCAGACCTGCACGAGCTTGCCGGCTGCGTCGAAGAGGAACGTCGAGCGCTGGATGCCCATATACTTCCGGCCGTACATGCTCTTCTCTTGCCACGCGCCGAAGGCTTCGGCGGCCGCATGGTTGGGATCGGCCAGCAGAGGGAAGTTCAGCGAGTACTTCGTACGAAACTTGCCGTGACTCTTCACGGAGTCGGGACTGACGCCGAGCACCGCCGCGCCGAGCTTCTTCAATTCGGCACTGCGGTCGCGGAATGCACACGCCTCGCGCGTACAGCCCGGCGTGTCGTCCTTCGGGTAGAAGTACACGACCAAGGGCTTGCTTGCCAAATCGCGCAGCCGCACGGGGCCGGCGTCGTCGCTCTCGAGCGTCAGGTCGGGAATCTGCTTGCCGGGTTTCAACCAAGTACTCATCGAAGTCGCTTTCTTAAGGGCCGGTTCTGCACGCGCGGGAGCGTCGCTTTTCCGTACGGTGCAGATTGTTTGAGCGGAATGTTCGGCATTTTAGCGCCGCCGCGGCTTTCCGCCGGCCCTCGCGCGAATAGAATTGCACGGCTTCCCGCGGCGCGAACCATTCGCGTTTGGCCGCCGTCCGAGTATTATGGAAGCGTCGCAGCAGGAATCTTCGCCCACCCCAGGAAAGGCAGTACGTTGGCCACGAGCAGCGCAAAAAAGATACGACGGCCGTCGCGCGCGCGAGCGTGCTCTCGCCCGCGCCTTGGCGGCCGCGCAAACGGCCCACGAGAACAAAGCCCGCGACATTCAGATTCTCGACCTTCGCGAACTGACGACCGAATTTGACTACTTCGTGATCGCCACCGGCGGCAGCACGCGCCAACTGCACGCCGTCAGCGAAGAGATCGACCACTGCCTGGAAGACGATCTGCACGACCGCCGCTTGGGGCTCGAAGGTTACCAAACCGGCGGGTGGATTCTGCAAGACTACGGCGACATCGTCATCCACCTCTTCGACGCCAAGACGCGCGAATATTACCGGCTCGACGAACTGTGGACCGGCGCGAAGCGCGTACCGTTCACGCCGAAAGATCCGGCGTAGTCGCCACGTCGTTCGATTTCTCTGCGCGGCGATTTTTCCTCGCTTCCGGCTCTCGCGCCGCGCAAACGCGGCGGTTAATCGGTATGCTTTGGGTTTGCGAATTCCCAAATAAATATTGACCTCTGACCTTCCAGCGTCGCTCGATGAATCTCCGCAGCCTGCTTCGCGAACGTTTGACCGCCGCCCTCCAAGGCCTCGCTCCCGAGTCGGAAGTCGCGGCGCT
Source organism: Pirellulales bacterium (assembly GCA_049840675.1). Taxonomy (GTDB): domain Bacteria; phylum Planctomycetota; class Planctomycetia; order Pirellulales; family PNKZ01; genus PNKZ01. The sequence continues at coordinate 5,629 of JASGKB010000024.1, forward strand.
GGCCGAATTGGTGGTGCCGAGCCAAGATTCCAAGTTTGGCGACTACCAAATCAACTGCGCGATGCCCCTGAAGAAGCATCTCAATCGTCCGCCGCAGGAGATCGCCAAAGAGATCATTACGAAGCTTGACGTCGGCGAGTTTTGCGAACCGCCGACGATCGCCGGGCCCGGCTTCATCAACCTGAAGCTTAAGGGCGATTGCCTCGTCGGCCTGTTGGCTACGGCGTCGCAAGACGATAGGCTCGGCATCGCGCCGGTGAAGTCACGGAAACGATACATCGTCGATTTCTCGGCTCCCAACGTCGCCAAGCCGATGCACGTCGGCCACATTCGCTCGACCGTCATCGGCGACAGCATCTATCGCACGCTGAAGTTTCAGGGACACGACGTCGTCGGCGACAACCATATCGGCGACTGGGGTACTCAGTTCGGCATGATCATCTACGGGTTCAAGCACTTCCGCGACGACGCGGTTTACCGTGCCGATCCTGTGGCCGAACTTTCACGGCTCTACCGGCTTGTTAATCAGTTCGTCGGATACTTCGAAGCGAAGGACGAACTGCCGAAGCTGCGCCAGAAGCTGGAGTTTGCCGATGCGGCGCTGTCGACTGCGAAAAGCGTCACACCGACCGGCGATAAGAACATCGACAAGAAGAACGCGCAGGCCTTGAAGAAGGCCGAGAGCGACGTCAAATCTGCGAGCGAAGCGGTCGACGAAGTTCAAAAGAAAATCGCCGCGATCGACGGCGATCCGACGACGGCTGCGCTTGCGGAAAAGCACAAGAAAATCGGCGCTCGGCGCTCGAAGAAACCGCCAAGCTCCACTCCGGCGACGAAGAGAATCTGAAGCTCTGGCGCGAGTTTATGCCGCCGTGCTTGGAAGCCCTCGAAGAAACCTATCGTCGGCTGCACGTGACGTTCGATGAAACCCTCGGCGAGAGTTTCTATCACGATCGACTTGCGGCGGTGGTCGAGTTCTACGAGCAAAAAGGCTTGGCTCGCGAGAGCGACGGCGCTGTGCATCTTCTTGCCCGGCCAAGACGTGCCGATGCTTATCCGCAAAAAGGACGGCGCGTTTCTCTACGCGACCACCGATTTGGCCACGATTCAGTACCGGATGGAGCACTGGAAGCCGGACGCCGTGCTGTATGTCGTCGACCATCGGCAGAGCCTGCACTTCGAGCATCTGTTCTCCGCGGCCAAGCTGGCCGGGTACGAAGGCTGCGACTTCCGCCACATCAGCTTTGGCACGGTGCTCGGCAAAGACGGCCGGCCATACAAGACGCGTAGCGGCGACACGGTCGGGCTCAAGGGCTTGCTCGATGAAGCCGTGACGCGGGCTGCGGTGATCGTCGCTGAAAATGACGATAAGAACCCCGACGGTCCGCAACTCTCGGCCGACGAACGTCGCCGCGTGGCGGAAACCGTCGGCATTGGCGCGTTGAAATACGCCGATCTCGCGCAGAACCGCACGAGCGACTATGAATTTAGCTACGACAAAATGCTGGCGATGAACGGCAATACGGCGACCTATATGCAGTACGCCTACGCTCGAGTGCGCAGCATTTTTCGTCGGGGCGAAGTCGATGCCGTAGCGTTGCGAGCTAAGAACATTCCGATCGATCTCGGCACGCCGGCCGAACGCAACTTGGCGCTGAGTTTATTGCGTTGCGAGGAAGCGATCGAGTTGTCGACCGTGGACTTCCGGCCGAATCAACTTACGACGTATCTCTTTGAGACGGCCGGCTACTACTCCACGTTCTTCGATCAATGCCCGGTGCTGAAAGCTCCGACGCCCGAATTGCGCGACAGCCGGTTGATGCTCTGCGACCTCACGGCTCGCACGATCAAGCTCGGCTTGTCGCTCTTGGGGATCGACGTTGTCGAGCAGATGTAGCGGCCTTTACGGCCCCATGACCAGCGTCTGATCATTCATCGCGCCGCGGGCGTAGTTCCAAGCGGTCAGAGCCCGCTGGTAATCGGCTCGGGCCGCGGCTTCGTCGATCATCGCCGTGGCATATCGTTCTTCGGCGTCGATCTGATCGCGCAAGTACGCACGACCTTCCGTGTACAACTCGCGGCGTGCGTCTAATTGCAAAGCCGCCGCCTCGCGCCGCCGCCTTTGCAACGTGAGCATTTGCTCCGTGGCCTGCACATGCTCAAGCGCCGAGGCCACCTCATGCGTAATTTCATGTTCGAGCCGACGCAGGCGGGCTGTTTCCATGGCCAGCGTCGCTTCGGCGCGCCGGGCCAACGCGTTGTCGGAGCGGCGACCCAACGGCTGGCGATAAACCACGCCCGCCGTCCAGTCATTGTAGTCCCAACTACCGACGCTGCGCCATGCGCCGTCGAGCTGACTATCTAACCCGGTGACGGAGTAGATTGCTCGCACCGCCAGATCCGGTTGCAGGCCGTTCAGGCGGCGGCGGTATTCGGCTTCGCAAGCTTCCACGGCCGCACGTTGCGCCGCAAGTTCCGGACGGTTCATCGCCTCGGTCGTTCCGGCGTTCCAATCGACTACGATCGGCGCTTCGCTGAGCATGGTCGTCGGCACGATCGGTCGCGGGTCGTCGGGCGGTACGCCCATCACCCGGCGAAGTTCGCGCTGGGCATAAACGTAACGCGCGGCGGCGTCTGCCCGGTCGATGCGATATTCTTCGACGTGCTCCTGCGCTTGAGCCACTTCCGGTAGGGCTCCCTCGCCGATTCGCATGCGCTCTTGCTCACGATCGAGCGTTTGCAACGCTTGGGCTAGCGCGAGGTCGCGCAGCTGCAATTCGCGATAGGAATCGGCCGTTTCCCAATACGCCAATTCCGCATCGCGCAGAATTTGATTCACCAGCGTTTGAAACGCTTGCCACGATTGATCCTGATTCGCGCGAGCAATCTGCAACAAAGCTTGCGTCGCCACCGGCCCACGCCCGCGGAAGAGCGGTTGCTCGAACAGCAAGTTCAGCGACGATTGCCACGCCGGATTGACGAGTACGAAATTGCCGCCCGGCGAGTAGCTCGCCAAGTTGTGTCCCGCGCCAGCCTGTACCCGCCCACCGCTCGCGAACAGTTTTTCGATGTAAACCTGATTGAGGCCGACGCCCGGTTGCCAGAACGTGGTGTTGAGCGTGGGGATGCCGGTACCGAGAGCTTGTACGAGCGTCGAAGTCTGGCGGAAGTAGTGGCCCCCTTGCATGTTGACGTTGAACACCGGATCGAACGCCGAGAGTTCCTGATCGACGGTGGCGCCGGTGATTTGCGGCGCGTAACCGAGCACGGCGACGTCTTTGTTGTTGCGTAGAGCCATCAGCCGTGCGTCGTCGACCGAGATCGTCGCCGCTTCGACATCTTGTGGCGGCATCGAGCTGCCGAGTCCGCTCCAAGGATCGGGTGCTGACGCAAACGGAGAACTACCGCTGCCGGTTGCGGGCGGGGTATTCGTCACCGTTTCTTGCGACGGGATGAGCTCGGTTTGCGGAGTCGCCGGCGGGGCGACAGGTGCCGCTGGTTCAGGCGAACGCGGCGGCGCGGCAGCGACAAGTTCGACCGCGGGCGAAGGCGTTGCGGCGATCGGCGGTTGTGTTTCGATCGGAGGCGAGACAGGTGCGGTCGATGCGGTCGACGGGAACGAGAGGCCTCGTCGAACGGGCGGCAATGTCGCCCCGACCGGCTCTATGACGATCTGCTTCCCCGGGACTTCAGCGACCTCGGCTACGGCCGGCGCGACGATCGGCGCAGCATCGCTCGTCGGCATGGCGGCGACGGTCGGCAGTGCGACGGCGTTTGCTGCAGACAACTCGGTTGACGCGCCGGTTGGGAACCGTAGTATCTGCGGCGCGGCGACAATCTTTGGCGGCGGCGAGATGTCGATGATGCCGGCCGCCGGTGTTTCGAACTGATGTTCCTCCGGCGCGGCTTGCAGCGTCGGCCATGGCGGCGCCCCGGTCGTTTCGTCGGCTGCGATCATCTCGACCTGCGGCCGTTCCGCCGAGGCCGCAACCGTCGGTTGCGCGGTCGATTCCGGAGACGTCGGAGTTCGCGTCGAACGCCACAGCGCAAGGCCCGCCGCCAACGTCAGCGCGAGCATTACCGCGTGGACCGCGGTCACGGTCGGCTTCGGGCGTCGGCTTGTCGGGACGGCGATCATTCGTGGGAAAAATGGCGCAGCGTGAGTGTTGAGATACCCGATGATCCGCATCGTTTATCGACCCTTCCGGTTTCGGCGATTAGGCAACCTGTAGCGAATGTAACGATCGCAGCAGAATGCACTGCAGTTGCCAGCAACGACGGCGGTCGAGCTCTGCGCAATTGCACGGATTGCGTCGAATACAACGATACCCGACTGTGGAAAACTGCAACGATGCGGCCTGCCGTGAGGACGCAAACCTCGCAGTCTTCTTAGCTGAACTAGAGTAAAGATGGACGACGTTGCGGAAATCTCTCGACTTCCGCAGGCGAGCGCAGAGGCTGCGCCTGCCTTCTAGACGTCGTCGGTTCGATCGCTTCATTGGTTGTGACGCGGCTTCGATGTTCGTCAGCTTCACCATCCTCTGCTTCGCTCTGATCGCGGCGGCGACCGTCATCAACGGTCCGCGCCATGCGGCGGCGCTGGCGTTCGGCTTGGCGATGGTGTTGCCGAACTGGATCGTGCGCGAAATCGGGGCGATTCTGTTCGACCTGCGAATGGTCTGCGCCTTGGCCGCCATGACCTGCCTCGCCATGCATGGTTCCACGCGTTGGCGGCTGCGCTTCGTATGGGTCGACGCCGTCTTGGCGGCGCTCGTTGTGACACAGCTTACGACCGAAGCGCTCTTCGCGAATCCCACGGCCACGCAACTCGTCGACAACGCCGTGCAATGGCTCATTCCCTACATCTTCGGCCGCATCGTTTGGCAAACGGCCGACGACGGCGAACGCCTCCTTCCGATTGTCGCAGTCTGTTGCGCCGTTCTCGGAGTGTGGTCGGCCTTTGAATCGATCACTCGGATTAATCCGGTACAGCTCGCCTTCGGCTACGTCGGTTCGTTGCAGGGGCAGACCGATTTCCGCTGGGGCTTGAAACGGGCCGACGGACCGCTGATGCATCCGATTTTCTTCGGCATGCAGATGGTTCTGCTGATGCCGTTTGCCTTGGAAGCGGCCAGACGTGCCAAGGCCGGGGTAGGTCCCAATTGGTGGCGTCGGCTGCCGTGGATCACCGCGGCGGGGGCGTTCTTCAGTATGTCGCGCGGTCCGCAAATGGCGCTGATCGGCACCGTGGCGCTAACGGCGGCGATTCTCAAACCGAAATGGCGCATCCCCGTGGCGGTGCCGCTCGTCGTGTTTGTGCTCGGCGTGGCTTCGGCGCCCGATGCGGCGGTGGATTTCATGCAACGTTGGTCGGGCGAGGAAGCCACGATGTCGATCGACATTCGCGGCGAGTACTACCCCTACACCGGCACGATGCATCGGCTGCTGCAAGTTCGCGTGTACGAAGAAGCGCTCTACAACGCAGGCTGGCTCGGTTACGGATCGGCCGCCATGGGCATGGGCACGACGAAAATTCCGTTCGTGGAAGACCACCTGCGGCAGATGTTCTCGTCGATCGACAATCACTACTTGCAGTTCACTCTGCAAAACGGCTTCTCCGGTTTGTTGTTGTTTCTGGCGTTCTGCTTCTTCGGCATCGGCTACGCGCTGCGAGCTTTGAAACTGCGGCGCGACGAATTCCCGTCGCTCGCCGCCGGAATGGCCGCCGCGCTGACCTCCGTTACGGTCCTCGTCTGGAGCGTCTGGCTGGCCTCCGACTTGCGCTTCCCATTGCTGGCGCTCGTAGGGATGAGCGCCTGTATGTGGCGACCGCGCACGGCAGCCACTGCCGACGAACTACAAACCATGGCAACGTCGCCCGTTGCCGACTCCGTTCCCGTTGCCGTACTACGTCGCCTTGTGCCCGGTCACCCGCACCATCGGCCGGCTTAACGTTTGAGAATCACCACATCGAATCCGTCACCATCGCCACAGCGAAAATTGCTATGAGTTCCGCTGAACCGAATCCGCTGCTGACCTTCCTCCGACGTCGTTGGATGTCGCTCGTCGTCGCCGCCGTGTTGGCCGGCGTCGGCGGGTTTGCCGTCGCGCAGAAGTTTGCCGTGAAGACGTACACCTGCTTCGGTTCGATGCTCTACAACCGCTCGTCGGCCGGAGCACCGCAGTATCAGCAGCCGGAAATGCAGTCGATCGTCAGCTTGGTGAAATCGCAGCCGGTGCTGGAAGACGCGGCAAGCCGCCTCGCTTGGAATCCGCCCGCGCCGTCGCTCGCCGGCGGCATTCAAACCGAAGGTCTCATCGGGTCGAGCACGCTGCAATTTACGATGTGCGGCAGCGAGCCTGAGCAAACGCGCGAGTCGCTCAACGCCATCATGCAGGCTCTCATCCGCCAAGCCGGCGAGTTGCGCAGCCGCACGTTGCGACAGATATTGGCTTCGCATGAGACCTATCTGGCCAAGGCCACGGTCGACGCCGATGCCGCCGCGGCCGTGCTGTCGCGTTTCAATCACGAGCATAGGATTACGGTCGATCTCGACGACGACTTGGAACGCGTGCGCGACGATATCGCCGCCGTCGAAACGGCGCTCGAAACCAACCAATCGACGCGAACTTCGCCGGAAGAGCAACTTCAACGCCGCCGCCAGCTGCTCACCGAGCAACAAGAAGCGGATCGTAGCCGGCTGGAACGCGAAGCCTCCTTGCAACTGAAACGCAACGAGTTTGAGTGCGCGAAGCGGTTGCATGCGAAGCGCTACATCAGCGACTCCGAGTTTCGCCGCATTGAAACGGAATACGCCACGCTCGACGCACAGAACAACGAAGCCTTCTCGCAACGGCGAGCTCGCTTGAACCAACTCGGCGAAGCCTTGGCCGAACAACTCAACCGGGCGGGATCGGGTGAACCCGGCGACGATCCGGATGCCGCTGCACGCATGCCCGCATTCGCGCCTTTCTTACGCAGCGCCGCGCGGAGGCCGATCGCCTTAACGCGGTCCGACCGGAAGCCGACGATTTGCGGCAGGCGCTTGTAGCGGCACAGACAGAAGCTCAACGAGCCGCCCAACAAGCGGCCCATTTCCGTGAACTCTGTGCGGCCGAGTATCACGACTTGGTCGTCGTGCAACGGCCGTCCCCCGCATTCGATACGGTGTCGTCCAACAACAAAAAGCTGTTGGTGGGGGCTGCCGTCGTAATTTTCCTCGGCTGCTTGATGCCGATCGTCCTACGCGACGTGCTGGCGCGGTGTAAGCCGGAAGTGAATGTGCCGTCGCTCCTGCTGCACGTACCGGAAATCGCAGCCTGCGAACGTCGCGGCGGCGAAGATCGGCAAGAACTCGTTCGCACGCTCGCGCGACGCATTCAGCAAAGTGCCCGCGAAGACGGTTCGGTCGCGATGTTCTCCGCCGTCGACGAGCAAATCTCGCCGGCGGAACTCGTGGTCGAGACCGCAAAATGTTTGGCGTTGCGCGGCGAAGCGGTGCTGGTCATGGACTTGAGCCTGCGAGATACGGATCCGTCGTTGACGGCCGAGCTCGTCGAACGACCGCGTCCCGACCCGTCGATTTCGGCTTGGCAAGATTGGACGCGTGCACCCGGCGCGACGACGCTCGTCGATGCAGGGGCGCCGAAGCCGTCCACGGTGAACATGGCCTCGGGCGCCGGACTTGTGGACTTGCTGGGCGACGGTGACCTTGTGGCCGCCGACGTCGTGCGGCCGGCTCGCCAGTTCGACATGCTGCTGGCCGGTGCGACGTCGCTCCCGCCGGAAGCTTTCGCCTCGCGCCGTCTGACCGACTTGCTCGCGGAGCTACGCCGTCGGTATTCGACGATCTTGATCGTCGGCCCCGACGTGCGGCACTCGGTTGATTTGGAAATGCTCGCGGTGCGCGTGAGCTCTTTGGTCTTCGTAGCCGAGCGCGACGGACTCGTGCTACGCCCGTCGCAGTCCGCACGATCGACACGCTTCGCGAGTCCGCCGCCCCGATCCTTGGGCTGGTCACCGTCTAGCAGGACCGTCGTCTCCGATTGAATTCGCACCTTGCACCTTTGTCCGGCGTCTGAGTCATGATCGAGTTCTGGTTGAATACAGCGATGCTTGCGGCGGCAATTTTTGTCGCCGTACCGATCGCCGTCTTTACGTTGGAATGCGTAGCCGCGCTGGGTCGCGGCGAACGCGCACGGCAACTCGCCGTCCGCGCATTGCGGTGCTGATTCCGGCACACAACGAAGAGACGGTTCTCGCGGCGACGCTGGAGAGCGTCCAATCGCAATGCCGGCCCGGCGATCGCATGCTTGTCGTGGCCGACAATTGCACGGATCGCACGAGCGACGTCGCTCGCCGTGCCGGTGCCATCGTCGTCGAACGTCACGACTTGCAACGGCGCGGCAAGGGCTTTGCTCTCGATTGGGGCGTTCGGCGTCTTGAGACCGAGCCGCCGGAAGTGGTGATCGTCGTCGATGCCGATTGCGTCCTGGCCCCCGGATCGCTCGATGCGCCGTGCGCCAATGTGCCGCCTCCGGCAAGCCGGTGCAGGCCGGGTATCTCATGACGTGCCCGGCCGATCCTTCGCCGCGCGACGTCGTAAGCCAGGTCGCCGTCATGGTGAAGAATCAAGTGCGGCAGCGCGGCGTTTCTGCGCTCGGTGGTCCGGGCAATTCTCACCGGTTCGGGTATGGCGTTCCCTTGGCCGATCATCGCGTCGGCCAAGCTCGCCAGCGGCAACATCGTCGAAGACATGCAGTTGTCGTTCGATCTGCTGGTCGCAGGACATGCGCCGCAGTTTTGCTGCGACGCCGAGGTCATCGCACCGCTGCCGAAACAACGCAACGCGTCGCTCACGCAACGCACCCGCTGGGAGCACGGCCATTTGCAAACGTTGCTGACGCGGGCTCCGCGACTGGCACTGCTCGCCATTTATCGCTTGAGCCCGCAATTGTTGTTTGCCGCGGCCGATCTGTCGGTGCCTCCCCTGTCTCTTTTGGTCGGTCTGTGGGGCATGGTCTTTGTTGGTGCGGCGCTACTTGCCGCGGTCGGCGGATCCTTGCTGCCGGTGCAGATTGCCGGAGCGTCCGGAGTCGTGCTGGCTCTGGCCGTGGCGATCGCCTGCCGGTTCTTCGTTCGCAACATTTCGTTTTGGCGATTCGCCGCCGCCGTGCCGGCCTACGTGTTGGGTAAAGCGCCGATCTACCTCAAATTTTTGGTCCGTCGAGAGTCGGCTTGGGTCCGCACTGATCGCGATCCGGCGGCCGTCGTGACTCGCCCACACATCGAGCTCGGCGGTCGAGCCGGAACGCAGGCCTAAAACGCTTTTTCAAACACCGAATACCGCTTGTCGTCGCTTATGCAAACACTGGTCGCCATCGTCAACTATCGCACGCCGCAACTCACGGTCGACTGCCTCGCGTCGCTGGCCGACGAAGGTTCGTCCACCGCCGAACTACAAGTCGTCGTCGTTGACAATGCCTCGGGCGACGACTCCGCGACGAAGATTCGTACGGCAGTCGCCGAGCGCGCGGTTGGTCCGCTTGGCGCGAGTCGTCGATGCCGGCCACAACGGCGGCTTTGCGTTCGGCAACAATGCGGCCATTCGCACGGCGCTGCAAAACGCCGATTCGCCCCGATATGTGCTGCTGCTCAACTCCGATACGGTCGTGCGGCCCGGCGCGGTGCAAACGCTGGTGCGGTTTCTCGACCAACATCCTGACGCGGCCATGGTCGGCAGTCGGTTGGAAGATCCCGATGGTACGCCGCAGGCTTCGACTTTCCGTTTCCCTTCGATTCGTAGCGAACTGGCCGAAGCTGCAAGATTCGGCCCGCTCGATCGGCTGCTTCGTCGGCACGTCGTATTCGCCGGCGTTCCGCAAGAAGCTTGCAAGATCGATTGGGTTGCCGGCGCGAGTTTGCTCGTTCGTCGTAAAGTCTTCGATACCGTCGGTTTGCTCGACGAAAGCTACTTTCTCTACTATGAGGAAACCGACTTCTGTCTTCTGCGCGCGCGCGGGCCGAGTTTACCTGCTGGTATGAGCCGGCGAGCCGCGTCGTCCACTTGGTCGGCGCGAGCACGGGCGTAACAAAGCGCACGGAAGCTCGCCGTCGTCCCTCGTACTGGTTCGATTCGCGCCGTTGATACTTTGTGAAAAACCACGGCCGATTGTACGCCGCCGCCGTCGACATGGTTTGGAGTACGGCCTACGCGCGCTGCGTCGCCTACGTGAGGTGTTGCAACGCAAGCCAAACGTCGATCCGCCCCGACTGCTGGCCGACTATCTGCGGCATTGCGTTTTCGTTCGTGGCTTCGGCATCTAACCCAACTCAACCTGCATATCACTATGTCGGACATCGGCGTCGTCGCGATCGGTCGCAATGAAGGAGAGCGGTTGGCGCGCCTGCTTACAATCGGTCGCAGGCCAAGCGGCTATGGTCGTCTACGTCGATTCCGGTTCGACGGACGGCAGCGTCGAATTGGCTCGCAGCCTTGGCGCTGAAGTCGTTGCGCTAGACATGTCCGAACCGTTCACGGCGGCGCGAGCTCGCAATGCCGGGCTGCGCCGCTTGCGGGCCGGTCGCGACAAAATCGAGTTCGTGCAATTTGTCGACGGCGATTGCGAAGTTCGTGAAGGTTGGCTCGCTGCGGCGCTTGCAGAGCTACGGAATGAGCCTCGCCTGGCCGTGGTTTGCGGACGTCGTCGTGAGCGATTTCCGGAAGCTTCGCAGTACAACTTGTTGTGTGATTTGGAATGGGATACGCCCGTCGGCGATGTCAAATCTTGTGGCGGCGATGCGCCGATGCGTATGTCGGCCCTTGATGAAGTGCATGACTACGATTCCACGCTGATCGCCGGCGAAGAGCCGGAACTCTGTGTTCGTTTGCGAGCCGCGGGTTGGGGAGTCCGCCGATTGCCGTTGGAGATGACTTGGCACGACGCGGCCATGAATCGTTTCGGGCAGTGGTGGAAGAGAACGGTTCGCTCCGGCCACGCCTTCGCGGAAGGCGCGGCATTGCATGGCGATCCGCCCGAACGGCACTGGGTTCGCGAAGTTCGCAGCAATTGGATCTGGGGCGCGTTGATACCGGCTGCGGCTTTCGGACTCGTCTGGCAAACGCACGGTCTCAGCTTGCTGCTGCTCCTGGCATACGGAGTGTTAGCGGCGCGCGTCGCGTTGCGTTGCCGCAAACGCGGGCTCGGACGACAGGCGACTCGGCTATTCACGCTGTTCACCGTCCTCGGCAAGTTTCCCTGTGCGTGGGGCCAAGTGCAGTTTTACTGGAATCAACTGCGCGGCCGACGTACGCGCCTCATCGAATACAAGGGAGCCGCGGCATGTCGCTAGTTGCCGATGTTGACTCGACTGCACTTGATGCCGGTCTGGAAGTCTCCGAACTCGTCGCGACGGCGAATTCTACGGATTCGCAGGTGCGTGTGCGCACGGCGTACCTCGTCAATCAGTACCCGCAGCCGAGTCATAGCTTCATCCGTCGCGAGATTCGTGCGCTCGAAACGCAAGGACATGAAGTCGAACGGTTCACCGTTCGGCGCTGGAACGGCAAACTCGTCGATCCGAACGATATCGAAGAATCGCGTGGCACGACGGCCGTTCTTGAACAAGGTCTTTGGTTCGCCACGGTCGCCGTGCTGCAATCGCTATGCACGGCGCCGCGGTGTTTCTTTGCCGCGTTGGCTCAGGCATGGCGTTGGGGCAAGCGAAGTGATCGGGGGAGGCTGCTCAACGTCGTCTACTTCCTTGAGGCTTGCATCTTGCTCAAGCTGCTGCGTGCCCGCGGATTGGAGCACGTGCATGCTCATTTCGGCACGAATTCCACGTCGGTCGCGGCGCTCTGCCGAACGCTCGGCGGGCCGCGATTCAGCTTTACCGTTCACGGTCCGGAAGAGTTTGACAAGCCCGAGTTCTTGCACTTGGGAGATAAGATCGCCGCGTCGTCGTTCGTCGTGGCCATCAGCCAGTTCGGGCGCAGTCAACTTTATCGACAGTGTAACTACGACCAGTGGCACAAGGTTCACGTCGTGCGTTGCGGTGTTGATGCGTCGTTTCATGACTATCCGATGAGCGCGCCGACGGAAGCTCGCGCTGCTGTCTGCGTCGCCCGTCTGCACGAACAGAAGGGCCTGCCGATCTTGATCGACGCCGCCGCTCGCTTGGTCGACCGCGGCAGGAAGTTTCAAGTGGTCGTCGTCGGTGACGGGCCGCTTCGCGGGCGCTCGAGCGGCGCATTGCCGATTTGGGGCTCACCGAGACGGTCGTGCTCGCCGGATGGAAGAGCGGCGCCGAAGTTCGTGATGCGCTCGTCGCCTCGCGCGGATTGGTGCTGCCGAGCTTCGCCGAGGGTTTACCCGTCGTCATTATGGAAGCTCTTGCGCTACATCGTCCTGTAATCAGCACATACGTGGCGGGAATTCCGGAACTCGTGGCCGACGGCGTTTGCGGCCGGCTCGTTCCCGCAGGAGCGGTAGAAGCTTTGGCCGACGCCATGGACGAAGTCTTGCTCGCTCCCGTCGAACAACTTGCCGCTTGGGGTGCGGAAGGATCGCACCGTACGCGTGAGCGACATTGCGCAGACGATGAAGCCGCGCGCCTAGCCCGATTGATCGCAGCTTCGACGGCCGGTCGGTTGGACTAACTCCGTCGTCGAGTATCACTTTCCCCTTGCCGAAATCTTCGATGCCCCATTCGACCGCTCCTAAGCATGTCGCCGTCGTTGACGGAGTGCCGTACGCGGCGCCGCCGATCACCGATTTGCAACGACAGTCCGAAACGTCGAGCAACTTCGGTTGCCCCGCGCCGGAATCGACGTCGGCCGACGCCCCATTGCGAGGACGCGTGCTGCGCGGCTCGTTCGTCACGGTTGTTGGTTACGGGCTCGGCCAGGTCATTCGATTGGCCGGCAATATCCTCGTGTCGCGACTCGTGCTTCCCGAAGCCTTCGGGATCATGGCCCTGGTGAACATCCTCATCCAAGGGCTCGCGATGTTTAGTGATGTCGGCATCGAGCCGGCGCTGGTCCAGCATCGCCGCGGTGACGAACCCCGCTTTTACAATACCGCTTGGACGGTGCAAGTCGCCCGCGGCTTCGTCCTATTACTTGCCACGGCCCTATTGGCTTGGCCGGCTTCGCTCGTTTACGACGAGCCTCGGCTGTTGGTGCTTTTGCCGGCGGCAGCGCTGGCCTCGGTTGTTGCAGGCTGCAATTCGACGGCCATATTTGCGGCCCGGCGGCATTTGTTGCTCGGTCGACTGACGGTGCTTGAGCTCTTGGCGCAGTTGCCGGTGTGGCGGCGATGTGCGCGTGGGCCGCTACGGTCTCCGCCGGGGCTTGGGCGATGATCGCGGGGCTGTTCGCTACGACGGCCGTCAATTTTATCGGCAGCCATATGCTGGTGCCGGACTACCGCAATCGGTTTGCCTGGGATCGCGAAGCGGCCGACGCCCTCTTTCGTTTCGGTCGCTGGGTGCTCCTCAGCACGATGATTACTTTCTGCGCGATGCAGGTCGATCGACTTTTGCTCGGTCGTTTGATCACGAAAGAAATGCTCGGCGTTTATAGCGTCGCTCTGGCCGTCGCCATGTTGCCGAATATGCTTTTGCAAACGCTCGGCGGCGCGGTGATCTATCCGTTGATGGCCCGGATGGCGCGGCGTGATCGCAGTGAGCTGGCGGAGAAGCTTGCGACGGCCCGAGATGTGTTGTCGGCGCTGGCCATCTTTTTCGTAGTCGGCGTGGTGCTGGAAGCACCGGCCTTCTTCGAACTGCTGTATGACGCCCGCTATGCCTCAGCCGGTCGTATTGCTCAGTTGCTGGCCATGACCGTTTGGATCTCGGCTCTCGCCACGACCCTCGAACGCGTCCCGCAAGCGCTCGGCGAAACTCGGATGCTCGCCGCTTATAACCTTGTGAAGCTTGTCGCCGCGTCGGTTGCGTCGCTTGTCGGTTATCATTTCGGCGGCTTGGAAGGGTTTATCCTCGGGTACACCATCGGAGTCGGTATCGGCAACTTTGCGCTGCACCGAATGTTGCGAGTTTGGCATCGACGTTTGGCGCGATGATCTGCGCAGTACGGCCGTCATGTTGTTGGCCGTCGTCATTGGCGCCGCCGTTCGGCAATCGGTCGGTGCGTGCTTCGAATCTTCGGTGTCGGCCTTCTGGGCTGAGGAGGCGGCGTCTTGGTCGTTCCTCGGATTGCTGGGCCTCTGGGCGTTTCACCAAGCGAGACGGCTCTCAAAACTCGAAGCGGCATGACGCCGCGTGGAGCAGATCCATGCCGGCAATGCTTGCGCGAAGCTCGCTTGTGGTAATTGTGCTAGGTGACAACTTAACCCGCGCGTTACTTTAACGGGACGTGTTGCGGCGGAGGAGCGCCGCAGGAATCGGTCAGGACGGATCCTCATGGCGCCCTTCTTCGTCGACCTTGCGCAGATCGCCGCTGCGGTACCCCACGGCGGGTTGCAACAATTGCTCGATGCGTTGCCGTCGGCCGCCTACACCTGCGACGCCGATGGTCGGATCACGGCCTATAACCGCTTAGCCGAAACGCTCTGGGGTCGCTCGCCGCAACTCCGCGCCGATGACGAACTCTACTGCGGCTCATGGCGTCTTTTCACCGAAACGGGTGACGTGCTCGCGCACGAAGACTGCTGTATGGCTCGCGCCTTGCGCGACGGCCTAAGCCACAGCGAATGCCGCGCGGTGTCGAAGCGCCCGACGGCTCAAGGCGTTTGGTCGCCGCAAATGCGAACCCGATTCACGATCTCGAAGGGAAACTTCTGGGCGGCTTGAACGTGCTTGTCGACATCACGGAGCGTGCTCGCGCCGAAGCCGAGATGCGCACCGGAGAAGAGCGACTCCGGTTTGCGCTAGCTAGCATCGAAGACGGGTGTTTGGGAATGGAACGTTTCGAAGCACGAGGTCTTTTGGTCGCCCGAGTGTTTTGAGATGTTCGGTTGGGAGCCTGACGCTCGTCCGACGATCGACGACTTTAAACGGCTCATGCATTCGGAAGACCTGGCGCGGGTATCTACCGACGTGCAGGAAGCGGTCCGCTTGCGAAAGCCGTTCGGTGTTGAATTCCGTATCGTACGCAACGACGGCACGTTGCGCTGGGTCAGCTCGCACGGTCGAACGCACTACGCCGCCTCCGGTCCGCTGCGCGCCGCCGGTACGCTTCAAGACGTGACCGCTCGCAAGCTGGCCGAGCAGAGCGCTCGTCGAGCAGAACGCGATTTTGGAGAAAGTCGCTTCGGGCGTTTCGCTGCGTTCTGTGCTGGCGGATATTTGCCGAGCCGTGGAAGCGCGCCTGCCCGGTGCTCTCTGTTCGGTGATGATCCTCAAAGACGACGGCAAGACGTTCGGCGTCGGGTTGGGGCCGAGTTTGCCCGACGCCTACCATGAATACTTCGACGGTCACAAGACGGGCGAGGGCGAAGGATCGTGCGGCACTGCGGCATGTCGTGGACGAACCGTCGTCTCGGCCGACATCGAAAGCGATTCGCTGTGGCGAAATTATCTGCAAGTTGCGCGGCAGTATGGCCTCCGGGCCTGTTGGTCGGTGCCGATTTGTGGAGGAGAACAACAGGGAGAAAGCCTCAGGCCGAGAAAAGTCTACGGAACTTTCGCCGTCTACCATCGCCGGCCTACGCAACCGGTCGAAGCTGACTTGGAGGTGATAACGCGAGCCGCGCACATGGCGAGCATCGCCATGGAACGGAGCCGATATGAGAGTGCGCTGTTAGCAGAAGAGGCTCGATTTCGCACGTTCGTCGATCACGCGACGGAAGCCTTCTTTCTGATCAGCGATGATGACGCTCGAATTCTCGACGTCAATCGCCAAGCCTGCGAGAGCCTGGGATACACGCGCGAACAACTCGTCGGCCAAACTCCGATGCTCTTCGGCGGCCGCGCATCGCCCGAGTTCTTCCGCGAAGTTTTTCCGCATTCGGCGCGGCGAAATCGTAGCGTTCGATTCGGTTCATCGCCGTAGCGACGGAACGACGTTTCCCGTTGAGATTCGGCTGCGGTCGTTTCAGGTGGGAACGGAACGTCGGATGCTCGCGGCGGCCCGCGACGTCACGGAACGGAAGCAAGCCGAACGTATCGTGTATGAGAGCGAGCAGCGCTACCGTGTGTTGGCGGACTGTGCGCAGGTCGTGCTGTGGGAGGCCGATCCGACGACCTTTTGCTTTACGTACGTCAGCGAATTCGCCGAAGCCCTGCTCGGTTTTCCTCGCGAGGCCTGGTATCAGCCGAATTTCTGGGTCGATCATCTGTATCCCGATGATCGCGATTTCGCTGTGAATTTCTGCCTGCAGCATACGAAGGCCGGGCAAGACCATCGTTTCGAATACCGCATGGTGCGCTCAGACGGCGGAATCGTCTGGGTCGAAGACGTTGTCACGATCGTACCGGAAGAGAGTCGCTACGCACTGCGCGGCGTGATGGTCGACGTGACCGAACGCAAAGAGACCGAGCGAAAAATGCTCGGCGCCCTACGCAGCAAAGCCGAGACCTTGGCGTTGCTCGACGCACTGCACGCCGACGCTCCGGTGGGGCTGGCGCTTTACGACACGCAAGGACGGTATCTCCGTTGCAACGAAGCGTTGGCGGCCATCAACGGAATTCCCGCGGCCGGTCACATCGGCCGAACCATGGAAGAAGTTCTCCCTTCGATTTGGCCGGTCGCCAAACCGATGTTCGAGGAAGCTCTCGCGGGGGGCGGTCCGATCATCGATCATGAGTTCAAAGGCGAAACGCCCGCGCAGCCGGGCGTTCTGCGGTATTGGCTCGTCTGCTTCTATCCCGTGAAGATGGGCGAAGAAATTCTCGGCGTCGGAGCATTGATCAACGAAGTCACTCAACAGAAGCGCGCGGAAGCCGCCCTGCGCAGCAGTGAGAGCCGGCATCGCGCACTCGTCGAAGCGCTCCCTGACTTGATGTTCCGATTCGACGCCGCAGGCAACATTATCGACTATCACGCGCCGCCTGACGCGCAACTGCTCACGACGCCGGACCGTTTCCTAGGTAGGCATACGCGAGAGTTCATGCCAGCCGATGTCGTTGAACTAATTGAAGCCAAGCGAACCGCGGCTCTGACGTCGAGCCAAGTGCAATCGTTAGAGTACGACTTGGAACTGATGCCGGACGAGATCGCTTCCTACGAAGTGCGCATGGTGCTTTACGGCGAAAACGAAGTGGTAGCCGTCGTTCGCAACGTGACGGAAGCAAAGCGATTCGAAGAGCAGATGCGAAAGTTGCAGAAGGTCGAAGCCGTCGGCAGGCTGGCCGGAGGCATCGCCCACGATTTCAACAACTTGCTCACCATCGTTAACGGCTACAGCGAACTGCTGCTTAAGAAGTTCGAGCCCGACGATCCGCGGTTGTCGGCGATTCTGGCCGTGCGCGATGCCGGCCGCCGGGCTGCGAAGCTCGTCAAACAACTGTTGGCTTTCAGCCGCGAACAAGTGTTTCGGCTGGAAACTCTCAGGGTCGATGAAGTCGTGGCCCGTATGGAGCCGCTGATTCGCGGATTGCTCCGCAACGACGTCGTGCTCGAGTTCGCGCTGCAAGCCGGCGGCGCACAAGTTCGCGCGGATCGCGGGCAGATTGAGCAGGTCGTGTTCAATCTTGTTGCCAATGCACGCGATGCGATGACGAAGAACGGCCGATTGACGATTCGTACCGATATCGTCGAGGCGCACGAACCGCGAGCCGCGGCCATCGGTCAGGTGCCGCCGGGTCGTTATGCGCGGTTGATCATCATCGACAACGGTCACGGTATGACGGCCGAGGTGATGAGCAAGATTTTCGAGCCGTTCTTCACGACGAAAGAGGTCGGCCAAGGCACCGGATTGGGATTGCCGACCGTCGATGGCATCGTTCGCCAAAGCGGCGGATTCGTGGAAATCGCCAGCGAAGTCAGCGTGGGGACCACGGTGACGGTCTTGCTTCCGGTCTTCTCGGCGGCGACGCAAATCTCTTAGCCGTATTCAGTTACGGCAAAAAACGCCTCCAGGTTCGGTGAAGTTGCGATACTCAGCGACAGATTGTATACAGTATCCAATTATGCCTGCTGATTCTTAACTGCACGGAATTGCCCATGCTCAAGCTCGAAGTGCAGCCGCTCGGCGATCGCGTGCTCCACCAACTTCTGGAACAGCTGATCGCCGGCAAGCTTGTGCCGGGAACGCGGCTTCGTGAAGTGGAGCTAGCGGCCCAACTGGGCGTCAGCCGTACGCCCGTGCGTGAAGGCGCTTTCGCGACTCGAACGTGACGGCCTCGTCGAACTGTTGCCGAATCGCGGCGCCGTCGTTCGCAGACTCGGCGCCGATGAACTGCGTCACATCTATCAGTTGCGTGAGGCTCTTCGAAGGGCTGGCCGCCGAACTGGCCTGCGCATGTGACCGACGCCGATCTCAAGCGTCTGCAAAACCTGCTCGACGCCGCGGTTCCGCGTTCGCCGCAATTTGCCGTGGCTTGTCTGGTCGTCGATCAGGAATTACATCGGCTTGTTGCGGTGCGCTCCAACAATCCGATCCTCGCGGCCGAGATTCGCCGTTTCCACGATCTCGTACAACTCGTGCGCGAGCGCGTTGATGCCGGAACCGAACCGTTGGAGCATGCGCTGGCCGAGCATCGTACGATTGCCGCGGCGCTGGCCGCCCGCGATCCTGCGCAAGCTCGTGCGGCAATGACTACGCACATTCGCAACAGCCTCGCTGTGGCCTTGAAACATGCCTTGGATCATGACGCCACGTCGCAAGAACCCTCTCCATTCGAGAACGCCGTAAAGCAGAAGGCCCGCGGTCGTCGCGCCTCGAGGACGATCGCATCCGTCGCCGTGGCGTTGTCGTCAATCTTTCCCCTTGGCGACATGACGAAAGCCACTGAAGCGCCGGCTAAGCAAGACCAAGTGGATTTTGTTCGCGATATCCGCCCGCTGCTTTCGGCAAAGTGCGTGGCGTGCCATGGTCCGGAGGAACAGGCCGGGGCGCTCCGCTGGGATCGCCGGGCCGATGCGTTCAAAGGAGGCGAATCGGGACCGGCGATCGTGCCCGGCCAAGGCGCAAAGAGTCTCGTCATTCAGATGATTTCTGCGGCCGACGGCGATGCTTCAATGCCGCCCGAAGGAGAGCGTCTGGATGTTGAAGAGGTGGCGCTGGTTCGCCGCTGGGTTGATCAAGGCGCCGTTTGGCCCGAGGGTGTCGACGTGCCGACGGACGCCGTTGCCGAGTCGGAACAGCGCACCCATTGGGCCTTTCAACCGATCGTTCGCCCGCCCCTGCCGTCGATCTCCGCGAACAAGGCAAACGTGCGCAATCCCATCGATCGCTTCGTGCTGGCCAAATTGACCGAGCGCGGATTGCGGCCGTCGTCAGAAGCCGATCCGGCCGTACTCGTGCGCCGGTTGAAGTTCGACTTGCTCGGTTTGCCTCCTTCGTGGCAAGAGATGCAGGCCGCCGGTTCGATGAATTACGAAGCGCTCGTCGACCAGTATTTAGCATCGCCTCACTTCGGCGAACGTTGGGCTCGCCATTGGCTCGACGTCGTCCGTTTTGCCGAGAGCAACGGCTTCGAGACCAATCTCGCGCGACCTGGGGCGTGGCCTTACCGCGACTACGTGATCGACGCTTTTAACGCGGACAAACCGTTCGACGAGTTTGTCGTCGAGCAACTTGCCGGAGATCGGCGCGGAGTCGATCCGGCAACAGGATTTCTCGTCGCTGGTCCGTGGGACAAAGTAAAAAGCCCAGATCCGGTGCTCACCGCACAGCAACGGGCCGACGAGTTACACGACATGGTCGGCACTACGGGCAGCGCGTTTCTTGGTCTGACCGTCGGCTGTGCGAGATGCCACAATCACAAGTTCGACCCGATCAGCCAAGTCGACTATTACGCACTTAAGGCCGTGTTCGCCGGGGTGCAGCACGGCGAACGACCGTGGCGTATTGAGGCCCGTGCGGCCGAAATGGCCGAGCTCTCGGCGCTGCGGGAACGATTGGCGACGGTCAAAGCAGAACTGCGCAAATACGGCGATGCTCTCCGCCCGGCCGTCACGCGATTGGCCAACGAGGAACGATTCGAACCGGTCGAAACCAATACGCTTCGATTTACGATTCTTGCCACTAACAACGGCGCGGAGCCGTGCCTCGACGAACTGGAAGTGTTTACGGCCGAACCGGAACCGCGCAACGTCGGGCTCGCAACATTCAAAACTACGGCCAAGGCCTCGAGCGTCTATCCGCGTTCTGATCGGCACAAGCTTGAGCACGTCAACGACGGTCAATATGGCAACGGCCGAAGTTGGATTTCGCGCGAGAAGGGGACGGGGGTGATGACGTTGAAGTTTTCGCAGAACGTGAAGATTAATCGCGTCGTGTGGAGTCGTGATCGTGCACCGGATGGTCATTACACGGATCGTCTGCCGACGGATTACGTGATCGAAGTCGGTACGTCGCCCGGCAAATGGAGACTCGTAGCGAGCGGCGACGACCGATTGCCGTACGGCACGAAGCTCGAAAACTCCGACGTTCGCAAGGCGGATACGCTTTCGGAAAGCGATCGCGCACGAGTCGCCGAGTTGGCACGTGAAAGTCGGGAGCTGACGGCGGCCATCGCACGGCATGACAAGTCGCCGATGGTGTACGCAGGCCGATTCGTAGAGCCCGAGGCCGTGTATCGATTTCACCGCGGAGATCCGATGCAGAAGCGCGAACCGATCGCGCCCGGCGCTTTAGCGAAGTTCGGCGAGCCGTTGAAGTTGTCCCCTGAAACACCTGAGCACGAGCGGCGGATGGCGCTGGCCGGCTGGATCGTCGATCCCAAGAACCCCCTGACGGCGCGCGTGATCGTCAATCGGCTTTGGCTCGGCCATTTCGGTCGCGGGTTGGTAGACACTCCAAGCGACTTCGGCCTTAACGGTGCTCGGCCGACGCATCCCGAACTCCTCGATTGGCTCGCTGTGGAATTGATCGATCACGGCTGGAGCCTCAAGCACATTCATCGCTTGATCGTGACGAGCGCCGCGTACCGGCAATCGTCCCAGGCCGCGCCGAATGACCAGCGGCCTGAAGTCGACGCCGACAATCTTTTGGTGTGGCGGTTTGCTCCACGGCGTTTGGAAGCCGAACCGCTGCGCGACGCCATTCTTGCCGTCGCCGGCAATTTAAACCCTAAACGGGGCGGGCCCGGCTTCGATCTCTTCGAGCAAAACGACAACTATGTGAAGGTTTACGATTCAAAGCAGACGTTCTCCGACGACGAGCGGCGGCGCATGATCTACCAAGCCAAGCCGCGAATGCAACTGGACGACGTGTTCGGGGCGTTCGATTGTCCCGATGCAGGGCAAACCGCACCGAAGCGCACGCGCTCGACGACGCCGCTGCAGGCTTTGAATCTGTTGAATAGTTCGTTCTCACTCGATGAGGCGAAGGTCTTCGCCGAGCGAGTTGCGCGAAGCGGGTGCGCAGCCGAATGATCAGGTGCGGCAGGCGTTTCGTTTGGCGTTAGGTCGTGAACCGGCAAAGGACGAATTTTCCGAAGCGACGCGACTTGTCGAAACGCACGGCTTGCCCGCTCTCTGTCGAGCGCTGTTCAACGCCAACGAGTTCCTCTATGTGTTCTAAGTGACGTGTTCTAAGCGGCGAGGTTTGCAACATGGACAACTCTCTCACTCGCCGCAATTTCTTCGGCCAAGCGGCGACCGGACTTTCCGGAATCGCCATGGCCTCGATGCTGGCCGATGAAGCTCGCGCCGCGAAGCACAAACCGTTGCGACCGACGATTCGGCCCGAAGCGCCTTTGGCCGCGCGGACGCCACATTTCCAACCTCGCGCCAAACAAGTGCTCTGCGTCTTCTGCTCCGGCGCGGTCAGCCATGTCGACACGTTCGACTACAAGCCGGAACTGGTCAAACGCCACGGGCAGCCGCTGCCGGGCGTCGACAAGCTGGTAACGTTTCAAGGCGAGAACGGCAATCTCACCGCGCCGCTTTGGAAGTTTCGCCCCCGCGGGCAAAGCGGAAAAATGACGAGCGACTTACTTCCGCTTGTCGGTGAACATGCCGACGATATTTGCTTCTGGCATGGTCTGACCGCCAAAAGCAACACGCACGGGCCGGCTGAAAATCAGATGAGCACCGGCTTCACGCTCGACGGTTTTCCGGGCATGGGAGCGTGGGTGACGTACGCGCTAGGGACCGAATGCGCCGACTTACCGGCGTTCGTCGCCGTGCCCGATCCGCGCGGTGTGCCGCAAGTCGGACCGAACCATTGGAACTCGGCGTTCTTGCCGGCCGTGTTTCAGGGGACGGCGTATAACGCCGACAAGCCGATTGCGAATCTCGCACGGCCCGACTCGCTCTCCGCCGCCGCCGATCGCGCCACTCGCGATTTTCTGCAGACTCTTAACAAGCGGCATCTCGCCACACGTCCGCAAGACACGGACTTAGCGGCCCGCATCGCAGCGTACGAATTGGCGGGGCGGATGCAATCGCGAGCTGCGGAGGTCGCCGATTTCGCCGACGAAACTGCGGCGACGCGGACGTTGTACGGCTTGGACGATGCGAACACGAAGAAGGCCGGATTCGCCCGAAATTGTCTGCTCGCTCGGCGCCTATTGGAGCGCGGCGTACGGTTCGTACAACTCTTCAACGGCTCGTATGCGATGGGGGAAGGGGTCGGAAATTGGGACGGCCACAAAAAGATCGCCGATCAGTATCCGGGCCATGCGGAGGTTCTGGACCAACCGTTGGCCGGCCTCCTCACGGATTTGAAGCGGCGCGGCATGCTCGACGAAACATTGGTCGTGTGGGTTACCGAATTCGGCCGCATGCCGACGTTCCAAAAAGGGGCCAACGGCCGCGATCACAACCCGCACGGCTTCACGGCCTGGATGATGGGTGCCGGCGTGAAACCGGGCATGAGTTACGGCGCGACGGACGAGTTTGGCCATAAGGCGGTCGAGAACGTAACGACGATCTACGACCTTCACGCCACGATCTTGCACCTGCTCGGACTCGACCACACGCGACTCAGCTTCTACCACAACGGCATCGAACGCCGCTTGACCGACGTTCACGGTCGCGTGGTGCGTGAAGTCTTGGCGTGAGCATCGTGACGGTCCGGTGACAGCTGTAGCCGATGCTAAACCACCGGTTGCCAGCCGTCGCGGTATTCGCGGCTCCACAGTTTCATCGCTGCCGTGCTCTTCGGTTTGTGCGTCGTCGAGTCAATGTGCAAAGTCTCGCCCGTGCGCCAGGCCATGTTCCCCAAGTGGCAGAGCAGCGTGCTCTTGTGCCCTTCTTCCACATCGGCATTGGGCCGCTTGCCGTCTCGTACGCAACTGAGGAAGTTCTCGGTGTGCGGCAGATCGCCTGCGGTAAACGTTTCTTCGTCCAGCAATTTTCCGGCCGGGTCGTAGAGCTTCAGCTTGGTCTGCGCAAGTCAGCGTGCCGTTCTCGCCGTAGAAGGCGGTCTCGTACTTCGGCGCTTCGTCGGCGATCGGCTTATAAAAGCTGCGGGCTTCCCACACGATGGCCCGATCGCCGAAGTCGAACGTCGCCACCGTGGTATCGGGCGTTTGTTGATCGTCTTCGTAGCGATAGCGCCCGCCGGCGCACGTAACCGTCTTTGCGTAATCGACGCCTAACCCCCAGCGGCAAATGTCAACGAGGTGGACGCCGTTGTTGCCCAGTTCGGCGGTCCCCCAATGCCAGAGCCAGTGCCAATTGTAGTGCACGAGGTTGTCGCGAAATTCGCGCTCTGGGGCCGGACCTTGCCATAAGTCATAGTTGAGCCACTCGGGTACCGCGGCCGCTTGGCCTTTGTTGATTGTCGGTCGCGGGTTGAAGTAGTACCCTCGGGCCAGGAGCGGCTTTCCGATCGCTCCGGCCTGCAATCGCTTCACGGCTTCGATGTATACCGGCATGCTGCGGCGCTGAGTACCGATTTGCACGACTCGATTGTGCTTTCTCGCCGCTTCGATCATCCACTCGCCTTCTTGCGGGTTGTGGCTCGTTGGCTTTTCGCAGTACACGTGCTTTCCGGCATTGCAGGCCAGAATCGTCGCCGGAGCATGCCAATGGTCGGGGGCAGCGATGACCAAGGCGTCGACTTTCTTGTCGTCGAGGATCTTCCGCACGTCGACGACTTGTTGCGGGCTGTTGCCCGCGAGCTTCGTCACGAGGCTCGCCCCTTCCGCCAAGCGGCGCGAGTCGACGTCGCACACATATTCAATGTGGCAGTTCTCGCTCGGTGCGAACGATTGAATCAGGCCCTTACCGCGGCCGAGTCCCATCACGCCGACAACGATCTTCTCGTTGGCCGATGCGGCTCGGGTACGTCGTGGTTGCTGGTACGTCGCACATCCGGCGACCATGCCCGCGGCCAACGAACGATGGAGAAAGGTGCGACGCGAGAGCGACATGGGAAGCTCCGAGCAGAAATGGAAGTGACGAAACACGACGTAGCGCCGAGCATTCGTAAGTCGGCGGCAGACATCGCGGCGGGGCTCGCATTATGTCCCTCGGTTTCGCACGTTCGCAAATCGGCCTCATGGCGACGAGCAGAAATCAATTCGCCGCAAACTTTATGAGATTTGCGCATGCATGAGATGTTTTTGTGCATGCCGGCAACTTCTTGCCGGCTTCTCTGCGACCAATTGGCACGTTTGTTGCCTAACAGGGTATTCGTCGTTGGAAGATCGTGAATCCAAACGACTTACGTAAGGCGGATGCTTAGTTTCACGACGTTTGCTGCCGGTTTTTTGGGCAGGAGTTTGACATGATCAAGCACTCGACTTCCGTTCGTCAAATGCGATTCGAACTGGCCGCGCGGTTCGACAAAATCCGCAACCTTCTTCTCACCGATCGATACGCTCCGCAGTTGGGTAAGCCGCTGGCTCACTGGCGCTCCCCGCCGATCGTCGCTTGCCGCGCGCCTTGCTGCACCGTGCTCTCGGCGATCTGTTGCGAACGCCGTACGATTCGCTCGCCGCCGTGCCGGGCATCGGCCAGAAGAAGATGCAATCTCTGTTGAAGTTGCTCGACCGTGCGTTGCATACCGATGAACTTGAGAAGGAACGACTCGAACACATCGCCCCGCAAGCCGCGATCGTTTCGGAAACCCCGGTAGCGGTGACCGTCGGCGCGGGCGACCCTTCCAATATTTCCGAAGTCACTTGGGCCACGTGGCGCGCCACGGTGCTGGCTCACAACCTGGGGCACGAACCGCTTGGTTGCTTCGCCGGTTCGCTCGGCGAATTGCCGCGCGTGATCTGGAGCACGCCGCTTGAGCATTACGCCGGCTTGACGCTGGAAGCGATCCGCAAGCTGAAGACGCACGGCGAGAAGCGCGTGCGCTGTGTCGTCACGATCTTCGGTCAACTGCATTCGTTGCTTGACGGCAAGCCGACCGACGGCCGCATTCAAGTTCGATTGACGCCGCCGAGGATCGAATCCCTCGAAAAGCGCGTGCAGCAAATGATCTCGGGCGGTGAGACGATTACCGTCGAACTGCTGCGTGAACAAATCCTCGAACCGCTCGTCGCGCAAATCGGCGTCGATGCCGGCGAACAAACGGCCGTGATGCTGCGTGGCCGCCTCGGGCTTGACGGCGCTCCGCTCAGCGTTCGTCGCACCGCAATGCGGATGCGGCTCACGCGAGCCCGCATTTATCAACTGCTGGAAGACGCCGCGACGGTCGTCGACGTTCGTTGGCCGAAGGGTAAGGCCATGGTTCGCCAACTACTCGAACGTACCACCGCATTGGGGCTGGATTCGGCCGAGCACCGCATGCTGCGGGTGATTGCCGAAACCTTCTTCCCCACGGAATTCCGCCCTGCTCCGACGGCACTGCCGTTCGTGCGTCGTTACGACGCTCAGCAAGGTTGGACTCACACCTCGCCGATGCGGGCTCCGGAACGGATCATCGCCACGTCAATGACCACCGGCGTGCGGTAAGCTCTGCTACGACGATCATTTTCGGGTTCGGTTCTTCGCCAAGCCCTCGGCGACTTTGGTCGCCGGGGGCTTTTTCATTGCGCAGACGGCGACGATCTACGCGGGTTCGCGACGTAGGTTGCTTTCGCGAAGCCGGGCGGCGTTTTACAATCCAACGGCAACGGACAACGTCAGCCTTGCCGCTCTGCGCTCGCCTTAACTCCCCGCCGGCCTTTGCCATGATTTGGGATCTCCATTGCCATCTGACGGGCGTGACCGGCCGTACGCCCACAGAACGGATGAGCAAGCTGATAGAGATCGCCGATCGGGTCGGCATCGAGCGGCTCTGCTTTTACATGGGGATGGGCTTTACCAAAGAGCCGACGCCTGCGGAACTTCGCGAGCAAAACGACCAAGTGCTCGAAGCTTTGGCCCACTACCATGATCGGGCTTTCGGTTTTTGCTACGTGAGCGGCGACCACGTGGCCGAAAGCCTTGCCGAGATCGAACGCTGCATTGCCGCCGGTCCGATGGTCGGCATTAAGCTTTGGGTGGCTCACCGCTGCAACGACCCGGCGATCGATCCGATTGTTCGCCGTGCCGCGGAATTGAAAGCGGTGATCTACCAGCACACGTGGCTAAAAACCGACGGCACGATGTTCGCCGGGGAATCGACGCCGATGGACGTTGTGGAACTCGCCAAACGCCACCCCCGCACGCCCTTGATCCTGGGACACACGGGCGGGCAGTGGGAACTCGGCATTAGGGCGGTTCGTGCCTACCCGAACGTGAGCATCGACATCGCCGGTAGCGACCCGACGGCGGGGCTCGTGGAAACGGCCGTCCGTGAACTTGTGCCGAGCGCGTAATTTACGGCAGCGATTCCGGCGGCCGAAGCTTTGCTTCGCAAATTGCCAAGGTTCACGGTGCGAACATCAGCGACCGCGAGAAGCGGCTCATCTTCAAAGAGAATCTGAAACGGATGATGATGCCGATCTTGAAGGCCAAAGGAATTGCCGTTTGATGCAACGGATGCCTAGGGCATAACCTAGCGGCGTGCCAGTTTAGGCGGGAGAGTGATTTAGACCGGATGCGCCGCGCGGAATTGATCCAGTTCTCAAAGCCGACCCCATGATCGACGTCAACGTATATCTTCATCGCTGGCCGTTTCGGCGGTTATCGGCCGACGAGCCGGAAACGCTCGTTGCGAAGTTGTGCGCGGCAGGCGTGACGCAGGCCTGGTGCGGGAGCTTTGAGGCGCTCTTGCACCGCGACGTGGCCGGCGTGAACTCGCGACTGACGTCGGATTGTCGCAAGTTTGGTTCGGGGTTGCTCGAGCCGTTCGGTACGATTCATCCGCTCTTGCCCGACTGGCAAGACGATGTTCGCCGCTGCCAAGAAACGCACGGCATGCGAGGCATCAGACTCCATCCGAACTACCACGGCTATAAACTCGATGATTCGGCCTGCGGCGAATTGTTAGCGCTGGCCGCCGAGCGCAAGATGGTCGTGCAAATCGTCGCGACGATGGAAGACGAACGCACCCAGCATCCACTGGTTCAGGTTCCTCATGTCGATCCGACGCCGCTCATCAAGCTGCTTGAGCAACACGCCGGCTTGCAGATTGTGTTGCTCAATGCTTTCCGAGGGGCGAAAGTCGACGTTGTCGATAAGCTTGCGTCAACCGGACGCTGCTGGTTTGATATCGCCACGAGAGAAGGGGTCGCCGGCGTCGAAGGACTAGTCCGACAGGTCGGGCACGAACGGGTGTTGTTTGGTAGCCATGCCCCGTTGTTCATCCATGAGTCGGCCGTCTTAAAATTGAAAGAATCGCCGCTCGCCGGCGTGCAACTGGAAGCCGTAACGCGCGGCAATGCCGAGGAACTATGGAAGTCGTAACGCCGCAAATTACTGTTCGCGCCGCCGTACCCGACGACGTCGAACTGCTGCATTCGTTGGTTTGCGAATTGGCGGAATACGAAAAACTCCGCGACGCCGTACGTGCGACCGTCGATACGTTGCGGGCTTGTTTGTTCGGTCCGCGGCCTTATTGCGAAGCTTTGGTCGGCGAACTCAACGGCGAAGCGGCGGGCTTCGCGCTTTTCTTCCACAATTACAGCACGTTCGCCGGGAAGCCGGGTCTGTATCTGGAGGATTTGTATGTCCGGCAAGCCTCGCGCGGGCACGGCCTCGGCAAATCGTTGTTCAAGCGAGTCGGTGAGATCGCCGTCGAACGTGGCTGTAGCCGAATCGAGTGGTCAGCTCTCGATTGGAACGAACCCGCGATTCGCTTCTACACGGCGCAAGGAGCCCGCGAGATGAGCCAATGGCGGATCTATCGCCTGGACGGTCCCGCGCTGAATTTTTTAGCCGGGCATACGGACGCCCCGCCTCAATAGGGCTGTTTGGCGGCGATAAAGTCGCCATGCGTGCGGTTTTCCGCTGCCGGCACGTTCCCTGCTGTCGCCGGTGTATCCCGCCGCAAAGGGGCTCGGCTTGTTGGATTGTCGACAATCGGGATACTTCGAGCCTGTTGAACGTCGCCGTTCGATGAACGCGGCAAAGATCACCGCGGCTTGCGGCGTTAATGAATCCTCCTGCGTGCGGCTTGCCGATATAAGCCGCGACTTTGCGAGTTCGCTGCGTTGGGTCCGTACGTCACCGTAAACACGGTTCTGATCGGCTTCTTTGCCTTCGCCGCGTTGCACTACGGGCTGTTGTGGTGGTTCTCGCGCAGTGAAAAGGTTTACTGCCTCTTCGCTGCCACGACCGGCGTGTGTGCGATACTCCTGTGGTATCTCATGCGCTTAGCTTCGGCCACGACGATTCCCGAATATCTTGCGGCGCTAGATCAACGCTCGAATTGGAGCCTGATCGGCGTCACGCTCACAGGCTGGGTTTTATCGGCGGCGACCGGCGTGCAGGCCCGACGCTATTTGCTATTCGTCACGGCGGTGATGGGAACGGCGTTGGCTATAAACGTGTTTTGGTTTTCGTTGGCCGGTCCGATCGATAGCCTCTATCGGCTGACGTTGCCCTGGGGCGAACAAATCACATTGGCTCGCCGGCCGGATCCGGCTTGGTGGGGCGTACCGATTTACGTCGTGGCGCTTTCGGTCGACGTCTTCGGCTTATACGCCGGTTACCAACTGAGCAAGCGCGATCGTTTGGCCGGAGCTTGGGTGATCGTCGCAATGATCGGCGACGCCGCGGCCGCAATGACGGGCGTGATGGTCGATCTGTGGCATTGGGAAATGCCGTACGTCGGCGATTGGCCGTACGTGTTGTGGGTCATCGTCATCAGCGTGATTCTGGCCCGCGAGTATCGACGACGTCGTGAGGATCTTCTCGGAAAGCGAGACCCGTTATCGGCTGATTGTGGCGAATCAAACCGAGTTCGTCGTGAAATGGTTGCCCGACGGCACCCGCACGTTCGTCAACGACAGCTATTGTCGATACTTCGGGGCGACGTCGCGAGCAGTGTATCGGCACGAGTTTCATCCCGCTGGTAGCTCCTGAATATCGTCAACTCATTCACGACAAAGTTTTGAGCCTTACGCCGGATCACCCGGAAGCGGTCGACGAACATCTTTCGTATGACGCTCACGGGGAATTACGCTGGCAAGAATGGCGCTGCCGCGGTCTGTTCGACGCCTCGGGCGTACTTATTGAGTTAGTATCTACGGGGCGCGATATCACCGAACGCCGCCTCACCGAAGAAACGCTGCGCCGCAACGAAGAACGTTATCGCCTGCTCACGGATCAGGCCGGCGTGGTCTTATGGGAAGGGGATCCGGAGTCGCTATTGTTCACCTATGTGAGCGAATCGGCGGAAGGCTTGCTCGGCATTCCCGCCGACAAATGGTACGAGCCCGGATTTTGGCCGGCCCACGTCCATCCTCACGATCGTGACGAAGCGCTGGAGTCGTGCCAAATTTCCACGGCGCGGCGCGAAGATCACCGCTTCGAATACCGGATGATTCGCGGTGACGGCCGCGTGATCTGGGTCGAAGACATGGTCAAGGTGATTGTCGACGCCGACGACAAAGTCTCGCTCCGCGGCCTGCTGCTCGACATCACGGAACGCAAGGCGGCGGACGAAGAACTTCGCGAAAGCCGGCGATTGTTCGGCAGCGCGTTCGATGCGGCGCCGGTGGGGATGTCGATCGCCACGATCGACGGCCGATTCGTGCAGGTGAACCAAGCGCTCTGCCGGATGCTCGGTTACACCGAAGATGAATTGCGCGGTGTGAACTACCGTGAGATCACCTACGCCGACGATCTCGCTCAAGACTTGCGGCTGGCCGATCGGCTGATTTCCGGCGAGTTGCCGTATTACGAGTTGGAGAAACGGTACGTTCGTCGCGACGGTCGAGCCATTTGGGTGTTGTTGTTCGTGTCGTTGGTGCGCGACGCCGCAGGCACGCCGCTTTACGGCGTGGCTCAAGTACAGGACATGACCGAACGCCGGCGGCTTGAAGAACAGTTGCGCCACTCGCAGAAGATGGAGGCGATCGGCCGCTTGGCCGGCGGCATCGCACACGACTTCAACAACATCATTACGGTCGTCTCGACGTACGGCGCACTGTTGCGCGAGCGGCTGCCTCGCGATGATTTCAATCACGAAGCGGTGCAGGCGGTGCTCGACGCGGCCGATCGCGCCTCGCGGTTGACGCGGCAGATCATGGCCTTTAGTCGCAAACAGCATTTGGAGCCGGAAGTCGTCGACGTGCGTTACGTCGTCGGCGAGGTGAGGCCCCTGCTTCGCCGTTTGCTCACCGACGACGTCGAATTGGCTCTCGAACTGCATGACGAGCCTTGTCTGGTGAAATGCGATCGTCACCAGTTGGAGCAGGTGCTCGTGAACTTGGCCGTCAACGCACGCGACGCGATGGACGGCGGCGGCCGACTGACGATCAGCGTAAGAATCGTTGCGACGGACGAATTACCCGAGGCTGCAAACGACGATCCGACGATCGAACACTACGTTGAGTTGTGCGTCGCCGACACCGGCGCCGGCATTGACGACGAGATCAAGCATCGTGTGTTCGAGCCGTTCTTTACGACGAAGCCGGCCGGCAAGGGAACCGGCCTCGGTTTGGCCGTGGTTTACGGTATCGTGCGGCAGAGCGGCGGCCATGTCGAGATCGACGGCGGCGCGGATGGCGGCGCCGTGATTCGCGTCCGACTTCCGCGTTCATCGGAACCGGCTTCGGAAGCAACTCACGGCGACGATGCCGACGAATTTCAAGGCACGCAAATCCTCTTGGTCGACGACGACGTTTCCGTGCGCTCCGCCGTCCAAAATATTCTGCAGGACGCGGGCTATCATGTGACGACGGTCGCCGACGCTGAAGCGGCGCTGGAAGCCCTGCAGCTTAACGACGAATTCGAACTGTTGCTGACCGATCTGGTCATGCCTGGCGCCGACGGCCGTGAAGTAGCGCGGCGCAGCTTTAGGCATCAATCCGCGGCTTTGCGTGGTCGTGATGAGCGGACGGCACGACGCCTTGGAACGAATCGCCCGCGAGAATACTTGGGGCGTGATCGAGAAGCCGTTCGCGTCGGTCGATCTGATCGATCTGATTCGCCGCGAGTTGCGCAAGGTCGTCCCGCATGAGGGACCTGCGGAACCGAAAGATTCGAAGTCGGTCCGCCGCTAGCGCATGCGGCCCGTCGAGCCTTCGCCGAGAGTTGGCGGATGCCAAGCGGGACGCAGCGCGCCGCTGTGAGGAGTTTGCGAACCAGCGTTGCGGGTACGGCCGTCGTCGGAATAGAGGGCAAAGCGTCGTACGCCCGGCGAATGCATCGCCACCGCGTCAATGAGCGCTACGATGCGACCGAGCTGTGCCACGGAATTAATTCCGAGCTTAGCCAAGATCTGACGTCGTCGATTTTCCACGGTGCGCACAGATACGCCCAACCGCGAGGCTACCGATTTGTTCGGCAGTCCTTCCAAGATCATGTCGATCGTGGACCGTTCCTTCTCGTTGATCGTTCCCCAGAGGCGGAAGATTTCCGTCTCGCGCGCTAGTCGGCCGCGATTCTCGCTGCTCCATGCACAAGCTTCTTGCACGGTGCGCCGCAAGAGTTCCATGTCGATCGGCTTCTGCAACACGGTCCAACAGCCGAGCTTCATCGCTTCAAGCGTGTTGGAAACGTCGGCATAGCCCGAGATGACGATATTAGGACGATGTACGGCCGCAGTGTTGCCCGAGAGAGCCTGAATGAGCTGCATGCCGTATTCGGCGGCCAACCGCAGGTCGACCAGCGTGCAACCGCTGCAGAGGTTTAGCTCCTCGACGGCTGCTTGAAACTCGCCTCCCGTCGCGAACACGCGTACGTCGAATTCCGGCCCGGTCAACGAAGCCGCGATGGCTTTTGCCACCAGCGCATCGTCATCGACGATCGCCACGCAATGCCGCGTCTGTGAAGCGGGAACGGCGACCTGCATTTCGCCGGTTTCAGATTGGGAAACGGAATCCATCATGCGCTGCGCTACGGCTCCCCAGACCTCATCGAATTCTCAAACTCAACGCACCCAATTGATCTGGTGAATTCAGGTGATGACTTAATCTTCGGTCGTGATAGCGTACCGACTTGACATCAGAAGGGCTGCAAACACCCCTAATTACGGGGAGATGCCAGCCGCAGAACTTACCGAGACCGCTGTAATTTACCGATCCGGCGGCAAGGATTCGCCTACGCGACTTCACTATCGGCCGCATAAAATTACGGAACTGTAATATCCTGGCAGTCCCAACTCACCTCAGAGTACCCGCCCGCGATACCGCAAGCTCTTAGTCCAGTGCGACAAACGATCCTGCTTCGCACGCTTCGTCACGGACTTATCGCACATTCACGTTGCTTGCGTGCATCAACTATAGATCGATTGCGGCAAAGACTCAACGCGACTCATTTCAGCGCACCGAATTTGATTAAGTCGTATGCAAACAATTCACATCGTATCCAAATCGAGGCCGACGATCCGATGATGCGAAACGGCTAGCACGTAGCGCTACTCTATTTTCCGGCGTTCTTTTCAACGAGCGCAAGCAGCTGCACCGCCAAATTCCCGCGCACTCCAAAGCGATCGCCCTACACCCCAAGCCTTGTCCGTCGGGGTGATATCGATATCGACGAAAATAAAATCTTCAACGTGCCGGCGGCTGCGAACGACGATTTCACCGGCCGGATCGATGATGTAGCTGTCTCCGTAACCGACGCCGCCGTCGCGGCTCATCGACTCTTCGGCGCCGAGCGAAACGTTGTTGCCGCGCACGAAATAGATGTTGTTTTCCACAGCCCGCGCCGTGTGATCGGCTCGCACCTTCATAAAGTGGCCGATCAGCCCCGGTGCGTGGATGTAATTGAAGTGCGGTGCAAAAACCACGCGGGCTCCTTGAAGCGCCAACAATCGCGACGGTTCGATGTAGCCGCCGTCGGCACAAATGACGACGCCGAACTTCAGCCCATGATGCTCGAACACCGGGAACTCGCGCCCTTGCTTGTGAAACGGCATATAGGCCGCGCACTTGCTGTAGCGCCCGAGCAAATGTCCTTTGTTGAATACCGCTGCCGTGTTGTAGAGATCGCCTCCGCGCAGCTCGTTGAAGCCCACGATGCCCGCCGCTTCGAACTTCGACGTCGCGTCCAACAGCCGCATGATCTGCGGGCCGTCGATCGCAAATGCGCCGCGACGTGCGATGTCGCCGTCGTCGGGATAGCCGGTCAGAAAACATTCCGGGAAACAGACGACGTCGACCCGTTCGCGATCGGCCCGTTCCAGCGCGGCGACCACCTTCGCCAAGTTCCCTTCGAAATCATCGAGCTGCGAATCAAGCTGTGCGTGACCAATACGCATGACGGCGTCTCCTCAGGGGGGTGAACGCGCAGATTGTATTTCGTTGCCTCGGCTCGAGCTTTCGAGCATATTACACGCATCCCGCCCGCCTCACCTCATTTCGAACTTCTCGCCTGGAGTATTTCCGCATGACTCTTCGAACCTCGCGCCGCACGTTCGTTCGCGGCCTCTTCGCGGCCGGCGCCGTCACCGCGTTTCCCGCCGTCAGCTGGGCCCGCGTCGCCGGGGCGAACGAACGTTTGCGCGTGGCCAGCATCGGCCCGGGCGGCAAAGGTTGGAGCGACCTGAACGGCGTAGCGGCCAGTCCGGCCGTCGAGGTCGTCGCGTTGTGCGATATCGACTTGTCGGCGATGCATCTGGGGCGCCGCGGAAAAGTACTGCGCAAGCTAAGACTTACAGCGATTGGCGGATAGTGCTCGACGAAGGGAAGCAGATCGACGCCGTGATCGTGTCGACGCCCGACCATATGCACGCGCCGATTTCGTTGGCCTCGATGGCCTTGGGCAAGCACATCTTTTGCCAAAAGCCGCTCACGCACACGGTTTATGAAGCACGGCAGATGACGCTTGCCGCGAAGAAGTACGGCGTCGTTACGCAGATGGGCAACCAGATTCAATCGCACGAGGCTTACCGCACGGCGGTGAAGATCGTGCAAGACGGGCTGCTCGGCAAAGTGAAGGAGGTTCACTCGTGGCAAGGGGGCACGCCGCGTTGGCCGCGGGCCATCGAACGTCCGAGCGGTACGGATCCGGTACCGACGACGGTGCAGTGGGATTTGTGGCTCGGCGCCGCTCCCGAGCGGCCTTACCTCAAGGAACTGTATCACCCGTTCAATTGGCGCGGCTGGCAAGACTTCGGCACCGGCCAACTCGGCGACTTCGGCTGCCACATCCTCGACCCGGTGTTCACGGCCCTAAAACTCACCGCGCCGACCAAACTCACTGCCGAAGCCCCGAAGCTCAACAGCGAAACTTGGACGAAGAGCGCCACGGTCCGCTATGCGTTTCCAGGCACCGAATACACGACGGCCGAAGTGCCGGTTACCTGGTACGACGGCGAAGGGATCACCGCGCCGCGGGAGCTCTTCAAAGACATTCCGGCTTCGTTCACGTTGCCCAACGCCGGCAGCGTGCTCATCGGCGAGAAGGGGTCGCTCGTCGTGCCGCACGTCAAGTTGCCGGCGCTCTTCCGCGAACAGGCCGAAGTGAAAGACGTCCCGCTCGTTGCGGCGGTCGATCACTACGTGCAATTCGCCGACGCCTGCCGCGGCGCCGCCAAGACGACGTCGAACTTCGCCTACGCCGGACCGTTGACGGAAACCGTCATGTTAGGCGTGATCGGTGTTCGCAATCCAGGCGAAGAGTTGCAATGGGACGCCGCAAAGCTCACCATTACCAACAACTCGACCGCCAACGCCATGGTCACCAAGCCGTACCGCAAGAAATGGGAACCGGCTTGGGTGTCCTAACGCCCGTTTCGTTTTTTCCTCTCTCCCGTTGCGGGAGAGAGGCGGGAGCGATGGGGCGCATAACTTGAGAAGGCGAACTGCAATTCGCACGACACTGCCGGCCGATCCGGCAGTGTGTTTTTTTATCGGGAACCTACGCTTATGCTTCGGCCCGTCGTCATCGCTCTCATCGCGCTTGGCTTTACTTCGACACCGGCCGCCACCGAAGAGCCCGCCAAACGTCCGCCCTGGACCACATCGCGGATCAAAGGGTCGCCGGAGAAGCCGGAACCGTATCGTACGACGCCAGCCTTTCCGAAGCTCCGATTTACACTGCCTAGTTGCGTCGAAGAAGTTCCCGGCACCGACCGGCTGCTGGTGACCGAACGTGACGGCAAGATTTTTAGTTTCCCGCAACAGGCCGATGTCGCTGCGGCCGATTTGGCGCTCGACCTTGTCGACCTGTTGCCGCCGGACGCGAAGCCGCGGAAAGTATCGCTCTGGGATGCCGAGTTTTCTCCGCGATTCGCCGACGAGAAGTACCTCTTCGTCTGCTACGTCCATCCGGCCGATGAAGCTCACACGCGCGTTTCGCGCTTCGAGGTTGTGCAAACCGCGCCCCTGAAGCTCAAGGCCGAGAGCGAACTCGTGCTCATCACATGGCCAGACGGCGGGCACAACGGCGGTTGCCTTGAGTTCGGCATCGACGGCATGCTCTACATTTCCACGGGCGACGGCTCCGGCCCGAATCCGCCCGATGGGTTGACCGTCGGCCAGACGGTCGACGATCTGTTCGGAGCCGTGTTGCGGATCGACGTCAGCAACCCGACGCCGGCGAAGCCGTACACCGTGCCGGTGGACAATCCGTTCGTCTCCGGGCCGGCGGGAGCTCGTCCGGAAATCTGGTCATATGGCTACCGCAACCCGTGGAAGTTCGGCGTCGATCCCAAAACCGGCGATATGTTCGCGGCCGACAACGGTTGGGAGTCGTGGGAGATCGTGCACAAGATCACGCGCGGCGCGAACGGCGGCTGGCCCATCATGGAAGGCCGCGCGGCTTTGCGCGGCGAAGTAAAGCCGGGCCCGACGCCGATCGTGCCGCCGGTGAAAGACCACCCGCATACGGAAGCCAACAGCGTGATCGGCGGACCGATCTACCGCGGTTCGCAACTGCCGCAGCTCGACGGCGCGTTCGTCTACGGCGATTACATCACCGGCACGATCTGGGCCTTGCACCCCGAGCGCGACGGCGCATACCGCTGCGACACGCTCGTCGACACGGATCATCGCATCGTCGCCTTTACGCAAACCACGAGCGGCACGCTCTACGTGCTCGATTACGACCTTACCGGACAAATCTACCGCCTGGAACCCTCCGGCCTGGAAGACACGAGCGCAACGTTTCCGCGCAAGCTCAGCCAAACGGGCCTCTTCGCATCGCTCAATCCGATTCTGCATCCCGCCCAAGGAGTGGTCGATTATTCGGTGCGCCGGAGCGTTGGCTCGACGGCGCGTCCGCCCAACGCTTCGTCGCGGTACCGGGCGACGGCCGAATCCGTCTTGCCGAGAGCCTTGACGATGCGGCCGAGTATCCCGACGGAACGGTCCTCGTAAAGCATCTCACGATCCCGCCGCGTGAAGGTGGCAACGCCTTGCACGTCGAAACTCAGGTGCTGCATTTCGAGCGTGGCCGCTGGAATCCTTATTCCTATCTTTGGGACGACGACGGTCGCGACGCCTCACTCGTCGACTCGCACGGTACATCACGTGCGCTACGAGTTCCGAGTCTGCTCCAGCCCG
The DNA here is from genome assembly GCA_049840675.1 of Pirellulales bacterium. Classification (GTDB taxonomy): domain Bacteria; phylum Planctomycetota; class Planctomycetia; order Pirellulales; family PNKZ01; genus PNKZ01. The sequence goes on from JASGKB010000024.1 coordinate 42,704, forward strand.
ACAAGCTCGTCGATCGCACCTGGCACGTCGACGCGGTGAATGAGTGCAAGCTCTGTCACAACGCCGGCCCCAAGTACGTGCTGGGATTTGTTCGCAATCAACTGGACGGCGCGCGACATCAACTCCTGAGTTCCGGCAACGGGCAGCTGACCGAATTGGCCCTGTCGCATGTCATTGCTCCGACGAAGTCGCTCGCCGCCGACGATCCTTCACTGCTGGTCGATCCGCACGAAACTTCCCACTCGCTCGACCAGCGAGCCCGATCGTACCTGCATGCCAATTGCGCCCACTGTCATCACCCGGGCGGCAACGCCATCGCGTCGTTCCACCTGCGGCGCGAATTACCTTTCGATAAGCTCAACACCAACAAAGGCACGGGAATTGGTACGTTCGGTCTGACCGACGCCAAGATCATCGTGCCGGGCAAACCGTATCAGAGTATCCTGCTTTACCGCATGTCGAAGCTCGGCTATGCCCGCATGCCGTACATCGGTTCGCGCGTCGTCGATAGCCGCGGAGTGTCGCTGATCGCCGACTGGATCAAGTCGCTCGATCCGGCCGCGGCGAGGTCGTCTGCATCGTCGGCCGACGAGAAATCCGTCGCTGCGCAACTTGAGAGTACGGGCGACGCACTGACCTTAGCGACTTCGCTCCATCGCGGTGAATTGCCGCTCGACAGATTCCAAGCCGCCGTGAAGGCCGGAATCGCCGCTCGGTCCGATGTCCGCGGATTGTTCGAAACCTTCATCCCTGAAGCCGACCGGCGAAAGACGCTCGGCCCGAACATCGATCCGCAGGCGATTCTTTCGCTGCGCGGCGACCGCGACCGGGGGCAGCTCATTTTCTTCAGCGACGGCGCCCGCTGCCGCAACTGCCACGAGATCGACGACCGCGAAAAATCGTTCGGCCCCACATTGCACGAGATCACCAAGAAGCATCCGAAGCTCGGTGATCTGTTGACTCACGCTTTGCAACCGTCGCTGAAGATTGACGAGCCGTACGCTGCGTATACCGTAACAACCGCAGACGGCCGCACGCTCACCGGCCTGCTCGCCGAACAAACGCCGACGGAGATCGCCGTCCGCACGCCCGAGAAAAAGCTCGTGCGATTGAAACGGAGCGAAGTGGAAGAACTCGCGAAGAGCGATAAATCACTCATGCCGGAACGCATCTTGAGCGATCTCACGGCGCAAGAGGCGGCGGACCTGTTGGAATTCATTCGGCGTCAACGCGCACCGAAATAGCGACTATTCGCATGTGCGATCGCGCACGTGAACTCACCACGTGCGGCAACTCGCCGTTGTTGCAAGTCGGGCATGAAACTAAACTCATTAGTTCTTGCTCCTTAGTCCCCGCCGCGCTCCACCCCGCCGATGAATTTCCGTCTTCCGCCGTCCAGCGTCGGCGTCCGTCGCCGCGAATTGTTGCAAGTCGGCTCTTCGGCGTTGCTCGGGCTATCGCTAGGTCGCACGCTCGAAGCCCGCGCGGCCGAGGCCAAGGTCGGCGGTCCGAAGCCGCGGGCCAAGTCGGTGATTCTCGCCTTTCAAACCGGCGCCTGCAGTCATCACGACACGTTCGACATGAAGCCCGAGGCTTCGGCCGAAGTGCGCGGGCCTTACAAGCCGATCGCCACGACGGTCCCCGGCTTTCAGGTCTGCGAGCATTTGCCGCGGCTTGCCGAGCGGGCGCAGAAGTACGCCGTCGTGCGGTCGTTGGCGCATCGTGACAACAACCATTTGATGTCGACGCACCATATGCTCACCGGCCACCTGCAGCCGGGCGGGTTCTTCGACAAAGTCGCCTCGCGTGACGATTGGCCCTGTTATGCGGCGGCACTCGATTACTTAAAGCCGCGCTCCGACGCGATTCCCAGCGGCGTCAACCTGCCGACGTTCCTCATGGCCGCGCCGCTCACTTGGCCCGGCCAACACGGCGGCCTGCTTGCGCCGAAACACGATCCTTGGCAAATCTCGTCAGACCCGAACGGCGCGAACTTTAAGGTCGACAATCTCACGTTGGCCGAAGGCATGGACGTCGTCCATTTGGAAGATCGCCGGGCTCTGCTGGCCGAGATCAACGCGCGGCAGCGCGTGCTCGACGGGAACGAAGAGCAAAAACGGCTCACCAACCAGCAGCAGCTCGCGTTCTCCATGCTCACGTCGCGCGGGCTACACGAAGCGTTCGATCTGAAGCGCGAGCCGGACGCCGTGCGCGACCGTTACGGCCGACATACGTTCGGCCAGTCGCTGCTCTTGGCTCGCCGGCTTGTGGATATCGGCGTGCCGGTCGTACAAGTGAATCTCGGGCGCGTGCAGCAGTGGGACAATCACTCGAACATTTTCCCGACGCTGCAGAACCAATTGTTGCCGCCCGTCGATCAAGGGATGGCGGCGCTGCTCGACGATTTGGAATCCTCCGGCCGGCTGGACGAGACGCTTGTCATTTTGGTCGGCGAGTTCGGCCGCACGCCGAAGATCAACGCTCAGGCCGGCCGCGACCATTGGGGCTATTGCTTCAGCGGGCTCTTCGCCGGGGCCGGCGTACAAGGCGGCCAAATCATCGGCAAGTCTGATCCGATGGGCGCATATCCCCTTACGAAAGCCTACCGACCGGACGACGTCGGCGCGACAGTCTACACCTCGCTCGGCATCGACCCGGAATCAACGATCTACGACCGCCAAGGCCGTCCGTCGCAATTGAACCTCGGCACGCCGATCACGGAACTCTACGGCACCGCGACCTAACGTCGCCAAAGCGTTCGAACGACGTTAGAGCGCACGACGTTCAGGCCGATTCCATACGTAAAAATATGGGGCGATTGCCAGGCCGATCATTAGCAACGGCCAGAAGTTCGCTTCTACGGATTTCGTCAGCCTGAAGATCGGGCTGTGTGGGCTGATCAAATCCCCCGCAATCACATATGCAATGATCGCCGTGAGGTAGGAAGGACGAAGCTTGTCGTCTGTTTGTGTTGCAACGGCGATGCTCATCTCGGGCACGACGACCGTCGCGAGCAATCCGAAGTCCTGTATCAGGACGTCATCCCCCGGCATGTCAAAGGTCGGGTACGTGGAGATTGGTCGAATCGGCGAGAACTGCGCAAAGCACGTCAAGACCGCGACGATCACGATCGACAAGCCGAAACGCAGCATCGAAGTTTCCTTTGTACGCACTTACTAATGTGACGACGATGGGACTACGGTCAACGGATCGGGCCGCTTCTCGGTCTTAATCTCCAGCACCGGCTGCATCTCGGCAATGGAGAACTTCACGATCTTGTCGTCGGCCTGAGCCGAGGCGAAGCCGAACGTGCCCGTCGGGTCGATCGTCAGCCCTTCCACCCGCTTGCCGATCGGCAGCTTTCGCAAGAGCGTCTGGGTTCGCGTGTCGACTTCGGCCACTTCCCCCGAATCGATAAGCGTGGTGAAGAGCCGCGAGCCGTCGGGCGTGAGCGCCGTGCGCACCGGCTGACCGGCAATCTCGATAATCCGCATAATCTTGTTGGTCGCCGTGTCGACAACCGCCAGGCTGTTCGTTACCCGCGTCGTCGCCCACAACGTCCTGCCGTCGGCGCGAGCGACATTCCCATCGGCACGCCGCCGACCGGAATGCGGGCCGTTTCCTTACGGCTCTCCAAGTCGACGACGGCCAGGTCCGCCGTCCCGCAGTTCGCGACGTATGCCGTCCGTTCGTCCTCGCTCACCACGACCATGTGGCAGAGCGATTTCGGATCGGTGAGCTCGATCGCTTCGGCCACCTTCATCTCCTGCGGGTCAATCACGAGCAGGGCCGCCGGATGATCGCAGGTTACGTAGAGTCGGCCTGACTTGTGCCCAATCTCGATCCCGTGCGGCCGGCGATATTTGCCGAGATCAATCTCGCCGACCTTCTTGCGGCTCGGCACGTCGACGACCGCCACGGAGCGGCCGCCTTCGACCGTCTCCGTGTAGAGGTCGATGCCGTAGAGCGTGAAGTAAGCCCTGCTGCCGTCGTGCGACAGGGCCAACTCATGCGGCCGCCGCCCGACCGGCACGGACGTTTCCAGCTTGCCGGTTGCGGCGTCGTAGAACCCGGCGCTATCGGACCATTTGTGACCGACGAGCAGGACCGGTTTCTCTTCGGCCTGCGACGTTGCATCAATCGCGACGCCACATAGAACCAGCGGCAACCAGCAACGTACTAACAGCGACATATGAGAACCTTTCAACGACGCGCGAAGTAGCGCCGGCTAACTTAGAGGATGTCTAGCACGAAAGCGAAGCTCGCCGCCTCAATTCGGCGAGGAGGCGTTCGGCAGGCTCAAGAAACTCGTGGTACTTCTCGAGTCGTTTCGCCAACTGCGCGTGCGCAGTCGAAAGATCAACGTAAGTTCGACCGCCGTAGACCAAGTTCAACAACACTTCATCGAGGTATTGCCAAACGTCTGCGGCATGATCTGTCTCAGCCGTCCGAGGGAACTCCGGGTACAGCTTGCACCACACTGAAGACAATTGTGCATCATCGCAGCGATGGTCGAGCCAACGACGCCCGATCAAGGCCGCCGCGAGCTTTCGCGGCAAGTCGTCGGTGGCCATGCCGGGAATTTTATCCAACAGCAAATCAATTTCGTCGGCGTAGGCCGACTTGTTCCAGCCAAAATCGAGCATCCAGTCGGCCGGCTCGTCCGAGGATTCAATTAAGGATTCCACCCAGCAGACGACGTCCGGCACCGCCGACCAACCTAGCTTCAACGTCCACCGCAGAAACTCCGCGGTATCTTTTGTGCTGAGTTGAAGAGCCATTTCAACGTTCGCCCCTATCGAGAACAAAACAGCGTACTGTTTGCTCTCAGTCTAAACGGTTGGTTCAACCGTGGCGAAGCGTTATTCGGCCGGCGGCTTCGGCTGTTGACGGTCGCGTCGTCGGCTAGTTGCCGGGCCTGCGCATGCCGCCGGGAGGCGGACCGCCGGGCCCGCCCATACCCGGGCCGCCTCGACCGCGCGACTGTTGCAACGTCGCGGCTTCTTTGGCATAGAGCGCCGAAAGCTCGGCCTTCGTGACCTTGCCGTTTCCATCGGCGTCGGCTCGCGTGAGCAGCGGAAAGAGCCGCGCGTCAGTCACTTCAGATTTCGACAGCGTTTCATCGCCGTCGGCATCGAGCGTCAGCATACGCTTCACGAACGACTCCTCCGTCGCAGGCGTCCGCTGTTGCATCCCCGGCGGACCGCCGCGGTCGCCTCCCGGCCCGCGTGGCGGACGTCCGAGCCCTTGCGCCGCGGCGAAATCGGCGAACAGCAGGACGGCCGGCGCCGCCCAAAGCAACGTGCGAATCAATTGTCGGGTCATCGTCGAGGTTCCTAGCTGTTGGGGCGGCGGCGGGGGCCGCGATCTTCCATTTGCTCTTCGCTCGGAGTGCGGCCGAGCACGACGTCGAACACGGCCGCAAACTGCGCCGGCTTCAAACCTTCGGGCGGCGTGCCGCTCACACGTTTGAAGTCGGTCATCACAAGTTCGCGATCGATCAAGTCCGGCACGCCGCCGTTGAACACTCCGTCGCGCTGGTTCCCCTCATGACCGCGAATGAAGATCTGCGAGGTCAGCAGCTCGCGGTCGCCTAGTGAAACTTTGAAATGAATGTGCGGCGCCGGCCTGCCTGGATACGGCACCGGCTTGATCGTGCGAAACCGATACTGCCCCTTCGAGTCGGTTGTAAACCGGCCGTAGCCCTGGAAGTTTTGATCCTGCTGCGACTTCTTCGGCCCGCTGTCCGCCGTATGCAGGTACACCGCGTTGGCGTCGCATTGCCAGATCTCGATCGTCGCGCCGCGCACCGGGCTTCCCGCGGCCGTGAGGATGCGGCCCGTCAGGTGCGAGACTTCGCCGACCGCCGGCGTCAGCCGCTCGCTCACGAGGATCAAGTCGTTGTCGCGGTCGAGCGGCAACTGGTCCGGATAGAACGGTCCCTCGGTCATGCTCGGCGTGGGAAACATCGCGAGCTGCTCGGCGAAGAGGCCCGGCGTCGTGAAGAGCGCGGCGCTCACGCCGCCGAGGAACGCGCGGCGGGGCATTGCGGGAAACGGCGAACTACGCATGAGGCAGATTCCTTGACGGGCGGCGGCGATACACAAAGGCCGAACGGCCGGAAGACGGGACGAGCAGCCGCCGCACGCAAAATAAAACCCCGGCCGGCCCCGAAAAGACCGGCGGCCAAATTAAGCTACGGATTCGCGCAGACGCGGTTTTTCCGCACCCCCACGACGCGGCAGATTCCTTAGCTTAACGGCCTTGCGATCGTTGTCGCAGCATTGCCGGCAGTTGATGGATATGTCGGAACCTTCCGATATAATGATCTACCGGAGCACCCCCACGATGAGCGTCGTCAAAAAGTCGAAACCGCCGAAGGCCGACAAGCCGTTGGAGCTCGACAGACCGTCGCGAGTCGACAAGCCGCCGAGGGGCGGGCCGTCGAAGGTCGAACGGCCGCCGAGAACCGAACGGTCCGCGAGGCCGGACAAGCCTGCGAAGGCCGATCCGCTGCTGCCGCTCGAAGCCCTCGCGCAGGCCGCAGAGTGTCTGCGGACCCTGCGCATCCGCACCGTTTGCGAATGGTTCAAATGCTGCTGCGCGGGCGTTACACGGTCGGCGCGTTGGCCGAGGCCTGCGGCATCCCGAGCCCGATGGCTTCCGAACATCTGCGGCTGATGCAGCGGTGCGGCTTGCTGGCGAGCGACAAGGAAGAGCAACGCGTGTACTACCGCATCGCCGAGCCGCACTTGGCGAACATCCTGCAATGCATCGAAGCCCGCTTCGGCGACAAGCAGTAAGACTCCCATAACGAACATCGGCCCCACAACACAAACCGGCCACCAACAAACACCAGCCCCGACGCGCAAGCGAGGGGACGCCGCACAACAACGACGCCCGCCGGTCCCCTCGCTTGCGCGTCGGGGCCGGCGTGCGATAGCCACGGAGAACTCACATGTCGACCGCCACGATCAGCCCGTTGGAACTCGCCGCGCTGTGCAAGAACGGCGAAGCTCTCGAACTCATCGACGTTCGCACGCCGGCCGAGTTCGGCGAAGTGCACGTCACGCAGGCCCGCAACGTCCCGCTTGATCGACTCGACGCGGCGCAGGTCAAGCAAAGCCCGCACGTCGCGGCCGGCAAGCCGGTGTACGTGATTTGCAAATCGGGCGGACGCGGCCGTCAGGCGGCGGAGAAGCTCGCGGCGGCCGGCGTCGTGAACGTGTTCAACGTCGAAGGAGGCACGACGGCTTGCGAAGCGGCCGGCCTCGGCGTCGTCCGCGGTCAGAAGGTGATGTCGCTCGAACGACAGGTTCGCATCGCGGCCGGTTCGCTGGTGCTCACGGGCGTCGTCCTCTCGTACTTCGTGCACCCGTACTTCATCGGCCTCTCGGCCTTCGTCGGCGCCGGCCTAGTCTTCGCCGGCGTGACCGACACCTGCGGCATGGGCATGCTCCTAGCCCGCATGCCCTGGAACCAACGCTGCGCGACGTAGCGTCGAGCAAGCACGACGATTCAGCGCTCTGCGCCGGCGTCACGAACTATTGTGGCGGGTGGCCCCGACAACTCGTTGTCGGGGTCGCACAGCGATTCGAGGGGAAGATTTCGAGCATAATAAGCCCCGATGCAGCCATCTTGCGCCTCCGGCGTACGGACAACTCGTTGAGGGCGTCCGGGAATTGAACTGGTCTCAACAGGCCGATCTCCGCGGTTTACGTTTTTTGCGCCAACAGAAGACGTTCCGAGGAGATCGGCCATGTTCGTTGCCAAGGACGGCGACGGCTTGGAGACGCTCGTGCGCGCCGCCGTGCCGTTGTGTCGAGAAGCGGAGCGACTGTGTCCGCGGCGCGGAGCCGGTCGCAAGCCGACGGTTGCCGATTGGGTGATCGCGGTGTTGATTATGGCGGCCACGGCGAAGCGCAGAAAGAGCAAGTCGGCGCAGTGCCGTTTCCTTCGCGAGCACCGGCTGCGCTTGTGCGGCTGGATGGAGACCGACGCCTTTCCGGGACGCACTCAGTATTTCGATCGCTTTCGTCGTGCGCACGGCCTGCTGCAGGCGGCGTTGGAATTGCAGGCGCGCCGTGCGATCGAGCGTGGTTGGATCGACGCCCGCGCAGCGGCCGTCGATAAAAGCCTCGTCCCTTCGCGCGGCAGGCCTTGGCATCGTCGCGATCGCATCCGCGGCCGCATTCCGTCGGGCGTCGACGTTGAAGCGACCTGGACTTTCTCCGAATACCACGGCTGGGTCGAAGGCTACGGCTTCGAAGTCGTCGTTTCGGCGGGAAAACGCGAAGCCGTCTGGCCGTTGTGCGCCTCGGTCGATCAAGCGCACATGCGCGAGCAACGCACCGCGCCGCTGAAGTTACTGCGACTGCCGATCGAAATCCGGTACGTCCTGGCCGACTCGGGCTACGACTCCAACGACATGGCCGACTTGGTCGAACTCGACGCGAGCGGCGCACCCGGCGGCCGGCGGTTCGTCTGTCCGCTCCAAGAACGGCACAATGCCGGCGACGAACCGCGGCATCGAGAATCTTATGCTCGGCGAGCAAGAAGACTGCGACGCGATCGCCGGCGTCGTTGGTTAAAGCGTCCGAACATCCGCCGGCTCTACGCGCGACGCGGCGTCACCGTCGAGCCGTTCAACGAACGCTTCAAGACGCTCTTCGAACTTCATCATCGAGCTTGGCACCGCGGACTCGATAACAACCGCACGCAGATTCTCGCCGCCCTGTTCACCTACCAACTGCTGCTGGCCTACAATCACCGCCGCGGACGACGCAACGCCCAAGTCGCCTACATCCTCGACGGACTTTAATTCCCGGACGCCCTCAACGAGTTGTCCGTGCCACCCGCGAGGAACCGGCTCGCGTGGGGTTGCGCTGTGGGAACCGTCTTTTGTGGAGAATAGAATTCATCCGGATGCGGCTGTGGCCTAGCACGCTGCGCTTTGCGGTATAGCATGGCTCGGGGGGCCGGCGATTTGTCGCAAATCGAGTCGCAGTATTACGAGTCGAATTTTACGAATCCCTGCTCGGCTGCACTTTTGCGGTCGTGTTTTGCCGCACTTCGGCGGTTGAGTACCTGTTAGGCTTCAGATGCCCCCACTTTTGCGTCCGGCCGCTGCTGAAGACGCGCCTCAGATCGCGGAGCTGCTCATCAGCACGCGACGCCGGTTCATGCCGTACGCGCCGTCGGCTCATCCCGAAGAGGATGTTCGCGCCTGGGTCGCGTCTCGGCTTCTACCGAGCGGAGGTGTCGTCGTCGCTGAGACCAATGGTCGAGTGGTCGGCGCCATGGCAACCGAAGTCGAAGCAGGGGTCTTCTGGATCACTCAGATGGCCGTCGAGGCGGACCTGGTCAACAACGGAATCGGGTCGTACCTGCTCGCCCATGCCATCGGCACGCTTGGTCGTCCCTTACGTCTGTACACGTTCCAGCAGAACAGCGGCGCACGCCGCTTCTATGAGCGCAACGGCTTCGTCGCAATCGAGTTCACCGACGGCCGCGCGAACGAAGAACGGTGTCCCGATGTGCTCTATGAACTCGCTTTCCAAGCCGAAGCCTGACCCTCTCGCCTCAGCTCGAACGTTAGCCGGTAGGAGTATTCCGTTGGCCGTGAGCATCATGGTTCTCGGCGTCCAAGACCGCGAGCTGCTTTGCGCGTTGCGGCCGGCGTGTTCGACAACCCGCTGCATGACGCCCTCTGTGACGAGTTTCTCAACGATCCGCGACACCATCTTGCGGTCGCCATCGATGCGGGGATCGTCGTCGGAATGGCATCCGGGGTGCATTACATCCACCCGGACAAAGCGCCTGAACTGTGGATCAATGAGGTCGGCGTCGCCCCGTCGCACCAGAATCAAGGCATCGGCCGACAACTCGTCGATGCGCTGCTGAACGAGGGACGCCGGCTGGGTTGTCTGGAAGCCTGGGTACTCGCGGATCGAACGAACAAACCCGCCCTGCAGATGTACGCCGCGTGCGGCGGCGTGCCAGTACCCGACCAAGTCATGTTGGCGTTTAAGTTGTAAGCGTCGTCCGAGCCGTGGGTGACTCGGCGCTGCCGTCGCCGCGAGGTTTTTGGCATTTCGTGCTCTTTCGGTTTTGCATCGGTATACTGGCCCTCGCTCCGCTCTGACGTGAGCGGGCGACGGAGCTTGGTCGACGATGAAGCCTGCAGGCGGAAGCCAAATTTGAGACGCTGGATTGATCGATTCTCCGTCATGCTGCTGGATATGAACGGCACGTTCATGTTCGGCCACGACCGCTTGGGGCGTGACGAGAACTTTTTCGCCACGTATGAGTCGTTCGGCGGCCGCAATCTGCAGCGCGAGCAACTGCTCCGCATCATGCATGCGACTTGCGACGCTCTGCTCCGTGAGTACGAGCGCCCCGAGCGGTTCGATAATTTCCCGTCGCTAACGCAAGCGCTTCGCGAGTACGGTCGCGCCGAGGAGACGGAAATTCCGATTCTCCAACGCGTTTTTGCCGCCCATGAAATCGGTCGCGTACCGCCCGCGCACAGGACCTTTCTCCAACATACGGCCCGAACGCATCGGTTGGGCGTCGTGTCGAACATCTGGGCGGAATCGGGACCGTGGCTCGAACTGTTGCGAAACGATGGACTACTGCCGCTGTTCGAACGGGCGGTGTTCTCTTCGGACGGCAAAAGTATCAAGCCGTCGCACGCTCTCTTTAAGTGCGCGCTGTCTTACTTCCCGGCGGACGCGGCGATTGTTTTCGTGGGAGATAGCTTGACGCGGGATATCATTCCGGCCAAGGAACTCGGGCTGTCGACGGTTTGGATCGCACCATCGGGTTCGGCCCATGACGCCGCGGATCGGGTTGTCGCCGACCTGCCTGATCTGGCACAGTTGGCCGCCTAAAGATGTGTTGCCGTTGAACCTGTGACACTCACCCAGCGACGGCCGCTAGCGAAACGACTAACTCTAAAAGCGCTACGCGTTTCCTCAGTCCGGTGCAGCGCCGGGTTCAACTCCTTCAATCTCTCGGCGAGCCCAGTTTACGGTTTCCTCGTCGCACGCGTATCCGTCTCCGTTGATGATTTGCTTGAGCGTATGTTGAAACACCTCGGTCGGTGCGTCTTGCTTCAGCCTTTCCAACGTCTTAATGCATGGTTCGCCGGATTCCAGATCGGTCATTTGCTGCGTTTGTACACCGATATCGTGCCATCGTTGGAAAGTGTTACGCAGGTACTGAGTGGTTTCCGGCAATCCGTCGACTTCAACCAAATAGCGGACGCCTTCAGCCTCCAAGTCGTTAAGCAACTCGGTAACTCGCTCGATGAACTCCGAATACCGATTGTGGTGCGGCTCCTCGTCAAGAAACGGTTGCCGGTTCGTAATCGCGTAGCGGAGGTCCGAAACCGGCTTACCCGTATGCCGGCGGAGGAGCGCGATCAACGGAGCCGTGGCCTGAGTCGTCTCTAAGAAGAGGCGAAAATGGTCCGACATCTCACGAAGCCTCCACCGCCGAACGACACTAATTCAGCGCCCCGTCGGGATTGTAACCGGAACGCGATGATCGCGTTCGCTGCGGCGCACGGTTAGCCCCAAGGGTCGTACTTCAAATCGGCGATGCAAGCGTCAAAGGCATGTGACGCCGCTTCGACGGCTTCCATCGTGACCGGCCGACGGTGCAGGATGGCTTGGGTCTGCGTCCAATGGTTCTGCCAGCGTTCGTAAATCGGAGAGCCAGATTCGATCAGCTTCTGCGCAAACTCCGAACCGACCTGCACGCACGCTCCTAAATCTCCGTCGATGAAAGCGGCGGGCCTCGACGGGTCTTGTCGGCAGAAGCCGACTAACCGGCTCCAGTATCGTGCGAGATGATAGAGATGAAACTCCAGCGGATCGTCGGGAGTGACGCCGCCTCTCCCGGCGAACATTTCCTCGTAGCGAGGAATGATTTCGCGGACTCTTTCGGCGAGAAGCGGCGTGCTCATGGGGTTAACGGCAAAGCTCAATTGCACTGCCCACGTCGAGCAGGTGTGACGCGGATTGTAACGTGAATGAAACAACCGAGCCAAACACGAGCCGGGGTAACTGCCGCGAACGATTAGGTTCGTTACGGGGGACGTTCGATTTGTTGCGCCGCACCGGTTGTTGCGACAAGTGTCGCTATAGTTACAGGCGAGCGTAGAACATACACCACGAGTTTTCTGCGTTCGATTTTTCTTCGGGCATTTCCGGCGGGGAGACGGCATGGCGGGCGAGTTGTTTGCGAATCCTTTGCTGCAGATGTTTGCCGAGCGGGCCTTGAGCATGATTGCGACCGGCGGCGCCGAGTACGGCGAGATCGTCGCGACGGCCACGCAAATCGGCGACGGCGGGCCCGATCGCTGGTTCGATGCATGGGCGGCCTGCGCCCGTCGTGCGGTGCAGTGGGGCGACGACAGCGCGGCCCGCGGGCATCGCGTCAGCGCGCGAAGCGTATCTGCGGGCGACTACGTACTTCCGCATCGGCTACTACCCGCTGTACGGCGCCGTCGACCCGCGACTCGCCGACGCGCTGGAGCAAGAATGTGCGGCGTTCCAACGGTTCGCCGCGCTGGAAGATCGGCCGCTGATCGCCGTGGAAATTCCGTTCGAGCGTACGACGCTGCCGGGTTATTTGTGTTTGGTCGACGGCGCGCGCCGGCCGACCGTCTTAAGCGTCAACGGTTACGACTCGAACGTGCATGAAGTTTACGGAGCACACGCGTTGCCGGCCTTGCGTCGCGGGTATCACTGCCTGATCGTCGACGGACCGGGGCAAGGTCGCTCGCTGGTGCAGCGCGGGCTCGCGATGCGGCCCGATTGGGAAACCGTCTTGCGAGCGGTGGTCGACTTCGCCGTTGCGCGACCGGAAGTGGATGCGTCGCGGCTGGCGGTGATGGGAGAGAGCTTCGGCGGGTTTCTCGCGCCGCGCACCGTTGCCGGGGAGCCTCGCATCGCCGCGCTCATCGCCGATCCCGGGCAGTGGGATCAACTCGACCAGATTCGCGCGGCGCTGCCGCCCGAGTTGGCGCGGCGGTTGCCGGAGATCACGGCCGACGAACTCGACCCGCTGTTGCAACCGCTCGTGCGCAATGCCGTGGCCCGGTGGAAACTGGTGCAACGAGGCCAGTGGGTTCACGGGGTCGACACGCTCGGTAAGTACGTGCTCGAGTTGGCCCGCTACCGCGTGTCGGACGTGGTGCATCAGATCCGCTGTCCGACGCTGGTGGCCTCGGCCGAAGGAGACTCCGTCTCGGCCGGCGCGGACCGACTATTCGAAGCGCTCACCTGCCCGAAGCACCGCGTGCACTTCACGTCGGCCGAAGGAACTCAAGGCCATTGCGAAAGCGGCAACCGTTCCCGCTTCAATCAGCAAGCCTACGACTGGCTGGATGAAACGCTCGCCGCGCGGTGATGCTCGGCGGAGCCTAGATTTCCGAATGCGAACCGCGCGAGCACGGGCTTGGGCGGCAGGCCTGCGGGAGCCAAGCTCCGTAAGCTCATTGCCTCATGAGGGGCGGCCATTGCAAGTTCAGAGCTGCACGGGTGTTGGGGCATTTCCTCGCCGTGAGATCCGCATGCCCCGCCCTTACACCCCAATTTTATTGAAACTGAATTTCAAGAAGCGCACTTGAACGTCAAAACGACGCAGTTATCTTAAGAAGCCGCAAGGTACCTTTACGGCCTGTAATGTGACACGCTCCAGCGATGGAAGCGTCGCTTTGGTTCTCGACGTTTTTCCTCGGACAAGGAGCTGCTCATGTTTCGTTCTAGCCCTCTCAAGACCGTCGGACTTCTGAGTCGTCGGCGCGGTCTGACCCTCATCGAATTGCTGGTCGTGTTGGCCATCTTGGCGACGCTCGGCGCCATGGTCATCCCGATGATTCAAAATGCCACTCGCCCGGCGCGCTTTGCGTCGGCCAGCGATACGATCCACGAACTGGTGAAGTCGCTCAACAGCCACGCGACGCTCAGCGGCGGACGCTATCCCAATCGGTTCGATAGCCTGCAATCGGCCAGCGGCACCGCTTACACGAAGCCTGCGCACGCACTTGCTCGGCGGCAAGCAGCGGTTGGTGCTCCAAGCGATTACCGATACCTCCACGGCCAAGCACTTCACGTCGCTGAAGAAGGCCGGCATCACCGAAGTGATGTATCACGTGGAGAGTGATTCCGTCGATCCGAACAACAGCGGCACGACCGTACGCGTCTTGGTCAGCGGCGACCAATTGCCGACGCTCAACGGCGCTTCGACCGAAGCCGGCACGATTCTTCGCGCCATCTATCCGGAAAGCTTTGACTCGACGGGCGCGTTCATCGGCTTTCCGACCGGCGTGATCCCCGTCGTCTTGGGCTTGGGCCCGTCAAGCACGGCCGTCGGCAACAGCATTGTTTCGGCGCCGATGGCGACGGACGACGAAACGACGAACTACGATCGCTTCTTGGTCGTGTTCAACACGTACGCCGACGGACGTCACGCTCGCCTCAAGGCGGTGCTCGAGCCGCACGGCGAAGTGCACAACGCGATGATCACGAAGTTCCAGACCGAAAGCAAAATGGATTAGTGGTCCGGCTCGGCACCTGGTTCGGAGGCGCCATGACGGCGCGCGTCGGATGATCTCTCGTATGCGTTCGTTCGTTCTGCGGAACATTCTGTTCGTGTCGTTCATCGGTCTCGCCTGCGCGCTGCGAAGTGCGCAGGCGGAGCCGTTTCCGCGCGATGCGTTGCGGGAAGTCGCCGCGGAACATGTGCCGCAGATCAACCAAGTGATTCTCCTCTGCCATCTGGCGGGAGTTTACGACGACGCCGGCTTCGTCGCCGAGTCGAAACGCTGCATGGACGAAGCGTTTCGCCGCATCGACGCCGTGCCGGCGGGCGTCGTTCGCGACTGGCTTCGCAATAAGTCGGCCAACAAGCTGGCCCACTCTTATGCGTCGAAGCCCACCGCGTATCTCCAGCAGTTTGATCAGGCTTACGCGGAAGCGTTGAAGATCGTGAATCCGGCCGTGCGCTCGCACGCCCACGCGAAGCTGGCGCAAAAGCGGGCGAAAAACGATCGAGCTCAAGCGACGCGAATGTTCTTCGCCGCTGCCGCCGACGCCGAGGAAATTGAAAATTCGGCGGAACGCGCCGCGGCGCTGATCGTCATCGGCAAAGAAATGGCGAGCGTGGGCATGACCGACGAGGCTGCGCCGGATGCTGAATGCGGCCAAGAATCTGGCGGATTCCACGGCGGACGACGCGCAGCGTACGGCCTTGCACGCGGAGATCGCCGGCAGCTACCTCGCGGCGGGCGATCGACAAGAAGCGGCGGCGCTCGTCGAAGCGATCGTCGCGACCTCGATGCCCGATGCCACCGTATCCACCGCAACCATTCCCACGTTTGACCGCGAAAAGCCGAGCCTGCTCGTGCAGTTGGCGGGTTTGTACTCCGAACTGGGCGACAAAGCTCGGGCCGCTGAACTGCTGAGCGAAGTTCGCCGCGGCGTGGTGAAGATCGACGCCGAGCCGCTCGCCGACGTCGAGTTCTACGAACACGATTACCGTTTGCAAGACTACTTGCCGCGCGAAAAGATGCTGGCCGAAGCGGCCGTGGGACTCGGCGAACTACGCCGGTGGGCCGACGCCGAGCAAGCCGTCGCGCAAATTGCCGACGCCCGATATCGCGTCATGACGCTCGTGAAGCTCTCCGGCTTTCGCGCGAAGGCCGGCGAATCGGAAGCCGGCCGCCGCACGCTCGACGAAGCCGCGGCGCTGGCCGAAAAAATCGACGACCCGCTGCGCCGCATCGAGGCGCTGGTCAACGTCGCCAAGGGGCATGTGGCCCTGAAGTCTTCGCCGCAACTCATCGAGCAGCGGTTGCAGGTTGTGGAAAAGCTGCGTAACAACGGCGGCAAAGTCGCCGTCAACATGGAATAAGGTTTTTAATCATGCATCGTCGTCTCGCAAATTTGGCCGGATTCGCGCTGTTGTTCCCGCTCACGTCGCCGCTTTCCGCCCATGAGGATCAGCGCCTCAATGCGGCCTTGGAAGGTGACGCCCAAGTTCGCCGCCAATATCACGTGGCGACGTTGTCGGCTCAGCTCGCCAATCAGTTCGCCGGAATCAAAGAGCAAGCCATCGCCGACGAATTGCTCAAGCAATCGCAACAGGCTTGCGACGGAATCACGAACGACTACGTCAAGCAGGCGATCACGGGAGACAACGCCAACGAACTGTCGAGCAACGACATCGAAGGCGCTCTCAAAATGCTGAACTCCATCTCCGACGACGAG
Source organism: Pirellulales bacterium (assembly GCA_049840675.1). GTDB lineage: Bacteria > Planctomycetota > Planctomycetia > Pirellulales > PNKZ01 > PNKZ01. The sequence continues at coordinate 58,984 of JASGKB010000024.1, forward strand.
GTGTGGGTCAAGACGGTTTGGAAGCTCGCCCGCCGGCTCGAAAAGCAGGATCGCGCGAAGACGCTCGAACTGTTCCAAGAATGCATTCGCCGTTCGCGCGGCGTCACCGATGCGGAACTGCGGGCCGAGCTGATCAGCGGCACCGGCGCGAACCTCGGGAAGATTGATCGGGCCGCCGGCACGCCCCTCGTTCACGAATCGCACGAGCTGGCCAAGCAAATTACCGACCCCTTCGAACGCTGCATCATGCTGAACGAAGTCGGCGCTCACCTGATGGACGTGGGCGATCGCGACGGCGCGATCGCCGTGTTCGACGAAGTCGATCGGATCGTCGACACGATCGCCGACCCGTTGCAGCAAGCTAAGGTCTTGGTGATGCTCGGCGGAGAGCAAGCGGAAAAGGATCTGAAGGATCGGGCCGCCGCGGCGTTGGAAAAGTGCGTCGTCGTCGCCGCCAAGATTCCCGACGGCGAACCGCGCAACGCCGTGCTCAGCGAAACGGCCCGCAACTTCGGTCAAGCGTTTCGCTTCGAACGCGGCATCGAAGTCGCGAAGTCGATCGCTGATCCGTACCATCGGGCCGAAGGCTACATTCGCATCGCGAAGAACTACAGCCGCAACAAGCAGCCGGACGTCGCAGTGGCGCTGCTGCAAGAAACCGCGACGCTGGTCGACGGAATCGAAGACCCGTACAACCGGGGCCTCGTGTTGCGGAAGCTGGCTTCGGAACTTCGCGACCTAAAGCAAGCGGAGCAAGTTTGCGCGTTGCTCGACAAGGCTTCGGTTTGCTTGGCCGGAATTCAAGCGGCGAAGTAGTACGTCGCCATGCAACTCCGCAGACTCAATTATCTGCTGCACGTTTGGAGCGGAGCGGTGTTGGGGTGCTACCTCTACCTGCTCTGTTTCAGCGGCGCGATCATCGTCTTCAAAGATGAAATGGTGGGGCTGGCGGCTCGGCAAAATGCCGCGCCGCCGCACTCCGCCGGGTCTGTCGTCGCGCCGTCGTCGGCTCCTGCGGCGCCTTCGTTAGACGCGGTCGTTGAGAGCGTGGCGCAGCAACTCCCGCCGGACGATCCGCGGCGTCGGCTGACATTTCCTCTCTTCGAAGGCGGAGCTTACGAACTTCGCAGCTACGGCGGGAAGCGGGTTTCTTTTGATGCCGGCGGCAATCCGGCTCCGGAACCGCCGGTCGCTTTGGCGGATTTTTTCGTCAACCTGCATACGCGCATCTTCGGCGGACATCCGGGGCGCTGGATCGTCGGCGTCGCAGGCTTCGGCATGCTCGTCTCGATGCTGACCGGGCTGTTCGTCCATCGCCGGCTTTTCAGCGGCCTGTTTCGCGCCGGCCCCGGCTTGCGCGGCCGGCTTGTGCAATGGCACAAATGGATCGGGCTTTCCACGTTCATCCCGCTCGTGATCATCACGCTCACGGGCGTTTGGCTGGGGCTATACACCTTGGTCGCTCCTTGGGTGTTGCCGGCCGCGATGCGCGATGCCGTGTTCATGGAATACCCCACGACGTCGCTCGCCCCTGATCGTTCGCTCACCGGCCTTCTGCGTCATGCGCAGAATTGATTCCCGGTTTCCAGCCGGTGTTCGTCGATTGGCCGAAAGCTAAGCCCGGCCGCGCGCCGGAGACATTGGACCTGCGCGGAAACTTGCCGTGGGAATTCGTTCAACGCCATCGGGTCGGCGTGAAGTTCAACATCGCCGACGGCCGCGTACTGGCGATTCACGCCCCGCCGCACGTCGGGCCGGGGCAACGCGTTCACGACTCCATGATGCCGCTGCACTTCGGCGATTGGGGCGGCCTCGGAATCAAAACGTTCTATTTCGTCCTCGGCCTTTTGGCCGCCGGGCTCTGCTTCTCAGGGCTGTGGGCTTGGGCCGATCGCCGGTCGCGTCAATCGGGCATGACTTCGGGCCCGTCCAATTGGCCGCGGCACGTCGTCTTTTCGATTTGCATCACGGGGAGCTTGGCCATCGTCGCCATTCCGATCTTGGCCGTCGGCGGCATTCACAAAAACCTCGAGCTGATCTTCTTCGCCGCCTGGGCCGGCTTGCTGTTCACGTATCTCGCCGCCGTGTGGCTTCGTCGAAAGAACGAACTGCCGCAGGATAACCCCTGGAAACTCTCTTAGACTTTTTTCATTTCGCGGCGCCGTGCAGCTTCTCAGGCGCCGGATCGTCGGCGGATTTGTCTTCGTCTTTGTCGACGGTCGGCGCCGGAAGCGCTGAGACGAAAATGGACGTGTCCGGAGCTTGGCCGGAGTAGAAGGAGAGGTAGTGGGCGTTGCCGGCGGACGTGGCGTTGACGTTGCCCGCGTCGAACATAACCCGACTCCCCACGGCGACGGCCTCGGACGCCGGCCAGTGCAGCGGTCGGCCGAGCACCTTCGCAGGTTCGACGACCCTCCGGCGAAGAATGCCTTCGCCGCGATGATAATAGTAGTTGCTCAGCAGGCCGGTCTTGGCGTCGAGCACGAGGCTCGGCGTGGAGTTCGCCACATCGGTGATGTTGGTCGGCGTGCGCGTCCAGGTCGCTCCGTAGTCGGCGGATTCAAGTTGGAATTGCGACCGGGCCGTCGTCGGGCCTCCGAGTTCGATGCGGGCGACGCCGAGAATTCGGCCGTCGCCGAGATAGACGGCGGCGGGCTCGGTCGGCCATTGCGCTTTGGGAAGGTCGGACTCGACGACCTTCTGCGTCCAAGTGGCTCCGTTGTCGCTGCTCGTCACGGTGCCCCAAGCGTTCGTCGGCTTGTCGCCGTAGTCGCCCGCGAACCAGAGAGCCATGAGGCCGACTTCGGGGACGGCGAAGATGTCTGTGATCTGCATCGGTCGCACCGCGAGCTTCGGCGTGGCGACGAGGGTGAACGTCGTTCCGTCCGTCGTGCGATAGAGGTCGTGATGCCAGCCCGAGCCGACGCGCCGCACCCAGAGCAACATCGCTCCTGCGGCATCGAGCCCTTTGCCGACGGCGACGTCGCCGTAGCCGGGCGTGTTTGCGACGACGGTTTCCGGCGTCCAGGTTTTGCCGCCGTCGGTTGACGTGCGCGCGTACACGGCGCGGGCGTCGTCACCGATGGTATGCCCGCCGCCGCGACTATAAACGCAGACCAGCTTTCCGCCGACGGCCTGCAACATGGGCCAAGAGTTGTAACCGGCGACGTTCTGCACGACGTACGGCTTTGCCGGCGCAGTGACCGGCGTAACCTTGACCATCGCCAAGCCGGCGGGCTTCGTGAACGTGTCTGCCGGATCGCCCGGCTCGCGCTGCACGCGCAACGTCAGGGCGCGCCCGGCGTGATTTCGTAGTACGGCTCCAAGACGATGGTTCGCGTATGCAGCGGCGCGGCCGGCAGCGGCGTGGGAACCGGATTGCTGGTGCGAAGGCGAGCCGTGAACGGCCCGTTTTCCACCAGTTGCGAAAGGTGGACGCGATAGACGTCTGCGAAGCTCGGGCTCGTCGTCGGGTCGGTCGTGGTGACGACGATTTCGACCTTCACCGCGGCGCAGTCGTCAGGCAGGCCGCCGACGAGACCGGCGACCGACTGCCCCACGGTCCCGCCCGACAACGACCAGACAGGTACGTGAACGGACCCGTCGGACATGAGCACGAGCGACGGCTGGCCCGTCGCAATGGAGAGGTCGTTCGCGGTGAGAACGGCCGGAGCTTCGCGCCGTGGCGCGGAAACGGCGGGGCGTAGCGGCGAAACGTCCGCTTCTTGCGCAACGCCGGCCGTGACGAACGTCGCTAGGACAATGACGAGTGCGATGCCGTTCAACTTCATCTTGGTGTGTCTCGCAGTTCTACGACTCCACGCGAAGAGCTCGAACAAACTTGTCGAGATCCCTCGGGAATAGTCGCACCTCCCGCAGCGTGCCGCGTGCGTCGGTAAATTTTAGGCTCAAACTTTCGAAACCGAACGTTCGAACGCGCTCCGCCGACTGGATGTTTTGCAGGGGCACGACGTGCTCAAGATCGTAAATGACCGCAATCAGAGAAAGGGGGAACCAGGAAGTGATCCAAAGAAATTCGTGAGTGACCACGAGCCGCAGGCAGTTTCGAGCACCGCCGAGCTTAGTCAGAATGTTTTTCTGCGAAGCGCCCGACGCGAAGAACTCTTGATAGACGACCCGATCTTTCGTGAACGCCGGGGCGGCGCGTAGGGCGACGACGTACCGCCAAACGAGGAACGCGAGAATCGCGACGCCGGGCAGAATGCTCAGCCACCACAGCGGGCCGAAGGGTGCGATCATGTCACGGCTTCGGCGGGTTGTGTTGCGCAGGCCGCATACGCGCACGGTTATGCGACGGGTTCATAAACGCGAACTCCAATGCATTGGTCGTAGTCGGCACGTTCGCTCTCCGGCAGTTTGCTGCGCGAGACCCGGAGCGTGAAGCCGCCGAACAAGCGGCCGTCTTCGGTCAACACCATCCAGTCGAAGATGTCGTCCCCTTCGAACGACAGCGTCTGACCAACCTGATGCCACTTCTGTAGCGCCGGCGGCACTTCAAAAAATGTGCCGGAGAAGATTCGCTCGGCCGGGTGATATCGGACGCCGGTGAGCCAAAGATAAAGCAGTTGATCCTTACCCAAACGCTCCGACTCGTCGGGATCGCGAAAACGCAGCTTGGCGGAAAAAATTGCGGACAGTCCGCTCTGAACGTACGCCATGAATTGCGGCAAAGTCCGACTTGCTTCCGCGTAGGCTTGGCGAAAATCCGCATCGGCGTCGGCAATCGCCGCGAACAACGGCTGCTTCTGCTTCTCCGCAAACTTGCCGGGCTCTGAATCTGACATACGTGTGACGTTACCTAATGACGAAGCTCACCGCCGACTACCGACCTGTTACTACTGCGGCGGGCTCATGTGAACGAGGCCCCAGCCGTGGCCGTCGGGGTCGACGAAGCTGTGTGTATACATGAATCCGAAGTCCTCCGCCTTGTCGTAGGTCGTGCCGCCCGCGGCGAGGGCTTTCGCCACCAGGTCGTCGACCTCCGCGCGGCTCTCGCAACTGAGCGTGAGGAGAACTTCCACCGCCTGGCTCGTATCGCAAACGGCCTTGGGGGTGAACTCGCGGAACTTGGTATGCGTGAGCAACATGAGGAAGATCGTCTCGCCGATCACGACGCACGCCGTGTCGTCCCCCGTGAATTGCGGATTGAGGGCGTAGCCGAGCGCCTCGAAAAACGCCGTGGACCTCGGCACGTCGGCGACGGGAACGTTGATGAAGATCTGTTTGTTCATGTTTGGTCGTGTTGCGCCGTCGATTGTCGTCAGCCCGCCGATCGTTGCGGCGCGTTGACCAGTGCGACGGTCATGCTCGGTCGCTCTGCTCGAAGCGAACAAAGCTCGCCGCGGATTGTACCGGGTACACAGAGCGGCGGCCAAATCCCGAGCGCCGCCGATATCAGATTGACGTCGTCAAACTTGTCGCCCAAGGGGCTCGTCAGTCGGAGCTACCCGTTCTTAATCAACAAATACAACGCGACGCCGACGAAACCTGTCGAAACGATAGGCGCCGATAGTCGGCTCCAGAAAAGAGCCGGAGACAACTGTTTTGCGGAAAAATCCCAGACGGTGACAACAAGCCACAGCCCGACGCCGAATATTAGCAGTATCACGGGATTCATGTCTTCCGCCGACGGCAAAGCGCAACCGACCCACGGGCGCTGGTCTTCCGTCCGATGATTCTAACTATTGCAAAGGCGTCGAGAAGTGTGCCCGCGCCGAGCGCTGAACTTCTCGGCATGCCCGGGAGTTTTCGGTGGGGCAGCGTCTTGAGACGGTGATGGATCGTTTCGCGAGTTCGATCGGTCGTCGAACACCCCGCCCATCGGAATGAGAGGGATGCGCCGACATACACGTGCGTCCCGACCGCTAAAATTCGAGTAGCCCGGGAACGAAGCATTTGCCGAACGACGCCAGTCGTCAGGCCGCGCGTGCCCGGGCGTTTTGCTGCGCGAACTGTTCGCGTCTTAGCAATCCTTATCGCGATCAATGCTCTCGTGCTTCCACTGCAGCGCGAAGGCGAGCAGCTCGTTCGCGGTTTTGATCGAGAGCTTCTGCTTGATGCGCGCGACGTACGTCTCGACGGTCTTGGCGCTGAGCGTCAATTTGGCGGCGATATCCGCCGTCGGCATGGCGTCGGCCAGCATCAGCAGCACTTCCCGTTGCGCGGCGAGAGCTCGTCAACCTGGGCGACTTGGCCGTGGTCCAATCCTTCGAGCTTCAGCAGGTCGTAGCTCATTCCCGTGACGGAGTCGTGGAGCGTCACAAGGCCTTGATGCTCGACGATGGTGAATCGCCCGTCCGTTGAGCGCCTCCAAAAGGGCGATCGATTCACGGCAAAGTATCCATCCCATGACGCCGACTCTCGGAAGGAGAAAGCCGGCTCGGTCAGATGAGAACGCCCAAACTCGGGCGCGACCAAAATAAGGAAGTCAGCGATCTACTGACATTGTAGGAATGGGCCTGTCGGGCTACATCCGAGCAAGCCGCAAAAGAGCAGCGCGAAGTTTGCTCACCACCGGCGATTGAAGCGCTCGGTATCCGGGACTACATCTAGAAACGTTGCGTAAGCGGACGGTTGGGCAGCTTAGGTTGCCGATCGACCTGGAGCATTTACTTCACACGTCCGCGGGATGTGCTTTTGCCGTAGCGCGATTTCAGTTTATTGCGCGATACCGGCGGCGATAAACAAGACGGCCGATCTGCTTCGGCCGGTCCTCGTCATTGTCCAGGCTCGCAATTTGATTTTCGTTCGTCGACGTCGATCTTCCACGCGACGGCCAGAGCCAGCAGCTCATTCGCCATTTTGACTTCGAGCTTTTGCTTGATGCGCGCGTGATACGTTTCGGCGGTTTTGACGCTGATGCCAAACGCCTCGGCCACCTCACGCAGCGTCTTGCCGTCGCCCAGCATCACAAACGTGTCGTGTTCGCGCCGCGACAACGTCGCCACGGCGGCCAGTTGTTTCGGCGTCATTCCGCGAAACTCAAGCAGCGCGTAGCTCGCGCCGGTGACCGAGTCTTTCAACGTCACGACGCCGGGCTTTTCCACGATGGAGAATCTTCCGTCCGTCGAACGCTCCAAAAGCGCGATCGACTCACGACAAAGAATCCAACCCATGATACCGGCTTCCAGGAAGAGATAGCCGGCTCGGTCCGCTATGAACGCCCGACTTGGGCGCGACCAGAAAAAGAAAGTCAGCAATCTACTCGCTATATCCTAGGGAGTGAACTGCCGCGTCTGTATCGGGGACACCCCCACAAACTTTCCTGCTCTAAACGCCCGACTTTCGCGGCGGGCAACACAAGTTCACAACCGGTACGAGAAATTATCGTTCCAAGTGTGGAAGCCCGCTTCGTAATTGCGGTTGACTCACCTGCCGGTTCGTCGTGATGGAATCAGACTACGACTTCTTCCTCGGCGCTCGATCCCTGCACCGTCGTCGAACCGTCTGTGCGTGGAACTCGACGACGCATGGAACTCGGGTGCGCGTTGCGCCTCTCGTGATTACCGCTGTCGGGGAATTACCCACACTTTCCCCTGCGCAGCATGCGTTTTTGCGCCATTCCCGTTGCGACTTCGTTTGGCGCTCAAGATCACAGTGCGCTCGATACGAAGAACGCAAAAGGGGGGTGCGCCCTCGCTCGTTTGTGCTCGTCGGTTCTTGTCAAAGCATTCATCTCGTCGGGAGTGCCGTCGCCGATGGAACGTGTCATCTTTCAATTTGGCGCGAGTGAGATCGCCGAACGGATTTGGCCCTCCGCTCCACGGCCGCGCGATTTGGTTTCGCTGAAGAACGTCGCCGATCGTCCGCAGTCGTTGTTCCTCGTCGAGCGTGTGACTTGGCAAGAACAAGATGACGGCGGCCGCATACCGATTGTCTCCATTATTCGTTTAGATCGCTCCGGCAGCATGGTCGTGGAACGGCCGACGGCGCGGATAAACGACTAGGCCTTCCGTGCGCTCGACATGAATGTGGATCGAATGAAAGCTTATTCCGTTCAAATCGACTCGGACCCGTTCGGCCAAACGCTGGAATCTCCGCTGGTCGTGCTGCAAACAGACTCGCTGGACACGGCCATCGTGGCCGCCGACGCCGCGCGGAATCGAAAGGCGTACGTCTTGCACGAAGCCAGCAGGTTGCGAGGCCGGCTGTTCTTTGGCGTCTGCCAATGGGTCGATGAAGAAGGGCGTGAGAGTTTCGCACCCGAGTCGACGGAGCGATTGTTTCCGACGATCTTAGGGCGTTGGTAACGGGACGACGCCGAACTTGCCCGGACGCACTCCAGAAGGCGAATCACGCGGACCGTTGGTTTTATTCGGCCGTTGCCGCGCGGAGGCCTAGGCGTTTCGACCGCGCTCGGACGCCTGTGGAGACCATCTCGCGGAGATGAGCGGGCAGCTTTTGGAGTTGCAGCGCCAACTCGGGTTCGGCGGCGTCGCCCGACGCTTCCAGCGCTTTCAAAGCGTAGAGCAGTGCGCCCATACTATGGTCGGCGGCATGCGCGGTCGCCACGGCTTGGCCAGCCGACCGAGCCGCGGCGACGGCCGCTTTGTCCGTGGCCGCTCGTGCAGCGGCATGCGCGGCGAGCGAAGCCTGCATGGCCGCGCCGGTCTTCACCTGACCGTCTGCCCAGGCTCGACCGATCTCCAGCGCACGCTGCGGGCCGGCGTCTTCACTGTGCGGGGTAAAGAGGTGCAAGACCCGCTCGGCGCAATCGGCCGCCCAGCGCGCGAGCAACCGATGATCGGTTCGCTCCAACGTCCCGCCCCGATGCACGGCGACAAATCGTCTATCTCTCATGGGCTGCGAGCGGACCTCGGCGTTCGGTTTGCCCCGCCGCTACGATACACTTAAACCGGCTGGAAGCCGAACTCGCGGCGACGGTACCGAAGAGCCAGCGCAGCGACGCAAAGTATTGCCGAGCATCCGCTTGCGGCAAGGGCGCGAGGCTGCTGAAAATTATTGCAGGGCGTCGAGCGTCTTATTTAGGCCGCCGTCGCGCGTCATACGCCGGCCGTGATCACAAACCGCTGACCATCAAACTCCGCCGTAGGATCAATCATGCTCGACCGTCGAACGATGTTGCGGGGAATGGCGGCCGGCTGCGGCGCGGCGCTGGGCCTATCGTCCCTTCCCGAACGTCTGATGGCGGCGCCTATCGCCGGCGGGCCATCGACGGGCGGAGCGCCGAAGCGGATCGTCTTCTTTCTGCAGAACCAAGGCTTCGATCCGGCAACCTGCATTCCGCCCGGCATAGCCGGCGGCGGATCGCTGGCGAAGGCGCGGCTTCCGGAGCCGATCGAAGCGCTCGAGCCGTACAAAGAACGACTGCACATCATCAACGGCCTGCATGGCCTGCACACGAGCCCGTCGCACAGCGCCTTCTTCGGCGCCACTGGCGGGTATCGCGGCGGCGACGGCAACCCGCCGAGCGCTTCAACTGTCGATTACGAGCTGAGCAAGGTTCTGCCGCAGACGCTGCTGCCGCATCTGTGTATCGGCATGGACTCCATGGAGAACATGACGACGAAGCCGACGATCGCCACGCTCTCCGCGAGCGGCGCCGGGCAGCCGATCTTCATGTACTCGAATCCGAATCAGCTTTATCAACTGCTCTACGGCGGGATCTCTTCCGGTGACATTCGCCTGCGGCACGAAGCCCGCTCGAACGTGCTCAACCAAGTGGAAGCCTTGGCCGCCGCCAAAGGTCAGGCCTTGCCCGAGGCCGACGAGCGGCGCTACGGCCAGTTCGTGCAAGGGTTCCGCGACGTGAACGGCCTGCGCGATCGGCTCGACACCGTGGCCGATCATCTGCGCAAGTTCGCGCCGCAAGTCGACGAGCGCTACACGAAGCCGAAGTTCGAGACCGACTGGCACGACGTGCTGCTCGATCTCGGTATCTCTGCGCTGGCCTCGGGCGTGACGAACACGCTGACCATCGGCTCGGGGCGCGGTGAGATTTTCGGCGCGTGGAAGGGGTTGGGCATCGATCAACAGGGGCACAACCTGGGGCACATGGCGCAGCCCGACAACCCGATCTGGATCAAGATTCGGCAATACAACAGCCGGATGCTCGTGCGGATCATGCAAAAGCTGGAAAGCGTGCCCGAAGGAAACGGCACGATGATGGACAATACGTTGATCGTGTACACGAGCAACAATGCCGACAAGCAACACACGAGCGGCGCGACCTGGCCGGTGATGCTGCTGGGCGATTGCGGCGGCGCATTCAAAACGGGACGCTTCACGCAACTCGACGGCACGCGACCGATCAACGCGCTCTACACGACGCTGCTCCGTGCGGCCGGGCAAAACGTCGACCGGTTTAACATGACGGAACAACTCGCGCACAAGTTCGACGCCGGCTCCGGCCCGCTGAAGGAAGTGTTGGCATGAGGCGGGGCGGGTTTGCCGGAGCGCTGTTGCCGGCGTTGTCGCGGGTGTTCAGTTTATCGGCAGGGCTCGGCTTGTCGTTCGTGGTGTTCGCGGCGTCGGCCGCCGCCGGCGAAACCTACACGCCCGGCCAAAAGGTCGGCAAAGATTTTGCCGGGTTCGCGCGGCCGTTTCTCGTCGGCCACTGTGTAGATTGCCATGGCGACACGGAGCCCGCCGGTAATCTTTCGCTGCGCAATCTGGGGCCGGTCGACGAAATCAACGCGGGCACTTGGAAGAGCGTGTGGGCTCAAGTCGCCCTGAAGGAGATGCCGCCGAAGGATGCCGATCAGCCGAGCGTCGTCGGCCGTTTGCAATTTGCCGACTGGATCGTCGAAGAGCTGACGCGCGTGATGCGCGATAAGGGGGGCTTCCGAGCGCACCTCGACCCGGACAAAGGAAACTTCGTCGATCACGATTTGCTGTTCGGCCCGTTGCCGGACGACATCCGCTTGCAGCCGACGTCGTCTGCGGCGCGCCTGTGGCGCGTGTCGCCGCAGGAGCACATCACGCGGCTGAACGAGTTGATTAACACGGAGCCGGCGTTCGATCCGCAAAACCCGGGCCTGCGCACTCACGGCGACGCCGTGCCGACGAATCACGGCGGCGAACTCAAGCTGTACTTCGGTACGGACAACATCATCCAGTGGAAAGGGGGCACGGTGGCGTATGCCACGGCGGTGAAAAGCGTTCCCGCCGTGCTGGCCTCGGCTCGCAATCACGGGTTGAAGAACTACCCGGACTTCTATTCCGTGAATAGCGCAGAAGCGACGCAGATCATGGGCGTCGCCGAAGACATTATTCGCTACATGGCTTACGGCCCGCTGAGCATCGCCGAGCCGTACCAAATTACGGACGACCCGAAATCGATCGCCGACAAGATGCAGGGAGACATTCGCGGCCTGCCGACAAGCCTGGTTTACAGCACCAAGGTTTTGCGGCCGCTGACGCCCGTGTATGACCTGATGAAGGATGAGGGAACCGACGACGAGCGCTTGCGGGCTGCGGCGGATTACCTCTTTGAAGCGCTGACGTTCCGGCCGCCGAGCAAGGCGGAGTCGGACAAGTACTTGGTGATTCTCAAGGAATCGGTCGAGAAGCTTGGCAAGAAAGATGGCGCGGTGCTCGGCTTGTCGGCCCTGTTCCTCGATCGCGATGCGCTCTTTCGACCGGAACTTGCCGAACAGGGCGAGCCCGACGGGCACGGCCGCGTGATGTTGCAAGACTGGGAACTGGGCTTAGCGGTTAATCACGCGCTGCGTTATCTGAAGCCCGACGAAACGCTGAAGAAGGCGATCGTCGAAGGGCGGATGCGAACGCGCGACGACGTCCGCCGTGAGGTGGAGCGGATGCTGGCCGACGACGCCGTTCGCAAGCCGCGCGTGCTGCAATTCTTCCGCGACTACTTCGACTACGACCTAGGCGGTTACATCTGCAAAGACGGAGCGGCGCATCAACGCGACGGGCGTGAGCAACCGCGGATCGTCGCATTACAACGCGATGTTCGCCGCGACGGTAAGCACGGAACGCCTGATCGAGCTCATTCTGGAAGAAGATAAGGACGTGCTGAAGCAGTTGCTCACGACGGATAAGGTCGTCGCGGCGCCGAGCGACGACGTCTATTTCGGCGAGCAGCGTTCGCGCACGAGGCTCGTGCCTTGGAGGCGAAAGCCAAAGCGGCGGCCGCACTGCAAAAGAAGACGGCGCAAAAGAAGCCGGCGAAGAAGAACGAAGAGGAAGAAAACTTCGCCGTCGCTCAGGTTGATCTCACGGGGCCGGCGACTTTGGCTCGCGTGAGCCGCCGTAGCTTCGGCGACGGATCGATGCGGCCGGAACGCATCGTGGCGACGGCGCCGGAAGGCCAACGCCTCGGAATTCTCACGCATCCGAGCTGGCTCGTGTCGCACTCGGATGCGATGGACAACCACGCGATTCGCCGTGGCCGTTGGATTCGTGAGCGCTTGTTAGGAGGCGGCATCCCCGATATCCCGATCACCGTCGACGCGATGCTCCCCGACGAACCCGACCACACGCTGCGCGAGCGGATGCGCGTTACGCGCGAAGGCTATTGCTGGACCTGCCATCAGAAGATGGACCCGCTCGGCCTGCCGTTTGAAATGTTCAACCACGCCGGCCTCTTCCGCCGAACGGAGCTGGAGAAGCCGGTGGATACGACCGGCGAGATCATCGACTCCGGCGAACCGGCGCTCGACGGCCAAGTGACCGACGCCCTCGACATGATCCGCAAGCTCGCGGAAAGCCGGCGCACCGAACAGGTTTTCGTTCGCCACGCTTTCCGCTTTTGGATGGGCCGCAACGAAACCCTCAACGACGCCCCCGTGCTGCAAGACGCCTACCGCGCGTACAAAGAAAACGGCGGGAGCATGAATGCGCTCCTGACTTCGCTGCTCACGTCCGACGCCTTTCTCTACCGCACGCGCAGCGCACCCGCGCCGGCCCGAGAAGATTAACCCGCGAGCGATCCTCGACGGATGCTCACCGCGCGGTCGCGGCGCTACGGACTTCACGCCACTTCCAGATCGTGCCGTCTTCGGGATGTTCGATAACGCCTAAGCACTCGAAGCCGAGCCGCTTCAGGATGGATGTCGACGGCCCCTCCGCAGGCAGCGTGTGCGCGATGAACTTCACGTCGGCCGCGGCGGTTCGCGCTTCACGCAGCAGCGCGGCGGCCATTCGGCTGGCGACGCCGCGTCCTTCGTTACCGGGAAACGTGAAGTAAGCGATCTCGGCTTCGCCGTTCACCGGCGGACCGACGAACCCGCAGCTTCCGACGATCTTCCCGTCTTCCTCCGCCAAGTATCCGAGCCACGGCGACACGAAGCCCTTCCGCTCGTAAAGCTCCAGCGTCATTTGCACGACCTGCTGCGCGGCGACATCCAGTTGTTCACAAGCTTCACGAACGATGGGCGATCGCTGAGGATCAATGGGAAAGAGTTGCAACGGCGCGTTCCTGCAAAGTGCGAAGAGTCCGAGGATGAGAGCCAGGAACAAGCCGAAGCGCGGAACGGCCGCCGGATGTTACATAACCCCGCACGTTCGCACGGGAAGCATCGAAAATACGGAGCGCGTCGAAGATGTCGCGGCGTTCGGTTACTCCGCGCGGCTACACGGGCGTATTGCGTCCGCGGGTCAGCAACCCGACGACGATGGCAAACAGCGTCGCGCCGATGATCGACCAAACGATCGGAAACGGTCTGCCGCCGACGGAGATGGTGAACAACTCCGGAAAGCCCAAGGCGCCCGCCAGCCGAGAACCGATCAAGGCTCCGATGAACCCGATGGCGATCGACACCAAACAGCCGCCGCGCGAGAACCCGGCGATGGCCTGACCGATCGCCCCGCAAACGCCGGCGATCAAGAGCAGGATCAGCAGTTCCAGTAGGTTGAATTCCATGGCGTGCCTCGTGGAAAAATTCGAAGATGCGAAACTAGAAGTGGCTAGTTAAGAGGCAAATCCGATGCCGGCCCGAAAATCCTGCCGGCGTTCATGATTTACCGTGCTTTCTCAAGTGCCGGCCGCTTCCGAAGCCAATGACATTGCTGCTCCGGCTGCGTCGATTTGGTCCAAGGAGTTCGCCGGTGTTAGGATCCAGGCATGAGCGACGCCGTCATTTTATTTGATCAGATGCTTGAGTTATTGGCCCAACGGTGCCGCGTCCATTTCAAGACGTATCGGGAACCGGCGTCGGCCGTTTTCGCACGAGGTGGAATGCAGGCATCAGCGCGAGTAGTCAAGAACGGGCTCATCCAAGTCGCCTATGAAAGCGAGCCGCATAAGCGGGTTCTTGAGGAGTGCGGCATCGAACAAGCCGCGGCGTTGTTGTCAGAAGTCTTAAGCCGGAAACGTCTTTATCGAGTGACTATGCCTTAGCGGGCGAAGGTGTTTTACGTCGCTATGGTCATTTCCGCGCGGAGATTTTTTGGTAGTCGCCTTCGTCGCCGTTATTTCTTTTCAATCCGATACAGGTGCGTATCGGTTCGCAAGAAGATCGATTTTCCGGCGACGGAGAGGCCGGCCAGCGTGCGGCCTTCCACTTGGTTCACGGCCAGCTCTTTGAATTCTTTGCCCGGCGCGATGACGAGAGTTTTTCCTTCTTCGTCGAGTACGTAAATCCGTCCGTCGGCGAAGAGCGGCGAGGCGGAAAAATTGCCGCCGATCCGTTCCTGCCAGACGCTCTCGCCGGTCGCCGGATCGAGGGCCGAGAGAATTCCTTTGTCGCTCACGATGTACAACTCATCGCCCACGACGAGCGGCGACGGATTGAGCGGCACTCCCTTCTTCAACTTCCAAACGACGTGCGTTTCCGTGACGTCCCCTTTGCCGCCGAGCCGCACGGCGTACATGCTCGGCAAGTCGTAGCCGGTGCAAATAAACACCATGCCGAAGGCCACGACCGGGCGCGGCACGTTCGAGTAGCCGTCGTACTTGCAGCGCCAGATCTCTTTGCCGGTTTCCGGTTCGTACGCGATCACGCCGTCGCCGCCGGTGCTGATGAGTTGCACCTGCCCTGCGACTTCAACCAAGAGCGGCGTGCTGTAGGCCATCCGCCCTTCGCGGGTTTCTTTCCAACGAATCTTGCCGGTGTGCTTATCGAGCCCGACGACGAACTGCACGTCGGTGCCGTCGCACGAGAGCATCAGCACGTCTTTGTAAATCACCGGCGAGCCGCCGGGCCCGTGGCGATGGTTGTAAACCAGCTCCTGCGTTTTCCAGACGATCGTGCCGTCGTTTTTCAAACACGCGGTGCCGTGCTTGCCGAAATGCACGTACACCCGATCCCCTTCCAAGAGCGGCGTCGGCGAGGCGTGACTATTCTTCTTGTGAATCCCCCCCGGATCGTCGATCTTGAACACGAGCACGTCGTGAACAATTTTTCCGGAGTTGCGATCAAGGCAAACGGCCCGCAGCTCGATCGGCGGCTTCTTGTCTGCGGCGGCGGGCTTCGCCGCGGCTTCGGCTTCCGACTCGCGCTCCGATCCGCCGGCCGGCGCGGCTTCATCAGGCTTCTTCGCGGCCCCTTCCGGCGGCGCCATTTCGACCGACGTCGTAATCCAGATCCGGTCGCCGTCGATCACGGCCGACGACCACCCGAGCCCGGCGATCGGCGTCTTCCAAACGATGTTTTCGGTTTCGCTCCAAGTGAGCGGCAAGCCGGTCTGTGCGACGTGCCCTTCGCCGTCAGGTCCGCGAAATTGCGGGCTCAGCAAATCGCCGGCGGGCATCGCCAAGGCTCGCGCCTGCACGGCCGGCAGGTTCGCAGATTCCGGCGCGGCGGCAAGCACGGCCGTCAGACACCAAGCGACGATCGACATAGGTCAAACTCAACTCAGGTTGCGAATCACCCAACCGCCGGCGTCTGCGGCGATCGCGGTTCGATCAATGGTCGTCCAGCGCACGCTTTCAAGATTCGCGCCGCGCCAAAACGTCGGGGATCGCCGACTCGCGGCGACGGCGGGGTTGTTCAGTTCTCGACCGGAGGCCGAGGTATTCCTTTCAGCGTACTCGCTTGGCACGCGGCATGCAAAAGCGTCCCGACGAAACTCATTCGCTCGACGCAGCGGCCGCCGAATGTCGGACGGACCCGTCGCGAGCCCAACTTTGACGATCCGGAGTTCGACCGATGTTCCATCTTATGCGAAGCGTTTCGGCGTGCGCGTTGGCCGCCGCGATGATGACCGGCTGCAGCCAAGAATCGACCTCGACGAAAGAAACCAAGGTGACCGGCCCCGGCGGCGAAACGAAAGTCACGCAAGAAACCAAGGTGGAAACCAGCGGCAAGAACCCGCCGCCGGTTTCGCCGTAGTTCGCTCGGCCGGCGAGCTGCGAGTTCGGCGATCATTCGCCGAGCGAGAGGCTTCTCTGCCGGCGACGACATATATACGACGTTCGGTCCTTCGCGGCCGGGCGTCGTCAAACTGCGGTGCTCCGTCCGACGTTAGCCCTCACGGACGGCGCCCGTTTCGAGCCTCCTCGCGCGATCTTGCGCGGGGAGGCTTTTTTATTGCGCCGACGGGCGCAACTCAATTGACGACCGACGCCGCGGACGCCAAAACGGTACGGCTTCATTTCCCGCCCCCATCATGCCCCGCCGAGTCGTCGTCATGCCCGACTTTCACGCCGCTCCGCTCCCTGCCGGAATCAGCGAATCTCCCAAGGCCGCGCCAGGTCTTGGCCTTCACCGAAGGCCCGGCGGTCGACGCCGACGGCACGCTCTACTATTCCGACATCATGAACAACCGCATCTTGCGGCGCACCACGGACGGCAAGCTCTCCGTGTTTCGCGAGCCGAGCGGGCGGACCAACGGCAACACGTTCGACCGCGAAGGACGACTGCTGCATTGCGAAGGAGCCGAGTTCGGCGAAGGAGGCAACCGGCGCGTGACCCGCACCGATCTGAAGACCGGCCGTTACGAAGTGCTCACGGAGCGCTATGACGGCAAACGCTACAACGCGCCGAACGACATCTGCGTCGACGGCCACGGCCGCATCTACTTCACCGATCCGTGCTATTGGGATCGCACGACGATGGAGATGACCGACGAAAGCGTGTATCGCATCGACCCGGACGGTCGCGTGACGCGCATTCTTACGCAGCCGGCGATCCAGCGCCCCAACGGCATCGCCGTGACGCAGGACTCCAAGCACCTGTACGTCATTGATAGTTGCCCCGTGGTCGGCGGCAACCGGAAGATTTGGAGTTTCGATCTCGACGACCGGGGCACGCCGCTGAACCAGCGCGAAGTGTTCGACTTCGCGCCCGGCCGCGGCGGCGACGGCATGCGGCTCGACGCCGACGGCAACCTCTGGGTGGCCGCGGGCATCATGACCCCGCGCGGTCCGCACGAGACGACGCTCGTGCCGCCGGGCATCTATCAGATTTCGCCGCAAGGCAAACTCTTGGGGCGCATTCCGATCGGCGAAGACGTGTTGACGAATCTCGCGTTCGGCGGGCCCGACGGACGGACGCTGTACGTCACCGCGGGCAAGACGTTGTTTACATTGCGCGCGCCGGTGGCCGGGCAAGTGGCGTTTCCGAAGTGGTCGTAATCGTGCGCGGTTGAGAACCGCCCGCAAGTCGGGTTGTCTGTGCCGCTAGAATGTCGGCGGTTCGCGCCGTTACTACATTGCAAAATTGCAAAGGATCGTGGTCATGGAATATCGACGTCTCGGCAACTCCGGTTTTAAAGTCCCCGTGCTCACGCTCGGCACCGGCACGTTCGGCGGCGGCGGCGAACTCTTCAAAGCTTGGGGCAATACCGACGTGGCCGAAGCGTCGAAGCTCGTTGACGTCTGCCTCGACGCCGGGCTCACGATGTTCGACTCGGCCGATATCTACAGCCAGGGGGCGGCCGAAGAAATTCTCGGCGCGGCGATCAAAGGACGCCGTGACAAAGTGCTGATCTCGACCAAGGGAACGTTCAAGTTCGGCGACGGCCCGAACGACGTCGGCTCGTCGCGCTATCACATCACGGCCGCCGTCGAAAGTTCGCTCCGTCGACTCGGCACCGACTACATCGATCTCTATCAACTGCACGGCTTCGACGCGCAAACGCCCGTGGAAGAAGCGGTCTCGACGCTCGATAACTTGGTCCGCGCCGGCAAGATTCGCTACATCGGCTGCTCGAATTTTTCCGGCTGGCACTTGATGAAATCGCTGGCCGCCGCCGATCGCTACGGTTGGACCCGTTACGTGGCGCATCAAGCGTATTACTCGCTCGTCGGCCGCAGCTACGAATGGGAGCTAATGCCGTTGGGGCTCGACCAAGGCGTGGGGGCCGTGGTTTGGAGCCCGCTCGGTTGGGGCCGGCTCACGGGAAAAATTCGCCGCGGCCAACCGCTGCCGGAAAACACGCGGCTGCAAAGCAAGAAATCGAACGACGCCGGTCCGCCGATCCCCGACGAATATCTCTTCAACGTCGTTGACGCCTTGGACGAAGTCGCCAAAGAGACGGGCAAACTCATCCCGCAAGTCGCCCTGAACTGGCTCCTACAACGCCCGACGGTGAGCACCGTGATCATCGGCGCTCGCAACGAAGAACAGCTCAAACAAAACCTAGGTGCGGTCGGCTGGAACCTCACGAAAGACCAAGTCGCCAAGCTCGACAAAGCGAGCGAAACGACCAAGGCGTATCCGTATTGGCATCAGGCGATGTTCGACCGGAATCCGTCGCCCATCTAACTCGATTCATTCCGCAACATTTAGCCGCGGAGGCGAGCTCCGCGGCTAAATGTTTGAAACAAGAAGCTTAGACGTCCGTCCAAGCTCCGCTCTTCGCGCTCGCGAGCACCGCGTCGCAAACCTTTTGCGTTTCGAGCGCATCGCGGAACGTGGGCCCCACCGGTTTGCCCGCCGCCATGCCGGTGAGGAAGTCGGCTACTTGGTGGACGAAGCCGCATTCGTAGCCGATCGCCAAGCCCGGCACCCACCAGTGCTTCATGTACGGGTGATCGCCGTCGGTTACGTGAATCGAGCGCCAGCCGCGCAAGTTGCCTTGGTCGCGGTGGTCGAAGTATTGCAACCGGTGCAGGTCGTGCAGGTCCCACTTGATTGAGGCGTGTTCGCCGTTGATCTCGAACGTGTAGAGCGCCTTGTGCCCGCGGGCATACCGGGTGCTTTCAAACAGGGCCAGCGAGCCGTTTTCGAAGCGCCCCATGAAGGTGCAGGCGTCGTCGATCGTCACCTTTTCGACCTTGCCGGTGAGCGTGTGCTTCCGCTCCTTGATAAAGGTTTCGGTCATGGCCGAAACGTTCTTCAGCGAACCGTTGAGCCAGAGCGCGGTGTCGATGCAGTGCGCGAGCAAGTCGCCCGTCACGCCGCTGCCGGCCGCCGCGGCGTCGAGTCGCCAGAGGCCCGCGCCTCCTTGCGGCAAGTCGGCCGAGATCGTCCAGTCTTGGAGGAAGTTGGCCCGGTAGTGAAAGATGCGGCCGAGCTTGCCTTCGTCAATGAGTTGCTTGGCGAACGACACGGCCGGGATGCGGCGATAGTTGTACCAGACGGTGTTGGCGACGCCCGCTTTCTCGACGGCGTCGCACATTTCTTCCCCTTCGGCGACGTTCATCGCCAGCGGCTTCTCGCAGAGAATCGCTTTGCCGGCCTTGGCGGCGGCGATCGAGATTTCCTTGTGCAGGTTGTTCGGCGTGCAGATGTCGACGGCGTCGATGTCCTTCCGCTCGAGCAGCTTCTTCCAATCGGTCTCGACGCTTTCATAACCCCACTGCGCCGCAAACGTCTCGGCCTTCGCCTTGTCGCGCGCGCACACCGCCTTGAGCACCGGCTTGTACGGCAGGTCGAAATAATGAGCGACGTTGGCGTAGGCGTTCGAGTGGGCCCGGCCCATGAAGCCGTAGCCGATCATGGCGATGTTGAGCGGTTTGGTCATGACGATGCGTAGCTCCAAGTGAGGGCGTGAGAATTTTCTGCGAGTGCGAAACCGAGCAGTTTACCGCAACCCGCTCGCGCACACGCTAGCCCCGCCGCGCGGGCGAAAAGCGCGAACGAATTCACCTCGACGGCACAAAGCGCACGGAAAAATGTTGCGACGGCGCACGGGTCGCCGAAGGGAAGCGGCACTCCCCCTCGCAACTCCGTTTCCAACAGAGCGCCATCTAGTCCCGCAAGCCTGCGTCCGCGCATGCCCGCGGTCTTCTCAGTGTCTTCCCTTGCATTTCCGCCCGACGATAATCGAGCGCTCTGCGAATGGCCTCGTCGCGACGTATCATAAGTGCATTCACTTCGCGTGAATCCTCCCTTCGCTCGCTCCCGCCTCGAAGAAACCTGCCTCACTCTCGGAGCTTTCGCCCATGGCGAATCGCCGTTGTTGCGCTCTGCCGGCGCTCGCGTTCTTTCTGCTCGTCTCGCAAGCGAACGCCGCCGAACCGGCTGCGCCTGCGGCCGCTTCGTCGCCCGCCGATCTGCTCAAGCAAGACTTCAAAGCCAACCTGCCGCGCGTCGCACCGACCGAACCGGGCGACGTTTGGAAAGACTTCACCGTCGCCCCCGGCTTCAAGCTGGAGCAAGTCGCGACGGAGCCGCTGGTGAATAGCCCGGTGGCGATGGAGTGGGACGAGAACGGCCGGCTCTTCATTTGCGAGATGCGCGGCTACAGCGAAAATCGTGACGACTCGCTCAGCCGCGTCAGCATGCTCGAAGACCTCGACGGCGACGGCAAGTACGACCGGAGCACGGTGTTTGCCGACAAGCTCCTCTGGCCGACCGCCCTCTTCTGCTACGACGGCGGCGTCTTCATCGGCGACGCTCCCGACATGCGCTACTACAAAGACACCGACGGCGACGGCAAGGCCGACGTCGTGCAAAACGTCTTCACCGGCTTCGGTACGTCCAACGTGCAAGGTCTGCTCAATTGCTTCCGCTGGGGACTCGACAACCGTATCCATCTCGCCACGAGCAGCATCGGCGGCATGATTCAGCGCACCGATCCGACCAAAGCCAAGTTCTGGCCGGTCGACGACAAAGAGCGAGCCGCGCATCAGGAGGCCGACTACAAAGATTCCAAGCCGGTGAACGTCCGCGGGCGCGACATCGCGTTCAATCCCAAAACGTTTGAGTTCATTCTCACCAGCGGTGCTTCGCAACACGGGATGAGTTTCGACGATTGGGGACACAAGTTCGTCTCGTCGAATTCGAATCACATCCAACAGGTGATGTACGAAGATCGCTACGTGGCTCGCAATCCGTATCTCTCGGCGCCCGACGCCCGCGCGATGATCGCCGCCGACGGTCCGCAAGCCGAAGTGTTTCGCACGAGCCCCGTCGAGCCGTGGCGGATCATTCGCACTCAGCTGCGGGTTTCGGGCGCGGTGAAAGGTTCGATCGAAGGAGGCGGTCGCGCGGCGGGCTACTTCACGGGAGCCGGCGGCGTGACGATTTACCGCGGTGACGCTTGGCCCCGGGAATGGCACGGGATCGCGATCGTCGGCGACGTCGGCAGTAACCTCGTGCATCGCAAGCGGCTGGAGCGGAATCCGGAGAGCCCGCTGGAATTCATCGCTCGGCGCATTGATGAAAAGAGCGAGTTCGTGTCGTCGAAGGATCTTTGGTTCCGCCCCTGCCAATACGCCAACGGGCCTGACGGCACGCTGCACATTCTCGACATGTATCGCGAAGTGATCGAGCATCCCGGCAGCATCCCGCCGATGATCAAAGAGCATCTCGATCTGACGGCCGGCAAAGACCGCGGCCGGCTCTATCGCGTCTTCCCTGAAGGGTACAAGCACCGCCCCTGCCCGCAGCTCGGCCAAGCAACAACGCCTGAACTCGTGGCGCTGCTTGAGCATCCGAACTCCTGGCACCGCGAAACGGCGGCCCGGTTGCTTTATCAGCGGCAAGACAAAGCTGCGATCGAGCCGCTGAAAGCGCTCGCCGCGAAGTCGCAACTTCCGCAAGGCCGCATGCACGCGCTGTACGCGCTCGACGGCTTGCAGGCGCTCGACGAACCGACGGCGATTACGGCGCTGGCCGACTCGGCCTCACAAGTGCGACGTCATGCGATTCTGCTGGTCGAACGATTCGCGGGCGACGCGGAGGCCGTTTCGATCGAACTCTGCAATCAACTGCGCAAGCTTGCCGGCGATGCCGACGTGGAGGTGCGCTACCAGTTGGCGTTCACGTTGGGAAACATCGTCGTGAAGCCGCCGCAGAGCGATGCTTCGGCGGAGTTGCGAAAGCGTTATTCTTTCGCCGCGGGGACGCAGGAGTTCTTGGCTCTGCAACTGCTCTTGCATGACGTTGACGATCGCTGGATGCGGCTTGCGCTGCAAAGCTCGTTCGCCGGCGGTGAACATGGGGCGATTGCGGCCACGATGCTCATGCGACTTTTGTCGGCCGCCGATTTCCGCAAGCATCCCGCAGCCGTCGCGATCTTAGGAAGCTTGTCCGAACAGGTCGGTCTGCAAAGCAAGCCGCGTCGCGTCGGTATCGTGACCGATTACGGCAACGTCGGCACGATCTTTGAATTGGTCGAGCAGCTTTCCAAGGACGAACCGAAGATCGCCGCCGTGGTGACCAAGGGACTTACCAAAGGTTTGCGCGATCCGACGACGGAGATCTCGCGTTTGGCCGCGGCCGGCGAATTGCCGAAACTGCAATCGATCATCGATACGATGATCGCCCAAAGCACGGCGACGGCCGGCAACGCGAAGGCGGCGACGAAGGCCCGCTTGGAAGCGATCGAAACGCTCACCATGGGCAAGCTCGCCGACGTGCGACCGACGTTCGCCAAGCTGATCGACAATCGCCAACCGGCGGAGATACAGCTTGCGGCGCTCGCGGCCCTGGGGAAGTTTGCCGATCCGGCGACGGCCGAAGTCGTACTCAAGGCTTGGCCCGGCCTGAGCCCGCAGGTTCGCGAACCGGCGCTGGAAGTGCTGTTTGCTCGGCCGGAGCGAGTCGCCAAATTGCTCGACGCCGTCGAGGCCGGTACGTTCCGCTCCGGCGATATTCCGCCGGCGCGCGTACAGGCTCTGACGCGCAGCGGCGGTTCCTCGGCCATGAAAGACCGTGTGCAAAAATTGCTCGGCAGCCAGATGCTCGGGCGTCGGGCCGACGTCATCGCCGCGTATCGTGAGGCTCTGACGATCTCGGGCAACGTCGAAACCGGCCGGCTGCATTTCAAGAAAAATTGCAGCTCGTGCCACAAGGCGGAAGGCTTCGGCCATGAGATTGGTCCGAACTTGGCGACGATCAAGGCCCGCGGCGCAGATGCGATTCTCACGAACGTCTTGGACCCGAGCCGCGAGGTGAATCCGCAGTTCGTGAACTACGAAGCGATCACCGACGACGGCCGCACGATCACCGGCTTGATCGCCGCCGAGAGTGCGACGGCCGTCACGTTGAAACGGGCCGAAGGTCAGCAAGACACGGTCCTGCGCGTGAACCTCGAAGAACTCTCGAGCACCGGCCTCTCGCTCATGCCCGAAGGCTTGGAAAAGCAACTCGACAAACAAGCTCTGGCCGACGTGATCGCGTACCTGATGCAGTTGCAGTAGTCTTCGAAATTCAGAGAAGGGGATAGGGGGATGCAGACGGGGATGAGGGAGATGAAGAAGAGACGACTTTCGCCGCTGCGCGGCGATTGAAACAACACTTCGCTCTCCTAGTTTCCATTTTCATTTTCTTCGTCCTCATCCCCAACATCTCCTCCTATCCCCAATCCCCTTCTCCGCCTCTGCCATGAGACGAGGAATCGAATGAAAACGTGGCTTTCGTTGGTTCTTGTGCTGGGCGGGCTTTCGACGGCCGAGGCCGGGTGGCTGGCCGGGGCGGCGCAGGAGAAGATTACTCCCAAGGAGCCGATGTGGATGTCGGGCTACGGCTCGCGCACTGCGCCGGCCGAAGGCAAAGCCGACGATCTCTACGCTCGGGCTTTGGTGCTTGAGGGAGACGAGAAGTCGCGCGTCGTGTTGATCACGCTCGACCTTGTGGGGATCGATCGGGCGACGTCGCAGGCGATTTGCCGAACACTCGAGGAGAAGCACGGTCTCAAGCGCGAGCAGATCGCAATCAATTGCTCGCATACGCATTGCGGACCCGTGGTCGGTACGAATCTCGGGGCGATGTACGAGATGTCGCCGGCGCAATGGAAGCAGGTCGAGAAGTATGCGGTCGACTTGCAGAAGAAAGTCGTCGACGTCGTCGGCAAGGCGATGGCCAAGTTGCAACCGGCCGAAGTGCACTGGGCGAAGGCCGCGCGACGTTCGCCGTGAATCGTCGCGAGAACAAAGAGGCCGACGTGCCGAAGCTCCGCGAAGAGCAGAAGCCGCTGAAAGGTCCGAGCGATCACAGCGTGCCGGTGCTGGCCGTGTACGACGCCAAGGGGAATCTGATGTCGGTCGCTTTCGGCTACGCCTGTCATGCGACGACGCTCGGCTTCCAACAATGGTCGGCCGACTACTGCGGTTTCGCCTGCTTGGAGTTGACGCGGCGTAATCTCGACGTAGTGCCGCTCTTCTGGGCCGGCTGCGGGGCGGATCAAAACCCGATCCCGCGGCGTACGTATGAGTTGGCGGAAGCGTACGGCCGACGATTGGCGGAAGCCGTGCATACGGTGTTGCGGGCTCGCGGCGACGGCGAGATGAAGATACTTTCCGGCAAGATCACGCCGCAGTATTCCGAAGTGGAGCTGAAGTTTGCAAACGTGCCGACCAAGGCCGAGTGGGAAACGCAACTGGCGAAAGGGAACAAATACGAGCAAGGTCGCGCGAAGCAGATGCTTGCGAAGCTCGCGGCCGGCGAGACGATCGCCGATCGATACCCGTACCCCGTGCAAACGTGGCGGCTTGGCGACGGTCCGTTGTGGGTGATTCTCGGCGGCGAGGTCGTGGTCGACTACGCGTTGCGGCTCAAGCAATCGCACGGCGCCGATCGGACGTGGGTCGCCGGGTATTCGAATGACGTGATGGCGTACATCCCCTCGCGCCGCGTGCTGGCCGAAGGAGGTTATGAAGGAGGCACGTCCATGAGCATCTACGGCTTGCCGAGCTTCTGGAACCCGATGCTGGAAGAAGCGATTGCCGGCGAGGTGAAGCGGCAGGCGAAGTAGTTTCGCGAACTCGCTAAGTCAGGCGACGATGATCTCGCGCGCCGTGTAATACGCGGGCGATGAACACGCCGTAGTCGCGATCACGGAAATAGATCACGTAGTGGCCGAAACTGCGACGCCGCAAATTGCCGAGCCTGGGCGTCGAAACGACTTCGCCCATTCCGGGGTGAGACGCCATGAGAACAAACAGTTCTTCGATCGTTTCCAGCCAACGTTCGGCGGCCGGGGCGTTGTCGGTTGCGATGTACGACAAGATGGCGGCGAGATCACGAATCGTTTGCTTCGATCGCCGTACTTCCCGCATCGCTTAGGCTTTCGCCCCTCGCGACGCGGCCGACCGAATAACCTCGCGTAACGACTGCCAATCTTCGACCGTGAACTTCTCTTCGACGCCGGCTTCAAGATCGGCAAGAGCTTCTTCAACGGCGGCGACGTGATCGTCCGGAACCGGCGGAATGTTCGCGTTTTGTTCGCGCAATGCGGCGACGGCCGCTTCCAACGCCGCATCCTTGGAAGGATAGAGACCGCCGGCGACGACTTGATGGAGATACGATTCGCTTTGCGGCGAAAGTTCGTGGGACATGTCTTCCAATCTACGCCGCGGAACTCGACGGAGCAACGTCGCTAAGCAAGTGTGCTTGAAACGGCTATTCCTTGCGGATGCCTTTGAACTTCTGCGTGATCTCCACCAGCGGTTGTTCCACGGCCATGCGCTCCAAGCTCGATGCGCCGACGAAGCCGATGCAATCAGTGCGGCTCATGACTTCTTGCGCATCTTCTGGAGTGGCGATCGGGCCGCCGTGGCAGAGGTAGTAGACGTCGTTGCGTACCGCGCGGGCTGCGTCGATCACGGCCTGCGTCTTCCGCACGGCATCGTCCATCGTGCAGGCCGCGCCGGTCACGCCGATGCTGCCGCCGATCGTGGTGCCGACGTGGGCGATGATCGCATCCGCGCCGGCTTCGGCCATGGACCGTGATTCTTCCGGCGTGGCGACGTAGACGATCGTGAACAGGTCCATCTTCGCACCAGCGCGATCATCTCGAACTCCTTCCGCACGCTCATGCCGGTCTCTTCGAGAATCTGGCGGAAGTTGCCGTCGACGATCGTGTGCGTCGGGAAATTGTTTACGCCGGAGAAGCCCATGTCTTTCACTTGCAAGAGCCAGTGCCACATGCGGCGGCGCGGATCGCTGGCGTGCACGCCGCAGATGACCGGCACCTCTTCGACGACCGGCAGCACTTCATGTTCGCCGATTTCCATCGCCACGGCGTTGGCGTCGCCGTATGACATGAGCCCGGCGGTCGAGCCGTGGCCGGCCATGCGGTAGCGGCCGGAGTTGTAGACGATGATCAGATCGGCCCCGCCGCGCTCGATGAACTTCGCCGAGATGCCGGTGCCGGCTCCGGCGGCGATGATCGGCTCGCCGCGATCGAGTGCGGCTTGCAAACGGTCACGAACTTCTTGTCGCGTATAGGGGTTACCGCGGCCGGTCCAAGGATTGGGCATGAGGAGTAGGTGCGGAGTTCGGGGTTTCAGGGTGACTGTCGGTCGCGGCGTGCAATGTGTTCGTCGCCAGGATAAACTGACGCCGCACTTCGGGCGACCGTCGCCCGGCTTGATTTCGCACCCTGCAAACTTGGATCGTCTTATGCGTCGCTCGGCTTTCTTCGTGGCTGCGTTGGCGGGAGCTTGGTGTTTATCGTCGGTCGTCGGCCTGTCGGCCGCGGAGACGAATGAGATTCCGTTGTGGGCGGGCAAGGCGCCGGGGGAGACAGCCGAGCTGCCGCCGGAAGCGGCGCAACCTGGTCGGCCGAACGATACGACGATCCGCATCGGGAACGTATCCAGCCCGACGATCACCGTGTTCCCGGCGCCGAAAGACAAAGCCACGGGGGCGGCGGTGATTATCTGCCCGGGCGGCGGCTACAACATTTTGGCCTTCAATAAGGAAGGGACAGAGGTCGCCGAGTGGCTCAATTCCATCGGCGTCACGGGGATCGTGCTGAAGTATCGCGTGCCGAAGCGGCCGGATCGCGAACGCCATGCGCCGATGCTCGAAGATGCGCAGCGGGCCATCGGCATGGTGCGGCATCGGGCGAGCGAATGGGGGATCGATCCGGCAAGGATCGGTATTCTCGGCTTCTCGGCCGGCGGGCACTTGGCGGCCACGGCTTCGAACAACTATGCCAAACGGACCTACGCGAAGGTCGACGCGGCCGACGACGTGAGCTGCCGGCCCGATTTCGCCGTGTTGATCTATCCGGCGTACTTGGTCGACAAGGAGAACAAGCTGGCGGCCGAGCTGCCGGTGTCGAAGGAGACGCCGCCGACGTTTATCGCCATGACGGAAGACGACGGGGTGCGCGTGGAGTGCGGGCTCTTCTATTACTTGGCTTTGAAGGAAGCCAAGGTGAAGGCGGAGATGCACCTGTATCCGACCGGCGGGCACGGCTACGGCCTGCGCCCGAGCGAGCATCTGGTTTCGAGCTGGCCGGCCCGCGCCGGCGACTGGCTGAAAACGCTCGGGCGCTGGAAAAGAAGTAGCCCGCCCGGGGGTTGCGGTGACTTGTTTTCCACGCCGGCATCGCCGTTAACTCACGACGGTGTTTGGGTTTGCGGCTTACCGCAGTGCTGCGCTGACGCCGCCCGTCGCCGCTGATAGAATAAGTCTTCCGTTAAGAGTGCGGCAGCGGCCTTAATTCCTCGGTCGAGCCGCGCGGTTTGAGTTTCCTCGGTCATCTTGCGAGCCGGCCCCAACAGGGCTGTTTGCATATGCATACCGGCGGGCCTTCGGCATTCGGCCGCCCGCCGCGATTGAAGCCGCTTCTTTGCGTCGGGCCTTCGCCGACGTTTGCCCCTGAGAGTGTTTTGCGCCGGCACACATGTGCGCCGCCGCAGGTCTCCTAACCCATCGAGCCATGTCGCAAGTCGTTCTTATTTTGCCCGGCGCTACCGATTACGAGCTGCAAGGGCGTATTCACGGCGATTTGGATATCCCGTTATGTGATGAAGGACGTGCCGAGGTCGAGCGGATCAGCCGCGAGGTTCAAGATTTGGGCCTCGAGGTGATCTATACGTCCTGCTGTTCGTCCGCCCTGCAGAGCGCCGAGGCCATCGGCAAGACTCTGGGCGTGAAGGTTAAGAAGCTCGAAAACCTGGAAAACCTCGACCACGGCCTCTGGCAGGGGCTGTTGATCGACGAAGTGAAGCAAAAGCAGCCGAAAGTCTATCGGCAATGGCAGGAACAGCCGGAAAGCGTCTGTCCGCCCGAAGGGGAGACCATCGAAAGCGCCCGGCAACGTGTGGAAGGGGCCCTGACGAAGGTGCTTAAGAAGCACAAAGGGGGCGTGGTCGGGCTGGTCGTGCCGGAGCCGCTGGCCAGCGTGGTCCGCGAATACCTGGGGCAAAGCGAGCTGGGCGACCTGTGGCAGGCCAACTGCGAACACGGTCGCTGGGGCGTGATTGCCGTCGACGCTCCCGGCGGCAAGCCGGTCTTGAAGGCCGAAACGAACGGCCATGCCCCGGCCGGCGTGACGGTGCAGGCTCACAAACTCGCGGTCGACGGACTATAATCGATCGGCTCGGAAAACCCGCCGGCCCCGGTTTGCCCGCCGCGTGACAGATTGCACGCGCTCGGAACACCGCGGCCGTTGCTCGCACTTTTGCCCAGAAGGAAGTTGCCCGGAATGTCGACAGGGAACGATGCGCAACCGGCCGTCGCGGCCGAAGCTGAAAAGCCCCGTGCCAAACGCGGCGTACCCGAAGGGCTCTGGAAACGTTGCCCGGGCTGCAAGCAAACCATCTTTCGCAAGCAGGCCGAGGAGATGCTCGGCGTCTGCCCGGAATGCGAATACCACTGGACGGTCGGCGCTCGCGAGCGGCTGAACCAGCTGCTCGACGACGGCACGTTTGAAGAGTGGGATGCCGAATTGATGCCCGGCGATCCGCTGGGCTTCGCCGACAGCAAGCCGTATGCGGAACGACTCAAGGCGGAGCAAGCCCGCACGGGCATGCGCGACGCGGCGCTCACCGGCACGGGTATGATTCGCGCTCGTCGCGTGGCCGTGGGAGTGACGGATAGCGCGTTCATCATGGGAAGCATGGGAAGCGTCGTCGGCGAAAAGTTGACGCGGCTTTGCGAACGGGCCACGCAGCAGAAGCTGCCGCTGATCATCGTGAGCGGTTCGGGCGGCGGCGCACGGATGCACGAAGGCATCTTGTCCTTGATGCAAATGGCGAAAGTCAGCGCCGCGTTGGCTCGCTACGATCAAGAAGGCGGGCTTTTTATCAGCGTGCTGACGAACCCGACGATGGGCGGCGTGGCGGCGAGCTTCGCCTCGCTCGGCGATTTTATCTTGGCCGAACCGAAAGCGCTCATCGGCTTCGCCGGCCCGCGCACGATTCAGGCGACGCTGCGGATGGAACTTCCCAAGGGGTTCCAGACGAGCGAATTCCTCCTGGCCCACGGGTTCGTCGACCGGATCGTGAGCCGGAAGAACCTGAAGACGGAAATCGCGACGATCATCGACTACTGCGGGAAGTAACGCGGACGGCGGTCGGAGTTTTTCGCGGGTCCACGCGCAGCGCGGCATTGGCGACCGTAGCCGAAGCGCCGAGATGTTTCGTACTCAGTACCAAGTACGTAGTACCGAGTACAAGGTACTTGAGGTACTTAGTACTCGGTACTCGGTGTGGAGTTCGGTTTGGCGTGGCGGCTAACTTGGTTCGTCGTCAGGTTCGCCGGCCGGCGCCTCGCCGTTCTCACTCGGTCCGCCGAATTTTTCCGGCCGCGGTTTGCCGACGAGCCGTTCGTAAATCTCCCACACTTCGTTCGACCAGCTTGTGCGCTTTCCGAGCGTCTTTACGCCGCCGCGCGGCAAGATCATGCTGCGAATCAGAGCGACGGTGAGTTTGCGAATCTCCGTTCCTTCGCGAAACAACTCTCCGAAACGCGGCTTGGCGAGATACTCGCGATCGTACGCCGCACAGAGGTGCGATTTCGTTTCATCGAGACTACCGATCGCGTAGCCGAGGAAGAGGATGAATTCCGCTTGCGTGCCGCGGCCGAAACCTTCGGCGATGTTCGACATTACGGATTCGGACGAGTCGTTGATCTGCGTGACGAGCCGGACGTCTTGCCGAAACGCCGACTCACGAGTTTCGCGAAAGATGTCTTTCGACCAGATTCGGGCCCGCTGCCAACAGTGCAGTTCCGTAAAGGCCCGCACGCCGGACATGGAAGGGTTCCGAAGAGAGAGGTAGTTTTACGCTTACCGATGCAACTGACTGCCCGGCCGTACTTAGTACTAAGTACTCAGTACCAAATACGATTTAAGCGTTGCACCAAGTACCGTTTAAATGTCGCGTGCGATCAATCGCGGCGGCAGCTCTACTCCGGCAGCGGTTTGCCCTTTGTTTCCGGGGCGAGCCAGATGATGAGCATGCCGAAGATGTAGATGCCGCTGACGAGGCTGCAGATCACGGGATAGCCGCCTTTGAGGCCGGCCATCGTTTCGTGCTCTTTCACGAACGTCGTGGTCAGCAGCGCTCCCATCTGCAAGTTGCCGACGGCGGCGATGATGCGGCCGAAGTTGAACGAGAAGCCCTGCCCCGTCGCACGGACGCGGGTTGCGAAAAGCTCCGGCAAATACAGCGGCAGCCAGCCGTAGAACGAGGCCGTCGTTATGCCGGCCAAGAACGACCAGACGAGGAATGACGTACCGTAGGCGTTGTGCGATTGAAAGAAGTACACGGCCGTGCCCATGGAGAGCACGCACATGACGCAATACGTGATCCGCCGGCCGAACCAGTCGCCGCACATGGCTGCGAGGATCGTGCCGATCACGGCTCCCGCGGCCAGCCAGATTTGCGTCCATTCACGAGGGTATGAAGCATTAGTACCTTGCGTCAGTTGACCGGCCCACGTGGGCGCCCATTGCGTGCTGCCCCACGTGCCGAGCAACGCGACGCCGCTGAGCATCGCACCGAGCATCATTTTGCGAATCGTCGGCCACGGCGAACTCACGGCCCCGGTATGCGCCGCGATCGTGCGCTGTAGATAGCGGTAGACGGGAAACGTGTACCCGACGATCGCCAGCGCGATTCCGGCGATTGTCCCCGCCACGCGGATCGATTGCGAATACCCGGGCGTTCCCCAGACGAAAACGATCAAGCCCGGCCCCATGGCGCCGATCAGCACGCCGAAGAGATCGTACGAGGCCCAATTCGACGTGCCGCCTTTCGCCTTCTCTTCTTCCCACTTGTGCGACTCGGGCACGAAAATGCGGAAGAAAAACGTCAGCACGGCCGGCAGCGTGCCCATGATCATCAGCAATCGCCAACCCTTGAAGGCGACGAGTTGCGCCGTCATTTCCTGGCTGAAGCCGACCATCGGCAACCATTCTTCGAAGCGATGCAAAATCGCGCCGAGTCCCATGCCGATGACGCCGACGAGCAGATACCCGACGTTCGCCGCCGCGCCGATGAGCCCGGCCATAAAAGCTCGCGACCGATTCGGCCACACTTCCATCACCAGCGCCACGCCGAGCGCCCATTCGCCCCCCATGCCAAGAGAAGCGATGAAGCGGAGGATGCCGAGTTGCAACGGCGTTTGAGCGAAACCGCAGAGGCCGGTAAAGACGGCGTACGTCAATACGCTCAAGCTCATCGCGCGCACCCGACCGACGCGATCGCCCAACCAACCGAACACCACGCCGCCGGTGGCCGCGCCGACCAAGAACACGGCGATGATGATGCCGAAGTAGAAGCCGATCTGTTGCTCTTGTTCGGGCGACGGAGCGGCGCCGAAGCCGAGCATGTCTTGCACGGCCGCGCGGCCGACCATGGAGAACACGCCCATTTCTGCGCCGTCGAAGAGCCAGCCGAGCAGCGCCGCGATGAGCGCCATCCAAGCGCCGCTCGACGTTCCTTGAGATTCGCTCGGCGGTGAAACGGGAGCGGGCTTCGTCGTCGCGGCCATCTGTCAAACCTCGAACTGAATTAGAAAGACTCGAACGACCACGAAGCGCGAAGACGAACGACTACTCGTCAAACTCCCCTTCCTTCGGCTCGGGGAGCCAGAAGGAGGCGATGAAGTTGATCAGGTACACGGCGAACGCCACGCCTGCCGCGACGTAGGCCGTCATGTGGGCGGCGCTCACGGGATTCGGTTTGCCGGTCGCCGGATCAATGGCCACCAGCGCCGTCGCAATGACCTGCGTCAGCGCGGCGAAACTGGTGCCGATCAACCGGCCGCCGATATTCGCCGCAAAGCTTTCCCCGGTGCCGCGCAAGTGAACCGGATACACGTGCGGCAGGTAATTGCCCCAGAAGCTGAACTGAGCGACGGTCAGGAACCCGGCCACGAAGATGCCGTAGTACAAGTAGTCGAGGCTCGTCACGGCGGCCCAAGCGAAGATCACCGGCATCAGCACGAGGCCGGGGATCAAGAACACGCGAAGAAGCTTACGCCGGCTTGCGATATACACGACCAAAAATGCCAGCGCGATGCGGCCGAACATGCCGCCGATTTCCTGCACCTTCGTCGCGCTCGAAGCGTTGGCCTGAATCGTCTGACCGGGGATTTTCGCCTTTTCGGCCGCCAAAGCCGCGGCCACGGCGGCATCGTCGCCTCCCTTGGCCTTCACGGCGTCCGTCACGCGCTTCACCACCGGCTCCGGCAGCGGCTTGCCCATCGCCTCTTTGATCTCGGCTTGCACTTGCGGCAGGCCGGGCACGATTTGCGGCATCTGTTGAATGGCGCCGAAAGCCGCGGCAAAGCTGCACGTGAACATGATCGTCGTGATGATCGTCGTGCGGCGCAGCTTCGGCGAGAAGAGTTCGCCGATGCTCGGGCGACGCAACGTGCCGCTTTCTGCGCTTCCGCTTCCACGACGGCGACTCCGGCAAGAACGGACGAATCACAATCAGCGGAATCGCCGGGATGAGGCCCGACATCAGCGTGTAACGCCACGGGGCATGCGGATCTTTCACGCTGCCGAGAAACGAGAGAAACTCCGGCAGTTGAATCGAAGGCAACTTGCCTTGCGCCGCCCAAGAGATGGCCAACCCGTTGGCCACGGCCACGAGCAAACCGCCGATGGACGAGAACGCCTGCGTGAAGCCCAGCACCTTTTCGCGCTGGTGCGGGTTGTCGAATAGCTCGGCGAGCCACGCCACGGCAGCGACGAACTCCACGCACACGCCGATGAACACCAAGCAGCGGAAGAAGAGCAGCATCGGCAAGCTGGTCGCAAAGCCGGCCGCGAACGCCGCAAACGCGTAGAGCAAAATACTCCACGTCAGCACCGCGCGTCGGCCGAGTCGGTCGGTCATGTAGCCGCCCAACAGGCCGAAGACGCCGCCGGCCACGGCCGGTACGTAGAAGAGCAAGCTGAACCAGTGCGTAAACTCCGGCGTGCCCGGTTGAATGCCGCCGAGTTCGATGAGCGCCGGCCGAATGATCAGCGGCAGCATCAACAACTCGTAGATATCGAACGCGAAACCGATCGAAGCAATGACGCAGATCAGCCATTGCGTGCCCGTCAGGCGCGCAGCGGGTGCGGGTGTGGTCGACATGGCGGGGAGGCGAAGCTCGCGGAGGTGTGCGGGCGTGGTAAGGCGGGAAGGTCGGAAGCCACCATGCTAGTCCAAGGCTCGTGGGGCCACAAGGAATCGGGCCGCCGTCGAGCCGCTGTCTGTGTGCCACTGGTGGCTTGTCCACCAGTGTTTTGGATCGACGTTTTGGTTCGGCACTGGTGGACAAGCCACCAGTGGCACCCCGGCGATGACGCCAATGGCACGATGAGTCGAATAACTTCGCCCAATCGCTACAACCTCGCAACCGCCGGCTCTATCATAGGCCCACGCCCGCCGAGGCCGCCGCTCCGCGCAAGTCCCGCCTTATCACTATCACTCCTTCCGCGAGTCGCCCATGCATCGCTGCTCTTGGATATCTGCGATTTGTCATGCGATCGTTGTCTGCGTCGTCGCGTCGCCCGCCTCGGCCGAGCCGCACAAAGATCGCTGCGTCATCCTCGTGAGCATAGACGGCCTCGCGAACTTCTACTTCGACGATCATCGCGCGCACATGCCGACGCTGCGCCGTATGGCCGCCGAAGGCGCGCGAGCCGACGGCATGCTCTGCTCGTTCCCCACCGTCACGTGGCCCAACCATACGACGCTCGTCACCGGCGTCGTGCCGGCCAAACACGGCGTGATCGGCAACGGCTACTACGACCGCGCCAAGGGAGCCGGCGTGCAGCTCATTCTCGATCCGGTGTTCGACAAGGACCAAGTCGTGAAGGTGCCGACGATCTACGACGTCGCTCACCAAGCCGGCCTGCGCACCGCCGGCATCATCTGGCCCGCCACGCGCAACGCCAAGACGCTCGACTACACCGTGCCCGACATGGGGACCTCCGAAGAATGGACCCAGTACGGCACGCGCTCCTGGCTCGAAGAGTTGCGGGCCGAAGGCATTCCCGTCGATCGGCAAACCGCGTGGTTCAAAGACAAAGCCGCCGGCGCACGCGCGATTGGATGTACACGCGCATGGCCGTGAACCTCGTCGAGAAGCATCAGCCGAACTTGCTGATGCTCCACATCATTGAAACGGATCACATGCAGCACAAAGTCGGCCCGCGCACCGACGACGCCTATTGGGCCGTCGCGTATGCCGACGAGCGGATTCGCGAACTGCTGGATGCCGTCGAGCGCCTCCGGCCGCCGCGAACAGACGACGATCTTCATCTGCAGCGATCACGGCTTCTTCCCCGTGCTCAAAGAAATTCGCCCCAACGTGCGGCTCAAGCAACTCAATCTGGCGAAGGCCGACGGCGACAAGGTCACGGAAAAGACCGTGATCTGCCGCTCCGAAGGGGGCGCGTGCGGCGTGTACATTCACGACGACGCCCGCCGCAGCGAACTCATCGCTCAACTCAAGACCGAACTCGCCTCCCTCGACGGCGTCGACAAAGTCTACACCCCCGAGCAATTCGGGGAGATCGGTCAGCCGACGCTTACGGAAGACCCGCGCGGCGCGGACCTTTGGCTCTCCGCGAAGCGCGAATATGCGTTTGCCGATTCGGCCGGCGGCGACCATGTCGTCGTGGCGAAAGAATCGCAAGTCGGCACGCACGGCTATCGCCCCGATCAACCGGATTTGCAAGCCACGTGCATCGTGTGGGGTGCCGGGGTGAAACCAGGAACGAAGCTCGGCCCGATTCGCAACGTCGACATCGCGCCGACGATGGCCCGCGTGCTCGGCGTGGAACTTCCGGCGGTCGACGGCCGCGTGTTGCCCGGCATCGGTGAATAAGTTGTCGCTTGGCCGGCCGGGTCCGGAGCCAAAGGCGAAGACCCGGTAACCGGGGCGCCACTTCGTTTTGCCCTAGCTGCCCGAGATCGCGTGCGGACGATCGTTTCAAAATATGTGACACGCGCGCCGTCGCCGGTATACTAGCGGCGTGCCGCACCTTGTGCGTCCGGGGGAATCGCGCATGCTCGTGTTATCGCGAAAAGTCGGACAGTCGCTCGTGATCGCCGAAGGCGTGACGGTGACCGTTTCTGAAATCGGTCCCGATTTCGTACGGCTCACGGTCGAGACGCCCAACGAAGCCGACGTTCGCCGTCGCTATCCGCAATCGCTCGAAGTGCCGCCGGAATCGATCGCGGCCGACCGGCCGATCGTCATCACGCTCACGTTGCACGACGGCGCGATTCTCGATCGGCTCCGTCGACGAATGTCGGGCGAGGAATCGTTGCCGCCGTCGCGTGAAGCCGCCCTGAGCGCGATCCTGCAAACCGTGGCCGAGAACGACGAACTCCCGCTCCCCGTTTTGCCGGCCGCGCAACCGGTGAAACAACCCGCCGCGCAAGTTGCGACCGCGGGGAACGGACGCCATGCCGCGCCGGCCGCATCGTCGCAACCGGGCCGCGATGCCGACTCGGCCCCCGCTGCTCGCCGCCGAGTCGTGGCGAAGCCGCGCTAACGCAGATTCGCGGCGTTCTCAAGCCCAGCGGCGCAGTTGCTTGAGCGCCTTCTCGAAGTCGTCGGGTTGCGGCGACTTCAATACGCGTGCGAACGCCGGTCGTCGGATGATCGAACTCCAGCACCGCGGCGTGCAGCGCGAGGCGATCCAGCAATGGGCGTTCGCTCGTTCCGGTCGGGCGGTAGTTGCGCTTGAGCTGCGAAAGCAAAACCGGCCGGCCGTCGCCGTAGAGCGGGTCGCATGCGATCGGCGCTTTGATGTGCGCCAAATGAACTCGCAGTTGATGCGTGCGGCCGGTGCGCGGGTGCAGTTCGACGACGGCCAATCGTCGGCCGAGCTTTTCCACGACGCGATACTCCGTCGTCGAAGGCTTGCCGTCGACATGCACGCGCATCCGACCCGGCCGGCGCTCGTCGGCCAGCAGCGCGGCGTCGATCGTGCCCGAGTCGTGCAACGGCGGCGGGCTCACGACGGCGACGTACGTTTTCTCCGGCGTGCCGGCTTCGAATTGGGCCGTCGGCGCAATCGAGCGCCGCATGCGTCTTCGCGCAGAGCACGACGCCGCTGGTGTCGCGATCGAGCCGATGCACGTTGGCCGTCGATTCGCCCCGCTCTTCATGCACGAGTTGCATGAGATTCACGAGGTCCGCGTCCCATCGGTCGGGCACCGTCAGCAGGCCGGCCGGTTTGTCGAAGGCGACGAGTTGCTCGTCTTCGTAAATGATCGGCGGCAAGCGAGCGACGGACATGCGAGCGTTTCGGATGATGACGAAAAGAAAGAAGCCCAAGGACGCGGAGTCCTTGGGCTTTAGAGCGAATTACGGCGTCGCCGTCAATCACGCGGGGCGAGCGATTCTCAGGCTTGATCTTTCGCCGGCTTCTTCGCGGGCGCGGCGTCGCGCAGTTTCTGAAGTTCTTCTACTTTCTTCTTCAGCGCTTCCACTTCCTTGCGCAGCCGGTCGACTTGCTCGTTCAGCCGGTTCGCGCCGGGCACGGCTTGCGGATCGACGACGATGTCGCGCCCGTCGTCCGTGCGAATCTCGACCTTCACGTCGCCCGGACCTGCGGAACCTCCGGCGACGGCCGCGGCCGCCGCACCGTTGGGGCCGGCGATCGTCACGCCGCCCGGCGGCGCTGCGAGCATCGCGTCGATCGAGGGGCGCAGGTCGTCCGGAAGTTTATCGAGGTCCTTCTCCGTGACGTCCCACGTCTGATCGCCGCGCTCGACGTGAATCTTCGTCGGCCCGTCGGCTTGCCGTTCAACGCGCACAGACACGCCGGCAGGCAATGGCGGCGGCGCGAACTTACGCATGACCACGCCCGGCCCGAACATCTGCATCCGCAACGGCTGGTGCTCGCCGCGCCGCAGTTGCTCGACCCACTCTTCCATCCGCTTGATGTCGTTTTCCGGCAAGCGGTCGCGGAGTTGCTCGATTTGCTCCTGAATGCGCCGCGCGTGATCGCGCATCTGTTCGAGTTCCGCGACATCGGGGCCGCGTCGACCGGCGGGCATGTTCGGAATCAGACGATCGAGCTCGGGCCGCTTGGCCGGCGTCACTTCGACCGTCTCCTGCTTGCCGCCGCGAATCACGTCGAACTTGATCGGCTTCTCGCCGGCGTCGCTCACGGCCTTCATCAAGTCGTGCAGATCGTCGATCGACTCGCCGTTGATCGCCGTGACGACGTCGAACGGCTTCAGCCCGCCTTTGGCCGCGGGGCTATCGGGCACGATCTGCGCCACGACCAGACCTTCACGATCTTTCAAATTGAGTTGAGCTCGCAGCGCCGGCTCGACCGGGACGCACATGGCGCCGATCCAGTGATCGCCGGGTACGAAACCTTCGGGTAATCGCACCGTGAAACCGCGCGGAAAGTCGCCGCGGATTTCGCGCCCCGGCTCGTCGCCGAGCGCAACGCCTGCGGTGGGAACGGCCAGCGCCAGAGCGCCGCCAAAAACTTTTTCTTCGTCGACATGAGTCGCATCTCCTTTAAGCGCACCGCCGCAGATCGGCCCGCCGACATCCATGAAAAAGAAACGGGAATGGGAAAACGAAACGCCGCTACGGAATCGTCGCTACCGAAACACGGCTACGGAAACGTCGTTATTGAAACGTCGCCGTGCCGCCGACCGGACGGATTTCGACTTGCTCCATCGGCACGATCACGCGGCGACCGTCGGGCAACTGAATCGGCACGAGCCGACGTTCACGCACGACCTGATTGCCGCTTTGTTGCAGGAGCCGTTCGACTTCCGGCGAAATTTGTTGAGGCATCGGACCGAAGAGCGTTTCTTGCATTCGGTCGTCGTTCACCAGCGGCACTTCCACGACGCGGCCGTCGCCGCCGGGACCGGGAGCGACGACAAGCTGTAAGTTGCCCGGGTTGCCGCCGTCGGTCGAAGGGCCGACTTGCATGCTCGGCGAGCGATCCTTGGCGAGTTGCCGCAGGTTTTGCGGATCGGTGGGATCGACGCCCGGCGCGGCTGAGAACCAATTGAAGTAGCCGACCGCCAATAAGAAGCCGGCCGCCGTGGCCAGCGGGAGCCAAATCTTCATGCCGCGGCGAGCTCCCGCATCGGCGCGATGCACCGAGCCGGGGACGGCCAGATAGCGCGGCGCGGGCACGGTCGGTTCGCTGACGAAAGCCTTCGCTTCGCCGCGCCAGGCCTGCGCTTCGAGAAACGCCAAGGCGCAGCGCCGCCAACCGTCGGGCGAGTGTTCGAGCCGGAGCAGCACTTCGCGCCGCTCGGTCTCGGAGAGTTCGCCGTCGACCAGTCGGTCTAACAGCATTTGATCTTCGGGCGTGAGATGTTCTTCGTTCATCGCTAGCTTTCCACCACCTGCAGTTCGGTCAGAGCCGCACGCATGCGTGCGCGGGTTCGGTGCAATCGGGTTTCGACCGCGCTATGGCTGATGCCGAGCCGGTCGGCAATTTGGTGATAGTTCCAATCTTCCACGTACTTGAGCAGCAGAATTTCCGCATCGCGCGGCGCGAGTTGCTTCAGCGCCACGCGAATCAGTCGGCGTCGTTCTTCGCTCAGCAGCCAGTCGAGCGGATCGTCGAAGCGGGAGTTGCCTTCGGTGGGTCGCACTTGCTCGGCGTAACGCTCGACCAGCTTGCGCTTGCGACCGAGCTTGCGACGAAGCAACAGCGACTGCGTGACGGCGAGGCGATAGAGCCAAGGCCCGACCTTGGTCGGATCTTGGATCGGCGCCTTCTGCCGAACCGCGGCCAGCGACACTTCCTGCAAAACTTCGTCGACCCCCTGGCGTTCGCCGAGTCGGGCCAGCACGACGCACCGCAACCACCGTTCGTGGCGCAAGCTCGGCCGACCAGTCGATCGACGGTTTTACCGCAGGTTGTCCCATCGAATCCCTTTCTCGGCGACGCCAGGCCCCCGCGCCGCCGGGACAGATAGTTGCCGACGGCCCCGGAGTCTTGCAGGACGGACTTACGAGATCGCCGCAACCGGCGACGCTGACGAGGGTTAGCACGCTTCGCGACGGCCGCTAAAGAGAGATTATACGCTGGCCGGCGAGGCCCGTCCGTGTTGACCGCCCCCTAGTGGCTCCTTCACTCTCCAGCGGACGCATATCGATAGCGACCGACTTGCTGCCCGTGAAAAAGTTGTGCCCGCAGTCAACGCCGCATTTTCG
This sequence comes from Pirellulales bacterium, assembly GCA_049840675.1. Lineage (GTDB taxonomy): Bacteria > Planctomycetota > Planctomycetia > Pirellulales > PNKZ01 > PNKZ01. The sequence goes on from JASGKB010000024.1 coordinate 98,664, forward strand.
TGCTATCGAGGCACATGTGCTCGATTTGAAACAGTGCGTTGCGCCAACCGTTGCCGGCGTCTGCCGCCCCAGATTGGCGACACTCGCCTGAATTCATCGCAATGCCCGCACCACGACGACCGCAAATTGACGGACTAGCGGCAAGTTGTCGGTGAGGGAAATATTCGCCAAGTGCAAATATTGTTTGTTGGCCGACGAATAGCTTATGTCCTAGGCGGATAATCTCCGTTCGACCGCCGCGAATCGGACACGCTGTTCCCTAGAAAATCCAATCCTGTTCCAGATTCTCGGCTATCGATCGCGCATCACGCATTTTTGCCGTTTTCAATAAGATTTCGAGATGAACATTACTTCTGAAGCTGTGCTTGGGTTTCCGTACGATAACGGCATGCATTACATGTTCAGCCGGCTCAATCCGCACGGACCAATCTCTGAAACGGGTAATCTGTATTACGAGGCCCTTTATACGCTCTCGCCGATGGAGCAGCAAATTCGAGCTGCGAACATCGGAGCCCTGTTTGATACGATCCTGCTTGCTCCCGCAGACGAGTATCTCCCTGATCGAAAAAGTTATGAGAAAGACGGCGTATATTATCACTCCGATTTGCGAGTGAAGATGCCTGTCAAACTTTGGCCGCATGGTGATGATCTCGACAAACTAATTGATCAAATGGAAGTTGATCCGGTTGCTCTTAATTTGATCGAGCAAGGTTCGTTGCCCATAACACAGGCTCACCTCCATGCAGTCGTACGTCGGATCGTCGCTCAATTGATCCTTGCGTCCAGCCATCGCGCGACCATCGTGTTCGGCGATGCTGGTATGGTTTTGGCCAATCGCATTTTGGAAATCCTACAGAATCGGCCCTCAGAGCAACTAAATGACTTGGGCCGAGACGCTTCGATTCTCCATTTTCCCGAAGCGGTTATGCCCGTTATCGGATTCGACTGGAGGTGCGACAGCGTCGACTCCTTTGCCGCGGTGCGGCAATCAAAGGAGATCACTCAGTACAGCCAGGATTTCCGAGAGACGATTGCTTCCGTGGAAGATCCGTTGCAGCTCCGGGCAACCCTTCTTCAAAGAATGCGTGAGGCAATGGACTGGGAAGCGGTAGCAGCACGTGCAAAGGCTACGTTCGAAACAGTTGGAACGACGGCAAACATTGCTGGACTGTTTCCCGTACTTGGTACACTCGCGTCGCTTGTCAACGTTCACGCCGATATGGCGCAGCGAGCTGCTACGAGAACAGAAAGTAACTCACAGTGGTATTTGCTAGGACCAAAAATGCGAGAGGTCGCCCTTAAGGATATGCTGGAACGCGGCAGGTAGTCGCAGATAGGGATCCGCCATCTCAATTTTTGTTCGCTATCTGACGACTCTTCAAATTGCGCCGGTCCAATAAAGCAATTTGAGTCAGAGGGAGCACAGATACCGATGGTCGTTGCCGTTGTTCCGCATGATCCGCGGTGGGCGGAGATGTTTGCCGTGGAAGCCGGGCGGGTTGCGGCGGCGTTGGGCGTCGACGTTGCGGCCGTGCATCACATCGGCAGCACGGCGATTCCGGGGATCTATGCCAAGCCGATCCTCGACCTGCTGGTCGAAGCGGCCGATCTTGACGAGGTCGATCGTCGCGCCGGCGCGATGGAAGCGCTCGGCTACGAAACGATGGGAGAGTTCGGCATCGCGGGCCGGCGTTACTTTCGGAAAGACGACGCGGCGGGCGTCCGCACGCATCACGTCCACCTATTTCTGTCCGGCTCGCCGCAGGTGGAACGCCATTTGGCGTTTCGCGATTTCTTACGCCGCCGTGACGACTGGGCGCAGAAGTATTCCGAGCTTAAGCGTCGTTTAGCCGCCGAGCATCGCGACGACGCCGAGCGCTACATGGACGGCAAGCACGAGCTGATTCAAGAAATCGATCGTCAGGCCGCCCGGTGGCGCACCCGTTTCCTAGCAGGATGCGGGAGCCCCATATTTCGCGGCTGCGAAGCACGGAGCGGAAACCGGGCGTCTCCGGTCGCCCGTCTTCCGACGCGCCGAGTTAGCCGCTGAGGAAATAGTACGCGGCCAGGACGAACCCGACGCAGATGACGAACCAGCGGATCAGCGGCTTCGGCAGCTTGCGCGAATAGGTGGCGGCGAGGAACGCGCCGATGCAGCCGGCGATCGCCATGGGAACGGCAAGCCGCCATTCGATCTTGCCGCGCACGAGCCACACGGCGACCGAAGCGCCGTTGACGCAGCCGGCCAGCAGGCCTTTGAGTGCGTTCATGCCGTGGATGTCGCTCATGCCCATCATCGCCAAGGCCGAGAGCATCAGAATGCCGATACCTGCGCCGAAGTAGCCGCCGTAAATGCCGACGATGAATTGGAAGATGAACACGCCGACGACGGTCCGGCCGTGCGGTTCCTCGTGAGCTTTACCGATGCCCATCGTTCGCGCGATGACCGGCTGCAGCGCGAAGAGCGACGCCGCCATGAGAATGAGATACGGTACCAGCGCGGCGAACACTTTTTCAGGGAACTCGGTGACCAAGAGCGTGCCGAGGACGCCGCCGACGATGCTCGGCGGGATGAGTTTCTTCGCCCAGTGACCGTAGACGACGAACTCGCGACGCAGCCCCCACGAAGCGGCGAGAGTCGCCGGAAACAGGGCCACGGTGCTGGTGCCGTTGGCCCAGACCTTGGCGACGTCGGGCTCGTAATGCTTCGAGAGAATCCCGATGAGCGCGGGAAACGTGAGCAACGTCCCGCCGCCGGCGACGGCGTTGATGCCCGCGCCGACTGCCGCCGTAAGACAGAGAATCGTCAAATCCATCGCGGTCATTATGTGTCTCGAAGTCTTGCGTTTGCTCTCCGGCCGACCGACATTAGCAGCGGTCGTGCCATTGCATACTAGCCCCGCCGCGCAAGCGAGGGGATTTACAACAGAGAACTCGGAGATCCCGAAGAGAAGCTACGAGCCGATTTCCCCGGGATCTCCGAGTTCTCTGTTGTTGAAAAATGCGTGTACTCCCTCGCTTGCGCGGCGAGGCTAGTGTGGCGTGGTCGCGTTGAATGTGAATCATACGGGAGAAGGATGTCATGCGGCACCGCATTTGGTGGGTGGGGGCGTTGATCGTCGGACTGGTGCCCGCGCTTGCCGCGGCTCAGGAGAAATCGACGCCGCCGGCGGCGTCGCCGTTTTCGATTCCACAGTTCGATCTTGCAGCCCGCCAAGAGTTGCAGGTCACCGTCGATCGCGAGGCCGGGCAGTATCTCGGGCACCCTACGACGGTGTTGCTCGAAGACGGCAAGACGATGCTCATCGTCTACCCGAAAGGGCACGGCCGGGGCGGCATCGTGATGAAGCGCAGCACCGACGGCGGGCTGACCTGGAGCGAACGTTTGCCGGTGCCGTCGACTTGGGCCACGAGCATGGAGGTGCCGACGCTTTATCGCACGGTGGATAAGGCCGGCAAGAAGCGGCTGATTATGTTCTCGGGCTTGTACCCGATTCGCCAAGCGGTGAGCGAAGACGACGGTGCGACTTGGAGCGAACTCGAACCGATCGGCGACTACGGCGGCATCGTGGCCTGCGCGAGTTGCACGCGACTGGCGAACGGCGACTACATGGCCCTGTTTCACGACGACGGCCGTTACCTGACGGCGACCAAACCGCCGAAGGGAACGAAGCCGAAGTTCGTGGTTTACAAAATCACCTCGTCCGACGGCGGGCTCACCTGGAGCAAGCCGACGCCGATCGCCACGCACGAATCGGCCCATCTCTGCGAGCCGGGAATGGTGCGGTCTCCCGACGGCAAGCAACTCGCGGTGCTGTTGCGGGAAAACTCGCGGACGATGCGGTCGTTCATCATCTTCTCCGACGACGAAGGAGCCACTTGGACGACGCCCCGCGAAGTGCCGGCCGCGCTCACCGGCGACCGTCACACGTGCGCGTATCTCAAAGACGGCAAGCTCTTCATCACGTACCGTGACACGCTGAAGGGAAGCCCGACGCAAGGGGACTGGGTCGCGTGGGTCGGCACGTACGACGACTTGGTCAAGGGAACGGAAGGGCTTTGCCGGCTGCGATTGATGGACAACACGAAGGGGGCCGATTGCGCGTATCCGCCGGCCGAAGTCCTACCCGACGGCACGGTGGTAACGACGACGTACGGCCATTGGACGGCCGGCGAACAGCCGTACATCGTGAGCGTGCGATTGTCTCCGGAGATTCAGAAGACGTTAGCGGATAACACGGCTAAGTTGAAGGATTTCGAAAGCGGAGTTGCCGAGCTAATCCAGCGAATTCGTGCCGCGAAGACGGCTACTCATTTTCGAACAGACGAAGAACGCCGCGAGTTCACGGAAATGCTTGAGAGAACTCTAATGCGGCAGTTCGATTGGCGCGAAGGTCCTTAAATTGGAGAGCACGGACGTGGTGATCTGTCGATATGGTTCGGAAAATCAATCTGTAGAATGGCAACGTCTGCCCGATCTCAACGACCCGCGCGGGTTCGCGGGCCAGTTCGTCGGCACGATCCAGAGCAAGCTTGTGCTCTACGGCGGCACGAACTTCCCCGACAAGCCGGTTTGGGACGGCGGCATCAAAGGTTGGTATCACGACGCCTTCGTGCTCGACGATCCCAAGAGCGAGTGGCGGAAGATCGGTAAACTTCCGGAAGCGCGGGCCGTGGGGTACGGCGTATCGATCTCGACGGACGAAGGCATTTTGTGCATCGGCGGCGCGACGGCGACCGAGCATCTGACCGACGTCTTTCTGCTCGGTCTCGACGGTGACAAACTGACGACGCGCGATCTGCCGAACCTTCCCGCGCCGAACGCGTACATGAGCGGAGCCCAAATCGGCAGCGTGATTTACGTGGCCGGCGGACTCGCCAAGCCGGATCACATTCGCACGATGCGGACGTTTTGGTCGCTCGACCTAAAGAATCTCGACGCGGGTTGGCAAGTCTTGGAGCCGTGGCCGGGCAACGCTCGCATGCTGGCGGTGACCGCGGCGGTCGACGGGAAGTTTTATATGTCGGGCGGCACTGATCTTTGGCCCGGACCCGAACGCAAATCCGTGCGGGCCTATCAGAACGATTCGTACTGCTACACGCCGGGCCAGGGTTGGAAGAAGATTGCTTCCGCCCCGACGGGTATCGTCGCCGCGCCGACGCCCGCAGTCGTCGACGGCACGAAGATCATCGTCTTCGGCGGCGACGACGGCTCGCGCCTCGGACATCGTCCGCCGCAAGCGCATCCCGGCTTTCCGAAAAGCGTCTACACATACGACACCGCGGCCGACAAATGGGAACGTATCGGCGAAGCGCCGTTCGTTCCGGTCGCCACGCCGATCGTGAAATGGCACGGCGGCTATGTGACTGCGAGCGGTGAAATTCGCCCGGCCGTAAGAAGCCGCGAAGTGTGGATGCTCAAGCTCTCCAGCGGCCGTTAAGAATGCGAAGGGGATAGGGGGATGCGGAGGAGATAATGGGCATGAAGGCGAAAGAGTTTTAAGACTCCGGTCGCTGACGCTCCCGGCTCGCTGTTGATGTCGCTCGACGAATTGAACGACACTCAAAGAGTTTCTGCAAACTTCCCTACTTCCATCCCCAACATCTCCTCCTATCCCCCCATCCCCCTCTCTGAGAATCGCGAAGAACAAGGAACGACTCGTGAGTAAGGTTCGGTTTGGGTTGATTGGTTATGGAGCTTGGGGCGCATTTCATGCCGGGGCGATTGCGAAGACGGCCGGCGCCGAGCTCGTGGCGATTGCCGCACGGTCGGCCGAATCGCAAACCGCGGCGCGTGCGGCGCATCCAGGCGTAGAGATCGTCGGCGACTATCGCGAGTTGCTCGTGCGCAACGATTTAGACGTCGTCGACGTTGTCACGCCGAGCTATTTGCACTGCGAGATCGGTTGTGCCGTGCTCGCGAGCGGTAAGCATCTGTTGCTTGAAAAGCCGATGGCCGTCAGCGTCGCCGAGTGCGACCAACTCCGCGCCGCCGCCGATCGGGCCGGCAAGACGATCGCCATCGGGCACGAGTTGCGGATGTCGAGCCTTTGGGGAAAGGTTAAGGAGATCATCGACGCCGGCGGCGTCGGCACGCCGCTTTACGCGCTGGTGGAGCTTTCGCGGAAGCCGTACCGTTTGGGAGCCGGCGGTTGGCGGTACGACATCAGTCGGGTGGGGAACTGGATTCTCGAAGAGCCGATCCATTTCTTCGATTTGGCCCGCTGGTATCTGGCGGCCGCCGGCGAGCCGACGCACGTCTATGCGCGGGCCAATTCGCGGCAGCCGGATCACCCCGAGCTGCAAGACAACTTCTCGGCGATCATGCATTTTCCGCAAGGTGCTTACGCCGTGGTGACGCAGACGTTAGCCGCGTTTGAGCACCATCAGACCGTGAAGATAACGGGAACGAAGGGGGCCGTGTGGGCCGGCTGGAGCGGAGCCCTCGATCGGACGTTGCACCCGACGCACTTCCTGAAGCACTTCGACGGCGAGACCGTGCACGATGTTCACATCGAGCGCAACAGCGGCGAAGTGTTCGAGCTGGAAGACGAGATGGCGATGATGGTCGACGTGGTCCGAACCGGCCGCACGCCGCGAGCCACGGCGCTCGACGGCCGTTGGTCGGTCGGCATGTGCAACGCGGCCGCCGAGTCGGTCGAACGCGGCACGGTGGTGTCGCTGGAGAACTTGCGCATCTAGTTCGTCGCGGCGATCGCTACTTCGCCAAGCTCTGCTCCATCATCCGCATGGCCATCAGCAGGTTGCCTTGCGTCCAGAGCAGCGGCGTTTGGTCGACCGGCATGTAGCGACCGTTCTCTAGGTAATACGATTCGGGGCATTTCAACCCGCCGAAGCGCGAGTCGTCGCTCGTCAGATGGGCGAGCGAACGATTCAAAAATTCCGTCTGGCGGCGCAGGTCGTCGATCGCGCCGGTTTGTTGATACCGTCGACCGTAGGCGGCCGAGATGATCGGGTCGAAGATGCACCATTGCGCCTCTTCCCCTTCGCGTAGCAGTGCGTCGCGGCCGCTGAGGTCGTCGCTGTAATCGGCCGAACGGGCTTCGGCGGCAAGTTTCGTTTTGTAATCGGCGCACCAATACGAGTCGCCTCGATAGCGGCGAATGCCCACGTCGCCGATCAGGTCGCGCAGCACGACTTCGATGATGGCGTCGGCCGTCGCACCGTCGACGATCTCCAGCGGATAGATCAGGAACAATAGAGCGGCATCCGCTTCACGCCGCTTCGTCGGATCGGGATCCAAGCATTCGTGCGGCAGATGTTCGAGCAACGTCTCGCGCCCGCGGGCCACGAGGTTATGCAACTGAGCCCGCTTCAGCGGTCGGTCGCCGAACGAAAGCTCGCCCTTGATGAGCGGCGAGTCGTACAGCTTATCGAGCGCAGTCAGTCCGGCGAGCGCGGTGCCGATGCTCGAAGCACTGCGCTTGCGGGTTTCTTCCCAGTGGCCGCTGTCTTCATCGCGCCAGTATTCGATCTTCTCCAAGAAGAACGCCGTGCCAGCCAGCGTTTCTCGCAGAGTGTCGTCGATAGGCAAAACGCCTTCGGCCGCCAAGCGCGCGGCGATCCAAAGGTAATAGCCGAGCGCGTCGTTTTGCGCGTGGGCCCAACGCTCGTCGATTTCGGCGACCTTGTGACCGTCGAAACGGATGTGCGGCCGGTCCATCGGATCGCTCGCATCGACCTTCCCTTCGAGCACGGCCGTGATGCGAGCATGTTGCGTCGCAAGAAACTTCGTCAGCCCGCCGACGACCGCAGCCGCTTCTTGCGGTCGACCGTCGCCCCAGTGGGCATGCGCCACATGGGCGTTGTCGCGAACCCACACGCTGGCATAGCCCGAAGGATCGTCGTGCGAGACATGCGCCGCCGGATGCAGGCCGCTGGCCAAGGCCGGAAAGTGAAACGTGCCGGCTTCTCGCAGGAAGGTCGTCAGCCGACGGACGTCGTCGAGCGAATAGCGGTGGCGGAGATAGTCGAGCAGACGCGGGTTATGAATGCGAAGCATCGGAGCGATCAGCCGAAAATGAGCGGAATCGGGGAACCGGCCGGGAAAGTAGCAATTGTACGGCCCGTCGACAACCCGGCACGTGCGAGCAAAAAAATCTCACGATCTGCGGGATGAACCGCCGCCGGCGGCGTCATTTAAGATGTGGGGGCGAGATTCCCCTGCCGTGGGTCCGTGGCAACCTTTTCGACTCGTATGCCTATCGCCGTCGACATATTGGCGTCGCTCGTGGCTCGCTATGCGGGTCCGTTGGCCCTTTTTGCCCGGCAATGGTGTGAAACCGGCGGTCGAGCTTCGGTCGACGACATCGTGCAGGAGGCGTTCGTGCAATTGGCGCAGCAGATCAACGTGCCCGACGATCCGCCGGCATGGCTCTATCGCGCGGTACGCAACGGCTCGATTTCCTCGCGCCGTTCGTGGCTGCGGCGACGTCGCCGAGAGCAATCGGCCGCGGTCGTTCGGCCTGATTGGTTTCAGCCGAACGACGATGCTCGACTGGATGCCGCCGCCGCGACCGAAGCGCTCTCGCAACTCGAAGGCGAACTGCGCGAGATCGTCACGGCGCACCTGTGGGGCGGTCTGACGTTCGATCAGATCGCCGGCCTCGTCGGAATTTCCAGCAGTACGGCCCATCGTCGCTATCGCGAGGGGCTCGAACAACTTCGCAACCGATTGGAGCGACCATGTCGGAACACGAACTGACGCCCGACCTGCAAGCCTTCGCCGCGCAGGCTTGCCGCGCTTGAGCCGGCCTCGGGCCTTGATCGCGATCGCCTGATGTACGACGCCGGACGGGCGGCGGCGGTGACCGCCCCTGCGCAATCGCTACGGGGCGCACTTCGGCCGGCCGTGTTGATGTTCGTCGCCGCAGGCTCTTTGTGGCTTGGCCGTGCGACGGCGCCTTCGTCGATTCCGCCGGTCGTCGTGGCCCCGACTGATTCTGCCGCGGAGCTTGTGGCGAGTGCGGGTCGTTCGGCAACCGCCGAAGCCTTGGCATCGCCCGATTCGTACCTGCGGCTTCGCGAGCAGCTCGACGTCGATCGAGTTGCGCTCAGCTCGACAACCCGCTCGGCTGCGCTGCTTCCTGAGTCGTCGTCGCAGCGAGCCCTGTTGAACGACTTGCTTAACTGAGTTTCGGAACTCCTTCATTTCGCTCGCCTACCGCCTTTATGAGGTTCGACATGTTTCTGCGTTGTGCGCTCGCGGTTTGTTGCTTCTGTAGGCTCGTTGCCGGCGCGGCAGCGGCGGAACCGGCCGACAAGGAGAAGCCGCAACAACTGGTGATTACCTCGGCCGTCGAACCGCGGCCGGCGCTGAAGTACCAGTTGCTGCCGAAATTCATTGATTGCCGCTCGGGCAACGCTGCGCCGCGTTACGGCAAAGCGATAATTCATCGTCCGCCCAATCCTGAGTTCGATACAAAGGTCGCCAAATGGCTCGATCTTCCAGCCTCCGAGTTCTCCAAATCGGAAACTCGGAAGGAAGTGACGGAGTCCGGCCTTACGACCACGATCGATTTGCTGCGCTTGGCGGCTCGTCTCGAGAGTTGCGATTGGGAATTGCCGCTCCATGAGCAGATGCCGTACTCGATTCTGCTGCCGGAAGTGCAAGACATGCGCCGTATGAGCGGGTACGTCGCTCTGCAGGCGCGCCTGCAATTGGCCGAGAAGAAGTTTGCCGAAGCCATTGATACGTTGTCGGTCGGCTATGCGATGGGGCGACATGTCGCGCAAGGCCCGACGCTCATCAACGGTCTCGTCGGCTTGGTGATCGCAGGTCGCATGGACAAGGTCGCCTTGGAAATGGCGCAAACGCCCGAAGCGCCGAGCCTATTTTGGGCGGCGACGTTTCAACCGCGACCGCTCGTCGACGTTCGCCCAGGCCTGGAAGGAGAGATGTATTCGCTAGTGTTGGGCTTTCCGTCGCTCCGGTCCGACGCTCAGTCCGAAGAAGAATGGAAGGCCGAGGCTCAGCGTTTGGTGCGAGATTTCGGTGAAATTGTCGAGACGTTTGCCGACGACGGAGACGACAAGTCGTGGTTGGGGCTGTTTCGAAACGTGGCCGTATCCGGAAAGATCGCCATGCGGCGCGAGCCGATGCAAAAGTTTCTCACGGAGTGCGGGCGCGACCGTGACGTGGTCGGCAAGATGAGCGATTCGCAACTCTTTCTTGAGTACAGCTTGCTGAAGTACGAAGACTTGCGCGACGAGATGTTCCGTTGGATGGCGCTCCCCTACCCCGAAGCGCGGCGCGGCATTGAAGCGGCCGAACAGAGATTGAAGAGTTCGAAAAAGTTGGACTCCGTTGATCATGAAATCGTCCCGTTCGCGGCGTTGTTCTTGCCGGCCGTCGCGCAAGTGTCGAAAACCGCGGCTCGGGCGGAACGCCGAAGCGACGTGGTGCGCGTAGTCGAGGCTTTGCGACTTTACGCCGGCAAGCACGAAGGTCGACTGCCGCCGACGCTCGGCGAAATCGAAGGCCTACCGCTGCCGAAGCTCGACGCCGTCACCGGTAAGCCGTTCCACTACGTGCTCGACGGCGACACGGCGCGCCTCACGTTGCCCGAAGAACGCAACGGCGACGATACGACGCTCGTCTACGAGATTCGCGTGGCGAAGTGAGCGACGGCGTCGCCGAAGCTCTCGACTTCCCTCACCAATCGCGCAGCGGGTCGTGCGGACGCTTCGGCTTCGGTTGCGGCGGCGCGAACAGGCCCAGCTTGCAGATGTAATCGTGCAAATACGCGGGGCCGGACGCGATCGCCAAGATCGGGATGAGCGTCATGGCGAAGGCCAACTTCGCGTTCTTGCGACTTGGCCCGGTGGTCGCTTCGAGCCATTCGGTGAGAGCGGCGACGACGCCTGATTCCGTAAAGAGCTGATAGGCCGCGACTCCCAAAAGCGGAAACGCGACCAGATAGAAAATTTTCAATCCGCGCGGGCTCAACGTGCGCGACGCAAGGTCCATGGATCGGTCGCTCCTCGCTGCGAAGACTACAACGCTGGCAAGACGTTTGGTGCCAGCTCAGCTTAGTCGTATAGTGAGCGGCGTCAATTTTTGCCTTTCGCTCGGCCGAACCGATGATAAAGCCCATTCTTGGCATAGTTTTTTGCCTGATTCTCCGCGGCGACCTTGCCAGCGCCGCCGCCGAGCAGAAGTTGCCGCCGCCGGAAACGGCGACCGTGCGGTTCGAACCGCTCGAAGGGCAATTGTCGCTCGCCGAAATGTTTCGGCTTGAGGCCCACTCGTTTCCGTATGTTCTTACGCCCGTCGCCGACGTCAGCCGAGCGACGCACGTGGCCGAAGTCACGTTTCCGTCGCCGGTCGTCACGCCGCACGAGTGCAACAATACGGTGCATTGCGAATACTTCCGCGCGGGCAGCGAAGACGGCCAGTTTTCAGGGCGTCGTCCGGCCGTCGTCGTGCTGCATATTCTCGGCGGTGATTTTCCGCTGGCACGCCTGTTCGCGCGGTACTTGGCTGCAAGCGGCACGCACGCGCTGTTCGTGAAGATGCCGTATTACGGCCCGCGTCGACCGACCGACGTTCGCAAACGGATGATCGACGTCGACCCGCGCGAATCCGTCGTCGGCATGCGGCAGGCGATTTTGGACATTCGCCGAGCCGCGGCGTTTCTCGCTTCGCGCGAGGAAGTCGATCCGGAACAGATCGGCATTTTCGGCATTAGCCTCGGCGGTATCACCGCAGCCTTGGCGGCCGAGCAAGAGCCCCGCTTTCGTAATGTTTGCCTGATGTTGGCCGGCGGCGACTTGGGACGCGTGAGTTGGGAAAGCCCTGAAGTGCGGGCAGCCCGCGAAAATTGGTTGGCCCAAGGGCGCAGCAAGGACGAGTTTTTCGACGTGCTTCGTCCGATCGATCCGGCAACGTACGCCGAGCGACTCCGCGGCCGAAAGATGCTCATGATCAATGCCCGCCACGATGAGATCGTGCCGCCGGCCTGCACGGAAAGCTTGTGGGAAGGGGCGGGCCGACCGCGCATCGTTTGGTTCGACGCCGGGCACTACACGGCGGCCCTCTATCTCTTCCACGGGCTGGCGGAAGTGACGCAGTTTTTTCGCCGCCCGCCGCTGCTATAATCGCGGGCTCGTTCGTCCGCGAGAATTCAGAGAAGGGGATATGGAGATAGGAGGAGACGGTGGAGATTGGAAGATAAGGATTTGGACTCCGGTCGCTAAGGCTTCCGGCTCGCTGTTTAAGCGACTGCTCTTCTACTTGTCTCTTTTTAATCCCCCTCATCTCCTCTTATCTCCACATCCCCTTCTCTGAATCAATTCTGAATTTGATTCGATATCAGCCACGCCATCGCATTCATAGGGCATCGCAGCGCCATGGGCCATCAGCAAACGAAGACGCATCGTTCGGGCAAGCATTCTCATCACCAGATCGGTTTGGTACGCGGTCAATTCGGCAACGTCCCAGAAGACCAATGGCTCGACTGGATCGCCAAGACCGGCTTCGACGGTTGGGAAGAGGCTTCCTGGGAGCTCGATCTTGCGCGCTGCGGCGACGACGCCGGAGCCGAGGCGTATGCGAAGGAACGCGTCGCCAAAGCCAAGAGCCGCGGCTTGGAGATTTTCTCGCTCGCCGCTCACTTGCAAGGGCAAGTGCTGGGAGACGAGCCGAGCGCGAAGACGCTGCAATTCATCGGCGGCGAAGCCGTAGAGGCGTATAAGGCATGGCGCGGCAAAGGGAACAACCCGCCGCGCACCGATCCGTTCTACGTACCAAGCGACGTCGCCGCGATTGCGCACAAGCAAGCGGCGACGGCCTTGGTCAACACGGTTCGCCTCGCGCACTTCGTCGGCAAGTTGCAAGATCGCACGGTGCCGGTGTCCGGCTTCGTCGGTTCGCCGGCCCATTGTTGGAGCCATTGGTTCTTGTTCCCGCCGTTGCCCAAGTCGCTCGGCGGGTTCGATATTCCCGACGTCTTCCAAGTGAGCCTGGAGCTGCTCATCGAGCGCTTCTCGCCCGTGTTCCAAGCTTGCTTGAAATACGGCACGACCTACGATTTGGAATGCCATCCGAGCGAACGGGCGATGGGCGACATCTCCAGCGCCGGAGATTACTTGGCCGCGTGCGATAAGGCCGGCTTCCAGAAGGCGACCGGCTTCAACTTCGACTGCTCGCACATGGAATGGCAAGGCGTGTCGGGCATTGATTTCATTCGCACCTACGGCGACCGCATCCACTGTGCGCACATCAAAGGGGTGCAAGTGAGCAAGCAATACACGCGCAACGGTCGCCTCGGCGGCCACAAGCCGATGGGAGACAAGCACAACGGTTGGAACTTCGTTACCGCCGGCACGGCCCGCGACGCCACGCCGGTCGAAGAATTGTTCGTCGAATTGAACCGTTCCGGTTTCAGCGGCGCGGTGTCGATCGAGTGGGAAGATAACGACGTCGAACAACACGCCGGAGCGAAGGCGGCGCTGGCGAACGTTCATCGCTGCGATCAACCGCCGAGCATGATGCGCCACGACGAACAGCTCAAGGCGTAGTCGGACGGCGCGATCAAGCAGACTAATTCCCCGCAACACTCTCGTTACCCACCATGGCAACCGCCGCTGACGATTCGGTCGCCGTCCGTCGCCCGGGCCTCGTCGTCACGGCGTGCGGCATCGGCTTTTCCGTGTTCGTGCTGTTCGTCGTGCATCTGCTAAACGAGCAAGGTATGCACGTCATGGGTTGGTACGCCAACGCGGTGATTCCGATCGGCGCGTTGATGGTCGGCGCTGCAGCGGCGTGGGTTACGCACTGGGGTCGCGCTGGATGCAAGTTAAGCTCGACAAGCGATACGCTTGGGGAATGGCTCTGACCGGACTGCTCACGTATTGGTGCGCTCAGTACGAGACGTACGCGAATGCGATCAAGCAGGCCGGAGTGCCGCCGGAGCTTTACACGTTCGGCGATTACGTTCGCGACAGTTGCGAGAAGATGGCCTTCGAGCCGAAGAACAAGGCCGACAAGGCGAGCCCGCTCGGCGGTTGGGGCTATCTGTTCAAGTTTCTTGAGATGTCCGGTTTCGTGGCCGGCGCCATGGTCCCCGCGCTCATCGTGGGAGGCCTCCCTTACTGCCGACGTTGCCAGAAGTATCTCAAGTCGCATCGTCACGGTTTCCTGCATTCGCCCGAAGCTTGGGCCGACGTCAAACCGCTGGCGAAAGAACTGCGCGGCGAAACTTTGGAGCGCATTCTCGGTGCGTTGGCACAGCAGGCCTCGACTCACGTGGAGCCGCTCCAACAAGGCTCGCTCGCCGACGTGGAAACGCTCGTCGCCGGCTTCACCTCGCAAGCCGATAATAAAGCGGCGGCGAGCATCAAGTTCGCAGTCGACAAGTGCCCGAACTGCGACGCCCATCGCGTCGTGCTGACGATGGAAAACTATGCGATCGACAAGAGTCGCGTGAGCAACATCATCGCAACGATCGACAAGATCGAGACGGCGTAGCATCGCGCCGAAGCGCAGCGTTCCTGGCCTATTTCAAGATCGCGTCGAGCACGGTTCGAGCCACGCTTTGTCCCAGGCATGCGGCGTTTTCGGTCCGTTGCGATAGACGTGCGGGATTTGCAATCGGTCTAGTTGCTCGTGGATCGGGCCGTGATCGTTGAAGTTGCCGCGGCCGAGGAGGATAAGACGCGGCGATTCGGCCGACGCCGAACGCAACGAATCGGCTCGCTCGTCGAGCAAGCGCGTGAGGCGGTATTTTTCGAAGTTGGCTTCGGTTCCGAAGATCGGTTGACTGCCGTACTTGCTCGGCCAACTCATCATGAGCGGCGCATCCCACGACGCGGCCTTGCCGAACATCTCGGGATGCCGCAACAAGAGCGACCACGCACCCCAGCCCGACTTCGAGAAGCCGACGAGCAATCGTCCGCGCGGTTCGCGAATCGTCGGGTACAGTTTTTCGATCGACGGCACGACGACGTCGACAAAGTACGTTTCTTGGGCGAGCGAGCGATCGGTCGGATGATCGGCGTACCACGGAAGCGCGGTGAACGTCGGCTGCACGATGATCGCACCGTAACGATTGGCGGCATCCATCGCCGCGACGGTCGCGATGCCGTCGCCGAAACGTTTTTCACGCCCCGCTTCCACCGGCAAAAGATAAACAACAGGCCATTCGTTCTTCGCGCTGCGAGGCTTGTCGGCCGTTGAGTTTGCGAGGGCGTCTGGCAGCAGGACGCGGAGTTCCGTCGGCGCGGCTTGATGTTCGCATTCGACACGATGGATCAAGAAGCCGTCGACGTCGCGTGTCGCCGGCGACACGACGACTTCTCCTCGTAAAACTCCGAGGCCTGCTAAGACCGCCGGCAACACCACGCCGGCGACGGTCCACATGTTGGGCATTGTTTATAAGTCGCAAGTTTTCAAAGTTCCGGCAAAGCGGCGGCCCGCGGGCGTCGATATTATCGCCGCTTGCAAAAACTTGCCGCGCGCCGCGGGGTTCATTCTAATACCGTGAGCCGCGCTGAAGGGAACGGCCATCATGGCGTTCCTTGCAGATCGTTCGCCATTTGCCGCTTGCTACGTCCCAACCTAAGTGAGGACTTTCGCCATGGATCGCAAATCGCCCGCTTGTCCCGATTGTCGTGAACCGTCGTCCGGCTTGAGCCGCCGTGAGTTTCTTACCACGGCCGGAGCCGCCGCTGCGGCATTGGGAGCGGGGCTGACCGGCTCGAAGGTCTGGGCCGTGGCGAAAGACACCACGACGGCGAGCACGCCCGAATCTCTGGTGAAGGTCCTTTACGACACGCTTACGGACAAGCAAAAGAGCGTCGTCGCGTTTGAATGGGATCACAAGGATGCGAAACGCGGGCTGCTGCGGACGTTCGTGGCTAACAACTGGCAAATCACCGAGCCGTCGCTGATCACGCACAAAGATCCGTTCTACACCGACGAACAACGCGACATCGTCCGCAAGATTTTCGAAGGCCTGATCCAACCGGAGTGGCAAACGAAGATCGACAAGCAATTGGAAGACGACGCCGGCGGCTTCGGCCACGAGCAATCGATCGCCATTTTCGGCAAGCCGGGCGACGGCAAGTTCGAGTTCGTCATGACCGGGCGGCACATGACGCTCCGTTGCGACGGCAACTCGGCCGATCACGTGGCCTTCGGCGGACCGATCTTCTACGGTCATGCCGCCAGCGATTTCAACGAAGACGCCGCCCACACCGGCAACGTCTTCTGGCCGCAAGCCGTGGCCGCCAACAAGGTGTACCAAATGCTCGACGGCAAGCAGCAGAAGCAGGCGCTCGTGAAAACGTCACCGCGCGAGCAAGCTTCGGGCTTCCGCAGCTCGGGCGAGTTCCAAGGTCTGCCGGTCGCCGATATGTCGGCCGATCAGAAAGAGCACATGCAGAGCGTGCTCAAGATGTTGCTCGAGCCGTATCGCACGAGTGATCAGAACGAAGCGATGGCCGCGCTCAAGAAGCACGGTGGCCTCGACGCTTGCTCGCTGGCCTTCTACCAAGACTCCGACGTCGGCAACGATAAGGTGTGGGACAATTGGCGCCTCGAAGGCCCGACGTTCGTCTGGTACTTCCGCGGCAAGCCGCACGTTCACGTCTGGGTGAACGTGGCGGACGACCCGAGCGTGAAGCTGAACGCTTAGCAGCGCAACCGGCGCTGTAGGGAACGCCCTCCGTGGCGTTCCTTCCGCGTCGTGCCAGATTCACGGAACGCCACGGAGGGCGTTCCCTACAGATTGGTTAATCTTCCCGGCCCGGGCGGAGCTTGGCTTCCGCTCGGGCCGTTGTTTTTGGGAAACATCGCAATTTCCCTAGCGCCGCACGTTTTCGGCCGGCTGGTAGAATTCGGATGTGTCTGCATCCGCCGCGGCGGCAACTGACAGTACGTCGGCGGCGAACCGAAGCCGTCGAGTCGACGTAAGTCGTTAAGCGTCGTCGCGCCGGATTTCGGACTTACGTCGATTTGGAACGGTGCGCACAGGCCGGCGCACGCGCACAAAATTGACGTTGAAGTGCGCGTCGGAGCGCTTACCAACAGGGGTGCGCACTAAGCGGGAACAAGAGTGCGCACGGCGGCGCACATTCGGGCGATGGAACGTCGACGTAAGTCAACGAGAACGTAATGTCGGAACTTTCCTCCAAAACAGACGCCGAGAAGCCTGGGCTGAACGCCGGCCAAACGGCCGCCGCAACCACGGCGATCTTCGTCGTCGCGGCTTTGGCCTGGGGGGCGAGGTTTTATTTTGCCGCGTCGTCGCCGCCGCCGAACTCCGTGGAAGTTGCAACCGACGACAAACCGGCTCCCGTCGTGGCCCCGATCGATCGCGAAGCCTTGCGCCGTAAGGCCTGGGACAAAATTCAACCGCGGCTGGATGCGGCCGACGCGGCGTCGCGCACGGCGCTCGACGAGCAGTTGGTCGGCGTCGAGGAGTTTTTCCGCGTCACGGGCGACGGTGTGAAGCCGTTTGCCGAAGCGGTCCTCTCACTGCGCGGCAAATGGGAATATGCCAAGAGCAGGTTGCCGACGGCCGAAGACGACCAGCATTTGAAGTTTTTGAGTTCGAAGTTCGAAGAGTACGTCTTCAAGTTCGATGATCTGAAGGTGCTGATCGAACACGCCATCGGCGGCTACGTTAGCCGGGTACAAGGGATTGAAGGGAGCCTGCTCGTCGACGTGCGGGCCGACTTGAGCGAAGGAGAATTGGCGGCGGCCGGTTTGCCGAAATTCCTGGCGAGCGACGCCGCGTTTCGCGCGGAGTTTCAGAAGGCGCTGGAGACGGCGGCCGCCGGAGTGGCCGCCGATTTTAAAACAAGCGTCTCGCGCGAAGTGGTGTCGTTCGTCGCCGGGGAAATCGCCGCACAGATTGCGGTGCGCACGGCAACCGCGGTCGCCGCACGGCTCGGAGTTTCCGCAGGGGTGCTCGGTACCGGCGCGGCGAGCAGTTGGGGAACCTTCGGGCTCGGGCTGGTTGCGGCCGTCGTGGTCGACGTGGCCATTTCCAAGGTCGCGCGTTGGGCCGGATACGATCCCGTCGAACGGGTGTCTGCTTCGGTTCGCAACACGCTCACGCAAGTGCGCGCACTCTTGGTCGACGGCAATCCCGACGCTCGCGCGGCGTTTGATACGTTGCGAAAGATGCAAACCGAAGATCCCGACGCCGCGGTGCGTGACGAAAGTCGACGGGCGGCCGATTCGATCGAACGTAGCGGAAATTTGGGCCTGCGCGACGAACTACGAAAACTGCACGACGCTCGGGCTCGACTACGTCGCGAAGCTTTGCGACGATTGGTGCTGGAACCGACGACGATTTAGACCACGGATGATCGATGCCTCGATACACGACCCTAAAACGGCTCGCGACCTATTTGACGATCGCCGCAGCCGCGAGCGGATGTTCCGGCGATACAAAATCATCGTCGTCGGCGGCCGGTTCGGCGGGACCGAAGCTGTCGTCGACCGATCCGGCCGAGCACGCCGCTGCGGCGCGGGAAGCCGCGGAGAAATACGGAGCCCAACCATGAAACGGTTGCTGATTGCGACATTGGCCGGATTGCTGCTGACGCCGGTCGCCGCCGAGGCCGCCGTGACGACCGCCGCGATTCGCGAAACGGTGGAATTCGTCACCAAGAAGTTTTCGAAGGAAGCCGCCGAAGAAGGAACGGAGCTGCTCGCCAAGAAGATCGAGGTGTTTGCGACCAAGTACGGCGATGACGGCCTCAAGGCGGTGCGCGAGTTGGGGCCGCAAGCGATGAACGCTGCGGGCAAGGCTGGCGCTCACGCCCCCGAGGCGGTGCGCGCCATGGCCCGCTTTGGGGACGACGGCGTGGAGTGGATCGCCAAGCGTCCGCAGAATTTGGAGCTCGCGGCGAAATACGGCGACGACGCGGTCGAGGCGCTCGTAAAGCACAAAGAGGTGGCGGAGCCGCTGGTGAAAGAGCTCGGCGAACAAGGAGCGAAGGCGCTCGCGGCGGTCGGTCCGCAGCAAGGTCGGCAACTCGCGATGCTGGCCGCCGATCAAACGACCGCCGCGATGGCCCGCAATCCGAAGTTGCTCGACGTGGTCGCGAAGTATGGCGACAACGCGATGAACTTTGTCTGGCGGAACAAGGGGGCGTTGGCCGTCGGAGCGACGCTCACGGCGTTCTTGGCGAACCCGCAACCGTTTATCGACGGCACGACGCAACTGGCGCAAGCGGCCGGCGAGAACTTCGTGAAGCCGGTGACCGAAGGGATCGTCGGCGGAATCGATTGGACGGTGTTGGCGATCGTCGTCGTAGTCGCCGTGGCACTGGGGGGCGTGTGGCGAAGTTATCTGCGGCATCGGGCCGCGCTGCACCGCGCGGCGTAGCGAAGAGCCGGCGGGCGGCGTCGAGAGCGGTTCGAAGTCGGCACGCGGTATGCAAAGGGAATTGCGGTTCAGGACTCGCAGGTTTTCGTAATGGATGACGCATCGATGGCCGTCGCCGCACCTCAGATTTCTTCCGAACAAATGACGCCGGTGATGACGCGCGTCGGGCCGTCGCTCGACGTGGTTCGTTCCATCGTCGGCGGCGTGTTTTGCGCGATCTTCGTCACGTGGGTACAACCGAAGCCGCTCAACGCGGCGTGGGGCGAAGGGCTCTTGCTCTTGTGTCCGCTGGCGATTTTGCCGCTCACCTTGGTGATCTTGCAGAAGGCGGCTCCGGCCGCGGCTTACGGTACCTGGAAGCTGATCGAGCAATATGAACTCTCGGCGGCCACGGTCTTGATTGGTTCGTACATCATGCCGCCGTCTTTGCCGACGGCAGTGCTTGCCGTGCCGTGGTGCCTATTGACGCTGCTCTTCGCCTGGGCGGGCATTCTCGGGCTGACGAAGCTGCAACTACCGCGACGTGGCTACGGTGGCGATGGACGTCGCCTGCTTGATGATCGCCGTCGGCGGGATTTGGACGGTCGCCGAACGGACCGGTCTACAGCCGTTGGGATTCGATTCAACGATCGCGCTGCTGACGTCAGTCCACTTTCACTACGCCGGATTTTTGCTGCTGCTCACCGCCGGATGGGCCGCGCGTGAGTTGGGGTCGTCGGCCGTCGGCAAGCTGACCTGCGTTTGCGTCATGCTCGGCGTGCCGCTGACGGCGCTGGGCATTTTGGCCGGGCATTGGAAGTGGAACCCGGCCTTGGAAGCCGCGGCGGCCACGTTTATGGCGGCTGCCGGTTGGATGGTCGCTTGGCTTCATTTGCGGCTGGCCGCGCGCGGCGACGCCGTGAAGTCGGTGCGGGTGCTTTGGACCATTGCATCGGCTTCGCTCTTCTTCGGCATGGCGCTGGCCGTGCTGTATGCGCTGCGAGCCTTCGTGCAGGTGCCGAAGCTCGACATCCCGTACATGCGAGCCATTCACGGCACGCTGAACGCATTCGGCTTCGCGCTGTGCGGGGTCGCCGGTTGGCGATTGCAACGCAGCGGCCAAGTGCGCGGCGAGGCGGAGTAACGTACTTCGGCCGAAGCTAGGTGCTGGCCCAGAGCTCTTGCTGCTTGGCTTGAAGCTCGGCGAACTTCACTTCGTGCGGCGGGCGTTTGCTCAGCGCGGCGATGGCGGCCGTGATACCGGCCGCTTCGCCCATCGCCACGGCGTTGCCCGTCACGCGGTAACTCGAGTGCGCGATGAAATCTCCGCTGATGCAGCGGCCGGCCATCATGAGCCCGTCGACGTCTTTGGCGATCAGAGCGCGAAGCGGGATATCGTACGGCTTGGCGTCGATCGGCTTCGGCATCACGGCGTGCTTCTTATTGTGTTCGGCGCTCGCGCATGCACGTCGATGCCGAACGTTACGCGGACCACGGAGTCTTCGTGGCGGATGCCGGCGGCCAGATCGTCTTGCAGCACCGTGTAACGGCCGCGGATTCGGCGACCGTCGCGCACGCCGATCTGTTCGGCGGTCGCCACGATGTGAATGCCTTCCCACGGCCCGCCGAGCCCGCGTAGCCCGGCGACCATTTTGTTCATCTCCGCGCGGGCCCGAACTGTGGCGGCGGTGATTTCCGCGGCGTCCCAAGCTTTGATGCCGTACTCGTGATTCATCATGGCGAACACGAGATTGTCGCGCACGTGCCACATGGTCGGGCCGGCGTACGACGGATAGTGACCCGTCTTGACGAGCACGTCGCGAATTCGCTTCTTCTTCTCGCCGTCGGAGTTTTCGCCCGGATTCGGTTTGCCGAAGCGGATAAACTCTCGCAAGGCCTCGGCGTCTTTCACGACCAGCAGCGCGTTGAGCGACATCGGCTGGCAAGGACAATCGTCGGAGAGGCCGATCTCGAAACCGCAGCCGGCGTGGTAGCCGAGGTCGCCGTCGCCGGTCGTGTCGATAAACACCGGCGCCTTCCAGGCCTCGCGTCCCGACTTCGATTCGGTGACGATCGTCGACAGCCGATTCCCCTCGCGGAACGCGGCCGAGACTTTCGTGTGGTATTGGAATTTGACGCCGGCCTCGACGCACAATTCTTCCAGCAGCAGCTTGAGCGCTTCGGGATCATAGCAAAACCGGCTCGCGCTCACCGTCTTGGCCCGCGCAGTCGCGCTCGTCGAGTTTGAGGCGCAGCTCTTTGGCAAAGCCGGGTTTGCCGAAGTCGAGGAAATAGCCGAGGAGGCCGGCCGTCCAAACGCCGCCGAGGCAGCCGCGCCATTCGAACAATCGCACGCGCACCCGGCTCGCGCCGCCATGATGGCGGCGGTCACGCCCGCAGGGCCTGCGCCGCAAACGATGACGTCGGCGTCGTCGGCCAGCGGGATATCGCGCGAAGGCTCGCGGAATTCGCCGGGCTTCACGTCCCCTTCCGTCGCAGCTGCGGCGAATTGCGACGTTCCGGCGGCGGCCCCTCCGGCGACTGCGGCGGAAAGAAAACCACGACGCGAGAACGGCGACATGCTCATGCGACACCCGAAGCGGGATGGAGGCGAGGCGGGAACGGCGAAAGGGCCGTCAGGAGAGTTTTGAGCCTAGTCGCCCGGCGAAATTCGAGCAAGGCGCTCGGCCGACATAAGAGTTCCGTAGCCCGCCGTCCGGCCGAAACTTTGCTACGGCCCGCCGCAAGCGAGCGGTATAATCGGCGGCATGAACAATCAACAACCGAGCCCGAGCGACAGTTTGTCGTCGGAACGGATGCAGCAGTTTGCGCTCACGTTGGCGCATTTGCCTCCCGACGAAGTGCGGAAGGCTAAGCTACTTTACATTCGCAACGCCATCGCCGAATTCCGAGCGTACGAACAGACCGTGTCCGGCTTTGCCCAGGTACAAGGCTGCTTGTCGATCATTCCGGTCTTCTGGCCCGTAATCAGTATTCAAAAGAAGATCATCAACGCCCAGGTCGATCTGGCGCGGCAACGCATCATGAACGCGATCGACGTTTGGCGCGACGACCTGAAAGCGGCCGGTTTCGACGTGACGAAGATTGATTTGTCGACTCCGAATGACCGGCCCGCCGATCATGAGCGGTTTAAGGTCGAGTAGGAGAGTTTTCTTGACGAGAAGGCGGCGCTACGATGGCGGACATGTTGACGATCGACGGCGAAGTGTCTCGACCGGTAAGGCTTGATGCGGCCGAATTGGCGGAGATCGCCGCGGCGTTTCAGGTGCCGGACGTTTCCGTGCTCGATCCGAAGCGCAGCGGCCGAGCCGTGCGATTGGCCGGGTTGCTCCAACGCGCCGGCGCACGCGACGATGCCGCTTGGCTCACTCTGCACTCCGAGACCGACGACTTTCACGCCAGCATTCCGCTCGCAGCGGTTCGTGAGCGGGCCGTGGTGATCTACTCGCTCGACGGCGGCCCGCTTCCCACGAAGGCCGGCGGACCGTTTCGTTTTTTCATCGCCGATCACGCGGCTTGTAAGACGCACGAAATCGACGAATGCGCCAACGTGAAGTTCGTCGACCGAATCGAACTCTCCCGCGAACGGGGGCATGACAACCGGCCACATGATGAGGCGGAACACGCGGCGTTGCACGAGCGGCAAGCCTAGCCTTTCGGCTACGGCTTCTTCGTTCCGCCGGGCGGGGCGAAGAGAATGATGATCATGCCCAGCAGATAGACCCACGAGGTCATCGTGCCGACTCGGGCGTAATCGTCTCCCATGGCACGAATCAATTCTCCGGCCACGATGATGCCGAGCGCCGTGAGAATTCGGCCGGCGTTGTAGGTGAGCCCGATGCCGGTGGCTCGAACTGCCGTAGGAAACAACTCGGGAAGATAGAGCGGCAACCAGCCGAAAAACAGCGTGCCCGAGATGCCGATCAGAAATACGGCCGGCATGAACCAAGCATGACTCGGATCGAGTCGCGAGAACGTGAATAAGCTGCCGACCAGAGCAGCCGCGCTGAACGTGAAATAGGTCGTGCGCCGTCCGAAACAATCGGCCAGCCAGCCGCCGAGAGCGCTGGCCAGCACGGCGCCGTAGGCCCAATAGCTTTGTACGTTCGCAGCCAGCGACGGATCGCCGATTTTGCGTCCGACGTCGCCGGCCCAGGGGATGATCCATTTACTCGACCCCCAAGCGCCCAAGAGCGGCACCGTGGCCAAGGCGATGCCGATGAGCGTGTTGCGAAGGAGCGCTGGCCGGAAGAGTTCGCGAACGGGCGCGGCCGCCGCTTGAGCGACCGTCGGCAAGCCGCGTTGCGCGAGCCAAGTCGGCGACTCGGGCAATCGCCACACCACGGCCAATCCGAGCACCGTCGGTAGCGAGCCGACGAGCATCCAGGTACGCCACGTATCGGGTGTGGCATGAAGCAACCTTCGACCGGTTTCACCGACGACCAAAATACCGACGTTGGCCGCCATGCCGATGAGCCCGGCCACTCGGGCCTTGGATGCACCGGGCCAAGCTTCGCCCGCCAAGGCCACGGCCGTCGGCCAAGTGCCGCCGATTCCGAGGCCGCACAAAAATCGACTGGCGACAAGCTCGATGGGCGAAGTGGCGAAATAAGCCAGTCCGGTGGCAAGCGCCGAGCAAAGCACGCTCAGCCCCATGGCTTGAGAGCGACCGTGTCGATCTGCCCGCCTTCCGAAGAGCACGCCGCCGACTGCGGCGCCGATTTGTAATGCGGCCAAGTTTCGTGCGAACCAATCCCCCAGTAAAACTTTGCCGGGCTCGCCGGCGGAAACTCCGGATTGCGAGGTGAACATGTGCGTCAGCGCCGGCGGCGTGCAAAGCTGCGTCAGCCCCATTTGCAGGCCCGAGCAAAGCCAGCATAAGAACGCGGCGGCAAGCACCGTGCGACGTTGGGTCGTCGTGAGCGCGGTGGGATGGTCGACGGCGGCGACGTTCACTTCGCTGCGCCTCCACCTGTCGGGGCCGTTGCATTGGCCGCGGCCGTGTAGCGAAGATACGCAGCGGCTAAGTCGGGCCTTTCGCCGGCAGGATCGTCGTGAACGAGCACTCCGTAGCGGAACGTGATCGATTCACCGGCCGGCACTTTCAAGCGAGGTTCGGCCCCTTTATCGACCGAGCGCGGGCCGAAGCCGTTGGCGACGAACACGCCGTAATCGCGCGTGTGCCACCACGTAGGACGCGGGTTCTTCGGATGCGGCATGATCGTGATGCCGACGTGCCGACCGTCGATCGTGCCTGAGTAATCGCACCACAGGTCGCGGGTGCCCCAGATTTGTTTGCGCCGGTGCGACCATCGGCCGAGGTGACGATGCCGCCGGCCTTCTCCACGAGCGGCGTCGCGAGGCGAGCGCCGAGCCCCATTTCTTCCTGCACGCCGAAATCGAGCGGTTCTGTTTCGCCTTGCAGGGTAATCGTCCAGGAATACAAATACCCTTTCAGGCAGCATGCTGTACGGCAATCGTCAAAGTTTGCATGCCGAACGGCGCACCGTCGCTGCGCAACAGCGTGGCGTGCGAAGTCACGACGATGGATGGAATACCGTCTAGGACACGGGTTTCGTGCGACAGCTTATCTTGTCTGACCGCGGCTTTGTTGCGCAAAAGTCTTGGCCACTGAGATCGCCCAAGGCGAACCAGATGCCGGGATGCATCGTGTCATGATCGACGGCATCCTCCCCGACAATCGGCGGGTGACGCCGCGTGACTTGAATATCGCGGGGCGTCTTCACGGCACATAGGTACGGCCGGCGGATCGTTTCGTCGTCGAAACGGAGTTCGCCGATCGTCCGCTTGCCGTCCAGCAAAATCACCATTCCGTCGCCGTGCGGCGTCTCAACGCCGAGCGAAGGTTCGTCGGCATTTGCAAGAGAGAAGGTTGGCCCGCACGTAACGAGGCAACAGCAAAGCGCCAATCGAAGGGTGGGCATAAGCGAACTCTTGCAGGGCGTGGGCGGCGGGCGGAACATAGGCGTTTATCGGCGATGCTTACGGCCGATGCAACCAACTTTCCGACGATCTCTTAGCGAGGCCCGTTCGCGATGTCATCAACTCCGGTCGGCGTGATCGGCCTCGGACTTCTCGGCGGATCGATTGCGGCACGATTGGTCGAGCGCGGCATCGCGCTGATCGGTTTCGATGTGAACTCCGCGCAGTGTGACAAAGCCCGAGCCGACGGTATTCCGACCGCGTCATCGCAGGATGAAGTTCTCGCGTCGTGCGACGTCGTCTTGTTGAGTTTGCCGAACGGTGCGATCGTCGATGCGTGGCTGGCCGACGCGATCGGACGTCTTCGGGCAGGGCAGCTACTCATCGACACGACGACTGCGGCCCCCGAGCAGATGATCGCACACGCGGAGCTTCTGAGCCCGCGCGGCGTGGGATACGTTGAAGCCGAAGTGGCCGGCAGCAGGCGCAAGCTCGGCGCGGCGAGGTGTTGGTGTTTGCCGGCGGCGCCGAGCCCGACGTGGCGAAGTGTCGCACGTTGCTCGATGCGTTTGCCGCCGAAGTTCATCATGCCGGGCCTGTGGGAAACGCGGCCCGTTGGAAGCTCGTGCACAATTTGATTCTCGGGTTGCATCGGGCCGTATTGGCCGAAGGGTTGGCCTTCGCGGAAGCTCTCGGGCTCGACGCGGCACGGCTGCTCGAAGTTCTTAAGCGCACGCCGGCGGCGAGTACGGTGATGACGACCAAAGGTCCGAAGATGCTCGCGCGCGATTTCGCGCCGCAGGCCACGGTGCGTCAACATCTGAAAGACGTGCGTCTCATCATGACCGCGGCCGAGCAAGCCGGAGCAACCGTGCCGCTCTCGCAAGTGCATGCGCAGCTCCTCGAACGAGCGATCGAACTCGGCTTCTCCGAGGCGGATAATAGCGCGGTCGTGATGAGTTTTGTGAACGATCGCCGCTCTTAATTCTGCTCGACGTGGTGCCGGCACTGCTGCGCAAAACGACATGGGTTCCGCTCATAAGTGCGGGGAAACGGGCGGATTTTGTGAAAATCTCGTCCGTTCTTGGCATGCAGGCGGAATTCTCGCCTAGGGCGATACTTCACTGACAGCTAGACTCCGAATTGCGGCGGACTTCGCTCCGGCCGACAGCAATTCTGGCAGTCCCTGTAATTTGCGGAGCACTTCGGCATGACGCAGCCTTCTACGAGCGCGGCCATCTTGGGAATTGGAACGGCACGTCCGGAGTACCGCATGTCGCAAGACGAAGCGGTCGGGTTGGCCCAAGAAATCTGCTGCCGCTCTGAGAGCGAACGCCGGCTCGTGAAGGTGCTCTACCGCAAGGCCGGCGTGCAAGAACGCGCGACCTGCGTGCCGCATCAAATTGCGTTGAAGTGGTATGCCGATTCGATGGCGCTGATCGGTTCGGAAGCCGGCATGGCCACGACCGCGGCCGGCTCGATCTCGACGGCCGCCTCGGCCGGCGGCGTGCTGGAAGGGGCCGATGAAATCGTCGGCGACGAACCTTCCGCGCCGACGTACCTGGGGCCGAGCACGGCCGAGCGGATGCGCATCTACAGCGAATGTGCGCCGGAGATGGCGGTCGACGCCTCGACGAAAGCGCTCGCCGACGCAGGCCTCGAAGCCGGCGAGATCACGCACCTCGTCACGGTGAGCTGCACGGGCTTCTTCGCTCCCGGCCTCGACTTGGCTCTGATCAACGGCCTCGGCCTGCGACCGACCGTGGGGCGGGTGTTTGTCGGCTTCATGGGCTGCCACGGCGCGATCAACGGCTTGCGAACCGCTCAGGCCATCGCCGCCGCCGATCCGCGCAACAAGGTGCTGCTCTGCGCCGTCGAAATTTGCAGCTTGCACTATTCGTTTCAATGGGATCCGAATCGGGCCGTGGGGAACGCCGTGTTTGCCGACGGTGCCGCGGCGCTCGTGGTCGCGCATCAGGCGTCGGCTCCGAGCGACGACGGACTCAAAGTCGCCGCCACCGGCTCGTGCTACATTACCGACTCGGGCGACGCGATGTCATGGAACATCGGCGATCACGGGTTCGAGATGTTTCTCTCGCCGCGCGTGCCGGACTTGATCATGCAAAGCCTTCGCCCGTGGTTTGAAACGTGGCTGGGCGAGCAAGGTCTGAAGATTGAAGACGTCGGCTCGTGGGCCGTGCATCCCGGAGGGCCTCGCGTCCTGACGGCCGTCGAAGATTCGCTCGGGCTCGACCGCACGCATACCGCGACGTCGCGCGAAGTGTTGGCCGAATGCGGCAACATGTCTTCGCCGACCGTGCTCTTCATCTTGCAACGGTTGCGCGCCGCGGGAGCAAAGATGCCCTGTGTCGCCCTCGGTTTCGGCCCGGGCTTGGCGGCGGAAGCGGCGCTGTTCCGATAAGAGCTAGGCGTCAGGCGCTAGCGTATCGTGTGCCACTGGTGGCTCGTCCACCAGTGTCTGGCAAGACGTCGATAGCAGCACTGGTGGACGAGCCACCAGTGGCACACGAAGCTGTTTTACGAGCGCCTAGCAGCTAATGCCTAGCACCTCGTTCAGCCGTGAATAATCACGGTCTTTGTTTCGGTCATTTCTTGCACGGCGTACTTCGGGCCTTCTTTGCCGAGGCCGCTGTCTTTCAAGCCGCCGTATGGCATTAGGTCAGCGGCGCCAAGCGGTGCCCCAGTTGATGTGGATGTTGCCGCTTTCCACTTGGCGGGCGAACTTCAGCGCCCAGTCGAGGTTTTGCGTGAACACGGCCGCACTGAGCCCGTATCGCGTGTTGTTCGCCACGGCGATCGCTTCATCGATTGATTCGACGC
Organism: Pirellulales bacterium; assembly: GCA_049840675.1. Lineage (GTDB taxonomy): Bacteria > Planctomycetota > Planctomycetia > Pirellulales > PNKZ01 > PNKZ01. Next base: position 126,812 of record JASGKB010000024.1, read on the forward strand.
GCGTCACTCCCACGGCCGGCCCGAACAGCTCTTCGCAACTCAGCTTCATCGTCGGCTTCAAATCCGCGACGACCGCGGGCTCGACGATCGTCCCGCGGCGCTTGCCTCCCGTCAGCACGCGAGCGCCGCCGGACTTCGCCTCTTCGATCCATTCGGCCACGCGCACGGCGTCGGCCTCGCGCACCATCGGGCCCATCTGAGTTTGCGGGTCGAGTTGATTCCCCACGCGCAAGGCGGCAACTTTCGGCGTGAGGATGTCGAGCAAATCGTCGTATTGTTTGCCGAGTGCGACGATACGTTGCGTGGAAATACAGACTTGGCCGGCGTTGCCGTAACCGGTCGCCACCGCGGCTTCGGCCACTTTCATGAGGTCCGCGTCGGGCATGACGACGAGCGGACTATTCGAGCCGAGTTCCATCGTCACTCGTTTGATGCCCGCGATGTTGCACAGGTGCTCGCCGACGTCGCGACTTCCGGTGAAGCTTACTTTGCGAACGCGATGATCGCGGACAATCGCCTCGCCGACGACTTTGCCCGGCCCGGTGATGCAGGCGATGCCTTCCGGCGGTAGGCCGGCTTCCAACAGAATCTCGACCAATCGCAAGGCAGAGAGCGGCGTATCGCCGGCCGGTTTGATTACCACCGAGTTGCCCGCGGCCAGCGCGGGGCCGACTTTATGCGTGACCAGATTGAGCGGGAAGTTAAACGGTGTGATCGCCGCCACCACTCCGCACGGCACGCGGAGCGTGAAGCCGAGCTTGCCCGCGCCGCCGGACGAACCGTCGAGCGGTAGAAGTTCGCCTTCGATGCGTTTCGCCTCTTCGGCGGAAAGCTCCATGGTTTCCTTCGCGCGAAGAACTTCGGTTTTTCCTTCGGCCAGCGTTTTCCCTTCTTCCATGCTGATGGTGCGGCCCAGATCGTCGGCCCGTTCGGCCATAAGCTGCGCGGCCTTCAGCAGAATTTGGTAACGCTTGTAGCCCGGCGTTTTGGCCATGATCGCCGCTCCGGCGACGGCGCCGACCAGCGCGGCTTCCACGTCTTCGGCCGTCGCGCTCGGCACGGTGTCGATCACCGTGTCGTCGTACGGATTGCGAACTTCGATCTGCTTGGCGGCGTCGCGCCACTGGCCGGTGTAATACATGCGCATGGGAGTCTCCTTATGATCGCCGCACGTATTATGCGAAAGCGGTCGGCGGAAGGCGAGCGGTGAGGCCCGGCGACGGAAGCTTGACCGGCTTGCCGAACTGCAAGCTGCGGCGGACAATGCCGCGATGCGAATCGCCTCCCTCATTTCGAGCGCCACCGAGATGCTATTCGGACTCGGTCTCGACGACGAGATCGTGGCCGTGAGCCACGAGTGCGATTGGCCGCCGCCGGCCAACCTGCGGCCGCGCGCGACCTTCACGAATATTGCAGCCGATGTTCCGAGCGGTTTGATCGATCGACAAGTGAAAGAACTCGTCGCGGCGGGTAAGCCGCTTTACGAGGTCGATCTGGAACTGCTGACCGAGTTGAAGCCCGACCTCGTCGTGACGCAGGCTCAATGCGACGTGTGCGCGGTGCGGTACGACGACGTCGTGGCGGCGATCGCGAGCGAACCAAGTTTATGCGGCACGAAGATTCACGCCCTGAATCCGCAAAGCCTCGCCGACGTGCTCGCCGACGTTCGCCGGCTCGGTGCGGCGACCGGCCGCGATGCCGATGCCGCCGCTTACGTGAAGTCGCTGGAAGCCCGAATTGCCGCAGTGCGCGAGCGAACCGGTTCGTTGCCGGCCGAACGTCGCCCGCTGACGGCTTGCATCGAATGGATCGATCCACTGATGATCGCGGGGAATTGGACGCCGGAACTCGTCGATCTGGCCGGCGGTCGGCAGATTTGGGCCGTTGCGGGAAAGCACAGCACGTACACGGATTGGGAGACGGTGCGTGCGGCCGAGCCGGACGTGATCGTCATCATGCCGTGCGGCTTCGGGCTTGATCGCAGCGTTCGCGAAGCCGAATCGCTTCGGGACCTTCCCGGTTGGAACGATTTGCCGGCCGTGCGCAACGGACGAGCTTTCGCCGTCGACGGCAATGCGCTCTTCAACCGTAGCGGGCCGCGGCTCGTCGAGAGCTTGGAACTTCTCGCCGGGCTCGTGCATCCGGAATTGTTCGGTGCGTCCGCGGACGGTACGTTCTGCCGAGCTCTCTAAACGCAAACGGGCCGAGGCGTGAGATGCGCCTCGGCCCGAAGTCTGCGCTCTTGCGTGGTCCGTGGCCGTTAGCGCTTCTTTGCCGGAGCCTTCTCCGGGATCCGCATCGAGTAGAACGAGCGGTATACGAAGACCAATGAAATCAGCAGCATGACTACGCCAAGATAAGGCGTGATGTCGCGCGCGCCGGTTTCAAACGCCTTCTGCTTTTCGTGGATCGCGATTTCTACCGCCAGCAGACCAAACAGCGTGCTGAACTTGATGATCGGGTTCAACGCCACGGAGGTCGTGTCTTTGAACGGATCGCCGACCGTATCGCCGACGACCGTCGCCGCATGCAGTTGCGTCCCCTTCTCCTTGAGATCGACTTCCACGAGTTTCTTGGCGTTGTCCCACGAACCACCGGCGTTGGCCATGTAGATGGCTTGGAACAATCCGAAGATCGCGATCGAGACGAGGTAGGCGACGAAGAAGTTGGGATCGAAGAAGGCGAAGGCCAGCGTCACGGCCATCAGCGCGATGAAAATGTTCCACATCCCCTTTTGAGCGTAGACCGTGCAGATCTTCACGACGGTCTTCGAATCTTCGATGTCGGCCTCTTTCTTATTGAGGTTCATGTTCTTCTTGATGTATTCGACGGCGCTGTAAGCGCCCGTCGTCACCGCCTGCATGGACGCACCGCAGAACCAATAGATCACCGCGCCGCCGGAGATGAAGCCGAGCAGCACCGGAGCGTCGGTCAGGCTCAACGCCAACAACGGCTTGCCGTTAATCAGCGTGTTACCGAGAACCAGGATGATCGCGAAGATCATCGTCGTCGCACCGACGACGGCCGTGCCGATGAGCACCGGTTTGGCCGTGGCCTTGAACGTGTTGCCCGCCGAGTCGTTCGCTTCGAGGTAATGCTTGCCTTGTTCGAAGTCCGGCGTGAAGCCGAAATCGCGTTTGATTTCTTCCTTGATGCCCGGGATGTGCTCGGTCTGAGCGAGTTCGAACACGGATTGAGCGTTGTCGGTCACAGGGCCGTAGCTATCGACGGCGATATTGACCGGGCCCATGCACAAGAAGCCGAACGCCACCAGACCGAAGGCGAAGATGGACCCGCCTTCGATGATCTGGCCGTTGACCAACGTCACGCGCATCACGTCGTCGAGGCCGAACATGCTGACGAAATAAGCTCCGGCCATCAGGCCCATGATCAACAGGCCCTTCCAGAACGCGCTGAAGTTGCCGGCGACGAGGCCGGAGAGAATCGTCAGCGACGCTCCGCCTTCGCGCGAAGCCGTGACGATTTCATGCACGTGCTTCGAGTGCGAGCTGGTGAAGACTTTGGTGAACTCGGGAATGAGCACCGCGGCGAGCGTGCCGCAGCTGATGATCGTGGCGAGCTGCCACCAGAGTTCCGGCATGGCTTGGCCGTTGACGACGATGTCGCCGATCAGGAGCCAGCTCATGCCGTACGACGTGCTGATGCAAAGGATCGAAGCGATCCAAATCAGCCGGGTCAGCGGAGCTTCAAAATCGAATTCCTTCAGACCTTTGTACTTCGCTTCGGAAATGCCTTGGTTGACGAAATACGACACGCCCGACATGAAGTCCATGAGGAACCGCATGCCGAACAGCCACACGATGAGCTTGGCTTGCAGGTCTTCGTAGCCCGCGCCGCCGTTGGCGGTGGTGATGGCCAGCGTGATGAACGTGATTAGCGCCACGCCGGTCACGCCGTAGGTTTCGAAGCCGTCGGCGGTCGGGCCGACCGAGTCGCCGGCGTTGTCGCCCGTGCAGTCGGCGATCACGCCCGGGTTGCGCGGATCGTCTTCCTTCACGTTAAAGACGATCTTCATCAGGTCGGAGCCGATGTCCGCGATCTTCGTGAAGATGCCGCCTGCGATACGCAGCGCCGAAGCGCCGAGCGACTCGCCGATCGCGAAGCCAAGAAAGCAGATACCGACGCGATCGCGCGGCACGAACAACAAGATGACGACCATCATCACGAGTTCGAGCGAAATCAAAAACAGGCCGATCGACATGCCCGCGCGGAGCGGAATGTTGACCACGTCCCAAGGTTCGCCTTTGAGCGAAGCGAACGCCGTACGGGCGTTAGCGTAGGTGTTGACGCGGATGCCGTACCAAGCGACCCAGTAGGAACCGACGATGCCGACTACGGAGAAGAGCAGCACCTGCAGGGCCGTTTCGAGCGGCTTGTGCAGTAGGCCCATGAAGTAGTAAGTCATGGCCGCGCCGATGATCACGAAGAGCATCGCGAGGAACTTGCCTTGCTGGATCAGATACGTCTTACACGTCTGGAAGATGATCTCGGCGACGCCGAGCATCGACTTATGAGCGGGGAGCGCTTTGATCTGAGCGCGGAGATACAGGCTGATGCCGAGCGTCCCCAAAATCACGAACGAGCCGTAGAAGAGGAGATTGCCGGCGGTAATTTCCTTGCCCGCAATCGTGAACGAACCGTGCTTGTTCAAATCAGGAATCGCCAGATCGGCTTCGCTGGCGAAGGCCGGTGAGGCAGCGAGGGCCGGCAGAATAAATAGCAGGATCGTAAGAATCCGCCCCATTGCCGACAGGCGTCGGCCCGAAGCCAGCGGGTGAATGCAGGGAATACGGTTCGGCAGACTTCGTCGTGACGTCATCCTTGTTCCTTCTCGCGACTAGAAGATTCTGTAATGGTCACAAATATCCAGGCGGCGACTGTACTGTGGAGAACGACGCCGGCGGAAGACTTCGGACAGGCTCGACAATTGCCGCAAACTTCGGCGTTTACGGCAGTTACGAATGCGGAGTGTAAGAGGTTACGAAGACGCTTGTCAATCAATTCGAGGGATGTCGTGAAATTCTGAGCGTTTCACAGACGGGGTCGTTCCCTGGCGCTCACGCCCCAAAATCGGTTTCGAATTGTCGTCAGGAAGGCCATTTGCCATGGGGTGTCGGGCAAAGCAAATACCCGAGCGGCTGTTCCGCGAGGAAATCCCAAACGCATTTGTTTTGAAAAGCCCCGGCGATCTTAGCTATACTTGATAGTCGCCCTAGTTTACGCGATTGCCGGTTCCGGCATTCCACCGCAAGTTGTTGCGTGCACGGCAGTTTCAACAGTTGTCGCGCGGCAAATACGTCATTTCTTCGAACCCGTCTTACGCCCAGTTTCTCGCGGGAAATCGTTCTATGAAAATCCGTTTCGCTCGGCTCCTTACCGCCTTGTTGCTCGCCGGGACGACGCTTGTCCTCGCGCCGTCGTTGCAGGCCGCGGAACTCACGTCGGGTCGGCCGCCGAAGCCCGGACAATACAATCCGGCCGATCAAACGGTCGAACTGTTCGACGCCGTGAAGGCCGGTCAGATCGAAGTGAAGATGGTTCACAAGGACGTGGCCGAAGGCAAAGTCTTCATTACGAACAAGACCAATAAGCCGATCAACGTGAAGCTGCCCGAAACGTTCGTGGGCGTGCACGTGCTGGCACAAGGCATCGGCGGCGGCGGCATGATGGGCGGCGTCGGCAGCGGCGGCGCTCAAATGTCCGGCGGCGGCGGTATGGGTGGGGGCGGCGGCATGGGGGGGGGAGGCGGCGGAGCGGGCGGCGGCAACTTCTTCAACGTCGCCGCGGAAAAGGTCGGCGAGGTCTCGTTCGTCAGCGTATGCATGGAGCACGGCAAGCCCGATCCTCGCGCCGTGATGAAGTACGAAATGCGCCCGGCCGACGCCAAGGTGATGAAGCCGGAAACCCGTGAAGCGATCAAGCTGATGGTCGACGGCAAGATCACGCAACGCGTTGCTCAAGTGCTGACCTGGCACCACCAATGCAACATGAGTATGGAAGAACTGGCCGCGAAGCAAATCAAGCCGCTCACCGGCTTGCCGTACCCGTACTTCGATCCGCAAGAAATCCAAACGGCCCTGCAAGCCAAGGCTCACATCGCCAAGCAACTCGAAGAGCAGGCCAAAGAGCCGGTCTTGCCGAAGCTGTAATTTCTATTCGGGCGAACGCTTAGTGATTCGCCCGAAGAACGCACATGGCGGAGCACGAAGAGCGGCGGGGATGATCCTCGCCGCTCTTTTCGTTGGAGCATGAAACGTTGAGCGGTAGCCGTCTCGGGCCGTTGCCGTTTCGCGCCGCGGCGAAGTCGTTTATTCCATCGGCTCGAGCTTGTCGAGCAGATCCCGAAGCACAAACTTCGAGCGATCGAACGGCTCGTCGAGTTGCTTGAGCACTTCACGGTACGAGTCGATGTGGTCCTTTACTTCAAACGCCGTGCGGTCGTCGATCATCGCCGGATACTTGTCGAGAATCTTGCGCCAGCGGCCGAACGCTTCTTCGAACGTCTTGCGCGACTTCCAAGGATTGTCGTTCGCGTTGCGCAGAGCTTGAAAAAATAGTTCGCGGGCCGCTAGCGCATCCGGCGTTTGTTCCATCAGGCTCCGATCGAGCCAGTAGTCGTACTTGTAGATTTCTCGTGCGCCGCCGGCGGCTTGTGAAAGTTGAGCGAGGCGACGGGCTTCGGCCGCCAGTTTCCGAGCTTGCTCGCGCTTGGCCGCGGGCATCCGCTCGGCGACTTCGTCGTTGGTGACGACCGTCGCAAGTTCGGCCTGATACGCTAGGCGACCTTCGGCCATGGTTCGCGAGTCTTCCGGAGCGTCGAGTGCGCGACGTTGCTCGGGCGTGAGATCGGCCCGCTTTTCATCGACGATCGTTTCGCGCAAGCCCGGCTCGAGGTTCTCTAGTTGCGCGAGCGTCTCTTTGAGATCGGCGTCGGCTTTCGGTCCTTGGTCGATGCGATAGAAGAAGCCGTGCTCGGAGGGAAACTCGCGGGCGGCCAGTTCGCGCCAATCGAGTTCGGCCTGACGCCAAGCGGCCTTCGCTTTGTCGCCGGTGATGCCTTCATCCGAGAGCGTTTGCGCGGCGTTACTTTGCGTCAGCGGCACGTGCACGTGGAAGTTTTCCGGCGAAATCGAGCGGAGAATCGCGCCGCGACGGTCGACCATTTCTTGGGCGAATTGCAGGAATCGCTTGGCGAAGAGCCAGCTGTCGCGCTCGTCGCCCCAACCGCCTGCGACGTCGGCCGTATCGGGCAGCAGGTCGGTGCGCGATGCGCGATCGCCTGCGAACAGCTTGCGAAACTCGTTGCGTTCGTCGGATTGACCGAGCTTATGGCCGACATGCCAACCCATTTCATAGGGGAACATCGGTTCGAGTTCGTTGTACCGCATGCCTTGATGCAGCAGCTTGAAGCCGCGGATGACCCAGAAGTATTTCTCGCGGTAGTCGTCCCATTTCGAGGCGACGTTGTAAGAAACGTTCCAGGCCTGATGCGACCAGACCTTCACGTAGTACGGCTGAAGGTAGGTGAGCTGATTGAGCACCGCCGAGAGGCTGATCCAATCTTCCTGCTTCTGCAGGTCGTCCGCCTTTTGTTGCAGGATGCAGACGGCGACTCCGTGCAGGCCGAGCGACACGTAGCGCAAAGCGCTCGAGGTCGGGTCGATCTGGCCGAGTTGCGCTTGGCCGAGTTTGTATTCTTCGCGCAGGCTCGCGAGCTTGCCGCCGCCGGAATCGCCCCCCGTTTCGCTGAGCGTCGCCGGCCTGCCGAGCATGGCGACGGGGACCAAGAGCAGCGCGATGAGCGCGAGATAAATGATTTTGCGTTGGAAGCCGGCGTTCACTTCGCCACCTCGATGAGCTTGAAGATCAGGAAGGCGATCAAAAACAGCGGCAACGCAAAGGCGCCGGTTTGCAGCACATGGTCCCAGAGCAACTGCGGCGGAACGTCGAAGCCGCGGGCGATCGAACCGACGTCGCTCATGGCCGAGAAGTCGGGAATGAAATCGAGCAGCCGGCGAATGGCGCGGGCGAGCACGGAGTCGATCCAGAGGATGGCGTCGGTCGTAGCGCCGGCGTCGAGCTCCGTCATCGCCGACTTTTGTCCGACGACGCGCACGGCCGATTCCAACATGCCGCCGCTCTTGGTCGACGTGCCGTAGAGATCTCCTTCGGCGATCTTCACGAGCGTCGGTTTCAAAACCGCGCCGACGATCGCCACGGCCGTGGCCAGCATCGCCACCGGGCCGCTGAGGAACGTGCTCCACATCACGCCCATCACCACGGTGAGCACCATCTGCAACCAGATGCCGACGAACGCCTTGGCGAAGTTCACGTCGAAGCGGGCTTCACGGGCCAGCAGATAAACGTCTTCCGGGCCTACGCCGAAAAACTGCGAACGAGGAATACATTGCAGTTCAAGCACCACGGTGCCGTCGTGGACGAGATCGCGAAAGACGTCGAGCTGCTTGCCGGCGGCGTCGGTCAGTTTGCGGGGAATCACGATATCGAGCGTGTAATACTCGCGGGCCGCGAAGTTGCGCGGCGCGGCGGCTAAGCCGGTGAGCGGATTCTTCAACACGATGCTGCCGAGCACGGGCCGATTGAGCCCTTGCTTGGTCGTGCGGAAGAGGCGAATGTCCATTTGCACGCGGAGTCCGTCAGGGAAGAGGGCTTCCTCGACGTCGTGAAACGTGTAGACAGCCGCCGCCAAAGTGCCGCCGGCGACGTAGCCCCGCTTCGTCCAATTGCCGACGTTCATCCCGTCGGCGTTGACCGCGCCGTCGAGACCGCGGAACGTCAGATCGCCGCGAATCGGTACGCGAGCGTGGAACTGGCCTTCCGGCGGACCGACTTCGTAGGTCCGCTTGCCGTTGCGCTCGACGGCCGTCACGCGATGACGATGGCTTTGGCCGAAGCGTTCGAGAAAGTTCGCGGCTTCGTCGTTGATTGCGCGCGACGAATCGCCCATCTCCGTGACGCCGGCGCCGTCGGGACCGACAATGATGCGATGCGAATGGCCCCGTTCGACCGACGTCGTCCCTTCTTTTGAGCCCGCGGGAAGTCGAGCGATCACGAGTTCCTGGGGAGAGATCTCGCGCAGATCAGATTCGGAGAGCGTATGCGTATGGTCGAGCGAGCGGACGACGAAGAAGTAACTGCTCACGCCCATGATCACTAGCGGCACGGTGCACACGAACGCGAAGCCGAGAACGCGCCCGAGAATCACTTCGCTAGGCCGAACCGGCTTGGTGACGATCGTGTAAATCGTGCGATTCTTCAAATCGGCCGGCAGGCTGAAGGCGCTCGTTACGACGGCCATCAGCAGCACGAGGTAGTTCACCGCCGACAGCACGAACGTGATGTACAGTGCCGAAGGATCGATCTGATCGGGATCGAGAAACCAAAGCGCGAAGGCCAAGACGATCAAAAACAAGATCAGCCCGGCGACGGCCTGCTTCCGTACCGATTCTTTGACGGCCAGCCAAGCCATGGCCAGCGTCCGCCGCGGCGACGTGTGCAACAGGTCGTTGGCTGTGGAAACAAGCGTCGAATAAATCTTGTCTCCCGCGCCCAATACGCCGTAGCGGGGGATACAGAAGAAATATGTGACCAATAGCGCAACGCCGCCGATCACGGCGACGTTGATCAACCAGGAGTAGGCGTCTGCGGACGTGAGAGCTTGGGGAATCATGCGACCTTAGTTCTCCCCCGCACGCCGGCCGGGTCGGGATTCGGCATCTTGCACGATCTCGAGGAACAGCTCTTCCATCGTCGTCGTCGGATGATCCACGCGCTGCACTTGACCCTGGTGACGTTCGATGACGGCGCGAATCTCCTGTTTCGCGGCTTCACTCAGGCCGGTGGCGCGAACTTCCGTGACGTCGCGCACCTTAAGGAGGCTGTCGACGCGACCGAGTTCCTTCAATTCGCCTTGATGAAGCACGGCGATGCGATCGCACACGTCTTGCACGTCGGCCAACTGGTGACTGCACATCAGCACCGTCTTGCCGCGATTCTTCAGATCGACGATCAGATTCTTCATGTCACGGCAGCCGATCGGGTCGAGGCCCGTCGTCGGTTCGTCGAGAATGATCAGATCCGGATCATTGATCAGAGCCTGTGCCAAGCCGATGCGGCGCGTCATACCTTTGGAGTATTCGCGAAGTTGCCGCTTGCGAGCTCCGGCGATTTGTACGAGGTCGAGAAGTTGTGCGATGCGCTCTTTGCGAACGGCCTTGGGAAGTTTGAAGAGTCTGCCGTAGAAATCGAGCGTCTCTTCCGCATTGAGAAACTTATAGAGGTACGACTCCTCGGGGAGGTAGCCGATTCGCTCGTTCTTGGTGACGTCTGTCGCAGCCTTGCCAAGCACGAAGGCCTGACCGCTGGTCGGGAAGAGAAGTCCCAACAGCAGCTTGATCGTGGTCGATTTGCCCGAGCCGTTGGGGCCGAGCAGCCCGAAGATTTCGCCTTTGCGAACCTGGAGGTCGAGGCCCTTGAGAGCCTTCACTTTTTCGCGACCCCAGAAATCGCGATAAACCTTGGCGAGGCCGCGGGTTTCAATAACCACGCCGGCGTCCGAGGTGGGCCCGGGCCGCGAGGCCGTGGCCGAAGGGGCGGCAGCTTCCATAACGATGCTCACAAAGTCTTGCCCGGCAATTATTTCCGTCGGCGGCCGAGAGAAAAGCCCGCCGAACGTTGGAAAGTGGAAAGTGGGGGCGTCGGGCGCCGGATTTCGACGTTTTTCCCTGCCGCGCACTATAAGGAAGCGTAAAAGCGGGAACAAGCGACCGCCGGCCCTGTCGTAAGTTGCCGACGAAAACAAACTTCCGTCTAACAAAGGGCAAACTTCCCCAGTTTTACGGCCGATGAAGTTGGTCTTACCGGAATTTCGGGCGAAAGGGGATCGCCGCCTTTGACCCCCTCAGCCGGTTTCGGTACACTGCGTAGCTCGCAATTAAGCGACCGCCCTCGGCTTGAGCAGGCGGAGATTCGTTGGCTTTGTCTAGCGTTGGAATCGAACAATGAGCTTTGGTGGTGGCAGCGGTGGTGGTCCCGGCAGTCGTCCGGCCGGTCGTAAGCGCAGCAAGAGCACGGTCCGCACGAAGCGTAAGGACCCGATCTTCGTCGACGGTAAGCGTCCGCGCCCGATGTTCGTCGACTACAAGGACCTTGAATTGCTCTCGAAGCTGGTGAGCCGTCAGGGCAAGATCATCGGCCGTCGCAAGAGCGGCTGCACCGCGGCCAGCCAACACGCCGTGAGTGCGGCGATCAAGCGGGCTCGCTTTATGGCCCTGCTGCCGTACGTCGCCGACTAGTCGCTAGTCACTGAGAACTCTTCGCCGAGTCATCGTGCGAAACCGGCGGCCGCAGCAGGCCGGGGTGGCGCAAGAGTTGGAAATAACAAAGGCCGCGGACGTTCGAACGTCCGCGGCCTTTTTGCTGCGCCAGCTTGTTTGTTGATCCGCCACTTACAGGTTCTGCACGCTGCGCAAAGCGCGGCCCGCTATTGGTTCAACCAAGCGTTGGCGAAGTTCATCGCGGCGGCGCGGGTCGGGAAGTTGCGCACATCGAAGCGTGTGTCGCGCTGGTTGCCCGACGGTACTCTCTGGAGCAGTTCGTCGTGCGCCCGTTGCACCTCTTTCGCGTTGAGCGTCACGGCGTACGACCGCCGCGTCGAGAGAGCCGTCGAGTATTGCATCATGATCACGTAGTGCGTCATGTTCTCGATCGGATCGACGTACGGCAACTTCTGCAGGTGCAACATCAGATCGCCGCTCAGCTTCTGGAAGTCGCCGCCGAACGTGTCGACGAACGTCCTCAGATGTTCTTCCGGCTTGGGCCGCTCCAGCGGACCGATCTTGCTCACTTCCATGAGATACTTGGCGAAGAGATCACGCTTTTTTTCACCGAGAAAGTGGGTAAACGCCCAAGCCCAGGCATAACCGTCGGCATCGAGCTTGTCGGCCGTGACGATCGCTTCGGCGGTCGTTCTCGCCGTGCCGGCCCGAGCTAGATTCGGACCTTCTTTCAGCATGCCGTCGATCGACTTCATTTGCAGGTCGTTCACCTGCCCGGCGCCTTTCCAACGCATGCTCTTGTCGACGGTCGTCGGCGCGAAATACTCCGGCACGCCCTCGCTGACCCACATCGGCCACCGCGAGAGCCGCTGCTGCACGCCGATGTTTTGCAGGATCTGATGTACACCCTCGTGCGCTACCGTCGAGATGATTTGCTTCAGCGCGTATTCGGGCACTTCCTCGCCGATGTCCGATTGCTCGTACATGAGCACGCGATTCGTCGCGCCGTTGTAAAACGCGGCCACGCCGGTGTCTTTGTAGATGCCGTGCATGTAATCTTCCCACTGTTGCCGCGTGCGAAACATCACGACGACGAGCGGATACTCCGGCTCCTCGGTCGGAAGTTTGCGTTGCTTGCAGTAGTTGATCACGCCCGGATACAGCGACTCCAGAATCTTGCTCGTGCCTGTGTAAAAGAGCGGGCTCGTGTTGTAGACGTAGATGAAGTGCTTCGTAGCCTGCACCTTGAAGCCGGGAAACTTCTTCACGAGCTTGGCCTGCAGATCCTTCGAAGGAATGCCGACGAACGGCCGCTCGGTAATCGTGGCGTCGCGCACCGGAACGATGTCGATTCGGCCGTCCGGCAAGATCACGGCAAAGTGGTCCGCGACCTCGACATGCACCTTCGCGACGACCAACTCGTCTTCATCGGTCTTCACCAACACGCGCCGTCCGGCGGCCGGCTTTGTCTCTCCTTCGGGAATCTGCAGCCCCAGTTCGGACGGATCGGCGCGCAAAGCTGCCGGAGCCGCGGGACCCAGAGTCGTGGTCGCCGGAGCTTGTGCAAGAAGGGGCGTTGCGGGCGCGGCCGCCCAGGCGGCCATCGTTGCGGCGACGAAAGTCACGGTCCGTTTCAGGCTGCCCATTGCGTGATTCCTTGTGCCCTAAAGGTTTCGAACGTCGGCACGGCGGCACAATGGGCTTGGATCTTGCCCTTTGCGCGCGGTGCGGCACCACGCATGCTAGCTCTATTAAGGGGTAAGTCTAGTTTCTTGAGGGAAAATCCTGACTTGCCGCGGTTTGTAAAACCGGGAAACCGCAGACGGCTCGGCGTGGCAAGAATTACAACGCGAACTTGCCGCTCTCACGGCGCGGAAAAAATCTTGCGAGGTCGAACCCCCGAAAATTGCCGTGATTTTCGAGGTTTCGTCCTCAACGACCGGGCCGATTTTCCATAGGTGGGCGTTGTTTGGTACGGCCCGTGCTTTATGTACCTTCCGTTCTGCTCGCACCTTACGAAGGGAGTTCGTAAGCCCATGACCCGCCAATCGAAGTTCCTTTGGATGAAGGATCTTTTGGAACACATGCAAAGCTGCCATGAGCAATGGCAGTCGGCCGACGAACGGCGCGAGCGGATTCTGGCCGAATCGATGCGTCGCGATATTCAGGAGTTCCGCCGCTTGTGCGATTCGCTGGAAGGCGAAGTCGACGAGCACGACGAGCGGATTCCGAACGCAGCTCCTCGATTGCTGAGGTGGGTCGCCTAGCCCCGCCGTATCCATAAGTCTCGCCGAGCAAGTCGCTACGAACATGCGACGGAAAGCGGTGGGGTTGATTCCCGTTGCCGTAAGTGATTACGGATACCACACGGCGGGGATCAACCCGACCGCTTTCGTAGTTTAGGGCCGAAAATCGGCTAAACCGTGCGGCATTCTGCGTCCGCTCGCTCAGCGGCAGGACGCGATGTTAAACTTTGGGCGTGTCGCCTACGCCCGCCGCCGCTCGCAGAGTCGTCCTTCGCCGTGTCTGCCGCAGTTGAAGAAGCCCGGCGTCGGGCCGTCGAATTTCTGGTCAACCGCATCGACTACGAGCGGAGCGTCGCCGTTCCGTACGAAGAGCGGCAGTATAAGCTCGACCGGATGCGCGACCTGCTGGAGCGGCTCGGCCGACCGGATCGAAAGCTCACGATCGTGCACGTGGCCGGAACCAAGGGCAAAGGCTCGACCTCGGCGATGGTGGCCGCGGCGCTCACGGCTTGCGGGTACTCGTGCGGGCTATTTACTTCGCCCCATTTGGAAAAGCTCGAAGAGCGGTTTGTCGTCGACGGCCGGATGTGCGACGGCGCGGAGCTTGCCGCACTGGTCGAACGACTGCGACCGGTCGTCGCTGCGATGGACGAAGAGCTCGCCCAAGCCTCGCCGCCGGAGCCGGGCCCGACCTATTTTGAATTGACGACGGCGATTGCGCTGTTGCACTTCATCGAGCGCGGCGCGACGCACGCCGTGCTTGAAGTGGGCATGGGCGGCCGGCTCGACTCCACGAACGTCTGCCAGAGTGCGGTGAGCGTGATCACGAGCATCAGCCTGGACCACACGAAAGAACTCGGTGATACGCTCGCCAAGATTGCTTGGGAGAAGGCAGGCATTATCAAACCGGGCGTGCCGGTGGTGAGCGGAGTAACGGAGCCGGAGCCGCGCGACGTGGTGCGCCGCGTCGCCGCCGAGCGAGGTTGTCGACTCGTCGAATTGCGACGCGACTTCACTTACGACTATCGTCCGCCGCAGAATTTGCAGGAGCAGGACGCGGTCGTGCGCTCGACATGATATACGGGGCCGCGGGGCGTGAGCATATCGTCCGCGACGTGCCGTTGCATCTGCCCGGCCGGCATCAAGCGGCGAACGCGGCCGTGGCGTGGGCCGTGCTCGAAGAGTTACGTCGCGGCGGGCTGACGTTGCCAGATCCGCAAATCGGCGACGCTTGGCGAGCCCTGCGTTGGCCGGCACGTGTGGAAGTGGTGAGTCGCAGGCCGTGCGTCGTGTTTGACTCGGCTCACAACACGGCGTCGGTCGCAGCGCTCGTGGAGACGTTGCGTGCGAGCTTCGTTGCCAAGCGAAAGATTTTGGTGTTTGCGACGACGTTGGAAAAAGACCTCGCCGGAATGCTTCAGCTATTACTGCCGGAGTTCGACGAAGTCGTACTGACGCGGTATCGCCACAACGTGTGCGCCGCGCCGGTGGAAGAGCTGGCCCGCATCGTCAGTTCGCTGCGAAGCGATCATTGGCGGGCGACGACCGAGCCGTCCGAAGCGTGGGACGCCGTTTGTGCGCTACAGCCTTCGGCGGACGACCTCATTTGCGTTACCGGCTCCTTCTTCTTGCTCTCGCAAGTTCGCAAGGCCATGGATGTGCGACCTTTGGGGCTGCGCTAGAGTGAACGCATCGGTCGCTAGTCGACCTCGCTGTTCGTTCTCCATGCAGCTTGAGTCCGGTTTCCCCCTCCGTCGGCATTCGCTCAAGGCGGATTACGAAAACTTCACGCTCAAGTTACGCACGTTTAAGTCGTGAGGCCGCAACCCTGCCGACGGTCGCTGCGTAGAATTCAGCGGAGGGAACAATCACGCCGTCGCAAGTGCGCAGGCGAGGGCATCGTCGCCGCGTCGGCTGCGTCGGGAAGGCAATGTTTCGAGAGGAGCTGGTTATGTTACGCAGCATTCTGTTGGCGGCGGCCGTTACGGCGATCGGCGCAGGTTCGACAATCGCCGCCGAGCTGTGCCGATGCAATTGCTCGGCACGCAGGTCACCGCGCAAACGACCAACGCCGTGGCCAACGGCAACGTGCAGGTTACGCCGGTTCGCTGGGGCTATGGAGGCTATGGCCGCGGCTATGGTGGCTATGGCGGATACTACGGCGGCTATCGACCATACGGCAGTTATTACCGCGGCGGGTACAACAACTATTATCGCCCGTACGGGAGCTACTACCGCGGCGGCTACGGTGGTTACGGCTACCGCCCGTACTACGGCGGCTACGGCGGCTACTATCGCCCCGGCATCGGCATCGGGTTCGGCGTGTACTAACGCCCGCTCGAACGCTCGCCGAGCGTCTGCAAAAGCTACGCCTGGCGCGGCGCAAGCCGACGCCAAATAGGCGACCGTCGTCGGTGCTCCAGTGCCGGCGGCGGTCGCTTAGCTTAACGGTCTTAAGTGCTTGTTTCTCGATAAAATGCGTGGCGCTGCGGAAATCGTCGCGCGGTCGCCGGTCGCGAATTAAGCAAAGCTTCGGCACCGGCCTTGCTCAATTGCTCCCTGGATCGTTGAGCGATCCGCATTCTTCGTAGGTTCACAAAAGGAGTGAGAGATGTCTCGATTCTTATTAGGCGTCGCCGCAGTCGTCGGCCTCTCGGCGGCCTTCCTGCAGCAACCGGCGCAGGCCGCTGAACCGGCTCCCGTGCAATTGCTGACCACGTCGCAAGCTCAGGCTCACGTCGCCGTCACGCCCGTCGCTTATCCGTACCGCTACAACGCCTACTATGGCGGCGGCTCCGCCAACCCGGCTTATCGCCGCGCCCCGAGCTACTACGGCGGTTACTATCGTCCGTACTACACCCGCGGCTGGCGCGACGGCTACGCTCTGCCGCTCGGCCGACGTTGGGGTGCTTTTCTAACCAACGCGGCGGAAGCCAGTCCTCACCGGCCTCAATTCGAACCATGTCCCGCGAACTGGACATGCATAGAATTGCCTGTGCCGAACATCGCGACGACGGATGCGGGTTAAAAGTCGGGCCGCAAGGCTCGCTCCTCCAGCAAGCCCGCCTCTGCTCGTCGCGTTTTTATGCGCCGTTCATAATCGCTATCCAATCTGTAGGGAACGCCCTCCGCGGCGTTCCAGGCGGCTTGTACCCGCTTCGTGGAACGCCGCGGAGGGCGTTCCCTACAGCGTTTACAATTCCACGACGGTGCGATGCGGACGATTTCGACGGTGTGTCGACCTTCGCCGCTCTACCAGTCGAAATGAAACGTCTGCCGAAACGCCCTCGCCACTTTCTCCGCGGCCGTTTGCGAGCCCACGTGAATCCGCGCCTCGCCGCGACGCGCCATGCGTAGGAGTCCGTCGGGATCTTCCAGCGGCAGTACGCGCACCTGATACGCGGCCGACCGCAATCGCTCGCGCCCCGCATCGTCGGCCTTCGTGGCCAGTTCGCCGCCGGCCCGATTTGAAAGCGTCCGCGGTGCAATCTTCACGTCAGACTTTGAAACCTCGCGCACCGTTGCTTGCCAAGTCCGGCCGGGCAACTCTTCCACGCGCACGTCCACCGGCTGATCAAGGCCCACGAACTCCACGTCTCCTTGATCCACCACGAGCACGGCTTCCATCTGCTTCGGATCGCCGATCCGGCAGAACAAAGCTCCTTGCGGCAGCGAGCAGCCGAGGTCTGCGCTTCCAAAGGCGAGCCGTGCCACGCAGGCAAGCGGCCGTCGTCGGTTGGTTCCTTTTGCACTTCCGTCGGCGGCAGCACGATGCCCGCCGCGGGCGCCGTGAGCGTGAGCCGCTTCACGTCACGTCCGCGCTTCTCCAGCAGTCGTTCATAGGCCGCCAGCGATTGCTCGGCCAGCGCCACGTGCGCATCGGCCGTCGGATCTTTGAATCGTTCTTTCTGCATGCGGCCGACGTCTTGCGCGTTTCATCGCGCCGTCCGACGAGCTTGTCGACTTCAATTCGCACGTCGATGTTCGAAAGCGGCGCCAGCGGCTGGCCCGCTTCCACGCGATCGCCCGGCTTCACAAACGCCTCGTCCAGCACGCCAGGCACTTCTACAAACACGGCATGCGCGTTGCGCGGCGCCGTTTCCAGCGCGCGTAAACCCGATGCGGGAGCGGCACCAGAAACGCCGCCGCCATCATGCCGCCGCTACGCCCAACGTCGCTGATAACCGATTTTTGTTCACGAGATGAATCCTCCCCGGCACGCTGAAAAATTGCCGCCCGGCGCGAATCGGAACCATGACAATTCCCGCCACGGCCAACAACCCCAGCGTTTGACCGATGAAGTCGAGTCGATACGGTTCGAAGAACTTGTTGAAGAACCAGAGAATGCCGAAGAACACCATCCAGCGATATACGGCCGCCGCCACCGCATACGCCGCCAACCATGGGCGGCCATGTCGCACGCCGAGCGGATCATCGTCGTCGGTCTTTAGCCCCAGGCAGATGCTTCCGGCGATGCGTGCAAGAAGCGGTCGCCTTCCGCCCAGGTTCGTCACGTCCCACAGGTCGGAGAGAATGTAATAGCCGTCATACCGCATCAGCGGATTCGAAATTCACGAGCAGCGTGCTGACGGAGCAGACGAAAAACGACGTTGAGCGCCAAGCTATGTACCAAGCCCGGCTCGCTGAATCGCCACACGAACACGGCCAGCGATGCGATGACCAGTTCGACGTAGATCCCGGCCGCCCCGATGATCGCCCGTTGTCATCTGCTCGGCAGCAGCCACGAGTCGGTGACGTTGCAATACAGCGTCGGCGTGAAGCAGAGCAGCATGAACCCCAGCTCATGACATCGGCCGCCGAAATGTTTGCAGCTCAGGCCGTGCCCGAGTTCGTGCAGCACCTTCACCACGGCCATCGTCGCCACGAGCCACACGGCGTTCGACGGCGTGAAGAATTCATGAAACGTCGGCAGCGCGGCGACGAACATCTCAACCGGCCGACGACGAGCAGCCCGAGCCGCCGACCATCAGCGCCAAAGCAGCAAGCGACGCACCACGGTGCAAAGGCCAGCGCGAACGTACGGATAAATCGCATCCAGCAGCCGGTCCGGATCAAACCCGCGAAATCGCATCGCCATCAAGTTGCCGCAGCGTTCGCGGCGCATCTGGCGGGCCTTGCGCGAGCCGCGGTCGTGCGAACACGCCGGCCTGACCCGCGGCGGCCGAAGTCGACGAGCCCGTCGCGGTGCAACGTGGCGATGAAGCCGGCTGCAGCTCGGTCGTCGTCGATCGTTTGCGGCGCGAATCGCAGCTCGAACGCGCGGCTTGAATTTCCTCGAGGGTCTTCTCGCCGTCGAGTTGTTCGAGCAAGAAATATTCTTCGTCGAGCAGCCGATAGTAGTCGAGGCTGAGCGGATTCTTGACGATCCAATCGGCCCCGTCCGTGCGACGGCGGCGCACGTACGTCAGGTCGGGTCGTGCGCGAACGCCGGCCGGTCGATCGGCGGCAGTGCTCGGCGCGGCGGCGACTAGCGACACGTTGGCGACCTCACGCGGCGAGAGAGTTACGCGACGGTCGTACGGCGACGGCGGCGCGGCCAAGTTGTCGGTCGCACCGCTCGGCGCGGCGGAACTCGCCGCGAATCTGAATCGCCATGTCCACTTCTTGCCCCGGCCGCAGCAGATATTGGCCGTTCTCGTTGACGTTCGTGATCTCGGCCTTGATCCGAAACTGCCGCCGCGCCGTCGATTTCCGGATGGGCGAACACGATCTTGCCGCTGAACTGTTGCCGCCGTCCGTGCGCGAGCACCGCTTCCACAAGCACCGGCTTGCCCACGACGTCGCTCGGCGCGTAATCGGCCGCGCTCAGAAACCCTTCGACGGCCACCTGATCGAGGCGAATCACCTGGAAGATCAAATCTCCCGGCTTCACGAACTCGCCGACGTGAACCGCGACCTCGACGACTTCGCCGGCAATCGGCGACGTGATCTGCCTGCGGCGGCACGTCTTCCTCGGCCGCGTCCACTTTCACGCGGGCTGCGGCCGCTTCTTCTTTGTAAATCTCGACGTTGTGCTGCGCCTGCTCGATCTGACGTTGCGCCTTCTCGTAGGCCAAAGCCAGCTCTTGCATCTTCACTTGCGAAATCGACGCCGGCGCACGTTCGTTGGCCTGAATGCCGGCCCGATATTCAAACTCGGCCACCTTCGCGGCCGATTCGGCGTAGCGCACTTCGATGTCGTTCGTTGCCTTGTCTTGTGCAATCTTGTACTCGGCCTCGGCCACGAGCTTCGCCATCCGGGCTTGGCTGTCGCCGACGCGGCCGATCATAGCGTCGGCCTCGACCATCATCCCTTCGCGAACTTCCAGCGCCGTGACGAGCCCCGGCTCCTGCACGCTCACGAGAATCTTGTCGATGAGTTTGACGATGCACCCCCGCAGCACGGCGTCCCCTTGCAGCGCCGGCCGACGGCGCGTAAGCGGTGGTCGTCGGCGGTGCGGCGGCTATGGCGGCGGCAGGTTGCGTGAGCGGCGCAGCTTGCGTTTGAGCCGGCTGCTGCGAAGCGGCGGGGCCTGCGGCGTTGCGCGCGCCGTAATGATCCACAAATTGCGCTTCCCGCGAACGGGCCGACCACGGAGATGCGGCGCCGGTCGCTTCGCCGGCGCTCGGCGGAGTGCCGTACGGCGCGGCCGTCGCGGGGCGATGCGGATCGATCGACGCCGGCGGTTCGACCGGAGCTTGCGGCACGACGGGGCCGGCCGTCGAATATTGCGCGGCGGCGCGCTCGGCATCGCTCAGTGCGACGACGGCGCACAGGGCCAACACGAACTTTCCAAACTCTCGACGTACTGCCGACATCCGCGTCTTCCTACGGCGCGTAAATTTTGAACAAGATCCGAGTCTGCACGAAGTTCCAGACGTCCGAGAGCAGCACGTAGCCCAGCGAGCGCGTGCCGCATTCCACCCGTACACGAACGTCGGAGCCCGGATGAAGCTGGGCGAGTTCGCTTTTGTCGATCGAGGCTCGTACGAGCACGATGTTGCCTTCTTCGCCGCGCGGTTCGGCCGCCAGATGCGTTTCGACGATCTTCCCGCGATACTCCCGATTCGGGTCGGCCGCCAACACGAACACGATCTCCGGCGGCGCTTGGCGATCGCGCTCGGCTTCCACCACGTGTCCGAATCGGTCTTCCGGCACGCGAATCTCGATCTCCCATTCTCCCGCCGGATCGACGAGCGAAGTGAGCGTCTGCCCTTGCTTCACCGGCCTTTCGGCCAAGAGTTCGGCAACGTTCCAAGTGGAGATTTGTCCGGCCATCGGGCTGGCGACCCGTAGCAAGTTGCGCTTCTCGGCGAAGAGCGACGCTTGGCGACGCAGGCTTTCGCGGCGCTGCTCGAGCACGGCGATCTGCCCGACCAATCGGCTTTGTTCGACTTCGGTCAGCGCGCGGCCGTCGCTGTATTGCCGCTGCGCGTTGGCGATTTCTTGTTCGGTTTCGTTGATTTGCTTGATCAGGTCCGCTTCGGCGACGTCGAGATCGGTGCTGCGCAGCTCAAATAGCGGATCGCCCGACTTCACGCGATCGCCGTGGCGAATAAAGATGCGCTCGACGACCCCGTCGGCCGGCGCGAAGACGTCGCGCCGCGTGACCGGCTGCAACGTGCCGCGAGCCTCGACCTCGAAACTCCACGGCACCAAGACCAGCGCGGCGAGTACCGTGCCCGCGACGCGCATCCAAATCGCCCGGCGCGACCAACGTCCGCCGCCGACGACCGCACCGGGTTTGGCCGCGCCGCCAGTGAGAAACCGGAGCGGCACCGCTTCGTAGCGAATGCTGTTGGCCAGCGCCGCCGTGATGTGCGGCAAGAGCATGGCGAGCCGGCGATCGGCTTGCTCGTTTTCCGTCGGCGCGACTTCGTCGTGCGAGGCGATCCATTCCACGACGAGCACCGCGAACACGTCGCCGGCTGCGCCGTCGGGCTGCGTTTCGCGCAGCGGCAAAATATGCAACCGACGAGCCTGCGCTTCTTCGAGGTATTGCTGCAACGCGGCGTCGACCTGCGGTGCCAGTCGTCCGGCGTCGTCGGGAAACGAAACGTCGTCCCCCGTCGCCGCGACTGACCCGGCCAAAGCTTCCAGCCGTGTGATGAGCGTGGCCCGACGATCTAAGTAATCTTGTCCGCTGACGGCCGAGGCTTCCGCTCGGCGACGCGCGTAGATGAGCGTGCTGACGCGATCGCAGCCGACCATGCGGGCCGTTTCGTTGGCCACGGCCGCCGCGGTGCGCGCGAGATCGAGCGGGGCGTGCAGTTCGGCGATGAATTGTGCGAGCGAGCCGTCGGCGTCGGCCGCTTTCTGCGGCGCTGCGCCGGCGCGAGTTTGGCAACGTTGCAGATATTCGGCGAGATGATCGCACAGCGGCACGAGCATCCGCTGCAAAGCGCTGCGTAGCGGCGGCGGACTGGCCGCATCATCGGCCAAGCCGACGACGCCGTGAATCGTGGTGCCGATGCGCACCGGATAAAGCAGCAGCGCCAAGCCGGGGTGAGTTTCCGCGGTCGCGAGCTGACCGACGCCGCGGGCCACGACTTCATCGGCCGCTGCGGCGAAATCTTCCAGATCGGCGACGCGCAATCCGCCGACGCACACCGGCTCTAAACTTTGCCCATGGACGAGCCAAACGACGCCGGCCGAAACGCCGAGCGTCCCGACGACGTCGGCCAGAAATGCGGAGCAGTAGCTGCGGGCGTCGTCGGCCGTGGTGATGCCCGTCGCTAGCCGCGCGTGGAGCTTGCGCAGTTGCTCGGGCGTCGGTAAACGGCGTTGGGGTTCGACGGAGGTCGCCATAGTGCTTTGTCCCTGCGGCTTGCGCGGCGGGGCGAGTACGTGTGCGCGCGGCTTCTGCGCGGGCGCGGGGCGGAACTATACCGAGCCCCGCACGGCGCGGCAGTACCAGTTGCGAGCGGGAAGCTCGGCATTGCCGGCATCCGGTGCGGCCGAGGAGAAGTCGGCGGGCTGTGACCGATCGGACCACGACGATTCGTCGGCCCGCCTGCATGGGCGTGCTAGCAATTCTTGAGCGCGTGCGACACAATGGATGCCGCCCGCGGATTTCGCTAGATTCTTCGCGACTGAGCCGGCGGGCGCCCGAGGAATGGCACGGCGGCGCCTCGGTTTATCGGGTCTTCGCAGACACGCTCCGGACCCGGGCACACATCTCTTACTTCTTGTTCATGCGCATTTTGCTCACCAGTCACGATCCGCTCGACGCTCCGGGGCCGGGCCGACTCGTTGACGAGTGGTCGCGCCGCTTGGCGGCCGGCGGGCATCAGGTGCGCGTGCTTTGCGTGGAAGGTTTGCCGCACGACGACGCGGAGCCGTATATCCGCAGCATCTTTTGCCACCCGACCGATCGGCGTGCGCCGTTGCCTCTGGTGAGGCCTTCGCTCCTGGCCGGCGTCGCCGAGACGCGTCCCTTTACGGCGCTGAACGATCGCGACCTCGGAGCCTATCGCGATTTGCTGCGCGTGGAACTCGATCGCGAGATCGATCTCTACGATCCGTGCGTCGTACACGTGCAACACCTCTGGCTGTTCGGACATTTGGCCCTTGAGGCCGGCGTGCCGTACGTGGTGTCGGCCCATGCGCAAGAATTTGCTGCCGAACGGACCGACAAACGCTTTCGCCGCTACATGCAAGAAGCGGCCGAGAATGCGTGCCGCATCTTCGCGCACGATGCGTCGGCCCGTTCGGGCGTGGCGGATATGGTGGGCGATTTGGAAGGCCGCGTCGTAGCGCCGCCGCCGGGCGTGGAGAGTTTGCCCGACCTCTATCGTACGGCGCTGCACGAACGCTTCGGCCGGTTGCCGCCGCATTGCGATCGTTAGTAGGTTCCTCACGTCCGTCGAGTCGTCGAGATTTCGCTCGCCATGAACGACCGCCCTGAAGACATCTGCCCGCGACCCGACATTCCGCCGTCGATGCCGACGCATCCGCTGGTGACGCCCGTCTATCAGGCGGCCGTGTACCGTTGCGACGATCCGGCCCAGGCCGATGCGCTGCTCGCCGGCACGGAGCCCGGCTACGTTTACAGCCGCGATGCGAACCCCAATTCCGATTTGCTCGCCGAGCGCGTGCGCGCGTTGCACGGCGCGGAGAAGGCGGTTACCTGCGGCTCGG
Source organism: Pirellulales bacterium (assembly GCA_049840675.1). Lineage (GTDB taxonomy): Bacteria > Planctomycetota > Planctomycetia > Pirellulales > PNKZ01 > PNKZ01. The sequence goes on from JASGKB010000024.1 coordinate 150,517, forward strand.
GCATGGCCGCTTGCGCGGCGATTGCGCTGGCTCATTTGACGAGCGGCGATCACGTGCTGCTGGGCGATCAGATGTACGGTCGCACGCAAGGCTTGTTCGAAAAGGAGCTCGTTCGGCTGGGCGTGACCTCCGCACGTGTGGACGCCTGCGATACGGCCGCCGTGGCTCGCGGCGCTGACACCGCGCACGAAGCTCATCGTCGTGGAGACGATCACGAACCCGTTGGTGCGCGTGATCGATGTCGCGGCGTTGGCGGAAGTCGCCCATCGGGGCGGCGCACGGCTCGTCGTCGACAACACGTTCGCTTCCCCCGTGCTGTGTCGGCCGTTGGAGCTCGGCGCGGACGTGGTTTTCGAGAGCCTGACGAAGATCATGAACGGCCATAGCGACGTGCTGCTCGGCGTCGTGTGCGGCCGCGCCGACGGCTGGGAGCGGATGTCCGGCGTGGTGGCGACTTACGGACTTTCCGCGGCGCCGTTTGATTGCTGGCTCGCGACCCGCGGTATCGGCACGTTGGCGCTGTGCGCGGAGAAGGCTTCGAGCAACGCTTTGGCCGCGGCCGAGTTTCTGGGCGGTAATGCAAAGTGCGCGGCCGTGTACTACCCGGGCCTGCCGCAACATGCCGACCATGCGACGGCGCGGCGGCAATTTGCCGGGCGATTTGGTTCGATGCTCAGCTTCACGCTGGCCGGCGGTCGCGCGGCGGCGGATCAGTTTATCCGTGCGGCTAAGCACATCCCGTTCTGTCCGTCGCTCGGTGACTTGAGCACGACGCTCAGTCATCCGGAGTCGACGAGCCATCGCGGACTCACGCCGCAACAAAGGGCCGCGCTCGGCATCACCGGCGGCACGATTCGCCTTTCGGTCGGCATTGAATCGGCCGAGTCGATTACGGCGGCGCTGGCCGAAGGCTTGGCGGCCGTCTGATTGCCGGCATGCCTGCGGCGAGCATTTTTCGCGCGCTGCGATACTTTCTGCGGCCGGCGGGGTATCAACTTCCCAGCGGCGGATCGCCCCAAGCGCAACGACCTTTTGCGCGCATCCGACCGGCACGCCCCACGCGTTGGAGGAAGAAATGCGCGTACTGGTTGCGGTCGGCCCTCGTGCCGGCATTGGTCTGCGGATGCGTCTGCGTGACGCAAGCGGCCGATGAAACGAAGCAGGACGAAACTGCGAAGCAGGTCAAGCAGCCGACGGTCGTCGCCTTGGCCGATGACGACATTCCACCGCGCCGCGCCGAGCCGCGCAAGAACCGCCGCGCCGTGACGAACCGCGCCGCGAAGAAGTGAAGAAAGAAGAACCGCGCCGGCCGGAACCGCGAAAGGAAGAACCGAAGCGCGAAGAAATGCGCAAGCCTGAGGGACGTCCGGAAGGGCGACCGTCGGTCGGTGCCGACGCGATGGAAGCTCATCGCCGCGAGTTCGCCGAGCGGTTGGAGAAGGCCGTCGGTCCGGAGAAGGCTCGGCAAGTGCGCGAGCTGATGGAAAAGGGACGTGCCGCAGCGATGGCCGAAGGCCGCCCGAACCCAGAGCGGATGCGCGAGATTCACGAACAAATGCGGAAGGTGCTCGGCGACAAAGCCGACGCGATTCGCGAACTGATGGCGCACGGCGGCCCGGGCCCGTTTGCCGGTCGCCCTGGTCCCGAAGGGGAACGTCGCCCGGAAGGGGATCGCCGTCCCGAACCGCGCGGTCCGGAAGGTCGCGGCCCTGATGCCCGTGGCCCGGAACACAAACCCGGTCCGGATCATAAGCCGGGACCGGACCACAAGCCTGGTCCCGACGCTCGCCCCGGCCCGTCGCATGGCGACGCTCATCACGCTCGCGCCGAAGCACATCGCCCGCCGACGCATGTTCGCCCCGGTCCGGGTCGTCCGGGCGTCGATCGTCACATGCCGCAATCTGCCGGACGCCACGCCAAACACGATTGCCCCGAGTGCGCGAAGCACGCGCAAGCCCAGCGCGATCACAAGTCCGGCAAGCATGGTCACTCGAAACACGGCCATGCCAAGCATGGCCCGAAGAAGCCCGATCATGCCCGGCACGGCGGGCCCAAGCACGGGCACTTTAAGCATCACGCTCGCAAGCCGGGCCCCGGCGGTCCGGGACATGCGAAACACGGCAAGCCGGGACATCGCGGACCTGAGCATGCTCGTGCCCATCACGGCGGCTTCGGCCCCGGACGAGGCTTCGGCATGCATGGACCGCACGGGTTCGGTTCGTCGTGGATGCGACACCTTGCGATGCGTCACCACGCCTCGCAGCACGGCGGTCCGCACCGTCCTGACGGCAAGCACGGCGATGCGAAGCGTCCCGACGGTGAACATGGTCGCCCCAGCCACGCGATGAGCGGCGGCCCCGGCGGTCCGCAACCGGACGCTCGTCGACATGCCTCGCACGAGCCGAGTGCCCGGGCTCCTCAAGGCCCTCAAGGTCCGCACGCCCCGCAACACGGTGCTCCGCAAGGTCGCCCGAGCGCCGGCCCGCAACATGGCGGACCTTCGAGCGCCGGTCCGGATCGTTTGGCCGAACTCACCGCCAAGGTCGGCCGGCTGGAATCGATGGTTCAGAAACTCGCCCAAGCCGTCGAAACGCTGAGCAAGCGATAACTCTTGCCCGGCACGACGCGATAAAGCAACAAGGCCCGAGAGACGTTCGTCGTCTCGCGGGCCTTGTGCATTTCTGAAGAACGACGATCGAGCGTTACTTCGCCGCCGCAGCTTTCTTCTTCGCGCCGGCCTTTTTCGCTCCCGGCTTCTTGCCGGCGGCGGCAGGCTTGCGAACCTCTTCGCGCACCCAAGACGCGGCCACGTTCCCCTTGTCCCATTCATCCCACGCGGCTTGTAGTTCTTTCACCTTCTCGGGTTGTTCGGCGGCCAAGTTCTTTTGCTCGCCGATGTCGCTCGCCAAGTTGTACAGGCCGAGATCGACGGGCGAGTTCTGCTGACCGCGTCCCGGCGCCGTGCGGGCCCGCACGAGCTTCCAATCTCCTTGGCGAATCGCCATCTGCGTGCCGAACCGCCAGTAGAGCGCCGCGTGCGGAGCCGCTTTGTTCTCGCCGCTCAAGTACGGCAGGAGATTCACGCCGTCGAGAGCGTCGCCCGGCGAAACCGGCGCCCCGGCCGCAGCCAGCGCCGTCGGTAGGAAGTCGATTTGAATCACCGGCTGCTCATACTTCACGCCCGCCGGCAGTTTTCCCTTCCATTGCACCAAATAAGGGACGCGCACGCCCCCTTCCCACGTCGTCGCTTTGTCGCCCCGCAGCGGCGTGTTGTCGCTGCCGTTCGAGGCTTGCGGGCCGCCGTTGTCGCTCACGAAGAAGATGAGCGTGTTCTCTTCGACGCCGGCCGACTTCAACTTGTCGAGCACCGTGCCGATGGCGTCGTCCATCGCCGACATCATCGCGCAATACGCGCGACGTTTCGGGTCCGCCACGTTCGGAAACCGCGACAGGTATTTTTCCGTCGCTTCCATCGGCGAGTGCACCGCGTTGAACGTCAGGTACAAGAAAAACGGTTCCTTCTCATGCCGACCGATGAACGCCACGGCCTCGCGAGCGAACGCATCCGTGAGATATTCCCTCTCGCCCGAAAGCTCGCGGCCGCGCAACACTTGATCGTTCTTCCCTTCCGGCTGGTTCGGGAAATACGTATACGCGCCGCCGAGGAAGCCGAAGTATTCGTCGAACCCGCGGCTCATCGGGTGCAGCTCGGGCGTGTTACCCAAGTGCCATTTGCCGACCATGCCGGTCTTATACCCGGCGGCCTTGAGTCGATCTGCCAACGTCGTTTGCTTGGGGTCGAGTCCTTTGGCGTCGTTGTTCGCTTGTCCCGGCGGACCCGGGTTGAACTCATGCCCGAAGCGCGTTTGATACTTGCCGGTCATGAGTCCGGCGCGCGTCGGGCTGCAATACGGCCCGCTCACGTAACCGGAGGTGCATTGCACGCCGTTCTTGGCGAGCGAATCCAAGTGAGGCGTCGGAATTTCCGTGCAGCCGTACGGGCCCGTGTCGTGATAGCCCATATCGTCGCCGACGATCACGAGGATGTTGGGCTTCGTCGCGGCTTGAGCCTGCGCGGTGACGAACAGCGTCGCCAAGCCGAGACCTGCTAGGAACGAGGCAAGCTTCATACGAGTTCTCCAAAGACTTTCCGATGCGAATGCGATGCATCGGGTGGCTGGGGCTGGAGCCGAAGGCGAAGCCCCAGTGTGACGACGCCGGCGAACCTATGTCGCCGGGGCGCCGCTGCGCTATGCCCAGGCACCCGGGCTTTTCTCAGTCCAGACGCGCAGCCTACCGCAATTCTTTGAGCGCAGCCCGCAAATCGCCGATCATTTGCGGCGTGTGAGTGTAAGAAAGGCTCAATCGCAGGCGGCATTGGCCGTCGGGAACAGAGGGCGGCCGAATCGGCGGCACCAAGAAACCTCGCTCGCGGAGCCGAGCCGCCAGCCGCATGGTTTCGCCCGCCTCGCCGACGACGAGCGGAATGATCTGGCTGCCCGATTCCCCTACGTCCCAGCCGTCGCCGGCCAGAGCGTCGCGCAATTCGGCGGCGCGGGCCAGCAGCTCCGTGCGGCGCTGCGGCTCTTGTCGCACGAGGTCGATTGCGGCCACGGCGGCGGCGGCGGCGGCCGGCGGCAGCGCGGTCGAAAAGATGTACGATCGGGCCCGATTCACGAGCCACTCCGTGAGCGACTTCCGCCCCGCCACGAATCCGCCGATCGCGCCGAGCGCTTTGCTCAACGTGCCGATTCGCACGTCGACCGCCTCTTCCACGCCCGCCGCTTCGCACGTGCCGCGGCCTTGTGCGCCGAACACGCCCGTCGCATGCGCCTCGTCCACCAAGAGCATCGCCTCGTGATGCTCGGCGAGTTCCGCCAGATCGCCGAGCGGCGCGAGGTCGCCGTCCATGCTAAAGAGCCCGTCGGTCACGATCAGCCGGCGACGAAACGCGTACGCGTCGCGAAGCTCGGCGGCCAACGTCTCCATATCGCCGTGCGGGTAGATGCGAACCTCGGCCCGCGACAGGCGGCAACCGTCGATGAGGCTGGCGTGATTGAGCGCGTCGGAGAAGACAACGTCGCCCCGGCCGACCAAGGCCGTCACCGCGCCGACGTTGGCGGCGTAACCGGTCGACGTGAGCAGCGCCGCTTCCACCCCTTCGAACTCGGCCAAAGTTTGTTCCAGCCGAGCGTGCGACGCCGCATGGCCGACGATGAGCGGGCTCGATCCGCTGCCGAACCCCTCGGCTTGCATTGCGGCGGACGCGGCGGCGGCAAGTCGTGAATCGCCGGCCAGCGCGAGATAGTCGTTCGACCCGAAGTTGACCAGCGATCGCCCGTCGATCGTCAGCGCCGGGCCTTGCGGGCCGTCGTGCGTGTGCAAATGCCGGTCGAGATCGGCGTCGGCCAGCCGCTCAAGTTCGTCGTCGATCCAATCGAGCCGATCGCTCATCCGACGACTTCTTCAGAGAAGGGGATGTGGAGTTGAGAAGGGGATAAGGGAAATGGAACAAGGAGAAAGAAACGGGAGGATCGAACTCCTATTTGCCGCTTTTGCGCGTCGCGGGCTTTGCGGCTTTCGCGGCAGGCTTCTTTTTCGCCGGCTTCGTCCCCGTTTCGCTCGTCGCCGGTGCGGGTTGTTTGGCGAGTTTCAGAATCGCCTCGTATTCCGCCTTTCGTACCGGTTGCACGCTCAGTCGGCTGCCGGTCTTCAGAAGTTCCATATCCTTCAGCGCCGCCACGCCGCGCAACTCGCCGATCGACAGCTCGCGCGGGAAGGTTTCACCGAGTTGGATATCGACCATGTACCAAATCGGCGACAGGGCCGTATGTTTCGGATCGTAATGATCCCCCTTCGGATCTTGCGCCGTGTGGTCCGGATAGCCCGCCTTCACGACCTTCGCCGTTCCCACCACGGCCGGCGGATCGACGCTTGAGTGGTAATACAACACCAGGTCGCCCGGCTGCATTTGATCACGCAGCATGTTGCGGGCCTGATAATTCCGCACGCCGTCCCAATAGGCCGTTTGCTTCGGAGCCGCGGCGAGATCCTGAATCGAAAAACAATCCGGCTCGCTTTTTACCAACCAGTAGTTCATAGAGGCTCTTTCGTTCGGAGTACTTGGTACCGAGTACTCAGTACCAAGAACCTCACCACAAAATCTAGAAGCTCAACATCTGTCGATACTGTCGCATCCGGTTGTCGATGTCCGCCCGTTCGATTTGCTTCATCCGCTCCAAGCTGAAATCTTCCACGTTGAAGCTGGCGACGAGCGTGCCGTAGGCCAGAGCTTCCTTGAGCGTCTTCGGTTCGAAGTTCCCCTGGCTGGCGAGGTAGCCCATCATGCCGCCGGCGAAACTATCGCCCGCTCCGGTCGGGTCGATGACGTCGGGCGTCGGGTAGGCCGGCATCACGTACGTTTCGTGTTCACTGAAGAACATTGCGCCGTGTTCGCCTTTCTTGATCACGACGAACTTCGGCCCGAGCTTGCGCACCGCATGTCCGGCCCGCACGAGGTTTTCATCCTGCGTGAGCAGCTTCGCTTCACTGTCGTTCATCACCAACCCGTCGATGCGCTTGAGCAGCTTCATCAGGTCGGGACGTTGGATATTGATCCAGAGGTCCATCGTGTCGCAGACCGAGAGCACCGGATTCGCGACCTGCTCCAGCACGCCGAGCTGCATGATCGGCGAACCGTTGGCCAAGAACACAAACCGGCTCTTGCGCTGCTGGTCGTTCAGCGTTGGGTTGAAGCTCTCGAAGACGTTGAGATGCACTTCCAGCGTCTCGCGGTCGTTCATGTTCGGTTGATACTTGCCGCGCCAACGAAACGTCTTCGCGCCGGGCACGACGCGCAAGCCGCTCGTGTCGATCTGCCGCGATTGCAGGAGCTTCGTATGTTCGGCCGGCCAGTCGTCGCCCACTTCGCCGACGAGCTGCACCTGCGTGAAGTAGCTGGCCGCGTAAGAGAAGAACGTGGCCGAGCCGCCGAGCACGTTGTCGCGCTTCGCCGTGGGCGTTTCCACACTATCGAGAGCCACCGAACCGACGACCAACAGCGACATGCGCTTCACTCCTGAAGAATCCGTTATAGCCGCCGTGCTTTCGCGGCGCGCTCTGTCCGTCGCGGCAAATTATCCGTGCCGCGACCGGTTCCGCAAGCCGCTTCGGCATCGTGGCTTGGGTGCCACTGGTGGCTTGCCCACCAGTGCCTTTTTCAACGCTCCTTCCAGCACTGGTGGACGAGCCACCAGTGGCACCCGTCGAACATCGGCATGGTCGCGGCACGGCGATTCTCTTAAAATGCGGCACTTTTGACTCGTTGCTCCGGTTTCGTTCGTTGCCGCCGTGAATTTGCTCAAGCTTCGTCATCTCGCCGAGTATCTGGCCGTTCGCGTCTTCGTGTGCATCGTGCAGATGCTCCGGCTCGAAACGTGCGCGGCCTTGGCCCGACCTCTGGCTCGGCTGTTTACCGACGTCTTTCCGGTGCGCAAGGCCGTGATCGAAGAAAATTTCGGCATCGCGTTCCCGCACTGGACCGCCGGCCAGAAACATCGCTGTCGGCTGCGGATGTGGGAGCATCTGTTTTTGTTTATCGCAGAAGTCGCCCACGCCCCGCGACGTATCCACATCACGAACTATCGCCGATACATCGACTTTCAAAATCGCGAAGTCTTCGGCGACGTGATGTTCAGCAAACGGGGCGTCGTGTTCGTCACCGCCCACTTCGGCGTGTTCGAAATCCTCGGCTTCAACAGCGGGCTCACCGGATTCCCCACTTACAGCGTGGCCCGTACTTTAGATAACCCGTACCTCGAAGCGTTCATCGGTCGCTTCCGCGGCGCGACCGGGCAGCACCTGATTCCCAAAGACGGCGGCTCCGAGCAATTGCTCGAAGTGCTGTCGAAGGGAGGCATCGTCGGCGTGTTGGCCGATCAGCACGGCGGCAAGAAGGGATGTTGGATCAAGTTTTTCGGCAAGGAAGCCAGCGCTCATAAGGCGATTGCGCTCTTGTCGCTGATGAACGACGTGCCGCTCTGCGTGGTGTCGTGCCGACGCACGACGGGGCCGTTGCGATTTCAGCAGCGCGTGCATGCGGTGTTCGATCCTCGCACCGCGCCGCCGGAAATGCTCAACGTCACGGCGGTCACGCAGTGGTTTACGCACGAGTTCGAAAAGTTCATCCGCGAAACGCCCGACCAATACTGGTGGCTCCACAAGCGCTGGAAGGACCACCGCAAGAAGAAGGCCGCCGTAGCGTGACGGGCGTCGTTACGACATACTAGCCCCGACGCGCAAGCGAGGGGACACGGCCGTTCGTACGACAACAGAGGTCGCGGAGCTCCCAGAGAATCTTTGACGTTGTTACATCTCTCTGGGAACTCCGCGATCTCTGTTGTTGCCTTTGGGAATGTCCCCTCGCTTGCGCGTCGGGGCTGGTGTGTGACGGCGGGCGTCGTCAGTCCTCGCCTGCGTCGTCGTCGTCGCCGGCTTCGAACTCCGGCAAGAGCCGCGCGGCGTCGTACTTCTGATACTCGTTCCCCGCGAGTTGCCAGCTGCGTAGCAGCGTCGATGATCCAGCCCCGTTCGACGTCGCTCGACTCGGCGAACCGTCGCCGTAGCTCATTAAGCATCGGCATGCTGCCGTGTTCGGCGACCATGAGCCGATTCGTCCGGTCGTACCACTGCGCGAATTCGGCTTTCCAGAAGGTGTGATCCAACGGTCACTCACTTGATGCGATCGGAGACGACTTTCAACGGCTCGGATTATCTGAATATTCGCACCGTACGCAAAGCGAGCATCGGGCGAGGGTATTTACGGCCGGCCGAAAGCTCGTTGGGAAAGCTCGTTCGGCTTTGTGAGAATGGCCGTCGCCGCGGCAAATTGGCTTCTTGGTTCCGGGGACGTTACGATACGCGCTCCCGCCTTGGATCTCCCGCCCCTTTTGCCTGCCAGAGGGTTTTATGATGCGTCGCGCATGGGCCGTCGGATCGTTGCTGCTGATTCTTGCTTGTGGAACTCCGGCCGGCTTGCGGGCCGCAGACGATCCGGCAAGTGCCGATCAGAAGACGCTCGCCGTCGCCGACGATGCACGGTTCGCACGCCCCAAAGATCTCAACGGCTACTTTCCGTTCGACGTGCCCGCCTCGCGCGAGGCATGGGCCAAGCGGGCCGACGTGGTTCGCCGGCAAGCGCTCGTCGCCCAAGGTCTCTGGCCGTTGCCGACGCGCACGCCGCTCAACGCCGTCGTCCACGGCAAGGTCGAGCGCGAAGGTTACACCGTCGAACGCGTGTTCTTCGAGAGCTTTCCCGGCTTCTATGTGACCGGCAGCTTGTATCGGCCGGTCGGGTTCGAAGGTCCGCGACCGGTCGTGCTTTGTCCGCACGGGCATTGGGCCGATGGCCGCTTCTACGACGCCGGTGAAGCGGCGATGAAGAAGCAACTCGATACGGGCGCGGAGAAATTCGCCTACTCGGGTCGCTTCCCGCTGCAAGCTCGCTGCGTCGGACTGGCGCGGCTCGGCTGCGTGGTGTTTCATTATGACATGCTCGGCTACGCCGATTCGCAGCAGCTTTCGTTCGACCTCACGCACAAATACGGCGAAAAACGGCCCGAGATGGAGACGGCCGAAAATTGGGGCCTCTTCAGCCCGCAGGCCGAGAGCCGATTGCAACACGTGATGGGTTTGCAAACCTGGAACTCGATTCGTGCGCTCGACTTCGTGGAGACTCTGCCGGACGTGGATCGTACGCGGATCGGCGTGACCGGCGCGAGCGGCGGCGGCACGCAGACGTTTTTGGTCGGCGGCGTGCGACCCTCGCCCCGCGGCGATCGTGCCGGCCGTCATGGTGTCGACCGCCATGCAAGGAGGCTGCACCTGCGAGAACTCCTGCGTGCTCCGCGTGGAGACCGGCAATGTGGAACTGGCCGGCCTGTTCGCGCCGAAGCCGCTCGGGATGATCGCGGCCGACGATTGGACCCGCGAAATCATGACGAAGGGTTACCCCGAGTTGCAGGCCTTGTACAAGTTGCTCGGAGCACCGTCGCAGAATGTTGCGGCGTTTCCGTTCACGCAGTACCCGCACAACTACAACTACGTCAGCCGTGCGGCGATGTACGAGTTTTTCAACGAGCATCTGAAATTCGGGGCGAAGTCGGCGATTGTCGAGACCGACTTCAAGCCGCTCTCGCGCGACGAACTCACCGTGTGGACCGGCGAACATCAGCAACCGGCGAGCGGGCCCGAGTTTGAACGGAAGCTGCTGCGTCACATGACGGAAGATTCCGACAAGCAACTTGCGGCGCTCGAGCCGAATGATGCGGCATCGCTGGCCGAGTATCGTCGCGTGATCGGCGGCGCCGTCGATGCGCTCGTCGGTCGCCGGTTGGAAGATGTCGGCGAGGTCGCTCAGGAGAATGTTGAAAAGACCGACAAGGGAGACTATTGGTTCTTCCGCTGCCTGCTCACGCATCAGCCGCGGCGCGAAGTCGTGCCGGTGACGTATTACCATCCGAAGAATTGGAACGGCCAAGTCGTCGTGTGGGTCAGCGAACTCGGTGCAAAGGTGCTCACGGCCGACGACGGCGGACCTTCGGCTCCGGTGAAGGCGGCGCTCGCGAAGGGCTTCGCCATTGCGGGGCCGGAAGTGATCGGCACGGGCGAGCACGTCGTCGAAGGTTTTCCGACCGACGCAAATCGGCGCGTGAAGAACCCGCGATTGTTCGCCGGCTTCACGTACGGCTACAACCATCCGCTCGCGGTTCAGCGGGCTCATGACATTCTCACCGTCGTGGCGCATGGCGCGGCGACACGACGGGACGAAGGCCGTGCATCTTGGCGGCGGCGGCGAAGCGGCGCCTTGGATTGCTCTGGCCGCGGCGCAATGCGGCGACGGCGTCGAGCGGCTTTTGCTCGACACCAAAGGCTTTCGATTTGCACAGCTGACGGATTACCTCGACGCCGACTTCGTGCCGGGCCTTGTGAAGTACGGCGACCTCCCGGCGCTCGTGGTGCTGCGATCGCCGCAGCCCACATGGTTGGCCGGCGAGTACCCATTGCCGCCGACCGCGATGGCCGCCTTTGCCGCGGCGGGAGCCGGCGAAAAGCTCGAAGCGGCCTCAGGAGAACGACCGATGCGAGCCGGGCTGGAATGGCTGCTGAAGTGACGTTTCTTATGCGGCGGGGGCCGTAAGCTCCAAGATGTGGGGTCGTGAAATCGGTGCGACAATCCGTCGCGGCCGACATGCGGAACTGCTATAGTCGCCGCGGCGCCGCCGAACGACTGCGGATCGTCGGCCGCCGTACACATCTATATAGGGAGTTCGTGCGATGCAGTTGTGGCAATGGGGCCTGCGAGGCCTGTTGGTCGTGGCGCTGGCGGTCGTGAGCTCGGTTCCGAGCGCAGCTCGAGCCGACGAGGAAGAGGATCCGTTCTACGAAGGGTTCTTCTCCGGATACTTCATTTACTTGCGGCAGGCCGATCTGAGCGTGGGCATCTTCAGCGATGCGGCGCTGAAAGACGTGTACGACAAAGACACGTCGCTCACCGTGGCGAAGATGCACGCCGGCGGTGCGGCGGGCGTGGAAAAGGAACTGACCAAGATCGCGAAGTCGGACGCCGTCGAAAAGGAAGACGCCGCCGTGATCAAGAAGATGGCCGTGGTCGCCGGCTTGGTGAAGAAGCAAGCCGAAACGCTGCATGCGCTGCTCGAAGGAGATAAGTCGCAGGCCGCCGCGTTTACGGAAGCCCGCGGCGAAACCTCGAAGGTGCTGGCCGCGCTGGAGAAGGATCTGAAGGAATATCTGTCGGAAGAATAAGGCCTGCAACGCCGGCAGCGCGACGCCGGCAGCGGAGCGTCGACCATGGTCGACGCCGTGAGCGACATTGCTTCACCGGCGACGGGGCGTTATATCCACGCCCCGTCGCCGCTTTTTTGCGCCGCAACTTTCTGCAAGTTCGCGGTTCGCCGTATTCAATCGTCTTTCGTCGTCTTCGATTCGCCAAGGAAGGCCCCTATGCGTTGCCGTCGCTTGTTCGCCGTGGCTCTGAGCGTTGCGTTGTCGGGCTACAACATGGCCTCGGCGGCCGAAGGCCTCGGCGATGCGAAACCGCTGCCCGGGCGAAGCCGGCGACGTTGGTTCCTGCCGCGCCTCCTGCGACGTTGCCGGCCGGCAATGCGTCGCCGCTTGACGACGCTTCGATCGAAGGAGACCCGTTCAGCGAAACGCTGATGACGACGACGATCTCGTTCCTGAATCAATCGTACGTGAGCATCGGCATCTTGGCGGACGCGGCCGGCAAGGACGTGTTCGAAGGGGAAGAGCTGGCCGAACTGCTGGACTTGCACCATACGTTGGCCGAGCAAGTGGAGGAGCAACTCCGTGTGCTCAGCAAAGTGCCGGGGCTCGACGCGGAAGACGTGGTCGCGATCAACGAACTGGTGAAACTCGCGCAACTCAACAAGTGGCAATGCGAGGCGCTGGCCGCAATCTACGAAGGGGACGATTCGAAGCAAACCGTGTGGCAGCAACTTCGCGAAGCGGCCTACAAAGAATTGGCCAAGTATTCCGAAGAGGAAACAGAGACGGCGACGCCGGCCGCAACGGCTCCGACCACCGGCACGAAGCCGGCTCCCACGGCCGCCGCTCCGACGCAAAGCACCGTCAAGTAAACACGCGGAGCAGGCACGGCGACGAAAACGCTGCGAAACAACCTCGCACTGAGCAGGCGCGGCGATTACGGCACGTGCGGCGCGTCGTGAGGCCCTGATTCCTGCGGCGGGTCTTCCTGCAGCAGGACCAGCATGATGCCGATGATGAAGAGCGTCGCGCCGGCGATCGCTCCTTGCCGCCCTCGGCCGCGCAGCTTGTGGCAAACAATTCCGCCGGCGGTCCCCCAAAAGACCACCCAAACGGCGATGAAGTAGAGATAGACCTTGAGGCCGTGCGGATCCATCGGCCGGCTTACTGCTTGGGGGCCGGCGACGACTCACGCTCGCCGAGCCGTTGCTTGATGTCGGAGAGCCGGCGTTCGAGCTCGGCCACTTCGCGCCGCAACGCTTCGGCTTCCGCATCGTTCTTGGTCGTCGAAGCCGGCGCAGAGGTCACGGGGGCGACGAACGCCGGTCCGCCGCTTGTCGTCGGCGGAGCTGTGGCAACGGGAGGCGTCGCCGTTGTCGGAGGCGTCGCAACGACAGGCGGCGTGGCGATCACCGGGCCTGTGCCGCCGAGCGGCGCTTCGAGCTTGATGCGCCGTTCGTAGAGTTGACCGTAGCGGTAGAAGCTCAGTTTCACTTCGGCTCCAGGGCCGCGTTCGCGTACGGCTTCCATCAAGTCGTTCGGATCATCGACGCGCGCGGCATCCACGGCAACGATCACGGCGTTCGTCGGAATTCCGGCCGCTTGAGCCGGCGAACCGGGACGCACTTCGATCACCAGCGCTCCACGCGGCTCCGGGAGGTTCAGCGAGAGCTGCAGTTCGGGCGTCACCCGGGCCGTGCGAATGCCGAGCATGCCGGTGCGCGCCGCCGTGGCTATCGGCCCGTTGGGATTTACGACGCCGGGGCCTACGGGCAAGGCCGTCGCCACTTCAACCGGTTCGGCAGGCATGGGCGTTGCGGTATTCGGCGCGGGCAACGAATTCACGGGAACCTGCACGGCCGGGCTCGGCTGCCGGGCCGCGCCGACGGCCGGCGCATTGGCAACCGGCGGATTCGCACTCGGCACGGTCGCGGGCAACTGCGGCATGTGCGGTTGCGGCGGAGAGTTTGCAGGTGCGGGGGTCGGCGCGCTGCCGATCGCCGTCGTGTCGACGCCGATCAAGCCGAAGTTGGCGAAGCGTCGCTCTTCCGGAGGCGGGCGTTTGCTGAGGGTGACGTCGAGCCGTAAGCCTTCCCCTTCGCGGACGATGACGAAAGTCACGCTCTCGCCGGCCAAGCGGCCCTGCATCACTTCGCCCATCGCCCCGCGATCGGCGATCGCCGTGCCGTCGATGCTCGTGATCAAGTCGCCGATCTTCAAGCCGCCGAGCGCCGCAGGCCCGCCGGCGAGCACGTCGACCAAGCGTACACCGCGACCTTGCGTATCGTGATCGACGGCGATGATGCCCAAGTAGCCCGGCTCTTCGGCCGGCGGCGGCGGCAAATCGCCGAGCTTCGGCGGTTCCGGTTGGGCAAAGCCGGGAGCGGCGGGCGTCGGAGCTTGCTGCGTGAGTTGCCGCTCTAAGCGTTGCAGCGCGGTTTGGCCGAGCGCCGCATCGGGAGCGGCCAGTGCTCCGCCGCAAAGAATAGTCGCCAACAATGCCGAGGCACGTCGTATCATGTTCATCCAGGCTCCGAGAACGCGGTCGAGCGCCGCACCTAAGTAAGTGCAGGCCCCGCCGATTTCCGTCGATTATAAACAGCCGTGACGGCGCAAGGGAATAAAGGAGCGACGCCCTAACACTATGTCGGACGACGTGCTTCACATCTGCCGGCTGCATGCGACTGACGACGAGAAGGTGCTCGTCGCGGCCCTAACGCTCGTGCTTAGCCGGCTGCCGGAACAAACGGCCGAGGCCTTTTGCCGGGCGACGGTTGCGGAAGTCCACCGAAGTCCGTCGGCGGTGGAATCCCTCTGGTATGCCCGCATGGGAAGCATGATGGTCGGCGCCGTTTGGCGCAGCTCTCCGGGGGAAGCGTCGCCCAGATTTGGCCCGCACGATGGTTGCCGGGACGGCGACCGGACGACGCCGTCGATCCGTTGCTGGCCGCGCTGCTGGCCGACCTGCCGCGACAGGGGGTGTCGTTTGCTCAGAGCTTGCTGCCGAGCACGGACGATCCCGACGCGCAGGCTTTGCTGAAGGCGGGCTTTCTCCATGCCGCCGACCTAACATATCTCTCCGCCGAGGTGCAGGAGTTCAAACGCCCTGCGAAGCTACCGCACGTCGAGTTTCAGCCCTACGAATCGTCGCAGCGCAACACGTTCGCCGCACTCGTCGAGCAGACCTACGAAGGCTCGCTCGATTGTCCGCTTCTCAACGGCCTCCGACCGACCGACGAAGTGCTCGACGAGTATGCGCAAGTCGGCGCGGAAGGAACGCGACTTTGGTTTCGTGCGCGACGGCGGGGCGCGACGTCGGCTGTTTGTTGTTGGCGGATCACCCGTCGCAGAATCAAGTTGAACTTGTGTACATGGCGCTATTGCCTCAAGCGCGCGGTGTCGGTTTAGGACAAGTACTGGCCTGTGAAAGTTTGCGGGTTGCCGCGAATCTGCATCGCGAGCGCGTGGTGCTGGCCGTAGATTCGGCGAATCGTCCGGCGGCGGAGCATTACGCGATCGCGGGATTTCGCGAGTGGGAGCGTCGCAGCTGCGCTGGTGAAAAATCTGCGCGACTGCGCCGTGAGAATTTTGGAATCGCGACAATACGCGAGACGTGCCGCGTTTGGCGCAATGGCCTGCGCCGCGCAGCGCGAGGAAACGCGCACAGCGTTCCGACACGTTTTCCACGAAGGCACGTCGTGCGTTCGAGAAATATTTTCGCGGTCGAAATTGCGCCGTGCAGCCCCATTCGGCCCGAATTCGCGAGCGAAAAATTTCCCCTTTCGTTGAAGAATTTTCGGGCTGCGTCCGGCGCTTTGACAGCACTGCCGGCGGGCGTACAATCCGTGCCTTGGGTGACAACCAACGGGCGTGAGCGACGACGAATCGAAGGGGCTCAGGCGGTCGTATTTCTCGTACGATTTTGCCGCTTCACACGTCGGACGCACGCTCGAATCTCAGTTCAATCGCAACGCACAACTTCGCAGGCCGCTGGAACGTGTCGCACGCCTCACGTCGACCATTCCCGCCGCACTCCTGCGACGCCGATTGAGAGAGATCTGCGGGTTACGGGGAAGCAGTAGAAGGCGGATCACGGCGGCGATGCTGCGCGCTACGGCGTGCGGTCGCAGCACTCGAAACCTTCACGGCAAGTGGCGATGCAACGAATCGCGCGACTTGCCGACGAAGTCTCGACGTGCGGTCGATTCCGCGCCGATCGTTAGCAGCATGAGTGCAAGGGGATGCAGGACGTGAAGTTGGACGATAGGGAAGTCGTGGCGGCGATGCGTCGGGCCTTGGCCGATCGCGTCGGCGCCGAACGCTACGACATGTGGTTCGCCTCGTCGGCCCGCTTCCGCGTGGTCGCCGGACGGGTCGTCGTCGTCGTTCCGAACGCGTTCCTACAAGATTGGCTGCGCAACAACTTTCGCAGCCAGATCGAAGAGGCGGCCCGCGAAGCGGTCGGAGGCGAAGTCTCCGTTGGTTTCGAAATCGAAGAACCGGCCGCCGCACCAACGGTCGCGCGCCGCAATGACGTTCGCGGAATCGTCGGACAAAGCGGCGTCGTAACGGGCGGGCCGGCTCCGTCCGTAGCACCGGCCGTACCCGCCGAGCGCGGGCCGGTGAGCGTCGCGCAGGTGTTTCTCGGGTTGGAGAAGGCCGTGCTTGCCGAAGGTACGATGCCCGCCGCCGCAGCGCCGTCGCGCAAGCCGACGCTTCCGCGCCGGTTGCATCGTTTCGACGAGTTCGTGGTCGGCGCTTCCAACCGGTTGGCTTATGCCTCGGCCGTCGGTTGTACGGAACGTTTGGGGGGCATCACGCCGCTCGTATTGCACGGCCCGACCGGAGTCGGCAAATCCCATCTGCTTGAGGCCATCGTCGAGGCGGCTCGTCGCGCTCATCCGCAAATCGAAACGGCCCTGCTTTCGGCGGAACAGTTTACCTCGTCGTTTCTCGAGGCCCTCAACGGCGGCGGGCTACCGAACTTCCGCCGCAAGTTCCGCAATCTGCATCTGCTGGCGATCGACGATCTGCAATTCCTCGCCGGTAAGAAGGCGACGCTCGTCGAACTCGTGCATACGCTCGACCAATTGCAGCGCGACGGCAAGCAAATCGTCTTCACGGCCGATCGTTCGCCGGCCGAACTGACGTTTCTCGGCCCCGAATTGCGCAATCGGCTGTTCGGCGGTTTGGTCGTGGGCCTCGAAACGCCCGATATGCAAACCCGCTTCGGCATCACGGGGCGAATTGCGGCCCGCTTGGGCTTGGAGCTTCCGCACGACGTACGGGAATTCGTTGCCGCGCGGTTTACCTCGCACGCTCGGGAACTTTCCGGCGCGCTGAAGCGGCTCCTCGCCGCGGCTCGGGCTTACGAACGGCCGATCGATCTGAAACTCGCCGAGCAAACGCTGGCCGATTTGTTGCAGCATCAGCAGAAGACCGTACGGCTCGCCGATATCGACAAAGCCGTGCGCGACGTTTTCGGATTGGAAACCGAGTCCCTGCAGTCGTCGCGGAAGGGGAAAGAAGTCAGCCATCCGCGCATGCTGGCGATGTGGCTGGCCCGCAAGTACACGCGCGCCGCGCTGAGCGAGATCGGCCGCTACTTCGGCGGGCGGAGCCATAGCACGGTGATCTCGGCGCAGAAGAAGGTCGACGTTTGGATGTCGCGCGGAGAGCCGCTGCCGACCCCTTCCGGCGAGTGCCGCTTTGAAGAAGCGCTGCGGCGCGTCGAGAAGCGCTGAACGGCTAGTTACTTCACTCGGCTCATGAAGCGCACGAACTCTTTGTCGAGCGCTTCAAGGTCGTCGCCGAAGGCGGCCGGAATTCGGCCAGGCGATCTTCGGGCGAATCGGCCACGAGCGGCAGCTTCTCCGACATCGTTCGCATGTACGCCTGAAATTGCTTCGGCTTGGCGTTGATCAGAAAGTAGTTGAGCGCCCACGATTCGGCGTATCCATCGAGCGTTTGTAGGCGATCGTCGTCGGAGAGCAGCTTCACGAGCGCGGTGCTCGATCGTTTAGGCAGCGAAGCGCGAAACGTCGCGAGTCGCGGAGCGTTCACCTTGCCGATGGTCCGCCAACCTTTGGCGGCGTCGAGATCCGGCGATTCGAAGTATACGGCCAAGCCTTCGCTCAGCCATTTCGGAATGGCCGCGTAGCGCTTGTGCATGCCGCAATTGAAGACGATCTGATGCGTGGCTTCATGCACGATGGTGGCGACCGTGCCGAACGCCTCGGGCCTCGATAAGGTCTGCGTGATTTGACGAGCGTCCCCGCGCGATTGGGTCGTGCCGGCCGTCCCGGTCAGATCGAAGAGCGTCATCCGGTTCGTCTTCAAGCTGTAGTAGCCGATGATCGAATTGACGGCGTCTCCCAAGTCGCGCTGGGCGTAGCGTGCGTATGACGTCTTATCGGCGAAGATGAACGCCACGAGCAGGCCGGGCGGATCGGTCGGCGTGAAGTCGCGATTGCTCCAGTAGTTGCCGAAGCCCGAATAGAGGCGTTCGAACAAGCTGCCGCACCACTGCGCATAGGCGCGCGACGTGTTGTAGAAAATCAAATAGTGTTTGGTTTGCAGCGTTTCGAAGCCGGGCGGAAGTTCCTTCAGCAGCACGTCGGCCAGGGCGGGGCCGTCGTAATAGGTAAACGGTTCCGCGTCAGCGTCGACTTTCACTTGCTCTTGCGGCGTGACGGCCCAGAGCGTGCCGTCGCGCGATTCGACGAGCAACCCGCCGTCGTCGGCGCGGACGACGATGCGGCCGACCAATTCTTGCTCGACGTTGTCGCGGCGCATCAGCACGCGGTCCATCGCGCCGGCCGCGGAGCAGCAAGCGGCCGACGTCGCGAGCAGGAGTAAGAGCGAACGTAGCACGAGTCGAATCATTCGAATGCGGCGAGTGGGAGCGGCGTGCGTAACCGACGAGCGGGGCGAGAGGATACAAAGTTTCGGCGTCGATGCAGCACCGAAGTACCGCCGTTTCGCCGGCGCCGCGTCAATTTCACTGTACCATCCGTCGCCGGCAGCGGCAGCAATGAATACGGCGTGCGTCGTAATCGGGCCGGGCGAGCGGCGGCGACTCCCCTTTCGTCGCCTGTGCGGCGTTGCTATAGTCCCGCCCCCGCTCCGTACACGTCTTGTGTCACATCCTACTCTCGACCGTACACACGCCGATGAATTACCGGTATGCGCTTGCGCATCGTCGTTTTGGGTCTGCGGCCGTCGCCTCGGCCGTGCTTTGCGCGCTCCTCGGATGTTCGACGACGCGGGCTCGCCCCGAATGGGTGCAATCCATTACGTTCTGGGAAGACCGTGAAGTCGACGACAAGATTCTGAAGAAGACGCCGGCCCAAGAGATCGACGAGTTGCGAGCGACGCTCGAAAAAGTGCCGTCGATGACGCCCGAAGAACAAAATGCCAAGGCCCGCGAGCTGGCTGAAGCCTATCGCAATGAGTCGGATGGCGCTCATTCGATTGGAAACGTTGCGCGTCGTCGCACGTTGCGGATCGCCGGTCGCCGGGGAAACGCTACGTGAAGCGCTCAACGATTCGGACCGCGACGTGCGTGTCGCGGCTTGTCAGGCCTGGGGCATTCATGGCGGTGCGCAGGCCGTGCCGCAATTGAGCGAAGCGTTGCGGAAAGATCCTAGCGTCGACGTTCGCCTTGCGGCCGGTAAGGCCTTGGGGCAAATCGGCGGGCAAGAATCCGTGCAGGCTCTCTCCGTGGCACTCGACGATCAGGACCCGGCGTTGCAATATCGGGCCATTCAGTCGTTGCGCGAGGTCACCGGCAAGGATTTCGGCGACAACGTCGCGGCCTGGCGCGACTACACGCGAGGCTCCGGAGCACCGGCCGAGATCTCGCTCGTGGATCGTATGAAGCTGAAGGCCTTCTAGTCGTCGACATACGAATCGTCGTGCGACGTTACTAATTCTTCTTGCGCACCGCTTACTTTCGTGTAAGTCGGAGCGTTCAGCACTGCCGGCGGCTCACAAGCTGGGAAGTCTAGTCGAGCACTGCGGCTTATTCCTTCTCTGCACGGAATTCCGACCGCAACGGCCGATAAGCTTCCTACCGAAGTCGTCGTGTGCGGCGCGAATCGTCTCAGGCGGACGGCGCAACCCACCCCGCGAGGACGCACGACCTTCGGACATTCGACGACGCCGGCACCCAGCGACGGCGGCCCTCTATGGAGCCGACCCGTCTTTCGCCGGCATCGTCGTCCCGCGTCCGGACCGGCAATGCTCCTGAGATTTGCAAAGGCAGGGTCATGAAGATCAGTCAGTTTCGTTCGCTTTGGCTTTGGTTGGCGCTCGTCGGCTGTTGCGTGAACTCGATTGCGACGCATGCCGGCGACTTGGCGCGAGCCCGAGCGAAGCTGACCGCTACGCCGACGGCCGCGACCTCCGAAGCTGTAACCGCGAACAACTCCTCCGGCAGCGAACACTCGACGCTGCAAACGGCCGGAGAGCGGCCGGTGTTGGAAGTGGCCGCGCGACCGCGACTGCTGGGAGGCTCGGGCCCCGCATCATCGCCCGCCACGCAATACAAACCGGCGGCGCCGACCTACGGCACGCCGACGTTGGCTCCGCCTCGGCCGACGACGAGCCCTTCGCAGCCGTATATCGTGACGCCGTCGGTTTCGACGTCGGCCGTGGCGATGCCGCCCGCTGCGACGCCGTCGATCGCCGCGCCCGCTCCGGCCGTGAAGGTCGACGAACCGGCGACGGCCGCAGCTCCTGCCGGCTCCGAGACGACGTCGCCGTCGCTCGGCGTCACTTCGTCGCGCGTCGTCGAGCCGGGGCGTCAAAACCCGCTGACGGCCTCAACCGGCAGCTCGCGCCGCAACGACGATTCGAAGCGCGTCTACCATAACTCGCTGCGACCGGAACCGAAGGCCGACGAACCAAACGTGATTGACGCTTCGACGCCGTCACTCGCTTCGCCGAGCGCCGCACCGTCGCCGATGCCGATCACCGAAACGGCGGCTCCGATTGTGGCGACGCCGATCGTCAAGCAACCCGTCGAGAGCGAAACGCCGGCTTCTTCGATCCCGCCGAAGAACACCCCGACGTTGGCTCCGCCGAAACCGGCGCCGAGCGTCGCCGCGCAAGCTCCGCTTACGACGCCGACGCCTGCCGCTTCGAAGCCTGCAGCCGCCGCACCTGCGACGGCCGCACCGGCTCTGACGCCGCGGCCGAGCGCCGTCGTCGGCCGCGCTACGGACGCGCCGCCGTTGCGCACTGCGGACCCTTCGCAACCCGGCCGACTTCCGCCGCTGTCCGGCGAGCGCGAACCGGGAGAGCCGGAGCACGAGCAGCGGATGACGATCACTCGCACTCCTGCCGACGAACAAACCAAGAAAATGTTCGAGACGAAGGAGGCGAAGCCTCTGACGCCGGAGCTCGAACTGCTCCGCGGCCGCGTGCAAACCGCGCTGGCTCTTTACTACAAGAACTGGACGCTGAACACACAGCAGCACAGCCCGTGGGAAGTGATGCACGCAATCATCGCTTACGGCGTCGACACGAAGCTCCGCACCAACGGCGGACGCGAGACGACGACGGCGATCGGCCACCTGTGCTACAGCGGCGTTTGCCGTAATCAGCCGATTCTCACGATTCGCAACGACGAACTCTACGCCCTTCGCGGCCCCGGCGTACAAGGCCACCCGGGCCAGTTCCTGGCGATTCTCGCGCAATCGTACCTGCAACGCGACTATCCGTTGTACGTCGGCGGTCGGAAGTTCACGCTTGAAGACCTCATCAAAGCGGAAATGAAAGACTGCGAGGCCGGAACGGAATTGACGTTCAAGCTGATCAGCCTCATGCATTACCTGCCGAGCGACGCTACTTGGACGAATTTCCAAGGGCAGAAGTGGTCGCTCGATCGGCTGGTTCGCGAAGAAATCGTGCAACCGGTTCGCGGAGCGGCTTGCGGCGGCACCCACCGCCTGATGGGCCTCAGCTACGCGATTCGCAAGCGTGAGCAACGGGGCGAGCCGATCGACGGCATCTATCTGGAAGCCAAGAAATACATCGATCAGTACCACAAATACACGTACAGCCTCCAAAACCCCGACGGCTCGTTCAGCACCGCTTGGTTCGTACGTCGTGAAGCCCGCAACGACATCGACCGCCGCATGCAGACGACCGGCCATATCCTCGAATGGCTCGCCTTCTCGCTCAGCGACGAACAGCTCCGCGATCCGCGGGTCGTCAAGGCCGTGAAATACGTGACCGATATCCTGCTCAACGAACACTACACGCAGTGGGAAGTGGGGCACCTCGGCCACGGTCTGCACGCCCTGCAGATCTACAACGAACGGGTGTTCGGCGGTGAAGTTCGCTCGTTCGACGGGCTGATCACGCGAAAGCCGGCGGCGGCGACTGCCGCAGCGCCGCGGGTACGCTAAACGTTCGCGAACGTCGAATCTCCGAAATTTCGGTCGCCGCGGACGATCTACGGGTTGTCCGCGGCGACGATTGTTTTTACCATTCGAAGCGTCTTCTCAACGCTCGGCATTCGCTCGAGCGCGGCCCCCAAGTTCGCAGCAAAGCCCTGAGCGTGCCCCTGCCGGGGACGCCGATGCCGATGGCACGTCCCAACGTCGAATTTCTGACGATGTTAGGAGAGGTCGTCCGACTCGCGAAGTCGGTCGACGCCGAGGCCGTGTTGTTGCTGTTGGAAGACCATGCGTCGCTGCCGGAAATCACGAAGGTGACCGGCGACGAACGAGTGATCGTCGCTTCCGAGTCGGCCGCAAGCGGTGGAAGACGCCATGGAAGCCGGCATGGCCGGCGTTTTGGTCGAGATGTCGGAGATTCCGGTCTACGACAAGATCTCGCAGGCCTTGCTCAAAGCCATCAGCGAAGAGAAGCTGCGGCCCGGGTCGCGCGTCGCGGCGCTCTACAGCGGGTTCGAAGCCGGTTCGCTCGATTCGATGAGCGTCATCGACTTGGACGACCACCTCGGCCGGCTGACCGTACGCGACTTGCAGCAACTCGGCACCCGCGTGCCGCTCGACACGTTGCAAACCGTCGTGAACTTGGCCCTGGAAATCGGCCGCGAAGGTCGCGAAGGGAAGCCGGTCGGCACGTTTTTCATCGTCGGCGATTCGCTCCGGGTACGGAAGATGTGCCATTCCACCGGCTTCGATCCGGTGAAAGGCTACAGCCGGAAAGAGCGCAATCTGAAAAGCTCGCGCGTTCGCGAAGGGATCAAAGAGATTGCTCAGATGGACGGAGCGATCATCGTCGCCGGCGACGGCACCGTCGAAGCCGCGGCTCAGTATGTGGATGCATCCGCGGCCGACATCACGCTTTCCAAAGGACTCGGAGCGCGGCACTGGGCGGCCGCTGCGATCAGCCGAGCGACGAAAGCCGTGGCCGTGGCCGTGAGCGAATCGAGCGGCACGGTCCGCATCTTTCAAAACGGCGAAGTCGTCCTGCGCATCGAGCCGTTCCGCCGGCCGATGAAGTGGAAAGATTACGAGCACGAGCCGCCGGGCAACGAGTAAACCTAACGGCTGCCGCGTTTACTCTTCCGGCCGGTTCATCGTGAGCGCGATTTCGAACCTTGAGTAAGCGCTGGCCGAGCGCACGATCGAGGCCGTCTTGATCTTCAGCTCGCTCAAGGCTTGGCCGTCATACTCCACTTGGTACAGATACACGCTCGGGTCGTCGGTCAGACGGCGCTCAAAGCGATGGTTCGATGTGACAAACTGCACGAGCCGTCGGGCGTCGCCGGTCGTGCCGTGGAACACGATCTTTTTCAGTTCCTGCCTCGGGTCGAAGTAATACGTGATCGAGCCGGCGATATCGGCCTGTTGCGTGCCGGAGACCAACGTCACGCGATAACCTTGCAACTGAAGTTCGGCGAGGTGCGTGGTGACGCGGGGCCAGTTACCGAGAATCCACGCCGGCGTGACTTGCCAGCGCAACGCTTGTTCGAACGGAATGAACGGCTCGGCCGGCGTCGAACGCGATTGCGACACCATGGTCGCAGGCACCGCGGACTTTGCGGGAGCGCCGGCTGGCGCGGCTTGAGAGCTGTTCGGTTGGAATTGGGCCGCACCCGCGACTAAGTTCGCCGGCGCCGCGGATTGTGCGGTGCCGGAAGCGGCCGGTTTCGGCGCCCCTTCGGATTTGAACGGGCCCGTCACCGCATCGCGAATGCTCGACTGATTCGAGACGATGTACGGCAGGAACGCCCCGGCCAACAGAAACACCATGAACATCATGCGGCTTGGCATAGCGCGTCGATCACTCGCACTCTTGGCGTCCGGATCCTTCCGACAAAAACGCCGAACGTGCCGCACGGCGCACCGGGTGTCCTACCTCTTAGCATCGGCAATCGGCCGAGTTTTGCTCGCCGCCGCCGCGCCGCGCCGCAGCTTGAGCCCAGTCGATACGTTGCGCACGGCCCGACGATTCGCTAGAACAGACGTTTCGCTTACGACAGGAACCTGGAAACGCGCATGATCGTTGCCGACGTTGCAGATTACCGCTGGCTGACGGGGGACGAAGCCGCGCAGCATCTGGAAGCCGCGGCCGCTGAAACCGATCCGCTCGCGTTAGCCGTCCGGTTGCGCAAGTCGCTTCCGCCGACGCGCACGGCGCTGGTGGCCGAACAAGTGCAGCTTCGCCGCAAGGCGCGGAAGAAGTTTCCGTCGGCCGATCCAATGTTCTTTACGGAACGAGGCCTGCAACAAGCGACCGATTTTGTGACGGCTTCATTCAAGGCCCAACGTTTTGCGAAGGGAGAGATTGTCGCCGACATCTGTTGCGGCATCGGCGGCGATCTTTTGGCGCTCGGCGCTCGTGGTGACGCCGTCGGTTACGACGCCGACGAGCTTACCGCACTTCTTGCGGATGCCAATTGCCGTGCGGCAGCGACCAGCGTCACCTCGTTCCGCGGGCGAGCCGTTGCAGCGCGGGCCGGGGTTGAGCAAGTCGCCGAGGTCGCCGCTTGGCACATTGACCCTGATCGCCGCCCGCAGGGACGCCGCACGACGCAGGTCGAGCTACATGAGCCCGGGATTGAGACGATCGAATCCCTTCTCACCTCGAATGCCAACGCAGCCGTCAAGCTCGCCCCGGGCTCCGAGCCGCCCGCCGTTTGGCAGTCGCGAGCTGAGTGGGAATGGCTCAGCTACGACGGCGAAGCCAAGCAGCTCTGCGGCTGGTTTGGGAATCTTTCATCGGTGCACGGCCTGCGCCGCGCTACGGCCTTGTACCCGCCACATCGCAACATCGAACCATGTTCCATCGAAGGCCGCGCCGACGAAGATCAATCGCTTGACGATTTACCGATGCCGGCCTCTGACGTACGTCGCTACGTGTACGAGCCCGACGCCGCCGTGCTCGCCGCGCATCTCGTCGGCACGGTCGCGGCGAAGTTCAATCTCCAACCGCTCGCTGCAGGAAGTGCTTATCTCACGTCCGATCAAAAATTACATAGCGGGCTGCTCGCGACGTTCGAAGTATTTGATCAAATGCCGTTCGACCTGCGCAAGGTCAAGGCGCGGCTGGCGGAACTCGACGTCGGGCATGTCGAGATTAAGAAGCGAGGCGTCGAGATCGACGTCGAACGACTCGCACGCGTATTTCGCAGCGAACGAGCTGACCCGCTCCATCGCGTTGCCTTGATCTTGGCCCGACGGGGAGATAGGGTGACGGCTCTCTTCACCCGCCGGTGCGCAGCGCCCGCCGCCTAGAAGCCACTCTCGCCTAAGCTCAAATTCCGCCATGCTGATCTTCGACGCTCACCTCGACCTGAGCATGAATGCTCTGGAATGGAATCGCGACCTCACGCAATCGGTGGCCGACATTCGGCGTCGCGAAACCGGCCGGACCGATAGGATCGATCGAGCGCGCGGCACCGTGGCGTTGCCGGATATGCGTCGCGGCAAGATCGGGCTTTGCGTCGCGACGCAGATTGGTCGCTACGTCGGGCCCGGCAATCCGCTGCCGGGTTGGCACAGCCCTGAGATTGCCTGGGCCCAAACGCAAGGCCAGCTTTCGTGGTATCGGGCCATGGAAGAAGCCGGCGAAATGGTGCAGATCGTTGATGCCGCCGGGCTGAAGAAGCACGTGGAGTTTTGGTCGGGCAATCCGCCGGCCGAATGCGCCGATCGGCTACATCCTCAGCTTGGAAGGGGCCGACTCGATCCGCACGCCGAAACATCTAGAACAAGCCTACGCCCAAGGCCTGCGCGCTCTCGGGCCTGCGCATTACGGCGCCGGTCGTTACTCGCCGGGCACGCATTTGCCCGGGCCGCTCTCACCGATCGGCCGTGAACTCGTGCGCGAGATGGATCGGCTCGGCATGGTGCTCGACGCCACGCATTTGAGCGACGAGGCGTTTTGGGAGGCGCTCGAACTGTTCCAAGGCCCGGTGTGGGCCAGCCACTCAAACTGCCGCAAGCTCGTGCCCGATCAACGCCAGTTCGACGACGACCAGCTCAAAGCCTTGATCGCGCGCGGCGCGGTAATCGGCGGGGCGCTCGATGCTTGGATGATGGTGCCCGGTTGGATTCGCGGAACCACGACGCCCGAAACGTCCGGCGTAAAGCTCGACCATCTGCTCGACCATTGGGACCACATTTGCCAATTGGCCGGCAACGCGAACAACATCGGCATCGGCACCGATCTCGACGGCGGCTACGGCCTCGAACAAAGCCCCGGCGATATCGATACCATCGCGGATTTGGCTCGCCTGCCCGACATGCTCACCCGCCGCGGCTACGCTCAGGCAGATATCCCGCGCATTATGCACGGCAACTGGGTCGACTTCTTGCTGCGGGCGTGGGAGTGAGGCGTTGTCCGTGGTCGGTTGCTGAGCTTTTGCAACGGGCAACTGACCGCGCACAACGAACTAATACCGAACGACCTTCCGCAAGATCCAGCCGCCGGCGAGCATCAGAATGATGTTGCCGCCCCACACCGTGTACGGCGGTAGCGCGCCGTTTTTGGCGCAGTCGACGCCGAACGCCAAGAGCGGATAGTACACGAGCAAGATCGGGAAGAAGCAGAGGCAGAAGCTCGTGAGAAAGTCGGCGTGACGTAACCGGATCGCCAGCGGCGCCCACCATCGCGAAGCAGAGGCAACTGAAGCCGTTCGACCAGCGGCGGTGCGGCTCCGTCTGCAATCGGCAAATCTTCTGTTCCGAATCGGCGACGACGTGATCGATGATGGGCCACTCGCCCGAAGCTAGTTCGGAGAAGTTGCCCGTCATCATGCCGAGCGCGGCCTTGGCGGCCATCCGATCGTATTCCCCTTCGATTTCTTTTCGCAGTTTGTCGATGGCCTTGGGAATGACGTTCATCGCCATGTACGAGGGGTGCGTCTCTTCGTGCGACGTGTTCCCCTGGTCCAGCGGAATGGAACGCTCCAGCACGTCGTTGTGGAAGAAGATTCTGGCCTGCCCCTCCACTTCCAATTCGCCGTTGCGGCAGACGATCGTCAGCGTTCCTTCGTCGACGTCGCTACGGAGTTCCGCTTCTTCGGAACTCATCGTGATGGAATTGCCCTTTCCTTTCGATTGCATCGTGATCGTGGGAGCAATGAGCTTACGCCCCTCGACCCGCTTTACGACGATCGAGAACTGACTGGAAGAATACGTGCGCTGCGTGCGCAACATTCCGTAGACGATCTCTTCCACGGATTCCAGCACCACGCGACGAACGCCCGCCCTGCCCCAGCTCACGGCCAAGTCGTTGAGCCAAACCGTGGCGACGCTGAGCACGAACGAGAGCACGAGAATCGGCCACAGCGCGGCCATCGGGCTGATGCCGAGCGATTTGAGCGCGGTGATTTCATTCGAGCTCGACATCCGGCCGTACACCATGCAGGCCGCCAGCAAGATCGTCGCCGGCACGGTGTATCGCAAGGCGTCAGGCAGGATGAACGGGATGATCTGTACGACTTGGGTCGCTTCCAGACCCTGCTCGTTGGCCTCGCGCACCAACCCGATGAGGATGAACATCAGCGTCATGATCGCCAGCGAAACGCCGAAGACCTTGAGCAGTTCGAGCAGGATGTAGCGGCTGATGAGGCGCATAGGGGCGGCCAGTCTCTACGCTCATGCCGGCATGGTCAAGATCAGTCGCCGCACGGCGATGTAGCGATAAATCCGGACCATCGCCGCACGTGCCGGCACCGACGGTGATTCACCTTCTCCCGTCGGAGCCGCTTTGCCATAATCCCGCGGTCTTAGTCCACACTTTTTGAGAATCCATGCGCATTTTCTTTTCCGTCGGCGAGCCGAGCGGCGACCTTCACGGCGCGAATCTCATTCGCGCTTTGCAAGAGCGTCGGCCGGGCGTGGAATGCGTCGGCTTCGGCGGTCCGCGCATGGCCGCCGCCGGTTGCAAGCTGCACACCGATCTCACGGCCCTGGCCGTGATGGGAATCGTCCGCGTACTGGTGAACTTGCACAAGTTCCTCATGCTCGCCTCGCAGGCCGATCGTTACTTTCGCCACCAGCGGCCCGACGCCGTCGTGCTCATTGACTACCCCGGTTTCAATTGGTGGATCGCCCATCGTGCCAAAGTTCACGGTATTCCCGTGTTCTATTACACGCCGCCGCAAATCTGGGCCTGGGCTACGTACCGCGTAAAAAAAATGCGGCGCTTCGTCGACCACGTGCTCTGCGCTCTGCCGTTCGAAGAGGCTTGGTTCCGTGAACGCGGCTGTCGTGCCGAGTTCGTCGGCCATCCCTACTTCGATGAAATGCATACGCAGTCATTCGACGAAGCGTTTGCGAAAGAGCTGGCCGCCGACCCGCGCCCGCTGGTGACCATACTTCCCGGCTCGCGCACGCAGGAAGTGCTGCACAACCTGCCGACGTTCCTCAATACCGTCGAAGCCGTACGTCGCAAGGTTCCGCAGGCTCGCTTCGCCGTCGCCGCGTTCAAGCCGCATCAGGCCGAGTGGGCCAGGCAGCTCATCGCAAGTCGCGGGCTCGATGTCGAAGTGTATCTCCGTCGCACGCCCGAGCTGATTCGCGCGGCCCATTGTTGCCTGGCTTGCTCCGGCAGCGTGTCTTTGGAACTGCTCTATCACCGCAAGCCGACCGTGATCGGCTACCGTGTGAATCTGTTCGGCGATTGGTTTCAGCACGCCATGCGACGCGTTCCCTATATCACGCTCGTCAACCTGCTCGAATCGGGTCGGCTGGAACGTGACCGGGAAGACGAAAAGAACGTCACGGCCGACGACGATCCGCGTATCATCTTTCCCGAGTTCTCTCGCGCCGCGACCGTTCGACCGACATGGCCGAATACTTGGTGCGTTGGCTTACCGATCCGGCGGAATATGCCGCACGGTTCGATCGCTTGACGCGGCTGCGGGCCTCCGTGGCCGCCGGAGGGGCCTCGGCGCGCGGTGCGGAGACGATCGTCGAAGTTCTCGACAGCCGACCGGCTCCCGCCGCTCCGAGGCCGCATTACCTTCCCGCGCCGCGCGAAGCGGGTAAGATGGCGGCGTAATTCGTCGCGGAACGATTCGTAGGTCGTCGTTCGACGAAACCGATTTCGGTTCGTCCGACCTCGCGCTCCTTCCGCTCGCCGACCGCGCCATGATCTTCCAAGAGCCCGATCGCACACAGTGGGACCTGAATTTCCGTCTCTTCGGTGTCGACGTGCGCGTCCACCCGCTGTTTTGGATTTTCAGCATTCTGATCTCGGGCGAAGAGAGCCCGAAGTTCATTCTGGTTGCCGTCGCGGCCATGTTCCTCTCGATTCTCATTCATGAGTTCGGGCATGTCTTGGCGTTCCGCCGCTATGGCATGCCGTCGCACATCGTGCTGCACGCCTTCGGCGGTCTGGCCATTCCCAACGGCATGCGCAACGTCTACGGTTCGGCTCGCCGATTTTCTCCCGCGGGCTCTGCTTTTGTGGCGTTTGCCGGCCCGGCGCTGGAGATTGCTGCGGCATTTCTCTTACTCGGCCTGGTCTACGTTGCAGGTGGTATCGTTCGGATCGTCCCCGGTGGTTTGATCGGCTTTACGGCGGTGGCGGGCTTCCAGGGTTTCGAGTTTCTGAACCTCTTCATCAACATCTTCGTGCAGCTCAGCATCATCTGGGGCGTGCTGAATCTGCTGCCGATCATTCCGCTCGACGGCGGCCGCATCTCTGAATACCTGTTCGATCGTTACGGTCCCGCCGATAGCCGTCGACAAGCGGTCGTCGTGTCGCTCATCACGGCGATTCTTGCCGGGCTGTATCTGTTTCAGGTCACGCGCAGCCTGATGACGTTGGTCCTCTTCGGTTACTTGGCGTATGTGAACTTCCAAGCGCTTCAGTCGCTCAGCGGCGGTCGTCGTTGGTAAGCGGGGTAAGATGGCGGCGACTTTGCCCGAGCCGACGCGTCGCATCGTTCTCTTAGGAGCGAGCAACCTCACGCGCGGGCTGCATACGGCTTTGACCGTGCTGCGAAGTCACGGTCCGGCGCCGCTCGACGTCGTTGCCGCGCTCGGCAACGGTCGGTCGTACGGCATCTACTCGACCATCTTGGGCCGCGGCCTGATCGGCATTCTCGATTGCGGACTCTGGCGACACCTCGACGAAGCGCCTCGGCTGCCGACGGCCGCGCTCCTGACGGATATCGGCAACGACGTCATGTACGGCGTGCCGGTTCCGCAGATCCTCCAGTGGGTCGAAGAGTGTCTCCGTCGACTCCAAAAATTCAACGCGGAGGTCGTCATTACGGGGCTGCCGACGGCCAACTTGCCGCGTTTGGGGCCGCGGCGGTTCACGCTGCTAAGAACGCTGCTTTTCCCGCGAAATCGCGATAGTTTGGACGACGTGACACGGCGCAGCATCGCCGTCGACGAGGGCGTGCGCGAACTGGCTCGTCGTTACGGCGCCGAGTGGATTGAAACCGACACGACTTGGTACGGTTTCGATCCGATTCACTTCCGTTTGCAACACTGGCCGACCGTATGGCCGAAGTTTCTGCGCGGCTTGGCGCCGACCGCGACGGACGACGTTTCGCACGTCGCAACGTCGCCTCAACCGCCGCGCGTCTCACTTTGGAACTCGTTGCGAACCCAATTCTTGGTTCCCGAATCACGGCGCTTGCTCGGCATGGCTCAACGCGGTCGGCAACCGTGTCTCACTTACGCCGACGGCACGCGCGTGTCGTTGTATTAAGAGCCGACGACGACGATTTGCGCGATCGGAAACGTTGCGCAGCGCAGCTTCGAGCGCTGCGCGAACAGTTTGGTCGTGATGAAGACGCGCCGATCATGCGCGAGCGCGCGAGTTGTCATCGTGTGTCGCGCGCGATGAAGAGCGCGTAGAAAAAATTTGTATCGAAGTCAAGGAATTGTGAAAAATACTGTTGCAGAAATTATCGGAATGCGTAAAGTTACCAACGAGGTTCATCACTCAGACAAGTAGACCTGTCGTACGGCGATCGATCGATCAGCTGAAACCGGACGTCGGGCCTTGTGATAGGAAGTCCGTTTCTTGTCAAGGGTGACGATCACTCGACTCCGTCGTCGAGCTGCGAGAGTTCGGAACATCAAGTTCAGAGCGATCAAAAGTTCCGCGGCGATCGGTAGAGGGATCTCACCGAATTTTTTTCGGAGGACGAAGCGTGGCCAAGAAGAAGAAAGCTGCTGCCAAGCCTGCTAAGAAGGCTGCCAAGAAGAAGAAGAAGTAACTTCTTCTCCGTCGGGAGCTCGGTCGACTAATAACGTGAAGCTTCGGCCTCGCGTACGAATCGACGCTAATAGCAACCTGTGGCGCGGTGAATCGGCCTGATTTTCAGCCCTTTTCGCCTCAAGCTTCGGCACTGCTTCCCCGGACGGAACAATCCGGCAACAACGAGACAGGACCGTCCGACGCCCGGCGTCGGACGGTCCTATTTATTTGCGCTCGGCACATTCGCGCTCGCCGACGTGTCTCATCGCGCCGGACTTCCGGTTGTCTAGCGGTTTCATCGCGAACAAAGTTTCTTCCGCTGCGCCGCATGACATGATGTGGTCCTCGCCACGATCGCTCCTTTGCGAGCGCCTGCCTTCGAGGAACTTGCCATGTCGCGCTCTGTTTCTATTTCGTCACGGCGCCGCGTTCTGCAATCGCTCGCGCTCGGCGCCGTCGGCGGCTTCACCACGTCTACGCTCGCGCGCTCCGCCGCACCGTCGTTGCGCTGCGCCGTGTTTCAAGTCGACGTCACTCCGCCGCTCGGCCATCCGACGATCGGCGGCGGTTGGCGGCCGGCGACCGGCATCGACGATCCGCTTTCCGCGCTGGGCGTCGTGCTGCTCGGCGGCGACCGTCCGCAGGTCGTTGCTTGTCTCGATTGGTGCGAACTACGGAATGAAACCTACTTGGCCTGGCGCAAAGCGCTCGCCGCAGCGGCCGAAACCACGATCGAGCACGTTTTCCTCAGTTCCGTCCATCAGCACGACGCCCCCTATGTCGACGTCGGCGCAGCGAATTCTCGATCAAGTCGGGGCGACTCGGGCGTTTTGCGATCCGTGGTTCGACCGCTTGGCCCGAGAGCGGACGGCCGAAGCCGTTCGACGAGCGCTGCCGACCGCACGCCCGCTCACGCACGTCGGCCTGGGCCAAGCGGAAGTGCGCGGCATCGCGTCGAACCGCCGGGTATTGAAGCCCGACGGCACGCCGTACTTCGGCCGTTACAGCGCCTGCGGCGATCCGCGGCTCCGTGCCCAGCCCGAAGGAGAGATCGATCCGCTGCTCAAGACCATCACGCTCTACGACGGCGACCGTCCACTGGCAACGTTGCATTCCTACGCCGTTCATCCGATGAGCCCTTACGGCCGGGGCATCGTCTCCGGCGATTTCGTCGCCCTGGCCCGGGCTCGTCGACAGTGCGCAACCGGCGACCAATTACAGATTTACGCCACGGGATGCTCGGGCGACGTCACGGCCGGCAAGTTTAACGACGGATCGCCTAACGTGCGGGCCCAACTGACCGACGCCTTGCATGATGCGATGGTCCGCAGCGATCAATCCGTCGAACGGTTCGCCGTCGATCGCCTTGAAGCTCGCGTGGCGGAGATCGTTTTGCCGTTTTGGAAGACGCCGTCGTTGGAACCGGAGGCGATGCACAAACGGGCGGCCGATGACAAGACGGCGTTCGGCAATCGTGTCGACGCCGCTTTAGGGCTGAGTTCTTGGAATTTCAACCGGCGCGACGGACGGAGCGTCGGACACCATCTGCTTTTACAAGCCCTCAAGATCGGACCCGCCGACATTGCGCTTTATCCGGCCGAGAGTTTCGTCGGCTTTCAACTGGCCGTCGCCAAGTCGCGACCGGACAAGTTCACGTTCTCCGTCGGCTTCGGCGAGTGTGCTCCCGGGTACATGCCCACTAAGCAGGCGGTCGCCGAAGGTTTCCGCGAAGAACATCACTACTGTTGGGTCGACGAAACGGCCGAAGATCGCATCGTCGGCGGGATGCGTAAGTTGCTCGATGCGTAACCCGGCGGTGACTTAACGCTTGTGACCGAGCGGCAGGTCCGACGTCGTCACTCGCCGGCGTAGCTCCGCAGCTCGACGTTCGATGCCCGCCAAATCGTCGACGAGTCGACGAGCTTCACGGCAGTCGGTCTCGGTCGGCGCGAACAGCGCAACCACGGCGGCCGGCCCTTGTTGCCGACTTTGAAAAGCCGCGATCTCCCCGCCGATGCCCCGTTTCAAACGCGACGTGAACGACCATAACAGCAGGCCGCACCAACCGGCCAGCACGACTCCGGCGGCAAGGAAAAACTCCAGCCCGTACAGCGGCTTGGCCGTACCCAACTCGAATTCCGCCGCGAGCCAGGAGTCATATAAGAAGTTTTTGAGGAAACGATAGACCAGCGCTCCGACGACGACGACCAGCAGCGATTCGTACCAAAAGCGAATGAAACTCCCCGCCCTATCCTTAGCTAAACGGTCTACAGCTTGCTGTAGATCGGCGGCGGCCCGACCGACGAACTCGCGCGAGGCGGCGTCGGCCTGTTCGGTGACGGCCGAGAACTTCGTCCCGGTTCGCGGGAGTTGCGCGTCGCCGGTGTAACCGTCGACGATGATCGCCGCCGTGCGCAGATCGTTCTCCGACCACGCTTCGAGCGCCGCTCGCTCCGAAGCTCCTTCTGCCGAGCGCTGGTCGCGATATTGTTTCCATCGCCGCGAGGTTTCGAACATCCCCCAGAGCGCCAGTTGCGCCGGAGTCCGCACCCGCGAAAGTCCGTACCCCGATAGGAGCGAGCCCATCGCTTGGTAGGCCCGCAGCAAACAAGAGAACGGGCTGAAGCCCCAGCGATCGGTCACGGCGTCGACCAAGCGATCTTCCCACAGCCGTCGATTGGCCGACAACTCGCCGCCGACGCGCCCGATCAGCAGCGCGGCCAGTTTCGTCCGTTGTTCGTTGATGGCCGCTTCGAGCGGTTCAATCGCGCCGACTGCTCGAGTTAATCGTTCTTGGCAGGTCCGCAACGTTTCATCGACGAGATCTAAGAAGTTGGCCCGGCGAATTCGCGCGGCGGCGCTGCCGGCGAGTTGCCGCGTGAGGAAGTCGACCAGACGCCCGAAGTCGCCGCGCGGAGCGATGCCGGCCTTGGCATCGGCCAAAGCCGCCGGGCCGTCGACGAAAAACATCTCGCCGGTCGTGAAGTCTTCGGCCAATACGCGCCGCCAGTCTTCCCGCAGGTCGTCGTCTTGATCGGCATGCGTCTGCACGAACACCAGCCGTGCCCCGGAAGCCGCGGCCGCGAGTTCGGCCGTCACACGGGCGCTGCGATACTTCTGTTGAGTCGAAACGACGATCAGCACGTCGCAGTGCGGCAGCAGTCCGCGTAAACGCGCGAGGTTCGTTTCGCCGGCCGTCGCATCCTCCGTGGTATCCGGATCGGGGCAGTCGATGAGCACCATCTCGCGAAGCAGCGGCAAGTCGCGCTCCACAATGTTCACCGTCAGCGGATCGATGCCGAACGTCTCCGGCGTCAGGCCGGGTCGGCTGATGAAAGTCGGCCGCTTCGTGGTCGGGCGCTGCCGGCCGGCCTCGCTCACTTCGTCACCGCAGAGCGCATTGACGAGCGTGCTCTTGCCGACTCCCGTACCGCCGAGGGTGGCCACGACCAACGGCGATTCGACGCGCAGCCGCAGAGTCGCCGTGCGCTCCAGCAATCGCTCGATCAAAGTACGGCAGCTTTGCCGCAGGCCGGCCATGACCGCGCGGGCAATTCGACCGCCGGCTCGCACCATTGACGCAACGCCGCGACGAGCGCGTCAATCTCCGCCAAGAGTTCCAGATGTTCCAATTCGTGCGACATACGCACCATCTTAATCGAGCCGAGTTGCCGCCGCCGGCGATGTCGGGGCGCTGAGCGCATCGCTCCGTCGGTCGTAATCTGAAGGTTGTGTCGTCGCCGTTCCTGTTCGAGCCGTCGCCGTGCCGCAAAATCCCGCCGCGCAAGTGTTTCATGTCGTCGAAGCCGAAGTCGGCAAGACTTTGGCCGCCGTGCTGCGCGGTCGGCTCCCCGGCGTGCCGTGGTCGCAGGTACAACGCTACGTTCGCAACCGGCACGTGCTGATTCACGGCAACGTCTCGTGCGACGAAGGCCGCCGCATCAAGGCCGGCGAAGTCATCAAGCTGCTGCAGCATCCGACCGCTCCGCCGGCCCGCGAGGAAGACGTTCGCATTCGGTACGAAGACGAATGGCTCGTCGTCGTCGAAAAGCCGGCCGGGCTCACATCGGTACGGCACGAAGAAGAACGTAATTGGAAAGACAGCCGCAAGAACATTCAGCCGACCTTAGAAGACCTCTTGCCGCGTATCTTGGCCAAACGTCAGCAAGGGGACCGTCTGCCGCGCAAAGCGGACAAGCCGTGGAAGAAACTGCGCGACGGCGACCAACGCGCTCCGTCGCGCACGCATCCCGTGCGGCCGGTCCATCGCCTCGACCGCGAAACCAGCGGACTCATGGTCTTCGCCCGCACGGTGCCTGCCGAACGTCACCTCGGCTTACAGTTTCGGGCCCACTCGACGTTCCGCCGCTATTTGGCCGTCGTCGAAGGAGAAGTCGCCGAGCAAACGATCGCGCTACGGCTCATTCGCGATCGGGGCGACGGACGCCGCGGCGTTACCGACGATCCGACCGCGGGCAAGTCGGCCGTTACGCATGTTACGCCCGTCGAAAAGCTGGCGCGTATACCGTGGTCGAGTGTCGCTTGGAAACCGGACGCACGCATCAGATTCGCATCCACTTGGCGGAACTCGGCCAT
Organism: Pirellulales bacterium; assembly: GCA_049840675.1. Classification (GTDB taxonomy): domain Bacteria; phylum Planctomycetota; class Planctomycetia; order Pirellulales; family PNKZ01; genus PNKZ01. The sequence continues at coordinate 186,571 of JASGKB010000024.1, forward strand.
CCGTTGTGCGGCGAGAAAGTTTACCGTCAACGATTGTTCAAAGATCCCCTGCCCGATCGCAGCGGCGCTCCGCGCCTCGCACTGCACGCAACGGAACTCGGCTTCGAACATCCGTTCACGGGCGAGCAACTGAAGTTCTCCATGCCGCCGCCTGCCGATATCGCGAAATTCATCGCGCAGGTTGCGCAAGGAGTCGGCCGGGTGACGAGCCGCGCCGCGCTGCCGCTCGCAGGTGTGAAGGTGCTCGACTTGTCGCGCATCCTCGCCGGCCCCGTTTGCACGCAGATCCTCGCCGACCTCGGGGCCGACGTCGTGAAGGTCGAACGCCCCCACACGGGGGACGATACGCGACAATGGGGCCCGCCGTTTCTCGCCGGCGACTTCAGAAGCCGGAGAAAACGCGGAGCTCGGCCCCAGCGCCTACTTTCTCTCGTGCAATCGCGGCAAGCGCTCGCTCTCCCTCGACCTCGCGAAGCCCGCCGCCCGCGTCGTGCTCGACGACCTGCTGCGCACGGCGGACGTCATGCTAGAGAACTTCCTGCCCGATGCATCGGCTCGCCTGGGATTGGAGCCCGAGCGTTTGCGAACGCTCAACCCACGGCTGGTGAGCTGTGCGATTTCCGGCTTCGGCCGCACCGGTCCTTTAAGCGACGTTCCCGGCTACGATCTGGCCATTCAAGCCGCGGCCGGGCTGATGTCGATCACCGGCGAACCCGAAGGGGCTCCGATGAAGGTCGGCGTCGCCATCACAGACGTCATCACCGGCCTCTACGCCACGGTGAGCGTGTTGGCTGGCTTGCACGCCCGCGGCGCCGGGGCGAAGGCCGCGCCTTCGACGTTGCTCTTGCCGATTGCACGCTGGCCTCGCTGGTTAACGTCGTGCAAAGCTCGCTCGTCACCGGTCGCCGGCCGCAGCGCTTCGGCAATGCTCATCCACAGATCGTCCCTTACGAATCGTTTGCCACCGCCGATGGACACGTCGTCTTGGCGGTCGGGGCTGATCGACAATGGCAACGTTTTTGCGCCGCCGTTGATCGACAAGCCTGGGCCGACGATCCGCGCTTTGCGACAAACCCGGCCCGCGTCGCGAATCGGGCCGTCCTCACGCCGCTAGTTGCGGAACTTCTCCGCCTCCGCACGACGGCGGCCTGGGAAACGGTGCTCACGTCGGCCGACGTGCCGCATGCCCGCATCGCGTACGTCGACGAAGTCGTTGCGGCCCCGCAAATTCAGGCTCGCGAGATGATTCAAACCGCCGTGGATTCGGCAGGTCGCGCGTTCCGTTTCGTCGGCAGCCCGATTTACTGGCCCGAGCGACCGCCGTCGCAAGCGCTGCCCCCTCCGGCCGTCGGCGAACATTCTGCGGACGTGCTGCGCGATTGGGCCGGCTACGCACCCCCGCGCATCGACGAACTTCGCCGCGACGGAGTGATCCATTAAATGAACGACGACTTCGCCGACGACGATCGGTCTGATCCGCAACCGCCGCCGCAGATGATCTCCGGCAAATGGGTATTGCTGGCCGTGCTCATATTGAGCGTCGGCGGCGCGGCCTTCGGTTGGTTGTGGAACTACAATGCCCGCCGCGGCCCGCGCGACTTTTGGGGCTATCGCGCCACGGTGCTGTTCGCGGCGTGCCGGTCGTTACGGCGCAGTTCTCGATCCCGAACCTCCGCCGGAGCCCGGCAAGCCGCTCGTGCCGTGGTACGACAAGCTCGTGATCGTGCCGCTCAATCCGGCCGACGGCGCACGGTACGTCGTCGCCGAACAGAAATCGGTCGCGAAGTCTCCCGGCTTTTCGATCGCCGAGCAAAGCACCTCGCTCCGCGAAGCGCTCGGCTATCATCGTAGCTATCTTTGGGATTCGAAGGCCGCCGACTTGAAGCCGCCCGTGTGGCGCTACTCGCTCACGTTCGACGATCCCGAGCATACGCTGAGCTTAGGCCCGCCGCCGAACTTGCTTCCTACGGCGACCGGCACCGGCCCGCAACCTTCCGAACCGCCGCCTCCCGGCGTCACGTTGCTGTTTGACGCCCAGTGCAACTTCGTGCGCCTGCAATACGTAGACAAACCGGCGACGCTCGATCCGCGCACGGCGGAACAGTTCCGCAAATTCTTCGCCGCCGAGTTTCCCGGCGTGAAGTAAGTTCGGCCGGCGAACGACTTCGAGCCGCCGAACGCGAACGGTCTAATTCGTCCCGCACTGCGCCAACACGTACGGGCCTTTGGGAATGACGGCGATTTGCGCGGAGTCGCCGTATTCGTCCAGTGACTCGGCGACCGCTTGTTCCACCGTCGCGGCCGGTTCGACGAACAATTTCGCGAGCGTTGCGGCCGGCAGTCCGTCGCTCACGACTTTCACTCGCGCTTTGCGGCGGACTTTGGCCAGCTCTTCGAGTTGCCACTGATCCATCACGAAGTAATCGGTGTTCGTGATCCGATCCACGAACCCTTCCAGCGTGTCGTTCTCGTCAAACAGCCGCGTAAACTCCGGGCTGCCGATTCCTTCGCTCATGCTCGCGGCGACGATGATCGTGCCGCCGGGCTTCACGACTTGCATCGCGCCGACCATGCCCTTCACCGCCTGATAGAACGTCGTGTCGAGCGGATATCCGGCGCCGCTGGTGACCACGACGTCGACCTCTTGTTCCGCCCTATCGACGACTACGCCGCGCACGAACTCCACGCCCGCCTCAAACGCGGCGATCATGTCTCCCGCACAGAAATAGAGCGGCCGACGTTGCGCATCGATCACCGTGTTGACGATGAAGTCGCAGCCCGCCCGCTGCGCGATCCAAGTGTTCTCTTCATGCACCGGGTTGCCGACGAGCGAACCGCTCTGGGCCAGCGGGTGCTCGAGAAACCGCGGACTGTGCCAGGCCTTCACCGTTTCCAAAGCCGCGATGCCCGGGCAGATGAGCTTGCGCCCGCCGGAAAATCCGGCCATGAAATGGGGCTCGATCAGCCCGACGGTGATCTTGAGCTCCGCCTCCACATAGCGCGAATCGATCCAGATCGGCACGCCGCGCGGGCTTTCGCCGAGATACGTATGTTCGTCGCGCCGTTTGCCGAAATGGTTCTCGCAGCGATACTCGGCGGCGATTCGCGAGCCGACGAGTTCGACCAGTTCGGCTCCTTCGTTCGGTCGATGCAATCCTGTCGCGACCAAGATCGTGATGCCTGCGCGCGGTACGCCGGCCGCTTCCAGCGCACGCAGGATCGGCGTGAGCATCAGCTCGTTCGGCACCGGTCGCGTGACGTCGCAAATGAGAATGCAAGCGCTCCGTTTGCCTCGCGCCAAATCGGCGAGGGGCGGAGCGCCGAGCGGTGCGGCGAGCAGGCGTTCGAGTTCCGCCGCAGGTTCGGCGAGCGGCACGGCGTCTTTATACGCCAACGTGCGCACGACGCGCTCGTCGGGCAGGTCGACGTAGAGTCCGCGCTTGCCGTATTCGAGTTTGACGCGCATCGGCTGTTCTCCCCTCGCCCCTTGCGGGAGAGGGGCCGGGGGTGAGGGGGTATCGAGATTCTCACCAACGAAAAGACGTCGCACAATTGCCCGACGGCAACGGTGCGACGTCTTGTGATTTCGAGCAGCGGCTTACTTTTTCGCGGCCGGCTTGGCGGCGGCTGCAGGCTTCGCTCCGGCGGCGGCCTTCGCACCTGCGGCCGGCTTGGCGCCCGCGGCGGCGCCTTCTTCGCCTTCTTCCTTCTTCTTCTTTTTCTTCTTCATAGAGAGCTTCATAACCCGGGTCTTCGGCAGACCGTACGGGCTGTTGCTGCCGTCGGCGAAGCGATCGCCGGCCTTGAGTTGTTCGATCCGCTCGGCGCGGGTGAGCACGTTGCGGGCGCTGGTGCTGCCGGCGCGGATGCGCAAGCTCTTGTCCATCGTCATGTTCGGCGTCTCCGAAAAGGCGTACATCGGGCCGGCGTCACGCGAGATTCGCGAGCGGCCCTGCTTGAAAATTGCGAAATTTGGGAAACCGCCATTTTACGGCCCCGGCCGAAACGTACAAGGTCGGTGTTTTCCGCGGGAATTACGCCGTTTCCGGACGAATGCGAGGGGGATAGGGGGATGAAAACGGGGAGGAGGGAGATAAAGGAATGGAGAAGGATCAGGAGGTGCCGGACTGTTTCGCCTTTCCTCGCTTTCCCCCGTCTGCATCCCCGCCATCTCTCTTTCATCCCCCGATCCCCTTCTCTGCTTCTCTCCGTTCTACGCGGGGGTCGAATTGCCGTCGTGGCGCGATAGGCTGCAAATGTTCACCACTGTGTTACCATGCGTAGTCGCGCCGTCGTCTGCGGCCGATCTTCAGGGACGAGCCTTTCGCCATGTCGTTCGATACGTTTCATCCCGTTCTGCACGATTGGTTCGTCGGCAAGTTCCGCGCGCCGACCGATCCGCAGCGGCTCGCGTGGCCGAGCATCGCCGCCGGGCGCAACACGCTGATCGCCGCGCCCACCGGCAGCGGTAAAACGATGGCGGCGTTCACCGTGCCGCTCGATCGGTTGTTGCGGCAGGCCGTGGCCGGAGAACTGGTCGACTCGGTCGACGTGCTTTACGTGTCGCCGCTCAAGGCGTTGTCGAACGATATCCGTCGCAACTTGGTTGCGCCGCTGTTGGAGATCGAAGAAGCGGCGAAGGCGGCCGGCTTGAATCCGCAGCCGATTCGTGTGGCCGTGCGCACGGGCGATACGCCGGCAAGCGAACGTCGGCAAATGCTCAAACGGCCGCCGCAGATTTTGGTGACCACGCCCGAGTCGCTGTATCTGTTGCTGACGAGCACGAAGAGCCGCGAGATTCTGCGCACGGTGAAAACCGTGGTAATCGACGAAATCCACGCGCTGGCTCGCGACAAACGAGGTTCGCATCTCACGCTTTCGCTCGAACGACTCGACGCGCTGTGCGAAACTCCGCCGACGCGCATCGGCCTTTCGGCCACGCAACGGCCGATGGACGAGATCGCCCGCTTTCTCATCGGTGCCGGCAACGTGGAGCCCGACGGCACGCCGCGGTGCGAAATCGTCGACGTCGGCCACTTGCGGACTTTGGACCTCGGGCTCGACGTACCGCCTTCGGAGCTGGAGGCGGTTTGCTCGCACGAGCAATGGGGCGAGGTCTATCAGCGGCTGGTTCACCAGATTCAAACGCACCGCAGCACGCTCGTGTTCGTCAACACGCGCCGGCTGGCGGAACGCGTGACGCATCACCTTTCGGAATTGCTCGGCGCGGACGCGGTCGCCAGTCACCACGGCAGCCTCTCGCGCGATATGCGACATTCGGCCGAGCAGCGATTGAAGGAAGGTCAGCTGAAAGCCGTGGTCGCGACCGCCAGCTTGGAGATGGGGATCGACGTCGGCTACATCGACTTGGTTTGCCAAATCGGCACGCCGCGCTCCATTGCGACGTTCCTGCAACGGATCGGCCGCGCGGGCCACTCTTTGGGCGCGGTGCCGAAGGGGCGACTGTTTCCGCTCACGCGCGACGAATTGATCGAGTGCCTCGCGCTATTGCGGGCTGCGCCACCGGTCGGCTAGACACGATCGAGATCCCGCAGAAGCCGCTCGATATTCTGGCTCAGCAGATTGTGGCGACGTGCGCCATCGACGATTGGCTGGAAGACGATTTGTTCGAACTGTGCCGTCGGGCCTGGCCCTATCGCGATTTGCTCCGTAGCGAGTTCGACGAGCTCGTGAAGCTGCTGCATGAAGGGATGAGCATTTCGCAGAAGCACGGCATGCATCTCTTTCGCGACGGCGTCAACGGCATCGTCCGCGCGCGCCGCCATGCCCGCTTGACCGCGCTGATGAACGGCGGAGCGATTCCGGAACTGGCCGACTACCGCGTCGTCACAGCCGAAGATCGCACGTACCTCGGCACGGTCAACGAAGACTTCGCGATCGAAAGCTTGGCCGGCGACGTCTTTTTGCTCGGCAATATGTCTTCGCGCATTCAATACGTGCGCGGCGGCGAAGTCGTCGTGAGCGACGCGCAAGGAGCCCCAGCTTCGATTCCGTTTTGGCTCGGCGAAGCGCCGGGCCGTACCGATGAATTGTCGACCGAAGTTTCGCTCCTGCGGCAAGAGCTCGACGGGCGAATCACGATCGGGCCTGCGCCGGCCGCTCCTGCTGCGCCGCTCGAACCGTCGGAACCGGCGGCGTTTGCCGAAGACTACGCCGTGCTGGCGAAACCGAAGCGGAGCAAGCTCAAGCAGCAGTCGTTGTTTGGGAAGCCGCGCGGACGTGAAGCGGCCGGCGTCGGGCTCGTCGAAAAGCAGTCGCCGCCGCAAGCTGTTGCCCCCGCCGTATTGCCGCCGGACATCACAGCCGATACGCGCCGGGCGTTCGATTGGCTCTCCGTCGAATGCCCGACGGACGAATGGGCCGTCGAGCAGGCCGTGCGTTATGTGGCCGCACAAAAAGCCGCGGTCGGCTTCGTGCCGACGCGCTGGAAGATTCTCTTCGAACGATTCTTCGATGAATCCGGCGGCATGCAGATCGTCATTCACGCACCGCTCGGGGCTCGCGTGACGAGGGCCTGGGGCCTCGCGATGCGGAAGCGGTTCTGCCGGTCGTTCGACTTTGAGTTGCAGGCCTCGGCCGACGACGATGGGTTCGTGCTGGCCGTCGGGCCGCAGCATAGTTTCCCGATCGACGCGCTCTTCAAAATGCTCAATTCGAGCAACGGCGAACATCTGCTGACGCAGGCTCTGCTCGCCGCGCCGATGTTCGAAACGCGCTGGCGTTGGAATGCGTCGCGGGCCTTGGTCGTGCCGCGGATGAAGGGGGGCAAGAAGGTGCCGCCCCACATGCAGCGTTTCAAGGCCGACGATTTCCTGGGAGCGGTCTTTCCTGCGAAGACCGGCTGTTTTGAAAATCATCACGGCGATATCGACATCCCCGATCATCCGCTGGTGCGGCAGACGATTCGCGATTGTCACACCGAGGCGATGGATCTGAAGCGCTGGCTCGGGATGCTCGATGATTTCCGCGACGGCCGCATCGAGTTTCACTCGCTCGATACGCGCGAACCGTCTCCGATGAGCCATGAGTTGGTGAACGCCAACCCGTACGCGTTTCTCGACGACGCGCCGCTGGAAGAGCGACGAGCCCGGGCCGTGTCGATTCGCCGCGGGACCACGATTGACGCCGTGCGCGATCTCGGACGTTTGGAACCTGAAGCAATCGAGCAAGTTCGCGCCGACGCTTGGCCGACGGTGCGCGACGCGGACGAATTGCACGACGTGCTGCTCTCGCTCGTCGTCGCGCCGCCGGAAACTTGCGGCGAGTGGCGATCTTGGTTTGAGCTCTTGCGCCGCAGCGGCCGAGCGACCATGTTGCGCACGGCCGAAGGTCGCACATTTTGGGTCGCCGCGGAGAGGCAAGCCGTGGCGAAGGCCCTCTATGAGGGAAGCACGCTCGAGCCGGAGCTGGCCCTGCGCGAAGGCTTGGTGGCCACGAGCGACGATGCGGCCGCTGCAACGGCCGTGCTGCGCGGCTGGCTCCCCTGCTTGGGGCCGACGAGCATCGCACGGTTGGCGGCCATGCTGGGGTTGGCCGAATCGCGCGTCGGCGCGGCGCTGGATGCGCTGGAAGCCGAAGGAGTCGCACTGCGCGGCACCTTCACGGCGGAAGGACATGCCGCGGCGGTCGGCGGGCAGAAGCATCCCGAATGGTGCGATCGCCGATTGCTCGCGCGGATTCATCGGCTGACGCTCGACGGGCTGCGCAAGCAGATCAAACCGGTGGAAGTCGCCGACTATCTGCGGTTCCTCGTGCGACACCAGCGCGTGGCGACCGACTTACGCTTGCGAGGCCGCGCAGGCCTGCGCGAGGCCATCGACCAGTTGCAAGGTTTGGAAATTCCGGCCGGCGCGTGGGAGAGCCGCGTATTGGCGGCCCGCATTGATCAATATGATCCGCTCTGGCTCGACGAGCTTTCGCTCTCCGGTGAAGTGGTTTGGGGACGGCTCCGACCGCCGCGCCGCGACGACGAAGACGGACCGAGCAGCGTCGGCTTGTCGCGCGTCATGCCGATCGCCTTGGCTTCGCGCGAGGACTTGGCTTGGCTCGTGCCGCCGGATCGCAGGCCCGACGATGCTCCGCTCCGCGGCAATGCGCTCGACGTGCTGGAGGCGCTGAAGACGCGTGGCGCGCTCTTCTACAACGATTTGCTCGGTCTGACGAAACTACTGCCGGGGCACCTTGATGCGGGGCTCTACGAACTGGCGGCGCAAGGGTTCGTATCGTCCGATGCTTACGGTGCGGTGCGAGCGCTGACGGCCGACGATCGCAAGCAAGCGGCGCGCGTGCGGCTGCGGGCGCGACGCCGGCGAGTCGGCAGTTGCACGATGGCCGGCCGGTGGTCGCAGTTTCCCGGTTATCTGCCGGAAATTTCCGGCGAAGAGCGGGCCGGCAAATGGGCCTGGCATTTGTTGAAGCGGTGGGGGGTCGTGTTTCGCGACCTGCTTGAACGCGAAACGTGCGCGCCGCCGTGGTGGCAACTCGTGCAACAATATCGAAGGATGGAAGCCCGCGGCGAGATTCGGGGCGGGCGATTTGTGGCCGGCGTCGGCGGCGAGCAATTTGCGATGGGAGACGCCGTCGAAAAGCTCCGCCGCGTCCGCGAACAGCCGGCCGCGCAGCAATGGACGATTCTCTCGGCCGCCGATCCGCTGAACCTGACCGGCATTATTCTGCCCGGTGCGCGTCTCCCCGCGACCGCCGCAAACTCGCTGGCGTTGTGCGACGGTCGAGTCGTCGCGGTGGAACAAGCCGGCGAAGTGCGCTTCGTCGAACAACTCGACGAGAAGCAAACGGACGAGGTCGTACGAAAATTGAAACGGACCGGATGATTGGCATGCCCGAAGACCCGCACCTGCTCGAAAAAACGTTTGCCGCCGTCGTGCATCAGAAATTGAGCGGAGCCGCGGCCGTGAATTTGCGGCGCTGGCTCACCGCGCCGGGCTATGAGAACTATCACGGGCCGATCAGCGACGCGATTGCGCGGGGCGTGGGACGAGCTGGAAGCGGCGTTTTGGACGGTCGTTCCCTTCGGCACGGCTGGCCGGCGCGGACGGATGCATCCGTTCGGCAGTGCGGCGATCAACGAGCGGACGATCGGCGAAAGCTGCGAAGCTTTAGCCGAGTATCTAGTTGAACTTCACGGCCGCGGCGAAGTCGGCGCGTTGCGCTGCGCCGTGGCTTACGATACGCGGCACCGTTCGCGCGAGTTTGCCGAACTTTGCGCCGAGATCATGGCTGCCGCAGGCTTTGAAGTGCTGTTCTTCGACGGCCACCGAGCCACGCCGGAACTCGCCTTCACCGTTCGCGATAAGCAATGTGCCTGCGGCATCATGATCTCGGCGAGTCATAATCCGCCGAGCGACAACGCGATCAAAGTGTTTTGGTCGACCGGCGGTCAGCTCAACGCGCCGCACGATGCCGAGGTGGTGCGGCGAATTGAGCAGGTCGGCGCGTTGCGGCGCATTTCGTTTGCCGAAGCTTTGGCGGCCGGCCGGGCGCGATATGTTCACGAGGAAATGGACGCCAAGTATCGCGCCGCGGTGCTTGCGCAGGGGCACGACGGTCCGCGCGCGCTGAAGATTCTCTATTCGCCGCTGCACGGCGTCGGAGCGACGTCGGTCTTGCCGGTGCTGCGGGCGGCCGGTTTTCACGACGTCGAACTTTACGAGCCGCACGCCGAACCGAGCGGCGACTTTCCCAACGTGCCGGGGCATGTGGCGAATCCTGAGAATCCGGCGGTGTTTGATGGGCCGATCGCGCAAGCTTCGAAGAGCGACGTTGCTCTGATTCTTGCCAGTGATCCCGACGCCGACCGCATCGGCTGCGCGGCACGTGTGACGAGCGACGGACCGCTGCAAACGCTCAACGGCAATCAGATCGGCGTCTTGTTGGCCGACTACGTTTTGCAATGCCGTCGTGAAGCCGGCCGGCTCACTCCGCAGGACTTCGTCGTCACGACGATCGTTTCCAGCGACATGCTCGGCCGGATCGCCGCGAGTCACGGCGTGCGAGCCGCCACCGATCTCTACACCGGATTCAAGTGGATCGGCGAACGAATCGACGCCTGGGGACCGGATCAATTTCTGTTCGGCTTCGAAGAGGCGCACGGCTACTTGGCGGGTTCTTACATTCGCGACAAAGACGGCGCTGTGGCGGCATTGCTCTTGGCCGAACTCGCAGGCCGTTGTCGAGCGGAAGGGCGGCACGCTGCATGAACAGTTGGAAACGCTCTATCGCCGCGTCGGCCGACACTTGGAGCGTACGATTCCGCTGACGATGCCGGGAGCCGACGGCATGCAGCGGATGCAAACGATCATGGCCCGCTTCCGTGCCGCACCGCCGCAAACGCTCGGCGGGCTCGCGGTTGAGAAGGCGCAAGACTACGCGACGGCGACCAATCGCCCACGCGCCGACTTACTCGTATTCCATCTCGCCGGCGGCAACCGGGCTGCGGTACGTCCGTCAGGCACCGAACCGAAGATCAAGTTCTACCTCTTCGGCTACGAACCGCCGGAACGTTCGCAAGATGCGTCCGCAGCGAAGCACGTGCTGGAAGAGCGACTGGCGAAACTAGAAGCGGACTTTTTGAGGTTCGCCCAGTGAGCTTAATGTTGACGGAGAATTGCGATGGGCGCATTCCGGAGTCAAGTCGTCGCTATCGAACCAAAGAGCGAATCGTCAATGACCTTGTTCGAGTGCTTAAGTCGAAATTGCACTACGGAACCGTATACGCGGTCATGAAAGACGCGTCGTGGGTGTGGACTGAGTTCAACGGCAAATTCGACGGCTGCCGTTACTGGTCAAAACGCGCGTGCACGTTGAAGAAGCGTGACCCTGAGACAAAACTCTTGCGTCACGAGCACGCCGTGCCTCGTAAAGTCCGTCTTTGACATGCTGACGCGGTTAAAGAAACCAACTAGGAAATCTGTTGCACGAATATGCAAGAAATTTCTCGTCGGCGTAGTAGTGACGAAGAATGAAGACGATCGCTTGAACAACAAATTCAAGAGCTCGATGCCTGACGAATTCTTCGATACCGGAAGCACTAGCTATCGCAACCGATGGTTACGATACAATCGGTGCAAGATTCTCGATCGTAGACACCAACAAATGATCTCGCTGATCAAGCTTCACGCGAAAGTGTTGCGTCTCCTTCATTCTCTTCTGCGAAAGCCAAGGAGATTTTGCTTTGCTAAGTCGTCAGCGGCAGCGGGGCGTGGAGGAAGTCTTTAAAAATCTCCACGGCCGCAGCTTCGTCGTTTGCACGGGGCACGATTGCGCCGTGGGTGCGGGTGCGCATGATCACGCCCTTCTCCAAGTAACGGCCGAAGAGCGGCAGCCGTAAGAGATTCGTGTTCAATGTTGCAACGTGGTTCGTCGCGGCGCCGCGATCGACCGGATGGACGAGCCGCACGTAGCTCCAAGCCGCACCGGTCGGACGCAGGATCGTTGCGCAGTTTTCCAGGGCCGCGGGCACGACCACTTCGCCCGCTCCGAGATCGTCGCCGATTTCCACCAACGGGGCCGTGTCGAGCAGGCTCGTGTTGATCGAGACTTGCAGTTCGACGCACGCCGCTCCGCGCAAGAGCTCGCTCGCCGGCAACTCGACAAATCGCCAATACGCCTGCACGCGGTAAGGCCGCGCCGCGGTTTGCGGGTAAGTCGCTACAAGATCGAGCCCGCGGGCGTAAGACTCGGCGACGCTCAACTCCCACGCACTCGCTTCATTCACGCCGACGGCGAGCATTCGCAAGTCGTGCGCGAGCGCTTGGCCGACGATCGCCAAACGGTGCAAGCCGGCGTCGGGCCGGCGCAAGTCGACTTCAGCGGCGAGCGTCGTCGAGGTGAGGCGAGCGAGATCTTGTTCGATGTTCCAGCAGGTCATGGCGCGAGCCCGTCGTCATTCGCGCGGGGATGCGAGGCCGCGTCGAGACAGGCGTTGAAGTGGGCGAGGGAAATGTGAGTCAATAAAAAAACCCCGCCGGCTCACTGCGAGGCGAGTCGGCGGGGCCGGAACAGAGAAGAGGCCGAACGAACCGGACGAATAATGATGTGTTCCGTTCAAATCAGTTCGAGCCGTCGCTTACGCAAACTGCCCGAACACCCGCTATCGTACCGCCCCTGAGGACCGAGTAAAGCATTTTTTTGGAGCCTGCCCCACCGATTGGTCGTTAGCAAAAAGCCGCCGTAAATCGGAAGGATGCGGCTGGGAATTCAAACTCTACGGACCTCGGACAGAATGTCGCTGCCGTCTCCTCGATGTTATATCCTCACGCCTGAATTCCTTTCCCCAATGCTGAGGTGAGCCGTGCGGCTCCTTACCGGGCTGGGGGCGGGTTTTCTATAATCGGCGGCTCATTCAAATCCGCCGCCGTACTTCGAGGCCCGCTACGCATGGATCCGTCGCTTGCTCGTTCGTTGGAAGTTTGCCAGCAGGCGGCGCGGTGGGGGCGGTGTTGCGTGAGTGGGCCGGCAAGTTCGCCGTCAAAGAGAAGGGCCCGGCTGACTTAGTGACCGAGGCGGACTTTGCCAGCCAGGAGGTCGTGCGAACGATTCTCCTGGAAGCGTTTCCCGACCACGGGTTCCTCGGCGAAGAAAACGGCGCCTCGATCGCCGGAACTACGGGCTACCGGTGGATTGTCGACCCGCTCGACGGCACGACTAATTATGTTCACGGCCTCGCGCAGTTCTGCACGTCGGTGGCGTTAGAGCGCGACGGCAAGTCGGTCGTCGGCTGCATTTACGATCCTTCGTCGGACGAGTGTTTCTACGCGGCTCGCGGTCACGGCGCGTTCGTCAACGGCCGTCCCCTGCAAGTGAGCAGCGTGCGAACGATCGGCCGCGCGCTGGTCGCCATGAGCTTTCCGCCGCGCGTGAAGCGCGACGATATCTACATGCTCGACTTGCTGAACATTATCGAGCAAGCGCAAGCCGTGCGGCGCATGGGTTCGTCAGCCTTGAACTTGTGTTACGTTGCAGCTGGCCGGCTCGACGCTTACTGGGCCCGCGACACAAAGGCCTGGGACGTGGCGGCCGGCTTCCTGCTCGTGGAAGAGGCCGGCGGCAAGCTCACGAATCTCGTCGGCGACGCCACGCACCTAGCCGATCCCCGCTTCATTGCCGCGGCCACGCCGGAACTGCACGCCGAAGTGGTGGAATTGTTATCGAAAAGCCGGTCGTAGCGATTGCCCGGCCGTTCCGAAACGTAATCGACGCAATAATTTGCGACGCGCCGCAGGTTGGTTAAACTGAGTAGACCTTGCGGTCTGTCGTCCTTCGATCCGGCAACGTCCCGACCGAGCGAGCTTGACGTGCGCTCGCGCTTCGGCCGTGCGACGCCGACGGGTTTCGGCAGGCAGCGGTAACCATTTCAGCGAGCAGGCGGGCATTCGTTCCGCCTCCGGGGCCGACTCTCCTCTACTCAGGCTGTACCCGCGTGACATTCCCCCGGCCCTGGTTCTTCGCGCTGCTCGTCGCCGCCGTCTTGGGCGCGGCCGGGCGAACGCATGCCCAGACCGGCGGAAATGCTACAAACAACGGTGCTTCGACGAACGGGCGAACCTCGCCGGCTTCGGTCGGCACGGCGGCCGCCGCCCCGACAAGTTCACAAGGCAGGCTCGAAGCCAAGCCCGAGGTGTTTTACCTTCGCGACAAAAGCGGTCAGCTCCAACCGGTCGTCGGCTTCACCCTCGAAAAATTCGAGGAGATGCTGCTGAAGCCGGCCGGCGGCGACGGCGCAAGTAAGCGGCCCGACTTCCGATTCGAATCGGTCGCGGCGACGGGGACCGCCGACGATAATTATGCCCGGCTCGACGTGAAGTTCGTCGTTTATCTCGACGCCGCCGGTTGGGTGCGCGTGCCGCTCGATCTGCAAGGGAGCGTGCTGGAGAAGTACGCCGACTACAAAGGCCCCGGCAACTTCGCGCTGCAGTACGACGCCGAACGCCGCGAATACATCGCTTGGCTGCAAGGTTCGGGGGATAAGCCGCACGAGATTTCGTTGAAGACGATTACGCCGCTGGAGTCGGTCGCGGGCCGACGTCGGTTGCGGCTCAGCATTCCCAAGGCTTGGTCGTCGTCGCTCGCCCTCACGGTTTCCGAGGCCGACGTTGTTGGCAGAACGTCTCCCGGCACGATTCTCGAAGCCGTCGAAAAGCAACAAAGCCGCAGCACGATCAAGGCCCGCGGTGTCGGCGGCGTGTTCCAGCTCACTTGGGGCCCCGCGGAAACGGCTTCGCGCAAGTTGCAGGTGTTGCTCGAAGCGCAAGCCGATCTGCTCGCGACGGTCGACGGCCGTAGCGTATCTTACGAATCCGAACTCACCGTCAACAGCTTTGGCGGCGAGTTCGACCGATTCGAAGTTCAACTCCCGCCGTCGTCCGTCTTGGTCGAAGAAGAACTCGTCGACCTCGAACTCACCAAGCGCCCGCCCAAAGACAAGAACGACAAGGCGACGGTGTACGAAGTGCGCCGCACGAGCGGGCCTGCGAAGACGCTCACTGTAAAACTCAAGGCCCTCCGTTCGCTCGAACAAAACAAAGGCCAGACCACGTTCGATTTCGGCGGCTTCGAAGTGCTGGACGCGGTACGCCAATGGGGCTACCTCGGCGTCGTCCTCGAAGACGATTGGCAAATCCAATGGCTCGACCTGAATCGCATTCGTCAGGTCGACGCGTCCCCCAGCTTTCTGCAAGGCCGCAACGTCGCCTCGGTGTTCGAGTATTACGGCCGGCCGTTTACGCTGCAGGCCCGCGTGCTTCCGCGCGAGACTCGTGTTTCAGTCGATCCTGAGTATCTGGTCGACGTCACGCCGCAGCGATTGTTTTTGCAGGCTCGGCTCCGCTATCGCGTCGGCGGCGCGAAGGTGTTCAGCTTTTCGATCGACATGCAGGACTGGCAGGTCGACGAAGTCGGGCCGGCGCCGATCGTCAATTCGGCCGCGGTCGTCCTCGGCCAAACCGCGCCGCTGGCCATTCCCCTCTTGCAACCGTCGGCCGGCGAGTTCGAGGTCACCGTTCGCGCGCATCGCGATCTGCCGACCGGCGCCGAAGAAGCGTCTTTTACCGTGCCGAAGCCGCGAGCCAATGTCGTCGGACCGGCGACTCTCACCGTTCACGCCGCGGACAACGTCGAACTCTCCCCGCGTGATTCGCTCAACACGGGTCTCGTGCGCCGCAAACGGCGCGGATACCCTCGGCGGCCTGCAAGGTCGCACCATGTGGTCGTACGGCGTCGATGCGGCCGGCGCGAAGTTCACGGCCGACATTCGCTGCGCTGGAACGCAGCATCCAAGTGAAAGTTCGTTCCGATCTCACGCCGGCCCGCAACGGCGGCCGCGCCGTGCAAAAATTCACGTATACGGTCGCCCGCGAACCGATTGACGCCCTCGGCTTCGACGTTCCGGCGCGGCTGACGGACAAAGGCAACTTGGCGATGGAATTCGCCGGCAAGCCGGTGCCGTGGGTCGTGGTCGACGAAGACGTCGGCGGCGGTCGCAAGCCGTCGCGGATTCGCGTCAACCTACCGAGCGCGCAACTCGGCACGTTTGAAATTGACGCCCGTTATCTGTTGCCCGAAGAACAATTGTTGCCGCAGGCCAGCGTGGCTCTCAAGGTGCCTCTGCTCGCGCCGGCCGAAGGGGAACTCGTCGAGAACGAGTTGAGCTTATCGCCGGAGCCGGGCCTGACCGTCCAGCATGTCGATCCGGTGTTTGCTCGCAGCGGCGTTGCCTCCCCCGCCACGAGCGGCGCTCCGGCCGTGTTCACCGCTCGTTCGGCTCCCGCCGAGATCACCGTCGGCGTGCGTTGGGACGAGCCGAAGCCGCCGAGCGACGTCGTCGTCGAACGGCTCTGGATTCAATCCATCGACGTCGGTCCGGTGCGCCAAGAACGAGCCGTGTTCCGCTTGTCGACCGCCGCCGCCGGCCTGGAATTGCGTTTGCCGCCGGGGGCCGCAGGCGTCTCGGCCGAGCTCGACGGCAAGCCGTGGGAAGCGGCCGAGCCGAGCGCCGACGGCGTGCAACTCGTTCGTCTCCCGCCGTCGGTCGGGCTGCGCGAATACGTGCTCGACCTGCGCTATCGGCTGCCGCGCGGCGACCAGCTTGGCGCGGTCGCCTTGGCCACGCCGTCGCTCAATCATGTCCGCGAATTGCGTTACGTTTATCGCCAAGTCGTGCTGCCGACGGACGCCTGCGTGTTGAAGGCTTCGGCCGATTACATTCCCGAGTTTGCCTGGAGTTGGCGCGATCTCTTCCTCGTGCGTCGTCCGCTCCTGATGCAGGCCGATTTGGAAACCTGGAGCGGCGCACGGCATGATACGCCGATTCCCGAGCGTGCGAACCTGTATCTCTACAGCAGCTTCGGCGCGGTGCCGACGCTCGAATTGCAAACGGCCGAGCGCACCACGGTCGTGCTCGCTTCGGCCGGCGGCATCTTGGTTTATTGTTTGGCCCTGCTGTATCTCGCGCCGCTGCGCAGACCGTGCGTCGTCTTGGTCGTGGCCTGCGCGGTGCGCTCACGCTCGGTATCTTGTATCCCGACGTCGCTCCGCTGGCTCTCCAAGCCGCGCTGTTCGGGCTGGTGTTGTCGTTCGTCGCCTTGGTGCTCGATCGCAACGTGAGTCGTCGTCGCGGGCGAACCGTGCGGCAAGTGCTCGAGCCGTCGTCGGTCGGCGGCGTGCAATCGACCAAGACTCGCATCACTGCGGCCTACGTTCCGGCGCCGGCTCCGGCGTCGACGGCCACGTCCGAACGTCCCGGTCCCGCCGCCGCCTCGGGCAATCTGCCATGACCGGCCGCAAGCGAACGTCGCATATCGCCGCGGCTGCGGCCATGGCGAGCTTGGCAGCCTTCGTCGCGGCCGCCGCGGCTTGGGCTCAGGCTCCTGCGAACTCTCCCGCCCAAGAACCGCTGCGATACCGTCGCGTGTTCGCCCCGGTCGAGCAGTTTCAAGCGTGGCCGTTTCAAAACGAGCGTTATCTGCCGGTGCCGGGCAAAGAGTTTGAAGCTGCTCGTCGAGCGTGCCGAAGCCGCGGCCGAAGATGCCGCGCTCCCCGAAGAATCGGAAGTCCGCGCTTGTCGCTACTCGGCCCGT
This sequence comes from Pirellulales bacterium, assembly GCA_049840675.1. Classification (GTDB taxonomy): domain Bacteria; phylum Planctomycetota; class Planctomycetia; order Pirellulales; family PNKZ01; genus PNKZ01. The sequence continues at coordinate 203,685 of JASGKB010000024.1, forward strand.
TTCGACGAGCAGGAACTCACAGGTACCGGAGAAATTGATTTGGTCCGCCGCGGCACGGAAGCCCGGCTCATCCGGCTTGCGCCGTTTGCGATGGCCGCCTACGAGGCGCCTGGGAAGAAAAAGACGATGCCGCGCAATGGGGCGTGGCGCCCGGCGGCGGCATGATGCTGCTTGCGGATCGCGACGACACTTTGCGTTTTGCCTGGAAGTCGCGCTTCGAACGCGAATCGGCCGACGCCGTGGCCGTGTATCTCGACTTTCCGCACACGCCCGTCGCACAATTGACGTTGGAACTTCCCGAAGCGTACGACGTACAGCGAGGCGACTACGTCGTGCAGCGCAGCCCGCGCGTCGTCGACAAACGCTACACGTGGACGTTACGCGGGGCCGGCGGTCGTTGGCGCGTGCGGTTCGCCAAACGCGATTCGGTGCAAGATATTCGCCGCAACGGCGTGCGGATCGAATCCGCGTACGACTTCACGGAACGCGGGGTCGAACTCACGGCCCAACTGCGGATCGACGCCGTTCACGCCCCGCTCGACACCGTGACGCTGGATCTGGACCCCGGCCTGACGCTTGTCGACGCCCGGTTGCCGGATCGCCGTATCACCTGGTACGCCGCCGAAGTGCCGCCGCCGACTGCGCCGTCGAAGCCGGTAGCGCCTAAGCAGCCAAATGCTAAGCCGGCTCTGGCGCCCAAACCTTCCGCTTCGAAGCCTGCTGCCGCAGCCAAGCCGGCCGATGCCAAAGCCAAGCCGACGCCGATAACTTCAACTCCGGCTTCGCAACCGACTGCCGTGGCCAATCGTCCGGCCGCCGCGAATTCGTCGGCCGGCGTCGCACGTCGCTACGTCCTCGAATTCGAACGGCCGCTGGTCGGCACGAGCCGTACGCTGTTCATCAAGGCCGTCGCGCCGCTGGTCGTCAATCGTCGGCATCGTTTACCTTCGCTGCGCGTCGCCGATTTGTTTTGGAATCAGGCGACGCTCACGTTGTCGGTACCTGCGCCGTTGGAGATCGTGCGGATTGATCCGCGCGAGTGCCTGTTTACGAACCCCGTGCCGCTGGCGGGTAATCGTCCGGGCGAAGCGGTGGAAGTGCAATGCTTCGCGCCCACGTCGAGCGTCGACCTCATGTTGGCCCGCCGCAATCGGCCGATCGACGCGGCCACCGTGACGCTCTGGAGCATTCGCCAAGAGGAGGCCTCAGCGGAGTTTCGCGGCGAATTTCGCGTGGATGTCGGCAGTCGCTTTACGCTCGAAGCCGATCTGCCTGAGAAATGGATCATCGACGGCGTGGTCGGAAGTCCGGCGACGGCGCTCGCCGATTGGTCGATCTCCGACGCCGCAAAAGGGCGCCGCACGCTCTCGGTGCGGCTCGCACAACCTCTGGCCGCCGATCGGCCGCTGCGGCTCACGGTCACCGGCCGTTTGAAGCATCACAATGTCGGTGACCGGCTCAATCGCGACCAGCTTCGCTTCGTCGAGTTCCGCAATACGGTCGACCCGCGCCCCGTGCATGCGTTGCGTGCCGACGACGGCCTCCGTCTGCAACCGCGCAACGTCCCCGCTTCGGCGACGGCCGACGCTCAAAGACTCGATCCGACGCGCCGCGAACTGCTCGCGACGTTCTTGCCGGACCTCATGTTGACCGGCGTCGACTATTGGGACCTCGACGTTCGCCGCCGCCAATCCGAATTTACCGCAGCCATTGATGTGGATGCTCGCGTCGAGCCCGGGCCGGTGCAACCCGCGGCATTGCACTTGGTCGAATCGTATCGGTTGCAGCTTTCGGGAGCTCCCGGCGCTCCGCTTGAGCAGGTACGCGTGCGATTTGTCCCGGCGAAAAACGGACCGATCGATTGGACGCTTGGTCGGCAACGGAGCGGACAATTCTCCGCGGTGCGAGTTTCACCGACGGCGCCGTCCGCTCCGGGCGGCGCGCCTCCCAACGGCGCGGTCGCTCCGCCGAGCGAAGAAATCTGGGAACTCACGTTCCGAAAGCCGATCGTCGGCAGCCTCGTGCTGGAAGCTCGTCGCGAGTCGCCGCTGGGAGAACACTCGACCGTGTCTCCGGCATCGGTCGTCGACGCCGCCGCCCAAACCGGCGAATTGCGCGTCTCGGCCGCCGCAGCGGTGCCGCTGCGGGTCATCAATCGCGGGCTCACGCCGTTGCCTTCGATCGGCGGCCCCGAAGCCGGAGCTGATTTGCGCGGCGCTTATCGCTATCAACCGTCGGCGCTCACGCCCGACGTCGCCGCTTTGGAGGTTGCGTCGTTGAAAGCCGCCGGCGGTGCGCCCGCCGTCGTTTGGTTGCTACGCTACGAATCGAAGTACGATGCCGGCCGGCGATTCGAACATCGCGGCACGATGTACGTGCAAACGTTCGGCAAAGGCCGTTGCCGATTGGAAGTCGACGAGCCGGCTCGTCTGACGGCCGTGCGCGTCAACGGCGTCGCACAAGCGAAATTCGGCGAGCGCGACGCAACGCTGCAATTTGACGACGAAGCCCAACTGTTGCGCGTGGAAGTCGATTTTGTCACGTCCGATGAAGCGGCCGGGCGATTGCGGATGCTGGAGCTTCCGGTGCTGCGCGTGGACGTGCCGCTGCTGCTGGCGACGCGGGACGTGTCGCTCCCTGCGACGTTCGACGTTCCGGCCGATGCCGGATTGCGTTCGCCGCGCCGCGATCCCGGCGGTCTTGGTTTGCGGCGGCTCTTCGGTCCGCTGGTTCCCGCCGTGCCGCTCGACGGCGTGTTGTCGCCGGCCGATTCTTGGGTCGGTTTCGAGGCTCCCGCGTTTCGCTTGCCGAGCCAGCCGCGCGAGACGGCCGACATCGAGGCCGGTTATGCCCGACTCGGTGCGGCGTATCGCGAGCTTTCCGCGGCCCGCAGCGAGGAAGCCGAGGACGTGACTTGGGGAGAAGTTTTTGACGCGGCGGAACGCAAGCTCCCGTCGGGGGCCGCCGTATTGCGGTTTGACGCCGCGGCGCTGCAAATCGCCGGTGTCGTGCGGGGCGCTTCCGTCACTCCGCCCACGGCGCTCACGGCGAACGACCGCGCGCTGGGGGAACAAGTTCTCGCGACGCCCGGCTTGGCCTTGGTACTCGGTTCCGGCGGTCTCGTCGTGACGTCGCGCTCGTCGGCCTACTCGGCAGACAACGACGCCCTGCGCGTCTTCTCGCCGAGCGCGTTGAGCGCGGCCCGGTCCGGTTCCGTGCGGTTGCTGACGCTCGCTGATTGGAAGGCCGAATCGGAAGGAGCTTGGACCCGTCTGCAACCGGCCCCGGCGCTGGTCGCCGGCGAGCCGCAAGGGCAAGACTATTCGCTTTCGCTCGGGAGCGACGCGTGGGGCTTGTGGATCGTGCGGCGCGAGATTCCGCCTCTCTTGGCCCTGGCGTTCGTCGCCGCAGGGTTCGTGATTGCCCGCAAGCTTTTCATTTCTCAACGGCTCGCGCTTCCGCCGGTCGCCGCGCTGTTTGCGATTGCCGCCGCCATGTTGCCCGACTGGATCGGCATGGCTGCGGCGTCGATGCTGCTCGGCATCGCCGCAGGGATCATGGTCTGCGTCGTGCTTCCGCCTCGCTATCGCCCGCGCAGCCGTACACTCGGCGTGGCCGCGCCGGCGCAGGCTGATCGGAGCGGCCGTTCGACGCCGTCGCGAGCCGCCGTGACAGGCGTGCTCTTGCTCTGGCTGGTCCCGTCGCAACTCGCGGGCCAGGATGCCGATCAACCGCCGGCGTCCATGGTGTTCATTCCGGTCGACGCATCCGGCAAGCCGACGAGCGATCGCTACCAAGTGCCGCAACGATTGCTCGAAGACCTCAATGCCCGCGCCGCCGGCGACGCCGCCTTGCGCCCTGCCGCCGTCGTGCGCAACGCTCGCTACTCGGCGCAAGTGGCCCGTGATTTGGAGCAATCTCGCTACGTGGTGACCGAGTTCCATGCGGTGTTCGAACTCTTGGTGCTCCGCGCTCCCGGGCAAGTGACGCTTCCTTTGGGAACCGGCGCAACGCCCGAATCCGGCGAAATCAAAATGTTGCCCGGCTTCGTCGATGGACGGGCCGTGGATTTGGCGGTCGCCGCCGGCGGTCAGGGAGTTTCGTTCGACGTGATGGAAGCGGGCCCGCATCGCTTGGAAGTTACGCTCCGGCCGACGGCGCCAACCGTCGCAACCTCGTCATTCTCGCTGACCGTGCCGCGCACGGCGGACGCCGAGTTGAAGGTCGTCGCTCCGCCGGAACTGGCCGACTTGGTCGTGACCGGAGCCGTGGAACCGCTGCGCCGCTCGACCGACCGTCGCGAAGCCCAAGCCCGGCTCGCGATGATCGACAAGGTTTCCTTCTCTTGGGCGGCGCAGCAATCGTCGGCCCAGTCGACTTCGATCGACCAGCTCACTTGGCTCCGCGTGCGTCCCGGCTCGATCGTGCTCGATCTGCGGCTGCTCGTACGTCCGCCGGCGAGCGGCATTCGCGAATTGCTTCTGGCCGCTGACCCGCGCTTGCAGTGGCTGCCGAAACGGGGCCAAGATTCGCTGGTCGCCGACGTCGAACAAACGCCGATCACCACGGAGCAAGCCGTCGTCGGTCAGCGCGTGCGGCTGGAATTTGCGCGACCGATCGTGAAGGAAGAAATCGTCGAAGTCAGCTTCCTTTTCACGGGTGGCTCCGGCACCGGCAACATGCGTCTGCCCGAGCTACGGCTTGCCGACGAAACGCCGGGGCGAAAACTCTTCGCCTACAGCGTCGACCCGTTATTGGAATCGACTTTGCTCTCCGCGGCCGGAATGAAGCCGGCGGCGATTCCTGAATTTTTGAAGACCTGGGGAACGAGCACGCTCTTGCCGCAAGCGGCATTTGAATATGGCGCAGGGGCCAACTCTTGGACGTTATCCGTTCGTCCGAAACGTCCCGTCGTTGAAATTCGCGAAACGCAAACCATCGGTTGCGGGCCGCGGCACTTGGACCTGGCGCTCGAGGCGGAAGTTTCCGTAACGGCCGGGTTGGTTTATCACCACGAATTGCAAACACCGCCGGGCATGACGATCGACTCGGTCGACGTGGCGGAGATCGGCGACGATTCGGGGGGGCGCGTTGGTCGCTGGTCGCTCGACGAACAAGGCAAGCTGATGGTATTTCTCCGCGCTCCGATCGGCGAAACGCATCGGCTGACGCTACGAGGAAAGGTTCCGCTGCCGCAATCCGGCGCGGCCGAACAAAGGCCTACGATGCCGCTGGCGACGACGCTTGGCGGCAAATTGGTGCAACGCGACGTGCGCATTGCGCGGCATGCCGACGTGCTTGTGAGCGTGGAAAATGCGACGGACCTGAAGTCGACGCCGTTAGACGGCAAGGACGTCGGCGGCACGACGATGCGCGTGGTCGAAGCCTTTCAGGTTTCCGGCGCAAAGCCGGCGGCTGTGTTGAAGATTTCGCCGAATCCTGCGCACCGCGTCGGCGCAATTGGCCGCCACCTACGTGCCCGACGACAAAGCCTGGCAGTACGAGCTGCAAGTGACGCTCGACGTGCAGGCCGGCTTGCTCGACGAATTGGAATTGGAGTTGCCCGCTCAGATCGCGACGCCGCTGGCTTTGACTCCGTCGATGCCGTACGAAGTCGTCGCCGCCACGGAAGCGATGCCGCGACGATTGATCCTGCGACCGCGGCAGTCGATCGCAGGCAAGTTCGAATTTCTGCTCCAAGCCGGCCTTACGGAAGTGCGCCGCGACGAGCCGTTGCCGACGGCCAAGTTGCTGCAAGTGCCGCAAGTGGCACACTTCGTACGGCTGCCGCGTCATCAAGGGCTGACGCCCATTCGCTGGGAAACGTCCCAACTCGTCCCGGCGCAACCAGCGCTTCGGCGGCAAGACAGCCGGGTCGCAAGAGTACGACGCATATCGCATCGCCGGCGGCGACCCGCAGATCGTGCTGCGGTCGGCTCGTGGCACCGGTCGTCCGTATGTGCGATTGGCCGAACATCGCACGCTCCCCGGCATCGACGGTTCGGTCGCCGGACTGAGCACGTTCCTTGTCGAACCGACGGGCACTTCGGCGGCGACGCTCGTGCTTCCCGCAGACTACCGCATTCTCACCGCTTCAGCGGCTGGCGCCGTCGTCAGCCCGCAACCCGCCGGCGACGGTCGCTGGACGATTCCGTTTGCTTCGGACCAAATGCCGCACGTCATCGAAGTGCTCTACGAGTCGCAGACGATGAACTCGTTGCCGGCTCCGGCCGACTCCGTGGCCCTGCCGCACTTCGACGGGCTTCGCGCCGAGCGCTCGCTCGTGGCCGTTTATTCGCCGTTGAGCGGCGCAAGCCGAATGCCGGCCGCGGTCGGCGTGACGCGAATTCGGGGAAATCGCGAGCGGCTCTCCGCCTTCGACGCCGCGCTCGCCGAGCTCACCGGCGACGGTTCGCGAACCGCCGGCGATTGGTCGGCTCCGTTGCGTCGTCGACGCGCTCAAATCATTCGTGAACTCCGGCTTGATGCCGAGTCTGCGCCGCAAGCCGAGGAGTCGCAGGCGGTGCTCGCCCTCTTGAAGGAGACGGCCGCCGCGACGTCGCCGACCGATGGCGTCGCGACCGCCTCCGAAGGTGTCGACTTGGCGAAGCTCTGGACGAGCGGACCCGGCGAAGCTTGCGATGCCGTGTATACGCTCGTGGGCGACGACGTTCGCGAATTGGCGATTCGTTCGATCCCGCGCGACGCGACGACGGATTGGCGCATGGTTTATCTTCCGTTGATCTGCGGGCTGTTGGCGGTTGTCTGCTGGCTACTGGCCCGCAACGACGGCTTCCTCCGCTGGCCGCAGCTCATCGCGGTCGTCGTCGGCACGGGTTGGTTGCTCCTGCTGCGGCCGACGGTCGTCGGCTGGATCATTTTGGCCGTGGTCGTCGCTTGTCGGCTGCATCCGAGCCTGCGCCACGTTCGCGAACGCCTGCTGAACGTGAGCCCGAAACTCAGTGCGTTGCGCAAGAACTAAGGCCGCGCCGTCGTTGCCGGCATCCTTGATCGACCTTGGCGCGTTGCGGGGCGTCGGGTAACTTTCGCCCCGCTCGGTTTCCACTACGGCAGGTGTGCGTATCGGAACCGTGCCGGCATCGCAAGGCTTGCGTGCCGTCGGCTGTGCCGCGACGCGGCGACTCGCGTCGGCCCGGCGAGGGAAGGAGCCCTGAATGAGCGCGTACTATCAGAACGTCGGTTTTCACGTCCGGTGGATGATTCGCCGCGACATGACGGAAGTGCTGGCGATCGAAGCCGAATCGTTCGAATTTCCCTGGTCGGAAGAAGAGTTCATCCGCTGTCTGCGCCAGCGGAATTGCATCGGCATGGTCGCCGAGCTCGACGACAAAATCGTCGGATACATGATCTACGAGTTGCACAAAAACCGACTGCACATCCTCAACTTCGCCGTTGCCGCCGCAGGCCGCCGGCACGGTGTGGGCGGACGGATGGTGCAGAAGCTCGTCGGCAAACTTTCGCCGCAGCGCCGCAGCCGCATCTTGCTGGAAGTTCGCGAAACGAACCTCGCGGCTCAATTGTTCTTCCGCTCGCAAGGCTTCAAGGCCGTCAGCGTGTTGCGCGATTTCTACGACGACACGACCGAAGACGCCTACGTCATGCAATACCGCTATCGCGAAGTCGACGCGGCGGCTCTCGATCCTTCGCAAATGCGACTCGCCGGCTAGTTCGCTCGGCCGTCTCTTTCGCATTCCTCGGCGCATAAAAAACGGGGCGGTGTCCCCCGACACCGCCCCGCCGCGTGCCCCCCGGCTCGCGTTATTTCCTGGTTTTCTCTCGGCTCTCCGGCACGTCCGCGACCGAACTTCGCATCGCACGTTCGTCGCGCGCTTCGGCGGCCTCTGCGGCCTGCACGTATGCCTCGGAGAGTTGCTTGAGTACGGTCGGCGGCGGTCGCAACGTCGGATCGATTCGCCGCGCCTCGGCAAACTCCGCTCGGGCTTCGTCCGCTTTGCCTTGTCTGGCGAGAATGATGGCCAAGTTGTGATGTGCGGCCGCCGGCGGCACGGCCTTTTCGAACTCGCACAAGCTTTCGTCGTTTCGCCCCTGCTCTGCGAGAATCAAACCCAAGCAGACCCGGGCACGACGATGTTCGGCGTCGAGGCTTAGCGCTCGCCGTGCGGATTTCTCGGCTTCTTCCAGTCGGCCGGTTTGCAATTGATGGCCGGCGTAGTCGTTCCAGAGTTCCGCGTCGCCGTCGTCTTCCGCCAAAGCCACGACAAACTCGCGCTCGGCGCGATCGGCTTGTCCTAAGTTCGCATAAAGTTCGGCGAGCCGTGCATGCACGCCTGAGAGCTCGGGCTCCAGCCGCAAAGCCTGCTCATATTGCTCGATGGCCGCAGGCCCGTCGCCGTGAGCTTCCATTTCGCGGGCCGTCGAGAGATGAGTCTCGACTTGCGGGGACGCTCCGCCGGCGGTGACGGCGGGCCGCTCCAGGCGCGGCCCTTCACCCCTGTCGTTCCATTTCGCGTCCGCCGTCATCGCCTGTTGTCCGCGAGTGCGTCTACGCGCTCGAAGGCATCAGGGCACAGCCGGCATACGTGCCGCATAGCAGCAACGTAGCCCAGCGCGCGGATCGTCGGATTCGAAAAGTCATAGACAACCAAACGGCAACGATGTATCGGACGATGCACACTGCGACGTCGCCACGGCCGAGCGCAACGGTGCACGGACCGGCGGCGAGCGGTTCGAAGCCTGCGCACATTCGGCGCAGACCGCGACCTTCAAACGCGTACGAGTCGTCAGGAGTTCGACGGCGCAGTGCGGCGGGGGAGCCGCGCAGGCCCGGAGATACGAGCAGACAGAAACGGGGGAACAGGTTCGCCTGCGACCGTTCACCAAGAGTGCGCGGTCGTCGGCGTCGTCGGGCGGTCGACCTCGCTTACGGAGGGCGACATCCCGACGCGGAGGTGTTTATCGACCGTGCCGATTGGCAACTTTGGTCAAAGTCTGACGGTCGTAACGACGCCGGCATCGCCGGCCTTAAAGGACGCGTGAGCGCCTGCCGTGCGAGTCCCTGTCGGCGGGCCCGCGCTTATTCCCCTTGCAGCGTCAGGACGAGGCTGCGGCCATGGGCGTGGTTGCGATGTTCGCCCAGATAGATGCCTTGCCACGTCCCCAGACACAAGCGTCCGTCGGCCACGGGAATGCTCACGGAGCTGCCGATGAGCACGGATTTCACGTGGGCGGGCATGTCGTCCGGGCCTTCCACCGTATGCGTGTACGGGAAGCTTTCCGGGGCCACGGCGTTCACGGCCTGCTCTAGGTCGACCGGCACGTCGGGATCGGCATTCTCGTTGATGGAGATCGAGGCCGAGGTGTGCTTGATGAAGACGTGGAGCAGCCCGACACGAACGGTTTTCAGCTCCGGCAAAGCCTCGACGACGTGCCTCGTGACGAGGTGAAATCCACGTCGAAACGGCGGCAGTTTAAACTCCCGATGCAACCACATGTCGAGCCTCGTCGGCAGCGTGAAAGTTCTGTAATTTCGCTAAGCGGCGGCAATGCGATTAATCGTAAGATTTTGCCGCTAACTCATTGTAGATACGATGCTTAGAATCAGCGCAAATTCCCCCGCAAGTGAGCGGTGTCAAGCGGTATTCTATCAAATCGCGGCGAAAAAAATTTGACATCACGACAACGTCGAGAATAATCAATCGCTTCACGAGACCGTTTGTCTGCCCGCCCAGTACGAGAGCTCGGCCAATCGCAGGTTTAACGACGCAAGTCGGCGAACCATTCCGGCCTGAGCAGCGTACCCCTAGGCGATCGGTCGCATAAGTCGGGCCGTCTGGTAATCGAAGCATGGGTATGCTTCGGTCCGGTCCAAGTTTCTGGTAATCGTTTTCGGCAGCCTCCCGAGGCGGCAGATTCCGGCAAGTGCGGGTTCTGCTCTTGGTGACGGCGTCGGAGACGGGGCGGATTTTTCGGAGGGTAAGTTAGCAGCGATGGGTAACGTATTTGACGCCATTCTTCAGTTTGGCCACGACGAAGATTATTCCCCCCGCATCACCGATGATTTCATGCCGACGGATGCTCCGGCCGGCTCGTCGGAAAAGCTCGATGTCTTGGCTCGCCGGATCGCCTTGGGCCTCCCGCTCTGGCACCCGGAAGATCGCCAAGACTACAGCGGCCTGACCGGCGCCGTTCGTCCGCGCGAGTAAAGTCTGTTTGCTCGACGCCCTCTTCTACGGGCGTCGGTTGCGATAAATCTGCATCTTACGAAGCGGCGATTCGACAAGTTCGAATCGCCGCTTTTGTTTTTGAGTGCGGCGGCGAACGCCGGCTCAAATCGCCGTGCGCTAGTTCGGAAACCTGGCGCGTACTTGTTCGGCCGTCCATTTCAACTTCGAGAAATCGTTCTCCCACGTCGTGTAGAGAAACGCGTCGATCGAGGGATACTTCCCCGCGAGATCAAGCCACGACTTCGTGTGCTCCTCCAAGTCTCCCTTCTTGTCGTAAAACATCGCGGCCGTTTGCTTGTGACCGAGTTGTTGGAATTTCTCAACCGATTTTTCGCGCAAAGTCTTGGAATTCGGCCCGTCGGATTCTTCCAACAGGTTGTTCCAATTGATAATCCGCGTTTCGCCCACGGGTTTTAATCCGTTCCAGCTTTCGGCAAACGTGTCGTGCGCCAGAAAATAGTTCTCTCGAGCGTTGTGATATTTGTCGAACATGTCGCTCCACACGGCCACGGGCCGGCTTCCGGAACCTCGAGCGATCTCCAGACACTTGCCGACGTTGTCGGACAACAGATCTCCGCACGTTTTGCCTTCAACGTCGCACAAGCTGCAACGCCCAGCGACGCGAATCTCATCATGCCCGAGTAGCCAACCGTGCGGCTTGAGTTGTTCATCCACTCTCGCGACTTGCGTCGCATAATGCTGAAACAAATCAGGATGTTTCATACAGCAAGTGACGCTCAGTCCACGGTCGCCGGCAATCGGTTCGGCGTGATAGTACGAGAGCAACACCACGGCCCCTTCGGGCGGCGTCCTTCGACGGCGCGAATCCGCACTTCCGGTGCGGGCGATTCGAGATCATAGTCGCCGGGTGAGTCATAAATCTGCTTCCACGGTTCGAAGTGCACGCATTCCCGCAATTCGCGTTCCTCGTTCAACAGCTTGATTTCGCAACCCTTTCGTGCAGCAGATTCGAAGGTCCCATCGCGACCAACTCGACATCGTCGAAGTGAATCGCACCGCCGCCGGCCTTCGTACCGACGACGCCGATGCCGATATCCCACTCCGTGGTTGCCAAGGGATTAAACGCGAGCGAAGCCTGCATCCAATTCGCAGTTTCCTCAACGGGCAAATTAAAGATTCGTTTCCGATCGACGAGGCGATTCCCTTGAGGATTGAGCACGACCTGTACGCCGCCGGAAAACGCCGTCGTCTTGATCCAAAAACTCAGGCGATATTGGCGATACTCGGTCAGCGTCGCGTGGTGCCGAGCAAAAAAATTGTCCGACGAACTCGGGAAGTTCTGAAACGCCAGTGAGGCGACGCCTCCGTGTTTTTCCACGGTACTCCGCGTTACAACGTCGGCATCTTGATCGTCGATCGTCCAACCGCCGACCAGTAGTTCGTGGGCGTTCGGCTCGCCCGGTTCGTCGCTTTCGAATCCTGCATCACCCATTAGGTTCGTCGTATCGGCCGTAACAAGCCGGCCTTGCGAGACCTTCATCGGTAAGTTGCGCACGGGCAATCCTTCCGCAAGATCCGCGCCGTTCATCAAGATGCTGCCGGAAGCACCGACGGGCATAACCGTCGGCATGATTTTCACGTCGAGTTCATGTGCCAACTCTCGAACTTGTCGCATGTGATCGAACATGCCGTCGACGTCGATCAGCCGGCCGAATCCGTAGTCGGATAAGATCATGCCTTCGTACCCGACGCTCTTCGCGTCGCGCATCAAGTCGAGAACTTCCTGGGTGTGAAAGAGCTTGCCTTTTGTGATGTCGCGATCGCGCAAGTCCGTCTGCACGAAAAACCAGAGCGGCTTCTCGGCCGCCGCACCTTCCGCCGGCGGTAAACAAAAACCGAGCACCGCCGCGAAAATAAACAACTGGCGCATAGAGTCCCCATGATGCGGAAGTTGACGACCGGCCGTAGGTCGGCGGTCGTAAAGGCCCGGCGTGAATATATCACCGCATGCAGAGAGTTCACGCAACGTGTTAATTCGTTGCGATTGTCGAATCATCGCCGTAAATAATGACGACTAACTCGCACCGCCCGGCTTCAACCAGCGGCCGGGCCAGTTATCGAGCTTTTCCAGGGCGCGTCCTTCGCTGACGATCGACGTGCCGTTGACCAGCACTTCGTGCATCCCGACCGCATGTTGTCGCGGGTTGTCAAAGGTTGCCGGATCGTCGATTTTGTCGGGATCGAACACGGCCAAATCGGCAAATGCCCCTTCGCGGACCTCGCCCCGATCGACGAGTCCGAACCGTGCCGCGGGGACGCTCGTCATCTTTCGCACGGCTTCTTCAAGCGTAAGCCAGCGGCGCTCGCGCACGATGCGGCCGACCATCCGTGCCGCGCCGCCGAAGTGTCGCGGGTGAACCGGTCCGTCGGGCTGATAAATGCCGTCGCTGCCGAACATGAATTTATCGTGCTTCAAAAACGGCTCGACCAGTGCATCGTCGCCGACATGAAACACGCACAACACCGACATGTTCTCTTCAATCAACAGGTCGCAAAGTGCATCGGCCGGCGATCGTCCGACAGCCGCAATGTACTCGGCGAGCGACATTCCTTGAAATCGGGCGTTCGCCTTGCTCGGCAGCCAGGCGATGCGAATCACGTGAATCTTCGTGCGGGCCTCAGTATGCAAATATTCGCCGAAGCGGCGGCGCACGTCCGGATCGAGCAACTTCGCCGCGGCTGCTAAAGGTCCGTCGTCCCAGACTTCGTTCGGCAGGAGCGAGTGCAGCATCGTCGAGCCGGGCATGTAGGGATACACGTCGAACGACAGATCGACTTCGCGAGCCGCTTCGTCGAGATACGCGAGCAGTTCCGGCTGCGTCGCCGCATCGGCCTTGAGATGTGAAATGTGCAGCCGTACGCCGGCCCGCCGACAGATGTCGACCGCTTCCTTCACTGCCGACACGAGCCCCTTCTTGTATCGCACATGCGTGACGTACAGACCGTTGTAAGGTCGCATCGCCGCGACGCATTCGGTCAGTTCGTCCGTCGAAGCGTAGAACTCGTTCACATAGTCGAGACCCGTGGAAACGCCGACGGCGCCGCTTTCCATGCCGTGCACAATCGCATATTGCATCAGTTTGATTTGCAGGTCGTCGAGCTTTCGCTGCGACCAGCCCGATGCGAGCATGCGCAAATTGGCGTAAGGAATTTGGGCGACGACGTTCTGCGCCGTGCGGCCATCGAGCAGGTTGTAATAGTCGGCGAGCGATTCCCAACCGGAGTAGTCGGCCAGTTCCAGGCCGTTGAGCGACCGGAGGTGATGAATCCATTGCGGAGCCAGAGCCGACGTGGTCGGCGCGTAGCTGATGCCGTCGCTGCCCAGCACTTCGGTGGTGACGCCTTGCAGCGTCTTGCTCGCGAAGTTCGGCTGTTTGAGGAGCCAGCCGTCGGTGTGGTTGTGAACGTCGATGAAGCCGGGAGTCGTCACCAGCCCGCGGGCATCGATCACGCGACGAGCCGAGTCGGCTGTGAACTTGCCGAGCCCGACGATTCGCTCGCCGCGCACGGCAACGTCGGATGCTTGCCGGGGAGAACCGAGCCCGTCGACGACTTCGCCGCCTTGGATGAGGAGATCAAACATGGCCGAAAAGGCGGAAGGCGGACGATACAACTCTGCGCCAGGCTCCTGATGCCTAGCGCCTGCTCTTAGAACAGCCGATTGTAGCCGTTCAGCGCCGCCACGCGATAGGCTTCGGCCATCGTCGGATAGTTGAACGTCGTGTTGATGAAGTAGAGGAGCGAGTTGCCCGCTCCCGGCTGCGCCATGATCGCCTGACCGATGTGAATGATCTCCGCCGCGTTCTGGCCGAAGCAATGAATGCCCAGCAGCTCCAGCGTTTCGCGATGAAACAAGATCTTCAACATCCCCACCGTTTGGCCGATGATCTGGCGCGGGCCAAGCTCTTGAACTGCGAATGGCCGACTTCGTACGGAATCTTGGCCTCCGTCAACTCGCGCTCGGTGAGGCCGAGCGAGCTGATTTCGGGGCTCGTATAAATGCCGGTCGGAATCGACTTCGTCGGAGTGTGGTCGAGCTTGCCTTCTACAAAGTGCGTCGCGGCGCTGCGACCTTGGCTATACGCGGCGCTGGCGAGCGACGGAAAGCCGATCACGTCACCGACGGCGTAAATGTGCGGCACCTTCGTTTGGAAATTTTCGTTCACTTCCAGCTGACCGCGGCTGTTGGTGTACAAGGCCGACCTTCTCAAGGTCAAGGTCTTCGACGTTGCCGGAGCGACCGTTGGCCCAGAGCAAGATGTCGGTCTTGAGTTGCTTTGCCGCTTTTGAGATGGAGGATGACGCCGTCGTCGACGCCTTCGATCCGTTCGTATTCTTCGCCGTGACGCAGCAGCACGCCGCGGTCGCGCATGTGATAAGCGAGCGCGTCGATGATTTCGTCGTCGAGAAATTCCAGCAGCTTCTGACGCGTGTTGACTAGGTTCACCTTGCAACCCGAGGTTGCGAAACATCGACGTGTATTCGCAACCGATGACGCCCGCGCCGTAGATTGTGATCGTCTGCGGAGTGTCTTTCAGGTCGAGAATCGTGTCGCTGTCGAAGATGCAGGGATGATTGAAATCCACGCCCGGCGGACGATACGGCCGCGAGCCGGTGGCGATCACGAACGCGTCGCCGTGAATTCGCGTACGCGCGCCGCTGTCTTGCACCGCTTCGATCGTGTTCGGCGTCGATGAAATCGCGCGGCGCCGGGAATCACCGGTACGCGGTTACGTTCGTAGAACGTTTGCCGCATGTCGACTTGCTTGGCGATGACGCCGGCCGAGTTTGCGCAATTGGGCGAAGCTGAAGTTCGCCGAGAAGCCCGTTTCGCGATAGAGAGGGTTGTGGTTCGTATCCGTCATGCGGTAAATCGCATACCGCAGAGCCTTGCTGGGGATCGTACCGCGATGCGTGCAGTTGCCGCCGATCTTGTAATACTTCTCGACCACGGCGACGTTCTTGCCCAGCTTGCAGGCCTGCATCGCAGCCCCTTCGCCTCCGGGGCCGGTGCCGATCACCACGACATCGTACTTTTGAACGTTCATAGAAAATGCAGGGCTGAGCGACGACGGCGCGTTGCGAACGACGGACCAAAAACCGAAACCCGGATTGTAACAATGCCGGGTTCGGCAACGATGTCAGACGGAATCCGCAGTTATGCCGCGCGATGATCGTCCACAGAAAGATACCCGATAATTCGGGCGCGGCCGGCCGAAATGGCGCGGCTGTTAGAAGCGTAATAAACGGACCTGCGGCGCCGTCACAGTTACGCGAAGAGCGACACCCGCTCGAACTCGGCCCCGAGCACGTCGCGGCTTGCCGCATGCAGTCGGTGTTCCAGTACCGCCGCATACACCGAACGGAAATCGGTGTGGAACTTCAGATCTCCCTCGCGGTCGAGATCTTCCAGCGACGGATGCTTGCCGACGACGCCGGCCTTGCGTAATCCGCCGCCGGCGACGAACATCGGGGCTGCCGCGCCATGGTCGGTACCGGCGCTGGCATTTTCTTTGACCCGTCGACCGAACTCGGAAAAGACCAGCACGCTGGTGCGGTCGAGTTGTCCGCGTTCGTCGAGATCGGTCGTGAACGCCGAGACCGATTCGGAAAGCTCGGTCATCAAGTTGGCGTGAGCTTGCCGCTGATTGGCGTGCGTGTCAAACCCGTCGAGCGATACGTAGTAAATCCGCGTTTCGAGACCGGCGTCGATCAGGCGGGCTATGCTCTGAAGTTTCTGCGCCAAACGGTGGCCGGGATACTTGGCTGCGCCGGATTCAAACCCCAGCGCGGCTTGCACGCGCTCGCTCGATTGGTAAGCCCCTAACGTCGTGCGCTGCAGAAACGCCAGCATGTCGTTGCCGTCGGCACGGTCGGCTTGGGCGACGTCGCGTAAGGTCGACAATTCCACGCGGCGGCGATCCGCGAGCTTGAATCCGTCGAGCGATTCGACGCTCGGAATCGCCAAGCTGCGGCTCGACAAAGCCAGCGGCAACGGGCCAGCTCCCAAATGCAACGCGGGAGCCGCGGTGCCGGCGGCAAGCGTCGTGCGTTCGGCGGCCCGCCCGAGCCAGCCGTCGCGCTGACGTTCCGGATGCGCTCGGCCGTATGCCACACATCCATCGACGAGAAGTGAGAACGATCGGGATTCGGATAGCCCACTCCTTGCACGACCGCCAGCCGACCCTGCTCGAAAAGTTTGGCGAAACCCTTGAGGTTGGGATGCAGTCCGACGGAGTCGTCGAGCTTCAACACGCCGGCTCGATCGAGCCGAAGCGCGATACGGCTCTTTTCGTAGAGCGGATCCGCGTACGGAACGACGGTGTTCATCCCGTCGTTGCCGCCGGAGAGTTGCACGACGACGAGGATGTTTTCGCCAGCCGTTTTTGCGGCCGCGGCGGCGGTGCGCGTCGAGCAAGTTCGGTACGGTCGCGCTCGTGGCAAGCAGCGTCGAAGCACCAAGTGACGATTGCAAGAAGCGGCGTCTGTTCGTATTCATCGTCAGATTTCCTCGCGGGCCGCGGAGCGTGCTCCGCGCTTACGACCGATTACAGAAGTTGAAACTCGGGCAACGTCGCCATCGCATAAATCGTGCGTCCGCGGCGTGTCCATTCGTCTTCGCCCTCGCGGCGCCGGGCGAGCTTCGCCAATTGCTCCACGACCGACTTCGGCGGCCTCACCGCGAGCAGCAGATCGCACAAACGCTCGACCAGCTGCGCGGCCGTCGGTCGTCTGGCCCGCTACGTCGTTGAGCACGGTGCTTTCGTCAATTTGGAGCTTGCGCTCGTAGCGACCGGTGCCGACGGTGAGCCGTTCGACAAGGTTGGCCCGCGACATGAGCGTGTAAGCATTAATCCACTCCCGACCGCCGTTCCAGCCCTTCACGTTGGGCGGATAGAACACTTGTTGTCCCAGCGCGGCCAAGTCGTCGGCCAGCGCGTAGTGGTCGACGTGTCCTTCCAGCGAACGAACGAGACCGACGGCAAATTCCACCGGGCTTTTGATGTGCCGGCCGACGATTGCGGAACTGTGGAAGTAGTTCGACGCAAGCATGGTGCGAACGACAGCGGCGATGTCGTAGTTCGTCTCGGCAGTTGCCGGGCCAGCGGTTCGATGAACTCAACGGAAGGGCGCAAGGCTGTGGAATTGGGCGTACCTGCAACTTGCACTGAAGTCGCATCGTCGGGCGTCGGTGGTTCATCCGCGATGAAGAAGCGAAACAGCTTGCGAACTAAAAACCTCGCGCACGCCGGTTGCTTGAGCAATAGGGCGACGAGTTGATCGCCGTCGAAGTTGCCCCGCTCGCCGAGCAGTTGCTTCCCGCCGTCGTCGTGTTGCGGCCGGTTGAACCAAAATCGGTTGTTGTGAACTTCCCAGCCGGTGAAGCAGCGGGCCGCTTCTTTAATGTCGTGCTCTGTGTAATGTCCGGTGCCGAGCGTAAAGAGTTCCATCACTTCGCGAGCGAAGTTTTCGTTCGGCCGGTTTTTGCGATTCACGGCCGAATCGAGCCAGAGGAGCATTGCCGTGTCGCGCATCATGGCGCTGAGCAAGTCGCCGAACCGGCCGAACGCGTGCTTTCGCAACAGCTCGTTCTGGGTGAACATCAGATTCTGATCGGTCACTTTCGCGGACGACGTCGCGAAATGCCCGTGCCAGAAAAGCGTCAACCGTTCTTTGAGCGGATGAGGCGTGGAGAGCATCGTGAAGAGCCACCACGCGGGCAAGTCTTTTTTGTCGGCAAAGCCGAGGAGCGACGTCATCGTTCGCCGCGAGTCGGCGTAGAACGACGTCTGTTCCGGACCCCCGGCTAGCAACAGGTCGAGCGTCGCGTGCGGTCCGGCGGCGACCGCACGTTGCAACTCGGCCCAAGTTCCGCCGCAGGTCGCGCGGCGATAAAGATGCGCGGCCCGCGCTAAGTTCCAGGGGCGGGCATCGTCCGGCACGTACGGTTGCCAGGCCCAATGCGGATCGTCGATCGGCTCGGCAGGTTTGGCGGCGGCCCGAGTGAACATCGTCGTATCGTCCCAGGCAAAGGGGAAAGCGGGACGCCACGTGGGGCGTTCCTTACAGCGCGTTGCTCAATATACCTGCGGTCGGCGGCCGTGGTTTCGCTGAAACCTCGCAACCGGGCGTCGGGTAGTATGGTGCGGCTTCGTCGAACTGCCGAGGAATTTTGCCATGTTGCGACTTGTGAATCCTAGAAGCTTCGCGTGCTTGTCGGTCGTTTGTCTTGCTGCCGTGTGCGGAACGGCCCGCGCTGACGATGCCGCGACGTCGATCAGTCCTTTGCAAATGCTGACGCCGTCGACTGCGTTGTTTGTCGAAATCACACCGCCCGCCGACGGGCTGGCGGCGGTCACGGGCGAGCGGTTCGTTGAGTACCTTGAAAGCCTTCCGCAAGTTCGCAAGGCGCTCGAATCGAAGGACTTTGAAAAGCTTAGGGCGGCGGTCGCTCATCTCGAAAGAAAGCTCGACGTGCGCTGGCGCGATGCCTTGCCGAAGCTTCTGCAACGCGTGACGGTGGCGTTCGACACGTCCGACCAAGCGCTCTTCGTGTTCGTGAAAACGGCGGACGAAGACCTTCTCAACGGTCTGCACGACGAGCTCCTTTCGTTAATCGAGGCGGATGCCGAGCGTCGCGGAGCGCCGTCTCCCGTGAAATCCGCCGAGCACGGCGACTTCACCGGCTACGCCTTTGGAAAAAGCGAAGCCCATGTTTTGGTGGGCGACATGTTGATTGTGTCGAACCAAGCCGAGGTGCTGAAGCGTTTGATCGATCGGCGTGCCGACCTGCTCGCCGCCCGACAAGATGAGAAGAAGTCGAAACGCACTGCGCAAAACGCTGGCCGACGACGCGACGTTCCTCGCGGCCCGCAAGCATGCCGCGGCCGATGATTGCGGGTTCGCATTTGTGCGGATGGCGCCGATTCGTCTGCTGACGAATTTGGCGAAGGCGTTCGGCCCCACGGCCAAGAGCGGGAACTTCGTCGGCGAACTTCTGGCCGGCGGCGTGCTGGGAGCTTTGGAATCGGCCGACTATGTCGCGGCGACGTTGCACGCCGATGATGCCGGCGTACGGCTGGCTGCGCACCTGCCGCACGAACGGGCCAAGACTTCGGCGGCCCGCACTTGGTACTTCTCCGAAAAGTCGAACACTTCGGCCGCTGCGCCGCTCACCGCATCGCGCACCATCGCTACGCTCACGGCCTATCGCGACGTGAGCGGTATGTGGATGGCCCGCAACGAATTGTTCGACGAGAAGACGAACGTCGGCCTGACGGAAGCCGACACGAATCTCGGCCTCTACTTTTCGGGGAAAGACTTCGGCAGCCAAGTGTTGGGCGAGTTAGAGCCGCAATGGCGTTTCATCGCCGCGGCTCGCTCATACGGCGACGACGGCGAACCGGTACCCGCGTTAAAGCTTCCAAGCTTTGCACTGGTATGGGAGTTGAAACATCCTGAGTCGTTTGGTCCTCACCTGCAAATGGCGTTTCAAAACATCATCGGCATCACGAATCTCGACGGCGTACAAAAAGGCCGACCGCAACTCCTCATGAAGACCGAAGAGCGCGGCAACGCCGAGATTCACTATGGCACGTACCTGCTCGTGGAAGAGGTCGATCGTGACGCCGGCCCGATCCATTTCAATTTCCGTCCGGCGTGCGCTCGCGTGGAAGATCATTTCGTGTTGGGGACGCACGTCGGGCTAGTGCGAGAGCTGGTCGATGGTTTCACCAAGCAACCGTCGGCACCGAGCACGCACGACAGTCTGGCGCTTGACGTGCAGTTCGACGAGCTGGCGAAGATCCTTGAAGCCAATCGGCCGTTGATCGTCGGTCGGAAAATGTTGGCGGCCGGGGGTGATCGCACCAAAGCTGAATCGCAGCTCGACCTCGGTCTGGAATTCGTCCGAATGTTGGCTGGCGCGAGCTTGCGACTTGTCGACGGTGAACAAGCTTTGACGCTCGAAGCCACGGTGAGAACTCTGGGAAAATAGCTACGGCCGGTTTCGCATTCCCTCATGCGGCGGTTACCATGGCAGGGCCGCTAGAGTGAGGGGTGTGAATGGCTCTGACCATCGAACAATTCGGCAAGGCATTGGCCGCCTCGGGCCTGATGACGGCCGACGACGTGCAGCGCCTTCTGGACGTCGCTTCCGGCCGATGCGCGCCCAAAGAACGCCGATGATTTCGGGGCTCGGCTCATTGAGAAGAAACTGCTGACGGCGTTTCAAACGCAGCAGTTGCTCGCCGGACGAGGTGCGTCGCTCGTGATGGGCGACTACGTAATCCTCGCTGAGATCGGCGCCGGCGGCATGGGCCAAGTCTACAAGGCCAAGCATCGCCGGATGGAGCGCATCGTTGCGCTTAAGGTGATGTCGAGCGCCGCCATGAAAGACGAAGCGGCCGTAAAGCGATTCCAACGCGAAGTGCGCGCCGCGGCCAAGCTCGAGCATTCGAACATCGTCACCGCGTACGACTCGGGCGAGGCGGGCAACGTCAAATATCTGGTCATGCAATTCGTCGACGGCGGCGATCTCTCGTCGCTCGTCAAATCGCAGGGGCCGCTGCCGATTGAGAAGGCCGTCGACTACGTGTTGCAGGCGGCTCGCGGACTCTCGTTCGCGCATACCGAAGGAGTGATTCATCGCGACATCAAGCCGGCAAACCTGCTCGTCGACAAGAAGAACGTCGTCAAAATTCTCGACATGGGCCTGGCCCGTATCGAAAGCAGCGATGACGGGCTGACGGCGACCGAGCAGGTGATGGGTACCGTCGACTACATGAGCCCGGAGCAAGCGGCGAACACCAAAGGCGCCGACGGCCGGGCCGACATTTACTCGCTCGGTTGCACGCTCTGGTATTTGCTCATAGGCCGCAAGACCTACGAGGGCGACACGATGATCGCCCGACTAATGGCCCACCGTGATGCGCCGTTGCCGAGCTTGGTGAAGACCCGCGACGACGCACCGTGGGCCTTGGAGCAGGTGCTCCACAAGATGATCGCCAAGCGTCCGCAAGATCGCTACCAGTCGATGGACGACGTGATTGGTGCCTTGGAACCGCTCGGGAGCGGCGGAACCTCGACAAAGGGCCCGATGGGCTCGTCGATCGGCGGCGGTTCGCAGCCGAATGCCGAACTCGCGGCGTTTTTGCAAAGCGTCGGGCCGAAGCCGAGCGCAAGCGGCACGAACCTGGCGCGACAAAAACGGCGATGGAGCCGACAAGCTCGGCGACCGAGACGCCTGAAGTGACGGCTTCGTTCGTCAAAGCGGAAGAGGAAACCGACCCAAAGAGCCAGCTTTTGCCGCGGGGTAAGCCGTTGCCGAAGCCGGCGCCGCGGTCGGTAAAGAAGAAGAAACCGCCGGCGGCGTTGATCGCCGGCGGTATTGGAGTCGCTCGCCATCGCGCTGATAGCGGGGATCATCGTCACGATCAAAAACAAAGACGGCGAAGTCGTGGCGACGCTGGAAGCTCCGACAGGCGCGAGCGTCGAAGTGCGCCCGACTGCCGCTGCGCCGAAGCCGAACTTTGCCGTGACGCCGGTCGCGTCGACCGATGAGATCATCAAGACGTTGGAATCGTCTGAACTTGTTTGGAGCACACCGGAGAACCTGGGGCCGAACGTCAACACGAGCGCGGAAGAAATGTGGGCGGCGCTTTCCGCCGATCAATTGCGCTGATCGGGGCAATTCGGGGTCGGGGAGTGATTTATTTGAGTGTCGTCGCACACGCGTTGACGAACCTTTCGGACCGCGCGCGCGCATCACCTCCGGCTCGGACTACGAGAACGGCCCGTACCTCAGCGGCAACGGCTTGTTTCTCGCCTTTGAGTCGCACCATAAGGCGATGGGAGGCACAGGCGCCGACGTCTTCTTGCGCCGCCGCGAATCGCTCGACTCCCCCTGGCAGCCGATCGAGATACTGACCGAGGTCAACTCGACGTTCGAGGACACCGGTCCCATTGTCACCGACGACGGGCTGACGCTAATCTTCGCATCGAATCGGCCGGGAGGCGCCGGCGGAAACGACCTCTACGTCTCGAGGCGGGCTTCGCTTGCCGCGCCATTCGGCGCTCCGCAAAACCTCGGAAAGCACGTCAATACTTCGGATACCGAAGGGGAACAACAGCTACTCGCCGACGGCAAGACGCTGTTGTTTCGTCGCGGCAACAAGAGATATTACACGTACCAGTCGGCGTCGACCGGCGTGCTGACGGCGATCGAACTGACGAACTGCCCGGGCGAGTATCAGCACGCTTGGTTGTCGCCGGACGCGCACACCGTCTATTTTCACTCCGCTCGCCCCGGCGGAATGGGCAGAGAGGACATCTGGGTCTCGCGGCGCGTACCACGCGGCTCGGTCGCGACTACCAACGGTGCGCAAATCGCAACGACCACGATGCCCGTCAGCTCTGCCGACGCCGCAACCGTCGCTGGCGGCGATTGGACGCCGCTCTTCAACGGCCGCGACTTGACGGGCTGGACACAGGTCGGCCAACAGGGATGGAGCGTCGAGGACGGCGCGATCGTCGGCCGAGCCACGAGCCCGAGCGGTTGGCTCAAGAGCGATAAGACCTGGCGTGACTTCGAGCTGGAGTTTGAATATCGGCTGACTCCGGAATCGAACAGCGGCGTGTTCCTCCGTGCTCCGGCCGAAGGCAACATCAGCGGCAAAGACTTCCACGAGATTCAACTGCTCGACGATTCGGCCGCGAAATTCGCAGGCATCCCCGCGACGTCGAAAAACGGATCGCTCTACAACAAGCTTGCCGCCCAAACATCGAAGGCGCCGAGCCCGAACGAATGGCACAAGATGTCGATCGTCGTTTTCGGCGATCGCGTGCAGGTGCAATTGAACAACGAACAAGCTCTCGACGGCGAGCTGCCCGCCGGCAAGCCTAGCGAAGGGCATATCGGATTCCAGCTTTATCCCAACGAAATGGCGCTACGCGGAATTCGCTTGCGCCGCTTGTCGCCCGACGGAAAGCCGCTCGCACCGGCGACGAGCGGCGACTATGCGCTGGAATTCGACGGCCGCTCGGCCCACGTTTCCCTGCCGCTGGGCCACGACATCGATATGCCGCTGACGATCGAAGCCTCCTTCCGTTGCGGGCCGGTGAGTTCCGCCTGCATATCGAATACGGAAGCCGCCGGGATGGCGCTCGGTACGAATCAGGGTGCGCCGGGCGTGTTGATCGGTCGGAGCGTCGGCGGAACGGCGAAGTACACGCAGGTTCGCGCGTCGGAACCACTCGGCAACACAAAGCTGCGACGCGTCGCAGCGGTGTACGACGGCAAGAAGTCTCGGCTGTTCATCGACGGCAAGCTCGCGGCCTCGGCCGATTGCGAAGGGACGTATCACCCGTCGCCGCAAAAATTCTTCATCGGCGGAAGTCCGGAAGGCGCGGGCATCGATTACCCGTTCACCGGCGTGGTCGACGAAGTGCGCTTTTCTAAAATCGCCCGCTACACGGTCGATTACACGCCCGTCGCGCGATTGGAAGCCGACGCCGATACGCTGGCCCTCTATCATTTCGACGAAGGCTCGGGAGACGTTCTGCGCGACGCCTCCGGTAACGGCCGCGACGGAAGAATCGTCGGCGCGAAGTGGGTGCGCGGCGAAGGGGCGCCGGCAAATGTCGCGACGGCCGGAGTTACTGCGGACTACGCCGTCGACTTCTCCGGCATCAACGGGGCCTACCTCAAGGGGCAATCGTTCGACGCCAACCGGCCGCTGACGATGGAATGCGTCGCCACGCCGTTGAGCCTACCTGCGCAGGGCGATCAATGGAACTCGCCCGTGATCAACGCAGGCTGGACGCAGGTGAAGCTCTTCTCGCGACCGTTGCAAGGGCGTCATGGATACGAATGCATTCTGCATCACGAAGACGGCTCGCTGACGACGATCGCGTTGGGATCGGCGACGATCGGCAAGCGGAGGCATATCGCCGTCTCGCACGACGGTCGGGAAGCGTTCTGCTTCATCGACGGCAAGCTCGTACGTCGCGAACCGATCAAATCACCGCTGAAAAACTCCACAGGCTGCGGCGTCGCGAGTTACAACGCTGCGGCGACGACCGGCTGGGGTTCTTTTCCCGGCCTGGTGGATGAAGTGCGATTTTCGACGGTCGCGCGTTACCAAGCCGACTACCTTCCGCAGATTCGCTTCGAGCCCGACGCCGACACGGCCGTATTATTCCACTTCGACGAAGGCGCGGGGGAGACGGTGCGCGACAGCTCGAAGAACGGACACGTTGCGACGATCGCCGGAGCTAAGTGGCTACGGGCCGACGGTACGCCGCTCCTGCCTGCGGGAACGACCGGCGGATCGCGAGCCGCCGCCGAAGCGCCGTTTGCGAACGGCGATCTTACCGACTGGATCGGCAGTCCGGGGAATTGGAAAGTTGAGGCCGGCGAGCTCGTCGGCACGATGACGACCAACGGTGAAATCTTCTTGGCGGGCCGGCGGATGTATCGCGACTTCGAAGCGTCGTTCGACGTGCGCTTGAGCGGCAACGTCAATTCCGGAATGCAGTTTCGCAGCGGGCTGGTTTCGGAAACCCCGCCGACTCTCGTCGGCCCGCAAGCCGAAATCGGCGCGGGAGGGAAAACCGGATACGCCGGCCTTTGGTGGCAAGGTCGTAGCGGTGATCCGGGGCGTGTCGTGCAGCCGGTCGACCCGGCGGTCTTCCAGCCGCTTATGAAGCCGGACGACTACAACCGCATGACCGTCCGCTGCGTCGGCAAGCGTCTGACGATCACGCTCAACGGCACGACCACGGTCGATGCCGAGTTCGCCGACATTCCCGACGACGGTCTCCTCGGCTGGCAACTCGTTTCCAAGGGAGGCCCGGCCGAAGTTCGCTTCCGCAACGTGCAGGTACGCGACCTCTCGGCGGCGCCGGCCGCGGCCGCGACGTTTCAGCAGGTTGACCTCATCGAGCTTTGCGATCCGGCCCGCGATCGGGTCGCCGTGCCGAATTACACGGCCGCGAATAATTGGACGAAGAAGGACGGCAAGCTTGTCTACGCCCACGACGGCCAGTCGGGCAAGATTGTGCTGCCGATTGATCTGGCCGACGCTCGCGATTTTGAAATCGAGTGCGACTTCCGACGAGTCGCCGGAACAGGGCCGCTCACGCTCGACTTTGCTCCCGCCGCCGACAAATGGGCCGGGCTCGACGTGAGCGTCGGCAATCGAATTGAACTTAAAGTGGAAGGCAATCAGCGTCGGCAAATCGCCACGTGGCCGGCAAACTCGCCCGACGGCGGAAAACTAATTCTGCGCGTGCGTAAGGGTTCGGCGAGTCGCCCCGGCGGCGTTACGGTCTCTCTCAACGCAGCCGAGATCGCGCGCTGGGAGGGCGACGTGGCGACGATCGGCGGCCCTCCGGAAAGCCATCCGCAGTTTCCCGGTACGCAGAACGTCGGCCTGTTTTGCTATCGCACCTCATACGAAATCATCGGCTACAAACTTCGCGTGTTCGACGGAACGGTGCGCACGCTCGACGGCGGGGCGGCTCTCGAAGGCGGCGCGAGCAAGCCGGCGCGAACGTCGGGCCGTTTGCCGCCTCGGATTTCGCGCTGGCATTCAACGGCGTCGATGCCGACGTCGTCGTGCCGTCGTGGAAGTATCAGGGCGATCATCCGCTCACGGTCGAAGCGTGGGCTTGGTGCGATCCCGCGGCCCATCGGCAAAAGGTCCAGTTCATCGTCGGCGACCCGCAGATGGCCGGCTTCGCCATCACCAACAACGCCGACGGTCGCCGCGCCGCGCCGAATTTCGGCTGGGCGTTCATGGTCAACACGGGCGACGACAAGACGAACGCCTATCGCTTCGTGAAAGCCTCGCCGGATCCCGAACCGGGACGTGTCACGCATTTCGCGGGAGTCTACGACGCTCGCGGCGAGATTCGTTTTTACGTCGACGGCAAGCTTCAGGGCCGCGCACCGACGGTGGAAGCCTATCATCCGTCGAACGTACCGTTTGCGATCGGTGCGAATTTCGACGGCGAGGAGCTCGCCGCAGATCATTTTGAGGGCCGCGTTTACGAAGTGCGCGTTTCGAAGTCGATGCGCTACGACGGCGACTTCGCGCCGCAAGCTCGCTTCGCGCCGGATGCCGATACAATCGCGCTGTACCACTTTGCCGAAGGAAGCGGCGATGTGCTGCGCGACCATTCCGGCAACGGCCAC
Organism: Pirellulales bacterium; assembly: GCA_049840675.1. Taxonomy (GTDB): domain Bacteria; phylum Planctomycetota; class Planctomycetia; order Pirellulales; family PNKZ01; genus PNKZ01. The sequence goes on from JASGKB010000024.1 coordinate 230,109, forward strand.
CACGGAAAGATCTATCAAGCGCGCTGGGTTCGGGCCGACGGAACGCCCGCGCCGGGACAAGCCGCAGGGCCGTCCGTCGCGCCGCCGCCCGCTGCGGTCGCCGGGGGCGACAATGCCTTGGCCTTCAACGCCGAAACCTGCGGACTCTACATTCCTCGCCTGCGGTACGACGGCTCGCATCCGCTGACGATCGAAGCCTGGACGACGACCGAGCGCCTCGGCCCGCACGATCCGCGACAATTCCCGACAACTCGCCATGCACCCGATGCTGCAACTGCGCTTCGATCCGCGGCGCAACGAGTGGAAGCTGGAGTCGCAATCGCAGACGACCAAGTACTACGTTTCGGAACCGGTCGTCGATCGCGAGGCGCCGGGCCTGACGCACGTCGCGGGCGTACTCGAAGGGGACATACTGCGACTGTACATCGACGGCAAGCTCCTCCTCAGCGAACCGCTGGACGGGCCGCTGCTCACCGATTCCAAGGCCTCGCCCTTCAGCATCGGCCAAGGTCCGCAGGGAGAGCCGGTCGACTACCGCGGCGTGATCGACGAAGTGCGCATCTCGCGGAGGGCCCGCTACACGGGCGATTTCACGCCGCAGCGCCACTTTGAGCCCGACGCCGACACGTTGGCTCTGTACCATTTCGACGAACACGCGGGCCATACCGCGGCCGACGCTTCGGGCAACGGTTACGATCTCAAACTTTACGACAATGCGTCGACGGGCCGTGCGCCGCTGCGCTGCGCCGCTCCGGAGCCGCGCGTCGCCGATCCGTCGTACGTGCCCGAAGTGAACACCGCCGGCGACGCCGTAGAGAAAGAATTCGGCGGCCATCGCTACTTGCTCGTTCGCGGCAAGTCAGCCTGGATGAAGGCCGACGTCGCCGCGAAGGCTCGCGGCGGGCACTTAGTGAGCGTTACGAGTGCGGAAGAAAATCAGTTTATCAAAGACGTGTTGCTGGCCGACCATCCGCCGGATGCGCCTCGTATGGATCGGCGGCACGCGAGAAAACGTCGGCGCCGCGTGGGTCTGGACTTCCGGCGAGCCCTGGATATTCACCGATTGGCGTGCCGGCGAAGGGAACGACGGTACCGCCGCGGCCTTGGCGTTTGCGCAAAGCATCGACGGGGAGCCACGGCGTAAAGTGTGGGGCGATTGGGATCGCAACAACGTACCGATGGCTCTCTCCGGCCCGATCCAAGGCCGCTCGCGCGCTTGGGGCTACATCATCGAGTGGGACACGCTCGATCGCGCGGTGATCAAAGGTTCGCCGATTCGCATCACCGCCGCACCGGCTGGCCGGACGAGCGATTGATTGTCGAGGCTGATTTCGCGCAATCGTGTCCGGCGAACGACACGATAAGGACGTAGTCGACGTATGTGAACGCTCCGACGTTGTGCGTCGACCACGAGAATCTTTTCAGGAAAAACCGAATACCGCTCGAAACTACCGGAGCGAATTCTTACGGTTTGCCGCCGCGATGCGCAGTTCTGCAACGCGACGTTGCAATGCGGAAGCATCGTCGTAAGTAAAGAACTTTATATTGTTGCGTGAAGTTCTAGCGAGGCAGACGGTTCGGCGTCGTCTTGATGCGGCGGAACTCATAGCGGCATTGCGATTGCAAAACATCATGGTCGTGAGCATCGCAGGTCAGCTCTCAGCACGCGGAAATTCAGCAATCTCTCGCTGACTACCTCAGTCGAAGTAGATCATCCCCGGATCTTCGACGGAGCCCGCCCGCCGCGCTTTTTCGTCAGGCATGTTGTGACGACGTGATCGTTCGCCGCAGCGAACAACGTCGTGACTTCTACCCCGTCGAGCCTCGCTGTGATCCGTATTCGACGTCGGCACATCGCCGAGTCGTTTCGTATCTCCACGTTTTTTCGGATGGTGAGTCTATTACTACGCATCACGCTTCGTCGCGCCGCCGCATTAAGCCGATACAACGCCTCCGACGAGCGATCATATACGCGACCGTGCTGTTAACGGCCGTCGGCAGCGGACCGATTCATGCGGCCGTCGTCGTTTGGGATGCAGGCGGCGGCACGAATTTCAATTGGAACACGCCCGCCAATTGGCTCGGCGACGTCGTCCCGACCGAGACGGAAGACGTTTTGTTTCCGATGCCGATACCGAATCCCGTGCGCTTTTGCAGCCTTCCGTAATTAATGTCGGACCTGCGACTATGGCGAATAGTTTGTCGTTCGACTCCGGCTATACGCTCACGGGAGGCGACATCGATCTCTCGTCCGGGCGTGTGACCGTGAACGTCGGCTCCTATGCAAGGATTGATTCGCTGCTCACTCAAGACTCCGGTCTGACTTTGGCCGGTACGCTCTCGCTCGGACGCGGCGGACTGAGAATTACCAACGCCGCCAATTCTTATACGGGTACGACGACCGTGGCTGCGGGAACTCTGATTGCAACGAGTGCCGGAGCGCTCGGCACGGACGCTTCGGCAATCGTCGTTTCCGGATCGCAAACGGCGGGCGCCAACGGCGGAACCTTGCTCTTGACCTCCGACTACGGATCAACGTTCACGCTGGCCCGAGGTCTGTCGTTGGTCGGCTGGGGACCGTTTGCAAGTAATCCCAATAGTACGACGACGATCAATCCAGGGGCGGCGTTCATTTCCGTCGGCAACACTTCGATTTCCGGACAGGTGACGACGGCGACCGGCAGCATCAACACGGGCATCGTCTCGTCGTTCGGCACGTTGACGTTCGGCAACTTGCAGCTTTCCGGTTCCGGAAGCGCGGGCGCACGACGTTCGGCGCGACGGGCAGCATCGGCAATTACATCGTCGGCGGCGTGCTGAGCGGCGCAGGCATGATCGACAAACAAGGAAGCGGCACGTTGGTGCTCAATCCGTCGAACGCCTCAGGTTACACCGGCTACTTTCGCGTCGGCTCCGGAGGTTCCGTGCGGTTTGCCTCCGCCGCTGCGCTGGGAGGCAATGCCGGTACGGGAACGTCGAGTACGCTCGATTTGGCAGGCGGCCTATTCGAATTTCGGATGGATTCGCCGACCCTGAATAAGAACGTGTATTCCGATCGTTCGGGCGGCGGCGGCACGATCTTCGTCGATCATGCCTTGGGAAGCAGAGTGCTGAACCAAACTGCGACGTTTAATACGTTGACGCTCAGCACGAGCGGCTCGACGACGACGACCTTCGCCGGCCGCAACGGCTTCGGAGCGTCGTTCAGCGGCAGCGCCAATAACACGACGACGACGAGTCCTGAAGCGTTGGTGCTCACGAACAACATGAACGGCCTGCTCTCGTTCGCGGGAAGTTATTGGGGTCTCAATGACACGACGGCCCGCACGCTCACGTTCAACGGCACCGGCGATACGCTGCTTGGCGGCGGAATCATTGCCGCCGGCGCAGCACACAACTTCACCGTATCCGGCTCCGTGACCGTCACTCTGACCGGAACGCTGAGCGGGTACTCCGGAAGCACGTATACCGGAGCGACGAGCATCTCCGGCGGAACATTGGCGATTCAAGATTTCCGCGCGGTAAACAATGCTGCCGGTTCCGGCGTGATCAACATCGGCAATTCGACGACAAGCGGTACGCTGAACATTTTCGGCAACGACGTTCTGCCGGCGAACTTGACGACGGCGAAGATCGTGAACCTCGCCGGTACGACGGGAGCCGCGACGATCAACGCGAGTCAAACCGGCACAAGCCCGGCGGTGGTGTTTACGAGTTCGTTTACCGCAACCGGATTAGGTAGCAAGACGTTGAATCTCGGTGGTGCCAATGCGCTCGACAATGAGATTCGCGGAGCGATCGGCGAAAACAGTTCGACCAACAAGACGTCGCTCGCCAAAAACGGCTCGGGCACCTGGCTGCTGACCGGCATGAACACGTACACAGGCACCACGACGATCACGGCGGGTACGCTCAAGCTGCAGGCCACGGCGACGAACTCCTCAGGCTCCATCAGCAACATCGTGCAAGACGCGAGCGCGATCACATTCAATTCGGCGACCGATCAAACAGCCGGTGGGATTTTGGAGTACGTCGGTCTCAGTACCGGCAGTACGGAAGTTGTCGGAACACTGACCCCGACGGCCGGTCACGGCATCATCAAGATCACGCCCGGCGCAAGCGGCACGACGACGCTGACGTTTTCCGGCAAGGGAACGCGCAGCACCGGGGCAACGCTCAATTTCACTCCGGGCGTCGGCGTGCTGACGCTGACTTCCGGCGCCGCGGTGGCGGGTCTGTACGATACGCAAGCCTTCGCAACCTACAACGGCGTCGATTGGGCGACGATCGTCGGTGAAAACATCGTGGCGCTCCCCTTGGCCGATCAAACTTTGAATCTGCCGACAAGCGGCACGACGACGCTTAACTACACGGACGCCCGAGCCGTGATTTCAACGAGCGCCGCCGCGACGATCAATTCGCTCAAGCTAGCGCCGACGGCGACGCAAACCGTTACGCTCGGCGGCGTGCTCACGATCACCAGCGGCGGGTTGCTCTTCGATAACTCCTTGGCCGCCGCGACCATCATCAACAACGGTACGGTGACCAACACGCTCGGCGGAGCGGCGGAAATTCAGATCTTCATCAACGGTTCGACGCCCGCCAACGCGCTGACGGTCAATGCCCGCATCGGGAGCGGCGCCGCGGTCTTGACGAAAGCGGGAACCGGCAAGCTCGTCGTCGGCGGCGACAACACGTTTACCGGCAACGTGAATCTCAACGAAGGAACGATCCGCCTGAGCGGTGCGACGGCCACACTCGGCGCATCTCAGGCCGCCGTGACGGTCGCCAATTTGAGGCAAGGCACGACGCTCGATCTCAACGGCGCGGGCGTCGGCGGCATCGTGACGATCGGCGGACTCAACGGAACCGGAACGATCACAAACGGTGGCGGCGGTTCGGCGATGGCATCCACTCTGGTCATCGGCGGCACTTTGACGACGGCCGCGGGGACGTTCGGCGGTTTGTTGCAAGATGGCGCAGGAAAACTCAGCATCGTCAAAGGCGGCCCGGCGACCGGCACTGCCGTGCAGGTGCTCTCCGGCGCAAATACCTATACCGGCTCGACGACGATCCGTAGCGGGTTCTTGTCCGTGTCGACGTTGGCCAACATCGGAGTCGATAGCGGCATCGGCCGCGGCGACTCGGCCAACAATGCGGCGAGCCTCATTTTTGCGGGCACTTCCGCCGGCACGCTCAGCTACACCGGCAAGACGTCGGTCAGTATTGATCGGCAGTTTACGATTGCCGGCGCATTTGCCGGGCTCGACGCCTCGGGTACGAATAGTGCCACGGTCATTTTCAACAGCACGGCCGATCTGACTTTCGCAGCGGGCAATATCGACGCACCCGTGACGTTGAATCTGACCGGCACGTCGACCGGCGACAACGAACTACGATTCAAGCTCCTCAACAACGGCACCGGCGCGCTCTCGCTGACCAAAACGGGAACCGGACTTTGGGTTCTGAGCAACGCCGGCAACAGCTACACCGGCAATACGACGATCGCCGCTGGCACGTTGCGGGCCGACGTCGCCGGGGCCATTCCGTCGACCAGTCGAATTCAACTGGGCGATCTTACGACGACGGGCATCTTCGAATCCATCGGCTCGTTCACTCGCTCCCTTTCCGGTACTTCGAATCTGGTTCGTTGGAACGGCACGACCGGCGGCGGCGGTTTTGCGGCGAGTTACGACCGACTCGTCGTGGCGCTCGGCGGATTGGTGTCGCCCACGGCTCTAACGTGGGGCGAGGCCAACTTTGTCGGTTCCGGCGGCACGCAGAGTCTGTTCTTGAACTCGGCGACGGCCCTTTCCGAAGTGGAGTTTCGCAATCCCGTCGACTTGGCAGGTGCAGTGCGTACGATCGATGTGGCGGACAATACGACGACCTCGACCGATTTCGCGACCATTTCTGGAAATCTTTCCGGCATCAGCCTAAGCGGCATCAATAAGGTATCGGCCGGCACGCTGCAATTGGTCGGCGCCAATACGTATACGGGCACCACGCGCGTGAGTGCCGGAACGCTGGTCGTCACGAAATTGGGCAACACCTCGGAAGCCGGCGGCTCAAGCAGCGTCGGCCTGACGACGACCGCCGATCTCTCGACATCGGCGTTGATTCTAGGAGCCGGCGGCAGCACGGCGGTCAGCCTTAGTTATGTCGGACCCGGAGAAATCAGTAATCGTCTCATACAAATCGCCAATACGACCGGAAGCACCGTTTTCATCGCCGACGGCTCCGGTCCGCTCGTTCTGACGAACGTGCAGATTACGGGAGCGGGTGCCAAGACGATTCTGTTGCGCGGAGCGAACACGCTGGGCAACATGATCACGAGCAACCTGGCCAACAGCGGAGGGACGCTCTCTCTGACGCACGATACGGCGGGGACTTGGATTCTTACCGGCGACAACAGCGGCATGACCGGCGGCGTAAGCTTCACGGGCGGTGCGATGGGAGTCGGTAGCGACACGGCGTTCGGTACCGGCACGATTCTCGTCAACAACATGACGTTCTTTGCCTACGGCGGCGACCACATCGTCTCCAATTCCATCAATCACAACGGCACCGGCGGCAATCCGGTCATGTTCGCCGGCGACTACAGTCTGAATTTCACCGGCAGTTGGGGCAATCACGCGACGACGGCCAACAACGCGCTGATCAACAATATCGTGGCCGGAAAAACGTTGACGTTTGCCGATATTCCCGGCGATCCCACGGGTTCGTCGCCGCGCACGCTTACGTTCGACGGCACCGGAACCACGATTGTTAACGGCGTGATTTCGTCGTCGACGGCAATCGCACAAGCCATCGCGGTCGCGGGTACCACCACGCTTCGACTCAACGGCGCCAGCACGTTTACAGGGCCGGTCACTGTTGGCGGAGGCGTGCTCGAGTTCAGTACGGTCAGCAACAACGGCGGCGGCCCCAGCAACCTTGGTCAAGGCACCGACGGAATCAACGTCGGCGCGGGCACTCTGCGTTTTGTCGGCAGCGTAGCCGCCAATAGCCCGTCGACCAATCGGGCGATCACCGTCACTTCATCGTCGGCCGTGCTGGATGCGAGCGGAACCAATGGAGCGACGGTTACGTACGCCGGAGCGATTGCGGCGACGACCAATAGCCTGACTCTCACCGGAAATGTGACAGGCGTCGGTTTTCTCACCGGCGGCCTGACGCAAACCGGCACCACGGCCGACCTACTTGTCACGGGCGGAACGTGGAATCTGGCGACCGGCACGGTCACGATCGGTGACGATGTCAAGATTTCCGGTGCTTCAACATTGGTCTTGGGCACGGCCGGCGTTCTCACGTTCGTCAACGGCACCGACAACTTCATCACCGTCGCCGACGGCGGCACGCTCAAACTTGGAGCAAGCGGTGCGACCGCCGCGGCGCTCGAAGGTTTGCTTGTCGGTACGGAAACGGCCGGAGCCACGGCAAACTTTGACAACGGCGGCTTCAATTTCACCGCTGCCCGCTTCGATCTCGGCGGCTCGGCCGTAGGGCTCAGCGGCAACGCCTTCGGCACAGGAACGATCACCGCAACCGCCATGAACCTTTATCGAGGTACGATCTCGGCCGGCCTCACAGGTTCCGGACTCGTATTGAAAGACGGCGTCGGCTACGTGACGCTCAGCGGCGACAACTCGGGCCTGACCGGAACGACTCGCGTTACGGCTGGAAATTTGATTTTGAGCTACGCCGCGTCGAATACGGCGAAAATGTCGGCGACCGGTACGCTCGATCTACGGGGAGGAACTCTAACGCTTAACGGTGGAATTCTCGCCGCGACGACTCAAAATGTCGGCGGCGTCACGTTGGCATCTTCAGGCACGGCGTCCGTTGCGGTGAACGGCGGCGCGTTCGCAACGACGCTCAACCTCCAGAGTGTTACGCGTCCGACGGCCGGGATGACGGTACGCTTCTCCACGGCAGGGGGAGCAACGATCACGACCACGACGGCAAACGTCGAATCGACGGGAATGCTCGGTTGGGCGACCATTTCTTCGGGCTCAGAAACTTACTTCGCCTCGAATTCTGCGGGGACCGGTCTTGGTAACGTCGCAGCCGTGCTGACGACCCCCAAGAACGACGTGTCGACATGGTTGGCGGCCGACAATGTTACGGACGCAGGAAGCGGGTACTTCGGCGCCTTGCTTCTGGGCGGTTCGGTCAACTCGATTCGATTCGATGCGGCGGTCGGCTCGACGGCGACGATCGGCAATTTCGGGATTCTCACCGTCGCCGGCGGCATCTTGGTCACCGACGACGTCGGCGCTCCTGCAGCGCTGAACGGCGGCGTTTTGATGTCGTCGTCGACCGAACTTTTCATCGATCAGCAAAGCGCTTTCGATTTCACGATCGGCAGCCGCATTGTGGGCAGCCCGATGATCACCAAGAGCGGTGCGGGCACGCTTGTTCTGACGGGCAACAACGCTTTCAGCGAACGTCTGACGATCAACGAAGGAACCGTTCGTGGTCGTGGCGGCAACGCGATCGGAAATACGTCCGTCGTTATTCTCGGCACTGATTCTTCCGTCATGCTGGACTTGATCGACCAGACCGAAACGATCGACGGTCTCAGCGGAGGAGGAGCTACCGGCGGAAAAGTCCTGATCGGCGCCGGCACGCTCACGCTGCTCCCCAATGCCACCCGCATCTTCGGCGGCGAACTTGTCGGCACGGGCAAACTGATCAAAGGCGGCGCGTCGGCGCAGCACTTGAGCGGCGCCAACACACAGTTCACCGGTGATGTCATCGTCACCGCAGGCCTGTTGCAGCTGGTCGGACAATTCGGATCGTTGCGGAATGCGGCATCGATCTCCATTGACGGGGGCGAGTTGCTAATCGATCAAGATCAAACCTTGGACGTCGACCGCATAGGTGACGGGCTCGCGATTACTCTCAACAACACGGGCGGAACGCGCGGGCTGTGGATGCGCACGATTTCGCAAAGCGCATTGCGAACCGAGAACATCGGAACCATCGTCCTCGGTGCAGGGTACAACGTGATTCAGTCTGAAGCTTCGACTGGCTCCGGCACGGGGAGTAGCACGGTCGCCGACCTGTTGGCCGACACGTTGATTCGCAACAATCGGGCTACAGTCCTTGTTCGCGGTCTCTCGCTTGGCGCCACGAGTTCCGGAGCTCGTCGCGGATTCATTCGTTTCGACGCCGCCGCGACGGCCACGATCAACGGTTATGAAGTCGGCGGCGGCGGTGCGGCAGGTTCCGCCAATATCAGCATCATCCCTTGGATGATCGGCGACTTGGCGACGGCCGGCCTGGGGACCAGTTTCGTCACGTACGTCGACGGTACGACCGGCCTCCGACCGCTCGCGACCACGGAATACACGACCGACGCCGCCGGCTACAACGCCTTGAGCGGTGCATCGTCGAACAACGTGCGCTTCACGACCGGGGCGACGCTAACCGGATCTGCCGCCGCCATCAATTCTCTCATCGTCGATTCGACGACGGCACAAACCATCACCGGTCCGGCAGGCACGCTGCAGATTACAACCGGCTCGATCTTGGCCGCCGGTGCAGGAAGCCACGTTCTTGGCGGCTTTCTCGGTGGTCTCACGACCGGCGGCGGACGCGACTACAACGTCTTTGTCACGACGACGGCGGCGACCTTCAGCATCACGGCGTCTCTAACCAGCCAAGTACCGTTGGTGAAGTCCGGCTCCGGCACGCTGCGTCTCGGCAACGCCGCTAACCAAATCACCGACGTCTATTTGAATCAGGGCGCGATTCTGATTGACGACTATGACAAGCTCGGCTCCGGATCGCTGAATTTCTTCGGTGGTATTCTCCGATTGGATACCGGTTTCTCCGACAATCTCGGTGCGAAAAATTTCAATGTGAATACCGGTGGCGGCACGATTGACGTTCAATCGCTCACGAACGTCACGGCTTCCGGCTGGACTTTCACGGGCTCCGGCACGCTTACCAAAGTCGGCAGCGGGACGCTGACGATCGGGCCGAGCGCCGGCATCACGCATACCGGCCAAGTCGTGGTGAGCGAAGGCACGCTCATCCTCGGCAATACGCTTGGTAACTCGATCGGCGTCGGCGGATTGTTTATCAGCGGATCAAGCAATCCCACAATCGTCCGACAGACGACCGACAATCAAATCGCCGATACGGCGACCGTCGCCTTGCGCACAAACGGCAGCAACAACCAACTTTGGGATCTCAACGGCTTCAGCGAAACCATCGGCGGCCTGTCGCTGACGGCCATCTCGAGCCTCGGCGTCGTGGTCCGCACCGGAGCGACCGGCGTGCTCACCGTCAACGGCGACATTACGTTCAACGCCGACCGCAACGTCGCCACCGGCACCACCGAATTCCAAGCCCTCATTACAGGATCCGGCTCCGTCTCCGTGCGCTCGACGGACGGCGTGCTCGATCTCGGCGGCATGCTGCGGACGATTACCGTCGAGTCGGTTTATAGTCCTCCGCAACGCAACGACGCGACCATCGAAACGGTTGTCCGTAACGGCGGCATCGTCAAGCAAGGTTCACGGCTGCTCTATCTGCGCCGGCGAATACCTACGAGGGAATCACAAGCATTCGCGCCGGCGGCGTCGTGATCAGCTCGGCGGAAAATCTCGGCGGAGGCGGCGTCGGCAACTCGCTCGAACTCCGCGACGGCGGCATGCTGCGAACCACCGGCTCGTTCGATCTCGGCGTCAATCGATCCGTCGCCGTTGGCGGCGCGGGCGGCGTGTTCGACGTCGTCGGCTCCAATCGGCTTGGCGTTTCCGGAGCCGTGTCCGGCACCGCAAGCGGCGCACTCTTAAAAACCGGCCTCGGCACGCTCGTATTCAGCAACTCCGGGAACACGTTTCAGGACACGCTCCAAGTCGGCCAAGGACGGGTGGTGTTCGCAACCGGCAGTAGTTTCGCAGGACGCGTCGTCGTCGATTCCGGCGCCGCTCTCTCCGGCGAAGGCACCATCGGCGGTTCGGTCGCAGTCGCGGGTCAGGCGACACTTTCGCCGGGCACCGACGGCAGCGGCGTCTCGTCGACCGATAACGGCATCGGCCGCTTGGCGACCGGCTCGGTGACGCTCGCGGCCGATAGCACGTTTCTATTCGAGTTCTCTCATTCGTATCTCACCGGCGCCGGGGCTCAAGCCAACGCCGGGACGCAATGGGATTTGCTCGATATCGCCGGTACGCTCAAGCTCGACGGAATCGTCAATCTCAAACTTGGCGACGTCATAAATACTTTTGATCCGCTGACGGGATCGTTAACCGATCCGGTGCATTGGCTTTTCGTGCGAACGACCGGCGGCTTCCTTGACGCCGCGGGCAATTCGATCATGGACTCGACTCAGCTCAATGCTCTGTTCCAAATCGACTCCACGGCGCTTCCGGCACTTTCATCAGCCGGGCAGTTTTACGTCACGGCGCATCAATAACGATCTCTACATTGAGTACGCCGCAGTTCCCGAGCCCGGTAGCCTGCTCATGATCGGCCTCTGCGGCATCAGCTTCACGCTATACAGGCGACGCCGGTCGCGCACTAATGCTGATGCCGCCGGCGAACCATATGCACTGCGGCCGGAAGGCACAAACCTCCACGCGTAGGGCCGCGCCGTACTCGGCGGATTTACGGCTGCAGTGCAGGGGTACGTTGAGCACTGACCGTCAAATCGCTTCAAGCGTCGAGATACGGGATTTCGTTCCAGAAGACGGCGGTAAGTATCGGAAATGGCTTCTATCCAAGGGTCTTGCCGAAAACACGGTCCGTCGGAATTGCGGTCGTGCGAAGCAATTCTTTCGGGTCGCAATTCGTCGTAGGTTGGTAACGGAGAATCCGTTTGCCGACTTAGCCGTCGGCGGAAACCCGGCCCGCCTACGGGTTATTGATCTTGAGATGTCGGCCAAGGTGCTCGCAGCCTGCCGCACGTTCCCTACGGGGATTGCAACAAGTCGACGATTTGCCTTTAAGCAGCGATTGTTCGCCGCATGGCGCTGCAAAATCCGGTGCACAGGGCGTACCTCACGGTGAAAGCCACTTGCAAGTGGCTGCCATCGTCGCGATTTGGCCATCCCTCCCGGCACACATCCGCTCCGCAATTCTTTCTCTCATCGACGAATATCAAACTCATTAGAGGCGGTTCTCCCCTGGTCGTCCCGTGCGAAAGTACCGCATTCTAACTGTCCCGTGGCGGATTTCTGGACTCGTACAATCGTATCGACTTCTCCAGTTTCATCACACACATTGAAACAAATAAAGCGTTTGACGCAGAAGCCTCATGCAAAACACAGCGAACTCTTCGGTTTCGGCTTCCAATGACTCGGAGCGAGCCAGCACGCCTTCGTCATCCGCTGGATCGTTGACATGCACCCAGCGATTTCGAAATCGGCGAAGGCGGTGCATGTCGGCTTTCATGCTCGGTTCGAGCGGTGATTGCTCGATCAAATCGTAGAAGCCGCCGCGGTTTCCGGAGAGGCATCCGGAAAACTCGAACCGCAAGTGACATTCGATCGCCGATTGCGCGGCAAGAATCGCCGATAAGCTCGCGTGATTGCAGAACGCGATATCGACATCCTTTACGAGAATGCACGTCCATTCCGACAGCATCACGCCGCCGCCTAGCTCGTCATCCAATTTCGCCAAGTACGCCCACTTCTGTTCTGTGTTCAAGGCACGCCTCCTGTCGCGACAACTGCACGCAGACGGTCGAGGAATCGGCGCCGCATGCGAAACCAAAAATCAAAAGCGAGAGGGCTCAAGGCAGGACCCTAGCACCAGATAATACGAGCAGTCTCAGCCATTCGTTCTCGACGAACAGATTACCTACTACGAACAGAATCCAGCCGGTTATGACTAGGGCGAGGGAGCGAAAGCTCCCGAGGTTCTTGCTCTTCATGACACACACTCCTTTCCGGCCTTTTGGGCCTTGGGTTGCGGTGCCAGACTCCTGCCGTACTCCGAATCGAGCCTTGAGCCCTCTCGCACACCGATTATAGCGGCGCCTTTGCCCGATCAATCGGGCCGATCATTCCGCTCAGGCCGATCGCGTTCCGTTTCCATTCGGAACTCGCCGAAGAATTCCTCGACCAAAACGACACGCGCCATCCTCGGCGGATCGCCACGATGAGGATGGCAGTGATTCCCAGAACGACGATCGTCGACTCGCTAACCGAAATGTGCATCGCAGGCCTCCAAACACGGGAGCTGCGCACGGTCAGGCAGCTCCCCGTGTCACGGGTAAGTGCCTGATATTCGGTGAGGAGCCGAGCCGGTAGGGGGCAGTCGCCTTGAAAGGCCGCCGTACCTCTGGGTCAGGAAACCGAGAATCAGTTTGGCAATGTGGCCTATGTGCTAGTCGTAGAACGCGAAGTTCGTCGGCTATTGGACGGCGTCCTCGTGCGTTCGCGGCCAAACGACCGCATGCACTCGCAAGAGCTATTTTATGCGGGACCCGAAATGCGTCAAACATCGCGAGAATCTGCGGACGATCATCGCACTTTCATGCCCCGATTTCCGCGAGATCGACGAGGGCGTTGAGGGCACGCCAGTGCTTTTCCTTGCGAAGGGCGATTGCAAGGCGCAAGGCCGACGCGGACCGCTCGCGATGTGCCACCCGTCGCAGCAACTGATCGAGCGCATACAGCTCGGCATCAGTCAGTTCAGCGACACTAACGGCGACTTCCATGGCCGGAGAATACGCCTCGTAGCATCGACATACCAAGAACTTGTCGGGTATTTGCTCGCAGGCCAGTGAATCCTAGCAAGCCGGTTCCTTGGCCGTGCAAGGGTAGCTCACGGGGGACGGCGCAAGAGGTTTCGTTCGCTGACCGCTCCGAAACCTGCGCGTCCCGTTCCGCTCGCACGCCTTGACGGCGGACTGCGGCTTGCTGACTCCTGACCGCCTGCGAACGCGGGCTTCTACTTCCTTCCTCATCCACCATGGCGTACCCACGCGCTCCACCACGGGAAAGAGAACCGGCTCCTTTATCCGATTCCCTTTCTAACCATGAATGATTCCATACTGGCACAACATCTTCGTGCCATCAAGTTTGTCGCATTCGCGATCCAATCGGCCGACCGCAGCGAATGCTGCCATGCACCGATCGATACGACCTACGTCGACGATCCGCTCTGCACGCTCTGCGGCCAAGCATGCCTCACTCGCGCCGAGGCCAACACCAACAGCTAATCCACCATCGGCCTTCGGGCGGGATCCATCCGGTTCCCGCCCGCTTATTTCCTTTCCAACTCTTCCAATGGGTCAATATTTCAAACTCGTGAATCTCGATAAGAAGGAGTTAGTCTGTCCGTGGTGCCTCGATGGCGGCGCGAAGCTTTGGGAGTGGGCCGCCAACACGCAAAGCTCCGTTCTCGCATTGCTGCTGCGAAAGAGCGACGAAGGCGGAGGCGGCGACTACTACGGGTACAAGAAAGGCTGCGGCGAGGGCGGCTCGATCGAGTGTCAACTCAGCCCCATCGTCGGCCGCTGGGCGGGCGATCGCATCGCGCTCGTTGGCGACTACGACTCGTCGAAGCTGTGGAACACCTTCCCGCAGTTCCGCAATATCAGCGAGCAAGTCGCCGCGGAATGGAACGAATTCATCGAGCTACCAGACCGGCAACTGCAATACCGCGATGATTGCGGCTGTACGAAACAGTCGGCTGATTGACGTCGCTGCCCCGGTGGATGACCTCCACCGGGGCTTTTTTTGTGCTCGCATAGTCGAAAGCCACTAGGCCGCCAAGATCCGCTATGACGGCCGTTGAATCGTTTATAATTCCGCTTTTCCCGCCGTCTTACAAAGTCACATCTCAATGACCGTGCCCTATCCGGTTCTAGACGCGGCCCAGCTGGTGCGAATTCAATCCACGCACCGCGGCTACTTGTACCAGCATCTTTATGGCGCCGGATGCTTGTTGTCGGCGAGTGCTGCTTCCGCAACATCCATCATCATCGAACACGATGAAGACGTCGAAATTATCCTGAGCAACGCGCACGCGTACGTGCAGGTCAAGACGCGAAAGGATCCGCTCGTTTTCAGCGATATCAAAGAAGCGCTGGATCGCTTTGATACGCTTCGAAGCGCTCACGCAAGCGGCGCTCGAGCGCTGACGCCGAAATTCTTTGTGGTTAGCAATTCGGCGCCCGGGCCAGACCTTGAGAAACTCTATCGCGGTGCTGACTGGAAACCCGATGTCCGTCTCATCTGGCCTGGGGAGCACCCCGAGGCGACGCCGTACCTGCCGCCAGCGTGGAGCACCATTGAAGAGGGCGTCCAGTGGTGTGCCCGCATCGCCGATACGCTCCCACACGCGAAACTTCCCGGCGATGCGCTCACTTGGAAGTTGTGCGCCATCGTCCAACATGCGGCCACGGGAACGGCGCCGTCAGGACATAGCTTCCAGGTAAGCGATCTGCCGACCATCTTTGATCAAGTTGTCGTTCAACTCCAATCTCTCCCCAACGCGCCAGTCCCCTACATCCCTCATGGGAAAGAACCCGACTTTAATTCCCCAGATCGCGTTCAGCTCGTTGTTGGGCACTCAGGTATTGGAAAGACCGCTTGGGCAGCAGAGGCGGCGACGCATTCCGACAGAAACATCGCGTATTTCGATGTGAGCGACATTCCGGGGCCTGCTTGCCGTCTCCCTCGTGCGCGAGCTCGCAGAGCGGGCGTTCGGTGACAATGCTACGACTCGCAGCCACGTCTTGCGTCCCGGCCTGGCTGGTCTCGATGCGATCCGCAATGGATCGTACTCTGAAGGCGAATGGCAAACACATTCGCGTCATTCTCGACAACGTCCATCGATTAGACGCTCAGCCCGTCGTCGATCTTCTCACTCGCACGGAGTGGATTGAATGGACGGTGCTGTCTCAACCGTCTCAGAATGTCCAGGAGATCGTCACGCTAGCCAACGTGAGCGCACAGGAGCTATCGGGGTGGACCGCGGAATCCATCGGCGAGCTTTGTAATACGGCGGGATGTCCGGTCGACTATCCGGTAGCCGTCGAACTGCAGTCAGTGACCGGCGGGATACCGTTGTTTGTTCGATCCCTTATTCAGATTGCACAGCGGACGTACGAAGGCAACGTCAAGAAATGCGTGGACGACATCAAGTCGGCGACGCATGCGACACGGTCAGCGCAGGAAGTTGTGCTTGGCAAAATCTGGGGACTGCTCGATGACAATGCGAAGAAGTTGCTCGCGGCACTTGCCCTAAGTGAAGTCCCTTTGTCGCGTGAGGAAGTTTATCGCATTGCGGAACGTGCGCGTAGCTATGTCGACGCCTACGACGGCGTCCCTCACTCGAAATCTAGAATCGTGGCAAGCCATCCAAATCTTGCGACGTGGCACGATCGTCATTCACGACGCGTTCCGCGTCCTTGCTGTATCTCATCAAGCGACCATGCCGGAGACGATCAGCGACGCACGAATGGCTCTGCGAGATTGCATTTTTGAATCGCTTCCTACTGACGGCGATCCACTCCGACAACGCTTCTTCCTGCGGCTTCTTCCACAGGTTGGCCAGACTCTGTTGCTGGTCGAACTTGCGTCGAGCGGAAGTGAACAATTGAAGGAGCTAGGTTTAATTGGCGATGTGCAGCCGATCGTCGAAGCGTTTGTCCAAGATGAATCACAGACTCCTGAGGATCGATTTTGGGCACTCGATACTCTCGTGCTATGGAGCTATGAGAGGCAGCTAGACGACCGGACAATGCAATTGCTCGACAGCATGGAAGCCTTGGCCGCGGCACATCCGTTGACGGTGCGTGCCCGAGGAGCCTTGGCAACAAAGCGGATGCACGCCTTTGCGAAACGCGGCGATTTGGATGGAATTCATCGCGAATACGAGATTGGGAAAGAGTCGATCAAGGACGAAGCTGATCACGTAAGAGTCGTTAAGTACAACTTCGGATTGTCGCTCTATCTTTGCGGTAGAAATCGCGAAGCCGCGAACGTCGCACAAGAAGTAATTGCCGAGTACTACGATACGCTCGGGTTATCGCCCGCTGACGTGTTTGCAAAAAACCCGCCAGAAATCTGGGCCAAAATCGAAAACAAGGAAGAAGCGACTGACAATCTCCGCCGCCTGGCCGATAGTCTCGATCTTTACGCGAAATCGTTGCAACGGATGGGGCAACAAACAGGATTAGTGCGCATTCATGCGCATAAATTCTATGTGATGGCGAATGCATACCAGTCTGCTGTTCGCTTGGGACAGGATTTTGTTGACGAATGTCTGTCGGAGCGTAGAAGTCCACGCGATGCGAGGCGGTTTCTCGAAAGCAACCTCATCCCTTACGTGATGAAGGCCGGTCTCGTTGATCATGTCATACAGGTGCGATCCCACTACGCGGTGATCTTGGCATACTGCGGAGAGTTCTCGTTGGCGGCGAGGAAATGCGGCGACTCCAACAGTTCGCACCGGATGATCCGATGCGGCAACTCGAACTGAATAGCCAAGCTAAGTTAATCGAAGAATTGGCTCGATCGCAGGCACCGCGCAAGCACGTCGAGACACGTCCGATCTTCGATGTCGATGCAATCACGCCACGGCGAATCGAACGCAACGAGCGATGTCCGTGTGGCTCGGGAAAGAAGCACAAAAATTGCTGCATGCGACGATAGTGTCGGCCCAATGAATGCGAGGTCAACCTAGTTCAGGGGTCTCACGTCCATGCCAAACGCCCTGTCTCTTGCGCAGGCTTCAAAGAACTGAACGGCACCCACCCGAGAGCCGAGCCATTTGCGGACGTCACTTCTATCCTCCTTGCTTGTGCGGCATCCGAAGATTACCTCGCACAGCATGCCGTCAGGAATGGGCTGCTCGCCTCGGCCGGACAGTTCGATGCACCGCCATTCTCGCTCGTAAGACCACGCTGGTGCCTTCCTTGTCAACGTGCCGATGATCGATGATGCGAAGCGTTCCTGATTGCGGTACTCCGGAAAGAAATCAGCAAAGTAAAGCGTTGCAGGGGGTTCGTCGTACGAGACCGCATGTAATTCGTTATCGAGCGGCACACGGAACCCAAGGCACACTCCGCAATGGCAGTCGGCGTAGTGCGACCACATGAGTATGTCGTCGTTCGCTTCGGAGAGGGCAAGCACGGCCGCCGCATTATTTTTCTCGTCGCGGAACCATGCCTCGCAAAACGCTTGAATCTCATCTCGCTTCGCAAGCCCAGCTTTCGTCAGCGGTGCGCCTTCCAGTGAAATTTGAAACCGGCAATCGAATGGATCGTTGAACTGTCCCGGAGCGGCATAGTACAGCTGTTGATGTTCGAGAATGCGTCGCGTGAACGCACGAGCGTCGCCGCTCAGTGAGCGATACTTGTACAGCTTGCGAAACGGCATCATGGCGTCACTCGGCTTTATCCATCGGTACGACCGCCGCTACGACGGAAACGGCTTGAACTTCCAATCCGCTGTGTCGTGAAACCGGCCTTCGTATTTCATCATCGAGAGTACGAGCCGGTTGATGAGCGATTCGATGCGATCGGACTTGTGAAACTGTTCCTGCCGCTCCTCCACGCTTCCACCAGTGAAACGACGGCCGTGGGCCGCGGCGTTCCGCAACTTGCTCCACGCCGTCACATCGTCCTTCGTGATGCCAAACTTCGTTGCGTCGGCCCATTTATTCAGGAGGTTCTTTACATTGACCGCATTGATGTTCATGAGAAATCCCGCGAGCCGGTTCTGAAACGCCTCGCTGAAGCCGTTCTCTTCGACCAGCTTCTTCAGCTTGGCGGTCTGCTGTTCGGTGAGCGGCGTCTCCACCGTCTCATCGGCGGAAAGCTTAGTGACCAAGCTCTCCACAACCGTGCAGATGACGATGGTCTGCGTCGTGAAGGTATTGTCGGCCGCGTCCCAACACGCATATAGCAAATTGCCAACTTCCTCCCCCGGTTCCGTCGAGAAGAACGTAATTGCCTTTTGCAAGAACGGCTCGATGTGGCCCGTCAGCTCGTAGCCCGTTCCCAACGGCGGCGCAATCGCGTTGTTCTTCTGTTCGACGCGAAACTTCGGAAGCACTCGCCGCATGAGGCTTCCAATCAACTCTTGCGAGCCCAGCACGCAGGTTGGCTTGCCCATCAGATAGCTGAAGGCGAGTCGCGCTTGCTTGCACGATGCCCTCCGCTTGCTCGTGCGTTTTGCACTCGGCGCGTACCAGTGCCTTGTCGGCATCAAAGCGCCGGGCAGCCAGGACGCCTGTCGCCAACTCGCACTCCAGCCAATCGTTCGATTCGACGTTGCGAGAGAACCGTGGGTTCTCGTACGTCGTTTTGGACACGCGCGGCCACATCGCGAGACTGGCGGGCCATACCAGGAAGTCGACGACGTGTCCTTTGATGCCGACGTCGCGAGACCACTCAATGTCGCTGAGCACCGCATGGTCGTCAAATCGCCAGACAACCTCGGGACCGTTGAAATGGAAGTCACGGCCGGTCGGCGCCAGTCGCTCGATGGAAATACTCCATTGCTCCATCGTCTTCCCCTGTAACTTCAGGAAGACGTCGGCCGGGATGATCGTTCCGGGCACACTCAACGGTTTCCCGAACGACTTCTTCAGCGTTTCGGCGCCGTCCGTCATCAGAGTAAGACTCGTGCCACTGCTGCTGCTCCAATCGAGAGATCCGCGGCCGTTGAACGTGTTGCCGTGGCCATCCTGTAGCTGGCAGTTCACTATGTCGCAGTGGTATGCGCCCGCCGCGAGCCCATCGAGAAATTCTTCGTACAACATCCGCCTCTCCAACTTCTTCACTGACGTCTTCCTGCGCTTGCAACATCGCCTCACAAGCCGTAGGCAACACGACGAAGACCTTGCTGAACTCACTGCCTTGCGATTTGTGCAAGGTCGACTGCCGGCACTTTTAGTCGCTCATCTTCTTTTCAAAATATATCTCTTCGATTCCATTGGCCGCGTCTCGGTGCACCTCCAGATATCCGGCCTTTGAGTAAAGCCTGATCGCGGCGTGCTGTAACACGGTTGTATCGAGCTGAAGAACTCTGTAGTCGAGTTCACGAGCTGCGTTTTCAAGCCGACTGAGCATCAACTTACCCAGTCCTAGATTCTGGTGCGTGGGATGCACGCGCATTCCACGAATCTCACCACGTAGATCATCGATTGGTCGCAGGATGCCCATCGCGATGATTTGGGTTTGCGTAGTGTCCTGTACTTCGCCGACAAGACAGACAACTTGCCGCTGCAAACAATCAGCAACAATGTACTGCAAATCATCGTCCCACCCCAAGAACCAATGCAGGGACGGATCGATCGCCTGCAAAACCGCTTCGTTCAAATCGAAGATCTGATCGAAGTCTTCATCCCTGTAGTGCCTGATTTCAATCGATGTGTTCATCAAGCACTACTGTGCTACACAATCCGGTCAGGCGCAAGTGGCATCGATACTGGTGCCGAAATGGATTGACGAACAACTCGGAGTATTGAAGCTCGCGTGATTCGTGTTTGGTCGTTGTCGGCTGTTTGCTAATTGAGCGCATTCCGTCACTCGCTCAACTTGCGCAGAGTCTCATCGGCAATGCCTTGTGACTCACGCCGACGGGGCTTTTTAATGCGGCTGGCGACTGTTCGGTGGACGATTCGATGCCGTTCGTGCCGTCGATCGACGTTGACGCTGGCGCGAAAACCAACATACAACGGCTGCGAGTGGACTCGCCGATAGACGCTTTTCACCTGCGTTAGGAACTCCCACATGGTCGGTCACCTAGTCCTGGCAGGCTTGGTAGTAGCAGCGTTCGGCGCTGGCGAGTCACGCGGGCCTGTCGAGGTCCGGCCAGAGCCGATACCCGGCAACTACGACTTCCTCTTTCGTTTGCTCCGCGAACCGTCAGTTCGTAGCGAACTCCTGTTGACGCGTGACCAAAGTGACGCCCTGGCAGCAATCTATCGCGACTATCAGCAGAGCAACAACGAGCTTCTTTCTCAGCGTCTCGCCGCTGAGGCCGACGGCGTGATAAGCGAAGCCGAAAGTCGGCGCGAAGTTGCCGCCCTTGAAACGAACCTTACTTTGACGCAGCGATCACTGGCAGCCGAACTCTCGACGTTTCATGCGCGTTCGCTTCACGCAGATTGTGTGGCAAATGTGTGGTCACTGCTTATTCGAACATCTGCCACAGGCGATGTCGTTGGAGCTATCTACCGCGCAGCATCGGAAGATTGCCGTCATAGTGAAACGCCACGACGACGATTTGGAGAAAGCGTACGGAGAAATCGTCGGTTTCAACTCGGAACCGACCGTCGCGAGTGACGCATCTCGTCAACGGCACCGGCAGTACGTGCTGCGGAAGTTGGAACTCGACGACGCCGTGTGGAGAGAAATCCTGCGCGAACTGTCCATCGCGCAAAAGGCTAAGATTGCGAGCTTGTTCGGTGCGCCAATCGACCGTCGTCGGATTGAGCTGGGGATGGAGGCCATTAACTAAAAAGTCGCGAGCGAGGTGACGGTGTTACTCGACGCGGGCTTACATCGCGCATAGGCTGAGCGAGGTGACGCTCGCCCGCCATTCACAGAACTTCCAAACGGCATGAATATCGCCACACTCCAAGAACAGTTGCAGCGAGTATTCGGATCGCTGCCGACCTCCCTCATCGTAGGCGTGGTCGTGCTGATAGTGTTCGCAATTGTTGTCCGGGTGATCAGCCAAGCGCAATGCGCCCGTCTGCCGCAGTACGTCCGAAAACCTTTGATGTCCGAAAACGAGCTGGATTTCCTACGCCAGTTTCGTGCTATTTGTCCGTCCGACATTGTCGTGTGTCCGCAAGTCGCACTGTCGGCGCTCATCGATGTCGCCGATCACGTGGTGGAGCGAAGGGCGGCTCGCAACGGGTATGCCCAATGCTTCGCGGACTTCGTTATATGCCGCGCTGAAACGTATGACGTGTTAGGAATTATCGAGTTAGACGACCGGACGCACACGCGCGAGCATCGTCGGAAACGAGACCAACGCCTCGATGCGATCTATGGAATGATTGGACTGCCGGTCGTCCACGTCGCTGCACGGAAGACGGGCCGGTATACGACGCGTGATGCGGAGCAGGCTCTCAGCGATCTGCGGCGACAATCGGCGCCTAGCATTGGCAGTTGAAGCCCGTTTGCAGATGAAGTAGCAGAACACGTACTTGCTATTGCGTTGTGCAAGCCATTTCCCGAGCGGCTTGCTCTGTGCAACCATTTTCAATTGCGCTTCCACAACAGTTGCGCTACTCTGTCAACGGTGCTTCTTCACAGCACCGGCAAGGTTCAGAGCACGAGGCAAGCACCGAGCGCATCGCTCCGTGCCTTCCGCGCTTGCCTCATCTGCGGATACTCTTCCGCACAAGCCGTCTTCCCCGACGCATCGGGAATACCATAGTCCCTGTGGGACAAGGAGCTTTCGTGTCCACTCTCCATCTTCCGCCCGGCATCACCTACGATGCCGCTGCCATCCTCGGCCTCGGAGAGGCCGCTTGCGAACCGTTGTCCGTTGCGGAACCCGGCGAGATGGTGATCCACGTCGGTGCGTGGTCCCTGCAGGATCTCCGAACGTGCAAGACGGTGGTGCGCCACAGCCTCATGTACAATCAGGATTGGTACAACGGACACCCATTCTCCCATGAGAAGCTCACCCCCGGCGTCTACCGCGTTCGCCTGCAGATCCCCGACAGCAACCGGAAAACCTTCGCCGAGCAGAGGGAACTGCTGTGCGATGGCGAAGTGGTGGCACCGGCCGTGCTCGTGGCCACAGCACTCTTCTGCCACTTGAAGCAGGCCGGACAGGATCTGCTCGGCAACGACTGGACGCGATGCGCCGACCCGCACCCCGGTGGCAGCCGCGTTACACTCGGCGTGTGCCAGGGTCGCGTGGTCGTCCTCAGCTTCTTCGCCGACTGCCCCCGCAAGCACGTGTGGTTGGCTGGGTGCCGTACGTCCTGAACCTTGCTATTTGAAGCCCTCGCGCTTCGCCTCTTAACCTCGCTGTAGCGTTCCTGCAGCGGGGGTTTTTTGCGTATACGCTGAAAATCGGAAATCTCTGTTTGAAAATATCAGTCAGCGGTCCGGCGTCAGTTGGGAGTCGACTTGTGCATGGGAATGGATCTTCCGTCTTCTACGGCGTCTAGAGCTGCGGGATAACCATCGACTACGAAGCCGTACTTTTTGAAAAGCTGCATCTGGCTGGTCTCGTTTGCACGGAGTGTGATATTTCGGCATTTGTGCGCCTCGGCGCATGCTTCCAACCGTCGTACGAACGTTGTCAGCAGTCCCAAACCGCGAAACTTATGGAGCACCGATTTTCGTTCATGCTCAGGAAGAGGTTTGGTGGGATCGGCGAACATCACCATGCCGACATATAGGTCGCGAGGCCAAACCTGAGCAACTAACAGCGACGCGACCTGTTGACCGTCTACGGTACAACGACAGCAATACAAGTCGTCCAACGCCTTTTCACCCAAGACCGTCGAAAGCGTGGCGATCAGATGTGGACTCTTGAGCTGAAGATCAGGCACGAGCGGGATCATATCGAGTTCTTGCTTAAAGAGTTGCTTCGCACGAATCGCGCAGTTCACCGCGAGCGAGAACATATCTGACGGACATAGCTGTGTGACCTCGTTCAGATCGGCCATACGAAGTTCTTCTCGCAAGACCTCCTTTGAGAAATAGGCCGAGATCTCTTGCATCGGCAGAACATCTGAAAGGTCACGCATGCTAATCTCCACGCCAACTTATTCCGACAAGATCGATGAATGGTATTAAGAGGCGGGCGGTTTGGGGTGTGGAACCGCGTCGAGCTGCGCCAAAAAAGCGTCGATCGTGACCCCGTTGAATCCTTGCCGCTTCACCATCCACTGAGGAGCGGATAGAAGCAACTCGACCGCCTTCTGCACTTGCGCCCAGACGCGTGGATCGTCCAATTCTTCTCGCACGTTCCGTAACTCCGTGCGAACTTGCGTTCCGTAAGATGTCCAGCACTAATGATGTTCGCTATACGCCCGATGTCCGTGCCGAAGGGGGCGGCAGCAACTTGGAGGACGTGAGATACGCCCTCGCGCGCGAATCGCAGACGAATCAGGCCTTTGTCTCCGATGACGCTCAATAAGCCTTCGCCGTCGTCGGTCAGGTCGAAGACCGCTCCTTCTCCAAATTGATCGATGGCAAGCCTCTTCATCTCCGCGAGTGGGCCCGCGTACGTCGTGCGAACTATGGCCTCGGCCGCGGAAGGAATTCCGTGGTCTTCATTGGCACCCAAATGACCGTCGAGCTGGCCGTGTTCTGTTTCAAGGTAAATCTCATACGGCACGGCCACGCCCGTTCGGTACCCGATGACAAGATGACCGGATTCGTGAAAGGCGACGATCTCAGGATGCGGAACGGCCATCAGTACCTCGACGGGAGTGGCGGGGGCCGACTGTGTCAGCCTCAACCGCGAACAAAAGACCGGGAAACGCGGAATTGAATTCTACTGTTGTCGCGTGATCGGCAGGAAGGTCTTTGGAACCGGTTGAATGCAATACAGCACGATGCTCCTAGCCTCGGACCAATTAGTCTTTGTGACATCGGAGTAGATCGGTTCGACTTCTGGGTATTGGCTAGCCAACAATCCGCAGTCTTGCTCCGTGCAATCATTTTCACTTGCGCTTTCACAATATTTGCGCTATTCTGTCAACGGTGCTACTTCACAGCACCGGCAAGGTTCAACTCTGAGGCAAGCACCGAGCGCATCGCTCCGTGCATTCCGCGCTTGCCTCTCTGCGGATTTCTTCCGCACAAGCCGTCACCCGACGTGTCGGGCGTTGTTCAACAGTCCCAACGGGACACAGGATTTTCAATGCCTAGCATTTTGATCCCGGATACCCAGAGGCGGGCGCACGCCAGCGTCGTCGGCGCCTTCTGTTCCGGCGGATTCGATGAAGATGACGATCGCCTCGACGGAGAAGAAGACTGGGATGACGACCGCCTGGATGAAGAAGAAGACTGGGACGACACCCGTAACGACACCCTCGATCTCGGGTCGACCGTATCTCCTCGGAAGTCCTGAGCCTTGCCACCGTGAAGCCTTCGTGCTTCACCTTCTCACCCCGCTGCAGCGTTCCTGCAGCGGGGGTTTTTATGTTGCGCTCCCACAACATCTGCGCTACGCTGTCAACGGTGCTACTTCACAGCACCGGCAAGGTTCAGATCACGAGGCAAGCACCGAGCGCATCGCTCCGTGCCTTCCGCGCTTGCCTCATCTGCGGATTTCTTCCGCACAAGCCGTCTTCCCTGACGCTTCGGGAATACCATAGTCCCTGTGGGACAAGGAGCTTTCATGTCTATTCCGCGTCTTCCGCCTGGAATTGCCTACGATGCCGCCCTGATCCTCGGCCTCGGAGAGGCCGCTTGCGAACCGTTGTCCGTTGCGGAACCCGGCGAGATGGTGATCCACGTCGGTGCGTGGTCCCTGCAGGATCTCCGAACGTGCAAGACGGTGGTGCGCCACAGCCTCATGTACAATCAGGATTGGTACAACGGACACCCATTCTCCCATGAGAAGCTCACCCCCGGCGTCTACCGCGTTCGCCTGCTCATCCCCGGTAGCAACCGGAAGAACTTTAACGAGCAGACGACGCTGCTGCACGACGGCGAAGTGGTCGCACCGGCCGCGCTCGTGGCCGTGGTGTTCCTCTGTCTCCTGACGCAGGCCGGACAGAATCTGTTCGGCAACGACTGGACCGCGCCTCCGCGGAACCGCTCCCCGACGGGGACCGCGTGGTACTCTACGTGGACGAGGGTCGCGTGGGCGTCCTCGGCTTCTGGGATGACGTCCGCGAGGAGACCGTGTGGTTGGCTGGGTGCCGGAAGTTTTGAGCCTTGTTATTTGAAGCCCTCGCGCTTCGCCACTTAACCCCGCTGTAGCGTTCCTGCAGCGGGGGTTTTTCGATCTGGCGTGCTTCACACGTGCGGTCATTTATTTGGAGTACGTTTCGACATCGTGGTATTCTCGCGCCGTGTCAACCATTGACCTGTCCCCTCTCGGCGATGCGATTGTTCAGCTCGACGCAGGTATTAGAGAGGCAGAGAGGTATCCAAATCATGAACTTCTTCGCGATGGTGTTATCCAACGATTTGAGTACAGCCACGAGCTCGGGTTGAAGTTTCTAAGACGCGTTCTGGAGACGATTTTCGGCGATGATGTGGATCGGGCTCCCTACAACGAAATACTGCGTTCCGCCGCGGAACGGGAACTCATCAAGGATGTAGAGTCCTGGTTTGCCTATCGCTCCGCGAGGAACAAGACATCGCATACGTACGACGCTCGCGTCGCAATTGAGGTGTACAAGGTTGCACAGCAGTTTCTCCCCGACGTGACGTATCTCTTCACACGACTCAATGACGTCGTCTCTGCAGCTTCGGCCTGAACATCACGCACAAATCGCGCGTATTCTGACGCTCTACGTTCCGGACCGGGAGGTTTTAGCCTTCGGTTCACGGATCAAGGGGACGGCGAAACGAACGTCCGATCTCGATTTATGTGTGATGGGCGAACAGCGTCTGTCGCCAATGCGCCATCAGGAGCTTATCGACGCCTTCAGCGCGTCGACGCTTCCATTCAAGGTAGACGTCGTTGAATGGGCAGGATTGACGCCGGGCTTCCGAGCAATCGTCGCCGCATCATCCCTACCGGTACACAAACCGGAACAGGCCGCTACGCCTGACGGTCGAAATCACGAACGAACGTCGTGATGGACACGCCGAGCCCCTTGCACCACCACCGCAGCTGCACGAGATCCAGCCGTCGTTCGCCTCGCTCGACCTTGCTGACGTACGATTGCGTCTGTTTCAGGCGCTTTGCAAGATCTACCTGCGTAATCCCCGCCTGTTCCCGCACCTGCCGAAGCATGGTCGTAAACAACCGATAGTCGGCGGTGAACGTAGATTTCGGCATGTGGGCCTGTTGCAGGGGCAAAACCCAGATGCTAAAGTCCGATATTGAATAGTCCTAAATGGACTATTTGGACGAAGGATCTCTATCGTGTCCGTATGCAGAACATTCCCGCCGCAGCGTGATCGATGCCGCGACCAAAAACTTCGGCATTCTGATCGCGTACGTCCTGCCCGGCTTCGCCACTCTCTGGCGCTGCAGCCGTATTCGACGACGTTGCAGCTGTGGTTCAGCGCATCTCCGACGATCCCCGCCGGACTGGAGTCCGTTGTCTTTGCGACGGCCGCGTCCATCGCGGCAGGGATGATATTGAGCGCCGTGCGCTGGCTCGTCATCGACACGATGATGGAATTCAGTGGCATTCGCCGTCCCGATTGGAACGACACACAATTCGAAACGAAGCGGGAGGCGTTCGAAGTCTTGGTAGACGCTCATTTCCGCTATTACCAGTTTTACGCCCACATGGCGCTGGCACTGCCGCTCTTTGCTGTGCATGCGGCCATGACATCTGCGCATCCGCTTTTCGTCGTTGCCGTAGCAGGCGCGGGAGTAAGCGTCCTCGTCCTGGCTGCACGCGACTCATTGTCCAAGTACTTCACGCGCACGTCCCGTTTGCTTGATCCCCAATTGAAAGGAAAGACTTTCATGACGAACGGCCACCGCAAGAATCGCCCTGCAAAAGACAGCGGAAAAACTGACGGCACCCCGAAACCAACGGTTCCGAAGACGCCGAAGGGCAGCGCGAAGTCAAAGTAGCGACTGCCATCGAACGGTCATCGATTTCCTAGACGGGCCGTCCCCGCGACTGCTACGATCCCACCGTATGGCGGATCAGTCAGCAGCGGCACCGGTCATCACCGTCCTCAATTTAAAGGGCGGCGTGGGTAAGACGCACACATCGTGGCTCTTGGCGTCAGTCGCCCAGGAGCGCGGCAAGCGCATTTTGCTCGTTGATCTCGATACTCAAGCGAATCTCACGCGCTCGTTCCTGGAGAGCGTAGAGGAAGGGCGTTCCGTCGCCGAGCTATTCAACCCGGCGGCGGACGGCGGCGCCACGCCGCTCATCCATCGCACGGGATTTAGCCATATCGACATCATCCCGGCGACGACGCACCTCGTTCCTTTTGACG
The DNA here is from genome assembly GCA_049840675.1 of Pirellulales bacterium. Classification (GTDB taxonomy): domain Bacteria; phylum Planctomycetota; class Planctomycetia; order Pirellulales; family PNKZ01; genus PNKZ01. The sequence goes on from JASGKB010000024.1 coordinate 258,157, forward strand.
AATCCGACCAGCGCAAGTGGGAGGAGACGGATCGGCACACTTCGCTCGTGGATCCCATCAACGACGTACGCGGCCAGTATGACATCATCGTCTTCGACTGCCCGCCTCGTCTCAGCTTGGTAAGCTTCGCTGCGCTCTGCGCGTCAGATAGCGTTATCGTGCCACTGGAGGCGGCCGACTGGGGAGCGCAAGGAATTACGCACGTCGCTCAAGCCATCGAGTACGTTCGGACACACTACAATCCGCCTCTGCGGCTCCTCGGCTACTTGGTCTCCCGTTTCAAGCCAGCGCGTCTACCAGCAAGCATACGTGAATCAGCTGCGCGATCAGTTCGGTCCCGAAACGTTTGACACGACGATTCCGGATCAGGCACTCTTTGAACGCAGTGTCACCGACCGCCAACCCGTCACCCTCACGGCCCCGCGCAGCCGCGCCGCAAAAATCGCCCGCTCCTTCTTCGACGAAGTCGAGCGGCGCATCCTCGGCAGCGATGAAAGCAGCGGAAAGCGCCGCAAAGCGAACGCTCGGCGGCAGACCCTCGCTGCCACTCGCAGCTGAACCGGCCGATAGCGGCGCCCTGCAAGGCCGCCGCCGGTTAAGTGGCGCCTTTCTCATCGAACTCAGCCGGATCAAACCGGATCCATCCCAGCCGCGCCGCACGATGGACGAGCAGGCTCTTGCCGAACTCGTCGATTCTGTGACGAGGCTCGGCATCCTGCAGCCGATCGCCGTGCGGTACGTCGAGAAAGAGGACTGCTATTTCATCATCAGCGGAGAACGCCGCTTCCAAGCCGCAACCCTCGCGAAGCTCACCGAAGTCCCCTGTTGGATTCAAAATCCCGAGGAGTCGGAAATCCTTGTACGACAGATCGTCGAAAACTGGCAACGGGCCGACCTGCATCCGTTCGAGCTTGCCGATTCCCTTGCACGCCTGCGCGACGCCAACGGCTACACCCAAGTGAAGATTGCGGAAGTCACGGGCAAGTCAGAGGGCGAAGTGTCAAAGCTGCTGAAGCTGCTCACGCTCACCCCGGCCGTCCAGAAGGAGGCGCACGAAGACACAACGGGCACGCTCTCGCAGCGTCACCTGTATGCCGTAAGCCGCTTGCCCGTCGAAGAACAAGTGGACACGGCGACGCAAGTCCGCTCGCACAAGATGTCCGCCAAAGACACCGAAACGCTCGTCACCAGGAAGTTACGGGCGAGGACGGAGCGGCCGAAAGGCAGGCACACCGTGACGCGTGTGAAGTACGTCACGACCAAGGCCGTCGTGCTCTTGACGTTCCGAAAGCAAAATGTCGCGTCTGAAGACATCATCGCGGCGCTGACGGAGGCAATCGACAAAGCGTCAGACACAAAGAACACACTCAACATCGAGCGGAAAATGTAAGGCACGCATTCCGAAGTTCGAACACACCGATTGCTCGGCAATTGCTGGCCGAGATCACTGCGTTCGTGGTATTCTCCGCGCCATGCCCCGGACGGAGCAGCAGCGGCATGGAACGGCCTACGCGGGACTCGATTTCATCAAAGCCGCCTTCTGCCCCCTCGAATTCAACGCGTTGCCGCTCAGCGAGCACCCGAATTTCTCGCATCTGGGACGCGACAAAGCACTCGCGGCATTGGAGGTAGGCTCCCCGCTTACCTATGCCCGTCAGTACCCCTATACCGATCGTAGCGGACACCGAAAGGTCGGCACGCAGGTCGTGACGGCGCCCTTCGGGCTTGCGCCGAAAGACTTTGACCTGTTCCTCGGGCTCTATACCTATCTCAAACGCCTGCCGGAACTTCCCGCGGATGGCCGCATGTACCTCACGGTCGATTTTCTTGCGAAACAACTGGGACTTCCCGCCGACGGCCAGGCATCCTACCAGCGTATTCGCAGTCGACTCTTCCGCTTCTCTTACGCGAAGTACACGAACACCGCGTTCTGGAACCGCACGCAGCAAACCTACGACATCCGCAACTTCTCGTTCTACAACCTCGCGGGAATGTCGCGGCTCACCGAGTCGCGCCGTCCGATCGGCTTCGAATGGGATCGCTCATTCCTCGACATCGTTCGCGACGGAACGCTCCTCACATTCGACTACGATCTTTACCGAACGTTCGCTCCAGCCATGCGCCGTTTCTACCTCATCGCGAACCGTGACGGGTGGAACCAGCAGAACAGCTCTATTTTCCTCGCCGACGATTTTGCGATTCATCAGATTGGCTACGACGAGAAGCCGGAGTTGCAGAGGATCCGGCTCTTCAAACTTCGAAAACTTCTCGCGGACGCCGAAGACCTCGCCCTCATCCGACCGTACGCTCCATGGAAAGGATACTTTTCGACGCCGACGAGCGGCCGTGACGAGGGGAAGCTCGTCCTTCGATGGACGCGGGGACCGGCACTCCACAACAAAACGGCCAGGGACGAATCACGAGTGTTCACAGATAAGATTGAAAATGACGCACTGTACGCACAGGTGCGAGAGGTCCGAGACGAAGACGGTAAGCCCTGTCCTGTCGACACGTTCCGTCGACTCGTTACACGTTTCGGTCGCGAGGTCATGCAAAAACAAATCGTCGTTGTCCTCGCGCAGAAGGAACATCACCCCGGCCAGTTCAAGAAGAGCGAACTCGCAGCATTCATCAACCGCTGCCAGCACAATCATCCTGAACCGGACTGGTACCAGGACCTCAGCGCGCAGAACGTATGGCGAAGTTCGACGGAGTTACGCCTAATCAAACTTCGATGAATATGTACGAGACGTTCTTCCAGTAGGGCTCGCTAGTGGACGTCGCGTAACGCCATCGGAGGCGCTGAATGGTGGACGTGGCGTAACGGCTTTTGGTGGACGCGGCGTAACGGAATCAGGCTCGAAATTGGTGGACGTGGCGTAACGGTCGTGGGATGCATATTGGTGGACGTGGCGTAACGACAAGAGCTTCTTTTCAGCTTGTCACTGCGAAAACCTCCAGCGGGCGCTTTTGTTCTTGCGTACTTTCTGGTTGGCGACCGTTGCTGGTGGCGACACCTGCGACATGAATTCTGTTTGATTCCCTGAGTATGGACCTGTTGTCGTACTACCCTTAGCGACCGCCAGTAAGAAACGTCCTGTATGAAAAGCAGAAAGCCATCTGCTTTTTGATTGGAGAGCTACGAACTTGGCGCGACTGATCAGCAGCGCTAGTGTGACGACGAACGCATGTCATCCCCGCAGTCCGACACCGGCACACCTCGATCGCAATTCCACAGTCCGCCTCATTCGCCCGAAGCGGAGCGCGTCCTTCTCGGGGCCCTGATTCTGGATTCCGACCGCTACGTCGATGTCGCAGCGATTGTCCGCCCGGATGATTTTTTCGATCCGACCCATGCACGGATTTACGCCGCAATTGTGCGCCTGCACGACGATCATCGAAAGGTGGACTTCGTCACCTTGGCGGATGCCTTGAAGGCCGATGATTTGTTGCAGCGCATCGGCGGCTCTGCGTATCTCGCTGACCTCGCTGGCGGGGTACCGACGTCGTCACACGCCGTGCAGTATGCGCACATCATCCGCAACGTCTCGCTCAAGCGCAGGCTCATGGACGTCGGCCGCTCTATCAGCGCGCTGAGTGACGATCACCAACTCTCATCGGGTGAGGCGTTGGAACAGGCGGAGCAGCAGCTACTCGCACTCGGTCGACGGTCGGCGCAAAACACTCCCAAGCATATCGCTGAGATCGGCGACGAAGCGTACGAGCGCTACACCGCTCTTCACGAAGCGACCGACAAGGAATCACTGTACGGCATTCGCACCGGCTTTTCGCAGCTGGATCACATGCTGACAGGATTGCAGCCCGGGCATCTCGTCATCCTCGCAGCGCGGCCGAGCATGGGAAAGACGTCGCTGGCGATCGACATCGCCCGCCACGCGGCCGCAAATCAGCAAAAATCCGTTGCCGTCTTCTCACTCGAAATGACACGGCAAGAACTGATGGACCGTGTCGTCGCTGGCTACCTGGGCATGGACGCCTGGATGCTCAAGAAGGGCCAGCTCAGCGAGACCGATTTCGCAAAGCTCGGCACTCTCATGGACGGCCTGCGATCACACCCGCTCTACATCGACGACGACTCTGATACGACGCTCGTGAATCTGCGCAGCAAGGCACGCCGTCACCAGATGGAGCACGGGCTCGACCTCTTGATTATCGACTACCTGCAGCTCATCGAAGTCACCGATCCCGCCAGCGGCGAAAACCGCACACAGCAGGTGAGCCATATCAGCCGCTCGCTGAAGAACCTGGCTCGCGAATTGAACTGCCCCATCATCGCCCTATCGCAGTTATCACGCACCGTCGAACAGCGTTCACCGCCAATACCGATTCTTTCCGATTTGCGCGAAAGCGGCTCGATAGAGCAGGACGCCGACTTCGTGCTCATGCTCTATCGGCAGGGGGCCTACAACGAAGACTGTGAACATCCGAATCTCACCGACGTCTACGTGCGAAAGAATCGCCAAGGTCCGACCGGACGAGTCGACCTCATGTTCGATCCTCCGAAAATGAGCTTCGTCAGCGTCGAGCATCATTCCCCTCATGCGTGATGAGTGCGGCGGATTCATCGACCTCTGGCCGCTATGTCTGTGATAACTGCGGCGCCTGTTGCAAGGGCCACCTGATCGTCGAGGTTGAGGATCTCGACATCATGCGCGAACCACGCCTGATTGACGCCGACCGGCATCACAAGGGCAAGACGGTGGTGCGTATGCTCGACGACTACGGAAAGGGCATGGCGGTCATCATCGCGATCGGTAAGCCCTGCCCATTCCTCGATGCGGACAAATGCGTGATCTATCCGACCCGACCGAATTGTTGCGTCGGCTTGCAAGCGGGCGACGACCAATGTCAGGAGTCTCGCATCGCGGAAGGCCTGCCGCCGCTCCTTCCCACGCCGGAACAGCCGATACAAGAATCGAACGGCGAAGCCGCCGATGCGTAAGCGACTACGTCACGGTCTCGCCGGGAGTAGCGTGCCCAAAACCGGGATCGTCGGCGGGACGGAGCCCGACGCGACAACGGCTTCGGAAAGCCGCAAACACAGCTCCATGAGGGCACGCCACGCGCGGAGCTATTCGCCCGCGCGCCCCTACCTCCACACGCTCGCGACTCGCACCTCGTCGACCATGAGCGGGTCGGCAGGGGGCGCGCGTGCTGGATGAGTAGAAATATTGTGTGTTGGCGATCAGCATTTTCGATTTCTGCGAGCGTGTGGAGTGACCGCGCGTGGCGTGCCGCACAACTCCCAGACGGGAACGGCCGCGGAGCGGTTCAACCGCCTCCGGGTGCACCGGTCACGATTCGGGCGACACGAAACACTCGTCGATACATTTCCCGTTGTGCGACTTGCCAGTCGACCATATCGAATCCATTTGCTTCACGCCGCACATTTTTCCAACGATAGTATGCGCATTCATCCACCAGGTGGTCCAAGCCGCACGTCACAAGAGTTTGGACCGCCTTGACGAAAATATGCCCCCAACCGTCCGCGTCTTGTCCTGCCACAATCGGCACTGCCCCGTGTGCCATCGCATTTCTTGCCTTGATTGCCAACTGCAAGATGTACTTTGCAGTTCCTCGCTCAGCTTGGCCAACGTGATCGACAAGTCGATCCAGGACTCGGTCGTGAGCTAACCCTTGCGCCCGGCCATCCAACATTCGATACTGCGTTTTCAGGAACGGTCGCCCCCTCATTCGACTTGCTTGAACGACGGATTCACCCAGCAGATGTGCCGTCAGCCGATAAATGGCTTCAAACGTGAATCCCAATGCCATGAATCGCGGGAGTGACCACGCCGTTCCGCCTCGGAGCCAGCCAATAAACCCAATCGTGAACAGTTGCTTCAGCGCAGGTAGAGTTGCGTTCAGGTAATCCGACAACGTTTCATGCCATCGCAGCCGATCTTCACCTAGAATATCTACGTTTAGACGTAGCCCGAATTGAACCTCTTGCGCGCTCAGTCCAACCTGCGAAATCCAGTTCAAATCATGGTTTGATAGGCCGCCAGTCCCGTGAATCTCTGCATCAACAACCTGTAGCACGTCCAAGCAAGAGTGCGCGATGTTTAATGGCGAATAAGGATCACTGGCAGGACTTCCCAAATTCGGAAATAGACCGGGAAATCCCGCATGCATTCTCGCTTCTGTTCCCTTCGCTTCAATTTCCAACAGATTCCCATGCATGATGCGGTTTCGGATATTGCCCTGCGACGAGTCGTAGAGGTTCGTGACTGCGGCCAACGTAGCTGGTTGAAGGTTTATGCCATTAATCCAGTCCAAAACTCCATTCGGCGCGCCAGTCGGCTTCAAATGTGGTACGCCCATACCAGACGCGCGAGCTCTCAAGAGCATTTCAATACTGCTGAGAGCTAGATAACTCAGCACCGTATATTCGTACAACCGAAAAACAGAATCCCTTCCCGACCATAACTGACGCATCGATACCCGGCCCCATTCTGAAAAAGGGACGTCAGAGTCGCTGTAAACGGGGAGTAGTTGGTGCAGCATTCCACGGCCGACGGGTATCTCTCGCGATTCCAATGCCGTCGCCGCCAATAACGGAGAGGTCCCCTCAAGATGCAGCGTCACGCTGCCATTCCCGACAGAGAGCGACGGCGCGACATCCTCGATCCCATTCTGTGAACATAGTTCGACGATCCTTACAAACGACCCCCGCACCGGTAAGAGGCTGCGCATCGATTCATGAACTGTCATTCCTGCCAGCTTGGCGCGGGGCATCTGGCAGCTCGCGAAGAACCCTGCGAGAGACAGCTCATTCATGAGTAACCACTCAGGATCACTAATGGTCGGTGTGTTCCGTCCGTGGACTCGCCTTGCCAAGGAGCGCGCGACGACTTCCCATACAGCGGGAAACGCGTTCTCCCCAATGATCCGTTCGCTCTCGGGACGGACAGTCAGCAATGGAACAATGGCAAGCAACCTCGCGCGCATCGCGGACTTTCCCAGCCTTGCGTAATGCCTCGCGTCCAATTGGTCGTTTACGTGTCTCAGATGCACAACTAAGTCATCTGTGCATCGATTCCAAAGCGCCATGCCAGATGGGACGACACGCCGACGATACCGCACCTCATCCAGCTGCTCCCATGCGGATGGCCGGGGTGTGTTTGAAGCATCGAGCAGGCGGATGATTTCCGTCGCCAAAGCGTCGTGAACGATTCGTCGGAATACGTTTGTCCAGATTCCATGACTCGGATCTAGCACAATGTCGCGGAGCGTCGAATGGATATCCGGCATTGTTCAATATTCCCAACATTCACAGCACGCGACATGATGGCACCGGCGGCCTAATTGTAAAGGTCGCGTCCCGCAGTGTGGACTGTTACGCTACAAGCCCTCAACTCGATGCTCCTGCAAGCGGCTCCATCATGGCGAACTATTGGGTGACGTATGCGGAAAATGACAACGAGGGTGAAACCTCCGACCATTTCAAGACGCGTGCCCCCGCTGACGCCCGCTTTGAAGAAAGACGCTTGCAGGGTCGATTTGTTCGCCTGCTTCGCCTGCAAAACGGCGTAACCGAGCTGAAGCGTGCGAACGATCACAATCGCCGCATTTATATCTGCCTTGTGGACGCCAAGAACGGTTTCGATCCGGCCACAATTGCCGCCGCGAAGTCGGGAACCCAGTTTGGACGGTTTGATTTCTGGAATCTCAAGAAGTCGGCGCGTCCCGGAGAGCAGGTCGTATTTTTCATGATGCCGCCACGCAATGCTTTCATGGCAACGGGCGTGATTTCCAGTGAGGTCCGAATTCTTCGCGAAGGATCCCGCTTCGATGGGCACTATGGAGCGGACGTCCGCGATCTTCGATTTGCTCGCGAACTGTCCCTATCCGATGCATCGACGCTTTTTCCGCGTTGGTCGTTTCTCCGACGACGATCGTCGCATCAAGAAGTCCCGCAGAGCATCGTTCCATTGTTTCTAGAACTTCTCGGAACGGTCACCGCAAATCCGCTGACTCCCGAGTTGGCCGCGATTGAAGGTCTCGAAACCGAATGGCGGATGTTGTCCAAGTCTCGAAGCCGCAAGTTACGCGATACGGTTTATGCGAAGGCGAACGGCATTTGTTCCGTGTGCGCACGCGACTATTCCATGCTCCGTCAATCACATGGAACGAGAGTCCTTCAAGTGCATCACCGTGATCAGCTCGCGACGACATTTACGCCTCGGCTTACGCGCGAACGCGATTTAGTCGTCGTTTGCGCCAACTGCCACCTAATGCTTCATCCTTCGCCCACGCGCGTCTTGACGGTTGAGGCGCTGCAGATCCTATTGAGGCGCGATGGGTTCCTCCCCCAGTTGCCGCGATGAAACCGTTACATCGTTGGGAATAGCAGTGTCAACTCATCCTGGTGCACTGATTCCGGCTGGCGCCCTTTGAATTTGCCGCCATACATTTCACTCGACCACGCTAAGCGGACGCAGCTTCGCTGCGACAGTTTCCAAAGCGCCTGCTTCGCTCCATTCTCCCCTTCTGGGTCGCAGTCGAGCATCAACGTGATCATGCCATCTGCGAAAAGATCGGCCCACGCAGCAAGCTTGTCCGCTTGCTCCTCGGTGATCGTGTTCGAACAGAGAGCAACTGCGGGTATCCCAAGGCAGTCGAGCGCGATGACATCGTTTGGTCCCTCCACGACGATCAGGCCGAGTGCTTTGAGTCGTTCGCGATAGCCAGACCGCACGAGCCGCTCGCGACCGTTTTGCCCGAACAATTCCAGCCCGCGATGAAACCCCTTTACGAAATGGAATTTGTCCGGCTCGTCACCGACACGGCCGCTTGCTTCCCACCGCTGATGTTTCTCCTCGAACTCCGGGTCACGGCCGAACCATGTCAGAAGGCGCCCCTTTTCATCCATGTAGCCATAGACGACCTTCCCACGCATCGTCCCGCCGCTCTTGTCGCTTCCGCCTACGTCACGGGGCAGATACCCCACGCACCACGAGCGACACACCTCGGTAGAGAGGAAGGGGCGGCGGCGGAAGTAGCTCGCCGCGGCTGGAGGCATAAGTGACGGATCCGTCACGAACTTCTGATGGAGCATCAGTAGCCCGCGGGCTCGCTCGTTTTCGCTCGCGAACAGCGGCGTGTTCCTGGCCGTCATCGGCGCCGGTTTCGGATGCGACGGACCCACCGGGTGATCCACGGGCGGCAAGCCCTCGACGATCGCTTTCAGATCGGCCGCGAGTTCCTTGAAACGCGCTCCTCGCGGTCGCCCGCCCATACTCTCGCCGGGCTTGAGCAGATCCATGAGGCCGAGCAGGTTTCCATTCTTGCCACAGCCGTATTGGTGACACTGCCACTGGCGCGCCGGATGATCGGTTTGAATCGCGAGTGCCCGGTTTCCCGTTTCTTGCATCTTGCCGCAAGCCAAGAAACAGGCCGTACGCGTCTCGTCGCCCAAGCGCTTGAGGTCCGGCAGCGGTACCCCGTAGTGCAGCAGCACTTGGTCGAGCGATACCAGCGGCGCGAGCTCATCGACGTTGATGTACCCATGATTCCGCTCAGACATGCAAGAGAGAAAGGTCGAGGCGAATGCTACGATGTACCTCACTCGATGGCAATAAAAACGCGACATCATCTCACCACTCGCGACCACGAGATTCTGACGGCGCTTGATCGCACGCCGTTGTCGGCCGGGCAGCTATTGACCCTCAGCTGCACGTTCGCCACGCCCTTCGGCAGCCTCCGCATGGTGCGCGAACGGCTTCAGTCGCTTTGCTCCGCGGGCTGGGTGCGATCGGCGCGCTACGCGACGACCAGCCAAGGAGCAGGGCAGAATTACTACCGGTTGAGCCGAACAGGATATGGCATTCTCTACGGTGAACGCGCGGCGCCGCCGACGAAGCGGTACTTCTCTCCCCTTTCGCTGGCGCGGCAGCATCACACACGCTCGCTCGCGGACTTCATCGTGCATACGATCGTCACGGCGCACCGCGGCGACATCGCATTCACGGACTTCTACCGCGAGAACACGCTTCGGCTTACCGTCGGCAGCGAATGCCTCTATCCCGACTGCTCGTTCCAGCTGGTAATGCGCGACGGTCGGACGTTCAACTACTTCGTCGAAGTCGACAACTTTAGCGAGCGCATCCGGAGCATGAAGGACGCGGACAGCTGGCAGCGGAAAATCCGTCTCTACGAAGACCTGCAATCGGGTTCGCCTTCGCGTTTCCGCGTCCTTGTCGTTCCGACGCGCAGCAGCGTTCGTCTGCACGGCATCCTGGCGTTGGCCGCCACGCTCGCGAGCAATCCGCAGCGGTCGCTGTTTCTTGGCGTGCCGCTGCCCGACTACTTGAGCGAGTCCGACGCTCTAACGGCGCCGATATTCCTCGACCATCATCGTCGTGCGGTCAGTCTTCTCCCCGCTGCGCAATCTTCCGCTGGCAACCAGAATGTCGGCGCCGCAAGCGAAGCTCTGCAGGCAGCATGATATAGTGGCCGTCCTGCCCGTTGTGTTCGCCCGATTGCATCGTCGACGTCACCCGGCGTCGCTCCCCTCACCGCCGCCACAGGCCGCCGTACCGAACAGGTCGCGGCGCGTGGCGCAACGACCCCGTTCTCGGCGTGTGTCTCCATTGAGGCCGCCTCGCGGTTGGGGATATCGGAAGGACGGCACCGCGGACCGCAGGCCCCGCCTCGATGATCCCGCACAACGTCGGGGCGGGGAAGACGGTCGTGCTACATAGTCAGGTGTATACCAGGACTTAACCTGTACACCTTTAGCTAAAGACGACGCTACAATGGCCGCCGCGCTCCAGGACACATGCGATGCCTATTGAAGCAATCGACCAACATTCCCCGCACCTCGCGACCGTCAAGAACTTGTGGCGGCGCAACAGCGCCACGCTCGGCTTTCTGCCCGACGGTGCGTTTCAGGATCGAGCGGTCGCGAAGCATATCCTCGTCGCTATCGGCGAAGACGGCGCATGTGTCGGCTACCTGCTTTACCGCGTGTCGAAACGTCGTGCGTCCATCGTGCACCTTTGCGTGGATAGCGAAGCACGCGGCGCGGGACATGCGGCCGCCCTCGTTCGTCACCTTATCGGGATCACCAAGCACCTTCGTGCGGTGGATTTGCGCTGTCGCCGCGATTTTCTCGCGAACGGACTTTGGCCGAAGCTCGGTTTCTGCGCCGGGGCGGAAATGGCAGGGCGAAGCGCCGACGGCAGCGAGTTGACCTGTTGGCGCCTGGACCACGGCCACGCCGACCTGTTCTCCGATCGCGCGCGAACGCTGCTCGACGCCGCGCTCGATTCCAGTGTCTTTCTGGACATCGTGGATCCGGCGGAGGTCCGTAACGAAGAGTCGCACGGGTTGCTCGCGGACTGGCTGCAATCCGCCGTTCGATTGCACGTCACCGAAGAACTTTTCAATGACATCGACCGTCACAAGGACAGCGCCGTCCGTCGCAAGCGAAAGAGCGATGCGCAGCTGTTCAACGTTATTCGCTCCACCGCGGATGCGTATAACGCCGCGGAGGCGAAGCTTCGCCCTCTCTTCGGGACGGATCTATCCGAACAAGACGAATCCGATCTGCGTCATCTCATTCGCACTCATGCGGCGGATATTGGCGTCTTCGTGACGCGTGACGAGAAGCTTCTCGGCCGATCGGACAACATCTACGCCGCGTGCGGCCTTTCGGTCCTTCGACCCGCGGAGTTGATCGGCAGGATTGACGAACTGTTGCACGAGCGGGATTACCAACGGTCCCAGGTGGCTGGTACGAATAAGATTGTCCGGCAGCGAGTGAGTGCGGCGGACGATGCGTTACTCACCTGTATTCAGGCAACCGATGTCGGAGAGAAGAAATCCGCGCTTCGGGAAGTGCTTCAGCCGTATTTCGCACAACCGCAACGATTCTCGTGCTGGGTTGTCCGCGTTGCGGAAGACGTGGGGGCGTTCTACGTGACGGAACTTCTTCCCACACACGTGTTGCACGTCCCGGTTTTTCGCATTTGCTCGGACCGGCACACGGGAAGCCTCATTCGGACCATTCTGTCGGGCCTCTCATACGAAATCGCGACACACGGGGGCGGATGCGTCACGGTCAGCGAGCCCATCGCGTCGGATGCAATGCAGTCCGCGTACGATGACTTGGCATTCATCGCAACGAGCCGCGGCCGAACACGTTTCGTCGTGCCGGGTATCCGGTCTGCGGCCGAACTGTCGGCGGAACTTGGTTCCATTGTGCGCACGACGGAAGTCGGCGGTCCCGCGGTCGAGCAGCTGATTCAACTCGTGGAATCGCAAACAAACGGCGCCGACGCCCTCGCGTCCTCAACGATCGAACACGTGGTGTGGCCCGCGAAGGTCCGAGATGGCGGAATCCCCAGTTTCGTCGTGCCGATCCGGCCCGACTATGCCCAGCACCTCTTCGATGAAAACCTCGCTCGCCAGAGGCTTTTCGGCGCCGAAGTTGAACTGGCCCTGAATCCCGAGTCCGTTTATTATCGTGCCGCTAAACCGGGGGTTCTCTCGTCGCCAGGACGCATCCTCTGGTATGTCAGCGGCAGGGGGAAGTTCGACGGCACGATGAGGATTCGCGCGTGCTCGCGCATCCTGGAGGTTGCGGTCGGCCTTCCGAAAGACCTGTTCAAGCGCTTCCGTCGTTTGGGAGTGTACGAATGGAGCGACGTCTTCGACACCGCAAAGCAGGATCTCAACAAGCCGATCATGGCGATCCGTTTTCACGACACGGAACTGTTCCCGAGTCCGATGGAATGGCAGGACTTCCAAGCGATTTTGAAACGGCACGATGTGAAGACGACGCTGCAGTCGCCGACCGCGATTCCCTCCGAGGCATTCGATGAAATCTATGAAGCCTGTCGTCGAACCGAACCGGCGGCTGTTGCTCTCCATTCATCCTAAGTACGTCGAAAAGATTCTCAGCGGCGAGAAGACGATCGAGCTTCGCCGCCGAGCGCCGCGTCTCGCTGCGGGTTCACCGCTGCTGATCTACGCGACCGTCCCGGTCAAATCACTCGTAGCGGTCTCATGGATCGAAAAAATTGTCACAGGCCCCCTCGTTCTGCTGTGGCAACGAGTGCGTGATGAGGCTGCCGTGTCGCGAGAGGACTTCAACGCGTACTTCACAGGGACCGAGACGGGCGCCGGCATTTGCGTGAAAAACGTCACGCGTCTGTCGAGTCCGCTCCCCCTGGATGAACTCCGCGACCGTCTTCCTGGCTTTCATCCGCCGCAATCCTTCCGCTATCTGACGGACGACGAGGTTGAGTCGCTGGATATCCGCGAGCTGCGTGTCCGTCGCCGGATCGCTGGATGATTGAATGGCTACGTCGCGCACCTCAAAGGTGTGCGCGAAGACTCGAAGCGCATCGCCGCATTCTGCTGTTTTGACTCTACGCAGTGATGCGGAGTAACGTTCAGCCGTAACCGCGGCTTATGAATGTTGTTATTGTCTCAAATCTTCAAGACCCAGACGCTGCAGCCGAAGACACCGCGTTGGTGAGGCTGCTAGGCGAACATATATCGACGATCGTTGTCGACCTCTTCGACGATGCGGTATTTAACTTCGACCGTGATTGCTTCTTTCTGATACGCAATGTCTGGGGTAGAGAAGGACTGCGGAAGCGAGTCGAAGATCTCTACGTCTGGTTTGCCCAGCAGGGTATCCCCTACCTCAATGATGCGGACGGGAAGGGCGATCGCATGGGCAAGCGATACCTTGTTGAACTCTATGAAAAACACTTCCCGGTGATACCCAGCTTTTGCACACCTGAAACTGCGCAACGGTTTAACGCAAAGAGTTATTTGGCCAAGCCGCTGTTTGGAGGTAGCGGTAAAGGGATTCTCGAAATATCGGCCGAAAAGCTTTGGACGATTGATTGGGAAAAGTACATCCTTCAACCAAAGCTCGAGTTCTCTGCAGAGTATTCGTTCTTCTATGTCGATGATTTCTTTTCTCATGCACTGCGGACAAGAACGAGTCGCTGGGATTTGGAATTCTATGCACCGATGAACGTGAGTTGAAGTTGGCGGAACCATTCGTGCGTTGGAATCCGATCGCAGGCATTCAGCGCCTTGACTTTCTAAGAACGGAAAACGATCTGTTGTTGCTGGAGGCTGAAGACTGGTGTCCTTATCTGTCGCTACTTGATCTTCAGAGGCGCGTCTTAGAAGGATTTCTCATCCGCCTTCGAACCTCGATTAACGTTCGAGAGAGAGCAGTATCTCAAGGTGGCGATCGAGCCTGAACTCGGCGGCCGAAGAGCGACAACACCACGATCGTGATACCGTCGACTAGCGACTTTCTTTCCTGACGGGCGTATCGTGTCGGAATGCTTCTGCGCGTGACCGCGTCGGCCTTCAACGATCGCGGTCCCCTCTTCATGGAGCAGGCCCTGGGCGCTGTCCACGAGGGCATCACCAGCGACAACACCGTGACCCTGAAGATGGCGCGTAGTGAAACAGGCGTCACGCTGTTCATCGCACTTCCAAACTCGCTCCGCCCGCTCATCGAAGGGCAGCTCTTGTCGCACTATCCGTCCGCGCGCATCGAGCGCGTCGCAGAGGCATCGGTCGCGCCAGGTCCGGGAGACACGCTCTGGCTCCGTACGCTTACCGTGGGACCGGCGATCCAGTGCATTCGCTCGTACACGGACTTCGTCGACCCGCAAACCCGCCTGAGTGCGGACCCGTTGGGAGGCATCATGACGGCAGTCTCCGGTGCGGACCACGACCCGTTGCGGACATGCCTGGAGATTACCATTCGTCCCGCCGCAGCCCGCCGCGTTCGGACGGCAAAATGGGCAGTCCGGCAATTATCGCGTCCACGCCTGGCCCATTCGTCGGTATGGCGGTGCGCATTCCTCTCCTGGAGCTTCTTGGCACGACGATGGAAACGGGCTGTTGCTCGTATTGCCGTGCGAATGGCGGGACCACGACAAACAGGCGAGCAGCAACGCGACGAAGTCACGATTGAGAAGCTGGATCAGCGCCTCTTCGAGTCGCAGATCCAGCTCAGCGTATCCGGTCCCGCCTCCACTGCCCGGCGTGCCCGTGCGAAACTCGGCGAAGTTGTTGCCGCGCTCGGGCAGTTCAGTGATCCGCAGCACGCATCGTTCCATGTCAGCCCGCTGGCGAGCATCCGCTCTCGAAGTCGAGTCGGGGATTCCCTTCTCACCGCAGGAGAGCTCGCGACTCTTTGGCATCTGCCGACCGTTAATCTGGAAGTACCGTCCCTCGACACTGCGACGCACCGCCGCCTCCCGCCGCCACTCACTCTGCCGAATCCACAGCGGGAAGAGGGAACCGCGTTCTAGGACGAACGGCATTCCAGGACCTGCAGCAAACAGTGGGAATCCGGTGCGACGATCGGCGGCGACACCTCTACGTCGTCGGCAAGACCGGCATGGGGAAAAGCACGCTCCTACAGAATCTCATCGGCGAAGACATCGTCGCCGGGCGAGGATGCTGCCTCGTCGATCCTCACGGCGATCTTGCGGACAGCGTGCTCGCAGCCGTACCGTCGTATCGGACGAATGACGTCATATTGTTCGATGCGGGAGATCACGCGCATCCGGTTGCGTTCAATCCCCTCGCGGACGTCTTACCCGACCGTCGCCCGCTGGTGGCATCTTCCATTCTTACCGCATTCAAAAAGCTCTATGCCGATTCGTGGGGCCCGCGCATGGAACACATCCTGCGCAACAGCGTTCTGACGCTCCTCGAAGTCCCCGGTAGCTCGCTCGTCTCGCTCGCTCGACTTCTGGGCGACGCGCGGTACCGGGATTCCCTCGTGTCCCGTCTCGAAGATCCGGTCGTTCGCGCATTTTGGCAGCGAGAGTTCGCGGCAATGCCCGCGCGCCTGCAGGCCGAAGCCATCGCTCCAGTGCAGAACAAAGTCGGCCACTTCGTGTCGAGTCCGCTCTTGCGAAACATTCTGGGACAGCCGAGATCGACGATCAACCTCCGAACGATCATGGATTGCGGCCAGGTGCTCATCGTGAACCTAAGCAAAGGACGGATAGGGGAGGATGCGTCCGATCTCCTGGGTGCCCTGCTTGTATCGTCGATACAACTGGCGGCGATGAGCCGCGCTGACGCTGAGGAGTCGCAGTGCCCGGATTTCTTTCTCTACGTTGATGAATTCCAGTCGTTCGCCACGGAGTCGTTTGCCTCTATTCTTTCCGAAGCGCGGAAATACCGGCTCTGCCTTACGCTTGCCAATCAATATCTGGTGAAGATGGAGGAGTCGATCGCAGCAGCCGTCTTTGGCAACGTCGGTTCGCTTCTCACGTTTCAAGTCTGTGCACCAGGATGCAGAGTTGATTGCTGAGCAATTAGGCGGCCTCGTGACGGTTGCTGATTTGCTCGCCGTCCCGCGATACGAGGCGTATCTACGACTACTCATTGATGGTCAACCGAATCATCCATTTTCGATTCGAACAATGTCCGTGCAGAGAAAAGGCGATTCGCAGTGCGCGGATATTATTCGACGCCGCTCCCAACGCCGCTACGCAACGTCTCTGCCACAAGTAGAGCGAGAGATTGCGCAGGTAGTTGGCTAAGAGGGGGAACGAATGCGCCTCTTTGGCTTCCCCTTGCCAATTCTGGCCCACATTTCCCCGTGAAACCGTCGAATTACTTGCGCTCCCACAACATCTGCGCTACGCTGTCAACGGTGCTACTTCACAGCACCGGCAAGGTTCAGATCACGAGGCAAGCACCGAGCGCATCGCTCCGTGCCTTCCGCGCTTGCCTCATCTGCGGATTTCTTCCGCACAAGCCGTCTTCCCTGACGCTTCGGGAATACCATAGTCCCTGTGGGACAAGGAGCTTTCGTGTCCACTCTCCATCTTCCACCCGGCATCACCTACGATGCCGCTCCGATTCTCGGTCTCGGCGCCGCAAGCGACGAGCCTCTGCCCGATCCCGGCCCCGGTGAAGTGATCGTTCGCGTCGGCGCCTGGTCCCTGCAGGATCTCCGAACGTTGCGCCACAACCTCATGGGGGATCATGACTGGTGCAAAGAACATCCGTTCTTCCATGAGAAGCTCACCCCCGGGATCTACCGTGCCCGCCTGCCGATTCCCGATAGCAACTGGAGGAAATTCAACGAGCTGAAGCAGTTGCTGCACGACGGCGAAGAGGTCGCACCGGCCGCGCTCGTGGCCACGGCACTCTTCTGCCTGAAGCAGACCGGACAGGATCTGCTCGGCACCGAATGGGCACGCTGTGTCGAAGTGCTCCCCGACGAGCTCCGCGTGATACTCAACGTGCACTGGGGTCGCGTGCGCGGTTCGCACCTTCTGGGATGACTGCCGCCACGGGTACGTGTGGTTGGCTGGGTGCCGGAAGGCCTGAGCCTTGCAATCTTGAAGCCTTCGCGCTTCGCAATTCTCACCCCGCTGTAGCGTTCCTGCAGCGGGGGTTTTTATGTTGCGCTTTCACAACATCTGCGCTACGCTGTCAACGGTGCTACTTCACAGCACCGGCAAGGTTCGATTCACGAGGCAAGCACCGAGCGCATCGCGCCGTGCCTTCCGCGCTTGCCTTTCTGCGGATTTCTTCCGCACAAGCCGTCTCCCCAACGCTTCGGGAATACCATAGTCCCCGTGGGACAAAGGAGTTGTCATGTCTACAGTTTCCATCCCCGATACCCCCAGCCAGGCCCTTGCCCGCAGCATCATGGGCAAGAACTTCCTCGGTATCGAAGAAGTCCGGGCTGGCTACGGATTCAGTCACACCGACGAGCAGCGTCAGCTACTTTCCGAGATTCCGTTCAGCGACGAAACACTTCAGCGATATAAGGACACCCATGTCCTCGTCGCCGGTGCAGCTCTTTCGTTCAATGAGATGAGAAAAATTGTGAAAACGAATTTCTTGCGACTGGATTTTGGCTTCTATCTCGATAAATCATATCCTCGCAGGAAGGTGCGCGTCCGTTGGCATCTTCTCCGTGATTGGGCACTGCTGGGGTCCTGCGACAAAACCTATAAGGAGCAGACAGCACTCCTGAAAGGTGAGGAGGTGCCCTTCGCTTGCGAGATGATTTATTTGGTATTCCTCTATTATCGCACGTATCGCGAAAATCTATTACCTAATATCCACGTGTGCTGCGCAGACAGAGAGTCTGGTAAACGCGTCATTGTTGGCAAATTCATGGGGGGTGATGAGCTCGTTGTACGAGAGTGGAATGGTAGCAAGTACCCTGTCAGAGATATTGGCCTCGCATCGTCAGTTCTTCCCGATAAGTCCCGAACCTTGCCAGCCTGAAGCGTTCGCGCTTCATCTTTCCCACCCCGCTGTAGCGTTCCTGCAGCGGGGGTTTTCATATAGTTGCGCTCCCACAACATCTGCGCTACTCTGTCAACGGTGCTCTCTCACAGCACCGGCAAGGTTCAGACCACGAGGCAAGCACCGAGCGCATTGCTCCGTGCCTTCCGCGCTTGCCTCACTCTGCGGATCTTCTTCCGCACAAGCCGTCTTCCCCGACGTGTCGGGAACGTTTCAGATCCCCTTGGGACATAGGAGCTTTCATGCACCCTTTTATCCCCGATACCCCCAGCCAGGTCCGTGCTCGTCACATCATGGGCCGAAACTTCCTCGGTCTCGAAGAAGTCCGCAGGGGCTACGCCATCGCCCTGCCAGTCGATCAGCTCGCGGAGATCCCGTTCAGCGACGAGACGCTCCAGGCGTGCAAGGACACACACGTCCTCGTCGCCGGTGCGCCGCTCTCCGTGAACGAGATCCGCACGATTGCCACGAGCGACTTCTCGAACACCGACTGGTATCAGCGCGAGGCGTTCGCCAACGACAAGAAGGTAGGTACCCAATGGCATCTGCTCCGCAGGTCGCCGGTGTCCGAGTCCTGCAACAAGACCTACCAGGAGCAGACCGCGCTCCTCACTCCTACGGAAGGGGTGCCGTTTGCCTGCGAGATAACCTACATGGTCATTCTCTACTGGCGCACGCACCGCGAGCGCCTGCTGCAGGGCGTTTACGTGAACTGCCAAGATCTAACGTCGGTAGGCGAACGAGCGAACAAACTAGTTTGTGTCGGCAACTTAAGTGCCATCAATCTAAGTGTCAGTAGCGGCAATCACCGACGCTCCTACCTTGGCCTCGCATCGTCAGTTCTTCCCGATAAGTCCTGAACCTTGCCATTTGAAGCCTTCGCGCTTCACATACTCACCCCGCTGTAGCGTTCCTGCGGCGGGGTTTTTAGTGTTGCGCCTCCCACAACATCTGCGCTACTCTGTCAACGGTGCTCTCTCACAGCACCGGCAAGGTTCAGACCACGAGGCAAGCACCGAGTGCATCTCGCTCCGTGCCTTCCGCGCTTGCCTCACTCTGCGGATCTTCTTCCGCACAAGCCGTCTTCCCCGACGTGTCGGGAATACCATAGTCCCCGCGCGACACAGGAGCTTCCATGCCACCCGTTTCGATTCCCGATACCCCCAGCCAATCCCACGCACGTGCCATTATGGGCAAGGACTTCCTTGGTCTTCAGGAAGTGCACGCTGGTTTCGGTATCACGTATACCGCTGAACAGAGGTGGCAACTTACCACCATCCCCTTCACCGAAGCCACGCTTCGCGAGCGCAAGAATACGCATGTGCTCGTCGCCGGAGCGCCGCTCTCTGTGAATGAAATTCGTAAGCTTGCGGCCGACTACTTCGACAATTCCAGCTGGTACAACCAGGAGCCATTCGCCAACCACCGGAAGGCGAGCGTCCGCTGGCATCTGCTCCGCAAGGAGCCGGTGCCCGACTCTTGCAATAGAACATACGATGATCAGGTCTCTTTGCTTCAAAATGAGGAAGTGCCATACGCATGCGAGGTCAGCTACATGGTCATCCTCTACTGGCTCATACACCGCTGGCGTCTGCTGCCGAATGTTTATGTGCGTTGTCGAGACGAGGACTCGGACAGTGACCACGTCGACGTCGGCCACTTCTGTTCCGACGGGTTCATTGTCGGCAACTACTGGAATGACCGCTGCAACTCCTGCATCGGTCTGGCGTCGTCCGTGCTTCTTCCGAACTCCTGAACCTTGCCACTTGAAGCCTTCGCGCTTCGCAATTCTCACCCCGCTGTAGCGTTCCTGCAGCGGGGGTTTTTATGTTGCGCTTTCACAACATCTGCGCTACGCTGTCAACGGTGCTACTTCACAGCACCGGCAAGGTTCAGAGCACGAGGCAAGCACCGAGCGCATCGCGCCGTGCCTTCCGCGCTTGCCTTTCTGCGGATTTCTTCCGCACAAGCCGTCTCCCCAACGCTTCGGGAATACCATAGTCCCCGTGGGACAAAGGAGTTGTCATGTCTACAGTTTCCATTCCCGACACACCCAGCCAGGCTTGCGCCCGTGCCATCATGGGCAAGAACTTCCTCGGTATCGAAGAAGTCCGGGCTGGCTACGGATTCAGTCACACCGACGAGCAGCGTCAGCTACTTTCCGAGATTCCGTTCAGCGACGAAACACTTCAGCGATATAAGGACACCCACGTCCTCGTCGCCGGTGCGCCCCTATCGGTGAACGAGATTCGCAAAATTGCTGGCGACGACGTCTTCTCCAGATACACCTGGTACAAACGCGAGCCATTCGCCAACGACCAGAAATTGAGCGTCCGGTGGTACCTGCTCCGCAAGGAGCCGGTTCCCGGGTCCTGTGGCAAGAAGTACGAGGAGCAGGCCTCGCCGCTTACGAATGAAGAAGTGCCGTTTGCCTGCGAAATGACCTACATGGTCATCCTCTACTCGCTGACGCGCGGAGAACGCCTATTTCAGGACGTGTATGTCCGTTGCCAGGACAAATTGCTTGTCGTTGAACGTATCTTCGTTGGTCACTATGACCCGGACGGGCTGGTTGTCGACAGCTATGGCGATTTTACCGGCTTCGACACTTTAGGCCTCGCGTCGTCGGTCGTTCCAGATAAATCCTGAACCTTGCCACTTGAAGCCTTCGCGCTTTCACCTTTTCACCCCGCTGTAGCGTTCCTATAGCGGGGGTTTTCTCATGTATACTCTTTTCACATTTTCCCCCTGACTTCATAGCTCGTGAACAGTTTTTCCATCGAGAGTCTGAATCTCTGTTCAAACAATTGGAGGCCCTCAGTCAGCGGTCAGGGGTCAGCAGGGGAATGGCTTTTGAGGACTGGCTCACCGCGATGGTGTGCGCCTTGGCGGCGGAGACGAAAGAGGCCGAGTACCTCGCAATGATTGAACGGCACAAAGCCGGGAAGCCCGGCAAGCGCGGGTGTGATCTCATGGGGGAAATGTTCGCCGAATTGGTCATGGCGATGGAAAGCACGGATGGCGACGTGATCGGAGATCTATTTGTCGGGGCGATTTCCTACGGAGAAGCGGGCCAGTATTTCACCCCCGAAAGCCTCACCCGCCTCATGGCGGCAGGTAACGGTCGACCCCGACGCACGTCCCGAACCCGGCAAACCGATTTACATAAACGATCCCTCTTGCGGTTCTGGCCGAATGCTGCTGGAAGCATCGTCGATAAATCCACATGTCGAACTTGTCGGCCAGGACGTGGATTCCCGTGCTGCTCGCATGACCGCGATCAATCTGGGGCTACGCGGCCGGTACGGATGGGTCGTGTGCGGCAACAGCCTGACGGGAGAGACGTCATTTGCCTATCGAGTCGGCCATTTCTTTCACGACTCGCCCAATGGCCGCCGCCGCGGCGTGATCCGGGACGTTTCGCCCGAGGAGACGCCGGTGCCTGTGATCGCGTCCCGCTTACGAAACAAGACTCAGGAGTTGCTGAACGCCGACAATCTGACAACGGTCCAGGAGCCAGCGCAGCTCCCAACCATTATTGAAGTACCTCGATGGCTCGCGAACATGGAGGCACAAACGGCGGCATTAGATGGAAGCTCTCTGGCGTCAGAAAGCCCGTCGGCATCGCCATCTGCTTCGATCGCTGACATTCCAAATCGGCAGCAGGAACTCTTTTAGGCTCCGCCCGTTATTCTTTGCCCGCCCAGCGAGCGCGTAACTCGTTGCATGCTTCGGCCGCCCACCGGCAGCGATCGACGAGATAATCGAACGAATGCAACTCGATCTTCAAGGTATTGGAAAGCTGGCGCCGACGGTCGTTATTTGCCGGATCATTGTCGGAACGCCGTCCTATCAGAATCAGTCCAGGGACATCGGCGACAATGTCGGTTAGCCCGAGACCGGATTCCGCAGGCGAGCGTGCCGCATAGTTCTGATTCCGCTGCAGCCATGCGCGCAATCGGTTATTTGCCGAATGGCATGTGTGAGTTCCTTGGTGGGATCGCCCGCCTTCGTGAACATTTTGCTCTTGGGACTTTCAAGCTCGACCGCTTGCCACTCGCTTCCTCCCGAGTGTCGATGCCCAATAACGAAATCCGTCACGTGCTCCGCACCCAGCCGCTTTCGAGGGATGACGTACCGGCCGTGGCCGCCGCCCAGGTGCTGCACGAGCGACATCGGACGTTGCTCTAGGTATTCCTGGAGGTCTTCCTCGCGCTTCGCCGATTCCAGTCGCTGCTCCAGATCCGTCACATCCGCCTCGCAGGCATCCAGCCACCATACGTGAAAGTCGCGTAGCGGATCTTTCGCCAGCTCTTGCTCACGGGTCGGCATCGATTGGATTCTCAGAACGGCGCCGGACTTTGTACGTGGCATGAAATCACCAGGGTCACACTTCCCGCACGGCATCCGCGCATTGTACCAGGATGAACCACGATCATGTCGTTCGTACAGCGAAAAGAGGGCTGTCGAACAATGGTCCTGACAGCCCTCTGGCGCACGCGGTGTCGTTTCTTTACGGCGTCACATCCGCCTCGACGCTCTCGACGTACTGTTGAGCAAGCTGCAGAACGCGGATAGCGGCAGGCAGATCCGACAGTTGGAAGCTCGTTGCGGTCTGCCAATTCTCGTCGTCGTCCTGATACCGACGCTGCAAGTTGACGCTTCGAATCGTCTTCTTCTGGCCTCCCGCTTCCCTCGGCTCGATGACATTCGCGAATACCGAGGCATTGATGAGGCCGATTCGGAAGACTTTCTCGGGCGAGTTGTTCGCCATGACGAACGCTCCTGTTGTAGAGAAACGAACGAACCGCATAGGCGGCTCCGGCGATGTACCGGAGAAACGTATCGTTTCACGAGCGTCGTTCGAGCGCAAGCGCGGACGCTTTCGTTGCTTGGCGGAATGTGTTGCCGCCTACCCGACTCTTCGAAGGAGAGCCGACGGCTTGAGCAAGAAGAGGATATGGTGCGTCGTATTGAACGCTTCGACGCTGAACACTTGCTGCTCTCCGTTCACGTCGATGATGTTGCAGGGTACCGGCGCGGTGAACTTGTTCTTCGGCCGATGGATGTAGAAGTAGGATCCATCGCCCCAGGTGTCCGCAAGGTTCAGTCGACCAAACTGCTTCTCGAAGGCCGGGGACATGATAATGCGCCGCAAGGTTATCACCTCGCCGACGCCGATTAGCTGCTGCGGCGGATTGAACACCACGAGGGCGCAGGAAGCGCTGTGCGTCGAGACGTACCGTCGAGCCGTGGAATAAACCGACGGCCCGTACTTCTTCGCCAGTTCGACGGGCACTTTGATCGCAAGATCGAAGTCCGCGGCCTCGGTCGTGAAGTGCGATCCTTGAAACAGCACTTCGCTCGCAAAGACGTTGGCTTCGCGTTCAAACAGGTCGTGCGTCTCGGGGTCAAGCTCGGTGTCGGAGTCTTCAAGCACGGAATAGGTCGTGCGCTGATGGGGCAGGAAATCATTCGCGATTTCATGCGCCGTCACGTACAGTTTGCGCTTTCGGGTACAAGGTCGGATCGAGATGGATCATCCGATCCGGCCGGTGGAGCACGCCGATCACTTTCGCCGCCGCCCGCTTGAGCGCGTCGGGCATCAACTTCAGCGAGTTCGGTAACCGATTATAGAGCGTGTCGAGTCCGATGCGTGCGAGCGCCGATTCGCGGGCAATCTGAGGTTCGCGCCGCGAACCAAGTCATTGATCGGCGTCGGGAAACGGCCGTACGCACTCGCTTTGCGAAGCAGGAGATCCGCATGCTTGCGGATCGCCTGCAGGGACTCCTCCGGCAGCGTGCAGTCATCCTGTTTCATTTGGACCCTTTGCGCATCCGGAGGAAGGCGAGGTACTTCATCATTTCCTCTTCCTCTTCCGCCGTTAGTTCTTCCTTCGCGAACGTCGGGAGCCGTCCCTTGCGTTCGGTCGAGGATTCATCGACAGGCCGAATGTAGCCCGCCAATTCCATGAAGCGTCGGTACAAGTCTGCGTCGGTCGTTTGCTGCGGCAGTCGCGGCGCGTACACGATTGCAAGCTCGTGCAAGATCGCGGGCGACGGTTTGGTGATCTTCTTCGTCTCAATCTGGCTGAGGTACGCGTTGGACACTTTCTTGCCTGAAAACTCTTCGACATCCCGTAGTGACAGGAGCCCTGCGGCCTGTCGAATGTCCCACAAAAACTGGCCCAACTCCCCTCGGTCAGGAAGGGGATTTGGCGAACCCATGCGCGGCTTCTCCGTGTCAAAAGTGGTGTGCTGCCCCATGGCGCCACTCTACGCCCGGCCGCTAGATCCATCAAGCGTGCTAGGGTTTTTCTCGATCTATCAAGCATGCTTGACTTATCAAGCGACCGCCCCTAGTATTTTGAGTAGAGGCAAAAACGCCTCGTTTTACATCATTCCGGAGCAGAATCATGATTCAGATCACCCAACCCGCCGCGGAGCCTCCTGTCAAAGGGGGACCCGCCAAACCGACAAAGGCATCCCCCAAATGGGCGGCCGTCGTCGGCGACCAACTCGTCTACTTGCCCCGGCAAGTCCTCAAAGCCCGCGACATCCTGCACCAAGCAGGAGCCACGGGAAAGAAGTTGGTTCGCGACCTTCTCTCGCCGTTCGATGTCGGCTTCACCGACGATGCCGAGGTCGACCTCGCGGAAGGCAACGTGTTCCGCCTTGTCGACGACTGCGAATGCCACCACGCGCGACGTTTCCGGCCAAGCCGAAGCTGGCGTTCGTCTGCGACGACAATTGGGAAGTAACGACGAACCCGTGGCAGACGAGCTCCAGCTTGCGTGGGCTCTTCGACCTCAAGCCGAACGTCGAATTGCTGCGCGACTACGAATCTCCGATCGACGACGAGATCGGCGACGCCGAGGAAATCGAGTTCCGCGACGGACCGGTGTTCCGCACCGAGAAGCGCAGCATAACCATCACGGTCAACAACAAGCCGGTGAGCTTTGACCACCGCCGCGAGACCGGTCTGGGCGTCAAGGAGGCCGCGGTCAAGCAGGGCGTCAACATCCAGACGAGTTTCGTTCTCTACCGCGTCTTGGACGACGGGGGATTGAGCGCCGCGATCCCGGACGATGAGAAGCTCGTGCTCAAGGACTGCGAAGCCTTCCGCTGCGTGGCCCCCGATGACAACTCCTAACCTGACCGACGCCGTCGCGGCGGCGATCGAGGACATTCGGACGGCATTCCTGGGACATCGCGTCGACGTTGAGCCCGACGGCGACGGCGGCGCCATGTCACCGTGCAGAATCTATTCCTTGGGAAGCAGTACGAGCCGAACACGTCGTGGATCGGCTTCCGCCTGACCTTCCAGTACCCCGAGGCGGGAATCTATCCGCACCACACGATAGCTGGCCTGAAACGGGTCGACGGCAATCCGCTCGGCGAAGCGTTCCATCCCGACAACCAAAAATGGGAAACGCCGTCTCGGAAGGAACCGTCCACCATGTTGTCACGCAAGTCGAACAACTGGGACGGCAACCGGGACACTGCCCTAACGAAACTTCAAATGGTACTCGAATGGCTACGCACACGATGAAACCTTACACCTTCCGCATCACCGAATCGCAGCTCGCGCCGTTGCTCGACCATCTGTTCCCCGGCGACAACGACGAGCACGGCGCCGTCATTGCCGCAGGCGTGTCGCGAACCGAAAGGGGAGTGCAGCTGCTGGCCCGCGACGTATTCCTCGCCCGCGACGGTATCGACTACGTTCCCGGCCGCCACGGCTATCGCGCGTTGACCGCGGACTTCGTGGCCCGGTGCTCAAACCATTGTGCCCGCGAAAAGCTCGCTTACTTCGCCGTGCATTGCCACGGCGGCCACGACTCGGTTGCGTTTTCGAACACCGATCTTGAATCCCACCGCCGCGGCTACCCCGCACTTCTCGACATCGTCGATCCCGGACCTGCCGGAGCGCTCGTGTTTGCCCGCAATGCCGTTGCGGGCGAAGTGTGGACGCGCGATGGCGTGCACGAGTTGTCGAGTATGACGGTCGTCGGGCCGACGCATCGTCGCATGTATCCGTCGCCGTCGGCGTCGCCGCTTGTCGATCCGACCTACCAACGGCAGTCGATGCTCTTCGGCCCCGCTGGACAGGCAATTCTGTCGGCGGCGAAAGTAGGTATCATCGGGCTCGGTGGCGCCGGCTCGCTCATCAACGAATCGATGGCGCACCTGGGCGTCGGGGAAATCGTCGCCGTCGATTTCGACAAGCTCAGCCCGACCAACCGGCCGCGCGTCGTCGGCTCGCGGCCGTGGGATGTCTTCCCGTGGATGCTAAAGAGCGACTACGCGTGGCTGCGGGCCCTCGGCGAACGTCTCGCGCGGTACAAGGTACGAATCGCCGAACGTGTGGCCCGCAACGCCAACCCGGCGATTCGGTACACGCCCATCATCGGCGACATCACGGACGCCGAGACGGCACGCGCCCTGCGCGACTGCGACTATCTGTTCCTGTGTGCCGATACGGCGCAGAGTCGTCTGGTTTTCAACGCGCTCGTTCACCAGTATCTGATCCCCGGCGTCCAGGTCGTGCGCGAAGGTCTCGGTCGCCGCCGCCACGGGACAAGTGACGGACGTCTTCGTTGCCGAACGCCCCGTCGCTCCGCACGACAACGGCGGTTGCCTGAAGTGCAATGGGCTCATTTCGGCGGCCCAACTGCAGCAAGAGGCTCTTTCCGCGGAAGAGCGGCGACGCCAAGCTTACGTCGATGACGCGGCGATCGCGGCGCCGAGCGTCATCACGCTCAATGCGTTGGCCTGTGCGCAGGCCGCAAATGACTTCCTCTTCAGCTACCTTGGTTTGCACGACGCCGATCGGCGCGACGGTTACCTGATGCATTTTCCGCGGGAGCGAGCTTGGCGGCCGACGGCTTGTACGTCGAATCCGGAATGTCTGCAGTGCGGTAAGAGCAATCGGTCGGTCTTCGGCCGAGGCGATGGAGCAAGGCTGCCCTGTAGAATGTCGTAGGCAGGGCTGTTACCACGACGAGAAATCTTGAGCGAAACCAGTCGATTGAACGAGGATCTTTGACTTGAGTAGCCCGATCAAGCATCTCTACAAATACTTAATCCCATCGATGGAGCGCATTTCGCCTGAGAAGGCGAAGGACCTTCAGCGACTCATTGATGAATACAAGGTGACGTTCGTCATTGACGGCGACTCACCGGACATGGTGTTCGAGGCAAATCATGCAACCAAGACGATCACGCTTGGACTTCGGGCGCTCGAACGCTTGTGGGCCCAGGCGTACGCGTACATCTGTTTGTACGAATTTTTGACTCGCAAACTCCTCGCAGGTTCAAAGGGGGGCGACACGGACCTCAGCACCGACCCAGTCGTGGCTCCCGCCATGATGTTGCTCTCATGGGCCGTGGAAGTCGAGCATTCCTTATCGACGGGCGAGCCCTACGAATTGCCGTGGCCGGAAGAATTGCCTCATCCCAATCCTACCTCATCGAAAACCACTCTTCAGAACGCTGCAGATGAGTTGTTTCTCTGCGCGATCGGAAGCATTCTTCATCACGAGCTCGGACACATTCATCGCGGCCATGATCCGCGAAAGTTGCCGCAACCGGACGAGAGTCTCAAGCCCGAAGAAGATCCGAACGCCATCGAACATGCCCGCATCCGTGTCGAGTGGGAGAAAGAGGCCGACCGTTGGTCCGCCGATTGGCTGCTTGACGGACTCGACCCGCGTGACGATCGGTTTCTCAAGCGGATTCTTGGCATCAGTCTCGGATTTCTTTGGGGTGCGTCCCGCAACATCCACACGGGCAAATTCCGAACGTGCCATCATCCGCCAGCTTGGGACCGCGTTTATCAGAACATCAAACAACACGTCCCGAATGAACCGACGCACCCGGTCTGGTTGTTCCTGTGCTACATCATCCAGCTTCACCTGAACTCGCTCGGGCAGGCGACCGAAGTTGGCGAATTCGACGTGCCGGAAGACTGGGCAAATGCGCTTCTCGACCGACTGTCAAAGATTGAACCCGAGTAAGTATGTTTGCCTTGCCAGATCGTCGATTGTCATGACGAATCACATTGTCTTTTGAGATAGACGTTGGCATTCTGTCGATATCCCATAACGTCCTTTATGCACTGCCGAAGTATCGGAGCTTCTGACCCCCGTCGCGCGTGATACGCGACATCACCGTCACCGGCAATCGTCAACTCGGCCGACTCGCCAACGGGGCCGTGCCGTCTCTGATCCTTGACGCCGGGAACGATGCGTGGCGCCGCTACGTTGAATGGCTCGCCGCAAACATTCGGAACCGGAACACGCGCGAAGCGTACGCACGTGCGATCCGTCGCTTTTCCAATTGGTGCGAGCAACATAAGGTCGGCCTCAAGGCTCTCTCCCCTTTTCTCGTCGCGGCATACATCGAGCAGCTCGGCACCGAAGCGTCGGCTCCGACGGTGAAACAGCATCTCGCCGCGATACGAATGCTCTGCGATTGGCTCGTCGTCGGGCAAATCCTGCCGATGAATCCGGCGGCAAGCGTGCGCGGTCCGAAGCACGTCGTGAAACGCGGCAAGACGCCCGTGCTCACGCCGGACCAGGCGAAACTGCTTCTCGATTCGATTGAGACCGACACCATCGTCGGCCTACGCGATCGAGCTCTCATCGCCACGATGATCTACAGCTTTGCCCGCGTGTCGGCCGTGCTCGGCATGAACATCGAAGATCACTACGCCGACGGCAAGCGTTGGTGGATCCGGCTGCATGAGAAGGGCGGCAAATTTCACGAGGTTCCTGCGCATCACCGGCTTGATGAATTTCTCGATGTTTACTTAGCGTCGAGCCGCATCGGCGCCGACCGCCGCAGTCCCCTCTTCCGATCCGTCAATCGTCACCGTCAGCTGACGGAGCGCAGACTTACGCGCCGCGAAGCGCTCGCGATGGTTCAACGGCGATGCCGTGGTTTACCACTTCCCGAAGCCGTCTGTTGCCACAGCTTCCGTGCGACGGGAATAACCGCATACATGCTTAATGGCGGAACGCTTGAGCACGCCCAACAGATCGCGGCGCACGAGTCCCCGCGCACGACAAAACTCTACGATCGTACGCGGGATGAAATCACACTCGATGAAATCGAACGAATCGTACTCTAGTTCCATACCGCCCTTGCCGTGCAACGGCTGGCGAGGACAATGGCGGATCGTCCGTTCCCGTCGAGAGGTCTGGGGAGACTGGTTCTCGTCGGGAGCAACTGGAACATCCAATTGGCTCCGATACGATCCGCCGAGGCGAGAATACGCCTCACGGCCGTGTCGTCAACGAAGGTTGACGAATGCCCAATCTAGCGCCTGCGAACTTCGTCCAATGGATGACGCAGAATACGCAAGTCGATCGAAAGCTCGGTCACGAGTATCGCTACCATCCACGCAGCGATTCTCACTCGATTGCCATTTGCAAACTCGTCGTCGAAGACCTTGTGAATGCGTGCCCACTGCTCGCTGAGCACGCGCGGCTTGGCAAAGTTGTCTATGGCGTGAATGTCGAATACATGTGGCCCCGAAGCAGCAAGACCAAGACTATCGACCTTGCTCTCGGTTTTCCCGTCGATACAGTCGTCGATTTGCTCCCCGGCTTTCCGATCGCCGAAGCAGCAATGCGGCAGGTCATCTTCTCGTGCGAGGCGAAAGCCTGCATGACCGAGCACAGTAAATCGCAACCGCGAATCTTTGACGAACTCAGCTCGTCTCACGCAATCGTGCACGCAGGCGACAACAATGCGATTGCGGCTGGCATAACGGTCGTAAATATCGCGAACCGCTTTGTGTCACCTCTTCGTCAGAAGATTCCAGGTGCGGCTCTCGAATGGACAAACCATACGCAGCCTCGCGCTGCGACCAACATGGTCAATCACCTTCGCGGATTGCCAATTCGTTCGAGTTTGGACGAACCGGGATTCGACGCTTTTGCGACGATCGTCATCGATTGCGATAATCAGCAACCGGCGGGATTGATTAACGCGCCACCCGCCCCGCAACCCGGCGAGCGCGATCACTACGATACATTCGTCGAAAGTATCGCCCGCGCATACACGGAACGATTCAGCTCACTGTAGCCGACGAGAAAAACTCGTTTGACGCGTTCTTGATGCGTTTCTTCGCATGAGCCAAGTAGTCGGCATCCACTTCGTAGCCGATGCTGTTCCGACCACACTCCGCTGCAGCGACAGTCGTCGTTCCAGTTCCAAGAAACGGATCGAGCACCGTATCGCCAACGAACGAAAACATGCGAATCAACCGCTTCGCGAGCAACAACGGATACGGCGCTGGATGATTCTTCGTTGAAGCCCCTGTCACGCCCGTCCAGATTTGCTGAAACCACTCGCGATGACTGTCTTCCGGGATGACGCTGAGAATACGAGTCGTCAAATCCGAGGCTCTGTACCCACCGTGTTTCCGCTGCATCAAGATGAATTCGATGTCGTTTTTTACGACGGAATTCGGCTCGTATGGTTTGCCGAGAAAACTGCTGCCGTTTCCCGCGGCCTCAAATTGGGCGTTCGAAATCTTGTGCCAGATGATGGGAGCGAGATTGTCAAAGCCGATCTTCGCACATTGCACCTGAATTCCGGCGTGCAGAGGAACAACCATGTGCCGGCCGCCGTTCTTTCGCCGCGACAGGCAGACATCGCCGACGACGCAGATTAGTCGGCCGCCGGGCACGAGCGCGTGGAAGCATTTCTCCCATACGCTTTCGATTGCCGCCAGAAACTTCTCGTAGTCTTCGATGTAGCCGAGTTGCCCGTCGACCTTGTTGTATTCCTTCAAGGTCCAATACGGCGGGGACGTCACAACGAGGTGGACGCTTTCCGGCTCCAATTTCATCTTCCGGGAGTCGCCGTGGCGGAGTTGATGCGTCGTCGGAATCTCCGGGAGGATCCGTTCAATCTGGGCGGTAAGCCGTCGATCCTTCGCGATCCGGGGAATCGCCCGTTGCTGATCGGACAAATCGCCCAGTTCATCGGGCAAGAAATCCTTAAGCGATGCCAGCTTTTCGATCTTTTTCGCCACTTCTCACACTCCATTTGTTCCCCAGACTCGTTCATTATCCCGATTGGTCCTGATTGTTCAATCGAAAGGCCCGGATCGCGATGGCCGCTCATTGGGGTCGATTTCCGAGCCCACGCCTTCGGCCAGAGCCACCAAGTGACATCGTGATGGAGGTACGCGAGATGCCTGAGAGGCAAGCCACACGTCGCTCGCGCAAGGACGGGACAGTTCATTCGATCCCGTCCCAACTTGTATTTAAGAAAGCCTCGATCCCTAGATCGAGGCGATTGGTCACAGCATTGCTGCCGTTACCGATGATGGGCAAATTTCCGACCTGTCACGTCGCCAGACGAAGCAACGTACTAGCCTTCTGGTCCGCTTCCGTACGGTCCCCGACGAAGCCGGTGTCTTGGCTTATCCTGGTCAGCGCATCGACGATCGAAAAGATCGTGAATCGCCCGCTTTGCTTTGCGATCTCAGACGCTCGTTTCGCGACGGATCGGGTGAATCCCTTCTTCGTCAGTTCCTTGAGAACGTTGTCGGCATCGTCGCCGAGCTTTGCCTCCATCGCTTTCTTGATGACGCGATAAAAGCCGTCCTTGCGCTGATCGCGTTTCTCAACAAGACCAGCAATGATCCTTCGCACCTCCGAAAGGCCATCTCCGACCTTCGCAGTGTGCTTCCGCGTCCATTCCACCACGTCGGTCGCGTCCCAAACGATGTGGTTCTGGCAAACCGCTTGAAACCAGAAAGTCTGAATGCCGAGGGTCCGGCAGCCAACCTCTGAATTCCAAATGAAGAAACCAGGAGCGAAGGCCTCTCCATCGATTTCGGCCCAGCCCAGCGGATCGATGAGGAACCCGAACATGTCGCGGTCCGACGCGTAAAGGCCCGTTGCACCGTTCATTCCTTTCTGCGGAGGCTGGAAGTCTGTCGCGAATTCCTTCAGGACATTGACGAGATCGAGGTTCCACAGACGCGTGTACTGCGTGCCGTGGATGGACCGGATCGTGTCGCCTTCCGTCAGGAGTTGGACTGGCTTTTGGCCCATCGGCAGCGTCTCGCCAAGCACGAGGCTCGCGGTTGACGCGGAGAGCCGATTGACCGTGTCCTTCGCGACGCCCGCCATGCGGCAGAGCTGCGAAAAGGACCAGTCGTTACAGAGGAACGAGCCGTCGTTTCCGGCGTTGACCTTCAACGTGAAGTTGTCGGCCAAAACCGAGACGGTCGCGGGAGCGTGCCAGCGATCTTGCGATCCTTGCTTCTGCTGGCGGCAAAAGTCGGCGAGCGCTTGAAGCGATTCGTAGCGCTCGTCGGGTGGGCGTTTGAACAATTCGTTCGACGCCCTAGTCAAATTGGTCATGTTTCCTCCTAGAACCTTGGTTTTAAGGACCATGGACAAAGCGAAGTGCTTGTCCAGCAAGGAGGTTACGCGCGTCTGTCCAGGCGCAACGACTCTCAGAATCTCCCGCAGAATAAAAATCTGGCGCAGATTCTTGATTTCGCGTTTGAACTCGCTATTCCTAATAGCAGCAAGTGATGGGACCGTGGCGAAAGCCACAGGTCCCAATGTTCCGAAGTGATGGAACCGTTAGAACCGCGACCGGATCGGTAAGAGTTCGAGGGGCAGTCGGGGAAGAAGAAGGGATACGTCGCGACCCACATCGCTACTATCCACAACCCCCTTGGTTCAGCGGTCCCCATCACTTGCTCAGGAACTATTGGACCAAGAAAAACCTGTGGGGCTGTGCGAAGGTACCGCACGCCCCACGGGATTTTTCCTCAGGTGATCGCCACGGGTAACTAACCCGTGAGCTTCTATTGAGTAGCTCACTTCACATTTGTGGAGTGCTTCTGTGCTACGCCAACCGCTCTTCTGGAGTGTCGTTCTCAGTTTTGCCTGCTACGAAAACACGCGGGTTTTCGCGGGAGTCATCTTCATTCCCGCCGTCGCGTGGACCTTCTATTCGTGGCTTGCCGGGTTGATTTTCCCTGGCATTCGCCGTCGTGCACAAGATCGGGAATTGCTTCGCCGGTGCAGCAAAGAGCAACAAGAGAGAATCGCACTTGAGCGACTGAAGCAATCTGAAGAAACGCGACGACTGGAAACGGTTGCACAGCTGATCGTGCTCGGGAAGCGGAAGCCCGCTCCGCGTACGAAGGAAGCGCAAGCACAGTACGAAGCAGATGAACTCTTCTCGTCCATTCAGCTCCAGCGTTTCGTTATCGACAACCTCCCGATCGACGAGGAGATGAAGAAGCGCCTTCGGGCAAAACTTGACGAAAGCATCATGAAGTTCATCGAGGGCAACTTCGATGCGTAAGCTCACTTCATTCGCACTCCCGAAACCCGCGACGCTTTCGCTCTTGAAAAGCAAAGCGCCGCGCGATCGTCTCACCGCGTCGCAGATCTTCTACATCTGTCTCCTGGTCTGTGGCGCACCGAGATCGGGGAAATTCTACGACGTCTTGCCGACTCTCTTGGATTGGGCGGATTCCAATCGAGGGGGCATGTTGTTGCTTCTGCCGCACGCTGGAGAGAACGGGCCACTGTTCGTCGAGCACTGCATCGAACGCGGTCATGGACACCGCATATTTTTCGATTCGCTCGACAATCCCCATTTCATCCTACAGCTCATTTCGCTCGCTCAGTCTGACAGTCTCGATCCGTATGAAAAGCAGATGATGCGAGAAATGCTCCGCGATGCGCTCATTGAGCTTGTCGGCCGAAATCGGAAGGAGCAGATCGACCAGCAACCTCTCGTCATCGAGTTGGCAACGAAGGCGATCGAACTATGGCTCTCCGCTGAGTGCAACACGACGATCGATCACCTATTGGCCGTTGGGAAATATCAGCACCGTCTGTACGACGAGCTCCTGCAATCCTGCAACGACGCCGATCTGATCCGCTACTGGACGACCTTCCCGCGTTCGCCGAATGCGATGCGAGAGCTCGCCGCGTTGTGGAGGCTGATGGACCAGAAGTTCGCATATCTGCAAATCCGCCAACGCAGTGACAAGGGGAGGCTTCTCGAAGAGCTCCTAGAAGACCGCTGCCTTGTTGTCGTCGAAGGCGGGCAATCTGCCCGCGCGACCGCAACCTACCTCGGACTGCTTTCGATGATGGCCATGCAGATCATCCGGAAGAAGTTTATCGAGACGGGAAAGCCATTCCCCACGCTGATCGTTGCCGACGAAGTCAGCGGATTCAATCTGTTCTCTGGCCTGGAGAAGAAAGCGATTCAACAGCTTCCGAAAGCCGGACTCAATTACATCGCCATTTCACACTCGATACGGCTATTGGCAGATCCCGATGAGAACGCGGAAGCGCTCAATTCGTTCGTGGAAGTGCGCGGGCATCGTTGTGCGGAATGGAGCACGGCTGACGGCATCGCGCGAATGGCCGGAGGTACGCTCGACCCCTATCAGGTGCATCACGTCGATATGCGGACTGTCCAGCGCCACGAGGGATTCAGCGACGAGCCCTACAACACCGTCACGCGCGCCAAGGGCATGAGCGGCGAAAACCCGACGATGAACGAATCGACGTCGGAAGGCTGGCGATCGGTTCCGCGGTATCGCGAGGACACCGAATCCACGACGCACTACTTCGGCTTGGAAGATCAGTTCAAGTCGATTGCCTCCCGGATCATGCGATTGGGCATGTCCGAATACGTCTCTATTTCCAACGGAAACGTCCGATGGTGCAAGACCCCGTACATCCCGAGACCCTGGAAGGACGACGCCGAGCGACAGATGACGGAGTTCCTCGCAACTCTCCATTCCCGGCCCGAATACGTCCGGCCTTCGATCATCACCATCGACGCGAAGTCCTCGAAGCCTACCTCGGATGCGGACCCGCAACCGCCCAGCAAATCTTCGAATGGTTCCAAGCAACCGGAATCGAAGAAGGGTTCGACTCCTTCCGAAGTCTTGCGCGATGTGTTGCGTCGCTCGTCAAGAAAAAAGCCAGCCGAGTGAAACTCGTCGGAACGCTCTTGTTGCATAAGGAAGGCAGACCCGAGCACGTCTACTGCACCTGGTATCCGAAGCAAACAGAACTGAAGCACGAAGTGATGTTGACGACGGAAATGAACATGCTCTGGCCGTACCCCTCGAAGAGAGGAAAGTTCGTCGATCGGTACATCCGGCCGGATGGAACCGTGTTCATCAAGGGCAAGCCGATGCACTTCGAGATAGACCGAGCGACCGAGGGTTACCGGCAGGTGAAGCGACGGATGCTGCACTACGTCCCGTCCAGGGAACTGGTGGTGTTCGTGGCGCCGACCGAGGCCCGCATGAACGGGATACGCACTCGTGCCGCGCGCATCGCCTCCCACTCGTTCTTCAAAGTCTCCGGCAGCAGGGTCATGTACGACTTCGACGGCAACGAATTCGAGGTTGTAGTTTCTGCCGAGGACGCCCCCGTTACTGATCCCAATTTGGTCAGCAGATTTTCATGAGCTTCACCGTCTCCACGTCGTCAGCCGGACGGCTTCAAACCCTCGTAGCAGGTACGAGACAGACCGCACCCGGTGTCGTGGTTTTACTTCCCCGTTTCCCAACCCTTCGAATGAAAAGACTGTTCTTCTGGCTTCGCAAGAAGCGCTACTTCCCTCGGTGGTTCACCGAATTCACTGAAGGAGACCTTCGGGCCGTCATTGGCCAAAACATGGCAAACAACGGTTCGATCGAACTCGTGGTTCGCTTCCAACTCCGCAAGGACTGGAAGTACGTCGACATCGGCACGGTCCGGTATCTCGATTGGCCGCATCTACAGCGGCTCAATAGCCACGTGGACTCCTACGTCCAAAGTCTCATGTCGCATGGATGAGAAACAAAAGGGGTGCCTGCCCACCCCACACTTTTTTCACAAGGAGATCGTATGCCGCAGATGCACCAAAAAATGCGTTTGGAAGTGGAATGCACGCCCGAGGAATTGCCGTACGCGGTTCCGATGGCGATGTCGGCCATGCAGATGGTGTTCGTCATGCCGATTCAGTTGCCCGTCGATCCGATCGTTTTTCTGAAAACGCAGATGCTCGCGCTTCCCACGTTGGGACAGCAACAGCCTGCAATCACCGTTTCAACACCGAAAGGACTTGCTCATGAAGCTCAACCTGGACACGGAGAAGAGTTACACGTCAACGGTCGACGACGTCGGCACGACGCCGCGACCTAACACGATGATCGCCGTTCTCGTCGCGATCGTCTGTTTGCTAATTCTGTTTCGGTAACGTCCTCACATTGAAAGGGCTGAAATCATGCGGTTCGTCTTAGATGGTGAAAAAGATATGGAAGGCGACGTTCAAGCTCCGAAGGCCCCTACACAGGAACCGTCGGTAAAGGCGAAGGGCTCCGGTATCACGGACAAGATTGTATTTGGAACATTCGCCGTTTTTGCGGTGTGGCTTCTCATCGCGTCTGCAAAGGACACGGCTATCACACCGGTCGACGCGATGATTACGAAACAAGCGGACGGACTGGTTATGAAAGAGCCGCCGCTCGGCCGATGGTGGGCTGCTTCGATCGACGGAGGCGAAGCACACTTTTCGCAGAAGCGAGCCGATGAGTCGTTTTTCCTTTCGATTCCGCAGGGAGCCAAGTCTGTTGAACTCTGGTTTGAAACACCGGATGGCAGTGCCGATCGCTCCGCTTCGATTCGTTATCCGCTGAACTGAGAGTAGTGTCCGACCATGAAATCTCCGTTCGAGCGAGCGCAGGAGTGGGAGGGGGCGAGATACCAACTCGCCCCTCTCGCTCCGCTCTCAGAAAACGTCTTAGGAGCATCATTCGGCCATGTACCCGTTCGGCTACATCACGTTCGAACTTCCGCCGATGGTGAAGACCCCGCCCCCTGAAGGATTCGTGACATTCACGCATCCGCAGCCTGTGCGGAATGGTTTCAACGTCGGCGTTCTGACCAACAACTTCTGTGTCGTCGATATCGACCACCACGAGCTGATCGTGCGCTTTGAGTCGAAGTTCCGCGAATGCATCACGACGATCATCGCGACGCCGCGCGGCGGCCGGCACTACTACGGTACGAACATCGTTCGCAACGAACAAAACAAGGGCTGGGACGTGCGCGGATGGCACGGCTACGTGGTTGGCGTCGGTTCACGCACGACGGACGGCAGCTATCTCGCCCTCACCGAAGTCGTGCCGATCACCGAATTAAAGAATTTTCCGGATGAACTGTTTCAGCGAAAAAAGCACGCGGCTCATACGTCCACCGCATTCCGAGAAGCCGATCCACTCCGACTCGTCGATCGTGCTCGTCGATGGCTCGCAAAGCACCGTCCGGCAGTCACGGGGCAACGCGGGTCGGACGTCATGTTCTACGCCTGTTGCCGCATGTTCCAGTTAGGCCTGACGATGGATCAGGCCATCGGCCCCATTCTGGAATACAACGCGAAATGCGTCCCGCCGTTCAGCGAAAAGGAAATCCGTCACAAGCTCGAGGACGCCCAGCAGGCGGAGATCAAATGAGCTTCTATTTCGTCTGCGACATGTGCAACGCGAAGTGGTTCGATCGAATCAACGTCGGGATCTGCCCTCGTTGTGCTCGATATGCAGAAACGCAGGATCGACGTGATCCTCCGTGGAGACCTCAAAAGGAGAAGAACGATGAGCGAGACAAAGAAAACGGAAAGCAAGGCGACAGTGGTGTTCAGCGGGGAGCAATGCACCCTGTGCGAGAAGACCGGCGACACGGTGTTCCTGAGTCACAAGAACTTCAAGGCCGTCGTCTGCCCGGAACATGAACTCGCGCTTTTGAAGAAGTGGAAGAAGCAGAGGGAGGCCGGTGTTGCGACCACTTCCGGCACTCCGCAACGAACGCCCTAGTCATCGTGTCACCACAAACCTTGGGAGAATACATGAAGACCGAGCAACTTCCACCGCGGCTGCTTCTAACGGCCCGGGAGGCGTCGAAGGCACTCTCGATTTGCGAGCGGACCCTCTGGACGCTCACGAATAATGGAGAGATTAAGTCGGTGCGGATCGGACGCGCTGTTCGTTATGCCCTGGAGGATCTCCAGGCGTACATCGAACGGAACCGATCGACGCCGGTAGAATGTGTGGTTCCGGTTCCGTAGATGAAGGAGCGGTCATGGCCAGTATCAGTCGGTTGGCGAACGGTCACCGGGCGGTGCAGTTTGCGGATGGTGACGGGAAGCGACAAACTCTTCGCCTCGGAAAAGCCAGCCAAAGAGATGCGGAGAAGGTGAAATTCCGCATAGAGATGCTCCTATCGGCCAAAGCGGCCGGGAATCCACCCGATGCAGAGACGTCGAAGTGGGTGGATGGCCTCGATAAGCGTATGAGCGACAAGCTCGCGGCCGTCGGCCTTATCGAGGCCCGTAAGTTCATCGCTCTTAAGGAATTACTCGATGACTACATCGACGGGCGTTCCGACATCAAGGATCGCACGCGGCTGCGATTGCGCGAGGCGGCCCAAAAGCTCATAGAGTGCTTCGGTGCGGACAAACGGCTGAAGGACTTCGTCCAGACCGATGGAGACGTGTTCCGCCGCTTCTTGCTAGGCAAGGGCTTGGCGGAGAATACCGTTCGCCGTAACTGCGGCCGTGCAAAGCAGTTCTTCAAGGCCGCCGGTCGCCGCAATTTGGTGAGCCTCAATCCGTTCGCGGAGGTGGCATCGTCCGTGCGAGCCAATACCGCCCGGATGCGGTTCATCGACCTCGCCACGATGGCGTTGGTCTTTGCCGCGTGCCCGAACGCGGAGTGGCGCCTGATCGTCGCGCTGAGCCGATTCGGTGGGCTGCGATGCCCGAGCGAGACGTTGAGCCTTCGGTGGCGGGACGTCGATTTCAAGAACAACCGCATCCGCGTCCCAAGCCCGAAAACGGAGCATATCGAGGGCAAGGAATTTCGGATGATCCCGATGTTCCCCGAGTTGCGGCCGTTCCTTGAAGCAGCAGGTGCCGAGGCCGAGCCGGGCGCCGAGTGGGTGATCCAACGTTATCGGTCCGTACGTCAGAATCTCTCAACGCAGTTCGAGCGGATCATCTGCCGGGCCGGGATCGAACCCTGGCCGAAGCTCTTTCAAAACCTGCGAAGCACGCGCGAGACGGAGCTCATGGAGTCGTTCCCGGCTCACGTTGTCGTCGCCTGGATCGGCAACAGTGAGTCGGTTGCTCAGAAGCACTACCTACAGATCACGGACGACCATTTCGCCCGTGCAATTCGCGGCAAGGAAGGCACGCCGACGGCCGAGCCGATCGAAGGTAAAGTCGTGGAGGAAAGTGCAGCGCTTGAAGAGGGGGCGCTGCAAAAAGCGACGCAGTATTGCACCGCATCAACTCGAACTGCACCGCATGTCGAAATGACAGGCGATCCGAGTTCCCTAATGTTGCAAGCACTTACGTCGCTACGCGACATAGTGCACAAACGTTCAGTACCCCTACGGGGATTCGAACCCCGGTTTTCGGACTGAGAACCCGACGTCCTAGGCCTCTAGACGATAGGGGCGAGGCAGACTTGTTTTTATAGTCGGCTAGGGGCGGGGGTTCAAGGGGCCGATGCCGCTGTGTCTGCGGCTGATTGCATCAGATGCGGACGTTGCCGCAAAGTTGCTCTGTCGGGCGGCGCACGCACCGACCTCGCGAGAGCCATCTCAGATGCTTCAGCGTTGTCTTCCAAGCCAAGTGCCCCAGTCGGCGGCTTTCGCCGGATCGAGACTTGTCAGCAAGTCAGGGAGCACTTGCGTGAGTTGCGCGCGAGTCGAGGGTCGAGCGTCGTATTGATTGCGTCGATGCGTTCGAGCGCTTGCGCCGCTTCACGCTGCTCGCCTTGTCGGGCCAGCACGACCGCTTCGCCGGCAAGTCCGAATGCTCTATCTTCACGGCGCGACGGCGGCAAGGCGGCGAATTCGAAGAAGATCGGCAGAGCCGAACGGAGTCGATCTTGCTGGAGATATAGCAGCGCCAATTCTTGGCGAGCATCATCCGTCGCATCCTCATCATCAGGGAAGTGAAGTCGCACGGCGTTCAGCGCTTCTTCGCGAGCTTTGTCGTCGAGCTGCATCCGCGCGAAGTTCACTTGAGCTTCGCCGTTGGGTTGGCGTGGAATCGTGGTTTGCGGAGTCGTCGGCAGAGCATTGCGCGCGGCCAACGCTTTGCGGTTGGCCGTTACGGCATACTGCATCTCTTGCTGCATGCGACCGTCGAGCAGGTGCCACGAATTCTTGAGCTGAATCCGTCCGATGGCCTCGGCCGCTTTGTCGACCTCTTCGCGCTTTGTGTATACCAAGCTCTCGCCGGCCAGTCCGAAGGCCTGATACTCCTCGGCCAGCATCTTTTCGAACTCTTGGAACAGCGTCAGAGCTTCGTCTAGCCGGCCGTCGTGCCAATACATGCGGGCCAACTCCTGCTTGGCTCGCTGCACATGGTAGGCGTCGCCGGGATAATAGTGTTCAACCGCGAGCAGCCGAGCTTCCATATCGGGCCCGGGCCAGAGCGCGGAGGCGAGTTGCGCTTCCGCCGTATCTTTACGAGTAACGGCCCCCGGCGCGGCCGACGAAGTTTCCGCAGCGGCCTCCAGCAGCGACGGTTCTGTATAAGCTCTCAACAAAGCCAGGGCCGCGCCAATGCCGAACGCCGCGACTGCGCCCACGACGATTGGTCTGTACCACGACTCCTGCTTGCGCAATACCACCGCCTGCGTCTTCATCACGGCATCGAGTTGCCGAGTCGCACTCTGCAGGCCGCCGGTCACGCTGAGTTCCAGAGCGGTTTGCTCGTCGAGCCCTTGCGTCCACGCCGCATCATCGTCGGCCGCCGCGATGTTCAAAGCCCGCAGGTCGCGGAGAACGTCGCGAACGCCGACATAGCGATCGCTCGGCTTCTTCTGCATCAGGCGTTCGACGATGCGGCAGAGCTCGGCCGGCAGATCGGGCCGCAGTTGTTCGAGGCTGCGGGCTTGAGTCTTCAAATGTTGCACGGCCACGGCGAGCACGCGTTTCGCCTTCGAATGGAGGGCGGCCGGCCAGCATGTGGTAGCAACTCACGCCGAAGCTGTAGAGATCACTGCGCGGGTCGAGATCTTTTCCTTCAACCTGTTCGGGACTCATGTAGAGCGGCGTACCCATCGTCACGCCGACTTGCGTGAGATGCAGTGCGTCGTCGTCGCGACCGATGCGAGCCAGCCCGAAGTCGGCGACTTTCACTTCGCCCGACGTCGAGAGCATGATGTTCTCGGGCTTGATGTCGCGATGCACGATGCCCTGTTGCGCGGCTTTGTGCAGGGCCGAGGCGGTCTGCCGCATGACGGCGACGGCCAGCGGCGCATCCGGCGGACCGTTGCGCTGCAGCCATTCGCGCAGGTTCATCCCCTGCACGTATTCCTGCGCGATGTAGTGCAGGCCGTCGGCATGGCCGACTTCGTAAATCTGTACGATGTTCGCGTGCGACCAGCGCCGCCGCGGCCATCGCTTCGTTTTGAAAGCGGGCGACGTACGTGGCGTCGCCGGCCAGATTGTTCTTCAACACTTTGAAGGCCACCTGACGACGGAGCTTCTGCTGCTCGGCCAGATAGACTTCGGCCATCGCTCCGCGACCGAGCCGACGCAGCAACTTGAAATCGCCGAGCGTCCGACCGGACAGGTCGGCATCATCGACGGCTGCGGTGCGGCTTGGAGATGACATTATTGCTGTTGTTAGGACTACGGGTGCCACTGGTGGCTTGTCCACCAGTGTTTTTCAAGGACGTTGATTCCGGCACTGGTGGGCAAGCCACCAGTGGCACACCAGGTGCGTTACGGTTGCCGCTTGCCCGGGTTTCTTGCGGGGTGTTCTCAGTATGCGTGCCGAGCGGGCGTTCGGCAACGCATCGAGCCCCCGAAGCATGAAGGGACACCGATTGTTGCTGCGGTTTAACGTTTTGACGGCGGAGTATCATCGCTCGCTTGACTCTTCGCCGCGCGACCGATGGCTCGAAGCGTGCGAGCGCCGAAGCTGCCGGCCGTGGTGAGGAGCAGGCCGCCGCCGACGGTGCAGGTCAGAATCGTCCGAGTGATATACCCGGCGGCCAAGTAAATGGTGCCGCCGCCGAGCAAAAGTATGCCGGCGACGAGCAGCAGCATGGTCAGCGCCTGACGACGTTGTAGCCGCGGAGAATCGGTTTGCCGCAGCACCGCACCGAGCGCCGAAGAGCGACAACGGAACGCCTAACAACCGCGAAACCGCCTCCATCGCGCCGAAGAACACCAGCACGACGATCGGGCCCAGCAGAAAGGTCATGAGTCGATCATTTCGCGCCGGTCAGCGCCGCGGCGAAGGCCAGCAGGTCGCCGCGGTCGCGGCTGAGCTTGGCCAGACGGTCGTATTCGCCCGATTGTTGCGCAAGCTCTTGCAGCGTCGGCGCCAAGTCGGTTTGACGTTTACCGGGTGGGAGCATCGTGGCCGTGGCGTCCATGGCTTCGGCCGTTCGGCCGGTGCGGGCCAGGAGCGACAAGTACACTTCCACGGGAGCCTTGTCCTGATCGTCGGCGGCCGCCTCGGCCTGCTCTTTGAAATAGGCCAACGCCTCTTCGACCTGTTCGCCTAACAAAGCCTTGAAGTAAAGCTCATGGTGCAGGTAGACATCGTTGAACGGCGACCGGCCCGGAAACTGATACGACGTACTCAGGTGCTTGCCGTAGGCGCACAGGTCGATCGCCTTACGCAGCATCGCCGGGTCGTCGAGCACGATCGCAAATCGAACGATCGCTTGTAGGTGTGTGGCGTCGGTGTGATAGTTGTCGTTTTCGAAAAGCCACTCGCGCTCGCGCACAAGTTCGGCCAGAGTCGTTTCGGCCGGTTGCGAACCTTGCTGCCGCGCGATGTCGTCGCGAACGTTCGTCAGCAGCTCGTCGTGAATGAAATCGACGAGCAACCCGGCTACGGCGACGCGATCCGCCTTGGGGCGCTGATGCATCGATGAATCGTACGTCGTCACGCAGTTGCACAGCCCGTAACTTTCGAGCATGAGCTGAAAGCCGAGCCGCGGGTTCACGCCTTCGTTGAGCGCGATGTCGATCACGTCTTCCGCCAAGCTTTCGTCTTCCTGCACGAGGGCTTCCAACTCCTTTGCAACCGTAGCTTTGTCGCCCGTCGGCCGCAGGTACATCCACGCTTCGCGAATGCGGCCGACAGACAGCAAGCCGCGGCCGACTTCGCGGCACGCTTCCAGAGAAGCGTCTTCCACCTGCGTACGAGCCGGCTCCGGCAGGTCTTCCATCGTCTTGGTCCAAATGATCGGCTGGCCGGCCTTGCGGCGAGCTTGCATCAAGCGGACGTCGAACAAATCGTGATACTGATGCGCACCTTTCAGATGCGCCGCCAGCTTGTCGAGCGCCGCGTCCACGCCGC
Organism: Pirellulales bacterium; assembly: GCA_049840675.1. Classification (GTDB taxonomy): domain Bacteria; phylum Planctomycetota; class Planctomycetia; order Pirellulales; family PNKZ01; genus PNKZ01. The sequence continues at coordinate 301,855 of JASGKB010000024.1, forward strand.
CGGATTGCAATGCTTGCGAGAGTTCATCGTAAATCGCGGGAGCGGAGTTCGTCATGGCGCAAGCCGCAAGCGTGTCGCGGCGGATGAGATCGGAGGGGCGAGGTAAGGCGGGGAAGTCGGCAAAGTCGCCGAACAATTTATCGTATCAGAGCCGTCGGTCCGTCGCAGCCCACTTTTTAACTCGCGCCGCGACGATTAGCATGGCAAAGTGGTCGCCGCGTCGCCGCCTTGGAAGGTTCGGCGACCGGCCCGGGCGACCCGAGCGCAAGCAAAGCGAGATCAGCGTGAGCGAAGCAGAATCGAGCAAATCCACGGCGCATTTCGGCGGCCTTCGTGTCGGCGCGTTCGAAAGCCGAAGGGCCGAAGAAATTGCGCGGCTCATCGAGCGCTTCGGCGGCGTGCCGTCGGTTTCTCCGTCGCTGCGTGAAGTGGGGCTCGAGAGCAATCCCGACGCCGTCGATTTTGCGAATCGCGTGATCCACGGTGAAATCGACATCGTCGTGCTGATGACCGGCGTCGGCACTAAGCATTTGGTCGCACAGATTGAACGCCACGTCGACAAACAACGCTTCATCGACGCGCTGAGCGACGTCACCACGATCGCTCGCGGCCCGAAACCCACGGCCGTCTTGCGCGAATGGGGTATTGCGCCGAAACATCGAGCGCCGGAACCGAACACCTGGCGCGAAGTGCTGGGCGTAATCGATGGCGGCGTTCCGGTGGCCGGGCAAGTCGTGGGAGTGCAGGAATACGGTAAGCCGAACGTCAGCCTGACGGCCGGTTTGGAAGCTCGCGGCGCCACGGTACGTACCGTGAAGGTGTACAGCTACGACTTTCCGCTCGATACCGGCCCGCTCGAAGCCAACATTCGCAAGCTTGCCGCAGGCGAACTCGACGTCGTCATGTTCACTTCGGCCCATCAGGTGATCAACTTGCTGCGAATGGCCGAACGCCTCGGGCTCGGCGATGCCGTGCGCGACGGGCTCGATCGGACGATCGTCGCGTCGATCGGTCCGACGACCAGCGAATCGCTCGACGACAACGACGTGCGCGTCGACGTCGAGCCGCAGCACGGCAAGATGGGGCACCTTGTCCAAGCCGCGGCGGAGCATGCGCCGCAATTGATCGCACGGCGGAAGGCGGGCGGTACTTTGGCGAAACAGACGGGAGCCGCTGACGCCGGTGCTGATGCGGCAAAGCCGAATATCATCGCGAACGTCAAAACGCAAACGGCGGACGCCCTGCAGGCCGCGGCCGATAAGAACGCTCCCTGGTACGACACGCCGTTTATGCGAGCTTGCCGTCGCGAACCGTGCGAGCGCACGCCGGTGTGGCTCATGCGTCAGGCCGGACGCTACATGCAGGAATATCGAGAGGTGCGCGCGAAGACCACGTTCCTCGAACTCTGTAAGAATCCGGCGCTCTGCACGAGGTGATGATCACGGCCGTGAATCGCCTCGGGGTTGACGCAGCGATCATCTTCTCCGATCTGCTGCCGATGCTGGAACCGATGGGGGTCGATCTGGAGTTCGCTCAAGGTGAAGGCCCGGTCATCCACAACCCGGTACGCGAGGCGCGCGACGTTGAGCGGATTGACGAATTGCGCAACCTTGAGCAGCTTGAATTCGTCGTTGAAACGGTACGCCAGACTCGTGCTGGTTTGCCGGGCCATATCCCGGTGATCGGTTTCGCCGGCGCGCCGTTTACGCTCGCCAGCTACATCATCGAAGGGGGCGGGAGCCGCAATTACGTCCATACCAAGGCTCTGATGTATCGTGAGCCGAAGGCGTGGGACGAACTGATGACCAAGCTCGCCAAGAGCATCACCAAATACCTCAACGGTCAAATCGCCGGCGGTGCGCAGGCCGTGCAGCTTTTTGATAGTTGGGTCGGGTGCCTGGGACCGGAAGATTATCGTAAGTACGTGCTGCCGTATGTGCGTTGGATTATTCAAGGCATCACGCCGGGCACGCCGGTGCTGAATTTCGGCACGGGCAATCCTGCGCTTTTGCCGCTCTACGCCGAGGCCGGCGGTGCGGTGATCGGCGTCGATTGGCGCGTACGGCTCGACGAAGCTTGGGCGACCGTCGGTCACGACCGGGGCGTACAAGGCAATCTTGAACCGCTGGTGTTGCTCAGCACGCCGGAGCACATTCGCGAACGTGCGCGCGAAGTGCTCAAGCAAGCCGGCGGCCGACCGGGCCACATTTTTAATCTCGGACACGGTATCTACCAGCACACGCCGGTGGAGAACGTCATTGCGCTGGTCGAGACCGTGCATGAGCACCGCAACTTCTAAACGAGTCGCCGTTATCGGCGGCGGTATCAGCGGGCTCGCCGCGGCGCATCGCCTTCTCAAGCTCGACCCTTCGCTGCAGGTCACGCTGTACGAGGCCTCCGATCGACTCGGCGGCATTCTGCAAACGGAGCAGCTTGGCGAATTCCTCATTGAGAAATCGGCCGACAACTTTGTAACAAACGTGCCGGGGGCCGTTGAGCTTTGTCGCGAACTCGGCATCGAGGACGAACTGCTGCCGACCGATGCCGCCCGCCGCCGGGCGATGATTCTGTTTCGCGGCCGGCTGCATCGCGTGCCCGAGGGCTTTCAGCTGATGACCCCGTCGCAAACCTGGCCGTTGGTGAAATCACCGCTGCTGAGTTGGGGCGGCAAGCTTCGCGCATTGCGAGAACTTTGGGTGCCGCCGCGGCGCGACGAGGCGGACGAGAGCTTGGAATCGTTTGCCGTGCGACGTGTCGGTCGCGAGGCATACGAGCGACTTGTGCAACCGCTGGTATCGGGCATTTTCACTGCCGATCCGACGAAACTCAGTATGCGCACCGCACTTCCGCGGTTCATCGAACAGGAAGCGAAGTACGGAAGCCTGATTCGGGCCGCGCGCAAGGCCGGCGGCCGCGAAGGTTCGGCGCAGGCGCGAAGCCAGCGGGGCGCGATACAGCTTATTTATGGCTCCGCGCGAGGGCATGGGGCGGCTCGTTGCCGCGCTGGTCGGTGCGTTGCCTAACGGCGTGGTTCGCCTCAATGCGCCGGTCACGAAGCTGGAACGCCATGCATCCACTTGGCACGTGACGACGGATGGCGCTGCACCGGAGGCGTACGACGCGGTCATTGTCGCCCTGCACGCACCGCAGGCCGCGCGTATTGTGAAATCGGTCGACGGCACGCTCTCTGACGATCTCGGCCGTATCGAATACGCCGGCGCGACGATTGTCGTCGGGTGCTATAAGCTCGCACAAATTCGGGATCCGCTCGACGCGTTCGGGTTCGTCGTGCCCGAAGTTGAACGGCGCGACATCCTCGCAGCCAGTTTCAGCAGCCGCAAATTTCCCGGCCGGGCCCCGGAAGGAAGCGTCATCATCCGCACGTTCCTCGGCGGCGCGATGCGTCCCGATCTCGTCGAGGCAAGCGATGCCGAAGTTCGCCGAACCGTAGCTCGTGAACTTAGTGAGATTCTCGGCGTCGCAGGGGAGCCGCTAGAAGAAACGGTCGTCCGCTGGCACGGCGCGATGCCTCAGTATCACCTCGGCCACGTCGAATTGGTCGACCGGATCGAAGCCCGAGCGAAACAGCATTCGGGCTTGGCCCTGGCGGGCAACGCTTACCGAGGCGTCGGCGTCCCGCAATGCATCACGAGCGGCCAAGCCGCCGCGGCGCAGGTGTTGGGCCGCGGCTAGTTTTAGAAGTTGACCGTGACGCCGGCGTTCAGCACGTCGCCAGAAATGCGTTCCGTCACGCTGGTGCCCGGCACCGGACCGACGCCGGGAGCGTACATCGGGCCGGTGATTTCGTTTTCAAAGCCGTGCGTATAGGCGACGGTCGACGACACGCGCGAGTTCCAGCGATACGTCGCGCCGAAGCTCAACCAATGCTGAATGATCAGCGACGACTTCACGTTGTAAAACGCCACGCTGCTGGAGATCGGGTTCTCGTTAAACGAGTAGCCGGTGCGGAGCGTCAAGCGATCCGTGGCTTCCCATTGCAAGCCGGTCGCAATGTTGAAGATGCTCTTCCAGCCAAGCCCGGCGACCGCCGCGTTCGGCAGAAATCCGACGGGGCCGAAACCGTCGCTATTGGCGTAGTCGAGATACCGCACGTCGAGCGCCGCGAGCCGGCGCTCGACGCCGGAGTAGGAAATGCCGAACGACGTCGTCGACGGCAGATCGAAGTTGTATTTGAAGAGCAGCGGCATGCCGAGTTCGTCTTGCGAGTTGACGCGAAACGGTTCCATCCACTGCGGGCTCTTGTAGCTAACGCCGTAACGGAAATTACCTTCCGTGATGTAGTACGCGCCCAGTTGGAAGCCGCCGCCGAAAGCCGTACGCGCACCGTCGCCGGGGCCGTAGCGAAAGAAGCCGTCGCCGTCGGCGTCGTTCGGAGGTCCGAGGAAGAACGGAGACGCGCTGAAGTTGGCCATCGTCAAGAGCGGCGACACGCCGACGGAGAACTTGTCGCTGAGTGCGTAGGAAATCGTCGGCGCAACTTGGTACAGCTCCACTTTGGCATGAATGCGACCGAGTCCGCCGAGTCCGCCCGTGGCGGCGGTGCCTTGCGGCATGGTGATCGGGTTGGTCGTCGTGGCGGCGTAGTTGGCGCTGAAGCCGCCGATGCCGTAGATGCCCAATCCGATCGACCACGGTGAGCCGGTATTGCGGTGAACGAAACCGATGGTCGGAACGGCGCAAACGCCGGGCTCGCCTCCCTGAGTGCCGGAAAGCTGCACCGGCGGCAAACCCGGCCCGAAAGCATTCGCGCCGACGGTCGACGAGAGATGCGTCGTCGGTAGCGCCAGGCCGAGGCCGAACGCAACTTCGGACGATTGCACTCCCGAAATCGTCGCAGGATTTGTCGCCAGCGCACCAATGGAGTCGATCGGTGCCGCGACGCCGACGCCGCCGAACGATTGATTCGTCGGGCCCACGAACGGCAGAAAGATGCCCTGCGCGCGGGTCGAGCCTGCTGAAGCTGCAACCAAGCCGAACACCGCAGCGATGACGAATGTGCGGGTTGGGCAGACTTTGCGGGCCAATGCGCTCGTCGGCGCACCGTAGGCCAAGCGGTTGTCGTTCATACGAGGCTTCCGTTCCTCGAGAATGCGCGGAGAAACCTTAGGGGCATTCGTCTCTATCGGAGCCCGCGCGCGTCGTCGTTAGAGCTTGTGTGACAATCCGGCTCGATTCTTCTCTCAGCCTTCCACGACGTAAATCTCCTGCGAAATCTGCGGTTTTGCGCAGCAAACGGCCACATGTGGCGTATAGTTTCGCATTCCCGAAGTGAGTTATGCTGCGTGTAGCAATCTCGCCGTTTATGCGGCGCTTTCACGGGAAATCGCTACGTTTTGTGCGGCAACGCGTCGCTGTGCGAATTGACACGGCGGGCAGACGACATACGGTTCCAATGCGGGATCGAGGGGCGTTCACGCCCCCAGGTCATTGCCCCTTACGTTGGTCATCGTACTGAAGTCACGTATGTCGTCGCTTCTTGAACTCGAACAGCCGTGCATGCCGAGCGCTCCTGCGCCGAACGGCGTCGGCGCCGAAGTCTGCAAGAAGGCGTGCCCCGCAGCTACTGCTGCGGCGGAGCATCCGACTCCGCTCGACTATCCGCAACTCGTACGGCGATGTATGGGCAAGCTCGAACTCGTCGAGCGCCTGCTATCTAGTTTCGAAGAACGCGTTCCGAAGGAACTTGTCGCGATCCATGATTCGCTCGCGGCCGGCGACGTTCCCCGGCTCGCTCGCTTGGCGCACCAATTCAAAGGGACGACCGCCAACGTCTCGGCTCCGGAACTGCAAGCGATTGCCGTGCGCATGGACGGAGCCGCACGCGAAGGCCGGTTTCCCGCCGTCGCGCAATGTCTCAACGACATCACGGCGGCTTGGCAGCGGTTTCAACAAGCGCGTCTGACGTTTTCGCGAAAGGTGCAACGGTAACCATGTTAGAGCCCGGCGCCGCTCCGATGCGCGTGCTGATCGCCGAAGACGATCGCGATGCGCTCGACCTTTTGGACAATGCGCTGCAGTACTTCGGCTATGAAGTGACGCGCACTTCGGATGGTCGTGCGGCGCTGGAAGCTCTGCGCTCGGGTCAATTCCAATTGGTCATTTCCGATTGGGAAATGCCTGAACTCAGCGGGCTCGATTTGTGCCGCGAAGTCCGCCGCCGCGTTTCGATCAGCTATACGTATTTCATTCTGCTCACCGCCCGCACCGGCACTTCGAATCTTGTCGAAGGTCTGCGCGCCGGAGCCGATGAGTTTCTTTCCAAGCCGGTCGATCCGGACGAACTCGAAGTTCGGTTGCGCGTGGCCGAGCGAATCTTGTCGCTCGAAAGCCGCGATCTGGTGATCTTCAGCCTGGCGAAACTGGCGGAAGCTCGCGATCCGGAAACCGGTGCGCACCTCGAACGCATTCGCGAATACTGCCGCGTGCTCGGGCAGTCGCTCTGCAAATCGGGTCGGCATGCCGACTTGATCGACGGCATGTACGTGCAACTGCTCTACATGACGAGCCCGCTGCATGACATCGGCAAGGTCGGCATTCCGGACAGCATTTTGCTCAAGCCGGGACGCCTGACGCCGGAAGAATTCAACGTGATGAAGATGCACTCGGTGATCGGCGGTGAAACGTTGAGCGCCGCGGCCGCCGCCCATCCGCGAGCGAAATACTTGCAGATGGCTCGCGACATCGCGTTCACGCACCACGAGAAATTCGACGGCTCCGGCTACCCGAACGGGTTGCGCGGAGAGGAAATCCCGCTTTGCGGTCGCATCGTCGCCTTGGCCGACGTCTACGACGCGCTCACCACGGCGCGGGTTTACAAGCCGGCGTACAGTCACGAAGTCGCCAAGAACATCATTCTCGAAGGCAACGGCAAGCACTTCGATCCGGAAATCGTCGACGCGTTCCTTGAGAACGAGCAACGGTTTATCGAAATTCGCCGCCACCTCGGCAGCGAAGCGCCGGAAGAAAAAACGTTGCTGCAGCTCGCCACGACCGGCAACTAGTGGTCGAAAATCGTCCGATCGGCCGCCCTTCTTTCAGGCGGCCAAACTTCTGAATCGGCCGACGTTGCGCAAGCTCTAACCTAGGCTTTCTTACGGCCTTGCGCACTGCGCCATCTTCGCGAACGGGATGCAAGTCCGACGCCGAACTCCTTGTGAGCGGCGTAATCCCCGTCGGTGAACCTCCCACATGATCCGTCCGTCCGACGATGCCGCGCGCGATCCGTCGACGTTGCTTTGGGGCGACGGTGCGCCGTTGGCCGGTCGGTATCGTCTCGAGAAGCAACTGCATCGCCGCGGTCTGCGACAACGTATCGAGCGCTCGACGCCGAAGGTCGCGAGTTCACCGTGCGTACGCTCGTCGCGACGGAAGCCGTCGCGCAGCAAGCCCACCTCGAGCACGAGGTCGGCATATTGCAATCGCTGCCGCCGGAGCAGTTCGCCGTCACCGTCGAGTTCGGCCGCGTTGACGACTTGCTCTATTGGGTTCGACCGCACGTCGCCGGCACGCCGTTGGAGTGTAATCCGTCGACGCCGACGCCGACCGTCGAAGAAGCTCTTCGTTTCGGCTCGGCGCTCTTTAGTTGCTTAGTCGAGTTGCACGATCGTCGAACGTTGTGCCGCAATCTTCAGCCGGCGAATCTGATCGTGCCCGTCGACGGCGCGGCTGGCAATTTCGTACTTACCGACTACGGCCTCGGCGCCGTAATGGGCGACGACGAAGCGGCGGAACGCTCGATCAACGACGTGCTGTATCTTTCGCCGGAGCAAGCCGGCTCGCTCGATTGCGATGTGGCGGCTCCGGCCGATCTTTACGCCGCCGGCGCTTTGTACTTTCACTATCTTACCGGTCGGCCGCCGTACGAAGGCCCGACCGTCGGCGCGGTTTTGCTCCGTCACATGACGGCGCACGTGCCGAAGCTTCGCAGCTTAGGGCTCGACGTACCGCGCACACTCGATGAAATCGTACAGCGCTTGCTTCGCAAAGACCCTCGCGACCGCTATCAATCGGCCGCGGCAGTCGTCGCTGATTTGCAAAAGCTCGCTGAAGCCTGGCAGGCCGGCGAACAAGACCCGCAATTCGTCGTCGGCCTGGCTGATCGTCGTCGTACGCTCACCGAGCCGGCGTTCGTCAGCCGTTCGCGCGAATTGCAGCAGCTCGACGTCCAATTGAAAAACCTGCGGCTCGGCCGCGGCGGCGTTGTTGCCCTGGAAACGGAATCCGGCGGCGGCAAGTCGCGGCTACTCGACGAAGTCGCTCAGCGGGCTCGTTGCCAAGCCATTTGGGTACTGCGCGGCATCGGTACGAACGACGTCGGTCAGAAACCGTTTCAAGTGCTCGACGGCATCGTGCAAGAAGTGATCGCCGCCGTCGGCGGTGATGTGCCGCTACGAGATCGGCTCCGCGAAAGGCTCGGCGATCGACGCAGCGGCGTTGTCGCCGTGTTGCCGCAACTTGCGGAAATCCTCGGTCGCGACGACAGCCGCGACTTGGGCCCGGAAGCCTTCGCCGAAGCTCGTAGCATTCAGGCCCTCGTCCACCTGCTCGATGCGCTCGGCGCGGCAGGTCGTCCGGCGCTTGTCATGCTCGACGATTGCCAATGGGCCGATGAATCCGCGGTAAAGCTCATTCTGCAATGGTCGACTGCGGTAACGGAACGTGCGGCGGGAGCGAACCATGTGTCGCTCATCGCTGCGTTTCGTAGCGAGGAAGTCGAGGCCGGACACGCGTTGCGAACTTTGCAACCGTCACTCCATTTGCGGCTCGCAAGATTCAAAGATGACGACTTGCGGCGGCTCATCGAATCGATGGCCGGTCCCCTGCCCGATGAAATTGTCGATGCCGTAACGACCATCGCCGACGGCAGTCCGTTCATGGCTTCGGCCGTGTTGCGCGGCTCGTCGAATCGGGCGCGGTCGTTGCCGAAGAAGAAGGTTGGCGAGTCGAACGTCTGGCCGTGGCGGATCTGCAATCGTCGCAACATGCCGGTTCGTTTCTCGCGCATCGTATTAATTTGCTGCCGCCGCAAGCCGCGCGATTGTTGGCGGCGGGAGCCGTACTCGGCAAAGAGTTCCTTTGGCGATCGGCGGTCGAGCTTGCCGGGCTGGATGTGGCCGGCGCCTCGACATGCTCGACGTGGCCCGTGAACGTCATCTTGTGTGGATGCGCTCCGACGGCTCGCGCTGCGCCTTCGTCCACGACAAAATCCGCTCAGCACTACTCGACAGACTTGAAACGGCCGAGCGTCGCAGGTTGCACCTTCGCGCCGCTTTGCACTTGCGCGTGCTGGGCAATCGCAATACGTTCGAACTGGCGTATCACTTTGACGAGGCCGACGAGCCGGGGCAAGCGTTGCCTTTCGCTTTGGAATCGGCCGAACAGGCCCGTGCGCAGCACGCTTTGGAAACGGCCGAGCAGCAGTACCGAATCGCCTTGCGCAGGCGCGGACAACGTCGATCGAGCCACGCGCTATCGCATTTTGCAGGGTGCCGGCGACGTGCAAATGTTGCGCGGCCGGTACGTTGAATCGGCCGAACTGTTTGAACAAGCCGCGGAACTTGCGCAAGGCCACTTCGCCCAAGCCGAGATTCGCGGCAAGCTCGGTGAGTTGGCGTTCAAGCGAGGCGACATCGATCGGGCGGTACGGTCGTTCGAGGCCGCTTTACGTTTGCTCGATTGCTATGTGCCGCGGCATTTGCCGATGTTCTTCCTGTTGTTCCTCTGGGAAGCCTGGGTGCAGACGTGGCATACGCTTTTGCCGCGTTGGTTTCTCGGCCGATTCAAACGCCCGCCGACCGATTCCGAACGTCTTAGCTGGCGGTTGCGGAGTCGGCTCGCTTTCGGTTACTGGTTTGCTCGCAGCAAGGTGCACGTGCTTTGGACGCATCTGCGCGGCATGAATCTCGGCGAGCGCCATGCGCCGACGCTCGAACTCGCGCAAGCCTACTCCGAACACGCCCCGGCCATGACGCTGGTGCCGTACTTCAGCCGTGGTGCGGCCTACGCCCAAAAGTCGTTTGAGATTCGTAAGGCGCTTGGCGATCTTTGGGGCCAGGGACAATCGCTGGCGTACCTCGGCATCGTGCATTATGCCGGTTCGAAATACGTGGAATGCGTCGAAAAGGGACGCGAAGGCATTCGCCTGCTGGAACGCATGGGCGACTACTGGGAAGTGCATATCGCCCGTTACCAAGTGGCGGCGGCCTTGTATCGCCTGGGAGACTTGCCCGCGGCCATTGATCTGGCCCGCCGTAACTATGAATCCGGCTTCAGACTCGGCGATGAACAGGCTTCGGGCATCAGCCTCGACGTCTGGGCCCGCGCCGCGCAAGGCAAGCTGCCGCGCACAATCGTCGACGTCGAAATGCAGCGAGTTCGTAACGACGCTCAGGCCTTTGCCCAAACGATGCTGGGAGGCGGGGTGCGTTTGCTCGGCGCCGATCAAATCGATCAGGCGGCGGAAACCTTCGGCGAAGCGCTACGCGTCGCGCGGAAAGCCGGCGTCGTGAATGCTTATGTGGCGCCGAACCTGGCCTGGCTTGCCACGGCTTTGCACTTAAAAGCCGAACGCTATACCGGGAAGTTGCCGAAGCAACGTCGCAAGTTGCTCAAAGCCGCGGCGGTTGCGGCCGGTCGCGCGGTGCGGCTGGCGTGGCGGTTTCAGAATGATCTGCCGCACGCCTTGCGCGAACTCGGACTGGCCCGCATTCAGCTTGGTCGCGTTCGTAGCGGTATGCGGCAATTGCGCCGCGGCATCGCCGTCGCCGATCGCCAGGGAGCTCGCTATGAGGCGGCTCTGGCAAGACGCGTGTATTGGCAAACGGCTTTGGAGTTGGGCAATCGCGACGCGGCCCGCGAATTGGCCGGGGCTACGACCGACGTTCAATCGCTGGAACTGGCCGCCGCATCCGCCGCAGCCCGAGAAGCCGGAGCCTCGTCGGCGCGAGTGACGTTGTCGCTGGCCGATCGCTTCGACAACGTGCTCGATGCCGGGCGGCGGATCGCCTCGGCACTTACCGAACAGACGATCTTCGAAGAAATGCGACAAGCGGCCGTGCGGCTCTTGCGCGGCGAAGAGTGCTTTGTATTGCGCCAACTTTGCGAAGATGCCGACGGCATTCGCCTCGCCGACGGCATTCGCTTGCCTGCCGGCGTGCGACGTTCGTCGGTCGATCATTGTTTGAAGCTGGGCCGGGCGGCCTCCTCGAGCGACGATATTCCGCTCGACGAAGCGGAAATGGGGGTTGTTGACGCCGAAGCTTCGGCGATTTGTACGCCCGTGTTGGTCCGCGGTCGCGTCATCGCCTGTCTCTACGTGGTGCATCGCAGTATCCGCAACTTGTTCGGCGAAGACGAAAAACGGCTCGCCGAATTCGTCGCCACGCTCGGCGGCGCGGCTTTGGAAAACTCGGCCGGCTTCCAACAATTGCAAGACTTGAACCTGACGCTTGAGGCGCGCGTGGCCGAACGAACGGCCGCCGCGGAAGCCGCCAGTCAGGCGAAGAGCCAGTTCCTCGCGATGGTAAGCCATGAAATTCGTACGCCGATGAACGGCATCATCGGCATGACGGAGCTGACGCTTGCCGGTCCGCTTAACAGCCAGCAACAAAGCCGGCTCGGCTTGGTCAAGCAATCGGCAGCCGGTCTGCTTCGCTTGCTCAACGATCTGCTCGATTTCTCGAAGATCGAAGCCGGCAAGATGGAACTGGAGTCGGTCGATCTCGATTTGCGGGACGTCGTGGGCGACGCACTGCAGATTCGCGCCGGAGATGCGTCGAAGAAGGGCCTGGAACTCGTGCAGCACGTTGCGGCCGACGTGCCTGCGCGATTGTTGGGCGACCCCGGCCGGCTGCGGCAAGTGATCATCAACCTTGTCGGTAACGCCGTGAAGTTTACCGAGCAGGGAGAAATCGAAGTACGGGTACATGCCGAGGAGCAAGCGGCGGGCAAGTGCCGCCTTCACTTCGGGGTGCGCGACACGGGCATCGGCATTCCGGCCGACAAGCAGCAAGCGATCTTCGAGAAGTTCCAACAGGCCGACAGTTCGACGACTCGGCAATACGGCGGTACCGGTTTAGGACTCTCCATCTCGGCCGAATTGGTCGCATTGATGGGAGGCGAAATTTGGGTCGAGAGCGAACCGGGCCGCGGCAGCACGTTCCACTTCACGGCCGAGTTTGCCAAACCGCAGATTGAAGATACGTCCGACGTCGTTGCGGAGGACGCCCGTGCGATGATCGTGCGAGGCCTAAGAGTCCTCGTCGCGGAAGACAATCCGGCTCGGCGCCGCCGTGGCGGCTTGGGCAGAAGATCTGGGCATGTCGGTCGTCGCGGTCGATTGCACGCAAGCCGCATTGAATGCGTGCGTTGAAGCGGTTGATCGCGGCGCCGCTGGATGCAATACTCGTTGATACGGAATTGAATGACGATGATCCTCGCCGTTTGGCCGAGGAAATCCGCGGACTTTCAGGCTACTCTGAGTGCGCGATCGTCTTGCTTTCGCCGATGTCGCAACGTTGCGAAACGGCAGGCTCAACGCATCCGCGCACTCAGCAACTGGCCAAACCGGCGAAGCATTTCGAACTGCTCGAAGCCCTGGCCGAAGCGGTGTGCCCGGGCTGCGGCGGAGATCAAGCGTCGACGGGCGTCGACGTCGGTGACGTGCCGCCGTTGAAGCTCTTGCTCGTGGAAGACGGCTTCGTCAACCGTGAGGTGGCGATGGGCTTTTTGGAGATGGGCGGCCATCAGATCACGACGGCCGAAAACGGCCTTGAAGCGATTGAAGCCCTGGAACTTGAGGACTTCGACGTAGTGCTGATGGACGTCGAAATGCCGGAGATGGACGGCCTCACCGCGTCTCGCACTTCGCGCACACGCGAAGAAGCCGAAGGGCGACGACGTACGCCGATCATCGCGATGACGGCCCACGCCGTACAAGGATACCGCGAACATTGCTTGGCCCACGGCATGGACGATTACGTGACCAAGCCGATCTGGCCGGAAGAACTGTTCGCGGCTTTAAAGCGAGTGACGACGCTGCACCCGTCGCCCCTTGTAGGTGAGGGGCAAGGGGTGCGGGTTTAGAGACTTCGCCGCCGATGGTCGTACGGCTCGATGCCGGTCTCAGACACGCCGCACTTCGAGGAACACGATGTTTCGGCATTCCTCGGAAACGATGCGCACTTCGGCGATGTCGTCTTCCGGAATATCCATGGTTAGGTCGACCATATCGCGCCGCGTGCGATAGATGAGCTGCCAATCCATGAACGTTTCCATGTAGCCGATGTCGCGCACGCCCGAGAGGAAGTTGGCGACGATCATCCGACCGCCCGGCCGCAACATTTGGAACATGCCGCTGACAAGACGCCGACCGGCTCGCTGATTTAGGTAATCGAATAGCCCGGTGGAGTAGACGAAGTCGAACTCACCGACGCCGCCGGGGTTCGTGAGCAGCCGGCGGAATGAGGCCGTGACGGTTTCCACGCCGTAAATGCCGTAGGAACGCTGCACTTCTTGCAAGCTTTCCGCATCAGCATCCAGCGCGATGTAACGCCCCGTCTTGCGACGACGCACTGCCGACGACATGCCCGCTTCACGCATGTGCCCGGCTGCGACGGCCAGAATATGCGGATGTCGGCGCTCTTCGACAAGCCGATCAATGCGCGTGGCGATATAAGCGCGGCGGGCGCGAACGCCTTCGGAGGCCGGCGCACCGGTGGTGAATTGAAACACGCTACGGCCGACCGCCGTGCATTCCGGCGGAGTCCAATGTTCCTCGCGGCCGTAGATGTAGTCCATCATTACGGCGTCGCCTGCGTAGCCTCGCGGCTTGCTGAAAGCGCGATACGTGAAGGGATCTTGATGCACGAGTTCGCGCAGCGGATGTCGCCGGCTTTCTTCAATCCAAGCGCTCCACGCGGCCGGCGTGGAAGCGAACTTGCGTTGATTGAGCGCGCGGAACAAGCGATCGAGATTCGCCTGCTTCAAAGCTTCCGGAAAATCTCCGACGAGCGTCGCGGCGACCTCGTCGTATAGCGCCGTCGTCGCTTCTTCCGACGGAGGCACCAATAGATGCGGATCGACCTGCCGAATCGTCGTGCGGGCCACATCCGCATCAAACATTTCAAACGCCATACTTTTCCGGGGAAGTCGTTTCCCCGCCTCCGTCGCGGAATCGCTGATTCGACAAATTGGGTCGATCGCCAACCGTGACGCTGCCCCCATGTTCGACATCCGTGTCGTAACGACAAATCCGAAGCTACCGAGCGCGCGGAGAAGCTTAAAGAAATTTTTGCATCGGAATTCGCGCTTTGTGGAGAAGTGCAATTGAGTGCGCGATACGACGAATACGATCGCGAGAGTTTCGCTGAACGCGCAAGTTTCGGTAACCCACTAGGTCGTTTCGACTAGTTCCCCCGCGCTTGTATGGGTTACTGCGCGAAACGTCATGACGAGCTTGCCTGATCGCTCCATTTGGCCGCGTGAAAAGGGGAATTTGACGTGAATTCACTTCGGTGGTTATGTTGGTGGCTCCCGCCTCGAACCCTTCCAAGTGAGCCGCACATGTCGAAAGTTACGCGTCGTCATTTCTTCGAACAATCGCTGTTTGCCGCTGCGGCGGCGGCCACGGCTAGTCACGCGTCGCGTGCTTTTTCCGCCGAAGCGAAGCCTGCGACCGATGCGAATTCGTCGCCTGCGGAAACGTTGCAGCACGCGGTGATCGGTTGTCGCATTCGCGGCAAAGTGCATGCGGCCGAGTTCGCGCGCGTGCCCGGCGTGCAGATCGCTTACGTGTGCGATCCCGATTTGGAGTTGGCGAATCTTTTGGCGGATGCCGTGGAAAAGCAACACGGCAAGTGCCCGCAAGTGGTGCAAGACCTGCGCAAGATTTACGACGACAAAGCGATCGACACGGTTTCCATCGCCGCGCCGAATCATTGGCACGCGCTCGGTGCAATCTGGGCGATGCAAGCCGGCAAGCATGTGTACGTTGAGAAGCCGGTAAGCCACAACATTGTCGAAGGGCGGCGGATGGTCGACGCTGCGCGGAAGCTCAAGAAGATTTGCCAAGGAGGCACGCAGAATCGTTCGGTCGGCGCCGTTCGCGCGCGGCCGAATACGTGCAGGCCGGCAAGCTCGGCGAGGTGAAACTCGCACGCACGATCATCTACGGCAAGCGAGGCGCCATCGGCGGGCCCGGCACGTGCGAAATGCCGCCGCAGTGCGATTTCAATCTCTGGCTCGGCCCGGCGATGAACGAGAAGCCGAACCGTGCGAAGCTGCATTACGATTGGCACTGGGTGTGGGACACGGGGAACGGCGAGCTCGGCAACAACAACATTCACATGGCCGATATCTGCCGCTTGGTCCTCGGGCTCAAAGGCCTGGGAGATTCCGTGTTGAGCATCGGCGGCCGCCTCGGCTATGAAGATGTCGGCGAAACGCCCAACACGCAAATGACCGTTCACCGTTTCGGCGACAAGACGATGATTCAAGAAGTTCGCGGGCTGGCGTCGAAGCCGTTCAGCGACAAGTTCAAATCGGGTTACGTGATCTACGGCAGCGAAGGGCTCGTGGCCGACGGCTCGCTGTTCGATCTCGACGGCAAGCTTGTTCGCAAGTTTGAAGGGGAAGGGCAAAACCACTTCGCAAACTTCGTCAAAGCCGTGCGTAGCGGCAATCCGGCGGATCTGAACGCCGAGATCGCCGAAGGGCACGTGTCGACGGGACTTTGCCACGTCGCGAACATTTCGCACCGGTTGGGAACGAAGGTCACCGCGGCCGACATTCAAAGCCGACTCAGCGAGCCGGACGTCAACGACGAAATTCGGGCGACGTTCGGCCGTTTGCTTGAGCACCTCGGCGAGAATCAAGTCGACTTGGCGAAGACGCCCCTCACGCTCGGAGCTTCGCTCAAGATTGACGCGGCCAATGAGAAGTTCACGGCCAATGCGGCGGCCGACGCCCTGCTAGGACGCGAATATCGCAAGGGCTTCGAACTTCCGAGCGCCGCCGCGATCTAGCTGCCGGCCGAGGCGCAGCCCGGGAACGAGCTAGAGGCTTACGCTTCGCAGCTTGTCCGGGTTGCGGATGACGTAGCAGTGGGCGATGCGGCCGTCGACGATGTCGAGCGTCAACACGTGGTGGACCTCGCCGTCGACGATGGTCAGCAGGCCGGGGCGCCCGTTGACGCGGACCAAGCGATGTTCCGCGTCGGCCGGCGTCTTCTTCGTGATGCCGAGGAAGAAGCGGGCTACGTGATCCTGCGCCGACCACCGGCGCGGGCGGCCGTGGCTTTGCCGCCGCCGTCGCTTTGCATGACGGCGTCGGCGGAGAGCAACTGCGTGAGGCCGGCCAAGTCGCCCGTGCGGCACGATTCCAGAAAGGCGGACGTAACTGCGCCGCGCCTCGTCATCGCTCGGCTCGAAGCGCGGACGACGCTCGGCAATGCGCTTTCTCGGCCCGGCTCACAAGTTGCCGGCAATTGACTTCCGTCTGTTCCAGGATGCGGGCGATCTCGGCGTAGTCATAGTCGAACAGGCGACGCAGCAGGTACGCGGCTCGCTCCGGCGGCGATAACGTTTCTAAGACGACCAATAGCGCGAGCGACACCGATTCGGCCGTTTCCGGATCGGCGGAAGTTGTCACAGTCCAAGGTTCGACGATCGGCTCAGGTAGCCAAGGGCCGACGTATGTCTCTTTGCGAGCCTCGACGAGGCGCCGACGATCAATGCTGAGCCGCGTGACGATCGAACTGAGATACGCGCGCGGCGAATCGACGTTGGCCCGATCGACGCGTGACCAGCGGAGATAGGCTTCTTGCAGCACGTCGTCGGCGTCGGCTTGCGAGCCGAGCATGCGGTAGGCAAGCCGACCGAGATCCGGGCGGTGTGCTTCGAAATCAGGATCAGCCTGCAACATGGATGCGGCTCGCATAGGTTTGCTCCCGATGATTGTGGCCCGACGTGCGACGCTCGGACAAGTGCTGCAAGACGAGTCGCACGGCTTCCTCGGCGCTCGCGGCCGAGGCGTCGGCGAGCATGCCGCGCGAACCGACCCAATCGCCCGCCAAGTAAATGCCTGGCCTGCCGGAGACGGCGACTTGCGGCCGACCGGCAAGTCCGCCGTGGTCGGGCGTCGGTAAGGCTCCGGCGACGAGCATCGACGGTAAGTATCTTCGGGCCGTGATCTCGTTGCGCCAGCCGGGCTGCAAGGCGTCGAGCGACGATTCGAGTTCGGCTTCGATCATGCGAGCGTCCTGCGCCTGGTATTCGTCGAGATACTTGGCAACATGCAGCACGGCCGTGCCGTCGGGCCCGAGCTTGGCCGAATGCGAATGCAAGGAATAGTACAAAGGGCGATCAAGATCAAAGACAACTTTGCAATCGGGTCGCGGCAGGCGACGCAGCGCCACGTCAAGACACGCGGCGCGAACGGGAATGCGCGACTCGTTCCAGCGGCCCAGAGTTTCGTCGGCGGTGACGTCGAGCAGCGTGCAAGCCGCCGTCGGTTCCACGGCGACGACGGCCGCGCGAGCTTCGATGTACGAGCCGTCGGCGAGGTCGACGGTAACGCGTCCCGCGCAATTGCGGACATGTCGGGCCGGAGCGGAGCAGCGAATTTCAGCGCCGCGGCGAGTTGCGTCGTCACGAAGTCCGTCGACGAGCGTTTGCCAACCGCCGTCGAGATACCAAACGTTGGCGGCAAGCGCGATGCGGAGTTGATCGAGAGCGGCGCCCGCCGAAAGCCGCCGCCAATCGTCCGCGTAGGTCGATACGCGCAGCAGCGTTCGCAACAAGGCCGTGAGGTTGCCGCGGCCGAATCGTTCCGTGAGCCACAGCTCCAGCGATACTTCGTCAAACGGGCGCGCGTCGAGCTGGGGTAACTCGCGGAAGAATCCCAGGAGGCGAAACTTCTCACGCCACGAGAGCAACCGTGACGACAGCAACCCCGCGAGGCCGGAGGGGGCTCGATAGAGGCGACCGTCGAGGCGGAAGTAGCGCCCGACCGAGGCGGGAAATCCGCCGGTGAACGGAATGTTGAGCTCGCGGAAAATGCGAAACGCATCGCCGCCGCAGTAGAGTGCGTGCGGTCCGAGGTTCAATCGCACATCGTTAAGTTCCGTCGTGCCGCCGCGTCCGCCGAGTCGGCTCGAGCGTTCGAGGACCGTGGTTTTTAAGCCGGCGCGAGCGGCCAAGGCGGCGGTCGTAAGACCGGCGAGGCCGCCGCCGATGACCACCAAATCGGCGGGTTGCGAATCGTTGTGCTGTGCGACGTTCATCGACCGGCTCCTTCATCTTTCGCGGCGAAATGTGTTGCCGCGATTAAGACGAATGCCGGCCGGCGTTTGTGACAGACGAAGCGAAATGCCGCGAAAATTCGTGGGCGAGCACCATCGGAAGCTCGGCAGTCGTCGTAGCGACGCCGGCAACGACGATGAGCGGTCTAAAACGCAACGGGGGCCTTGCGGCCCCCGAGCAACTTCAGGATATCGTCGAGCGCAGTACGCTCGCTTTATTGCGGCTCGCGCGGCAATCGCCGCGGGAACGGCGGTTCTTCGGAGTCGGGGAGTTCCCCTTCGAACTCCAGCGCCAATGTTCGCGATCGTCTTGCGTCGCGTAATACCGCAGCCAGACGTCCGGATCGCCCGAGGCGTCGGAGCAATCCCAGTGCAAATACGATTGCGAGTTGTCGATCTTCTTCTCGGGCGACGGCAGGATGTCGCGATAGATCAGGCAGTAGAGTTGCCGATCGGTGAGGTGATCGGTGAAGTCGAGCACGATGCGCTTGTCGTAGAGCTTCTGCACGACGTCCCAGAGTTGATCGTGGAGACTTTCGTCGTCGAGCGTATCCGGCGTGGGCAGGGCCAAGGGAGGATCGAACCATTGGGCGATCGGCAGCACCGGGGCGTGTTCCCAGGCGAGCATGCTTTCGAGGTATTGATTCTCCACTTCGGTCGGCACTTCGCCGGAGTCGATGCGGAGGATCGCGTCGTCGAAATAGGGCTCGAGCGCATTGCGCAACTCGGCGTTGCGCAATAGGGCGTCGAGGTCGTGCGAGGGGGTCGCGCCGAAGTCTGCCATGGGTCGATCAGGGAGGTGTTTTTCGGGGAGTTGCGAGCCGCGCGGCATCCGACGATGCGCGACTCACGCGAGCGATTAAGAATCGACTCTAACAAGCGAAGTGTGCGATTCAAGCCGCGGCGTCGGGTGAAAACTGCAAACTTTTTTCAAGGCCCGATACGACCGTTACGATCGGTACTGCTTCGCAAAATACGCCGAAAAATACGCGGTTTGAAGCGTGTTTGCGTTCGCCGGCAATGCGCGCTCCGCAACTAAAAAGAGAGCGGGCGTCACGTGCGGCACTGCGCCTGGGGAAGGCCGCGGGCAAAGGCGAAACCCGGCAGATCGACGCGCCTTGGCACGATGCGTCCGACCCCGCGTCGCCACATCGCAGCCGCCTAGCCCGCCGGTTGCGAGAGGTTCTTTTCTTGCTGGGCGATCTTCTCGATGCGCCGCGCATGCCGGCCGCCTTCAAACGGCGTATTGAGCCAGATTTCGATCATGCGATGAATGAGCTTTTCGCCGAGCAAGTCGGCCGAGAGGCAGAGCACGTTCAGATCGTTGTGACGCCGGCTCATTTCCGCGGTGAGATCGTCGTGGCACGGCGCGGCGCGAACGCCGGAATACTTGTTCGCGGCGATCGCCATGCCGATGCCGGTGCCGCAGATGAGGATGCCGCGATCAATCGAGCCGTTGGAGACTTGCGAAGCTACCGCGCCGGCGACGTCCGGATAGTCGACGGCTTCGCACTGGCCGGGGCCGGCGTCGACCCCTTCGTGCCCAAGTTGGCGCAGTTGATCGAGGATGTGTTTCTTGATCTCAAATCCCCGGTGATCGCAACCGACGGCAATTCGCATGGCAACCTCGATGCTCTCTCTCGCAGACGTTCAGGCTGGGCAATTCAATCGATGATAAATCGCCGGGCTCGTGACTACACGACCGGCTTTCCTAGCAGTTCGTCGACCCAAGGTTTCAGTTCGCCGCCGATTTGAGCGGCGCAGCGACGATAAGCTTCGATCGGGCCGCCGATGGGGTCGGGCACGTCGCCGCCGTTGTGACAAAGCAACTTCACGCGGGGAGCCGCTTCGGGCCATTCGGCGACGATCGCATGGCGATGCGACCGCGTCATCGTAATCAGCAAATCGGCGTTCCGCACGAGGGCGTCCGTCAGCGGCTGGCTCTCGTGCGTTCGCAAATCGAGCCCTTGCTCCGACACCACGGCATGCGCTTCCGCCGCAGCGCGGCTTCCCATCATCGCGGCGATGCCCGCCGACATGACGAGATACCCGCGATCTTCCAATTCGTCGAGGTTGCAGCCGATCCGTTCGGCCAAGCATTTGCGAAACAACACCTCGGCCATCGGGCTGCGACAAGTGTTGCCCGTGCAGACGAAGACGACCATGGCGCTGGCCAGCCGCTTAAGCGTTTGTAACGAGACGACGCCGGTGCGCACCATTTCGAAGCCGTCGCCGGTGAGTCGCACGGCGCTCGAAGGCTGACCGAAGCGGCTGCGGCCGTCGTCGATGACGAGTTGTACGTTGTCGCCGTGGCGACCGACGACATCGGCCGCCGTCACGGCTTGTTCCGCTTCCCCGCCGCCGGCCCCGACCATCGCCACCGGGCCGGGCAAGAGGCGAAGCACGTCTTGAATGACGGGATGCGCCGGAACCCGCAAACCGATTTGCCCGTCGGGCGCTACGGCGGATTGGGCTTTGCGAGGGAGCTGCCGCAGCAGGCCGTCGGGATGGTGATTGTCTACGATCAGAGTGACCGGGCCGGGCCAGCAACGCCGGGCCAAGCGGCGGCCGAGCAGATCCATTTGCGGCACGTAGTCGAGGGCTTCGTCGGCGCTTTTTACGGCCAACGTCAGCGGCATTGCCGGGGCGATGTTCGCCATTTGCCGCAGTCGCACGACGGCGTTTTCCTGCAGCCCGCCGGCGGCCAGCACGTACACCGTTTCGGTGGGAAACGCGACGATGCGCCCTTCGGCCAGCGCTTGCACCGCCAAGTGCACGACGTCGCGCGTGTCTTCGGTGTTTCGTAGATCAATGACGAGAGGAGGCATACGGCTTCCGGCCGGCCACGAGGCAAACGGGGCGCAGCGACGATGCGCTTCCCGCCGTTGAGAGGCGCACTCCGCGCCGCCCCCGTGCGCCGTCGCCCCTTCGGCATCGACGCGTGTCGGCGTCGCTGCTCCCTGCGGAAAGATTCGTTGCCCTAACCCCTAAGAAATTCGGCACTTAAGTATACGGAATCGCTCAATGACCGGTCAAGCCGCGCCGAGGTTTGTGTGACCGGCTTTTACGTCGCTGCCGGCTCGCCCGTAGGGGCAAACGCCGAATTAACTTTCACCGCCCAAAACCGGCCCTATAACAAAGTTCGTCGATCGGACCACTTCATCATCGCGCTTGCTCGACGAATAATCTCTCCGATGTCCGAGACGTCGTTGCCCATCAAATCGCCGCCCGATCATTCACGAGGAAGCGTTTGAGCACGAGTTGGCTTCCTTTCGACTTTGATCGGCCGGCGCTCTTGGCGCTCGTAGTCGTGTTGCCCCTGTTTTGGTTTTGGGGCCGCGGAAGCTTGGCCGGGTTGGGGCGCGTGCGAGCGGCGACCGCATTTCTGCTCCGTGCCTTGGTCTGGCTGTTGGTCGTTGCGGCCTGCGCCGAAATGCAGTGGGTCCGCACCGATGACCGATTGACGGTCGTCTACGTGCTCGACCGTTCGCTGAGCGTCCCCGAACCGCAACGCAAGGCGATGATCGAGTACGTCAATCGCTCGATCGCCGAGCGCAAAGGAAGCGATGATCTCGTCGGCGTCGTCGCGTTCGGCCGAGAAGCGCGCACCGAAGCGCCGCCGGCGAAGGTGGAGCTTAAGCTGCCGGCCGCCTTGGAGACCACGATCGATCCGCAATATACGAACCTCGCCGAAGCGCTACGGCTGGCGCAAGCCTCGTTTCCCGAGGACTCGGCTCGGCGAATCGTCATCGTCTCCGACGGCAATGCGAACCTGGGCGACGTTTACGCCGAAGCGCGGCAAGCGGTCGAGCAAGGGATCGGCGTCGACGTCGTGCCGATCAAGTATCAGGTGCGCGGGGAAGTGCTGGTCGAAAAGGTTTCGCTGCCGGCGCTGGCGCGTAAGGGGGAGCCGTTCGACGTTCAGATCCTCCTCAACAACATCGGCCGCGGCGACGGCGGCACCGAGCCCGTCGGCGGTACGTTGGAATTGCTGCGTCGCCGTGGCGAGCAAACTACGGTACTGAGCCGGGAGCATGTCGAACTTCCCGCCGGCAAACGACCGTTCGCGGTGCGGCAGAAGCTCGAAGACGCCGACTTCTACGTGTATGAGGCTGTGTTCACGCCGGACGATCCGCAGGCCGACGCTCACGTGCTGAACAACAAGGCTCTGAACTTCACGCAGCTCGAAGGCTCGGGCCGGGTGCTCTTTGTCGAAAACTTCCAGCAGCGCGGCCGACATGAACGGCTGATCGAAGCGTTGCGGCGCGAGAAGCTCGAAGTCGTGGTTATGCCGAGCAGCCGGCTGTTTCAATCGCCGGCGGAGTTGATTGCGTTCGACACCGTGGTGATCGCCGACGTGCCTCGCTCCGGCGGTGACAACGCTGACAACGTCGCGACGTTCAGCGACGAACAAGTGCGGATGCTTGCGTCGAACGTGCAAGACATGGGATGCGGCTTGGTGATGCTCGGCGGGCCGAATTCGTTCGGCGCCGGCGGTTGGGCTAATTGTCCGGTCGAAGCGGCGATGCCGGTCGACTTTCAGATTAAGAACGTCAATGTCGTGCCGAGCGGTGCGCTGGCGCTCGTGATCGATAGCTCCGGCTCCATGATGGGTGAGAAGCTCGACATGGCCAAGGCCGCCGCCGTGGCCGCGGCGCGCGTGCTTTCGAGCAAAGACTATGTCGGCGTGGTGTCGTTCGATTCGACGGCCCGCTGGGTCGTGCCGATGCATCAGGTGCAATCGACGCGAGCCGTGGTCGATAAGTTGGCTCGCATCCAATCAGGCGGCGGCACGAACATGCAGCCCGCCTTCGACGAGGCCTACGAAGCGTTGCAAAAGACGAAGGCCTCGGTCAAGCACCTCATCGCGCTGACCGACGGGCAAACAGACGGCACGGGCTACGACAAGCAAGCGGCCGAAATGAAGCGGCAAGGGATCACGACGACGACCGTGGCGATCGGCGACGGCTCGGCCGACCAAATGCTTGATGCGATCGCGCGAACGGCGGCGGCAAGTTCTATTTGGTGCGTAACCCGCTGCCATTCCGAAAATCTTCATGATGGAAGCGCTGCGAATCGCTCGGCCGCTCTTGTTTGAAAAGAAGGAAGGGTTCGCGGTACGGCGCGAGAGCTCGGCTCACGAAGTGCTGCGCGGTATCGAAGGAGATCTGCCGCCGCTGACCGGCATGGTGCTGACACAACGCAAAGCGAGCCCCCTGGTGACGCAATTGATCGCCAACCCGACGTTTGCGGCCGAGGGAACCGGCACGATTGCCGCGGCTTGGACCTACGGGTTGGGACGCACGGCCGTGTGGACGACCGACGTCGGCACGAATTGGGCCGCGCAGTGGAATGCTTGGCCGCAGTTCGATCGCTTGCTGACGGGCCTGATCCGTTGGACGATGCGCCCGCCCGTGACGAGCGGCCGGTTCAGCGTGCATGCCGACGTGCAAGACGGTCGGGGGCGAATGGTGGTGACGGCCGTCGACGAGGCCGGCGAGTATGTGAACTTGCTCGATCCGCAAGGGACGGTCGTCGGGCCGGACTTGGTGCCGCGACCGATCCAACTGGAGCAAACCGCGCCGGGGCGATATGCGGCGGACTTTGATACCGAGCAGATCGGAAGTTACTTCCTCGTCGTCAGGCCCGGCCCCGGACAACCGACGCTGCGAGCCGGCGTGAACGTTTCGTACTCGCCCGAGTTGCGTGACCGCGAGCCGAATCTGGCGATGCTCGTCGGGCTGGCCGCGCTCCGTCCGCAAGGAGCCGGTTCGGGCATGGTGGCCTCGGCGCTTTCGACGGCTCCGGATGCCGCGACGGCCGTGGACTTCTTCCGGCACGATTTGCCGCCGTCGTCGGGTCGCCGCGACCTCTGGCCGGAGCTGCTCTTGGCCGCGCTTTTGGTGTTTATCTTCGACGTCTTCCTGCGGCGCGTGGCGTTCGATTTCAAGATGCTCCTCATTCCGTTTCAGGCGATCACGGCATGGTGGCAACGTCGCCAAGGCGGCTTGGTGCCCGCGACGCAGACGATGGAACGCCTGAAGAGCCGGAAACAGGAAGTGGTCGAGCAGGTTCGCCAACGCGCCGCGCCGGCCGCTTCGCCGACTCGGCCGGCTGCGCAACCCGCCGCCCCGCCGCGCCCGGCGGCGCGTGCGAAACCGTTGCCGGAGCCCGAGGCCGCTCCCGATTCCTACGCGGCTCGCAACGAACAACCCAAAGATGTTCCCGCTTCGCCGCCTTCCGCGAAGCCGGCCGCGCCGCAGGAAGCCGGCTATACTTCTCGGCTTCTGGAAGCGAAGCGACGGGCCATGCAAGAGCGGAGAAACAACGCCTCGCTCCGGCCCGACGCACCCGCCGACCATCCCGACTCCGACACGACACCGAAGGACACCGCATGACGACCGCCGACTCGTTGCAAATCGCCGCGCGTGATTTCGTTCGCGATTATCACGCCCTGCGCGAACAAGTGCGGCGAATCATCGTCGGTCAGGAGCAAGTGCTCGACGGCGTGTTGACGTGCCTGTTCGTCGGCGGACATTGCCTGCTCGAAGGCGTGCCGGGCCTCGGCAAGACGCTGCTGGTGCGGACGCTCGCGCAGGCCATGACGCTGGAATTTTCCCGCATCCAGTTCACGCCCGACTTGATGCCCGCAGACATTCTGGGGACGACGATGATCGTCGAAACCGGGGAACGCCGCCGCTCGCTCGAGTTCCGCAAGGGGCCGATTTTTACGCAGGTGTTGTTGGCCGATGAAATCAATCGGGCCACGCCGAAGACGCAGTCGGCCTTGCTGGAAACGATGCAAGAAGCCTCGGTGACGATCGGCGGGACGACGCACAAGTTGCAACAGCCGTTCTTCGTGCTGGCCACGCAAAACCCGATCGAGCAGGAAGGCACGTATCCGCTGCCCGAAGCGCAGCTCGACCGGTTCTTTTTCAAAGTGCTGGCCGAATATCCGACCAAAGCCGAACTTCATACCGTGCTCGACCGCACGACGCGCAGCCGCCAAGAAACCGTAACGCCGGCCCTCGACGGCCCGCGAATCATCGAGATGCAGCGGCTCGTGCGCGACGTGATCATCGCCCCGCACGTGCAAGATTACGCCGTTCGGCTCGTGTTGGCCACGCAGCCGCAAGGTGAGCACGCCGGAGAAGCCGCGAAGCAGTGGCTCCGCTACGGCTGCGGACCGCGCGGGGCTCAGGCGCTCGTGCTCGCGGCGAAGGTGAAGGCCCTGCTGAACGAGCGGCTCAACGTGAGCTTCGAAGATTTGCGAACCGTGGCCCTGCCGGCGCTGCGGCACCGCGTGCTGCTGAACTTCGAAGCCCAGGCCGAAGGCATCGACCCCGATCGCGTGCTGCGGGAGCTCGTTGAAAAGACGCCGCAAACCGAGAAGTGAGCTATTCCGCTTCCGGCTCGCGGAGGTAGTCGCTCTCCAGAATCCGAGCGTTCTGGTTGCACGTCTTGCGGCGTTCGATCGAGTGCCACGGCGTCACGCCTTCCAGCTCCGGCATGATCTCCTTGAGCTGGTGAGCCATCGTTTCTGCGAGCCGGCGCACCGCCGGTTGGTTCGTCCGCTCGATGATCGCCTGGGCCGTCTTCATCAAGCGGACCATGCGGGCTCGTTGCAGAACCACGGGCGAAAGGGCTTCGTCAGGTTCGACGAGCAGATCGGCCACAGGGACGTCGAGCACGTGTTGCCAGTCGTAGAGTTGCGACAGCGTCAGATCGGCGGTCGATTGCTCCATGGCCCGAGCTTCGTCGGCCGTGCATTCGAGCAATTGCGCGGCGCGGCGCAGCGAAACGCCCTGCTCGCGACGCACGTCTTGAATTCGGTGCAGCGTCGTCGGCCGCACGCGCTCCGCCCCGTGACAGGTGTCTTCCTCCTCGAAGCCGTCGGGCAGCGCATCGTGTGCGAGCGCGGAATGCCTCGCGACGGGCGCCTTGGGCGGCGCAGGCACTCGCGCCTCGGCGGCGGCGTGCAATTGCGCAACGGGAGGGAGCGGAACCGTCGGAACGACGGTGGGCAAGTCGAACTCAAGATAGCTCATTAGCTTTACCGGCGGCCTGCAAACTCGACGACGGCGGCGGATGCACGAACTTTCGCTGCGCGAACGAACCCAACCAAACTTCGATCACGACGCGCAACGTGCGAAAGTTATCGCACCCACTACACCGCGAAATCGACCGCAGGAACCTCTGGAGAACGACGACTTGCCCTCGTCGCTCGACCGATGGTGACTGGTCCGGAGACGCCCGAGCTTCATCGGGTCGCGTCCCAAAATACAGATCGGCGAGCCCTGCGTTTGGGTCCGCCAACCCGAAGTGAATCATAGCGCCGAATTCAGAAAGCGACAAGCCGACCGCGCGGAATTCTGCGCGGTCGGACGCGGCCGGTCGCCTAGTCGCTACTCGCCGAGCGCGAAGGCCCGCAACCGCGACATCAGCCGGCTCGATCCGCGCGGCCGAGAGTCTGTCGTCAAAGCGATATCCGAGGTTCCCGCGTCGTGTCGCATGGCGAGCGCCCGAGCCGCGGCTTGCTCCGCGTACCGGCGTTCCAAGAGGTTCACCAAAGTCGCCGGCGCACGCCGCTGCCGACGCGGCCGGAGCGCGACAGTTGGTTTCAGGTAACCACGAGTTTTCAGATAGTCCATCAGGTCGTTACGCCCGCCGGTCTGCCGCCAGCCGACCAACAGACGCCGCGGCACCAGCAGCGCGTCGGGCAGTTCCATCGGCTGCGGTTTGCCGCCGATCGCCGGAGCCCGCGGAATGGAGCCGAGCGCCCCTTGCCATTGTCCCGGCACGGCCGAATCCACGGACGCCGCCGTGAAGAGCTTGGGGAGTTCGTGCGGATCAAGCTCGCCCGTTTCGCGGCAGAGCAGCATATTCTCGCCGTGCGCGTAACGGAGCGAACTCCGCAGCGCCTCTTCCGCGCCGAGCCGGCTCGGATGCACGAGCAGCAGCACCTGCGGAAAGTTAAGCGATAGCTCCTGGGCGACTTCGACGGTCGCATCGGTCGAGCCGTCGTCGACGAGCACGACTTCCAGCCCGCCGGCCAGTTCGGGCAGCACCTCGAGGAGTTCTTCGGTCAGCCGGACGAGCGACGATTGCGAGTTGTGAAGAGGGACGACGACCGACAAAGACGGCTTCAAAACCGAGTTCCTTCGCTTTGGGGCGACCTTGCCGGTGGGATCCTGGGCGCGATGCTTCGCGCCGGCATGCTTCGAGGCATGGTTACCCATCGGCCGGCGTCGCCGCGAATCTGCAAGGTTCCGCCGGCACGCCGGCTTTGCACGACCGTAGCGATCGCACGGTCTGTAACATCGCAAGCGAACGGAGTGACGAAGCCGAAGGGAGCGACTATGCGACAGGCATTCGCCCCCGCCGGCCTCGGCCGCCAAGACGCCGGATCGGCGACGCCCGATCAGCGACGCCGCATCCGCGACGACGCAGCACGTTCCGCCCCGCCCCGCTTACGTCGGCGGCCCTTGCGAGGAGGCCTCGGACGTCGGAATCTCAAATCGCTCCAGCAGCCGGTACAAACTTCGCCGGCTCACTCCCAGCGCCCGGGCTGCCTTCGCTTTGTTCCCCCGTTCGCGCTGGAGGGTGCGAATCACATGGGCCCGCTGCAACGCCACCAGCGATTCCCCCTCCCCCGCAGCTTGCGGCGCGGCCGCGGGTACGATCCCCGACGATTGCACGACGTCGCGCGGCAGGTCGTGGAGCCGCACCATCCGATCGTCCGCCAGAATCTTCGCCCGGTCCACGGCATTCGCCAGCTGCCGAATGTTTCCCGGCCACCGGTACCGCTCCAGCGCCGCCATGGCTTCCGGCTCGATCTGCCAATCCGGCCCGAGAAACTTACGAACCAGCGGCGGTACGTCGCCGCCGCGCTCCCGCAACGGCGGCAGCGTCAGCGACATCACGTTGATGCGGTAGAACAAGTCTTCGCGGAAACGCCCGGCTTTGACCTCGGCCTCCATATTACGGTTCGTCGCCGCCAAGATACGCACGTCGACGCGCCGTTCCTTCACGGAGCCGATCCGCCGCATCGAGCCGTCTTCGAGCACGCGCAAGAGCTTCGGCTGCAACGAGCCGGGCATCTCGCCGATTTCGTCGATGAACAGCGTTCCCCCGTCGGCGATTTCAAACAGTCCCGGCTTGGCCGCCACGGCTCCGGTGAACGACCCTTTCTCATGTCCGAAGAGCTCGCTTTCCAACAGCGTCTCGGCCAGCGCCGCGCAATTGATCACCACCAGCGGGAAGTCGGCCCGCAGGCTCCGTCGGTGCAACGCCCGGGCCACGAGTTCTTTGCCGGTGCCGCTTTCTCCCTGAATCAGAATGGCTTTGTCGGTCGGCCCGGCCCGCTCAATGAGTCGATACACCTCTTGGATCGCGGGCGAGTTGCCGATCATCTCCGGCGGCGCTTGCGTGCGGGCTATCACTTCCTTGAGCTGTTCGTTCTGCCGAGCCAACCGGCGCCCCGTCACCGCCTTCTCAATCACCACTTCCAGCTCGGCCAGCGGGCACGGCTTCGTCAGATAATCGAAGGCCCCCAGCTTCATGGCCCGCACCGCCGATTCCACGGTCGCCTGCCCCGTCAGCAGAATGACTTCGCAGTCTCCCTGAATCGCCTTCAGCTTCTCGCACAGGTCCACGCCAGACATCCCCGGCATCACCATGTCGAGCAGGGCCACGTCAAACTGCCGCCGCTGCACCACCTCCAGCGCGGCATCCGCATCGCGCACCTCGACGACGTGATACCCCCGTCGCGACATCCGCCGCACCACCGTGCCGCGGAACTCATCGTCGTCGTCCACAACCAGCAGATCCACGACGCGATCCACGCGCGTCGGTCCGGTGTCGTTCATGAGTGTGTCGTTCATAGGTGTTGACGTGTTCCCTTCCCGCCGCTTCTTCCCGGCTCGCGTTCCGAACCGGCGGCGCTTGTCGCGAACGACGTCCAATCAGGGGTGACGGGTACCGACCGGGCGCGAACCTGTGCAGCCCGGGCTTCTACGCAATCTCTTACGCAACGTTCGTACCACGAGACCGCGCCCCGCCAAACCCGGCTCGTTCCGCCCGATTTTAGCCGCCTCTCGGTTTCGGCGTCGTCGCGCGAGCGTGCGGCTTCCGCACGCCGCGCCCCCAGCCGCACGCTTAGCTACACGGAGTGCACACCATTGAACGCGGTAAAAAAACTCATCTCCGGCACAAACCCCCGTGAATTACGCGGTTTTTGCGATTCCGGCCCCTTCGGTACTCCATTCGCTTGAATTTAGCTACGGACCCAAGCTCGTATCGGAGGACCGAAAAATGAACGCTCCTCGCATCCTCGTCGCCACAGACTTCTCGCGGCAATCCGCCGCAGCCTTAGATCAAGCCGCCGCGCTCGCGGAAAAGCTCCACGGCTCGCTCATCGTCGCGCACGTCGCCGAGCCTCCCGTCGCTTATGCCGAAGGCACCTTCTACTTCGGCCTACCGACGGTCGACCGCGCCGCGCTCCTCGAAGAGCTCCGCAAAGTCCGCCCGACTCACTCGTCCGTCGCGTGCGACTACCGCGTGCTCGAAGGCAACGCCGCCGACCAACTCGTCGCGCTCGCCGCGCAAGAGCACGCAGACTACCTCGTCCTCAGCAGCCATGGCCGCACCGGCCTGACGCGGCTCCTCATGGGAAGCGTCGCCGAACAAGTCGTCCGTCATGCCCCCTGCCCGGTCCTCGTCGTGAAGCCCGTGGCGCAAACGCCGGCCGCCGCCGCCGAGGCGTCCGCAGCCGGAGGAGCTTAGTCATGAACAACACTTACGGCGTCCACGAAGTCAATCCGTTCTGCGTTCGCGCGGTGGCCGAACACCGCATGTTGCACGCCTCGTTCGCCGGCATTCGCAAACTGCTCGCAGAGCACGAAGCCGCCGGCAATGTCGACCAAACCGCGTTCGACGAAGCCGTGCGCCGCCTCGCCGTCTTGCGTGACGCGCTCGCGGAGCACTTTCGCCGCGAGGAGGAAGGGGGCTACCTCGAAGAAGCCGTCGGCCGCAAGCCCGCGCTCGCTCACTCCGCCGACCAATTGCAGGAGGAACACGCCCGGCTGCTCGTGCTGGCCGAAGAACTCCTGGCCGATGCCGGCGAAGCCCGGCCGCTCGCGGAGTCCTGGCCGCGGCTCTTGGAGAAGTATCGCACCTTCGACGCCTCCCTCAGCCGCCACGAAGCGGCCGAAGACAATCTGCTGCAAGCCGCCTTCAACGAAGACCTCGGCCGCTGATTCCCCCGCCGCACAAACGCGCCGGGCCTGCCTGACGCGCCGCCCCTGCAAAACATCGCGTAATCCCATCACGGAGAAGAAGCCATGAAAACGCGCACTCTTACCACCTTGTTCGTGTTGCTCGCCCTCTCGGTCGCGGCCGCCGTCGGTCACGGCGCAGCTCCCACCGAAGCCGGCTTCATGCGGCTCAAGCTCGACCACTCGCAGAAGCTGCTCGAAGGGCTCGCCTTAAAAGACTTCCACCTCATCCGCCGCGAGGCTGAAAAGCTCAGCTCCCTCAGTCGCGATGAAATGTGGCAGGTCTTTCAAACGCCCGAGTACGCGCAACACAGTCTCGACTTTCGCAAAGCGGCTGACGCCGTCGCCACGGCCGCGCGAAAAGCAAAACCTCGACGGCGCCCTGCTGGCCTACCTGACCATGACGATGCAGTGCGTCGACTGCCACAAGCACGTCCGCGACGTCCGCATGGCCGCGCTCGACGACCACGGCCTCCCGCCGTCCTTCACTCGTCTCGCGCCGTCGCCGGCCGCCGGAGAATAATCGCCCGCAGCGAACGCACGCCCGGCCGGCTTTCACAAGCTCCCCGCGCGTGCGTCGCTACTTCCACAGCTCCCGCACCACCGGCTCGGCGACGACGTACAACAGCCCGCACCCCAGCGCCACGCCGAGCCAATAACGAACCGGCGCCGTCTCGCGCCGAAACGTGCTCACATTCCCCCCCACCTCCCCGCGCACCAGCGCCCGCCCCAACATGCAAACCAGGAGGCCGGCAATCGCCACATGAATCAGCGGGTATTGAATCAGAGACAAAAGCCACCCGCGGTATTCACACGATCGAAAGGACTATCTAACAAAGGTATCAGCGAAATCGGCCGCGACTTCTCGACCGAAGTCTTATGTCTTGTGGTGACCATCCCACTTGGTTCATTGAACGAACCATTTCGTCGTACACATTCGCCTGTCCCAGTGGGTCACGAATCGTTATGAGGACGCATACATCTTGGTCGATCGGTGAACCGTGATTGGCCCGCTTGCTAACTTCCGCGCGGAACTCCCATTGCAAAGACGGATCTAACTTTGTGCATCGCCGATAATACGCCTTCACCGGCGACCACTTAAACCCTTCTTTGATTAGATCCTGTTCGTAGCCCGCCGTTCGTCGCTTCGGAATTGGATCTACCTCTGTCTGAAATTTCCCACCGCGAACAGTCCCTAATGCAGCGTCTACATTGATGCGGCAATACGCACAGCCAAAACTGGCATCGAGCGGAGGTTCGTAAACCAACGTCATTAGGATTTCGCAGTTCAGGCTTCCGTCCGCAACCAAGCACTGCGGCATTGGGAATTTCGGTTTAGAGAACCGCTTCTTATCCCCAGCAAGACGCGCCTGAAACACGACCGTTGCTGCCGATTGCTCACAGCTAATCATGTCATCTAAATCACCGGGCCTGCCGAAGCCGCAGTAATCAAATCGGTCGCCTATCGGAAGCTGTTCAAGAATCGCCGAATGGACTAGGAAGCCCTTTGATATACAGAAAGCATTGTCCGTAGCGTTCGATAGCTCGTGCTGAAGGTTCGCGTACAGAGTTGCGATAAGCGGGTTTGAAAAACTGACGCCTGCGTCCTCCGCCAAATTGCCCTTTCCGTCTATAGACACGACTCCGGTCCGAAAATACTCCCCGTTCTCGTCCATATTTCCACCATTGTGAACAAGCAATGGCGACGGCACGTAAGCAGGTCCAGGTCCGCCTCGAGTGAACGGTGAAGGCTCCCCAATTCGGACAGTCGTCTTGTGGTTTTCGAGATGCGCTATTGAACCAGTACTTACGCCGAGTATGGCGTCAGCGGGCGACAGAACACGGTCAGCAGAGCCAATTTCGACCTGTCGTGGCCATGTGCAAGAAATGTCGTCGTAGTTTCCAGTGGGGACGGCGAAGCGGACACCAAATTGTCGGGAAAATCCATCAAGAGCTACCGCAAGCGACGAAAACTTATCGTCCTCGCACACCTCGTTTTCAATTGATAACGATAGGTTTACGATTCGTGCGTCAGGAAACTTCTTCAGTGCGCCAAAGATCACTGTTACGAGAAGAAACTCAGTGATCCGCTCTGTCTCGTCAATTGCTACAACGTCGATTATTTTTGATGCGCACGATGGAAAGGCTGGGTCGTCGCCATTGAGCCGCTTGGCTTGGCACAGTAGTCCAGCGACAAAGCTTCCGTGATCATTGTCCTGCCGGGGCCGTTTTACAAAATCCCATCTTTTGGAGACCCACTTTTGCAACTGAACGTTTCTCCTGTCAGTGCCGCTGTCGATCAACAAAACTGTCGGGTATTCGCGATTGGGTTCTGGCGGAAGAATTGTGTCTATTGGAAGTGCCTTCAACGCTACCGAGGTAGTTCTTGCTGCACGGTATGTCGGAAAGCCCGTTAGTGATTGAGTGCCCGGGAAGCCGGCAATGGTTCGGGCAGCTCTTCGACTGACCCCCGCCAGTCGCAAAATCGTCAGCGACCGACCATAAGGTGCCTCTGAGGCAGACTCTATTTCCACTTTGTTGCAAAGTGTTTTGGCAGCGCGAAGAACTTCGCTGTTCGCAGCAGCGGAGCCATGATTGAATAGCCGCAACCGAAGCGGCTCGCCAGCTTCCGCAAGGTCGTAAGTTGACGCCTGACCTTGATGAGTGATTGCATCAACCTTTCTGAACGGTGCAATGTCGGTTACCGTCGAAAGGTATCTCTCTGCTTCCTGAGTCTTTTCTTTTACCCGAATGCTAAGTCTTTCCAATCGGTGAGGCGTCACGGAGATATACAACTCGCCTAGCCGAGATTCTCCGACTATCGGGCACGTTTCCTGATTGAAGATTGGTGTTGGCCGATACGTTTTTGCGATCGCGTCCGAACGCAGTGTGACTTTTGCGATCGCAGGCACATCCGGCCATTTTCGAAAGGCGCTTGAAAAATATCGGGTCACTTGCGCTATCCCGCCGAGCAAGTCCTCGCGGAAATCGTCCGGAGTGGGGAATTTGTCGAAGCTTCCGCCGTTCGGCTTTTCTAATTCGGGATAATCGTCATCGGTCGCAAGAACAACCTTTATGGGAAGTCGCTCACTGCTTTTCTGTTTCGCCATTGCGAAACTCCTTCAAAATCCGCGACACTTGCGATTGGGATATTTTGAAAATCTCGGCGAGTCGAGATTGAGTGTAAGTCTTCTTGTCGGCGGAATACAGAAAGTTGATTCGTTTCTTTAGCGAATCCGGCTCCCCTTCAATTATCGTCGCTCGAATTGCGGCATCTAGCGCGTCATGCCGGGACACTGAAGAGCGGTCATTTATAATTGCATCGCGAACCGCAGTTTCCGCTACGTCCTTCAATTGCGCACCGCTTAATCCTTCTGTTCTGTCAGCCACGCCGTCAATAGTCTCATCATCAACGAACCCTCTATAAAATCGTGCAAGTAGTAGCTTTCTTGCGTCAACATCGGGTGCGTCAACATGAATGCGATGAGCAAACCGCCGCCATACGGCCGGGTCTAGCAGATGATCATGATTAGTGGCGGCAACTAGTAAGTGGTCTCGACCAAGGGCATCGATATTTTGCAACAAGCTGATAACTACGCGCTTCAACTCTCCAAGTTCGCGAGTGTCGTCTCGCATTTTTGCTAAGGCATCAAATTCATCGAGAAACAAAATGCACGGATGCGAAGCTGCGAACTCAAAGAGCAATCGCAGATTCTTCGCCGTGCTACCCAGATACGATGAAATCAACGAATCCATTCGTGCTACGATCAGCGGCAATTCGAGTTCGGCTGCGATGTACCTGGCGATTTGAGTTTTTCCGCAACCCGGAGGACCGTAGAGCAGCATCGATGGGGCGACCTCGATGCCAGCTGCCGATAGCCGATCGGAAGCCTTAAAAGTTTTTAGAAACTGCTCAACATCGGACTTAAGCGAGCCAGTAAGGACTACTTCGATCTGACCTCGCCGATAACGCTCTTCGTCGGCAACCGGCAGGCGAGACTTCTCCGTCGACCGGAAGTTGTGGGGCCGTGTTGCGGCTGGTGCGCGAGAGTTTGGCTTGCCTAAGGCCCTTTCGGGCCAATGATCGAATCGAATTTGCAAGAGCCGTTTCGCCAGCGACTTCGAGATGGTCTCCGAGTTCTACTGCACTTGCACGCACTGCATCCCTGTCTCCCTGGAGACCGCCCTCTACGAGCTTGGCAATACTGACAAGTACGTCTTGATCCACGGATTTGAGTCCTGCTGCCACGTCGCCACTCCTTGGCTTGAATAAATCTGCCGACTTCGTGAATATACGTGAATAAAATCGGCTTTTCAACGAATAATCTTGAATAAATGACCGCAGGCGGCTTGTTCTAGGGGATTGGTCGACGTTTGAAGCACCATATGAATGACTGGCGTCGCGAACGGACCCATCCGGCGGTTGCCGATCCAAGCGGACGAAGGTTGCTTGGAGTTCCCAGCAAAGTGCTGTGGAAGGGAGTGCAATGCGATGAGACCGTGATCTTCCGGACGCCAACGATAAGAACCTTGCCAACAGAATGCGCGGCCAGACGGATGTTGGCTCGATCTGGGCTGATGTCGGCTATATCGCAATCGAACAAAGCGCTTTTTGGCACGCTGATTCGCCGTGAGATCCAGGCGACGGCGGCGACGCCGATCAAAAAATGACGCCGGCCGTAGCTTGGCCGAACACGTCGCACTTACGTTGCGACGCTCTCTTCGGGCGCGTTCGGCCTTATGGCTTGACGCTCGCCTTCTTCCGGCCGGCTTTGAGCATGGTCGCCAAGCGTTTCACGTCGCCGGCGTAGTCGGCTGCGGAGCCTGCTGTCCATTTCCCACAATCGATCGTCTCTCGGAACAGGCCGGGACTTACTCCCGCGTCCCCTACTCCTTCGCTGCTCCTCCGGCTTTGATCTCCGGCAAGCATTTCTTCCAGCCGCCGTCGGCCAGCGCGCGGAGTTTCACGAGCGCGCCGGCGTGTTGGGCGTCGTGGATCAGGTTCACGTGTTCGCCCGGGTCCGCATCGTGATCGTAGAGCGCGTCGCGCTGGGGATGATCGGCGTATCGATTGTAGCGCCAGCGCTCGTCGACCACGCCGACCGAACGTCCTTGGTCGCGGTAGATCAATGACGCTTTCTTCCACGGCAGCCGCGGATCGCGCAGCAGCGGTGCGAAGCTCACCCCTTCCAAATGCGTCGGCTTCGGCAAGCCGCAGAGGTCGGCCAACGTCGGGTAGATGTCGGGCGTCTCCACGATTCGCTCGCACATCGTGTTCGGACTGACCCGGCCCGGCGCGCGCAGGATGAACGCCGACTTGCAATCGACGTCGTACAGCAGCCCCTTGCGCCACATGAAATGCTCGCCGAGCAAGAATCCGTGGTCGCTCCAGACCATGAGCACCGTTTCCTTCGCGCCCCCGACTGGTCGAGAGACGTCAAGATTCGCCCGATTTGAGCATCAACGAACGTCAGACAGGCGTACTGCGCGGCAACTGCCTCTTGCCATTGCCGCACCGTCGTCGGGTTGTTGAAGCCCGCCGCGTTGAACCCGGACACCTTGCGCAGCTTCGAGCAATTGCTTCTTCGTCGGCAGCCCGTCGGGCTCGGAGCCGGGATTGCGCGGCAGCGGCATCTGCTCCGGCGGATACATGGCGAAGTACGCGTCGGGAGCCTGGAACGGCAAATGATCGGCATGAAAACCCACGGCCAAAAACAGCGGCTCCTCCCGCGCCTCGCCGAGCACTTTCACCGCTGCGCCGGCCGTGTGATAGTCGTCGTGCTCTTCGTCTTTCAGACCCGTCGCCCCGTACAGAAACGGCGCTCCGGTGAACTTTGCCTTCGGATCGGCGTGCGGACCTTCCGGCTTGCGGGCCTGCGCCTTCTTCTCGCTCCGCGGCGTCTTGTCGTCGGCGTCGCGTCCTTCTCCGCGCGAAACGATGCGACTCCACGCCTCTTTGCGATGGTCGTCATGCGCGAACTTGCCGATGCGCACCGTTTCGTACCCGTGCTTCCGAAACAACTCGGGCAAGATGGTCACCCGCTCGAACAGCTCGCGCGTCAGCTTGGCGTCGCTGTTGTCGAACACCTTGGTCGACTCCGGCCGCATTCCGGTGATCATCGACGTTCGCGCGGGGCAGCACGGCGGCGTGGTGTAAAACCGATCGAAGCGCATCCCTTGCGACGCCAGCCGATCGAGGTTCGGCGTCTTGCAGATCGGGTTGCCGTACGTGCCGAACCGCTCCGGGCTCACGTCTTCCAACACCAGCAGCACGACGTCGGGCCGGCGCCGCATCGGCCGCCGATACCGCCGAAGTGCTGCAAGCGACCGCGGCGAAGCAAGTAAACAGGGCCAGCCAAGCCGCGAAGAGGGGAGACGCGAGGGAGAATTGTTTCGCATTCATGGGGTGCGGAGAGCCTGCGACGGCGTGGAGAGAATGGGGCGTGCGTTCGCGGCCATTCTAGCCGGCGTCAGGGGGCGTTGCCCGCCGAATCTCGCACGCCGTCGATCTTCGCTTTCACCGTGCGGCGGTCGATCTTCAGCAGTTGGGCCGTCGCCTCGTAGCTTCCGGTCCGCGCATGCACGAGCCGGCAATACCGGCCGACGAGTTCGTCGACCGTCAATCGTCCTTCGTGCAAATGTCGCACAAGTTGCTCGGCGCTCGCGTGCGCCGCTTCGGCATGGTTGCGCCGCGGCGCATATTCGCGGCGAATCACGACGTTCCGCACGCATTGTTCCAGCTCCCGCACGTTGCCCGGCCACGGGTACGCCGGCCCGAGCGAGGCCTCGATCACTTCCAGCACTTCGTCGACCACGGGTTCCGCGCCGTCACCGAACATCCGCGCGATCATCGGGCCTATCAACCGCCGCAACTCGCCGGCGTCGTCGTCGAGCCGGGTTCGCAGCGACGGCGTCGTGATGATGTCCGAACAGAGCCGATAGTACAGATCTTCGCGAAACTCCCCGGCCTGCATTTGCCGCGGCAGATCGCGATTGGTGGCGCTGATGAGCTTGCCGCGAAACGTGCGCGGTTCGGCGTCGCCCAGCCGTTGAAACGTCCGGTCTTGCAGCACCCGCAGCAGCTTCACTTGAATCATCGGCGCGAGTTCGCCGATCTCATCGAGAAACACGGCCCCGTGCGGCGCACAGCGCTCGAGCCAACCTTCGCGATGTTCGGCGGCCCCGGTGAACGCGCCGCGGCGATGGCCGAATAGTTCCGACTCAATCAACGTCGGGCTCAGTGCCGAAAGATTCAGCGGCAAGAACCGCTCCCCTTCCACGGCCGCGAACTTTGCGGAATCTCCATCGAACGGAATGTATTGCGCCAACCCGACCGCCCGGGCCACGAGCTCTTTGCCGGTGCCCGAAGGTCCGGTGATGAGCGTGGCGTAATCTCCTAATCGCCCGTAAAGCAGCCGACGATAGCGGCGCATGTCGTGCGTGAAGATCGATTGCCACGCGGCCGCGCAACGCCACGGCCGGCCGCGACGCGCCGAGAATGAAATCGAAGATGTGATGAAACGCGCGGCTGAGCTGAAAGAAGATCGCCGTCATATGCGGCGCTTGCGTCAACATCTCGGCCGCGCGCTCTTCGCCGGCGTAATCGGCCACCTTGGCACGGAGCGGATCATAGAGCCGGCGGCGGACGTCGAAACCGGTCAGCCCTTCCGCCGCCGCCCGAGCAAACGGAGCCCGCAACCGATGATAGGTCGTAAACCAAACGAGGTCTTCGAGCTGCACCAGCTCGGCCGCCGCAGCCCGCCCGCGTTGCGAACTCTCGCGCGTGCGCCGCAGCACGCTCTCGGCCCGGTCGACCAGCTTGGCGAGGTTCGGCTGTTCGACGGCCGCGTCGCGCTCGACGTTCCACTGTGCGAAACGTTCGTCGAAGTCGGTGCCGAGCGCCTGACGCTCAAGCTCGGTTCGCCGCGGCACGAACGGATTGCAGTAGGCCAACTCCGCGATGGTGGCGACGAACTCTCGATCGGCGGCGTCGAATAGCGGCATCGCGTGTCTCGCTTGCGTGGCGCGCATTTCATGTACATCGCGGCGACATTCAATGTACACCAGCGATGAGGCGTGCGGCGGTCGATCGCCCGGCGATTGTTTCGTAACACGTTGTAAGAAAACGTGTTGCGTCTCTTGGTGTCGCCTCGGCACGCAAAGTGAAATTAGGCCCGCCGTGTCCCCTTCCCCGCTTTCTGATTCACGGTGAGGTCCGGTATGAAGCGACTCTTTCTCCACTCTCCGGCGACGAAACTGTGTGCGGCCTTGGTCGCCGCGTGCCTCGCCACGGCGGCGGCCGACGCACGAGCCGCCGGAATGCTGGTGGCCGACGGCGGCTTCGGCGGCGTTCTCGAAATCAAGGAACATGCCGCTCGCGTCACGATCAACAACGGCATCGCCGTCACCGAGGTTGACCAGACGTTCGTCAACACGGAGAAGCGCATCGTGGAAGCGCTCTACATCTTCCCGGTGCCCAAAGGGGCGTCCGTCTCGAACTTCACGATGATGATCAACGGCCGCGAGATGATCGGCGAAGTTGTCGAGAAGGAGCGGGCTCGAAAAATCTACGACAGTTACAAGCAGCAGCGTCGAGACCCGGGCCTATTGGAACAGGTCGATTACAAAACTTTCGAGCTCGCATTTTTCCGATCGCCGCAGAGGCCGAGCAGCGCGTGCAGATCACTTACTGCCAAGAGCTCGACTTCGATCACGACTCGGCCACGTACGTGTACCCGCTGGCCACGAGCGCGCTGCGTCGCGGCGTGAATGAGAAAACGACCGGTCGGTTTGCTTTGACGCTCGACGTGAAGAGCGAGATTCCGCTCAAGGCGCTGCGCAGCCCGTCGCATGCCGACGACTTCGCCGTGGCCAAGCACGCCGACAACAACTACTGGCAAGCGAGCCTGGAAGCTACCGGCGGCGAACTGAATCGCGACGTCGTCGTGTCGTTCGACGTCGAACGCCCGCGCACCGGTCTGGACATCGTCACCTCGCGCCCGGCCGGCGAAGACGGCTACTTCCTCATGACGCTCACCGCCGGCAAGGAGCTGGAAGCTGCGAACCAAGGGGCCGACTACGTGTTTCTCCTCGACGTCTCCGGCAGTATGGAACGTGACGGCAAGCTCGCACTCTCGCGTAAGTCGATCGAGGCGTTCGTCGAACAACTCGGCGATAAAGATCGCGTCGAGCTGATTACGTTCAACGTCGGCGCGGAAGTGCTTTACGGTTCGCTCAAGCCGGCCGATGCCGACGCGAAGAAAGCGGCGGCCCTGTTTCTGGCGAGCCAAAAAGCCCGCGGCGGCACCGTGTTGCGGCCGGCCGTGGAGGCTGCGTATCGCTACCTCGATAAAGATCGCCCGCTGAACGTGATCGTCATTTCCGACGGCATGACCGAGCAACGCGAGCAGTCGGAACTGTTGAACCTGATCGCTCGTCGTCCGGCCGGAACCACGGTGTTTTGCGTCGGCGTCGGCAACGACGTCAATCGCCCGCTCTTGAGCCAAATGGCCAACGATGCCGGCGGGCTGGCCGCGTTCCTTTCGGCCGGTGACGACTTCGAACGTCAGGCCGAAGCGTTTCGCCGCAAGCTCAGTAGGCCGGCGGCCGTGAACGTGAAGCTCGATTTCGCCGGCGGCGACGTGTACGACGTCGAACCGCAGCGGTTGCCGAACTTGTTCCATGGTCAGCCGCTGCGGGTGTACGGCCGCTATCGCAAAGCCGGCCCGACGCAAGTGCGCGTGCAGGCCGAAATCCAAGGGAGCCCGCTCGATCAATCGGTGCCGGTGGAGCTGCCGCAGCGCGACGA
The DNA here is from genome assembly GCA_049840675.1 of Pirellulales bacterium. Lineage (GTDB taxonomy): Bacteria > Planctomycetota > Planctomycetia > Pirellulales > PNKZ01 > PNKZ01. The sequence continues at coordinate 342,257 of JASGKB010000024.1, forward strand.
CGCCAATCCGCAAATCGAACGGATGTGGGCCTTCAAGCGTGTGGATCGCCTGAACGAAGAGATGCGCCGCGATAATTCGCCGGCCCATCGCAACGAGGTCGTGCGGCTCTGCGAAGGGTATTCGATCGTGAGCGAGTATGCCTCGTTCATCGTGCTGGAGAACGACGCGGAGTACGACCGTTGGAAGATCGAGCGTCGCAACGTGACTCGCAGCACCCGCGATCGTCAGGCTCAACAAGCCGTGCGCGATCAATTGGAGCAACTGCGCCGTCGGACCGAAGCCGCGCTCGGGCCGAATTCCGCAAACGCTCAAGCTGCGGCTAAGCCGAACGTTTCGACGACTCCGGCAAACCCGGGAACGCAAATCGCGCAAAACAATCCGACGTTCGCACCGCAAGCGCCGCCGATGACGAACCGCGATCTGCAGGTGCCGAGTCGTCCGATGTTCGGCGGCGGCGGAGGGGGCGGAGGTGGTGGCGGCGGAGCAATGGACCCGTTGACGGTGATCGCAATCGCAGGCCTCGGCGGTTGGGGGGCATATCGCCGTAAACGACGCGTCGCGCAAGCGGCGTAGGTTTCGAGGCCCGCGGGGCGCCGACGGTCCGAACGAATCGGCCGTCGGCGCCCTTGTTGTTCCCGAGTTTCAAAGTTCGCGGTTATCGGAGTTCGTCGCCATGTCGTCGGCCGTCACCCTATCGAACGTTTCGTTGTTGTCGTGCGTGCGGCGCATCGGTGATTGGGCGCGAGAAGTTCCCGTCACCGTGGCGCTGACCTTCTTCGCCTTGGCGGCTTCCGCCGGGCCGGACGTTGCGGAATGCTTGGCCTTCGATCGCGGGGCCATCGCAAGCGGCCAAGTCTTTCGCACGCTCACCGGTCACTTCACGCATTGGACGTTCGAGCACACCGTGTGGGACGTCGCGGTCTTCGTCGTGCTCGGCGCTTGGTGCGAACGGCGCAATCGCACGACGTTTCTCTTCACGCTGCTGCTCGGCATCGGGCTCATTGACGCCGGCGTCTGGCTGCTGCGTCCCGATCTCGCGGCCTATCGCGGGCTGAGCGGATTGGATTCTGCGCTATTTGTCTTGGCTGCGGCTCATTACGCGGCTGACGCTCGTCGCACGGCCGATCGTTCCGGCATGCTCGTCGCCGCCGGCGCGGTGGCTCTGTTCGTCGGCAAGACGCTGTACGAAACGCTCGCCGGCCGGACGATCTTCGTCGATTCCACGTCGTCAGGTTTCGAACCTTTGGTCTTGGCGCACTTGCTCGGCGCAGCGGCCGCCGCCGTCGTGGCGACCGGTGCCATCGCAATTCGGCGAAAATCGTAAGTCGCGGGGGTCGTCGCCAAACCGCTTCGGGGGGATTACAATGTCTCGGACCGTTCCGACATCGATGCTTACGCCGCAACGCCGCCGCCTGCGGTCGTGTTCTCGCCCCGCCATGAACAACGCCTTGCCGATGAAAGACGCCGAAGAATTCCAATGGTGCGCCGAGCGCTTAAAAGCGCTGGCCGAACCGGAGCGGCTACGGATCATCACCACGCTGCTGAAAGGCCCGAAGCACGTGAGCGTGCTGGCCGAAGAACTGGAAGACACGATCGTCAAAGTTTCGCATCACCTCGGGGTGCTGCGGCATCAGGGCATCGTGAAGGCGACCAAGCAGGGGCGGCACGTCGAATATTCGCTGGCTCCCGACGTCTTCGCCGTGGCCAACGTTTCCGACGAAGAAAACTATCTCGATCTCGGCTGCTGCCGTCTCGAACTTCCCGCCCAACGCGGCGGTAAGAAGCGGAAAGAGTAGCCGCTCGTTATCATGGCGAGCGTCGTGCCGCGAGGCCCGACGCACTTAGCTCTTTCGGAGCCCCGCCATGCCGCGACTTGTTCGCTTCCTCTCCGCGCCGGCCTATCGCGCGGCGCTGTTGCTCGTTCCCCTGGTCTGTTCGTCGCTCGCCGGCTTCGCGTCGGCCGGTGAAAAGATCCTGCTGCAACTGAGCGATATCTATCGCCAAGAAGCGATCACCGATTTCAAAGTCAGCCCGCGCGGCGATGAGGCGGTTTACGTTCGCTCCTGGTACGACCAATCGCAGCCCGGTCGACGTTCGGCGATCTGGCGCAGTTGACGGCGCAACGGGGCGGGCCGAACCGCTCGAACCGGGCGAGCCCGACGGACGACTGCCTGTGTACTCGCCCGACGGCGCGTGGCTGGCGTTCGTCACGGATCGCGTCGATGGGTTCCGTCGCGATCGGCCGCCGGTATTTTCCGATCGGGGCGGATTCCTGGCCGTGCTGCGCCGATCGATCGTCGATCATCCGGCCGTCGAAGAATCGCGACTCACGCAATACGGCTTGTTTGCCGACACTCTGACCGACGGTTTTTATTCGCGCGTGGCGTTTTCACCGGACTCCGCACGGATCGCGGCCGTGATGAGCGGCATCGATTCGCCAGGTGACGCGCTCGCCGTTTTCGAAGATCAAGGCGAAGGCTACGAAGGCTATCGCCCGGCCGCAATCAAACTTTTTGACATGGAGGAGTCTTGGCTACCGTTGCCGTCGATCGGACAACTCCCGCCGCCGAAGCGGAGTGACGACAAGTTCTGGACCGGCGATCCTCAATGGACGCCCGACGGCCTGAGAATCGTCTTTCATTCCAACCGCACCGACGACCAAGAGAGCGTTCGTTACAGCATCAACAAGAATTACGATCTGTGGCTGGCCAAGGCGAGAGACGCCGCGGAGTTTGCCGGCCCGGATACGAACGTGGATCGACTGCGACAACTCACGACCAATCCCGGCCCCGATGTTTCGCCGCGCGTGTCGCCTGACGGTAAACATGTGTTGTATCTCTCGGTCCCGCGTAAGGGGCCGCATATGGATGTGTTCAACTTGTGCGTGCTGCGGCTGCTCGGAGGGGGCGACGGCAAGACGCCGGAGCCTCGCATTCTCATCAACGCGCACGCCGCCGAGCGTGAAGCCGACGGCACGCCGCCGTTTCAGCCGACGTTTCCTCTCCGCGACGATTCCTGGATCGACGATTCGCACGTGCGCAGTCCGCGGCGTGCGCGGGATGAAAACCGAAACCCTCGTGTTTCATATCGCCGGGCCGGAGCAACCGATCGGCGCCCATGCCAAGCCCGAGTCGGAACCGCCGACGAACAAGAAGCTGAAGCCGCCGCCGGTGAACGCTTGGCTGCAAGAAGCGGCTCGAAGCCCGCGAAGAAATCGTGAAGTGGAAAAGCTCGGACGGTCTGGAAATCGAAGGGGTGCTCACCTTGCCGCCCGAGAAGGACGGCGCCGATCACGCTCCGTATCCGCTGATCGTTTATCCGCACGGCGGCCCGCACAGCGCCAGCAAGCCGGGCTTCAACTTCACCGTGCATCTTTTCGCGGCGTACGGTTACGCCGTATTCCAGCCCAACTTCCGCGGCACCTACGGCTACGGCCGCCAGTTTCTCGATGCGGCCCGCTTCGATATGGGCGGGTCCGACATGCAAGACATTCTCACCGGCATCGACATGCTCGTGGCCCGCGGCACGGTCGACCGACATCGGCAGTTCGTCTACGGCATCAGCTACGGCGGCTATACGTCGTGCCGGCTCGTGACGCTCACGAATCAGTTTCGCGCCGCCGCGGCGCAGAACGCCGTTACGGATTTGCACGCCATGTGGAGCTTGAGCGATCTGCAAAGCTGGACCGAATGGGAATTCGGCGGCAAGCCGTGGGAGACCGTCGAACACGACGGACGCAAGATCGACGTCGGCGCACTCATGCGCAGAGCGCAGCCCGACGACGCTGGCCCACCAAGTGAAGACGCCGATGCTCATCCTGCATGCCGATCACGATCGGCGCTGCCCGCTCGCAATGGGGCAAATGTTCCATCGCGGGCTCAAGGAAGCCGGCTGCGAGACGGACCTCGTCGTGTACAAAGACGAACGCCACGCGCTCTGGCAAGTGCGGCACCAGGCCGACGTGCTGGAACGCGTCTTGGCCTGGTTCGCCGCGCACGATGTGAAGGAAGTACCGAAGACTGCGCCGCGTGAAATCGAAGGGGAACGCGTAGGGAAGTAGCGACGCAGGCCAGAGCACCGCACGTAATCTCGGGCGTTACTTCGCTTCAATTCTTCGCAGCGGCACGTTGAGCGCCGTCGCCAACAGCTTCGCTGGATCATCGAAAGAACGGCCGGAACCGGCGAAGTCGTGAAATAGCAGCACGGTTTCGTATTCCTCGCCGCGACGAAGGACGAGCGTCGCCTGTCGCACGCCGCCATGTTCGCCCGGATACAGACCGTGGACCTTGAGTTGCTTGCGCGACAGGTTCCATGAAACGATTTCGACCGGCACGGTTGCGCCGTCCAAGCGAATGAGTTCTTGGCGGCGCGGCACTCGCAACGTTCGCGCACTCTCGTCGAATTCGACCAACGGGTTCAATTGATCGGCCCGCCGATTGAGCCAATCGAACATCATCCACATGCCGAAAAAGATCATCGGCATCATGATCCAAAAATGGCCCGTCTCGCGAAACGTCGAGGTGCGCACGAGCAGATAGGCGATGACGCCCATCACGAGCAGCATCCAAATCAAAACGGCCGCGATGGGAATTCGGCCCAGTTCGACCGTAAGTCGTGAGCCGTTGCGGCGGACGCGCAGATCGCTTGTGAGCACGTCGTAAGGCAGCAATACCGACAATTCGTCGTCGGTCGGCCGATGGTCGAAGACGGGAATCTCACGAGGCGGGGCAGTCGCTCGCATAACGCCCATTATATCGAGGCCTGACACTTGACGCTCCGCGCAGTCGCATGTTCTTATCGAGGCTCGTTTTACGGTCGAAATTCCGCGCAATTTCCGCTTGTTCGGCGCCGCGTCCTTCACGACCGTTCCCGCCTTGAATCCTCTCGTTCGAAAAGGTCTCGCATGGCCGGCGTCGGCGCTCCTCCCGTCGATCCCACGCATCTCGATGGCCCTTGGTACAAGCTGCTCACGCGCTACCACTGGTTCGTCTTCGCCGTTGCCGCGCTGGGCTGGCTGTTCGACACGATGGATCAGCAGCTCTTCGTGCTGGCCCGCGATGAAGCGGTGGCCGATCTCTTGAAGATCTCGCCGACCGATCCGCAGCTCGCCAAGTTCGGCGGCAACGCCACGATGATCTTTCTCTTCGGTTGGGCGGCCGGCGGATTGGGCTTCGGCATCATGGGCGACCGCGTCGGGCGCGTGAAAACGATGCTCGCCACGATTCTGCTCTATTCCATCTTCACCGGCCTCTCGGTGTTTGCCACCGGCTATTACGACTTCATGGCCTACCGATTTCTGACCGGCTTGGGCGTCGGCGGCGAATTTGCCGTCGGCGTGGCGCTGGTGGCCGAAGTCATGCCCGACAGAGCACGGCCGTATGCGTTGTCTTGGCTGCAAGCTCTCTCGGCGATCGGCAATTGCACCGCGGCCGGTATCTACATCCTGCTCGGTCATCTACAAGCTCAAGGAAGCCTAGACGGTCTCACGCTCCCCGGCGGGACGCCGTTTACCGCTTGGCGCATCGCGTTCAGCATCGGCACCCTGCCCGCGCTCTTGGCCATCTTCGTTCGCCGCAAGTTGAAAGAACCGGAACGTTGGCAAGCCGCCGACGCGAAGCATCAAAAACGCGGCTCGTACTCCGAACTGTTCGGCAACCCGATCTTGCGCCGCAACGCGTTCATCGGCTTGGCGATCGGCTTTGCCGGCGTCGTCGGCCTCTGGGGGATCGGCTTCTTCAGCGTGCAATTGCAGAAATCGGTGTTCCGCGAACTCTTCACGAAAGAGGGAATGACCGGTATCGCGCTCGAAGGGGCCATCAAGAAGTGGTCCGGCTACACGTCGCTCATGCTCAACGTCGGCGCAGTTCTTCGGCATGATTCTCTCGGGTCTGGTCGCCCAGCGGCTCGGTCGACGCAAAGCGTTTGCGATCGCCTTCACGCTCGGCATGTTCAGCACGGCCGCGGTGTTCGCGTTTTTCGACAGCCGGCTGCACGTCTTCACGCTCATTCCGTTGATGGGCGTTTGCTTACTCTCGATCTTCGGCTGCTTGGCGATCTACTTCCCCGAGTTGTTCCCCACGCGGTTGCGCAGCACCGGCACGTCGTTCTGCTACAACGTCGGACGATTTGTGGCGGCGGTCGGGCCGTTTATGTTCGGCTTCCTCACGAGCAGCGTGTTTGCGAGCTACAAGGAAGTTCACCCGAGCTTGCCGATGCGATACGCCGGCGTATCAATGTGCGCGATCTTCCTGCTGGGCCTGGCCGTGCTGCCGTTCGCCCCGGAAACCAAAGGCAAACCGCTGCCGGAATAACCCGGCCGCGGCGAAGGCGACTTGCGAAGGCCCCTTGTGCACACTCTCGACCCCCGGCAATTTTTGCCGGGGGTTTTTATTGCGCCGTGACACGGCGCGGGCGATACACGGTGCGGACGTCGACCGCGTCCATGCCGGCGCGGCGGGCTGCTTCCAAGCCGAGGTCGGCGTCTTCGTAGACGCGGCAGTATTGCGGCTCCACGCCGATCCGCCGGGCCGACTCGAGAAAGATTTCCGGGTCGGGCTTGTGCCGCGTGACGTCGTTGCTGGTGACCAAGGCGTCGAACCAGTCGCGGATGCCGATCAAATCCATGGTGCGCTCCGCCACGTCGCGCAACGCGCCTGTGGCCACGGCCATCGGAATTTTGCCGCGAGCCGCGCGGGCTACGCTCAAGATGGGCTCGATCGGCGGCACCTCCGCCAGTCGCTCCAAGTAGCGGGCCTCTTTGATGAGCGTGAGTTCCATCGCATCGTGCTTCAGGCCGGCTTCGTCGATGAGCAATTGCGCGACGACGACCGTGGGCTTGCCCCCGAGTGCGTAGAAGCGATCTTCGTCGAGCGTCAGCCCGAGCGGCACAAGCGTATCGATCCAGCTTTCGTAATGCACCGGCATCGTGTCGGCCAGCGTTCCGTCGAGGTCGAAAATCAATCCGCGGGGTTCCATCGTGCCGGCAAACTCGGGGGTTACAAAAATGAAACTTCGCCGGCGTCACGCAGCTTCGGCGGCTCGCCAAAGTGGGCCGCCCCGTCGAAGTGGGGCTCGTCATTTTATCGGCAAAGCCGCAACTTTGCCGGCCCGCACTGCGCCGGGTATAACCAACACCGCGCAGTGGTTCTGCGCACGGAGGCCGACTCGAAATTTCGCGTTCGTACGAGGTTGCAGCGATGGACGATGCCGACGATTCGGAAATGGAACAATTCTGCTGGCGCAACACCTACTTCGTGTGGTTCGACGCCGCGCCGCCCCACTTTGCAACAGGTCGAGCAGAAGCTCAAAGCCGTGCCGCAGCACTATCAACTGCAATCGCTCGAAGCCGACGGCGCAGGGCTGTTCGAATCGATCACCGTCCGTTCGCCCGGCGATCACGTGGCGCTGGAGATTTCTTTTCTCGGCGGCGAAGACATTCGTCAGCAGGCCGAAGCGCTTGCGGAAGAATTGAAAGCGACCGGCGATAACGACAATCGCCGCCTCGCGCACCTCGCCGACTGCGACGCGCGGTTCGACATCATGCAATTTGAGCAACTCGACGAAGCGGCCGAAGCCGACGGCGGCGACCCCGACGAAGGTTTCGATCCGAGCACGCTCCTGGTCGTGCTCAATGCGCTCGTCGGCCTGGTCGACGGTATCGGAGTGGATCCGCAATCGGGCTTGATCGTGTAGCGGTTGCGGCGAAGTTTCACCACAGAGACGCAGAGACACCGAGAGAACGCAGGAAGAACTTACTATGAATCACGGCCTTGCTTCCTCGACGATCCGCCTCCTTTCGCTCTGCTTCGTCTCTGCGGCTCTGTACCTCGGTGGTTCATCCGCATCGGCGGACGAACCTCGCACTAAGACGCTCCTATTGCTCGGCCAAAAGCCCGACGGTCATCCGCCCGGCACGCATGAATACACGCCGGGCCAGCGGATTCTCAAACATCTGCTCGGCGACGTGCCGGGTTGGAAGATCGAAGTCGTGCAGGCCGACAACCCTTGGCCGGAAGGCCCGGAGCTCATTGCCAAGGCCGACGCCGTGGTGCTCTTCGTTTCGCAAGGCGGAGCTTGGGCGACCGAAGACCCGCGCCGCTACGACGCCTTCGCGCAACTCGCGGCGCGCGGCGGCGGCCTGAGCGGCCTGCATTGGGGCGTCGGCGTGAAAGACCCGAAGAAGATTGCGCCGTTTGTGAAACTGCTCGGCGCCAGCCACGGCGGCAAGGATCGAAAGTTTAAATTCTTCGAAGAGATTACGTATACGCCGAGCAAAAATCACCCGGTGACGACGGGCGTCGGCGGGCTGACGCTACGCGAAGAGTTTTACTTCGCGCTGAAGCGTGAGCCTACCGCGAGCGAATCACTCGTTCCGCTGGTGACGATTCCAGTCGACGGTGACGACGGCAAGCCTCACGACGACATGGTGAGCTGGGCTTGGACACGACCCGACGGCGGGCGCTCGTTCGGCTTCACCGGCCTGCACTTCCACGACAACTGGCAACGCTCCGAATACCGCCGGCTGATCACGCAAGGCGTGCTCTGGACGATGGGGCGCGAGATTCCGAAAGACGGCGTGAACGTCGACCTGCCGGACGATTTGCTGCGGCTTGAGTAGAAGCTACAGCTTCACCACCGTATCGCCCGCGCGGATGCGACCCGGTTGCACGACCTTCGCGTTCAGTCCGCGGAGGCGAAGGCGTTTGCCGATTGGCGAATTGACGAACGTCACGGCAGCGACGCCGAAGCGTTTCGCAAACTTCTTGCAGCCGGTGTGCGGTTCGGCCGTGACTTCGACGATCGCTTCGCCGATTTGCAAACGGGTTCCCGGCGGAAGGTGTTCGACGCTCAGGTCGAAGTCCACATACAGCTGATCTCCGCCTCGGAGCGACGTTCGGGATTCGGGCAGATCGCGGCGATGGCCCGCGAGTTCATGATCGTCAGTTGCACTTCGGGGTCGGCCGGTGCGCCGCGATATCCGCCGCGGGCCAGCCAGTCGTCGCCGACCAATCCGACGGCAAGATCGAGCTCTCCTTCGGCGATCACCTCGCGGGCGTCGACCTTCGGCCGGCGGACGATGAGTTCCAGCGTTCCCCGCTCGCGCGGAGCCGCACGGATGTGATCGAGCTGCGCCTCGAGTTCCTCCGGCGGCACGAACAACCAATCTCCCAACTGCGGTGGGGCCGGTTCGGTCGACATCTGCGGTTCCTCCCTGGAAGCCTTGGCGGCGAGTCCGTCCTGAAGAGCCGGTCGACGATCCGCGGTTCGGTCGGTCGGGGCCGGGAAGCGGCATTCTACCCGGAAAACTCGCGGCGGAATTCGATTGCGGCCGTCTCCGACCCGCCGTACAATTTCACCTGTGAAAAACATTTCACCGGTGAAATCACCGCCCGCCCGCTGAAGTTGCTCGCCTCCCTGCCGTTCTCTCCGCTCGTACGCGTCGTCCGCCGACTTCGTCGCCCGTTCAGGAATTCTCATGAAACGCACGCTCGATAAACGCGCCCTGCAAGTCCCCATGCCTCGAGCGCGGCCTGGCCGTGTTGGAACATTTGGCAGCGCGCGAGCAAGGCGCCACGATCGCCGAGCTCAGCTTGGCCCTCGGCTTCGCCACGGCCAGCGTCTTCCGCATTACGCGGGCTCTCGTAAAGCTCGGCTATTTGGCGCACCAACGCCGAAACGAAACGCTTCACCGCCACCCGCAAAGTGTTGGCGATGGGAGCTCCGCGCGGCGGTGGCGGCGAACGGACCTTGGCCGAATGCGCATCGCGAGCCGATGCGGCAACTCCGTAACCTCACCGGCGAGACGACGCAACTCTGTTGCCTCGTCGATACGGAGATGGTCATTCTCGAACAGCTCCTGGCGACGCACCCCTTCAAGTATTCGGCCGACTTCGGCGCACGCTGCCCTTCGTATAGCTGCACCGGGAAAAGCGATTCTCGCCGCATTACCCGACGATGAATTGGAAGCGGTGCTCGGCCGCATTCGCTTCAAGCGGTTTACGCCGACGACCGTCTCGTCGCGAGCCGCCATGATGCGCGAGGTGCAGCAGATTCGTACGCTGGGATATGCGGTTGATCGGGCCGAAGGGTTGACCGGCGTTCACTGCGTGGCGGCGGCCTTGCTCGATCGCCACGGTTTTCCGGTCGGCGCCATCACGATCTCCGGGCCCGAATCGCGCGTGCCGGAGAGTGCGTTTACCGACGTCGCGCGAGACGTCGTCGCTGCGGCGCGGGCCGCCTCCGAATGCTTCAACGCCTAATCGACTTTGGTGATCTGATGAAACGCAGAGCCACGACGACATGGAGAGAAGCGATAGTTCGGGCACTTGTCGTCTTCGTAGCGTCGGCCCTTTTGTCCGCCGGGACATCGGCCGCAGAAGCCGTCGCTCCGCCGTCGCCGCAAGCGCTTGAGCAATTCGAGCACGAAGTGCGTCCGCTCTTAGCCAAGCATTGCTACGAGTGTCACGGTCCGAAGAAGGAACACAACGGACTGCGGCTCGATTCGCGCGGCCGTGCTCAAAGGGGGCGATAGCGGACCGGCCGTGGCTCCCGGCAAGCCGGAAGAAAGCTTGCTCATCGAAGCGGTGAAGCACGAAAGCTTCGAAATGCCGCCGGAGCCGTCGCCGCAGCTTTCCGCCAAAGAGATTGCTTCGTTGGAGACCTGGGTTCGCAACGGCGCGCCTTGGCCTGCCGGGAAAAGTTCCGCCGATGCGCCGCAAACGATCGCGGAACGAGCCAAGACGTTTTGGGGATTCAAGCCGGTACGTCGTGCCGAACCGCCGACGATCAAGAACGCCGCATGGTCGGCAGACCCGATCGATCGGTTCCTCGCCGCCCGTTGGGAAGCGGCCAAGCTGGAACCCACGGCCGACGCCGATCCGCGCACGTTGATTCGCCGGGCGACGTTCGTGCTCACCGGCCTGCCGCCGACGCCGGCCGAAGTTGAAGCGTTCGTCGCCGCTTGTGCGCCGTCGTCGCAGGCCGCCGACCAAGCGTATGTGGCGCTCGTCGATCGACTGCTGGCGTCGCCGCGGTTCGGCGAACATTGGGCGCGGCATTGGATGGATTGGGTGCGCTATTGCGAATCGCACGGCAGCGAAGGAGATCCGCTGATTCCCAACGCTTGGGAATATCGCGACTATCTGATTCGCGCCCTCAACGCCGACGTACCGTACGACCAGCTCGTGCGCGAACACTTGGCCGGCGACTTACTGGCTAAGCCGCGCCGCAACGAAGCGCTCGGCGTCAATGAATCGATCCTCGGTACGGCCCATCTGCGATTCGTCGAACACGGCTACCAGCCGGTTGATCCGCGGGAAGATTTGGTGAAGGTCACCGATAATCAGATCGACGTCGCGATGAAGTCCTTCCAAGCGCTAACGGTCACATGCGCCCGTTGCCACGATCACAAGTTCGACGCGATCTCGCAGGCCGATTTTTACGCGTTGCTGCCGGCATTCGCGGCGGCGCGGCCCACGCAGGTGCAAATCGATCTGCCGGAGCGGTTGCACAAGCATGATGCAAGATTGCTGGAGATTAAGCGCTCCTTGAAGCCGGCTCTGGCGGAAGCCTGGCTGGCTTCGCTCGATGAGCTGCCTGCACGACTGCGAGCTTTGCCGAAGGCGAGGAAACCGGAAGAAGCGAAGAAGGACGACAATTCAGCCTCCTCATCCCCGGCCCCACTCGCAAAAACGGAAGGCGTGGATGATACGACGGAATATGTGCATGAAGCGGTCGACCTGACGGCGCGGCGATTCGAGCATCCGTTGTTTCCTTGGCTCCAAGTGCGCGATCGGAGCGATAAGTCCGCAGCCGACACATTGACGAAGTTGGCGCAGCGTTACGCGGACGAATCGAAGCGGCGGGCCGAATTGCAGGCGACCCATGTGGCCGAAAAGATCGTCGTCGATGCGGCCGAATTTGCGAACTGGCGCGGAACCGGCGCGGGTGCGCCCCGTTCGATGAGCGACGCCGGCGAGTGGACGGCAAGCGTCGACGGCGAGCGCGTCGTGGAAAGCGTACTCGCGACCGGAGCCTACACGCATTTGTTGTCGACCAAGCACGGCGCGGTGTTGACTTCGCCGACGTTTCGGATCGACCACGACGCGGTGAGCGTGCGAATCTCCGGCAGCGGATACGGCACGGCCCGACTGATCGTCGAAAACTATGCGGTGCCGCGCGGCGGAATTTACAACCTCAGTTCGGTGCCGTTGGAGCCCGGCCGACATTGGTATACGTGGGACGTGACGTTCTGGCGCGGCTTCGAGGCCCGCATTGAGTTGGTGACGAACGACGACCTGACGATCATCAGCCGGGCCTTGCCGAAAGACGCGCCGCCGCATGCGGGGGACGGCCGGTCGCACATCGGCATCAGCGAGATTTGGCTGCATAAGACCAAGAGCCCCGCGGCAGCCGAGATGGAACCTCGCATCGCCGGCGCGTTCATTTTGCAAGGCTTCCAAGCCAAGTCGGCCGACGATTTGGCGCGGCATTATCAAAGTCTGGCACGTGACGCGATCGCCGCTTGGCGCGACGGCAAGCTTACCGACGATCAAGCCGTGCTGCTCGACGGCCTCGTCCGTACCGGCGTGCTGCCGAACGATCCGGCGAAGTTGCCGAAGCCGGTGGCCGAATTGGCCGCCGAGTATCGCAAGCTCGAGGCCGAGATTCCGATCGCGCGGCGCGCCAGGGCGTCGTCGAAACGGCCGGTTGGGCGCAACCGCTGATGATTCGCGGCGATCACAAACGTCTCGGCGATCCGATCCCCCGGCGCTATCTCGAAGGGCTTGGTTCCTCAAGCCTCGCGGCGGGCACGGCCGACCCAAGTTCGGAAGGAGCCCGACTGCGGTTGGCCGAGTTGATCGCCAGCCCCGACAATCCGCTGACGTCGCGCGTGGCCGTGAATCGACTTTGGCATTACGTATTCGGCCGCGGAATCGTGGCAACCGTCGACAACTTCGGCGAACTCGGACGCCGGCCGACCCATCCGGAGTTGCTCGATTACCTCGCAGCGCGATTCGTTGACGAAGGCTGGTCAATGAAACGGGCCGTGCGCGAAATGGTGCTGACGCGGACCTTTCGGCTGGGGAGTGCGCCGAGCGCCGCCGCGAAGAAGCACGATCCTGAGAACTTGCTGCTTTCGCACGCAACCCTGCGGCGTTTGGAAGCCGAAGCCATTCGCGACGCTCTCGTTGCCGTCGCCGGACGATTGCGAACGGAGCCCGACCAAGGGCCGGGCTTTACGCACGGCGAACCGCCGCGATTGCAAACGCGTCGCAGCGTCTACGTGACGATTCGCCGCAACGGCTTGCCGTTGTTTCTAGAGACGTTCGATCAGCCGAAGCCGTTTACGACGATCGGAGCTCGCGACATGACGAACGTGCCGGGACAGGCGCTGACGATGCTCAACGATCTGCTCGTCGTCGAGCTCGCTCAGTATTGGGCGAAGTCGCAGATCGACGGGCCGACGAAGAACTCTGAAGATCGCATTGCGCGGATGTACACGGAGGCTTTCGGTCGCAAGCCGGACCAAGACGAATTGGCCTCGGCCGTCACCTACGTTGACGATTTGATGAAGACGCACCAGGTTGCCGAGAAAGACCGATTGGCGAACGTGCGAGTGTGGCAAGATTTCGCCCACGCACTGTTCAACATGAAGGAGTTTATCTATGTGCGCGAAGCGTAACTCCGATCCCGTCGCTCACCTTTCCGGGCCGACGCTGAGCCGACGCGCTCTGTTGTCGCAGGCTTCGACCGGATTCGGCCTCACGGCTTTGGCCGGGCTCATGTCCGAGCAAGGAGCCGTGGCGAAAGAAAGTGTTTCCCCCGCGAATAAAGCGTTCGGCGCGCGCGTGCCGATTCGGCCCGACGCACGGGCCAAGCATGTGATCTTCTGCTACATGTCGGGAGGCGTTTCGCATCTCGACTCGTTCGATCCGAAACCGCTGCTGGTGCGCGACGCCGGCAAACCGATGCCGGTGCCCGTGCATCGGACGATGTTCAACAACAACGGCAACATCATGCCGCCGCAGTGGGAGTTTAAGAAACGCGGCCAGTGCGGCATGGACGTCAGCGAGTTGTTCCCGCACATTGCCGAGTGTGCCGACGAACTGGCGCTGATTCGCTCCATGACCGCCAAGTTTAGCGAACACGCCCAGGCCAATTACTTCACGCATACGGGCTTCGGTCTTTCCGGATATCCGAGCGCGGGAGCTTGGGCGGCATACGGGCTGGGTTCGGAGAATCGCGACCTGCCGGGTTTCGTCGTGCTGCAGAGCGGCAATGCCGTGCCGTGTCACGGCGGCGTGGCCAATTACTCGAGCGGGTTCTTGCCGGCCCAGTATCAAGCATCCATCTTCAAGGCCGACGCGGGGGAGGCGTTGCGAAACATCAAGCCGCGCGAAGCCGACGACTTGCAGCGCCGTCGGTTGGCGTTTGTTCGTCAGGCCGATAAGCATTTTGCAGCCGACACGGGCGCCGACGCCGCGGTGGAAGCGGCCGTACGCAATTATGAAACGGCATATCGCATGCAGGCCGCGGTACCCGAGATGTGCGATATTTCGGGCGAATCGGCGGCTACGCAACAAATGTACGGGCTCGATTCGAAAGACGTGCAGACCGCAGCCTACGCACGGCAATGTCTCACGGCCCGACGTTTGGTGGAGCGCGGCGTGCGGTTTATCGAGCTGAGTTGCGTGACGAGAAATATCGGCGCAGGCAACGGCGCGAACCCTTGGGATCAGCACGGGCAGATCAAAGCCGGACACGGCGCGATGGCGCAAACGGTCGACCAACCGATCGCCGCACTGATCAAAGACCTCAAGCAACGCGGATTGCTCGACGAAACGTTGATCGTCTGGGCCGGTGAATTCGGCCGCACGCCGTTCTCGCAGGGAAGCGACGGGCGCGATCATAATCCGTACGGTTACAGCGTTTGGCTGGCCGGCGGCGGAGCCAAAGGAGGCACGATCTACGGCGCGACCGACGAACTGGGCTATCACGCGGTGGAGAACGTGGCGACGGTGTACGACCTCTGGGCCACGGTGCTGCACTTGATGGGCGTGGATCACGAAGCCCTGACATACCGCTTCGGCGGTCGCGACTTTCGGCTCACCGACGTGCACGGCCGCGTGATTCGCGACGTGTGTGCATAATGAGTCGGGATCAGAGTTCGCTTTCGTCAATGCCGGTCAACTTCATCAATTGACCGAGCAAACCTCGCTTCAGATCGCGATTGCCATGAACAGGCACGACGACGATGCGTCCGTCGTGCGGTTGAGCATAGATATGGTGGCTGCCGCTGATTCGGCGAAGTTCCCAACCGCGCCGTTCAAGCACTTTGCAAAAGTGCCGGCCGGAGACAACCTTCACACTTCGATCTCCACGAGCTGATCGTCGGGAGACTCCGGTTGCAGTTCGTTCCGTGCGGCCAGCCAACCTTCGACGGCTTCGCGCATGTTCGCCGTGACTTCTTGCAGCGATTCGCCCTGCGTCATACAGCCGGGCAGTGCGGCGCCTCGGCCCAGTAACCGCCTTCTTCCGCAGAATGAATGATGATCTTCAATTTCATGCGCTCGCCCCTTTCTACTTATTGTACGCGATGATTGAGCGGGCGCGTCAATTCATAAAGAAATATCCCTGCGGCGACGGCCACGTTGAGCGAATCGACGCCCGGCGGCATCGGAATTGTGACGCGGCGATCGCATGCCGCAACGACGTCTCGCGGCACGCCGTGTCCTTCGCTTCCAAACACGATCGCGAGCCGCTCCGGTCGCGATTGGGGAGCAAACGCCTCGGCGTCGGCGTCGAGTGCCGTGGCCCAGCTCGGCATCGCGTGTTGCTCGCGTAGTTCCGTAAGCGCGGTCGGCACGTCGTCGACCGGAACGATCGGCATGCGGTAGACGTTGCCCATGGAGACTCGCTGGACGCGGCGCGAGAACGGATCGGCGCAGTGCGGCCCCAGCAAAATGCCGGCCGATTGAAAGGCTGCGGCCAGGCGCACGATCGCTCCGAGGTTCTTCGGGGTCTTGCACGTCGGGGCAGACGACGAGCGTCGACCGACCGCGGCCGACGACTTCCGCCAAGTTCGGAGCCGGAGGGCGAATGCCGCAAGCCAAGACGCCGCGATGAAAATTGAAGCCGACGAGCTGTTCGACGGCGTCGTCGGGAATCACGAATGTCGGCACGCCGCCCGGGATTTTGTCCGAGAACGCCGCGACGAACGGTTCGCTCAGCAGCACCGACTGCACGCCGAGGCCGGAGCCGAGCAGGTGCTCGACGAGCTTGTCTCCTTCGGCGATGAACAGCCCGCGACGGGCCGTTTCGTTGGTCTGTTTCAACGCTCGATAGGGCGCGAGGCGCGCGTCGTCGAGATCGGCGATTCGGACTAAATGCATGTTTCGGAGTTGAGCGATTGTCGATCAGCGGCGTGAAGATGCCGCCGGTTTTCCGGAAACCGAGAGGCGGACTCCAGGGCCGAGCGGCACCCGCCGGCGATGTTTGTCGGCGAGCGATATAATGCCGGACCGAGCGATCGACATCGGTCGCCCGTATGGATCGTAAACGCCTACGGAGAGGAGTCTACCATGAAGTGCGTCGCATCGTTTCCGTTCCGGCACGTCGCCGGATTGTTCCTGGTTGTGGGGTGTGTCTTGAGTGCCGCAAAAGCCAATTCTGCCGAACCGAATCCGCAAATTACGTTGAAGACCACGAAGGGTGATATCGTCATCGAGTTGTTCGAAGACGATGCGCCGAACACCGTGGCCAACTTCGTCAACCTCGTCGAAAAGAAGTACTACAACGGCGTGCCGTTCCATCGCGTGATCGAAGGCTTCATGGCGCAGACCGGCGACCCGACGGGTACCGGAGCCGGCGGCCCGGGCTATGTGATCGACTGCGAATGCTCGCTGCCGACCGCGAAGAAGCACCAACGGGGCAGCGTGAGCATGGCGCACCGCGGCCCGAATACGGGCGGATCACAATTCTTCATCAACTTCGTGCCGACGCCGCACTTGGACGGTAAGCACACCGTGTTCGGGCAGGTCGTCGAAGGAATGGACGTCGTCGACAAGCTGAACATTCGCGATCCGCGCGCCGGCGGTGAGGCCGACAAGATCGAAGAAGCCGTCGTGAAGTCGAAGCGCAATCACGACTACAAGCCGAAGACGAATCCTTCGGATCGATAACGACGCCGCGTTTACTCGATTGAATTTGGCCGCGGAGTTTGTCTTCGCGCTCTCTGTTTTTCCGGAGAGCGCGGAGGCAAGCTCCGCGGCTAAATCGTTCGGGGCTGCGCCGGTGACTCTAGCGCCGTTGCACGACGGAATTAGCAAGCGTGCCGATGCCCGCGATCGAGATGTTCACGATGTCGCCCGGCTGCAGCGTGAAGCTCGCGTCGGGCACGATGCCGGTTCCGGTGAGCAATACCGCGCCGTTTTGAAACGTGTTCTCGCGGTAGAGCCATTCGACGAGCGAAGTGAGCGGCCGAGCGATTTCCGCGGCCGACGTTTGTCCTTCGTACGCCAGATCGCCGCCGCGCAACACGGCTAGGCGAATCTCGGTCTTCTCGGCCGACGGCATCGCGCCGGGCAGCGTGATCCAAGGACCCAGTGCGCAAGAGCCGTCGTAAACCTTGGCCTGCGGGAGATAGAGCGGGTTTTCGCCTTCGATGTCGCGCGAGCTCATGTCGTTGCCGATCGTGTAGCCGACGATATTTCCGCGGCGATCAATAATCAGCGCCAGCTCCGGCTCGGGCACGTTCCAATTGCTGTCTTTGCGGATGCGCACCGGCTTGTCGTGGCCGACGACTTGCGCCGCGGTCGACTTGAAGAAAAGCTCCGGCCGATCGGCCTTATAGACCAAATCGTACACCGTGGCCGACGAGACGGATTCTTCCATCCGCGCCGCCTTGCTGCGCTTGTAGGTCACGCCGGCGGCCCACACTTCTTGGTCGTCGATCGGCGGCAACAAGGTGACGCTTGCCAGAGGCAGCGGAGCCGCGGAACCGTCGATCATAAAACGCACGGCGTCGGCCGGATCGTCGGCTTCGAGAATCTCGGTCAGCGTTTGATACTGTCCGGACGCCAACGAGAGCGGGCGAATCTGTTCGCCTTCGACGACCCCTAGAGTTTCCTTGCCGGTGCGTGCGACGTACTTGGCCAAGTGCATGAGCGGATCCTTGTTGCAAAGCGAGAGGCTCCGATTTTCCGCAGCCGACCGCGCGTAACGCAAGGCACGAAATTGCTCGAGCGCCGCCAGCGTACGGCGCATATCTTCCGGCAGCGGCGCTTCGAACGTCAGCTCGCGATCATCGCTCGGATGTCGCACGGTGAGCCGAAAGGCATGGAGCGCCTGCCGTTCGATGAGCACGTCCTCGTCGGCTGCGTCCGTTGAATCTTGCAGCATCGACAACTTGGCCGCGCCGGGGCGGTGCATGAGTTCACTTCGCGTGAGCCTTGCGCGGCCGCCGTAGAGCCGATCGCACAGCACCGGGCAACCGATGCTGGCCAAGTGCAGACGAATCTGATGCGTTCGCCCCGTCTTAGGCGCGATGCGCACCGCCGCGTAACCGGCGAAGCGTTTCTCCACTTCGTAGAAACTCTGCGCCGGGCGCGGCGGGATGGTCGCGACGAATCGCCATCTTTTCGCGCTGATACGGATGCGGACCGATCGGCAGATCGATCAGATCGCGATCGTGGTCGGGTACGCCGGCCGTGATGGCGAAGTATTCTTTGGTCACCGTACGGTTCTCGAATTGATCGCTCGCCCGTTGGTGAGCCCGATCGTTCTTGGCGATGAGAATCACGCCGCTGGTATCACGATCGAGCCGATGCACGATGCCCGGCCGCGTCGGTCCGCCGTACTCGCTGAGCTCGTCAAAGTGGTATCGCAACGCGGACGCGAGCGTCCCTTCCCAATGTCCGCGACCCGGATGAACGACCATGCCCGGCGGCTTGTTGATGACGGCGATCGCGTCGTCTTCGTACAAGATTTCCAGCGGAATGGCCGCCGGCTGAGGCCCTTCCTTGGGAAGCTGCGGCAGCGCCACGGTAACGACGTCGCCGGCGTTCATCCGCATGGCCGCCTTGGCACGGCGACCGTTGACGCGCACCTCTTGTACGTTGATCGCTTTGCGAATGTGCGTGCGACTGTACGACGGAAATGTTTGCGCGATGAACCAATCGAGACGAGCCCCGGCGTGCTCTTCGGGCACCGTCACGTCGACGGGCGCTTGAGCAGGATCGGGAAGCGTCATGGCACGGTCGATTCTGCGTTGCGCCTACTTGGCGGCGGGCGACGGAGCAGGAGTGGCGCTCGGCGTCGGTGAAGCGGACGCAGCCGGAGAAGTCGCACTTGCCGCAGGAGCCGTCGCTGTCGCAGGAGCGGCCGGCATCGCAGGCGTCGTCGTGGACGCCGGCGTCGTGCTCTTCGTCTCGCCGGGGAATGAAGCTTCGCTCTTAGGAAGCTTGTTCAGGTCGTCAAGGTTGAACATGCTCGTGCCGGCCGGCTTCGGCACCGGCGTGCGGTCGCGGTAGGCTTTGGCAAACGCCAGCGTCGTCGGCATGCTGAGGAATTCGAGCTTCCGCACCGCATCAGCTTGGTACAGGCCGTCTTGGTTGTCGGCCAGCGTCTTGTATTCCTTCATCGCTTCGTCGAGCAGTCCCAGCGACTCATAGAACCGAGCCAAGCCGAACGTGGCCCGTTCGCGGAGGCGCGGATCACTGGCTGCGTTGCGAGCGTCGACGTAGTAGTTCTTCGCTTCGTTGAGCCGCTTCTCGCCGGCTTCGCGATCGGTATTGAGCTGGTTGATGCCGTCGTTGAGGGCGATGTCGCCGAGCAGAATGTCGGCCATTTGGCCGGGGACGATCGCACCGGAATCTTTGGCGACCTTTTCTAAGCCGTCGGCGACGACGGTCGGATCACGCTTTTCAACCGCGCCGAAGTATTCGTTCCAGGCTTCGAGCGACTTTTCAGATCGCGAATTCTGCCAATACATGACGACGCCGATCACCACGACCGCAGCCACGACGACGCCGACCAACAGCGAAGCGTTTTGTTCGGCCCAGGTGAGCTTATGCGCGAGCCAGTCGGCGAGCTGATTCTTTTCGAGTTCGTGGCGGCGTTCGGTCTTCATGATGGAGCCAAAGGGGCGATTGGGACGAGCGCGAGAAGCGGCCGGCTCGCAAGCCGAGACGGGCCGATTGATCGGACGAAATACCGAGCGTAGCCGATGCTTGACGCAGGCTTCCGCAAGGCAAGCCCGAAGTATAGGGCTGCGGCCGAAAGTGCGTCAACCCAAGCAACTTAGGTCGCTTGTGGCCGTGTGGAGCGTGCGGCATAATTGCTCGGCTCGGCCCGCGACAAACGGCGTGGCTATGCCCGTCACGGCCGTTCTCCAGTCTCACTAGTTTCTCTCCAGTAATCTGCCGGCATCTCTGCGGTTCCGCTCATGGACGACGGACTCAATCCCCCGCAACGTGAAGCGGTCAACACGCTTTCCGGGCCGCTGCTTGTATTGGCGGGCGCCGGGACCGGCAAAACCCGCGTTGTGACGTTTCGCATCGCCAATCTGATCGGCACGGCATCAAGCCGAGCCGGATTTTGGCCGTGACGTTTACTAATAAAGCGGCCGGCGAAATGCAGGAGCGGGCCGGGCATCTGCTCGGCAAAAAGCTCAAAGAGAAACCGGAGATCAGCACGTTTCACTCGCTCTGCGTCCGCGTCTTGCGGCGGCATGCCGAGCGGCTCGGCTACCCGACCGGCTTCGCCATTTACGATCGGGGCGATCAGGAAAGCACCGCCCTGCGCGGTGCTGCGCGAGATTCACGTCCCCAACGAAGTGCTGCGCCCCGGCGACCTGCTGGCGATCATCGGCCGCTGGAAGACGGCATCGATCCGGCCGGCCGAAGCGGAGAACGTCGCCGAGACCGACAAAGAACACCTCGCCGCGATGGCCTATCGCCGCTATCAGAACGCCCTGAAGGCGGCCGGCTGCGTCGACTTCGACGACTTGCTGCTGCTCACCGAAGAATTGTTCCGCGACCACAAAGAAGCCAAGGTTGCCGAGGCGCGCCGGTTCGACCACCTACTGGTCGACGAGTATCAAGACACCAACGGCGCCCAGTACCGCATCATCAAGTGCTGGCGGGCGAACATCGTAACCTGTGCGTCGTCGGCGACGACGATCAATCGATCTACGGGTGGCGCGGCGCCGAGGTTACGCACATTCTCGGCTTCAAAAACGACTGGCCCGGCGAAGGTCGTCCGATTGGAAGACAACTATCGTTCGGTCGGCCCGATCCTCGAATTGGCTAACCGACTGATCGCCTACAACAAGAACCGCTACGACAAAGTTCTCCGCTCGTCGCGCGAAGGGGGCGAAAAGCCGCGGATCAATCAGTACGCCGACGAGGAAACCGAAGCGACCACGGTCGTCGATGAAATTGCGAGCCTCATCGCCGGCGGCGTCCCCCCGAAAAACATCGCCATTTTGTTCCGCACCAACGAGCAGCCGCGGGCTTTTGAAGCCGAACTGCGTCGCGTGAAGGTGCCGTATACGCTCATCGGCGGCATGAGCTTTTACGATCGTAAAGAAGTGCGCGACGTCTTGAGCTATCTCAAGGTCGTCGCCAACCCGAAAGACGAAGTGGCGCTCTTACGCGTAATCAATACGCCGGCTCGCGGTTTGGGGCGTGGAGCGGTCGAGGCCTTGATGAAGCGGGCCACCGGCGACGGCGTGCCGCTCTGGGAAGTTCTGCCGCTGGCCAAGAGCTTAGACGATCTTTCTCAACCGGCGGTCGACGGCGCGTTCGCGTTTTTAGACCTGATTCGCAAGACGCAAAAACGGCTCGCTGCCGGCGACGGGCTGGTCGACGTCGTGCGCGACTTGATCGACGAAGTCGACTACCGCGCGGAAATTGACCGCAACTACAAAGAACCGGCCGATCGCGACGCCCGCTGGAACACGGTGGAAGAACTCGTGAACTCGGTCGGCCAATATGCGGAGCGCGGCAAGAAGGCCAAGACGCTGCAAGGCTTCTTGGACGACGTGGCCCTGAACGCCCGCGACGATTCGGACGACAAAGAAAATCAGCTCACTCGCAATGCCGTCGTGCTGATGACGTTGCACGCCGCCAAAGGGCTGGAATTCCCGCACGTCTATATGGTCGGCTTGGAAGAAGGCCTATTGCCGCATCGCCGCAGCGTGGCGGCCGAAGGAGACTCGATCGACGAAGAGCGGCGGCTTTGCTACGTCGGCGTGACGCGTGCCCAAGACCGACTGACGCTGTCGTTGGCACTCGAACGGTTCAAATGGGGCCGCAAGAAACCGACGATCCCCAGCCGATTCCTCTTCGAGCTCAACGGCAAGGCGGACAATCCGCAAGCTATGAAGGCGCTCGAACGGGCCCGCAAGGAATTTTCCGCCGAAGCGCAAGCGCCGGCGGCAAGAAAGGCCGGCCGACGACGAAAGGCAAAACCTCACCGACGGTGCAAGGCACCGGCAAGCTGAAACGGCCGTCGCGATAGCGCATCTGTCTGAACCACAGAGACACAGAGGAGAGAGAAGGCAAAGTCCCATTCCTCACTCTGTTCTCGGTATTCTCTGTGTCCCTGTGCCTCTGTGGTGAAATTTCGCGTTACGAGTCGTAAGCCGCTTTTAGCGCGGCCATGTCGAGCTTCTTCATCTCCATCATCGCGGCGAACATCTTTTCTTTCTTCGGTCCTTCGCCGCGTTTCATCAGGTCGATGAATTCCTGCGGCACGATTTGCCACGAGAGGCCGAACTTGTCTTTGATCCAGCCGCATTGTTGGGCGTCCGGATCTCCGCCGGGCGTGAGCTTGTCCCAGTAGTAGTCGGCTTCTTTCTGATCGGCGCAGAAGACCTGCAGCGAGATCGCTTCGGTGAACTTGAACATCGGCCCGCCGTTGAGGGCCGTAAACTCCAGGCCGTCGAGCGTGAATTCCACGGTCATCACGCTCCCCGGCTTCTGACCGTGAATCTCCTTGCCGGCCTCGCCAAAATGCGCGACATACCCGAGCTTCGAATTGGGAAAGATCGACGTATACAGCTTCGCCGCCTCTTCGGCTTGTCCGTCGAACCAAAGGCAGGTACTGATACGCGTTTGCAAAGTGGCCATAGTGCAGGCGCCTCAGGGAAGATTGTGTTGAAATTCTACTCGTAGTCGAACCGAGCGACCCGCGATCGACAACCTGAGCAAACTTTTTCCAATAGCCGGTTGGGCGCAGGACGACGACCGGCACCCTAACCACCCAAGAGTTGATCGATATCGCGGGCACCGTCGAGAATTCGACAGATCTCGACCCGTCCGCTTTCAACTCGGTAGAACACTACCCAACGCTGAATAACGACGCTTCGATAGTCGCCCGAATACTCGGGTCGGCGCTGTCCGAGTTCAGGCAGCTTTCCCAATCGATTACATTCTTCACGGATTCGTCGAGCGACGCGCGTCGCCGTGAGCGGGCGTGTGGCGGCGATGTAGTCGAGAATGCCGCGAAAGTCTTGTTTCGCGAGCGGGCGTGAAGACGACCTTCATGAGCCGCGGGCTCGTCGTTCAATCTCCGCCGCGTACTCGTCCATCTCCGCAAACACATCTTCCGCCGGAATCAGTTCGCCGCGATCCGCTTGATCAATCCCGGCCTGTATTTCCGCGTGCAAGGTTTGCCGGCGCTTCAGCAACGCGATGGCCGCGTTGACGGCGTCCGCCTCCGTCGAAAACGTTCCGGCATGCACGAGACCGCGCAGATATGCTTCGTTTTCCGGCGTTAGGGAGAAGTTCATCGGACACTCGCGGTTTGTCTCACGGGAAGCACCCGTTTCATTATCTATCGGTCGCGGCGCCTTTACCACTGCCGGCACACGCATGCCGGCATCGTTAGATTCCCCGCCTTCGACCGAGCTATCCGCAAAACGCAGGTTTCACTAAACTACCGGCCTCGAAACTTCGGCTTGGTGGCTATGACGGCGCTGCAGGGATGGCACCGTCGCGACCAAGTCGAGCGTTGCCGGCGGTGCAAAGGTTTGCGCCTGAATCGCAGCGCGTCGAGTGCAAGGAGGCCCACGGATGTCGCAACGGCCGTTTAAGTTCGTCCACGCCGCAGACTTTCATCTTGAGCTGCCCGGCGAAGGTTCGCCCGAAGTGCCCGAGGCGCTCGCCGAGCTTTTGGTCGAGTGCCCGTATCGCGCGGCGGAACAAGTCTTCGATACGGCCATCGCCGACGAAGTCGATTTCGTGTTGCTCTCGGGCAACTTGCTCGACGTCGATCTCACCGGCCCGCGCGGGATGCTGTTTCTCATCGAACAGTTCGAACGCTTGCGCCAGCGACGCATCGAAGTGTATTGGGCCGCCGGCGAAACCGACGCCGCGGAACGTCGCAGCGCGTCGTTTCGCATACCCGACAACGTCCGCATCTTCTCGTCGTTGCGACCGGAAGAGATCACGATCACGCGCGACGGTTTGAAGCTTCTCCAAATCACCGGTTGGAGCCGTCCGCCGGGCGAACGCATTCGCACGGGCGACTTCCGTCCTGACCCGGGCGGCTTGTTCTCGATCGCGGTCGTCGCCGGCGAAGTGCCGACCGACGAGCCGGTCGGTCGCGGAATTCACTATTGGGCTCTCGGCGGCGAATCGGCCCGACGCACGACGTCGCTCTTCGGCGCGACCGCTCACTGGCCCGGCAGTCCGCAAGGTCGCAGCTTCGACGAATCGGGCGCACACGGCTGCACGGTCGTGCAAGTCGACTCGCTCGGCATCGCCCGCGATCGGTTCGTGCCGTGCGACGCGGTTCGCTGGCATGGCCAAACGTTGCCGATTGATTCCACCACGTCGCTCGAGCAGCTTCGCACGATGCTCGATGAATCGCTTCGCACCGCCGGCGTCACCAACGGCGGCGTGGAAGTGATCGCCAAATGGCGGGCCGCCACCGCCGGACGCGTGTCCCCTTCGCTACGTCGCGCCGGCGTGATCAGCGACCTCTTGCGAAGTTGCCGGCATGCTTATCGGCCGCAGCTCAAAGTCTGGACCGAACACGTCTCGGTCGAAACGGAAGCTTCGATCGATTTGCCTGATCCGAACCGCGAAAGCGTATTGGCCGACTTCTTACGCTTCGCCGATCGTTATGACTCGGCTCCGACGACCGATGAGTCGGACGTACTTTTTGATTTCACGCAAGCCGCCGCGTTGCTCGGCGAGGGAGGCCGGTGGGCCCAAACGTTGCGCGTCGCCGACGTCGGCGATCGTCGCCGCGTGTTGCGCGAGGCCGTCGTGCTGGCCCACGACCTGCTGGCGGAGGAAACCGAACTATGATCATTCGCGACCTGTTCATCGACGGCTTCGGCGTTTGGAACGACATCACGCTCAACGAGCTGGATGGCGGCCTCACGCTCCTGTACGGCGAGAACGAAACCGGTAAGACGACGCTGCTCGAATTCATGCGCAGCATCCTCTACGGCTTCAGCGAAGAACGCCGCGCGAAATACTTGCCTCCGGTTCACGGCGGCATGGGGGGCGGCGTGTTGGCCGTCGAAGCGGCGGCCGGCAAGTTTAAGATTCGCCGGCGTACGGAAGGCGACCCGACCGTCGGCCGGCTCGACCTCACGAACCTTCAAGGCACGGCGCAAGACTCGCGTTTGCTTAAGAAGATCATCGCCGATCTCGACGAGCAAACGTTCCAAAACGTCTTCGCGCTCGGCCTCGGCGAAATCCAAGAGCTCAGCTCGCTCAGCGGCGCCGGCGCGGCCGAATTCTTGTACGACTTGGCCGTCGGCTCCGGCGGCATTTCGCTGACCGAAGTCCATCGCGAACTCGAAAACTCTCGCAACCGACTCTTCTCCAGCGAGCGCAACAGCACGGTCGGCCAATTGCTCGATCGTCGCTCGAAGCTGAAATCGGAAATCGAACATCTCCGTCAGCACGGACGCGGCTACGCTCTTTTGGCCGACGAACGCCAGCGGCTCGCCGGCGACGTCGAACGTTGCGAAGTCGAATCGGACGAACTCCGTCGCAATGCCGAACTCTTAGAAACGGCCGTCGCCGTTCACGAGCGTTGGCATCGTCGCATCAATATCGAGTCGCAACTCGGTAAGCTGGTCGATCTGAAGCCGATCGGCGACGACGTTTGGCAAAAGCTCGCCCAACTCAAGATCCGCTACAACGAACAACGCCCGCAGATCGAGCGGCTCAAGAAAGAACGCGCCGACGCCCGCAAGCAAGCCACGTCCGTTCGCGTGAACACCGTTGTATGGCAACAAGGCCCGCGCATCGAAGTGCTCGCCGCGCAGGAAGCTTGGATCGAGTCGTTAGAAAACGAAATCCGTCGGCTCGAGGCAAGAAGGCTCGCAAAAGTCCGGCTCCGTCGGCGGGCTCGGCGGTATGGGTAGCTCCTCAGGCGGGCAACGTCGCGAGTCGCTCTCCGCCGAATGGGTCAAGCTCGGCCTCACGCCCGCTTCGGCGGAAAAACTCGGTGATCGCAAGGTACTTCGTTCGCTGCAGCGGGCCTTCCGCGACAACGCCGCGGCCGACAAGCGGCTCGCCAACGCCACCGACATCGAAGCCCGGCGTCGCGAAATCGCCGACGCCGCAGCCGAGGAAGAAGCCAAGGTCGTCACGGTCGTCCGCCGCGACCACGGCTCTTCGCTCGATGAGAAGTCGCAGCTCGTCGGCAACTTGCGCAAGCGCGTGCAACTCGATCAGAAGATTGAACAAATCACCGGCCATCGCGACGAGGCCCAGCGTCAATTGCGGGAGAAGCTGGCCGTCGGCACCGTGCCGGCCGACGCCATTTTCAACCCCGGACTGTTCTTCATCGCCGGCGTTTGCGCGTTTCTCTCGGGCGTCTTCTTGCCCGACAGCGTCGTGGGCAACGGCGGACTGCGGCTCTTCCTCACGTTCGGCGGCGGCGCGAGCGCGTTCTTTGCGGGCGTGTTCAAGTTTATGCGCGACGCTTCGAACAACGAGCAACTCGATCAGCTTCGTCGGCAAGCCCGCGCCACAGAACAGCAACTGCATGAACTCACGTCGGAGCGCGACCAGATCGACGCTCTGATTCCTCCCGGCGGCGGTCCGATGCTGGCCCGTCTGCAAGCCGCCGAGCGCGAGCTCTCGCAGCATGAAGAAACCACGGCCGGCGAACAGGTCGTCGCTCCGCGGCGTTCCGTGGTTCGCGAAGACTTGGAAGAAGTCCGAGTCGAGCTCCGCGTCGCTCAGGAAGAAGCGACCAAGGCTCAAAAGCGCCTACGTCAAGAAATGGAACGCGCCGGCTTGCCCGAGCGCATGACCTGGTCGCAAATCCGCACTGCCGCAAAGAACCGAGCTCGCCACGACTCGGCCAAGCGCAAGGAAGAACGTCGTCAGAAGTATCTCAATCAGCGCCGCAGCGAATTGGCGCTGGTGGCCGATCGCATCGCGCAGCTCTTTGTGGAAGCTCAGATCGAGCCGCAAGGAGAACGACTCGTCGACCACTTGCATCATCTGATCGGCGAATGGAAGCGCAATGAAGACTTGCTCGAACGTCGCAAGCATCTGCGGCAGGAATACAAGAGCGTCGACCGCCGTTTGAAGGCCGCCCGCCGCGACGTATCGACCATCGTTCGTCGCCGCAAGGCTTTGCTCCGTTCGCAAGGCGTCACGCACGAAAGCGAGTTGCAAGCTCGTCGCGAGCAGCTTCAGCGGCGTGCCGCGCTGACGAACGAATTCGAATCGCTCTCGCGCGAAATCTTGGCCGCCTTGGGAGCCAAGGGACAAGAAGACGACCTGCGCTGGCGCGTATGAGCAGTACACGTTGCCGGAATTGGAACAACGTTGGACCGAACTTTGTGATCGGCTTGGCGGCACTGGAAAAGCGGCTGCGCGAGCTCTACGAAGAACAAGGACGGCTGCAACAAAAGCTCGACGCCATCGCCGCCGATCGTTCGCTGCCGAAGAAGATTTACGAATTGAAGAACGTCGAACGGCAGATCGAAGAAACGCTGGAGAAGTGGGAGCACCTCACGGTCGCCCAGCGATTGCTTGAAGCCGTACGGAAGAAATACGAAGCCGAACGGCAACCGGAAACCCTGCGAGAAGCTTCGCGGTATTTCGAACGGCTGACCGAAGGAAAGTACAAACGCGTCTGGACGCCGCTGGAAGCCGGCGTGTTGTTCGTCGACACGGCCTCGGTCGACGGTAAGCCCGGCGAAACGCTGAAGGTGGAAGTGCTCAGCCGCGGTACCCGCGAACAACTGTTCCTGGCGTTGCGACTGGCGCTCGTTGACTTGTACGCCCGTCGCGGCAAGGTCATGCCGCTGGTGCTCGACGACGTGCTCGTCAACTTCGACACCCGTCGCACGCGTCTGGCGGCCGAGTTGCTCTGCGACTTTGCGACCGACCACAAACAGGTACTGCTTTTTACCTGCCACGATCACATCTATCGTCTCTTCCGCACGCTGCGGTCCGACGTTCGGCTGCTCCCCGGTCAATCGATCGAGGAAGAGCCGGAAGGTCCGGTGCGCGTAGTCGAACGGGTCGTCGAAAAGGAAAAGATCGTCGAGAAGGTCGTGAAGGTGAAGGAGCCGGTTTACATTCCGGCTCCGGCCGCCGAGCTGCCGCCGTCGTATCCGCTGCCGAGCTTCGACGGAACGGGCGTCTTTCATTTGCCGCCGCTGCGCCGAGCCGTCGCACCGCCTCCTCCTCCTCCCCCGCCGCCGGTTGCGGTCGAACCGGAATACGAAGACGTCGTGGAAGAGGTGGTCATCGAACCGCCGCCGCGCACGATCGTGCAAACCAAACGACTCGGCTACCCGGTCGTTCCGATGTGGAACCCCGACGCTCCGTTCGCCGGCGCCGAGTGGCAAGACACGATCACGGAACAAACGACCGACGCCACGACGAACGGGAAGCACTAAGCGGAGTCGGAGTAGCGGCGAGTGATGAGTGACGCGGGGGAATGCGCAAGCTTTGATCGTCACTGAGACGTATACTAGCTGCCGTTCCCGGCTCCCCCACTCCGCACTCCCCCTTCCTCATGCGTCTCTACATCATTCGTCACGCTTGGGCCGAAGAGCCCGGGCCCCGATGGTCCGACGATTCCGCGCGGCCCCTCACCATCGACGGCCGTAAGCGATTTCGCAAAGTCGTCGAAGCGTTGGCCGAGCGCGGTTTTGCGCCGCAACTCGTGGCCACCAGCCCCTATGTTCGGGCTCGTGAAACGGCCGAGCTAATCGTTCGGCATCTCGGTAAGCAAACGCCGCAACTCGAAACGCTCGACGCCCTACGTTGCGGCAGCGACTTGGCCGCGGCTTTGCAATGGACGGCGCCGCGCGGCGAGGAAGAGATCGCGTGGGTCGGCCACATGCCCGACGTCGCCGAGATCGCCGCGTCCCTCATCGGCGACAAGCGCAGCGGCGATCGATTTCAGCAAAGGCGCGGTGGCGGCCATCGATTTCGGCGGACGACCGACGGAAGGGGGCGGCCTGTTGCGTTGGTTCGTTACGGCGAAGACTCTGGGCGTCTGAGACGAACGTCCCGCCCTAAGTAACGACAGGTCTTTTGCTCAGCAAGAATCAATGACCAAGCACCGAATTCCAAACAATACTCAAACCCAAATGATCAAATTGCGCCGCGGCGCCGTTTAATCGTTCGGTATTGGAATTTGCTCGGAATTTTGTGCTTAGTGATTGTGAATTCGACGGCCTCGCCGCAGCACGGGCGGTTGTCCCCTCACGGGGCTCTACCTAAGATGGCAGTAATCCATCACTGCCGCTTACCAATCGCCGCCGCGCGCCGCACCATGCCGTTTGATCGAGCCGACGAAGACGAACTCTATCAGGAACACATCCTCGATCATTACGAGGACCCGTTCCACCGCGGACATTGCCCGCACACGACCCACGCGCATGAAGACGATAATCCGCTTTGCGGCGACGTCGTGCGAATCGAACTCGACGTCGATCCGGCGGCCGACAAGATTCAAGACGCCTACTTCAACGGCGACGGCTGTTGCATCAGCCAGGCCTCGGCCTCGATGCTCGTCGAACATGTGACGGGCAAGAGCCTCGAAGAGGTTCGCAAGTTCAAAGCCGAAGACATGCTCGCGCTCTTCGGCGCGAAGCTCACGCCGAATCGGCAGAAGTGCTGCCTGCTCTCGTGGCGCGTGTTGCAACAAGCGATCTATTCGCCGACGTCGCCCGAAGCGGCAGGCTCCGCGCAATCTGAGGCCCGTCCGCTCGGCCCGCCTCGTACGCTTGAACAAGCCGAGCGCGAAGATCATCGTTAGTAAGTCGGATGTCCGTCTAGAAAGCTCCTCGCCGTTATGTCGCTTGCCGCTTCGACCGCCGCCCCTTCCGCCTTCGATCCCGAATCGATCCGCGGCGACTTTCCGATCTTGCAAACCAGGCTCCACGCCTCGGAGGGAAATCCGGGCGTTCCGCTGGTGTATCTTGATAATGCGGCCACGACGCAACGGCCGCGGCAAGTCATTCAATCGCTGGTCGACGTTTACGAAAGGCATTACGCCAACGTCCATCGCGGTATCCACTGGCTGAGCGATCAGAGCACGGATCTCTACGAAGAGGCCCGCGAAAAGGTGCGGGCTTTCCTCAACGCCCCGGCACGCGAAGAGGTGATCTTCACGCACGGCACGACCGAGAGCATCAACTGTGTCGCCCGCAGTTGGGGCGATGCCAACTTGCGAGCCGGCGACGAAATCCTGCTCAGCGAAATGGAACACCACGCCAACCTCGTGCCGTGGTATCAACTGGCTCGCGCACCGGCTGCAGCGTGCGGCATTTACCGATCACCGACGACGGCCGGCTTGTGCTCGACGCCCTGCCGCAAATGCTCACCGAGCGCACGAAACTCGTCGGCATCACGGCCGTGTCGAATGTTCTGGGAACGATCAATCCGCTCCCCGAGATCATTCGCCAGGCCCATGCGGCCGGCGCGAAGGTGCTGGTCGACGCGGCGCAAAGCGTGCCGCACATGACGACCGACGTGCAGGCGCTTGATTGCGATTTCTTGGCCTTCAGCGGTCATAAGATGCTCGGGCCGTCGGGCGTCGGCATCTTGTGGGGCAAACGCGAGTTGCTGGAAGAGATGCCGCCGTTTTTGGGGGGCGGCAGCATGATTCGCCGCGTGAAGCTCGACGGCTTCGAACCTGCCGATTTGCCGGCCAAGTTCGAAGCGGGCACGCCGCCGATCGTGCCAGCCATCGGCCTTGGAGCGGCCATCGATTACATCAATAGGATCGGGCTCGACGTCATTCACGCCCACGAGCAACTGCTCACGCGCAAGGCGCATGAAGTGCTTGAAGGGTTAGACGCCGGCGTTCGTTTCCTCGGGCCCGCACCGGAGCATAAGGCCGGCATCGTAAGCTTCACGCTCAAGAACATGCACGCCCACGACGTCGCACAGCTTCTCGATCGGGCCGGCGTGGCCGTTCGCGCCGGTCACCATTGCACGATGCCCTTGCACAAGCGGCTCAGTTGCACGTCGAGCTCGCGCGCCAGCTTCTATTTCTACAACACGCTCGGCGAAGTCGAAATTTTCGGTCGCGCGTTGGCCGATGCCCTGCGGATCTTCAAACGAAAGTAAACGCCGATGCCGACGAGTGCGACTAGATATTCGTCGGTGCGCAGGTTTGCCGTTGCGGTCGCTTGCGTCGTCGCAGCCGTATCGTCGTCTCGTGAGGTCTACGCCGGCGGCAGCGCCGAGAATGTTTTTCTTGTCGTAAATGAGCGGAGCTGGTCGTCGCTTTCGATCGCCAATCATTACATCAAACTCCGCGACATTCCGCCGAGCAACGTACTCTATCTCGATTGGCGCGGCGACAATGAACGGATCACGGCCGCCGAATGCCGCGAGAAGTTGTTGAAGCCGATCTTTCTCGAACTGCATCAGCGCGGCATCGCCGACCACATTGATTACATCGTCTATTCGTCCGACTTTCCCTGGATGGTCGACTGCTCGGCCGACGCTACGCCCGAGCAACTTCCGCCGGTCCTCGCACCGCACGCTTCGCTCACCGGCGCAACGTTCTTCCACGAATGGTTCGGCAAGGGGCAGAGCGACTTCCGCTTCTTTCGGGCGAACGGCTATTTCCGACCGCACGCCGGCCAGACCCCTCCCAACTCGCAAGGCTTCCGCTCTTGGTACGGTTGGAATGAAGAAGGCCGGTTGCTTGAAGCGGGGGGCATGAATTACATGCTCTCTACGATGCTCGGCGTGACCTCCGGCCGCGGCAATTCGACCAGCGAAGTGCTTGCCGCGTTGACGGCGTCGGTAAAGGCCGACTACTCGCAACCCAAGGGTAAGATTTACTTCGCCAAGAATGACGATGTTCGCTCCACGACGCGGCACGATCTCTTTCCCGCGGTCGTCGATGCAATTAAAAACCACGGCGCCGGGGCTGAGATTGTTGAAGGGCGCATTCCTTCGACGAAGCTCGACGTCGCGGGCATGATGCTCGGCACCTCCGACTTTTCGTTGCCGGACTCGCGGAGCAAGATTCAGCCGGGGGCGATTTGCGAAACGCTCACGAGCCATAGCGGCACGTTCTACGAATCTGCCGGCCAGACGCCGATTTCGTCATTCGTGCGCGGCGGAGCGGCGATCACGGCCGGAGCGGTCGTCGAACCGTTCGCCGTGCCGCAGAAATTTCCCGACGCATACATGCATCTGCATTACGTGCGCGGCTGTACGGCCGGTGAAGCTTACTACCAAGCGACCAACGGACCGTACCAAATGATCGTGCTCGGCGATCCGTTGTGCGCCGCCTGGGCGAAACCGGCGCATGTCGTGCTCGACGGACTTAATACGGACTCTCCGCTTAAGGGAGTCGTCCGTTTTATTCCCGGCGGCGGTTTTGAAGGCGGATTGCCGACCGGGCGATTCGAATTCTACGTCGACGGACTGTATTACTTCGATTGTTTGCCCGGCGAAGGTTTCGCACTCGATACGCGTGCTCTTACGGACGGTCGGCACGAATTCCGCGTCGTCGCCGTGGGAAAGGAGCCTCTTGAGTCTCGCGCGGCGACGGTCGTCTCCGTCGTTGTGGCGAATCAAGAGCGGAGCGTTACGCTCACGAGAAACGGCGATCCGGAGCAGCCGTGGCGTTGGGGAAAGCCGGCGACCGTACGTTTGGCGGCCGTCGGCGAACCGGCGCCCGTCGGCATCTTGCTGGTACAGGGAACTCGGCGTCTCGGACAAATCGCCGGAGCGTCAGGCGAGATTGCCGTCGACACGCAGTCGCTTGGCATCGGTCCCGTGCGATTGCAGGCCTTCGCCCTCTCGCAGACCGGCGACGACGTGGCGAGCGCACCGCTGGATATTTACGTTGAACCTGGCGAGCCGTTGCCGACGTATCAACTTGCGGGCGGCGGGCGCTTCGACTCCGGCATGCTGGCCTTGGTCGGCGACAAAAAGCCGAAGGTTCTGAGTTCCGTAACCTTCGACGCCGCGCTCCAAGACGCCGGCGTGAAGCCGGGCGACGATGTGATGCTGACCGGAATGTTCTCGGTCGACGAAGACGGCGTGTACCAATTCCATATTCGCCACGCGGCGAACATGGAGTTGCTGCTTGACGACCAGGCGTTGCTCAAGACGAGCCATGATGAATCGACCACCGACTACATCCCGATTCCGCTCTCCGCGGGCCTCCACAAGTTGACCTTGCGTCTGAAGTTTACGCAGGCACCGCAAATAGACGTACGCTTCGGCCTGCGAGGCGTGCAAATGATGCGGCCTGCCTCGATGACGCATGAGGTCACGGCGAAATGACGCTCGACGAAGTCGAACTTTCGCACCGCCACTTTATGCGAATGGCTCTGCGCGAAGCGGAGAGAGCCTACACGGAAGACGAGGTTCCGGTCGGGGCCGTGGTCGTGCATGGCGATACGGTGATCGCCGCGGCGCACAATCAGCGGGAACAGCTTCATGACCCGACGGCCCACGCGGAAATGATCGCCATCACGCAGGCGGCCGAAGCGCTCGGCAGTTGGCGGCTGGATGCGTGCGTGCTCTACGTCACGTTGGAGCCTTGCCCGATGTGCGCCGCGCAATCGTACAGGCCCGCATCCCCTGGGTGGTTTACGGAGCCGCCGATCCGAAAGCCGGCGCGGTAGATTCGCTCTTTACGCTGTTGCGCGATCCTCGGCTCAATCATCGCTGCCAAACTACGGCAGGCGTGATGGCCGAGGAGTGCGGCGAGATTCTCAGCCGGTTCTTTCAGGCCAAACGCAAACTCGGCAAGAAGTAGCGTTGCGCGAGTCAGGCGGTTGCGTGTTCTGCGCGTTTCGGGAAATGCCCGCCGTCGCGCCGTTTGATCGTTACGCACGGAACATTCCGAACCGGTCAAAGGTCGCGGCCGAGAAACGTCGGAAAATGCCCGCTTTCCGCGCAGCGCCGCCGATTGACGCCTTGGCATATGCCATTTAGAGTTAAGCTGATTGTGCATTTCTCTCCGCGATTTCTCGCAGTTTTTCTCCCCCAGCGAACCCCGGCGTGACCCAGAAAGCTTGGAGCGGTGTTTTTGAGCAGGCGACCGATAAGCGGGTCGAGAAGTTCACCGAAAGCGTGAGCTTCGACCACCGTCTGTACGCTCAAGACATCCGTTGCTCCATCGCTCATGCCCAGATGCTGGCCAAGGTCGGGCTCATCACAACCGACGAGTGCCGACAGATTGAGCAGGGACTGGAAGAGATTCGCCGGGAGATTGAGCAAGGGAAGTTTCCATTCCGAACGGAACTTGGAAGACATCCATATGCACATCGAGCGAGCCCTCACCGACCGCACGGGCGACGTAGGCCGCAAACTTCACACGGCCCGCAGCCGTAACGATCAGGTTTCGACCGATCTGCGGGTTTGGGTTCGCGACGCGATCGATGAGATCGACGCCCGCGTCCTCGATCTGCAAAAGGCGTTCGTCGGTCGCTGCAAGCGAGACGCCGACGTCATCCTGCCGGGCTATACGCATTTGCAGCGTGCCCAGCCGGTGCTCGCCCCGCACTACTGGCTGGCCTACACGGAGAAGCTCGAGCGCGATCGTTCACGGCTCGCCGATTGCCGTAAGCGCGCGAACGTGCTGAGCCTCGGCGCAGCGGCGCTGGCCGGCACGACGCTGCCGATCGATCGGTCACGACGTGGCGCAACGGCTCGGGTTCGACGACGTCGCCGCCAACAGTCTCGACGTGTCGAGCGACCGCGACTTTGCCGTCGAGTTCGCGTTCGTGCTGTCGCTGATCGCCGAACACCTCAGCACTTGGGCCGAAGAGTGGATTCTGTGGAGCACCACGGAATTCAACTTTATCAAGCTGCCGCAGACGTTCTGCACCGGCTCGTCGATCATGCCGCAGAAGATCAATCCCGACGTGCTGGAACTGACGCGCGGCAAGACGGCCCGCGTGGTCGGCAACCTCACTCGGCTGCTAGTGCTCATCAAAGGCTTGCCGCTGGCCTACAACCGCGACCTGCAAGAAGACAAAGAACCGCTGTTCGATTCGGCCGACACGGTTCGGATGTGCTTGGAACTCGCCGCGCCGCTCGTGGCCGGAGCCGAACTGAAGCGCAACGTCGATCGCCGCGCGGCTCGACCGCGGGCATCTCGACGCCACGACCTTGATGGAGTTGTTGATCAAGTTAGGAGTGCCGCAACGGACGGGGCATGAGATCGTCGGCAAGTTGGTGCGCACCGCCATGGAGCGGGGCTGCCGGCTCGCCGATCTCTCGCAGGAGGAGTTCTCCGCCGCCCACCCGAGCCTCGACGCTCGGGTTTACGAGGTGCTCGGGCCGCAAGCCGCGGTGCGAGCCTTCGTGAGCTATGGTTCCACGGCCCCGGCCGAAGTGGCTCGGCAAGTGGAAGCTTGGCAACGCAAGCTGGGGATCTGAGGTCCAAGTCGACATTTCAGACGCCTCGGAACAGCAACCTGATCGGCATCCTGATCCGCACCGCTCCTGATTCGGCAACGAGCCGCCCTATGAAACTCATCACACGCCCGCTCGCGACGACCGGCCTGCTCTTGGCTTTGGCGACGACTTGCGCCGCGCCGGCCCGCGCACAATTTGGCGCGGCAGCAACCGGCGGACGCTGCCGCAGCGGCGGCTCCCGTGCCGAGCGATGAACCGGCGCCCGTGGTGAACGACCCGCGCGTGCTGGCGTTACTGGCCACCAAGCCGACGTCGCCCGAAGACTTGTTCAAGGTCACGATGGTGCTCGTTGATCTGAAGTACCCGCAGGTCGCCAAGCCGCTGGTGACGCAGCTCATTGAAACGGCGATCGAAGAAGAACAGCTCGCGGCGCTGGTCGCAAGGTCGGCGCACTGGAGCTGTACCGCTTTGCCGACGTGAAAGAATTTCAGCCGCAAGCGGCGGAGTTTGTGAAACGCGTCGTCGCGGCGACCAACAAGGCCAATCGCGATCCTGCCCGGTTGGCCGAACTCATCGAACAATTGAAGACGCCCGACCTCGGAACACAGGCGGCGGCTGTCGTCGGTCTACGTGCCGGCGGCGAGGCCGCGGCGCAAGCATTGGTCGACGTGCTGGCCGATCCGACGCGACAGGCGGAGCACCGCACCGTCGCCACGGCTTTGGCCGGCTTGGGCGCCGACGGATTGTCGCCGCTCGCCGAAATCGCTCAGCATGGCGACGCCGCGCAGCGTCGCACGGTGCTCGACGTTTTAGGTTACGTTGAAGACCCGGCGGCCGAAGCGCCGCTATTCTCCGCGGCCTTCGGCCTGGGCGTTCCAGCCGAAATTCGCAAGACGGCGGAAGAAGCGCTCGTACGACGCAACGGCAAGCTCGCCCGACCGGTGGAAGCCGCCGCTTCGCTCTATTTGGATGCGCGGCGAACTTATCTTCGTCAACCGGCCGCAGCAGAAGACAAAGCTCAAGGCGTCGTTTGGCGCTGGGATGCCGCTGCGAAGAAGCCCGTGTCGACAGTGGTCGTGAAGCGTTCGGCCGATCTCGACCGTGCGGCTCGGCTCGCTGCAGAAGCGGCCGTCATCGGCGGCAACGACGCCACGGCGGAAATTCTCGCTCATGCGGCCGCATTGGAAAGCGCCTTGGCCTCGGTCGGTGACGACCCCAAGGCTCGTAAGGCCGCCGCTGCGCAGTGGGCCGCCGGAGCGAAGCTCAACTTGGTTCAACTCGGCCGCATCCTCGAACTTTCGCTCGACCAGCGGCATTACCCAGCCGCCGTGGACATCATCGCGTTGCTCGGGGCCGCCGCGGGCGAAAGGGCGATGGAATCCGCCGGTGGTCGCCCGTCGCTGCTTGTACGCGCCGTGCAATCTCCGGATCGTCGCGTACGGTTCGCGGCTCTGCAGGAAATCGTTCGCCTCAATCCGCAAACGCCGTTCGTCGGCGCAGGTGCGGTGACTGACGCCTTGGGTTATTTCGCGTCATCGACAGGCCTGCGCAAGGCGCTCGTCGTCGATAAGAACGCTCCGCGCGGTCAGGACGTCGCCGGCATCGTCACGTCGCTCGGTTATCAATGCGCCACCGCCGCCGATGCTCGCACGGCCGCCGCGATTTTGGCGGCCGACGCCGACTACGAACTCGTGCTGATGTACCGTCCGTTTATCGATCCGGTCTTCGGCCAGCTCTTGCCGCAACTTCGCGCCGATTCACGCACCGCGCAGCTTCCTGCGGCCGTGTATTGCGAGCCGAACGATGTTGAAGCGACGCGCGTCACGCTTATGAAGTATCCCTACACCGCGTCCGTCTATCAGCCGCGGGCTCCGGAATCCTTAAACTCGCAACTCGCCGAATTACAGCAGAGCACCGCGCTCGTACAGCCGACGGCCGCCGAACGGTTGCAACAGTCGCAATTCGCCGTTTCGGCGATCGGCCGGCTGCTGGAAAGCAAGTCGCGAGTGTTTCAATTGCGTTCGTTTGAGCCGGCGCTCGTCGCCGCCGCGTGGCATCCTGCGATCGGTTCGCAGGCCGTAGGGACGCTCGGCGCTCTCGGGTCGGTCAATGCGCAGCGAACGCTGGCTGACGTTGCGAGCGCGGAGCGCTGCCGTTGGAATTGCGACAAGCTGCGGCAAAGGCCTTTTGCGAAAGTGTGATTCGCTTCAACATTCTGCTGACCAAGAGCGAAATTCTTCGACAGTACGATCGGTACAACGCTTCGGAAGCGGCCGACCGTCCGACGCAGCAACTGCTTGCGCAATTCTCGATGCGATCGAAGCCCGCAACGCTCCGATTCGTGCCGCGTCCGCGTCGCCCGCAACTCCGGCCGGTCCGTCGCCTGCGGAAACCGTTCCGGCGACGACGCCTGCTCCTTCCGCAACGTCCGCTGCGAGCGAAGCCGCGCCGCCGGCCGCCGTCGATCCGTCGGCCGCATCGTCGGCAGAAGCGCGCCCGCCGTCAATCCATGAGCCGACTCTCCAGCAGCTTCGACTCTCGCGATCAGCGCGGACCGCCGATCCCCGGCCTGATCGGATCCGGTCCGGCCATGGAGAAGGTCTACCAGCTCACGCGCAAAGTCGCGGAGTCGAACGCCAGCGTGCTGTTGTTGGGCGAAACCGGCACCGGCAAAGAGCTGATCGCGAAGGCCGTGCATACGTTGAGCCCGCGCGGCAGCGGGCCGTTCGTGCGGGTCAACTGCGGCGCTCTCTCCGAGAGCCTGCTCGAAAGCGAACTCTTCGGCCACGTGCGCGGCTCCTTCACCGGCGCCATCGACAACCGGACCGGCCGCTTCGAAGCCGCGCATACCGGCACCGTCTTCCTCGACGAAATCAACTCCACCACGCCGAAGCTGCAAGTGAAGCTGCTCCGCGTGCTGCAAGAGCGCGAGTTCGAGCGCGTGGGCGATACGGCGACGATCCGCGTCGACGTGCGCGTGATCGCCGCCAGCAATCGGGATTTGGCCGAAGAAGTCGAAAGCGAACGGTTCCGCGAAGACCTTTATTACCGGCTCAACGTCGTACCGATCGCGCTGCCGCCGTTGCGCGAACGTCGTGAGGATATCCCCGAACTCGTCGGGTATTTCCTCAACATGTACAATGAACGTAACGATCGGTACGTCGTACATATCGATGCCAAGGCGATGCAGGCCCTGCAAGACCATCACTGGCCGGGCAACGTTCGGGAACTGCAGAACTACATCGAACGGGCCGTCGTCATGGCGCCCGGCGACGAACTGACGCTGGATCTGTTGCCCGAAAACGTCCAGAGCGGCGGTGCTGCGAAAGGCCGCGGCCCGCGCTTCCGCGGCACGGATCTGGAAACTCTGACGTTCGAACTCGTACAGCTCGGATTGACCACGGCCTCGCCGAACGAAGCCGATTTGCATGCCAAGATCGTCGACCGCGTGGAGAAGGAACTTATCGTGCAGGTGCTGGCCGCCTGTGACAACGTGCAGATCAAAGCCGCCGCGCGGCTCGGCATCAATCGCAACACGCTGCACAAAAAGCTGAAAGACTACGGTCTGGAAGAAGAGACGAAAGAGTAGCGGGGAATGGGGAGCGGTAAGCGAGTCGATCCGCTCGTGCGCTCTGCCGTTTGTACCCCGCTCATCACTCCCCACTCCCCATTCGGTTCATGCTCGCCGGCATTTCTCTCACTTGTTTCACCGCGAGCTACGCGGTCGCGTTGCTGTTGGAAATCACGCGAATGTGGTTTCGCAGCGGCTTGCGCGGCGTGATCATGCTCGGCTTCGCGGCCGCCGGCGTGTTCGCTCATACGATCTATCTCGGCAAGCGGGCGACGGAGTCGATCGGCACTCCGCTCTCAAGCGAATTCGATTGGTATCTCATCGCCGCTTGGGCGTTGGCCGCCGTGTATCTCGGTTGGTCGGCCCGTCAGCAATTGGTCGCCAACGAACGCCGTACGGCCGTCGGCATCTTTATCTTGCCGCTGGTGCTGGGGCTGGTCGCAGTCGGCTACTACTTCGGCGGTCGGCAGCCGCTTGCCCGGGAAGTCGCGTCGAATTTTTGGGTTCGCACGCATCTCACCTGCTTGGCGCTCGGGTTCGTCAGCGTGTTGGTCGGTTTCGTAATCGGCGTGATGGACCTCGTGCAGGCTTCGCGGCTCAAGCGAAAAATCCCGCCGCAGCAAGGTTTGAAACTCCCCAGCTTGGAATGGCTCGAGCGTTCGGGCGTCCGCAGCGTGTACGCTTCGTTCGTGTTGCTCGCACTCGGTTTGCTTACCGGCGTGATCTTAAATATGGTCAACGGCCAATTCGAGTGGAGCGACCCGACGGTTTTGCGCTTCGCCGTGGTGGTGTTCTGGCAAACGGCGGCGACGACGTTTCTGTCGCTTTATCGACCGGCCCGGCAAGGTCGCAAAACGGCCTACATCACGATCGCGACCGCCGTCATCGTGCTGCTCTCGCTGGGCCTCGGACATTTCTTGCCGAGCCGGCACGGCGCGCCGCGGAAAGAGCAAGGAACAGCGAGCTTGGAGCAAGGAGCCAAGAAGTGCTCCGCCTTTGCCGGCTCGCCGCTCCTCGCTGCAGTCTCCAATCTCCGGCCTCCGATCGGAGGCCGCGCATGAAGCTGCTCATGGTCGGCTGTAGCCACCACAACGCCTCTACGGAGACGCGCGGACGTATTGCTTTCAGCCCGGCGCAAGCGGCCGAAGCGTTGCTGAAGCTGCGCCAGCGCTGGCCCGGCGCCGAAGCGGTGCTGCTGAGCACGTGCAACCGCATCGAACTCTACACGGCCGCCGAAGAAGACGACGCCACGCCGTCGCATCAGCAGGTCGTCGAATTCTTCGCCGAGTTTCACGGCCTGGAAGCGATCGACGTGTTCGACGATTTGTTCGAGCGCTCCGGTGAAGACGCCGTGCGGCATTTGTTCACCGTCGCCGCGAGCCTCGACAGCATGGTGCTGGGCGAAGCACAGATTCTCGCGCAGGTGAAGCAAGCCTACGAGTTAGCCACGAAGCAGTCGTCCGTCGGGCCGCTGACGAATCAAGCGTTTCAGGCCGCGCTCAAAGTCGCCAAACGCGTGGCCACGGAAACGTCGATCAACGAAAAGCGGGTCAGCATCCCGAGCGTCGCCGTCAGTGATTTCGCCAAAAATATCTTTGAACGCTTCGACGACAAACGCATACTGCTCATCGGCGCAGGCGAGATGGGCGAGGAAACGCTCACGTATCTCAAGGCGGAAGGCGCACGCGACATCGTCGTGGTCAATCGCAGCCACGATCGGGCCGTGGCCCTGGCCGAAATGTTTGCAGGCCGCGCGGAGCAATGGGAGTTCCTGCCGCAACTCCTCATCGACGCCGACCTCGTCATTACGACCACCGGTGCGACGGATCCGATCGTCACGCTGGCCGAATTTCAGAAGATCGAGCCGGAACGCTTTCAGCGCGATCTGTTTATTCTCGACCTTGCGGTGCCCCGCGATTTCGAACCGGCGATCGGCAATTGCACCGGCGTTTATCTGTATTCGATCGACGATCTGCAGGAAGCCTGTCGACGGAATCGGGCCGATCGCGATCGAGAACTTCCGGCGGCTTTGGCCATCGTGGAAGCCGAAACGTCGCGCTTCATGGCCGATCTGCATCATCGGGCTACGGCGCCGATCATCAAGCGTCTCAAGCAAGGCTGGCAGCAACCCAAAGAAGACGAACTTCGCCGGCTCTTCAACAAGTTGCCGGAGCTCGACGACAAAACCCGCGCCGAGATCGCCGAGTCGTTCGAACGACTCATCAACAAGCTTCTCCATCCGCCGCTGGAATCGCTGCGCGACGAAGCTCGCCACGGGGTTCCGCACGGGT
Source organism: Pirellulales bacterium (assembly GCA_049840675.1). GTDB lineage: Bacteria > Planctomycetota > Planctomycetia > Pirellulales > PNKZ01 > PNKZ01. The sequence continues at coordinate 383,972 of JASGKB010000024.1, forward strand.
TGCTCGATGCGCTCAAGCGGCTATTCCGAATTAAGGAATAGATAGATTCTCCGTGCCGCATGTGAGTGCATGGCAGTGCGCGAGAATCGTCGCCGTCGCTTGCGATTTCACTTCTCGACGCGCATCATAGCGCCGCGTCGAATCTCATTGCCTCGATGAAAGCGACTCCCATGTTCCGCAAGCACTTTGTCGTCGTCTTCACCCAGCTGCTCCTCGTTGCCACGTTCGCCGTCGCTCAGGAGCCGAAGGAGTCGTATCCGCCGAATCAGCAACTCGTCGACGCCGTCGAGCCGTTCGTTAAACGAAATGAATTGGCCGGCGCGGTGATGCTCGTCGCCGACAAAGATAAGGTCTTGGCTTGCGACACGGTCGGCTTCGCCGATATCGCCGAGAAACGCGAAATGACGTCCGACGCGTTGTTTTGGATCGCGTCACAGTCGAAGACGCTTACGGCCGCGGCCTTCATGACTTTGGTTGACGAAGGGAAAGTGAAGCTCGACGACCCGGTGGATAAGTACTTGCCGGAATTCACCAATATCTGGGCGGCCGTCGAGCGCGATTCCAAGCATATGCTGCTGGAACGGCCGAAGCGCAAGATTACCGTGCGGCACATCCTCAGCCATTCTTCCGGCCTGCCGTTCAAGAGCACTCTCGAAACGCCGACGCTCGACGGAGTGACGCTCACCGTCGGCAGTCGCAGCTATGCGATGATGCCGCTCGAATATCAGCCGGGCGAAGGTTATCAGTATTCCAACGCCGGCATTAATGCGGCGGGACGAATCATCGAAGTCGTCAGCGGCATGCCGTATGAAAAATTCATGTCGGAGCGGTTGTTCGAACCGCTCGGAATGAACGACACCGTGATCCGCCCGAGCAAAGAACAACTCCGCCGGCTCGCCAAGAGCTACAAGCCCAACGCCGCGAAAGACGGATTGGAAGAGACGACGATCGGTCAGCTCACCTATCCGCTGGATTTGGCCTCACGACAACCGATGCCGGCCGGCGGCTACTTTTCGACGGCCGACGACATCGGTCGCTTCTGCCGGATGCTGCTTAATGAAGGAACCTGGGAAGGAAAATCAATTCTTTCCAAGGAAGCAGTCGGAGAGATCAGCAAACGGCAAACGCCGGCCGACTCGCAACGTAGCTACGGGCTTGGTGCTTCCGTCGGCCCCGAGGGCTTCGGCCATGGCGGCGCGTATGCGACGAACATGAATATCGACACGAAGCTCGGCCTCGTCACCGTCTGGCTCGTGCAACACGCCGGCTTCCCCGGCGAAGGCAAGCACGCCCAAGGCACTTCCGTAAGGCGGCGGAAGCTCTCGCTAAGTAGGTCTCACACGCTCTCGTTCCCAGGCGGAGCTTGGGAACGAGAGACCGGTTTACCACTTCAGCCCGAACTGAGAACCGCCGCTTTTCTTGCCGACGCCTCCCTTGAGCTTCTTCGGTTGTTGCGGCAGCGGGGCCGGCGGGGCTTCCGGTTCGGCGATCTCGTCCGGTTCCGGGTCTTTCTTCACCGGTTCCGGGCGGGCCATTAGCGCCTTAATCGAAAGGCTGATCCGCTTTTGTTCCGGATCGACCGAGAGCACCTTGGCTTCGACGTCTTGGCCTTCCTTCAAGAAATCGCTGACGCGAAACACGCGCGAGTAGGCGATTTCGCTGATGTGGACCATGCCGTCGATGCCCGGCTCCAATTGCACGAACGCCCCGACTTTGTCGAGCACGCGCACCACCGGGCCGCGAATGGCGTCCCCCTGTTTGTACTTGTGCGTCGCGCCGACCCACGGATCGGCCATCAGATCGCGGAGCGAAAGGCCGATCTTCCCCGTTTCCGGATCGATCTGCACGACCTTCACTTTCACCTTCTGGCCGACTTCGAGAATCTCGCTCGGGTGCTTCACCCGTTGCCATGCCATGCGGCTGACGTGCAACAGGCCGTCGACCCCGCCGATATCGACGAAGGCGCCGAAGTCTTGAAGGCGGGTCACGAGCCCTTCGCACACTTGGCCGACTTGCAGCTCTTGCATGAGCTTCTCTTTGGCCTCGGCCTTCTCGCGCTCGATCACCGCACGGCGACTCAAAACCAGCTTACGGCGTTCCGGGTTGCACTCTTGCACGAGGCAGGCCCAGCGCTCGCCGACGAATTGCGAAAAGTCTTCGACGCGATACACGGCCACTTGTCCGGCCGGAATGAAACCGCGCAGTCCGCCGACTTCGCACTCGAGCCCGCCCTTGTTGGCCGCGGTGATGCGCACGTCGATGATCGAACCTTCGTTGACTTGCGACCAGTCGCCGCCGACGTCGATGGAGCGATTCGGCAGCGAGCAACGGTACAGGCCTTCTTCGTTGTCGAAGCGACCGACGATCACTTCAATCGTCTGGCCGGCGACCGGCGGCTCTTTGAAATGCAGCACCGGCAACGTCCCTTGTTGGAAGTTGCCCAGGTCGATGAACACGTCGCCTTGATAAAGCTTCAGCACCTTGGCTTGCACGCGCGAGTCGGGTTGCAAGTCGAGCGCTTTGGTCGAACGGCCGGCCGGATCGACCATTTCGTTGAGCGAAGTTCCTTCCAAAGCCGCGGCAATCTCGGCTTCGAGATCGTCGGAAAGGGAGGCGCGGCGGTTCGGCACGGCCACCTTTTCCGTCGGCCCTTGGAACATTTGCTGAGCTGCGTTCTTCACTCGCGCCGGACGCCTCGGCGCAGCCGGCAGGTGCAGGCGCGCGCTGCGAGCCGATCCGCATCCGCGGCTCCTTCGATTCGCCTCCGTCGTCGGATGCCGGCGTCTCGCCCGTCGCGGCCACCGAAGCGTCCGTCGTCATCGGCATTCCGCTCATTGCGGCATCGGTGGGAGCGGAAGGTGCGCCGGTCGACGATTGCTGGGAGGCCGAAGGTTCTTGACCCGGGACGTGCGACTCACTGCTCATAAACGAACCCAAACTCTCAGGCGACGAAGGGTAACGGGAAAACAAGCCTTTTAATGTACCAGCCGATTCGGCACGCCGGTAGCTGCGGGCAAACGTCGGCCGCCCGCCGCCCGAAGATTCCCCGGACGGCTCGCCAAGTGCTAGGATGTGGCCGTTCTACCGAGGGAGACTCGACCCATGACGACAACCGCCGATCGCTATCCGTCCGTCGTCCGTGAATTGCTGCTGCCCGCCGGCATGGCGATGCCGCTTGATGCCGGCACGGCGAACGAATCGGCTCGCGCGAGATTGGCCAAGCTGAAACCTGCCGACGTCGTGCCGGACGCCGTCGACGCGGGTATGGCCGAGGCCTGCCTCTCGGGCCTCTGGCTCTTGCACAACTTTCTCGATTCGTCGCACCGCATCAGCCAAGACCTGCACTCGACCACGGGCAGCTACTGGCATGCGATCATGCATCGCCGCGAGGGAGACTACGACAACTCGAAGTATTGGTTTCGCCAAGTTGGCGCGCATCCGGCGTTTGTGTCGCTGAGGCAAGCGGCTCGCAATGAATATTTGCGCGACTCTCCAGGTCGATCCGACACGACTCGGGCTTTCGCACCGCTCGACATTCTCACGCTGCTCGACGGCGAACGGGCCTGGAATCCCTACGCGTTCGTCGACCTCTGCAAGGCCGCGTGTCACGGGCGGGGCGACCTGGAGAAATCTTGCCGCACGATTCAAATGCTCGAATGGCGCACCTTGTTCGACTATTGCTACGACCGGGCCGCTCGCGGTGACGCTTGAACGATACGCCTGATACAACGTCGAACTCACAACTCTGAGAATCGCCGCTATGCCGTTCACGTTCTACTGTCCTCAAGGACACTTGTTGGAAGGTCAAGAATCGCAACAAGGGACGCAAGGGCGATGCCCGACTTGCGCGTCGGTGTTCGTGTTTCCTTCGTCGGGCGGCACGGCGGGCTTCCCGGCTTTCGATGCCGCGTATGGCCCCGGTGTTTCCGCGCCGGCGACGACCTCCTCGCCGAGTTTTTCTTCTGCTCCGCGCATTCTCAAGATTCTCTGTCCGCGCGGGCACGAGCTGCCGACGCCGGAAGATTTGCTCGGCACGACGACGATCTGTCCGTATTGCAATCAGTCGGTCGTCGTGTCGATGGAGAACAGCGTCGAGCACCGTAACCAACTGCAAGCCGCGCAGCGTGAACGGGACGACGCTTCGAATCGGTTTCTGATGCGCATCGTCATGACGGCCGGTGCGCTGGGCGTGGCCGCCGTCGGCGGAATGATCTGGTACGTGATGAGCAACCGCTGAGACGACGCCACCGGCGGGGAACGATTTGATAGAAACCCGGGCCGCGTGACAGGGCGGGGCTGCGGTGTTACCCTGGGACGGCACAGTGCATTCACTTTTGCCCGCCTCCCGCCTCAGGAACCTCCCGCCATGCTTCGTCGTCTGTCGCTGCCGGTCTGCCTCCTTTGCACCGTTTCCTGGCTTCTCGCCGCAGCCGGTTCGCCGAAAGCCCAGGCCGACGAACCAATCGCTCCCTCGGAAAAAATCACGCTCTTCAACGGCCAAGACCTCACCGGCTGGTACACCTGGCTGCAAGACACGAAGTACGAAGACCCACGCAAAGTCTTCACCGTGCATGACGGAATGGTCCACGTCTCGGGCGACGGGCTCGGCTGCATCACCACGAAGGAAGCCTACCGCGACTACCATCTGATCGTCGAAGTGAAGTGGGGCGAGCGCACTTGGCACGGCCGTACGACGAAGACGAAAGACTCGGGCGTACTCGTGCATTCGTTCGGCGAAGACGGCGCTCATAGCGGCGTCTGGATGCGGTCGATCGAAGCGCAATTGATTGAAGGCGGTTTCGGAGATTTCATCGTCGTCACGGGCGGCAAACCGAACGCGGCCGAGCTTTCCATCTCCGCGGAAATCAAGCTGGATCGCGACAAAGAAAAGGTCTGGCACAAAGGGGGCGAGAAGGTCCTCGTCGAGCGCGGCCGCGTGAATTGGTTCGGTCGCGATGAAGATTGGAAAGACGTGAAAGGCTTCCGCGGCAAGCAAGACGTCGAAAGCGTCGACGGTGAGTGGACTCGCATGGACGTGATTTGCGAAGGGGGCAAGATTACGAACATCGTCAACGGCGTGGTGGTGAACCAAGCTTTCGACGTGAAGCCGACGGCCGGCAAGATTCAGATTCAAACCGAACTTGCCGAGTGCTACTTCCGCCGCATCGAACTGTGGCCGATCGGCAAAGCGCCGGCGTTTGAGAAGAAGTAGGCCGGCACGCGGATTCCGGCCTACTCCGGGCGTAACTTCTGAAGCCCAGGGACGCTCGTCCCTGGGCTTTTCTGCGGAATTCTGCCGCTTGTAGGCATCGCGACGGCCCGGAGTTGCCCTATCCGCTATTACGCCGTGTGCTATAATTGCGGCGTAACGAGGTGGTAAGAGCGACCGCCCGCAGGGTTTTTCAAGTTTGGACCTTCTCCGGGTCTGGGCTTTCGAGCCGCGGCCGGTCGACATGATTGCACTTTCGGTAGCGGCCGTTTTTCCCGGGCTTTCGCGACATTTGTCGTGCGGAAGCCGTCGCCGACGACGAGGTTCGTAAACCTCGGTCGGACGTACTTCGGGCGAAGTTCCGCCTTTCGACCGCGATTCTTGCTTGCCCCCTCCGCCGAACCGCGCAGGCTTTCGTAGCCGGGTTGCGACGTTTCGCAAGCCGCCGTTCGCCCGAGGGTTCGGTGCGTACATGGGGTCGACTGCTCACGACGTTCGCCGCCGCACGCTATTTTCGCGGCGCGAATCTCTCGGCGTTGATGCCGGCGCGACGGGTTCGCGCTCTCCCTGCGCTTGCCGCACTCGGCGCGTTCCGCGTCGAGCCGTAGCCGTACAAGGTCTGCTTGTTGGAAAGTAAGGATGGTTTGCGAATGAGTACGTTTGAAAGTTTAGGTCTGACGAAGCCTGTGCTCGATGCGCTGGAGACCGAAGGTTACACGACCCCCACGCCGATCCAAGAGAAAGCGGTGCCGCACGTGCTGGCCGGCCGCGACTTGTTCGGCATCGCCCAAACGGGCACCGGCAAAACCGCGGCTTTCGCGCTGCCGCTGATCGAACGCATGCTGGCGAATCCTTGTCAGGTGCAGCCGCGGCGCTGTCGCACGCTCGTGCTCGCGCCCACGCGCAAACTGGCCGGACAAATCTACGAAAGTTTTCGTGCGTACGGCCGTAACGCCCGTATTCGCTCGACGGTCATCTACGGTGGCGTCAATCAACGTCCGCAAGCTACGGCGATGATGCGCGGCGTCGACGTGCTGGTCGCCACGCCGGGACGGCTGCTTGACCTCGTCAATCAGCGTCTTGTCGATATCCGTTCGCTTGAGTATCTCGTGCTCGACGAAGCCGACCGCATGCTCGACATGGGCTTCATCCACGACATTCGTCGCATCATCGCGATGCTGCCTAAGGAACGCCAAACGTTGTTCTTCTCCGCCACGTTGCCTCCCGAGGTCAAAGAACTCGCGGCGGCCATGTTGCGCAATCCGCTGGAGGTGAAAACGGCTCCGCAAGCGGCGCCGGCCGATACGGTCGACCAAGCCGTGTTTCATATTCCGCAAAAGCAGAAGCGGCACCTGCTCGTACATTTGCTTAAAACCGAAGGCATGAGCCGCACGATCGTGTTTACGCGCACGAAGCACGGCGCCGATCGCCTCGCCCGCGACTTGGAAAAGTCCGGCATCAACGCGGCCGCAATCCACGGAAACAAGAGTCAGAACCAACGCGAGCGAGCCTTGGCCGCGTTCAAGTCGCAACGTCCGCCGGTGCTGATCGCCACGGACATCGCAGCCCGCGGCATCGACGTCGACAACGTTTCGCACGTCGTCAATTTCGAGCTTTCGCACGAACCGGAAACTTACGTGCATCGCATCGGCCGCACCGGCCGCGCCGGCCAAACCGGCAAGGCGTTCGCCTTTTGCGACCACGAGGAACGCAGCCAATTGAAGGCGATCGAACGACTGATCCGTCGCACGATTCCCGTCCGTCAGGATCTGCCGGAGCTTCCGAAGATTGAAACCGGCGGCGAGGAGGGCCTTTCTCAAGACCGTGGCCTGCGTGAAGGAGGCCGTCAAGGGAATCGTTCCCGAGGCGATCGACCGCACGGTTCACAACGTGGCGCTGTTATCGGCGGTGACTCGGCAAACTCCGGAAACGGTCCGCGCCGTCGTAAGAAGCGTCGTTTCGGCGATCGTTCGCAAAGCGGCGGTTCGCACGAGGGAGCGTCGTCGCCAGGCGCCGGCGGTGAAGGCCGTAGCACGATTCGCCACAAGCACACTCGCGGCGGACACACGGGTGGTCCGCAACCCGGCGGCGCCGCGACCGCCAAGCCGGCGAAGAAGAAACACCGCCGAGCGCTGTAATGCTCGGCCTGGATTCGGACAAAACAAAGAGCCCGGGGAGCAATCCCCGGGCTCTTTGTTTATGACCTTAGCGATACGACGGCGTTGCCGTTACTCGGCGACCACCGGCGACGTCAGCGTGCCGATGCCCGCGATGCTCGCGTGCAGCACGTCCCCCGGTTTGACAAACGTGCCCGTGCTGCTGCCGACGCCGGCCGGCGTGCCGGTGCTGATGACGTCGCCCGGCTCCAGAGTGACGATGTTCGAAATAAACTCGATCACCGCAGCCACCGGGAAAATCTGTTGCCGCGTCAAGCGCGTTCTGACGCACGTCGCTGTTGAGCAAGAGCCTCATCTCCAGGCCTTGCGGATCACTAATTGAATCGGCGCTGGTCACGCAGGGGCCCATCGGGCAGAAGGAATCGTGCCACTTGCCGTGGAGCCAATCGAAGAAGGCGTCCTTCTCTCGCTTCTTCCGCTCCGGGTTCGGGCGGAACTTGCGATTGCTGATGTCGTTCACGACGGTGTAACCCGCCACATAGTTCAGCGCATCGCTTTCCGAAACTCCTTTGCACTTTCGGCCGATGACGACGGCGAGTTCCAATTCCCAATCGATCGCGCCCGGCGAGACCTTCGGAATGACGACCGGCTTACCCGGATCGGTCAGCGTCGTCGTCGGCGGCTTCATAAACACGTAGGGGAACGTCTCGGCCCGCTCCGTTGCGGCGCCGCCCCCTTCTTGAATGTGTTCGTTGTAGTTGCCGGCTAAAAGGAAGAGCTTCCGCGGCGTCGGAATCGGCACATGCAGTTGCACGCTCTGGGTTGCGATCTCGGCCGAGTTCGGCAACTTGCCGTCGTTGGCTTCCACCCAAGCTGCGAGTTTCTTCGCCGCGGCAAATCCTTTCCCTTCAGGCGGGAGGAAGTCGAGAATGTTGTCGCTCGTCGGCAAGTCGAGCTTTTCGTGAGTCGCCGTTTCGTAAGCGGCACGGCCGGCCGCGAGACCGACGATCGTCTCTTCGCCGTAGATGCCGAGTTGCGTCTGACCTTCGTGCGTAAACTTGCACAGCCGCATGACGAGCGCCTCCGGTCGGTGGGATTTCGTGGCGGGAGCGTATAGCTTCGCCGACCGGATTCGAAAGTCAAGCACGCCACCGAAGTCGCAGCATGTGCCGCAGGGTACGGCTAGGCGAGCTCCCGCGCAATCACGGCGTACCAGCCCAACCCGTCGTACTCTTGGTAGCCGATGGTGCGGGCGTACGCAATCAGTTCGCCGCCGGCGGTGTAAACGCCCTTTTGACGCCCGCCGTGCTCAAGCGGAAACGTCTCGAGCAAGCCGCGTCCGTCGGACGCCGCGATCACGCGAAATTGTTGATCGAGCAACATCACGCGCGTTATGCGCCAGTCGTCCCCGCCGTAAGGTTCGGCTCGTCGCAAACGATCGATCGCGATTGCTCTTTCCAATCGAAATACACGCCGAGCGCACCGATCGGACGACCGGTGACCGAACCGCCTTCTCGCACCGCCGTGGCGTACACGGCCACGAGGCTGTCGTGGGCCGGGTCATGGCGAATCTCGTCGGCCACGTAAGCATCACCCGTCTTTGTCGCCAGCGCCTTGCGCACCCAGTTCATGGTGGAAAGGTCGGCACCCCGCAGCTTGGGAAACTTCTCCGGCCGCGAGATCGAGACGACGCATCCGCTTCGATTGACCAACACCAAGTTGAGGTACACCGAGTAGAAACGATTGATGAGCGACAAACGCAGGCCGGTCGTTTCTATGTCGGCGGCGTCGCCCGTTTCCAGGCAATGCACCAGAGCCGAATCCGTGGCCCACCAGCGGACGTCGGCCGTGCGCTCGTACAAGTTGCGCACCGATCAGTTGCACGAGAGTTTGCGACATCTCCGAGAGCCGCTGATGACCGCCGGCGTCGAATTGTCGCTGAAGCTGAGCAGTCTCGCGGCGAATTTCGTCGAGAATCTTGGTTTGCAGTTTGCGCGACGTGACGCTCGAACGCTCTGCTAGATTCTTCACTTCGTTGGCGACGACGCTGAACCCGCGTCCCGCATCGCCGGCACGCGCCGCTTCAATCGTGGCATTCAGCGCCAGCAGCTTCGTTTGTGAAGCGATCTCTTCGTTGCTTTTCGCGAAGGTTGCGACGCGATGAATGATGCCGTTGACGATCGGCTCGATCGAGGTCGTAGTCATGGGGTCGGCCCGTGTCTGGATAACGACTCGCGGAACGACGCCCCGCTCCCGCCAAAAGTAAGACGCCGAGCAAGGATGACGCGCAATCAACACTCGGCAAGCGCCGTAAGGCGAGAGTTCGCCAACCTGCGGAAAAGTGCACGCAGGCGAGGACTCGTTGCGGGGGGATTCCGCTAGTGGAAAGCCGCAAACGGGCGTTAGCGGCGGGCTACGCCGTCATTCCTGGGGCTCGCCATTCGCGCCAGACGAGTTGCGGAAAGACCCAAGCGTCGTGGGCATAACGTTTGAAAAGGCGCTTCGGTTCGCTCGCCAGACGATGCAGCCATTCGACGCCGCACTTCTGCATCCACCGAGGGGCACGAGCTTTTTCCCCGGCAAGAAAATCGATTGTCGCACCAATGCATAAGGCCGCTTTGGTTTGCAGGCGGTCACGATGCTTGGCGATCCACAACTCTTGCTTCGGAGCGCCCAGACCGAGCATCAAAACGTCGGGGCGAACGGCATTGATCCGATCGCAGATGGCGGCGCATTCTTGTTCGTCGCGTTCGAAGCCCAGCGGCGGGCTGTAGCACCCCATCACGCGCGTGCCGGGCCAGCGGCGATGAATGTTCTCCGCCGCACGTTCCGCCACGCCGGGGCCTGCTCCGAGCAAATAGACGGTCAACGGGTTTGCGGCATTGGTCGAATCGAACAACGCCGGGGCCAAGTCACTGCCGGCCACGCGCTCCGGCAGCGGGCGATTCAGTAAGCGGGAGGCCAGCACCACGGGGAGGCCGTCGGCCAGTACCAAGGATGCATGACGATAAGCGTCTTGCAGCCCGCCGTGCGTGCGGACCATCACGGCGTGATCAACATTCGGCGTGACGACGTAGCGACAAGCGTATTCGTCGGCCTGGATCCAACGCCAAAGCTCGGCGACGGCCTCGGGCATGCGCACTTGCGCGATTTCCATTCCGAATAACTTCACGGTGTTCATGCTACGGCACCATTGCGGGAGTCGTCGTGGCGGCATTTCTTCGCGGCCAACGCCGATCGGTCAATTGCGAAAGTACGCGAGCGTAGACCGCTGCGGTGGCGGCGGCCATGCTGCGATCGGAAAAATGCTCGACTTGCCGGCGGTACGCCGAGACACGCAGCGCTTGCCAGTCGGCTTCGCCGGTCATGAATTTGCGAATCGCCGCGGCCAATGATGCCGGATCGCCTGGTGCGGCAATCAAGCCGTCGATGTTTTCGCGAATGGCTTCCGGCACGCCTTCGACGCGAGTACCCACGATCGGAATGCCCAGCGACATGGCTTCGAGCACGACCATCGGCAGACCTTCGCCGAACAAACTCGGCAGCACGAAGACGTCCATCGCGGCAAATTCCGAAGCAACGTCGCTACGGAAGCCTCGCCATTCGATCGACTCCTGCACGCCAAGCCGGATCGCCAGTTCGTGAATCGTTCGTTCGTATTCCGGCGTTTCAAATCGGCCGACGGCCCGCAATCGCGCATCACAACCGATGCGGTGCAATTCGGCCAGCGCGGCGATCAGCACTTCGAGACCTTTGCGGGGGCGGAACAACGCGGTGCAGCCGATCGTCCATGTGCCTTGAGGCGTGGAACGCTCGGCCAATTGCGGAACGACGGGCACGCCGTTGTGGACGACCTGAATTAAATCTTCGGCGATGCCGATCTTCCGGCCGTAGCCGGCCAAACTGTTCGACACGGCGATCGCGGCGTGAATGTCGGCGATGCTGCGGCGTTCGATAAATGCGTTGACGAAGTTGCGGAAGCGGTGCGTCGTGTCGGAAGCGGTCGGGCTGTGCAGATGATAAATCATCGGTAAGCCAGCGCTGCGAGCGGCCTGCCGGGCAATCATCGCGGCCCGAACGGTGTGAGCGTGAATCAGTTCGCAATTCTCGCGACGCGCCACCTCGGCCACGGCTCGGGCTGCGGAAAAATCGAATTTGCCGCGCATCGCCGTTTGATAAAGCTTGGCTTCGCGGTTCTTGCGACGTTCGGGAAACTGATCGGGCTTCAGCGCCGCGAAGACGGCCTCAAATCCAAACTCCGGCAGAGCACCGGCCAACAGGTCTTGCACCCGTTCCGCGCCGGCGAAATGTTCGCCGTTGATCACGTGCAGCACACGGCGCGGCGACGCTTGGTTCGACGGCGCGGCGGACGCGGCGGTCGAAACTTCGTCGTGCTCGATGACGGCGGCAGAGGTCATGGACGGTTACCGAACGGCGATGTGTTGTGGGCGGAACGAACTTCAAGCGGAGACGGCGTTTTCCGAAACGGCGGACTGCGGCGGTGCGACGGGTGTCGGCGATCGTTCGACGAGCGGTTCCTCAAACGTGCGACTGCTGCGGCGCTGCAACTCGGCGACGTCGAGCGATGAGTGTTCGTCGCCGGCAACGGGGATTTTCGTCGTCAACAACAAGCAACCTGCTCCGCAGAGCAGACCGCCGAGAATTCCGGCCGCCAGCAGCATCGTGCGCCCGGACCGACCGGCTTCGTACCGGCGTCCGGTTTGTCGACACGCGTTAGCAGGCTCGCCGCTTCACCGCCGGCTTGAGCCGCGCGACCGGCGACCAATTGCTTTTCGGCATCTTCCTGTAACCGCATGCGGTATTGCATCTGTGCATTGAGCGACGAATACTCGGCCCGCAGCGACGCGAGCCGATCGAGTCGGTTGCGGGCTTCGACAAGTCGCGCTCTTCGCTCGGCCAGAATTTCTGCCGACAGGGCCGTTTCATCGCCGACGCTCTTGAGCGCAGTTTGCACTTCGGCGTTTAAGTGGTGGCGAATTTCCCCTTCAGCGTCGAGCGAGGCCCGCACTTGCGGATGTTCGCGTGACATGCTTCCCAGCAATTGGCTGGAGCGAATTTGCGCGTCGATCAACCCTTCTTTGAGCCGCCGCAGCGCAGGCTGCGATTCGAGCAAGCGGTTCGGCGTCGCCAACAATTTGGTCGAGTCTTTGATCGCTGCGGTGAGCAGCGATTGCAATTCCTGTTCGTTGCGAAGCGTCATTTCGGCTTGGCGAACTTCATTTTCCAGTTCGACGACGAGCTTTCGTAGATCGCTGTCGCCGGAGCCGAATTGTTCGAGATTACGGAGTTCGGCCAAGTCTCCGCCGACCGTCGATTCCAGGGTTTGCAGTTGCGTGACCGCTTCCGCAACGTCGCGGCGTGCGATGGCTAAGGCGTTTTCAAGTTCGCGAACCATGCTGCCGGCCCGCTCATCTCGTAAGCTGCGGTAGCGCTTGAGCAGTTGTTCAGTGACGGCGTCGGCCAGTCGCACCGCCCGCTCCGGCGAGCGGTCGCGAATTTTGAGATAGAACAACTCCGTCGAGCCAAACTCGGTTCCCTTCGGCGGAACCAGTTTCACCGTGTCGGCCAAGTCGGCGGCGTCCTGGTCGGTCGGCCAAGCGCCTTTTGCTTTGGCCGGATCGTAGTCGGCCGACGGGCCCGCTTCTGTCAGCGCCGCGATCAACACGGCCTTATTCTTGGCGACTTCCAGCAAGGTTTCCTGGAAGGTTTTCATTTCGGTGAGATCACGAAATCGACCTAAGCCACCGGCGTTGTTGCTCGCTTCGGCTCGCACCATCAGCGCTTGAGAGGCTTCCCAGGTCGCCGGTTTCAGCAAGGCGTAGGCAGACGCGCCGACTGCGACGATCGCCGCGGGAACCAGCCAGCGCAACGGATAACGGATGAACAACCGTGCAACGTCGAGAAGGGCCGGCGTTGTCGCGACAGCGGGTTGTGACATGGATGCGGTTCCTGCAATTCGCTCGATCATTCGATGGCCTACTACGACGGCGCAGACCACGAGCCCTCCGGCGCGCAGACTCTCCGCCGTCATTCAAACCTAGGTCAGGCCCGCCGATCGCGTGGTTCGGACACCGGGAAAACAGACATTACAACAACGCAAGCTCGGCAATTTCGAACCGGCGTTGCTCCGCATAATCGCGCCAATCCTCATGACCCGAAACTATGGCAACTCGGGCGGTGTGGAGCCGATTTCTGCCCGGCTCACGGTTGCCAAACTCCCGGCGTAACCGAAAGTTGCAACAGACGCACGTTTGCGTCGTCGCATGCCCTGGAAACTCGTTGAGCCGGCCAACGGCGGGATTCTCCCGTCGTCCTGTCGCACGGCTCGGAGCCTTTGTTATGTCGCCGTGGAAACAAGCCGCACTAGCGGCCTACTATCACGCCTCGCGCCCCTATCGGGCTTGGTGGAATTTCCGCGCGGCTCAGGCTCAGCAAGCGCCGGTCATGATTGTGTTCTACCATCGCGTAGCCGACGACGCTCTGAACAGCTGGACCTGTTCGCGCCGCGTCTTCGCGCAGCAAATGGCTTGGCTCAAGAGACATTGCGATTGCGTGACGCTTGCCGAGGCTCAACGCCGCATTCGTGAAGGCAATCCGAGGCCGGCCGCGGTCGTCACCTTCGACGACGGCTATGCCGACAACAACGACTTCGCTTTGCCGCTATTGGTGCGCGAGCAAATTCCTTGCACCTATTTCGTGACGCTGCACAACGTGCGTCACGGAATTCCGTTTCCGCACGACATGCGGATGGGGCACACCCTTCGCCCCAACTCGCTCGACGATCTGCGCCATTGGGCGACGGAAGGCATCGACATCGGTGCGCACACGCGCACTCATCCCGACATCGGCAAGATCGACGATGCGGCTCGTTTGAAGGATGAAATCGCCACGGCCGGCGAGGAACTGCAGCAGTTTCTGGGGCGGGCCGTGCGGTACTTCGCCTTCCCCTTCGGACTGCCGCAAAACATGAGTTCCGCGGCTTTCGAAATGGCGTTCGAAGCGGGGTACGACGGAGTTTGCTCGGCGTACGGCGCCTACAACTTCCCGGGCGATGATCCTTTTCACCTGCAACGAATTCACGCCGACGAAGATCTGCTGCGTTTCCGCAACTGGCTCTCCGTCGATCCGCGAAAGCTCGACATCCCTCGCTACCAATACCTGCAACCGCACGCATCGCTGGCGGAAACTGACGACGGTGCTTCGCAAGAAGTTAAGACGTCGTCGGCAAGTGCTTAGATCGGACACTGACTCGCGGCGTTGTTCGGCGTCGCATTGCCTCACGGATAATTTCACATGTCGCTGCTCACGCAACTTGCACGTCCGTTTCGCCGTCGCCGTCGCCGTCGTTTGCTTCCTTTGGAAGATCGCGGACCGCTGAAGGTAATGTTCGTCATCACGTCGATGCCGGTCGGTGGCGCGGAGACGTTGCTCGTCAACCTTGTGCGGCGGATGGACCGTGAGCGTTTCCAGCCGGAGTTGTGCTGCCTGAAAGAGTTCGGGCCGTTGGGCGAAGTGCTCGCTCAAGAGATTCCAGCCTGTGAGAAGCTTATCAACTACAAGACCGACTGGCGCGTCATCGGTCGACTTGCTCGGCGGATGTACGATCGCCAGATTGACGCGGTCGTCACGGTGGGTACCGGCGGCGACAAGATGTTTTGGGGGCGGCTTGCGGCATGGCGTGCCGGCGTGCCGGTGATTCTCTCGGCATTGCATTCCACAGGCCTGCCCGATCACGTCGAGTTTCCCAATCGTTTGCTGGAGCCGCTCACCGACGGTTTCATCGGCTGCGCGATTCCCCATGGCGAGTATCTTGCGAAGCACGAAGGTTGCCCCAAGCACAAGGTGTTCGTTATTCCCAACGGCGTTGATGTCGGGCGGTTTCGCCCGCTGCCGGCCGATCCCAAATTGGCCGCCGCCATCGGACTACCTTTGGGAGCGCCGACGGTGGCGATCGTTGCCGCCTTGCGACCTGAAAAGAATCATGAACTGTTTCTCGAGGCCGCGGCCCTGACCTTGCGCAAGGTTCCCGACAGCCGATATCTGGTCATCGGCGACGGTGCTCTGCGTCCGCAACTCGAAGCCCTGCGCCGCGGCCTTGGGCATTGCCGATCACGTTCACTTCCTCGGCACTCGCCGCGACGTCCCCGACCTGCTGGCCCACACGAACGTGCTGGCTTTGAGTTCGCACATGGAAGCCAATCCCGTCTCAATTCTCGAAGGCTTGGCTTGCGGAAAGCCGGTCGTTGCGACGCGGGTCGGATCGATTCCTGAGACCGTCCACGAGGGAACGAGCGGACACCTTACTCCTGCCGGAGATGCAGCAGCCATGGCCGAAAAGCTTGGTGACTTGCTGCTCGACCGGGAGCGAGCCGAGAAAATGGGAGCCGTGGGACGGCAGCACGTGGTCGATTTCTGGTCCCTCGAACGAATGGTCGATGGCTACCAAAACCTCATCAAAACAACCTATTTTAACAAATTGCCTCATCTAGGTCGGCCCGCAGGGCAGACGACGCCTTGCGAACCCCCACAAATGGCCGAAATTTGACCAAACGTCGTTTGTTCGAGCGAAGATGCGTCAAAAGAATTGAACAAACAAAATCCGGGCGTTTGCGTAATTTGGGTAGTTGCATTTCGCAACAACTTTCACAAAATCACAATCGTTTGAGGGCGAGCTGCCACGCGGAACGGCAATCGCCTGGAGGCGCTGTGAGACGACCACGAGTTCGGAGTTACGTCCGTCACTCGGATTGTTCGAAAGCCCCCAGTTCGTAATGGACGTTTCTAAGCTGAGTCATTCTCGGTTCCGCGCAGTTCCGCACCGTCTCGATTCGCATGAAGGCGAGTCGTCCGCGGCTGAGCCCCCTCTTCGCCCCGCGACCGGGCCTGCACGTCGGGCCCTGCTTGGTCTGCGGCACTTGCTGCAATCGCAGATTTACGCCGAGGACGTCGGTACGGACGTCTGGGAGTTCTCGCTCGATCTGGCCGAGTTGCAAGCGCTGAAGCTGACGACCAGCGACCTTCGTTGGCTCGTCATGAAGGGCTACGTCGAACATGCCCGCGAAACGTCGCTGCCGGGTGAGCCGACTCGTTCGTTTCGCAAGACCGCGGGGCTCTCGTTTGGTAAACGAACGTGCTTCGTCATCACGCCGGAAGGCATCGGCGCCGCGCAGCGTTGGATTGCCGCCGACGAAATCGCGGCGATGCAACTGCAAACGCCGGCGACCGCCGCAAATGAAGGATTGCCCGTAACTCCGGTTGCTCCGTCGCGGCGCGTGGTGCCGCATTGGGACGCCGATCTGCAGGAGTTACGCGTCAACGGCGTGATCATCAAGCAATTCAAAGTTCCGGCGCCGAATCAGGAAATGATTCTCGCGGCTTTCCAAGAGGAAACTTGGCCGGCCCGCATCGATGATCCGCTGCCTCCACACGCCGAGCAGGATCCCAAGCGTCGACTGCACGACACCATCGTGAGCCTGAACCGCAACCACAAGACGCGGCTCATTCGTTTCATGGGCGACGGCAGCGGCCAAGGCGTCCGATGGACGGTCGTCACCGAAGACCAAGACGGCGACGACGCCTAGCGGCCGCAACGGCACAAATTGGCCGCAGTTAGACGGTCACGCTAAGAAGAGCCTGAAATTCCGGATCGTTGCGGACCGGATCAAAATCGGCTTCCGCGCCGACCAAGTCTCGGAAATCGGCGTCCCGACGGAAGGCGTCGCTCAGGTAAGCCACGGCCCGGTGAACGTCGCCGCGCAGGCTCCAATAGCAGGCCAAGTTGTAGTGCAGAATCGCCTGAGTCGGGTCGATCTCCAAGGCCCGCTCAAGTGACTGCACGGCCAGATCCAATCGGCCGGTTCGCTTATAACACCAACCTAGAGCAAGGTAGATGTCGATACGGCTGGGCGCCTTCTCAACGCAAGATTGCAGGGCGTCGATCGCTTCCGAAAACCGGCCTTGGGCCCGAAAGGCTTCGCCTAGCAGATACAAATGCTCACTACGAATCGCCGCGTGATTCTCAATCTTGCCGAGCGCCATGATCGCCATGTGCGGCAATCCCAGCTCGAGGTAACCCTCGGCTTCGCGCAGCAATCGTTGATAGCGAATGCGATCTTGTAGCGACACGGCCCCGGCGACCTCGCAATCGACGACGAACAACAGGCCCCTCTCTGAACATCGTATTCTCCGTCGCCAAGTCGCCAAGTCGAAAACCGGGCGGCCGCGCGACGAGCCGGCTTTAGCTGTTATCGGTCGAATTGCCGCAAGAGGTTCACGTTGATTGTCATGCACAATCAGCGGTCGTTGCGCCTAGCGAAAACTGCGGCAATTCGCCGCCTGAGGCAAGCGGTTTTCCCGCTGAAGAAAGTGTCTGCGGCAAGCCGTCGACGGCTGCAACTCAACGGCCGGGCCGATGTCGCAAAGAGCGAACGAATTCCGACCTTCGCTCCGCCGGCAAAATGTCTCGCATGTGCCGGCAAGATTCGTCCGCCGAAATCCCGGGAGCAAACCGGGCCGGGACTTCGGCGCATTCCGCTCGTTACGCGGCCGTCGGTTCCGCCGCGTGCTCGGCAAACCGATCTGCCAGGCGAGTCGCCGGAATTTCCAGTTGCAGCGTCGGACCGAAGTCGGCGAAGGTCGTATCGACTTCGACTAGAATCTCTTCGATGCACAAGTCGTCGGCCCCGCCGGCCAACTTCGCGAAGAACTCGGTAAACCGGCCGATTTCGCTCCAGGTGCTGTCGAGCACGGAAGGCAGCAAGGTCGTCGTGGCCACGATTGCCGCTTGCACGGGCAACGGCGATTCGGCGAACACGTCGTCAATGTGCGTATGCCGGCGGATCAATTCGCCGAGTTGAGGCGGCAGGTTCCACGAGTTGGCCAAGCACGACGCCGCCTCGGCATGATCCCAACCAAATGCGGCCCGCTCCAATTTGCTGAGCGGAAATCCTCGTTGCTTACGGGCTTCCATGAGCGCGCCGTATTCGCGCGGCAGCACTTTGGCCAAGATCGGAATACCCATATCTTGCAACAACGCGGCGGCGAACAGCTCTTCGGAGTCTTGGCGCAGAGTCGCTTGCCGACGCCCGAGCGAGCAGGCCGCGGCGCAGCGAATCTTGTCGCAGGCATTTCAGATCAAACGGGCCCGACTTCGGGTTCGGCATCACGCTGAACACGGCGGTCCAAAGCACGAAGTTTTTGATCGTGCGACCGCCGACCAGCCCGACGGCGTGCTTCACGCTACGCACCTCGCGACCGAACCCGAAGTACGACGAGTTGACGAACTTCAGCACTTGCGCCGTTAGGCCCGGATCGGCCTCGATGGCCGCGCCGTATTCGGCCGGGCCGTTTTGCGGGTTCTTCGACACTTCCATCACCGCAATCGCACTTTGCGGCAGCGCGGGCAGTTGATGACCCGCGAGAAGTTTCGAGAGATTTAAAGGTTGGACGGGCGCAGTCATGAAACCGTTCCTCAACGTGGCAAGATCGGTCGATGGCCGACAAAGTCGGCGGGTAACGGGCAGGACGAGCCGAGGAGTGCTCGCAATTCGGGCGGCATCGGAAATCTAGGTCAGCCTCTCTCGGGCGGCAAACCGCAACAGAGCAATTTCGCACGGTGGCTTTCCACTGTTGAGCATTCGCCACGTCGTGTTGCCTTCTTTCAACGTCCGCCGACCTGCTTAGACGGTCGTCGTCGGACGAATCCGTCGTCCGCAACTCGTTACCGCGACGGCGATTACCCGCAACGGCGACAGCCCGGCTTTCTCGTCACGCGGCGCTTCGGCGTCGGCTTTGCGAATTCGGTGGGACCAAGCGTCGATCTGCCGCCAAACGACGCCAGGCTCATTGTCGCTGCCGAGGCCCGCCCGCATGTTGCGGCTATGTCGTCTTTCTCGTACTCTTCGCGACGGCCCTAGTCTGCGCTAGGCAAATGCTGCAGCACGTCGATTCCCGACGCGCCGACGCCGATGCCCGCGCTTCCGCGGATCGCGATGCACCGATCAGCGTCGCCGAAGCATGGAAACGGTATCATGATGCCGTGCGGCGCGGGCTACCTTGCGAAGGGGACGTGCCGCCGCATCCCGGCGTCGTCGCCGGAATATTAGCCATCGTTTCGCTTCGCACCCTCACGCGTCCGCTCCGTACGCAAGTTGCCTGATGGCCGACGTCTTCACTCCTGCCGAGCGTAGCCGTGTGATGCGAGCCGTCCGCTCGCGCGACACCTCGCCCGAGTTGAAGGTTCGCCGCATGACGACGGCATTGGGCTATCGCTATCGGCTCCACGGCAAGAACGTGCCCGGCACCCCCGACCTCGTGTTCGCGCGACTACGCAAAGTCGTGTTCGTTCACGGCTGCTTCTGGCACCGACATTCCTGCCCTCGCGGTCAATCGACGCCGGCGGCGAACAAGAAGTTCTGGCTTAAGAAATTCGCCCGCAACACGGCTCGTGATGCCGCCGTGCGCCGACTTCTCCGCCGTGAGGGGTGGCGAAGTCTCACGATCTGGGAATGTCAGCTCACGGCGAAAAAAGCCGACCGCGCGGCGGCGCGGCTGAAGAAGTTTCTGGAGAGTTGAGGTTGCGGCAGATGCCGTAAAATCGACGTAAGTCCTGATTCGCTTCCAGGACTTACGTCGCAGGCGGGCCGAAGTGCGCACCAAGCACTGCGCACTCCATTCGACCGTTAGTGCGCACCCTTGTTGGTAAGCGCTCCGACGCGCACTAAGTCCCCGATTTAGTACGCAACTTTAGCCGAGTGCGCATCCGGCGCGTCGACGTAAGTGCCGAATCGCTTGCGCGACTTACGTCGACGAAGACCTGCTCCCTCAGCAGCGTCAGGACCGAAGATTCCCGCGAAATCAACAACTTGTCAAAGAACCAACCCCGTATTGTCCAACGTTTCGAGCTTGGTTCCAGCCAAAATTCGGCCGGCCCTTAATAGCGCCGTTCGTGCCGCCGACGGTCGCCGAGGCTCGGCTATTGTCCCCGTCGACCTACTTCGCTAGGTCGATTGCCGCAATCGAGCCATTTTTCTTGAGGTCGCGGTCGAAGTGCAGTTTCGCCGTCAGCTTGGTTTGTTCATAACCGGGAACGGTGATCGTCGGCGGCGTCGTGTAGCCTGCGCCAGGCTTCGTGACGACGATCTTCGTCACTTTGCCGTCGATGACGACGGCATGCCCGGCGGCTTCTTCATGCGACCACAATTGGCCGTCCTGCGGCCGGTAGCGGTAGTAATTGGAGACTTCGTCCAAGCGATCGTTCGTGATACCGTGCGGTGCGAGCACACGCATCAGGGCGTCCTTGTTGCGCTGGGCCTCTTCACGTGAAGGTGGTCCGCCGCGCGAGGGCGTGACTCCGCTGAAGGCCTCACGAAACACGTCGGGCTTCACGCCCAGAGCCGCCGCGATCAGAACGACCGGGCGACCGAAGTCCTTTTGCCGATCGATCTCATGCCCGCCGCTGATCTTGAGCGGCACCACGCCGTCGCCGGCTTCCGCCTGCACCGCGCAACCAATCAACGCGACGCCGAGCGACGAAACCACCGCCGGCCAGCCCCACCACGACGTTGCGGACATGCCATCTTCTCCGATGTGAATTCTGCGATGCGAAGTGAGCCCGCCATCATAAACACCGGCCGCTGGAAAAGTCGTCGCAGAAAATCGTTTGAAATTTCGACGACGGGGCCGGCAATTGGCAACTTCCGATTTCGACGAGAATCGAGAAGCAACGTCGTGTGGATTTCCCCTTCCACCCGTAGCTGTGCAGACCGGATTGTTGTACTTTCCGAATTGTCAGCTTGAGCGAACATGCTGGTGGCGCGGCGTGACGCGGAACGGAGTCTGGGAGAGACGGAATGCCTTTGCAGGCCAGAAAAGTACGGTCGGCCGACGGTTCGGAGGATTTGGCGGCTGCGCAGTCGCTCGTCGACAATTGCCGGCTTCAAGAAACCAATCTGCTGCTGAATCAGATTTTTCAAGCCGTCGGCGACGTGATCTTCTTGATCGCCGTTGAGCCCGACGGCGGCTTTCGCTTCGAATCGGTCAACTCGACGTTCTTTCACACGACCGGATTGCCGCCGGACGCCGTCGTCGGGCGGCGCGTAGATGAGGTCATTCCCGAACCGTCGTTGTCGTTCGTGTTACGGCAGTATCGCACGGCGATCGACGAACGGCGCGTCGTGCGTTGGGAGGAAACGTCGAGCTATCCGCGCGGCACGCTCACCGGTAGCGTAACGGTCGGCCCGATCTTCGGCGAAGACGGCATTTGCTCGCATCTTGTCGGCAGCGTTCACGACATTACCGAACGCAAGCGCATGGAAGACGAGTTGCGCGCGATGGAACGCCGCTATCGCGAACTGGCCGACGCCGTGCCGCAGATCATTTGGACGGCCGGCCCCGACGGCGCACTCGACGGATTCAATGCCCGCATGGCGAGCTACTCCGGCGTCTTCGCCGAACACCTCACCGGGTGGAATTGGTCGCGCGTTCATCCACCCCGACGATTTGCCCGGACTTGTGGAAGGTTGGACGGCAGTCGTGCGTTGCGGCGTGCCGCGCGATTTGGAATTCCGCATACGTCGGGCCGACGGCGAATACCGGTGGCACATCGGCCGGCAGTTTCCCGCGCGCGATGCGGCAGGCAACGTCGTGAGCTGGTTCGGCTCGTGTACCGATATCGAAGATCGTAAACGGGCCGAAGCCGAAGTGCGGCGCACCGCCGAGTTGCTCAAGGCCGTGGCTTCGGGCACGAGCGACGCCATTTTCGTGAAAGACCGCGACGGCAAGTATCTCTTCTTCAATGAAGCGGCGGCGCGCTTTGCAGGCAAGCCGGTCGCCGAAGTGATCGGCTCCGACGATACCTCGCTCTTCGATTCCGCCAGCACGCAACTCGTGATGGATCGCGATCGGCGCATTATGGCGACCGGCGCCGTCGAGACGGCGGAAGAAACGCTCACCGCCGACGGACGCACCTATACGTTTTTGGCTACGAAGGCCCCTTATCGCGACGAGAGCGGCGCCGTCGTCGGCACGATCGGCATTTCCGTCGACATCACGCAGCGCAAGCTCGATGATCAGGCGCTCCGCGAGAACGAGCAACGCTATCGGGCTTTGTTTGAATCGTGCGGCGACGCAATTTTCGTGCTCGATTTTGACGGACAGATCCACTCGGCCAATCCGACGGCTACGCGAATCTCAGGCTATTCGCACGACGAATTGCTTGCGATGCGCATTCAAGACTTGGACTGCAGCAGCGATGCGACGCAGGTGCCCGAGCGCATGGCAGGGCTGCGCAGCGGCGAGACCATTGCGTTTGAAGTCACTCATCGTCGCAAGGACGGCTCGACTTATCCGGTTGACGTCGTTGCCACGCCGATAACGATCGGTGATCGACGATTTGTTTTGGCTTTCGATCGGGATGTCAGCGTTCGCAAAGCGGCGGAAAGTTCGCTGCGACTCACGCAATTTAGCACGGATCGGGCCGTCGACGCCGTATTCTGGGTCGCCCCAGACGGCGAAATCCTCTACGTCAACGACGCCGCTTGCCGCACGCTCGGCTACGATCGCGACGAGCTCGTCGGCCGCACGGTTCCCGATATCGACCCGAGCTTTCCTGCAACGGGTTGGCCCGCGCACTGGGAAGAGATCAAGCGCCGCGGCTCGTTCACGTTTGAATCGGACCATCGCACGAAAGACGGGCGAGCGATTCGCACCGAGATTACGGTGAACTACCTGCGGCATGAGGGACGCGAGTACAACTGCGCCGTCATGCGCGACGTCACCGAGCGCCGCGAAACCGAACGCGAGCGCGATCGTCTCTGGAACAACTCCCCCGATCCGCTTTGCATCGCCGGATTCGACGGCAAGTTTAAGCAAGTCAATCCGGCCTGGACGACGACGCTCGGCTGGAGCGTCGACGAATTGGTCGGCCAAGCCTGGATTGAGTTCGTACATCCCGACGATCGCGAAGCGGCGCTGGCGGCGGGCGCCCGGCTGATGGCCGGCGAAACTCTTGTCGGTTTCGAAGATCGGTATCGCACGAAAGACGGCGACTGGCGCTGGTTTTCGTGGAACGCGATTCCGCTGCCCGAGCAACAAGCGGTCTACTGCTTCGTGCGCGACGTAACGCGCGAGAAGCTGCTGGCCGAGCAATTTCGCCAAGCGCAGAAGATGGAAGCCGTGGGGCGCTTGGCGGGCGGCGTCGCTCACGACTTCAACAATCTGCTCACCGTCATCAACGGCTACGCCGATCTACTTTCGAGTCAATTGCACGCGGCCGACCCTCGCCGCACTTCGCTGCAAATGATTCGCTCGGCCGGTGAAAAGGCTGCGCGTCTTACGTCGCAGTTGCTCGCGTTCGGCCGGAAGGCGATCGTCGAGCCGAAGCATTTGCAACTCAACGCCGTCGTCGATGCGTTTGCATCGATGATGAGCCCGCTCGTCGGCGAGGATATTCAGCTCGTCGCCGAGTTATCGGAACGTCCGTTGCCGGTGCTCGTCGATCCGGGGCAACTCGATCAACTGTTGATGAATCTCGTCGTTAACGCACGCGACGCCATGCCGCACGGCGGAACCTTGCGCATGACGACGACTTTCATTGACGACCGGCTCGGCATCGTGGCCGATTCCGGGAATTTGCCTCCCGGTTCGTATGCGCGACTCTCCGTTTCCGATACCGGCACGGGGATGACGCACGAGGTGCAGGCTCGCATCTTCGAGCCTTTTTTCACGACCAAAGGCGTCGGGCAAGGCACCGGCCTGGGCCTCGCGACGGTGTACGGCATCGTGCAGGTGGCCGGCGGCGCGATCGGCGTCGATAGCCGGCCGCATCACGGAACGACGTTTCATGTCTGGCTGCCGTTGCGTGCGACCGCGGGCGAGCTCGACGATGCGATTGAAGCTCCCGCCGCGCCGACCGCTGACGCGAAAACGGTGCTCGTGGTCGAAGACGAAAACGACGTTCGCGGATTGGTGCGGGCCGTGCTCGAGATGCAGGGCTATAGAGTTCTCGAAGCGCCGTCGGCCGCCGCCGCGTTGGAAAAGGCCGCCGCCTATTTGGGGCCGATCGACGTGCTGCTGACCGATCTGGTGATGCAAGACTTCAACGGCCGCGAACTGGCCGAACGTTGGCGAATGCTACGTCCGGAAACGGCCGTGATTTTCATGAGCGGCCACACGGAAGACGAAACAATCCGCCGAGGCCTCGCCGCTCCGCGCACGGCGTTTCTTGCCAAGCCGTTCACGCCCGACAGCCTGGCGGAAACCGTCCGTACGGCTTTGGAAGCTGCGAAAGATTCGGGTTGAGTCCGCACAGGCTTCGAGAAACTCTGGAAGTTCTAGCCGGCTTGGCCGACTTTGCTCGGCACGCCGGTCCAAGATTTCACGACTTCCGTCAGGCGTCCTGCGTCGACCGAATTCTCGGCGAAATACGTTGCTTCGATTTCCGTGATCGCTTGGTCGAGTTCGGCCGCTTTTTCTTCGCTGAGTGCGGCGGAAGCTCGAATATGTTTCAGCCACGCGATCGTCGAAAACGGCGTGACTTGTTGCGGCGGCGCAAGTTCATCGGCACCTATGTTGCCGGAGTCGCGTCGTCGGACGACGACCAAGCCGACGACGAGCGTTGCGGCCAGCAACGCTCCGGCGGTAATCCAAGTCCACGGAGTTTCACGCTTGCCGTAAGCCGCTTGTAAGGCGATGTTCTTGCCGGTCGTTTGCAAGTCGGCGTCTTGGTATCTTTGCCACGATGCCTTGGCGTCGGGCGTGCGAAGGTCGGCAAAGACAAACGGGGTCTCGGCGCAACCTTCCCGGCGTCGGCCTGCAAATCCACCAGCCAGCTTCGTTGTGAAATGATAGCCGGCGATAGGCTCTCTTCGTCGAACTTCGATACGGCTAGGCCGCGGTCTTCGACTTGGGCGACGCGGAAGCCGGCGAATTTCAAATCGGCAATTTGCTCCAAGGGGGGCAACAAGCCTCGCCCCACGGCTTTGATCTCCAACTGCAAACGTCCTTCGGCGGCGCGGCGCGTCGTCGAGAATCTGCGTCACGGCGAGATTTTCCACCGGTCGCGCCTCGCTTTCCGTCGGCTTGGCGTCGAGCACCAGCGCCGGAGATTCGA
This sequence comes from Pirellulales bacterium, assembly GCA_049840675.1. GTDB lineage: Bacteria > Planctomycetota > Planctomycetia > Pirellulales > PNKZ01 > PNKZ01. Next base: position 409,428 of record JASGKB010000024.1, read on the forward strand.
TCGGCAGCACGACATAGCCCGAAGTGTCGAGGAAATCGAGATCGATCTTTAGCGGCGGCAAGCGATCTACGTGCGGTCCGCGGGCCTTTAGCAGCAAGTAAGCGTACGGAGTCATTCGCCACCCGGATTCGGGCGTCTCGCGCGAGCGAACCTTGTCGCTTTCGAACGTGGTGCTGACGATCTCGAAATTCTCGGCGAGCAGTTCCGTTATCGAGGCCGTGAAGCGGTCGCGATAATCGACCGCCGGGCGGCCGTAGTTGTAGCTGAATTGCAGCGCGTTTTGATTCTGCAGAAAACGACCGAATCCGCCGGATTCGCGCTCGATTTCGGCCGTGTGCTTGAGCGAGACGAAGACGCCGAACGGTTGTTTATGGCCGACGACTCCGTCGGCCGCGCCGTCGACGGAAGCGTGCAGCTTGATTTCGGAAACCAAGTCGCGATAGTAGTCGTACGACTTGCGGGCCTCGGCCGCCAACGGATGATCGCCGACGATGCCGAATCCTTCGCGAAGATAACGGTACTTCATCGACGGCTTGACCGAGCGCAACTCCACAAAGAGATTCGCGGCGAACTTCTCGCGATGCCGCTTGCCCGCTTCTCCCGGCAGCGCTTCCAAAGCGGCGCGAATGAGGGGCGTTTGTTTCGAGTCGGGACGTTTGTCGTCGTCGATGTTCTCCACGTCACAAGCGCCGAGCGAAGCGTGAAACCATTGCTCGAAGGCCAACGTAGACTCGTCGGCCTCTTCCGTTTTCGGCACGGCCGCGGCGTATAGTCGGGCGGCGCGAGCGAAACCGTCCATCGCCTGCTTGCGACGGGCCTGGAATTCGGGATCCTTTTCCAACTCGTAACGGAAATTGCTTTCGTCGAGTTCCAGTGCCGCGCCGGCCAAATGCAACGCCCAGGCTTCCTGATGTTGGGCCAGCGCGCTCTCCGTGAGCTTTCGCGCCGCGGCATAACCGCGCAGCACTTCGGCGCGAATATCTTCCAACTTGCGTTTGGTGCGAGCCTGCTCTTGTACGACCGGAGCGCGCCAGAGTCCGGCGAGATTCGTGCGCATCTGCTGCACGAGCGCCGCGATCATCTCGGCGTCGAGCGTTTCGAGCGGGCCGAACACTCGAGTCACCGCTTCCAAGCGGTAAACTTCCGCATGACTATGACAGGCCGTAAAGGCCTCGGCGAGCAACTGCTTGTTCAGTTTTTCCAGCGGGAGCTTGTTCAACCGCGCAACCCAGCCGGCGAGTTCCGCAAGGTTGCGCTCTTGCTTGGAGCGCGTCAGCGGTATGCTCTGTGCTTCGCCGTTGAAGCCGTAGTACGCCTGAAACGGATTCATCGTGCGGCGGTGATTGACGTTCGGGTCGTGGTTCTCGCGCCAAACCTGAAAGAATCGTTCCGCCAGCGCGCTCGCCCGATCAGGATACTTGGCCGCGAGTTCCTCAATGACCGGAAACGCTTCCTCCGCGGAATCGGTCTTCAGCAGCAGTTCCGCACGCATCGCGATCATCGGCAATCGCACCTCTTCGGCAAGCGAACGAAGCCAAGCGTCGTCCGGCATTTCTTTGAGCAGATCGCTGCAGGAAATCGCATGCGGCACGTTGCCGTAGTGCATCTGAAGTCGGCGCATGTCGTCGTTGAAATACACGTTGCCGTATTGGTCCGTTTGCATCCGGCTGCGCATTTCATTGCTCGCGTCGTGTTGCCGCGAATGATCGGCTTCGCGCAGCCAATTGAGGGCCAAGACTTGCAGCGCCGGTCGCCATTTTTCGGCCAGCGCCGCGTTCGACCGCCAAAGAGAAGAAACCGCGGCCTTCTGCAACGTCAGCCACTTGAGCCGGCCGTTGATGTCGTGCGGATTGCGCTGCCATGCCTCCAGCGCCGTGCGCCCAGCAACATCAAAATTTCGGAGCCGCGTTCGGGATAGCGGGTAAAGCTTTCATCGAGCCAAGCTTGGCCGAGTTGCAAGCGCACGCGCGGGGACAAATCGACGAGTCGCTTGAGCGCTTCGTCTTGTTCCTTCCGCGACGCCTTGGCCAGCGTGAGCACCGCTTGCGACGCTCGCCAAGCGTGATCAAGCCGCTCTTCTTCCTCCGACGACTCGGCGACGGCCCCAAAATGTTGCGACAACAGATTCAAGGCTTCTCCGTCGGACGCGGCGACGGCTTCTGCGATCGTCGGGAGGAAGCGGACCGTTTGCCTGGCCTGGCCGGCGGCTTGCAACAACTGAGCGGCCTGGCGGCGCGTGAGTATTGCGTCGGGGCTCGCCGCCTTCACCGCTTGCTCCAAGCGCACCGTGACGGTCTCCACGGCCAAGTCGCGCTGGAGGGCCGAACTAAGAATACGGCCGAGCGCGGCGATTCCTTGCGCGTCGAGCGGAATCGGACTTGCCGCTACGAGTCCAAAGAAATCATCGACGGTCCAAGACGCCGACTCTTGCGGCGTCGGCATACCGCCGTAGGGAGAATTGGGCGCTCTGCGGGCCCGCCAAGTTCTGCGGAGAGGCGAGTGATTCGAGGAGCCGACGCCAAGCAACTTCCCGCTCTTCTTTGGTGAGCGCTGCGAGGTAACTTTTGACTTCCCCCCAACGGCCGAGCGTGACGCTCGTTTGAAAGGCTTTCAGCTCCGCGTCGAGCGGATCGGGCCCCGTGGCAGGCTTGGCCGCCGAAGACACTTGCTGCGGTGCGCCGCCGGCCGGCTTATCTACAGCGGCAGGAGCAGTGGTCGTTCCCGATTTCACGTCGCCGGTCGTCGGAGTATCTTGCGGCTTTTTCGTGGTCGGTCCGACCGACTTCGGCGGAGCGTCTTGCGGCTTGTCGGCAGGCTTGGCAGTGTTCTTGGCCGAATCGTCCGCCTTTGTCGGCGGCGCCTTTTCGGCTGGCTTGGCGGGCGACAACGCGGCTGGCTTGGCCGTCGGTTCGACCTTCGGTTTCGGGCGCATGTCGGCGCTCCAGGTTTCGAGCACGGCCTTGGCTCGGCGGTCGAAATTCAACTGTCGCAGGCGGTCGATCCGCTTGAGCGGCTTCCCGCCCGGTGCCATGGTCTGCGGACCGGTCGGACCATGTTCGACGACATATTCACCGTCCGGGCCGACTTCGACGGCGTAGCTCGACGAACCGTCGGGAGCCGACACGATCGGCCCGGCGTAATATGTCTGCGCCGCCGAATAAGGGGACGACGTGTAGACGGGCGTCGTGAACGACTAGAGCACCGCCTCGCGGCCCGACATCACCGATAGAACAAGCACAGCGGCAAGAACTCGTAAACTCATTCGATTCATACGTCGGCTCTCTCGGCGAGGGTCGGAATCGCTGAAACAGAATCTGTCGTTCCGCAGCCGGCCTAGCGTTCGAAAGCCGGCGGCGTTTTGGAAAATCGCTGACAATCGGATGACGTCAGTTGCCTCCGTCGTCAGGAGGCGGACCGAGGCTCGCTCCGCGAGCATCCTTCGGTTCATTGGCTTGCGGCTTCGGCTTCTGGCCAGGTTTCTTGCTCGCCTTCTTGCAAGCGCCTCCCTTACAGTTGCAGCATTGGCTCGGCAGCTTCAGGGCCTGCAACTCGTCTAAATCCATCCGAGCCAAGCGAATCGTGGCTTCGACGTTTTCGCGGTGCTCGGCGGCGTCAGACGATGAAGCGCCTCCTTCTCGTTCCGTTTGTTCGGCCAGGAGACGATGAATTTGACGAGCCGACTCGATTTCCGGTTCCCAGATCTCGGGCGGTTCCCCTTCGAGCCGCATTAACCAAGTGGTGTAATACTGGGAGACGGCCAGCGACTGCCGGGCCGACGCCAGCAAGTCCGCGGGGGCTTTCAAATCGTTTTCCAACTCGTCGACGAGTGCGCCGAGTTCGGTTCGAGCTTCCGGAAGTTGGCCGCCGCTTTGGAGCCGCGCCTTCCGCGCTCGAGTCGGAGCCGGCGGGCTTCGGCTTGCCGATCTTCCGGCAACAGGGCCAATGCCGAATCGTAAGACGAAATCGCGTCGCTCCAGCGGCCGTCGTTAGCCGCAGTGGTCGCTTTTGTAGCAAGCCGGCCGGCGTCGTCGAGAGCCAGCAGATCTTGTCCGGGCCCGGAATGCCAAGCGTAGAACAACACGCCGCCGGCGACCCAAGCGAGAATTAATAACACGCGCATGACAGTTTCCTCGTACCACGCGATTTGAGCCGAGTGGCTCGCACTATGTATTAGGTGATGAGAAGCGGGGGCCTAAAGTCTTAAGTTTCGACGGTCTCCAGTTTGCGTAAGTTCCGGCGCGTCGTTCGAGCGGCGGGCTTCCCCGGACGCCAACTTGTTCCCCAGCCGGCCAACAGCCACGGCAACAACGCGAGCGTGGTCGCGCCGCTGAGAACCGCCGCCAGCGCATACTCGCGCTGCGTCAAGCGTCGGGCTAAGCTCGTCGACCGGCCGAAGGCGATTGTCCTGACAAGTTCGCTGGGAAGATGCTTCTCGTTTCCGTTATGGTAGTGCCCGCGCAATCGGAGGGCCAACTGTTGCAGCGTCGAAACGTCTTGCCGCGACATATGACCATCGATGAATTTACCGGTGGCGGCGTCGCCGATGCCCACGACCAGCGAATGGTCGATCGCCGCGGGCAGCGCCGGCATTCCGGTCGGCGGAATGGTGTCGCCGTCGGTGAGGAGCATGAGAGTCGTGCTATGAGGATTCCATGGTTGTGCGATCCGAGCCGCTTCGCGAATTCCCGCGAAGAGATCGGTCGGGCCCGCCTTGAATGCATAGCCCATCGGTAGGTCTTCAAGGATGTTACGAACGACTTCGAGGTCGGTCGTGCCGATGACGACCGGCTTCGCGTCGCTGTACACGGCGACGATCGTAGTGCGATATTCGGCGACCGGAATTCTTGAGAAGAACGAGCGCAACAGATCGGCGGCTCGCTGGGCTCGCGGTTGCTTTCGTTCGGGGCCGGCGTCGTCGAGCTTCATGCTGGGCGAAACATCCAGCACCAGCAGCAGGTTGCGGCGTTGCGATTCGGGAACCTCGTCACCGCGGTGCGCTTTGGGGGGCAACTGCCAAAGCGTGACGAATCCCCAGCAAAGTGCGCCCGCGGCCGACACGCGCAGCCACGGAGCCAGGCGAGCCCAAAACGCCGGACGTTCGGAAGGACCGAAAGCAAGGCGAGCAATGCGTCGCAGACGCCGCAGGTGCAGATATTCTGCGCCGTAGCAAACCAGCATCGTCAACAAGGCCGCGACGAGCGCTACCATGGGGTGTACCTCAAACCCCAAGCGGCCAGTGTTTGTAGCAACAAGGTTACTAGCCCGGCTGCGCACCACGGGTGGAAGTCGTCCAGCGTGTCGCCGATGGAGCTTTCCAGCTTGGCCTGCTTCATCGAATCAATGCGCTGGAAGATGGTGCGTAGAGCCGCGGGGTCGTCTGCCGTAAAAGCCGCGCCGCCGGTGAGCGAGGCGATCGTCGTCACTTCATCCGGCACTCCTTGCTCGCCGATGATGACGGCGAACACCGCGATGTTCGCCTTTTGAAGCTCTCGGGCCAGTTCGGCATCGGCTCCGCCGCCGAGATCGGCGCTCATGCCGTCCGTGATCAGAACGATCATTCGGTCCCCTTCTTCACGGGCCTCGAGCATGCGACGACAAGATCGCAATGCTTTGCCGATCTCCGTGCCGCCGAACCAATGCGGGAGTTGCTCCGGTCGCATAAACGGCGGAGCACAACGAAACGCCGAAACATCGGTCGTCAGCGGCACCCAGTGAAGGACGGAACTGCCGAAGAACGTGAGCCCGAACGCATCTCCCTTGCGATAGCCCAGAAATTCATCGGCGGCGGCGAGCGCCGCATCGTAGCGGCTGCCGTCGCCGAGCGGCGCGGTCATGCTCCCTGATACGTCGAGACAGAATTCGATATTGGTGAGCAAGCGCTTTTGTTGCGGCTCGCCATAACGTTGCGGGCCGGCAACCAAGACGACGGCCACCGCCAGGAGAACCGCCGGAAACGTGGAGGCGACGTCGATGAAGAATTTCCAACCGCGTCCGGAACCGGCGGCGCTCCGATGGTCGTAGGGGAGTACGATGCGGCCGGCTTGGCGTCGCCACGTCCAAACGGCCAATGCCGCCGGCACGACGAGGCCCAAAAGTACGAACGGATGTGCGAAGATCATGCGCCGCTCACGACGGGCTCGGCCGGCGACGCGGCAGGATGTAAATACGGTGCGAGCAGCGATTGCAAATCGACGGGCTCGGAGCAGTCTTGCGACGTCGACGGACGATGCAGCCACGTTTCGAGTTGGAGCACGAGAGCCGATGCCTCCGGATGGTCGCGCAAGACGCGAAACACCTGGGCCGGTTTTTTGTCTCGCAGATCCAATCGCTCGGCCCAGTAGTCGATGAGCAGGCGTTCGAGTGCGGCGCATTCGGAAGGTGAGATCGTTCCGGCGATGCCGCGCTCGATCAAAGGTCGGAGCCTTGCGGCGAACGTCGGCGGCGGGACGGCGCGAGTTTCCGTCGAACGACGACGCCGGCGGCCGACGAGTAGCAGCGCTGCGAGGCCGAGAATCCACGCGGCTCCGACGATCGCCGTCCAGATGCGATACTGGCCGAAGCCGGTGACTCGCTCGGCCGACAACGCTCGTGGCGGCGTGAAGCCGGGCGGGATCGACGAGACGACTTCGACCGGCAGCGGCGGAAGTTCGGCCGTCGATGAACCGTCTTTGCGGCGGAGCGCCGTGCGCAGGTCGTACTTCCCCGGTTCGAGTCCGTACCACTCGACGTCGTATCGCCAGGAATCACCGTGTCGAACGCTGCGAACGACTGCGCAGCACCAGCGGAGCCCGCCGATCGACGATCGGGGCCGCTTCCAGTTCGGTGCCGGGGAGGACTAAGTTGCGCATTTCGCGAGCAATGCCGACCGACGGGGGCGGCATTGCAGAATCTTTGCCATGCACGGCGGCGGCGGCCGTTATGAGGCCGACGATCGCCGTGTTGCGGGCAACGATGAAAATGCCGCCGAGATTCATGGTTATCGAACTTGCCTACCGAAGACGTTGCGCGCCCTCAGGAAATGTCGCACAGGCTCCACCACGGAGTCGCGACGTGTCGAGCCGCAGATAGTCGATGCGGGCACGGGCCAGAATTTTCGCAATCGGCTCGCCGCTGCCGACCGCTTCGCCGCGAAGAGTGACGAAACTTCGCCCCGTCTCCGCCTCGCGCTCGCATAAAGCCCGCACCGCGCAAGTTGCGTTCGGCCGGGTCTTCCAAGTGCAATACTATGCACTCGTGTCGCTGAGCCAAAAGCTTGAGTGCGCCGGGCGCCGTAGGGTCATGCAAATCGCTCAGCACGATGATGAGAGCCCGATTGGTCAACGACACGAGCAACTGAGTGATCCGTTCGCCGAGCAGAGTGGCCTCGTCGTAGCGGTGTCGCCGCAAAAGGTGCAGCCATTGAAAGATCGTGGCCGGCGACAGGCTGGGTTGAATTCGCAAGGCCCGCTCGCCCACGGCCGACAAACCGACGGGACTTCCCCGTTCGAGACAAGCCAACGCCAGCCCGCCGGCCAGGGGAACCGCGGCCGCGTATTTCGTAACGCCCGTCGAACCGATGGTCATTGACGCCGACGTGTCGATCAGCAGATGACACTCCATCCTCTTGGATGCTTCGTACTCTTTCACGAAGTGCTTGCCGGTGCGGGCAGTGACGCGCCAATCGATCGAGCGCACCGAGTCGCCGGGTTGATAAGGTCGCGACTGTGCGAATTCCAGGCCCGAGCCGAGAAACGGCGAACGATCAATGCCGTAGCTGAGGCTGTCTGCCAAACGCTTCACGGCCAGCTCGAATTGCCGGCCGGAGAGCTTGTCGACCGTATCCAGCGTGCCGATCATCGCATTACCTCGAAGCCGCGATCGGTCCGACCCCGGCCGAAGCGCCGGAACTCGCGGACTGCAGCAATTCCTTTAATACCGCGGCCGTCGTGCAACCTTCGGCCAATGCTTCGTAGTTCAATCGCAAGCGGTGCAATAAAGCATCTTCCGCCAAGGCGTACAAATCTTCCGGCACCACATACTGCCGACCGTGGATGAGAGCCCGCGCTCGCGAAGCTTTCACCAGCGCCATGCCGGCCCGCGGGCTGGCGCCGAGCTCAAGCCGAGAGTCTTCGCGGGAACGTTTGACGACTTCAACGACGTGCTCGAGAAACGTGTCGCTGACGAACACATGATGCACGGCTTCCATCGCCGTCACGAGTTGCTCGATCGTGCCGACCGGACGATCGCCGAGCGTGTCGAATTCGGTGCGCGCCACGGCTCCGCGGTCTTCGCGACGTACGCCTAGCGCCATATTACGCCGCAGGATTTCGCGTTCTTCGTCAGGCGTCGGATAATCCAGGCGGTGACAAAGCATAAAGCGGTCGAGCTGCGCTTCCGGCAATTCAAACGTGCCGGCTTGCTCGACCGGATTCTGAGTCGCAATGACTAAGAACGGAGCGGGCAGCTTGTGATTTTCGCGACCGATCGTCACCCGGCGTTCCTGCATGGCCTCAAGCAGCGCGCTCTGCACCTTGGGCGCGGCACGGTTGATTTCGTCGGCCAAGAGCAAGTTTGTAAAGATCGGTCCCAGATGCGTGCGAAATTCGTTCGTGCGTTGATCGAGAATTTCAGAGCCGAGAATATCGGACGGCAGCAGATCGATCGTGAATTGAATCCGCGCGAAAGCCAGATCGATGGCGCGCGAAAGCGTGGCGACCAGCAGCGTCTTGGCCAAACCCGGCACGCCTTGCAGCAGCAAGTGGCCGCCGGTGAGCAAGGCAATGAGCATCCGCTCGACGACGACTTCCTGGCCGACGACGACTTGGCCGATTTGCTTTCGCACGGCCGCGAGAAATTCGATGGTGCCGTCATCGTGCGCTTCGGTCGACAATCGTGCCATGTTCGCTCAGCTATTCGAGTGACCGAGTGAAGGTGTTCCGAGCCATCGCGAATATACAGCGTGGCAATATTGCAGTCACCTTTTTTGAGAGCAATTCACGGCGTTTGATTAACTAACAAAGCCAAGGGACCCGTTCGCCTTAGGATTTAGCCAGTCCCTCCCTAGCGCGGTTTCGACCGGAGTCACCTAGTCTCCACGGAACGCTCTATGATTTTCAGCGTTAAGATAGGCAGGTGCTTGTCGAGATTTCTGCGCAGCGCCTCTTACCGGGCCGATCCGTTCCGATTCACAAAGCCGCGAGCGCGCAGTGGGCAAGTTCGTGCGCGAGATATCTGGAAGTGATGCCGCCCCGAGCAATCTCTAACGGGCCGAGGTCTTAGTAAAGTGTCTCTGCAATCGCTCAACCGTGTTTCGCCACTTCGGCGACTGCGGGCGGCAAACAGTATTTTGATTTCCGAAAAGACCGATCTCAGAAAATGCCGCTGAGAGCGGTACCGTCTCGATCCACTCTACCGGAACAAAGTACTCGGATTGTTCCGGATCATTGATGAACTCGCGATGATAATCCGCCTTCAACACGTCAATCGCGAGCTTCTCGCCATTCGGAGTCAAAACTCGGAAATCCTTAGCAGGCTGCGCCCGTCCAGCGACTCGACCGACGCCGACGTAGCCGTAACCTGGTGCCAACACCCAGATGCGATCGCCGGGATTCAGTGTCCGCAACGTCTTGGTGTACCAAGTACCGCCACCTGCAGAGATAAAGCCATATTCTACGGCCTCCTCCCAGGAACGATTGGGACCAGCCCCGAAGGCCGCGTAGAACTCTCCGTTCCAAGGCTCTTTAGGGCCTGCCGTGGTGACGGTCACGTTCTCTTGTGTTTGCACGGGATCAAGCAGCCACGACCTGCTGAGCAACTGTTCCGTCCCGTGCGTGAAGACTTGAAAGCAAAGGACGTTGATCGGGATGTCCCGCTTGTTCAAATACGCAACGATCCGTTCCGTACTGTCATCCAGTGACGAAGCGACGACGATGATTTGGTGGCTGGCGTTGAGCGACTCTTCGTCGAGCGCCAAGCCGAAACGCGCCTTAAAGTCGTCAGCAAGGCTGCGGCCTGGAGCAAAGCGCGCATAGACGGCAGCAACATCCTCGGGCTTCAAAGCTTCGACCCAGCCCGCGTAATCGATCGCTTGGGCGACAACTTCGCGCGGCGTGCGGTTGCGCTTGAGCTCAATGAGCACGAGCGAACCGTCGGGCGCAATCGCCAGCAAGTCAATACGCCCGCCGAATCCCGTGTCTTCCTGTCGGCCGATTAGCATCCATTCGTCTGAAAGAATCTTCGGCGCCGCCACGATCATTTGTTCTAACAGCGCTTCGGTCGCCAACGATGACTCCAAGAGGGAAGTCGGCTGCGATCCGACTTTCCAAATTGCTTGACGAATGGGCATAAGTTGGGAGCCTTAGAAAGTCACCATTGCTCTGAAGACGAACGAGCTAGACGCGCTTACCTGCACAGGACCAAACGGCCAGAAATCTCGCAGAACTTCGGCATGTGGATGGCAGAACTTGTGATTGGGGGCTGACGAAAAAATGCTCAGAGTTGGTCGCTGCCGTTTGGCGACATCTGGGTGTCAATTGCTTCGCGATTGGTCGACATTGATTCACGCCGGAGTTTGCGGCCGAGTATGCGGTCCAACGCCGCGGGGTACAAACCCTGTCTTGCGCATCCAGGCGATGCATTCGTGCACGCGCTGGTGGGTAAAGCGCTGCTTAGCTTTGTGCCAGTGTTCGCGGACTTCGCGAACAACTTCGTCATCGGTCGGTGTTTTGCCGTCGAGCAGGAAGTCGTTCCAGGCGGCGAAGACGGTGGCGAACAGTTCGGCCTGTTCGGTGTTCATCTTCTCGACGGCGTCGAGCAGCCGATCCATGTCCGCCAGCTTGTCGTCGAGCCGCGCGGGCCGCGTTGCAACGGTCGGCGATGTTCGGGCCCGGTGTGTAGCGGGCCTTTTGCCCTTTGCCGCCGGAGACGAAGAACCATTTCTGCTTGGCAGCAAGTCCTTGGAGCGGATAAAGAGCCGGATCGAGCGGACCTGCGACCATGCGGCGGTAGTCGCCGGCCATGTCGAAGCCGACCCAGGCTTCGGTCAGGTACATCGTCTTTTCGAGCTGGACCGTCCCGAACTCGTCGCGGGTATGCAGCCGGTCGATCGCGTACGAGGCGATGGCACCACGATCGAAGATCAGGCCCTTGCGTTTTTTCGGCTTTGCGACGACTTCTGGTTGGGGCACGGCTTGGACGGCCGCTTTAACGTCAGCGTTCGCGGCCGTATGCAAAGCCTCATAGAGAACGGCTTCGAGCAGGCGGCGGCGATCGGTCTCGGCGGTCGTCAGGTGCGATTCCAACTCGTCACAGATCACCATCAACTCATCGACTTTGGCGACGATGCGCTGTTGTTCGGCAATTGGTGGAAGTGGTACGGCTATGTTCTTCGACTTTGTTACCGAAATGTTGTCCTGGCCAGCTGTTCCGATGAGGTCGATCTTTTGAAGGAAGGTTCCTTCTTTAATGAACAGGTAAATGAACTGATTGATTTCGCTCAGTATCGGCCGAAAGAAAACGATCGCCTGATTGCAATTCCACTCTGCGAAAGATTCTGGAACGATCGCGACTTTTCCTAGTGGCGGTCCAACAATGTTCATTACGACATCGCCGGGCCGAAGCGTCGACCTCTTCATCTTCTTTCGGTGGTATTCAGCGTCGACGTACTGCGGCTTGTAGTCAAAGTCGATCAGTTGCTCGCGGATGTTGTAGACCTTGAGAAACGGTATTCCGTTCGCCTCTTGGAAGACTTCTTTTGGCGGCGTCGATCCGGAAGTGATTGGGTAGCACAATTCGGCCATGCGCACCCACAGCCATGAACGCGGAATATCGAATAGCTCGTCGTTTTCCTTGAGTGCCTCGATTTCCAAGTCTTTCTTGATCGCACCAGTCTCGATCAAACTTGCGCGCTTCAATGCGGTTCGCCTAACTACATCGTTCGCGGAGTCGTCACTTGGATTTTGCGGCGTAAGTAGGCCGCGGACGGCGAGGTTTAGGATGGTTTGGCGGAGGGCGGGGATTTGGTTGGGGCGGGTGGTGAAGCGTTGGAGGTGGTCGAGGTGGAAGCGGACGTGGCGGCGGAACTCTTCACGGTCGTCGGTCGGTTGGTTCAGGCGGGCCAGCGAGGCGCCCGCGAGCCGGTCGCGTCGCCGTTCCCGCTCGCCCTGCGCCGCCTCCAACTCATCGCACAACGCCATCAAAGCGTCGACCTTTGCGATGATTTGGCTCTGTTCGTTCCGAGGTGGAATTGGCATTGGGAACTGTCGCAATTGCTGCATGCTCAGTCCCTCACGTGATACGCCCACCTGTACGTCGTCGATCAATCGTTGAAAGTAGGATGAAATGAGCGAGAGGTGTATGAATCCGCGCAGACCTGGATCATGCAGTCGAATAATTGCGACGTGTTGGGATACATTGCCCTCGTCGAATTCTGCAGGGACCAACGCACACCGACCGATCGAAGCTCCTGTAATATTGAGAAGGACGTCGTCTCGTTGTACGTGCGTTCCAGACATCCGTTCATGGACGCTTCGAGGAATTAGCGCAACGTCATCGAGTCGGAGACCATCGTTATGCACGTTTTGTGAACGCAAAAACTTCACACCGGCCGCTTGGTAAACCGACTTGCCGCCGAGCGGCGTACTTCCAGCCCCAAGCTTTCGTGCGATTGTTCCGAGTCGAACGACGGACCAACCCGAAGGAAGGTCGAATGGAATTTCTCTTGGTGGAATCGCATTGAGCACCTCGAATTTCTTGACCTCGCCGTTCTTCAAGAGCTGCAGTTTTTGCTGCTCCACACGATCGAGAACAGATTGTGCGCGCTCGTCTCCAGCGTCTTGATCCACAAGTTTTCCGCGTACAGCAAGATCGAGCACAAATTGCCGCAATCGCGGAATTGCGTCCGGCGCATCGCAAATCCGATTAAAATGAGCAAGCAGTCGGTCCGGCGTCATCGGAGGAGGGCCTCGGCCAGGATCGACTTCAACTTGTCGCGGAGTTTTGCCGTTTCACCTTCGGCGTCGTCGAGGGCCTTCAGCAATTCTTCGGGGTCGCCGTGATCGTCGGCAACGGTGTGCGGATTCTTGAAGTCGAGGTTGTAGCCGCGCTCTTTCACGGCTTCGGCCGTCACGCGCCAGGCGACTTCGGTTTCTTCGCGTCCCTTGCGTTTCTCGCCGCCCCACCAGTCGATGCACGGCTGCAGGTGCTCGAAGCGGATCGGCTTGGTCATCGAGTACGCTTTTTGATCGCCGGGAACGCGATGCTCGTAGAACCAGATTTCTTTTGTCGGCCCGCCCTTTTCGAAGAAGAGCAGGTTCGTGCCGATGGAGGCGTACGGCTTGAAGACGCTGTTCGGCAGGCGGACGATCGTGTGCAGATTACACTCTTCGAGCAGGGCTTCCTTGAGCCGCGTCTTCACCCCTTCGCCGAACAGCGAACCATCGGGCAAGACGACCGCAGCCCGCCCCGTGGGCTTCAGTAGCCGCATGATGAGGGCCAGGAACAGATCGGCCGTTTCGCGGGTGCGGTAGTGGGCCGGGAAGTTGCTTTCGATGCCGTCTTCTTCGCGACCGCCGAACGGCGGATTGGTGACGACGATGTCGACCCGATCGGCCTTCTCGTAGCTGATGTATGGGCGGGCGAGCGTGTTGTCGTGCCGCACGAAGCTGGGGTCTTCGATGCCGTGCAGCAGCATGTTCGTCACGCAGAGCATGTGCGGGAGTTGCTTCTTTTCGACGGCCCGCAACGAGGCCTGCATCTTCTCTTCGTCCTTCGGCTTCTTGACGTACTTTTTGACGGTCCGCATGTGGCGGATCGAGCAAGTCAAAAAACCGCCCGTGCCGCAGGCGGGATCGAGCAGCGACTCGCCCGGCTTCGGATCGATGCGGTCGACCATGAAGGCGGTGACGGCCCGGGGGGTGTAATACTCGCCCGCGTTGCCGGCGCTTTGCAGGTCGTTAAGGAGTTGCTCGTAGATGTCGCCGAAGTGCTGCCGCTCGGCGAGGTTATTGAAGTCAACCTGCTGGATCTTGTTGACGACCTGCCGCATGAGCTGGCCGGACTTCATGTAGTTGTAGGCGTCCTCGAAGACGTCGCGAACAACGCGGCCGCGGTTGCCCGCCGTGCCGGGTTGCAGGCTTTTCAACTTAGGGAACAACTCGCCGTTGACGAATTCGAGTAGCTCGTCGCCGGTGATGCCTTCCGGATCGGCCGCCCAGGTGCGCCACTGGAACCGCTTGGGAATCGGCGATTTGTAGTCGTCTTTCTCGATCGCGAGCTCTTGATCCTGGTCGTCGATGATCTTGAGAAAGAACATCCAGCAAAGCTGCGAGATGCGCTGGGCGTCGCCGTCGACGCCGCTGTCTTGGCGCATGATGTCTTGGATGCTTTTGACGAGATTGCGAACGGACATGGGCGGGAGCAACGGCAGGAGGAGATGAACTAGGCCGCTGCATCGTACAGGGCGGCCTGGAGCTCGTGAACGGCCTGGGCGAAGTCTTCTTTCGAGCCGAACTGCTTGATGAGCTGCACGAGTGTGCCCATGTCGCTGATGGGCGGGATGCGCAAGATTTGCGGATCGTCGAGGTTGATAACCCCTTCATCCTGATACTTTTGCAAGATCGCTTCGAGCACGGCGCGAGCCTGTGGGCCGTACTTGGTGAACACGTCGCGCTTGCGCACGTTGTCGGCCCGCTCGCGACGCGTGAGCGGCGGACGGTCGAAAGCGATATGGCAAATGAGATCGAACGGGTCGAGGTCTTTGCCGACTTCTTCGGCCAGCGGCTCCAGCGGTAGGCCTTCGGCGGCGAGTTCGTCGATCACCGCTTGCTTGCGTTCCGCTGAGTTCCAGCGGGTGAGGAACGCTTCGAGGCTGGCAAATCGCTTGCAAAGAGCCCTCTTCGAAAAATCTCGCAAGGTTTCGGTGACGAGTTTGCCGTCTTCGTCGAGGTATTCGACGCGTTCGGCAATGATGTTGGCGTGGACGCCGTCGACGTAGACCTTCTTTTGTTTGCCGCCGCCGATAGGGCCCGTAATGTCCGGCGGAACGGGATCGACGACGATGGTTTCGTCGTCGGTCGGCTCGGGCGGAAAAAATTCATCTTCGTCGACCGGCGGTGGAACGTCGTCAGGCGGTACGACCGGATCGTCCGGTCCGGGCTCATATTCCTGAATAACGGGTCCGTCGAACTTCGGATCAGCAAAGTGGTTCGTGGCGCCGCGGAAGTCCATCAGAGTGAAATAGAACTTCTGCGTGTCCTCGTGGACACGTGTACCACGACCGACAATCTGCTTGAACTCCGTCATTGAGCCGACGGGCCGGTCGAGGACGATCAGACGGCAGGTCTGCGCATCGACGCCGGTGGAAAGAAGACGAGAGGTGGTCACGATCACCGGGTAAGGCGATTCGGGATCGATGAAGTTGCCGAGTTGTGCACAACCGTCGGCGTCGCTGCCTGTGATTCGCATTACGTAGCGATGGTTCGCGTCGCAAAGGTCTTGATTCTCGTTGACCAACGCCTGGCGCATGCGTGCGGCGTGTTCTTCGTCGACGCAAAAGACGATCGTCTTCTGAAACCGATCGCCGCTTTCCTTGAGGAATTCCGTGACCTTGGCCGCGACGAGTTTCGTACGGTCGTCAATCACCAGTGTGCGGTCATAGTCTTTCTGGTTGTAGATGCGATCTTCGACCTCCTCACCGTCGCGATCGACCTTGCCCTTCTCCGGGCGATAGCCGGCGACGTCGATGTCGATGTGGACCTTCACGACCTTGTACGGGGCTAGGAAACCGTCGCGGATGCCCTGCTTCAGCGAGTACGAGTAGACCGGGTCGCCAAAGTAGTCGATGTTTGAGACGTACTTGGTTTCCTTGGGCGTGGCTGTGAGGCCGATCTGCGTCGCCGCGTCGAAGTGTTCGAGGATTTCCCGCCAAGCTGAGTCGGCGGCCGCGCTGCCGCGATGGCACTCGTCAATAACGATTAGGTCGAAGAACGACTTGGAGAATTCTTTGAAGAGCTTTTGCCGCTCCTCCGGACCCGTGATGGCTTGGTAGAGACCGAGATAGACCTCGTAGGCCGTGTCGATGCGACGCTTCTTATCCAGGGCGGTCGCAAGCGTCACCTCGCTGCCGTCGTCGCGTTCAATCGTCTTAGTATTCGTGCTGAGCTTGGCCATGACCTTGCCGAAAGGGCGAAAGTCATTGACCATTGTCTGGTCGACCAGAATGTTGCGGTCGGCCAAAAAAAGAATTCGCTTCTTACGGCCCGCCTTCCAGAGTCGCCAGATAATTTGGAAGGCCGTGTAGGTTTTGCCGGTTCCTGTGGCCATTACGAGCAAGACGCGGTTCTCGCCCTTCGCGATAGCCTCGATGGCGGAGTTGACTGCGTTAACCTGATAGTAACGCGGCGACTTGCGACTGCCGTCGTCGTAATAGTCTTGCAGAACGAGCTCGTCGGCTTCGGCGGGCAGGCCCTTCCACTTGCGGTAGCGCTTCCATAAATCGGCGGGGCTTGGGAAGGCGTCGAGACCGAGATTGACCTCCATCTCGTCGGCGAGACCGGTGCGGTCGTGAAAGACGAAGCCGTCGCCGTTGGACGAAAACGCGAACGGCAGATCGAGGGTGTCAGCATATTCAAGTGCCTGCTGAAGACCGTCGCCGACACTGTGGTTGTTGTCCTTCGCTTCGATGACGGCCAGCGGGATGTTCGGCTTGGCGTAGAGGATATAGTCGGCCCGCTTGGCGGCACCGCGGGTAACGAGCCGCCCTCGTACGATGATGCGTCCTTTCGTGAAGCCAACTTCCTCGCGGATCTGCAACATCTCATCCCAGCCCGCCTGCTTCAACGCCGGCGTGATGAACTTCGTGCAGATGTCCCGCTCGCTCAGGGAGGTCTTATCGACTGGAGCCATGCGCATCGCAAATTAGAGCAGTGAGCCTTCTGGCGGTCTCCTACAACGTAGTCGAGCAAGAAAGGGGAGTGAAGTCGTTTCGCCTAAGAGCCAATATCTTGGCCGAAAGGCGACAGTTGATCGCTTGCGTTAGGTCGTTGAAGTAGCCGTCGCAATGTAATTCCTCCCGGCAGGCCGCGAAGACCTTGACGCAAGGCCATTCCCACGGCGAGCCAAGTGTCACCGTCGGATTCAGAAATTGTCCCCGATTTCAATCCTGGCCAACGTCCGCACACTTTCTTGTAAGCTCGTGCCCACGATACGATCTGTGTCTCTGACAAAGCCGGTCGCTGCGCAGGATTACGAACGCCGTGGTGCTTCGAAAGGAGCTTCGCCAACGAAGAACCTCGTTGTAGACCCCGAAGGCCGATCTTTAGGGCCGTGTCGACCTTGCGCCAAGTGGTCGGAGGCAACGCGTCGATGGCGCCGGATGTGGAATTCGGCCATGATCCGTGATGCCGGTGATAGTCCTCGGCCCACTTCAATATCTCGTCGATGCTCAGCGGCGGTAATTGGAGTTGATTAGGGCGTCCTCGATGCTCGTTCAGAAACCGAGCGAGCGTCGTCCTTCCGCTCAGACCTCGCGCACCCGTACCTAGCGCCGTTTCGACGGACAGCCATGTTTCGCCGGGGCACTCCGCTATCGATTCATCGTTAGCGACAGGCTATCCGATCGTCGCTGACGACATCTTTCATTCCTGAAGTCGTGTGTCCGCTCACCTATCAGGAGTGTGGCTTCGGAAACCAGTTCCGTGGTGCGACCTCGGTATTCATGTCGGTTTTGCAGAGGGCTCACGGCCGGTTGTGACGACTTTGGCGACGGTCACTTCAGCGTCCGATGTCGTTCATGACGATTACGCAAGACATGCGTCCGCTCATGAAAAACTGACGCGGAAAACCGTCGGATGGGTATGAGACCACCCTTGCGAGTGTGCAGGCCCGAAGTAGTGTCGTAATTGTTAGGGGCACGCTCTTTCTTCGACGGCGAATTTCTTTCGTCGTCGCTTCGTTTCAAAAACACGTCATCGGCGTGAGCGCTACCGGTGCGCACCGAGTAAATCGAACTCGTAACCAGCATCCGCAGCTAGAGGCCTTCATGCGTCTGCAATCCGCTTGGTCGATGTTTTTCGGATACCTCGGCTACCTGCGCCGTAATCGTCGCCAAAGAAAAGCGGCGATTGCGAAACGTCGCAACCTGCGCCGCCGCCATCGCATGGAAGCGCTCGAACAACGCGTGGTGCTCAACGCCGACGCCGTCGACGACACGCTGGATACGGGCTACGAATCGCCCATCGTGATCTCGGCCGGCCAATTGACGGCGAACGACAACTACAACGGCACGCCGACCGTCACGCCGAACTTCGGCACGACCGCCCAAGGGGGCACGCTCAGCGACAACGGCGACGGCACTTACACCTACACGCCGCCGTCCGGTTTCGACGGCACCGACACGTTCGATTACACGCTCGACGACGAAGATCCAAGTTCCGACACCGCGACCGTTTCCATCAACGTTGCAGGTCCAGACCCATCGCCCTACGTCACTACAAATGCCGGCTTGTCGCTGGTTAGCGGCGAAAGCGCTACGATTGACAACAGCGTCCTCCAGACCACGGACCTCGACACGGCTCCGGAGAATATCACCTATTCGCTCGACTCGGCTCCCGGCAACGGCACGCTCTATCTGAACTACTCGGCGCTAACGTCCGGCTCGACCTTCACGCAGGCCGACATCAACAGCGGAGCTTTGACGTACCAGCACGTGGGCGGCGGAAGCAACGCCGACGACTCCTTTGCCTTCACCGTCTCGGATAGCGACGGGCATACGACAAGTTCGTATACGTTCACAATCGCCGTTTCGGCCGAGGATCCGAATCCGCACCTAGTCAACAACTCCGGACTGTCGATCTCCTACGGAGATATGGCGGAGATCAGTGACGATTTGCTCCTTGTCGAAGACGACGACTCTTCTCGGGGGCAACTGACTTACGTGATCGCGACGCTCCCGACCTCCGGAACGCTCTACCTAAACGGGAGCGTGTTGTACGCAGGCTCGGCGTTTACCCAGGCCAACATCAGCAACGGCCAAATCAGTTACTCCCATTGGGGCTCGTCCGGCAGCGACTCGTTCACGTTTACGGTGTCGGACGAGTTAGGACACTCGATCGAAGAGACGACGTTTTGGATCAGCATCGCCGATCCTCCGGCTAACACGCCTCCCTCCATCAACGTCTTATCAGCATTGTCGGTCGTCCAAGGGAGTTACGCCGTACTCGCCGCGGCCAATATCACGGCGGAAGACGACAACGACGGCCCGGCTTGGCTGACGTATACGCTCGCCTCGTTGCCTGTTTACGGCGAACTACTACTTGAAGGTTCGCCGCTATCGGTCGGATCGACGTTCACTCAAGAAACCCTGAACAACGGCTACGTCCGCTACCAGCACGACGGCGGCGGCTCGACCGGCGATAGTTTCTCGCTTTTCGTTTCCGATAGCGAGGGAGCGAGCAGCGGCGAACAAACGCTTGAAATCGACGTCGAACCGTTGATTCCGGTCGTTACGACAAATAGCGGACTGACGTTCACTTCCAGCGATCCCGCGTCGATCGATGATTCGATCCTGGAAGCCGAGGACGCGGATAGTGCTCCCGAAGATTTGCTGTTCACCATTGTTTCGGCACCCACCGCCGGCACGCTCTATTTGAACGGCGTGCCGTTGTCCGCAGACTCGACGTTCACTCAAGCCGATGTCAACAGCGGGCTATTGACTTATCAGTATGACTCCGTGTCGACGGATGATTCCTTCCTATTCACCGTGACGGACGCTCACGGCAATTCGACGGATTCGCAGACGTTTTCCATCTCCTACGTCGATCCTCATCCTTATCTCACGACCAATGAGGAGTTGGCGTACTGGGGCGAGGAAGAGTTCCTCGACGGCACCGTTCTGGAAGTCGTCGACGCCAATACCTCGGCCGAGAACCTGATCTATAGCATCGTCACGTGGCCGACGAACGGGAGTATTTTGAAGGACGGCGTCCCGTTGCCGACGGGCGGCACTTTCACACAGCAAGACGTGTACGACGGTCGAGTGAGCTACTCGACCGGGGGCTTCAGCAGCGACTCGTTCACCTTCATCGTTACGGACGATGAAGGTCATTCGACCGAAGAGGCGACGTTTTCGATTCACTTCTACGAAATTGATCCTCCTTCGCTGACCACGAACGACCGGCTCGAGGTGGAGCAGGACGTCGAAGGGATGATCGGAGCGGATCTGCTGAGCGTTTCGGATGCGGATAGCGCGGCCGAAGAACTGACGTTCACGATCGTGGACGCTCCGATGAACGGCGAGTTGCGCCTTAACGGCGTACTGCTTGAGGCCGGCTCTCAGTTCCTACAGTCCGACGTGAATGTCGGCGCCTTGAGCTATCAACCGGCATTCGAGTACGTCGGTGACGACTCTTTCACCTTCTTCGTCACCGACCAGACGGGAAATACGACCGAACAATACAGCTTCTCGATCCGCGTCGGCAACCCGGAAACTCCGCTTGAAGTTCAGCTCAATTCCGGACTCATGTTGAGCGAAGGGGATACGGCCGAAATCATGCGAAGTGCGCTTCTCGTGAGCGGCCACGATTCCGTCGCGGAGTATATCGTCTTCACGCTCGTGACGGCTCCGGAGAACGGCGTGTTGCTACGAGACGGAGTTGCCCTGGCCGTCGACTCTACGTTTACGCAAGCGGACATCGACAACGGGCTCCTTGCCTACGCGCACGACGGCGGAGAGACGACCTCGGATAGCTTCACCTTCACCGTCGTCGACGAATGGGCGAACACCATTGACGCGACGACGTTCTCCATCAGCATCACATCGGTCAATGACACGCCTAACGTCGTAATTTCGACGATTCTCAACGTCGTTCAAGGGCAGGAATTGGCGATTCCGTACGACGTCTTGCAAGCGACGGATGAAGAAGATGATTCGCAATCGCTGGAATTTACCGTCACCGCCGTGCCGACTTTGGGCTGGCTGACCTGGCAAAGTACGCCGCTATCAGTCGGGTCGACGTTCACGCAGGCCGATTTGGAAGCCGGCTACGTGGCCTACCAGCACGACTCCGGCGCCAACATTGGCGAAGACAGCTTCAAGTTTGTCGTCACCGACTCGGAAGTGCCGTGTCGGAGGAAATGACCTTCCTGATCTCGGTCGTCGTTGAGCCCACTCCGTATGTGGCCATCAATGAAATGCTCTACGCAACGGACGGCGTCTCGGCTGCGATCAATGCCGATTATTTACGTGCCGGCGATGCCGACAGCCCTTTGGACAACTTCGTTTTTAAGCTTGTGAGCCTACCCACGAGCGGATTGTTGCGTTTGAACGGCACTCAGCTCAACGTCAATGGAACATTCACGCAGGCCGACGTCGATAACCATCGCGTGACCTTTGAAGGAGGACCTCAAGGTACGGATTCATTCACGTTCACCGTGTCCGATGAGTCTTACAACGAGAGTTCTCCTCAGACGTTTTTGATCACCATCGTCCCGGTCGACTCGCAACCGTATTTGGTGATCAATCAGACGCTTTCAGTCAGCGAAGGCGGCTCGGCGACGATTGACCAATTTGTGTTGCTAGTCGAAGACGCGGATACCGACGCCGAGCACATAGTTTTCACGATTCAGTCTTTGCCGGAGCATGGCAATCTTTACTTCAATGCTTCACCGCTCTCGGTTGGATCGACGTTTAGTCAAGCCGAGCTATTAGAAGGGCGTCTCAGCTACGGGCACAATGGCAGTGAGACGTCTGGAGATTCGTTCACGTTTACCGTTGCTGACGAATCCGCGCATGCGATTGGTCTAACAACGTTCTCCGTCAGCGTTCTTTCCGTCAACGATGTGCCGATTGCCGAGCCTGACGGCCCATTTTCAGTATCCGAAGACGGCACTCTTGTCATTCCGCTTGCAGACCTTACGGCGAATGACTTGGACCCCGAAAACGACGTGATCTATGTCGTCGAGGCCTTGCAACCTCTTCACGGTACCGTGTACTACGACGAGGAAACCGAGAGCTTCGTTTACACGCCGAACGCCAACTACAACGGTCCGGACGAATTCGACTACGTCCTATCTGACGGTACGGACACAACGTCCGGAATGGTGACCATTAACGTCACGCCGGTCAATGACGCTCCGATCGCCCATGCCGATGCGTTGGCTACCGGCACCGGCACGTCGCTGGAGTTCACTCAAGAAACGCTCGCCGCCAATGACGTCGACATGGAAGGCGACGATCTTTCCGTCGCGGGTCTCCATGGCCACCCGTCTCACGGCAGCGTGACTTGGCATGCCGACGGCTCGTTCACTTACACGCCGAGTGCCGGTTACGTCGGCCTTGATTCGTTCCAGTACGACGTCACCGACGGCCAGTACGAATCTCGGGCCACGGTCTGGATCGAAGTCGGTCCGCTGGTCGTGTTGCAGGCCGGCGGTACGAATCTCACGCTGGCCGAAGACGGCTCGGTGGCGCTGAAACTCTCGCGCGATCGGATCGACGGCCAAGCGGCCACGCACTTCCGATTGAGCGTCTTGGGCGGCACGCTCTCGCGCGGCGGTCAACCGATCACTTCGACGACGAACGTCACCTCGGCCGACTGCGCTCGCCGGCTTCACGTTCACGCCGGCGGCCGACTACAACGGCCCGGTCACGCTCACGATCACGCCGGGCAACGTCGTGGACAACTCGTTCGTAGCGAACTCTTCCGGCGCGAAGACCGCGACGATTACCGTCACGCCGGTCAACGATGTGCCGGTCGCCGTTGCGAATTCGTATTCGCTCTCCGAAGACGGCTCGCTCTCGCAGGCCGCCCCCGGCGTGCTCGCCAACGATAGCGACGTCGAAGGCAATTCGCTGACGGCGGAGCTCGTCTCCGGCCCGGCGCACGCGACGAGCTTTACATTTAATGCCGACGGCTCGTTCACCTACGTGCCGACGGCCAACTGGAACGGCGCGGACAGCTTCCAATACCGGGTCTTCGACGGCACGGCGTATTCGTCGGCCGCGACCGTGACTCTGAACGTGGCTGCGGTCAACGACGCGCCGACGGTCTCCGGGCCTTCCACGCTGCAACTCGTCAACACGTCCGCCACGCTGCTGTTCGGGACGGGACGGGAACGTGCTCACGGTCGGCGACGTCGAAACCGGCAATAAACAAGTCACCGTGACCGTGAATCACGGCGCCGTGGCCTTCGGCTCCGGTACGGCAAGTCAGAACCTGTCGTACACCGGCACCGTCGCGCAGATCAACGTGCAGCTCAATACGCTCCGCTTCAACGCGCCGTCGTCGTACGCCGGCCCGGTTCAACTGACCGTCACGATCAACGATCTCGACGGCACCGGCGGGGGCGCCCTCTCCGCCTCCAAAACCGTCGACATCCGCGTGCGACCGACGATCACGATCGACGATGCGTCGGCCAACGAAGCCGCCGGAACGATGTCGTTCACCGTTCGACTCTCGGCGTCTACGGACGAGGACGTGAGCGTCGCCTGGCAAACGCAATTCGGCACCGCGAACGCCGCCGACTTCACGGCGGCGAGCGGAACGTTGACGATTCTCGCGGGCCAGTCGACCGGCACGATCACCATCGCTCTGACGAACGACGGCCGCGACGAAGACAACCAGACGTTCTCCGTCCTGCTCGCGAACCCGCAAAACGGCGTGCTGGTCGACTCGACCGGCATCGGCACGATCATCGACGACGAAGCGGCGCCGACCGTGTACGTCGTCAGTCGCGAAGTCCGCGAAAGCGACGGCGAAGTCCAACTCCACATCCGACTCTCGCACGAAAGCGAGAAGACGGTCGTCGTCTCGTGGTATCCGAGCGACGGGACCGCGGTGCGTTCGGATTCCGAAGGAAACATTCTCGATTGGTATCAGGGAACTTGGGTGCCCGGATGGTACGACCAGGAATGGGTCGACACGAGCTACGAAGAAGAAGTGTGGATCGATGAGTCGTACTGGGGCGACGTCTGGATTGACGAATATTACGAGCAGGTTTGGGTCGAAGATTGGCAGAACTATCCGATCTGGATCGATCCGGTTCTCGATGAAGAAGGAACCGTCATCGAAGACGGCTATTGGGAAGACAACTGGATTGACGAAGGCGGCTACGAAGATCAGCTCGTGGAAGGGCACTACGAGTGGGGCTGGATCGAAGACGGCCACTACGAAACTCAGTGGATTGAAGACGGCTACTACCAAGACGGAATGTGGAACGACGGCTACTGGGATGACGGCGGCAACGTCGTCTTCACGCCGGGCACGATCGATCAAGTCGTCTCGGTATACGTCGTCGACGACGAAGAGGTTGAAGAGAGCGAGTACTTCAACATCTACCTCCAAGACGCGCAAAATGCCGTCGCATCGAACTTGCCGCTTGGTACGGTGACGATTCGTTCCAGCGACCACCCGCCGGAATTTACCAATGGCAATATCGAGATCGACCTACGAGTCGGGACGACGTGGACGTACTCCGTGCAGGATCTGACATCCTTGATGTCCGCGGTCGACCCGGATGGCGGACAAGTGACGTTAGAGCTCCCGTTCGGAGAAACGGCCTACGGGCTCTTGGTCGACCACGGCGGCGGCAACTTCTCTTATGAGGCTACGTACGCGGGCTCCGACTACCTGACGGTGATCGTGCGTGACGACGAGGGATTGGAGGCCGAAGTCTCGCTCGTTTTCTACAACACAGCGAACAATGCGCCCACCGCGACCGACTTCTACGAAAATGTCGTCGCGCCCGGCGAGCAGTGGACGTTCACGAAAGAGTCGTTCCTGAGCGCCGTCGGGGCTGTCGATCTCGATGACGATGAGTTGTCGCTCAGCTTCGAAGTCGAAAGCGGCAACGGCACGTTTACGGACTACGGCAACGGGACGTATCGCTACGTCGCGCCGACCGCCGGAGGGATGAGCCTGACGTTCACCATCTCCGACGGCTACGATTCCGCGTCGGGAACGTTGAACGTCCTCGTAAACGCGGCGCCGAACGGTGTGGCCGACTCGTACACGGTTGCTCAAGACGATTCGCTTGTCATCGATACGTGGGATCTACTTGTCAACGACGAAAACGACGACGTCTACGGCACGACGTTCGACGGCATCGTGGCGGGTCCGACCCACGGCGCGCTCGTCCTTCAGCCGGACGGCACGTACCTCTACACGCCGGAAGAAGGCTTTCACGGCTCCGATAGCTTTACGTACGGGCTCGTCGACATTTACGGCGCGACCGGTACCGGGACTGTGACCGTCACCGTCACGGAACTGCAGTTGCCGAAAGTCACCGCCTCCTATGCGCCGGTGACGGAAGGCAGTTCGTCGGTCGTCGTCACGCTGACGCTCTCCGAAGCGCTGTCGGAAGATTTGACAATCGAATGGTCGACCAACGACGGTTCGGCCCGCGCGGGCGTGGAGTACGTCGCAGGTTCTTCGTCCGTGACGTTTTTGGCGGGGGAGACGACCGCTCAGATTACGATCGGGCTCTTGAACGACGCCATGGATGAAGACGACAAGAGCTTCCTGCTTGAATTGACCGGGCCGGAGACGATTGAATTCGAATCCGCCGTCGTCGAAGTCGTGATTGCCGACGACGATGCGAGTCCGACGCTCAGCATTAGCGATGCGACGGCCAATGAAGCGACGGGCTTCATCGAATTCACCGTCACGCTCTCCGCCGCGAGCGACCGCGTCGTCTTCGTCGATTGGACCACGGCCAACGGCACGGCCGGGGCGTCCGAGTTCGACGCGAACAACGGCCGCTTGGCGTTCGCTGCGGGCGAGACGAGCCGCACGATCGTCGTCGAACTGGTGAACGACAACGTCCATGAAGCCGACAAGTCGTTCCAGATTACGCTTTCGAACCCGGAAAACGCCACGATCGCGGGTTCCAACTCGGCCGTCGGGACGATCGTCAACGACGACGCCGTGCCGACCATCCGTGTGGTTTCCGCGGCGGCGTCTGAAAACGTCGGTTTCGCCGAAATCATCGTCGAGCTTTCGCATCCCAGCGAGTCGTCGATTTCGGTCAATTGGTCGGCCGTCGACGGTACCGCCGAGTCGCCCGACGACTACGACGCGGACGTCGAGCATCCGTTGAGCGGAACGCTCAATTTCGCTCCAGGTGTGACGCAGCGAACGATCACGCTGCCGATCATCAACGATTTGGCGGAAGAAGCCGACGAGACCGTCGGCATTGAACTCTCCGACCCGACAGGCGGAACGCTCGCCGAAGACTCCGACGGCACGCTCACGATTCGTGATAACGATCGGGTTCGGATCGTTATCGACGATCAGGAATTCAACGAAGACGACGGCGTCGTCAGCATCATGCTCGCTTTGGAGGGGGACACCGAAGAGACGGTCACCGTCACGTGGGAGGTCATCGACGACTCGGCAGAGGAGGACGTCGAGTTTGAACTCGTCAAGCCGCGGCTCGACGAGCACGGCGACGTCATTCCGAACGAATGGGACGTGCTGACGGAAGAGGACGCTCGCACCCTGACGTTTGTGCCCGGCGAGGATCCGCCGGTCATTTATGTGCGAATCATCGACGACGAGGTGTTCGACGGCGATCGTTCGTTTAAGGTCCGGCTCTCCGCGCCGGTGAACGCGAACGTTCCGCAGCAGGATGCCGAAATCGCGATCCTTGATGACGAGACGGTCCCCGGGTATCTCAGCAATCTCGGCGTGACGGCGCAAAACTACACCACGATGTTCCCGCCGCAGGTTCCGGCGCCGCTGCCGACGCCGCAACCCGCCGATCCGCTGCCGACGTTCCCGATGATGTCGCCGGAATTTGAGATCGCGTCGCGTGCGGATGCGGTCCGCACGGTGACTCGAGGGCTCTTGAAGGATCTCGATTCTTGGCAGCGGGACAATCTTAGCGTCGTTCCCGGAATGCTGGAAACGGAGAACGGCTATGGGCGTATCTACGTCTCGGCCGACGGCTCGTTCAGCTTCGTCCCCACCTTCTCGGACGAATTGTCCAACAACACGCCGGAAGAATTGGAAGACACGTTTGAGTTCGAGATTCGCCGCATTGACGGCAGCACCGTGACGCGGACTGCGAATCTGACCATTCGCCCTTCTTCGCCGACGCTCACCGTTGACACTCCGAGTTCGATCGGCGAAGGCGAAGAAGGTGAAGTGATCGTCACGGTCGGAGAAAACGCCGGCCCGGTATCGCTCGAAATTGGAGGGGCAAGACTGGACGACCTTGATCGTCCGACCGTAACGTACCACAACCATCTTTCTTGGTTGGATGATGCCATCGTGGGAGTGGAGTTCCAGCCCGGCGCTCTCGCCCACTACACAATTAAGGTGATCGACGACAACGGCATATTTCCACTACGGGAGCCGAACGGCTACGCGGTGCTTGCCGTCTACGCGACGGCGAGAGATATTTTTTGGGGAACCCGCACGACGATTCGCCAGGAAGTGACGATTGAGAATCGTGATCCCGAAATGACGATTTCGGCGCCTTCCGGCGTCAGCGAGGGAGAGCCCTTCATCGTCACGGGAAAAATTACGGACCCGGGCACTCTCGACGGCTTTAACCTGAACTTGCAATTTCAGGGCAGAGAATTCAACTACCTGTTGCCGAGCGATACTTCCTACGGTGACGGTTACTACGGATTTGCCTGGAACAGCCTCACTCGGGAGTTCGCGATCACGCTCACGGCCGGCGACGAGAGTCCCGAGGAAGATGCCGTATTTGCCGTGCCGTTCTCCAATGATTTGAAATTTACGTTATCAGATGGCGACGGCGGCTACTGCGAGAAAACGCAGTCGCTGACGGTAACGAATCTCCCTCCGCGAATCAGCTTCAACCTGCAGGAGCAATCGGACGGCTCTTACGACCTCGGGATAAACATCCTCGATTCCGCCGACGGTTGCGAAGTTGAGTACACCGTCTTTGATGAAAACGGCGTACGGGTGTCCGACTATTTAGGCTTGGATCAGATCAGCGCACATGCGTGGGCGGGCTGGACCGGCACGATCACCGTGACCGACGACGACGGAGCGGAAACGACGCGTTCCTTCAGCGTCCCCGACGGCATGCCGGCGCCGATGCCGGATCCCGTTTACAACGTCCAACTCGATGTCGGTGCGTTCCTCGCTCGTCGACCGCCGGAGCCCGAGACCGAGCCGAAGCCGACCGTCAATCCCGAGGTTCGCGTCTTCGCCGCCGACGCGTTTGACGCCGATGACGGCATCACCTTTGTGTTTGAATCCGAAGGAGGCGAGACGGATCAACCCGAGGATCAGTATCTCGAAGTCAAGTACAAGATTGTCAATGTCAGCAACGGCAACAGCGTGATCGAGGAGGGATCGGTCGTCTTGTCGTATGCCGGTTCTCGAGTCGTCATGAATAAGTTCAACGTCAATGACTTTGACACCGACTGGGACACGACGATCAAGCTGATCGTCACGGAAATCAATCGCATCGAGGTCGATGAAGAGAATCAAGTACAGCGCACGTCGTCGGAAATCTCGGTCACGAACTTAAATACCTCGGCGACCATCCATGGCAATCAAGTCGTCGAGTCCATCGACATCAATCTCACGCAAGATCCGGGCGCAATCCGGAATCGGTCGGAGTGGTGTCCGAAGTAGCGATCATCGCCGGAGTCCGCGAAGGCGACGTCCGTCTCGCGTTCAATCCCACCGGCTTTGATTTCACGCCGACCTACGTCGGCGCCGAACAGCTGTACCCCGTCGCGCTTGTCGAAATGACGTTGCCCGTCGCGTCGGGCGTGACGGCCGTCTCGGCCAAGCTGATCGTCGCTGGCTCAATTCTTGACGGCGAGGATGAATTTGCGTCGACGGACTATCCGGACATCGTCGGCCAGGACGTCAGCTACGCGCTGGACGGAGGTTTCGACGACAATGATCGCTTGCAGTTCGCCGTCCCTTTGAAGGGCGAGGATTTGCATGACCTGCGCAGCGGTCGACATGCCTTCTACGTCGTCTTCACCGTGACCGATTCCACGGGGACTCACACGCTCACTCAACGCGGCGTCTTCGATTGGCAAAATCGCTTCGACAAGACCTACGGTCAAACGGAGTTCGGCGACGGCTGGGACATCCCCGAAATGTCGCGGCTCATCTATACCTCGGCCAACGGAGCAACCCGGTTTCAGGGCGGCGTCGCGGGCGAGCGCGGAATTACGTTGCTTAACGGCGACGGCACCAGCGAATGGTACGAAATGGAACTTGTCGATACGCCGCTCCAATCCGGAGCGATGGGGATCGAAGATGATGAAGCCTGGAAGCTGACGTATCTCGGCTACGTTGCGGAGAGCGGCGGCACCGTCGTCTACACCTTCGCAGGTTTGAAGCCTGCGCGCTGTACGAATTGAACGCCGGATGGATCGTCTCGCCGAGTCTAACCGCGTCGGCCCAATATGAAGTCGTCCACGGTCGTCCCGTGCTGTCAGGACCGAGCCCGACGACGAAGTTCGAACTGAACCAAAGGATCTCGGGGCACTACAGCCTCGGCCTCTTCACGCCCGACGAAACCGGGCTTATCGAAGTCAAGCTGACCGGCGACGGGAAGTTGTCGGCGGGCGGCCTCGGAGCGTACGAGGTTCGTCCGGTTTCCGACGAACTGCGAATGGACGCCCATCCGACGTCCGGCGAAAGCGGCCTGAGCCTGCAACTTCGCGACTCCGACGGCTTGCTGCGTCAATACAACTTCGCGGGCCAGCTCGTTCAGATCAAAGACCTGAACGGCAACCGAGTTGCCTTCGATTACTACAAGGATTCTGAAGACGCCGACTTGGACGGTCGGCTGAAAACCGTGACCCGCCAAGGCGGACTCACGACGACCTACGAATACTCCGGCGGCTACCTGGACAAGATCGTCGACTTCGCCGATCGCGAAATCGACTTCACCATCATGGACGAAGAGGTTCGAGAAATC
Source organism: Pirellulales bacterium (assembly GCA_049840675.1). GTDB lineage: Bacteria > Planctomycetota > Planctomycetia > Pirellulales > PNKZ01 > PNKZ01. The sequence continues at coordinate 439,326 of JASGKB010000024.1, forward strand.
GTCGCGCCTTCGCCGGGCTTGGGCTCGCAGAGTCTGGAGACTTCGTTCGAGTATTACGACAGCGGGCTCTTGTGGAAGATAGAGCGAAATAATGCCGATGTCGGCGGCGCGGGTCGTGACCAAAAGACGGAGCTGACGTACGACCCAATCTTCCGTCGCCTCAGTACGGTGACCGTGACAGATTCGGTGACGAGCCCATCGTGGTCATTCCAGCCCATCGTGGCGGCCGCGTACTACAGTAACGCCCATCACATCCTCCTGCCGGCCGCAGACCACATTGGCGCCGATGCGCCCGAAACAGGGCGCCGCGAGATCCAAGCCAAGTATGTCGACTCGGCCGGTTCGACTTGGATCTACCAGACCGATCGACTCGGATTCGTGACCGCTTTGGCGAAGCCCAAGGTCTACGCCTTCGACGAGATGGACGGCGACGGCTTCTTTTTTGACCCGGCTCATCCCAACGATACCGAACTCACACGCGTCGTTCTGACGGACGAGGTTTGGACTTGGACTCGAGATCTGAAAGGCAAGGTGACCTTCGCCTATCAGCCGTATGTCGACGACGAAGGCGAAGTTTCCCGTCGTGCGACCCGCTACCTCTACGACGGCATCAACATCAAGGAAGTCCGTTACAACAATCCCGGACCGAACGATTCGGGCCCGAGCGAGAAGTGGGTCTACGAAGAAATTAAGAACGAATACGACGTCGTCGTCGTGCGAAAGCTGAAGGAGTACCAACACTTCTTCGATCCGAGCGCAGGCGAACCGCTGAGTAGCCGCAAGATCACGTCCTACTCCACGGACAATCGCGGCAACATCCTCCGCGAGACCGGCCCCGACGGCAGCGTGACGATCAATCAGTACACCTACAAGCCGCACACGATCAACGACCTAGGCGGCGGCCTGCTCGAACTGACTTGGGATGCCGTTCACGGCACCACGGATTTCGTCTACTTCGGTCAATCTGCGGGCACTCTGACGGATGACGAAAAGCGTCGCATCGGCCTCGTTTGGAAAGTCGTTCATGCCAAGGATCTTGACGAAGAAGCGACGGAGTACTTCGGTTACGACGTCCGTCGCAACCTCTCCGGGCACACGGATGTCTACGGAGCGGCGTCTTTCTACGGATATGACGAACTCGATCGGTTGGTTCACACCATAAATCCGGCCACGGCCGATCATCCGCCGTTGGTCGAAACCACGGTGTACGACGGCCTAGGCAACGTCATTCGTGAGATCACGAGCGCCGGCTATCCAAATCCGCTGTCAACAAATCCGACGCCGTCGACCTTGCCCGCGGGAGTGCGCTCGTTCCTCTACGAAACGAACTACACCTACGACGCCCTAGAACGCGTCAAAAAGATCCGCGATGTCCGTCGCGGCGCGGACACGGAGTACGAATACTCCAACGTGGACGGCGGCAGCAAAGTTGTCATCAAAACCCCGACGCCGGGTGCCGATACCGGCAGCGTAACGACGACTTATTACTACGATGCTCGCGGCCAACTGACGGCCGTGATCCACCCGGCAACCGAAGTCTGGGATATCTCACCGCAGATGAACGGTTGGGACGTAAATCAGCCGATGCCGAGCTATGCGGCCGTCGATTACCTGACGTACGACCAACTCGGCAAAGTGGTTGCCGAGTGGACGGCCCGCAATGGAGCGACCGCTGACCCTGCAGAGAAGACATCGTATATTTACGACAACTACGGCCGCTTGCACCAAGTTATCTTGCCCGATCCGGATTTCTATCATTCCGTGAGCGTGGAGAACCGCGCGCGACCGACGACTACGACGGTGTACGACGCCGCGGGCAATATCGCCGCCGTCACGCAAAGTTACCAAGGTGCTGCGCTAAACGCAGGGCGTACGACGGAGTTCTTCGAGTCACGGGTCGGATTGTTGGGCATCGCGCGGGCGGAGACCGTGACCGATGCGAATAACAACATGAGCCACCGGTTTTTCGACGTTGCCGGCCGGCTCGTGATGGACTTCGATCGTAACGGCAATTCGACGTTGTACGGCTACGACCGAATGGATCGCGTCACGTCGATTAGGAACGGCGTCGGTGACATAACTTGGATCAAGTACTACGACAAGGTCTCTGAGTTTTCCAATCCCGCGACTCCCGAAGACGGCCCGCCGGTCGTTGACCCGCGGGCGGTGCGCATGGAGCGTATTACCGACGGCCGTCAACTCGTCACCTGGCGGCAGTACGACGTGCTCGGCCAATTGATCCGCGTGGTTTATCCTGACCCGGACGGCGCCAAGTCCACGCTGACGTTCCCCAGCGACGTCTACCGCTATAACGCCGACGGCACAATCGCGGAAATGTGGCACGAGTACGGTCCGCGTACTCCTGGCGCGCCGGAACCGACGCACGAGCGTTGGAATAGGTACGACTACGATTCGGCCGGTCGGGTCGAGCGCGTGTACGACGCCCTGGGAACCCTCGCCGAGTTCGCCTACGACCGCCTCGACAACGTCACCGGGGAAGTAAGCGCGACCGGATTGCTTACCACCTACGGGTACGACGCTCGCGGCCGTCAAATCGGCTCGTCTCCGGCTTTTACTACAGGAGTAGAGGCGACCGCAATCAACTACGACCTCTACGGCAACGCGACCTATTTCGTCGACCAATACGGCGATATGACGTACGCCGCCTACGACATGCTTGGCAGAAAGATCGCGGAGCTCGAGCCGGATTATTCGTTTGGCTTGACGGCGAACAGCCAGAGCACCAAACGGACGAAATACGTCTACAGCGATCTCGGTGACCTGAAAGAAGTTACTCGTTCCGAATCGCAAACTACAAGCCATCCCGTTCTTGACGGCCTAGGCCGACCAGAGGAAACCTACGAGCACATCGCGAATAATCCCTCTCAAACAACGAATTACGAGTACTACCCTGAAGGCAACGTTAAGAAGATCACCGACGATAAAGGAAACGTCACTGAGTACGAGTACGACGGCCTCGGCCGAGTGCACGTCGAAAGGATCTTCTTACCGGCTGGAGAAGGCGGGACTGTAACTCGTCAATGGGACTACGACGGCAACGGCAATCTGGAGCGATATAAGGACCGCGACGGCCGCATCACGACCTACGCGTACGACGCCTTAAATCGGCGCATTTCGGAATTGTTCACCGGTCCGAACACCGAAAATTACGGTAAGAACGAGTTTACCTATACCCGCGCCGGCGACCTGGAATCGGCGACAAGCTACACGTTCGCCAACAGTCAGTTTGACGACGTCTCGCGGCTACGTTTATTCGCAGCATGACGCCTGCGCGGTCGCGCCAAATTTGTGACCGAGACGGTCAAGGTCTTCGGTAAGACCCAAACGGTCGACCTCGAATACAACTTCGACCCCGATGGACTGGGCTACAACGTTACGGCGAAGTCTGCGGGGAAGACTCACTACGTCAACACCTATCGGTTTGACGCGTTAGGCGTGAGATCAGCGCCTCGCAAACGGCTCCCAATCTGGCGGAGAAGCAGGTCACTCGCGACTACCGCTTGGGCTACGATTCGACGTTCCCCGACGATAACCAAGATCCGACGCCTTACCATCCTCGCTTTGACCTCGCGGTGTTCAAGGAAGGCGCGAGCACGGTCGTCGAGAAGTACACCTTCTACGAAAAGCAGGATGCGCAACTGCATTCGCCGAATCGACTACCGCAAGGCCGCCGAAGTTCCGTTGATGGTCGGCGAGAGGTCGGTGTCTCACGAATACAACTATGACATTCTCGATCGGTTGCGACGCTACGCAGATCGCACCAACAGCTCGGGCGACCCGGTTCAGGAAATCGGAGACGAACCTTATATTCCCGCCGACAACGCCGAGCCGTACGGCCGAGTGAAAACGCTCCCTAACGGCACGACGGCGATCGGTTACGACCATGAAGGTCACGTCGACCGCTTTACCGCGGGCGGGGATGACTATGTCGTCAGCTGGGGGGCACAGAATCGAGTCGCCAAGCTGGAAGTGGACGGCGATGAGACGTTGTTCTATTACGATGCCTTCGGCCGGATGATCGCCAAGGGCGTCGGCAGCAACGTCGAGTTCTACTTCTTTGACGGAGACAAGGAAACGATTCGCTACCGCGCTTCGTGGCTTGGCAACGCCTTTACGTCCGTCGCATTTTACTCCGACGGCGAACTCGTTGCCGTGAATCGGCTTAGTGCGACAGGGCCCAACGACGACGTGCTTTGGATGCTGCCCGACCAGTATGGAACGGTCCGTGACGTCGTCAGACTTGAGAAGGGAAACCCGAAGGTCGCCTATGAGATCAATTACGACGGCAACGGCAAACCGACGAGCGATGGCGGGACGCCTCAGATGGCATTCGGCTATCGAGGCGCAAAGTACATCGAAGAACTCCAGGGTTACGTCGTCGGAGGACGGCTGACTTCGTCGCTCCTGCAAGGCCGCACCCTCGCCCCGCAATCAAGCGTCGGGCCGGAGTTCTATGGCCAACGCGATCCGGCGCGACAAGAGGAAGGTCCGGGCTTTTGGAGCAATCCGTACAAATGGGCGGTCCACGGTACCGCTAACAGGCTCGTTGCTACGATGGGCGTCGATTTTTGGAGCAATCTCTCGGACGGCGAGTATTACGCCATCCAAGCCGGCGCGGTCGGCATCTCCCTCATCGCAGGAGCCACGGCTCCCCTATTCGGCACTTCGCTTTCCGGACTCGCGGCCGGCGGCGCCGTATCGGGGGCGATTGAGGCCGGCGGAACTTACGCGCTGTTGCAGGGCGTTGATGCTTACAGCGGACGCAATCTGTCGCAGGGTAGTTGGACTCAGTTCTTAACCGAATCGGCAACCGGAGCCTTATTCGGAGGTGCGCTCGGCGGTGTCTTCGGAGTCGGCGGTCGCGCCCTGGCATCGGCCTTGCGACCGGTCGGCCGGTCGCTCGCCGCAACGGATGTATTCCGGCGCGTGGCGCAATCTGCCGTCATGCGAAAAGTTGGCCATTATGCGACAATGGACATTGGCCCGGCTGCCTGGGCCGGGAGAGCGAAAAATGCTGCTTCAAGTAGTGATTTGGCGTCAAACTCGTTGCAATCGGCTGGGAACAATTTCACCCGACGTGAGATAATTGAAGCTTTTTCAAATGCCCAACATACCGCAACTTCACGAGCAGTGCTGGAAGGCATTATTGATAGGTCGATACAAGTCAGGTTCGTCAAAAATCTGAATAAGGCCGGAAAAATAATAGATGGCGTCATTCAAGTAAATCGAACGATGAGCATGGACGACATCCTGACCACGTTGGTTCACGAAGGACGCCACAAATTGGATATGGTGGCGGGAGTCATCCCAACTCGGAATCCCGGAGGAGTCCTTTCTCTAGTGGCCGAACTGCGAGCTTGGAAAGACTCCGGTCGATTCGCAAAAGCCAATCAATTTGTAAGGACATCTGACTATCGTTTCGCTGATATGGGCTGGCGAGAGATGGCAATCGAATTGGAAAATTCGTACATGAGGCAAATTGGTCGTCGGCTCACGGACGACGAGTTCCGGAGTGCGATTATCCAGATGGGAGGCTTCTAATGAACAGAGTAGCGATAAGAAAAATGGTGGACCGTTATTTCACATTGTCATTGCTGTCCTCTGCAGAGGAGCCAATTGATTACGATGATGACGATGGCAAGCAAATACTGCTTGAAGTGGAGATTTCTCGTAATGGCGTCACTCGGAGGGCCTCTAATGTGGACGAACTTAACTCGCACATAAGGAAGGCAGGTATTGAGCCGTCGGAATATGCATCCAGTGAGCCGGAGTCGCTCGCAGCGGCGATTTCATTCTTGGAGGACAAGGGCCGAATTGTCCGTGAGCATCCGCTGTTTGCAGAATATGCGGAATCAAATCATCTAGCCCTTTCTCAATTTCTTCCAAGCTGGGAATCGCCATTTCTGATTTGGCACGAACTGCAATCAGTAAATGGCAGTAGCCAATTTGTTCGTCGATCTTTGAAGGTATAGGGATCGTTCGATATTGTGTTGCAGCTATTGTGTTCTTGCGGTTAGCGGCGTCGCCGTCTTCAGCGGCTTGAGCAGCGTGAACGGCTTCGGCGGTTTCGGTAGCTTGGGCGTGACGGGCTTCGGCGGTTTGAGTTTCACGCCTTGCAACTTGTTTAGCGGACTGACGTTCGACAAGTCCTGCACGGCTAGCTCGCTGCTGGAAGAATACGATGTCAGGAGTGCGCTGTTGAAAATCTAGCCGTGCCGCGCTTGTTGTTTTTGTGCACCGTTAGAGCTTCCGCTTCCGTCTGCGGTTGAATGGCCTACGCTTGCCGACGGTTCGGCAGTATCACCCAGAACCAGTCCTTTTGAATCTGGCGCGGTGATAATATTATCCGGCTATCCGAGGGCTTTATTTGCTTAATTTCGGCGCTGCGAATTCCTCGATATTTCCGCGGATTCCGCGGGTTTGGCGCTATGCAGACCGTTAAGTTAAGCGGATTTGTCGAGGAGCGGGTGAGCCTGGAAGGCAGCGCGGGTTTGTTGTGATGTGTTGCGAAGTGGAGCGGGTGTTGGCGGAGGCGGCCGCGGCGGCGTTGGAGTTGAGTGAGGTCGTTGGCCGCGGCTTCCGTCTTTTGAATCGTCACTCGACTAGGAATACGTCTTTGGCCGGCGGCAGAAGCGTCGTCGGTTGTAAGGTGAGCGATAGGACCGGCGCGAAGCGTACGCTGCCGGAGACGACGCGTAGGCCGTACGTTCCGTTGGCTGCCAACAGCGTGTGGCCGTACTTGGCGTAGATCGTGCCGAGCGTCGGCGTAGTCCTCCGGCATGTCCGGCGTCCGCAGCGCCGTCAAACACGTTCGCCTCAGCCATGCGGCCCGATGCTTCTTTTCGAGCTGACAGTACTCGCGGTAGAAGTTGGAGAGATTGGAAATCCCGGTTTGCTTCCCGTCTTGGGCAAACGTGAACCATGCCACCGCCTCCGATTCCAGCATTCGGTCCGTCAGTCGGTAGCCGTTGCTGTACCGGCCGGGAAAGTACGAAGGGTGAACGTCAATGACATCGTGCTCGACCAGCGCATCGACAACCGAGCGAAACCGCGAACCGGGGATGACTGCACGGAGATATTTCGAGTGCAGTCGCACGTACTCACCGGGCTCCAAATGATCTCGACTCATCTTCGCCCCGATGAGGTAGACCAAGTATAGGGCCTCATCCGCAAAGACTCGCAGTGAGCAAGGGAGACTCTTCACAGCATCGAAGGCTCGCGGAAGATGGAAGATTGGATTCATGGAGGTCGAAACGGAGACGACGGAATATGTCAACTTTGGGATCAACGTTGGCGGAATTCGTCAGCGGCCCGAACTCGCCGACCGAGCACGGGCGCCGTACGGCAACGACTGTTCTCCCGCGCGAGGCGCAAAGACGCCTGCGAACAGAACCACCGCAGTTCCGCAAAATCGACGAGGTTGTCGTCCCCCCCGAAACGCGATTTCGCCGCGGAGCTTGCAGCAAGTAACGTTAAGCTGCGTAGCTTGGTCGTAGGACTCGGTCGATTGGCCGCTTTTGTGACAAATTGTCACAAAACTCGATCTACTTACGCCGCTCGCAATTCGGCAACGGCTCGATCGATCGCACGCTGCCGTTGACGAGGTGTCGCTGTAGGAACTTGCGGTCGCGGTTCGGGATCGGAAAGCCGCTCAAAGAAGCGCTGCAACGCCTCGGCGGAGGTGCATTTCGCGCCGCCGATTTGGATCGTTTCGAGAACGATGCCTCGTAAGCCGCGTTTGGCCCAGCGAAAAAACGTCGCGATGTTCGGTCGTTTGCCGAACCGACGCTGCGGAAGAAGATCAGACTTGGCGGCCTGCGTTAAAGTAAACACCTGTTCGCACTTGAGATCGATCACCGGACGACATCCTCATACCGTTCCTTTCCAGTTCCCTTGGTAATCGTGTGAGAGAATCAAAGCACGTCGCTCGATCGTCACGGCCGCTTCTTGCGATGCCTGGATATTACCACGACTGTCAAACGCATTTGAACGCTCGATCCGGGCGTCGCACGGAAATCGCGATTTCCGTTTGTGACAATTTGTCACAAGTCGAGTCGCAAGAAAGCGGCTGCCGAAATCTTGGAAGAATTCGGCAGCCGTGTCCTTGATGTCAATTGAGTCACTAACCTACTTTTAGCATCACTTCTGCGGCCTTCGCTTCATCTTTCTCCGCGTAGATCTGCGTCACGTCTGCACGAGAGTGCCCAAGAATGACTTGCGCAGCTTCCAAACCAAACTCCTTGCGAAGTTGCGTCGCGACCGCGTGTCGAAGCTGATAGACAAACCAGTGAGGCGCTAATCTGTCACCTTGTTCCGTCGACGCCGATCCTCGTTTCGCATCTTCATTAGCCTTGTCAGCCGCGCGACGGACCGCGCGGTTCAAAGCCGTTGGACAGTACTTTTCGCCCGGCTGACGGATCGGCTTGGTTCGTCGATTCGTGCCAGGGCGGTTGCCGCAAGAAAGCGGCGTCCTACGCGATTCATGAAGTTCTGCACGCCGTCGTGCGACGCTTTCGGCGGGGCTGAAGCAATAGGTGTCGGAGTCGCGCACCATATATGGTTGAAGTACCGCTTGGGCCTTCGTGCCAATGAGAATCGATCTCTCACGGCCGTGATGCGCCGTTTTATGGCGTTTCGGTCGATATACCCAAACATCGCCGGACATGTCGACATCGCACGGGCGAAGATCGCATAACTCTTGTGGCCGACAGCCTAGCAAACGCAACAGGCGAATCATGTCGTCAACGACCGGGGGAAGAAACTGTAGCGTGGCATCGACAACCCAAGCTTCCACGGGTTTGACAGGTTCCGTTTCACGAGCCTTCGTGCGTCCACGACGAAGCCCTGATACGGTTTGAAGCGCTTGAAGCACTGAAACGGCTACGAGTTCTTCGCTTACGCCCCATTTGAAGCATCGCCTCACAATGTCGATCAAGTCATTCACGTACCTTCGGGCCTTTCCCGAGTTGGCCAGTTCGGCCTGAAGCCCTTTAAGCATTGATGGGCCGAAGTTGCAAACGGCCGTCAGCCCGTAGGGATTCTTTCCCAATTGCTTCATCATCAATTCGACCTTGGAGTAGGTCGCGATCGAAACACCTTCCCGGACGTAGTGCCGCTTGGCCCAGCGCCGATAGGCATTCGCAAGTTCGGCGACGGTGAGATCCTCGGATTTGGGCGGCGGTTCAACGCCTTCGTTGCCGACCCATTCCACCATGAGTCGGGAATACGCGAGCTTGCTCTCTTTCGAGCCGAACTTGCCGAGATAAACGTCCCGCCCATAGACGGTGACGACGGCGTTACCGGAAGCCTTGTGATGACGATACTTGGGCTGGCGCCCTGAGGACCATGCGGTCGGCATACGAACCTCCAAAAGTCTGAATCCGGTATCTACCGGATTCGAGAAATCTGACAGGCCGCACTGCCGACCAACGGCAGGTTACGTAAAGTCGTATCGGCTAAGAGTGTTGAGCAAGTGGAGCGGAAGGGAGTCGAACCCTCGACCTCTGCATTGCGAACGCAGCGCTCTCCCAACTGAGCTACCGCCCCGTGTTCGAACAGTTGATTGTAAATGCGTGGTCGGGGGTTGTCAAAGCACGGCGTGCCGCGGTCCGCCGTGCGAGTTTGCAGTTCGACGTCGCAGAAAACTCCGTCGGCCGAACGGCCGCAAACGAACGGCGGACGACGACGCTTTCCTTGCCGGCGCGATGATCTTTCTTGCGGCGCTCGGGACGACGCGCTAGTCTTACGCCCGGCGACCGCACGCCGCGCCGTCGCCGGAAACAACTTCGCAGGGATCGCCTTCGTCATGCCCGATCAACCGCTTCGTCCTTCGCTCGGTTCCGATAAGCCGAAGCCGGCGACTCCGCCCGCCCCCGCGCCGTTGCGTCCGGCGCAGCAACCGGTGCTGCAGCCCAAGGGCAATCCCGGCACGATTCCGTTGGCCAAAGACACGACGAAGAAAGCCGAGCCGACGCCGGCGGCGATCAAAGAGGGGCGACTTGCATCGCTCGACGCGTTTCGCGGGTTCATCATGCTGATGATGGCTTCGGCCGGCTTCAGTCTCGTGAAAGTACTGGCCCGGCTGAACGACGCAGGCACGCCGCACGAGAGCACCGAGTTTCGCATCGTCGAATTCTTCGCACATCAGTTCGACCACGTCGTCTGGCGCGGCGGCGTGTTTTGGGATTTGATCCAACCGGCGTTTATGTTCATGGTGGGAGTCGCACTGCCGTATTCCTACGCGCGGCGTGCGGCCCGCGGCGATTCGTACTTCTCGCGTTTCTGGCACATGCTGCTGCGCTGCGTCGTGCTGATCGCGCTCGGCGTGTTTTTAAACAACCCGACCGGCGGCAACGGTCCGTACACCGTGTTTTCGTTCGTGAACGTGCTCGCGCAAATCGGGCTCGGATATTGGTTCGTGTTTCTCCTGGTGAATCGTGGCGTATGGGTGCAGGGGATCGTGCTGGCGCTGATTCTCGGCCTCACTTGGTTCGCGTTCGTGCGGCACCCGCTGCCGCCGGAGAATTTCGACTACGCGACGGTCGGCGTGAAGCCGGAAGAGCAAGTCGAGGCCGTGTTGCCCGGCTTTCAAGGACACTGGTCGAAGAACGTGAACTTCGCCGCCGCCGTCGATCGCGACTTGTTGAACCGGTTTCCGCGCACGTCGCCGCCGAAACGTGATGAAGGAGAAACCGACGAAGCGTACGCCGCACGCACGGCCGAGGCCGTTGAGAAGGCTAAGTTTGAGTTCAATCCCGGCGGATACGCGACGCTGAACTTTGTGCCGTCGATCGCGACGATGCTTTTAGGATTGATGATCGGCGAGTTGCTGCGCTCGATGCGGCGATCGTCGGGCGACAAGCTCGTCGTCATGCTGGCCGTCGGAGCGGCGTGCGTCGTCGTCGGCGCCGGCTTGCACTACGCCGGAGTCTGTCCGATCGTTAAACGAATTTGGACGCCGAGTTGGGCGCTGGCTTCCGGCGGTCTGGTGATCTGGATGCTCGCGCTGTTTTATCTCGTGTTCGACCATTGGGGTTGGCGACGCTTGTCGCTGCCGCTGGCCGTCGTCGGCGTGAACTCGATCGTGGTTTACATGATGTCGCAACTGCTGAAGCCATGGACGCTGCGCGTGCTCTACACGCATCTCGCGATCCCCTACCGCTACGCGGCCGAGCAGATTTCGCAACGCACCGGTACGGCGATCAACCCGGAGCTTTTCGGGGGCGCGGCGAGCGCGTATCAACCGCTATACGAAAGCGCGGCGGTGCTTGCCGTGTTATGGCTCGTCTGCGTTTGGCTTTGGCGGCAGCGGATTACCGTGCGAATCTGACGTCGCTATTCAAAACGACCGCCGCGGATGCTCGCGGCATCGGCCTTAGGAAAATCTTTCGGCACTTCGCTCGACTTCACATCGCCGGTTGCCGCCCATTCGCAGCCGCGCAGCAAGGTGGTGATGAAGCCGACGCAGTGCATCGTCTCAGGACTATGCCCCATCGGCGTATGGAACACGCGGCCTTTGCCGTAGGTTACGGTGAAGATCATCGGCTCGTGTTCGCCGCTGCCGCCGGTCGCAGGGTCGGCGTAGGCTGTGGCTAACACATCGATCGCTTCGGCAGGCCCGCGGAGCTTGTCGTAGAGTTCGTCTTGTGCGTGGAGCCAGGTCGTCGGCATGCCGCGCGTGATCGGATGCTCCGCGTTGCGAACGACGACCTGAAACGGGTGCTGCTTGCCGTGATGACCGCCGGGCCCGGCGGATTCGTCACGGACGATTTTGCCGTCGCGAAAGCGAACGTACGGCCCGCTCTTTTCATTGCGTCCGCCCCAGCCCCCCAAGCCGATCATGCGGTTGTACTCGGGCCAACCGGAGAACGAATTGTTGGCGGCATGAATCACGGCCAGCCCCCCGCCGCCGTGAACATAGTCGACCAGCGCTTGTTGCGTCTCCTTCGACCAATTGTCGCCGTTGTAGTTGAGGAGTACGACGTCGTACTTGGAAAACTCCGGCTTGAAGCCGGCCATGTCTTGGCCCTTCGACGGCGACGTGGCGACGTCAACCTTGAATTGTTCGGAGCCCTCCAAGTACTTCTGCATCACCGGCGTGGTGCCTTGCCAATTGTGATTGTTTTGGCCGTCGACGATGAGCACCTTAAGCGGCTCGGCGGCCGAAACCACGCAAGCCGAGTACGCCAGGGCAATCGATAGGATCAAAGAGAGCAAACTGCGCATACCGTGACCTCGAGCGAGAGATTCTCAAGCAAAAGTTAAGGGAGAAACGTCGGCAAGCGGCGGCAAAGTTTAGCCCAAGCTCACCGTCACCGTTTTCGTTTCCAAGTAGTTCGACAGAGCCGCCTCGCCGAGCTCACGGCCGAGGCCGGACATCTTGAAGCCGCCAAACGGCGCCGCGGCGTCGAAGACGTCGTAGCAGTTGACCCAGACCGTTCCGGCGCGGAGTTTCGCGGCCAACGTGTGAGCCTTCTGCACGTCGCGAGTCCATACGGCCGCGGCCAAGCCGTAGCTAGTGTTGTTCGCTCGGGCCGCGATTTCGTCGAGATCCTTGAACTTCAAGATCGACATCACCGGGCCGAAAATCTCTTCGCGAGCGATCGTCATGTCGTCGTTCACGCCGGTGAAGAGCGTCGGCTCCACATAGAAGCCGCGCTGGCCGAAACGGTTGCCGCCGCTCAGCAGGCCGGCTCCTTCCTTCTTGCCGGTCTCGATGTAGCCCATGATCTTGTCGAACTGCTCACGATCGACCTGCGGGCCTTGTTCCGTCGTGGGATCGAGCGGATCACCGAGCTTGCGCGACTTATTAATAGCCACGATCTTGTCGACGAATCGATCGTGAACCTTTTCTTGCACGAAGAGCCGGCTCCCCGCGCAGCAGCATTGGCCTTGGTTGAAATACAGGCCGAAGTGCGAACCCGCCACGGCCGCATCGAGATCGCAATCGTCGAAAACGATGTTCGGGCTCTTGCCGCCGAGTTCCAGCGTCACGCGTTTCATCGTCGCGGCGGCGTCGCGCATGATGATCTTGCCGACTTCCGTGCTGCCAGTGAACGCAATCTTATCGACCCCCGGATGCTTGACCAAAGCCGCGCCGGCCGTCGGGCCGAAGCCGGGAACGACGTTGATCACGCCGTCGGGAATACCGGCCTTCTGCGCGAGTCGGGCCAGCCGCAAGCAGGTGAGCGGCGTTTGCTCGGCGGGCTTCATCACGATCGTGCAACCGGTGGCCAGCGCCGGCCCCCACTTCCAAGCCACCATGAGGATCGGAAAATTCCACGGGATGATCTGGCCGACGACGCCGACCGGCTCTTTGCGCGTGTAGGTGAAATAGTTGCCGCGCACCGGAATGGTTTGGCCGTGAATCTTGTCGGCGTAGCCGGCGTAGTACCGCAGGCAATCGATGGCCAGCGGCAGATCGGCGGCCTTGGCGTCGCGAATCGGTTTGCCGTTGTCCAGCGTTTCAAGTGCGGCGAGTTCGTCGAGTTCGGCCTCCATGAGGTCGGCAAGTTTTAAGAGCAGCCGACCGCGGTCGCGCGCGTCCATCTTCGACCACGGACCTTGCTCCAGCGCCTTGCGCGCCGCCTTTACGGCTTGGTCGATATCCTCGGCGTCCCCTTCGGCGACATTTGCGATGACTTCCTCGGTCGCGGGGTTCAACGTTTCGAACGTCTTTCCGCTTTGGCTCGGCGTCCAGCGTCCACCGATGAAGCATTCCGTCTGGCGAATTTCCGGAGCTTTGCGCGAAGGCGCTTTCTCGATCGTAGCCATGAGACCTATCTCCACAGAGCGGGGCGTTGCCGAAGTTGATGCGCGAGGCGAGTGCGGCGTCGAACGGGCGAGTTTCACCGCATTCCATATTGTATCGCTCGCCGCGCGCCGTCGCCAACTCGGCAAACTTGACATCGCCCGGCGCGAGGCTTCCAATCACGCTGTTTCCCGAGCCGAATTTGCCAGGGAGCCTACCGCTTTGAAAGATTTCGAATACGCCGCGGCCCACTCCGTCGATGAGGCCGTGAGCCTGCTGGCGGCCCGCGGTGATCGGGCCAAGCTGCTTGCCGGCGGCACGGACATTCTGGTGCAGCTTCGCGAACATTTACGCGAGGCCGATCTGGTCATCGACGTCAAAAAGATCGCTGAGCTGACGAAGCTCGACTTCTCGCCGGCTAAGGGCCTGTCGCTCGGCGCGAGCGTGCCGTGCTATCAGATTTACGAAAACGACGCGGTGTCAAAAGCTTATTCGGCTTTGGCGGATGCGGCTCGCATCATCGGCGGCTGGCAGATCCAAAGCCGGGCCAGCATCGGCGGCAACTTGTGCAATTCGTCGCCGGCGGCCGATTCGATTCCCGCGCTGATCGCGCTCGATGCGAAGTGCCATATCGCCGGACCCGACGGCCGACGGACTTTGCCGGTCGCCGAGTTTTGCACGGCGCCCGGCCGCAACGCTTTGAAGAAGGGTGAACTGCTGACGGCCTTGGAGTTCGCCCCGCCGGCGAAGCACTCGGGAAGCCACTATCAACGGTTTATCCCGCGCAACGAGATGGACATTGCCGTAGTGGGGGCAGGCGTTTGGCTGCAGCTAGACTCCAGCGGCAAGACGATCGAACGGGCAAGGATTGGAGTCGGAGCCGTGGCGCCGACGCCGCAGTACGCCGCCGGAGCCGGCGACTTCCTTACGGGAAAGCCGACGGACGAAGCCGTGTTTCAACAAGCCGGTGAACTGGCCCGCAAGATTGCCAAGCCAATCAGCGACATGCGCGGCCCGGCGGAATATCGCGTGCATTTGGTCGGCGTGCTGGTAGCGCGATCGCTGGCGAAAGCGGCGGAGCGAGCTAGGCAGAGTTGATTTCGGGTTTGTGATTCCATGAATCCGAAACCACGAACCAAAAGTCGCTTGTCTGCGCGGTGATTCCTTTCTAGCTCGAAAATACTTATGTCGAAAAAACATCACGTTACGGCGACGATCAACGGCGAGACCACCGAGTTTCTTTGTGAAGCTCGACAAAGCCTTCTCGAAGTGCTGCGCGACGTCGTCCGCCTGACCGGCACGAAGGAAGGTTGCAACAACGGCAACTGCGGAAGCTGCACCGTGCTGGTTGACGGCCGGCCGGTGAACAGTTGCCTCATGCTTGGAGTCGAAGCCGAAGGGTGCCGGATCACGACGATCGAAGGGGTCGGCGAAGTCGGCAAGTTGCATCCCTTGCAACAATGCTTCCTTGAAGGAGCCGCGCTGCAGTGCGGCATCTGCACGCCCGGCTTCATCGTCGCTTCCAAGGCATTGCTCGAGAAACACCCGAAGCCGACGGAAGAGCAAGTCCGCTTTGAACTCTCGAACAACCTTTGCCGCTGCACCGGCTACGACAAGATCGTCAAAGCTGTGCTCGCGGCCGCTGACGCCAAGTAATGGCTTCTCTTTCACGAGAGAAGAGAAGAGAAGGGAATGGGGGAAATAGAAGAAATAGCAGTCGCGGCCGACGCTGCTACTCGCGCACTATTCCGCCTCCTCGATTCCTTCATTTCCAATATCCCCTTCTCATCTCCGTCATCTCCTTTTCTTCCAATACCAGCACAACCGCAGACCTTGCGGAGTTAAAGCTCATGTCGCAGAAGTTCAAAGTCATCGGAACTCGCCCCATTCGTCACGACGGCGTCGACAAGGTCACGGGTCGTGCCGTTTATACGAACGACGTGAATCTGCCGGGCATGTTGCAGGGGAAGATTCTCCGCAGCCCCCATGCACATGCGCGAATCAAGTCGATCGATATCTCGGCCGCCGAGAAATTGCCGGGCGTGCGTGCGGTGGTCACCGGGCAGGACTTCCCACATCTGAAAGATAAGATCGCCGAGCTCGGCGAAGGCATGGTGAATCTTGCCGACTTGGTGACGAATTGTTTGGCCCGTGACACGGTTTATTACAAAGGCCACGCCGTTGCGGCCGTGGCGGCGACGAGCGGCCATATCGCGGAAGAAGCTTTGAAGCTGATCAAGGTCGAGTACGAAGTGCTCCCGTCGGTGACATGGGTGCTCGACGCAATGAAGCCGGAAGCTCCGGTGCTGCATCCGGAGTTGGTGACAGACGAACTCGGCAAGCCCGGCGACAAGGGCACGAACATCGCCAAGCACCTGCACTTCGAAATGGGAGACGTGCAAGCCGGCTTCGCGAAGTCCGACGTCGTCGTCGAGCGGGAGTTCAAACTCGCGACGGTGCATCAAGGCTACATCGAGCCGCACGTCTCCGTGGCCCATTGGAACGCAGACGGCCGCATCACCGTGTGGACCGCCACTCAAGGCTCGTTCACCGCGCGGCAGCAGACGGCGGAAATCTTCGGATTGTCGGTCTCAAAGGTCACCGTGATTCCCTGCGAAATCGGCGGGGGCTTCGGCGGCAAGATTCGCGTTTATCTAGAACCGGTCGCGGCGCTGTTGAGCAAGAAGAGCGGTCGGCCGGTGAAGATCCAAATGGATCGGGCCGACGTGTTTCAAGCCACGGGCCCGACGCCCGGCGGTTACATCAAGGTGAAAATCGGGCGCAACGCGCGACGGCAAGCTCACCGCCGGCGAAGCTTGGATGGCTTACGATGCCGGCGCGTATCCCGCGGGTATCATCGGCCCCGGCTGCATGTGCGTCTTCAGCTGTTACGAATATCCGGCCGCCGTCGTCGACGGCTACGACGTCGTACTGAACAAGCCGCAATCGTCCGCCTATCGCGCGCCGGGCGCGACGCAAGCCGCGTTCGCTGCGGAGCAACTGATTGACGAGCTCGCCGAAACACTGGGGCTCGATCCGATCGAGTTCCGCTTGAAGAATGCGGTGAAGCAAGGCTCGCGCCGCGTCGACGGCCCGGTCTACCCTAAAATCGGTTTCATCGAAACGCTCGAAGCCGCCAAAAATTCTCCGCATTACCGTAGCAAACTCGAAGGCCCGAACCGCGGTCGCGGCGTCGCGGCCGGCTTCTGGTTTAACGCGGGTTTGAAATCGAGCGTCGCCGCGACGGTCAACTCCGACGGCACCGTCAACCTGTTGGAAGGGAGCACCGACATCGGCGGCTCGCGCGCTTCGATCGCGATGCAACTTGCCGAGCCGCTCGGCATCCGTGCGGAAGACGTCGTGCCGAAGGTCGTCGACACCGACAGCGTCGGCTACACCGACGTCACGGGCGGCAGCCGCGTCACGTTTGCCACCGGTTGGGCGGCATATGAAGCCGCGCAAGACATCATCCGGCAGATGACACATCGTGCGGCCGAGCTTTGGGAATGCAAACCCGAGGAAGTGACGTTCACCGACGGCGTGTTTAGCAAGAACGGCACGTCGCAGGGCTTTAAGGAGCTTGCCGTGAAGCTGCATGCCACGGGCGAGCCGATCGTGGCCCGCGCGGCGGTCGAGCCGAAGGCCAACGCCACGAACGGCTTCGGCGTCCACATTGCCGACGTCGAAGTCGATCCCGACACGGGCAAGACCAAGGTGCTGCGATACACCGTCGTGCAAGACGCCGGTAAAGCGGTTCACCCAAGCTACGTGGAAGGGCAGCTTCAAGGAGGCGCGGTACAAGGCATCGGCTGGGGCCTCAACGAAGAGTACTTCTACGACGACGTCGGCCGGATGCGCAACGCCAGCTTCCTCGACTATCGCCTGCCGACGGCGCTGGACCTGCCGATGATCGACGCGATCATCGTCGAAGTCGCCAATCCCGATCATCCGTACGGCGTGCGCGGCGTGGGCGAAACGCCGATCGTGCCGCCTCCGGCGACGCTCGCCAATGCGATTTACAAAGCGGTCGGCGTACGGATGAGCGAATGCCCGATGTCGCCGCCCAAGGTGTGGAAGGTGCTGAGCGAAAAGAAGTAGCCGTTGGGTGCCGGCCTTTATTTCCCGCGGCAGTTCGTATTCAGCCAATCAATGAGCTGGCGCAGTCGCCCCAAGCTGCGGCGATTGAAGTGCATCAGCAGCCGCGGCATGTGGAGCAAATCCACTTCGTCCCGTTCTTCTTCCATCGGCTCGCGGAGCAATTCAAACTGCCCCGAGGCTAAGATGTCGGCAAATTGGTGATTGATCGTCGCCATCTGGGCCGTGGTGGGGGCATGTTGCAGCCGCAGCACCAGGCGATCGTGCACGTACCGCATGCTGTGGTACGTGGAGAAGAAGCCGACGATCTCGCGCACTGCTTCATCGACGTTTTCCGTCACCTTGAAGAGCGACATGTCTTCCGGCGAGATCATCCGTCCGTCGAAGAGTTGCTTCTTGACGAAGACCATGAAGTCATGCCAATAGGTGCCGCCGACGGCGTCTAAGAGCACGATCGGCACCATATCGCGCTTGCCGGTTTGCAGCAGCGTGACGATCTCGGTGAATTCGTCCAGCGTGCCGAAGCCGCCGGGGAAGCAGACCAGCGCGTCGCACTCTTTCACGAACATCAGCTTGCGCGTGAAGAAGTACTTCATGTGCACCAGCTTTTTATCGCCGGCGATGATGGGGTTCGAGCCTTGCTCGAACGGCAGCATGATGTTGACGCCCATCGAGGCCTCGCGCCCCGCGCCCACATGCCCGGCCTCCATGATTCCGCTGGCGGCGCCGGTCACGACCATCCATTTCTGCGCCGCAATCGCTTGGCCGAACGCCACGGCTTGTTTATACGCCGGGTCGCTCTCCTTCGTGCGCGCCGAGCCGTACACGGTGACCTTTCGATTGCGTCGATACGGCGCAAACACCTTGAACGCATAGCGCAGTTCACGCACCGTGCGACTGATGATCTTCAAGTCGCCGCGGCTCATCTGATCCGTCGACATCTTATCGACCGTTTCCTTGAGCACGGCGATCAGATCGGCAATTCGTTCCTGCCCGCCGACCGGTTCGATCCGGTTTCGCGGCGCGGGGCCGCCGGGCATATCGGGTTGAACGAACGCTCCGCGAATCGACCCGCTTGGATCAAACGGGGGCGGATTCTCTTGCGGATTTTGAGAACTCATAGTTGCGGCTCCTCCTTGGGCAAGCGACTGTCGTCGCTCGTCCCATGGTATGCCGACGTCGCCGAAAAGAACAACGGCGAGCGCTGCCGTTCGGGGCTCTAGGCTCAAGAGCGGCGTTGAAAAGCGGCTTGGTCGCCAACGACCGGCCGCCTTGCGCCTTCCCGAATCCAAGACCGAAGCCAAGTCCGAACTTACGCCGACGGCCGGCGGCTGAACTGATAAGCCAGCAGCACTTCGTAAAGGTCCGTCGGAATCGTCACGTCGTCGTGAGCGAAGTCCTTCAGCCACGTACGACGGTTGTTCACCGCATCGGCCAACAGCGGATAGATTTCGCCGAACGACACCGTCACGGTGTTGGCTTCTTGCTCGACTTCGGCGTGAGCAAACGACTCGGGACCGCGGAAGACGCGCAATTGAGTTCTGGCCATGAGCGAAGCATCCCTTCTCGCAACGTGGTTGGGCAGCGACGGCGGCGGAGGCATCTCCGACTCGGCGTTTTCGCGAGCATCCCATGTTCGCGAAAAACGCATTTCGCCGATTTCACTGCGGCGACGCTGTTATCGACCTGCCGCGCACCGGGACTTCGGCGATTCCTAGAATTTCGTGAAGTTTTCTTGTCGGCGCTGCCGGCGTCGAAGTTGCGCGGTGCGACTTCCGCGAGCGAACCGCAACGCCCGCCGCGATGTCGATGAATATGCCTGCAATTTCGCAAGCGTCGCCGTCGTCACGGTCGCTTGACAGTGCCCGGGGCAACGCCTAGATTGCCAAGTCGTTAAGTCTCTCGCAGTCAATCATTTAAGGAGCATGGGGCGGCTCTCAGCGAAGCGGTTCGATCGGAATCGCGCCATCGCGTCACGAGCGCGTAGTCGGCAAGGAAACCTGTTCCGGTCTTAGGCCGGAACCCTCGGCCAAGGTCACAGTATCTTGAGCGGCGTTCCGTTGCCGGCATCGCTATCCTCCGCCTTATGTCGCCGCCCCGGCGACATGTCTCTCCCGAGCATCGAATCTCCCGTCGCGATCGATCTGGCTCCGATCGCTAAGGCTCTGAACCTGCCGCAGCCGCGCGTCGAAGCCGCCGTCAAGCTGCTGGACGAAGGGAACACCGTTCCTTTCATCACGCGCTACCGCAAAGACCAAACCGGCGGGCTCGACGAAGACGCCGTGTCGCGATCCATGATCGCGTTTCGAAGCAGCGCCTACTCGTCGAGCGCAAGCAAACGATCCTTCGCTCGATCGAGTCGCAAGGCAAGCTGACGCCGGAATTCGCGAAGGCGATCGAAGCGGCGCAAACCGTGCGCCGTTTGGAAGACTTGTACCTGCCGTACAAGCCGAAGAAGCAAACGCTCGCCACAACGGCCCGCTCGCGAGGTTTCGAACCGCTGGCGTTGGAAATCCTGGCCGCCGATCCGCTGGCCGCCGACCTCGACGCCCGGCTTCGCGACTTCGTCAACTCCGATAAGCAAGTGCCGACTGCCGCCGACGCTTTGCTTGGCGCCGGCCACATTTTGGCCGAGCTCTTCAGCGAACGGGCCGACTTCCGCGGGCGCGTCCGTTCAATTCTTGAGAAATCGGGCAAGCTTGCGACCACGGCCGTCGAGCCGGAAGTGAAGCCGGCAGAAAAGTCGAATGATAAGGCCGGGGAAAAGGCCGAGAAGTCGGCAGACAAGGCTAAGCAACAAGCCGACGACGTCGCCCAGCCGCTTTTCGCCGGCCTGAAAGACGACTCCGCGGCGGAATTGTCGCAGGAAGAGGCCTTCGTAGCCGACGCCGTGGCCGACGTCGAAACGCCGCACTTCGACGCGGTGGAAACGCCGGAAGAATTACAAGCTTCCGACATGGAAGAAGAAGGGGCGCATGTAGATCCGACCGAACCGCCGGTGGATACGGCCGTTCCGGTCTCCGCCGCTGCGGAAGCTCTGCCGGCGTCGACCGTCGTTGATAGCCCGCTGGCCTCCGTTTCGGAAACCGTGGCGCTGCCGACCGCCGCAGCCGAACAAAAGCCTCCTAAGAAGAAGAAAGAAAAGAAGCCGAAGAAGGTGCTGACGAAGGCCGAACGTCGTGCGGCCGAATTGCAGCGCGCCTTCCGCGACTATTTCCAATTCGCCGAATCGGTCTCAAAGCTGCCGCCGCATCGCGTGCTCGCGATTAACCGCGGCGAGAAGGCGAAGATCCTTCGCGTACGGATCGATTCCGACACCGCGGCTATGGAGCGCGTGGTCGACGAATTGCTCGTTCCCGCCGGCCATCCGCACGCCGAGTTCCTTCGCGGCTGCGGGCGCGATGCCTTGCATCGTCTTGTGTTGCCCAGCCTGGAGCGCGAACTGCGCCGCGAGTCGACGGACGAAGCTGAAACGCATGCCGTCGAAGTCTTCGCCAAGAATCTGCGCAACTTGTTGCTGCAGCCGCCGGTCCGCGAGCGTCGCTTGTTGGCCCTCGACCCCGGATTCAAGAGCGGCTGCAAATGGGTGGCTCTCGACGAGTTCGGCAACCTGCTTGAGTACGGCGTACTCTTTATCGTCGGCAACGCCGAACGCCGCACCGGTTCCAAGGCCAAGCTGGTCGAAGTCGTCAAAGACAAACAGCTTTCGGTCATCGTCATCGGCAACGGCACCGCCTGTCGCGAGACCGAGACGTTCGTCGCGGAAATGCTGACGACCGATCTCGTCGGTGCGGGCGTGTCGTACGTGATCGTCAGCGAGGCCGGCGCGAGCGTCTACTCGGCGAGCCCGTTGGGACGCGAGGAATTTCCCGATTGTGATGCCACCGTGCGCGGAGCCGTGTCTATCGGCCGCCGGTTGCAAGATCCGCTCAGCGAGCTGGTGAAGATCGAGCCCAACAGTTTGGGCGTCGGCCTCTATCAGCACGACGTGAAGGCCAAGCATCTACGGGATTCGCTCGACGGCGTCGTCGAAAGCGTGCGTGAATTACGTCGGCGTTGATCTGAACACGGCCAGTCCGTCGCTGCTGCGCTACGTGTCGGGTCTGAATCAACTGACGGCCCAACGCATTTACGACTATCGCATGGCGCAACGGGCCGTTTAAGACCCGCGAGCAGTTGAAGGAAGTGAGCGGCATCGGCGATGCGGCGTTCGTGCAAGCGGCCGGGTTCCTCAAGATCAGCGGCGGCGACGAACCGCTCGACGGCACTTGGATCCATCCCGGAAAGCTATGAAACGGCCGAACGCGTACTAGAGCAATTGGGCGCGAAGCCTGCCGACTTGGCCGACAAGGAGCAGGTCGCCAAGATTTCCGAGAAGTCTCGCGGCATCGATCTGCAGCGCATGGCCCTGCAGCTTCGCGTCGGCACGCTTTCGTTGCACGACATCATCACGCAACTCACGCGTCCGGGTCGTGACCCGCGCGATAGCCTGCCGCCGCCGATCTTCAAGCAAGGCATTCTCAAGCTCGACGACTTGCAGCCGGGCATGGAACTCCGCGGTACGGTGCTCAACGTCGTCGACTTCGGCGCGTTTGTCGACATCGGTCTCAAGGACTGCGGGCCTCGTACACATCAGCCACTTGGCGGATAAGTACGTAAAGGACCCGCACGAAGTCGTGTCTGTCGGCGACATCGTCAAGGTTTGGGTGTTGCAGGTAGACAAGCAGCGTCGCCGCGTGTCGCTGACGATGATTCCTCCGGCGCAAAACGGGCTGACGAAAAACGCGACGGCTCGGCGGACGGCGAACGTCGCGGCGGCGATCGGCCGCGCGGCGGTCAAGGTCGTGACGGCGGCCAGGGGCGCGAAGGCGGCGGCCGTGCGCAAGGCCAGGGCGGGCAAGGTCGCGGCGGGTTCCAGGGCCGCGGAGCAGGCTCGCGCGACGGCGCGTCGCAAGGCCAAGGTCGCGGCGGCGACGGGGGACGACGTTTCGGCGGCAAGCCCGAAGGAGGCGGTCGTCGGGGTGATCGACGTCCGTCACGGCGCGACGACGAACAATCGGCCGACGTCGCGGCAGCTGAAGCCGCGTTGGAAGAAGCCAAGAAAAAGGCTCCGCCTCCTCCGCCGGCGAAGCTCACCAAAGCCAAGGCTCAAGGCCGCGCTTATCTGCAGTCGTTCGGCGAGTTGAAGCAGTTTATCAACGTCAATGCGCCGGAGCCTGCCGCAGCACCGCCTTCGGCGCCAGCCGGCGAAGCAAAGGCCGCGACGGAGCCGACGCCGGTCACTCCGGTGAAGCCGGAAGTTCAAGAAGCGTCGGAATCGGCCCCGGCCGCGAAAAGTCCCACGTCGCCCGACGGCGGCTCTTCGGCGTAGAATAACGCCGGACGACCCACGTAACATTCACGGCGGCGAGGAACTTTCCTGCGATGGACTTTGAGGAGCGCTTACAAAAGGCGATTGCCCGCGGCGAGAAGGCCCGCGAAGCCCAAGATCGCGAAGCGGCCGGTCGAGCGCTCACGGAAGAAGAGTTCAAGCGGCTGCACTCGTCGCTCCGTCTGGAACTGGCCGATCACATCGAGAAGTGTCTGCTTAAGCTTCCCGACCACTTTCCCGGCTTTCGCTGGGAGTCGATCGTCGGCGATCGCGGTTGGGGCGCGGCTTGTTTTCGCGACGACGTCGTCCTCGGCGAAGGTTCGCGGCGCAGCAACTATAGCCGGCTCGAGGTGACCGTCCGGCCGTATTCGCCCGCGCATGTCATCGAAATTACGGCGAAGGGAACCATTCGCAACAAGGAAGTGTTCGCCCGTTCGCAGTATCAAAAGCTGGCGGAAGCCGATGCTCAACCGCTCCGCGAAGCCGTCGACCTTTGGGTTCTTGAATACGCCGAAAAGTACGCCGCGGCGAAGTAAGCTTCGCGCATGACCTTCCTTCCCACAGCCGACTGGCCGACTCTGCGACTGCGGGCCGAGTTGCTCCGGCGGACGCGTGCGTTCTTCGACGAGCGCGGCTTTCTCGAAGTCGAAACGCCGATCCTCTCGGCCGATACGGTCGTCGATCGGCACCTTGATCCGCTCGAAACTCGTCTCGAAGGTCTCGGCCCGACGCGAACATTCTATTTACAAACCTCGCCCGAATTCGCCATGAAGCGGCTCATGGCGGCCGGCGGCGCGGCGATTTACCAGATTACGCATGCCTTTCGTCAAGGCGAACGCGGCGCTCGGCACAATCCCGAATTCACGATCGTCGAATGGTATCGTCGTGACGACGACTACGACGCAGGGATGCGGCTCTTGAGCGATCTGTGTGAAACGCTGCTCGGCCGCGGTACGGCCGAACGCACGACGTATCGTGATGCGTTCTTGCGCCACGTCGGTATTGATCCGCTGACGGCCGCGGACGACGCCGTCGCCGAGGCGGCACGGCGTCGAGTGCCTGAGGCCGCGGCCGCGTTTGACCGAGCGGATTCGCCGGCCGACCGCGACGCTTGGCTCGATCTTCTGCTCACGTCGCTGGTCGAACCGTATCTTGGCGCCGAGAGACCGACGATTCTTTGCGACTATCCGCCGTCGCAAGCCGCGTTGGCCCGAGTAAGACAAGAAACGCCGCCGGTCGCCGAGCGTTTCGAACTCTATGTCGCCGGGCTCGAACTGGCCAACGGTTATCACGAACTACTCGATGCCGACGTACTGCGCCTTCGCAACGCGGAAAACAATCGGCTCCGTGCCGCCGACGGCAAGCCGAAGCTTCCCGAAGAAAGTCGGCTGTTGGAAGCCATGCGTCACGGGCTACCGGCTTGCACCGGCTGCGCACTAGGCTTCGATCGAATCGTCATGCTCGCGGCCGGCAAGCAAGACATCGCGCAAGTGATCCCGTTCTCGGTCGAACGGGCTTAGGCTAGGCGGCCGCGGCGCGTCGTACTTCGCCTTGCAGACGGCGAACCTTTTGTTCCAATTGAAACCGCTCTTGTCGCCAAGCTTGCGAGCGTTGATAGAGTGCCCCGTCTTGGCGTTCGAGTTCGGCTTCGCGGCCGGTGAGGAAGGCGGCTTGGCGTTCGATCTCTTCGTGCCGCGCTTCGGCCCAACGGTGTAGTTCCGCCGTTTGAAAGCGCAATCGTTCTCCTTCGGCGGCCAGATCGGCGCACAAGGCTTCGAGTTCCGCCTTTTGGGCGGCGAGATCGGTCTGCACGATGCGATATTGCTCGCCGAGTCGCGAGCGGATGCGAGCCATTTGCTCGGTCAGCGCGGCGGTCGGCAACGTACCCGAAAGCCGCGTCCACAGTTCCTCGGCGGCCAGCCGCATCTCCAGCGTCTCATGCTGGGTCGCGGCTAGCTCCTCTTGTTCGCGGCGAATTGCGGCGCGGCGGAAGTCGAGCTCTTCGCTCTTGCGTTCGAGCGCCGTTTGGCGCTCGGTCGCTTCGGCTTCCGCACGGCGTCGCAATTCGGCCAGCTCGAGTCGGTCGTGTCGTTGCTGCGCGGCCAATCGCTCCCGTTCTTCATTCAACTCCGCGCAATCGCTGCCACTCGAGCATCGCTTGTTTCAGATTCTCCTCTTGTTCCACGACGGCCGCTTCGCGTGCATCGAAAGACTCGACGCGGCCGTTGAGTTCCTTCTGCAGTTCGACTTGATATCGGCTCGGCTCGTTCTGCAGCCGTTCGACGGCCGCACGGCGCAATTCCAGCTCGGCCTCTTGATCGCGCAAGCGATCGATCTCGGCTTGAAGCTCCTGACGCCGCGCATCGACTTCCGCTGCCGCGTGACGACGTGCGGCCGCTTCCAAAGCCGCATGGAGCGTCTGCTGCTCCAACTCGGATTCTTTTTCGATCAGCGCCGTCGCTCGGATTTCCAAAGCCTCGGCTTTACGCACTAGCGCGGCTTCGTCGTTCTGCCGCACCTGCACCGAAGCCGCCTCGGCCGCAATCAATAGCTCGCGCTGATTGGCCAATTCGCGCTCGCGAATCGGAATCGCCGTTTCGCGATCTTCCAGTTCGCGGCAACGTTGCAGATACCAAACCTGCGCGGAACGGCGCTGATTGTCGAAGGCCGCGAGCTGCGCTTGCCACTCCGCTTCGCGACGATCCAGTTCGTCTTGTTTTTCGCGCAAATGAACCGCCAATTGCCGCGCTTGATGACGCAGTTGCTCGACGGCTTCCAGGTCGACTTCGACCGTCGGATTACGAGCCGATTGGCGGCGATGATCTTCGGGCTCGTTCTCGACCCGTGCTTGGGCTTCCTCACGCGGGCGTTCGACGGCCGGGCCTTCCAGCAGGTGCGGCGGCGACGGTTCGTGCGGCGACTCCAATCGTCGTCCGACCACGGGCAACGGCCCGCCTGCGGGCACGTCGCCCTGCGACGAATCAGTCCGCGCCCAACCGCCGAGAATCCGCTTGTACGACGCCATGCCTGCACCTCGCAATCGCTCGTTTGCCGGCGGTCCTCGTTCGTCGAGCATCGCTCGACGGACGTTACCTTCGTCAAAATCGGCAGAGTTTAACGGTGCATTGATCGGCAGGCGGCGGCCGCAAGTTTACGGCGGCTTGGAGAATTTGACGAAACTTTGCCGCCGCCGGCTGTGCTCTTGCCGGCTAGAAGCGGAGCAACAGCCGGCTGGAAGCACGGCCTGCGCAAGCAAGAAGCCGGTCGTCGGCAATAGATGCCTACGACCGGCTTCAATCTGCGTCAGGTTCTTCGCCGGCGACTACTTCGCGGCGTCGAGCGCCGCTTGCAGCACGCTCTTCGGCTTAGCGCCGACAAAGCGATCGACAACCTCTCCGCCCTTGAAAATCATCAGCGTCGGAATGCTTTGCACTCCGTATTGCCCGGCAGCCTGCGGGCTGTCGTCAACGTTCACCTTACCGACCTTGATCGTGCCAGCATATTCCGCAGCCAAAGCGTCGATCATCGGGGCGATCTGGCGGCACGGACCGCACCACGGCGCCCAGAAATCGACGAGCACCGGCTGCGACGATTGCAGCACTTCGGCGTCGAAGTTGGCATCAGTAAAATCGACCGTGTTGGCGCCCATGACCCTTACTCCTAGACCAAAACCGTTGATGTGATTGAAGATATGCGATTCCGTTGCAACGGAAATTATAGGAATCGGGCCGACAGCGTCAAACCATCGAGCCGACGTATCCCGGAGCATCGGATAACGGCAAACCTCGGGCCATAGCAGGCCGGTTTTATGCCCGCTACAACCTTGTTGTTTCTTGCCGTTCCCAGTTCGATGCCGCCTGTGCCGCCGGAGTTACGCTGATGCCCGCCGATTCGTTTCCTTGCTATCTCGTGACGAAAGACGCCTCCGGAATCCGCGGTGAAGTGGCCGTTCGCAGCGAAGCTGAACTCCCGCCAGGCGATCTTCTGGTTCGCGTCGATTACTCATCACTCAATTACAAAGACGCCCTCAGCGCGACCGGCAACATGGGTGTCACGCGAAAGTTTCCGCACGTGCCGGGCATTGACGCATCCGGTGTCGTTGAACGATCCGACGTGAACGAATTTCGTCCCGGCGATCGTGTGGTGGTCACCGGGTTTGACCAAGGCCAGAACACCTGGGGCGGCATGGCCGGCTATATTCGCATACCTGCGAATTGGGCGGTGAAACTTCCGGACGGCCTCAGTACACGCGACGCCATGCTCTATGGCACGGCCGGCCTTACTGCGGCGCAATGCGTAGAGGCGCTCGCCGCCCGCGGCATCGAACCGGCGAGCGGCGAAGTCGTGGTCACCGGCGCTTCGGGCGGCGTGGGATCGTTGGCGGTCGGTATTCTCGCCAAGCTCGGCTACAACGTGGCCGCGGTAAGTGGTAAGCCCGAGGCGGGCGAACTTCTCAAGCGTCTGGGAGCCAAAACCATTCTCACGCGAGCGGACGTCGTCGATGAGAGCAACAAGCCGCTGCTGGCCGCGCGCTTCGCCGGTGCGGTCGATACCGTCGGCGGCAAGACGCTTGGCACCGTGCTGCGTAGCTTGCAACGCGCCGGAGTCTGCGCGGCGTGCGGGCTGGTCGGCGGCGTCGATATTCCCGTCACCGTTCTTCCGTTTATTCTCCGCGGCATTGATTTGGCCGGCATCGACTCCGTCGAATGCCCGATGCCGCAACGCGTGCGGATTTGGAACAATTTGGCCGAGGCATGGCGGCCCGCCGCACTCGCCGAATTGGCTCATGAAATCACGCTCCGCGACGTACCGGCGATGGTCGAGAAGATTCTGCACGGCGGAGTGACGGGGCGTGTGATCATTCGGCCGGACGCGTGAGCGGTTGAACGCCGCGCGGCGGCCGATTATCGTGGACGCCGCTCGATGAAACTGTAGGGAACACTCTCCGTGGCGTTCTCTACAGCGCATTCCCACGCCCTAAGGACTCACCGTCATGTCGCATCGCCTTGCCGCTTTCGTACTCGTCGCCGTCGCCCTCGCGGCCGGCGTTTCCCGTGCCGCTGATCCGAAGCCGCTCAAGGCGTTGCTCATCGTCGGCGGTTGCTGCCACGACTACGATTTCCAGAAGCGAATCATCGCCGACGGCATCGCGGCTCGCGCGCACGTCGAGTTCACCGTGGTTCACGACGGCGGCACGGCGACTGATGCCAAGATCAAGCTTTACGAAGATCCGGCCTGGGCCGACGCTTACGACGTCGTACTGCACGACGAGTGCTTCGCCAACGTCAAGGAACAAGCCTGGATGGATAAGGTGCTCGCCCCGCACAAGGCCGGCAAGCCGGCCGTGCTGCTGCACTGCGCGATGCACTGTTATCGCAGCGGCACCGACGAGTGGTTCAAGTTTTGCGGCATTCAGTCGTCGGGCCATGGTCCGCAAGTGCCCATTGCGCCTGACGAACCTCGATCCGAGCCATCCTATTTCCAAAGGCTCGAATGATTGGACGACGATTCAAGAAGAGCTTTACAACAATCTGAAGGTGTTCGACACGGCTCACCCGCTGCAGCGCGGCAAGCAACACGTGAAAGCCAAGGACGGAACCGAGCAAGACGTGGAATACGTCGTCACTTGGACGAACACGTACAACGAAAAGACGAAAGTCTTTGCCACGACGCTCGGCCACAACAGCTACACCTGTGCCGATCCACGATATCTCGACATGGTGACCCGCGGGCTGCTCTGGTCGTGCGACAAGCTGGAAGATGCATACTTCAAGCCGTTTGACGCAGAGAAGCAAAAGTTCGAATGGCAAGACAAGCTCCAACCGCCGCAAGCCAAAGGCCCGAAGCCGACGAAGGCGCCCGCGAAGTAGCTTAATCGTGCGCTTTTAGCGATTGCGCGGCGGCCGGCGTCTCTTTTAGGCCGGCGCAGGCAATTGATGCGACGGCGGCAGCGGTTCGTGCGCCGTCGTCGTACCATGCTTTTCGGCCGGTTTCTCGACGACGACCGGCTTCCACCGTTCGCTGAGCGATTGGAAGGCGACGAAGAACGCCGGCACGAAGAATACGGTCAACACGGTCGACGCAATCATCCCGCCGAAGACTGCGGTGCCGAGCGCTTGCTGGCCCGCGGCTCCCGGACCGTCGGCGATCACGAGCGGCACGACGCCGAGAATAAACGCAAACGACGTCATCAGAATCGGTCGCAAACGAAGCCGGGCCGCCTCGACGGCTGCGTCCAAGATCGAGTCGCCGCGCAATCGCAGATCGCGCGAGAACTCGACCACGAGAATCGCGTTTTTGCTGGCTAACGCGATGATGAGCACGATGCCGATTTGCGTGTAGAGGTTGTTATCGAGCCCGCGCAAGGCCACGGCTGCGACGGCCCCGAGCAACCCGAGCGGCACGATGACGATCACGGCCAGCGGCGTGAACCAATTTTCGTATTGCGCCGCAAGCACGAGATACACCAAGAGCACGGCCATCCCAAAGATGCCGATCGCGCCGCCACGAACCTTCACTTCTTGATACGCCATGCCGGCCCAATCGTATCCCATGCTGGCCGGCAGATTGCGGCCGGCAATCTGCTCCATGAGGTCAAGTGCTTCGCCCGAACTATAACTGGCCGCAGGCTCGCCGGTAATCGAAGCCGTAGGGTACAGATTGTGCCGATTGATGATCTGCGGGCCGAACGACTTCGTGACGTTAACCACGGTGCCTAGCGGCACCATTTGTCCTTGTCGATTGCGAACTTCCAGCTGACGAATGTCTTCCGGTTCGCTACGGAACGCCGCTTCGGCCTGCACGCGCACCTGGTAAGTTCGCCCGAACAAGTTGAAGTCGTTGACGTAAGTTGAGCCTAAGTAGGCCTGCAGCGTCGCGAACACGCTCGCCAGCGGTACGTCGAGCGCTTTGACTTTCACGCGATCAACGTCCACGAAGATCTGCGGCACGCCCGGACGGAACGTCGTGTTCAGGCCGCTCAAACCGGTTTGCGTCCGTGCGTCATCGACGATCGCCTGCGTCACGCCGGCTAACTCTGCAATGCCCACATCCCCCCGATCTTCCACCTGCATCTGAAATCCGGCACGCACGCCGAGGCCGCGAATCGCCGGCGGCGCAAAGGGAAAGACGATCGCTTCTTGAATGCCGCCGAATTTCGCACCGAGATCCTTGGTGACGGCGTCGAGCGTTTGGCCCTGGGGAATTCGTTCGCTCCAATCTTTCAGCGTTACGAACAGCGTCCCTGTGTTCGAGGCGTTGCTGTTATCTAAGAGCGACAACCCGCCGATGGTGATCCAATCCGCGACGGCCGGATTCTCGCTAAGGATTTTGTCGATCTGCTTCATCACGCCTTGTGTACGCGGCTGCGAAGCGGCGTCGGGGAGTTGCACGCTGACGAACAGATAGCCTTGGTCTTCCGTCGGGAAGAATCCGGTCGGCACGCGCTGATAGAGCCAGCCGGTGAGCCCGACCAATGCGATGAAGAGTACGACGACGATTGCGACGTGTCGCACGAGCACGCGTACAACGGCCGTGTAGGCCCGCTCGACGACGTTGTACGCGGCGTTGAAGCCGCGGAAGAAAAAATTCTTTTCCTTCTTCGGCGGCCTGAGCCAGAGCGCGCTTTGTGCCGGTTTGAGCGTTACGGCATTGATTGCGCTGATCAGAGCCGTAGCGGCGATGGTCAGCGCAAACTGCCGATAAAGCCGACCGGTGATGCCGCCCAGAAATGCGCTCGGAATGAACACGGCCAACAGCACCAGCGTGATGCCGATAATTGGCCCCAGCACTTCCGACATTGCCTGAATCGTGGCCTGTTTCGGCGGCATCCCTTGTTCGAGGTGGTGCGTCGTGTTTTCGACGATGACGATCGCATCGTCGACCACGATTCCGATGGCCAGCACCAGCCCGAAGAGCGTAAGAATATTGATCGTAAATCCCAACGCTTCCATCGCCGCAAACGCACCGATGATCGTCACCGGCACGGTGGTCGCCGGAATTAGCACGGCGCGCCAATCTTGCAGGAACAGCAGAATGACGACCAACACGAGCACGCCGGCCTCGAACAACGTGCGATACACCTCGTGGATCGAAGCATTGACGAACGCCGTGGTGTCGAGCGGCACCTCGTATTGAATCCCCTCGGGAAACGACGATTTCAGCCGTTCCATCGCGGCCCGCACTTGCTCCGCCACGTCAAGCGCGTTGGCGCCGGGCAATTGATAGATGCCGATATTCGCCGTCGGCCGGCCGCGCTTCAAATTGAACTGGTCGTAAGTCTGCGCTCCGAGTTCCACGCGGGCCACGTCTTTGAGAAACGTGTTGCGTCCCCCTTCGCCGGTCTTAACGATGATGTTCTCAAATTGCTCCACGTCGGTCAGGCGGCCGAGGACCGTCACCGTGTATTGAAAGGCTTGATCGTCGGGAGAAGGCGGCTGACCGATGCGGCCCGCGGCCACTTGCACGTTTTGTTCTTGCACCGCGGCGACCACTTCCTGCGTCGTCAGATTGCGGGCTTTCAGCTTCTCGGGATCGAGCCAGACCCGCATGCTGTAATTGCCGGTACCGAACACCGTCACATCGCCGACGCCCGGCACACGGCTCAACTCGTCGCGAACGCGGAGCGTGGCGAAGTTTGAGAGAAACAGATTGTCGTATTTGTCGTCGGGCGAGGTGAGCGCGAGGATCTGAATGATGTTGGTCGACTGTTTCCGCACGGTCACGCCTTGCCGCTTCACTTCCTCCGGCAGCAGCGCCTCGGCCAATGCGACGCGGTTTTGCACGAGCACTTGAGCGTCGTCGAGATCTGTGCCGATTTCGAAGGTAACCGTCAATGAATACGAACCGTCGGCCGAACAGGTCGACGTCATGTAAAGCATGTTCTCGACGCCGTTGACCTGCTGCTCGATCGGCGCAGCCACGGTATCAGAGACGACCTTCGCATCGGCGCCGGGATACGTGGCCGACACGCGGACGGTCGGCGGCGTGATTTCCGGATATTGTTCCACCGGCAACACCCGCAGCGCCACGATGCCGATCAGGATCGTGACAATCGCGATGACGTTCGCGAAGATCGGCCGCTGGATGAAGAAGTTGGAAAGCATGGTGCGCGTTGTGAGCGGCGGATTCGTCCGATCAAGGAACGTATTATTGGGCGGCCACGTCCGGTTGCTTCTTCGCGGGTGCGGTCGACCTCGGCTTGGCCGCGGACGTCGCCGTCGGCTGGGGAGCGGTCAATCGCTGGTTGTCGTTACTCGACGGCGGTTCGATTTGTGATTCTTCCGGCGCCACCGGAGATCCGGGCCGCGCCCGTTGCAGGCCGTTGAGCACCACACGATCGTCGGCGCCGACTCCATCTTCAATGACTTGTAAATCTCCGACGGCAATCCCCAACCGCACGGTGCGATACTCGACGATGTTCTTCTCGTTGACGACGAGCACGAAATCGCCGCGCTGGTCCGTTCCGACGGCCGCGCGGTCGACGAGTAATTTCGCTTGTGGTCGGCCGACTCCTGCGCGAATGCGCACGAAGAGCCCGGGGATCAGCGTCTGGTCGGCGTTGTCGTAAACGGCGCGGCGTAAGATCGTACCGGTACCGGCATCGACGCCGAGTTCGCGAAAGTCCAAGTGCCCTTCGTGCGGAAAGCCCTGCTCGTTAGCAAGCCCAAGATAGAGCGTCGGCGGTTCCTTCGTCGGATCGGGGAGCTTGTGCTGCCGCATCATGTCCATAAAGCGCAGCAGATCGCGCTCGCTCACGTTGAAATACGCGTAGATCGGCGCGATGCTTTCGATCACGCCCAAGAGAGATTGCTCGGCATGCACCAGATTGCCGACGTCGATCAGATGCCGGCCGATGCGCCCGCCGATCGGGGCGCGAATTTCGGTGTAGCCCAAATTCAGATCGGCCTGCGTCAATGCGGCTTGCGTGGCCGCGAGTTCTGCGGCGGCCGTAGCCCGATTGGCCGCATCGACGTCGAGCTGCTGTTGTGAGGCGGCGTTATTGGTCACCAGTTGCTGCGTGCGGGCCAGTGTCGCATCGGCTAATTGCAGCGCCGCCTCGGCCTTCTGAACGTTGGCTTTCGCGACGTTCACGGCCGCTTGAAACGGCGCCTTTTCAATGACGAACAAGAGATCGCCGGCTTTCACGGTCGCGCCGTCGGTGAAGGCGATTCGTTCCAAGTAGCCTTCGACGCGCGCCCGCAGCTCGACCGTTGCAATAGGCCGCGTGGTTCCCGTGAAATCGATCGTATCGATCACGTCCTGGCGGAGCGGTTTCGCCACCGTGATCTTCGGCGGCGGCGGCGGTTGAAACTGATTCTGCGGTCGACAACCGCCGACGCCGATCAAGATCGCCGCGCCTACGGCGAGCGTCACGACCTGCCGATGAAAGCCTGCCCCGCGAAGACAAATAGGCGCTGCCACAACTTCCCCCAGGTCTAGTGCCGAACGCCGGTCTTGAGACTTATCTGCGTATGCAAATGCGAAGCCGAGAACGGCCATCGGTGTCGTCGATTACGGCTTTGCAAACGTTTCTACGCACTACGAGGCAAGGCGGTCGGGAACCTGAATGACTTGTGAGCTTTGCTGCAAAACCGCCGGTCGAACGTCGCGCAGCTGCCGCTCATCGGCTGCGCTTGACAGATTGTCGGTACCGACGATACGCATATCCGTCTCGCAACAAGACTACGCACTCCCGCTTACTGAGTTTTCATGAACGCCAATTCCCCCTCGTCCGCGGCATCGCAGCCCGTCAACTACGCAATCTTTGAAATGGCTTGCGGCTATTGGGTATCGCAATGCCTCTACGTCGCGGCCAAGCTCGGCATCGCCGATCGCGTCGCCGACGTGTCTCGCACGGCCGACGAACTTGCCGCACAAACCGGAACTCATGGGCCGTCTCTCTACCGCGTCCTGCGGGCTTTGGCGAGCAAGGGCGTGTTCGCCGAAGATGCCGAGCATCGCTTCGGTCTTACTCCGCTCGCAGAATGCCTGCGCAATCGGCCCGGCTCACAACGCGCAATGATCCTGATGATGGGCGAGGAGCACTATCGGGCTTATGGCGAATTGATGTACAGCGTGCAAACGGGCAAGCCTGCGTTTGCTCACGTGTTCGGCGAGCCGGTGTTCGACTTCCTTTCGAAGAACCGCGAAGCTGCGACGATCTTCGACGAAGCGATGACCGGCATCCACGGCGCAGAAACAGCGGCTATGATTGACGCTTACGATTTCTCACAGTTCGGCACGGTGGTCGATATCGGCGGCGGCAACGGCACGGTGATTCGCACGGTGCTGGAAAAGAACCCCGGCTTGCGCGGAGTGCTCTACGATCTGCCGCACGTCGTCGAACGAGCCGGGCCGTTGTTCGCCGCGTCCACGGTGAATGATCGGTCGCAACTCGTCGGCGGCAGTTTCTTCGAAGGCGTCCCGCCCGGTGGAGACGCGTACATGATGCGGCACATTATCCACGACTGGTACGACGACGAGTGCCGCACGATTCTGCGAAATTGCCACAACGTGATGCGGCCCGATGCGAAGTTGCTCGTGATCGACTCCGTGATCGAGCCGGGAAACGGCCCGCAGTTTACAAAGTTTCTCGACATCACGATGCTCACGATTCCCGGCGGCAAAGAACGCACCGAGGCCGAATTCCGCGAACTGTTCGCCTCGGCGGGGTTCGACCTCACGCGCGTGGTTCCAACCCGTTCGAGCGTCAGCATCGTGGAAGGGCGGAAACGATAGTTACGCGCCAAACGGGGCGTGTTGGTTGCACATTGCTTCCGTCTCTTCCGTCAGAATTCGCAGCGCCATTCTCGTTTCGTACACGAGCAAGATCGAGCCGGTGACGAGTCCGCCGACTCCGAGAACGCCGGCGAGCATGCCGATGGAAAGTGCGATCTGTCGGCCCAGGTCATGGTGAATGATGAAGAAGGCCGCGGCCAGTAGGCTCACCAAGCTGGCCGCGCCGAACGCTCCGACCCCCACGTAAAACGCCGTCAGCGCGCGAACGAGAATCAGCGCGCGCCGTTCGGCGAAGTGCAATTGTCGCCGCCGCATCGCGGTGCTCGGAGTGTCGGCACCGCCCGAAGCTTGCAACTCGGCCGACAAAGCGCGGGCTCGATCGATCGCGCGAGCAAATCGATTCGACGTGCCCAACGTCATGATCGACGACGCGTTCGTGAGAATCGCCGGGGCGACGATGAACGTTAGGATACTGAGCGGGTTCGTAACGATCGGGTCCATCCGCAAATGTCCTTGAAGCTCCGCGGCGTTGCTTCAGTGCGCTACTTAGCCCGCCGGAAAATGCTCGCAATGCGGCACAGTTTAACAGTTCTGCTTCTTCCGCTTTGCGCCGCCGGCAAACTTTTCCACAGTTTTTGGCGAGCAGCCGCAGAGTTGCTATGCTGATTCGCGACGCCGTCGTCAGGTTCGTCGGCGCTTCGTTCGAGGGCATTCGCCATGGCCGCGCAGAAAACGATTCGCCGGATTCGCGTCAGCACAAAGAAATCGGAGGCACGCATGCCTGGCGTCTTCGAGATGGATCACCCTTTGGTCTGCCATCACCTGACGCGATTGCGCGACGAGCGCACTTCGCCGGAAGAGTTCCGCGCGCTGGTGCGCCGCTTAGCCGCGCTCTTGGCTTATGAAGCTCTGAAGGACCTGCATGACGAGCCGACGATGATTCGGACGCCGAATT
Organism: Pirellulales bacterium; assembly: GCA_049840675.1. Lineage (GTDB taxonomy): Bacteria > Planctomycetota > Planctomycetia > Pirellulales > PNKZ01 > PNKZ01. The sequence continues at coordinate 475,257 of JASGKB010000024.1, forward strand.
GCGATTACGAAGGCCGTCGTTTGCGCGAAACAATCGGCTTGGTGCCGATCTTGCGAGCCGGTCTCGGCATGGTCGATCCGGTGCTCGATCTGATTCCACAAGCCGAGGTGTGGCACTTGGGCGTCTATCGCGACGAGCGCACGGCCAAGCCGGTCGAGTATTACAGCAAGATTCCGCCGACCGGGCCGGTCGACGTCGGGTTGATTCTCGATCCGATGTTGGCTACCGGCGGGTCGGCCGTGGCGGCCCTCTCAACTCTGCGCGAATGGGGCGTACCGAACGTCAAGCTGCTCGCGATTATCGCTTCGCGTGAAGGGGTCGACACGATCGTTGAGCAGTTTCCGCAGGCGCAGCTCTACGTGTGCGCGATCGATCCCACGCTCAACGACCGCAAGTTCATCATTCCCGGCCTGGGCGACGCCGGCGACCGGACGTTCAACACGGGCCGCGCGGAATAATCTGCTTCCGGTTGCGGATGCCGTGCGGTCGTACTCGGCTTGACGATTTTGCCGCTCTTGTGGTCGATTGGCGGCTCCGATAGCCGACGATCTAACTCTTTGTGCGGTCTACGCTTGGGCCGCATTTTCTCGGGCTTGCGCATTATTGCGTGACGCCTTCTTGGACCACGGCAACGGATGTTGCGGGTAGGAAATTCCGCAACATGTCGGAGGCGGTTGCCATGGAGATGAGGCGTTGGACCGTTTCGGCGAACAGCCTGACGAACGCAGCGACGAAGAACTCGCCGCGCTGGCGGCTCGTGAAGGTTCCGACGGCGCCGCGTTCAGTGCGCTCGTCGGACGTTTTCGCGAGCGCATCTGGCGCATCTGCTTCCGCTTGCTCGGCAACGAAAGTGACGCGCACGATGCGGCCCAGGAAGTGTTCGTCGCCCTGTTTTTGCAACGCGGCAAGTTTCGCGGCGAATCGAAATATTCGACGTGGGTTCATGCCATCGCCGTGCGAACCTGCCTCATGTTGCGGCGCAGTCGCGGTCGACGGCAACGGCGCGAAGGCGTGCCGACCGGAGCCGACCTCGATTTACAGCCCGCCAAACGCCGCGAAACGCCGGCCGATGCGGCTTTGGACCTCGTGCAAATGCTCGACGTACTCGACGAAGAAGATCGTGCGCTGGTGCTGCTCAAGTACGCCGAAGGTTATGAATATGAAGAGCTCGCGCAAATCTTCGAACTCTCGGTGAGCGCTTGCAAAATGCGCGTGAGCCGAGCTCGCGAGAAGATTGCCGCGAAGTACGAACGATGAACGTCGCCGGGTCTTGCGGATGTGAATGATGGACGACTTGTTTGAACAACTGGCCGAAGTGCGCGTGCCGCCGCCGCCCAAGAACTTGGAACGGCGCGTACATCGTCGGCTGAATCGCTGGATTGTCACGTTGCACGTTGCGGAGTTCGTGCTTCGCGTCGTGCCGTACGCCGCGAAGCATCTCCTCACGGCAATTGCCGGCGGGGCGAAGTTTTCCGCGACGGGGAAATTTGAGGAACCGAAAGATCGTGTTTAGTCGCCGAGCCGGCTCGGCGTTTTCGTGGTTGCAGCGTGTTTGTGCAGGTGTTCGGGGGCAGATCCGAGTTTCTTAGTTCGCAAAGGGTACGATTATGAATCTTCTCGCTCAGTTTGACGTGACGGCCAATATTCAGAATTGGAACGAAGCGGTTCGCCAGAGCTTTTATAAAGCATTCGGGCAAATTGCTCAGCTGGGTCCGAACGTCTTGGCCATGATCGTGGTGCTCGTCGTCGGATATTTCGTCGCTAAAGTGCTCGATCGGGCCGTGGCGGCGCTTTGTCACTCGTGCGGCTTGCAAACGGCCGCCGAACGTAGCGGCTTGGCCACTTCGATGAAGCAAGTCGGCTTGAAGGGGAACGTGCCGACGCTCATCGGCCGAATCATCTTCTGGCTGACGATGTGCGTGTTCCTCTCCGCCGCCTTCAACATCTTGGGACTCGATGAAGTATCAAAGGCCGTCGACGGCTTGGTCGGCTACGTGCCGAAGATTCTGATCGCCACGGCGATCGTCATCGTCGGGCTGCTCGTCGCCACGTTTCTTCGCGGCGTCATCGCCACGAGTGCGGATCGCGTCGGCCTTTCGTACGCCGAGTACCTCGCCAACGGTTGCTATTACATCTTGGCGCTGATGACGTTCCTGGCCGCCGCAGAAAAGCTCGACATCAACTTCAAGCTCTTCGAGCAACTGATCGTCATCGCGTTCTCGGCCGTGGCGCTCGGCGTCGGCTTGGCGATCGGTCTGGGCGGTAAGGAAGTGATGGGAGGCATCCTCGCCGGCTACTACACGCGTCAACGTCTGCAAAACGGCGACCGCGTACAAGTTGCGGGCCTGGAAGGCGTGGTGCGTGACGTGGGCGCCGTGTCGACGACGATCGAAACCCAAGAAGACGGCCTCGTCAATCGCCGTACGGTGCCGAACGTGCGAATGATCAGCGAAGCCGTTCGCTAGCTTATCGGTGCAGCTACCAAAAGTTCCGCAACGAAAGCCCGGGCGTTGAGCCGCCCGGGCTTTCCGCGTTTAGGTGATTTGTCGAGTAGCGAAGGGGTTTAGATTGCTGTGCCGCAGAGAGCTTGCAGGCCGACGCGCCGACGCCCATCCCAGAATCGCAGATTTTGCTTGCCGGGACTTTGATTGAGCGACGGGCTTCTAATTCAACGGAGGCCAGCCGCCGACTTCGGTTTGCGAGCGAATCACGCGATCGAACTTGCGTGAACGAACGTTGTCGACGATCCGTTGGTCGACTTCGTCGCGCCGGCGTGAGCAGCCGGCTTCGTTCAGGACTGCGCTCATAAGAGGCTTCCGCCGTTTCCGGGGGGACAGGCATCGGTGATTGGAATAAAGGCCTTGCGGAGACTTGCCTACGTACTTCGTCGGCCGCGGAGCGCATGGCGACGTCGCCGGCGAACAGCACGTTCCATTCGTCGTCGGCGCTCCGGCGATGCGGGCCGATGTTGCCGGCGACGTAAGCCGACACGCCCGGGCTTTCGCCGTGTTTACGCTCTGCGAAAATCTCCGCACGATCACGACCGTTAAGGTAATAGTTGCCGACAAATTGAAATTGGAATGTTTTGTCGGCCGCTTCTTCAGGCCGGTTTTCGATGCCGGTCGTGTAGCGCGAGCCGGAGCGCCGGTAGTCGAACATGACGTTGTTCACGGCTTCGAAACGCGGGTGAATGTCGTCGTCGCGACGGACGTCGTTGGCTTCGAACTGCGGCCCGCGCATGACGTAGTGCGCGAAGAGGCAGTGGTGAACGGTGAGGGTCGATGGCGCTGGTGTTCAAGCAGAAGGCGTGATTGTCGCCGTACGGATGCAGTGCGGGATTGGTAAGCGGTTCGGAGAGGATGCACCATTGCACGGTGACGTTGCGACAGCCGACGATGCTGAAGACCTCGTCGGTACACCAAGAGGCCGAGATATGGTCGAACAGCAGGTTGGTGGAGTCGTCGGCTGCGATGCAATCGAGGTCGGCCGAGTTCTTCGGTCGCTTCACTCGTTCGCGCTTGTTGCGCTCCAGCACGGTGACGTCGCCGCGACGCACGCGAATGTGCCGGACAATTATGTTGTGCGTCTCTTTGACGCTCAACGTATGGTCGCAAAGACAGATGCCGAGCCCGGGGGCGTCGTAGCCGTCGATCGTGAGAAACGGCCGGCGGATTTCGAGCGGGGCCCGCAGACGAATGCTGCCCGCCACGCGAAAGCGGACGATTCGTGGCCCTTCTTGCTCGATAGCCCAGCGGAGTGTCCCCGGCTGCGGGGACTTGGGATCGTCGTCGAGCGAAGTGACGGCGAGTTCCCGGCCGCCTGTTCCTCCTTTCGACGCCGCTCCAAAGCCGAAAGCGTGGGCCGGATCGGCCGGTCGTACGACTATGGTTTCGTCGGCCAATGCGCCGTTCGTCGCCGCGACGCTTAACGCCATAGCAAACGCGGCGAACATGAACCGAACGAACAAGTAGGATCTCAAGCAAAGCGGCATGGCTGATCGCATTCCTGAGTCTCCTGGGAACCTGTCAGCCGCCAACGCAGTTGCGACGCATCTTGAAGAATTCAAGGTGACAGCTTACTCGGGCGGACATCATGCTGCGAGTAACTACGGCTATGCAGATCGGCGGCGTTGCGAGAATCGAGCGTCGATGGGCCTTTTGCCGATCATATGACGGCGAGCTACGACAAAGATGTTGTTTTTGTGGCCGACCGCACGCGAATATTTTCATGGTGCGCGAGCACACTGCCTGGAAATTGACGCTCGTTCTGTCGACGGCGGCGCGGAAGACGCATTGAAACAGGCGTCGCACCGTGGAAAGCCTAGTTGGCCATGGCCGTCAAGGCGATTGCATCTCGAAACGCCCGCGACTCTCGGCGACACTCAGCGGAAAATACACACCACGGTCGTAGGAGGTCGTTCGTTGGAATTGAAAGCCTACTTGCGTTTCTTGCGCTTAGAGGCAGACGTTGCCGCAGTGCGCCGTTTCACGGCTGACTTCTTGACCGGCTTAGCCGCCGCTTTCTTCGTCGGCTTTTTCTTTTCCTTCACCGCCTCGCTCGGCTTGTTCACCATGTAGTGTGAACGCAGTTGAAGGTTGCCTTCCGTGTATCGACCGACTCCCATCGCGCCGCGCCATTTGCTGACGGTCTGCGCCGTCACGCCCCACCAGTGACAAACGGCCGTGGCCGATTCGCGCCGCACGGCCTCTTCAAGCCCGCCGTAAACTACGAGCATTCGATTCGTGTTGTCTTCGGTCCGTCCCATCGGCCACGGAATACGGCTATCGGAGAGTTTGTTGATCGTCACCGGCCCGCGAACGGCACATTTCACATGCTGCCCAAGCTTGAACTTGGGAGTCTTATACGGTCCGAAATACAACTTCGTGCGGTCGAACTTGGCCATAAGTTCAGAAACTCGATGGGAAACTCAAGGATGGTGTTCCGGCGGGTTCTAGCAGACCGGTGCCGTCGACGGCTAGCGCGGTTCGCCACAGAATCGAGGTGCGGCGGGCCCACATCTTACACGCCGTCAGATAAACGTTGCTAGAAGTCAGCTTGCCGCCGCCGGCTTTTTTGTTCGCCTTTGTTGATTCACCCCTTTTGCGAGCCGGCACAAAAGCTTGCCTCACACTTTTTGACGACGCACAATGATCTTCCGCGCTTCCTTCATGCCCGCCCGAAGAGAATGTCCTCATGCCTCGGCTTGCTCGCGTCGGAAAGTTTGCCGCGATTCTGCTGGCGCTCGTTTCAATGACTTCGGCGAACGCCGCAGCCCCGCAGTCGCCGGCGGCTCAAAGTTCGCTCGCGAAGATCGATTTCAATCGTGACATTCGGCCGATCCTTTCCAACAACTGCTTCTTCTGCCACGGCCCGGACGCTAGCCATCGCGAGGCCGACTTACGCCTCGACGTTCGTGACAGCGCGACGAATACGCACGACGGTCATGCTGCCATCGTTCCCGGCAAGCCGGAACTGAGCACGCTCATCGAACGAGTCACGTCGACCGACGCCGACCTGCAGATGCCTCCGGCCGATTCGAATAAGAAGCTGTCGCCGAAGCAGGTCGAACTATTGCGACGCTGGATCACCGAAGGGGCCGAGTACCGCTCGCATTGGGCTTATACGCCGATCGAGAAGCCTCGACCGCTGGTAATCGAAGATGCGGCGGTGAAGTCGTGGCCGCGAGGAGCGATCGACCGCTTTCTTTTGCGACGTTTGCTGACGGAAAAATTGAGCCCGGCTGAGGAAGCGGATGCCGCGACGCTTTGCCGACGTCTCTACTTCGACCTCACCGGATTGCCGCCGCCTGCGGACGAGGTGGAATCGTTCATCGCGGCGTACCAAGGCAACGGAAAAGAAGCCGCCTACGAATCACTCGTCGACCGATTGCTCGCCTCGCCGCGATTCGGCGAACGGATGACGATGTGGTGGCTTGACTTAGTGCGGTACGCAGACACGGTCGGATACCACGGCGACCAAAACGTTTCCATTTGGCCGTATCGCGACTATGTGATCGACGCTTTCAATCGCAACTTGCCGTTCGATCAATTCACGCGCGAACAACTTGCCGGTGACTTGCTCAAAAATCCGACTCGCCGGCAGCAAGTCGCCTCGGGCTACAACCGCCTCGGCATGATGACGGCCGAAGGCGGAGCTCAAGACAAGGAGTACTTGGCGAAGTATGCGGCGGATCGAGTTCGTAATTTGTCCGGCGTGTGGATGGGAGCGACCGTCGGCTGCGCGGAGTGCCACGATCACAAGTTCGACCCTTACACGGCCCGCGACTTCTACGGCCTTGCGGCGTTCTTCGCCGATATCAAAGAGAAGGGATTCTACGGCGGCGCCAACAGCACGGGAGATTGGGGACCGCGTCTTTGGCTCTCTACGCCGGAACAAGCGGCAGAGCTTGCCAAGTACGACAATGAGATTGCCGCGGTCAAAGCCGAGGTGGATAAGGCCACGCCCGACGCCAAGCAGAAGTATGCGGCTTGGGAGAAAGAGCATCGCGGACGTAAGGTCGACGACAAGTCCGCCGGTATTCCGAAAGACATTCGCACTTTGTTGCGCGATGACTCGGGAAAACGTAATCAGGCCGCCGAAGACAAGCTCTTGGCCTACTTTCTGCAACAAACCGAACCGAAGCTGGCCGAGCAATCGAAACGTCTGCAGGATCTGAACGCACAACGAAAGAAGCTGCAGGACGTGATTCCATCGACGCTCGTGACGGAAAGCACGCCCCCGCGAACGATGCGCGTTCTTGCACGCGGCAACTGGATGGACGAGAGCGGACCGATCGTCGAGCCGACTTTGCCCGAGTTTCTCCGTGTCGGCCCCGGCGTCGTCGGAGCGAAGGGGGCGAAATCCGATCGACTGTCGCGTTTGCACCTCGCGAACTGGCTTACGAGTTCGACCAATCCATTGCCGGCTCGTGTATTCGCGAACCGTTTCTGGGCGATGCTTTTCGGCGTCGGACTTTCGAAGCGGCTTGATGATCTGGGGGCGCAAGGCGAGCCGCCGGTGCATCCGGAGTTGCTCGATTATTTGGCGGCCGAATTTCGCGACGGCGGTTGGGACGTGAAAGCGCTGCTGAAGCAGATCGTTCTTTCCAGTGCCTATCGCCAGTCCTCGGTTGCGGCGAGTGAAGTCGTCGAACGTGATCCGTACAATCGGCTTTATGCACGGCAGGGGCGCTTCCGGCTACCGGCCGAGGCCGTGCGAGATCGGGCTCTAGCGGCGAGCGGGCTGCTTGCGACGACGCTCGGCGGCCGTAGCGTGCGCCCTTATCAACCGGCAGGCTACTACGCGCAGCTCAACTTTCCCAAGCGCGAGTACCAACAAGACGAAGGCGAAAATCTCTGGCGGCGGAGTTTGTATACCCACTGGCAGCGCACATTCTTGCACCCAGCGCTATCGGCCTTTGATGCGCCAAGTCGAGAAGAGTGTACTTGCGAACGAGTTCGCTCGAATACGCCGTTGCAATCATTGGTACTGTTAAATGATCCGGAGTTTGTTGAGGCGGCACGGGTGTTGGCGGAACGAGCCGTTCGAGAGACGCGCAACTCGGAATCGATCCAAAGTTCACAACCTGTGATTGAAGCGATCTATCGCTTTGCCTTGCAACGCCGGCCGACGAGCGACGAACTGAAATTGCTGGCGCCGCTGTTTGAAAAGCACCAGGCCGAGTATTCGTCGGACGGTCCCGCGGCGCAGGCTCTGACGGACGTCGGCGAGCGTCCGACGCCCGCCGATCTCGATGCCGGCCGATTGGCGGCGGCGACCAGTATCGCTCGGGCCGTGATGAATACGCATGAATTCGTGACGCGAGACTGAGCACAACAACGGCTGGCACGCGGAAGCACGCTCGGCATAAAGTGAGTTATGAATCTTGATTTCGTGAATCGCCGCAGCTTCCTCGGACGCGCCGGCCTCGGCACGTTTGCGTTATCGCAGCTATTGGGAGGCGGGCGACGAGCGACGGGCGACGATCTGGTCGATCCCGATACGACGCCCGGACCGTGGCGCGGCGTCGTTCGACCGTTTCATCATGCTCCGCGGGTCAAACGAGTCATTCAGCTCTACATGGCCGGCGGTCCTTCGCATCTGGAGACTTTCGACCACAAGCCGACGCTCGCCAAGCTCGATGGACAAGCGACGCCCGAGTCGTTCACCAAAGGTCAGCCGATCGCTCAGCTGCAAGGTCGAGCGCTGAAGTGCCTTGGGCCGCAGGCGAAATTTGAGAAGCACGGCCAAGGCGGAGTGGAAATCTCCGAATTCTTTCCGCATCTCGCGACCGTGGCCGATGAGCTCTGCATGATTCGTTCGCTTAAGACGGAGCAGATTAATCACGATCCGGCTCACACGCTGATGAACACCGGCACGTCGATCTCGGGTCGGCCGTCGATGGGATCGTGGCTGCTGTATGGACTCGGCGCTGAAACGGAAAACTTGCCCGGGTACATCGTGCTGATCTCCACCGGCAAGGGCGGGCAGATGCAGCCGATCGCAGCCCGCCAATGGCACAGCGGCTTTCTGCCCAGCCGGTTTCAGGGTGTGTCGCTCCGTTCACAAGGCGATCCGGTCCTGTATCTTCGCAGCCCCGCGGGCGTGACGCAGAAGCAACAGCGCGACGTCGTCGACGCTTCGATCGGTTTGAACAAGCTGCGTGACGCCGTGGTCGACGATCCGGAGATTTCGACGCGCATTTCGCAATATGAAATGGCGTTTCGCATGCAGACTTCGGCGCCGGAACTGATGGATATTTCCGACGAACCGCAAAGTACGCTCGATCTCTACGGCACGAAAGGCCCCGACGGCTCGTTCAATTACAACTGCCTGCTGGCCCGACGTTTGGCCGAGCGCGGCGTGCGGATGATTCAGCTCTATCATCGCGATTGGGATCATCACGGCGGCATCCGCAAGAACATGGAAATCACTGCGCCGGAAGTCGACCGTGCGATGACGGCCCTCATCACCGATCTGAAGCAGCGCGGCATGCTCGACGAAACGCTGATCGTCTGGAACGGCGAATTCGGCCGCACGCCGATGGCTCAAGGCGACGGACGCGACCACCATATTCAGGGCTTCAGCGCCTGGATGTGCGGCGGCGGGGTCAAACGCGGCTTCACTTACGGTGCGACCGACGAACTCGGCTACAAGGCGGTTGAAAACGTCGTCGACGTGCATGACTATCACGCCACGATGCTGCATCTGCTCGGCATCGATCACAAACGTTTGACCGTCGGATTCCAAGGGCTCGACATGCGCCTGACTAACGTGCATGGACGAGTCGTGAAAGAGATACTTGCGTAGTACGTTCGCTCAATTCAACAACTTCATCGCGCCCTGATTCTTCAGATAGGACTCCACGCCCATGCGTAACGATCGCCTCCTCTTTCCGAACAAGCTCTCGCGTCGTGATTTCCTGGCTCACGCGGGAACGGCCGCCGTCGCGGGTTCCGCATTGATTGGCGCCGCTCGGCCTGCCGCCGCTGCGAATAAATCCGTCACAATCGGCTCGGGAAAGTGGACTTACACGCTCGACGAATCGTGGGGACAACTCCCGAGCGGCATGTCGTACGGCTTCGGCTGTGCGATTGTCGTCGACGGACAAGACCGTGTCTACCTGACGAGCCGTTCGGAGAGTCCGTGCGTCGCCGTGTTCGACAAAGACGGCAAGCTGTTGGAAACATGGAGCAAAGATTTTGCCGACAAGGTCCACTTCAGCACGGCCCAAGTGAAGGCGACGGCTCACGGCCTCTACTGGAGCAAAGAGCCCGACGGCGAATTCTTCTACTTCACCGAAAACGTGAACAAGGCCAACGGCGAAGGAGCCCGCGTTTACAAAACCGACCTCGCAGGCAAGGTGCTCTACGAACTCGGCAAGAACGTGAAGGCCGGCTCGGCCTCGCAACCGTTTGAGTTCACGAATCCGACCGACGTGGCCGTCGCTCCCAACGGCGATATCTACATCGTCGACGGCTACGGTAGCCAACTCGTCTACCGATTCGATAAAAACTTCAAGCATCTGAAGACGATCGGCGGACCGGGCGCGGAACACGGCAAGTTTAAGACTTGTCACGGCGTTTGGATTAGCACGCTCGGCAAAGAACCCGAGGTCTACATTGCCGATCGGGCCAACGGCCGACTCGAAGTGTTTTCACTCGATCTCGAGTACAAGCGCACGGTGCCCGACATGCGCAGCTCCATGCTGCTTCTATCAACATGCCGGCCACCTCTACGTTCCAGAACTCAACGCCCGCGTGTCGATCATTGACGCTGACGACAAGGTGGTCGCCCAACTTGGCGACGGTAAGGCGCTAAAGAAGGAAGAGGCCGATCAACACCCGGAAGCGTTCTTCACTCCGCACGCCTTGACGCTTGATAGCCGAGGCGACCTGTACGTCATCGAATGGCTCCCCAACGGCCGGCCGCGGAAGTTCAAGCACACGCCGGCATAGCGACGCGAAGCGATCTTTTACCAAGCACCAATCTCCCAACGATAAGCGATCTTCCATGAACGAACCTTCGCAGCGGTGCCGAGATGCACGAGTTCAGCCGTTCGTCGCCGGGTTATTGGTGCTTGCCGCTTGGCTATCGCCGACGTTGAGCCCAGCCGCTGATTTCACCCAGGCCGACGCCGCCACGGCCTTGAACAAGGCCGTGGAATTCTTTCGCACGAAGGTCGGGTACCACGGCGCTTACGGCTACGCCGTGAGCAACGACGGTTCGCTGCGTGAAGGCGAGAGCAAAATGTCGGCGACTCAGGGCTGGGTCGAACCGCCGGGTACGCCGGCCGTCGGCATGGCGTACTTGGAAGCGTACCGTGCGACGGGCGATAAGGAGTTGCTCGCCGCCGCTCAAGAGGCGGGCTCGGCCCTCATCGCCACGCAACTGGAAAGCGGCGGGTGGCAAAACCCGATCGAACTCGACGCCGAGAAACGTCTCACGCATCCCTATCGTAAGAATGCCGCGTCAGCCGATGGTGCGAAATCTAAGGCGAAGCGCGAGCTCTCGACGCTCGACGACAATAAGACCCAAAGCTGCCTGACGTTTCTCATGCGGCTCGACGCCGCAACCGAGTTTAAAGATTCGGCCCTGCACGAAGCCGTGCTCTTCGGGCTCGACGCTTTAGTTAAGGTGCAATATCCCAACGGCGCCTGGCCGCAACAATTCGATGCTCCGCCCGACGCGGCTCAGTTTCCCGCGCACAAGGCGAGTTATCCCGAGTCGTGGTCGCGCACATTTCCCAAAATCAATTACGTCGGCTTCTACACTTTCAACGACGACACGATCGCTGACGTCGTCGACCTGATGCTCGAAGCGGCCGACACCTATCAGGAGCCTCGCTACAAAGCATCGGCCGAGAAGGCCGGCGGATTCATCCTTATGGCCCAGATGCCGGAGCCGCAGCCCGGCTGGGCGCAGCAATACGACCCGGCAATGAATCCGGTCTGGGCCCGCAAGTTCGAGCCGCCGGCGATCAGCGGCAGCGAGTCGCAGAATATCCTCAAGATTCTGATGAACTTGTACAACGCCACGGGTGACAAGAAGTATTTGGAACCGATACCGTCGGCTTTGGCGTGGTTGCGGCGTTCGAAATTGGCCGACGGCGGCATGGCCCGCTTCTACGAATTGCACACGAACAAGCCGCTTTACTTCACCAAAGAGTACGTGCTGACGTACGACGACTCCGACCTGCCGACACACTACGGCTTCAAGGTCGGCGGCGGTTCGATCGAGACGGTCGCGAAGGAATACACGAAGCTCGTTAACGACGGTCCGACGGCGAAGAAGCCGGCCAAATCGTCGACGCAAAAGTTCAGCAGCGGGCTCGCCGCGGAAGCCGCGAAAGTTGCAAAAGCTCTCGACGACCGTGGCGCGTGGGTCGAAAGGGGCGAATTGAAAAATTACGACGGTGCCGCGCAGATCATCAGCAGCCGCACGTTCCTAGTCAACTTGCGAGCGCTGGCCCGTTGTGCCGGGGCAAAGTAGATCTGACGAGGTCAATCTCCGATCTTTGAAGGAGCCTGCCATGGAAGCTCAATCGCCCGCTCAACTCGCCGGAAAAAAATGCGTGCCGTGCGAAGGGGGCGTCGCCGCCTATTCGCAGGCCGATGCGGAGAAACAGTTGCAGCAGCTCAGCGGCTGGCGACTCACGCACGACGGCAAGCGCATCCGGAAAGATTGGAAGCTAAAGAACTTCGTCGCGGCGATGGATTTCTTCAATGCCGTGGCGAAAGAGGCCGAGGCCGAGCAGCATCATCCGGACTTACATTTGGAGCAGTATCGCAACGCGTCCGTCGAGATTTGGACGCACGCCATCGGCGGGCTCTCCGAGAACGACTTTATCCTCGCGGCGAAGATCGACAAGCTGCGAGGCGAATGACGCCGCCTTAAAATGCCGAGGAACGGGTGAACGAGAACCCTTTCCCGGACGAATCTTCGACGTAATCCAACACGGCGCCCCGAAGGTGCGGAACCTGCGAGCGATCGAGGATGATCACAAGGCCGTCGCGGTGATAGGCGATATCCGTTTGCGCGTTATAGCCGTCGACAAATTTAAACGAGTAGCTGAATCCCGCCGTCGAATTGTCCGGAACGATTGACACCCGCAGGAACGGCATCAGGCCGTTATCTTTCGCAGTTTGCAGCATTGCCGTGATCGTGCGCGGCCGTATGTTCACGGGTTCGTCGACGGGCCCCGTCGCCGCTTTCAGAGGCGGCTTCTTGGATTGCCGCCGCGCAAAGACGAAGAGGCACGCCGATCCGACGAACAATCCGATCATCAAAGGCCAGTTAATCATCCCGATAACTTAACCGAGAACTCTCCCTCGCCACTACGCCGCCGGTTTCCGTGAGGCGGAAGTCGCGGCCTGCGTAGCGATAGGTCAGCGCTTCGTGATCGAGCCCCAGCAGGTGCAAGATCGTGGCGTGCAGATCGTGCATGTTCATCTTCCCTTCGACCGCGGCCCCGCCGAGTTCGTCGGTCGCTCCGTAGCGGAAGCCTCCCTTTACGCCCGCACCGGCCATCCACATCGTAAAGCCCTTGGCCTGATGGCCGCGGCCGTCGCCGTCTCCCTTGTCGTCGGCGGTCGAGCGGCCGAACTCGCCGCCCCAGAGGACGAGCGTGTCCTTCAGCAAGTCACGTTGCTTCAAGTCGGCGATGAGGCCGGCGATCGGGCGATCGATGGCGTCCCAACGTCCCTGCAAACCCGAGCGCAAGTTATTGTGATGATCCCAACCGGCGCTCGTGAGTTGAATGAACCGTACGCCTTTCTCGACCAAGCGCCGCGCCATGAGGCAAGCCTGTCCGAAGCGCTCGGTCGTCCCGTCGTCGATGCCGTACAAATCCCGTACGTGTTGCGGCTCGTCCGACGTGTCAAACGTGCGCGGCACCGACGTTTGCATGCGGAACGCTAACTCCGAAGATTCGATCACTCCCTCAAGTTCCGCCTGACCGGGCGTTTGCGCGAGCAGCTTACGATTCATCTGCTGCACGAAGTCAAGCTGCCGGCGTTGATCGTCGCCGAGCATGTGATGGTTGGCGATGTTCGGCACTCCGCCGGAGCCGCTGCCGAGGCGCGTTCCTTGAAACGTCGCCGGCAGGAAGGCCGAACCGTAGTTCTGGGCGCCGCCGTTGTGCGAGATCGGGTCAATGGTGATGAAGCCCGGCAAGTCTTCACTTTCGGTGCCGAGGCCGTAAGTCACCCAACTCCCGAGCGACGGCCGGACGAAGTTCTCGCTGCCGGTATGTAGCGACACGATCCCTTGATGATGCGACGGCGTTTTGGTCGTCACGCCGTTCAGGAGACACAGTTCGTCGGCATGCTTCGCCAAATGCGGAAACAATCCGTCGGCCAACATCAGCCCGCTCTTGCCCGCCGGCTTGAAAGGGAACACGGGCGCCAGACGGGCGCGACTTGCCCGACGCGCCGAGCTTGGCCAATTCCGGCTTCCAATCGAACGTATCAATGTGCGACGGTCCCCCTTCCATGAAGAGGAAGATCACGCGCTTGGCTCGGGCCGCAAACTGCGGCGGCTTCGGCGCCGTGGGGCTCACGTACTTCTTCGCGGCTTCGGCGGCCGCGGCATTCGAAGAGCCGGTCCACTGCGCGGCGAGCGCCGCCAGCGCGAGCCCGCCGAATCCGTTGGCCGAACGTTGCAGGAATTCGCGACGACCGACAAGCGGCAGCGTATCACGGCAGAAGCGGCGGCGGAGGGCGTTCATTTCGTGTCTCCCGCAGACTTGGCGACGGAAAGCAGATTCGACAACGCGAGCACGTTATTGGCGAAGAGTTCGCTGGAAAGATACTGTTCGCCCGGCTTGAACTTCGGCTGACCGACAAGTCGCTCGCCGTTGTAGGTCGTCAGCCAACGGCCGCCGGCGTCGAGCGAATCGATCGCACGGCGGACGTCGGCCCAAGGTTCGGCGCCGTTCTTGGGCGCGGATACGGCAACGGCAATGGGCGCAGGGGTTCAAGACGTCTTTATAGCGTTCCTCGATCTTGAGCAGCCGCGACTCCTGCTTCCAACCGTAGTGATCAGGTAGGTTCGTGTCGTCGTAGGTGAGGTAATACTGCTCGCCGTTGCGGTTCATGTAGAGCGGCTTGTTTGTTTCCAACTCGTAATAGCGCACCATCCGGCCGTCGGCGAGCTGCGACTTCTTCAAGTACGCCAGCGCAGACGGGATCGGCTTCAAGTACTTGGCGTCCTGCGTCAGACCGTAAACGTCGAGCAACGTTTCCAATACGTCTTGCGACTCCCAGCCCGACACGGCCGGCGGTTCGAACTTGCGGGCCCAGATCGGCACGAGTTCGTAGTTGTATTGCTGACACCAAGCCGGTTGAGGGTCGGGCATTTGAGCGGCGATCAAGAAATCGCCCAACAGCGCGATCGCGCGTTTGTACTTTTCGTCGCGATAAATACCGTATGCCATCGTCAACGTTTCACACGTCTGGCCGGCGATCCCGTCGTTGAGGTTGTACATGTCCCAATAGTTCTTGACGCGGCCTTCCGTGCGCCAGTCGTACTTCGGGAAGCTTGCGTGCTCGGCGGTCGTGGTCGAGAGCACCGGCTCGACCCAACCTTGAGGAAACGCACCGCAGGAAAACTGCGCAGCGAGAGCGCGTCGAGGCCCGTCGTGACCGCGGCATGCAACTCGGCGTCTTTGAATTCCTGCACGTAGTCGAGATACATCAGAAAGCGCAAGGCGGCGGGGGTAATGCCGTCGTCCAGGGTTGAAAAGTTGTTTCCTTTCTTGTGACCGCCGCCGCGCAGGTAGTTGCCGACGCGTTTGCTCGCGGGATCGAAATCGACGAAGTTCGTCCAACCACCGCTTTTGAGTTGGCCGTGCATCAGCGCGCGGGCCGCGGCGCGAGCGGCGTCGAGGTGCGCTTGGTCGCCGGTCGCCTGATAGGCCGAAGTGAAGGCAAAGCCGACGGTAGGCGTGCCCGGGGGTTGCACCCAGATCTGGTCTTTCGTCGCGAGGCCTTCTCCCCAACGAACCGAAAGATCGGGCGAGTAGTGATAGACGTAACCGCCGTGCGATGCGACCTGCTCGCGATAGTACTCGTGGCCCGATCGAGCACCGTGCGAGCTTCGGCGACGAGCGCGGATCGGGAGCTTGCGCCGACGCCGATCCGGCAACCAGTGAAACCACGACGGCGATGAGAAGTGATTTGAGCTTCATTGTGGATTCCGTAAGGAACGCTATCTGCGGCGTTCCATGAATCGGGAAAGGACACGGACGGAACGCCGCGAAGGGCGTTCCCTACAGTGTCGACTATCGTAAATAACGAAACTCGGCGCTCGCGACCAAGGCCTGCACCAACGCCGTCCAGCGATACGCAAGCGGATCGCGGGCTGCGCCTTCGGCATCGAGCGAAGTGACGAACGTGCGCACCGATGCGAGTTCATCGTTCGTCGGTTGCCTTCCGAGGAAGCGAACGTACGCCAAGCGCACGCGGCCGACGTCGTCGAGGTTCGGCTCGTCGAGCAAGCGATTCGCCGCATCGCGGCAACAGTCGACGACAAATTCGTCGTTCAGGAAAAACAAAGCCTGCGGAGCGACGGTCGTCGTTTCGCGGTCTCCCTTGATCTGCGCCGGATCGGGAAAGTCAAACGTGCCGTACTCCTCGGACAAGCCGCCGCGGATGATCGGCAAATAGATCGTGCGGTAAGAGGACTCGACGCCGAAAATGCCGCGGGCCGCCGATTGGCCCGCCTTGCCGCCGATGCCGCTGACCGGCACGACCAGAGGTCGCTCCAACGTCAACCGACCGGAAGCGGCCAGCAGCGCGTTGCGCAGCGGCTCCCATTCGAGCCGGCGAAGGCTCGCGCGGCCGTACAACGCATTGGCTTCGTCCTTCTTGGCTCCCGGCGTATTGGCCGCTGAATCGGCGCGATACGCGGCCGAAAGCATGAGCGTGCGAATCAGGCTCTTCGTCGACCAGCCGTCGGCCATGAACTTAGCGGCCAAGTGATCGAGCAACTCCGGATGTGTCGGCGCTTCGCCCGTCGCGCCGAAGTCGTCGGGCGTGCGAACGAGGCCGCGGCCGAATAAGTGCCGCCAGACGCGATTGACGTATACGCGGGCCGTCAGCGGATTCTGCTTGCTTGCGATCCATTCCGCGAGTTGCAGGCGACCTGCCGAAGTCGGCGGAACGGGGGGCATTTTCGGCAGCGACGGAATACGGACGTCGCCGCGCGGCGGTGCTTGGCCTCGAGCGTAAGGTTCGCCGTTTTCGCGGATCGGACAATCGAGCGGCGAGTCGTCAGTCGCGCCCATCGCGACATCGGGATCGGTGGCATAACGGATGTTCCGCAAACCGCCGCTCCAAAGGCGTTGATAGTCGCTCATCGTATGCACGTCGGCCCCTTCGCTGCCGGGTTGATACGCGCCGGCGGTGCCGTCGCTCAGGCTCGGCAAACGTACGAGGCGCGTCGCATCGACGTAGCCGCCGGGGCCGCTATCGCCTTGCCAACCTTGGCCGGTGAGCGTGTAAGTGCTGTAGAAGATGCCGGCGAGCGCGTAATAGTTGCGCATCGTCACGGGATCGTATTTGTGATCGTGACAACGGTGCAACTGATCGTCAGTCCGAGGAAGGCTCGCGTCGTAACGTCGATCTGATCGTCGACTCGGTCGAGAATGAATTGTTCGTCGGATTCCGGACGCAGTTCGGCCGTGCCGAGAGCCAGAAAGCCGGTGCCGAGCAATTGACGGCGACGCGTCGTCGGATCACTCGCCGGCAATTGATCGCCGGCGAGTTGTTCGAGGATGAATTGATCGAGGGGCGTATCGCGATTGAACGAATCGACGACGTAGTCGCGATAGCGCCACGCGTAGGTAAACGGAGCGTTCCACGAGCGACCGACGCTGTCGGCATAGCGAACGACGTCTAGCCAGTGGCGGGCCCAGCGTTCGCCGAAGCGGGGTGACGCGAGCAGCTTATCGACCAATTCGGCGTAGGCCGCATCGCGATCGCGACGGGCGACGAAGGCCGACAATTCGGCTTCGCTCGGCGGCAGGCCCGTGAGGTCGAAGTAGGTGCGACGGCAGAGCGCCGCGGCGTCGGCTTCGTCATTCGGCACGACATCCGCCGCTTCCAGCTTCGCGAGCAGGAACCGATCAACTTCGCCTCGTGACCATGCGGCGCTTTTCACCACGGGAACGGCGGGCGCCTTCAGACGTTGGAACGACCAGATATCGGTCGTCGTGCGTACTGCCGGCCCGAGCAGCGGCGGCGCGGCGAGAAAGCGAGGCGGAGCGGGCAATTGCCGGCCTTGTCCGCTTGCGGCAGTCAATGACGGAGCGAATTGTTTGTTCGACGGGCGACACCGGCGCAGGCCCGGCCATGCCGCCGGTCGACATACCGGGCGTGCTCATGCCCGACGGCGGCGACATTTTCGACGGCGCGGCGGACTTCCCGTTGCCGCCGGCCTCGCGCCGCAGCGAATCGACCTCGCGCTGCACGTCTTGCAGAGCCTTGAACAACGGATCGTTCGGGTCGAGCCCGCCGGCGGGCGGTTCGGCCGAGGCCGTGCTGAGGGCGCAGACGGCGATCAGGGAAACGAGCCAAAGACGAAACATGGGCGAGTCCGTGAAGGCGAAGAGTTCCAATGTCGTTGTCGCGGCGACGCGTGGGAATGTCGAGATCTCCCACGCCGTCGCCGACGTCAGACCATGGCGGCGGTTATTCGCCGTCTTTCTTCGGCGCGTCACCGTCGCCGCGCGGCTTGTCGCCGTCGCGCGGACCGGAACGCTCTCCTTCGCCGTCGCGCAAGCCGGTGCGCGGACGTTCACCGTCGCGCGGGCCGGTCTTGGGGGCGTCGCCGTCTCGTGCTCCGGTCGGCTTGCGAACGCCGTCCCCTTCGCGTGCTCCCTCACGAGCCGCACCGTCGCGAGCGCCGTCTTCACGGCCTCCTTCGATGGAACCGCTGCGGCGCGATTGCACTTGCGAGCGCAATTGGGCGACTTCAGCCCGCAGCGCTCGAATCATTTGCACCAGCGCCGCTTCGCGCTGATTGGCCGGACGGAAATTCCGCAGGGGATCGTTGGCCATTTCCTGGCCGCGCATTCCTTCGCGAGACGTGCCTTCACTAGCGCCCTCACGCGGAGCGCCTTCGCGATCTCCCTCGCGCGCGGCTCCTTCACGCGGACGATCTCCATCACGAGCGACGCCTTCACGTGGGCGGTCGCCGTCGCGTGCCGCACCTTCGCGCGGACGATCTCCGTCGCGCTGAGCACCTTCCCGCGGACGTTCGCCGTCGGCCAACGCCAGCGACGTACCTCCGAGGAAGAAGGTTTGCGGATCCGCGGAGGCCGGGAGTTCGACGTCGGCCGCCGCCATGCTCGTTTGCAATTCGATCACGTGGCGCGGTCCGCTCGCTCCGCCGGCTCGTACGGGTGCGGAGAATTGCGTGCCGATTCCCGAGAGCAAGCCGAACGACAAGGCCGCACAAGCGGCGACTTTCAACGTGACGACGGTCAACATGGGGCTGGATCCTTGGGCAAGTGATAGTGCGTGCTGCGAAACAGTTCCGA
This sequence comes from Pirellulales bacterium, assembly GCA_049840675.1. Lineage (GTDB taxonomy): Bacteria > Planctomycetota > Planctomycetia > Pirellulales > PNKZ01 > PNKZ01. The sequence goes on from JASGKB010000024.1 coordinate 494,299, forward strand.
GTACGGCCTTTCCCGCGGCGTAACCGAGACCGGCCTCGACGGTCGACGCCGCGAGTGCGGCTGGAACCGTGGCGGCGGCGCTCGCAACCTTCGGCAGACAGAGGGCCAACGCCACGGCCACGGCCGGCGCACCGCGCCGCAGCAGCAACCGTTCGCGCAGCTCTTGCCTGCCCCGTTCGAGTCGACCTTTGACGCTGCCGAGCGACCAACCAAGTTGGCGGGCCGCTTCATCGAGCGATTTCCCTTCGAGGCAACAGAGAAACACCGGAGACGATGCTTCTCAGGAAGCCGGTCGAGTTCTCGTCGTCGATCAGCGACTGCTCGTAATCGTGCGCGATTTGCCGAGCGTGTCCGGCGCGATCATCGCATCGTTCTCCAGGCAAATTCACGCCGCCGCTCAGCGGCGGGCTCGCAGGCCGCCAGCGCGGTAGGCCTTCCGGCATCGGCAGCGAAGACGCCTTGCGGAGCGACCGCTGCTTTCCGCGCGAACACCAGGAAGGTCGCCTGAAGGCGTCTTCGGCGTCGGTGCGGCAACCGAGCGTTCGATGGTCGGCACACGGCCAGCACAAGCGCAGCCGTGCCGTGACGATTCCGGCCAATGCTGCTTCGGCCGCGGTCTTAGCGGCGACGTCGGGCCGGCCGCGCAGTTTTTCCAGCGAAGCCATGCTCGACGCGCCGGCGAGAAATTGCGCGAGCAGCTCTTCGCTTGTTGCCCGCTCGGCGGCTTCCGTTCTCGGAACCTGAGTTTTCACGGGCCGCTTCGGTGATGAACGAAGCTCTTCGACGAGATCGGGGCCGGAGCCGGTCTCCGCCTGCGGAACCGCCCCCGTCGCCGACGATGAGGCGGCAAAAACGGCGGCGAGGATGACGTCGGGCGACATGCCGAACACGTCCGAAGCGGGGAAAGAGTTGCGTACGACCGGAGAACCCGGCCGCACGACCAACGGCACACGAATTTTCCCAAGAAACCGAAAAAACTTGCCGGGAGTCAGTTTAACACGCCGGAAAGCCGCTTGCCGCCGCTGCGATCCATTCGCCGCCGTGCATGAAAAACCCCGCGCTTTCGAACGCCCGCCCACGTCCGTCGCTCCGCCCGCCGGCAGCCGGGCCAGCAGCACCGCCCCGACGATCAGGGCAACGCAGCCCCACTCGTTCCACCGCGGCAGTTGCTTGCCCACCAGGAAATTGAGCACCAGGAAAATCGCCACGGCGATCACCTCTTGGATGATCTTGAGCTGCGACGTCGAAGGTCTTCGCTCCCTCGCGATTGGCCGGGACCGGAGGGCACGACACTTCTGTAACGCCACGAGCCAGCAAATGAGAATCGTCGCCCACAGCACCGGCTTCGGTTTCCCCTCAAATAGCCAGACATGGCCGTACCATGCCAAGGTCATGAATACGTTCGAGGTGATGAGTAACAGAATCGTGAGCATCGGCGCTCTCAAAGTTGGAGAGGGCTATCCGGCCCATCATCTGTCGCCCTGGAAATCGGCATACAGGAATTCGCCTGCGCCGTGCGGCAGGTTAGGCCCGTCTGTGCTCGTCGGTCGAGCCGAAACCTAGCAAAACTCGCGGTCCGGCGGATAGGCGACTGCCGGCACGAATCGGCCGGTTTCTCTGCTGTGACGGCCCGTTCGTGGCGGCGAATGGCGTTGCGCGATACTAAACGTCTGTCGCCGGGTCGGACTTTTCTCGTCGGGTGTGTCATGCAGCGTCAGTTGTTCACGTTCTTCGCGCGGGGGTCATCGTCGGTTCGGTCTTGGCGGGCATGTACGTCGCCGGCGAGTCCAGAACAATACGCCAGAACTTAGTCGAAGCAGGTAGCAG
>JASGKB010000025.1:0-306338 GCA_049840675.1 Pirellulales bacterium
TATGTGCTGTACTTGGTTCCATTACGTATTGCTAAGGTTAATAGGGAAACACGATGAATCCGAACAGCGCCTCTCGAGGGCCGGTCGCGTCGGTGCCGTCCAGAGTCGCGGTTGCGTTCGTTCGCCCGCCTGTGCGGCGGACAGGCCGAGTGCGGCACGCCCGAGAGCGTCGTCGGCGGATACCGCGACGAGCGCATCGGCGATACGGCGGCGAGTCTCGGTGAGGCCGGGCAGCGACAGGGCCGTGAGGTCGAGCGGGGCGCCGGACCCACCGATCTTGGTCTCCGACGGTGGTAGCAGGATCAGCACAGCAGGCAGGGTAGGCCGTGTCCCTCGTTCCTCGAGACCCGGCCTATGCGACATGGACGCCCCGCAAGCTCCGCGTCTAAGCTATGAGCTCGTGATCACCCGATTGTCCCAGCTCTTCCTGCGCACCCTCCGCGATGATCCGGCCGACGCCGAGATCCCCAGCCACAAGCTGCTGGTGCGTGCCGGCTACGTGCGGCGCATCGCGCCGGGCGTGTACTCGTGGCTGCCGCTTGGGCTGCGGGTGCTGCGCAACATCGAGAACCTGGTGCGCGAGGAGATGAACGCCATCGGGGGGCAGGAGATCCTGCTGCCGGCATTGTTGCCGCGCGAGCCCTATGAGACCACCGGGCGGTGGACCGAATACGGCAACGCGCCTGTTCCGGCTCAAGGACCGCAAGGGCGCCGACATGCTGCTCGGCCCCACGCACGAGGAGCTGTTCGCACTCACGGTCAAGGGCGAGTACTCCTCGTACAAGGACCTGCCGGTCATCCTGTACCAGATCCAGACCAAGTACCGCGATGAGGAGCGACCCCGCGCCGGCATCATGCGCGGGCGCGAGTTCGTGATGAAGGACAGCTACAGCTTCGATCTCGACGATGCCGGGCTGGAGTCGTCCTACCACAAGCACCGCGCGGCCTATCAGAGGATCTTCAGCCGGCTGCAGGTCGAGCTACGTGATCGTCGCCGCCACGTCCGGTGCCATGGGCGGCAGCGCCTCCGAGGAGTTCCTCGCCGACAGCCCGGTGGGCGAGGACACCTACGTCCGCTGCCTGGAGTCCGGGTACGCCGCCAACGTCGAGGCGGTGATCACCCCGGCGCCGGCGGCCGATCCCGCTGGACGGTCTGACCGAGGCGCCGTGGTCCTCGACACCCCGGACGCACCGACCATCGCCACCCTGGTCGACTGGGCCAACACCGCGCGCCTGCGGCCGCGAGGTGACCGCCGCGGACACCCTCAAGAACGTGATGGTCAAGACACGCGCAGCCCGGTGGCGACATGGGAGTTGCTCGGCATCGGCGTGCCCGGCGACCGCGAGGTCGATTTCAAGCGACTCGAGGCCTCGCCTCGAGCCCGCCGAGGTCGAACTGCTCGACGAGGACGACTTCAAGGCCAATCCGTTCCTGGTGAAGGGCTACATCGGCCCGAAGGCGTCTGCTGGCCAACGGTGTGCGCTATCTGGTCGATCCGCGCGTGGTGGACCGGCACCGCGTGGATCACCGGTGCCGATGCGCCCGGCCGGCACGTGGTGAACCTGGTCGCGGGTCGGGACTTCACTCCCGACGGCACGATCGAGGCCGCCGAGGTACGCGACGGTGACCCCTCGCCGGACGGCGCGGGGCACGCTCGTCTCCGCACGCGGCATCGAGATCGGCCACATCTTCCAGCTCGGCCGCAAGTACACCGACGCCTTCGAGGTCGATGTGCTCGGGGAGAACGGCAAGCCGGTACGGGTGACCATGGGCAGCTACGGCATCGGCGTCTCTCGGCTGGTCGCCGTGATCGCCGAGCAGTGGCACGACGACAAGGGCCTGCGCTGGCCCAAGGACGTCGCGCCCGTTCGACGTGCACCTGGTGATCGCGAACAAGGACAAGCGGCCCGTGGACCGGTGCCGAGGAACTCGCCGCCGAGCTGAGACGCCGCGGGCCTTGACGTGCTGCTCGACGATCGCAAGGCCTCGCCGGGAGTCAAGTTCAAGGACTCCGAGCTGCTCGGTGTACCGACCGTGGTCGTGGTCGGCCGGGGCTTGGCTGACGGCGTCGTCGAGTTGCGCGACCGGTTCACCGGCGAATCTCGCGAGGTGCCGGTCGCCGAGGCCACGGCAGCGATCGCGGCCGCGGCGCGCTGACCCCGTGAGACGCCGCAGGCCCGTACCGGAGAGGGTGCGGGCCTGCGGCGTTCAGGGATCAGTGCAGTAGGAGTAGCTGCAGCAGCGCATTGCCGTCCACGTGGATCTTCTCTACGCCGACGACGATGATGGCGATCACGATCGAGATGATGATTCCGACGGCGCCCGTGGCGATGCCGGCGATCGCCAAGCCGCGACCCTGACGTCCGTTGGTCTTGAGGCGGCCGAGTGCGATCACTCCCGTGACGATCGCGGCGATTCCCAGCGGGAGTCCCAGGCAGAACCAGCCGAGCACGATCGTGCAGATACCCAACACCAGGGACGTGATCGCCAGTCCGTCATTTCCGGTGGGTGCTACCGGCTGGCCGTATGCGCCCGGGTACGCGCCGCCCGGGTAGGGCTGGCCGCCGTAGGCGTTGTACTGATCTCCGCCGTATTGGCCCGCGCCGTACTGGTTCGGATCGGGGTAGCCGCCGGTGTACGGCTGCTGCCCGGGATACGGATACTGCTCGGGATACGGGTACTGCTGCTGCCCGGCGATCTGCGTCTGGTCGTACGCGGGGTTGGTCGGGTACTGCGGAAGGGCCGAATAGGGATCCGACGGTGCGTACGGGTCGGCGGGCGGCTGCGGCGACCCCAGCTGGTAACCGCTCGCCGAAGGGCTGCCGGCCTGGTCGGGTTGCCCGGACGGGTTCGATCGGTCCGGCTGGTCGACCGGCTTGGCCAGGTTCGGCCGGTACACCGTCGGTTCGTCGCCACCGTCGGGCGGGCCCGGCTGCTTCTGCGGATCGCTGTCGGTCATGCACGCCAGTGTATGCGCAGCGGTGGGTGCGTCAGCCCCGCGATCCGGGGAACGCCGGCGTCGAGGGCTGGGCGTCGAGGGCGATCCGCCACCGTGCGGCGCGCGTCGCGGCGCCGGTGAGGCCCGTCAGGCCGAGCCGCCGGTTACCGTCGCTCCCGGCGTCGGCGAGCAGTTCCCGGTGCGCCTGCGCGCAGTCCTCCTCGGCGGCGACGGCCAGCTCGGCGGCAGACGTGGCGTCCTTCGCCTGGAGCGGGAGGTTGTACGCCGGCGCGGCCGCGGGCGCGGCGACGCCGGTGGCGATCAGCGCCGCGGCCAGGGCGTCGCGCTGCGCGCGGTGTGCGGCGATGAACTCCGCGGCCGAGGTCTGGCGGGCCGCGAGCGAGTAGGCCTGCACGATCCCGTACGCGTACACCGCCGCATACTCGGACTTCAGGGCCGCGGTCAGCCCGTCCTGTTCGGCGGTCACGCGAGCACCACCGTCGCATGCGTGGTCGTGGCGGCGGATACGGCGCCGAGCAGCGAGGCCCGGTACCCGGACGAGGTGACCGCGGCGTCACCGGCGGCCTTCGCGGCCGTCCCCAGCCGGTCGATGAGGCCCGAGAGGGTCGCGGCGGCGGCCGGCACCGCCGAGCTCGACGGTGCCGGGGCCGGCCGTGCGAGGAACCGCGACAGCTCGTCGGTGATCGCCTTCGCGTGCGCGGTGCGCTGCTGCGCCACCAGCCTCAGCGCGGCGGCCTGGGCCGGGGCCGTCGCGATCAACGCCGTCGCCGCGGCGGCGTCCCCGCGCGCCTGCTCGGCCAGCCGCGTGAGCTGTGCGGTCGTCGGGTCTCCGCTGCGGTCCGGGGTGAAGTCGCACGCCGCGAGCAGTGCCGGCGCGCCGAGCCCGGCGGCGGCCAGGGCGAGGACGGTGCGACGACTCGGCCGGACGGAGGCGCGACTGAGGAGAGGGGAAGCGGGCACGAGGACCAATACTACGCACCCGCGCGAGTACCTCCAGGCCATCGCGTAGCGTGCCGCATCCGCCACCCGCTCCGCGCTGCGGGAGCCACCGTCGGGTGGGAATCCCCGCCGCGAACGGCTAGACTGCCCTTCGCTCGCGACAATTTCACAGGGGAGGCGGCAGCGACATGGCAGTGGACGAGACCGCGGTCACCCGGGCGGTGACGCCCCTGGTCACGGCGGCGGGCCTGGACCTCGAACGGGTCCGGGTCACCGCGGCCGGCCCCAAATCCGTGGTCACCGTGGTCGTCGACAGCGACGGTGGACCGTCGCTCGACACCGTCGCCCACCTCACCCGCGAGATCTCCGCCGTCATCGACGACGACCCCGCCTTCGGTAAGCAGCCGTTCACCCTCGAGGTGACCACCCCGGGCGCGGAGCGGCCGCTCACGGCACCCCGGCACTGGCGCCGCGCCCGTGGCCGCATGGCCGCGATCGACCTGCAGGACGGCACCTCGCTCGTCGCGCGGATCGGCGCACTCGGTCCGGGTGCCGACGCTGCCGAGGCGGTCACCGTCGTCCTGCCCGACCGGCGGCGGGGGCCCACGACCCGCACCGTCGCGCTCGCCGATGTGCGCCGGGCGGCGGTCCGCGTGGAGTTCGGCCGGCCCGACCCGCGTGAGTTGGAGCTCTCCGGCCTCACGCCGGGCCGCCCCGAGCCCGGTGCCCCGCCCCCGGACGGCGACCTAGCCGATGACGACGAAGATCCGGCAGACCAGCACGAAAGAGGAGACAAGTGAATATCGATATCGCCGCCCTCAAGGCGATCGAGGCCGAGAAGGACATCTCGTTCGACACCGTCATCGAGGCGATCCAGGTCGCGTTGCTCACCGCGTACAAGCACACCGAGGGGCACCAGCCGCACGCCTTCATCGACGTCGACCGCAAGTCCGGTGCCGTCCGTGTGATGGCGCAGGAGATCGACGCCGACGGCAACGTGATCAGCGAGTGGGACGACACCCCGAGGGCTTCGGCCGCATCGCCGCCGACTCCGCGCGGCAGCTGATCATGCAGCGCCTCCGCGACGCGGAGAACGACAAGAACTTCGGCGAGTTCGCGGCGCACGAGGGCGAGATCGTCGGCGGTGTGGTGCAGGCCGATGCGCGCGCCCGCGCCCGGGGCTTCGTCGCGGTGCACGTCGGCCCCGAGAACGGCGGCCACGACGCTGTCCTGCCGCCCGCCGAGCAGGTGCCGGGGGAGCGCTACGAGCACGGCGAGCGCATCAAGTTCTATGTGGTGGGCGTCAGCCGCGGGCAGCGCGGCATCCAGATCACGCTGTCGCGTACGCACCCCAGCCTGGTCAAGAAGCTGTTCGCGCTCGAGGTCCCGGAGATCGCCGACGGCAGCGTCGAGATCGTCGTCGGTCGCCCGCGAGGCCGGGCACCGCTCGAAGATCGCCGTCCGATCTACGGTCCCCGGCCTCAACGCCAAGGGCGCGTGTATCGGACCCGATGGGCCAGCGGGTGCGCAACGTCATGACCGAGCTGGCCGGCGAGAAGATCGACATCATCTCCTTCGACGACGATCCGGCGGTGTTCGTCGGCAACGCCCTGTCGCCGTCGACGGTCGTCTCGGTCACCGTGGTCGACGCCAAGGAACAGGCAGCCCGCGTGGTGGTCCCGGATTACAAGCTGTCGCTGGCGATCGGCAAGGAGGGGCAGAACGCCCGGCTCGCCGCCCGCCTCACCGGCTGGCGCATCGACATCCGTTCCGATGCGGAGGCGGCCGACGCCGGAGGTGACGGTGGGCCCGCTCGCTCCGCTCCCGGCGGCGAGAACCAGTGGCCGCGCTCGGTCCGCTCCCGGCGCCGGTCCGCACGTGTGTCGGCTGCCGCAGGCGTGCGCCGCAGACGGAGCTTGTGCGGGCGGCGGCGGTCGCCGGCCCGACGGTGGCGTCACCGTCGTCCTCGATGCGCGACGCCGGCTACCGGGCCGCGGGGCGTGGCTGCACCCGGATCGCGCACTGCCTGGACAGGCGCGTCGCAGGGGTGCGTTCCGCCGCGCGCTGCGGCTGCCGAGCGGTCCGGTCGCCGACGAGGTGGTACTGCCGACATCGGGGTAAACCGATTTGCGAGGCGACATGATCAATGGCCGGCCCGACCGTATCCGAAGGGGAACGACCGATGGACCGGCTGATCGTGGACGCAACACCTGACCTCAAACGGGGTTCGGCGCCGACCGGCACCCGGAAGAGAAGGAAGAGCTGACGACATGAGCAAACCGTGAAGCACCAGCAATGAACGCTGCATCGACAGGTATTGATCGAGGTCGGCGGGCACTGTCTAGTCGCCGCTCGGCCTCGCAGTGAGGAGAGTAGTGGCAGGCAAGGCCCGTGTGCACGAGTTGGCGAAGGAACTCGGTGTCACCAGCAAAGAGGTCATCGCCCGGCTGAGGATCAGGGGGAGTTCGTCAAGTCAGCGTCGTCGACCGTCGAGGCCCCCGTAGCGCGTCGGCTCCGTGAGTCGTATGCGCCGAAGAAGGCCGATGACGCTGCGCGTCCCGGCTCGCGCACCAGCGCGAAGCCCGGCCCCGCGCGGCCGGCCCTCCGCGGCCCGTGCGCAGTCGCCCCGCCAGCAGCCCGCGAGCGGCCCCCGGTTCAGCAGGTGGAGGGCCCGGCGGCCCAGGTGGAGCGCTCGGCGGCCCAGGCTCAGGTGGAGCGCCCCGCGGCCGATCGGGCGCAGCGGGGCCGAAGCCCGGTGCATCGCGTCCCGGCCCGCGCCCGACCGACGCTCGCCCGGCCCGTCCGGCTGACGCCCGTTCGGCCGCGCTCGCCCGGCCCGTTCGACGGATGCCCGACCGGCGCGTTCGACCGATGCCCGACCGGCGCGTCCGGCCGCGCCCGACCGGCGCGTCCGGCCGACGCCCGACCGGCCGTCGATGCGCGCGGCCCGAGCAGCGGCCGGAGGGCGGCGCCGTCCCGGCCCCCGCACCGAGGGCACCGCGCGTCCCGGTCCGCGCCCGGCGGGGCCGAAGCCCGGCCCGCGCACGCCGCGTGTCGGCAACAACCCGTTTTCATCGGCACCCGCCGAGCGCGCGCCGCGCCCGCGCCGGTCCCGGCGGCCCGCGTCCCGGGGCGTCCCGGCCCGGCCGGTGGCCCCCGTCCCGGCCCGGGTGGTCCCCGCCCGCAGGGCCAGGGCGTCCCGCCGCGTCCGGGTGGGCCGCGTCCGCAGGCGCGTCCCGGCCCCGGCCAGGGTGGCCCCCGGCCGAGCCCCGGCTACATGCCGCCGCGCCCGAATCCGGGTGCGATGCCCGCGCGCGCCGGCGCGCCCGGCCGGCCTCCGGTCGGTCCCGGGAGGTGGCGGCCGTCCGGGCGGCGTGGCCGCCCGGGTGGCGGCGCCGGTGGTGGCGGGTTCCGGCAACGGCTCCGGCGGAGGTACCGGGCACCGGTACCGGGCCGGCGGTCGGGTGGCTTCCAGGCGGGCGTCCCGGCGGCGGTGGCCGCGGGCGTCCGCGGTGGTGCCGCGGGTGCGTTCGGTCGTCCGGGTGGCGCGCCTCGCAAGGGGCCGCAAGTCGAAGCGGGCGAAGCGCGCCGAGTACGAGAACATGCAGGCGCCGATCGTCGGTGGCGTCCGGCTGCCGCGCGGCAACGGTGAGACGATCCGTCTCGCCCGCGGCGCGTCGCTGACCGACTTCGCCGAGAAGATCGATGCGAACCCGGCCTCGCTGGTGCAGGCGCTGTTCAACCTGGGCGAGATGGTCACCGCCACGCAGTCGGTCAACGAGGAGACCCTCGAGCTGCTCGGCGAGCGAGATGAACTACGTCGTCCAGGTCGTCAGCCCCGAGGACGAGGACCGCGAGCTGCTCGACAGCTTCGACCTCACCTACGGCGAGGACGAGGGCGACGAGGAGGACCTCGAGCAGCGGCCGCCGGTGGTCACCGTCATGGGTCACGTCGACCACGGCAAGACCCGACTGCTGGACACGATCCGCAAGGCCAACGTCCGCGAGGGCGAGGCCGGCGGCATCACACAGCACATCGGTGCGTACCAGGTCGCTCACCGAGCTGGACGGCAACGAGCGGCTGATCACGTTCATCGACACCCCGGGTCACGAGGCGTTCACCGCCATGCGTGCCCGCGGTGCGAAGGCCACGGACATCGCGATCCTCGTGGTCGCGGCCGACGACGGCGTCATGCCGCAGACGGTGGAGGCGATCAACCACGCGCAGGCGGCCGACGTGCCGATCGTGGTGGCGGTCAACAAGATCGACAAGGAGGGCGCCGACCCGGCGAAGATCCGCGGGCAGCTCACCGAGTACGGCCTGGTCGCCGAGGAGTACGGCGGCGACACGATGTTCGTCGACATCTCGGCCAAGCAGGGCACCAACATCGAGCAGCTGCTCGAGGCGGTCCTGCTGACCGCGGATGCCGTCGCTGGACCTGCGGGCCAACCCCGACATGGACGCCCAGGGCGTCGCCATCGAGGCGCACCTCGACCGCGGCCGCGGCCCCGTCGCGACCGTGCTGATCCAGCGCGGCACGCTGCGGGTCGGCGACTCGATCGTCGCCGGCGACGCCTACGGCCGCGTCCGCCGGATGCTCGGACGAGAACGGCGACGACGTCGCGCGAGGCGCTGCCCGTCGCGGCCGGTCCAGGTCATCGGCTTCACGTCGGTGCCCGGCGCGGGTGACAACCTCCTCGTCGTCGACGAGGACCGCATCGCCCGGCAGATCGCCGACCGGCGCTGCGGCGCGCAAGCGCAACGCACTGGCCGCCCGGTCGCCGCAAGCGCGTGTCGCTCGAGGATCTGGACGCCGCGCTCAAGGAGACCAGCCAGCTCAACCTGATCCTCAAGGGCGACAACTCGCGGTACCGTCGAGGCGCTCGAGGAGGCGCTGCTCGAGATCGAGGTCGACGACGAGGTGCAGCTGCGGGTCATCGACCGCGGTGTCGGCGGCGTCACCGAGACCAACGTCAACCTGGCGTCGGCCTCCAACGCGGTCATCATCGGCTTCAACGTCCGGGCCGAGGGCAAGGCGACGGAGCTGGCGAACCGCGAGGGCGTCGAGATCCGGTACTACTCGGTGATCTACCAGGCGATCGACGAGGTCGAGGCGGCGCTCAAGGGCATGCTCAAGCCCGGTCTACGAGGAGAAGGAGCTCGGCCAGGCCGAGATCCGCGCGATCTTCCGGTCGTCCAAGGTGGGCAACATCGCCGGCTGCCTCGTGCAGTCGGGGATCATGCGCCGCAACGCGAAGGCGCGCCTGCTGCGCGATAACGTCGTGGTGGCCGACAACCTCACCATCGCGTCGCTGCGGCGCGAGAAGGACGACGTGATCGAGGTCCGCGAGGGCTACGAATGCGGTCTCACGCTCACGTACTCCGATATCAAGGTCGACGACGTCATCGAGACGTACGAGCTGGTCGAGAAGGCCCGCGACTGACACACCCCCGGTACCGTGGCCGGCCCGCCGGGCCGGCCACGGCGCCCCGAACCCCAGGGCCGGGTGGCCCACAGATGTGTTCACAGGTGTACTCGAGATTGACCTGCTGCTCGGCGATGTCAGGTCGCTCAAGCAGAAGCGGTCGGTGATCCGGCCGATCCTCGCCGAGCTGCGGAGGTTCTCCGTATCGGCCGCCGAGGTGGGCGCACAGGATCTGCATCGCCGCGCCGTGCTCGGCGTCGGCGTGGTAGGACCGGATGCGGCGCATGTCGGGGAGATCCTCGACCGGTGCGAGCGGACGGCCGCGGGCCGTCCCGATGTGGAGCTCGCTGTCCGTCCGGCGCCGGCTGTGGGGACCCGAAGATTGATAGACGGAGGAAGGTGATCAGGCCATGGCTGATCCGGCTCGGGCGCAGCGCCTGGCGAAGCGGATCGCGACCATCGTCGCGACCGCGATCGAACACGACATCAAGGATCCGCGGCTGAGCCATGTGACGGTCACTGACGCACGCGTCACGGGCGACCTGCACGACGCGACGGTGTTCTATACCGTGATGGGGGAGACCATCGACGCCGAGCCCGACTACGAGGCCGCGGCCGCGGGCCTGGAGAAGGCCCGTGGCTCGCTGCGCTCGAAGGTGGGGGCCGGTACCGGTGTGCGGTTCACCCCCACCCTGCGCTTCGAGCTGGACAGCGTTCCCGAGGCGGTGGCGCATATGGAGGCTCTCCTGGCCAAGGCCCGCGCGCAGGACGAGCGGGTGGCGGCCGCGGCGAAGGACGCGATGCCTGCGGGCGACGTGGATCCCTACAAGCCACCGCGCGAGGCCGGCGACGAGGGTGGCGCCGACGGTGACCTCTAGCGCACTCGACGCCGTCGCGGAGGTACTCACCTCGGCGCCGGCGCGGGCAGGCGACCCCGGCGTCGCGATCATGTGCCACCAGCGGCCGGATGCCGACACCGCCGGTTCCGCGCTCGCGCTCGCGCGGATCCTGCGGGCCCGGGGCATCTCGTGCACCGTCAGCTATCCCGACGCGGTCGAGCTCCCGCAGGGCATCGCCGCGCTGCCGGGCGCCGGTGCGTTCGGGCCGCCCGGTGCCGCCCCCGTCGTCGTGGCCGTGGACTGCGCGAGCGCCGAGCGGCTCGGCGACCTCCGTCCGGTGTTCGAGGCGGCCGCCACCACGGTCGTGATCGACCACCACCTCTCCAACGCCGGCTTCGGCACCGTCGACTTCATCGATCCCGAGGCCGTCTGCACCACCGAGCTGATCCTGCGGCTCGCCGATCGGCTGGGTGTGACGCCCGATGCCGAGACGGCGGACTGCCTGTACGCCGGCCTGATGACCGATACGGGATCGTTCCGTTGGGCCGGCCCACGGGCGCACCGCACCGCCGCCCGGCTGCTCGAGGCGGGTGCCGACGGTGCCGGGCTCGCCCGCGCCCTGCTCGACAGCCACCCGGTCGGGTGGTTCGCTCTCGTCTCCGCGGTGCTCGGCTCGGCGGTCGAGGTGCCCGCGGCATTCGACGGACGCGGCACGGTGTACGCGGTATGCACCGAGGCGGACCTGCATGGGCTGCCCTGGACGCCGCGGAATCGCTGATCGACCTGCTGCGGACGGCCGAGTCCGCCGAGGTCGCGGCCCTGTTCAAGGAGGGCGAGCCGGGCTCCTGGTCGGTGTCCTTGCGCGCCAAGGCGGATGTGGATGTGAGCGCGCTCGCCCGCACCCTCGGCGGGGGCGGGCACCGGTTGGCATCCGGGTATTCCGCGGAGGGCACGGCCGAGATCGTCGTCGCGGAGTTCCTGTCCAGGACATGAGCGGCCCGACCTCCGGTCTGGGCCGGCGCATCCTCGGTCAGGCCGTGCCGGCGCTCGGGGTGCTCGCCGCCGAGCCGCTGTACCTGCTGTGGGACACCGCCGTCGTCGGCCGCCTCACGGCGCTCGACCTCGCGGGGCTGGCCGTGGGCGCCCTCATGCTGGCGATGGTGTCCACCCAGCTGACGTTCCTCTCGTACGGCACCACCGCACGGTCGGCGCAGCGCTTCGGGGCCGGCGACCGCACCGGGGCGGTGCGCGAGGGCGTGGCCGCCACCTGGATCGCCCTCGGCGTCGGCACCGCGATCCTGGTCGCCGTGCAACTCCTGTGCGGCCCCCTCGTCCGCGCGGTGGCCGGTGGGCCGGATATCGCCGCGGACGCCGCGCGGTGGTTGCGCGTCGCCGCGTTCGGCATCCCCCTGATCCTCGTGACGATGGCCGGCAACGGCTGGCTGCGCGGCGTGCAGCGGCCCCGGCCGCCGGTGCTCTTCGTCGTCGCAGGGCTCGGCCTGTCCGCCGTGCTGTGTCCCGTGCTGACGCATGGGCTGTTCGGCGTGCCCCGCCTGGGCCTCGTGGGCTCGGCGTGGGCGAACCTCGCCGGGCAGTGCGTGAGCGGCCTGGCCTTCCTGATCGCGCTGGTGCGCGCCCGACCAGGCGATGGCCCACGGCGGCAGTTCCTCGCCCCGCGTCGGCGCCTCATGCTCGCGCAACTGCGCCTGGGCCGCGACCTCATCGTCCGCAGTCTCTCGTTCCAGATCTGCTTCGTCTCGGCCGGCGCCGTCGCCGCACGGGCCGGCGCCGAGGCCGTCGGTGCCCACCAGATCGGCATGCAGGTGTGGAACCTGCTGGCGCTGCTCCTGGACTCCCTGGCCATCGCGGCGCAGACGTTGGTCGGCGCGGCGCTCGGCGGCGGAGACACCGCGATCGCCCGCCGGATCGGTGTCCGGGTCACCGCATGGTCCGTGGGTGCGGCCCTGGTCGTCGCCGCCGTACTCGCGGCCGGCCGCGGGCGTGCTGCCGCACGCCTTCACGACGGCGCCCGGCGTGCTCGCCGCCGTGGCGGTGCCGTGGTGGTTCCTGGTCGGCATGGTCCCGGTGGCGGGCGTGGTCTTCGCGCTCGACGGTGTGCTGCTGGGCGCGGCCGACGCGGCATATCTGCGCACCACCACCCTCGCGGCCGCGCTGACCGGCTTCCTGCCGCTGATCTGGCTGGCCTACGGTTTCGGGTGGGGGTTGGCGGGGATCTGGTCGGGCCTCGCGGTCTTCATCACACTGCGTTGCGTGGCGGTGGTGACCCGATTCCGCGGCACTGCGTGGCACACCCCGCATATCCCGGCAAAACGGCCATCGTGAGGGCCGATACGGCGGTGTCACTTGCATTAGTAGGGCAAATGGACTCCGATAGGTCCCATGAGCAAGGGCAGCGCGTCGTCAACCCGCGTCCGTCGCCTCGCGGCGGTCGTGGCACTGGCGGCCTGTGCGAGCGGTGTCGCGACGGCGTGTTCGTCATCGGACACCGGTTCCAGGCCGTCGTTCACCGTCGAGGCCTCCCCGGACACGCCCTCGTCCGGGACCAGCGCGGCACCGTCGTCGTCGGCTGCTCCAACTACCACGGCGGAGCCCACCACTGACGAGGCGCCGGTCCAGACCACCGTCTACGTGCCACCGCCCACCGCCGATACCACCGCACCGGGCTACGGCTCCGGCTACGGCGCGGGGGAGTACGGCACCACCACGCAGGCGCTGCCGCAGACCACGACCACTACCGGTGCGGGTCCCTACACGCTGCCGACGACGGTGCCGGAGCAGTTCCCCACGACCATCCCGCGCACGATCGTCGTCCCACCGGGCTTCCCGACGCCGCCCGGCGTGCCCCCGACCATCACCATCCCGCCGGGCGTGCAGCTGCCGAAGCTGTAGCGCCCTGTGGGCGGCCTGCCCAGACGCGCATGAGAAGTGGATCCGCGCACGCCATCGCGTGCGCGGATCCACCTTTGATGCGCGGATTCGGGGAGTTACTCCGCAGGCAGGACGTGCTCGCCGGACTTGTCCGTCGAGAGGGCCAGCGAGCTGATGTACAGCGTCTCGCCGTCGGGGCCCTTCTTCGCGGACGCGATCATATCGGGCCGCTCGAACTCGATCCCTGTGACGACGCACGGGAGCGTGGCGCCGGAGGGGTTGCCGTGCTCGTCGAACATCGGGATGTCGATGCCGTCATCGGTGCGCCGCAGGTAGTAGCGACCCTTCGTCGCCACCGCGAGGATCGGCGGCAGGATCAGCGCGAGCACCAGCGCCACGATCGGCGAGTACGGCTGGATCGCGTCGCCGAAGACGTGGAAGTACACCAGGATCGACGCACCGGCCGCGACGAACAGTGACACGAAGCCCACCGGGTTGACGGCGTACAGCATGCCGCGGCGGAACTCGGGGACCTTCGGCGAGAGCTTCAGTAGGTACTTGTTGATCGCGATGTCCGAGGCCACTGCCACGATCCATGCGATACCGCAGTTGGCGTAGAAGTTGAGCAGGTTGTTGAGGAAGCTGAACATGTTCGCCTCCATCAGCACGATCGCGATGGCGACGTTGAACACCAGGAACACGAGCCGGCCCGGGTACGTCTTGGTCACGCGGGTGAAGCTGTTGGTCCACGCGAGCGAGCCGGAGTAGGCGTTGGTCACGTTGATCTTGATCTGGCTGATCACCACGAGGGCGACGGCCAGCGTCAGCGCCAGCCAGTGCGGTAGGAAGTCCTGGTAGATCTCGACGAACTGGTGCACCGGCTGGTTGGCGATCCCGGCGTTGTCCGCAGCCTGCGCGATCAGGTAGACGGCGAGGAACAGACCCACGATCTGTTTGATGGCGCCGAAGATCACCCAGCCCGGCCCGGCGGTGAGCACGGCGGTCCACCACTTACGGCTGTTATCGGGCGTCTTGGGCGGCATGAACCGCAGGTAGTCGATCTGTTCGGCGATCTGCGCGATCAGCGAGAGGCACACACCGGCGGCGAGCATGGTGCCGGCGAACGAGACGCCGTGGCCGGCGGACGAGCCGTCGGCGTTGGAGCCCGAGTAGGCGAAGAACTTCCCGATCGCGTCCGGGTGCTTGATCACCAGGTACAGCGAACGGCAGCACCATCATCACCAGCCACAGCGGTGTGGTCCACACCTGTAGCTTCGCCAGGGTGTTCATGCCGTAGATCACCAGCGGGATGACCAGTACGGAGCTGAGCAGATAGCCCAGCCACAGCGGGATGCCCAGGCCCAGATGCAGGCCCTGCGCCATGATCGAGCCCTCGAGGGCGAAGAAGATGAACGTGAACGACGCGAAGATCACATTGGTGACCACCGAGCCGTAGTACCCGAAGCCCGAGCCCCGGGTGATCAGGTCGAGATCCAGGTTGTATCGCGCGCCGTAGTACGCCAGCGGGAAGCCCGTTGCCATGATGACGATCGCGAAGATGCCGATGCCCAGGAGTGCGTTGCCGGTGCCGTTGGCGATGCCGACGTTGGCGCCGATCGCGAAGTCGGCGAGGTAGGCGATCCCGCCGAGCGCCGAGGTGGCCACGACGGCCGGCCCCCACTTGCGGTAGCTGCGGGGTGCGAACCGCAGGGTGTAGTCCTCCAACGTCTCGCGGGCGGCGGCATCCTTCAGGTGCTTGTCCCCGCTCGTCGTCTCTGCTGTCACGGTCGAGTCCTTCCGGTCGGCGCCGCACGGCGCCGCACTTCTTGCGATGGTGACAACGACGACGGCGCGGGAGGTGTCACTCGCGTTACACCTCGGTTACATGGCGTCGCCGACGGTGACGCACCCGTTTCGTCCCGGCCGCCCGGGTCGGTAGCGTGGGCCGGGTGGCGAAGCTTCTGGCGATCAGCGACCTGCACGTCGGGCACCGCGGCAACGAGGGGGTCATCGAGCGGGTCCGCAGCGATTCCCGGGACGACTGGCTGATCGTGTGCGGCGACGTGTGCGAGCGGTCGGATGTG
Source organism: Pirellulales bacterium (assembly GCA_049840675.1). Lineage (GTDB taxonomy): Bacteria > Planctomycetota > Planctomycetia > Pirellulales > PNKZ01 > PNKZ01. The sequence goes on from JASGKB010000025.1 coordinate 15,139, forward strand.
CTCGACGACGTGCTGGCGCAACTGGTACGCCGGTTCGCGAACGTGATCTGGGTACCCGGCAACCACGAGCTGTACACCACGTCCAAGGACCCGATGCAGATCCACGGGCAGGCCCGGTACGACCATCTCGTGGAGCTCTGCCGCAATCGCGGCGTGCTGACACCGGAGGATCCGTATCCGGTGTGGGACGCCGGAGGTGAGCCCGTCACCGTCGTCCCCATGTTCCTGCTGTACGACTACACTTTCCGCCGGCCCGGGCTGACGAAGCTGCAGGCGCTCGCCGGGGCGCGGGAGCGCAATGTGGTTGCTACGGACGAGTTCCTGCTCTCGGCCGAGCCGTATGCCACGCGCGATGCGTGGTGCCGGGCGCGGCTCGAATACACGCGCACCCGCCTGGCGGCCGTAGACACCTCGATCCCGACGGTGCTGATCAACCACTGGCCGCTGCGCCGCGAACCGTGCGATGTGCTCTTCTATCCCGATTTCGCGCTGTGGTGCGGCACCACCGAGACCGCCGACTGGCACCTGCGGTACAACGCCGCGGCCTGCGTGTACGGTCACCTGCACATCCCCCGCACCACCTGGTACGACGACGTGCGCTTCGAGGAGGTCTCGGTCGGCTATCCGCGCGAGTGGCGCAGACGCGGCCTACCGGAACCCCTACTGCGGCAGATCCTCCCGCATCCCGGGTACACCGCGGAGTCGCTCGGCGAGTACGGCGTGCACTTCCGCGTCGACCCGGCCGATGCCGCCGCGGCCCGCCGCCGGGCGGCAGGCGCGGAACTCGCCGAGGAGGCCGGCGAATGATCCTGCAGCCCATGCTTCCTCACGGCGTCATCGCACGTGAGGCCACCGTCGACCCCGACGATGCGGTGCTGCTACCCCGCGAGGCCGCCGAGATCGAGCGTGCCGTGGACAAGCGCCGACGCGAGTACACCACCGTGCGCCACCTGGCGCGCGCGGCCCTCGCCGAGCTGGGCATCGAGCCGGCGCCGATCCTCAAGGGGGACAAGGGGCAACCGCTGTGGCCGCGCGGCGTGGTGGGTGCGCTGACCCACTGCGACGGTTTTCGCGGCGCCGTCGTAGGCCGCAGCATGGGGGTACGGACCGTCGGGATCGACGCCGAGCCGCACCTGCCGCTGCCCGGCGGCGTCCTGCCCACCGTCTCCGTCGAATCCGAGCGCGCGGTACTCGCCGGGCGGGGCGGCGACGGCCTGGCCTGGGATCGACTCCTGTTCTGCGCCAAGGAGGCGACGTACAAGGCCTGGTTCCCGATCACCGGGCGGTGGCTGGGTTTCGAGGACGCGGAGATCACCTTCGAGCGCACCGACTGGGCCGAGGGCGGGGCCAGCGGGGTGTTCCACTCGCGCATCCTCATCGACGGCGCGGCGTCCGACGGTGGCGCGCCGCTGCTCGGCTTCGACGGCCGCTGGCGGATAGCCTCCGGGATCATCGCCGCCTCGATCGCGGTGGTGTGACATGGGATTCATGGAGCCCGTGGGTGCGGGCCTGATCATCGTGGACAAGCCCGCGGGGATGACCTCGCACGATGTGGTCGCCAAATGCCGGCGTGCCATGCACACCCGGCGGGTGGGCCACGCGGGCACGCTGGACCCGATGGCCACCGGCGTGTTGATCATCGGCGTCGAACGGGCCACCAAGCTGATGGGGCATCTCGCGCTGACCACCAAGGCGTATACGGCCACCGTCCGGCTCGGGGCCGCCACCACCACCGATGACGCCGAGGGTGCGGTGATCTCCGGTGCCTCGGCCGCGGCGGTCTCCGAGGATGCGGTACGCGCCGGGATCGCCGCTCTCACAGGCGATATCCAGCAGCGGCCCAGCTCGGTGAGCGCCATCAAGGTGGACGGGAGGCGCGCGCACCAGCTCGTCCGCGAGGGCGCCGAGGTCGATCTCCCCGCCCGCCCGGTCACGGTGTCGGCGTTCGATGCGCTGGCCTTCCGCAGGACCGGCGGATACCTGGATGTCGATGTGGCCGTGGAGTGTTCGAGCGGGACCTACGTACGTGCGCTGGCGCGCGACCTGGGGGCCGGGCTGGGCGTCGGGGGGCACCTGACGGCGCTGCGCCGCACCCGGGTCGGACCTTACGACCTCACGCACGCCGTGACCCTGGACGACCTCGCGGAGGACCCGCACCTGTCGTACGGGATCGATGAGGCCGTCCGCGCCGGTTTCGCGCGCCGCGACATCACCGCGGAGCAGGCCGTCGACCTCTCGCTGGGCCGCTGGCTCGATCCGATCGGCCTGCCCGGCGTATATGCCGCGATCGATCCCGAGGGCCGTGCCATCGCCCTGCTCGAGGAGTCCGGCAGGCGCGCCGCGTCGGTCTTCGTGGTCCGCCCGGCGGCATAGCGGGCGATCTCACGGCATCAACCGTTCGCCCTGCGGGTGCCCGCTACATTCGAACCGCGGGCCGGACGGCCGAAGCATCGTCCGGACGGTTGCGGCCCGTCGGCACCGGCGGCCCCACGTACCGGGCGGACGGCCGGATGATCTTGCCCGCCGCGGCCTGTTCGAGGATGTTCGCGGTCCACCCCACGACCCGGGCGACACAGAATGTGGGCGTGAACAGCTCCGGCGGCAGGCCGGCGAGGCTCATCACCACACCGGCGTAGTACTCGACGTTCGCGTAGAGCCAGCGGCCGGGTTTGAGCTCGGCCATCGCCGCCTCGAGCTCCCGCTCCACGGCGACGGCGCGCCCGACCAGCGGTGAGTCGTAGCTCAGTGCAAGTGATTTGAGCAGCTCGGAGCGCGGATCGTGGGTGCGGTACACGGCATGTCCGAAGCCCATGATCTTCTCGCCCGCGGCGATCCGCGCGCGTACCCAGTCCCGCGTGTTCGCCGGGTCGCCGATCTCGTCGAGCGCGGCGAGCGCCCGGCTCGGGGCGCCTCCGTGCAGCGGTCCGAGGAAGGCGCCGAGCGCTCCGAGCAGGCACGACGCCATATCCGAGCCCGTCGAGGCCACCACCCGGCCCGCGAACGTCGATGCGTTGAAGCCGTGATCGATCGTCGCGACGAGGTACGTGCCCACCGCGGCGATGTCGCGCGGTGCGCAGCCGCCGGTCGCCATCCGCAGGTAGTCCGCGGCATGACCGGCGTCGGGATCGGGGTCGAGCACCGGCAGGCCCTGCGAGCGACGATGCGCCGCAGCGAGAATCGTCGGTACGGCCGCGGCGTAGCGCAGCGCCGATTCGAGCCGCGCCTGCGCGTCCAGGTCGTACATCGGCCGGTCGGGTAGCCCCAGCGCCGCGAGCGCGATACGCAGCACGTGCAGCGGGTCGACCCCCGGGGTGGCGGTCCGCCGGACCAGGTCGACGACGGTGCCGGGCACCTCCCGCAGCGCGCCCACCCGCCGGGCGAACCCGGCCGCGCCGTCGGGTGCGGGTGTAGTGAGGGACGAACGGAGCCCGGTATCCGCGGCACCGTCGGATCCGGGCAGCGAGCCGAAGAGCATGAGGTGCCACACGTCCTCGAACGCCGCGGTACGGGCGAGCGTGACGGCGTCGTACTGGCGGTAGTGGTAGAAGCCCTCCTCCCCGCGTACGTCGCCGAGTGCGGTGTCGGCGACGACGACGTTCTTGAGTCCGGGCGGAGTGGTGATCATCTCGGTCATGCAGCCGACTATCCCGCTGTTGATCAACACCGCGCAATGTTGATTGAATCAACCCGTGGAACGGTGGATCACGACATCCGAGGCCGCCCGGCGGCTCGGCGTCAAACGTGGCACCCTGTACTCGTACGTCAGCCGCGGCATCCTCACCTCCGTACGTCGTCCGGGCCAGGAGGAGTCGCTCTTCGAACGCGACCAGGTCGATTCGCTCGCGGCCGCGAAACACGACGGGCGCCGCGCGGGGGAGCGGCTCCTACGGTTCCGGGCGGTGGCGACGCGCGTGTCGGCGATCCGGGAGGACCGGCTGTATCTGCGCGGCCGGGACATCGAAACGATTGTCGCCACAATGACATTCGAGGAGGCCGCCCGCCTGGTACTGGACTACGAGGGTGCCGTGGCGCCGCCGCCCGACCTGGACGCCGAACGCATCCGCGCGGTGCCGCTCGAGCGGCGGATCCCCCTTGCCGTCGCGGAGGTGGCGGCCGCCGACCCGCGGCGGGCCGAGCGGGTCGGCGTCGAGTCGCGGGTGCTCGCGTTGCTCGGTGCGCTCGCCGGCGTCGTCCCCGAGGTGCCGCTCGCGCATCCGTGGGTCGGTGCGCTCGCGACGTGCCTGCTTGACAACGGCCTGGCCGCTTCGACGACCGCCGCCCGCGTCGCAGCGAGCGCCCGCGCGGGTGTGTACGACGCGCTGCTCGCGGGGCTCGGTGCGCTCGCCGGTCCGCTGCACGGTGGCGCGCCCGTGCAGGCGCACCGGTTGCTCGCCGTGATCGCCGGCGGTGGCGAGGTGGATGCCGCCATCGCGGAGTCCGTCGCCGCCGGTGGGCGGCTGCCCGGTTTCGGCCATGTGGTCTATGCGGGTGACGACCCGCGTGCCACCGCGGTGCTGGACCGGGTGCGCGCCGATGCGCCGGATGTGTCGGCGTTGGAGGCCCTTGCGGCGCTTACTGATCGGGTGGGGAGGCCGATCAACGTCGATCTCGCCGGCGCGGTTGTCGCCGTCGCCCTGGATCTGCCGGTGCATGCGATCGAGGTGGTCTTCCAGTACGCCCGCGTCGTCGGTATGGCCGCGCATATCGTGGAGGAGTATGAGGAGGCCCCGCTGCGCTGGCGGGCCCGCAGCGATGGCTGAACGCCGGGGCGGTCGACCCCGGCGTCCGCTCACCACCCGGAGGACAGCGGGTGTCTCGGCGCGGCCGCCACGACGGTCTGGCGGGTGTCGCCGATCAGATCGATGTGCATCTCGACGATATCGCCCGGCTTCAGCCAGCCGTGGAACTCCGACGGGTCGAGCCGGTAGTGCTCGTAGAGACAGCCGCGTCCGACGGTTCCCGAACCCAGGATGTCACCGGGGACGAGGGTCGTGCCCCTCGACGTGTAGGCGATCACGTCGTCGAAGGTCCAATCGATGGTCGACCAGTTGCCCTCGCTGATCTGCCTGCCGTTGATGCTGGCGCGCATCGCGATGTCGAAACCCTTGTTCTTTCGCAGGGGTTCGAATTCGTCTTTCGTGACCAGGGTCGGACCGAGTGTCGTCGCGGTGTCCTTACCCTTCGCGGGGCCGAGCAGCATCTGCATCTCGTTGAATTGGACATCGCGGGAGCTCCAGTCGATGTACATCGTGTAGCCGATGATGTATTCCTGGGCGTCCTCGGCGCGGATGTTGGAACCGCGCTTTCCTATCACCGCGGCGACCTCGAGTTCGTAGTCGAACATCTGGCTGCCCGGGCCGATGTGCGCATCGTCGAAGGGACCTATGGTCGCTGCAGGGTTGGAGAAGTAGAACGCCGGGAACTGCCTATGACGCTCATCGAACTCCGCGCCGAGGTTGCAGTTGCGGATGTGTTCGTGGAAACACATCGAGTCGCGCATGGAGGGCGGTTGAAAGGGAGCGACGATCTCCAGACTCGTGACGTCGACGCCCGGCTGGCGTAGCGCCTCCTCGCCGGCCGCCGACAAGCCGTCGTTCCCCGTGCCGATGAGTTCGAGGAGGCTTTCCGGGCCGGAGTACTCGTGCACGCCGGCGTCGTCTAGAACGCCGCTCTTCACACCGCCTGGGGTGTTGTATGTCAGCCACTTCATAGGGGATGTTCCTCGCTTCTCAAGATGGGGTATCCGTCGAGCTCCGCCATCCGGCGGAAGACTTCGAGCTGGGGCATGGTCTCAGCCTCGGGATGCAGTGAGCGGTAGATGTTGAGGACGTTCTGAACCAGCCTTTCGCCGTCGCCGAGCTCCGCGAATCGGCCGAGATGGGCGCCGATATCGGCTGTGGCCTCGTCGACCGTCATGCCGGCGGCGAATCGGGACTCGGCTGCTTCTTTGACGAACACGAGGTAGTCGCGCGCGCCGATGACGCCGTTACGGTCGGTGATCGGACCGTGACCGGGGACGTAGACCTCCGCCTCCAGATCGAGGAGGCGATCGCAGGCTCGGATCCAGTTGTCCACAGGGCCGGCCCAGATGATGGGGGTGCCACCGATGAACAGGATGTCGCCGGCGAAGGCGACCTTCGCATCGGGCACCCACGCGACGGCATCGCCGGGTGTGTGGGCGGGGCCGAGTTCGATGAGGACGACCTCCCTTCCACCGATATCCAGCGTCACCTCGCCGGAGAAGGTGCGCGTGGGTCCGACGGCCTTGACGCTCGTGAAGTCGAAGGGGCCGAAGATGTCGCGGGCGTAGGCGCCTACGTTCCCGTCGAGATGTTTGAGGGACTCGATGGCCTCGACGTCCTCCTGGGTCATATCGGGTTTCGCGGCATCGGTCGCGACGATCTCGATCCCTTCGGGAATCAGCTGATTCCCGAAGTAGTGATCGCCGTTGGCATGCGTGTTGAACAGCGTCGTCAGCGGTGCCTCGACCAGGAGGGGAGCGAATCCGTCCAGCATCTCCTGCGTGGTCTTGAGATCGAAGCACGTATCGATAAGCAGTGACGCACCCTGCCCGACTACCAGGCCGGGATTGTTCCATCCCCAGCCGCCGTCCGGATAGAGCCACGCATAGGTGCCGGGCGCGACCTCCACCGAGCCTTTGATGTAGTCGAATTCAGTCATCACAATTCCTCTCTGGTGTTCTACTTGTCATCTGCACCGGGGTGTCCGTCCCGTCCGGCTAGGCTGTGGTGTTACTGCTGTGCGCCGATGGCGAAACGCCGGATCTTGCCGACGCTGGTCCGCGGCAGAGCATCGACCACGGTCCAGGAGCGGGGCCGGGCGGCCGGGCTCAGGTTGTCGTCTGCCCAGCGCCTGAGCGTCTCGACGCTGGGCGGCGCGGCCGGGTCGTGGGAGACGACGTAGGCCGCGGGCACGACATCGCGTACCGGGTCGGCGACCGCGATGACGGCGGCCTCGAGTACGCCGGGGGCCTCGGCGATGGCGGCCTCCACCTCGGTGAGGCTGACGTTCTCGCCGGCGACCTTGATGACGTCGTCGATACGCCCCGTGAAGATCCAGCGGTCGTCCGCGGTGGCACGGGCGAGGTCGCCGGTCAGGAACCACTCGACACCCGCGTCGTCCGTGAAGAAGCTCTTGCCGGTGGTGGCCGGGTCGTCGAGGTAGCCGCGGAACAGGTCGACTCCCCGCCGGCCGGCGACGACGATCATCCCCGGCCGACCGTGCTCGGCCGGTCGCAGCGTGATCGGGTCGAGGAGGCGTGCGGAGCGTCCGGCTATGACGGAGCCTATGGTCTCGGGGGAGGGGGCGGCCGAGCGGTCGCGTGCGGCGAGGCCGTTCAGAAGGGCGGCCTGCTCTACGCCCGGGTCGGCAAGGGCGCTTACGTCTTCACCTGCTACTCCTGGTTCCGGCAACTGCCGGCTGGTGTGCCGGGCGCCTATCGAATCTTCGCGAATCTGGTCAGCGCCGGCCGCTGAGCCTGCGGGGGAGCTGAGGAAGTATGAACGACGAACGGCCTCCGTTCTTCAGGACCTGGGGGCGGCTCTACACTGCGGTGATCCTCTTTCTGGTCGCCGTCATCGCGATCTTCGATCAGTTCACGCGGAGCTTCAACCGGTGAGGCCGCTCGATTGGCTGGTAATGGTCTGCGCCCTGGCGGGCGTGGTCCTCTATGGTCTCTACCGCGCTCGCGGCAGCAATACCACGTCCAAATACCTGCTGGCTAACAGAACGATGCCCTGGTACGCCATGGCGTTGTCGATCATGGCTACGCAGGCGAGCGCCATCACGTTCATCTCCACCACGGGGCAGAGCTATGTGGACGGCATGCGCTTTGTCCAGTTCTACTTCGGCCTGCCGGTGGCGATGATCCTGGTGGCGGCGGTGGCGGTGCCGCGCTTTCTAAACAGCGGGGTCTACACGGCGTATGAATACCTGGAGCGGCGCTTCGATTCCAAGACCCGGACTCTGGTCAGCGCCGTTTTCCTGGCCCAGCGCGGCCTGGGCGTCGGCGTCGCGCTGTCCGCGCCCTCCGTCGTATTGACCGCGATTCTCGGCTGGCCCGATCAGTGGACCGCCCTCATCGTCGGCGTCGTCGTGATCGCCTACACGGTCACCGGCGGCATCTCCGCCATCACCTGGGCCGATTTCATCCAGATGCTGATTATGACCGCCGGCCTGATTGTCGCCCTCACGGCCGCCATTGCTCTGCTCCCGGCGGACGTCAGCTTCGGCGACGCGGTGGCGGTGGCCGGCGCGGCCAGCCGCCTGAATCCCATCGTCTGGCAGTTCAACCCGAGCGATCGCTACAACGTCTGGAGCGGGCTCATCGGCGGCATGTTCCTGATGCTTGCCTACTTCGGCTGCGATCAGAGCCAGGTGCAGCGTTACCTCACCGGTAAGAGCATCTCCCAAAGCCGCCTCAGCCTGCTATTCAACGCGGTAGTCAAGATTCCGATGCAGTTCTTCATCCTCTTCATCGGAGCCATGGTCTTCGTCTTCTTCACCTTCGAAAAGCCGCCGGTGCTGTTCAACAAAGTGGCTCTCGACCGGGCCGAGCAGAAGGCGGAGTTCGGTCAGGTGCAAAGCGCCTACGATCGGGCATTCGACCACCGCAAGGCGGCCGCTCAGGACATCGTCAATGCCCGGCGCGCGAGCGATGCCGAGGCCGAAACGAGCGGCGTGCAGCGCTTCAAGGCGGCGCAGAAAGAGCTGGACAGCACGCGCAAGGAGGCGTCGCGCCTCGCGGCTGACAGCAACGGCAGCGTCATCGACACGAACTATATCTTTCTGACTTTCGTGACGAAGTATCTGCCTGCCGGTCTGGTGGGCCTGCTGCTGGCTGCCATCTTTGGCGCCGCCATGTCGGTGAGTTCCGCTGAGATCAACTCGCTTGCCACGGTGTCGGTGATCGACGTCTATAAGCGGCATTGGAAGCCGGCGGCGGACGACCACCATTACCTGAGGGCTTCCCAATGGGCGACCGCCTTCTGGGGTGTCTACGCCGTGATTACCGCGCAGTTTGCCAAAAACCTCGGCTCGCTGGTGGAGGCGGTGAACCTGCTGGGATCCTTCTTCTATGGAGGGTTGCTGGGGGTCTTTGCTCTGGCGTTCTTCTTCCCGCGCGTCAAAGGCACGGCCGCTTTTCTGGGAGTGCTGGGCGGCGAGATCGCCATCTTCGCCACCTGGAAATTCACCAGTGTCGCGTTCCTCTGGTACAACGTCGTGGGCTGCGTGGCGCGCGTCGGAGTGGCCGAGCCTGGGCCTGCTGTTCTCCTTATTCCTGAACGAAGACACGAAGGGCCAGGCATAAGCCCGGCCCTTTCTCAAACAGCCTGAACTAGACTTCGATGGAGCTCACCTGGACGCGCGAACGGCGTCCTTCTACCACCACGATGCCCGACTCGGTGACGTGGTATTTCTGTTTATCCGCCTCGAGGTCGTAGCCGATCACTGTGTCTTCCGCCAAGTGGACGTTCTTGTCGAGAATCGCCTTGCGGACCTTGCAGCGGCGGCCGATGTCGCAGTTGTCGAACACGATGGAGTCTTCCACCGTGGAGCCGGTGTGAATGCGGACGCCCCGGCCAATGATCGAATTCCGCACCATGCCGCCGGAGAAGATCGAACCGGCCGAGACAATGGAATCCACCGCGCTGCCGCGGCGGCCTTCTTCATCGAAGGTGAACTTTGGCGGCGGATCGTCATAGCTGGCGGTGCGCAGCGGCCACTGGCGGTTGTAGAGGTTCAGCGCCGGCGTCACCATGCGCAGATCCATGGTGGCTTCGTAGTAGGCGTCGATATTGCCGACGTCGCGCCAGTAGACCGGTGCGCCGATGGGGTCGCCGGGAATCGGTTCGTCTGGAAGTCGTAAGCAAACACGTCGCCCCGGCTCACCCAGCGAGGCAGGATATCGCGGCCGAAGTCATGGGACGTCTTCTCCATCTTGCTGTCTTCGTACAGGAACTTCAGCAGTGGGCCTGTAGAGAAGATGTAATTGCCCATTGAGGCCAATACCATATCGGGATTGCCGGGCATGGTCGGAGCATTCGGATTCTCTCGTGGAAGGCAATGACCCGGCCATCGCCCGCCACTTCGATCACGCCGAACTCCGAAGCGAATTCCTTCGGAACAGGGATGGCTGCCACCGTGGCTTGTGCCCTCTTCTGTTCATGAAACTCGATCATCTCGCGGATGTTCATGCGGTAGATGTGATCCGCGCCGAACACGGCCACGACGTGCGGGTCCGATTGTTCAATCAGGTTCACGTTCTGGAAGATCGCATCCGCGGTACCCCGATACCAGGTCTCGCCCGGCGAACGCATCTGCGCCGGCACGGGAATAATGTACCGATCCTTCGAGGATCCCCGAGAACTCCCATCCGTCACGCAGGTGCTGCAGCAGCGACTGGCTCTTGAATTGAATCAAGACGTAGATCGAATGTATGCCGGAGTTGACCAGATTCGAGAGGACGAAATCGATGATGCGGTATTGGCCGCCGAAGGGTACGGCGGGCTTCGCTCGCTCCTTAGTGAGCGGATAAAGGCGGGTCCCTTTACCGCCGGCGAGTACGAAAGACAATACTCGAAGCTGCATGCGGCATCTCTCCTTGTGCGTGCATGATACCACCGGAATGTTTTCGGACGCTGGCAGCTCCGCAACAATCCTGCAATCTTCGTACTGCGCCGTGTTTACCTGGCTTTATCCTGGATCGACTGGAGGTAGGCGATCAGGTTTCGCACCCTTTGAGCGGTGCGCGGGTCGGTCGCGCCGGGCATGGCGAGGGATGGACCCCAGACCGGCATTTGCTTGCCACCGTGCGCGCTAATCCCCTCTGAGCCACCCACCATCCTTTCCAGGCGGGCAGCCGGGAATTCGCCCTTCCCCCGGCGTGTGAGCTGCGTCAGATCCGTCGGCCTCATTCGCATGGCGGCCGCCGCCGGACCGTCGCCTCTGCCCTGGAGCCCATGGCAGGAGGCACAATGGGATTTGTAGAGCCCATTACCCGATTCTGGCCCGGAATCCGGACCTCCAGGTTTCACGCCGCGAGGCGGGGCGGCGGAAATCGGGCCGGCCGCGAGGATTGTTAAGAATGCGAACGCTTTGATGTGACGGAGCATAAGCCTTCCCCGCCGTCAGAGTAGTACGCGGCCGGGCCGGCGACAAGGGTCCAGCCTTACCATTGTTCACTTGCCCGATGCGTATGGGTGTGTTATCAATGAAGGCAGATTGATCCGCTATTTCTGCCCGTAAATCGGGTGTCAAGCTAGCTTTTGCCAGGAGAACCGCCTTGGAGTCCCCCAATCGCCGACTGATTCGTCCGCCTTTAGCTGAACCGAAAGAGAGGGCATCGAGCAGTGCGCGTTCTTCCGCCCTCCAGAAGAAACAAGCTCCACCCGACACAACGAACGCCGAGAACTTCTACTACGTCAAACAGATGCAGTCGAAGACGCCCGTGGTCATCGTGCTCCAGGACGGTGAGGAGTTGAACGGCGTGCTCGAATGGTACGACAAGAACTGTCTGAAGCTGACGCGCGACGAAGGTCCCAACCTGCTCGTCTACAAGTCCTATATCAAGTACATCTATAAGCAGGAAGGGTAGCCCCCTTCCTGCCCGCCCGACGCGTTGGGCCTAATCTTTCTTTCCGGTCCGCTGCTTTTCCCGCTCTATCTCTCTCTCCAGGATCCGCGCGCGCAGTTCCAGCCGTTGCTTCCGCCGTTCACCGGCCTGTTCCCAGCGATGAACCTCGACCTCCGTTTCCGGGATCGCCTGTGGAATCTCCCGCGGCTTGCCTTCCGGGGAAAGACCGACGAATGTCAGATAGGACGAGTTCGTATGGCGGACCTCGCCGGTAGTCAGGTCCTCGACCAGCACCTTCACGCCCACTTCCATCGAGGTCCGAAAGACGCGATTCACGCTCGAACGCATCGTCACCAACTGGCCGATCTGGATGGGGAAAAAGAAAAGTCATGTAGTCGACCGAAGCGGTCACTACAGGCCCGCGTGCGTGGCGCATGGCCGCGGTGGCGGCTGCCAGATCCACCAGATGCATGATGCGCCCGCCCAACAGGTTGCCCAGGGGATTGGCGTAAATCGGTAATGCGAACTCCGATAGTTCGCTTGCGGACTCTCGAACGGGACGGCCTTCCATGAAAGAAAAGGTAGCATGGGAGATATGTCCAGACTCGAAGCCGTGAGCGCCCTGGTGGCCCAGGACCCCAACAACAGCCGGATCCGGTTCATGCTCTGCATGGAATACCTGGGTGTCTCCGATTGGCCGAAGGCCGTCACCGAGTTGAAGGAACTGCTGGCGCGCGATGCGGACTATGTGGCCGCCTACTATCAGGCCGGCCGCGCCAGCGAAGAACTGGGCGAGGAAGACGCGGCCCGCGGCTTCTATCGCTCCGGCATCGAGGCGGCGCGCCGCACCGGAGATGCCCACTCGCTGAGCGAACTGCAGGCCGCCCTCGACATCCTAGGCTGAGCCACGCCGCTTCAGGTACTCCTCCCGCAGAATGCTGTAGACCCGCATGTCCACGAAGCTGCCATGCAGTCTTGCTGAGCGCCTCAGGATCCCCTCGAACTGAAAGCCGAGCCGCTCCGGCACGGCGGCTGAACGTTGGTTCCCCGTGGCGCAACGGATCTCGACCCGCTCCATGCCCAGTGAGTCAAAGGCGATGCGCAGCATGGCTTCGCACGCGCGCGAGATCAGTCCCCGGCCTTCCTGCGCCTTCGCGATCCAGTAGCCTATCTGGAGATTCCCATTGGCCAGGCTGATGTCGTGCATGCCGATGATTCCGGCTGGCTGCGGGGCGCCCGTCCAGATTCCGTACGCGATGGTAACCGCGGCGGCTCTCTTGGCCTCCATTTCCTGGAGGAAGCGGAGTGTGTCCGCCGGCGAGTGGGAGAAGTCCACCCAGGGCAGCCACACCCTCAGGTGCTCCCTGTTGGCGTCCACGGCGGAATAGATCGGGTCCGCCTGGCTCACATCCAGCGCCAGCAATACCAGGCCGTGACCCAGTTCGATCCGCGTCTCCGGTTGATGGGGGAAGGTGGCAGCCGCCATCTCCTCAGCCTAGCCGATCAATGATCGCAACCGGAGTTTACAGAAAAATCGCAGAACATCCGGGGGTGACATTCGTTTCAACTCTCAGGGAGAAGTCCGATGGATGAACTGTTGCGTGGTCTTCAATTGAGCGTGCGGTCTTTGCGTCGTACGCCCGCCTTTTCGGTGATCGCGGTCGCCATCCTGGCACTGGGCATCGGCGGCACCACGGCCATGTTCTCTATCGTGAATGGGGTGCTGCTGAAGCCTCTGTCCTACCGCGATCCCGGCCAACTGGTGGTGATTCGCGAGAGCATCAAGGAACTCTCCAATCTCTATCCGGCGCTGCCGGCCAACGCATTGCACGTGGAGGCGTGGCGCGATCGCTGCTCCGCGATTCAGAGTGCCGCCATCATGCGCGGTACCACCCTCAATCTCACCGGCATCGGCGAACCGCTGCAGTTGACCGTTCTTTCCGTCTCCCCGCCCATTCTGCAGGTGTTGGGGCTCCAGCCTGCCTTGGGCCGCGGCTTCCTGCCCGAGGAAGAGAACAAGGGCCGCAACCAGGTCGTGATTCTGACCGATGCCTTCTGGCGTCGCATCGGCGCGGATCCTTCCCTGGTGGGCCGTACGCTGACTCTGGACGGCCTGCCGCACACCGTGGTGGGCATCTTGCCCGCTTCGTTCCGATTTCCCACGGCGGCCAAGTGGGGACCACTGGAAGGGCTCCCACCCGGCCTCGATCTGCTGCGGCCGGAGTCGCTCGACCGGGCCAATATCTCACCCATGGCCGAGTTCAACTACGCCGCCTTTGCCCGCCTGAAGCCCGGCGCCAGTCTCCGCCAGGCGACGGACCAGATCAATGCCGTGCAGGCACAGATTGTTCACGACTCCGGCGAGAAACTCACGCTTTCGGCCTTCGTGGATCCACTCCAGGAGATCGTGGTCGGCGAATCCAGGCGTGGTCTGCTGCTGCTGTTGGGGGCCGTTGGTGCGGTGTTGCTCATCGTTTGCGTGAACCTGGCCAACCTGATGCTTGTGCGCGGAGCGGGCCGTGGCCGGGAGGTCGCCATCCGCCTCGCCATGGGCGCCGACCGCGCGAGCCTCGTCCGCATGGCCCTCCGTGAAAGCCTGTTGCTCGCCCTGCCCGGCGGGCTGCTCGGACTCGGACTGGCCTGGGGCGCTGTGCGTCTGCTGGTGACCCGATCCGCCCTGGAACTGCCGCGCATCGACGAAGTCAGCGTGGATTGGCGCACGGCCCTGTTTGCCGTAGCCGTCAGCCTGATCACCGCGGCCGCATTCGGCATGCTGCCTGCCTGGCGACTCGGTTCGGTGGATCCGCAGGAGTCGCTCAAGGCCGGCAGCCACACAACGACGGAGAGCCGCGGCAGCGCTCGCGTGCGCAGCCTGCTGGTGGGTACCCAGGCCGCGCTGGGTGCGACTCTGCTCGTCTTTGCCGGTCTGCTCAGCACCAGTCTGCTGCACTTGCTCAACGTCGAGAAGGGATTCCGCACCGAGCGCGTACTGGCCTCCGAAGTAGTGCTGCCCTCCTCCCGCTATGAGAAACTGCCCGATCGGGGCCGCTTTTACGACAAGCTGCTTGCGCAGGTCCACACGATGCCCGGCGTCGAGTCTGCCGCTATCGTCAGCCACATGCCCCTGCGCGGCCAGGTCTGGGTGAATCCGCTTTCGGTGGAGGGCGATACGCGCCCCATGCTGCAGCGGCCCATGGCCAATATTCGCTTCATCAGTCCAGACTATTTCCAGACCATGCGGATGGAACTGGGCAATGGGCGCTCCTTTGTCGAGGCGGACCGCGAGCGCAAGGTCATCATCCTCTCCGAAGCCGCCGCCAAACTGTTATGGCCGGGCCTGAATCCAATTGGCCGGTCGCTGAAGTTCGGCGGTCCCTCTTCCCCCACCGCCGAAGTGGTGGGGATTGTGAAAGACACCCGCGCGGTGGAACTGGAGCAGGCTCCGGTGCTGATGGCCTACCTGCCTTACTGGCAACAATCCCGCACCCGCGCGGTCCTCATGATCCGCACCGCGGCCGACCCGCTGCGGATGGCCGGTTCCGTTCGCCACGCCGTCCACGAGGCCGATGCCGACGTGCCTGTCGCCCAACTGCTCACGATGGATTCGGTGGTGGACCAGGCGGTCGCGCGCCGCCGCTTCCAGGCGGCCCTGGCTCTGGGCTTCGCGCTATTCGCGTTGCTGCTTGCGGGGCTGGGTGTCTATGGCGTGGTCTCTCTACTGGGTGGCCCGCCGCCGCACCGAACTCGGCATCCGCGCCGCGCTGGGTGCTCAGAGGAATGAACTGTTCCGCCTGGTGCTCGGGCGTGGCCTGACGCCGGTCTGCCTGGGCTTGGCCGCCGGCTTGGGTGCCGCGATCCTCGGAGGCCGCCTCGTGGAAAGCCTGCTGTTCGAAGTGAAGGCGACCGACCCGCGGGTCTACGCGCTGGTTGCCGCCGCCCTGGGTGGTCTCTGCGCCGTGGCTTGCGGAATCCCTGCCTTGCGCGCCTCCGGAACTCAGGCGGTCCAGGTGCTTCGGGACGAATAGGCGGGCTATCTCGCCCGCCCCTTCAACTCCACCACCAGGACCTCGCCTTCGCTCGCCGCCAGTTTCTTGTCCAGACGGAAATGACCCGGTTCCTGGATCAGAAAGTCGCCGTCCTGGAACGTCGCATTCTTCTTGTGGCCCTTTTCGTCGCGCACCCGCCAGCGCTGTTTACCGAAAAAGATCAGCACGGCCGGGCGGGTCAGGCTCAGCTTCAGGTGCGGCTTTTCCACCGGGGCGAACTTGCCTCGGGTCACCCGGAAGTCCGCATTGTCCTGTTCCACGGCGAAATGCGAATCCGCCAGCGGCGGGCCCGGCACGATACTTGGATCCGATTGAAGTTTGGACTCGATACGCATCGACCGGCTGGGCGCGTCGTTCAAACGTTTTGTGCTGTGCGCGATTTCCGGTCCGCCGGGAGAGTACCGGACGGTGCGAGCTTCCCGGTGGCTCTCGCGAGTGGCGCCGTTCGCGTTCGTCGTGATCGAGTGAACCTCAGTAAAGGCAACCTGCATCATCGGGTATCCCGGATGCGTGTGCATGGGAGTGGTCTGCGCGGCGTCGGGCTCCACGCGGATCACGCGGACATTCTGATTCTCGAAGGCCAGTTTGTATCTCTGCGGAGCCGCCACGAGGGCGTCCTGATACTGAGCCTCCGCCATCGGGCACACCGCCAGCAGGGCTCCAAACAACAAGCCTGCGCTTACGGCCCGGCCGCAAATACCCAATCCGATCCCCATCACTTGTGTCCGCGATTCTACCACGTAGCAGAGGTACAACCGGATTCTGAACTATGAGATCCTGCTCCGCTACCTCCTTCCGTAGTAGACTCGCCGGGTATGTTCTCCAAGGTGTTGCGCCGGACCCATATGTATCTGGCGCTTTTTCTTACTCCCTGGGTACTGATGTATACAGTGTCCACCTTCGTCATGAATCATCGCGACTGGTTCAAGGAACTCTATGGCGGTCCTCCCAAGCCGGCGGAGTTCGAGCGGTCGATGACTTATGAGGGAGCCTTCCCCCAGGGCGCCACCGCCCGGCAGATGGCCCAGCAGATTCTACAAAGCGTGAATCTGGATGGAGCTTTCACCGCGAATCGCCGTATGAAGGATGATGCCGTGCTCATCCAGCGGCTGGATCCCGTCACACCCCGCCGCCTCATCTTCGAACCCGCCAGCCGCAAGCTGACCATCGAGAAGGTGCCGTGGGAGTCGCGGGCCTTTCTGGAACGCATGCACCGCCGGCGCGGCTATCAGCAGGACTACCTCACCGACGATGCCTGGGCGCTGTCGGTCGACCTCTTCATCGTAGTAATGGTGTTCTGGGTGTTGTCGGGTCTGTGGATGTGGTGGGAGATGAAACTCACCCGCCGGCTTGGCGCTCTTTTTGCCCTGGGCGGCATCGCCCTGTTCGGACTCTTCCTGGTGGCGATATGAGATTCAGCCACCTGAACCGCCGCACTCATCTCTATCTCGCCATGGCGCTGCTGCCCTGGTTCCTCATGTATGGCGTCAGTTCGCTGTTCTTCAGCCACGGCCAGTTCTTCGACGACCGGGACAAAGCCACGGGCATCCCGCTCTGGAATCAGCGCTTTGAGCGGACGTATGCCATCCAGGTGCCGGAATCGGGCGACCTGCGGGCTGTCGGTGCCCGCATTATGCAGGACAACGGCCTCAGCGGCTCGTTTGGCGTCTACCGCCAGACGCCGGACCAGTTGAATGTGTACATCTATACCTCGCTGCGCTCCACGCAGGTGAAGTACTACATCCGCGAACAACGCCTGGTGGCCGAGGATCGCCGTTTCCGTTTCGACCACTTCCTCACCGGGTTGCACGCGCGAGGAGGTTTTGAGCAGGAGGGATTCCTCATCAAGCTGTGGGGCGTTGTGGTGGATGTGGTCTGTCTCGGCTACCTGCTGTGGATCGCCACCGGCCTCTACATGTGGTGGAAGCTGACGCCGACTCGGATGTGGGGGTGGGTAGCCCTGGTGGGCGGGTTCGTGTCGTTCGGTGTGTTTTTGATGCGGCTCTAGAGTTGCGGTGGGCCTACCGTGATTGTGAAGTTGATTTGAGTTCTCGTCAGTACGATCAGGGGTCTGTCGCCCATCCGGATCGGCTTGAACTCCCATTTGGACACCGCTTCAGCAGCGGCATCGGCAAGCGCCGGATGGCCGCTCACCACCAGGGTTTTCATTACCTTGCCGTCGGTTCCGATCGCGGCATCAATCCAGATAGTGTCCTGGATTTTCGACTGTTTCGCCGGTGAGGGGTATTTGGGGGCAATCGACTTCGTTTGCGCCCGCTTCACCAGGTCCCAGCTCAACCGGATGATCCTTGGAGTCATCTCGCCGCGTGCCGGCAGCGTTGTGGGCACGACCCACCATTCCGTATTCTTTCTATCCAGCTTGCGCGCCGCCTCCAAGAGTTTCACGGCCAGAACAGAGTAGTCCCAATTCGTCTTGCCTGCTGCGTAGAGCATTGCTCCGGATACCGCCAGCTCACTGCCCGCGCTGCCCATCAACTCAGAGTTCTTGCTCGACTCCAGATCAGCGAGGAACTGTTGTGCCAACTCGGAACTGCGTTGCGTTTCCTCTAGTGCCGTTGGTTCCCCCGTGATGGGATCCAGCGCCACCACGCCCAGAAGGTACCTCGCATAGGTTGTTCCCACCCCGCGGCTCTCTTTGATCCGGCGATACAGTTCCGCTGCCTCGGCGGCATCACCCAATTGCAGGAAAGCCGCGGCATGCCGTTGCAGTTTCTCGTCGTTGGGATGGTTCGCGAGGTGGCTTTTCCATAGGGCGGCGCCTCGCTCAAAAGCGACCGGGTCCGCGACATTTTCCCCTTTTACGAAGATTTTCCATGCAGGCGTCTCATACTCGAAAAGGGTGCTCTCCGGATGCTTTTCGATCATCCACAGAATATGCGCTGCCCGCCGTTCGCGAATCGACTCCGCCGCAATGCCCGCAGGACGATGCGAGTAGTAGCCGATCAACGTCACTCGGACTCTCTCGTCATCTGGCTGTTTCTCCAGTCCACTCTCCAGGGCGGCTGCAGCTGCCTGTTGCAGAGCAAACCCTTCCTTCAGGATCTCCGGCACATTTGTATCGGCACCTATGGCTGCAGGGACAATTGCCAACAACAGAGAAAACAACAAAAAGAGAAGGAAAGCCACTCGCATCTTTCGAGAGTACCAGCACTAACCACTCTGGTATAAGCTCGAGTTCAAGCCGGATTCGAAAGCACAATCCTCTGGGAGGCCCTCGTGCACCTCAACGACTGGACCTACGCCCTGCGCGCTCTTCGCCGCAATCCCCGCTTCACCCTTGCCGCCGTACTCACACTCGCTCTCGGCATTGGAGCAAACACCGCCATCTTCAGCTTCATCAACACGGTCTACCTGCGTCCCCTGCCATATCCGCAGCCCGATCGCCTCATCACGATCTCCGAGACGGCGCCGCAGGGAAAATCCCGGAATCCGGTGACCAACGCCTCGCCGGCCGCCTACCTGGGCTGGCGTGCGAACTCCGCCCTGTTCGACGCCGTCGGTGCCTGGGGATGGGGTGTCGTCACTTTCACCGGCGGACCCTGGCCGGAGCGTGTGCAGGTGCAGCGAATCGCAGGCGGCTACCTCCAGGCCCTCGGAATCCAGCCCGTGCTTGGGCGCGCATTTCTCCCCGAAGAGGAGCAAGGCGGGTCCTGTCCTGTCATTGTTAGCAGTCGATTCTGGCGCAACTGGTTTTCCGCCGATCCCGCGGTGATCGGCAGGTCCCTCTTTGCCGACGGGCAACCGTGCCAGGTGGTCGGAGTCATGTCCGAAGGCTTCGTGCCGCCGGTCACGGTCAGCAGCCGCGTGGACGTCTGGATGCCGCTCCAACTCGACCCCGTGCGCGCCGCCAGCCGCACGGATCACGCCCTCATGGTCATCGCCCGCCTTGCGCCGGGCCGGACCATCGAAGCTGCTCAGCGGATCCTCGATGCGGAGGCGCGGCAGACCTCCGACTCAATCCCCGCCTTGCGCGGCTGGGGCATCCGGCTACTCTCCTTGAAAGACCAGGTCACCGGCCGTCCCAGCAAGGCTTTGTTCGCTTTGATGGGCGCCGTCGGCTTCCTCCTGCTCATCGCCTGTCTCAACGTGGCGACTCTGCTGACGGCCAGGGCGGCCGGACAGCGCCGCGAAATCGCGATTCGAGCTGCTCTCGGAGCAGGCCGCGCCCGTCTCATCGCCCATCTTCTGGCCCAATCGCTTCTCCTCGCCTTGCTGGGCGGCTTCGGTGGAATACTGCTGGCCTACTGGAGCCTCGATGCCCTGGTCGCCCTCGCTCACGATGTCCTGCCGCGGCTGAACGAGGCCCGTATCGACTGGCGGGTCCTCGCTTTCAGTGGCGCTGTCTCCATCGCGACCGGCCTCCTCTTCGGGCTGGCGCCGGCCTTCACGCTGTCTCGCGCCAGCCTGAGGGAATCCATCAATGCCCGCGGCCGCCGGATCCTGGGCAACGCACAGATCGCCGCCGAAATCGGGCTTGCCTTCGTGTTGCTCATCGGCGCCGGCCTCCTGCTCCGCAGCTTCCAGGCCATTCTGGCCGTCGACCTCGGCTTCCGCACGGAACACATTCTCTCCGCCAACTTCGCCTTACCGCCCTCTCACTACTCCAGTCCTCAGCAGTACTCCAGCTTCCTGACCAATGTTCTCGAGCGAGTCAGAGCGACCCCTGGCGTACTGACAGCCACGGTGACCCGTGGCATCCCCATGCGCGGCTCCGCCGAAGGCCCAATCGAAGTCTTCGGACGTCCCACCGCACCCGGCGATCATATTGACGCGGGCATTCGCTGTACCGACGCGGCCTACCTGCCGGCTCTCGGGGTCACTCTGCTGCGCGGCCGGAACTTCGCCGCCGCCGACACCGACGGCTCTACTCCTGTCACCCTGGTGAACGAGAAGCTGGCCCGGCAGCTCTTTCCGGGCGAAACACCCATGGGGAAACGGATCCGGGCCGTGTCCAACGACAACAGCCTGCCCTGGCTGACCATTGTTGGTGTGGTCAAGGATACTCACCACATCGGCCCGCTGCGTGAAGGGATGCTGGAAATCTACGTACCGTACCAGCAGTTCCGTTCGACACCCATCCAGCCCGGCGCCCTCATCGTTCGCACCGACGGCAATCCGGAAAGACTGCTGCCCTCCCTCCAGCGGGCCGTGGCCTCGGTCGACAAAGACCAGCCGCTGGTTGCCGTCCGCCGCCTCGATGAGAGCCTGGCCGAATTCATCGCACCCCAGCGGTTCAACACCACACTCATGAGCGTCTTTGCATTCCTCGGCCTGGCGCTGGCCGCCAGCGGGATTTTTGGTGTCGTGTCCTACCGGGTGGCTCAGAGGACCCGCGAATTCGGCGTGCGTCTCGCCGTGGGCGCCAGCGGACAGGACCTGCTCAGGATGATCCTGACCGAAGCCGTCACCACCGCCTCCATCGGGCTTGCCGCCGGATGGGCTGCCGCCTTCGGCCTCACCCGCTCCCTGGCCTCGCTGCTGTTCGGAGTTAAACCCAGTGATCCGCTCACTTTGGCCGCCGTCTCGGTTGTGGCTCTGGCGGCCGTGTTGGCCGCCGGGTACTGGCCGGCCCGCCGTGCCGCCCGGCTCGATCCCATGGCCGCGTTGCGAGTGGAGTAGCTGGCTATCTCTTTATAGGCCAATGATTTAGATCGAAAAGCTCGCGGCTGCGAAACGTAAAAAGAAAAGATCCTGAGCAGGCGCTCTGCCCGCTCAGGATCTTCTTTGTGCCGCTGCGCCTTTGGCGCGATGTCAGAACGGTACGTCGTCGTCCGAGATGCCGCCGAAATCCGGCTCATTCGATGGCGCCGGAGCGCTCCTCGGTCTCGGCTGCGAAACTGGTCCGCGTTGAGGCGGCGCGTCGCTCCAGGAATCACCCCCGCTGGGGCCCTCTCCACGGCCGCCCAGCAGAAAGATCTCTTCCGCCACGACTTCCGTCGAGTACTTCTTCACTCCGTCCTTATCTTCGTAGCTCCGCGTCTGCAGACGGCCTTCCACGTAGATCTGTTTGCCCTTGGTCAGGTACTGAGCCAAGTTCTCCTGGCGCCACGCCACCACGTTGTGCCAGTCGGTCTCGTCTTTCCATTCACCCGTCTGATTGTCTTTCACCCGGCGGTTCGTGGCCAGGGTGAAACGCGACATCGACACTCCGCTCGTCGTGAAGCGGGTCTCCGCGTCCTTGCCCAGGTGACCAATCAGGATCACCTTATTTACACTGCGGCTAGCCATACTCACGCAGAGTACCACAACAATTCAGGCTGGTTCGGCGCGGCGAACAGAATTGATCAGTTGAACTCTGCAGCTAAACGCGTCATCATGCGATCTATATCTTATGGACCGCGAGACGAGCCGCCCGGGCGCGCCGGCTGTCTTTCGGGCTTAGAATCTAATAGGGAACGGCGGGGCCATGCGCATCGGGCATAGTGGCTGTCGAACACGGCTCGCCCTCTGGGCGATAGGAGTCTTTCTGTGGTTGCCTTCAGGTCTGCGTGCGCAGGCCGTGATGAAAGGGCCCAACGGAGGACCTAGTCTGGTCGGCAGCGACATGGCCGTTCTGGAGGCCCGCGAAGCCCGCAAAGACCTGCCTTGCACCGTCACCCCCTCCAAACCGGTGCTTGGATTCGATCTTAAATTCCATTCAGGATTCGATATCTCCGTTCCGCTCAAGGAACTGTCAGGTTCGGAAAACCTGTTAACCATCCTCTTTCGTGTCACGTCCAACGAGAAGAAGGAAGAGCCCGTGTACTTCTCACAGAAGATCCGGGTACCGTCCGTGGACGCGGACGCCAAAGGGGACGCCTACTTGCAGGGAACCTTCGACATCGGAGAGGGCAAATACCAGGTCGACTGGCTGATGCGCGACCGCTCAGAGCGTGTCTGTGCCAGTTTCTGGGACTCGGAAGCCGCCCTGCCTGTCAAGGACAAAGCCCTGGCTATGAGCTTGGCCGCCAATGAGATAGCAGCCAGCGACAAGGAGGAGTTCCTCGACGAGCCGCCGGTCGACCGTTCCGGAGCCGAGTCTCTTGTCTCGGTGAAGGTGCTGGTCAACTTCGCGCCCCAGAACTCCGCCGCCTCCACCCTTCAGCCGGCCGATACCACCGCTCTGGTATCGATTCTGCGCAGCATCCAGCGCGATCCTCACATCGCGAAGTTTTCGATCGTCGCCTTCAACTTGCAGGAACAGCGAGTGCTGTACCGCCAGGACTCCACCGATCACATCGACTTCCCTGCCATCGGTGAAGCTCTCAAAGGTCTGCAGTTGGGCCGGGTGAACCTGGCCAAACTGCAGCAAAAAAACAGCGAAACAGAATTCCTGGGTGACCTCATCCGGACTGAGTTCAAGAATGAGGGGTCGTCACCAGACGCCCTGATTTTTGCAGGCCCCAAAGTGATGCTGGCCGAAAACGTCCCCGCCGACACCTTGAAAGTCGTAGATCCGGCTTATCCCGTCTTCTACATGAACTACAACCTGTACCCGCACCTGACGCCGTGGCGCGACAGCATCGGTCAGGCCATCCGGTACTTCAAGGGTACGGAGTTCACCATCAGCCGTCCGCGCGACCTCTGGTTCGCCGTCACGGAAATGGTGGGGAAGATAGTAAAATTCAAAGCAGGGAAGAGTGCTAATAACGCGTCGTCGTCCAGGGGTCTCAATGAGGCAGCATTACATTAATTCGTGGAAACGGGCATGGCCCGTGGTCTTGGCCGCGTTGACTCTGCAGTCGGCCTTTGCTCTGCAGTTGCCGCCTAAGGCCATGGAACCAAAGAAGTTGGCTCCTTACGTCACTTCGCCCCAGCCTATCGTTCGAGAAAATGCTCGAGATCGCCAAGCTGAAAAATGGTGAGACACTGTTCGATCTCGGCTGTGGCGACGGCCGCATCCTGTTCTCCGCCGCCCGCACCTTTGGTGCCAAGGCCGTCGGTGTTGAACTCTCGCCCACCCTCGTCAAACGGGTCCAGCAGTCCGCTGATTCGCAGGGCCTGCAGGATCAGGTCAAGGTCATCGAGGGCGACATGATGAGCGTCGACGTGGCTTCCGCCAACGTCGTCTCCCTCTACCTCATGACCGACGCCAACGAACAACTGCGCCCAAGCTCGAAAAGGAGCTCAAGCCCGGTTCCCGCGTCGTCTCCCTGGAGTTCAAGATCAAGGGATGGAAGCCCTCCAAGGTGGAAAAAGTGGAGGTGCACCGTCACCCCTACACCATCTATCTCTACGAGCTTCCACAGAAGTGACCGCCGCTCGCGTTATCCTCCATTCATGAGCTTTCGTTTCGCGCTGCTTCTCCTCCTCGTGGGAGGATCGACGGGCAGCGCCCTCCGCGGCCAGGTCGTCCTGAAGCCAGGCCGCAAATACACCACCGTTGAACGCCTCTCCCCGGAACGACTCGCCGCCGTCCACACCGCCCGCCTCCAGTTCGCTGCCGCGCGCAAACCGGTCCAGCCCGTCGGCGTTTATCAGGATTTCCCCGCTGTGCTGCATGTCCATGCCGAGGACGCCCCACACACTCTCGGGAAGCGGTCGGAAGTCCTGGCCGCCGCCAAACAGACCGGCATCCGCGTGGTGATGTTTAGCGACCACAACGGTCCCAAGCCCGACACCTGGCACGGGCTTCGCGACGGGGTCCTCTTCCTGGCCGGAGCCGAGAACGGCGGCAAACACGAGCTCATCTATCCGACCCCTGCTCCGGGCGTCCGCTTCCACTCCCATCCCGAAGGAGAGCTCGACGCCTCCCCCGACGGCTGGGACGGCATGGAGATCTACAACCGCCATGCCGACGCCGAGGACGACACCGACTTCATCGCCTATATGAAGTCCGCCCTCGCCGTGCCCGCCAAGGTGCAGGAGTTGGCGATGCTCTTCCGCCAGTTCCCCGACGAAGCATTCGCCTCCGGCTGCGACTACTGGCCCGAGATCTTCGCCCGCTGGGACCGCATCTCCGCCACCCGCCCCTTCACCGGCATTGCCGCCAACGACGCCCATCAGAACCAGGTCTTTGCGGGCGGCAAACTCGTGCTCGATCCATATCCCGTCGCCTTCCGCAACACCGTCACCCACATCCTGGCTCGGGAACTCTCCGAAGCCGCCGTGATCGAATCCCTGCGCGCCGGCCGCGCCTATGTCTCCCACGACTGGTTGTGCGATCCCGCCGGCTTCTCGTTTGTTGCCACCAACAACCTCGGCGTCTTTGAACTCGGCGACACCGTGCCGCTGGCCAGCACCACCCGCCTCGTGGCTCGAGCCCCCATTCCCGCCAAGTGGAAGTTCTTCCAGGACGGCAAGCTGGTACTCGAGCAGTTTGGCATTCAGGCGTCGTTCGTAGTCCCGGGCCGCGGCTCCTATCGCGCCGAAGCCTGGCTGGATGTCGACGGCGAACTCCGCCCCTGGATCTATACCAATGCCATCCGGGCCGATACGCCGGACTCCACCAAAATCGGACTGCCCGGGATGTCCCTCGACCCGGGCGTCGTCGTCGAGAAGGATATCCAGTACACCCCCGGAGCCCCCGAAGACGCGGCCAAGCTCCAACTCGACATCTATAAGCAGAAGGACCTGCCGGCCGGCGCCCCCGTCCTCTTCTTCGTCCATGGCGGCGCCTGGAAATCCGGCGACCGCAAACAGTACCCCTTCTTCGGCAATCTCTTCGCCAAGGCCGGCTACGTCGTCGTTGTGCCCAGCTACCGCCTCTCACCCAGATTCAAACACCCCACTCACATTGAGGACGTCGCCGCGGCATACGCCTGGACAGTGAAGAACGTCGCCGCCCACGGTGGCGATCCAGCCAGGATCCTCGCCGCTGGTCACTCCGCGGGCGGACACCTGGTAGCTCTGCTGGCGACCAATCCCCAGTGGCTGGGCGCTCACGGCCTGAATGCGAAGAGCATCCGCGGCGTCCTCGCCCTCAGCGGCATCTACGATGTCACCGGCCTGGGCGGCGCGGTCTCTTCCAACGCCTTCGTCGGCGATGCCGAACTGCTCAAAGGCGCCTCCCCCATCAAGTATGTCCAGCCGGGCCTGCCGCCCTTCCTGGTCACCTACTGTCAGTGGGATTACGCATCTCTGCCCCAGCAGGCCATTGATTTCCATAACGCCCTGAAGTCGGCCGGTCTCCGGTCGCAACTGGTTTACATCCCGGGCGAAAGCCACATTACCGAAATGACAAACATCACCAAACCCACGGACGCTTTGGCGCAAACCATGAAGGAGTTCATGGGAGGTCTGCAATGAGCGCCCAGCCCGAGTTCGATGTCGTTGGGGTCGGGCTCAACGCCACCGATACCATGCTCGTCATCCCGCACTTCCCGGCCTATGGCGGCAAAGTCCCCTTCCTGTCCGAAGTGCTCAGCCCCGGCGGCCAGGTGGCCAGCGCCATGGTCTGCTGCGCCACTCTCGGCCTTCGCACCAAGTACATCGGCACTATCGGCGACGACCAGCGCGGCGAGATCCAATGGCAGAGCCTGCAGGGCTCCGGCGTCAACCTCGATCACGTCCAGCGCCGCGCCAATTGCCCGAACCAGTCGGCCTACATCCTCATCGATCAGACCACCGGCGAGCGCACCGTCTTCTGGAGCCGCTCCGACTGCCTCAAGATCGATCCCGACGAGATTACGCCCGAGCAGATCACCTGCGCCCGCCTGCTGCACATCGACGGACACGACACCACCGCCGTGGCCCACGCCGCCCGCATCGCGCGCCAGCACGGCATCCCCGTCACCGTCGACGTCGATACCATCTATAAAGGCTTCGACCACGTCCTGCCCAACGTCGACTACCTCATCACCTCCAGCGAGTTCCCGGAACGCTGGACCGGTGAAGCGGACCCCATGAAGGCGCTCACCCTCCTGCAGGACTCCTACGGGATGAAAGTCGCCGCCATGACACTCGGCGCGCACGGCGCCCTTGCCCGTGTCGAAGGCCGCTTCGTCTACTCCCCCGCCTTCGTCGTCAACTGCCTGGATACCACCGGCGCCGGCGACGTCTTCCACGGAGCCTTCTGCTACTCTGTGGTTAAAGGCTTCGCTATCGCCGAAGCGCTGGAGTTCTCCAATGCGATGGCCGCTTTGAACTGTACCGCCATGGGCGCCCGCGGCGGCATTTCGCCGGAAGCCGAGGCCCGCGCCCTCATCGCTCGCGGAGAACGTCGCACCAAGTCGGAGTTCAAAGCCTACCGGACCTGAGCGAATGATCCCGATCCACGATTCGCAGCGCAGTTTCTCGAAGCCGGTGATGACCACCCTCATCATCGGCTTGAACGCGCTCGCGTTTCTGTTCGAGCTCTCCTTCGACCCTTTTACCCGCAACGACCTCATCGCCGTCTTCGGCTTCGTGCCCGAGCACTTCCATTGGCTGACCCTCTTCACCTCCATGTTTCTCCACGGCGGGTGGATGCACCTGCTGGGCAACATGCTGTTCCTCTGGGTCTTCGGCGACAACATCGAGGACATCCTCGGCCGCGCCAACTTTGTCGTCTTCTACCTGCTGTGTGGTGTCGCCGCCGCCATGGGCCAGTATTTGATCAATCCTGATTCGCGCGTCCCCATGATCGGAGCCAGCGGAGCCATCGCCGGCGTCATGGGCGCTTACATGATGAAATTTCCCCATGCCCGCATCACCATGGTGGGCTGGTTCATCATCATCTTCTCCTTCGATTTGCCCGCCTACGCCGTGCTGCTCTACTGGTTCGCCCTGCAGTTCTTCAGTGGCTTCGGTTCCATCTCCGATGTCCAGTCGCATGGCGGCGGTACCGCCTTCTTTGCGCACGTCGGCGGCTTCATCGCCGGCATGGCGCTCATCCACGTCTTCAAAACACGCGACCTCTACCGCCAGCGTCGCGATCTGCTCTGGTAAATGTTCTACCCACCCTTACTCGACCTCGACGATGCGCCCGCTCTCGATGTTCTTGCCATCGCCGCCCACCCCGACGACATCGAACAGACCTGTGGCGGCGCCCTGCTGAAAATGGCGGAAATGGGCTACGTCACCGGCGCCCTCGATCTCACCGCCGGCGACATGGGCACCCGCGGCACCCCCGAGCTCCGTATGCAGGAGGCCCGCCAGGCGGCATCGATCCTCCGTCTCGGCTTCCGTGAGAATCTCCAGATGCCCGACGCCCGCCTGGAGAACAGCATTCCGCTCCGCATGACCCTCATGGGTGTCATCCGCCGCCTCAAGCCCAAGGTGCTCATCCTCCCCTATTGGGAAGCCCGCCATCCCGATCACTACGTCGCCTCCATCCTCGGCTTCGAGGCCGCCTTCCTCTCCGGCATCCGCAAGATGGACGACCTGGCCGAACCGCACCGCCCCTTCAAAGTCGTCTACGCCTCCAGTTACGCCACCGTCGCTCCCTCGTTCGTCGTGGACATCACGCCCTACTTCGAGCGCCGCATGGAGTCCCTCTTCGCCTACGAATCCCAGTACGGCGAAACCGCCGAAGGCACCTCGCTCTTCCCCAAGAAGGCGGAGATCCACGACCGCCTACGCTCCATCGCCCGCTACTACGGCAACCTGATCGGCGCCAAGTACGGTGAACCCTACGTCGTCAAGGAAACCATGAAGGTGGATGACATGGTCACAATGGGCGTACGATCGTTCTGAACTCATTCAGGAGCGTACGCGCATGCCATCCCGGCGAGACTTTCTGTCGGCGGCCCTTGCTGCCCAACTACCCGTTCGCAAAGCCGCTGACCCCATCATCCAGATCAAAGGCGAGAAGTTCTTCTTCAACGATCAGCCCACCTATGCGGGCTGCACCTGGAAGGGCCACTCCATCGAAGGCCTGCTGTTGAACTCGCGCATGGTTCAGGGCATTTTCGACGACGAGAACCCGCAAACCGTCAGCCGCTGGGCTTACCCCGATACCGGGAAGTGGGATCCGGACCGCAATACCCGCGAGTTTCTCGACAGCATCTCCATCTGGCGCAAGCACGGCCTGCGCGCCTTCACCATCAACCTGCAGGGCGGCAGCCCTCAGGGCTACTCCAAGGAACAGCCGTGGCGCAATAGCGCCATCGCCCCGGATGGTTCGCTCAAGCCCGCCTATATGAAGCGCCTCCAGCTCATCCTCGAGAAGGCGAAACTCTGGCACATGGGCGTGATCCTCGGCATCTTTTACTTTGGTCAGGACGAATACCTCGCCAACGACGAGGCCGTCCGCAAGTCAGTCCGCGAAACGCTGCTTTTCCTGCAGCGTGGCAACCACTGGCACGTGATGGTCGAGATCGCCAATGAGTGCGATGGCCGGGGCTACCAGCAGCCGCTTATCCAGGCCCCGCGCATCCACGAACTCATCGCCCTCGCCAAGTCCATCAGCACGGGCGGCCGGCGCCACTACGTCAGCGCCAGCTTCAATGGCGGCACCATTCCTCACGCCAACGTCGTAAAGGAGTCAGACTTCCTCCTGCTGCACGGCAACGGTGTGAGCGATCCCAAGCGCATCACGCGAATGGTCGAGCAGACCCGCCAGGTCGCCGGCTACCGCCCCATGCCGATCCTCTTCAATGAGGACGACCACTTCGACTTCGACAAGCCAGAGAACAACTTCGCCGCCGCCATTGCCGCCGGAGCATCCTGGGGGTACTTCGACCCCGGCGAAAGCAATTACAAGGACGGCTACCAGTGCCCACCCGTCAATTGGGGCATTAACACCGATCGCAAGAAGGCGTTCTTCCAATTAGTGGCGGAAATGACCGGCTCGCGAGTCTGATCTCGTACCCCTGCGCCTCCCTGGCGCATCATAAAAGAGAATGCCCCAAGGAACCATCGTCCGTGCCGCGGCCGGCCAGGCTCAATTCTCGCCGGAGAAGATGGGCAAGGTCTCCCTGGCCGCGGCAGAGCACCTCTACGCAGGCTTGAACTGCCTGCTGCCCGGCCAGCAGCATCAGGCGCACACCCATGCCGATCAGGACAAGATGTATGTGGTCCTCGACGGCGCGGGAGAAGTTCAGCTCGGAGAAGAGCTTTCGGCTGTGGCCGCGGGCGACCTCATCCTTGCGCCCGCCGGCGTTCTCCACGGGATCCACAACACCGGGCTCGGTCCGCTCGTCGTCCTGGTCGTCTTCAGCCCTCCTCCGGCCCGCAAATGATGCGACCTGTTCTCTTCGTGCTGTGCGTGGCGGCGGCGTTCGGCCAGGAGAGCGACATCCAGTCGCCGGCCGCCAAAACGCTCGCCGCGGACCTCACTCGCATCGAGCAGGAATCCGGCGGCCAGCTCGGGCTCGCCGCCACTTACCCCGAAAAGAACCTGCGCGTCGGCTGGCGCGCCACGGAACGATTTCCCCTTGCCGAGCTCTCTCACCTCCCCGTCGCCATCCGCACCATGGCGCTCATGGAAGCCGGTCTCCTGCCATTCCGCAAGTGGGTACGCGTCGAGCCGGAAAGCTATGCCTCCGGCCACAGCCCCATTCGCGAACGCTATCCTGACGGCGCGGTCCTCACCATCGGACAACTGCTGCGCTACGCCATCGCCGAGAACGACACCACCGCTGGCGATGTCCTGCTCTCCCTTTCAGGCGGCCCCCAGCCCCTCACCGCCACGCTCCAGCGCCTCATACAGGAAGGGATCCGCGTCGATCGGACAGCGAAGGAAGTGCAGGCGGGCTTCGACAAACAAGGCCCGAAGGCGGAAGCAGCTGATCCGCGTGATTCGGCCACCCCGGAAGCCTACACAGCCCTTCTCACCATGGTCCATCGCCGTGTTTTGTTGAAGCCCAAACCCTCGGATCTCCTGCTCTCCTGGCTGTCTGAGACAAGCCGCGGGCACGGCCGTCTCAAGGCATTGCTGCCTCCGGAGGTTACTGTATGGCACCTTGCCGGTACTGGCGGCACGAAAGACAATGTGAATCTCTGCACCAGCGACGCCGGCGGTATCACTCTGCCTGGGGACCAGGGCCACATCCTGCTGAGTGTCTTCCTGAAGCTCTCCCCGCGCGACGAGGCCGCCCGTGAAAAAACCCTGGCCGAAGCGGCCCGCGCCGTCTATCGTTTTTTCACGACGCCGGAGTAGCGTGAGGGCCGGCATAGACACCCCGCTCTCATCCTGCACGGCAAGCTGAGCCACGGCCAATGAGATGTTCACGAATCCCGCGGACCTGGTTGCATCCAATAAGGGTCAGATCCGGCGATGCTTCGCTGGCTGACGACCCTGGCTGGACAGCATAAACAATATGAGTCTCCACCCCATTCGAATCCTTGCCATATCAGGCAGCCTCCGCGCGAACTCTTCGAACAAAGAGTTACTCCGGGCGGCTGTCATGCTGTGCCCAACCGGAATTGACATGTTCATCTACGAGGGGCTGGGTCGGCTGCCCCACTTCAATCCCGATCATGACGGCGAGGAGGTGGAACCAGGCGTCACCGCCTGGCGCGCCACCCTGCGGAGTTGCGATGGTGTTGTATTCTCCGTGCCGGAATACGCCCACGGCGTGCCCGGCTCCTTGAAGAATGCGCTGGACTGGGTAGTGGGCGGCACCGAGTTTGTTGGCAAACCGGTCACCCTCTTCAATGCTTCGCCCCGTGGAACCTATGCGCAGGCATCGCTGTTGGAAACCCTCACGGTCATGTCCGCCAAGGTAGTGCCGGAAGCCTCCGTCACCTTGAACCCCTCCGCGAAGCCCTTCTCCGCGACGAGATCCTGGCGAACGCTGAGCTGTCCGCCCTGCTACACACAGCCATCGAGTCCTTCGCGGCAGCCATCCGGGCGTCGAAGGACACGCGGTAGCAGGGAAAGGCATTGGCCGTTTCGCGGCTCGCGGCCCTGGGTTATGATGCAGGCATGCTGACCCGAATGCTGCCGTGGGCCATTCTACTGGCCCTGCTGTCACCAGCCGCCGGGGCCCCCGGTGGCGACGATCCCTGGAAGAAGCTCCTCTCTCTTGCGGGCGAGTGGGAGGGCACCGGAGGGCGGGCACACCACCACCTTGACATACACCGTAATCTCGGGTGGCCATGCCCTGATGGAGTCCATGAAGATGCCTGCGCCCGATCCGGACATGGTGACCATCTACCATGCGCGACGGCGCAGACCTCGATGGCGACGCACTATTGCAGCATGGGCAATCAGCCGCGAATGCGCGCCGCCGGAGCGACGCGACGGCAAATCCATCCGCTTCCGCTTTGCCGGCATCACGATCTTCGCCGAGCCCGGTGCCGCCCACATCCGCCATCTCACGGTCGACTTCGAGGACGCAACCCACTTCACGCAGGAATGGTCCAGCATCGAGAACGGCAAGGAACAGTCGGTAGCTTTTCACTGGACCCGCAAGGCGAAGTAACAATCCTAAGCGCGCCTTCCGCGCGGGCAGATGCAGGAACAGTGCCTTTCTCGCCCGCCGGCCTTCACGCCGCCAGGTAGACATATGGCATCCGGCCGATCCACCTCCTATAGTCATAGTTGAAGCAGAACGCTTGTGACTCCTATGTTTATAGTTGACAACCGCGACTATCTCCTATATTCATAGGAGAGAGCGAGGATTCAATCGATGACCAGGAAGTCCGGAGTGCTGACTCCGCTGGAACGGCGCATCATGCGCGTTCTCTGGGAAGGTGGTGCGGGAAATGTCCAGAAAGTTCTGCAGGGGTTGACGGGCGAGCTCTCAGCTTGCCTATACCACCGTGCAGACAACTCTGAACGTGCTCCATCGCAAGGGCAAAGTGAAGAGGAAACTGGTGGGCCGTGCGTTCGAATACAGCAGCATCGTCTCGCAGGAAGCGGCGGACTCGCATGCGATCAAGGACGTTCTGAAGAAGGTCTTCGAGGATCGGTGGACGAGCTTCTCCTGTGCCTGGTCCGCAGCAAACAGCTCGACGCACGGAAACTTGCCGAACTGCAGGCGCGGCTCGAAGCAGACGCAAGTTCAACGGAGGAACAGGAATGAGCTCAATTCACGCAATGCTGTTCGATCTGCTGCTCAATGCCATTCTGCAGATTGCGTTCCTGGCGATTGTTGCCGCCGTCTTCTCCCGGCCTGTGGCGAAGCTGAGCGCGAGGTGCCAGTACGCCTTCTACGTCGCTATTCTTCTCTTCTGTCTGGCCGTACCCGCGGTCAACACCATCTGGCGATCCCCGTCGGCCAAGGTTCTGTTATTCTCCGCAGCCGGACCTCTCCGGAGCAGGAGCGCCCGATCGGCCCTCTTGGATTTGGGATGCACGCTCCCTACCAGCCTGGGCAGCTCGACTTCCATCCTGGGCTCAGAGTTGGGTGCTGTCCATCTGGGGCGTCTTGTTCTATATCGCCTGGCGCGCTTCTGTGTTGCAGCGCATCGGATTCGCCGAATACGGAGCGAAGCCTCAGTCCCGTCTCCCTCTCATCTGTCCACGGCCCGCCGCATCCTCGGGGCGGATTGCCGGGTTGCTCTTCTGGAATCCGATCTGATCGATGACCCGGTGACCGTCGGCATCTTCCATCCCGTCATCCTGCTGCCTGCGAAGGTAATGCCGGAGATTGGAGCGCAGGAATTGTCGGCCATTCTTGCCCACGACACGGGCACATCCGCCGGCATGACTTTCTGGCAAACCTGCTCTGCGAGCTGATCTCGCTGCCTGTGGCCTGGCATCCCGGCGTTCGCTATCTGAGGTCCAGGATCTCCAGGCGAGAAGAGCTTGCCTGTGACGACTATGCCGCGGCGCGTCTTGGGAAACGCCGCTCGTATGCCATGACGCTCGTGCGCCTTGCATCACTTTGCGTGCGCCTTCCTCGCCGGGGCGAACGGCCCTCAGCATCTTCGACGGTGACAACCTGGAGGCTCGCATCCTGAGGTTGACGAAGAAATCCGTCTCGCTCCCGAGGACTCACCTCATGGGCCTGCTCTACGGCGTGCACGACATTCGGATGGGGGCAGTCCTCATGCACTCGATCAGCCTGCAGTCGTTCGCACAACCCACCAGCGCCGCGATGGTTCGCCGTAACCGTGGCATGGAAATTCGAGGAAGAACCTTCGTGACGATGGTGCTAGTTCGAAACGAATCGGGTTTATCCGGATCGGTGACCGGATCCCGGCATCGCATCGAGCGATGACGGCGCATTGCTGAGCTGATCCCTCGGAAGACGCCACCCCGCGGCCAATCGCCACGGCCAGAGTGGAAGGCTCGGCGTTGCATGTTAAGGTCAGGGACGGCTTTGGCTTCACCGTGACCCTGAAGGACGACACCCATGATGGATCCACCCGGCAGCGGCACCCTCCACACCAAGCCGATTCCGGCCGAGGCGCTAATGCTGCTCTGGCTTGATGATCTTCTCGTGGATCTGCGCCTCGCCCTGCGGTCGCTAGCTCGAACCCCCGGGTTTACGTCCATCGCGCTCCTGGTCATCGCCGCCGGCATTGGCGTGAATACCGCGGTCTTCTCCGTGGTGAACACGGTGCTCCTCAAGCCCCTGACTCATCCGGATCGAGACCCCGGTGCAAATCGTGACCATCGGCGATCGCGGCCCGGTCCCCGTCGCGAGCATCCCGGAGTACAGCGCCTGGCACCGGCAATCGGCCGTCTTCCAGCAGGTGGCGGCTTGACGATTCGGGGCGGAGCCGGAATGAACCTCACCGGTGGCGACCATCCCGAGCAGGTGCGGAGCATGCATGTCACCAGCGAGTACTTCTCCCTCTTTGGTGCCCCACTCGTCGCGGGCAGAGTTCGACTGAGGAGGAGGATCGCCCCCGGATCCGGCGAGCACTCCGTCGTTTTGAGTTACGGATTGTGGCAACGGCGCTTCGGAGGAAATCCCGGAGTGGTCGGCACCACCATCCAACTCTACGACCAGTCCTGGCTGGTTGTCGGCGTCATCGGACGCGGCTTCATCACCGATAGCCCAGTTGATTTTGTGGATCCCTTTTCAGTTTGATCCGAACTCCCGCGAGATGGCGCGCAACTTCAAGGTGGCAGGCCGGTGAAACCGGGCATCACCCTGCGGCAAGCCAGAGCGCAGCTTGCGCTGGCGGCCGATGAGTTCCGCCAGACCTATGGCGGCCATGTCGTGCTGCCGAAGGGTGAGTTTGCAGCGATGTCGTTGCAGGATCGCCATCAAGCTCCACCCGCTTGCCCCTCATGATCCTGCTCGGCGCTGTAGCACTCGTTCTCCTCATAGCCTGTGCCAATGTAGCCAACCTTTGCTCGCCCGGTCCGAAGTTCGCAAAGTGAGTTCGCTACACGGGCGGCACTGGGCGCCGGACGCGGGACAAATCGATCGGCAACTGCTGACTGAGAGCCTTGCGCTATCCTCTCTCGGCGGCCTCCTCGGCCTGGCCGTCGGATTCATCGGCGTCCGCCTGCTGTTGAGGATCAGCCCAGTGGATATCCCCAGAATTGGCGAGAACGGCTCGGCCGAGCGACTCGACCCCAGTGTTCGTTGTTTACCCGTGCGTTTCGCTTCTCACCGGCGGATTGTTCGGCTTGGCGCCCGCCATCTCGGCCTCGAGCGCCGATCTCATCACCGGGCTAAGGAAAGCTCCAGCGTGCCGCGCAGGGTTCCTACAGGGCAGGATTCGCTCCCGCTTGTGGTGAGCGAGATAGGCCTCGCCGGATCCTCGTCACCGGCGCTGCTTTGCTCATCCGGATGTTTTCCTGAAGCTGCAGGACGTGCAGCCTGGGTTCACGACCCGGAAGTGTTCTCAGTGCGTCAATGTCGATCGCAGGTGGGCGATTCCAAGGCACCGGCCCCGTGGCCCGCATGGTTCGTGATGGGCAGGAGCGTCTCATGGCAATTCCGGGCGTGCTTGACGTTGGCGTAGCAACTGCCTGCCTTTGGCAAGGTTGTTTCGGCATGAAGTTTGATGTCGTGGGGCGTCCGGGCGGCGCAAACCCAGGCCACTGAAATCGCGGGTTATTTCTCCACATCGTGGAGCTACTTCTAGCGTTTGCAATTCCCGTTCTGCGTGTGTCGTGTGTTTACAGTTCAGGATGGCAGCACGTTCTCCTGGAGTGGTCATCATCAACCAGGCGATGGCTCGCCGCGATTGGCCCGGCAGCGACCCGTTGAACCACCGCATTCGAATCGGCATGGGCACTCGGAGCATTTGCCGAATGGCCTCGCCAGGTTATAGGCATGTGCGCGAGCACCCGCGACGCCGGTATCAGCCGTGAACCCTTTCCGACGATGTATATCCCCATCGGCAATGCTGGACGCCCTAGACCGACGAACTCCTTGGGCGGCCCCGCTGTGGTGGATCGTGCGCAGCCGGATGGATCCCGCAGATTGCGCACCCCCATCGAAGCGGCACTGCGGGAAGCCAGCGGGGTCTTCCTCGTCGCCCGCGTGCGCACCATGACCGAGGTCTCGGCCCGCAACTCGCGCACGCCAGCGCTTCACCATGTCGTTTCTAACCATCTTCGGAGTCGCGGGATTGCTGATGGCTGCCATTGGCGTGTATGGGCGTCATCTCCTACTGCGTCGAGCAGCGCAGCCGCGAAATCGGCATACGCATGGCGCTGGAGCCCGCCCATCACAGTCGCAACATGGTTGTCGGTCAGGGTATGGGATTGGCCGCCGCTGGTCTGGTCATCGGCCTCGGTGGAGCATTCTGGCTCACGCGCCTGCTGGCAAGCTTCCTCTTTGGAGTCACGGCGAGAGACCCGGTCGCCTTCTTCGCCACCCCACTCGTTCTCAGCGCGGTCGCGCTCTTCGCCGTATGGATACCCGCCCGGAGACAACCCGCATCGATCCTATCGCAATCATCCGGCTCCAATAGCGGATGGCTCCGTGCTGTGCTACTGCGCCCGATCCGGCGCCTTTTCGCCGCAGCAGATGGAGCACTCGGTCGACAAATCCAGCACGGAAGCACACCGCCAGGAAAAGACGGACAGGCTCCGCCTTAGCGCGATCGTGACTTCTTCTGCTTATGCATTGCTCTCTATCGCAACGCCCGCACATCCCCTCACCACTGCAAAATAGGGCCAAAAACTGCTAATCTGGACCTATGGTTACGCTTGACAGCGTCGCGTAAACATGTCTCCGGCTTACTAGCTTGGGGGGGATATTTCGATCGTGACCGGCTCGGTACGAAAGCCCCAAATCGGGACAGGTTCCGATTAGGCCCTGTGAACCGCACGTCGGCTTGCCGTGTGCCTTGTTTCGCTGGCGGGCCTCTGGAAGGGAGCGAGAAGAATGTCATCAAACTGGCGAGAGCGGCACTGCCTTAACCTTGGCCGTAGCGGCCTGGGGGCTTAGGTCAACGTGGGCGAAGTAAAACCCTGACCCACGGTCCGCTGTTCAAGATTACCACCACGGCCACCTTTCCGGAACTCCCCTGGCGCATAGCCTTCCTGCCCGACGGCCGGATGCTGGTCACCGAGAAGATCGGACCCATCTGGTCGGTCTCCCCGCAGGCGCAAGATCGCGGCCCTCAGCTGGAAATCCGCCCGTCTACTGGCAGGGCCAAATGCATGCTCGGCGTCTTCGTCTCCTCCGACTGACGCCACCGACCAGCGCATTTACATCACCTACATCGAGCCCGGTGACTACGGCGAGGCCAGGCCTTGGCCCGCGCCCGTCTCGAACCTTGGCCGTCTCACGGTTGGAGAATTTCGAGGTGATCTGGCGCCAGATGCCTCGTGGCAAGGGCGGCCAGGCCGGCGGCCAGATCGCTTTCTCCGCCTATGGTCAATACCTGTACATGAGCGTGGGTGACCGCCAGCGCATGACGCCGCACAGGACCTGACCAGCCCGTAGGCAAGATTCTCCGTTTGACGCTGGATGGCAAGCCCGCCCCGGCAACCCCAACTACGGCAAAACCGGCGCCTCCACCATTCCGTTGATCGATCCGCCCCGCAACACCGAGGTCGCGAAAACCGCCCCGGTGGTAAGCAGCTATACCTTCGCAGGTTCCAACCAGACGCCCTCGGAAACGTGGGCCAGCGGCTTCCGCGCCCCCTACGGTCTGGCCTTCTCGCCCACCGGTGAACTGTGGGAGGTCGAACACGGCCCGCGCGGCGGCGACGAATTGAACCTCATCGAAGGGAAGAACTACGGCTGGCCGCTCGTCTCCTACGGCAAGAACTACGACGAGGTGCCCATCCCCAATCCCGACACCCGCTCCGATCTGGCGAAGCCGGTCCTCTACTGGGTGCCCGTCATCGCGCCCGGCAACCTGATGTTCTATCACGGCAAGCAGACCTTCCCGCAATGGGACGGCAGCGGTTTCGTCAGCGGCCTCGCGACGATGTCCATCACGCGCATCCTCTTCGACGGCAAGGGCGGAGCCAAAACAGCCGAGCGTTGGGAAGTCGGCAAGCGCATCCGTGATGTGGAACAAGGTCCCGATGGTTCGCTGTGGATGCTGGAGGATGCGAATCCCGGCGCGCTGATCCACGTGACGCCGAAGTGATCCTCTCGCCCTGGAGAGTTGTTGGATTGTTGCTGCTGGCCGCGGGACTACACGGCCAGCAGCAGCCCGTTGCCTACAGCCACAAGACGCACCTCGCGTTGGGACTGAAGTGCAATACCTGCCACAAAAACGCCGATCCCGGCGATGCGATGGGCTTCCCGGCGGAATCGCTCTGCATTAGCTGTCACCGATCGGTGAAGGCCGATAGCCCGGACATCCAGAAGCTGGCCGCCGCCGCGAAAGCCAAGACCCCGCTGCCGTGGGTGCGAGTCTACCGCATTCCGACCTACGTCTACTTCAGCCATCGCATACACACGACGGCCGGAACCACCTGTGAGACCTGCCACGGCCCGGTGCCCCAGCGCGACGTCATCACCCGTGAAGTGACTCACGACATGCGTTCCTGCATCGCCTGCCACACCACAGCCAAAGCTCCGCACGAGTGCACAACCTGCCACGAGGAACGATAGTCCAGCCGCCCGCCGGCTGCCGCTTCCCGCTGGATCAAACGCTCCTTCGGCCAGAGAGTCACCAGCCCCGTCGCACAACTGGGACGCCTGGTTCTACGCCACCAGCGAGACCGCGGCCGACACCGCCGCCTTGCCGATCGCCTCGGCCGCCTGTGACAGCAGATCCCCCAGCATTCCCTTGATCCCGTTGACCAGTTTGTCTGTTCCGTCCAGGCTTGCCATCAGCTTTGCGCCGGCGAACAGGTCGTCGAACTCGCGGGTAATCATCGGATTGTTCCCCGTGGTGAACGAATCATCATTCCGGTTCGGAGTGCCAAATGGCAGCCCCGCCGACGTCCCCTCTACATGGCCGGATCGCTCAAACGTGAAGGCGATCCCCGAGCCCGTGATCAGCACCGCCGAGAGCGCGTAGTCGATATTGTCGAAGCCGCTGTCATGGACATGGCTGCTGAAGGTGAAGTCGCCGTTTCGCTTCATCACCACGTGAACCGACCCGCCGAGCGGCAGTTCGCTGGTGATCGGCCCGCAGTCGAACGTAACGATATCGCCATTGGCAGGCGGCGGTTGCGGAATCGGCGGCTTTTGCTGAAACACCGGATCCACGCCCAACGCCGTCAACACGATATCCATGTTGGTCAGGCCCTGCAGCTTGGACCCTAGATTGGTCTGCGCTCCCACCTCCACAATCGCCACATTCCGCTGATCGTCGGCGCTCATCTTTTTCAGGTCCGCGTCGGTCCGGATGCCCGCCCCGCGCAGAAACACCATCACCGCGCCCACGCCGCCCAATTGAAAATCGTTCAGTGCCTGGAAATTACTCTGGTTGCTGTGCGCCGCCATCTCCACAATCAGCGTGTTGCGCTGGTCGTCCGCCGACATCTGGTTGAGCTCGTGCTGCGTGCGGAATTGGCCCGCCAGCAGGACTCCGCGAATATAGTTCCCCAGGGCCAGCGAGCCTGGCTGCGGCTTGCCCAGCCCCAACAGCACCAGTTCTATATTGCTCATCCCCTGCAGCACCGGACCGCTCAGGTGAGTCTGTGCACCTAACTCCACGATCAGGATGTTTCGCATATCGTCCGACGTCATGCCCTTCAGTGCCGCGTCGTCCCGAATGCGAGCCGTGCGCAGGTACACCAGCACCGCCCCCATGCCCGCCAGCGTACTCGTCGTTGAACGACTGTAGATTGGTCTGTTTGCTGCGCCCCGCAATCTCGACGATGAGCGTGTTCCGCTGATCGTCGTGCGACATCTGGTCAAGCTGGTGCTGGGTCCGGAACTTGCCGGCCAGCAGCACTCCGCGAATAAGAAACATGGTTGCTCCTCCGATTTAGTTGGATCCGCCTCAGCCGGCGTAGAGATCAGCGCGGACCCGGACCCCGCTCTGCCCAATTGCGGCGCTGAGTATACCTGGGTGAGTTACGGAAGTGGGTACGGCGCTGAAATCTCAACGTGTAATGGCAAGGTAATGGCCGACTTAGTGTAAGCGGATTATTCAGTCAGGAATAGATATCGAAAGGCGCAACTCGTCGCCCCCGTAGACAATGCTCCGAATCTACCGTAAAGTATCCAGAACGACCGGCCCGGTACGAGGGGGCTGCTCCGACTCAGCAGAACACACAGCCACCAAGGCAATGAGCGGAAGCGTCTGGATTCCTCTCCCGGGACACTACAACTCAATCGGAGGAAGTGATGGCGAAGCGGGCACTCACTTTTGGTTTCGGAGGTTACGCCGAACTCGGTGTGCCATTCGGCGAGTTCGTTCACTCCAATCACACGGTAGCGTTGCGGTTCATGCCGCAATATCCCTACGGCTACCGCGGCGCGCTCCTGTCCGACCCCGGTGGCTCCACCGCCTACTGCCTGGGACAAGGCGACTACCGCGAGGGCACCGGTGGCGACAAGAAACTCGGCTCTTCCGTTCTGCGCGTGCAGGCCGGCGGAACCTCGGCGGTCTATCTGGTCAGCGGCTTTGCAGACCAGGATGGCGGCCCGGTCGGCTATCGCGGCGTCTGGCAGCATCTCGCCCTCGTACGCCAGGGCTCCTCCTTCAAGACTTACCTCAACGGCGCCAAACTCACTCTGTTCTCGGGCAGTGAGTCCTTTCCCGCAACCGGCCTTCCCTCCGATACCACGAAGCTCCGCGTGGGCCGCCGCGACCGCGACCAGTTTTACGGCCTCATCGACGAAGTAGCCATCTACACCCGAGCCCTCAGCGCCGCGGAAGTCAGCGCCGCGGCGGCGGCTTCCTTGACCGGCAGCGAATCCGGGCTGCTTGCGGGCTTCCGTTTCGATAGTGATCCGGCCTCGCCGCCTCTGAACCGTTCCGTCACGCTGCCCACGGCGCAGGACATCCCCGACTACGTAACGCCGTCGGCCGCCAAACCGGTGCCTGTTTACTATGTCGGTGTCTCCGCCAATCGCGACAGCGCCGAGGATCGAAAGCAGTTCGACCTCCGGCCCTCGAAGGTCAACGCGACCCTGCCCTTCTGCGCCGGCGAGTGGTGGCACATCGCGCAGGGGCACGATGACCCTAACGGTTCGCACAACGGCTACGCCACATTCTCGTGGGACATCACGCGCATCAACGGCGATACCCCCGGCGCCACGGTCATCGCGGCCGCCCCGGGCAGGCTCTACTACGCGGACGAGTTCGATGGCGCGGATCCAAACGACGAACACGGCAGCAACTCCATCTCCGTCTATCACGCCGTGGAGGAGCGCGCCGTCTACATGCACCTGAAAACCGGCTCGGTGCACCAGAACTTCCCCACGCTGAATGCCAACCCGGAGAGCCTTCCGGTCGCCCAGCAACCGCTATTCGTGGCCCAGGACCGGCTCGCCAATGTTGCGAACCCGACAGACATGGGCCCGCATCTGCACTTCGCGATTTCAACCCAGATCGGCGACACGTTCGCGGGCGCCGGTGTAGGCCAGCCGGTCGGGCTGGTGAACTACTATCAGTCGAAAAACGACGGCAAGACGTGGGCCAAAGTTCCTCTCGCCGTCCCGATGGCCGGCGACCTCATCTCGCGCTACCCCTACAGCCCCTTCGGCTCCGGTGGCGATCCCTTCGACGTGGCGCCCGCCGTCGCCTCCCGCGCACTCAACCGCCTGGACGTCTTCGTGCGCGGCGAGAACGGTCATCTGTGGATCTACAAATGGAACGGCGCCGAGTGGAGCCGTTGGGAGGATCTGGGCGCCGGCCGCCTGACTTCCTCACCAGCCGCGGTGAGCTGGGGGCCTGGCCGCCTCGATGTTTTCGTGCGTGGCTTCGAAGGCCAGCTGGCTCATAAGCGCTGGGCCGACGGAGTTGGTTGGAGCGAATGGCGCGACCTCGGTGGACGCCTCACCTCCGCGCCCGCCGTCGCCTCCTGGGGACCAGGCCGCCTCGATGTCTTCGTCCGCGGCCACGAGGGACAACTGGCACACAAACGCTGGACCGAAAAAGACGATTGGAGCGAGTGGCGCGATCTGGGCGGGCGTCTCACCTCGGCCCCCGCCGCCGTCAGTTGGGGCGAGAACCGGATCGACGTAGTCGTCCGCGGTCACGAAGGACAGCTGGCGCACAAGCGCTGGAGCGACAAGGCCGGCTGGGGCGATTGGAACGACCTCGGCGGTCGGCTCACCTCAGCGCCGGCCGTGGCTTCCTGGGGCCCCAAGCGTCTCGACGTCTTTGTCCGCGGCCATGACGGCGGACTCGCCCACAAACGTTGGAGCGAAGACAAAGCCTGGGGCGATTGGGACGATCTGGGCGGCCGCCTCACCTCCGGCCCGGGAGCCGTCAGTTGGGGCAACAACCGCATCGACGTCTTCGTCCGCGGCCACGCCAACGGCCTGGCCCAAATGACCTGGACCGACGCCGCCGGCTGGTCCAGCTGGAAGAACCACGACGAGTGAGCCCCGATTCCAGGTGCCGGCTCACCTGTGCAGGTGCCGGGGAGTTGCCGACGAAACCCGGCAGGTCTGGGACCCAGCCATGTCAAAGCGGTTGATTGCTGTCGCAACCCGCGGCAGTCATATCTCTCTCGGCTACACTTGATCTGTGAACCGGCCAGCCATCTGCAGCTATGGACGCCTGATTGCCGCATTTTGCTTCGTTTCTCCCTTGATGGCGCAGCAGCCATCCCCCAGTGCGGCGGACGTCTCCGGCGTGGTGCCCGCTCCATTCGTGGGTTGCCCATCGGATGGTCAGACTGGTCCGCGGGCTGCTCCCCGCGCGTCGAAGAAGCCAGTTATGGTGGGGCGGCCCGCCGCCGGCAAACTCTCGTACTACGCTTCCGGGCAGGGAATTGGCGTCCTGGCGCCGAAAGGATGGCACTGTTTCGGCACCTACGGCTCCGCCGGCGAGTCCATTATTGTGAGCCCGGATCCCTTGGACAGCAAAGAGGTGTTTTCCTCCAACTGGCACGGTCTACCTGGGGAAGGCATCGTGCTTTCTCACCACTACGGGGGGACCTCGGGACGCTTCTTTGTGGCGGGGATCATTGCTCGCCTGTTTCCTGAGCGCATCGAGTTCACGCAGTCGGTAAGGAAGGCGTACCCCGCGCCGGGAAACCCATACCCAGCCGGCCCGCACCCGGGCGATACGCTGCGCTACAAGAGCAAGACCACCGTGGAATTCCGAACGCCAGCCCACATGCAGGGGATAGGCACTTCCGGGCAGTTGTTGGAGGGCGATGGCCCGATTGATGGTGTTGTCATGCTGGTCTGCCAGACCCCGGATGTCCTTCTGTTGGCGATGCGACTGCCCCGGGGATTTCAGGCAATGCAGCCCGATGTTTCACGCCAGATGGAAGACGCGGCAGCCCGGCTCCAGTGCGAATGACACCACCTGTCTCGCCTGGTGCTGCGTATGGCCCATCTACCCTGCGTCACGACACGGTATCGCTCGCTCCATGGTCTTCCACTCATTCAGCCTCTTCCGCTCCAAAGCGGGGCGGTGGATTCGACCCTGGGCAGATACGCCAGTCTTCAGCCAGCAGAGCAGAACCCGAAACGCTTCTCCGGAATGGCCGCCGTGGCCGCCAAGCTATTCTGTAATCTCATGATCCGCACCGTCGCTGTCCAGGGCTATCGATCCTT
This sequence comes from Pirellulales bacterium, assembly GCA_049840675.1. GTDB lineage: Bacteria > Planctomycetota > Planctomycetia > Pirellulales > PNKZ01 > PNKZ01. The sequence goes on from JASGKB010000025.1 coordinate 58,662, forward strand.
GCGCGATCTGTTGCTGCCCCTCGGGCAGTTGAGCGTGATCACCGGAGCGAACGGAAGCGGCAAGTCCAGCGTCTACCGCTCGCTGCGATTGCTGGCGGATGCCGCCTTGAATTCCGTGGTGGCCTCGCTCGCCCGGGAGGGCGGTTTGCCGTCGACCTTCTGGGCCGGCCCGGAGACCATTGCCCGCAGCGTTCGCCAGGGTGTCCACGCGGTCGAGCCCCTCGCCAAGCGCAAAGTGGCCAGCCTCAAGCTCGGCTTTGGCGGCGATACCTACGGATACAGCATCGATCTGGGCTACCCTCCTCCGCCTCCGCCGGCGACCATGTTCGAGCTCGATCCGCACGTGAAGCGCGAGTGCATCTGGCATGGGCCGGTCTACCGCAAGGCTTCCGCGCTGGTCGATCGCAGGAACAACTTCGTCTGGCTCGCCACGACGCGCGATGAAGAACCCGTGATCCTGACGCAGCACCTCTCCGACACCGACAGTATGCTTGCCAGTGTTGCTGATCCGCAGCGGGCGCCGGAGATGCTGGCCGTTCGCGAAGCCGTTCGCGGCTGGCGGTTCTACGACCATTTCCGCACCGATTCCGATTCACCGGCGCGCACCGCGCAAATCGGCACCTTTGCGCCCGTGCTTCACCACGAAGGCGGCAATCTCGCGGCCGCCCTTCAGACGATTCGCGAACTCCGGTCGGACGAAGCACTCACCTCCACCATCGAGGACGCCTTCCCGGGCAGCCGGCTGGAAGTGGAGGTGCAGAATGGGCGCTTCGAGCTGCAGTTGCTGCAGAAGGGCCTGCTTCGAAAGCTGTCGGCGGCGGAGTTGTCCGATGGCACGCTGCGCTATCTCCTATGGGCTGCCGCCCTGCTGACTCCGCGTCCCCCGGAACTCATGGTCCTGAACGAACCCGAGACCAGCCTGCATCCGGACCTCCTGCCCGCGCTGGCCCGTCTGATCCTGGCCGCGGCGAAGGGCACGCAGATCATCGTGGTCTCGCACGCGCCGCTACTCATCGATGAACTCACGACCGCCCCGATGTGCACCCGCCTCCATCTGCTGAAAGACTTCGGAGAAACGAATCTGGAGGGCGCCACCGCGTTCAACAGACCGAAATGGAACTGGCCTTCCCGCTAAGGTCGGCGGCACCGGCCGGCGTGCCTCGATCGCTAGGGAAGGCCGGTTCTCAGGACCTCACGCTGCACTATCGCCCGCGCCGCGCCAGACCGCTCCTCCCGCACCCCCCGCGTGCCGCGCTGGTCGTCAACGCCGCATAGGCCTGCAGTGCGGCCGAGACCGTGCGTTGCCGCTCTGCCGGCTTCCACGCCTCCAGCCCTTTTGCTTCCATGGCCGCCCGCCGCCGGCTCAGCTCCGCCTCGTCGACAACCAGGCGAATCGACCGCTGCGGAATATCGATCTCGATCCGGTCGTTCTCTTCCACCAGCGCCAGCAGACCGCCTTCCGCCGACTCCGGCGACACATGCCCAATCGACAGACCCGACGTCCCACCCGAGAACCGGCCGTCCGTAATCAGCGCGCACTTCTTCCCCAGGCCCTTCGATTTCAGGTAGCTCGTCGGGTACAGCATCTCCTGCATGCCCGGCCCACCCCTTGGACCTTCATACCGGATCACCACCACATCACCAGCCCCGACCCGGTCCGCGAGAATGCCCTCCACCGCATCATCCTGGCTCTCGAAGATGCGCGCCGGGCCGGAAAACACCAGGTTCGACGAATCCACTCCGGCCGTCTTGACGATGCAGCCATCCTCGGCCAGGTTGCCGTACAGGACAGCCAGCCCGCCATCCTGGCTGAACGCATGTTCCACATCGCGCACGGCGCCCTTCACACGATCCAGGTCCAACTGGTCGTAGCGCGCTTCCTGGCTGAACGGACGCGTCGTCCGCACGCCGCCTGGCGCAGCGCGGTAAAACCGCTCAACTTCCTGATCCTGATTTCGCCGCACATCCCAGCTCTCGATCGCATCGCCCAGCGTCGGCGCATGCACAGTGTAGGCCGTACGATGGATCAGCCCGCGCCGCTCAAGCTCCCCAAGAATGCCAATAATCCCACCGGCCCGATGCACGTCTTCCACGTGAATCTCAGCCGACGACGGGGCAACCTTGCACAGATGCGGCACGCGGCGCGACAGCCGGTCGATATCCGCCATCGTGAACGGCACGCCCGCTTCCTGCGCCGCGGCCAGCAGGTGCAGCACCGTATTGGTCGAACCGCCCATCGCGATGTCCAGAGTCATGGCATTCTCGAATGCCTGCATCGTGGCGATCTCACGAGGCAGCACGGAGCGGTCGTCCCGCTCATAGAAACGCCGCGCCAGTTCTACAATCGCTCCACCGGCCTGCCGGAACAGCTTCTCCCGATCCGCGTGCGTGGCGACCAGCGTTCCATTGCCGGGCAGCGCCAGGCCCAGCGACTCCATCAGGCAGTTCATCGAATTCGCGGTGAACATCCCCGAGCACGACCCGCACGTCGGACACGCCGAGCGCTCCATCTCCATCGTCGCTTCGTCGCTGATCGCGGGGTCCGCCGCGGCCACCATCGCGTCAATCAGGTCGATCGACCGGACGAAGTCGCCCTGACGCACCTTGCCCGCTTCCATGGGCCCGCCGGAGACGAAGATCGCCGGAATGTTCAGCCGCATCGAGGCCATCAGCATCCCGGGCGTGATCTTGTCGCAATTGGAGATGCAGACCATCGCGTCGGCGCAATGGGCATTCACCATGTACTCAACGCTATCGGCGATCAGTTCCCGGGAAGGCAGGCTATACAGCATGCCGCTGTGGCCCATGGCGATGCCATCGTCCACGGCGATGGTGTTGAACTCCTTCGCCACGCCGCCCGCCCGTTCAATCTCGCCGGCCACCAGGCGCCCTGCAGGGCCTCGGTGGAGGCGATGTTGACGATCCGCGGCGAGGCCGACTTGCGCAGGTAGGGCAGGGCGGCGCGCACCAGCCGCTGCTGGGCGGTGAGCAGGATGGAGAAGGCGCGGGCCCAGACCTCGTCGTAGGGCGCGGCGTCGATCGGGCAGAAGGCCGAGATGCCGGCGTTGTTGACCAGGGCGTCGATGCCGCCGAAGCGGGCGGCGACCTGGTCGGTCACGGTCCTGATCGCGTCGGGATCGGAGACGTCCAGGGCCCAGGCCTCGGCCGAGAAGCCGCGATGGACGAGATCGTCGGCGACCTCGCGGACGCTCTCGACGGCGACGTCGGTGCAGGCGACGTGCGCGCCCTCGGCGGCGAAGACCTCGGCGGTGGCCCGGCCCATGCCGCTGGCGGCGCCGGTGATCAGGACCGTCAGGCCCGCGACGGATCGGCTGTTGCTGGTCATCTGCTAACGCCCCTGGAAGACCGGCTGGCGCTTCTCGAGGAAGCTGGCGACGCCTTCCTTGTGGTCTTCGGTCTGCATCAGGAGGCGGATCTTCTCGATGGCCCAGGCCCCGATCTCGCGCGGGTCGCCGTAGGCGTAGCGGCTGAGGCCGGCCTTGAGGTGGCGGACGGCGAGAGGCGGGTTGGCGGCGATCCGGGCGGCGAGGGCGCGGGCGGCGGGCATCAGTTCGGCGTGCGGGACCACCTGGCCCACGAGCCGGATGCGCAGGGCCTCGGCGGCGTCGAAGACATCGCCGGTGAACAGCAGTTCGGCCGCCTTCTCCGGGCCGACGATGGCGGGCAGGCGATAGAAGCCGCCCACGTCGCAGACCAGGCCGCGCTTGACGAACAGCTCGCCGAACTTGGCCTTTTCCGACGCGATCCGCATGTCGGCGAAGAGGGCCAGCTCCATGCCCCAGCCGACCGCCGCGCCGTTGATCGCGGCGATGACCGGCTTGTCGCATTCGAGGGCGGCGATGGCGGCGGGCGTTGGCTGGAAGGTGACGGGCATCGCGCGTTTCGCCACCGGCTTCGGGCCAGGCCATGATCTCGCCCACGTCGTCGCCCGAGCAGAAGGCGGGGTCGGCGCCCGTGACGATCACGCAGCGGACCTCGTCGTCGGCGGCGCTGAGGCGGAACGCCTGCTCCAGCTCGTCGTAGGCCTGATAGTTCAGGGCGTTGCGCCGCTCGGGCCGGTCCAGCACGACCGTCGCCACATGGTCGTCCAGCGTGCAGCGAACGTGCGCGAAGCCGGCGCTCTTGTCGGTCAGCGAGACCATGGCGCTCCTCCCTTTCGGGCCATGCTGGCACGCCCAGGAAAGTGGTCAACGGTGACGCACGGTCAGACTTGCCACGGTCGAAACGCGGGCGAACATGCGCGCCGACCGCGACGGGGAAGAGCATGCCGGAATTCCGCACCATCGATACTGGACGGGCCAAGCTGCGCGCCGCCGTGGAAGGCGAGGGGCCGCTGGTGGTCATGGTCCATGGCTTCCCCGAGAGCTGGTATTCCTGGCGCCACCAGATCGGGCCGATCGCGCAGGCGGGCTACCAGGTGGCGGCCATCGACGTGCGCGGCTACGGCGGCTCGGACAAGCCGAAGGACGTCGCAGCCTATTCCATGCAGGAGCTGACCGGCGACGTGGCCGGGGTGGCCGAGGCGCTGGCGCCTGGCGGGAAGGCGATCCTGATCGGCCACGACTGGGGCGCGCCCATCGTGTGGAACACGGCGCTGACGCGGCCCGACGTGATCTCGGCCGTGGCCGGGCTTTCGGTGCCCTACACCGGCGTGCCGACGCGGCCGTTCACCGAGATCTTCACCGAGGCGTTCACCAGCAAGGGCCACTTCTTCTACCAGGCGTGGTTCCAGGACGTCGGGCCGCCCGAGGCCGAGGCCGAGGCGGACGTCCGCGACTTCCTGCGCAAGTTCTACTTCGGCATTTCGGGGATGCGCCGGACGGGACCTGGCCGGTCAAGAAGCACGGCGCGACGCTGCTGGAGGGCATGGTCGATCCGGGGTGTTCCCGGCGTGGATGACGGACGCCGACCTCGACTACTACGTGGCCGAGTTCGAAGGCTCCGGGTTCTTCGGTCCGATCAGCCGGTACCGCAACCACGAGCGCGACTTCGAGTGGCTGCAGGCCTACAAGGATCGCAAGATCGAGCAGCCCAGCCTGCTGATCGGCGGCGACCGCGACCCCGCCTTCAACGGCTTCGGCCGCATCCCCGACCCGTCGGCGCTGATGCGCCAGCATGTCACCGACCTGCGCGGCTCGCACGTGCTGCCCGGCGTCGGGCACTGGACCCAGCAGGAACGGCCCGCCGAGGTGACCGCGATCCTGCTCGACTGGCTGAAAGGGCTCTGAACATGGCCGATCTGGAACTGCGCCAGGAGGGCGAGGTCGTCTGGGCGACGATGAACCGTCCCGACCGGCTGAACGCCCTGTCGCGCAACCTGGTGAAGGAGCTGCGCGAGTTCTTCGTCGACCTCTACTGGCGGCGGGACGTGCGGGTGGTGGTGCTGCAGGGCGCGGGCAACGCGTTCTGCGCCGGCCTGGACCTGAAGGAGCGGGGCGACCCGCAGGGCTCGCGCTCGATCGGCGCCGGGCTGACGCGCCAGCGCGAGATCAGCGAGATCGTCATCGCCATGCGTCGCTGCCCGCAGCCGATCATCGCCTGCGTGAACGGGGCGGCGGCCGGCGGCGGGTTCGCGCTCGCGCTGGCCTCGGACGTGCGGATCGCGACGCCGAACGTGCGGATGAACGCGGCCTTCATCCGCATCGGCCTGTCGGCCTGCGACATCGGGGTCAGCTACTTCCTGCCGCGGATGGTCGGCTCGTCGGTGGCGGCCGAGTACATGCTGACCGGCCGCTTCATCGACGCCGAGCGGGCCTACGAGCTGGGCCTCGTCAGCCGCGTGGTCGAGAAGGAGCAACTGGAGGCCGAGGCGCAGGGCTTCGTCGACGACATGCTGCACGCGACGCCGCTGGGCCTGCGCCTGACCAAGGAGGCGCTGAACCACGCCATCGACGCCCAGGGGCTCGAAGCGGCCATCGCCATGGAGGACCGCAACCAGATCCTCGCCAGCTCGGACGGCGACTTCCAGGAGGGCGTGCAGGCGTTCCTGGAGAAGCGGCGGCCGAACTACGCCAAGCGGGAAGGCTGAGATGATCGAGCTCTGGCACTGTCCCGACGCCCGGTCCTTCCGCCCGCTTTGGGCGCTGGAGGAACTGGGGCTGGCCGTATGAACTGCACCTGCTGCCGTTTCCGCCGCGGGTGCGCGAGCCGGCGTTTCTGGAGATCAACCCCCTGGGCACGATCCCGGCGATGAAGGACGGCGAGACCTTCATGACCGAGAGCGCGGCGATCACCCAGTACCTGGTGACGCGCCACGGGCCCAGCGACCTGGCCGTGCCGGTGGACGATCCGGCCTATGGCGCGTGGCTGAACTGGCTGCATTTCGGCGAGGCGACGCTGACGTTCCCGCAGACGCTGGTGCTGCGCTATCGCCGGTTCGAGCCGGGCCGGGCGGAGGTGGCGGCCGACGACTACGCCAAGTGGTTCCTGAGCCGGTTGCGGCATGTCGACCGCGCGCTGGACGGCAGCGCGCTATGGCTCTGCGCGGGACGGTTCACCGCGGCCGACATCTCCGTCGGCTATGCGCTGGTGCTGGCCGACATCCTCGAGCTGTCCGAACGGTTTTCCCCGGCCGTGCAGGCCTATTGGGAGCGACTGCAGGCGCGGCCGGGATTCCAGGCCGCCAAGCGCGCCCAGAAGATGAGCTTCGCGGAATCCCTGCGCGCATGATCACGCTCTACGACCATCCGCTTTCGCCCTACGCCCAGAAGGTCAAGATCGCGCTGCGCGAGAAGGGCCTGGCGTTCGAGACCACCATGCCCGGCGGCCTCGGCGCCGGCGCGGCCGGCGCTTTCGTCGAAGCCAGCCCACGGGCGGAGGTGCCGGCGCTGACCGACGGGGACGTCCGGGTCTTCGATTCCACCATCATCCTCGAGTACCTGGACGACGCCTATCCGGACACGCCCATGCGCCCGGCCTCGCCGGCCGAGCGCGCGCGGGTGCGGATGCTGGAAGAGGTGATGGACACCCACTTCGAGGCGATCAACTGGGGCCTCTCCGAGATCCGCTGGTTCCGTCGCGCCGAGGGGGCGCAGGCCGAGGCGCTGTTCGCCGCCGCCAGGACGCAGACCGAGGGCTTCTACGCCTGGCTGGAGAAGCAGCTCGGCGATCGCGAGTGGTTCAACGGCGCGGCGTTCGGCTGGGGCGACCTGTCGGTCGTTCCGTACCTGAACGGCTCGGTCGGGCACGGCGTGCCGCCGGCCGAGGGATCGCGGCTGGCCGCCTGGCTGGCGCGGGCGAACGCACGCCCGTCGGTCGCCGCCTGCGTCGCCGACATCGCCGCCCTGAACGCCGCCGGGATCAGCATGACCAACGTCGCCGAGCTGGTCGAAAAGGGCCTGTTCAAGCGCGAATACCGCGACCACCGCCTGGAATGGATGATCAAGTCCGGCGGGGTCGACGTGGTGCTGAAGGGCCTGGAGCGCGACAACATCCGCTTCGCGCCGGCGTTCGGCTAACAACCCCAGCGAGCCGACAGCACGGGCGGAATCGTCCTAGAACCGCGAGGTTTCGGCTGGGAGGACGCGTTGAAGCGGCTGGTCTTCGATCTCGACGGCACGCTCGCGCTGGACGAGCCGGAGCTGGGCTACGCCGACCGCAGGCCGAACCTGGAGCTGGTGGCAAGGCTGCGCGAATACCGCGCGCAGGGCTTCGAGATCGTCATCTGCTCGGCGCGCAACATGCGCACGCACCAGAACTCCATCGGCAAGATCAACGCCCTGACCCTGCCGGTCATCCTGGCTTGGCTGGAGCGGCACGAGATCCCCTACGACGAGCTCCACGTCGGCAAGCCCTGGTGCGGGACCGAAGGCTTCTACGTCGACGACAAGGCCGTGCGTCCCAGCGAGTTCACCCGCTCAGCCTGGAGGAGATCCAGGCGCTTCTGGCGCGCGAGGGCTGACCGGCATGGAGCCCCTGCGGCTGATCATGTCGGGCGCGGTGGTGGGCCAGGAGCTGGCCGCCGAGTTCGGGCCGCTGCCGCCGTCGTTCCTGCCGGTGGGGACGCGCCGCCTCTACGAGCTGCAGCTCGACGCCCTGGGCGAGGCCGGGCGCATGCACATGGTCGTGCCCGAGACGTTCGCCGTGACGGAGCACGACGCGCGGCGGCTGGCCGAGCGCGGGATGGACCTGGTGCCCATCCCCGACGGGCTGCGGCTGGGCGATGCGGTGATCTATGCGATCAACTCGGTGGTGGACGGCGAGGGGCCTGTCCACATCCTGCATGGCGACACCCTCATCGGCCGCCCGCCGGTGGCGCGCAGCGACGTGATCGTCGGGGGGCGGCGCGTCAACGAGTACGCGTGGGCCGAGATGCGGGTCGAGGGCGGACGCGTCACCAGCCTGGAGACGACGCTCGCAGGCGAGGACGGCCACGCCGGACGGCCCATCGCGGCGGGCTATTTCGCCTTCGGCTCGTCGCTCAGCCTGCTGCGGTCGCTCACCCGGATGCCGGGGGGACTTCATCGCGGGGGTGAACCATTATCCTCGGCGAACACCCGGTGGAGATGGCCGAGACCGCTGAATGGCTGGACTTCGGCCACCTGCAGCCGTTCTTCCAGTCGCGGCTGGCGGTGACGACGGCGCGGGCGTTCAACACGGTGCGGATCGACGGCCTGACCGCGCGCAAGACGAGCGACGACCGGGCCAAGATCCGGGCCGAGGCGCACTGGCTGCACGCCATCCCGACGTCCGTGCAGATCTATTACGGCCGGCTGCTGGGCACGGCGTGGACGGCGGCAAGGTGTTCTACGAGACCGAATACGAGTTCCTGCCGGTGCTGTCCGAGCTGTTCGTGCACGGCCAACTGGGCCGCGCCCGTGGATGCGCATCCTGACCGCGTGCCAGGCGCTGCTGGCGGCGTGCGCGGCCGACAGGGGCGAGGGTTCGGCGGATGCGGCCCTGCGGACCTTGTGCGTGGACAAGACGCTCGCGCGCCTGGAGCGGCACGCGCGGGAGACCGGCTTTCCCATCGACCGGCCGCTGAGCTTCGAGGGGCGGCCGACTCCGTCGCTGACCGGCGTCGCGGAGCGCCTGGCCGGCGCGCTGGACCTGGCGTCGGGCCGGCGCGAGAGCGTGATGCACGGCGACTTCTGCTTCTCGAACCTGCTGTACGACAGCCGGGTGAAGCGTGTGCGGGCGCTGGACCCGCGCGGCCTGGTCGGCGAGCGGCCGGGCATCTACGGCGACCTGCGCTACGACCTCGCCAAGCTGGCCCATTCCGCGGTCGGGCGGTACGACCAGATTATCGCCGGTCGCTACGTGGCCGCCGAGCGGGACGGCGACTTCAGTCTTGCCTTCGAGGAGATCGCCGCCCAGCCGTGGCTGGAGGCGGCGCTGGGCGAGATGACCGTCGACGGCGAGGCGGCGCTGTCGCCCACCGTGCGGGCTGGCGATGACCGGCCTGTTCCTGTCGATGATCCCCCTGCACGCCGACCGGCCGGATCGGCAGCAGGCGTTCGTGGCCAACGCGCTGCGCCTGTTCCTGGACCTCGGCGCATGATCGTCATCCCGATGGCGGGCCGCTCGCAGCGGTTCCTGGACGCCGGTTACGACCGGCCCAAGTTCATGCTGGACCTGCACGGCCGGACGGTCTTCGAGCACGCTGTCAGCAGCTTCGAGGCCTATTTCGACAGCGACCCCTTTGTGTTCATCACGGCGCTGGACGCGATCGGCTGGGTCGAGGCGGAGGTGCGCCGGCTGGGCATCGCGGCCTGGGAGGTCGTGGGGCTGGAGCGGCCGACCGCCGGCCAGGCCGAGACGGTGGAGCAGGGGCTGGGCGCGTGGGACGGCGAGCTCACGATCTTCAACATCGACACCTTCCGGCCCGGCTTCCAGTTTCCGGGCGGCGTCCTCGATCGCGCCGACGGCTGGCTGGAGGTGTTCCGCGGCGAGGGCGCGAACTGGTCCTACGTGAGGCCCGCGCCAGGGCCCGAGCCGTGGGCGCTGGAGACGGCCGAGAAGCGCCCGATCTCCGACCTGTGCTGCACCGGCCTCTACCACTTCGCGGCGGCGGACGACTTTCGCGCGGCGCTCGACGAGGAGCGGGGGGCGCCCCAGGCCGCGGAGCTGTACGTCGCGCCGCTCTACAATCACCTGCTCCGGCGGGGGCGCAGGATCGGCTACAACCTGATCGGCCGCGAAGAGGTGGTGTTCTGCGGGACGCCGGCCGAATACGAGGCGCTGCTTTAGCGGACCTGCTTCACGGCCTTCGCCACCTTGGCGGCGCGGTCGGTCCAGCGGTGTTCGGCCATCGCACGCTTATGGCCGGCGCGGGCGATCGCGGCCGCGGCGGGCGTGTCTTCCGCGAGCGCGGCTAGCCGTGCGCCGACGCGGTCGATCTGGCTCCACGGGAAGGTCACGATCTCGCGGCCCTCCTTGAACGCCTCGGCGTAGTACTTGCTGGTCTCGCTGAAGACGGCCGCCCCGCCGCACATGGCGGTGAAGACCCGCTCGTGGCCGCCCGCCACGAACCCGTTGTTGGTGCTGAGCACGACGCGGGCGCGGCGTAGCAGGCGCAGCGTCTCCTCGAAGCTGCCGACGCCGCCGTAGACGAACGAAGGATACTGCGCCGCCAGCGGCTCCCAGCCGGAGCCATAGACGTGCAGCGGCAGGCCGGCGCGGCCCAGTTCGTGGAGCAGGGCGTTGCGATGGTAGGCCTCGGCGAAACCCTGCGCGTGCTGCAGCAACGGTACGAACTGCTCGAAGAGATCGCCGGCGAGTTGGGCGCCGCGGTCGGCCAGCGCCGCCTTCAGCGCGTCCAGCAGGGCGAGACGGCCGTCGGAGACCATGCGCGCGGCGATCTCGGCGACGATCTCCCTGGCCGGGCTCTCGGGCCAGTCGGCCCACGCTTCGGCCGGCGGGCCGCGGTAGGTGCCGGTGAAGAGCAGCGGGATGTCGCGGCGCGCGAAGGCCTCGTCCGAGACGTCCACCGGCTCCGGCAGTTCGTTGGCGCCGGGCGGGAGGAAGCCCAGGTGCGCCACACCGCGGGCGCTGGGCCAGGCGTTGATGAACTGGACGTGCGTGCGGTCGAGGAAGAACTCGACCTCCTTGCGGATCTTCGCCGTGACCCGCAGCGCATGATAGACGGGGTGGTCCACGTGCATGGTGGCGTAGACCACGTCCAGGGCGTCGTAGACCGAGGCGCCCGCGGCCGTCCGGTATTCCGCGCCGATGCCGCCCATCCCGAAATAGCAGTCCGGTGGCGAGGCCAGCGAGGCGTCGAGAGCGGCGCGTCCGGCCGGATCGGTCAGGTCGAGCACGGTGACCTCGTGGCCCAGGTCGCGCAGCGCCGCGCCGAACTGATCGATGTGCAGGCGCAGGGACCCGTACTGCAACTCCCCTTTCATGAGCACGAAACGCATGGCGAATCCCGTGGCGAACCCCTGGTGTCGTCTAGCCCAGGTTGACCCTGCGCAACCAAACTCGCACGTCGCTTACGTGGGGGCGCCGTTGCAGGCCCGCGTGGCTGGCGTAGGCTTAAGGCAAGCAATGACAACGGGAGGACGGGCATGAGCCCCGCCGACGACCCTGGCGCTGGCGCCGCGACGCTGCCGCCGTTCAAGCCGCTGCCGATGAAGGCGCCCCGACGTCAGCGTCGAGACGTCGCGCTGACGGGACCTATTACGTCCGCTCGAACCATCCGCCCGGCCGAGGGGCCGCGCTCGATCGCCGCACCTGCTGGCCGAGAAGGCCGCCGCGCATCCGGACCGGCCCTACATCCAGCAGCGCGGCGCCCGGCCACGGGCCCTGGCGCGGCGTCACCTATGGCGAGGCGAAGCGGGCCGCCGACGGCGTCGGCCCAATGGCTGCTGGTCCGCGGCCTGACCGGCCGCGACAGCGTCATGGTGCTGTCGGCCAACTCGCGTCGAGCACGCGCTGATGATGCTGGGCTGCTACACGGCCGGCGTCCCGATCGCGCCGATCAGCCCGGCCTACAGCCTGATCTCCACCGACCACGCCAAGCTGAAGCACTGCTTCGCCACCGTGAAGCCCAAGGTGGTCTTCGCCCAGAACGGCGCCATGTTCGCCCGGGCCTTCGAGACCCTGCGCGCGCTCGACCCGATCGCTGGTGTTCGTCACCGTCGACGGTGCGGGGAGGGCATCGATCGCCCTGTCCGAGCTGATCGGCGACCGAGCCCACCGCCGGCGGTCGAGGCCGCCCGCGAGGCGCTCAACCACGCCACGGTCGCCAAGTACCTCTTCACCTCCGGCTCCACCGGCATGCCCAAGGGCGTGCCCCAGACCCACGGCATGATGGCGGGCGTCATCGCCGGCCAGGAGGGCCTGCGCGCCGAGCCGGCCGACCCGGACGACATCCCGTCTCGCTGGAATGGATGCCCTGGAGCCACATCTCGGCGGGCAACATCAACTTCAACGGCGTGCTCTGGGCCGGCGGCACGCTCTATCTGGACGAGGGCAAGCCGATCCCCGGCCAGTTCGAGACCACGATCAAGAACCTCTACGAGATCTCGCCGATGTCTTCGGCTCGGCGCCGATCGCGTTCGGCATGCTGGCCGAGGCGATGGAGCGCGATCCGGCCCTGCGGAAGTCGTTCTTCAAGAACCTGCGCTACATGGGCTATGGCGGCGCGACGCTGTCCAACGACGTCTCCGAGCGGATGCAGGCCCTGGCGATCGCCGAGACCGGCCAGCGCATTCCGCTGACCACCATGTACGGCGCGACCGAGACGCAAGGCATCACGGTGGTCCACTGGATGACCGAGCGGGTCGGGCTGGTCGGCCTGCCGCTGCCGGGCACGACGCTCAAGCTGGTGCCCAACGGCTCGCAAGCTGGAGGTGCGGGTCAAGGGCCCGACGGTCACCACCGGCTATCACAACGACCCCGAGAAGACGGCGGCGGCCTTCGACGAGGAGGGCTTCTACAAGCTGGGCGACGCCGCCCGCTTCCTGGACCCGGACGACCCGGCACAGGGCCTGGTGTTCGACGGCCGGGTGACCGAGGACTTCAAGCTCGACAGCGGCACCTGGGTCTCGGTGGGCACGCTGCGCCCCGACCTGGTCGCCGCCTGCTCGCCCTATCTGGCTCGACGTGGTGATCGCCGGCCAGGACAAGCCGTTCGTCGGCGTCGCTGGCCTGGCCGTCGCCGGCCGCGCTGCCAGACGCCTGGGCGAGAACGCGCCGCTGGAGAAGCTCAAGCCGACGCTGCGTCACGGCGCGGATCGCCGAGTTCAACGCGCACGGCGGGCGGCTCGTCGCGCCGGATCGGCCGGTTCGCCATCATGGCCGAGCCGCCGTCCATCGACGCCGGCGAGATCACCGACAAGGGCTATGTGAACCAGCGCGCCACCCTGGAGAACCGCAAGGCCCTGGTGGACGCGCTCTACGCCAACCCGCCCGGCGAAGGCGTCGTGGTCGTCTAGATGTCGGCGTCCGAGATCATCCTGCACCACTACGACACCTCTCCGTTCTCGGAGAAGGTGCGGCTGATGCTGGGCGTGAAGGGCCTCGCCTGGCGCTCGGTGATCCAGCCGGTGATCATGCCCAAGCCGGACCTGATCCCGCTGACCGGCGGCTACCGGCGCATTCCGGTGATGCAGATCGGCGCCGACGTCTATTGCGACAGCCAGGTCATCATGGCCGAGCTGGAGCGGCGCCATCCCAAGCCGGCGCTGGGCGGCGGCAGCGACTGGGCGGTGAACCTCTGGGCCGACCGGCTCTGGTTCCAGGCCAGCGTGGCGGTGATCTTCGCCGAGATGGGCGAGGCCGTGCCCAAGGAGTTCATCGCCGACCGCGAGAAGCTGTCGGGCCGGCCGTTCGACGTGGGGGCCATGAAGGCGGCCGCGCCGTTCATGCGCCAGCAGTGGCGGGCCTACGCCGCATGGGTGGAGGACGGCCTCGCCGGCGACTTCCTGGGCGGCGCGACGCCGTCACTGGCCGACGTGGCGGCCTGGATGAACGTCTGGTGGCTGGGGGGCGCCGCGCCTCACGTCGCCGCCGTCCTGATGGAGGGCCTGCCTCGGCTCCAGGCCTGGCGCGACCGGCTCAAGGCCATCGGCCACGGCCAGCGTAGCGAGATGAAGCCGTCCGAGGCGCTGCAAGCCGCCATGACCAGCCAGCCGGCCGACGCAGGGGTCTGCGCGTCCGACGACCCGTCCGGCCTCAAGAAGGGCGACGCGGTGGTGGTCCAGGCCGACGACTACGGCCGCGATCCCGTCGAGGGCGTGCTGGTGAACCTGACGAACGACCGCGTGACCCTCGCCCGCGAATGCGGCGAGCTGGACGTGGTGCATGTGCATTTCCCGCGCGCCGGCTACGTGCTGGCGAAGCGTTAGGAGGAGACCGAGATGAACGACCGCGTGACGGTGGATATCCAGGGCGGCGTGGCCGACGTGCGCCTGGTGCGGGCCGACAAGATGAACGCCCTCGACAACGCCATGTTCGACGCCCTGATCCAGACGGGCGAGCGGCTGAAGGGCGAGGCCGGCCTGCGCGCCGTGGTGCTGTCCGGCGAGGGCCGGGCCTTCTGCGCCGGCCTGGACATGGGCAACTTCTCGCAGATGGCCTCGGGGACGCGCGAGCGCGGGCAGGGGACGACCGGCGCGCTGGTCACCGCCAACCGCACGCCGGGCGGCTCGAACCGCGCGCAGCACGCGGTGATGGTCTGGCGGGAGATTCCCGTGCCGGTGATCGCCGCGGTGCACGGCGTGGCCTTCGGCGGCGGCTTCCAGCTCGCGTGCGGCCCGGACATGCGCTTCGTGGCGCCCGACACCAAGATGTCGGTGATGGAGATCAAGTGGGGGCTGGTGCCGGACATGGCCGGCCTAGTGCTGATGCGCCAGCTCGTCCGGGACGACATCGCCCGCGAGCTGACCTATTCGGGCCGGATCTTCACGGGCGAGGAAGCGCTGCAACTGGGCTTCGCGACGCGGCTCACCGCCGACCCGCGGGCCGAGGCGCTGGCGTTCGCGCGGGACGTGGCGGGCAAGAACCCGCACGGCATCCGGGCGGCGAAGCGCTTGCTGAACCTGGCGGCCGAAGCCGATCAGCGCGAGGTGCTGATGGAGGAGAGCCGCGAACAGACGGCGCTCATCGGGTCGCCCAATCAGGTGGAGGCCGTGATGGCCAACATGCAGAAGCGCGCGCCGAACTTCACCGAGGCCGAGGTCGAGACCCCGGCGCCCGTTCCGTTCGGCGCGAGCTGAAGCTTAGCGCGAGGCCAGGGTGATGCCGGCCGCGGCGGCGAGCGCCGGGTCGTTGGCCTTGGTCACCGCGGCTTCCACGGTGGCCTTGTAGCAGGCGGCGTACATTTCGCGCGGGAACGAGGCGCCGACGACGGCCTGGTTGCAGACCTTCTTGGCGGCCTTGGCGATGTCGATGTGCAGTTGCTCGGTGGTCTTGCCGGTCACGGCGACCTTCATCGACTGGGCGGAAGCGGGGGCGGCGACGAGCATGGCGGCCGCGGCGGCGACAGTGAGAATGCGGATCATGGCGTTTGTTTCCGGGACAAGGGTTGAGCCAACCCCTTTCCAGCGTTCCTCTCAGCGGGCCGGGAGTACTGACGCTCACCGTGTCTGCCGCCGATGACCCATAAATTCACCCGGCTCGCCGCGGACGCAAGGGCTAAGTTGCTGCGTCGCAGCAACAATGGTGCAGTGCAAAGAGAACGACGTTAAGTTATCGGCATTCTCCTCTCGGGCAGCCGTTAATTTGGGCAATTTCCCACGGCGCAGCTTGCGACGCCCTGCCGCAGGCGGCGTCGGGTCAGCCGCGGCCGACGAAGGGCATCTGAGTCGCCATCACGGTCATGAACTGCACGTTGGCCGACAGCGGCAGCCCGGCCATGTAGACCACCGCGTCCGCCACGGCCTGGACGTCCATGGTGGGCTCGACCTTCATCGTCCCGTCCGGCTGGGGCACGCCCTTGGCCATCGCGCGGGTCATTTCGGTGGCCGCGTTGCCGATGTCGATCTGGCCGCAGGCGATGTCGTAGGCGCGGCCGTCCAGGGAGGTGGAGCGGGTCAGTCCCGTGATCGCGTGCTTGGTGGCGGTGTAGGCGATCGAGCGCGGCCGGGGGGCGTGGGCCGAGATCGAGCCGTTGTTGACGATGCGGCCGCCGCGCGGGTCCTGGTCCTTCATCAGGCGGAACGCGGCGCGGGTGCAGAGGAAGGCGCCGGTCAGGTTGATGTCCACGACGCGGCGCCAGTGGTCGAGCGAATGGTCCTCAAGAGGAACGGGCGGCGCGCCGGTCCCGGCGTTGTTGAACAGCAGGTCCAGCCGGCCGAAGTGCGCCTTGGTGGCGTCGAACAGCGCATCGACCGAAGCTTCGTCGCTGACGTCGGTCGGATGGACCAGCGTGGACCCTGGCGCCGCGCGCGCGGCTGTTTCCTGCAAGACATCGGCGCGGCGGCCGGCGAGTGTAACGCTCCAGCCCGCCGCAACGAGCGCCAAGGACACCGCCCGCCCGATCCCGCTGCCTGCTCCCGTGACGATCGCGACCTTGGTCATTGCGCTCTCCCTCCCGCCTGATTAGCCCTCGCGGCGTTCGCCGCATCAGCCTGACAAGTCAACATGCCCGATATGCCGCCGCCTCCGGCTCCGGAAGTCGAGATCGTGGTCGTCCACCCCCCGCGCCTTGCGCCGCTGGGCGGCGAGGCGGCTTTCAGCGCCGTGCAGATCGACGCCGAGGCGCTCAAGGGCGAGCCGAGGCTGGACGAGGCGTTGAAGACCGCGCCGGGCGTTTCACTGTTCCGTCGCACCGGTTCGGGGGCCGCGAACCCGACGACCCAGGGCCTGTCGCTGCGGGCGATCGCGCCGTCGGGCGCGGGCCGGGCGCTGGTGACCCTCGACGGCGCGCCGCAGAACGATCCGTTCGGCGGCTGGGTGATCTGGAGCGGCCTGCCGTCGGAGGGCATCGAGGGCGCGACGGTGGTGCGGGGGGCCGGCGCAGGCCCCTATGGCGCCGGCGCGCTGACAGGCGTCGTGGCGCTGCGCGAGCGCCGAGACGCCTGACGGCCTGGCGGTGGCGGACGTCTCCGGCGGGCAGCGGGGCAGCTATCGCGCCGCCGTGGTGGCGGGCGTTCCGGGATTGCTGGTGACCGCGGCGGGCTCGCGGAGCGACGGCTATCACGCCGTGCGCGGGCCTCGGCAGGGCGCGGCCGACACCCGCCTGCGGATGGACGACGCCTCGGTGGCGGTGCGGCTGCAACGCGAGATTTCCGGCGTGCAGGTGGCGCTGCGGGTCTCGGCCTTCCAGGTGAACCAGGAGGCGGGCCTGGTCGGGGCGCGTTCCAACACGACGGGGCAGTCCGCGACGCTGACTCTCGCGCAGCCGGCGTCCGAGGGCGTGGGCGGCTGGCGCCTGCAGGGCTGGGTGCGCCGGAGCGACCTGGAGAACAGTTCCGTGGCGGTGGCGGCGGGCCGCGGCGCCACGACCCCCGCCAACGACCAGTACAGCACCCCGGCGACGGGCTACGGCCTGAACGCCGCCTGGCAGGCCAGGTCGGGGCCGCTGAACTGGGAAGTCGGCGCGGACGTGCGCCTCGCCGACGGGACCGAGCACGAGCGGTTCCGGTTCATGAACGGCGCCTTCACCCGCGACCGGGAGGCGGGCGGCAAGACCTTGGTGGCCGGCGCGTACGTCGAGGCCGCGCTGGACCAGGGCCCATGGCTGCTGACCGGCGGCGTGCGCGTGGACCGGAGCCGGGCCTATGACGCGATGCGGGTGGAACGCGATACCGCCACGGGCGCCGTGACGCTGAACTCGGCGGCCCCGAACCGCTCCGACACCACGCCCACCGGCCGCGTCGGCCTGCGCTATGCGGTGAGCGAGGACCTCTACCTGCGGGCTGCGGCCTATGCCGGCTTCCGCGCGCCGACGCTCAACGAGCTGCACCGGCCGTTCCGGGTGGGCAACGACATCACGGAGGCCAATCCGACGCTGAAGCCCGAGACGCTGCAGGGCGCGGAGGCGGGGCTCGGCGGCGACGTCGGCCCGATGCGGTGGTCGGGCGACGTGTTCTGGAACCGGCTGAAGGACCCGATCACCAACGTCACCATCGGCGTGGGGCCGGGCACGTTCCCGCTGGCCGGCTTCGTCCCCGCGGGCGGCACGCTGCGCCAGCGGCAGAACGCCGGCGAGATCGAGGCCTGGGGCGTCGAGGGCGAGGCGTCGGGCGACCTCGTTCCGGCGATCTCCTGGCGCGCGGCGGCGGCCTATACCGACGCCGAGGTGCATGGCGGGACGACCGCGCCGCAGCTCACCGGCCTGCGGCCCGCGCAGACGCCGAAGTGGACCGTCACCGGGGGGCTGAACTTCCGTCCGAGCGATGCGGTGACGCTGACCACCGACGTCCGCTACGAGAGCGCCCGCTGGGAGGACGACCTGAACAGCCGGCGACTGTCGGCGGGCGTGCAGGTCGACGCGCGGGCCGGCTGGCGTTTCGCCGACGCCGCGGAGCTCTACCTGGCCGTCGAGAATCTGACCGATCGCAAGCTGGAGGTGGGCGAGACCGCGGACGGCGTCGAGAGCTATTCGGCGCCGCGCACCGTCCGGATCGGCTTCACCTACCGCCGGTAAGGCGCGTGGGCTAGGCTCGTGCCCGACGGGGGACGGGGCATGAAGCCGATCGACTTCGGGAAGGCCGCGCTGACCGGTCTGGTCGTGCTGATCTTGAACCTGCTGGCGACCACGGCGGTCATCTTCGCATGGGCCATGCTGGTGGAGCCGGGGCGTGACCAGGCCTACTACAACGAACTCGCCCCCCGGATCGGGGCGACATCCGGGCCGATGGGCGGTGTGGTGCTGATGTTCGCCGCCGCCTGGCTGCTGGGACGGCGGCGTCCCGAACGGCACGCCGTGACGTTCGCCGCCGCGATGTGGGCGGCCTACGCGGTCCTGGACTTCCTCGCCGGCCTGCCGATGGCGCCGCTGAGCGATCTGCTGACGGTCCGCTTCGCCTTCTCGCTGCTGATGGCCCTCGTCGGCGCGCTGGTCGGCGCCGTGCTCGCCCGGCGCGCCGGGCCATCGCCGGGCGCGCCGAACCCCTGAGCGATCAGTCCGCCTTGGGCGGCATCGCCGCGCCGACCATGGCCGCCAGTTCGGGACGGATGTCGCCGGCGCCCTTCTCGGCGATGTGCTGGGCGATGCGGGCCCCCATGGCCGCCATGGTCTGGCCGGTGAACTCGGCCTTGTTGCCGCCCACCCAGGCGATCGAGGCCTCGCGGTTGCCGTTGAGGTCCTGGAAGCGCGGCGCGACGTAGCGGGCGAAGAGCTCGTAGCTCAGCTTCTTCTTATCCCAGGGCGCCCAGTTGTGGTCCATCAGCAGGAAGGCGCCGAAGCCACCGCTCTGATCGACCAGTTGCTGGATGCGCGCTGCGGCGTCGTCCGGCGTGCCGATGATCGCTGTGCCGCTCTCGATCAGAGCCTTCACCGGGTCGGGGCCCTCGGGCACCACGGGCAGGTTGGCGATCTCGCGGAAGTAGTAGATCCACTTCTCCAGGCCGAAGCGCACGTCCTCCATCGCCTGCTCGCGGGTGGGCGCGATGTGCATGGGGCCGACAAGGCGCCAGCCCGACCGGTCCATGGTCTTGCCGTTCTCGCCGGCCATCTCGGTGGCGATGTGCCAGTTGGAGGCCAGGGCGTTGAACGCCGCCGTGCCCGTGGCGCCGAGGGACAGCAGGCTGAGGCCGTGGCGGCCGGCGGCCCGCGCGCCGGTGGGCGAGACCTGGCTGGCCACCGCGATCTCCACCGAGGGACGGGAGTAGGGCGTCATCTGCAGGCGCGCCTGCCACAGCTCGAACCAGTCGGACTTGTGGGTCACTTCCTCGCCGCGCAGCAGGCGGACCAGCACCTCCAGCGCCTCGTCCATGCGGTCGCGCTGCTTCTCGGGCGGGATGCCCATCATGCGCGCGTCGGAGATCAGGGCGCCCGGCCCGACGCCGAACATGACCCGGCCGCGGGTCATGTGGTCGAGCTGGTTGATGCGGTCGGCGAGCATCAGCGGGTGGTGGTAGGGCAGCGAGGAGACGCCCGTGCCGAGGCGGATGTGCTTCGTCCGCTCGGCGGCGAAGGCGATGAAGATCTCGGGGCTGGCGATCAACTCGTAGCCGGCCGAATGGTGCTCGCCGAACCAGGCCTCCTCGTAGCCCAGCGCGTCCATGTGCTGGACCAGCTCCAGGTCGCGTTCGAGGGCGAGGGTGGGGTTCTCTTCCACCGGGTGGAAAGGCGCGATGAAGGCGCCGAAGCGCAGGCGCTGGCCGAGCATGAGGATCCTCCGACGGTGCGGTTGGTCCGCACCTTATCGGCGATCACCATAGCGGGGGTCAGGACGCGCCGCGAGGCTGTCGCAACGTCACCGCGCAGCTTCCAGGAAGCGCAGCACCGCCAGCTCGAAGGCGCGCTCACCGCCGCCAGGCTTCAGGTCGAGCTTGCCCGCGGCGTAGGCGTCCAGGATCGCCGGGTGGATATAGGCGCTGCGCGCCACGGCGGCGGTGTTGCCGAGCAGGCCGGCGACCGCCTTCACGCAGGTGTTCACATGCCGCTTGGAGCCGGCAAGGTCTGCGCATTCCGGCATGGTGAGCGCCCGCGCGGCGGCGACGGTGCCGGCCCAGGTGCGGAAGTCCTTGGCCGAGAAGTCCTCGCCCAGCGTCTCGCGGATGTAGGCGTTGACGTCGGCGCTCTCGACGGCCCGGCGCTGGCCGTCGTCGTCGAGGTACTGGAACAGGCGCTGGCCGGGGAGATCCTGGCAGGCCTTGACGATCCGGGCCAGCCGACGGTCATTGAAGCCGGTCGTATGGACCTTGCCGCTCTTTCCGCGGAATTCGAATACGGCCTTCGCCGCTCCGATCCTGGCGTGACGATCGCGCAGCGTGGTGAGGCCGAAGCTCTTGTTCTGGCGCGCGTATTCGTTGTTGCCCACCCGGATCAGGGTCATCTCCATCACGCGTATCACGGCGGCGAGGACCTTCTCGCGCGGGAGGCCGCGTCGGGCGAGGCCGGCGTCCACCCGCTTGCGAAGGCGGGGCAGGGCGCGGCCGAAGGCGATGACGCGGTCGTACTTGTTCAGGCCGCGCTCGGCGCTCCAGCGGGCGTGGTAGCGATACTGCTTGCGGCCGCGCTGGTCGCGGCCGGTCGCCTGGATATGACCGCGCGGATCGGGGCAGATCCAGACGTCCGTCCAGGCGGGCGGGATCGCCAGGGCGCGAATGCGATCCAGGGTGGCCTCGTCGGTCACCGCCTTGCCGTCGCCGTCGATATAGTTGAAGCCCTGGCTGCGCGCCGGCTTGCGGCGCAGGCCGGGGTCCTGGTCGCTGACGTAGCTCAGGCCCCTGGGCGCCTCGTTCATGTCCTTGGGCATCCGGGCCCCTCCACGTGCTGGCGGGCAACGTCGATATGGCCGGCGGGGTTCCGGCCGCCGACAAAGGATCACCTTGAACTACCGCCACGCCTTCCACGCCGGGAACTTCGCGGACCTGGTGAAGCACGCCGGCCTGCTGCGGCTGCTGAGCGAGCTCACCGCGGCGGGCGCGCCGCTGACGGTCATCGACACCCACGCAGGCCGCGGCCTCTATGACCTGGCGGGCGCCGAGGCGCGCAAGTCGGGGGAGGCTGAGGCCGGGATCGCCAAGCTGATGGCCGCGCCCGACGCGCCGCCGGAGTTCCGGCCGCTGACCGGCGCGGTGGCGGCGCTGAACAAGGGGGGCGAGGTCCGCCGCTATCCGGGGTCTCCCTGGCTGATCGCCGAGGCGCTGCGGGCGGGCGACCGCTACGTCGCCTGCGAGCTGCGCGCGGAGGAGCACGCCGCGCTGGCGCAGGCGCTGAAGGGGCGGCCCGGGGTCCGGACCCTGAACGCCGATGGCTATCTGGCGGCGGTTGAACAGTGTCCGGCGCAGGGCCGCGTCCTCGTGCTGATCGATCCGCCGTTCGAGAAGCCCGACGACTACGGCCGCATCGTCGAGACCCTGGCAGCGCTGCGCGCGAAAATCCCAAGGTTCAGGCGCTGGTCTGGCTGCCGATCAAGGACCTGGAGACCCTCGACAGCTTCCTGCGCGACCTGGAGGACGAGGTCGCCGCGCCCATGATCGTGGCCGAGACGCGGATGCGGCCCCTTACCGACCCGATGAAGATGAACGGCTGCGGGCTGGTGCTCGTCGACGGACCCGACCTGGCCGCGCCGCTTGCCGCGATCTGCGGCTGGGTGGCGCAAGCTTTGGGCGCCGGCGGCGGCGCCCGCGTGTATCCGCTCTCGCCACAATAGTTTCGCAACTGCGAAGTTTGCCGGCGTGTTATGTTGCGATGCACAATTCCTGTGCCGCAAGGAACACTCCCATGGCGTCCTTCGATCTTCCCGAACTGCCCAACACGCGGATGAGCCCCGAACTCATGATGGGTGTCGCCTCGCCGCTCTGGTCCTACTTCGGCGCGGCCGCGGCCAGCGGTGTCGCCTACTGGTGGATGACCCGATGGGCGCGGCCGATGAACCTCGAAGCCATGTTCGAGGCCGCGCGCACGCTGCCGGCGCCGCCGGCCGCCATCGAGGCGATCGAGGCGGTGGCCGAGACGGTGGAGGCCGCCGCCGAGGTGGCGGACGAGGCGCTGGAAGCGGCGATGGGCGTCACGGACGATCTTCCCGTCGCGCCGGTGGGCGGCGAGGCCGGACCCGTTCAGCCCGCTGCTGGAGGCGCAGGTCGTCGAACCCGAGGTCGGCGCCGACGCCAGTGCTGGAGGCCACGCCGGAACCCATTCTCGACGAGCCGGCGCCGCTCCTGGGCGAGCCGGTCCCGGAGCTTTCGCCGAAGGCGCGCGTGAAGAAGGCAGCGCCGCGGGCCCGGTCGATCCCGAAGCCTGACGTGGCGCGATGCGCCGGCCGGAGCTAACAACGGCCGGTGCTCGAAGCGCGCGTTCGACATCCTCGCAGCCCTGGCGGGCCTGGCGCTGGCCTGGCCTGTCCTGCTCGTGCTCGCCGCCGCGGTCAGGCTGACCAGTCCCGGCCCCGCGATCCACTGGTCGCGCCGCGTGGGGCGCCGGGGAACCGAGAGTTCCCGATGCCCAAGTTCCGTTCGATGCGGACCGACACACCGGACGTCGCGACGTACCTGCTGGAGGTCCGCAGCGCTGGATCACGCCGATCGGCCGCTTCCTGCGCCGGTCGAGCCTGGATGAGCTGCCCCAGCTCTGGAGCGTGCTGAAGGGCGACATGAGCCTGGTGGGCCCACGCCCCGCGCTGTTCAACCAGCATGACCTTGTCAGCTCGCACGAAGGCCGGCGTCGAACGGCTGCGGCCCGGCGTGACGGGCTGGGCGCAGATGAACGGCCGCGACGAGCTGCCGATCCCGGAGAAGGTGAGGCTGGACGCCGAGTACCTGGAGCGCCAGTCGTTGGCTTTCGACCTGGCCATCATCCTCGCGACATTGCGCCGGCGGTCCGGGCCCGCGGTGTTAGCCACTAGAATATCCACGGGGAAACGGAGCCCCGGGGGCAGCGCGTTGTGGAGGCTCCCGGAGGCCTCCGTGAGCGAACAGCGCGTACCCAGAACACCGAAGCCTGGCCCTCGCCGGGCGCGGTCGCCGCCACGACCAGCCGGGCGCACGCCGTCCACTGCGCGAGCGGCTGACGCATCCGCGTCCGCCGAAGCTGACGCCGCAGGCAAAGAAGGCCTTGGGCTGGACAGGCGCCGTCCTGGCGATCCTGGCCCTCCTGGTCACGATCCTGATCGTCATCTGGGACTGGAACTGGTTCCGCGGGCCGCTGGAGCGCGGTCGAGTACGCCCCGCCAGGTCGACGATCGCCGGCGACCTGAACGTGAACCTCTGGTCCTGGCGGCCCAGCGCGACCGTGGACGGCATCTCCATCGCAAACCCGCCATGGGCCGGGGCAGGAGAAGATGGGCACCATCGACCGGCTGCGGGTGCGCGTGCGGCTGATCCCACTGCTATGGGGCAAGCCGCCGACATCCGGGTGCTCGCGGTCGACACGCCCGAACTTCTAGCTGCTGGCCGACGACAAGGGCCGCGAAAAACTGGGACTTCTCGGATGGTCAAGACGAAGAAACCCATGGACCTGCCGCCGATCCAGCGCTTCGTGATCCGGGACGGGCAGCTACGCTATCTGCGACGCCCAGCGGGACATCCGCTTCGAGGGGACGATCAACGCCCGCGAGAAGCTGGGCGGCCAGGCAACGGGGCTTCGAGCTCACCGGCAAGCGGCACGATCAACGGCGCGCCGTTCCGCGCCGAGGTCATGGGCGGGCCGCTGCTGAACATCGAGCGGACCAAGCCCTATCCGTTCGACGTCGACCTGCGGGCCGGGCGGACCTACATCACCGCGCGGGCGCGGTGCCGAAGCCGTTCGACCTGGGCAGGTTCTACATGAACGCCACCACCCGCGGTCCCGGACATGGCGGAGCTCTTCCGCTAACGGGCGTCCGCCCTGCCGAACACGCCGCCCTACAGCCTGCGCGGCCGGCTCTCGCGGGAGGGGCTGGCTGTGGCGGATCGACAACCTCGGCGGACGGGTGGGCGACAGCGACCTGTCGGGCGATATGTCGGTCGACGACCGGCAGGGAGAGGCCGTTCCTGAAAGCCGACCTGCAGTCCCGAAGCCTCGACTTGGACGATCTGGGCGCCGCTGTTCGGCGCGGCGCCGAAGGTGGGACCGGGCGAGACCGTTTCGCCCGAACAGGCAGCGATCGCCAAGCACGATGGTCGGCCCAGCAGCGGCT
Source organism: Pirellulales bacterium (assembly GCA_049840675.1). Lineage (GTDB taxonomy): Bacteria > Planctomycetota > Planctomycetia > Pirellulales > PNKZ01 > PNKZ01. The sequence continues at coordinate 83,360 of JASGKB010000025.1, forward strand.
GCTGCCGGACGCGCCGCTGGACGTCGAGCCGCATCCGCGCGATGGATGCGGACGTGAGCTACAGCGCCCGATTCGATCCGCGACACGCCGGTGAAGCTGAATTCGGGCTCTGTGCGCGTGCAGCCTCGATGACGGCCTGCTCCGTGCCGACCCGTTGAAGCTGGACCTGCCGCAGCGGTGAGGTCGACCGGCTACGCCAACCTGAATGCGCGCAAGGCGATGCCGGTCGACCGATCTCGACCTGCGCCTGACGAACTCGCGGATCGAATCGCTGATCCCGTTCCAGTTCCAGGGCGCTCCGGCGCTGGCCGGGCCGCTGGTGGGCCGCGCCAAGCTGACCGGGACCGGCAACACGCGTCCACAAGGCCTTCGCCAGCGCCAATGGCCAGGTCACGGTGGTGTCGCACCGGTGGCGAGATCCGCAAGGCCTTCGCCGAACTCGCTGGCGTCAACGTCGTCAAGGGCCTGGGTCTCCTCGAAGAAGAAGGACACGACGCCGGTGCGCTGCGCGGTGGCCAACTTCCAGACCACCGGCGGGGTGATGACCGCCGACTACGATCGTCTTCGATACCGGCCCGGTGCTGATCGACCGGCAGAGGGCCCGTCAACCTGGACACCGAGCGTATGGACTTCCGCTGCCGCGGCCACGACAAGAAGTTCCGGCTGGTGCGCAGTGCTGCTGCCCGTGACGATCAAGGGGCCGCTGATGTCGCCCAAGCTGGGCGTCGAACCGGGCGCGGCGATCGCCCAGGGCGGCGCCGCGGTGGGCCTCGGTCGCTGCTCTCGCCGCTCGCCGCGATCTGCCGTTCATCGACCCGGGACTGGCCAAGGACGCCAATTGCGGCGCGCTGGTCGGCCGAAGCGAAGGCGCAGGGTGCGCCGGTACGGACCGCCGAGCGTTGAAGCCGTTGACGGCCAAGCGCTGAGCGCCTTCAATCTCCACCGTCCTTTCTAGGATCAACGAGGTGAGCGGATGGCGTTGGTGATGAGCAAGGGCGGGGCGCTGGCGCTGGCCATGGGGATCGGCGTCGCCGGTCGCCGCGTGGTGGCGGCGCTGGCCCATGACGACAACGATGCCGGCGCAACGCCAGCCCGGCGACCAAGGCCGCCTATGCCCGTCACGAGAACTTCGACAAGCTGGGCGCGGCGTTCAAGGGCCTGAACGACGAGCTGAAGAAGGGATCGCCCGACAAGGCGGTCGTGGCGACCAACGCCAGGTCGATCTACACCCTGGCCGGCCAGCTCCCGACCTGGTTCCCGCGCGGCAGCGGCGTCGAGGCCGATCCGATGAGCGAGGCCAAGGCCGAGATCTGGCCGACGCGGCCGGCTTCTCCACCGCCGCCTCGGCGCTCCAGACCGAGGCGGCTAAGCTGAACCAGCTCGCGGCCGCCGGCGACATCGACGCGCATCAAGGCGCAGGTCCGCAGACGTCGGCATGTCCTGCAAGGGCTGTCACGAGAAGTACCGGCAAGAGAAGAAGGACTAGGCGTGGCCGAGCCTTCGGCCGCGGGCGTCCGCGTCAGGCTGTGGGACGGTCCGGTTCGGCTCGTCCACTGGGCTGCTTGTCGTCCTGATCGCGTTCTCCTGGTGGTCCAGCCGAGGACCACCTGAACTGGCACCGGTGGAGCGGCTATGCGATCATCGGCGCTGGTGCTGTTCCGCATCTGACTGGGGTTTCGCGGGCGGCGAGCGCGCGCGGTTCGCGAGCTTCGTGAAGGGGCCGAAGGCCATCGCCGCCTACGCCACGACGCTGGGCCGGCCGCGAGGTCTCGACGACGCCGGGCACAATCCGCTTGGGCGCGCTCAGCGTCGTGGCCATCCTGGCGGTGCTCGCTGGTCCAGGTGGGGACGGGGCTGTTCGCCGTCGACGTCGATGCGTTCGAAGGCGGGCCGTTCTCTGATCGCGTCAGCTTCGACCTGGGCCGGCAGATCGCTGAGTGGCACGAGCTCAGCTTCCGCGTCCTGCAGGCGCTGGTCGGCCTGCACATCGCCGCAGTCGCTGTTCTACCTCGTCTGGAAACGCTCGAACCTGATGGACCCCATGATCACTGGCCAGCGGATCCTGCCCAGCGATCCGGGTCTGGCCGGCGCGCCGGTCTGGCGGCTGATCGCGGGCGCCGTGCTGCGCGGTCGCCATCGCCTGGCTGGCTGTCGAAGGGCTTCCGGTTCTGGAGGAAGCGCGGCCGGGCGGACCCGGCCGCCGAACTCAGCCGCGGTCGGCGGCGTCGCGAAGGCAGTTCAGCCAGGCGTCCTCGCGCAGCTTCTCGGCCTCGCGCAGCTTCACCTCGGCGTCGCGCACGCCGGCGTCATGCTTGCGCCATTCCAGCACCGCGCCTTCGCGCGCCTCGCGGGCGGCCTCCAGCGAGGCGAAGCGGGCCAGGACGGCGCGCGTGGAATAGTTCACCGGCGGGCCGACCGTCTCGCGATCGGGATAGAAGCCCGTGATCGAGTTGGCGGTCTCGCTGTCGATGTGGAACACGTCGGCCCAGCCCGCGTGATGGCGCATCAGGGCCCAGGGTCGTTCGATGCGGTCGCTCACCGATAGTCTCCGTCGAAGGTGTCCGATTCCGCCCGAAGGCGGCTGTCACAGCCCTTTAGCGCGGCGCATCGTCCCGTCCAACGCCGCGATGTCGGATTCTGGCTTCCCTGGCGCAGCGTCAGCATGAGAAGGCCGGACTGCATCGAATTGATCCATTGCGTCCAGAGTTGTTCCATTGAGCAAGATCACCATCGGCCGCCAATTCTGCGGCCCGCCCAATTCCGGCAACGGCGGCTATGTGTGCGGCGTCCTCTCGCGGGAGCTTGAGGGACCCGTGACGGCCGTCCTGCGCGCGCCTATCCCGCTCGATGCGGAACTCGGGTTGGAGCGTCGTGACGGCATGGCGGTGTTGCTCGGCGAGGCGGGCGCGACCATCGCCCAGGGCGGCCCGGCCGCGCAGGAACTGCCCGAGCCGCCGCCGTCGCCGGGTATCGACGCCGCGCGCGCGGCGGGCGAGCGCCATGTCGGCCTGCACGAGCGCATCCATCCGATCTGCTTCACCTGCGGCACGGCGCGCGACGAGGGCGACGGCCTGCGGGTTCTGCCGGGGCAGGTGGCGGGCGCCGAGACGGGTCTGGTGGCCTGCGCCTGGACCCCGCACGCGAACTTCGCGGCCGCAGACGGAACCGTGGGCGCGGAGATCGTCTGGGCCGCGCTGGACTGCCCGGGCTACTTCGCGTGGGTGGAGGAGGAGGGCCGCCACGGCGCGCTGCTGGGCACAATGACCGGCGAGATCCTGGAGCCGGTGAAGGCGGGCGAGGAATACGTCGTGGTCGCCTGGCCGATCCTGAAGGACGGTCGCAAGGAGATCGCCGGGACGGCCCTGTACGACGCGGCGGGCCGGCTGGTGGCGCGCTCGCACCAGGTCTGGATCGTGATGGGACCGCGAGGGTCCATGACGGCGGCCGTACCGGCGAGCGCGACCGCCTGACCCTTGCGCGGGGGCCGTCGGCCCGCCACAACCGCGTCCGCGGGAGGACCCAGGGATGCGGGCGGCTTCGGTCTCGGACTATCGCGAACTCGCGCGGCGCAGGCTGCCGAACATCTTCTTCGAGTACATCGACGGCGGCTCGTACGCCGAGGAGACGTTGCGCCGCAACGTAGCCGACCTGGAGGCCATCGCGCTTCGCCAACTGGTGATGCGCGACACCACGAAGCTGGACATGACGGTCCAGGCCCTGGGCCAGACGCTGAAGATGCCGGTGGGGCTGTCGCCGGTCGGCATGGCGGGGATGTACGCGCGGCGGGGCGAAACCCAGGCGGCGCGGGCGGCGGCCAACGCCGGCGTGCCGTTTTGCCTCTCCACCGTCGGCGTCTGCTCCATCGAGGAGGTGGCGGCTACCGGGACGGCGCCCTGGTTCCAGCTCTACATGCTGAAGGACCGGGGCTACATGCGCGAGCTGCTGCAGCGGGCGAAGGCCGTGGGCAGCCCGGTCCTGGTGTTCACCGTGGACCTGCCGACGCCGGGGTCCCGCTATCGCGACATCCGCTCGGGCTTCACGGGCTCGACGCCGCTGCAGGCGCTGCTGACCCAGGCGATCGACGGCGTGACCCATCCCGGCTGGACCTGGGACGTCTTCGTCCAGGGGCGCCCGCACACGCTGGGCTCGGTCCAGGGCGCGGTGACGGAAGGGCGACGGGTCACGGATTTCCTCTCCTGGATCGCCAGGAACTTCGACCGCTCGGTGACCTGGAAGGACATGGACTGGGTGCGCGAGACCTGGGACGGGCCGATCGTCGTGAAGGGGGTGCTGGACCCGGCCGACGCGCGCGACGCGGTGCGGGCGGGGGCGCAGGGCCTGGTCGTCTCCAACCACGGCGGGCGGCAGCTCGACGGGGTGAAATCCTCGATCTCGGCGCTGCCGCGGATCGCCGAGGCCGTCGGTGGCGATCTCGAGGTGTTCATGGACGGCGGCGTCCGTTCGGGTCTCGATGTCCTCAAGGCGCTGGCGCTCGGTGCGAAGGCCTGCTTCGTCGGTCGTCCCTGGGCCTGGGCGCTGGGTGCGGGCGGCCAGCCGCACGTCGAGAAGATGCTGGACACGCTGCGGGCCGAACTGGCGGTGGCGATGATCCTGACCGGTTGCGTCAATGTCCGCGACGCGGGGCGCAGCCTGCTGGACGAGGGCTAGGCTCGGGGCCGGCTTTAGGTGAGGTCTCTCGGCGGCGCCAAACGCCTGTGCGGCAAGCAAAACATTGGAAAAGTCGCCTTTCTGGGGAACTGCATTGTGTAGTGCGAAACCGTTTGCTTACCTGAGAGTTAAGGACCCGCTCGGTTTCGGAGGACGGGTATGCGTGAGTCGAAACTCCTGGCGTATTCGCTGAGCCACGACGAGGACGTCTGGCGCTGGTCGGTCTATGACGAGGACGGGATCACCGTCGCCGACGGCGCCAACGACACCCAGGCGGCGGCGCAGGCGGCCGTGGATGTCACCCTGCGGTCGGCAGGGTGCGATTACCTGACGGCTTAGGTCGGATGGTCTGCGAGGTCGGGGATTCCCTCTGACGGCCGCGCACTCTAGCGTGGCGCGATGCTGACTTCGGCCCTGGCGCGCTTCTGGCAGTTCGTGCGGCGTTTCGAGGCGCGGGTGCTGATCGCGCTCGTGCTGACGGCGGGCGCGCTTGGGCGTTTCTCGGCATCGCCGACGAGATGGCGGAGGGCGAGACTGGTCGCTCGACAGCCGGATCATCCTGGCGCTGCGCGAGCCGGGCGACCTCAACAACCCCATCGGCTCCAAGAACGTCGAGGAGGCGGTGCGCGACGTCACCGCGCTCGGCGGTACGACGCTGGTCATCGTGGTGACGGTGGTCGCCGTGCTGGCGTTCCTGTTCCACAAGAAGCAGCGCCACGCGCTGGTCATGGCCGGGGCGGTCCTGGCGGTTGCGCCACAATGGAAACACGGCGCAGTCCCGCTCCGCGGCCGAGAATCAGCCGGAGTCGACGTTGCGAAATCGTCGCCAATCGAGGCCTAGCGAGCGCATCCGGCCTCTCAGCGTGTGCGGATTTATCCGCAAAAGCCGTGCCGCCCCGAAAGGCCCTTCAATCCGACCATGAGTTTTCCTCAGGGCCGACTCGATATGCCGGGCCATCGCTTCGTCGAGCGTTTCAAACTTCGTCGCGTCCAATAGCGGCAACGTCACCGGCTCGTCGCGCAGGACGGCGGGCACCGCGGCACTATTATCCAGGCCCCTCGGCGCCAAGTTCATCGCTTGTCCGCCGAATGCCGCCGCCACGTCGATACGCTTTCCGTCCCCCAGGATCACGGCTCGCTCGATAACGGCCGACAACTCACGGACGTTGCCCGGCCAGTGATAGGCTTCGAGCAACTGCAATTCCGCGGGCTGCAGCGACAACGCCGGCATGCCGAGCCGCTGGGTGGCACGTTGCACGAAATGGGCCGCCATGGCGGCGACATCCTGCGGCCGATCGCGCAGCGACGGCAACCGCACCGGAAACACGGACAAACGATACCAGAGGTCATGGCGGAAACTGCCGTCGGCCGTCATCGCCTCAAGGTTGCGATGCGTGGCGGCGACGATCCGCACGTTCACGGTCACCTGCGATTCGCCGCCTACGCGTTCGAAAGTGCCGTCTTGCAAGACCCGCAACAGCCGCACTTGAGCGCCGGGCGTCAACTCGCCGCATTCGTCAAGCAGCAAGGTTCCGCCGTCGGCCCGCTCGAACCAGCCTTTCTTCAGGCCGGTCGCGCCGGTGAAGCTCCCTTTCTCGTGACCGAAGAGTTCCGAGTCGACGAGTTCCGGCGCGATGGCACCGCAATTCACCCGTAAAAACGGCCCTTTGGAGCGCGGCGAACGGTCGTGAATGGCCCGCGCGATTACTTCTTTGCCGGACCCTGATTCGCCCAGCAGCAGCACCGGCACATCGGTGCGCGAGACCTGCTCCACGCGCTGCATTACGTCACGCAGGCCCGATTGAGCTCCAACGATCGATTCGCTGAGCCCAACCTTGCCGAGCTTGGTGGCGCAGCGATTGGTTTTCGGCCTCCGCCGCTTCGCGCAGGATGCGCAGTTCGCGTTGCCGGCGGTCGTTCTCCACCCACACGCCGAACGGCTCCAGCAAGTGGCCGACGATCTCGACGTGCCGATCTTGAAAATGCCGCGGTTCTTGCGTGGCAAAGATGGCCAAACCGATCGGGCCGTGCTCGCCGCGCAGCGGTCCCACGACCGCCTCCCCGCTCAAATCGTCGGGAATGGCCCCGGCCGGGAGATCGGACAACTCACGGACGTCGCCGTGCAGCAACGATCCGCTGCGGCACCATTGCAGCAATTGCTGATACTGCGGCTCGGCAAACTCATGCTTCCGGGCATGCGGCACCGACGACGGGCGGCATTGTCCGACGGCGATCGTTTCCAACGCCCTTCGCTCCGGATCCAGGCGCCGAATGATCACCAGATTGATCGGCAGACGCTGAAAAAGATCCGGCGCAGCGACGGCGACCGCTTCGCCGATTTCGATGTGCCGGCAGGCTTCCCGCCAAACATTCAGGAGTAGTGGTGCAAAGCGTTCCATGACATTGCCCGTTGAATACGACGGAACCGTTTAATTCGATGGTTAGTCTAGTCTATTTGCTCGTCACGTTGTCGCATAGAGAATTTGCGACCCCACAAACCCCGGCTTTTTGGGCCAATCCCCACGTCCGGTGTCTTTGGCACGGGATTGGCTATGCAACATCTACGCCAATAATGGCACTAAGTTGACAATGATAGTAAACAATTGCGTCGTGTCGAGCACAGGACGGACCTATGGCTACTCGAACTCACGCACGGACAACTCTGCGGACGGTTCCCATGGCTAGTGAGCTGACCGGTACTTCGGGTTCGCCAAGTTCCGACGGCGCGGAAACCGCCGACGTGCGCGAGGCCCGGCTACGGCAGGCCCTCGACCATGTGCGCCAAGCTCTCGCTTCGCTTCGTTACGGACAGGTGGTCATCACCGTTCAAGACGGGGTCGTCGTGCAGATTGATCGCACGGAGAAAACGCGGCTCCGATAGGCATCACGCTCATCGGCGGCCGCGGCGGTTTCTGTTTTCGTTCGCATCACCTTCAACATTCTTTTTGCATTCGCTCACCGGTCTCCCGGAGGCAACGCCTTTTCGTCGGAGAGCCGGTTATGACTCATGGACGTCATTTAAGTAGCGGCACGGAATTGCCGCGATTGCGAATCGTTCTTCCGACGGCGCCGCCGTGCGCCGTCGTTGCTTGCGTCGCCGACTCCCTGACGTCGGCCGGTCGCTGTTGTTGTCGTCGCTAACAGCGGTCGGTCGGCATTCTCCCGGCTGCGCATAAGTTCTCGGACTTGCGCCACCGAACGTACCGAAGCCGACCGCTGCAGATTGGTTCGACGCTGCGCCGCTAAGGACGGCTGCGCACTTACGTGAAGTTCAGGATCAGGGGCAAGGTGAGGTATGGCCAGCTTGGAACGTCGGCCCGAATCGGCCGATTGGAATCTCCCGTTGATGCATCGCATTGCGGAGGTGTTGATGTCTTACGACGCCGACGCCTATCGCTCGATCGACGTTTCGGTCAACGGCACCGTCGCCGTGCTGCGCGGCCGCGTCTTGGGCGCCGACGCTCATCAATTAGCTCTGGGGCTGGTGCGCAAGGTGGCCGGCATCACCGAAGTGGTCGACGAGCTGCGCGTGATTGCCAAACCGAAATCGACGTTGCTCCCGGCCGCGGCGACGCCGACCGGTTCCCCCAAGCACGCCGACTCCTCCGCGCGGTTTCGCGGGGCCGCCATCCTCGCAGCAGTGCTGATCGTTTTCTCCGGCGGCGGTCTCGGCGCGCTGTGGGCGTATCAACAATTCGGCGTCGAGCGCGCCGAAGCGGCTCCGGCTCCGCCGCCTCGCCCTAAGGTCGTGCCGGTGGAAGGAGCGATCTACTACGAAGGTCGCCCGGCCGCCGAAGCGCGGCTCGTGTTTCATCCGATCGGAGTCTGCGAACACTCGCCGCGGCGAGCTTTCGCGACCGCCGATGCCGAAGGCAAGTTCAACGTTTCCACCTTCGGCGACGCCGACGGCGCCGTGCCAGGCACTTACGTCGTCACGGTCGATTGGATTCCCCCCTGCCCTCCCGGCGGCAACGCCGAGAAGTACGCCGACCTGGAAAACGTCGCTCCGAAGCGATTTCAGAACACTTACTCGACCCCGCTGCGCGTGCGCGTCGCCGACACGATGGTCGGTATCACGCTGCCGCCGCTCACCATGACGCGGGCTTACGATCCCGACAAGCGCCGCTAGCCGCGAGCGTTCGTCGACACGATTCCTGTTGGTTCCTGTTTGGGTTTTGTTTGTCAGTTTTTTCCTGTTTATTTTGGGAGGACGGAGATGAAAGTTTCATGGAAGGTCAGGCGGAACAAACGATCGCGCGGCTTCTCCTTGGTGGAGTTGCTCGTCGTGATCGCGATCATCGCGGCATTGATCGCCATTCTGTTGCCTGCCATTCAGTACGCTCGCGCCACGGCTCGACGTTCGACGAGCCAATCAAACTTGCGCAATCTGACGCAAGCGATTCTCAACTACGAAACGGCCAACGGCTTCCTGCCCGTGGCCGGCCGCGTGCCGGGCGATACGAAGCCGCGCACCGGCTGGATTCTGCACGTGCTGCCGCAGTTGGATCGTCGCGACTTGTTCGAACGGTACGACTTCAGCAAAGACTGGTATCACGCCGACAACCTGGCGGTGACTTCGACCCGTCTGCCGGTGCTGCTCGACCCTTCGTCTCCCGCGCCCGAGCGACTTGACGGTCGTCCCGAAACCTGGTCGCAAATCGTGGGCGTGACCGACTACGCGAACATTCGCGCCGTCGATCAACGGCTCTTCACTGGCTCCGGTGCTTCAGGCGGCACGCCGGGCGTCGACGGCCCGAACACGCCGACCACGACGATCATCGGCGGCGGCAAGGGCTTGGCCACGGGCGGCACATATGCCGCGCAGAAAACTCTCGGCGCTTTCGTCAACGGCTGGGGGCTCGGCGCGTTGGCTCCGAACACCAAGGCTCGTCTCGCCGACATCACCGACGGCGTTTCGCACACGATCTTCATCGCCGAATCACACGGCCGGCCGTACCTCTATCAACGGGGCGTGAAGGTGAGCGACGATCTGGCGACCGTGCGCGTCAACGGCGGCGGCTGGTCGCGCAACGCCAACGACATCCGCCTGACCGGCTTTTCGAAAGACGGCAAATCGCCGATCGGCTCCTGGGGCATCAATGCCGCCAACGGCGTGCAGGTCGCGGCCTCCGACGGCCAAGCGGCCGGCTGGAGCGGCGGTGGTACGCATGCCGACGCAGCGCGCGACGGCAGCGGCGGTATCTACAGCTTCCATCCGGGGGGCGCTCACCTGTCGTTCGGTGACTCTTCGGTGAAGTTTATCAGCGAGTTCATCGACATTTCGGTCCTGGCCGCGCTCGCCACGCGCGATCAGAACGAACTCGTCGACGATTTCCTGATCGACAACCCGACGGCTCGGTAGCCCGGCCGCTCGTGCCGATTTTTCCGCGCAGTCCTCGGCAACTCGCCGGTTGCCGAGGACTGCGGCTATTTTGGGTCTGCAAAATCCTCGGTAGCGATTGGTGCTCAAAGCTTGGTTAGTGTGTTTCCACGGAAAATGCGGGCACTACGCGAACTTGACATTCGTTACCTTGCGGGTAGGTTACACCAGCCAGCTAACTTGCGTCGGCTTTAACGTCGACACGTCGAGCCTTCTCCGGCAGACGACATCGCACAAATCGGCTGCGTTGCTCACTGGACCACCGGAGGCGAGCGTGGCGACTCACAAGGGTCACCATGTCGGCGTTCGGGCTCCATCTTCTTTCGGCCGCCTCATTTACGACGTGCTCGGACTTGTCTCCGCGCGCCTCGGCGGCGTCCGCCCCGATCGCTTCCCTGGGAACTTCCTCGAGTTCCTCGCTTTTCGCCGCCGCTCCTCCGGTAACGCTCTAAGGAAGCTTCATGTCCGACAATCTCTTGCAGCGCAGCGTCACGACGTCGACCGCGCGAAATCTGGCGAATACGACCAAGACTTCGCCGAAGATGCAGTCGATCACGCCGCGCTGGCTACTGAGCCTGCTGCCGTGGGTGCAGGTCGACGGCGGCACGTACCGCGTGAATCGCACCAAGGTCGAACTTCCGCCGGCGCAACGCATCGGCGTCGACTCCACGGCCGGCGGCGCTTCGTTCTGGCCCGAATCGCTGCGCAACGTGCCGCTCTTCTCGCGGCTTCCGGAGTCGATCATCGCCCGGATGCATGATCGGTTCCGCACCGAGGAAGTGTCGCTGGGCAACAAGCTGATCGGCGAAGGGGAAGACGGCAACAAGTTCTTCGTCCTAGCCCAAGGGCAAGTGGAAGTCCTCAGCAAGGGGGTCCACGGCAGCGACTTGCGACTGGCGCTTTTGAGCGAAGGGGAATTCTTCGGCGAGAGCGACTTGGTGAGCGATCGGCCGAGCGACGTGACGATTCGTACGCTGACGCCGTGCGTGCTCCTCACGTTATCGCGGAAAGATCTCGACGCCGCGCTCGACGAGAACCCGGTGTTTCGGGAAGAGTTCCAACGCGCGGTGACGGAGCATCAGGAACTGCAGTCGACCGTGAATCGCTATGGCGAGCGGAACATCGACTTGGTGTCGGGCTTCGCCGAGAACGTGGAGATTCCCGAGACGTTCGTCGATTATTCTGACAAGCCGCGGGAGTATTCGCTCTCGGCCGTGCAGACGGTCGTCCGCGTGCATACCCGCGTCAGCGATCTCTACAACGGTCCTTACGATCAGCTGCAAGAGCAGATGCGGCTCACCATCGAGGGGATCAAAGAACGCCAAGAGTGGGAGATCATCAACAACAAGAAGTTCGGGCTCATTCACAGCGTCGATCCGACGATGCGAATCAGCACCCGTTACGGCGCTCCGACGCCCGACGACCTCGATGAACTGCTGGCCCTTGTTTGGAAGAAGCCGGCCTTCTTCCTGGCCCATCCCAAAGCGATCGCCGCGTTTGCCCGCGAATGCACCTGGCGCGGCGTGCCACCTCCGACGGTCGATCTCTTCGGCGTGCCGGTCATCACTTGGCGAGGCGTGCCTCTAGTGCCGTGCGACAAACTGGAGATGAAGAATCGGTACTCGGGCAATCAATCGTTCGGTACGACGAGCATTTTGCTGGTACGTACGGGCGAGGCGGATCAAGGGGTCGTCGGCTTGCATCAGGCCGGTATTCCCGGCGAGATCATGCCGAGCCTTTCCGCACGGCTCATGGGGCTCGATAGCCTCGGCGTCGCCAGCTACCTGCTCACGCTCTATTTCTCGTGCGCCGTGCAAACGGAAGACGCGCTCGGCGTGCTGGAAAACGTCGAAGTCGGCTACTACCACGACTACGAACATCGCGGCGCCCACGGCTTCCTCGACGGCTCCGGCATCTAGCTTCGACCGATAACGTCGACGCTCAAGAAACTTAATTCCGACTTCCAATCACTCACAACCTCGTCTAGCCGATTTCACCTAAGGAAAGGTACGGCAAGCGATGTCCGATAATCTCCTCCAGCGCAGCGTCACGACTTCGACCGCGCGAAACCTCGCCAACACGACGAAGACTCGCCCGAAGATGCAGTCGATCACGCCGCGTTGGCTGTTGAGCCTGCTCCCGTGGGTGCAGGTCGACGGCGGCACGTACCGCGTGAATCGCACCAAGGTCGAACTTTCGAAGGCCGAGCGGATCGGCATCGACTTCGTCGACGGTTCGCCCTCGCTCGCGCCGAGTCGCTCCGCAGCGTACCGCTCTTCTCGAAGTTGAGCGACGCGATCGTCGGCCGCATGGCATCGCGGTTTCAATACCGAGCAAGTGTCGCTGGGGAACAAGCTGCTCGTCGAAGGAGAGGATCGGAACAAGTTCTTCATCATCGCTCAAGGACAAGTGGAAGTTCTCAGCAAGGGAGTCCACGGCAGCGACTTGCGACTGGCACTTTTGACGGATGGCGAGTTCTTCGGCGAGGCCGATCTCGTGAACGACCGCCCGTAGCGACGTGACCGTTCGCACGATCACGCCCTGCGTGCTGCTCACGTTTTCGCGCAAAGATCTGGATGCGGCACTCGGCGAAGAACCGATCCTCCGCGATGAGTTCCAACGGGCCGTTGCCGAACATCTCGAATTGCAGTCGACCGTAAACCGGTACGGCGAGCGGAACATCGATTTGGTGTCCGGCTTCGCTGAGAATGTCGAAATCCCTGAGACGTTCGTCGATTACTCCGACAAGCCTCGCGAGTATTCGCTCTCGGCCGTGCAGACGGTCGTCCGCGTGCATACCCGCGTCATCGATCTCTACAACGGCCCATACGATCAACTGCAAGAGCAGATGCGGCTCACGATCGAGGGAATCAAAGAACGCCAAGAGTGGGACTTGGTCAACTCGCAAGAAGTTCGGCCTGATCCACTCGGTCGATCCGACGATGCGGATCAGCACTCGCTACGGCGCTCCGACCCCCGATGACCTCGATGAACTGCTGGCGCTGGTCTGGAAGAAGCCGGCCTTCTTCTTGGCCCATCCCAAGGCGATTGCGGCGTTCGAACGCGAATGCACCTGGCGCGGCGTACCGCCTCCGACGATGAACATGTTCGGCGTTCCGATGCTCACCTGGCGCGGCGTGCCGCTGGTGCCCTGCGATAAGCTCGAAATGAAGAGCCGGTACCAATCGAACCAATGGTACGGCACGACGAGCATCCTGCTGATGCGCGTTGGCGAGGCCGATCAAGGGGTCGTCGGCTTGCATCAGGCCGGCATTCCCGGCGAGATCATGCCGAGCCTTTCCGCCCGGCTTATGGGGCTCGATAGCCTCGGCGTCGCCAGCTACCTGCTCACGCTCTATTCCTCGCTGGCCGTGCTGACGGACGACGCGCTCGGCGTACTCGAAAACGTCGAAGTCGGCTACTACCACGACTACGAACATCGCAAGGCGACGCCGAAGTAACGTCGCAACACTCACGTCGCCCTGCGGATATTTAGCCCATGCACGAAATCACTCCGAGCCTGATCGCTGAGATCGCCACCCGGCTCTACAACGAGATTCCCGGCGCGAGCCTGCCGCCGAAGAACGAGATCGACGCCGGCCAAGCGGGCCCGCAAGCCTTGCACACGGCCGGCGACTTCGGCCAGTTCGCGCCTTCGCACGGCGCGCCGCCTGCGGAAGCTCCGTCGTACGGCGGCCATTCGCCGGTCGGCACTGCGCCCGTCGGCACGTCGACCACTGCGCCGCCTCCCGGTTTGGCGCATGCCTCCACTCACGGTCCTACGTCGTTTCATCCCGGCGTGCCCGGCCCGTTGCACGCAGGTTCGCACGCTCCGCAACCGCCGCAAGCTCCCGGGTTCGCCAACAATCCGCCGGTGCCGCCGACGCCCGGTTTCCCTTCCGGCGCTCCCTCGCAACCCGGCCCGAGTTCCGCCACGTCGTCTGCGCCGCCGGCTCAGTACGACGGGCTCGCCGCGTTCGTGGCGCGGCATCCGCGGTACGCATTCGGGCGGAAACGGGGAAGGATCGCTCGACCCGAACGCGGACATTCTGCAACGCATCTTCTCGCCGGCAACGCTCCCTTCCGAAAGCTCCCGGCCGTTCGACGTCGCGGCCATTCGTCGCGACTTCCCGATCCTGCGCCAGCGCATTCACGGCAAGCCGCTCGCGTGGTTCGACAACGCCGCGACGACGCAGAAGCCGCAGAGCGTGATCGACACCATCTCGCGGTTTTACGAGAACGACAATTCCAACATCCATCGCGGCGCGCACACGCTCGCCGCGCGCTCGACCGACGCCTACGAACAGGCCCGGCAAAAGGTGCAGGCCTTCCTCGGCGCATCGAGCCTGAAAGAAATCATCTTCGTTCGCGGCACGACCGAGGGGATCAACCTCGTCGCCAAGACTTACGGCCGCAAGTTCTTTCAACCCGGCGACGAGATCGTCCTCTCGACGCTCGAGCACCATGCCAACATCGTTCCTTGGCAAATGGTCGCCCGCGAAACCGGCGCGGTCATTCGCGTGATTCCGGTCACGGATCGCGGCGAAATCATGCTGGAGGAATACCAGCGCCTTCTCGGCCCGCGCACGAAGTTCGTCGCGCTCACGCAAGCGTCGAACAGCCTCGGCACCATTCTGCCCGTGGCCGAAATGACGCAGATGGCCAAGCGCTACAACGCCCGCGTCTTGATCGACGGCGCTCAATCCGTCGCTCATATCCCGGTGAACATGCAATCGCTCGGGGCCGACTTCTTCGTCTTCTCGGGTCACAAAATCTTCGGGCCCACGGGCATCGGCGTCGTGTTCGCCAAGGAAGAAGTGCAAGAGATCATGCCGCCGTGGCAAGGGGGCGGCAACATGATCAAGAACGTCACGTTCGAAGAGACCACGTACTCCGACTACCCGGCGAAATTCGAAGCCGGCACGCCGAACATCGCCGACGCCGTCGGCCTCGGCGCGGCGCTCGACTACGTGTCGAAACTCGGCCTGCCGAACATCGCCCGCCACGAACACGATCTGACGCATTACGCCACGGAATGCCTGTCGCGAATCAACGGCCTGCGCATCCTCGGCACCGCGCGCGAGAAGGTCAGCGTCGTTTCCTTCGTCCTCCGCGAGCGGCGCACGGAAGAAGTCGGCAAGCTGCTCGACCTCGAAGGCATCGCCGTGCGGGCCGGCCACCACTGCTCGCAACCGTCGCTGCGCCGCATGGGAGTCGAAACGTCGGTCCGTCCGTCGTTCTCGCTCTACAACACGCGCGACGAAATCGATCGCATGGTCGATGCCGTGAAACGCATCGCCCGACAATAGCCGGAAATTGCCGGATTCACGGACGTTAACACCTCATCTCGTATCAAGGCCGCGGGCCAAGGATTTTCAGATGTCGAACTGGTTTCAAGACAACTCGTTGTCGATCGGTCGCACGCCGCTGGTGAAGCTGAACCGCGTGACGGACGGCGCCGAAGCGACGGTGCTGGCCAAGATCGAAGGGCGCAATCCGGCCTACTCCGTGAAGTGCCGGCTCGGCGCGGCCATGATTTGGGACGCGGAAAAGCGAGGCCTGCTCGGACCGGGCAAAGAAATCGTCGAGCCGACCAGCGGCAACACGGGCATCGCGCTAGCGTTCGTCGCCGCGGCCCGCGGCATTCCCTGCACGCTCACGATGCCCGAGACGATGAGCTTGGAACGGCGGAAGCTGCTCGTGGCGTTCGGCGCGAAGCTGGAACTTACCGAAGGCCCCAAAGGCATGAGCGGCGCGATCGCCAAGGCCGAAGAAATCGTGGCGAGCAATCCGCAGAAGTACGTGCTGCTGCAACAGTTTAAGAATCCGGCCAACCCTAAGATTCACGAAGAGACGACCGGTCCGGAAATCTGGAACGACACCGACGGCGCGGTCGATATCTTCGTGGCGGGCGTCGGCACCGGCGGCACGATCACCGGCGTCACGCGCTACCTCAAGAACACGAAGAAGAAGGCGATCACGTCCGTGGCGGTCGAACCGACGGCCAGCCCCGTGCTCACGCAGAAGCGCCACGGCGATCCGCTCAAACCGGGCCCGCACAAGATCCAAGGGATCGGCGCCGGCTTCGTGCCGGACGTGCTCGACCTGTCGATCATCGATCAGATCGAACAAGTCACCAATGAAGAAGCGGTGCAATTCGCCCGTCGGCTGACGCTCGAAGAAGGCATTCTCTCGGGCATCTCCTGCGGCGCGGCCACGGCCGTGGCCGTACGCTTGGCGAAGAAGCCCGAGAACAAGGGGAAGACGATCGTCGTCGTCCTGCCCGACTCGGGCGAACGCTACCTCAGCTCCATTCTGTTCGAAGGGGTCTTCGACGCCGAAGGCAAGGCTCGCTAGAGCAAGCGACTGTAGGGAACGCCCTCCGTGGCGTTCCGTGAATCACCATCGATTCGGAACGCCGCAGAGGGCGTTCCCTACAGGTTGAACGACCGCAACCTTTACTTGTGGTCGTGGTCGTGATCGTCCGAATGCTTGATTTCGCCGGAGTACGGTTTGCCGGCGATCGTCAGGTTCAAGCGGCCTGTCGTCTTTTCCTCGTCGAGCGCTTCACAGAGCGGCTCGCTCGTCAACTCGAAGCGCGAGGCTTGGCCGGCGGCGTCTTCCGGTTGTGCGACGGCGGGCAATTGAAACTGTTGCGGCTTGCCGGCGACGACGAGATTGACCGTCAATTCCTTGTCGGCGATCGCCACGGCCTTCTTCGCCGCGCCGTCGAGCAAGTAGATCGTCACTTTGTGCGTGGCGTCGTCGTGAATCAGTTCGGCGTGATATTCCTCCTTGCCGAGCTCGATCAGTTGCCCGTGGTGCGGGCCTTCGGAAGGATGGCCGTGATCGTCGTGGCCGGCCTTGCCGTGGTCGTGATCATCGTGGGCCGGCGGATTGCCGCCCGGAGAATTCGGCTTCCAGCAGCCGGTTTGCGCGGCGACGAACAGAGACAAACCGGCGACGCCGTGAAGAAACAACTTCGGAGACATGGAGACCTTTCTAAAAGAAACGGGGAGTGAGAGGGAAATCGTATTAGTGAGACGCCGGCGCGGCGGCTTCGGCCGGCCGCAACGGTTCGTCGAGTTCGTCGGTGTCGCCGACTTCCACCTGATGCTCGGCATCGCGCCGGCCGAACAGCCAGAAGAGCGCCGGGTGGACGAAGAAATCCAGCAGCGTCGAGCTGATCAAGCCGCCGAGGATGACCGTAGCGACGGGATAGAGAATTTCTTTGCCCGGCTCGCCGGCGGCCAGCACCAGCGGCACCAGCGCAATGCCGGCGGTGAGCGCCGTCATGAGCATCGGAGCCATTCGTTCTTTGCCGGCTCGTTCGATCATCTGTGGCGTGAACGACTCGCCTTCATAGCGGACGAGATGCAGATAGTGGGCGATCAGCAGAATGCCGTTGCGCGAGGCGATGCCCGAAAGGGAAATGAACCCGACCATGCTCGCCACGGTGAGCGATTGTCCGGTGACGACGAGCGCGGCAACGGCGCCGATGGCCGCCATGGGGAGAGCCGCCAGCACTTGCAGCGCCATGTTTACCGAACGGAACAGCGTGTAGAGCGCTAAGAACATCGCGGCCAACGAAATCAAACTGAGCAGGCCGATCATTCGCGTGGCATTCTTTTGGCTCTCGAATTGTCCGCCGTATTCGATGAAGTATCCGTGCGGCAGCGAAGCCTGAATCGGTGCGAGCTTGGCCTGAATGTCCGTCACGACCGAGTTCAAATCGCGCCCGGCCGTGTTGCATTGCAGAATGATGCGCCGGCGAACGTTTTCCCGATTCACCGTGTTCGGTCCGCTCGCGTAGCGAATCTCGGCGACCGACGAGAGCGGAATCCTGCCGCCGCCGGGCACATTGAGCGCGAGCCGGGAAATCTTCGACGGATCAAGGCGAAATTCGTCGTCGAGCCGCACGACCAGATCGAACTTGCGCTGGCCGAGCACCACTTCCGACACCGTGCGGCCGTTCATCGCGGTTTCAATGAACTCGTTCACGTAGTCCGACGTCATGCCGTGGGCGGCGAGTTGCGCGGTCGAGCCGAATTTGTAGCTGCGGAATTTCAATCTGCTGCTCGACCATCAAGTCTTTCACGCCCGGGACGCCGGCGATCGCGGCTTTCATCTCCTCGGCCTTGTTGCGGAGCACGGTGAGGTCGTCGCCGTAGAGCTTGATGCCGACCTGCGCTTCGACGCCCGAGAGCATGTGGCTGATCAAGTGCGCCAGCGGCTGCTCGACGGCGACCGTCACGCCCGGCACCTGCGAGAGTTCTTCCCGCATCTCGGCCAGCACTTCCTCGCGGGTTTGATGAGCCTGTGGATTGAGGCTGACGATGGTTTCCGAAACATTGACGCCTTCGGCATGTTCGTCGAGCTCGGCGCGGCCCGTGCGGCGGCCGAACGCCGTCACTTTGCCGGCGTTCTTCATTGCCAAGAGCCGCTCGTCGACCATCGCCGCGATATGGTTCGACGTTTCCAACGACGTGCCCGGCGGCAAGAGGACGTTGACTTGCACGCTCCCTTCGTTGAACGGCGGCAGAAAATTGCGCCCGAGCTGCGTAACGGTGACGACGCTCGCGAGCACGGTGCCGGCCGTGACGGCGAGAATCGGCCACGGATGCTTGACGCTTACGCGAATCGCCGCACCGGCGAGCCGCTTGAGCTGCCGCACGAGCCAGCCGTCTTCGTCGTGCCCCAAAAATTTGGCGTTGGGGAGCAGCCAGTAGGAAAGCACCGGCGTGACCGTGAGCGAAACGGCCAACGACGCCAAGATCGAAACGATGTATGCCACTCCCAGCGGCGTAAACAAGCGACCTTCCATGCCGCCGAGCGCGAACAGGGGTACGAACACGAGTACGACCAAAATCGTGCTGAACACGATCGAGTTGCGGACCTCGCTCGACGCCTCGTAAACGACCCGCAGCGGCGATTTCGGCTCCGCGGCTTGTCTGTTTTCTTTCAACCGGCGGAAAATGTTCTCTACGTCGACGATCGCATCGTCGACCAATTCGCCGATCGCTACGGCCAGCCCGCCGAGCGTCATCGTATTGATCGACATGTCGAACCATTTGAAGACTAAGCCGGTCACGACGATCGACAGCGGAATGGCCGTGAGCGTGATGAACGTCGTCCGGAAGTTCAGCAAAAACAGAAACAGCACGACCACGACGAGGATGCCGCCGTCGCGCAGGGCTTCGATAACGTTGTGAATGCTCAGATCGATGAACGTCTTTTGTTGGTAGATGTCGGTATTGAGCCGAATGTCGGCCGGCAGCGACGGACGCAGCTCTTCCAAGGCCCGCACGACGTCGTCGGTAAGTTTGCGCGTATCGGCGCCCGGTTGTTTGGCGATCGTCAGAATGACCGCGGGCACGCCGTCGACGGCGGCATCGCCTCGTTTGACTTGGGCCCCTTCCGACACTCGGGCCACTTCCGACAGCAACACCGGCCGTTCGGCTTCGGCCTTCACGACGACGTTCTCCAACTCGCGCACGTCTTGAATGCGGCCGAGCGAACGGACGAGAAGTTCGTTACCCCCTTGATTCAAGTATCCGCCCGTGGCGTTGGCGTTGCTCGCCGCGACCGCTCGTTCCACGTCTTCCAACGTGAGGTCGTACTTCAGCAACTGCTCGGGATTCACCGACACCTGAAACTGCTTACGGCCGCCGCCGATCGTGACGACTTTCTCGCGATGCCGGGCACCGTGAGCAGGCGTTGCCGCACGAGCCAATCGGCGAGCGTGCGCACCTCGAGCGGCGAAGTCTTGCCCCCTTCGCTCCACATGCCGATTTGCAGAATCTGCCCCATCACCGAAGCGATCGGCGCGAGTTGCGGCCGTACTCCGGCCGGCAAGCGATCGGAGGCGAGCGCCACCTTCTCGGCGACGATCTGTCGATCTACGTAGATATCCGTGCCCCAGGCGAACTCGACGTAAATGATCGACAGCCCCACGCCCGATGTACTACGCACGGCTTGCACGCCCGTGGCGCCGTTGAGCACGGATTCCAGCGGAAACGTGATCATGGTCTCGACCTCTTCCGGCGCAAGTCCGGGAGCTTCGGTCATGATGGTGACTCGCGGCCGATTGAGGTCAGGAAAGACGTCAATGGGCAACTGCGAGAGCTCGTAGCCGCCGTAGCAAGTGACGACCAAGGCGAGGGCGATCGTTAGCAATCGGTAGCGAAGTCGCGAAGCGAATGACGGCGTTAAGCATGACGGCGAGGAGTCAGGTGGTTCGTAGTCGGTTGTTCGTAATCGACGACTCTGTCGGCGGACGTCGCGCAGGTCAGTGGTTGTGGCCGGCGTGCGGATCGACGCCGCCGCCGGCTTTGTTCTTCAACGCCAGTTGGATCTGCTGAGCGCCGCTGAGAGCCACGACGTCGCCGGGAAAGAGCGAGCCGTCGTTGGCGACGACAACTGAGAACCGATCGCGATGTTCGACGTGCACCGGACGGCGATCGAAGTGATCGCCGTTGGGCGAAAAGACGTACGTCTCCACGCCGTCTTGCGCGACGGCGTCGACCGGCAGCACGATGCGATCGGCCCATTGCTCGACCGGCACGCTCAGCTGCACGCGCTGTCCGGGCTTATAACGCCAGCTAATGAACCGGTGCCCTTCGGCGCCCGCGGCCTCGCGCACGAGCTGGTTCGGCAGCGATAGATAAAAGTGGAACGTCCGCGACGCCGCATCGACGCGGCCGGCGACATAGAGGATTTTGAGGCCGGCGATCTTTTCTGGCGCTTCGCCGTCGGTCTCCAGCACGGCCGTCACGGGCCAATCTGCGGCGACGGCTTTGTTTACGCCGGCGACGTCTTTGTCGAACGCGTTTCCTTCGATGAAGAGCTCCGCATGATCCGTGAGCATCACGAGCGTTTCCCCCGCCGTGACGCTTTGGCCTTTCGTCACGCGGAGTTCTTGAATTTCAAAGAGTTCGTCGGCCGCTCGGCGCGAGGGGGACTTGGGGGTTACCTCTTCGGCCGGTTCGGCGGCCTGCGGGACGGAGACGGTCAGCTCCTTCAACAAGATGCGCGTGCGCAAGATGTTCTGAACCTGCTCTTCCGTCAGACCGTGAAGCAGCAAGGCCTGACGTTGCGCGCATCACGGCCTGCTTGTTTTGACGCTCGTATTGCCGCTCAAGCACTTGGCGGCCCGGAATTCCGCCTTCGGAGGCGATTTTTTCGAGTCGGCGGATTTCGTTTTCGATGACGTCGAGCTCTTCGGCGACGCGAAGAAAGTCCCCCTGCCCCTGCACCAGCTCTTCGTGCGTGAGCTGTAGGTCGAACAATTTCTGTCCGGCTCGCACCGCCTCCCCTTGGACGGGATAAATGCGTGTGACAATGCCGGTCAGCGGCGCGGTTACGGCGACGACCGATCGCCCCGGCCGCTCGACGATGATGCCGGGAATCGTGATCGAGCGCTCGAACTTCGTGAGTTCGACTTTGCCGAGCATCAAGCCGATGTTGGCTTGCGCCTGCTTGCTGAGCTTGATCGAGTCCGCGTCGTCATGACCGGCGTGATCGTGTCCGGCGTGATCGTCTTTGCCGGCATGGTCGTCCGGTTCAACGGCGACCTCGGCGGCTCCCAGCCATACAAGCAGGCGAGCCCGAGCCGAAGGCAACCAACTATGACGAGTGACGAATCCGGCGAGCGCCGCGACCAGCACGACGACGACGGCGCCCCAAAGCGCACGGCGAAACATGGCGAAACCTACAATTGGAAAGAAATGAACAGGGAGCGGCCGAGAAAGGACGTGCGTGACGCAAAGTTGCGGCACGGGTCAGGCCGGTGCGGCGCACGAGAGGGCGAGCGATGAAGCTCGCCGGGCGCCGTTAGATCAAGAGAATGCCGAGCACCAAATGGGAGCGCAGCGGCGGAGGTCGGACGTCGCGAGGGCTGAGCGCGGCACGGCGCGAGATGCGTTGCAGTTCGTCACGAAGCTCGTCGCCCACGGTGAACATGCGAGCGAGCGCGAGGCCGTCGGAAAACTCCGTGGCGGCGAAGAAGCTTCCCGTAACGAACGAGCAACGATGTTCGTCGCACGGCTCGTGCGGCGGTGCTGCGTCGTCCGCAGGTTCGTGCGCGTGCTCGGCGGCGAGCGATTCGCAGCCGGCCGTGGAGTGATGGTGATCGTGATGCGCGTGCTCATCGTCGTGAGCCGCTTGTGGGTGGTCGTCGCAGCAGGCCGCTTCACCCGTCGCATGAACATGATGTGCAGCACCCACCGACGGCGTGCCAAAGCACGCTGAAAGCCGTCAACAATGTTGCGAGGATACGAAGCATGTCAGGTCGGCGAATCGGGATCTATCGAGAACCAACGTTAGCGAAGTGAAACGAACACGACGAACGCGAGGGACGTGGACGACATCCGCAGTTCACCCGATCAACTCTATGCGATTATGGCTCAGAAGCGTTATCCCGATTTCGGTATCGGCATCTCGCGGCGGCAATCCACACCCGCCCGACGATCTGATGTCGTCAACTCCACGACTCGAACCCGGCGACCGATTTCATCCGTAAGGTCAATTACTGCAATGACTTACAAAAACGCCACTCAGGCCATGGAGTGACGCACCGTTGAATTGAGACCGTAGAACTGGGGCCAAGCCAGGTCCGACGGTATCCATCCGACCGGGGTGACTTAGAACGAGCGTAGCTACTTGGAGCGAGCCGACGAATTCCCATCGCAGCCCGCCACCTCCCGACCACGACGAACCGAGTTGGCGAACGGTAACGATACCGTCAAAGGTCATTCTCACACATGCGAGAACATCTCCGCTATTTCTCGGCAATTTGTGCGTTTTCCAGCAACTTCGCAGGCCAGGTCCGGGCGGTTGCCTGGGGGCGCGAGTCGGTTAGTTTGAAGGGTTCACGGAGTTGCGGTCGGCCCCGATCGTCGGGCCGCCGGCCGGCATCTTCTTACGGTCGGTCGGGATATCTATATCTCGAAACTGCGGCGGCGAGCCGTCGTCCGATCGTACCCGCCTCGTCGAACTTCCCTCCGCGACAAGACTCCACTGATTTGATATTTCCCGCCTGGCCTTCCGGGGGCTTTGCGCAATGCGCAGCCCGTGAGCGGCGGGCGGAATCGTCGGCCGACTTTAGCCTTCCGTTTGAGGAACATTCATGAGCCAAGCCGTATCGCCCGAAGTGCAAGCCAAGGCCAAAGCCGCCAAAGACCGTCTCGATGCCCACACGTATGAAATCGTGCAGTGGCACTTCCATCCGTCGACCGGCTGCCCGTTCTGGCTCGACTATGCCAAGACGCAAATCAAGTTCGACCCGCTCAAGGAAGTAAAAGGTTACGACGACCTGAAGAAGTTTCCCGAGTTCCAGGACGAATGGCTCCGCGGCGGACCGGTTCGCCGCTGGGTGCCGCAAGCGTTGGCCGACAAGCCGCTTTATGTCTTCGAAACCGGCGGCACCACGGGCGTGCCGAAGAGCCGCGTGAGCCACGACGATTGGCGGACCGACTATTCGAACTTCAGCGAGACGCTGCCGGACGACAAGTTCCCGCGCGGCGCCAATTGGCTCATGCTCGGCCCGAGCGGACCGCGGCGGTTGCGGTTGGCCGTTGAACACTTGGCCCAGGTTCGCGGCGGCATCTGCTTCTGCGTCGATCTCGACCCGCGGTGGGTGATCAAACTCATCAAGAAGGGTTGGATGGAGCATCTGGAAGAATACAAGAAGCACTGCATCGACCAAGCGCTGACGATTCTCGGCGCGAATCACAACGTACAGTGCATGTTCACGACGCCGAAGCTCCTCGAATCGCTCTGCCAGGCGCTCGAAAAGCAAGGCAAGACGCTCAAGGACGTCGGCATCAAGGGCATCTTCTCGGGTGGGACCGAGTTCACGCCGCAGTGGACGCGATTCGTCACCGAAGAATACCTCGACGGCGTTTACATGACGCCGACCTACGGCAACACGCTGATGGGCCTGGCTTGCTCGAAGCCGGTCGGTCCGGCCGACGGATACAAGATCGCTTACTACGCTCCGCAGCCGCGGGCCTGCACCGAAGTGGTCGAGTTCAACGACTACAACACGGTCGTCGGCTACGGGCAGACCGGTCGCGTGAAACTCACCACGCTCACCAAAGAACTCTTCGTGCCGGGCTTCATGGAGCGCGACGAAGGGGAACGCGAAATGCCGTTCGACAAGTACCCCTGGGACGGCGTGAGCGGCGTGCGACCGTTCCACGAACTGGCCGAAGCGACGACGGTCGGCGTCTATTAAGAAATGAAACCGCGGATGAACTCGGATGCACGCGGATGAGACGCGTGATGAACTTCCTGCTTTTTCATCTGCGTCTATCTGCGTTCATCGGCGGTTAAAGAATTCTGACCTTTGAGGGTTCCGTGCTCACCATTCCCGTTCTTCGTTGGGGCAAGCCGTACGAGTCGCTCGAGCATGACGAAGTCAAGCACTTCCTCACGGGCGAACCGATCGCTCGGCTCGGCCAAGCCAACGGCGGTCTGTTGCAACGCGATATGCGGTTCGCCAAGCGGGCCCGCGACGTACTTCGCGACATTCCGCACGACGACCTGCTCGAGCGGATCAAGAAGGCCGCCGATCTGTACCTCAACGGCACGCTGCCGATGGGCGACGGCGTGCAATCGCCCGACGACTTCGCTCGCCAGCAATCCGCCAGCACCGGGCTGCCCGTGCATATGGCCAAGGCCAATATGCAGAAGAACCATTACGTGCTGACGAACATGTCGACGATGCTCGACGCGCTGACGCGCGGGCTCTCGCCGCAGATTCTGCGCGCGGTTACGGCGTCGAAAGCCGCGGCGTTACGGTGAGCTACCAGTGCCAGTCGCCGGTCGTCGGGCTCGTGCTCCCCTCGAACTCGCCGGGCGTTCACACGCTGTGGCTCCCCGTGATTCCGCTGCAAGTCGGGCTCGTGCTCAAGCCGGGTTCGTCGGAACCGTGGACGCCGTATCGCATCACGGCCGCGTTCTACGAAGCCGGCATCCGCGCGAAGCGATCAGCATTTATCCGGGCGGGCACGACGTCGGTCCGGCGGTTCTCTCGGCCTGCGATCGCGCGATGATCTTCGGCGGCACCGCGACGATCGAAAAGTACAAAGGCAACCCACGCGTGCAGGCTCACGGCCCGGGCTTCAGCAAGATTCTGCTCGGCGACGACATCGTCGACGATTGGGAAAAGTATCTCGACGTCATGGTGCAGAGCGTCTACGCCAACAGCGGCCGCGGTTGCATCAACACCTCGGGCATCTGGGCTTCGCGGCACACGAAAGAGATCGCCGCCGCCATCGCCGAGAAGATCGGGCCGGTCGAAGCCTTGCCGCCGGACGATCCGAACGCGGGCCTCGCGGCTTTTACCACGCCAGGTGCCGCGCAAGCCATCTGGAAGCTGATCGAAAGCAAGTTCAAAGAGCCGGGCGTCACGCACGTCACCGAGAAGTACGGCCCGCGACTTGTCGAAAAGGAACGCTGCGCGTACCTGCGACCGACGGTCGTGCACTGCACCAGCTCGCAGGCCGGCATCGCCAAAGACGAGTACATGTTCCCTTTCACGACCGTGGTCGAGTGCCCCCAAGATCAGATGATGGAGCAAATCGGGCAGACGCTCATCGCCACGGCGATCACCAACGACGAACGTTGGGCTCAGCAACTCACCGATTGCACGCACATCGACCGCTTGAACGTCGGCCCGATCCCGACGATCAAGCTCGACTGGCTCCAACCGCACGAAGGGAACATCGTCGAGTTCCTCTTCCGCAATCGGGCCTACCAAACGACGCCGGACCGGCTGAAAAAGCTTTCCTAAGAACGAAGGCGAAGTGGGGATTTCGAATGATTGACGAAGTACTGCGCGACACGACGATGGCCCGGCATTTTGATGGCCGCCGGTTTGTCGCTAGTAGCGTGCTTTGCCAACGCCGACCAAGCCCCCGTTGCGTCAGGCCTTCGCTTGGCCGGCGATGCTCCCGTGGTTCGCGTCGCCGTTTCGAACGCACCGGTCGGCAAGCAGTGGCTTTACCAAGTCTGCGCTGCCGTTTCAGGTGTCGCCGACGCAAGCGGCAATCTTCTGCAACATTCGCGAGGCGTTGGCGCATGGCGTCGATTTCGAAGTCGGTAACGACGTCATCGTGTTTGACGAACTGGCCGACATCGCCACGGCCGAGCCGGTCGCGGCGAATCGCAACAGCACCGAGCCGAACCCGAATACCAAGCCTGCCGGGCAACCGGCGACGATGGTGAAGTACCCGATTCGCGGCGGCTTCGTGCCGCTGGGAGCGAAGCGGGCCGATGGTTCGCCCCATCCGCATGCGGGCACCGGTTTCGGACTCAGCTTGTCGCAAGCTTGGAAGCCGCTGCAGGACGGTCCCCCGCCGTACTTGCAAAACAGCTACGCCGGCGGTGAAGCTTACAGCCGCCTGGAGTTGCAACAGTACTCGTTCGACGGCACGACGTTCCGTGTTGACTCGACGAAAAGCTTTGCGGTCGACGAACTCGTCGACGGCTGGCGGATCTCCAACGGCAGCATGACCAACGCGATCGCCGACGGCGACGATCTCCTTGTGACGGTCGTCGCCGCCGATCGCAAGACGCTCCCGCCGAAACGCTTTTCCGGCGCAGGACTGGTGCGCATGCGGCGACAGAACAATCGCTGGTCGCCGGTCGAGTTGATCCCGATCCTGCCGCTGACGCAGATCATCGAACCGAGCGTGGTGCGCGACGTCGACGGTTCGCTCCTGGCCGCGGCTCGCCGCAGCGGCGACGATCGACGTCACGACATTCACGTCGTGCGCTCCGACGACGGCGGTCGCACGTGGCAAGATTGCGTCGAAGCCAAGACCGTCGTCGGCGCAGGCCCGATCACGATCAATCAAGCGAGCGACGGCACACCTTATATTGCCGCCAATCTCCACTCCGTACTGCCCGGCCCGCGCGATCCGCTGACGCTGACGGCGTTGCAACGCAGACGGCAGCCCGAACCGGCCGGCAACAATCGCAATACGCTAAGCGTTTGGCCGCTTACGGCCGACCGCACCAAACTGGCAGCGAAGTTCGACGTTCTAGATTGCCGCGCCGAATTCGGACCGCCGCAAGGGTCCAATTGGACCTGGCGGGCCGACCACCCCTCGGGAATGACGGTACGCCTCGCCGATGGAAAATGGCATCATCTGCTCGGCTTCCGTGTCCAAGACTACCGCGAAATCAAAGAGGCCATGCCGCCGACGCCGCGCACCGGCATGTACGTTCAAGAAATCTTGTCGTCCGGCCCCATTCATCCGGTTTGGAAGTTCTAGTCGCCCAAAAGAATTTTTGCTTTCACGGATGAATCTTTGACGATGCACGCCTTCGATTATCAACTCACGACGCGGCTGGTGTTCGGTCCCGGACGGATCGAACAACTCGGAGAGTTGGCGAAGGATTTGGGTGCCAAGCGCGCACTCGTCGTCAGCGATCCCGGCATCGTGCAATGCGGCCACACGACCCGCGGTGTCGAATCACTCCACAAGGCCGGTATCACGACGTCGATCTACAGCGACGTCGGCGAAAATCCCACGACGGCGCACGTCGAACGAGGCACGGCGCATGCCAAGGAGTTTCAGCCCGATCTGATCGTCGGCCTCGGCGGCGGCTCCAGTATGGATTGCGCCAAAGGGATCAACTTCATTTATTCCTGCGGCGGCCGAATGCAGGACTACTGGGGCACCGGCAAGGCGACGGGGCCGATGCTCCCGATGATCGCCGTGCCGACGACTTCCGGCACCGGCAGCGAAGCCCAATCGTACGCACTGATCAGCGATGCCGAGACGCACGTGAAGATGGCCTGCGGAGACAAGCGTGCCGCCTGCCGTATAGCCTTACTCGACCCCACGCTCACGATCACTCAACCGCAACGCGTGACGGCTCTCACGGGCATTGACGCCGTCGCCCACGCTTTGGAAACATACGTCACGACGAAGCGCAACTTCATGTCCATCCTCTACAGTCGCGAAGCATGGCGGCTGCTGGAGAAAAACTTTTCGCGAGTGCTCAAAGACCCGAGTGATCTTGACGCTCGCAGCGGCATGCAGCTCGGAGCATTTCTGGCCGGCACGGCCATTGAAAACTCCATGCTCGGCGCAACGCACGCTCTCGCGAACCCTCTTACCGCGCACTACGGCGTCCCCCATGGACAAGCTATTGCGCTGATGTTGCCGCACGTCGTGCGTTTCAACGGTGAGGTTCACAAGGATTGGTATTGTGAACTCTTGGCTTATGTGTCGGGCACGAACGGCGCACCGAAAACATCAAGCGGACCCGACGGGTTGGCTGCATACCTGCAAGAAACGGCGGCCAAAGCGGGGCTAGAAACCCAATTGTCGCGTGTCGGGGTCAAGCAAGATTCGCTCGAAACGA
Source organism: Pirellulales bacterium (assembly GCA_049840675.1). Taxonomy (GTDB): domain Bacteria; phylum Planctomycetota; class Planctomycetia; order Pirellulales; family PNKZ01; genus PNKZ01. Next base: position 111,789 of record JASGKB010000025.1, read on the forward strand.
TGGCCGCCGACGCCGCCAAACAATGGACCGGCACGTTCAATCCCCGTCCATTGGCCGTGCCCGACTTGCTCGAACTCTATCAAGCTGCCTACTAATAGTAGTAAGAGACGCCTGGAACCGCCGATGAACTCCGCTGCACGCAAATATGGAAAGGGGAACAATATGAAGCGGCTCGCGTTCTCCTTCTGTCTTTCCCTATGCTCAATTGCGCTGCTCTGCGGTTTCCATTCTTCCGCAGTCGCCGCAGAACCGGCGGCAGCCGGCAAGACGATCACCGCGTCCGCCGACGCTTGGCCGATCTTTCGCGGAGACGCCCTGGCTCAAGGCGTCGCGATCTCGAAACTACCCAACCAGCCGGAACTCCTTTGGAAGAAAGAGTTCAGCCGCGCCGCCTTCGAAGCAACGGCCGTGATTGAGGGCGGCGTAATCTACGTCGGCTCGAACAACGACGACGCCAGCGGCGACTTTTTCTCGCTCAATCTCGCCGACGGTTCCGAACGCTGGAAGTTTCACAGCGACGCCGGCTTCAGCTCGGCGGCGGGCGTGCGCGACGGGCGCGTGTACGTCGGCAATTTCGACGGCCGCTGCTATTGCCTCAACGCGGCTGACGGCAAAGCCGTCTGGGGTTTCGATGCCAAGGCCACGGTCCACGGCGGCCCGAATTTCTACGGCGACAAAGTCCTCTTCACCTCGGAAGACGGTGCGCTCTATTGCTTGAACTCGGCCGACGGCAAACTCGCCTGGCAATACACGATCGATCAGCCGCTATATTGCAGTCCGACGATCGTCGACGGCCGAGTGTTTCTCGGCGGTTGCGATTCGGCGTTTCACGTCATCGATCTGGAAACGGGCAAAGCCGTCACCGATCCGATCGACATCGGCGCTCAAACCGGCAATGCCCCCGCCGTGCTCGGCGACAGAGCCTACTTCGGCACGCTCGGCGCCGGTGTGCTGGCGATTGATTGGAAGAAACCGGCCATCGCCTGGACGTATGTCGGCGGTCGGCGGAAACAGGAGTACAAATCATCCGCGGCTCTGTCCGGCGGGATGGTCGTACTCGGCTGCAACGACCGACAAATCCGCGGCATCCAAGCCGAGAGCGGCGCCGAAGTTTGGACCTTCGCCGCAAAGGGCAACGTCGAGTCTTCGCCCGTGGCCGTCGGCTCGCGAGTTTACGTCGGCTCGAACGACGGACGAATCTACGGCTTGAATCTCACGACCGGCGAACAAGAGTGGGAATACGAAACCGGCAGCGACGTCGTCGCTTCCCCCGCCGTCGCCGCGGGAAAAATGATCATCGGCGACATCGACGGCAAACTCTATTGCTTCGGCGCGAAATAACTTGGCGACTCATTTCAGGAGAGGGGGATGTGGGGATGGGAGGAGATAAGGGAGATAGAATGAAGAATTGAATTCCCCCTCTCATTTTTCATTTCATCCCCCTCACCTTCTCTGCATCCCCTTATCCCCTTCTCTGCTTGAAATAAAAACCGAATGACCACGCAACAGAAGAAAACCGAAGTCGGCAGTTACTTCATTGCGAACTACCCGCCGTTTTCGCAATGGTCGGCCGAGGGGGGATTGGAAGACGTCGAGGCTGCGCTTCATTCGCCGCCGCGCGACGTTCCGCTCGGTCTCTATTTGCACATCCCATTCTGTCGCAAACGTTGCAAATTCTGCTACTTCCGCGTCTACACCGACAAGCACGCCTCCGACGTCGAGCGTTACGTCGCCGCGCTCTCGCGGGAGATCGAACTCGTCAGCAAACTTCCGGTCATGGGCGGTCGGCCGTTTCGTTTCGTCTACTTCGGCGGCGGCACGCCGAGCTTTTTGAGCGCCAAGCAGCTCACGTCGCTCGTCGATCGCTTGCGGGCCAACATCAATTGGGACAAGGCTGAAGAAGTCACGTTTGAGTGCGAGCCCGGCACGCTTTCGCAGACCAAGGTCGCCACGCTCAAGGATCTCGGCGTCACCCGGCTAAGTCTCGGCGTCGAAAATTTTTCGGACGCCGTGCTCGAAGAAAACGGCCGCGCCCATCTCTCCGGCGAAATCATGAAGGCCTGGGGCTGGATTCGCGACGCAGGTTTCCCGAACGTCAATATCGACCTCATCTCCGGCATGGTCGGCGAAACCTGGGACAACTGGCGCGAGAACATCCGCAAGACGATCGAACTACAACCCGAAAGCGTCACGATTTACCAGATGGAGCTGCCGTTCAACACGGTGTACTCCAAGGACATTCTCGGCAATCACGTCGAGACTCCGGTCGCCGATTGGCCGACAAAGCGGGCCTGGGTCAATTACGCGTACGACGAACTTCTCGCCGCCGGCTATCACGTCTCGAGCGGCTATACGCTCGTGCGTGATAAGAACAAGGTGAACTTCAGCTACCGCGACAACCTCTGGCATGGCAGCGATCTTTTGGCCACGGGCGTTGCGAGCTTCGGCCACGCATCCGGCGTGCACTATCAAAACCTAGCCGAGTGGGAACAATACCTCACCACGCTCGAGGCCGGCCGCTTGCCGCTGATGCGCGGGCTCAAGATCACGTCGCATCAAGCCTTGGTTCGCGAGTTGATCCTGCAAACGAAAACCGGCTCGCTCGACTTGGCCTACTTCCGTGACAAGTTCGGCGTCGACGTCATCGACCGCTGGCAAGGCGTATGGAACGAGTACCGGGACGAAGGGCTGCTCTCCTACGACAAAGACAAAGTACGACTCTCGCGCGAGGGATTGCTCTGCGTCGACGGCCTACTGCCGGCCTTCTTTGAGACCGAGATGCAAGGTGTCCGGTACACATGAGCGACGGCCAGACCGACGGCGACGAGCTCGTCTTCATGATGGGCAAGTTCGCCGCCAAGTTTCCGACCGATCGGCTGTACGCCAAAAACCACATGTGGGCCAAACGCGAAGGCTCCGCCGTGTGGTTCGGCTTCTCCGCTTACGCCGTGCGGCTGCTGCAAGACGTCTACTTCCTCGAATGGTCGGTCGACGCCCCGACGCGCCTGCGAGAGAAGCAGGCCATCGGCAATATCGAGAGCAGCAAAGCGGAAAGCGAACTCTACGCTCCCGCCTCGGGCACGCTCACCGAATTCAATCTCGCGCTGATGAAAGACCCGACGCCGATCAACGTCGACGCCTACGGCCTCGGTCGACTGTTCGCCATGGAATGCGACGACGCCGGTCTGCTCACTCCGGAACAGTACCAAGAACACCTCGCGGCGGCTTGGAAAATTGCCGAAAAGACGATCAAAGGGCAGATGAACGAGTAAGATGAACGTCAAATAACGAAATCCGAATGACGAAAGAAGCTCGAATGACTAATGTCTAATGATGAGGCGCTATGGCCCTCAACTTCGACCGTTCGTGCTTCGCAATTCCTTCGTCATTCGGATTTCGTCGTTCGTCATTAAATCGCCCGGCGTAGTACAGCCAAGGCCCGTTGTAGATCATCATGCCGCGTAAGTTGACCGTCGTCGTATCGCAGGGACAGAGCGCCAATCCGACCAAGCGCAAGCTGGAGGAAGACGTCGTCGCGGGCCTATTGTTCGAGCGCGGCGTCGAAGTCACGGTCGTACCGCACTTGTACGACCTCACGCCCGACGGCACCGGCATGCTTTGTCTGCAAGGCATCCCGGGCGACATGGTCGTCGTGAGCTGGCTCTTCAGTCGGGCCGCGTTCTGGACGCTCGACCGCAACGGCATCCGCGGCCGCGAAGGCAAGGTCGAACTCGTCAACGAAGCCGAAGACGAGGAGGAAGACTCGGACGGCGACGAAGCCGCGGCGGCCGACGACAAGCCGCGCGTCTTGGCCTCGCGCGACGTGCCGAATCGCACGATCTACTGCCTCGACTTCAAAGCCCGCCCGGCTGCCGGCCCGTTCGTCGAAGAAATCCTCCGCATCAAGAAGCTCGCCGAAGCGCAGCCGGTGAACATCCTGATGAACTGGATCGGCGGCTCGCCGACGCCTGCTCAACAGGCTCGCTTCGAGATGCCGACGAACTCCGTGAGCGGCGTTGATGTCGAGGGCAAGCTCGACGGTTCTCCGCCTCCTTCACCAACGGTGAAAGCGCCGCCGAGCGTTGAATCTCCGGCGACCGGACAACCGACGATCATCGCCGAAGAATCGAACCGGCGCTGGTACCCGGTCATAGACTACGCCCGCTGTACGAACTGCATGGAGTGTATCGACTTTTGCTTGTTCGGCGTCTACGGCGTCGACAAGGTCGATACGATCTTGGTGGAACAGCCCGACAACTGCCGTAAGGGTTGTCCCGCGTGCAGCCGCGTCTGTCCTGAAAACGCGATCATCTTCCCCCAGCACAAAACTCCGGCGATCGCCGGCAGTCCGGAAGGCTCGGCCGGGTCGTTCAAGATCGACCTTTCAAAACTCTTCGGAGCACCCGACGCTCTCGAACAAGCGGTGCTGGAGCGCGACGTGGAGTTGGTCGATGCCGGCCGCGCCGCCGTCGGTATGGCCGTAGGAATTCCCAAACGCCAAACCGAAAAGCCTGCCGCACCAAAAGACGATCTCGACAAGCTTATGGACAGTTTGGACGATCTCGACCTCTAGAGAGCGCTCGTCTTTGCTAAGAGAAGTCGCGGAGGTTAGGCGGATTAAATTTCCCGTCGTACACCGGAGTCGTCTCGACTTGATACTCGGCGTCGCCGAACCCAAGGATCGGGTAAAAAATAAATCCGAGGAAGGCGAGGCCAAGGCCAAAGCCTGTCCCCTTGCCGAACCGCTCGGCAATTCTTAACCCCATTACAATGCCGCCGACGAGGCCAAAAATAAGGCCGATAAACGGGATCGCGGCGAGCAAAAAGACGACGATCCACCACAACGACATATCGGCCACGCGAAGCAGGACGACGAAGTTGTAAATCGGAACAAGACAGGACCACCCCGGTTCGCCCGCTTTTTCCAGCATCTTCCACATTCCCGCGAACATGACGACTAACAGTGCCAAGATCGCGATCACGAAAATGGCCGGCGGGTCTGAAGAATTCTGAGCGATCAAACTGAAATTAACTTCGTTCATCGAAGATCCCAGGTAGGCGACAACCTAGTAGAAACAGGTTGTGAGCTTATACTCGAAAGGATTACATCTTGCCAGCAAGTTTTCTTTCCGGCAAATGATCCCTACTTCCATATTCCGTCCCCGCACAGTGAGCCCGGAGACTACGGTTAGGTGTTTTGAGAGCCGATCGTGATTTCAACCGGCACAGAGTTCGACATGCCGCTTGAAGGCGCGGTGCGTTGCCGTTGCGCATCCGCCGGCACGACGTAATTCAGTCCGCCGTCGTAGGCGCCGAAGTCGCTGAATGCGAACTTCTTCACAAGCCGATAGGCCCAACTGCGCTCCGGAATTTCATGCCCCGGGTCGTATTGCGACGGGCGGCATTCCATCGCGTCGAGTTCCGCCAATGCCGTGCCGCGCACGGTCGTATCTTTCGCACCGTGCTTCACCACAAGTTCTTTCAAGAGATCCGGACGCTCCAGCACAATGCAGCCGCGCGTGCTGGTAGCCGCCAGTTGACGAAAGTCTCGCAGGAATTCCGATTGCCCGATCACGTCGCGCAGCGGGCGAGCATCGTGAATGGTTTCCTTCGCAAACTGAATGATCGGGCACGGCTCGATATCGCCCCACGGGCTGACGTGATGAGTGAATCCGGTTGCAGCGGGGCAAAGCGCCTTGCCGGCGCCGTCGTAGTACGCATCGATCACGGCGATAGGCTTCGTGGCCCGCGTGTCGACGACGAATTGTCGTGTCCGCCGCTGTTGCTCCGGCGTCAAACAAAGCTCGGGATGCGGCTCGGGGCCGACGGCGCGATACGTGTGGTACCACATGTACATCACGCCCATCTCGATGAGCCGATCGACCCATCGTTCGGTCAGCAAGTCGTCAATGTTCGTCGCACACAAGCTCGTGCAAACGCCCGTAAGCAGCTTGTTCCGCAGGCAAGCGTGCAGCCCTTCCATCGAGCGGCTGTAAACCTCCGGCCGGCCGCGGCGGACGTCGCTGATAATTTCGGTTCCTTCGATGCTCACCAGCGGCGTCACGTTGCCGGCCTTGCGGAGCCGCTTGGCGACGGCGTCGTCGATCAATTGGCCGTTGGTGAACACTTGGAAGTAGCAATCCGAGTGACGCTCGAAAATCTCGAGCACCTCGGGATGCATAAACGGCTCGCCGCCGAGAATGCCGAAAAAGCTGTTGCCCATCTGCTTCGATTCGGCGATGAGCCGATCAATGGCCGGCAGATCAATGACATGCTGCTTTGCGGCGACATCGACCCAACACCCTTGGCAGCAGGTTGCAGCTATTGATGATTGAGATGTAGAGGAACGGCGGGAAAAATTCGCCCCGCTTCAAACGCCGCTTATGTTTCCAAACAGCGACCGCCCCCTTCGCTCCCATATTCCAAATAAGCTTCCATACCAGACGTTTGTCGGTTTCGAGGAGAGCCCGTTTCGCGAGGCGAAGATACATGCGAAGAGCTGAGAGCTAGGAGGCTGGAGCGGAGAGCGAATTGTTACCGACGAGCGTAAGCACCCGACGAGTCGCAGGGAGCAAGCGGCGATAGTTTCAGTATAGACGATGAATCCACTCGTGGCACCGCCGCAACGCGGGTGGTCGCCGCAACATACGGCAACTACGATACTTCGCATGATCGACCGTCCACGACTATTGAATGCGTATGCCAAGGCCCGCGAGGCGCTGCTGGCGGAGCGGGTGCCGGAGGGGCATTGGGTCGGCGAACTTTCTTCCAGCGCATTGAGCACGGCCACGGCCTGCAGCGCACTGGCGATCGCGTCCCGCAATGCCGATGCCGCGACTCGCGCCCAATACGAAGCTTTGATCGCCGCAGGCCTGCAGTGGATTTTCGCTCGTCAAAACCCCGACGGCGGCTGGGGCGATACCGACAAAAGCCTGTCGAATATTTCGACGACAATGCTCGTGCGAGCCGCTGTCCATCTGGCCGCCCGCGCCGACGAATTTGAAATCCCGTTGCGACGCGCCGATGATTACATCGCCGCGCAAGGCGGCATCTCCGGCCTCCGCAAACGCTACGGGCGCGATAAGACCTTCGCCGTACCGATTCTCACCAACTGCGCACTGGCCGGCCTCGTGCCGTGGCGTGAGGTGAGCGCCCTGCCGTTTGAAGCGGCCTGCCTGCCGCAATCGTGGTATCGCTTCGCCCAGCTCCCTGTGGTGAGCTACGCTATTCCCGCGCTTGTGGCCATCGGGCAGGCAAAGTACTTTCACGACAAGCCGTGGAATCCGATCGCGCGCGGCATTCGCGCAATCTCGGTCGAGCGTAGTTTGCACGTGCTCCAAAAGATGCAACCGGCCAGCGGCGGCTTTTTGGAGGCCACGCCGCTGACGAGCTTCGTCGTGATGAGCTTGGCGAGCATCGGCCGGCACGATCATCAGGTCACACAGCTCGGGCTCAAATTCCTTGTTGACTCGGTCCGTCCCGACGGCAGTTGGCCGATCGATACGAACCTCGCCACATGGGTGACGACGCTCTCGATCAACGCCCTAGGAACCAGCGACGGTACCGAGCACCTGACGCCGCAACTTCTGGATTGGCTCCTCTCGTGCCAACACACCGAACGCCATCCCTTCACCGGCGCAGATCCCGGCGGCTGGGGCTGGAGCGACCTGAGCGGTGCGGTGCCGGACGCGGACGATACGCCAGGTGCGATACTTGCGCTTCAAAAGTTTTGCCGTGCAGCCAACGATTCGTCTCTCGAGTCAATCCAACGGCCTCAAGAACTATGCTGCAGTTGGTTGCTAACCCTGCAGAATCGGGATAAAGGTTGGCCGACCTTTTGTCGTGGTTGGGGCAAGCTTCCATTCGATCGCAGTGGAACAGACCTCACGGCGCATGTCATTCGAGCTTTGGACGGCTTTACCGACGGCATCTTGGGAGTGTATGGAGAGATGGATGCAACGATGACGGGTATCCATCAAGGTTTTAGGTATCTCGCACGGCAGCAACGCCGCAACGGCTCGTGGCTCCCACTCTGGTTCGGCAATCAATGGGGCGACGATGATGAGAACCCGCTCTACGGCACGGCCCGCGTGCTGTTGGCCTATCGCGATCTCGGTCGTATGTGCGACGTGCCGGCGATGCGCGGCATCGACTACTTGCTGACCAAGCAAAATGCCGACGGCGGCTGGGGAGGCCGAGGTTTGAGTGGGGAGTGCCAAGCCGCGAGTGCGGCGCGGCAAACCCATACGATCACCACTCATTCCCCATCTGATCCACCCACGTCCTCCGTCGAAGAAACCGCCGTCGTCGTTGAAGCCCTCTGTGCCGCCGCCTCATCGCGTCCGGAGGCACAAAAGGCCGTAGAAAGAGGGGCCTTTTGGCTCGTCAAAGCCGTGGAAACCGACCGGTTTCATGAGCCGAGCCCGATTGGTTTCTACTTCGCCAAGTTGTGGTATTATGAGAAGCTCTATCCGCTCATCTTTACCGTCGGCGCACTGCGTGCCGTCGTCGAGTCGAGCGGACCTGACACACTGCCCGCCGCCTCCGGCCCGGCCCAAGGCGTCTGACGCCTAACGCCTGCCGACCCCCGCCCACCCGCCCTACTACCCGGAGTTCGGTTCTCTTGGCGACTGCACCTTTGAACCCGACCGGACACGTCCATTTGGCTGATACGCTTTCGCCGGCCGAACGCTTGGCCGCGGAAACTGCCGGCCTCGACGGTCCCGGGGCAAACGGCAACGGCGAAGGCAAACGGAAGTCGAAGCGTCGCGATACCAGCAAACTCAAAGAAGTCCCCGGCACCCGCGAGCAGCGTGATGCGCTGCGTGCCCGCTGTCGCGAAGTTGCGGCCAAGCTCGACAAGTCCCGCCCGATCACCAAGGACGAGCTTGAGGCGATCGCCCGCCGCACGCTTGGAGAAGCCGGCCTGCCCGAAGGCTTCCTCGGCTGGACGATGGTCGTCATGGCCGGCGAATTTTGGGAAAGCCAAGTCGCCGCCGTGCCGTTCAATCGCCGGCTGTTCCTGTTGCCGCACTGCCTGAAGCACGCCGAAGGTTGCCCGGCCGACTATGACGACTTCGGCCTCGATTGCCGCAAGTGCGGGGCGTGCAGCATCGCTGATTTCCGCACCGCCGCGGAAGACCTTGGCTACAAAGTGCTCGTGGCCGAAGGTTCCCCGATCGTCCTAAAAATCATTGTCGGCGGACATGTCGACGCCATCTGCGGAGTCGCCTGCCTGAACGTGTTGGAAAAAGCGATCGACAAGATCCTTTTGGCCGGCATTCCTTGTGCCGCGGTGCCGCTCTTGTCGAGCGACTGCCGCAATACGAGCGTCGACGAAGACTTGGTCATGCAAATGGTCAACCTTCGGCAGGCCGAGCCGGAAGTGAAGACCAAGAGCTACGTTCACCTCATGCGCACCGCGGCCGGTATGTTCGAGGTGGCCGAACTCGAACGCTTGGTACCGCGCCTTCGCGGCGGTCCGCGACTCGCCGAAGTCAACGGCCAAGGCATCGGTGCGCTCGATCCGGTCGCCGGTACGGAGGCCATCGCCTACGACTTTCTCGCGAAGGGCGGCAAGCATTCACGCCCCTTCATCACGCTTGCCGTTTATGACGCTCTTACCGGCGCTCGCGGCGCTTCGGCCGACGGCGCCGCGCACCTCGCGCAAGTTCCTGATTACGTGAAGCGGGCCGCGATGTCGATCGAGACCTTTCATAAGGCCTCGCTCGTCCATGACGATATCGAAGACGACGACGCGTTCCGCTACGGCGATGAAACCGTTCACCGCAGGTACGGAATCCCGACGGCGATCAACGTCGGCGATTACATGATCGGCCTCGGCTACCGGCTCATTTCGCGCGACGCACGCGCCATGGGCCCGGACGTCGCGGCCGATATTCTCGATCGGCTGGCCGACGCGCACATGAAGCTCAGCGAAGGGCAAGGAGCCGAGCTTCTGTGGCGCGATTCGCTACAGAAACAGCTCGCCCCGCTCGACGCACTGAAGATCTATGCTCTGAAGACTTCGCCGGCCTTCGAAGCGGCGCTCTACTCCGGCTTGCGCCTCGGCGGCTGGAAGGAAGAGGCGGCCGCAACGACCAATACCACGGCTTCCGAGGCCGCGACCAACGGCAAAGCGAAGGCCGAGGCTAAGCCCGGCGCTTGGGTCGGCCAGTTCGCACGGCATCTCGGCGTGGCGTTCCAAATCCTCAACGATCTCGACGACTGGCGCGGCGACAATCACAACAAGCTTTTGGCCGGCGGTGACGTGCTCGGCGGTCGACCGACCGTACTCTGGGCTCTTGCCCTGGAAGGCCTCGCGCCGGACCGCCGCGCCGAATTGCTCGCGCTCACTTCGCAGAAGCAGGCCTCGCCCCAACTCATTGCCCAAGTACGCGCACTCTACAAAGAAGCCGGCGTCTTCGAGAAGGCCGAGAAGCTCGTCGACAAGTACCAAGAGCGCCGAAGCGCTGGCCGACGAAGTCGAACCGGAAGAATTGCGCCGCTTGCTCTACTATCTGATCGACACCGTGCTCGAACGTCCCGCCGCCGAAGCATCCCCCGCCAACGGACCGGTCGCCGTCGAAATTCTCGGCCTCTCGCCGGCCGTCCCGCCTAATTTTCTGAAATCTTTCGCACCATTGAGGCACGAAGAGCGCTCGGAGCCGAGGAATTCTCCCAGGAGTTCCTTGTCCGCGTCCTTCGCACTTTTGTGGTGAGCCATGCACCTGCATATGCCGGAATCTCCCGACCTCGCGACGCTGGCGGCCTTGTTCTACGCCGCACCTGCCGAAGGTCCGATCACGTCGAACTTCGTCGTCGCTGAATTGGCCGTGGCCGACTTGGGACGCTTCGCGCGAGTTGACGAAGCTTCGCTCCCCGCCGGCGAGCGGCAATTGCTTGCCCACCATTCGCACATGACCGTCGCGATGGAGCGATTTCACAACAGTCCCGTCGACGTGGAAGTGCTCAACCGCCGCACGGACGGTCGACATTACTCGCGCAAGATTCGTCTCCGCACACAGCGCATGAAGCGCGTCGTGCAATTCGGTCTCGTCCGCCTGAATCTCGACTATCTCGCGCCCGACGTTCGCGAGGAAGTCGTCTCCGAGCGCACGCCGCTGGGTCGCGTACTCATCAACCACGGCGTGCTCATGCAAGTTCGGCTGACCGCGCTCTGGCGCATCGAGCCGGGCCCGGACCTTTGCCGAGCGCTCGAAATGCCCGCTCCGACGACAATCTACAGCCGCACGGCGATGATCGATTTTGAAACCCAGCCGGCGATCGAACTGCTGGAAGTTTCCTCGCCGCTCGTCGCAAAATAGCGGCCGATTCGCCGCACGCCCGCAACGGCCGGCTGACGTCGGTCGCTCGTCGTATAATGGGAACTCCGGCCGATTCCCGTTCGCTCGCTACGTTCGCATGAAGATCATCTACCTCGCTTCCGGCGCCGCAGGCATGTACTGCGGAATGTGTTTACACGACAACACGCTCGCCGCCGCCATGCTCGCGGCCGGCGAAGACGTGTTGCTGGTGCCTACGTACACGCCGCTGCGCACCGATGAGGCGAACGTCAGCAAACTCCCGCCGATGATGTACGGCGGCATCAACGTTTACTTGCAGCAAATCTCGCCGGCCTTCGGCAAGCTGCCGCGTTTCATCAAACGCATGCTCGATTCGGAATCGCTGCTCAACGTCGTCAGCCGGTTCGCTTCGAGCGTGCAGGCCGAGAAGCTCTCGCCGCTCACCGTCTCGATGATCCAAGGGGAAGACGGTCGGCAACGCGTCGAGCTCGACAAGCTCATCGCCTGGCTCAAGTCCGAAAAGCCCGACGTCGTACACCTTTCCAATGCTATGCTCGTCGGCATGGCCGGACCGATTCGCCGGGCTTTAAACGTCCCCATCGTCTGCTCGCTTTCCGGCGAAGACATCTTCCTCGAGAAGCTGATTCCGCCTTACTACGAACAGGCCCGCGGCCTGCTGCGTGAAAAGGCCCACGACGTCGATGCGTATACGGCGCTGAACAGATACTACGCCGACTTCATGACCGATTACATGCAGATCGATCCGGAGCGGGTTCACGTCATCCCGCATGGTCTCAAGTTGCATGGGCACGCGCGGCGCAGACATCGCGCCGCCGGCGAACCTGTGACGATCGGCTACTTCGCTCGCGTCTGCTTTGAAAAAGGCTTGCACCTGCTGGTCGAGGCGTTTCACAAGCTGCATCAGCGCCCAGGCTTGCCGCCGCTAAAGCTCGTGGCCGCCGGCTACATGGGCAAAGCGGATCGGCCGTATCTGGCCAAGCTCCAAGAGCGATTGAACGATTGGAAGCTCGGCGACAAGTTTGAATATCGGGGCGAGCCGGATCGCGACGAGAAAATCCGCATTCTGCAATCGTTCGACGTGATGAGCGTGCCGGCCGTGTATCGCGAAAGCAAAGGGCTCTCGATCCTCGAAGCCTTGGCCAACGGCGTGCCTGTCGTGCAGCCCGCACACGGCTCGTATCCGGAGACGATCGCCGATACCGACGGCGGCATCTTGTTCGAACCGGAGAACGTCGACGACTTGGCCGACAAGCTCGAGCTGCTGATTCGCGACGCCGATCGCCGCCGCACGCTGGGCGAGCGCGGGCACGCCGCCGTTCACGATCGATACGACGATCGCCGCATGGCCGACCGGACGATCGGGCTCTATCGTCGACTCGTCGACGAACAAGCCCGCCGTCGCGCCGCTTCGGAAGGCACCGTGATACATTCGGAAGCGACGCTGCGATGAGCGAACCCTCGACCGACAAATCCTCGCTCCCGACGCCGCCGGCCGATCGCTATCGACGGCGGATTCAATTTCGCGATACCGATGCGGCCGGCATCGCCCACTTCTCGACGTTCTTCCTCTTCATGGAAGAAGCCGAGCACGAGTTTTTGCGAGCTCGTGACATGAGCGTGCTGATGCACGACGAAGCCGGCGCGATCAGTTGGCCGCGCGTCGCCGTGAAGTGCGACTACGCGAGCCCGGTCAAGTTTGAAGACGTGCTCGATATCGACGTGTCGCTGACGCGCATCGGCGAGAAAAGCGTCACGTACGCCTTCGCATTTTCTTGTGACGGACGAGCCGTCGCGCGCGGAGAAATCACGGCCGTTTGTTGCCGCGTCGGCGAGAACGTCGCCCCCAAGAGCATTCCGATCCCGCTTGATCTTCGCACGAAACTGACTGCGGCGCCGAGCGAGCGCGGAGACAAGCTCCGCCGCTAAATCTGTCGCAAGAATTCTCATTCGCTGATTCCTCACTCCGTACTCTCCGCTCCCAACTTGCCTCGCCCTTTCCTCGAAGACGTCACGATCCGCCTCGCGCAGGGAGTCGACAAACTCCCCGAGGTGACGCGCGCCCGCCATGCGGAGTTTCTTAAGAAGCAACAGAGCGACGACGGCGGATTCGCCGGCCGTGAAGGGGCGAGCGATCTCTACTACACCGGCTTCGCGCTGCGCGGGCTCGGCATGGTCGGCGAGCTTCACGGGCCCGTCGCCGAGCGCGCCGCGAAGTTTTTGCAGACGCGGCTCTCGGGCAGCGCACCGATCGTCGATTTTCTCTCGCTCGTCTACGGCGGCATGCTGTTGGAAATGTCGGCCGGCATCGACATCTTCGCAGCTTCGCAAGCCGGCTGGCGCGAGCAAGTCTCCTCCGCGCTCGAGCGATTTCGTCGCCCCGACGGCGGCTACGCGAAGACCGACGAAGGTCAGTCGTCGAGCACGTACAACACGTTTCTCGTCGTGATCTGCAACGAGTTGATCGGCCGATCGAGCGTGGAACCGGGCCGCATCGTCGACTTCGTCCGCTCGCGCCGCCGCGACGACGGCGGCTTCGTCGAGATCGGTCCGATGACCCGTAGCGGCACGAACCCTTCGGCCGCGGCCGCCGCGCTGCTCCGCATCCTCGACGGTTATGATCAAGCGACCCGCGACGAACTGATTGATTTTCTCGTCGACGCCCAAACCGACGAAGGGGGCTTCCGCGCGAACACGCGCATCCCCGTGGCCGACGTTCTCAGCACGTTCACCGCGGTGTTGACGCTCGCCGATCTCGGCGCGCTCGATGAAATCGACAAAGCCGCGGCCCGCCGCTACGTGCAGTCGACCGAACTCGAAACCGGCGGCTTTCTCGGCGGCGTTTGGGACTCGGCGACCGACGTGGAATACACGTTCTACGGCCTCGGCGCTCTAGCATTGCTCGCCGAATAGGCGATGCCGGGCGTTCGCCGTCAGCGTTTCTCCTCCGACGCTTGCGAAGCTTTCCAATCGTCCAAGTAAGCGGTCACGCCCCGCCGAACTTGCGGCTTCGCCGTCGCCGCCGCTTCGACCAAACGCTCAAAATGTCCGCCCCCGCGGGCATGCAACACGCTTGCCGTCTGCGCCGCCGCCGCCTCGTCATAAGTCGCGAGGCCTTGAGCGATTTTCACCGGATCGTCGCCGTTGTTCGCAACGATCGCCGTCGCATAGCCGCGCGGGCTCGAATACTTCCCGTCGCCGTCAGCGTCGATCTTGATCGCCCCGCTGCAGCCGACGACGTAGCTGCGCCAAACGGGCGACGTCGGTTGATAGGCCTTGCCGACCGGCCAAAAGAGTTCGCTCACTCCCGGTCCGCGCGCGACGGCCGCCACATGCACGTCGTGCTGTAACTTGCCGAGCGACCAACGCAGTCGGCGTCGCACGCCCTTGGGCAAAGTCACGTCGTCGGATGCCGCCGAAGAGAGCTCGACGTAGCGACCGTTCACGTACAACCGCACTTCGTCCACGCTCACCCACGACGGCCCGAGCACGTCGACTTCGACCTCATAACGTTCCGCCGCAGGAACCAAGTCTCCCGGGCCATGCCGCTTGTTCACCGTGACACGGCAGAGCAATCCCATACCGGCCATCACGCGTCCTTCTCGCAGACTTCGGAAAGCTGCGGCCGTATCGACGCGCCCCGGCTCGCGATCGTCGACTTGGATATAAGTTCTCCCCTGCCCCACGATGTATCGCGACACGTCGTGCGAATCGCTCGCGCCGATCGGAGCGACGTTCAGCCCTCGGTTCAGCAGCCCGAGCCAATCGTGAAACAGCCGCCAAGGGTCGGTCTGCGTCGCTCCCGAGTTGACGACCTCCATCGCGTCGACGGGCAACTGCCAGCCTGCGCGGTCGTCGCCCGTCGTCGCCACATGCCGCGCGGGATCGAACGGACGAAAGCCAGCGTGAATGTCGCGGGCATGGTTGAGCACGACGATCGGCTCGCCTCCCGCCGTGCGAATCGCCGCACCGACGCTCGCCCAATCTTCGCCGCGATGATCGATCACGGGCGCCGTCGCCGACAAGGGAAACACGTTGAAGTGCCCGACGCGCGTCGTCACTTCGTTGCCGACAACCGGCGTGAACCAACGCGTGAGTCCGAGCTTCTCGGCCGTCGGACGAATGTCAACCTGACGATTGTGCTCCGTCGTGATCGGCAGTTCAATTCCTTCGCCGGCGAGCGTCAGCATCCGTTCTTCCGCCGTCGCGTCACCGTGCCCGCTATAAGTGAGCGTATGCACGTGCGTGTCGCAGGCGATCCAACCTTCAGTCGGCACTTCACGTTCGAGCGTTTGCTTCACGGGAATGCGATCCCCTTTGCGAACAAGGAGCGACTGCGGCGACGCCGAATACTCGAAGCCGCGCGAGGCGGTGAACGTGTAACGGCCCGCGGGAAGATGAAACTTGACGCGACCATCGCCGGAGTAAATCACGCCGGGACGTACGGCCAGAATTTGCCCGGCGGCGGGCAATACCACGGCCAACGACCCCCGTTCGTCAACGATCGTCCACCGACACGGCAGCGGGCGTCCATCAACGTCGACCGCTCCGGCTTCCACGGTCGCTTGTTTGAGAATTTCCTCGCGCGTCTCGGAGAATACCGAGATCTCGCCGATCAGCACGTCGTCGGCCGTCGTACTCGGGCAGTAGATTCGCAATTCATGCTTGCCGACCGCGGGGGGATCGTCACCGAACGACCAAAGCGTGGTCGTGTCGTTCTCGTCGGTCGGCAGGTCCCCCAGATCACGACCGTCGAGCTGTAGCTTCCAACGCTGCTTCAAATCTCGCTGCCGCAGACGAAGCGATTGCGGGCGAAAGCTCGACGTCGCCTCGAACGGCAACCGTAGCTCGACCGCTTCGGCCCACTCGGCAAACTCGGCCCATTCCCGCGGCTCGGCGTTACGCAAATGCCGCAGCCGCGGCTCCAGCACAAGCTCGTCGCCGCGGGCCGGCGCCGCGAATGCGAGCATCCCGACAAAGGCAAGCGAGAGACGTAAGTTGCTCTGGAAATTTTTTCCTCGCCGAGCACTTACGTCGATCCGATTCGGCCGGCTGCGCACTACCTTGCTCTCGTAGTGCGCACCCCTGTTGGTAAGCGCTCCGATGCGCACTAATCGCCCCCGCAAGTGCGCAACTGCGCAGATCAAAATCGACGTAAGTTGTCTCCATTTTGTCGAGGTCGAAAGAGACTTACGTCGATTTTTGAGGCGCGCATCGGGGCACAAAGTCGGCGCGGCGAGACTCCGGTCGCTCACACCCCCGGCTCGCTGTTGATGACGATCGAGCATAGACGTTCCCTTAGACTCCGGAACTTTAATTCCAGAGGAGATGCGGTCGGATAAGTTCGTATTCCCGGCGGTTTCGCGTCGTTTACCACATGCAGGAAGTGCAGGACTAAACTCGGTGCGGAATCGCGGACCACGTAGTTTCCCAAATCGAGGCCCGCGATTCCAGAAAACTTTTGGCCGGCGGCGATTTCGGCGAGCGGCGCAACGTCAGTGCGACGCACCGACGCGGCTTCGTGGAAGCGACGGACTTTTACGCCGGCCAAAAACGAGTTTGACTCCACAGCGACGACCTGCGCCGGCCAAGAACAAGCTTGACATTCCCGCATGCGGAACGGCGTCAATCGGGTTCGCCGATATCGACCGCGCAAAACGCGATCTCGCGCATGCGGTTGCGTTCGTAAAGCACGCCGATCATCTCGTTTTTCAGTTCCGCCGGGCTGCTGTAGGCGCTGCTTCCTTCGTGGAGGACGAGTTGCTTCTCGGCCGGCCAAGTTCGGCCGTCGTCTTCGCTGAGTTTGAGCGTCATTCGCTCGCGGGCCTTGGTCGAAGCCGGGTTCGTAAATGCCAGCCGGGCTCGGCCTTCGGTCGCAAGCTTGGAAAGGCGAATGAGGCCGGCTTGGCACGTCGGTTCGACGAGCGCTTCGGCAAACGTCGGCGGTTGCCACGTCGCTCCGCCGTCGCGGCTTTCGGCCTGCACGCGTTTCAGGGCGAGTTCCGGCCGTTTGCCGCTGGTGCCCCAGTGATTGCGGCAATTGATCAGCAACCGGCCGTCGCCGAGTTCGGCCACTTGGCACTCGTTCGTATGCAGGCCGACCGTGCCGCCGATCTGCCAAGTATTGCCGTGGTCGTCGCTGTAAATCACGTGCGAACTGCTCGGGCCGCTACGGTCGGCGGTCGTGCGGTGGTTAGCGGGAATAATGAGCCGGCCCGGTCGCGAATAGGGGCCGGCGGCGGTGGTGAGTTGGATCCCGCAGCCGGGGCCCAGCGCATACCAGCCCCAGTCGGGCTGCGAGACTTCCTTCGTGACGTCGCGCGGTTCGGCCCACGTCGCACCGTCGTCCGTGCTGGAGGTTACGAGCACGCGCCCGTTCTCACGGTTCATCATGAGCCAGACGACGCCCGTCGAGCGATCGACGACGGCGCAGGGGTTGCCTATCGTCACGACGGAGTCGCCCCCCTCTTCGTGGATCAATTGCAGCGGCTCCCAGGTGCGGCCGGAGTCGGAGCTGCGGCGCAGCACCAGATCGACGTCGCCGTCGTCGCTGAGCGAAGTCTTGCGCCCTTCGCAAAATGCCAACAGCGTCCCTTGGTTCGTGACCACGAGCGCCGGGATGCGAAACGCGCGGTACCCGGCCGTGACGCCCGGCAATCCTAGGCCGGCCTGGAAGGGAACCGATTCGAAGGCCGCAACCGGGGGCCGTCCTGGCTCGGCGGCGGCGGACATCGTCGCCGAAATCACGAGCGACGACGCCGTAACCGCGAGCAGCCCCGCGGCAATCAGAGAGGGGCGACGTGAATTCAGCCGTCGGGGCGGCAGGCTAAGCGGCGGAGCATGCATAAGGACACCGTGCGGGAAAGAGCGGCGAAGGCCGTCGATTATCGCGAGCCAGGGGTGCGCGGCAAGAATCCACGCCGGCGCATGTTCCGCGGCCTGCCGGCCGTGTAAACCCTGCCGGCAGGCGAAGCTCGCCCCTCCCGACGGTTAGCCGCGAATGCGATAATGGCGGAAAGTGGAGTGTTGAACAGGCCGGCTGCGGCGTGGGATAATGGCGGGTCGGTCGCCGCCGCGATTCCGACAAGAGATAGCGACGACCGTAAGAACGACCTGACGAAACAAAGACGCCCGTCTCGGGTTGCAACGAGGTTTTCGAGAGATGAAGCTGCACGCATTTCGACGCACGGCCCGCGCGGCCGCGATTGCCGGCGGGTTGCTCTGGGCACAAGGCTGGGGGTGCGACCTTTCGGGCCTCGGCCTCTTCCAGCTAGGGCCGACGTCGGCCTTCGCGCAAGCCGCCGCCGCGCCGCAAAACGCCAATGCGGCGAACCAGCAATTCAACGCGGCCGTGGCGTTGCACAATCGGCAAGCTTGGGACCTGGCGGCCGACGAATGGTCGCGGTTCGTCAAAGACTTCTCCGACGACGCCCGCGTGAGCAGCGCGCGACACTACCTCGGCATGTGCCGGCTACAGCTCAAAGATTACGCCGCCGCCGCGGCCGAGCTGCAAACGCTCATCAAGGCCGATCCGAAATTCGAGCAAATCGCGTCGTCGAAGCTGTTGCTCGGCATGGCCCAGTTCAACGCCGCCCAAGCAGGCAAGAACGACCAATTCGCCGCAGCCGCGAAAACCTTGAGCGGGCTGCTGAAAGACCACGCCGAAGGGAAGCACGTTCCGCAGGCTCTCTTCTACTTGGCCGAGTCGCTGTATGCCGACGACAAAGCGGCCGAAGCCGAGCCGTACTACGCGCGCTTCGTTCAAGAGTTTCCTAAAGATGCGCTGCGCCCGATGCGCTCTACGCCCGCGGCGTCGTGCTGGAAGAGCTCAAAAAGCCCGCGGAAGCGCAAGCCGCGTACGCCGTGTTCGTGCAAAGCTATCCGGAGCACGCGCTACGTACGGAGGTCGACGTCCGCCGGGCCGACTTGCTCGTGGCCGCCGGCGATACGGCTTCGGCCGAACCGATCTTCGCCGCCGCGGCCGCTGCGCCCGGTTTTGAAGACGCCGACTACGCGCTGGTACGTCAGGCCGGCTGCTTGTACGACCAAAAGAAGTTTGCCGCAGCGGCGGCCGTGTACGATCAACTGCTGCTGAAGTTTCCCAAGTCGACCCGACTCACGACGGCCCGCTTAGCGTCGGGCCGGAGCCGTTACTTTGCCGGCGAATATGACGTGGCGGTGCAAACGCTGTCGCCGCTGACCGGCGGCGCGGGAGACACCGCGGCCGAAGCGCGCCATTGGGCGGCCCGCTCGTTAATCAAGGCGCAGAAGCCGGCCGATGCGGAGAAGCTGCTGACGTCTGCCAAACCGGACAACAAGAGCGATAAGACGCCCGGCAAGTTTGCCGCGCAGCTCGCGATGGACTTGGGGGACGCACTGTACGATCAACCGAAACGGCGCGACGATGCGCTGAAGGCCTACCAAGCCTTGGTCGATAAGTTTCCCGAAGACGCGCTGGCTCCGCAGGCTCGCTACTTGTGCGCTCTCACGGCTTTGGAACTCGGCCGCAACGGCGACGCCCGCAAGTTCGCCGATGCCTATCTGAAGGCCAATTCGGGCGGCGACCTCACGCCCGACGTGCTCTACATCAAGGCCGAAGCGCAACTCCGCGACGGCAAAAACTCCGACTCCGCCGCAACTTACGACCAACTCCTCGGCACCGGCACTCAGCATGCCGACCGGCCGAAATGGATCGTCCGTCGGGCCTATGCGCTCGTCGGCGCGGGCAAGCATGACCAAGTGGTGAAGACGCTCGCCTCGGAAGTCGAAAGCTTGGGCGATGCTTCGTTGGCGGCCGAAGCGCGGCAATTGCTCGGCTCAAGTCGACATGCCTTGAAAGATTACACCGGCGCCGTCGCCGATTTTGAAT
Source organism: Pirellulales bacterium (assembly GCA_049840675.1). Lineage (GTDB taxonomy): Bacteria > Planctomycetota > Planctomycetia > Pirellulales > PNKZ01 > PNKZ01. Next base: position 131,982 of record JASGKB010000025.1, read on the forward strand.
CATCGCTCAAACTCGCGCCGAAACGTTCGGGTGCGGACGATTCTCTGCTGGCGATGGCCGAGGCCTTGCGGCTTTCCGGCAATGCGGCGGCGGCCGACGCGGCCATCGATCGCCTCGCTCGTGATTACCCGCAAAGCTCGTTGCTCGATTCGGCATTTTATCGACGCGGCGAATCGGCCTATGCCGCCGGTGATTTGGAAGGTGCGGTGAAGGCGTACCGTCGCGTGCTCGACGATTACCCGCAGAGCAAGCTCGTGCCTTACGCTCGCTACGGGCTGGCCTGGGCCGCGCTGGGACGCAACGACGCAAAGACCGCCGCCGGCGCGATGGACGAACTTCTCAAAGGGAAGCCGCCGGCGGAACTGGCCGTCAAGGCGCCGTATGCCCGCGCCTTGGCTCGCGAACAGTTGAAAGACTACGCCGGAGCGATCGACGATTTGAACACCTATCTCAAATCGAAACCGACCGGCACCGATCGAAGCGAAGCCTTGTATTGGCTCGGCCGTGCGCAGCTTGGCGCGAAGGACGAAACGGCCGCGTTGAAATCGTTCGAAGACTTGCTGGCCGGCGATCCGAAGTACGCCGGGGCGTCGAAGGTGCTGTACGAAATCGGTTGGCTGCATAAGACGGGCGGCCGCACGAAAGAATCGGCCGCCGCCTTCGCCCGGTTGGCGAAAGGTTACCCGGACAGCCCGCAAGCGGCCGAGGCGCTCTTTCACGTGGGCGAAGAGGCGTATGCCCGCAAAGACTACGCCGCGGCCGTCGACGGTTTCTACGACGCTCGCGAAAAGGCGAAGTCGAAAGAACTTGCTGAGAAGTCCGCCTACAACCTCGGTTGGACCTACTTTCATCAAGAACGCTTCGACAAAGCCGAGGAATGGTTCCGCTATCAAACCAAACAATACGCCGGTGGGCCGCTCACGGAATCGGCCCGTTTTATGCTCGGCGAGTCGCTCTTCAAGCAGAAGAAGTACGCCGACGCGCTGACCGAATACAAGGCCGCGACCAATCTTGCGGAACCCGATTTCAAAACGCTGCGCTTGCTGCACGCCGCGCAGAGCGCCATTCAGCTCGATCAATGGGGTGAAGCGCAAACGATGCTCAACCAGGCGGCGGCCGAATCGGAGAAGTCGCCTTATTTACCCGAGATCAACTACGAGCGCGGCTGGGTTTGGCAGCACATGAAAGACTACGCCAAGGCCAAGCAGATGTACGAGCAAGTGACCGAGCAGTCGCAAGACGTCGTCGCGGCCCGGGCTCGCTACATGATCGGCACGATCGATTTCGAGCAGAAGAATCACACCGAGGCGATTCGGCATTTCTTCAAAGTCGCCTACGGCTACGGCTATCCCGAATGGCAAGCCCGAGCGCAGTTTGAAGCCGGGCGGTGCTTTGAAGTGTTAGGCAAGTTGGACCAAGCGAAGAAGTCGTACGAAGAAATTGTGAAGAGCTTCGGCAAGACCGAAGAAGCCGCGTTGGCGAAAGAGCGATTGGCGGCGCTCGGTCGCTAGCGTAGCGAAATAGAATCAGACACCTGACGCAGGTCTCGGCCTGCAAGACGTAAGTGAGAACGTTATGAAGACGGTTTGTCGAAGTTTGCTACCGCCCGTGGTGACGAAGCTGTTGCCGGTTGCCGCGATGATGATGGCGCTGATTGCACCGGTTCGGCCTTGGCCCAAGCCCCGCAGCGGCCCGAATTGCCGACGGTGAACTTGGCCGTACCCACGGCGACCGGCACGGCCGGCATGTCCGAGGCCGAGCGGCGATTTGCCGAATCCATGGCCGCGCCGGTCACGCAAGCCCCGCCCACCGAAGCGCCGCTCCCGCCGGTGCAAGAGAAGAAGATCAACCTCTGGCAGCTCGCCAACGACGGCGGGCCGCTGATGTATCCGATTTACGCCTGCTCGGTGCTGGTCGTGCTCTTCGCCATCGAGCGCTTCCTCGGCTTGCGACGCCGGAAGCTGATGCCGCCGCCGTTGATGCACGAACTCGGCGAGTTGTCGAAACGGCAAGGGGGCGTCGACCCGCGAGCCGCTTATCGCGCGTGCATGAAGTACCCCTCGACGGCGTCGACCGTGATCCGCGCGGTGCTGCTGAAGATCGGGCGGCCGCACGCCGAACTGGAACAAACGCTCCAAGAAGTGAACGAACGCGAAGCGGCGAAGCTCTACAAGAACGTACGACCGATCGAGCTGCAAATTTCCGTCGCTCCGCTGCTCGGGCTGCTCGGCACCGTGCAGGGCATGATCTTGGCGTTCTTCGTCACCGCGAACGCCGACCTGCACACTAACAAAGGCGAGAAGCTGGCCGAAGGCATCTACGTGGCGCTGGTCACGACGTTCGCCGGCTTGTGCGTGGCGATTCCGGCGGCCGTGCTCGCGCACTATTTCGAAGGCAAGATTCAAACCTTGTTCCGCGATCTCGACGAATTCGTGCTGAGCATGCTGCCGCAATGGGAACGCTTCGAAGGAAAGTTGCGGGTCAATCGTCAGCAACTTGCCGGCGAAGGCGACAGCCCGGCCGCGCACGGTCCGGCGCCGAACACGGCGGCGACGATCGTTGACGATCACCCGAGCGAACGGACGGCCATGAAGGTTCCGAAGTAGGACTCCGCCGTCGCCTTTCGCCGTCCACTTCGGACTTACGTCTTCCGTCTTTAGACCTTCTCCATGGCCGTCAAAATCAAAAAATCCGCGGCGCTCAACAAGCTGAATCTCACGCCGATGATCGACGTGGTGTTTCAGTTGTTGATCTTCTTTCTCGTCGCGGCCAAGTTCGAAGAAGAGGAGCGCGACTACGACGTGCCGCTGCCGCAATCGAGCGAAGCGATGCCCCGGCTTTCCAAGCCGAAGGAAATCTACATCAACGTGGATGCCGCCGGCCGCGTCGCCATCAACGGGCAAATCATTTCCAAAACCGAGCTCCTCGCACAATTGCGGCAAGCCCAGGCGAACAACCCCGGCCGGCAATCGGTGGTGATCCGCGGTGCGAAGGATTGCGCGTTGCAGTACGTCGTCGACGTGATGGGGATTTGCGCGCGGGCGAATATTCGTGATTGCCGAATCGCCACGGCCCCCGGATCTGCAGGCGGCTAACGGCATTCGACGGAGCGGCACAACGCCATGGTCCATCAAAATCGTATCGTCCGCAAAATCTCTCCCGACAAGCTCGCCGATTTCGACGAGCAGTGGTGGCCGGTCACGCTGCTGCTGCTGATCAGCGCCGGAGCGCTGGCGGGCTACGTCTATACGAGCCCGACGAGCGATTGGACGACCGACCTCTGGTACCGCAACGCGCGTATACAGCTCTACACGATCGCGGGCACCGCTGCGGCGTTGCTTTGCGGCATCACGCTGCTTCGCGGAAGTTCGCAGCGCCGAATGCAGCTCGGCGTGTTCCTGAGCCTGGCGTTTCACATCGGCCTGATTTACTTCTCGCGGCAGATGTATTTGGAGTACGCGGACCTGCCGGCGAACGAGCCGCACGGGCTGGAGAAAGAAGTGTCGGTCGTCATTCCCGATTACGTCGGCGAGCCGCAAGAGGCCGACGCGGTCGTAAAAGAACTGACGAAGCCGGCCGAGACAAAGCTGCGGGAAGAATCGAAGATCGAACTCACGCCGAAAACCCCGGAGCAAATGAAGGCCGAAAAGAAGACGGCCGAAGTGCCCGATCCCACTCCGGTGAAGCCGGTGGCTCCGGTCGAAATGGCGCGCACTGATCCGACGACGCCGGAGCGCAGCCAAGTGCTGACCGAAGAAGCTCGGGCTCGGCAGGAGATTCAGCGAACGATCCGGCCCGACGCCGCGCCGCAACAACCGATTCCCGCCGCCGCTCGGCAACAACAATCGCTCTCTTCGCAGCAATTGGACGTCATGCGTCAGGAAGCGGCGAACGAATCGGCTCGCCGGCTCGACGCCTCAACCTCTCGCGCCGCCGCGATGCCGCGTCCGACGGTCGATCCGGCCGCGCCGGAACGTCGCGCCTTGAGCGATCAAACGGCGGCGGCCGACACGGCGGCGGCGCTGGCTCGTCGACTCACGCCCGCCGCCGCGGAAGCCGCGCCGATCGCACCGGCTGAAATGCCGGCCGCCGCACCCGCGCAACAAATGCCGATTCAAGCGCCGCAAGCGTCGGTCGAAGCTCCGCAGCGTCAATCCGCTGCGGCGTCGAGCGGCAACGTCTCGTCGATGGTTTCGCCGTCGATTGCTTTCGAGCCGGGCGCCGCGGCCGCTCCGTCGCTCGCCCGCGCAAAGCACCGAATCGAGCGATGCCGTCGCCATGTCGATGCCGACCGATCGCCGACAACGCGCCAGCGCCGGAGGCGCACCGGCGGGCTTTGAACCGATCGCCGCCAATATTCCCACCGCGCCGACCACGATCGCCTCCGGAGCCGGCGGAGGCGCGACGATGGAAGCTCCTTTGGCGACGACGACGCGCGGCGATCAAGGAACTCCGCAATCGCCGCTGGCCGCCGAAACGGCGATGCCCTCGCCGCTCGGACAAGGGAGCGGCTCGATTGCCGGCAGCCCGTCGATCGGGCCGACGCGCCGCTCCGACGCGGTCGGCGACGGCGTCGCCGGTGAAGCCGCCGCGGCCAACGTCTTGGGTCGGCCGGGAAGAGGCCGCGCCGTCGGCTCGGCCGTCGTCGCCGATAATCAACTCGCCGGCGGCATGCTCGCGGCGCCCGTCGGAGCCGCCTTGCAACCGGGCAACGCCACGACGGGAACGTCGTCCAACCCGACGACCGTGACTTCCGGAACCGGCACGTCGCTCGGCGAGCGAACCGTGCTACAAGGGGGCGAAGGGCTACGGGCTCCGTCGCTCGGCGGGACGACCGGCGTCGGTCCTTCGGCCGGCGGCGGCATGTACGCAGGAGGCGGCGGCGCGACCACGGGCGTGCCCGGCGGCTCCGGAACAGGCGCCGCTTCCGGAGGCGGTGCGGCGGGAGCAGGTACGGGAATCGGCGCAGGCTCGTCCGGCGCAGGAGGCGCGGCCGGCGCTTCGGCGGCCGGTTCCGCGGCCACTTCAAGACGCGACCTCGGCGAGCTTGCCGGCTCCGCCTCAGGTCGCGAAGCCGACACGATCTTCGGCGGACCTCGCGTACGGCGCGACATGGCCGACGGTCGCCGCGATCGCCACGGCAACCTTTTAGGCTCGGCCTACGATCTCATCGTCGACGGCCAGATGGTGGGCGAAAAGATCGTGCTCGTCACTTTTTACGTCGACGAAGAAATTGAAAGCTCGCCGCTCACCGGCGCGCTGGCGGCCAAAGGCTACGTCGTCGAACGCTTGAACGCGCCGCTACCGCCGGTTGAAGAGTTCGCCGCCCGACTAGACGGGGCGCGGCAGCTTTGGCTCATCTCTTCGGAAGTGAATCGGTTGCCGCAGGAGCATCTGCGCACACTCGTCGAGCGTTCGCGCACCGGCAAGCTGGCGATCTGCATCATGGCCGACAACGCACCATTTACCGCGGAAGCGACGGCCGTGCTCGACGCAATCGCCCCCGGCACGACGATCACCGGCGATTATCTGGGCGAGCAGAAATTGCATGCCCGTGAGAACGAAACTCCCGGCTTCGACGCCAAGCTGCCGCTGTTTCACAACGTGGAAACGCTCTTTGAGGGAACCACGATCAGCCACATCAATAGCCGCTATTTGCAGACGGTCGCCGTCGCCTCGAACGGCCTGCCGCTCATCGGCATCTATCAGCAAGAAGGCTCCAGCCGCCTCTTAGTGCACTGCGGCTTCACAAGCCTGTATGAGCGATTCTGGGACGACGCCGGCGTGAGCCGATTTGCCGTCAACGTCGCCGGCTGGCTGAGCGAAGCCGACAAAAAACCGGCCGCCGTTCGCATCATCACGACGCCGCCGTCTCGATAATCGGCGCAAACGAAAGCCCCCGGCGTTTGCCGGGGGCTGAGACTTCTTCGAAACTCTTCTGTACAAGCGCCTCGTTTCGAGCGCCCGTCGTTACCAGCCCATCACCATGTTCGACTCGATGACCTTGCGGGCTCCGCTCGAGATCGGTGCCGGTTTCGTGCATGTAGAGGCGGATGGCGTGCACTTTGTCGCCGTGAGCTTTGTGCAGACAATCGCGAGCCGTGTGGCAGAGGTCGCCCGTATTGGCGATGCCCAGCGCCTTTGGAGATGACCCAGGTATCACGCGGGCGCTTCGTGATGCGAAGCGGCTTTTCGTTTGGGTAGCAATCATGCACGACCCCGGCGGCGGCGTCCTGGTCGGCAGCCCACGTGATAATGATGTGCGACTCGGTCTCGATTTCGAACAGAGGCATGGTTCGGCCCCCCTTTCGCGACGAGGAACAAGGGATACTCTGCTGCGCTGATGGTACGCCTGCCGCAGCGGTTCGTCAACGATTCGGACGACGATCGACCGGCGGCGTGCGGGAGCCCGTGAATTCACCACGCCGGCGCGCCTGCCGCAGGCGGAACATTCGGCGAAGTTTCGCTTGCCGAAAGGAGGCCGCCGCGGCCGCAGCCGAACCTGCAACGGCGAACGAGGACCGTCTCCAGTCTAGGCGGCCGACTTCAAGCGCCGTCGATCGGCCGGAGAGAATGAGACCGTCCGGTCGTCGGCAGTCGTCGCCGCATGCAGAGCTCGCGCCGCGCCGTAGATTTGTTCCCGCGTCCAAAAACTCGGATGCGCACCCGGCGGTGAGCCCGAGCAACGTCTCATAAAGTGCGTTCATCCTCGCGAGATCGTCGGGCGTGTCGACCGTGAGCCGGAGCGACGGATCGAGTTCGCACCAATTCTGCGGCAACAGCTCCACGGCGAACATCGAACCACCGCGGCGCAGATACGGCGTCACATGCTCGCAGCAGTAGTCGTCGACGTCGGGCTCGGCCGCCACGGCTCGCAAGACGCCAACGCGCAACACTTCGGGCACCGTCGGCGACAGGGCCTCGGCAATACCGGTATAGTCCGAGCCCGAATCGAGGTGGCGTTCGACGAACCGGACCGTGAGATCGGGGCAATACAGCGGATTGTCGGCCGTGGCGCGAACGACGACGTCGCGTTCTTCGAGATCTGCGGTCGCCTGTAGATACCGGTCGAGCACGTCGCTCTCCGAGCCGCGCACGCAGCCGATCCCACATCGTTCGGCAATTCTCGCAATCGGATCGTCGGCCGACAATGCGCTGGTGGCGACGACAAGTTCCCAACGAGCTTCTTGAACGCACGCCGCGCCCAAAGCCCGGGCCGCCGCGAGCCGCTCAAGACAACGCTCAAGCAACGTGCGGCCGGCGACGTCGGCCACGGTCTTGCCCGGCCGACGAGCCGAACCCATCCGCGCTTGAAGAACGATGCGAATCGTGAACATGACGAACTCCGCCTGCCGGTAGCTGGAAACTCGGGCGGGGAGTATACCGAGCCGCGAAATGCCGACCCAAGAGCGAAGTGCATCGAGCCGGCGTCGCGTGCTAGCTGTGCACTCGCGCCAGATCGTCCCCTTCGTCGATGATCGCCGCTTCCGCGGCGGAGAGTTCGTCGAGACGGGTACGAATTTCCTCTTCCGAGCCGAAGAGCTTCGCCAGCTCCACGTACACGGCGTGATGCCGAGCTTCGCTTGCGTAAAGACTGCCGTAAAACTCGGCCAATGCTTTATCCGCCAGCCGATCGCGCAACAAGCAGAACCGCTCACAACTGCGGGCTTCGATCAGGGCGGCGACGAGCAGGCGGTCGATCGCTTTGCCGGGCTCCTGCTTGCGGACGAGGTCGTTGAGTTTGCGGCCGTAGCTGCTCGGCACCAAGCGGCGGAACCGCATGCCGCGATCTTCGAGAAGGTCGAGCACCAAGCGGAAGTGGGCCATTTCCTCGTTGACGATCGGCGTCAGCTCGCGGACCAGCGGCAGACGATCGACGTACGCAAAGATCAAGTTGAGCGCCGTGCCGGCCGCTTTCTTTTCGCAGTGGGCATGGTCGATGAGCACTTCTTCCACGTGCGTCTCGACGGTTCCCAACCACCATGGAGCCGTGCTCGATTTCAAACTCAACATCGCGTTACGCCTTCCCCGCTCGCCGCGCAGTCCGAAATTGCCGCGCCAGCAGCCATAAGTATAGTCGCGGGAACCAACGCTTGAGCCGCCACAAGGCGCGGGCCGTGCGAGGCAGCACGACGTACGTTCGCCCGCGCTCCGCAGCGCGAAGGGCCGCCGCCGCAACGTCGTCGGCCGTGAAGCCGGCGGCGTCCATCGCACGCTGCGTGTAGTTGCGCTGTTCCTCGGTAACCATGCGGGCCGCCGTGACGAGGCCCGAGGCGAAAAATCCGGGACAAACGACGGTGACGCTTACCTTGGTGTCGACCCACTCGGTGCGCAACGTTTCCGACAAGGCCAGCACGCCGGCCTTGGCGACGTTGTACGCTCCCATACTCGGCAGGGCCGCGAAGGCCGCCAAGCTCGCGACGTTGATCACGCGAGCTCCGGCCGGGTTCTCGCGAAGCCACGGCACGAACGTGTGGCAACCGACGATGACCGACTGCAGGTTCGTTTCCAGCACCCAGCGCCAGATCGTCGAGCGGAAACTGGCCGAGTTCGCCGGCACCGCTACGCCGGCGTTGTTCACCAGCAAATCGAGCGACGGCCGAGCGGCACGCAACCGATCATGCAACATGCGCCACGCTTCGGCGCAGCGCACGTCGCAAAGTTCGGCCAGGCCGTCGCCGCCGGCCGCGCAAACTTGCCGGAGCGTTTCGGCGTTCTCCGCTTCGTTCACGTCGACGCACGCGACGTACCAGCCGTCGCGTGCCAGGCGCAAGGCGAAGGCCCGACCGAGCGCCCCCGCCGCACCGGTGACGACGGCCGTTTTGCGCACGCGCTAGCCCACCAGCTTCTTCACGGCCGCCAGCGAGGCATCGTAGTTCGGCTCTTCGGCCACTTCCTTGACCTGCTCGGCGTAGACGACCGTGCCGTCTTTATCGAGCACGAACGTGCCGCGGGCCAGGAGTTGCAGCTCTTCGATGAGCATGCCCCAATTCTTGCCGAAGTTGCGATCTTTGTAATCGCTCAGCGACTTCAGGTTCTTGATGTTCTCGGCCCCGCAGAAGCGGTTCATCGCAAACGGCAGGTCGACGCTCACGGTCACGGCGTTGATCTTGTCGCCGAGCTTGCCGAGTTCTTCGTTGAACTTCTTGGTCTGGATTTGGCATACCGGCGTATCGAGCGACGGCACGACGCTGATGACCGTCGGCTTGCCTTTGAAGTCGGCTGGGGTCATTTCCTTCAGGCCCCCTTCGTAGTAGGCCAACTTGAAGTCGGGAGCGGCCTTACCGACTTGCACGGCCTCGCCGGCCAACGTGAGCGGATTGCCTTTGAACGTTACGGCGCCGGAGCGGCTCATGATCAGATTCCTCGTGAGGAGTAGGTGCGACGGGGAAAACCTGAGGGCCGGGGCAGGTTCGCCGCGCCGGATCACCACAGTTTCGAACCGCCAGTATCGCGAAAACGGTCGTGGGTTCAACCGGCAGGCCCACACGGCCGGTTTCACGCCGCGGAACGGAGAAAAACGTTGCGAACGCCCCCGGGGTGGGATATGTTCGCGCTGGCCGAACCCCGCATTTCGAGCCAGGTGCTTTTCCCTCAGTCGCCGCCCCATCGCAAGAAGGACCACGTCGGTTTATGGCCACGACTTACACGTCGAAGGTTTCGGTTCGCTGCGTGAAGCAACACACGTGCGTGACCTGCGCGAGCAAGTACTCGTACACCCTTGTTCGCAATCTGCAAGGCACCGGAGGTACGGCGGCGGCGGCCGAAGCGGCGGCGGAAAAAGCGGCCATCAAGAGCGTGCAAAGCGACGTCGACTTTCACCCCTGCCCGGCTTGCGGCGCCGTGCAACCGGAGATGGCCGCGGAAGTGGTCAATAAACGCTTCTGGATCGCCGGCATCATCGGAGTGATCGGCGTTATCGCGTCGCTCATTCTCGGGCTGTCGCGGGCCTTGCATACGATTCCCGCCGCGTACGTCGGCGCAGCTTCCACGCTCGCGGCCGCGCTCATCGCCGTGTGGGCCAACATGTACGCGCCGAATCGCAACGTCGACGGCAATCGCCGGAAGAGCGAATTGAACATCAACGCAGGCAAGTTGCGGCTCGACGAGCGCACCCCGGCCAAGCCCGACGCCATGCTGCAATTCCCTGCCGCGCAGAAGAAGGGGCATCGCGTGGCCGCGGTTCTTCTGGCGGCGGCGGTCGTCACGACGCTAGTCCCGGCAGCGCTACAACTCTTCGGCGGTTGGCCCACCAATACGACGACCTATCCGGAAGTGGTCGGCGCCGGCGACACGGCACGCATTTATTTCGATGAGAAGATCACGTCGATCAACGGCAAGTGGGTCGGACAAGGGGTCAAGATCGGGGTAATCAACGCCGACAAGCTCGGCGTAGCAATGCCGCGCGTCAGCGGAACGACGAACGACTCCAGCTGGGGCGACACGATCAGCGGCAAGAACGTGAGCAACGCCACGAATCGGATGTACGTCGACGTGAAGTTCGGCGAGCAGCCGGACTTAGCGGGTAAAGAACTGGCGCTCAATCTGGAAGTGAAGGCTGAATACCCGTACGAGTTGAGCGGAGGCTTCGAAAATCGCTCTTCGACGTTCAAACACAAAACGTCACTCACTCTCGGCCCAGCAGGCTCCGGCGGGCGGCTTCATCGTTCGTTCTGGGAAGGGGAACTCATGGCCGGCGCGCTCTTGATCGTCGGCCTGCTCGTGGCATCGAAGGCGTGCAAATCGCTGCGTGCGGAAGGCGCTCCGACGACGGTGTTTAACGCAGACAACGCGCGCTAAAACTTAGCCGCGTCAAACGTCGCAATTGGACTTTATAACGAGTAACGGAGGCCCGTTTGTCGTTTCGGCGAATTGTTATTCTCGCAGCGGTCGTCTCATTGTCTTCGATCACGTTGTCGGTTGCTGCTCGGTACTGGCATTTGTTCACGACCGTTTCTGCAGCGGGATTTAGCTTCACCGCAATTGTCATCGGTGGAATACTCGCCGGCTTTGCAACTTGGCGCAGCGTCACGTGCGTCCGTACTTACGAAGTCGACGACAGTCGTTTGGGGAACCGCTGCTCTCTGTTCGGCGTCCGCGCCGTTAGCCGCTTGGATTCTCGGTTGGACGCTCAACCCTTGTTTCCCTGAAGTAATCGGCGCCGACGACACATCAAGATTTTACCTTGATAGCGCCATCGACTCGCTTGACGGACGATGGACCGGCGAAGCCGTCGCGAAAGTGAGCAATCGTCAGCTCGCCGATAAACTCCCGCTCGCAGCAAAGACGCGTCGCGACGGATGGTCAAATGAGATTATTAAAGAGACCGATGCTTCGCCTCGCCCTACGCGTCTTTGGGCCGACGTCAGATTTCCAAAGCAACCGAACGTCGACGGCGAGCGACTAACGATGTCGCTGCAAATCAAAGCCGATTTTCCGTTAAAAATCACGGAGCAAAGCTTCGTCAAGAAGACGCTGGGATTTCAACAGATATTCATCGTCACACCCGCGTCGCCCGGCGCAGGTTTTCGATTCGAACTCATATGGTGGTGCGGGCAGATGCTGGCCGTCGTGCTCATCGTGACGACGACCGTAATTTGCTTAAGTTTCGCAGAACAAGATTCAAGCGAAAGCTCCGCGAACTAGCCGGCCAGACCGCGACGATTGCCTGCGTTTTCGCCCGACAACGTACACCCGTCAACGCAGCACCGATCTCTAGCAGCGCTAGGTCAACCGATCCAGCGTCCCTGCTCCGCAGAAGTCCGGATTGCCGAACTTCGTGATACGGTGGCCGAAGGCGTGGGCAATCGAGAGCAAGAGCCGGTTGTGCGGCGTCTTGTCGTACTTCAGGTTGCGGCCCATCTTAAAGCCCAGGCCGCCGCCGACGAGCACGAACGGGATGTTGTCGAGCGTGTGCGAGTTGCCCTTGCCCAGTTCGTTCGTCCAAACAATCGTCGTGTTGTCGAGCAAGCTGCCCGGTCCGCCCGGCTCCGGCGTTTCGGCCAGCCGTTTGCAGAGATACGCGAGTTGTTCGGCGTACCAGTGATTGATCTTCGTCAGCTTTTCGACGGCCGACTTGTTCGAATCGGGCTCGTGCGAGAGTTCGTGGTGACCTTCGTCGATGCCGAGCCAACGCATCTTCGGCTGACCGACGGAGTTCGTGTATTGCAGCGTAGCGATGCGGTTGAAGTCGGCCGCGAAACTCGCGACGAGCAAGTCGATCTGCATCTTGCTGAGCTTCGGCATCTGGTCGTTGTCTTCACGCACGCCCGGCTCGAGTTCGGGAACCGCGTGGCCGGTATCTTTCTTCTTCATCTCGGCTTCGGCGGCCAGTTCCTTTTCCATAGTCCGCACGTAGGCCGCGTGCTCTTCCAGCAAACGCCGATCTTCCGCGCTCACCGCGGCCGAAATCTTCTTCAGGTCTTCCTGCACTTCGTCGAGCACGCTGCGCACGTGCTCTTGGCTCTTCGTGTCGCCGTAGAGCTTGGCGAACATCTGATACGGATCGTCCACCGCGGCAATCGGCTTGTTCGGACCTGCGTAGCTCATGCGGGTCCAAGTGTCGGCCCGGTCGGGCACCAACACGCCGTGCTCAAGCGACCCGAACCGCGTGCGCGTGGCGGCGTCGACTTGCAGGAAGTTTTTGAGTTCCTGATCCATCGAGATGCCGCTCGACCAGCCGGCCGGCGTGTCGGAGCCGCCTTGAATGTTGCCGGGGAAGAGCTCAATGCCGGTCAGCAAGCATCCCATGCCGCGCATGTGGTTGTCGCCGTCGCCGCGAACCTTGTCGCACACGCCCTGCAGCACGAGCATCTGCTTTTGAAACGGCTTCAGCGGTTCCAAGCTCGCGGGCAGCGTGAACTTGTCCCCTTCCTCCTTCGGCCAAAACGCATCGGGCACGACGCCGTTGGGGCTGAACATCACGACGAGTCGTTGTTTGCGACGTTGCTGGGCCGCAAAGCCGAGGCCCGGCAAGTTCCAGACAAACGGCAACGTCGCGGCACTCACACCGAGGCGACGAACGAACTCACGACGCGTTTCTCGAACACTCATGTTGCATTCCTTAGCATTTAGCCGCGGAGCTTGTCTCCGCGATTCAATCGTCGTTTCCGAACTACTTACTCGCGACCTTAGCCGTCGCCGGTTTCTGCGTCGTCGCCGTTTGCGGGAGACGCCGCTTCCGAGACGATCTCCACCAACAAGACCCGAATGTTGAACTGACCGGCCTGAAACGACTTGGTCAACCGTTCCGAAACGTCGGCTCCATGAGCACGAATCGGCTGCTTCACAAAGTAATGAAAGAGTTGGTCGACAAACGCCCGATGGGTTTCGTCGCTCGACACCAAATACTTGGCCAACTCTTCGGCCCCGCGGAACTTGATCGTTTCACCGGAACGCGCGATGTACGTGCCGTCGGACGCCACCGGCTTGCCTTTTTCCACGTCGCGGAATCGTCCCACGGCGTCGAAATTCTCCAGGCTGAAACCGAGCGCATTAATCATCGAATGGCACGATTGGCACGCCTCGGCTTCGGTCTGCAAGAGCACCCGTTCGCGCGTCGTCAACGAAGCGTGCAGATCGGGAGCCAGCGGAGCGACCGCTTCCGGAGGCGGTCGCAAAGATCGCCCCAGCACGCTGCGTGAAATGAACACGCCGCGGTGGATCGGCGAACTGCTGCCCGTATAAGCCAGCGAAGCCAACAAGTACGGATGCGTGATCACGCCGGCTCGCGCCTGCGGTTCAAACTTCACCGGTTGGAAGTCACTTTCCGACTTCCCGCCGTCGGGCAGCTTGGCGCCGTAGAACTTGGCCAACCGGCCGTTGAGGTACACCGTGTCTTCGCTCAGCAGCCGGCGATAATCGTTCTGCTCGCTCCGCACGAGATCGTCGAGGAAGATGTCGAGCGACGTACGCAAATCGGAAACGGTCTCTTCATCGAAGCCCGGGAACTGCTTCGGATCTTTCGACACTTCGGTATGTTGATCGACCTTGAGCCATTGCAGCAGGAACTCGCGCTCCTTGCCCTGCGTCCGCATGTCGCCGACCATCCGCCACGCCTGCTTCGTCACTTGGTCGCGCGTCTTCAATTGGTCGCGGGCCGCGGCTTCAAGCAATTGCCGATTGGGAAGCGAATCCCACAGGCCGAACGATAGCCGCGACGCGACGTTATACGAATCGCGTGGATCGCCGGCGACTTCGCGGAACAAGAACCGAGGCGACTTCAACACGGCCAACACGACACGCGTCACGGCCGTGTCCGTGTCTTTGATCTCGGCAAGCTGCCGATCGATATAGAGCGCCTTTTGCTCGTCGGTCAGCGGGCGACGGAAGGCCCGCTCCGCCAGCTTCACGCAGAACTCGCGGATCTTTTCGCGTCGCTTCGGATCGTCGGGCTTCGAACCGGAAAACTCATCGAGCTTACGGACGAAGTAATTTCCGGTTTCGAGCGCGGCGGCGGTCGTCGCTTGGTCCCAAGCTTGCGAAATGCTCGCCCCGCGCTCGTAGCCCATGCTGCGATCGTCGGGCGGAAACGGCGTGCCGCAAACGTATTGCTCGGGAAAATTCGCCGGGCTCAGGCAGCGTGCCGGAATCAGTTCCAACGCGTGCTTCGGCTGTTTCCAAAGTAGCTCGATTGAAGCCGTCTTCTCGTTCGACTTCTTCGACTTAAACAACTCCATCCGCAACGGATAGGCCCGCCCGCCGAGCAAGAAGATGTTGCCGCGGAACTCACGATCGTCGCCGGAGCGGACGCTGGCGTCGATCACCGGGTTGCTCCAAGCCGTGTTGACGTGCAGCTTGGCGCCGTTTTCGGTGCGAATCACAAATTCGTAGTCGCCGGTTTCCGGAGCGAAGATCGCACCGGTCCATTGCGCAGAACTCTTCGGCGTTGATCTTATCTTTCAGCGGGCTCCCTTCGCCGAAGTTGAACTTTACGACCGGGTCGACCCGTTCGATCTGCCGCTTCCCTTTGTTCGGGTGCCGGCTGTCGTAGTATTCGCCCTTCAGGCCGCGCTCGGTTCCCCACTGGTTGTTCCAGCGGAAGCTACTGACCAAATCGGTCAGCACGTTGCGATATTGGCGAACCGTGAGGCGGGCCAGTTCGATACGCGCCGGCTGATTGCGAGCCTGCGCGATCGGCGAATAGAAGGCGTCGTAAACGTACGCGGCCACGACATGCGATTGGGCCGCATCCAGTTGCTCCGGTTCGCCGGCCGGCATCGTGCGATCGATTAAGGCGGCGAGTTCGGAGACGGGCTTATCGCCCGTTAGCGGCTGGGCGTACTCGGCCGTTCCCCCCTGCCCTTTGTCACCGTGGCAACTCGCACAAAGCCGGGCATAAATCTGAGCCCCGGTTTCGGCGGCCGAGGCCAGGTTTGCGGAGACGGAAATGACGACGGCCGACACGATCGCCAGACCGACGGCAGCAACGGAGCGGCGGATCGAAAAACGACAAAGCGGCGAGAACGGCTTGTGTTTCATCACGCGTGTAGATCGGCGGGGTGCTCGAGCGCGGAAGGTCAGGCAGGTGCGGCCGGCAATCGGGCGGGGATTCTATATGGTACGAAAGGCCGACAGCCTGGGTCAAACTCTTCAAACGGCTGCAATGATGATTCGGTCAAACCGCCGCAAGTTATTCCCTGAAAACGGTTTGCATGCCGCAAATCGATTCGCGGCTCGGTTTGTCAGACAGGCGGTGACCATCTCGTTGCTTACGCGGTGGGATCACCGTGAGGTGAACCACCGTAAGCCTATGCGCCGTATGGCACTTGAGACCGCAACAAAAAAGGCCTGACGCCGAGAAGCGTCAGGCCTTTTGAAGTTCGCAGAGCGAGGACGACGGGGCTCGAACCCGCAACCACCGGATCGACAGTCCGGTACTCTAACCAATTGAGCTACGTCCCCGTAAATCTGGGAAGTCTCGCATTATAGCTTTCGGCAGTCGGCTCGCAAGTCCGTCGAACGGGTCGCGAACAGGCCGAATTTAACGGTTACGACGCCGCCGACGCGCGGCAGGTTCGCCGCTTCGCAACACCTGAAGCGCGGGACGGTTCCGCACGCCGTCGCAAAATGACCTAGAGTTGCCGTGTCGGATTTCGCACCCAACCTCCCCGCCGAACGAGTTTGTTATGGTCGGCCAGTTCTATCGCGACTTTATGCACTGGGTCGTCACGCTCAACATGCGTGACTGGTTCTGGGTCTTGCTCGCTTCCGTAGCCTTCGGAGCATTCTGCATGCGCGGCTTCGGCTCGCGCAGCAGTTATTAGAACCGGCGCCGCCGCACGACTTCGCACCTTTCCCGATCTCAGCACCTCGACGACATCGAAGACGCACGAACACTTTCGCCGCGGACCAACGCCCGACATGATGCTTCTAGCTGCTTTTGACATCACGCAATTCGGCATTCCCGGACCGGTCGCACTGGCGATCGTCGCGCTCTTGGGATACGTCGTGGGACGGATTCGCCGCACGACGCCCCCCGCTTCCGAAGCGCAAGCGCGTCGCGAAATCAAACGCGCGCAAGGCGTGGCCAAGAACCTGGAAGCCATCGCCGGCGACATTCGCAAAGACTTGGCCCGCCATCGCGCGAGCCTCGACCGTTTTAAGACCCGCATTGATCAACTGGGCGGCGACCACAGCGAAGAGGCGTGGCGTCAGCTTTGCACCGAGGCCGAAGAGATTATCGGCCCCACGATGTACTTGGCCACGCAACTGGCCCATTGCTACGACCAAATCCGTCAGCAAACGAATCATCTGCTGACGTTTTCCGAAGTGCGTACCGACCCGCTGACCGGCATTTGCAACCGCCGTGCGATGGACGACACGCTCGCTTCGCTGATCGCCATGAAGAACCGCTACAACATGGGCTTCTCGCTGGCGATCTTCGACATCGACCACTTCAAAAAGATCAACGACGAGCAAGGTCACCTCGGCGGCGACGCCGTCATTAAAAACGTCGCCAAACTCATGGAAGAAACGGCCCGTGAGACCGACGTGGTCACGCGGTACGGCGGCGAAGAGTTCGTGGTCATTATGCCGCAAACCGAGCTGCGCGGAGCCTGCATCTTCGGCGAACGGATGCGGATTTGCATTCAGGAGCAGCTCGGCGTCACCGTGAGCGGCGGCGTCACGTCGGCGTTGGGCGACGGCGAATCGCCGCACGCCGTGATCGAGCGGGCTGACGCGGCCATGTATGCGGCCAAGCAAGCCGGCCGCAACTGCACGTTCATGCACGACGGCCTGAAGATTGAGCGACAGTCACCGCAGGCGACGGAAATCGAACCGGCGACGCCGTTGCATCTGTCCAACGTGAATGAAGAAGAGCCGGCGGCGACCGCCGGCTAAGAACGTCTTCTTCCATTGCATTTAACCGCGGAGCTTGCCTTCGCGCGGTCCGCGCGTTGCAGCGGAGAAGATCGCGGAGACGAGCTCCGCGGCGAAATTCGAAAGCTGAACTAAGCGATCGCTTTTCCGGCGACACGAATTTCCGCCAGCGACTCTTCGAGCGAGCGATTGACCGCCCGCCACCACGTTTTCCATGTCCGGCGGTTCTCCGGCATCTCGCGCAAGTAGCGGAGCAGAAATCGCAGGTGATCTGTGCGCGAAATCCAGGGGTGCAACTTGGCGCTCACGGCCAATCGCGTCAGCCCCTTCACGCAAATGTTAAACGGCACGCGCCGCAACTGGCGTAGGCCGTCCAGGTCGATGAGGAACGCCTCGACGTCGTCCGCCCGCTCGCGCAGCAGAAGATTGTTCCCCTTTAGATCGCGGTGCGCAGAAACCTTGGTCGTGCAGCCGACCGACGAGCTTGCCGAGCACCGCGGCCGATTGCTTGGCGCGACGACTGCGAAGCCGTTCATCGCGCGTCGCCAGTTCCCAGCCGTAAAGGTGCATGTCTTGCGCACGGTCAGCCATTGCGTGAGCAGAAAGCCTTCGCGAAACAGCGTGCCGCCGGCCGGTTGGTAAACAACGAGCGGTCGGGCCGTCGAAATACCGCGGGCCAAGAGCGCATGCCCGCGATACCAAGCTTCGGGGGCTCGCCCGCGGCGGAACAAATACGCGAGCGCCTTCCACACGGTTTTCGGTCGCAGCCGCTTCACGGCCACATGCATGCTCCGATCGACCAGCGGCAACTCGGCTTCGACGACAAGACTGCCGTGGCTGATCTTCACCGGCCGATCGACATGCTCGCGCCATAGCTTCTCGGGCGCTCGCAACAGTTGTTCGACGAGTGTTCGCGGCAGTTCGCGTACCGCGTGAGCCGTGCCGGCCGTATCGTGCAAACGATAGAAATCACGATTGTCGGCCCAAGCGCAGCTGTCGCGCTGGCGCACGATGCGCCGGCCGTGCCGTACCGCTGCGGCGCACACTTCGCACGCCGAGCACAGGCGTCGGCCAACGGCAAACCGGGCCTGGCCGCAACGTAAGCTCGCCAAAACCTTAGACGATCCGTGTCCGACATCCGATCGGCGAACCCCGCGCAAATCATCGCCAAGCTGTCGCGCGAGCGGGCTTCGTCAAGCGGGCCGGTGAGCTGAATGCCGGGCAAGTCGACGAGGAACAATTGAGGCGACGCATCGTCGTCGGTTGCCGTCAACGTTTCGGAGGCGGCCGTACCCGGCACCCGCGCGGCTTGTCGAACCAAGATGTTGCCGCCGTGCAAATCGTCGTGAAACACACCCCCTTCATGCGCCGCCGCACAAAGGCGCACCACGGCGTCGATCAACCTGCGTCGTGCAAACACGCGACGCCGTGCCGGAAGTTTGGGAAGCAAGTCGTCGACATACTCATCGAGCGAACATGCGGCCGGCACCGCTTCCGTGACGAGGAAACTTTCCTTACGCCCCCAGCTGCGGCGCGTCTGCCCCAGCGCCACGGGCAGCACTCCGGGAACGCCGCGTCGTACCAGTTCGCGGGCCTTCTCATACTCGCGCCGACAGGCATCGACGCGAAACCAATCTTTGACGGTCCGCAGCAGCCCGCCGTCGCGCAGATGCTTGATGAAAAACGAGTGATGCGGCAGATCGACGCGATACACCATCCGGCCGGCGCCGCGTTTCACGGTTGCGGCCCGACCGTCGCGAAGCCAGCGATCAATCGGCAGTCCGTCCCCTTGCAGAAGCACGTGCCGCCATTCCGCGGCGACCTCCCACACGGCGTCGCCGCAGCGCACGATTTCGGCTTCGCTCAATTGACCGGCGCGCGCAGCGGCGACCGTAGGCAATGAGCGATCGAGCAAAGCTCCGGTGCGATCCATCGCGGGGAGATTTTGGAAAGTGCGGCGAAAGAGAACTTGTCCGCGGCGAGTTTAGGCCGCCGTGCCGGCAAGGGACAAGAGCAGTCGACGCCGGCAGTGCGAGCGAAGTGCCGACACAGACATCGGTACGGCAACCTAATACACGCCCTCCTCGACACTATACCCGTAGCGCTCGGCCGCGCGGAAATCGGCCTCGGCCTTCCTCTGCTCGCCGAGCTTCTCATAAACCTCACCACGATGATGAAGCATCACGGCCAGGTTATGGTCAAAAGTTTGCATTTGCGATTGATACATCCGACCGAACTCGCCACGCGGATTTTGGCGCACGGCGAATTCCTCCACTTCGTCACGCTGCTTCATGACGATTGAGATCGCCTTTTCTAGGTCCTCCATCGCCTCATCGAATTTGCCAAGTTTCAGCCGAACGTACCCGCGAGTATCGATGTAGGAAGCATTCTTGGGTTCCTTCGCCAACACTTCATTCATGTCGTCAAGCGCCTCGAGGAGTTCAAATCCTCCCAGAGCACGGGAGTAGGCCCGATCGTTTAGCAAGCCGATCCGATCGCCGAGTTTCTTTTGTAATAGTTCCGTGGCCGCGACGGCAGTTTCGTGATGACGTTGCAGGTAATGAAGCAAGGTGCGACGAATTCCGTGCAACCGCAAGTCGATGGGCTTGAGCTCAAGCGCAGTTTCAGCATCTGCGAGCGCCGCATCGAATTCCATATTTGCGAACTTCAACTTGCAGCGGATTTCCAGCAACTTAGCGTTCTTTGGGCTCCACCGTACGGCACGATCGGCCGCGACCAGCGCACGAGGCAAATCTCTGCGGTCATAGAGATTCAAAGCTTCTTGCCCGAAGTACAGTCCGATCTTGTCGGAAAGCGTCGCTCCGACGTCGTAGTGCGTCCAGATAAACGCCAACAGCGCGGCCACCGGCGCCATGCGCAAGACCCAGCGGATGCGACGCACCGTGGCGTTGCCGCCGCGAGCCGGATCTTCGACGCCCGCCTCGTCGAACCCCTGCGGAATCGGGAAACCGTCTTTGTCGAGCTTGGGTCCGGTTGGCCGCATGCTATATTCGTTCCCGACCGTGGAGTTGCAGACTTCCTGACGATTAACAGTAGTCGTCGCGCCGCAGTGCGGCAAGCGCGACGCCGCCGGCCCTCGGCTCGCCGCCCTGATTCGACACGGCGCAACTTCGTACGCCGTCGGAGGGATGACGATGATGAAAGTTGCCCGAGCCGCGGCGATTCTTGCCTGCATGACAGTTTCGCCGGCTTTTCGCTTCACAACTTCGGCCGCTTGCGCCGGCGAACCGGAACCGAAAATCGCGACGTTCTCGATCGTCGCCTGCGATCCGCAAACCGGCGAAGTCGGCGCGGCCGTAGCCAGCATGTATCCGGCCGTCGGCAAGGTCGTGCCTTACGTGAAGGCCGGAGCCGGCGCGTTCTGCACGCAGCACTATCACAACCCTGAGTTCGGCCCCCGGGCTCTAGTGATGCTCGAAACGGGCCTGAAGCCGCAAAAGATTCTCACCGAGTTGCTACGGCACGATCCGCGTCCGGAGCAGCGGCAATTGGGAATTATCGACCTGCAAGGACGCACGGCGAATCACAACCCGACTTTGGCCGCGGCGACGAGCAATTGGTGGGGCTACACGGCGGGCAAGTGTTACGCCGTGCAAGGCAACACGCTTGCCGGCCGCGAAGTGATCACGGCGATGGCCAAGGCTTACGAAGAAACCGAAGGAACCGTGGCCGACCGCTTGATGGCGGCGCTGAAAGCCGGCGACGACGCCGGCGGAGATCATCGCGGGCGCTTAGCGGCGGGCATTCGCGTCGACCGTCCGCTTGCCGAAGGGGAATCGCCGCACGAAGGCGTATGGCTCGCGCTCGACGTGGACAAAAGCGACAATGCCGTGAACGACCTCTTGAAACGCTACGAAGAATGGAAAGCGAAACCTCGCGATGAATGAAGCTCAGCTCGTCTCCACGAAGAAAATCACCGGTGAGAAGTGGCTCAACTTATTTGCCCGCACGTTTCGCCACGGCGGCCGCACCGTGAAGTGGCTCTTTGCCTCCAGGAGACAGAAGCCCGAAGGTGCTCGCTCGGCCGACGCCGTGTTGATCGTGCCGATCTTGATCGACGGCGTGGCCGAAGGAACTGCGGAGCCGAAGCTCATCGCGACGCGTGAATGGCGCGTGCCGATTTGGGATCACGAATGGGGCGTACCGGCCGGATTGGTCGAGGCAGGCGAAGCGGTGGAAGAGGCGGCGCGGCGCGAATTGCTGGAAGAGACGGGCTATGAACTCGTGGACGTTCACGAAGTGAGCCCGCTCAACTATTCGTCGACCGGGATGACCGACGAAGCCGTGGTGATGGTGTTTTGCACGTGCCGGACGCCGCCTGATTTTCGGCAACGTCTCGACGGCGCCGAGCAAATCGAAGTCCACCCGCTCACGATTGCCGAGGTATCGAAACTGGTCGACACCGACGAACCGATCAACGGCCGCGCCTGGATGGCCGTTTACATGTATCACCGCTTGGGCCGGTTCCTCGAAGCCGAACACACGCCCACCTTGCCGAAACACACCCGCAAGAAAAAGCCGACGGCCCCGAAAGCCGGAGCCCGCAAAGGAGTGAAGAAGAAACGGCGTACATAGCAGGAAATCACTGCGACACACTGTCGGCCGGCGACTGTTCGTTGCACAAGGCGAACACCTCGCAAATTTCTTGACTCCACGGCGCACGGCCGGTCATAACCGTGCCATTCAAGGAGTCGCCGCGATGATGCGCATGCTTGGGTTCTGGATTCTGGTTGCTTGCTGCGGAATCTCGACGGCCACGGCCGACGACGAGCCCGACAATCCGATTCGCCCCGACTTCTGGTACTGGACTCCGGCTCAGGCGCCGTACGTTCGCGCGGCGATTCCCAACTCCGGAATTCGACCTCAGCCTCCGGAGCGCCGGCCGTTTGCTCCGCCGCCGCGGCGCGTCTTGCGGCCGATCGACGCTCCCAAATCGGTCCGAGTAGATTCGCTTGCCGAACCGATCGGCATATCGACGGAAGACGCCCTTCGCGATCCGCCCCCTGCTTATTTGAGCGGCGGCACGGTCGTCACGATGCTGCGGCCGCAACGACCGGCGCGGCCTCCGCAAGCAACGCCGCTTCGGGACGGCACGCTGACGTTCGAAACGCTCGCCGACGGCCCCCTGTTCATCGCTGCTCCGTACGCTCCCGACAACCCGCTCTACCCGCGCGCGGCCGACGAACAATCTTTGCGGCAAATCATGCGGGCCGGTTGGATGTACGCCGGGGAAACCTATTTCGTTTCGCAGTTGCAAAACTCCACGACGCCCTGGCTGCTGTTCTTCCGCGAGTGCAAACGAGGCGAAAAGTTCGACTTGAAGACTTTCAAAGGCCTTACCCCCCGCGTCATTGTTCCCGACGCCGGGCGGCTACCGGCCTTTGAGGCGCTGGAACCCGACCCCAAGTTGCGCGAGCCGGTTCAGCGTCGATTTATCGCCTCAAAAATGGAACGGCTTCTTGTCGAGGGACGTTACGAGGAATTGGAACGGTGGGCGCAAAGCTATTTGCAAAACGACGCTCAATTTCCTTCCGGGGCGTCCAAGTTTTCGGAGCTCCGCGGAGCGCTGGGCTTTACCGAACACGACGTCGCCGACCCCGCAGAAGTCGACCGCTATCTGGAACAACTGCAGGCTTGGCTGGCGAAGTATCCCGACTCGGCGGCCGCCAAGCTGACGCTCGCAGCGCTGTATTCGGAAACGGTGGAACTGAGCGGCCGTTACGCGAAATCGCCGGCGGAGCAGGACGATGCTCGTCGCCGCGCGTTGGAACTGGTCTACGAAACCGAGCAGGCCGGATGCCGCTCGCCCGACTTGTATCGCACGGCGCTGCGGATGGGCTACTACGAGCGCCGGGACGAAGACCTCGTCGACGCGTACGTCGAAAGGGTTTTGAAGTCCGGCAAGTGGGCGCCGTCGGCGTTGACCGCCGCCTACTTGCACTACTCTCGGCTATATCGCAAAGAATCGGAAGGAAAACGCATGCATCGCGTGCAGGCGTTTTTCAAGCAGTTGCTGGCGGAAACGCAGGACAAGTACGGCCCGGCGATGTTCGCGGCGATGGTCGAGGAAATCGAATTTCGTCCGCAAGACGCCGGCATCGCCGGAGCAGGCATCGATTGGCCGACGTTGCAAGCCGGCTTCGAAGCGCTGCGCAAGCGCTTTCCGGATTCGCCGCAGCACGTCCAGCATTACGCTCGCTGGGCCTGCTTGTTCGGCGATCGCGCCACGGCCAAGCGGCTCTTTGACGAACTTGGAGAGCTTCGCTACGAAGCCGAAGACCGCGTATGGTACGACTCGTTGGACTTGTACTATCGCCGTCATTGGGCTTCGGACAATTTCGCTCACGGTGACCAGACGCTGCTCTTCGATCACCCGGCCAACGGCTTGTACTTTGCAAGTTGGTATCGAGGAGACGACTTGATCCTCTTTTGTGATCGCGACGGGGTGGCAGGGGTCATCAATCCGCAGACGGGTGAGCGAACTCGCTGGGGACGAGGTACGTCTCAGTTGCCGTACCGCAATCCGGGCGCCTTCGACTACCGCCCCGCCCAAGGCATGCTCGGCATCGGCACCCGTTACGGCAACATTGCACGTCTGAATTTGCCGGAGCAACAACGCCGTTGGGCGATCGTCGATCTCAAGGCGACAATCGCCGCCGTGACGCTCACGGACGACTTTCAATACGCCGTAGGGAGCGACGGCAAGGGGCGCTTTCATGTCGTCTACATGCGCGACGAATGGGACGGGCTGCCCCGTACGGTGCCGACGAATCGCAAGAAACCGGAGATCCTGTTACGGTTTCTCGACGCCGACACGCTCCTCGGAGTGAACTTCGATTGCACCGTGACGTTTTGGAACTATCCGGAGTTGACTGAAAAACGAACCTGGAAAGCCGCGGGGAGGTTTACGGAAACGGCGTTGCTGTCGCCCGACCGTAAGCGACTGGCGACGGTCGCGGAGGACGGAATCACGCGGATCTATTCATTGGACGACGGAACCGAAATCGTACAGTGTCCCAAGGGACGCTACACGCCGTGGTGTTTGTCGTTCTCACCGGACGGCCGCTATCTGGCTGCCGGAGAAAGCGTGATCGGAAACATACCGACGGCCTTGCGACTTTTCGAAGTCGAATCCGGCAAACTCGTGAAAGAGTTTTTGGGACATATGGGGCAGATCAATTCGTTGGCCTTCTCGCCGGACGGCAAACGACTACTCAGCGCCGGCAGCGACCATTCGCTACGCATCTGGAGCGTTCCATAGTCTTAAGCCGGCATGGCCGAAATCAGATTTGAACCAGCGGCCGAAAACTGGAAAATGCGGGGCCGGTTCTTTGACAACTTGCCATCTCGTTCCCAAGTTCCGCCGGGGAACGGCATGACCCGAGGCTCCGCTTCGGCCTTTGCAACGCCGATCAAAACTCGGCGCACATGAGCCGATTGACGTCCTCCCTATCCGCGGCTTTGTCGCACCTTCTTGCGGATGCGGAGAAGGCTGTTTGTCGTCGTAAGTCACTTCCGCGAATCAGCACTTACGTCGATGGGGCGCGCGGTTGTGCGCAGTGGCGTGCGCACTAAGGCAGTCGGTTAGTGCGCGTCGGGCGCTGACCAACAAGGGTGCGCACTAGTGCTTCGGCGATGTGCGCAGCATGCGCGTCGTCTCAAGTGCGCACATCGTCGTAAGTCGCGCAGCCGAATCAAGACTTACGTCGACTTCCGCTCGCGAATCAGCAAATATTGCAACCTGTGTTTACGCGAACTTCTTCGCGTAGATGCAGGTGGCTTGGCCTTGCGGCGTGACGCTGAGGTTTAAGAACGAAGCGCCCGGCGATGCCGGTTCGTGCACGACGTTCAGCGGGCAGACCGGATCTGGCGTCTTGTAGTTGAGCGTCGGGAAGAGTTGGTCGCGGTGCAGAGTCAGCGCGCCGGCGATGAGTTCGACCATGCCGCTCCCCGCGCCGAGGTTGCCGAAGTAGCTCTTGGCCGCGGTGACCGGGACATTTGCTTTGAGGCCGCCGAAGACGTCGGTAATGGCCCGCGCTTCCGCTTCGTCGCAGGTGCGCGTCGCCAGTCCGTGCGCTTGGATGTGGCCGACGGCGAGCGGCGTGGCTTCCGCATCGCGGAGCGCCGCTCGCATGGCGTTGGCCAAAGCAAGGTCGCGCAGGGCTACGCGGTTCTTATCGGCGGCCGTCGAACTGCCGAAGCCGGAAAGCTCCGCGTAAATCTTCGCGCCGCGCTTCTGCGCGTGTTCAAGCTCTTCGAGCACGATCACGCCGGCCCCTTCGCCGAGGACCATGCCGAGCCGATTCAAATCAAACGGCCGGCTCGCTTCGGCCGCGTCGATTTCGCGACCGTCTTTCGTGCCGACGGCGAGTTCTTCCTGCAGCGCCGAATGAACCGCCTTCATGAGATGGATGCGCGTGCCGGTGGCGCCGGCGATCATCACGTCGGCCGCATCGCGCTGGATGTAACGCAGCGCTTCGCCGATGGCGCTGTTGCCCGCGGCTTCACGCAGCGTCAGAGAGTTGTTCGGGCCGCGCAGATCGTTGTAGATCGCAATGTGGCTGGCCGGCATGTTCGGCAGGTACTTAAGCAGCCAGAGCGGGGTCATCTTCGTCATGCCCTGCTGCGCCCACTGCTCAAAGTGGAACTTGCGTTCTTCGTCCGTGCAGGCCTCGATGCCGGAACCGAACTCTTCCGGCTCGCTCAGCATGTAGTCCGTGCCGAACACGACGCCGGTACGTTCCGGATCGCGACCTTCGCTCGTGATCGCGGCATCTTGCAAGGCTCGCTCCGCCGCGGCGACGCCCATCTGGCATTCGCGGCACATGACCTTCAGGCCTTTGCGGATGGCCTTCTTCTTGTCGCCTTCGAGCGTGCCGAAGTCGGCGATGTCTCCGGAGAAGCCGGTACGGGCCACGAACGGAGTCTGTAAAGCCGCGGACTGCGGGGCGTCGAGCTTGGTTACGCCGCTGC
Source organism: Pirellulales bacterium (assembly GCA_049840675.1). Lineage (GTDB taxonomy): Bacteria > Planctomycetota > Planctomycetia > Pirellulales > PNKZ01 > PNKZ01. The sequence continues at coordinate 158,298 of JASGKB010000025.1, forward strand.
GGCGGTCGGAGAGGCCGCCCCAGAGTTCGTCGATGGTGTTGCCCAGCGGACTAATGAGCCCGAGACCGGTGATGACGACGCGACGAGACGAGGGGCTGGTCATGGGCGATGCGAAGAGGGCGGACCGAATGAACTTGGCGAGGGGTCGATTCTAATCGCCATGCGTCATAAAGCCCAGGGACGGCAGTCGCCCCGCCGTGCGGAAAACGTCCGGATTTCCCGCGGGAGGCGACCTTAGTAGCGTTGCCGCGACGGGGTAAGCGGCACGTTTGGTAATCCCCCGAGAACGGGAGTCAGTCCCGACGCCGCGGCGCCGGTCGCGGGCTGCGTGCCGCCGGCCGGTATCTTGCCCGTCGCTGAATTTCCGACCGGGGTCAAACCGCCGGAGGTCCAAGAAGCCGCACCGCCGGTCGGCAGACCTTGCGTTTGTCCGGCAATAGCGGCGAGGCCCCCTTTGCTGTCGATGAAAAGCAATACTTCGCCGCGTTCCGGACCGCCGGAAAGCATGGCAGGCATGCGGAAACCGGTCGCCGCGGCGTCGGCAGCCGAGGGAATCGGCACGACCCCAAGGCTGATGAGAATCACGGCGTCGGCCGGCCAGCGAAACTTGTCGTGCAGGCGAAACTCGCTGACTTGCGGGACTTGGATGTCGGTGCGTTGTCGCGGGGCGACGGTCGACGGCACTTCCACGGCCAACGACTGAAGCTTTTCGAGTTGATCGATATTCACTTTGATCACGGCGTCGATCGTGCGGCCGTCCAGCGAGGCCAGCGGACTGATCTCGACCGAAAAGCCTTCGTCAAATTGTGACGAGCGAGCTTCGTAGCCGGGCCAAGCGTCGTTGCGCATCACGATGTCGCTCGTATACGGCCGTGGGCGCATCAGGCTTACGACGGCCGATTGGCCGCTTTGAATAAACAACTGCGGCGAGCCATGTTCGCGGAAATCGGACCGCTTACGCATTTCGGTGAGCAACAGCGAAGCGTCTTCGCGGGCCATGAGCCATGCGGAGATGCCTTGGGTTTGCACGGGCACGGCCCGCAAAGCCGGTTGAGCGCGCGTGCGCCAGTTAGGCGAGGCGACACTGACCACGCGAACGTTCACGGTTTGCGATTGGCCCTGAGCGTTCAAGAACCGATCGACCACTTCGCCGACGATCGCCTGAATTTCGGGCGTGTGATAGACGCGGAGCGAACGAGCGTCGGCGCTAAGAATGCTGACGACGTTGGAATGCCAAACCTCGTAGCCGGTTTCGCGCAAGATCCAATCGACCAAGGCTTGCTCGGGGCGATTGGTCGTCGTGACGCGGGCCGAGTAAGGGCTAATGTCGTACTCGCGCCAAACTTGCCCGTCTTTGTTGGGCAACGTGCCGGTGCCGCTGGTGACTTTGGCGATCGGAGCGCGCGGAGCACCGGCGATCGGCGAGAGGCCGTTGTTGTTTGTCGATCCGGAGGTCGTCGAACCCGACGACGTCGAAGCCGTGGCGGCCGAGCGCACTTCGCCGGTCGGCGAACGCCACACGCCGTTGAAACCGACGGCGGTCGCCGGCTGGTTCGGATCGACCGAAGGAGGCGGCGGCACGCCGATGGGCATTTGCGCAAAGCCGTCGCCGGCGGCAAAGACCCAAGTCGCCCAAGCGCCGAGCGCGCAGAAAGTTCGAATTCGCAGAAAGCACGACATGCCCCTACCTCCCTGTAGGACGATGCCCAAGCGTGTGAAAGGGGCGGGAGTATAGGAGGTTCGGCAGAAAGGGGGAAGGCGGAAGGGAGAAGGCGGAGAAGGTTCCGATCGGCGGCCATCTTCCGCCCTCCCCCTTCCCCCTTCCGCCTTGAGTTTTGCATAATTGAAGGTTTACCCACGTCGGGCCGTTGTCGGGAGAGGGCCGCTATGCAAGACCTGATCAAGTACCAAGGGATCACCTTCGACGACGTGCTGCTAGAGCCGGCATTCAGCGAAGTGGTGCCGGCAGATTGCGACGTCTCCACTCAGCTCACCAAGCGGATCAAGCTCAACATCCCGCTGGTCAGCAGCCCGATGGATACGGTGACCGAGAGCGACATGGCGATCGCCCTGGCCCAAGAAGGCGGCATCGGCATCATCCACAAGAACATGTCGATTGACCGGCAGACCGACGAAGTGGACAAGGTAAAGCGTTCGGCCAACGGCATTATCGTCGACCCCGTAACGCTGCCGCCGACCGACACGGTACGGCGAGCCCGCGAGGTGATGGGCCAGTTCAACGTCTCGGGCGTGCCGATCACCGAGCCCGGCGGCAAGCTTGTCGGCATCCTCACGCGTCGCGATCTGCGGTTCCTGGAAGACGACTCCACGCCCATTGCCGGCGTGATGACCAAGCAACAGCTTGTTACGGCTACGGGGACCGTAACGCTTGAGCAAGCTGAAAAGATTTTGATGGTAAATAAGGTCGAGAAACTTTTACTGGTTGACGAAAATTACAAACTGACCGGCCTGATCACGATCAAAGACATCGACAAGATGCGTCGCTTCCCGAACGCTTGCAAAGACCGTTTGGGGCGACTCCGCGTCGGTGCGGCTGTCGGCGTGTTCGAACTCGAACGCGTCGCCGGCCTGATTGCCAAGGGGGTCGACGTCCTCGCGGTCGACAGCGCTCACGGGCACTCGTCGAACGTGATTGAGACGATCAAACAAATCAAAAAACAATGGGACATTGACGTCGTTGCCGGCAACATCGCCACGGAAGAAGGGGCCGCCGATCTCATTCGGGCCGGCGCCGACGCCGTGAAGGTGGGCATCGGGCCGGGATCGATTTGCACGACGCGGATTATCTCCGGCGTCGGCGTACCGCAGATTACCGCGATTCACCGCGCCTCACAGGCCGCGCGATCCGCGGGAATGCCGATCATCGCCGACGGAGGCATTCGCTACTCGGGAGACATCAGCAAAGCGCTCGCCGCCGGTGCACACTGCTGCATGATCGGCGGGCTCTTCGCAGGCCTGGAAGAAAGCCCGGGCGACACGATTCTGTTTCAGGGACGAACGTTTAAGCAATATCGCGGTATGGGTTCGCTCGGCGCCATGGTCAAAGGCTCCAGCGAACGCTACCGGCAAGGAAGCAGCGAGAAGGGAACCGGCAAGTTCGTACCCGAAGGGGTCGAAGGTCGGGTTCCGTTCAAGGGTCATCTCAGCGGGTTCGTATATCAGCTCGTCGGCGGCCTTCGGGCCGGCATGGGCTATTGCGGAACGCGGAATATTGAGGAACTGCGCACGAAGGCGCGGTTCATCCAGGTTTCACCAGCGAGCGTGCGGGAGAGTCATCCACATGACATTGCGATCACGCAAGAATCGCCGAATTACAGCACGGAGCGCGCCGGCGGCGACGGCGGCTAAACGAACTTTGGCGTCGGTTGCAAATGCGACCGACGTCCGACGACGCACGGCGCACAAAGCCGTCGTCGTCATGGCCTGCGGCGCGATCGTCGTGCCGCTCCTCTTTGCCGCTTGGGCCCGCGGCGCGGAACGCACTTCCGGCTTCCGCACGGTTTCGGCCGGCAGCTCGTCGCTAAAATGGCGACCGTCTTCCACGGCCCGTCGCAACGACGCCGCGACGACGACGGCAAGCCCGTCGGCCTCGACCGGTTCGGCGCTCTTCGAAGCTCCGGCCGTGCCGACGCCGGACTTGCTCGATGCCGACGAATCCGCACGACCGCTGGAAAGCGAAACGGCCGCCTCGCGCATCATGCACGACGAAGCCGTGACGCCGGTGCAAGGAACGAAGCCGGTCGATGATCCGTTCGGCGACAACAAACCGGCGGCTCCGGCTCCGCGGTTGCTCACGCAGCCGACTCCCGATCCGGAAGTTTCGCAACCGCGAACTCCGCTGACGCTCCCGCCGGCCGCGCCGACGAACTTACCGCCGCTGCCGAGCTCGACCGACCAAATGGCACAAGCCGGCGGCGTGTTCCAACAGGAACCGTGCCCGAAGATCAGCGATCTGAAAGCGATCAGCCAGATCACGAACAAGATCGCCGCTTCGGCGGGAGACCTGCCGCGCGAGTGCTACTTCGACGAAAGCGTCGCCACGGCGGACAACCGTGCCTGGGCGATGACGCAGTACCACTGGAAGGCGTCGGGCATGTGTCACAAGCCGCTCTACTTCGAAGAAGTCGGGCTCGAACGCTACGGCCATTCGACCGGACCGTTCTCGCAACCGCTGGTCAGCGGTGCCCACTTCTTCGGTTCGGTGCTCGTGTTGCCGTACAAGATGGGCATCGATCCGCCGACGGAATGCAAGTACGCCTTGGGCTACTATCGCCCCGGCAGTTGTGCTCCGTACATCATCCCGGGCGTGCCGATCACCGGCCGGGCCATCGCCAACCAAGCGGCCCTGGTGTCGGGCCTCATCTGGCTCTGGCCGTAGAAAACGAGCGGCCCGCCAAGGGCCGGACGTTCGTACAAACGAAGAACGGGGCGCGACCAATCGGTCGCGCCCCGTTTGCTTTTATACGTCGTGTCAAAGCCTGCCGCGCCGCGTCACATTCCCATGCCGCAGCCACCTGTACCGCATTGAGGCTTGCCGCAGCCTCCTTGGGGCATCATCGGCAGCGCACTCGGCGAACCGCCGGCCACATGGCCCGCCGGCACGCTCAAGAGCTTCGTCAGCTTCTTACTTTGGCATTCCGGGCACTCGGGCTTCTCCTCCGAGCTGCGCACGAGCACTTCGACGTTTGCATCGCACGCTTCGCAGTGATACTCATACAGCGGCATCTTCTCAACTCCTCGATTTGTCCGCGGAGCTCGCCTCCGCGCTTCTGCATCTCGTCAGTCACCATTCTACATGCCCCCGCAACTTACGCTCAACCGCGAACAATCCCGTCGCGTCGACGTCCTGGCGGTCGAACGATTCGGCATGACCGGGCTGGTGCTCATGGAAAACGCCGGTCGCGGGGCCGCCGAGGCCATTCTTGAAATCGTCGCTCGTCTGCCGCGCCGGCGGGCCGGTCGTCATCTGCTGCGGCAAAGGAAACAACGGCGGCGACGGCTTCGTGATCGCTCGCCACTTAGACAACCGCGGCATCGCGGTGCGGCTCTTGTTGCTTTGTGATTCGGCAAAGCTCACCGGCGACGCAGCGGCCAACTATGAAATCGCCCGCCGCGCCGGACTGTCGATCGTAGCGCTCGACGACAACCTCGACACGGCCCAAATCACCGCACATCTGGCCGATGCCGCGATCGTCGTTGACGCCCTGCTCGGCACCGGCGCCGTCGGCGAACCGCGGGCTCCGTACGACCTCGCCATCGCCGCCATCAACGCTCACCCCGCCCCGGTCGTCGCCGTCGACCTTCCCAGCGGCCTCGATTGTGACACGGGCCGAGCGGCGAAGCATACGGTCCGTGCGCACCACACGCTGACGTTCGTCGCCGCCAAGCCGGGCTTTCTGCAACCGGAGGCCAAGCCCTACGTCGGCGAGCTTCACGTCGTCGATATCGGCATCCCGCGGAAACTGCTGGAAGAGCTCTAAGCCCGCGTCGGCGGCAGCGCCTCCGTTGAACACAGTCGCAAAATTCCGGCGAAAGACGGGCTTGGCGGCGTCGCGACGGCTATCCTAGGAAACGGTGCCCGACGTCCTCGCCGCCGTATTCGCCCATGGCTCGACTATCTCCGTGTCGGCTGATCGTCGGATGTCTCTGCGGGCTGTTTTGCGTGCCGGCCGCGGCGCAGGAAACGGTACTCCCCGAGAGTCGTTGGGATGTTCTGCCGGACTGGGTCTACGAGGCCTACGTCGATCACGGCGGCCGACTCTGGACGCGCGGTCGCAGAAATATTCAAGACCCGCGGCTCGACGAAGGGTTGGAGCTCATCGAAGCGGCCTATGCCGCCAAGTCACCGCAACTCGCAGGCGTCCGGTTCGCACTGTTCGACGAACAGCAACGAGCTTGGTTCTACGACTCCGCACAGCGTCGGCTCATCGGCTACGACGGACGACAGTGGATCGTGCGCAAGTTGGCGGACGGCGACCAAATCATTCGCAACGAGCACTACGGCCGCTGCCCGACGTGGAACCAATTCTCGGACCCGCGTTGCAATCATTCGTCCGCCGGCGTCTGCTGGTTTATCGAAGTCCGCGGCGTGCATCGCTTCGACGGCCGCGACTGGACATTTCGCCAAGTCATCGCCGAAGGTGACAAAGCTCCTCACGCCGGCGTCCGCCTTGCCGTGAGCCCCGACGGCAAATCGGCGCTCGCCTATCTCGACGATCGCGGCCCGGCGCATCTCTACCGCGAAGACGGAACGTGGGAGACGTTCGAACTCCCGCGAACCGCGGCAGACCGCTCGATCCGTCAGTTGCTACTCACGAACGATCACGTCGTTTGGTATCTCACCGCTTCAGGTCGTCTCCGCTCTCAGAACGTCGATCCGAAAGCCCCTGCTCCCGCCGATCCGTTGGCCGAGCTCATCGCGAATCTTGGAGCGAGCAAATTCGCCGCGCGAGAAGACGCCGAAGCGTCTCTGAAATCGCTGTTGCCCGACGTCATGGAACGGCTCAAGGCGGAACTCGCCGACGCTCGCGATGCGGAAGTTCGTCATCGCTTACAACGTCTCTTGGCCGTTCCGACGCCGGCCCGCAACGGCTCGTCGCAACTTTCGGCGTTTGCCGGAACGATGATCGTCGATCCCGTGGGACTCTATCACGATCGTCGCGGGCGGATCTTTTTAGCGGCCCGTAAAGTGATTGCGTCCGCCGGGCCTCCGACCGCGGGCCTCGTCGTCGTCGAGCCCGACGGCACGTCGCGCGTGATTCGCAGCGACGCGCCGATAGACGGTTTGGCATCGCCCGACTCCGCACGTTCGACGCCGCCGCTACTCCTCGCAGACGGCCGTAGCGCGTCGGTCCCCGGCTCAAACTCCGGCGAGCCGGCCCACTTGCTCGACCTCGCGTCGGGCTCCGTTCGCGAGCGTCTCCCCGACGCTCGATACGGAACCCTTTGTGCAATCGATCCGGCCGGTCGAGTATACGCCCGCGGCAACGGCCACTCGGTGATGGTGTTCGATTCGCGCAAGCCGGACGATCGCATCGCGCTGCGGCCGGAGCAAACTCCCGAGCAAGCAAACTTCGTCGGCGTCGCCGGCGACGGCGGCATTTGGATCAACGACCGGCGCGACGTGTTGCAACGTTTCAACGGCCGCACGTGGTCGCCGATGTCGGAGCCGGCGCAGCGTCCCGAAGGCGTGAGCGTCGGATTCTTCGGACAATCAAACGTGCAGTGGCTCAAAGGAAACGGCGGCGTCGGTATCGCGATCGGTCGCGATTGCCGGCTGTACGACGCCGATCGACTCCTGGCGACCGATCGCGATCTCAAAAAGCTGATCTTGGAGAATCGCACAGCGATCGTCGCCGGCTTTCAGTATGCTCGCGGTCCCGACTTCGACCGTTTCGAATCGCTGCAACTCGTCGTCGATGCCGACGGCGACATCTGGCTCCACCAAGAGCGCGTGTTGTGGGTGCTCGGCAAGACGGAGTGGCACGCCGTCAACGGAATGCTGCCGCGGCCGTCGCTCGTACAAGAGTTCTTCACCGTCGCGGCCGTCGGCGGTCGCGTTTATGCCAGCGACGGCAATCGGAATCTGTTGTATCCAGATTCATTTCTGCTCGACTACGTCGCCGGCCGCATCGAAGCCCGACCGGCGCCGCGAACCACGGACATTCGCGATCCGCAGCGCGCCTCGCACGACTTGTGGGGCGGGCTTTGGGTGAGCGGCAACACCGTATTCCCCGACGACAAGCGTCACCAGTTCGGCCAATGGACGTTTCGCATCGATCACGGCGGCACGGTGCAAACTTTCCAAAGCGCGGGCACACCGCTCCTCGTCGATTCGTGGAACCAGACTTGGTTGCGACGTTTCGCCAATCAGCCGCGGCACCTCGTCGGCGTTTGGCGCGACGGCCGCCCCGTTCAAACCATTGCCGCCCCCGGCACGGATGAAATCTACGGCGCTTCTCCGACGCGCCGGGCTCGGTCTACCTCTGCACCGCCTCCAGCCTGCAACAGTGGCGCACGCGCGATGCCAAACATCCCGGCTATCACCTGCATAGAACCTTCGCGCTGGAAGGCGTCCCCGGCTTCATCACGGACATTCATTACAGCCGGCTCGGATACGTCGTCGCCGTAAGCACCACGGAACACGGCCAACGCGGCCGCCTCGCCACAGTCTTCCGGCTACCGGAGTAGCCGCCGCTCAAGGTATCGCACAACGAAAACTTGGAATGGAAAGGCGGAGTGACGGACAAGAGCGGCAAGCACGAACAGCGTTCTGCCCCTCGGCTATATTTTATTTGTGCTCGCGCACGTCGTTTGCGATTGTAAATAATCCCGCCTCATCGCCCCGCCTTGCGCAAAGCTGCTCCTCGGGCAGTCGCTCCCGCGCACCGTTGTTGCCGCCGTTCCCCTCGGTTTGACTCACCATGAAGTTTGCGCATTGTCTTGTTTTGCTCGCGGCATGCTTGTCGGCTCGAAGTGCGGCGGGCGAAGACGACTTAAGCGTCTTAAAGCCCGGCGCTGCGGAGGCCTTCGAGAGTTGGCTGCGTCAGGAGTTTGCCGCACTCACGGCGCGTCGAACCGCGGCGTTCGAGACGATGCTCAAAAGCCGTTCAGCCGGCGCAACGTGGCAAGCCGAGCGACGCGAGTTTTTCTTGCGGCAGATCGGCGGACTGCCGGAGCGCACGCCGCTCAACCCGCAGATCGTCGGCACGCTCGACGGCGACGGCTATCGTGTGGAAAAGATCGTACTCGAGACTCGGCCGAAGTTTCATCTGACCGCGAATCTCTATCTCCCCAAGTCGCCGGCTCCTTGGCCCGCCGTGCTCATTGCCTGCGGGCACAGTCACGAAGGGAAAGCGGTCGGCCAATACCAACGGGCTTGCATCCTGCTGGCGCGGCACGGCATGGCGGCCGTCTGTTACGATCCGATCGGCCAAGGCGAGCGGTATCAAATGCTCGACTCGGCCGGCGGGCACGCGGCGTTCGTCGACGCCGCGCATATCGCGACGCCGCATCCGATGGTCCGCCATCTCTGCACGACCGAGCACACGATGATCGGCCTCGGCAGCGCACTGGTCGGTGAAAACGTCGCCGGGTTTCGCATCTGGGACGGCATGCGGCGTGATCGACTATCTGCAAAGCCGCAGCGACATTCGCGCCGATAAGATCGGCTGCGCCGGCAACTCGGGCGGCGGCACGGAAACCGCGTATCTGGCGGCGCTCGACGAGCGGATCGTCGCCGCCGCGCCCGGTTGCAGCCTCACGACGTTTCAAAAACTCATTGAGACGAAAGGCCCGCAAGACGGCGAACAGAACATTTTCGGGCAGATCGCATTCGGCCTGGATCAGACCGACTTTTGCATCCTCGCGGCTCCGCCCCCGTGCTGATCTGCGCCGGCGTGCGCGACGCCACGTTCGACTTTCGCGGAACCTGGGATCTGTTTCTCGAAGCCAAGCGCTTCTACTCGCGCATCGGCTACCCGGAGCGTATGGAACTTAACGCGCCCGATGCGCCGCACGGCTTCACGCTGCAGCAGCGCGAGGCCACGGCTCGCTGGATGCATCGCTGGCTGCTCGGCGCAGGAGAAAGAGATTCGCGAAGTCGACTCTCTCCCCGATCGGCTCACCGACGACGAATTGCGGGCCTACAACGAACCCGACTGGACGCAAACCGAACTCCAGTGCACGCCCCGCGGTCAGGTGTTGCTCCTCCCCGGCGAACGTTCCGTTTTCGACCTCAACGCGGCGACGGCCGAACGCCTCCGCACCGAACGGGCCGCACGTTGGAACGGCCTGAACGCCGCCGAGCAGCGGCAACTCGTTCGCCAAACGATCGGCTCCGAGGCTGGATGGGCCGGCGAAGTTCCCCCCGTCGAAATGCTCGGTTCGCTCCCTCGCGACGGCTATTCCATTCGCAAACTGGCGATGACCGTGGCAGGAGGCGTTCGTTTGCCGGCCCTGGCCTTCGTGCCCGATCAGCCGACCGGTCCCGCCGTGTTGTATCTGCACGGCACGAGCATGGCGACGGATGCCGGCCCCGACGGACCGATCGCCGCGCTGGTTCGCAAAGGCCACGTCGTGCTGGCCGCCGAGCTGCGCGGCATCGGCGAAACGGAAACCGGCCGCGGTAAGAAAGAGTTCGGGAAAGGGCGCTTCGGCCCCGACAATTTGGAAATCTTCGTCGCCTATCTGATGGGTAAGAGTTTCGTAGGCCTGCGAACCGAAGACGCCTTGCGCTGGTCGGCGTACCTTCGCGAAGGCGCGCTCGTCGACCGCCGGCCGAGCGAGCTGCATCTGACGGCGATCGGTGAAGCGGCCGTGCCTGCGCTGCATGCCGCGGCGCTGGCGGAAGACGCTTTCCGCACGGTCACCGTTCGTCGGATGATCCCGTCGTGGGAAGCGGTCGTGGCCGCGCCCGAGACGTTCAATCAATCGGTCAACGTCGTCCACGGCGTGTTGCGACATTACGATCTGGCCGATTTGGTGCCGCTCGCCGGCGCAAATCGGGTTTCGATTCTGGAAACGGTCGACGCCATGGGGCGACCGGCGCAAGAGGCCGAAACACCGGAATTCGAAGTGACGGCCGCGCCGATGTCGGTCGTGCGGGAGCGCCCCGGCATTACCGGCGCCGGCTGGCTTGCGACGGTTCGCACCGGCACGGCGGGCGACTTGCCGCAACTCCGCTTGACGTATCCCAATCACGCGGACGATTGGGGGAAGTCGACCGGCACCGGAGCGAGCCTTTCGCGCGACGGCGGGCGAACGTGGACCGCGGAACCTGACGACGCGCCGCTCAAAGAGATGGTCGATCAATGGATTCAACAACTCGCCGACGGCTCGATGTTGACCGTAGGCATTCGTAGCGTGCCCGACCCGAAAACGCGTACCACCGTCGAAACGAGCGAGCGCTCGGCCTGGGTCGTCGGTCGCTCGACCGATTTCGGCGCGTCTTGGAAGACGGCCGATTGCCGCATCGAGTGCCCCGCCGCATTGGGCGTGATCGCTCGTCCGCTCCCGCCGGTGTTGGAAGACGCCGAGGGAACGCTTTACATGCCCGCCTATTCTTGGAGCACGACCGGCTCGCGCGCCTTGCTCCTGGCGTCCGACGATCGAGGATTACGCTGGACCGTGCGGGGCGTCATCGCCGAAGCCGCGGCGATTCGCGCCGCCGGCGTTCCCGTGACGACTCCCTGGCTCGAGACGACCGTCGCGCGCACGACCGACGGCGGCTGGTTCGCCGTCATTCGCACCGGCAGCGGCGCGAAGCCGCGCTGATGCAGACCCGCAGCGCCGACGGAAAAACGTGGCAGCCTCCCGCTCCGCTGCTCGCGGGAGCCGAGCAAAAACCGGCCGGCGGCAAACTCCCCAGTCTCTTGTCATTGCGCAACGGCGCACTCGTGTTGCTCACCGCGCATACGCAAAATCATTGCCGTGTGTATGTTTCGGCCGACGGCGCGGGCCGGCGCTGGAGCCAAGGCTATGTGGTGACGAGCCAAAGCGGCGGCAATACCTGCGCGGCCGCCGTCGGCGATGAGACGTTCGTCGTCGTCACGCCCGCCAACGAACGGCTCTACGCGTGGCCGCTCACCGTGCGCAAGAGCCCGCGACAGGAAACGACGACGCCTGCGGAAGCTCCGCCGAATCTTGCTCCTACGAATCTTGCCGTCGCACCGGTCCGAAAGTTCTGCTGCGCTGGAGCGCACCGAGCGGCGGTAAGAAGATCGTCGGCTATCGCGTCACGCCGCAACTCCTCGCGGCCGCGAATCCGACGACGGAACCGCTCGCCTATGCGCCGATCGAAACCGGCGACACGGCGACTCAGCTCGACCTCACGAAGATCGTCTCGATCGGCGGCCGGTATCGCTTTCAAGTGCAAGCGATCGACGACGACGACCGCTTGTCTCCGGCCGCAACGACCGAAGAGGTCGTCGTCGGCACGCAAACGACGACCTCGTCTCGCTAGTCGTCGTTCGGTCTATCCCTTCTTCTCGATCTTCTGCCAGCTATCTCGCAGCGATACCGTGCGGTTGAACACCGGTTGGCCGGGCTTGGAGTCGACCGTGTCGACGCAGAAGTAGCCGACCCGTTCGAACTGGAAGCGTTCGCCCGGCTTCGCTTCTTTCAAGCTCGGCTCGAGCTTGCAGCCCTTCAGCACCACGAGCGAATCCGGGTTCAGGTTCGTCTTGTAGTCGACGCCTTGCGGCACGTCTTCCGGAGCCGGCGATTTGAAGAGGTGATCGTACAGCCGGACTTCGGCGTCGAGCGCAGTGTTGCGCACTGACCCAATGGATCGTCCCCTGCACCTTGCGGCCGTCCGGAGCGTTGCCGCCGCGGGTTTCCGGATCGTACGTGCAATGGAGTTCCTTCACTTCGCCGGTCGCGGGATCTTTGATCACGTCCGTACAGCGAATCAGATAGCCCCAGCGCAGCCGCACCTCTTGGCCGACGGTGAGCCGATAAAACTTCTTCGGCGGCACTTCGCGGAAGTCGTCCTGTTCGACATATAGTTCGCGCGAGAAGGGCAACTGCCGCGTGCCGGCCGCCGGATCTTCGGGATTGTTCACCGCGTCGAGCAGTTCCGTTTTCCCTTCCGGGTAGTTCGTGATGACGACCTTCAGCGGGTACAGCACGGCCTGCACGCGCGGAGCCCGTTTGTTGAGGTCGGCCCGCACGGCGTTTTCCAGCACGTTGAGTTCGACGACGCCGTCGTACTTGCTCACGCCGATCTCGGCGCAGAAATTGCGCATCGCCTCGGGCGTGTAGCCGCGACGACGAATGCCGGCGATCGTCGGCATTCGCGGATCGTTCCAGCCGGTCACGTGCCCGTCGCGCACGAGTTCCAACAGCTTCCGCTTGCTCATCACCGTGTAAGTGAGATTGAGCCGAGCGAATTCGATTTGCTGCGGATGGAAAATGCCGAGCGACTTGACGTACCAGTCGTAGAGCGGCCGGTGGTTTTCAAACTCCAGCGTGCAGATCGAGTGCGTGATCTTCTCGAGCGAATCGCTTTCGCCGTGCGTCCAATCGTACATCGGGTAGAGGCACCACTTGTCCCCCGTGCGATGGTGCTCGGCGTGCAGAATGCGGTACATCACCGGATCGCGCAGGTTGAAATTGGGCGAGGCCATGTCGATCTTCGCGCGAAGCGTGCGCGTGCCGTCGGGGTATTTGCCCGCCCTCATCTCTTCAAACAGCTTGAGATTTTCCTCGGGAGTGCGATCGCGGAAGGGGCTGTTTTTGCCCGGCTCGGTGAGCGTGCCGCGTGTTTGCCGGACCTCGTCTCCCGTCAGGTCGCAGACGTACGCCTTGCCTTCCTTGATGAGCTGCACCGCCCAATCGTAAAGCTGCTGGAAGTAATCGGACGCGTAATGCAGCTCGTCCCACTGGAACCCCAGCCAGCGGACGTCTTCCATGATCGAGTCGACGTACTCCTGCTCTTCCTTGGCCGGGTTCGTATCGTCGAACCGCAGGTTGCACTTGCCGCCGAACTCGCGGGCGATGCCGAAGTTCAGGCAGATGCTCTTGGCGTGCCCGATGTGCAAATAGCCGTTCGGCTCCGGCGGAAACCGGGTATGAACCCGACCGGCGTGCTTACCCGAGGCGTTGTCTTCATTGATGATCGCCCGAATAAAATCGACCGGGCGAGAAGGTTCTTCCGTGCTCATATCAGATATACGACCTAGAACTTGAGAGATTGGCGTTGATACTCGAAGAACGCTTCGACCCGAGGTGAGAACATCAGAGTCGATGCGAAACTTAAACTGACGACGGCCGCCAAGAAAGTCAGAGGGGAAGCTACGACATGGAACGGCGTGTCGAAAAGCCCGAACGCGGCGGCCACGCCTTTAAGCAGGCACATCCCGACGAAGAGCCACTTCACGCCGACGTCGCCCTTCCAAAGCATGAAGCAGAACGCCAAGGTGACCAAGGTCATGACGACGGAAACCCAATCACGTTCGCTCGGTACGAGCAGCAAAGTCGTGGCGGTTTTCCCGCACGACGAGAAAGCGGTGAGGAGCGTAAACCAAAGCACGACGCGACGCCCGACGCACGCATCGGCACTCATCGTCAGTTTTCGATTCGTCGTTGCCATGATTGCTCGCTCGCTTAGCTAGCCCTTCCAATGGCCAACTCGATCCGTCGCAGCGACGACTCCCTTCCCAAAATCGCCAGCGTATCAAACAGGCCGAGCCCCACCCCCTGCCCCGTCAGCGCCACGCGCAGCGGGTGCACGAGTTCGCCGATTTTCTTTCCTTCGGCCGTGATGAACTCTTGGGAAAACGCTTCCAGTCGGGCCGTTTCAAACGGTTCGACCGTCGCGAGTTGCGTGCGATATTTTTCGAGCAGTTCGACGGCGCCCGGCGCTTCACGGCTTTCGCAAACGCGGCTTCGTCGTACGTCAGCTTCTCGTCGGCTTGGAAGAAGTTGGCGAAACTCAGCACGTCGCCGAACGTCTTGATCCGATTGCCGGCCGCATCCACGATTTGCGCGAGCTTCGGGCCGGCGTCGCAGTCGACCGGTTTGCCGAGGTAGCCGGCCTGCTGCAAGTACGGTATCAGTTGCGGCACCTTCTTCTTGGTCGGCAGTTCTTGCATGTACCGATCTTCGAAGGCCCAGAGCTTCTTGGGGTCGAAGCTTGCCGGCGACTTGCCGACGCGTTCGAGCGAAAAGTTTTCGATCATCTCCGGCACCGTGAAGTACTCGGTCTTGTCGTCGAGCGACCAGCCCAACAGCACCAAGTAGTTCAAGATCGCTTCCGGCAAGTAACCGACCTGCTCGTAGAAATCGACGATCACGGGGTTGAACGTCTCGGCCGACATCGTCAGCCCGAGCGCCGCGGCAATGCCCTGCCCGTGGTCGTACAGCTTTTTGAATTCGGCGTTCTTCAGATACTGCGCGATCTTCCGTTTGCTGAGCTTGTTCTTGCTCCCCGGCTCCGCCACGTACGGCAGATGCGCATACTGCGGCAACGGATAGCCTAGCGACTGCGCGATAAAAATCTGCCGCGGTGTATTCGAAAGGTGCTCTTCGGCACGAATGACGTGCGAGATCTCGAAATCGAAATCGTCGACCACGCTCGCCAAGTGGTAGAGGCACGTGCCGTCGGCCCGCTGGATCACATGGTCTTGCTCGCGGGCCCATTCGAATTCGACGTCGCCGCGGACCAAGTCAGGGATCAGCAGCTTCCCTTCGCGGGCCATCTTCAGACGCACGACGCCTTGCCGACCTTGGGCCTCGAACGACGCCGCTTGAGCGTCCGTCTCCGCCATCCATTTGCGGCTGTAGAGAAACGGACGCTTCTCGGCCTCGGCTAGGTCGCGTTCCGCCTTGATCTCTTCGGGCGTGGCAAAGTCGCGATACGCCAACCCGGCGGCCAAGAGCTTCTTCACCGCGTCCTGATAGCGCGACAACCGTTGCGATTGGTAGTACGGCGCATGCGGCCCGCCGACTTCGGGCCCTTCGTCCCAATCGAGACCGAGCCAGCGGAAGCCGTGCAAGATCGGAGCCAGCGCCGCCTCGACGTTCCGTTCCTGGTCCGTGTCGTCGATCCGCAGCAGAAACTGGCCGCCGTGCTTGCGCGAAAAGAGCCAGTTGAACAGCGCCGTGCGAACGCCGCCGATATGCAGATAACCGGTGGGGCTGGGTGCGAACCGAGTACGAACCGTCATGAGGGTAGGCAGACCGTGTAGCTAAGCGGAAACCGTGAATTCCGCTTAGCTTAGAGCGAAACGGCCGAACCTGGAAAGGGGGACCGACGACGGGCCGCCCCTTACGAAGCCGACTCGGCTTTCAATATGGCGGCGATTAAGCCGGAGAGCGTGAATTCGCCGGCCTCCGCGGCGGGCTCATAACCGAGCGAGCGAAGCGTCTCCGTCGTAATCGGGCTGATGCTCGCGAGCTTGGTCTTGCGCAAGTCGTCGCCAAAGAGATTGGCGAGCGAACGCGCAATGGCCGAACTGGTGACGGTCAGCCAATCGATACGGCCGGCTTGGAGCAACGCGGCGACATCCGCGTCCGGCGTCGTAACGTCTGTGCTGGAATACGCCACGGCCTGAGTCACGCGATGACCGGCGGCCGTGAGCATTTCGGCCAGCACTTCGCGCCCGCGACTCGCGCGAACCAGCAACACGCTCGACTTCGGCGCAGCCCGCTCGACGAGCGCCGCCGCCAAAGCTTCCGCTCGAAACTCGGCCGGCACCAGATCCGCTCGCAGCTTCTCCGCTTCCAAAGCTTCGGCCGTGCCGGGGCCGATGGCCGCAAGCTTAGCACGCCCGAGCGCTCGGGCATCAAACCCCAGCCTGCGCAACCGCGTGAAGAACGATTCGACGCCGTTGACGCTTGAGAACGCGATCCAATCGAACTCGCCGACGCCGGCCAACGCCGCATCCAGAGCTTCCCAGTTGCTCGGCGGGCCGATGGTGATCGCCGGCTGTAGCAAAACCTCGGCCCCGAGGTCCGTGAGTTGCCTGCGAGCCTCGTCGCATTGTTGCTCGGGCCGCGTCAGCACGATTCTGCGGCCGAAGAGCGGCCGATCCGTGAACCAAGTTGAGAGCGAGCGCTCGGCCACGGTCGCGCCGACGATCGTAAGTACCGGCGGGCGAAGCTTGAGCGTCTTCATGAGTTCGGCGATTTCGCCGAGCGTCGTGACGTGCGTCTCTTGATCGGGCCAGGAGCAGCGACGAATCAGAGCCGCGGGCGTCGTCGGGCTCATGCCAGCCGCGATGAGTTCGGCGGTCCACTGCGGCGCACTGGTCACACCCATGTAGAAGACGAGCGTCCCGGGAAACTTGGCCAGCGCCGCGTAGTCGAGCTTGCTTTCGGCTTGCTCCCCCTTTTCGTGCCCGGTCACCAGCGCCACGGCCGACGCATGCCGACGGTCCGTCAGCGCGATACCCGCATGGCTCCCGGCGGCCAAGGCCGTGGTGATGCCCGGCACCACTTCATCGCGCAGGCCCGCCGCTTCGAGCGCGGCGATCTCTTCGCCGCAACGTGCAAAGACGGCCGGATCGCCCCCTTTGAGCCGTACCACGTAGTTGCCGGCCAAGGCCTCGGCCGTCATGCGAGCGTTGATTTCGTCCTGCGTGAAGATTCGGTCACGGCCGTGTTTGCCGAGGCAAACGAGCGACGCGTCCGGCCGACAATGCTCAAGCAATTGCGAGTTGGCCAAGTAGTCATACAGCACGACGTCCGCCGCGGCCAAACACTCGACCCGCGCAGAGTGATCAACCGCGGATCGCCCGGGCCTGCGCCGACCAGCGCAACCGCGCCGGGCTTCGTCGTTCGAGATTTCCGTAACGCTTCTGCGGCGGGCGGCGGTTCGTCCTGCGGACCTGTCATGACGGCTCCGGCCGCCGCGAGGGCGGGCCGCGTTGAGTTGACGTGCCGGGGTGCTAAGATGATGCTAAATGAGGCCTTTTTCGCGTGCGGCCGACGATCTCTTCGATCATACTCGCCGCCGGTCGCCTCGCGCACCCCTTTCTACGGTTTGCCTGATGTCTAGTGATGATAAGCCGGGTCGTCAGCCGCTCGCTCCTGCCGTTCGCGCTCGTTTGCAAAAGCTGTTTGAACACGGCACCAAAACCGCCGGCACCGGCAACTTCGACTACGCGCACGAAATGTACACCCAGTGCGTCATCGGCGACCCGAGCAACCCGATCTACGTCAAAGCTCTGCTGGCGAACCTCAGCAAGAAATACAACAACAATAAAAAAGGGGGCAAGCTCGCAGGCCTGAAGCTCGTCGGCGCAAAGGCGTCGATCATGAAGTCGAGCAAGATGAAGAAGTGGGACGACTTGCTCAAAACGGGCCTCGACGCGCTCAAGGAAAACCCCTGGGATACGGCGATCCTGACGGAGATCGCCCGCTCTTGCGAAATTCAAGAGTTCGACGAATCCGAAGTCGAATATCTTCGCCAAGCGGTCGACGCCGACGAAGAAGACGCCGGGCCGAATCGCTTGCTCGGCCTCGCCTACGATCGGACCGGCGACTTCGACGCCGCGGTCAAAGCGTTTAGCCGCGTCGTCAAAGCGCTTCCCAAGGACGAAGAAGCGATCAAAGCGCTCAGCAACTTGTCCGTGAAGCGCACGATCAAGAAGGGCAACTACGAAGACGCCACCAGCTCGAAAGACGTGCGCGTCAACAAATTCGGGCAAGCCGCCGACGACGACGCCACGGCTCTATCGCCCGAAGAAAAGCTGCTCCGGGCCATTGAAAAAGACCCGGGCGACGCGAATCCGTACATCGAACTGAACGACATGTACCTGAAGGACGAGCACTACGATAAGTCCGTCGCCATCATGACCAAGGCGTTGGAAGCCACGGGCGGCGGCAACATCATGATTCGCGAACGCCTCGAAGATTCGCAACTTCGCCTCGTGCGACAACACGTGCAGATTGCCGAAGACAAGGCCAAGAAGGAACGCACGCCCGAGTCGATCGAACTCTACAACAAGATGCGGGTCGAGCTAAACAACAAAGAAACGGAAATCTACGCCAAGCGCTGCGACCGGTATCCGACGAACCTCGGCTTCAAATACGAGCTCGCCCTGCGGCTGCAGAAAGCCGGCAAGTACCCGGACGCCATTAAGCTCTTCCAAGAAGCCCGGAGCGACTCCAAGCGACGTGGACAAGTGTACCTGGCCTTGGGCAACTGCTTTTCGGCCATCAAGCAATACCGGCTGGCCCTGCAAAACTTCGAGGCGGCCGTCAACGACATCTCCGAGCGCGACGCGGACAACTTCAAGATCGCCATCTACAATGCGGCCCGAATTGCCGAACATTTGAAGGAATGGGAGACCGCCGAGAAGCACTATAACCACTTGGCGAGCTTCGATTTCGGCTACAAGGACGTGGCGGAACGGCTGGACAAGATCGCCCGAATCCGTGAGAATGGCGGCGATCCGGACGTTTCGTAACGGTCCGGGTTTTAACGTCGTGTGCGGCGCCCAAGGGTGCCACTGGTGGCTTGCCCACCAGTGCTTTGCTCGACGTTGATTGCGGCACTGGTGGACAAGCCACCAGTGGCACACATTGATGACTCACGAGCGGCGGCTCGATCTTATCGACCGCCGCCGTTTTTATTTCGTTTTCAGTTTCCGTAAGGTCGGCGAAAGAACATGCCCCACACTCAAAGTGCCAAGAAGCGTCTGAAGCAAAGCCTGCGTCGTAAGGCCCGCAACCGTTCGGTGAAGGCCGAGTTGCGTACCGGAGTGAAGCAAGTGCGAGCCGCAGTCGCCGCCGGCAAGAACGACGAAGCCAAGACCAGCTTGGCCTCGACCCAAACCAAGCTCGATCGGGCCGCCACGCGCGGCATCATCCACAAGAACAAAGCGGCCCGCCTGAAGAGCCGCCTCTCGAAGGCCCTGAAGGCCGCGAAGAAGTAAGGCCGAAGCTTAAAGGCTTCGACCGCTCTAAGGTTACACGGTTCAGGGCATCGGGTCCCAACGGCGGCTCGTCCGCCAGTGCCTGAATCGGCGGATGCACTGGTTGCTCATTCACCAGTGCTTGAATCGACGGGTGCCACTGGTGGCTTGTCCACCAGTGCTCAATCCACGGCTCCAGACGGCAATCTCGTCAACGTCGGCCAATCGGGATCTACCTCTTTCCCGCCGCTCAAGAAATAGCGAGCACTCGACCATTTCCAATCCGTGGCTTTTCCGCACAAGCCGCGTTTCACCGGATTGAGGTGAAGGTAATCGAGCGACGCTAGGATTGTCTTCGGCGAGTTCAGGTTGCGATCATAGCCTGGGCCTTCTTGCCAGAAGCGGAAAGTTACGACGCCCGGCCGCTCTTGCACGGCCAGCTCTTGTAAAAGTCGACTGCCGGATGAAGCCAACAACTGCTTCACCCGAAATGAGAAGGGGCGTTTTATCGCCTTCACGAAGGCACCTATGTCCGGATCGGCCGTCGGATAAACGAGCAGATGCACGTGCTCGGGCATAATGACAAAGGCATACAAACGGAATGCGTGACCATCCAACGCCGCCGAGATCGAGGACGCGAGTAAACGACAACGCTCGTCATCGCGCAAGAGCGGCCGACGTTCAAAGCAAGAGAACGTCAATTCATGGAAGTCACCGGGCTCATGAAAATGCTTCACTCGCTTTCGGCGACGCTCGGTCATCAGAAGAATCGAATGAGAATGATATCCGCTAATCCGTAGGGTGCCACTGGTGGCTTGCCCACCAGTGCCTGATCAGACGTCAATTCGGACACTGGTGGACGAGCCACCAGTGGCACCCGTCTTTCCTGACTAGAACATCAATTGCTCAGCGTCGAACACCGGGCCTTCGACGCACGTGCGGCGGTAGTCCCATTCGCCGTGCTCATCTTTGACCTTCGTCACGCAACTGAAGCAGATGCCGATGCCGCAGGCCATCGGCGTTTCCAGCGATACGCGACACGCGACCCCGCGCTCGTGCGCCAAATGGGCCACGGCTTCGATCATCCGTTCCGGACCGCAGACGACGATCTGCGTCGCCCCTTCGCCGGAAACTGCGGCAGGCTCTTCGTCGAGCACTCCGCGTAGCAGATCGGTCACGAGCCCTTTGCGGCCGGCCGAGCCGTCGTCGGTGCTCACGCGTACGTCCATGCCCAGCGCACGGAAGTCGTCGACTCCGGCGAGATACTTGGCCGAGCGGGCGCCATAGCAGAACGTGACCCGCGATTTCTGTCCGGCCGCGGTTCGCGGCGCCGCGCCGGGTTCTGTTTCGCCATATTGCCGCAAGCCGAGCGCTTCGCGCCCCAGGGCCATAAACGGCGTCTGGCCGATGCCGCCGGCGACCATGATTAAATGCCGCGTGGCGACCGGCGCGAAGCCGTTGCCCAGCGGGCCCCACGTTTCGAGCTTCGTTCCCGGCCCGAGCTGCGCGAGTCGCTTGGTGAACTTGCCGACGACGAGATACACGACGTCGACGCCCGTCGCCCTGCCCGAGGCGTCGAGCACCGTGTCGTACAGCGCCAGCGGACGACCCAAGATCGGATCGTTCGAGCCGTGCAACCGGAGCATGAGAAACTGCCCCGGCGTCACGCGCTGAGCCAACGTCGGGCACTCGAACCGCACGCGATAAGTGTCGCGTGCCAGCCGCACGTTCTCCGTGATCGTCACGGTTTCATGACAGGCCCGATCGGCGAAAGTCGCATCATGCATGGCGAGGTCGCAAACTCCGTACTTCAGATCGTCGCACTTATTCGATGATTTCGCGGGCTAGTCGCGTTTCTTCCGCTTGGGAAAGAGCGGCGTCGGTCGTCGCTTGCGGCGAAACTTCTTACCGCCGCCCCCTTCCGCACCGCGCAACTTCGGCGCGCCGCCGGATTGCGGCATTTGCGGATGTTTGCCGAGCGACTCCCCTTCGTCGCCGCCGTCGTCGCGCTGTTGGGCGTCTTGGGCGAACCGCGGCGGACGGTCTTTGGCGAACGGCGGACGCCCGCCTCGCCCTGCACCGCCGAACTTCCCCTTACCTTCAGGCTTTCGGCCACCGCCGAAACGTCCTTCCTCGCGCCGATCGCCGAACCGCTTGCCGCGCGGCGGACGACGACCTTCGCCCCCCTCTTCCGACATCTCGTGGGCTCCGCCGCCAAGCACCGTGCGCTGCGGACGCGGCTTGCCGAACCGAGGGCCTGCGCCAACGCCGGCCGACCCTCGCGGCCCGCTTGTCCCTCGCGCGGCGGTCGTCCTTCGCGGCCGAACTTGCCGCCGGCCCGCGGCGGACGACGATCGCCGCCCCGTCCGTCGCCGCGATCTTCACGTCGTCCCTGGCTACGGTCGCCCCGCCCTTCGCGCGGCGGCGCATTGTCCGTCGGTTCGTCCCCGTCTGCAACCGCGGGCTTGGCGGCGGCCAGCAGCTCCGCTTCATCCACCGGTCGGGCCTGCGTCTGCGGTCGCCGGCGTTTGCCGGTCGATTCCTGCAGCAGCCGCAACTCGTGTGGCGAGAGCGGCCGGAACTCGCCGACGCGCAAGCCCTTCATCGTCAGCTCGCCCAGCCCGATGCGCTTGAGCGTGAGCACTTTGTGGCCGACTTTCGCCAAGATGCGGCGAATCTCGCGGTTCTTCCCTTCATTGAGCACGATCTCCAGCAGCGTGCTTTGCGGCAGTTCCTTCTTCACAAACACGCTCACGCAGCGGGCCACGCCTTCGGCCAGATGCACGCCTTGTCGCAGCTTCTGATACACGGCCGACTCGGGCCGACCGGCGACCAGCGCCAGGTACGTCTTCTCAACGCCGAACTTCGGGTGCGTCAGCCGGTTGGCCAGTTCGCCGTCGTTCGTGACGAGGATCAAGCCTTCGCTCGACATATCGAGCCGGCCGACCGTAAACAAATGCTCGCGGTCGTCCTGCGGCACCAGGTCGATCACCCGCGTCCGTCCGGATTGGTCGTAGTTCGTGCTGACGACGCCGTCGGGCTTGTTGACCAAGTAATAAACCGGCCGGCTCGAGACGCGCAGTTCCTCGCCGTCGACAGTGACCTTCGCACCTTCGGGCACACGATCACCCAGGCGGGCCGTAGTCCCGGCGATCTGCACGCGGCCCGCGGCGATCAGTTCTTCGCAATGTCGCCGGCTCCCCACGCCTGCCGAGGCCATGACCTTCTGCAGCCGCACGCCTTCGGGCGTCACGTCGTCGTCGCCCCCCGTACGCTTCGGGCCTCCCTTGCGGAACCCGCCGCGACCAAACTTCTTCTGCGGCGGCTTCGAGAACTTAGACGACTTACGAAACGGCGGACGATCATCGCGGGGCATGCGGCACCAGGCTGAGAACTTCGGACAAAAGAGGCCGCGAGGAAACGTCGCACGGCGCAGAACGGTCCATCCTACTTCTCAGGGCACGACTGTTATAGGCCCGCCCAAAACCGCTGGAATGCTCTCCCTCGAATTTAGATCGCTTCGCAAAACAGGCCCAATTGCTCGGCTCCGGCGTAGATCTCCATTCCTTAGCTAAACGGCTTCGCGAGTTTTCACCGACCGACGGCGCCGGACCGCCTCCGCTTCGCACCCCCGCGGGCCTTGCTTGGTTCGCCCTGCCGCAGCCCCCGAAAATTCTGCAAATGCCGGCGTGAACGGACCTTTCGCCCCCGCCGTATAGCCCCTTAGAGGCACGACGAAGCCTCGCACGAGTTTGCCCCCTGCCCTGGGCGCAGTAGGCTTGACTTTGAGCCTGTCCACCTAAGTGTCCTGCTCATAGGTGGGGTGCAGACCTCGATCGCCTCGAAAGGGATTTCCGGTACCCTCTGGAGGTTGACTGGATAGCTGGGTAATCTGGGCTGTTTTGAAGTCAGTTTGGGAGACCGTTTCGGAGAGGATTGTTGTGGCGTAACTCCAACAACAGTCATTTCTTGCCAACTGTGCGGCGCGGAACCGTACGGTGAGATTTTCATGTTAGAATTCGTTGGAATTTCCCCACCTCGATGAAGATAATTCGATGGCTTACGGGGAAAGCGGAACCGCAAAGCCGTGGCTGACTGCAGGAGGCGTCTTCTCACCTATAGCCTCTGCGACACGTGCCTTTGCAAACCATGTCCACCCGACGAATCGACCTGACCTTCGTTTTGGACGATCCCGAAGTTTGTTTTGCGGTTCACCTCGATAACCAGACCAATCCGGCGCCGTTGAATTTCGTGTCCTTGAGAAGTTCGGTGCCCGGCCTGCGGACCTTTGTTCCCCTCCCGATGTGCGAACGTTCGGGCAGCTTCGTCGCTTCGTGCGGCGCACCTGTCTTACGTCGCTCGGCGGTGAAACAAGGTTCTCAGTCCGGCGATCGTCGCTCGCTCTTCAGGTGTTGAATGATTGAGCCCGTTCAAATCTTGAACGTGTTCAAACATCAACCTGCGGAACGACGACCTAGCTGACGCACTTCCTCACGAACACAAACTTTCGCAACCCGAGCTTTCGACCACGTACTAAACCAAAGACGCGTCTCCCCGGACACGACTTTAAAAAACCAAGACGTCCGAAAGCACACGACCTCCGAAAGACATCACGGCCGACACGTTAGCACACATCACGGAACACACTAATTTACCGACCGGTGGGAACGCGGAGTTCTGCGTCCCGGCGGGCATTTAGCGAGGAGCAGGGCTTTGTACGACGCATTGTTGGAAGACTTGGACGACGAAGAATCGCCGGGCGTAGAAGAAGCGGCGGAACTGGTCGACAAGGACGAAGTAGTCGATGAACTCTCGGAAGACGATGAAGTTGCCGCTGTAGACGAGTCGGAAGCCGAGCCGGATCTCAAGGCCGACGAACTCGCCATGGCCGCGGACGACACCGACTCCTGGTCGGACGATCCGGTGCGCATGTATCTCACGCAGATGGGCGAAATCCCGCTGCTCACGCGCCAGCAAGAAATCGCGCTGGCCAAGCAAATTGAAATCACCCGCGCTCGCTTCCGTCGCAAACTGCTCGAGTGCGATTTCGTCATTCAAGACGCCGTGCGCATTCTCCGCCGCGTTCACAACGGCGAACTGCCGTTCGATCGCACGGTCCAGGTCTCGGTCACGGACCACCTGGAAAAAGAACAAATCATGGGCCGCTTCCCGCACAACCTGCGCACGTTAGACGTGCTGCTGAAGCGCAACCGCCAAGACTATCAAACCGCCGCCGGCAAGAGCTCGAGCAAGGCCGAACGCAAGGCCGCTTGGAACCGCCTCGGCCGTCAACGCCGCCGCGCCGTTCGCTTGGTCGAAGAGCTCGGTCTGCGCACGCAACGCATCGAACAGAAGATTCGCGCGTTGGAAGAATTCAGCCGCCGGGTCGACGAACTCAAGGCCAAGATCGTCGCCGCCAAGACCAATCGGGTTTCGCAAGACGAACGTCAAAAGCTCGTCTCGGACTTCCGCAAGATTCTCGTCGCCTGCCAAGAAACGCCGACGAGCCTCCGCAAGCGGGTTCACTACCTCAAGACCACCTACACGGAATACCAACAGGCGCAAGCGCGGTCTTTCGGAAGGTAACTTGCGGCTCGTCGTCTCCATCGCCAAGAAGTATCGCAACCGGGGTCTGTCGTTCTTGGACCTCATCCAAGAAGGCAACGCCGGTCTGATGCGGGCCGTCGATAAGTTCGAATATCGCCGCGGCTTCAAGTTCTGTACCTACGCCACGTGGTGGATTCGCCAAGCCATCACGCGGGCCGTGGCCGACCAGAGCCGCACGATTCGCATTCCGGTTCACATGGTCGAAACCATGTCGAAGGTCCGCAACGTCTCGCGGAAGCTGCTCCAAGAGCTCGGCCGCGAACCGACGATTGAAGAAACGGCCAAGGCCGCCGGCGTACCGACTGAAGAAGCCCGTCGCGTGCTGGCCATGAGCCGGTTCCCGATCTCGCTCGATCGGCCGGTGGGCAACAGCGAAGACAGCCACTTCGGCGACCTGCTGCCGGACGGCACCGTGGAAAGCCCGGCCATCGGCGCCGCGCAAGAAATGCTGCGGACCCGCATCAACAAGGTGCTGAAGAGCCTGAGCTACCGCGAGCGCGAGATCATCAAGCTCCGCTACGGCCTCGGCGACGGCTACAGCTACACCTTGGAAGAAGTGGGCCACATCTTCAAAGTGACCCGCGAACGTATCCGCCAGATCGAAGCCAAGGCGGTCCGCAAACTCCAACAACCCAGCCGAGCCGCCGAACTCACCGGCTTCTTAGACTAGGAATGCTTGGGTGCCACTGCCGGCTTGCCCACCAGTGCCGAGGCGAGCCGGGGCCGTAAGGCCCCGGGTGACGTCGCGCAAGCGACAACGCAAACTCCAAAACTCCAAGAGCCCGGGAACCCAAAGGTTCCCGGGCTCTTTTGTTTGCTGTGTAATGACGGAGAGATTTCGCCTTGCAACACACGCCGACCACGATCATCCGTTTTCAAACCATGCATCAAGTCACCGACGACTCCGGTTTCCTCGCCCTCGTCGTCCCGACGACGTACCCTTCGTTCGTCGATAGCGACTGGACGCTCGATCAGATCGTCGCACATTTCAAAACGCAAATGGCGCGACGATCGCTGCTCATTTGGGGTACCGGCTTAGAGGGACGCTGGAACGTCGAGGTCGTTTTGACCCCGACGACGGCACAAGGCTTTCGCGAAGTCACCGGTCCGCTTCATGTCGTCGGCGGACACGTGCTCCTCTCAAGCTACGACTCGCTAACGATGGCGGCCCAATTCGACGACGTCGTGTTGCCTGAGAAGCATGAACAACACTTACTCTTACCGGTTCCCGAAGGAGCATACGCCTGCCGGATCATCCAGATGTTCGACCCGGACGACTTCGACTACGACGACAGTAGCGACACGGCGCATTTCATAATCGAACTGACGAAAACGAGTGCGGACGTCGCCCCTTGGACGGAAATTCCCTGGAACGACTCGCGACTCTAGCGGATCCATCACCGCGGCGCATTCGTCGCCGTCCGGCGAAAGTAATCGCACAGCATTTGATTAGGCCCGGCTCCCATTTGCACCGCGCCCGCGTGCCGAGGCTGAATCACTTCGAACGCGGCGACCGGCGACTCCCGCGAGGCTTGCCGCAGCTGTTGCGGGTCGGCGGCGAAGTCAATCGCGACCCGCGTTTGAAACTGTTCGAAACTCCAACCGGCGACGCGCCCGTTGTGCTTTTCAAACTGCGGCCGCAAGTCGTCCCACGTCCTCGGCCACGCGCCGTGATGCGCGTCCATGTAGTCGATCACCATATCCGCCGCGCCGACGAGCGCATACCCGTCGTTGATCGCGTCGTCGCTCGTCACGACCGCGTAAATTCCCAAGCCCACCAAGCCGACGACGGCAAAGACCAGCGTCGTCAGAACAGGTTTTCGAAGTTTCCGCATCAGCATGACCATACCGGGCTGGGTGCCTGGGGCATAGCGCAGCGGTGCCCCAGTTGTCGCGCAACATCAGTGCGCCGCATCCGGCCCGCGCACGAGTTCCGAAACCACGGCCCGGGGCATGAGCCCGAAGCGTTTGTAAAACTCGGTCGCTGCGACGTTCTCGGCCAGCGCCACGACGATGATCTTCGTCGGCTGTTGACGTTCCAGCCAAACGATCGTGCGCCGCACGAGTTCAGTAGCGATCCCATGCCGACGAAAATCGTCGTGCACGTAGAGCGATTCAATCTCGCCGACGCCGTCCGCGGTCACGCTGCTGACGCAATACCCGACGGCCCGCTCCGCCGCTTCGTCGCCGGCCGCCCCGTCGTCCGCAGCCCGATAACAAACGTCGACCGACAACCCGTCGGGTCGCGCCTTGCCGAGCAGCTCCTCTTTGCGTCCGACAAACGTCCGCCGCCGCACGTCGTCGGCAAAGTACGCAGTGCAAAGCACATGAAACTCCCGCTGCCGCTCCCAAAGCGGCCGAACCTCATCGATTCGCCCGGGACCAATCTCACGATAGACAAACATCGATTCCGCGGACGACATAGAAACCTGCGAATCACGCCCAGGCCACGCTGAACTACGCCAGCGCATGTGCCTCGATCAGACACCCGGCCACCCACCAGGTTCGCGCAAATCGGGTAATGGGTACCCAGGCTGCTTGCAACCTGGAGTACCATTACCTGAATTCTCAACAGTTCGCTCCGTCTCTAAACGACCAGCGGCGGATCGGAGCTCAGAAACGCGTTGTTAGCCGTCCCAAGCCGATAGAGGTTTGGCGTCTGCGCTGGCGCACCGATGGCAATTCTCAACTCGCCGTGAAACCGCTCGAAATTTCCGGAAAAGGGCGTCTTCGGATTGCTCCCCGACAGGGTCTTTTTGATCGCTCGTGTAAATAGACCGTTTAATCCCTCTTCGCGAGCAACTTGAGAGTCCTGACAAGCTGCCAAAAGAACTACAGACGCTTGCAACGGCTTATTCCCGGCAGCCTTATCCATGGCTGCGATATTCTCTTGGATAGAACGGTAGCCCATTCGTTGTCGAATCATGAGGCGGTTGTTGTAACTCGTGGGAAAAGTTCGGATTTTCTGCCTTCGTCTCACCAACGCAGAAACAGGACTTGGCGCAAATCGACTACTCCCAAACGATCGAGTCGTAGCGCCAACATCCAGAAATGCGCAATTCTTCTGCCGGACCGTCCAATTGCGGAAGCCCACGACTAATCGACGCGCCTCCATATCCCGACATCGCCTCAAGGGCTCGCTGTCCAGCACTTTCTACTGAACGCACAGCGGTCCCACTGTGACAACAATCAAGTACTACCAAAATCCGGACACCTTGTTTGAACTGTTTCCATGCCCAATACAATTCATCGTCCACAATCATCCGATCATGCAAGCAGAGCGTCTCATCAAGTCCGTCCGGTTGCCCACTAGGATCGTCAAGTACGTCCGGCTGTTTGACGTCTAGCTCGTCATCTGTCTCATCGTTAACATATGCGCCGTGTCCGGAATATGTCAGCACGAAATAGTCGCCCGCGCGAAGTTCACTTGACGCTTTCTTTAATTCTGCTTGCAGATTTTCTGTCGTCGCATGCTCGTTTGTCAGCATGCTCGTGGTAAATCCATATCTATCGGTAATCGCGCGCATATCTTGAGCATCGAAAACGCAAGCATCGAGATTGTTGGTGGAGCCGTACGCTTGCGGTGAAGGATCGGTCCAGTTGACCCCCAGGTGAAGAGCGTAACCTCGCTTCTCTTGCGATGTCGGAATCTCCACGATTTCCTTGATCCCAACTTCATCAGGAACACGATTTACGGTGCCGGGGACATCGCGGAATCCCGCAACTGGATCGTTGGCAAGCGATTCCTCGGTTTCATCCGGACGACAGCAAGTACAGCAACAATGCCGCAAACGACGGCGACAAAACCAACCGGCATCGGCCTCCGAAGAAAGCGCAACGCCAATACCGGCAGCACTACCGATACCCAGTAACGAGCTAAAAAACTTACGACGATTCGACGACATGGATTCTTCCTGTATCGAGATCATGAACCGCAACGTCGAAAAATATTAACGCCAACATCTATTCCATAACATAGTTACAAATCATCACCCCCCACACTTCTACTTAGTAAGTGACTACTACTCGGAGACCGTGCTTTTCTGCGACGCAAAGCGGGCACATGAGCGTGAACCGTGCGGGATGTTCGCTCACGCCTGCTCGATCGTCCAACCGATAACGCGGTCGCGGGCGACGTTGACGATCGCCAGCTTGGAGTTGACCTTAAAGCGGGGATCGGGGACTGTCAGTTCGTTCGTGAGCCGGCTGTCGATCAAGGTCGCGGCGTTCGCTTCCTCTTGAAACTCGGCTTGACCGCCGTCGCTGAGATGCACCGTCACTCGAAACATGGCCATGGGCCGCCTCTCGATTACTAGTCGGTTTGTATTTGCCACGACGCGTGAGCAAATGGATCTGCTAGGAACTTAAATGAGATCGCTTCGCGGCGATTAAATGCCGCTGTCTTCGTCGGTCTCGTCGAGGATGTTCTGCTCGGCCTTTTGTCGGGCGGCGTGCAGTTCCAAGAACAAGCGGAAGAACTCGGCCTCGTCGCTGATTTTGATCTCGCTGCGCGGCGGCGCGTCCGCGGGGAGCAAGGCACGCAATTTCTCGGCGATGCCGTAGAAGACGTCGACTTCGGCGCATTCGTCTTTGCTGAGATACTTCCGACGGGACTTCAGCATCTTCTTTGTCCAATCGTAATCGCGGTCCAAAAGGACCAGTTCGTAGCTCCTTCGAAATTCCAAAACGTTATGAAAGAGTCGTTCGAGGATTCTCATCCCGCGAACGATGCGCACCCGCGCTTTCGTTTTCGATTCGTGCGAATTGAGAATCCATTCGATAAAGCGCACGCCAAACCAGATGCCGAGCATTTCGGTCGAGACGTTTCCCCAGAAGTCGTCTAAGTGCGTCGGCGGCCGGTGTGCGTCGGGCAAAAATACAAAGCCCAACACGGAGAGCAGCGCGACGAATCCAAACAAATCGAGCAGTTGTAAATGAAGCGGGTATCGCACTATTGCACCTAATGTAAGCGCTCGTTCGTTAAATGAACGCTTACCGTACATCACTGCGACGTACGATGACAGCATTTTGGCTCATAGCGCTACGCGGCCTGCCGAACGTAAGTCGATTCTTCACGAACTTCGCATGCTAAAGCAGCGAGAAAGGGCCGACGGATCGTAGTGCTTTCGTACTATCGAAACGCGCCGCCTGTTCCAGTAATGTGCTTTGTCACTAGTCCTAAAAATCAACTGGAGTTACGGCCATGAACATGCGCGTACGAATCATCAACGGAACGAGCGACGGAACGTCCATTCGCGTTTACATTCTTCACTTGGACCCGAATATCAGCATGCGCGGATGTGATGCCCGGGAACTTCGTGCAAAACAACCACATGTCTCCCGGCTCGCGCGGCGTGATCGTCTACGACGACTTCTCCGGGAAGGTGATCGCGACGGGCTTCTTCGAGCTCGGCAATCAGAACGTGAAGGTCAACGTCGTCGGCGATTCGAACTTCGGGTACTCGCTGGCGTTTGCCGCGTCGGCCGTCGGCGAGATTTAACGCCGATCATGGATCGGACATGAAGAGCGCTCGCGGCCTCTTGCCGAGCCCGGGGTGCCGACAAGGTAGGGCGCCTCGGGCTACCCGCCGTCGCGGGCGTCTTCGGCGCAACGTGGTATTCCGTTTTGCAGCTTCAATTCGAGCTAACTTTGCGAACTCATTTCCGGGCCGATCTATGTGGGAAGTGATTTTCGGAGTTGTCGGCGCCGTCATAGGCGCCGCGTCGCTCGCGTACGCTCATCACGAGCACAAGCGAAGCATCAAAGCGCCGATACTCCAATTTTCGCTGTGCAATCCGGCGGACGGCTCGGCCATTCCTACGCCGCGAGTGCCCACCGATTTCACGATGGTGCTTCGCCTCGAAGAATTTCGGCACGCCGAGACGGTGGAAAAATCTCAAGGCGTGCGGGCGGGACTTCTCCTGCCGGTCATCATTCGAAACGTCGGCACGCGCACTGCGCGAAAAATCATCTTGCGAGTACGGTACTCCGTGTTACTCGAAGTGGCTTCCAATAACGAGCAAAGGGAGGATGTCGACCGGCGTCACTGGATCGTGATCGATCACGAGATCCCCGATTTGAACCCGCAGCAACATCACAAGTTTCCGGGAGATATGCTCCGGCCGACGAACGAACTCTTGGAGGGAATGCTCGTCGAAACGACGACCGATTTGAAAGACCGGAAAAACGTACGCGTCACGATGCACGTTCTCATGGCGGCCCCGGTCGAGATGATTCTTTATTCGGAAGACGCGGAGCCGTTGTTTTTGTCGTGCAAGATAAGCGTCGACCGAGGCGACCAGCCGCAACCGGCGCAGAAATAGCTTCTTAACGCGTACCGCGGCCATGCACGCGCTCGATTGACGTAGATTCCAGGCAGGTATCGCGACGTGCTTCCAAATTGCGACCGGTCGCTCCCTTCGCGCGGGCGTTTAGAATTCTTGGGATGAGCCAAGAATTGTTGATCTCGGGCCTGCTGAGTTTTCGCCGCGTTGTTCTGGCGCTGGTTGTTTGCGGGTGCTGGTGCTTGTCTGCTGCTGATGCGGCGGAGCCGGGGTGTTTGCAGCGGGGGAATGTGCGCGTCTTTTATCACGTCGACGGGCCGCATGCGGTCGAGGCGACGGATGCCGACGGGAGCGGGCTTCCCGATCAGGTCGAAGATGGCGCTGACGCAGATCACGGCGGCCCGGCTGCTGCTTGTCGAGTTGCTTGAGTTTCCCGATCCGTTTGCCGGCGAGCGGTTTCGCGAGGCCAAGTTTCTCGACGTCCACTTTCGCTCGAAGGACGTACTCAAGAGCAACGGCGTTGCGTTCGACGAACTCCAACGCTTCAAGCGGCCGACCGATCCGCCCGACACGGCGAGCCTCTGCTTCAACCTAGCGACGACGGTGAACCCGGCCAAAAATCTCAGCCCGGCCCACGAATACTTCCACCTCATTCAGTACGGCGTCAGCTACTACAAGAACTCTTGGTACACGGAGGGAACGGCCCGCTGGTCGGAGGCGGGCCTCGGCACGGGCTCCGTCGGCGGGAGCAAGGCCGACGCGGGCAATGTCGATGCGGGCAAGCTCGCCGCAGCCGAGGCCAACGCATCTCGGCCCGGCGCGGCTTGGCCGGAGAATGACGAACAACGGGAGACGCTGTTCCGTCGCCGTTACGATGCGGCCGAGTTTTTCTGGAACGTGCTCGCCCAAGAGCACGACGAAGGAAACGGCGAACTCCCGTCGTCGCCGGAACTCGTACAACTTCAGAACATGCGCTACGCCGACGGAACACCCGTACTCCGCGACTCGCGCTTCAGCGGACATCGCTTCATTCGCCAAGTGTTGCTGGAGCTCGGCCGGGCCGACGACGTGACCTTCCGCGAACGCGGGTACGACCGCTGGTCGGAAGCGAACCAATTTTCGTCGCAGAACTCGCCCGATATTTTAGAAGCGGTGCGGCGGGCGGCGAGACTTGAGCCGTGAGCGGAGAGCTAGGAGACTTGAGCCGTGAGCATTGAGCTGTGAGACTGGAGCGAAGAGCCGGCGGCGCACTCTCGGAAGCCGCTCCGTGTTCGAAGTCCCTTAGCTCTCTGCTCAAGTCTCCTAGCTCTTAGCTCCCATGCCTTCTCCAACGTCGCTCATCACGCTCACGACCGACTTTGCGCAGATAGTCCGTATGTGGCGGCGATGAAGGGCGTCATTTTGTCGCTCGCCCCGCAGGCCCGCATTGTTGACGTCACGCACTCCGTTCCGCCGCAAGACGTGCGGCAAGGCGCGTGGGTGCTGGAAGAAGCGGCTCCGTGGTGGCCGCCGGGGACGATTCATATTTGCGTCGTCGATCCGGGCGTCGGCACGGCGCGGAAGATGATTTGTGCGGAGATCGCCGACCGCTGGTATTTGGCTCCCGACAACGGGCTTCTGAGTCGCTTGGCTCGCCGCACGCCCCCTACTACAATCGTCGCGTTGGAAAGCCGGCAATACTGGCTGCCGACCGTGTCGAATACGTTTCACGGTCGCGATATTTTGGCCCCGGTCGCCGCGCGGCTCAGCTTAGGACTTGAGCCCGCGTTGCTGGGGCCGCCGTGGGCGGAGCTTGTCGACATTCCTTGGTCCGAGGTCAGCGTCATGCCGGGAAAGATTACGGGTTCGGTCCGCTCGATCGACTCGTTCGGAAATTTGGTCACGGATATTCCGGCCGACAAATTGGCCGACGTGCCGACCGACCCGGACCGCGTGCGCGTGCAATGCGACGAGCATGAGACGCAAGGGCTCTTCCGCACGTACGGCGACCAACCGCAGATGACGCTCGTCGCTTTGATCGGCTCGAGCGGATATTTGGAACTCGCGATCGTCGGCGACAGCGCGGCGATGATGCTCGGCGTCAGGGCCGGAGCGCCGGTGGCCGTCGTTTGGTAAAGTTTCGCGTGCGATCGATTCCACGCATTTAGCCGCGGAGCTCGCCTCTGCGCTTGTTCGGGAGAGTGCGACGACAAGCGTCGCGGCTAAATGACGGATGAATACCGACGAACTGCACGAAAACGATCGCGAGCACTTCTGGCATCCGTTCACCCAGATGGCGGATTACGAGCCGATGGTGATCGAGCGGGCCGAAGGCTGCATGCTGTACGACGTCGATGGCCGGGCGCTATCTCGACGGCGTGGCCAGCCTGTGGTGCAACGTTCACGGACATCGCCACCCTCGGCTCGACGCCGCCATCGCGCGCAGCTCGACCGCGTCGCTCACACCACGGCGCTCGGGGCCTCGAACGTCCCGGCGATCGAGCTTGCCCGCCGGCTCGCGGACCTCGCACCGGCCGGCCTGGAGCATGTGTTTTATTCCGATAGCGGCGCGACGCGCCGTCGAGGTCGCGCTGAAGATGGCGTTTCAATATTGGCGGCAGCGGCCCGACGCCCGGCCGGAGAAGACTGCTTACGTCGCCTTCACAGACGGCTACCACGGCGACACGCTCGGAGCCGTGAGCGTCGGCGGCGTGGAGCGCTTCCACGCCATGTTCGCGCCGCTGCTGTTCGAAACGTTGCGGCTTCCCGTGCCGCAAACGCATCGCCTGCCGCCGGGCGTCACGAGCGAGACGGCTTGCGGCTATTACCTCGCGCAAGCGGAAGATTGTTGGCGCGAACATGCGCGAATCGCCGCCGTGGTGATCGAGCCGCTCATTCAATGTGCGGCGGGCATCGTCACCCATCCGCCGGGATACTCTGCGAGGCCTGCGCGAGCTGACCAAGCACTACGACGTCCTGCTCATCGCAGACGAGGTGGCCGTCGGGTTCGGGCGCACCGGGCGAATGTTCGCCTGCGAGCACGAAGACGTGTCGCCCGATCTGCTCTGCCTCGCCAAAGGCCTCACCGGCGGATACCTGCCGCTCGCCGCCACATTGGCGACCGACGAAATCTTCGCGGCGTTCTTGGGACCGTACGAGTCATCGCGCCAGTTTTATCACGGCCATACTTACTGCGGGAACCCGCTCGGAGCGGCCGTGGCCTTGGCGTCGCTCGATGTCTTCGCGGAAGAGCGCAGTCATTGAGAACCTTGCGCCGAAGATCGCGCACCTCGAAGAGCATCTCGCGCGGCTGACCGAACATCCGCACATCGGCAACATCCGCGGGCGCGGGCTCATCCGCGGCCTCGAACTCGTGCGCAATCGCGCCACCGGCGAACCGTATGAGTGGAGCGAACGTCGCGGACATCGCGCCTGCGTGGAAGCGCGTCGCCACGGTGTGTTACTTCGCCCGCTGGGTAACACGCTTGTCATCTTCCCGCCGCTTGCCGTCTCCCTCAAAGAGATGGATCAACTGATAGCTGCACTAGAGCGCGGCATCGCGGCGGCCGTGGTTTGACCAAGCCGGCAGCCGCGCGATCACTACGAACTGCGCAGCTTAACGCTCATCGAAAATGAGTTTTCTGTTTTATTTCGTGACATCGTCCGGCTGGCGCCGCCTAGAATCCGGATCGGAATTACGGCTCGCGCCGCAGCATTGCGATGCGGCGGTTTTAGCCGGCCTTTTCACCCGTTTGAACAGTTCGTACGCGGGCGGCGTATCAGATTTCGGAGGCTCGGTTTCATTTTTGCAATGCAGCCGGGCCGCACGTTTTCACACTCGACGATGAACCGCAGGTGACGGAGATGCCGCGTAGCGTACGAGTTCTTTTTGTCGGCGATTCCGTAACGGCGGGCTTCGGCCTCGGCGGCGGTCCGTCGTATGTCTGCCTCACCGCGGAGCGGCTGCGCGAGCGCGGCGTGCCGGCGGAGATTCTCTGCAACGCGCTCGACGGCGCCGACAGCGGCTACTTGCTCCGCCGCTATCATCGCATGGTCACGGCCCACGATCCCGATTGGGTCGTCTTCAACATCGGGCTCAATGACGCGCTTCCGCCGGAAGGTCGCGTCGCTCGCGGGCCGGCCGAGTTCGCGGCCAACTTGTTGGAACTGATCGACCGTACGATGACGCTCGGCGCCCGGCCGGTGCTCGTCACGCCGAACCCTCGCTTTCCGCAACCGACGGCTCTGCACTTGGCCGGCTATTCGTTCGACGACATCGGTTCCGACGGCGGCTTCGGCGTCAATCGGCCCGCCGCCGGCCAGACCGACGTCATGCCGCACTATGTCGACGTCGTTCGCGGGCTGGCCGACGCCATGCATCTGCCGCTCATTGACGCGCATCGCGACTTTTTGGCCGAGCCGGACGTGAAGCACCTGCTGCAAGACGGCACGCATCCGACGCGGGCCGGCCATGAACTCTTGGCCGACCTCACGACGGAAGAATTGCTGCAACTACTCGGCGGCCGCACGGCTACGCTTCCGGCCGGTCGCGAATAGCCGCCGCTTCAATCCGATCGCGGCCGAGTTGCTTCGCGCGGTGCAACGCTTCGTCGGCTGCGGCGACGAGTGACGCCGTGTCGTCAGTCGCTCTCGAGCGATTCACGTAGCCGACGCTGCACGTCACCGCCGGAAGTTTCGCCGCGGCCAACTTGTCGACGGTCGTGCGGCGAATGCGCTCGATCACCGCTGCGGCTCGATCTTCCGCAAGTTCGGGCAATAGCAACGCGAACTCATCGCCGCCGATGCGCGCCGCAACATCGCCTCGTCGCACGGCCGAGCGGAGTCCGTCCGCGAACGCTTTCAGTACGGCGTCTCCCGTGCCGTGGCCGTGCCGATCGTTCACGGCTTTGAAGTCGTCGAGATCGATCAGCGCCAAGACGAGCGGCCGCTCCGCAGTTGCCACGTCGGACAAGAGCGCGGCGCTGGCGTCGTCCCAAGCGCGACGATTGGCGAGTTGCGTGAGCGGATCGGTTTCCGCCAATCGAGCCCGGCGCTGTTCGCCGGCTTGCGAGCGGGCCAGCTCCGCACGAGCCGCCGCCAAGCGCACGAGCAATCGCACGGCACGCTCGAACTCTTCCGCACCACAGTCGTCCGGCAACAAGGCGTCGACATCATCGGCCGCAGCATCCGCATCCGTGACGAAGCGCACTTGGCCGACGTCGCGCAAAGCCGCCGCAAGGCGCAGTGCGCAACTTCGGCGCGGCGACGGCAATCACGACGGTTCCCGGCGCTGGTTCCATTTCGTCGATTATAGTCGCCGCACACGCGAAATCGGCGAACGCCGCACGGCCGAACCGTCGCTTGCGAGCCACCCTGCCGCTGTTACAATCTCGTGAAGCGCGCGAGCCGGCAGGGGCCGACCAGAGCGGAAAATGCCGCAAATCTGCGGCGAGGAGACCATCGTCGTGAGCCTCGATGTGACGGAAATCGGCAGCATTCCCGACGCCTGGACTCGTCGCCATTTGCTCGGCTTGGAAGAACTCTCGGTCGACGAACTCAACATCCTGCTCGACACGGCGGAGATGTTCAAAGAGGCGACCGACGATTGCACCCGCAAGATTCCGGTGCTCACCGGCAAAACCTGCGCGAATCTCTTCTTCGAGAATTCCACGCGGACGCGGACCAGCTTTTCGTTGGCCATGCGTCGTCTCGGCGGAGACACGATCGATTTCGCCTCGGGCGGTTCGAGCATGTCGAAGGGCGAGACCGTGATCGACACGGCGAAGAACATCGAAGCGATGGGGATCCACGTCGTCGTCTGCCGTCATCGCACGCCCGGCACGCCCCACTTGCTGTCCAACAACTTGAACTGTCCGGTGATCAACGCCGGCGACGGCCCGCACGAACACCCGACGCAGGGCCTGCTCGACATTCTCACCATCCGCCAACAGCGCGGCACGCTTGCCGGGCTGACCGTGGCGCTGGTGGGCGATATTCAATTCAGCCGCACCGCGCGGAGCAACATTTGGGGACTCAAGAAGCTCGGCGCACACGTCATTCTTTGCGGCCCGGCGACCTTGGTCTCGCCGCTGTGGCGCAGAGTTCGGCTGTGAGGTTTCGCACAACCTCGACGAAATCTTGCCGCGCTGCGACGTGCTGAACTTGCTTCGCATTCAATTCGAGCGACAGTCGACGCGGCCGTTCCCGTCGGTTCGCGAATACGCTCACTTGTACGCGATGGATCGCCGCCGGCTCGATCGGGCCAAAGACGGCGTGCTCATTCTCGCGCCGGTCCGATCAATCGGGGCGTCGAAGTGACGACCGACGTCGCCGACGGTCCGCACTCGCTGATTCTCTCGCAAGTCACCAACGGCCTCGCCGTACGCATGGCCGCGCTCTGGCTGGTCTGCGGAGCCGCCGCTCGCGACGCCAAGTAACTCCTCAAACGTATCGACGACCGATCGATACGTTGAGCCGCCTCGCTCGGGAGGCGCACTCCGATCGCGGAGGTAAGCTCCGCGGCTAAATCACACGAGACAACATCGAAGAAGAATAATGCCGACTACGCTGATTCAAAACGGCCGAGTGATCGACCCGAGCCAAGACGTCGACCGCGTCACCAACGTGCTGTTGCGCGACGGCAAAGTCGTCGGCTTCGATGCGCCCGCCGGCCAATACGACCAAGTCATCGACGCCACGGGCAAGATCGTCACGCCCGGGCTCATCGACATGCACGTGCATCTGCGCGAGCCGGGTCGTGAAGAAGACGAAACCATCGCGACGGGCACGGCCAGCGCCGCAGCCGGCGGGTTCACGTCGATCGCTTGCATCCCCAACACGCTCCCGCCGATCGATACGCAAGCCACGGTGGAGTTCATCCAGCACCAAGCGGCCCGCGCCGGACACTGCAACGTGTTCGTCGTAGCCTGCGTCAGCAAGAATCGCGAAGGGAAAGAACTCGCCGAGATCGGACAACTCGTCGAAGCCGGCGCCGTGGCCTTCAGCGACGACGGCGCTCCGGTGTATGACGCCGAGTTGATGCGCCGCGCACTCGAATACACGAGCATGTTCGGCAAACCGATCTTGAATCATGCCGAAGTCATGGAGCTAACCCGCGGCGGCGGCATGATGCACGAAGGGCGAGTTTCGCTGCTGCTCGGACTTCCCGGCATGCCCGCGGCCGCCGAAGACGTGATGATCGGCCGCGACATCGCGCTGATGGACGTGACCGGCGGGCACGTACACGTGATGCACATCTCGACGGCCGGCGGCGTAGACATCGTGCGCCAAGCCAAAGCGGCCGGCTCGCGCGTGACGACGGAAATCTGCCCGCATCACTTCACGCTGACCGACGATTGCCTGCGGACGTTCGACAGCAATTACAAGATGAGCCCGCCGCTGCGGAGCCGGCTCGACGTGGAAGCCTGCATCGAAGGACTGATCGACGACACGATCGAAGTGATCTGTACGGATCACGCGCCGCACGCGCTGGAAAAGAAGATGCAAGAAATCGA
Source organism: Pirellulales bacterium (assembly GCA_049840675.1). Lineage (GTDB taxonomy): Bacteria > Planctomycetota > Planctomycetia > Pirellulales > PNKZ01 > PNKZ01. Next base: position 197,065 of record JASGKB010000025.1, read on the forward strand.
CGTCGCGCCGTTCGGCATCGTCGGTTTGGAAACCTGCTTACCGCTGACGATTTCGCAGCTCATCGAGCCGGGTCATCTCACGTGGTCGCAAGCCGTGCGGAAGCTGACGATCAATCCGGCCCGCATCCTCGGCGTCGACAAGGGAACGCTGAAGCCGGGGGCCGACGCCGACGTGACGATCATCGATCCGAACTTGGAATGGGTCTGCGACCCGCAGCAGTTCAAGTCGAAGAGCAAGAACAGCCCGTTCGTCGGCTGGGAGTTTACCGGCCGAGCCGTGATGACGATCGTCGCCGGTCGGGTACGGTTTCAGTTGTAGGTCGTCACCGCCTGCAGGGAACGCCCTTCGCGACGTTCCGTCCGTGTTCTCGATTCGCGGAACGCCGCAGAGGGCGTTCCCTACAGAAAGCATTATGAGCAGCCCTTCCGTCGCCCCGGCTCGTACGCTGCATTTGTTCGAGGCTTTCGGCGTCGAGCTAGAGTACATGCTCGTCCACGCCAAGACGCTCAACGTGCTGACGGCGGCCGACCACTTGCTGCGTAAAGCTTCCGGCGGCGACGAGTATGTTTCGGATTTGCCGCTGGGCGACGTCACGGCGTCGAACGAAATCACGGCCCATCTGATCGAACTGAAGACCACGGGGCCGGTGCCGTCGCTCGACGGACAAGTGCAAGAGTTTCAGGCCACGCTTGCGCAGGCTCAACGGCATTGCCGCGACGTTCGACGGCCGGCTCCTCCCCACGGCCATGCACCCGTGGATGGACCCGCTGAACGAAACGAAAATCTGGCCGCACGAATACAATCATGTGTATGCGGCCCTGAATCGCATTTTCAATTGCCAAGGGCACGGCTGGTCGAACGTGCAGGCCGCGCACTTGAACCTGCCGTTTTGCGGCGACGAAGAGTTCGGCAGATTGCACGCCGCCGTACGGCTGATCCTGCCGATTCTGCCGGCGATCGCCGCGTCGTCGCCGGTCGTCGAAGGGCGCTATACGGGCGTGCTCGACAATCGGCTCTCGATGATTCGCAACAACGCGCGGCGCATTCCTTCGGTCACCGGCGGGGTGATTCCCGAGCCGGTTTACACCGAGGCCGACTATCGGGCGCAGATTTTGGAACCGATCTATGCCGACGTTCGGCCGCTCGACTCGGCCGGCGCACTGCATCATGAATGGCTCAACAGCCGCGGGGCGATCGCCCGCTTCGAGCGCAACACGATCGAAATCCGTTTGCTCGACGTGCAAGAATGCCCGGCGGCCGATTTGGCGATTCTCGCGGCCGTGGTCGGCGTGCTCCGGCGCTTGGTCGACGAACATTGGACCGGCCTCGGCGAGCAACAGGCTTGGCCCGTCGAACCTTTGCGGCTGGTGCTCGACGGCGTGGCGCGCGACGCCGACGCGGCCGTGATTCAAGACGGCGACTATCTGCGGCAATTCGGTTACGTGCAACAGGAATCGTGCACGGCCGGCGAACTGTGGCGACATCTGCTGGCCGATCTGCGAACGACCGACCCGGCGGGCACGGCGCCGTTTCACGAAGCTTGGGAGTTGTTTCTGGAGCAAGGCCCGTTGGCCCGCCGCATCTTGCGGATGTGGGACGTGCATCGAAGCCGTGAGCGATTGTTAGAAATCTATCGCGCACTGGGGAATTGTCTCGCCGAAGGCCGCCTCTATCGCGCGACGTAGCGCTCGCGCCACTGGCCGGAAATCGCTCGTGCGAGTATCCTGAAGTTTTCGACGATCCGGCTTCTCGGCGTCGTCGCACCCCGTCGTTCGAGCGGCTCTTTCGAGCCTCGATTCCTTCTTTCGCCGCCCCATGCGCAACCCTCTGCTCGCTCCCGATCTTCGCGAGTTCGTCGCCGAGCGCGACGAGGCGGGCCTGCGCGATTTTTTCTCCGGGCACCACCCGGCGGATGCGGCCGAGCTGCTCGAAGACCTCGAACCGGAAGACGTGATGTTCGTGATCGGGCTGCTGCCGGGTCGCGAACGGGCCGCGATTTTCGATTACCTCGAAAAGCTGCTGCAAGACGCCGTCGCGACGTTGATGGACGACCACGATCTGGCCGCCCTCATCACGTACATGTCGCACGACGAGCGGGCCGGCCTGATGTCGCGGCTCCCCGTCGAACGCCCCGACCACATCTTTCAACTGCTCGCACGGGCCGAACGCGAAGATATCCGCCGTCTGCAATCGTACGAAGACGGCACGACCGGCGCGGTGATGACGAGCGACTACGCGACGGTGCCCGCCGATGAAACGGCCGCCGCGGCGATCGAACGCCTGCGGCACGTCGCACCGGATCGCGAGACGATTTACTACTGCTACGTCGTCGACGAAGACCGGCACCTGAAAGGCTTCGTCTCGCTGAAGAATCTGATCATCGCGCCGGCCCACCGTCGCGTGGCCGACATCATGCAGCGCGACTGCGTGTACGCGAACGTCAACGACGACCGCGAAGCGACCGCCGAAAAGATGCGCGAGTACGACTTGCTCGCGCTCCCCGTGGTCGACAACGAACATAAGCTCGTCGGCATCGTGACGCACGACGACGTGATCGACGTCATCGTCGACGAGGCCACGGAAGACGTCCACCGAATGGGCGGCGTCGGCCCGCTCGAAGAAACCTATCTCGATTCGTCGTTCCGCCAGCTTTGGCTCAACCGAGCCTTGTGGCTCTCGATCCTGTTCGTCGCCGGGTTTCTCACGACCTGGGCGCTCACCGAATTTCAGGACGATTTCGAAAAAGTCCCGGCGCTCGTCTTCTTCATTCCGCTGATCATCTCGGCCGGCGGCAATTGCGGATCGCAATCGGCCACGCTCATCATGCGAGCCTTGGCCCTGGGCGAACTCACGCCTCGCGATTGGTTTCGCGTGTTCAATCGCGAAGTGCTGATGGGCTTCTCGCTCGGGCTGGGGCTCGGCGCCGTCGGGTTCCTGCGGGCCTTGATCACTCCGGCGAAAGACATGCCCGAGGGAGGCGTGTGGAAGCTGCCGCTTACGATCGGCTTGGCCGTGTGCGCAGTCGTGCTTTGCGGCAATCTCGTCGGCGCGCTAATGCCGCTGGGTCTCAAACGGTTGGGCTTCGATCCGGCGCTCATGTCGAACCCGTTCGTGGCCAGCTTGGTCGACGTGACGGGCATCGTGCTCTACTTCGCAATCGCTCAGGCGATTCTGCTGTAGGGAACGCTTCTCCTACAGGTTTACTTCCGCTCCAGCACTTCTACTTTGAGCCGGCCCATGACTTGGGCGACGCTCAGCATGGCCGAGAGCGGATCGACGCCGGCTAAGTTGGTTTGGGCGATCTTGAGATACGCCGCGTTTGTGCCTCCTTGGCCCCAAGCGGCGTCGAGCGGAATCCAACGATCGGCGAAGTACGCTTCGGTCCACATGTGATAGAGGAACGCCTCTTCGTGGTCGACGTACACCAGCCCGACGGCCGTACGTGCCGGAATGCCCCGTGCACGAAGCATCGCGCAGAGCAGCACGGCGTACTCCGTGCAATCGCCCGAGAGCTGCCGCGCCGCGTCGGCCGCGGTGGCGAACGACGTACCGAGCGGCTGCTCCTTCCATTGCGGCCGCAAGGACTTTTCCAGCGCGACCGCGGCCTTCCACGGATCGGTTTCCGTGCCCGCCGCCGTAGCGGCCAAGCGTACGACCTCCGGAGCGTCGCTCTGCACCCAAGCGTTGGGCAAGCGGTCGGCATCAGTCGGGCCGGACGTCGGTGAAGTTGCGAGCGACGGCACGTCCGGCCGCAGCGCCGCAACGGCGATCTCCGCCGCGCCGCCATTGCCACGAAGGACGCTTTGAGAATCGCCCGCAGGAAAGAGCGCCGCCGCATCGCCGCCGGCGAGCGTCACACGATAGCGCACCTGTTTCGTTTCATACGGATTCGCCAAAGCGGGCGACACCGGTACTTTGGTCGCCGCGCCGATATCGACCGCCGCCTCGGGATCACCCGCCTTCAGCGCCTGCTCGCGCGTCGTGCGGAGCGTGGTCTGCTGCATGGCCGGATATTCGCTCTTCCAAACTTCCCCTTGGTCGTCGACCCAGGCGACGGAATCGAGTTTCAAACCGCCGGGCATCTGGGCCTGGATCTCGATGCGCAACAAGTCGCGTCGGGTTCCACCGACGTCGACCGCTTCTTTCTGCTTCGCCGACAACACAAACTCGACGATCTGATTGAAGTACGGCAGGAAGCCGAGGAACTTGCCGGACGCCCCCGTCTGCGGCTTGGTGCGTGCGAGCCAATCGGCGATGCCGAATTCACCGAGCGTACCGGCGGGCCAATCGAGCGTGCTCTCGGTCGACCGGCCGCTGGTTTCCAGCATCAGCTTGGCGCGACCGTTTTGCACCGTGCCGGTCGTCGTTTGCTCTGCGCCAGCGACGAACATCGAATTGCGAAACTTCCGCACCTCGCCGGCCGGCGTTTCCCACGATATGTCGTTCATCGCCTGTTCGATGGTTTGCCCGCTCCGTTTGAGCGTCATCGTGCCGGAGAGTTGAATCCGTACGATCGGTTCGCCGTCGAGTACGTCGTGAAAGTACTCGCCGTGCGTGTGGCCGATCTTGGAGCCTTGGAAATAGTGCTCCTCCCAAAACTCGCGAAACGGCGGCGGGCCCGATCGCTCGGCCTTCGCCAAGGGAGCAGTCGACGGCAAAGCCGAACCTGCGGACGTGCCGGAACTCCCGCCGGTCGGCGCTTGCGGGCTGCAGCCGGCCGCACTCAGCGCGACCAGTAGCACGAGAATCGACCAGGGGCCGAGGGACGATCGATGCATCGCTTCTCCTTAAGCCTGCCGGCAACTTCGAGCCGGCCGACGGGTTTCCTATTCTGCCAAGTGCCCCGTAGTTTCCCGGCGGCGAGCCCGTCCGATGTCGCATTACAACGGCTCGGAAAGCCTTGCCGGAAAACTTATCGCGCGGGTATGAACGATCGCCCCGCTTGGTGCGTATCCGAGTGTGTGAGGGGGACTAAGGACGGTTCCGCCGCAAGCTTCAGCAAGATGCTCCGCGGCTCCGAGAGGTCGGCTTAGGTCGACCCGGCGATGCGGAACGTCTATGCAAGCCTGCGGCCGGCAAACTTCGCCGGTAGCCGCGATTGGCGCGGCGAACCATTGCCGCAAACCGAGCCGAATTCTACGGCCGGCAGATCGACCGAGCTAGCTCGGTGCTAGACTTCAGCGTGAGTGCGAGGCAGGGTCGCGAAAGCCCGTCCGGCCAAGCACTTCACGCCCTTGAAGGGGGTGCCCGGGTGCGGTTCGAGCGGGTTCGACTAAGGCCGTTTATGACGGCTATTCCGTCGCCCCGCCCGACCTGAGGAAAGCCGATGATCAAGCCAAAAAAGCTTCGGCCTAGTGAAAAGTAACCTAGGGTTCAGTAAGGGCGGACGCTTCCGCACACCAGTTGAAATCGCCGCCGCGGAAGCGGAAACAGTCAGAAGTTGGTAAGAGATCCATGGGATTCATCAAACGATTTTTCAAGAACGTGCTTCGCGAAGGGCAACAGCCCCTGCCGAATACCGGCAGCAGCTTCGAGCGCGTGACTGACGAAGCTCTAGAGACCCATCTAGGCGTCGTTCGTTACGGCGAGTTCGTGCTGACCGACGCCGTTCGCCCGTCGTACGATCTGCAAGTCGTCCCGACGGCCGGCTATCGCCACGACGTTTACAACGACACCGAAAACAAGGCTTCGGTTCCCGTGCTGATGGGAGCCGCTTCGAGCGACAACCTTTTCGAGTTGTTCCTCGAACTGCTCGACCCGCTCGGGTTCGAAGTCGACGTGGTGTTGGAGACGAGCCATCATCGGTCGAACAAGGGGCACACGGATCTCTACCGTGAGCACATCGATCTGCCGGTGCTCAAGAGCATCCTTTACGAATACGAAGACCTGCTGACGAACGACGGCTGCACGGGCATCGCCGTGCTGAACCCGAACATTCCGCAGGAAGTGCAGTTTGACGAACACAAACTGCTGATCGTCTACGGCGACAACCTGGGCGACTACGAATCGATCTTTCAACAGGCGTCGGTCGGCTGCAACGAGAAGATGAAGTTCATCACCGAAGCCGAGCACGTCCACTCTTCGAGCGACTACTACTACCAGCAGTTCGAAGAACTCAAAATGCGTTTGGGGATGGATTCGCACTTTTAAGCCGCAAGGCTTTTCGGACTGGGAGTCCGATGTGCGAGTCATGGGAAAAGCTCGAGCCGCCGGGACCAAAACCGGCGGCTCGTGTTTTTTAATGCGCCCGAAGCTTCGCGAGACGTCGTTCCACGCACTAGAGACGTGATTCCACACACTAGCCCCGACGCGCAAGCGAGGGGACACGTCGAGCCGGTTTCGGCGCCGAAGGCCGTACGTCGTTGAACGTCCCCTCGCTTGCGCGTCGGGGCTAGTATGGCGCGGCAGCGCTACGCGCACGCCGCAAAGCAGCTTGGTGCGGCGGTGCTTAATTAACGGGCAACGGCCTGCGCTTGATCCGCCTCTTCCACACGCTTGAGCCAAGCGTCGAAGACGAACGTTCCCAAGGGGATGATCGAGGCGACGAACGCCAAGCCCCAGAACTTCGCCGACTTCCAGGGCCGTTTGATCGACACTTCGGCGACGGCCGCGAAGAACAGGATGAACAGCGCCCCGTGGGCCGACCCGACGATGCGCACCGCCAACGGCATGCTGCCCCAATACTTCAGGGGCATCGCGATCCCGAGCAGAATCAGATACGACCAACCTTCGATAAACCCGATTAAGCGAAGGCGACCGATGGGGGTCGAAGGCATGCGGAGTTCCTGAGAGCGACGAGCTTAACGAAACGCGAAGCTCTCAGGATATCCTCCGCCTCACAAGCCGGCGAGCCGCCCGCTCGGCCGGCTTCCGATGATTCGGCTACTTCTTCGCCGCCTCGATCAGCAAAGTTTCGCCCCCAAGGTTCAGCAGCACCGGCTCGTCGTACACGAGATATTGCGACAACGTCCGGCCGTGCCTTTCGGCGAGCTTGAAGTAGTCGTCGCTAAATTGCTCGTAGCGTTTCGCCTGTTTGATCTGCTCGTCGGTCACCGTGCTGTCTTGCCACCGGTTCTCGCGCCAGTAAAAACTCTTCGCGCCGAGTTGCCGCACCGAAGCCACGGCGACTTGCTGATCGGTTGCTCCGTCGCGAAACGTAGCATTGGACGTGCTGAGCGACAGCGGAGCCGACGACGTCACGCCCGTCGCTCGTTCGCCGGCGCTAAAAGCGTCTGCCGCGGGAGCGGCGGCGGGAGCGGCGTTCTGCGCCGTTTGCAGGCTCGCCTTTGCGCCGCGTTGCGCGAAGCCTCCCTGTCCGCTCACTTGTTCGAGTTCCCCAAGCCGGCGATCGGCCCGCGTACTGTTCCCCGCCAGATCGTGAATTCCCACGGTTTCATCCGCCAAGAACGACGTGTACTGCGTGAGAATGCCGTGCCGCGTGGAAAGCTCGACGAGTTCCTTCGTGAGTTCCTCGTTCTTTCCCTTCAGATCCAGTTCGTCGATGATCTCGCCGATGCGCCGCGTGGCCCAGAGCTTCTCAATGAAGGCCAGCGATTCGTCGTCGCTCTCCTTCGCGAGTTTGGCCGGAAACTTAAACTCTTCCTGCTCTTTGCCGACCGACCCGTTCACGCGCACCTCGCATTGGCCCGAGCGCCGATACCGACCGACGACGACTAACTGTTCGCCGGCGAACAGATCGAACTCTCCCTTGGGATACACACGGTTGGCGACCGCCCCTTGGCCGGCGCTTCTTCGTCGCAGAATTGCATTTGCACGCCGGTCAGCACCGGAGCTTCCATCCGCGCGTACAACTTGGCGACGCGTTCTTCGATGTCTTCGTTCGGCCGCACGTATTCGCTCTGGCCGAAATTGGCCCGCACGAGTTTGTCGAGCATCCGGCTGTTGACGTCGTACCCGACGCCGAACGCGATCACGCGGGCTCGCACGCGATTGTGCTTCTTGGCGTTTTCCACGATCTTGGCTTCGTTCGTTTCGCCGGCCGTCGGCAAGCCGTCGGTCATGAAGAGCACGTAATTCGGGCGATCCGAGTCTTTCAATTGCTCGAGCGCCGTCGTGAGTGCGCCGTCAATATTTGTACTGCCGCCGGCATAGATCGATTCGACGAACCCGAGCACTTCGGCTTTGGTCTCGTCGTTGTAACGTTGCAATTCGGGCTTGAACGACTCGATGCGATCGTCGTAGGTGATGATGTTGAACAAATCCCCTTCGCGCAATCGCTTGAGCACGAACTTCAGCGCATTGCGGGCCTGTTCGATCTTTTCGCCGCTCATGCTGCCCGAGCGATCGACGACGAACACCACGGTCTTCGGCGGCTTCTCGATCGGTCTCGATCTGCGGATTGGCGAGCAGGAGGAAGTAACCGTCTTCTTTGCCTTTCGGCCGGTAGCTCAAGACGCGGGCCGAGAGCTTTCCGCGGCCGACGTCGAACAGCAGCCGGAAGTCGCTCGACGGGATTTTATTCTTACCGAGTAAGTGATGGTCGCGTTCTTGCCGTGCCGTTTCACCTCGACGTCGTGCGTCGGGCTATAAACGTTCTTGATCGCTTCGCCGCTCTCGATCGACACGCGCACTCGAAAGTTTCTCGACCGGGTGAGTCGAATACTTGGCGGTCGAGAGCGGGAAGAGGAAGTCGGTCACGCCGTCGGTTTGGCGACAGAGCTGCGTGTAGCGAATCTGCACTTCGCGAGCTTGTCCCGGCGGTACCGGAAAGACGCTCGTTTGAAACATGCCGCCGCCGAGCCATTCCAACAAGGCAGGGTCTTGGTTCTTGCGGACGATCTCTTCGTAGCGATGGCGGGCTTCTTCTTTGGTGAGCAGCTTGCCCGGCATCTCCTTGCCGTCGACCAAGAGCGTCACGCGGTCGATCGCGGCGTCGTGAGGCAGCGGAAACACGAACGCGACTTCCATCGTCCGGCTCCCGGTGTTGACGAACGTTTGCGCCACCTTCACCGTGGCGGCTTGATCTTTGAGCGTCGCGTTCACTTCCAGCTCGCGAATTTTGTACGAGTCGAAATGCGTCGGCGGTTGTCGCGGATGCGGCTGCACGATGATCGGCCGCGGCAGGCGAACGTGCTCGTTCACGTTGACGTTCACCAACAGCCCTTGCGCCGACGCGACGGCCGGAGCGAGCAGCAAAGCGAAGAAGCCGACAAGGCACGACAGGCGACGAATGGGCGAGCTCATGACCGAAGACTCCGCAAAGGGCGCGACGCCGGCATCCTGATCGTTGACGCGGAACCGGGCCGGGGCGTTTCACCTCCTTCGACGCCGGCAGCCCATGGAAAAGTTCCCGGCATGCGGAAATGCCGGAATTTGGGGGCGTTTTACGGGACGATTCGTCGGCCGGCGAACCGCAGTCGCTCGCCGGCATTTTGCGTAACTTGCGGCGACGGGTTGATCTTGTCGCGGGTGCGAGGCAACGTCAGACTACCGCCCCCCAAAATCCGCGCCCCCTCTCCATGCACCGACTACTTGCCGCAATCGTCGTCGCCGTAATGTGTCTGGGGGGTTGCGCGCTGGCGTCAGCGTGATCTGCCGCCGCTCGAAAACCCGCTCACCGTTCCGGCGACGCAGTGTGACGTGGTGTGGGACCAGATCGTCGACGTGGTCGACAACTATTTCGACATTCAGACCGAGCAGCGAATGCGGCAGGCCGGCGAGATCATGACGGTCGGTCGGATCGACACCGCGCCGAAAACCGGCTCGACGTTCTTGGAACCGTGGCGCGGCGACGGCGCCGACCAATACGAGAAGGCGCACAACACGTTGCAAACGATTCGCCGGCGAGCGGTCGTGCAAGTCGTCCCCGCGCCCGACGTGTTTCAGATCGAAGTCACGGTGTTCAAGGAACTTGAAGACTTGAAGCGGCCGGAATACAGCACGGCCGGCTCGGCGACCTTCCGCAACGACGGCTCGCTCATTCGCATCGAAGAACCGGTCGGCGTGCAACCGACGACTGAAGGTTGGATTCCGCTCGGCCGCGACGCGGCGCTCGAGCAGGCGCATTCTGCAAGAGATCTGGATTCGCTTGGCTCCGCCCGGCGCACTGCCGAGCTCTCGCGGCTTCGGCGCCTTGCCGAGCGAATGGTTCGGCGGCGGCGGAGAAGTGCTGCCCCCCAACGCGGCCATGCCGGGCGTTACCGCGCCGGGCACCGTCGCCGCACCGGGCCAACTGGTGCCGCAAGCTGAAGTGTTGCCGCCGCAGAACCGGCAGTAGCCGCTATTCCGAGACGATCGGCAGCGAACCGATCGGCAGCGTCGGAACCGGTGCGATCATCGGGGCGGGATGATACGCGGGAAGCTTGATCGTGAACGCCGTTCCTTTGCCGACGGCGCTCTCGACGCGAATCTTGCCGTGGTGCGCTTCGATGATGTCGCGGCACGATGAAAGCCCGAGCCCCGTGCCTCCTTTGCCCGTCGCATCCGGTCCGGATTTCGTCGTATAGAACGGCTCGAAGATTCGCCGTAGCGTTTCCGGCGGCATCCCGGTCCCCGTGTCGCGCACGAGCAGGTCGACCATGTCGGCTTGCGCGTCGTGACTGAGTTGCACCAAGAGCGTGCCTCCTTGTGGCATCGCTTGGCGGGCATTGATCAGCAGATTCAAAAGCACCTGCTGAATCTGATTCGTGTTGGCCAGCGCCGGCGGGCTTTCGAGAATCCGCCGATCGACGCTGACGCGATACTTCACCATCTCGCGCTCGACGAGCAGCAACGTGTCGTCGATGAGTTTCACCATGTCGGTCGACTCAAAGCCCGGACGCCGATTCGCGCGAAGCCGAGGATGCCGTTGGTGATGCGAGCCGCGCGGTTGGCGGCCGTGAGAATTTTGTCGAACGAGCGCGCCGCGGTTTCGGCGTCTTGATGGCGCTGGCCGAGCTTGGCGTAGTTGATGATCGTCATCAACACGTTGTTGAATTCGTGCGTGGTCGTGCTGATCAGTTCGCCCATGGCCGTGAGCTTTTGGGCCTGAGCCAATTGGTCTTTTAAGATCGCGATTTGTTCGATCAGCCGAGCCTGCTCGGATCCGCCTGCGGACATCGACGGGCACTCCCTTCCCTGCAACCGACCACGGAATTATTTACCGACCTTGCCTGAAACGAGCGAAACTACGCCGTCTGCCGGGACTTCCCTGCCCCCGCAACCGTCGCTGAGCTAAGCCTCTGGCCGATAACGTTTTAGCGCGCTGGAAACCCTATCGACATGCCGACCTTCGCGACTGAAACGGAGATTGGTATGCTCCCGAACCCGCACGGGCCGGCCTTGCGGGAATGACCAAAGCCCAAGCAACAAATCCCAAGCACGCCCATCGTTGGAATTTGGCGATTGGTCATTTGTGGTTTCCACGGAGCGGCCTGATGCATACCGTCGAACTGCTTGAAGCGGCGATCGCGTCCGTGAAGAAGCTCGGATATCGGGTGCGCACGGAGGTGCTCGACGACGGCACCGCCGGCGGAGTCTGCACGTTCGGCGGCCGGCGATGGATATTTCTCGACGCCCGTCAGAAGCCGATCGAGCATTTGCACGAAATGCTCGAAGTGCTTCGCGGGCACGTCGGAGATCCACGGCTGCAACCGCCGGCGGAGCTAGCGCGGCTGATCGAGTTGCCTCAGCGGCGAGCGGCGTAACCCGGCGCTGTTCGTCGACTGAGAAGCGACGGACGAGTGCGTCGGCTAAATACGATACAAGCCGGCCGTTTCGACGTACTTTTCTACGGCCCGCGGCGTTTGATAGCGGATGCTCTTCCCGGCCGCTATGCGAGCGCGAATCTCGCGGCTGCTCAACTCAATGAGCGGCATCTCCACGCGCAGTTCGCGAATGCGGGCCAGTCGCCCCGGCTCGACGAACGCGGCCAGCGGCTCGTAGGCCAACGGCCCGAACCCCGGGCGGGCCACGACCGTCGGCAGGGCCAGCTCGCACACACGTATCGGATTGCGCCAGTTCGGCAGGTCGGCCAGCGTGTCGGCTCCGATGAGCAGATATAGCTCGGCGTCGGGTTGCGCGGCCTGCACGGCTTCGAGCGTATCGACCGTGTAGCTAACGCCGCCGCGTTGGAGTTCGAGCTCGCTGACGCGAAACGCTTCGTTGCCGCCGGCCGCGAGCTTGAGCATTTCCAACCGATCTTCGGCCGGCGCCGTTTGCTGGTCTTTCTTATGCGGCGCCACGGCGGCCGGCATGAACCACACCTCGTCGAGCCCGCGCTGCTCGCGGAGGCCTCGGCCAAGAGCAGATGCCCAAAATGCACGGGATTGAACGTGCCGCCGAAGATGCCGATACGCATAGGTCGCTCCCCTGCCCCGACGAACACCTATATCTCGTGCCTACTCGTACGGCGGCGGAATCGTAAAATGAAGATTCGCCAATCGTAACGATCGCCCCCGTCGGCAAGCAATGACCGAGCGCATGCAACAAAACCTGTTCGGCGAAGAGTCCCCCTGGGAACTCGACGACGCCGAGCTCGCGCACGGTCGCCGTCGTCGTCTTCGCCTCCGGCCCGCAGGAGGAATACGACTATCTCGTGCCCGACGAATTGCTCGACGTCGTACAGGCCGGTTGCCGCGTGAAGGTGCCGCTGGGGCGCGGTAATCGACCGATGACCGGCTACTGCGTGCGGCTCGAAACCAAACCGCTCGGCGCACGGCGACTGAAGGACATCGAAGAATGCCTCGACGACGTGCCGCTCGTCCGTCCGCCGCTCTTGAGGCTGACGCAATGGATGAGCGAATACTACTTGAGCGAGTGGGGGCAAGTGCTCGAAAGCGTCGTGCCGGCGGGCGTGCGAATGCAGGCCGGCACGAAGCTCACGACGTTGCTTTCGCTGGCCGATGAATACCGCGGCAAGCTGGAAGAGCTGCCGCTACCAAAAAAGCAAAAGCGCGTGCTGGAGATTTTGCAGTCGGCCCTGCATGCGCTGACGCCGCAACAATTGGCGGCGGCGGCCCAATGCACGCTCGCGCCGATCACGACGCTACGTCGTAAAGGAATGATCCGCTCGCAGGCCGTGCGACTGCAGACGACCGACATCGAACACCCCGTGCATGCGCACGAAGAGAATCATGCGCTGAACGACGACCAGCAACGAGCGGCTCGACGCCGTGCTCGATCCGCTCCGTGCGAAGCGGCACGAAACGATTTTGCTGCACGGCATCACCGGCAGCGGTAAGACGGAAGTGTACATCCGCGCGATTCAAGAAGTCGTATCGTACGGCCGCCAAGCGATCGTGCTGGTTCCGGAAATCAGCCTGACGCCGCAGGTGCGCGAACGCTTTCGGGCCCGCTTTGGCCGCGTGGCCGTGTTGCATAGCCATCTCACCGATGCCGAACGGCACGCCTATTGGCAACAGATTTCGCGCGGCGAGGTGCCGGTCGTCGTCGGAGCGCGGAGCGCGGTCTTCGCCCCGACGCCGCATTTGGGGCTAATCGTGCTCGATGAAGAGCATGAATCGACATTCAAGCAAGAAACGGCCCCGCGATATCACGCTCGCGACGTGGCCCTATTTCGCTCCAGGTCGGAAAACGTGCCGCTCGTGCTCGGCTCCGCCACGCCGAGCTTGGAAAGTTACGAACGAGCCCGGCGCGGTGAGTTTCGGCTGATCGAAATGCCGCAACGCGTTTATGGTCGCCCGCTCCCCGACGTACTGACGATCGACCTGCGGCACGAATCGCGCGAGAAGGGCTTTCGTGGGGCGATCAGCCGCCCGTTGCGCACCGCTATGGAGCGGGCGCTGGCCGACGACGGTCAAGTCATTCTGCTGCTCAACCGTCGCGGCTATTCGACGCATATTCAATGTCCGTCGTGCGGCGAATCGCTGAAGTGCCCGAATTGCGACATCTCGCTAACGCATCATCGCCACTTGGCGATGGCGCTTTGCCATTACTGCGATTACGAAATCCCCGCCCCGCGCGATTGCCCGAGCTGCCGCAGCCCGGAGATTCGCTTCGGCGGCTACGGCACGGAGAAGCTCGAGCATGAGGTGAACGCCAGATTCCCCGGCTACCGCTGCCTGCGCATGGATACCGACAGCATGCAGAAGCCGGGGAGCCACGAGCGGGCCTTGGCCCAGTTTCGCGAAGGTGAGGCGCGGATTCTCGTCGGCACGCAGATGATCGCCAAAGGTTTGGACTTTCCCAACGTAACGCTCGTCGGCGTGGTGAACGCCGATACGGCCTTGCACCTTCCCGACTTTCGCGCGGCCGAGCGGACGTTTCATCTGTTGGTGCAAGTGGCGGGTCGCACGGGTCGCGGCGATCGCGAGGGACGCGTGCTCGTGCAGACGCTCAGCCCCGAACATCCGGCCGTGCAAGCCGCGGCTCGTCACGATTACCGCATGTTCGCCGACGAGGAACTGCGCAACCGGGCCGAGTGGGGCTACCCTCCGTTTTCCAGCATGGTACGGCTCGTGATCCGCGGCCCGCGCGAACCGGTGACGAAGGAATTCGCGCAGCACGTCGGCAAGCTGCTCGCCGACGCGACGGCCGCCGCCGGCGTGCCGACGAAGCTTCTCGGGCCGGCTCCCGCTCCGATCGCTCGCCTCCGCGGTTTGCACCGTTTCCATTTGCAACTCCAATCGACCGACGCCGCCGGCCTGCACGCCGCCGTCCACACGACGACGGCGGAACTGAAACCGCCGGAAGACGTGCAATGGATCGTCGACGTCGACCCGCTCGACATGCTGTAAGCGAGTGGTGAGGAATGAACGGTGAGCGGCGAGCTGAGAGTGGCGATCATGGTCGCCGCCGTCACGGCTCAAAGGCAAAATCCGCCTTTGATCTGCTCCATTCTCTGCTCCCCACTCCGCCCTCCCACGAGAAACGTCTTCCGCCGTCCGCCTCGTGCAACTTAGAATATCGCCATGAGCTACCGCTCCTTCAAACGCGTCATCGGCGAAACGAGCTTGGAGCGGAAGTGTCGATTTTTGTTCGGCGCGTGCTTGCTCGTTTTGATCGCGGCGAGCTTTTATCTCTACGGCCGGTTGACCGAAAGCCTCGTCTATCAGCAGAACCCCGTGCGCGGGCGGCTGCTCGTCGACACGGCCCTCATCCAAGAGCACTGGGAAAATTGGAACCCGGGCCCGAGTGATGCGGCGGGCGGCGGAGGCAATTTCGCCCCGACCGGCGGCAAAGACGAATTCCAGGAGCTGATTCAAGAACTCAGCAAAACGTGGCAGATGAATAAGTTCGATAAGAACTTCATCCGGCCCGACAAAGTGGAGAAAGGGGAGCAGCCGATCGACGATTGGGAGCGCGACTTCTTGAGCCGCGCAAGCCAGGAAGCCGCGACGCCGACGGTTACCGCCGTGAAGCCCGGCACGCCCGACGCCGAGAAGCCTGTGTTCGCCGACCAGCGCTTCACCGACGGCAATCAATTCTACGAGTACTATCAGGCGATCTACGCCGCGCCGAGTTGCGTCGGCTGCCATCGGGTGCGCGACGTCACGCGCGAGCTGTTCGACGGCGACCTGATGGCCGTCGCGAAGGTGCGCATTTCCAACGGCCCGACGCAAGCGAACTTGAATCTCAATCGGGCCTTCTTGCTGTCGTCGGCGATCGTCACCGTATTCCTGGCGATGGTCGCGAGTTGGGTGATCGTGCGGTACGTCATCGTGAAACCGCTGAAGCACTTGCAGGACGTCAGCGACGAGATCGCCAAGGGCGACATCTCGCAACGAGCCGATATTCACACCGGGGACGAATTCGAAGCCTTGGCCACGGCGTTCAACCGGATGCTGCGGCATCTCACGGACACGCAGAAAGAAATCCGCAAGACCAACTCGCAGCTCGATGCCAAGGTCGACGAACTCGCTCAGCTCAATATGCGGCTCTTTGAATTGAACCGGCTGAAAAGCGACTTCCTGGCGACGATGAGCCACGAATTGCGCACGCCGCTCAATTCCATCATCGGGTTCAGCGAAGTGCTCGGGTCGATTTCGTCGCTCGACGACAAGCAAAAGCGATACGTCACGAACATTCAAAAGTCGGGCAAAGTGCTGCTCGACATGATCAACGACATTCTCGATCTGGCGAAGATCGAAAGCGGCAAGATGGAGCTGCGGCTTTCGGAGTTTCCGATCGAGCACGTCGTGCTGGCCCAGTGCGATTCCGTGCGGCCGCTTTCGGAAAAGAAGAACATCGACCTCACGGCGACCATCGCCCCGACGGACGAGCCGCTGACGCAAGACCAAAGCAAGCTGCAGCAGATTCTGAACAACCTGCTTTCCAACGCCATCAAGTTCACGCCGGAAGGAGGCCGCATCGACGTGCGGGCTCGCCGCACCGAAGACGATCACCTGGAGATGGTCGTGGCCGATACGGGCGTGGGCATTTCCGAAGAAGATCAAACGGCCATCTTCGAAAAGTTCCGCCAAGGAACGATTTCCCCTTCGGGCGATACGATGACGCGCGAGTACTCGGGCACCGGCCTGGGACTTTCGATCGTGAAAGAACTCTGCAAATTGCTCGGCGGCGAGATTTCGCTGAAAAGCGAATTGGGCAAAGGAAGCGAGTTCACCGTGCGGTTGCCCTGGCATTTCCGGCGGCTGCCGGCGGCCGGAGCGTCATTGGGCGACTCGATCGACGGCATGGCTCTGAGCGCCGCCATTCAAGCCGAACAAGACGGCCGCAAACCGCACTCGATCGCCCCGTCGCCAAGCTTGGGCATCGGCGATCCGTAAGACGCGCAACCAGTATTGCCGAAGCACACTAGCCCCGACGTGCAAGCGAGGGGATGTTCAACGACGTGCCAAGCTCGACGCCGAAACTCGTTCGACGTGTCCCCTCGCTTGCGCGTTGGGGCTAGTATGGCGCAGCAACGCTTTGCGGCAACTCCGGGCTAGTGCGTGGGGATACACCCGATGAATGTTCCGATGCCGGAACCGTTGGCATTCTTTCTTACTTGGACGACCTACGGAACACGCCTTCCCGGCGACGAACGCGGCTGGGTGAAACGTGGACACGGATTACAGCCGGCCAATGGGCCGTTGGAAGAGTCGGCCCGCGAATCGTTGCGCACGAGCCCGTCGTACTTTGCAACACAGAACGAGCAATCGTCGATGACGTCGTTCGAGAACATTGCCGGATTCGCCGCTGGTCGTTGCACGCCTTGAACGTCAGAACGAACCATATCCATGTCGTCGTCACGTCTAAGATCGATCCCGACGACACGACCGAACAATTCAAAGCTTGGTGTACCAGGAAGCTGAATACGGTGCGGACTCCGTCGCCGAAAAATTGGTGGACGCGAGGACAAAGCACGCGGTATTTAAATGACGAAGACGAATTTGCCTGCGCCGTTGACTACGTGCTGAATCGGCAATAGGTCAAAGCGGCAGATTGCACGGCCGAAAAATACTAGCCCCGACGCGCAAGCGAGGGGACACGTCGATGAATTGCCGGCGATTGACTTGCTGCGGCGTCAAACGTCCCCTCGCTTGCGCGTTGGGGCTAGTATGGCGCGGCGACGCTTTGTAGATTGGCGGTCCGTTTTGAACCTCCTCGCTTGCGCTTCGAGCCTAGTATCTGATGCCTCCGTCCGAAGCCGATTCACCTGAAGTGTTGCTCTATACCGACGGAGCCTGCAGCGGCAATCCCGGGCCCGGCGGGTGGGCGTTTATCTTGCAGCACCCGGCCACGGGCAAGACGCTCGAGCAATCGGGCGGTGAAGCGGAAACGACCAACAATCGGATGGAGTTGCAAGCCGTGGTGGAAGGCCTGCAGACGTTGAAGCGGCCGACGTTCGTCGAACTGCTGACGGACAGCGTCTACGTCGGCAAGGGAATCAGCGAATGGATGCCGAACTGGAAAGCCAACGGTTGGCGGCGGCGCGAGGGCAAAAGTTGGAAGGACGTGAAGAACGTCGACCTTTGGCAGCAGCTCGACCAACTCATTAAAGAACACCGCGTGAAGTACACGCGCGTTGCCGGCCACAGCGGACATCCGGAAAACGATCGTTGCGACGAGTTGGCCGTGGCCGCGTATCAGAAGTATCTGGGCCGCGGGTAGGCACGGCACCGGGAGCGGGAACGATCATTCCCCACTCCCTCCCCATCACCCCGCGTTTGATCCGCTCATTCCTCCGGCCGATACCACTCGCCGCGGAGCCAGCTCACGATCAAATCCAGTTCTTGCGGCGAGAGCTGATTGTTCTTCGGATCGGCGTCTTTGGCGAAGGCCGGCATCCGGTCGTTTTGATCGGCATAGTGCCGTTCGTGCGCCGGATTGCTGATGAGTTCCAAGAGCCATTTCTTCGAGCCGTAACCGGTGAGATCGGGGGCGACCCCCAGATCGCCGACGCCGCCGAACTTGTGGCAACCGGCACACTTCCCTTCGTCCTTGAGCACTTCGCGCCCTTGAGCGACGAGCGCCTTGAGCTTGTCGGCCGGCAGGTCTTTCGTGGCGACGAGCATTCGTCCTTCGATGCCGGCTTCGGCGGCCAGCGCCGCACTGACGGCTCGAATCTCGTCTTCGATTTCCTTCTTCTCGGCCGGCGTCTTGCCTTCGGTCGAGTAGTTTTCCTTGACCCAAAGCACCATGCTCTCGTCGCTCGGTGCGTCTTCGCCGGCTTTCTTCGCCGCTTCGGCGCGAGCCTTGATGCCGGAAGTGCCGTGCGCCGTGTTGCCGAAGTAGTCGGGCGTATCGATCCGTTTGGCATCGAGCAAACCGGCGATCCACCACGGCGAGCCGAAGTCGTAAAGGTTCGGAGCCGACGATTCTTTCGCGACGATCCCCTGCCCCGGCGAATCCGCCGTGCTGTGGCACGAAGCGCACTTTGCGCGGAACAACCGATGACCTTGTGTTTTCGGGTCTTTCCGCAAGAGCGAAACCGCGCCTTGCGGCGGAATGCCTGCCGGTGCGCCGATGAGTTCGACCGAACGATGCGCTTCGGCTTCGGCGTCGCGCACGGCCGAAATGTACGACTTCGACGCTTCGAGCTTGTCGTCGGTACGGGCAAAGCCCGGCACGAAGGCGATGCTCTGCGATTCGACGCCGGCCATGTTGTCGTCGTGCCAAGCTTGGGCCGTGAGGTAGCCGGCGCCGGCCAGCAGAATGACGAGGAACAGCACGTTGAACCGGTGCCCGAGCTTCCAGCGACCGAGGATCGGCATGAGGAACAACACGCCCATCACCGCGCCGGGAATGTAGAGCGCGCCGATCCGTTCGGCGTCTTCGCCGTGGAAGAACTTCAGGAATTGGAACAGGAACAAGAAGTACCATTCGGGACGAGCCGCGGAAAACGCGTTCGACGGATCGGCCGGCGCCGTGAATGAGCGCCGAGATGCGCGCCGGGGTTCGCCTTGGCGGCCTCAATGCGTTCTTGCAGGGTTCCGTCGTGCCCGAAGATCACCGGCATCGCAATGCAGAAGAGCACTACGAGCAACACGGCCAAGCAGGCTACGGCGTCGCGCAGCACCTGATCGGGCCAGAAGTAGCAATCTCGCTGCGGATCGACCTTCTTCGGGTGAATGCCGTGTTTGCGGAAGATCGCGATGTGCAGCACGAGGAAGCCGATCAAGAGCGCAGGCAA
The DNA here is from genome assembly GCA_049840675.1 of Pirellulales bacterium. GTDB lineage: Bacteria > Planctomycetota > Planctomycetia > Pirellulales > PNKZ01 > PNKZ01. The sequence continues at coordinate 216,603 of JASGKB010000025.1, forward strand.
TACGCCGGCATGCAAGGCAAAGAATCGCGTAAGCGTGTGATGACCGTACTCGCCGCCGCCGACGACGAGCTTCTGCAGCGGTTCGCCGACGAAAGGCACCAAGCTCATCAGGCTCGTCGCCACGCCGGTCGACCAATAGCCGCGCTGATCCCAGGGCAACAAGTAGCCGGTGAGCGCCAGCCCCAGCACGATCTGCATCAAGACCAGGCCGAGCCAGAAATTGAATTCGCGCGGGGCTTTGTAAGCGCCGTCGATCACCACTTGAAACAAGTGCAGCGCCAGCAGCACGACCATGGTCTGCGCCATGTAATGGTGCAGCCCGCGCAACAGCCAGCCGAATTGCATTTGATGCTGGATATAATACGTACTTTCCCAAGCCGATTGGCTGCTGGGGCTGTAGGCCATCCAGAGAAACGTTCCGGTAATCGCCTGCACGGCGAAGGCAAACACCAGCGTGCTGCCCCACACGTAGCGCCACCGCGCGCCGCCGGGAACGCGCTCGTAAAGCGCTTCGTGCATCAGGCCGCCGATCCCGGTGCGATCTTCCACCCAGCGAAATAAGCCTCTCATGACTTGCGCTTCTTCTCCGCCAGGCCGGGTTGGAAGTTCTCAAACACCACGCTCACGTCGAGTTGGTCGCCCGACTCGCGCTTCTTCACGATGCAATCCATGGAGTCCATATCGCGCGGCGAAACGCAGGGCATGATCCGCGCCCCGTCCCCCGTGAAGGCGCTGGTGTGGCACGGGCATTTGAACGAGTAGCCGGTCGCCGTTTGCTGCAAATCGACGAAGCACCCAAGATGCGGGCAGGTGGCGTTCAGCGCTTTGATCTCTTTCGTTCCCTTCGGTACGACGAGATACACCGCGCCGACCGGTTCGTTGACGAACGTGTTCCAGGCGTCTTGGCGATCGGCCACGATCTTATACAGGCCGACGAGCACGTCGCCTTTGGAGGCATCGGGCACGGCGTCGAGCGTCGTGACCGGAATCGCCGAGGCGGCCGCCTTGCGACGGCGCAGCGGATCCAAATACACGGCCACGCCGGCGGCCAGCGGAGCCAGCCCGACGAGGCCGCCGATGATCGCCGCGAAGGCGTTGTAGATGAAGCCGCGCCGCGGCGGCTCGCGAAACGGCGACAGCGGCGCGGTGCGGAGCGGTAGGTTTGCCGCCGGGACCGGTCGGCTTGGTCGTTGCGATTTTGCGCACCGACGCCCCTTCAGGGGCCAGAGGGATATCGTCCACGACGCGTTCCTGGTGTGGAAAGACGATGGAGTGGGGAGTGGCGATGCGGCGGACTAAAAATTCGCTGCGAGAACTGCAAACGAGGCGGGATGCAAACGGTTCGGACGCGGCGGCCTCGCGATCCTGCGAGAAGCCGCAACTTTTGCCAAGCACCAAACCCTTCACAGGTTTTAATTATCGCATCGCCGCTTTTACGGCGTCAAGCACCCGCGACGCGGCGACGTCGTACGGACCGTCGACCGTGGCGCCGGCCGCGGCCTTGTGACCGCCGCCGCCGAACTGCTCGGCCAGCTTGCTGCAATCGGCCGCACATCTGCTGCGGAAGCTCATCTTAAACTGGCCGGAAGCCTGCTCGACCAAGATCACGGCCGTTTCCGCCGCCGATTTGCAGCGTCATATTCATGACGTCTTCCGTATCGCTCGGCAACGCGCCGGTCGCCGCGAAGTCTTCTTTGAGAATTCGCGTGTGGGCGAGCTTGCCGTTCATTTCAACTTTGGTCGCCGCGAGCGTACGGCCGGTCAAAAGCAGCCGACCGACGGTCATTTGCTCATAGAGTGCGTTATAAATCTCGCGGGCTTCGCACCGGCTTCGATCAGTGCGGCAGCGCAACGCATCGTCAGCTCCGAAGTGCTGCCGAAGCGGAACCAGCCGGTATCGGTCGCCACGGCGGCGAACAGCGGCATCGCGATCTCGGGGGTCAGTTTCACGCCCAGCTGCCCGGCGGCGTCGTACACGAGCCGGCCCGTGGCTTCGGCCGTCGTATCCTTGAACTGCTCCGCGCCGAGTTCGTCGCTGCTCATGTGATGGTCGAGCACGATCTTCTTTTCGCCGCTCGACTTGATAAAGTCGGTCATCGGACCGAGCTGCGCCGAGCGCTGGTGTCGAGAATCATGATCACTTCGATGTCGGCCAGCTCGGCCGGCTGCACGTCGACGCCGATCGCCCGAATTTTCTTTGCGGGATCGATGAAGTTTAAATTCGGCGGCGTCCCCTGCCCGTTGACGATGCGCACCTGCTTCCCGAGCGCTTCGAGAATGCCGGCCATGCCGAGTTCGCTGCCGAGCGCATCGCAATCGGGTCGCACGTGGCTGACGAGCAGGAAGCGCGTATGAGCGCGAATGATTTCAACGAAGCGAGGCCAATTGATCGACATATCAGGTCAGGTGTCCGTAGTCAGTAATCCGGTGAGTGAGCTATTTCGATTTCATCGAAGAATACTAGCCCCGACTGCGCAAGCGAGAGGATACGGGCGTCGCGATCGAAGTCGAATATCCCCTCGCTTGCGCGTCGGGGCTAGTGTGCTTCATTTGTGCCGACTGCTAATTCATCTTCTCAATGATCTTTTTTGCTTGCGCCACATCGGCCGCAAGTTGCGTCTTCAACTCCTCCAACCCCGCGAACTTTTGCACGGGTCGGAGTTGGGCCGCGAAGTCGAGTTCTAAAAGTTCGCCGTACAGGTTGCCGTGAAAGTCGATCAGATGCGCCTCGATCTTCAAGGCCTGCTCGCCGAAGGTCGGGTTCGGCCCGACGTTCACCGCCGCCGGCCAAGGCTTGCCTTGCACCCAAGCGCGGCCTGCGTAAACGCCCGGGCCGGGCAGAAGCGTGTCGACGCCGTCGACGTTGGCCGTCGGAAAGCCGAGCTTCGCGCCGCGGGCCGCACCGTGGCGCACCAGCCCGCGAATGCGATACGGCCGCGTCAGCAGCCGGCCGGCTTCGGCGATGCGGCCATCGTGGATAAGCGTCCGCACGCGCGAGCTGGAGACGATGTCCCCCTCAAACTGCACGGCGTCGACCGCTTCCAGCGCAATGCCCGCTTCATCGGCAAAGCGGCGGAGTACGTCGATCGTGCCGGTCCGATCATGGCCGAAGCAGAAATTCGTTCCCTCCACCAAGGCCCGGGCTCCCAAAGCGCCGAGCAAGATGCGATCGAAGAATTCGCGCGCCGTGAGGCTGAGCAAAGCTTCGTCGGTCGGGTAGGCGACCATCACGTCGACGCCCAACTCCGCCAACAAGGCCGCCTTGCGATCAATCCAGGTGAGCGGCGTCGGTGCGGATTGCGGACGCAGAATCCAGGCCGGATGCGGATCAAACGTAAACACGACCGCAGGCCCGCCGACGCGAGACGCTTGCCGCCGGAGCTTGGCGACGAGTTCGGCATGCCCACGATGAACGCCGTCGAAATTGCCGACGGAGACCGCGCCGCCGCGTTCGGCGGGCGAAAGTTCATCGAGGCTCCGCAGAAGTTTCACGTTTGAATTTTCACGGCACTGTGGGGAACGCCCTCTGCGGCGTTCCGAGAAGCGGGTACCTGCGCACGAAACGCCGCGGAGGACGTTCCCTACAATCGGTATTCGCATCGCGACGCCGCAGGGCGAATCACAAATTATCGGCCCGCCTTCGCAGGGGGTCAACCGCTACAACCGCGCTCTCGGCCCTGAGTTTCCCTCGTTCTACGTCAAATCCTTGCGCCCGTCGCGACCGCGGATATGGTAGATTTTTCCTATCGCCGTGCGGTGCGAACGAAACATGCACGCCGCACTTCTCAGGCCGTCGCACTGCCTTCGTCGATCGATCTCCTCCGGTGACCAGACGATGACGCCCGCCAACGAACCGCAACAGTTTCTTTCTCCCGAGTTGTCGCATCGGCTGGCCGCCATCGACATCGGTTCCAACAGCCTCCGGCTTATCGTCGCCGAAGCCTTGCGCGACGGCCAATATCGGGTACTCGACGAAGAGAAGGAAACCACGCGTTTGGCCGGGAAGCTCAGCAGCACCGGCCGGCTCGATCCGGAAGCGGTCGAGCGGGCGATGACCGCACTGAAGCGGATGAAACAAATCGCCGACGGCTACCAGGTGAACGAACTCAAGTGCATCGCCACCTGCGCGGTTCGCGAAGCGGACGACGGTGAAGAATTCCGCCGCCGCTGCAAACAAGAAATCGGCCTCGACATCGAAGTGATCAGCGGCGAGCAAGAAGCGCATCTCGCCTTCTTCAGCGTGGCTCGAGCCTTCCGCCTCGACGGCAAAGACACGGCCGTCTGCGATATCGGCGGCGGCAGCACGGAAATCATCCTGGCTTCGGGCAACATCGTGGAAGCGGTTTGCACGACGCCGCTGGGAGCCGTGCGGCTCACCGAGATGTTTGCCGACGAACAAGGCCAGTTCGGCGACAACTACGAAAAGATGATCGCCTGGATCGATCGCGAATTGAAACGCCGGACGAAGCAGGCCATTTTGCAGCCGCACCTCATGATCGGCTCGGGCGGAACCTTCACGGCCATTGCCGATATCGTCGCCGCGGGCCGCGGACAAGCCGGCACGCCGCGCCGTGGTTTCGAACTCACGCGAGCCGAGGTGAGCCACTTGGCCGATCGGCTGCGCAAGATGTCGCCCAAAGCTCGCCGCGGCATGCCGGGCTTGAGCCCCGATCGGGCCGACATCATCACCGCCGGCGTGTCGATCGTCGATCGCCTCATGCAACACTTCCGCGTGAACCGCGTGCAGGTTCACGACCGGGGCGTTCGCGACGGCCTTCTGCTCACGATGATCGATCGCACGCTCGGCCCGCAGGGGGACAACCCGCACGATCAGGAAGCGGCCATAGAACGCTTCGCCGTGAGTTGCGGCACCGACGTCAAACACGGCAAGCAAGTCGCCAAGCTCGCCGGCATGATGCTCTCGCAACTCATCGGTACGCACGGGCTCACGACCGAAGACCATCCGTTGCTTGAAGCCGCGGCGAGACTGCAAGACGTCGGCTACCTGATCAATTACGACCAGCACCACAAACACAGCTACCACCTGATCCTCAATAGCCGCTTGGCAGGCTTCAAACCGGGCGACTTGGAAATCATCGCCAACGTGGCCCGATATCATCGCGGCGCGTTACCCAAGAAAGACCATTCCGGTTACGGCCGACTGGCCAAACCCGATCGCAAGCGGGTGAAGATGCTCGCGGGCATCTTGCGCATCGCCGGCGGGCTCGACCGTAGCAACAGCCAAAACGTGCAAGGGATTCAAGTCGTCGAACACGACGGACGAATCACGCTCCGCGTCGTCGCGCAGAACAATCCGGAAGTCGATATCTGGGCCGCCGTGCGCCGCACGGAACTCTTCGAGAAGGCGTTCGACGCCAAAGTCGCCATCGAGTGGACCGACCCAAACCGTCCGCAAGCGCCGGCGAATGAAGCGGCCCACGAAGCGGCCGCCGCAGAGCGTGCACATGCCGACGAATCGATTGCTGCGGCCGACGAGCATGCGGAGGCTTCGGCCGAAGCGTCCGACGCTGCCTCCTCTTCATCGGTCAACGGCGATGTATCACCCACCGTCGAACACGACAATTCGTCGCAGTCGCTCGACGTCGTGGCTCAAACCGCAAGCGGAGACTCGTCGAGCGACGTCGTCGAGAATGCCGCCCCGACCGACGCTGAGGCCAAGAAGAAGCGCAAATCCAAGCGTAAAACGGACGACGACAATTTGCCCCGTCGTCGTGACGCGAAATTGCGCAAGCCGAGCAAAGCGAAATAACGCGTCACCGCGGCACATAAGTCTCTGCTGAATCTCGCCACGACTTAACGAGTTTTCAGCCTCGACGGCGTTTGCCGAAGCGAGCCGGCCGTTCATAATGAAATGAAGCGCCGCAGCCTCGCGTTGCGACGTGCCCCGCCCCGCCGCAAGCCTCGCGGCCGTACTTCCGCTCGCCCTCGCACTCTTGCGTTTCATGAAAACAGCATTCATCGCCTTCAGTCTGCTGGCGGCCGCCGGCGGCACGTATTGGAAGTTTTGGCGCCCCGCGGAAGAAGCCGGTCCGAACTTTCGCACCGCGCCGGTCGTCCGCGAAGAATTCACGGTCGTCGTCAACAGCACCGGCACGGTCGAGCCGGAAGAAGTTGTCGACGTCGGCGCAAGTCGCCGGCCGCATCGTGGCTTTCGGCAAAGACGACAAGAGCAAGTCCATCGACTACGGCTCGCAAGTCGCGCCCGACACCGTGCTCGCGCTCATCGACGACGCGCTCTACAAGGAAGAAGTCAATCAGGCCAAGGCCGACGTCGCTAAGAGCCGCGCGATGCTCGAGCAAGCCCACACCGGCGTGAAAGAATCCGAGGCCGACGTCGCTCGGGCCGAAGCCGATCTGAAGCAGATGCAGGCGCAGCTTCACAAGGCCGAACGCGATTGGTCGCGGGCTCAGCAGCTCATCAAGACCAACGTCGTGTCGCAACAGGAATTCGATCTCTATCAGGCGACCTACGAAACGGCATCGGCCGCCGTCGGCGTCGGCAATGCGGCGGTCATCCAAGCGCAAACCGCCCTGGCCACGCGTCAGGCGGCCGTCACCGCGGCCTCGGCCGATATCGAACGAGCCCAAGCCCTGCTGAATCGGGCCGAGAAAAACCTCGGCTATACGACGATCAAGTCGCCGATCCACGGCGTGATCATCGACCGCCGGGTGAACATTGGGCAAACGGTCGTCGCGAGCCTCAACGCGCCGAGCTTGTTTCTCATCGCCAAAGACCTGACCAAGGTGCAGGTCTGGGCCTCGGTGAACGAAGCCGATATCGGGCGCATTCAACCCGGCCAAACCGTGCGGTTCAACGTCGACGCCTATCCCGGCGAAACGTTCAACGGCGTCGTCGGCCAAATTCGCCTCAACGCCCAGATGACGCAAAACGTCGTCACGTACACGGTCGTCGTCAACGCCGACAACAGCTCCGGCAAACTTCTGCCGTATCTCACGGCCAACCTGCAATTCGAAGTCACGAAGCGCAGCGGAGCGTTGCTCGTACCGAACTCCGCGCCTGCGTTGGAAGCCGCGCCCCGAGCAAGTCGCCGGCGGCGTGAACCCGGCCGAAGGACCGGCGGCTCGCGGTAAGTCGTTCGTCTGGATTCGCGAGGGGAACTTCGTGAAGCCGATCGAAGTGAAGCTCGGCGCCACCGACGGCACGCGTACGGAAATCACCGGCGGAGAAGTTGCGGAGAAGACCGAACTCGTCGTCGGCGAAGTTCGCGAGTCGTCCGCCGTCGGCACGGTGAATCCGTTTGCTCCGAAGGTTTACGGCGGCGGCAAGAAAGAATCGTAAGCCGGCACCTCGTCTACGACATCGCCTCGCATGATCGCTCCCGATCCCAATGCCGCGCCCCTCATCGAACTGGCAGACGTCCGCAAGACGTACATGCTCGGCGAGGTCGCATTGCCGGTTCTCAAAGGCGTAAGCCTGGAGATTCGCTACGGCGAGATGATCGCGCTCATGGGCGCTTCGGGCTCGGGCAAGTCGACGCTGATGAACTTGCTCGGCTGTCTTGATCGACCGACGAGCGGCGAATATCTGCTCGACGGCGAAGAAGTCGCCGGGATGTCGCGCGATCGCTTGGCCCGCGTGCGCAGCCAAAAGATCGGCTTCGTCTTCCAGAACTTCAATTTGTTGGCCCGCACCACGGCGGTCGACAACGTGCTGATGCCGCTGGAGTATTCGACCTCGCGGCCGAGCGATAAAGTCGCCCGGGCCCGGGCCGTCGAACTGCTGACGCGGGTCGGCCTCGGCGAACGACTCGACCATGAACCGGGCAAGATGTCGGGCGGTCAGCAGCAACGCGTGGCCATCGCCCGTTCGCTGATCAATCAGCCCAAGCTCCTGTTGGCCGACGAACCGACGGGCAATCTCGATTCGCACACGAGTAAGGAAATCCTCGAACTGTTCAAACGTTTGAACATCGAAGAGGGAATCACGATTCTGCTGGTTACGCACGACCCGACAGTCGGCGCCGCGGCCCACCGCCGCATCGTCATGCGGGACGGCCTTATCGCCGACGACGGCGCGGGGCATGTGCATGTGTTGGACGAAGGGTAGTTTTGCGCTGCAACGCGCATCGCAAACGATGCGGCCGAACATTCCTGCAACGGACCACTGACGACGAACAACTGACCGCCCGCAATGCTCCAATTCGTTGAAACAACCCGCGTCGCGCTGAAATCGCTGCGACGGAACGTATTGCGTTCCGCGCTGACGACGCTGGGCATCGTCATCGGCGTGTCGGCCGTCATCACGATGATCGAGATCGGGCAAGGCTCGGCCCGCGCCATCCGTGAAACGATCGCGCGCATGGGGGCCAACAACCTACTGATCCAATCCGGCGCGGCGTCCAGCGGCGGCATCACGCTCGGCGGCGGATCGGGCAATACGCTTTTGGTCAGCGATCTAGCAGCTTTGGAAACGGAAACCGCCCAGTACATCGCCGAAGTGGCTCCGATCGTTCGAGCCCGCACGCAAGTCGTCTACGGCAACAAGAACTGGGTGCCGTTCTACTTGTACGGCACTTCGCCGGCCTATCCCGACGTTCGTCAGTGGCAGCTTGCGGAAGGCTCGTTCTTCACCGAGCAAGACGTGCGCAACAGCGTGCCGGTTTGCGTACTCGGGCAAACGCTCGTGCGCGAGCTGTTTCCCGACATGTCGCCCGTCGGGCAGGACGTGCGCATCAACAATCAGCCGTTCCGCGTGATCGGCACGCTCGAGGGCAAGGGAGCCGATATGGTCGGCTTCGATCAAGACGACACGTTGCTCGCCCCGTGGACGACGGTGAAGTACAAGGTCGCCGGCGAGTCGCTGCAAGAAACAAATCAAAGCGTGGCCCTGCCCATCGACACCGCCAGTCAGGTTAACTCGCTCAACGAACGTTACCCGGGCCTGCACCTGCCGCTCTACCCGGTGCCGTCGACGGCGCAAGTGGCCAACTATCCGCAGGCCAATCGGCTGGAGACGGTCGACCGGATCGCGCTGCGCGTGAGCGACGGCGTCGACATGGCGACCGCGAAGAAAGAAATGTCGGACGTGCTGCGCCGCAAGCATCGCCTCCGCGAGAACGAGCCGAACGACTTCAACATCCGCGACATGACGGAGCAAAGCGCCGCCATGGGCAGCTCCAGCGCGCAAATGGGAAGCTTGCTCTTGGCCGTGGCGTTGATTTCGCTCGTCGTCGGCGGCGTCGGCATCATGAACATCATGCTCGTCACGGTGACGGAGCGTACGCGCGAGATCGGCCTGCGGATGGCCGTGGGCGCGCGGCCGCGCGACATTCTCCGACAGTTCCTCATCGAAGCGGTGATTCTCTGCTTACTCGGCGCGGCCTTGGGCGTGGTGCTCGGTCGCGGCGGCTCCGCATTTATGAACTACTGGAAGCAATGGCCGGTCGAATCATCGACCTGGGCCGTCGTGGCTTCCGTCAGCTCTTCGGTGCTGGTCGGCGTCGTCTTCGGTTATTACCCGGCCTGGAAAGCCTCGCGGCTCGATCCGATCCAAGCCCTGCGGTACGAGTAGGCCCGGGCGTCGTCGGCATACCATGGGTCAAGCGCACTTTCGGCCGGCGTCGATCGCGCTGCTCGCGTCAAATCATCTTTTGGCCGGCTCGTCACGGCCGGCCGAATCTTGGTTTGCACTCTCGCCCCGCGCATGAGACAATACGGGGTGCCTTGCTGCGTGAATCCCCCGTCAAGCAATCAACATGCGTCGTTCCACGATACGCCGTCACCTCGACGAATCAGCCTACCTGCGAGCCGAGAGCGCAGGCGAAAGAAGCCGGTTCGCGCCGCTCCGGCATCGACGTAAGTCGCGCAGCGAAATCAAGACTTACGTCGACGCGCCGGAGTGCGCACCCTCCCGAACTTGCGTGCTAGTCGGGCTTCGAAGTGCGCAGTCGGAGCGCTTACCAACAAGGGGTGCGCACTACTCCAAATATTTTGTGCGCGGCAAGTTGCGCACTCCGCCGCCGACCGTCGTCCTAAGTGGCGCAAGCGATTACCGACTTACGTCGACCTCTCGATCTGCCGGGAACGCCCTCCTCGGCGTTCCGTGCGCCAAGCATCGCGGAACGCCGCGGAGGGCGTTCCTTACGGCGCCTTGATATCTAAGTCTCTGGGCTTTGGGCAATCGCCCGACTAAGCTGAGTGCCGAACATTCATTTGCCCGAGATTCCTCTATGCTTCACATTTCTCTGCTCGCCGCCTTTTCGCTCTTGGCCGCCGACGTTGAGCCGGCGATTCGGCCCGGCGTGGAATTACATTACCGCGGGACCGTGGCGAAGGTCGAGCGCGATCGCACGACCACGGCCGCCGGCAAATCGTTCGACGTCGCGCTGCTCGTGGCGGCCGACGACGCCGAAGGCACGGAATACCTCTGGCTCACGAGCGAAAGCGGCGACGGCTCCTTCGGCTGGGCCGAACGCTTCGGTCGCTATGTGCAAACGGCGGACGGCGGGCGCCGGCCGCCGAAGGCCCCGCCCTGCTCTACGACTACGGCAAGGGGAAGCACGTGGTTCCGCTCCCCGCGCCGCGCATCAGGCTTCCGGAGAAACCGGAAACCGGCTGGAAAGGGACGATCGACGGCCTCGAAGCGGAAATCGTTCGCGCGCAAGGCGTCGCCGATCGCAATTGCTGGGTCGTCGAACTTCGCAACCAGTTCGGCTTGGTCGGCCGCGCGTGGGTCGATCAAGAGTCGCAAGTCGTCCTGCAGCGCGAAGCCAAAGTGTTCATGGACCAAGGAACCGAGTATCGCCTGGCCTTGGAACTGGCCGACGTCGAACAACTCGACGCCCCGGCTGCGGCTGAGCGACAAGCGGGCTACGCCGCCCTGCAACAGCTCCGCGACAAGCTCAAACGCCCGGCCCGCACGACCGATGCGAAGCTTTCTCCCGCGCAGCTCAAGACGCTGGTCGCCGCTTTGCCCGCGGCGCCGAAGCCGTGAAAGGTCCGGCGGCCCGGCTGTTGACCGAAGCCGACAAAGACCTGAAGGCGCAGGCCGGCCGCACGTCGGCCCTCGACAAACTTCGCAAGGAGCAAGTCGGCCGCACGTTGGAGAAGTTCCAAATCGCCGGACTAGACGGCGCGGCCTTGGCCAGCGAAGAGTTGGCCGACGCCGTCACCGTGCTGCACTTTTGGGACTATCGCGACGAGCCGCTGAAGGAACCGTACGGGCAGGTCGGCTACTTGGAGTTTCTCTACGACCAGCACAAAGAGGCCGGCTTGAAGCTTTACGGCGTCGCAGTCGACACACGATTCGCGCAACCGGAATCGGCCCGCACGGCCGCCGTCGGCGTGCGCAAGTTCAAGAACTTCATGAACCTGAGCTATCCGATTTTGTTCGACGCCGGCGATCTGATTCGCACGCTGGGCGATCCGCGTCTGCAGGGAGGCGAGTTGCCGTTGTTCGTCGTCATCGGTCGCGACGGCAAAATCGCGCACTACAAAGTCGGGCATTACGCCGTCGACCGCGAAGCCGGCTTGGCGCAGCTCAACGGCGTCGTGAAAGAACTTCTGGAAGCGGGGAGCAAAGAACCGGCGAAGCCGTAGGGTCGTTGGCAACCCGCCCCCCGATTCGGTATGCTGTCGGGCTGCGGCGCTAAATAGGCCGCAAATTACGGATGTTCATCACTTCGCGGCGAATCCTCGCGGCGAACACCAAAAGGAGTTTGGCATGAACGTACGACGTTATTTCTGGGCGGCCGCGCTGGTCGCCTTGCTCGGCGGATGCAACAAGGGGGGCGCTCCGGCAGATCCCGCTGCGGCGTTGACCGGCGATTCTCCCGAAGCGGCTCTGAAGGGCATCATCGAAGCCGGTACGTCGGGCGACGCTTCCGTCGCCTGGACGATTCTCACGCCGAAGCAACAAGCCGACGTGAAGACCGTGCTGCAAGAGACGGCCGCCAAGGTCGATGCCGACGTCTGGGCCCGCGGCTTCGGCGTGCTCGCGAAGCTCGGCGAAGTGCTGAAGGCCAAGAAAGACTACATCCTCGGCAGCAGCGTCATTCCGAACCTGAAGCCGGAAGATAAAGAAGAGCTGGCTCGCAGTTGGCCGCAGATCGTCGAGATCGTGGATGCCTTGGCAAACTCGGAAATCAAAACAATCGACGGCCTGAAGACGGTCGATCCCGGCCAATTCTTTGCGACCACCGGCAGCAAGGTGCTTACCGGATTTACGAAACTCGTCGAAGGCTCGAGCCCGACGATGGCCGCGGATCTGAAGGCCATGAAATCGGCCAAGGTTTCGCTCGTCGGCCGCGAAGGGGATGCGGCGACGGTGAAGATCGAAGCCGAAGGCGTACCGGCCGACGAAGTGAAGCTGAAGAAAGTCGACGGCAAGTGGCAGCCGCTGGGATTGATCGACGATTGGGACGGCGGCATCAACGGCGCTCGCAAAGGCTTGGACGGAGCCAAGATGACGCCCGAGCAGAAGCAGCAAGTGCTCGGCATGATTGCGATGGCAGAAGGCGCTCTCGACAAACTCTTGGCGGCGAAAGATCAAACGGAGTTCGACGCCGCACTGACTCCGGTCCTGATGGCGGCTCAATTTCTGCAGAGTCAATTCGGTTCGGCGCCGAGCCCGTCGGGTCCGACCGGTTTGGGCGGTCCGTCGCAAACCGGCCCCGGCACGTTGCCCGCGCCCGGCACTTTGCCGACCCCGAGCGGCACGGTGACGCCGCCGTCGGCGGTCGGTCCGTCGTTGCCCGGCCCGACGCTGCCGGGCAACCCGAACGTGCCGGCAATCAACGCGCCGACCGGGGTGCTGCCGTCCGGCGGCCCGACCTTGCCGGCAGCACGAAGTAGGACGGAGCAGCACGCGCGAAAACCTAGGCGGCCCTTGCACTAGCGGAAAACTCACAATTCGCCCCTGTTGCAGCCGCTTCCGTAACAAAACGTAAGTCGTTGCGCTAAGGCGGCGAGCGACCGATGCCGCGGATGGACAAAATCTGCGCAGACTTTCGACCTTTCGGCGAATCGCTGCGTACGACAATAGCCCGCACCCACGGCGAGCGGTATCGTAGGCGGTTGCCGACGGTTCGGCTCCGCGTGACATGCGGAAAGTTTTACAACTTGTGAAAAAGGATTGGTTATGAAGAGTTTGGCCTCCCGGTTGGTCGCAGCCTTGGTGCTGTCGGCCGTCGGTCTGTTTGCAAGCTTCAACGCCGGCGCCGCCCAAGCGGCCGACGCTCCGGACGTGTACTTTCAGAAGTTGCTGAAGGAAGTTTCTTCCGGCAACGGGTCGGCCGTCTGGAACGCACTGCCCGAAAGCTACCAAGACGACGTTCACGACGTCATCGGCGGCTTCGCCGAGAAGATGGACTCCGACGTTTGGAACAGCGTGTTCAAGACGGCGGGCAAGCTCGTCAAGGTTTTGAAGGAAAAGAAAGAATTCATTCTCGGTTCGCAATTCACGGCGCAAGTGCCGGCCGAGCAAAAAGAAGCGTTGAAGAAGAACTGGGATCCGGCGGTCAGCGCACTCGACACGATCGTCAACTCCGAGATCAAGACGCTCGACGGCCTGAAAGACCTCGACGTCGGCGACTATCTGAAGGCGACCGGCGATAAGCTCGTGGCCGATCTCGTCGTAGCCGGTTCGGAAGCGACTCCGGAAGCCAAAGAGAACATGGCCAAGCTGAAGAACGCCAAGGTGACGCTCGTCAGCCAAGAAGGTGACAAGGCCACCCTGAAGCTTGAGATGGAAGGGGAAGACGCCGACGAGAAGGAATTCACGCTTGTCGAAGGGAAATGGCTCCCGAGCGACATGGTGGACGACTGGGACGAGCAAATCGAAAAGGCGCTCGCCGGTTTGGAAGCCGTGAAGATCACGCCGGAACAAAAGGCGCAAGTCATGCAGTTCTCGGCGCTGGCAGACGGTCTGCTCGACAGCTTGCTGGCCGCTAAGGACCAAGCTTCGTTCGACCAAGCGCTGCAAGGCATCATGGCCTTTGTGCCGATGTTCGGCGGCCCGGGCGGCGGTGCCCCTCCGGCCCCCAACTAAGGTCGAATCTTTCGACAGTTTGATAAAACGCAACGGCCCGGAGCTCATGCAGCTCCGGGCCGTTTGCTTTTACAGACGACGATGCTTGCCCTGAAATGCGGCGAGCTTTATCGCGCCACGCCGGCTTCTAGAGGCGGCGTGAAGTTGAAGTTCCGGCTTTGGCTGAAGAACTCCAGCGGGTTCTCGTAGACGATCTTGCGAATGAGCGATTCCGGATGGCCGCGCCGCCGCATCGCCATGATGAAGTCGGGAACCGCCGTCGGTTTCGAAGGCCCCCAGTCGCCTGCCGAGTTCACCATCAATCGTTCGGGCCCGTACAGCTCGACCATGTCGACGGCCCGTTCCGGCGTGCATTTGCTCACCGGATACAAGGTCATGCCGGCCCAAAAGCCTTCTTCGAGCACGCCGCGAATCGTGTGCTCTTCGACGTGATCGACCAGTACGCGCACATGATCGAGCCGGCGATCGTCGCAAAGCATGTCGACGATCATCCGCGTCCCCTTGAGCTTGTCTTCCAAGTGGGGCGTGTGAATGAGAATCTGTTCGCCGCGTTTCGCGGCCAGATCCAAGTGCTCGAGAAAGATGATCGATTCGTTCTTGGTGTTTTTGTTGAGGCCGATCTCGCCGAGGCCGAGCACGCCCGGCATGTCGAGAAACTCGGGCATCATCGCGATGACTTCGCGCGAGAGCTTCACGTTCTCGGCTTCTTTGGCGTTGATGCACATCCACGTGAAGTGGTGCATGTGATACCAGCTGGCCCGCTTCGGCTCGAATGAAGTGAGCTGGCGGAAGTAATCGCGAAAGCCGTCGACGCTGCCGCGGTCGAAGCCGGCCCAAAAGGCCGGTTCGCTCATGGCGACGCAGCCCATCTTGGCCAGCGTCTCGTAATCGTCGGTCGTGCGCGACACCATGTGGATGTGCGGGTCGATGTAGTACATGCGATTGAGCTTGCAGTAAGAATCCCGGAGACAAGCTCCGGGGCTAAATATCACGTTAGAGAATTACGATCCGGCTAGATGCCCCATTTTGTGCGCAAGCCGTCGTCGTACGGCAGAGAGAAAATCTGCTGCACTTGCTCGGCGCGGGTCGGTTCGCCGTCTTCCAATCGTGCGGCGCCTTGTAAAGCCGCGAGCCCTTGCTCAATGCGCTGCATCCGCGGATCGCCGGCAAGCGTGCCTTCGGCCCGTTGGAAACGGTCGAGGCAAGCCGCGAGCTCCAAGATCTTCGCGCGAACCTCGAGGAAGTCTCGGGTCAGCAGATCGGGCGCGGACATGGGAACGGACATCGTGAGCCTCGCGAGAATGAGCGACGAGCGGCGGCCGGCAAGTTCGGACGTGCGGGCGGCCGGAACGGCGGGACGGGCTGTTGATGCGGGGGCGGCCCGCGGGCAAACACCCCGCTAGCGCTAGTTTGAACCCGCAAACGCGGGAAATCAAGCAACCCTTCGGCGTCGCAGAAGCCGGTCGCACGACAAACTCGCCGCAATCCGGCAAGTCTGCGCCGCGCGGCAAAAGTCTCCCAATCCCACCGAGGGGTTTCTGCCTCAAGCGATTCATAAGCCCGGACGATGACATCGACGGAAACCCCAAACTCGGCGGATACGCACGGGAGCGAGCGCGTGAACGCGGCTCTGACCGCAACATTCGAGCTGCTGGCCAAGACGAAAAACGAAGCTGCGGCCACGGTGCTCACGGCTGCGCTCGAGTCTTCGTCGCCGGAAGTCGCCGTCGCCGCGGTACGCGCCATCTTGCAACGGCGGTGCCCGACCGGCATGCGCGAACTCGGTGCGCCGTTTTCACGAGACCGATGAATCGTGGCGCGAGGTCATTCGCGAGTTTCACGGCCGGCTCTTGCCCGCCCTGCGCGATGCCGTGCTCAGCGGCGACGCGCACATGGTGCAGAACGGGTGCGACGCGTCGCGATACTTCTACGAATATGATCTGATTCCGACGCTGCTCGTGGCGTTGGAAGACGACGCCAACCCGCACCGCGAGGCGACGGCTCAGACGCTGATCGATTTGGCCGACGAACTGTTTCAAGACTTGGCCGGCGCGCGAACGAGCGCCGTCGCCGCGATCCGCAGCTTTCACGGCGCAACGCCGTAAGCGCGCTGGAAGCTTCGGTACGCCGCTACCCGCGACATCAGCGGCTCGAACCGATCGAAGCGTTCTTGCAATTGACCACGCGCGACAACGCGGCGATGACCGGGCTGCTGAACGACGTGCGGGAGTCGACGTTCGTGCCGCTGCTGCAAGTGCTGCACGGCAGCCAGCGCGCCGGAGTGTTGCGGCTTTTGATCGGTTTTCTCGACGACGCCCGGCCGCCGTCGGCCGGTTTAGCGTCGCTCTTTCGCCGTACCGACCGGCGCTGTGTGGACGCTCTGCTGCGCAAGTTCCACAGCGAGCCGGGCCAAACGCTGAAGAACAATCTGCGACACGTCGAACACATCGCTTGGCTGCACGACCAAGGGCTGATCGATCAGCTCGAAGACAGCCAGCAACAGGCGGTCGTTCGGTTGGCGACCTCCGCCAATCTGAAGCGGGACGACGTCGTCAAATCGCTAGAGCATATCGCGCTACGCGGCAAACCGGGCGGCCGCCGAGCCGCGATCGAAGGCCTGCGGCCCTTCAACGGAGCCGACGCCAACGCCGTGGTGCTGCGTGCCCTGCGCGACGGCGACGTTTACGTACGGGCGGCGGCTTTGAGCCAATTGCGGCCGCGAGGAATTCCCGGCGCACTGACTTCGCTGATCGACGCGCTCGACAGTTCGTCGCGACCGGAACGCGACGCGGCGCGGGCCAACCTCGAAGAATTCAACTTCAAGCGCTTCCTGCCCGCCTTCGACATGCTCGAAGAGGAAGTTCGCCGCACGACCGCCGCGCTGGTCAAAAAGATCGACTACTCGGCCGCTCAGCAACTCCGCGAAGAAATGGAGTCGCCGCAGGCCAAGCGACGGACGCGGGCCTTGCGCATTACGGCGGCCATGGAGCTCGCCAAGGAGCTCGAACCGGAGCTCATCGCGCGGGCCGACGACGACGACCATCTGGTGCGCGTCGAGGCGACTCGAGTGTTGGCGACGCTCACCACCGCCGCGGCTCAAGAAAAGCTCCTGGCCATGGCTTCCGATTCCAGCTTTGCCGTGCGCGAAGCCGCCTGGGCGGCTTTGGAAGAAGCAAGCCGCATCGGCGGCGGGCTGAGCCTGGAAGAATTGGAACGCCTGCGCGAGAGCTTTTCGGAAGCGACCGACGCGGCGCACCGTGCAGAGAGAGACACCGCGTCGCCGATTCCGCCGCTTGATTTCCCGCTGCCTCCCTCAAGCCCGACGGAGGCCGGTTATGGCGGGTAGCGCATGGCTCGGCGGGCTTATCGGCCGCTGTGGTTTGGTCGCTCAGTCGCCTTGGCTGCGCGGCACGGGACTCGACGGCGGCGACTCGATCTTCTGGTGCGGCGTCGCTTTGATCGTCGGTCTCGCCGCCTGGTGGGGCGTCAGCAGCTTCCGCAATCGCAAGCCGGATCTCTATCAGCCGCACAAGCTCTTTGACGAACTCTGCAAGCTGCATCGCTTGCAGCGACGCGAGATCATTTTGCTGCATCGGCTCGCCAAAAAGCGCGGGCTGGAGATGCCCGCACTCGTGTTCGTACACCCCGAGCACTTTGAGCCGAGTGCGACGGACGACGACGACGGCTATATCGAGGCGCTAGGAAATCTACGCGTGCACTGTTCGGCGAACCGGCCGCCGCCTAAGCGACCGGAACCAAAGCCGAAGACGTCGTCGGGCGATTTAGTACGCGCTCGCGCCCGAGGCGGCACGGGGCGACGCGGCTTGAACACGTCGGACACCGTGCCTTGCGAGACCGGCATGCCGCCGTCCGGGGCTTCGAGAGCCCGAGCACCGGCCGAACCGCCGCCGAATTGCATCGTGCGGCCTTGACGCTTGTAACCGATTTGGTCGAAGAACACGGCCATCGGCACGCGTTGGATGCCCAACCGCTCGGCTTCGCGGGTCAACTCGTTATAGCGATCGGCCGAGTTCTTATCGGCCGGCACCGTACCGAGCACCAAGTAGCGGGTTTCGATGTCGAGCTTGCCTTTCAGCTCGCCATTGACGACTTCGGCGTCGATCTGACCGCCGGCGCGGGCCACGAGAGCCCGAACCTGATCCATGTCGTCGGTGCCGTTGTTGTCGAGGTCGATCTTACCGGCGAAGGCGAACCGCGTGCGTTGGCCCGGTTCCCACAGTTGCGTGAAAATATTGTCGCCGGCGAGAATCGGGTTGCGGAGATCGTCTTCCAGAATTCGGCATTCGGCCAAGTGATCGGCCAAAATCTGTACGACTTCGATCTTCCCCTTCGGCGGCACTTCGCTGCCGGCCGGAACGCCGCGACCTTGAACGCTGAACGTCAGGTGCTTCGGCAGGTTGTCGTAAACGCCGAGGTTGACCCATACCGTGCGAGCCGACGGATTGACCTTCGTCACTTCGCCGTCGTAGCTGGCCGTGTTGGCCCGTTCTTCACGTTCAAACAATCGTCGCGACAACGCTTCGTTGGCACGCTCGGTCGTCGTGAGCTTATCCTTCGTGTCGTTGAGCTCTTTCGTCAACTCGGCGGCCCGGGCTTCTCCCTTAGTGCGCAAGTCTTCGAGTTGCGCCGTGACTTGCACCTGTTCGTTCTTCAGGTTTTGCTCCGCCGTCGTGAGCTTGCTCTGCAGCGAGGTCTTTTCGGTTTCGGCCGCCTCGGCTTGCTTCTTGTATTGATCGACCTGAGCTTGATACGTCGCGGCCAGCGCCGTGTTTTGCTTTTCCAAATCGGCGACGCGAATCTTCTCGGCTTCCAAGCCGGTGTTGCGTTGATCGAGCGCGGCCAAAGCGGCGTCGAGCATTTGCGAATACGATTGCGGCACTTCCTTGCCGGCGTCAATCACCTTCAACCGGTCGCCGTGCTTCTTGAGGTCGGCCATGAACCGATCGCGAAGAGCCTTATGGTCGATGGTGCTATCGCCGGATGCAGGAACGACCATCTTCTTCACGTCGTTCAATTCTTCCTGCACGCCGAGGAACGCTGCTTCGTTGTCGGCCGCCGACTTCTCCGCCGTCGTCAGCAACTTCTCCAAGTGCGTGCCCTTGTTGACGAACACCACCATCAGAGCCGTCGAGATTACCCAAAGGATCACGAACACGATCACGGCGATCGTCATGCCTTGGTTCTGGTTGGCCATCGACGAAATCCTTAGCGGCTACGAAGACTACGGGGGAGGCGTGAAATACAACGTACGCCGTGCCCCGCGAGAAGATAGGAAGTCGCAGGCGCGGACGACGGATTTTTGCGATCGTTGACAAAGCAACCCGTGTTCCCGCGCAGACGAACGCCGCGCGGGCTCCACGTAAAGTCAAGTCTATGCAGGGGTTTGGCGAGCGTCAAAAGAAAATCGCCGGTTTGGGGCGGCAGGGAATGTTGCCGAAAAACAGCATTCCGCGGCCGTTTTGCAACATCGGGTCCGCGAGGCCCCGGCGGCTCGGTTGACAGCCGTCGCATGCTCCTTACGATGCGCGCTGCCGACTCATTACGACGCCCTCGCCTAAGTATGGGCTCGCACGTCCCGTAACGAATCTGACTTTTCTAAGGAATGCTCATGGCGGCCAGGAAGAAGGCCAAGAACGACGACCAGGGCCTGCTTCTGGGCTTCGCGGACTCCGCAGCCGACGATGACGCCCCGCCTGCGACGACGGCGACCGAGCGTTCGGCCGCGCGTGCGGCTTCGGCCCCCCTTACGCCAGGGGGAACAGACTCTGACGACCCCGGTTCGGTGCTGCCGCAGGTCTTGATGGACGCCGCCGAGATGAACGGGGCGGGCGATGCCGAAACCCGCGCCCCCGGAGAAGAGCCGACCTCCGACAGCGCGGACCCGCCGGATATGACCGGCAAGACGGTCTGGGTCATCGACGCCAACTCGCTGATCTTCCAGGTGTTCCACGCCATCCCGGAGATGACGAGCCCCAAAGGCCAGCCGGTCAACGCCGTGTTCGGGTTCACACGCGACCTGATCTATCTGCTCGAAGTGAAGAAGCCCGACTATCTCGTCTGCGCCTTCGACCTGAGCGAGCCGACGTTCCGGCATCAGCAGTACGAAGGCTACAAGGCCACGCGTTCGGAATGCCCGGTGGAATTGATCCCGCAGTTTCCGCTGATCCGGCAGATGATCGCGGCGCTCAACATTCCGATCCTCGAGCATCCGCAATACGAGGCCGACGACGTGCTGGCGACGATCGCCCGCATCACCGAGGAGCAAGGAGGCGAGTGCTTCGTCGTATCGTCCGACAAAGACTGTCGGCAACTCTTGAGCGACCGGGTCAAAATCTACAACCTGCGGAAGAATCAGACGTACGACGCCGCGGCGCTGGCGACCGATTGGGGAGTGCGGCCTGAGCAAGTCGTCGACTTTCAATCGCTCGTGGGAGATTCCGTCGACAACGTGCCGGGCGTGCCGCAGATCGGGCCGAAGGCGGCCAAAGATTTGTTGGAGCAGTACGGCACGCTCGACGGGATTTATGAACACGTCGAAGAAATCAAAGCCGCGCGCGCAAGAAGACGCTCGTCGAGAACAAAGATAAGGCCTATCTGAGCCGCGACCTCGTGCGTCTCGAGCGCAACATGCCGCTCGTCGTCGATTGGCGCACGGCGCGAGTTCGCGGAATCGATGCCGCGGCGGCGGTCGCTTTCGGTACGGAGCTCGGCTTCCATCGCCTGACGCAGCAGATGCGGAACTTGCCGGCCGCCACACCGGCTCCGAAAGCGCGGCTGCGGCGTGGGTCGTCGACTATCAGACCGTCGATACGTCGGAGAAGCTGGCTAAGCTTGCCGCCGACATGGCCGCGCAGCCGCGGCTTTCGGTCGATACGGAAACCACGGCGATTTCGCCGACGATGGCGGAGCTCGTCGGGTTGAGCGTCGCTTGGTCGGCCAGCGTCGGGTACTACGTGCCGGTAAAAGGCCCGGCCGGTGAGACGGTGCTGCCGGTGGCCGAAGTCGTCGCCGCGCTGAAGCCGGTGCTGGAGAATCCGGCGATCGCCAAGGTTGGGCAGAATCTAAAGTACGACCAGATCGTGCTCCGCGGCGTCGGCATCGAGCTAGCCGGCGTGACGTTCGACACGCTCTTGGCCGCTTACCTGCTCGATGCGGGCGAACGCAACCACAACCTCGATGAACTCGCTCAGCGGTATCTCAATCACACGAACATTACGATCGAGAGTCTGATCGGCTCCGGTAAGAATCAGCGCACGATGGACCAAGCGCCGATCGACGATGTAACGAAGTATGCGGCCGAAGACGCCGACGTGGCTTTGCGACTCGTCGACCTCTTGGAACCTAAGCTCGCGGAACAAGGGCTGACCGAACTCTTCCGCACGGTGGAAATGCCGCTCGTGCAGGTGCTCGTCGATTTGGAGAGCACCGGCATTCGCGTCGATCCAGCCCGGCTGGCCGAGTTGAGCGAGCGCTACACGATTCGGATGGGCGAGTTGGAGAAAGAGATCTACGCGCTGGCCGGCCATGAGTTCAACATCGCCTCCCCCAAGCAATTGGCGACCGTGCTCTTCGACGAGCTCAAGCTGCCCGTGATTTCAAAAACGAAGACCGGCCCGAGCACCGACGCCGACGTGCTCGACGAACTTGGGCGTCGCACCGATCTGCCGGGCCATGAACTCCCGGCGAAGATCATCGAGTTTCGTCAGTATGCGAAGCTCAAAGGAACGTACGTCGACGCCCTGCCGCAACTCGTGAATCCGCGCACCGGTCGGGTTCATTGCTCGCTCCATCAGGCCGTGGCGGCGACGGGCCGACTATCGTCGAGCGATCCGAACCTGCAAAACATTCCGATTCGCACGGAAGAGGGCCGCGAAATACGCTCGGCCTTTTTGCCGGGCCATGTCGATTGGATGCTCGTCTCCGCCGACTATTCGCAAATCGAGCTCCGGCTGCTGGCGCATTGCTCGGAAGATCCCGGGCTGCTCGCGTCGTTTGCCGCCGGGGAAGATATTCATACCCGCGTCGCCGGGCAGGTGTACGGCGTGCCGCTGGAGCAAGTGACGCGCGACCAGCGTCGCACCGCGAAGACGGTGAACTTCGGTATTCTCTACGGGCAAAGCGCGTTCGGCCTCGCGAAGGTGCTCGGCATTCCGCAAGAAGAAGCCTCGAAGTTCATCGAAGGCTACTTCGCGCAATATCCGGGCGTCGAACGATTTATGAACGGCGTATTAGAAACGTGCGCACAAGCAAGGATACGTGAGCACGATTCTGGGCCGCCGCCGTGCCATCAGCGGCGTACGTACCACGGGCGGCCGCCAGCGCAACCTCGCCGAGCGCACGGCGATCAACACCGTCATCCAAGGCTCGGCCGCCGACTTGATCAAGCTCGCGATGATCAACGTCCATCGCAAGCTACGAGCCGAGTTTCAAGACGCTCGGATGCTCCTGCAGATCCACGACGAACTGCTGTTCGAAACGCCGGCCGGCGAACAAGACCGGCTCATCACGATGGTCCGCGAAGAGATGCAAAACGTGCTGCAACTCAAAGTGCCGCTGCAGGTCGACGTGAAAATCGGCAAGAACTGGGCCGAGACGGAAGTGGTCTGAAAATGATAAAAGCGGTCGAGCGCGAGTATTCGAACGCTAGTTTAGTAATTTTTATTTCTCTCGATCGACTGTCGCCTTTTCGACGACCGTCCTGATGGAGTGAATGCTTAAGTATTCTCCACCGTCGATGCAACTCTTCTGCAAGGCAATACTCGGACGTTCCGTCGGGGACCAAACGTTGATCATTTTCCCCATCCGCCGAAGCTTGTCGAGCAGATCCGCGAATCCATTGTCGGCGGATACAAGCAGTAGAACGTCGTAAGAGATCGCAAGCGTTGAAACGTCGTAAAGGATGTCGCCATCTGCATTCGCCGGCGTTTCGCAAACTTTGAAACCGTTCCGCGCTGCGTTTCGACGCAATGCATACGGTCTCCGACCTCGCAACGGCGGTGAGTAAAATCGCTTGGCAATAGATGTCGCCTGATAGCGATGCTTGGCCTCGGCAATCAACTTGCCGAAGTCGAGAAGAAACGGCAGCCCGCCGTTTTCGGCGTCTACGACAATCAGCAATCGCCGGGTCTTGGTGTCCCGAACGATCCCAGTTGACATCTTCATAATCTACTCCCGAAGAAGCATAGCTTAATTCGAGAGAGGACAGCGCTCGTCAACTTGTCATTGAACCGAACTTCAAACAAATACCGATTTTAACGATGAGTTCCACTGACGCTGCTTTGACACATAGATCCGGGCCATTTAAGCCGCGTATCGTCGGTCTGCTCGGCGGGATTGCTTCCGGCAAGAGTTTGGCGGCGGAGCAGTTCGTGAAGCTCGGCTCCGGTCTGCTCGACGCCGATGCGGCCGGGCATGAAGTGTTGCGCCGCGACGACGTGCGGCAGGCGATCCGCGAGCGCTGGGGCGACACGGTGTTCGACGCCGCAGGACACGTAGTCCGCCCTGCCCTGGCGCGGCTTGTGTTCGCCGACACGCCGGAAGGTCGGGCTGATTTGGCCCGACTGGAACAAATCACCCATCCTCTCATCGGCCAACTGCTCGAGGCCAAGGCTACGGAAATGGCCGCCGCGGGAAAGCCGCTGATCGTGCTCGACGCTCCGGTCATGCTAAAGGCCGGATGGGACAAGCTTTGCGACATCCTACTTTTCATCGACGTGCCTCGGGAAACTCGGCTGGCCAGGGCAAAAACGCGAGGTTGGTCCGAGGCCGAATTCGCAGCACGGGAAGCCCGCCAAGAGCCGGTCGACGAAAAGCGACAGCTGGCCGACTTCGTCGTCGACAATTCTGGTTCTTCCGAGGGGATGAATTTGCAAATTACCCGCTTGTGGCCGCAGCTAGTCGGGTAGAATGGAGCGGTCGAACAACGTTTCGATTCACATCCTCGCGTTCGACCGTTCGCCCTTCGCCCGTTGCCGCACTCGCCATCCGCCCGCGTCGGTCCTTTCAAGTTTCCCGTCTGAAGATTTGATTCAATTCCAGCCGTGTGCGTTTGCGCATCGCGTCGCTTCCTCAGAGCGAAGTGATCGGCGTAACGTCGTCGCGGTCGTGGGGTTGAATACCCATCTGCCCCAGTCCGCATCCCATCTCGCCCGCCGTTTGATCCGACCTTCGAACCGTTCGCGTTCGACACGGATCGCGCACATCCGGAGTTTCCATCCATGACCGAACCTCGCGGCTCCCGCCCTCAGGGACCACTCGGTCGGCGTGTTAGTTCGAAAAGCGGCTTCTCTCCTCCACCCGAAGAGCTTGCGGAGATGCTGCGCGACGACAAAGAGCCGCTGAGCCTCGCCGAAGAACTTGCCGAAGAGGCCGAGCAAGGGTTCGACGAAACCGATCGTCGCTACGAGCAGATCAAGCAGGGCGATATTCACATCGCCGAACTGCAGCGGATGAGCATGGGCCAGCTGATCGAGCAGGCCCGGATGGAAAACCTCACCGACTACATCGGGATGAAGAAGCAGGATCTGATCTTCAAGATCCTGAAGGAACGCGTGAAGCTCAACGGCCTGATGTTCGGCGAAGGGACGCTCGAGGTCCTGCCCGACGGCTTCGGCTTCTTGCGCTCGCCCGATTATCACTATCTGTCGTGCCCGGACGATATCTACGTTTCGCCGAGCCAGATTCGCCGCTTCGGTCTGCGCACCGGCACGGTCGTCAGCGGCCAGATTCGCCCGCCGAAGGAAAACGAACGCTATTTCGCGCTGCTGCGAGTCGAAGCGATCAACTATCAGGATCCGAGCCTCCACTCGGAGAAGGTCTTCTTCGACGACCTGACGCCGCTGCATCCCGACAAACGCGTGCGGCTGGAAACGACGGCCGAAGAGCCGAGTATGCGCGTGGTCGATCTGATCGTGCCGATCGGCTTCGGGCAGCGCGGGCTGATCGTGAGCCCGCCGCGCGCCGGCAAGACGATCCTGTTGCAAAAGATGGCCAAGGCGGTGCTGACGAACCATCCGGAAGTGTACGTGATCATGCTGCTCATCGACGAGCGGCCGGAAGAAGTCACGGACATGGAGCGGCAGGTCAAAGGCCCGAACTGCGAAGTCATCAGCAGCACGTTCGACGAAGTGCAGGCCCGGCACATTCAGGTGTCGGAGATGGTGATCGAGAAGGCCAAGCGCATGGTCGAATACGGCCACGACGTCGTGATCTTCCTCGATTCAGCATCACGCGGCTCGCTCGTGCCTGGAACGCCGAAGTGCCGCACTCCGGCAAGATTCTTTCCGGCGGCGTCGATGCGAATGCGCTGCAGAAGCCGAAGCGGTTCTTCGGCGCGGCGCGGAAGGTGGAAGAAGGGGGCTCGCTGACGATCCTGGCGACCGCGCTGGTCGACACCGGCAGCAAGATGGACGACGTGATCTTTGAAGAGTTCAAGGGAACGGGCAATCTGGAAATCGTGCTCGACCGTAAGCTGGTCGACAAGCGCATCTGGCCGGCGATCGACATCAATCGCAGCGGCACGCGCCGCGAAGAAATGCTGCTTGACCCGGAAGAGTATCGCCGCATTTGCATGCTTCGCCGGGTGCTGAATGAAATGAATCCGGTGGACTCGATGGAGCTCTTGACCACGCGCCTCGCCAAGACGAAGACCAACGCCGAGTTCCTGATGAGCATGAAGAGCTAGAGACGGGGTCGACAGGACTCGGCACCATGCCGAACAAGTCCAGTTGAAGCGAAAACTCGAAGGCCAGTACTCCGGGAAGTGAGGCGCATCGTTGTGTGTCGCGCTACAACGAACATCATCACCGGTCGACTGCTCGACGGGGCCGTCAGACACGCTGTCGAAGCCGGCGTCGCCGACGACGCTCGATCGACGTCTTTTGGGTTCCTGGCGCCTTCGAATTGCCGACCGTCGCCGCGCATGTGCTTGATTACACGAAGTACAACGCCATGATTTGCTTGGGGGCCGTGATCCGCGGCGAGACCACGCACGACCAGCACATCAATCGGGCGATCAGCATGCAGCTTTCGGAACTCGGCGTGCGCGAGCGGCGTGCCGCGTCTTGTTCGGAGTGCTGACCTGCGATACGCTCGAACAGGCGCTGCATCGGGCCGGCGGCAACGTCGGCAATAAAGGGGCCGAAAGTGCGGACGCGGCCCTGCGGATGGCTCACCTCTTTCGGCAGATGGAAAACAACCTCTGCCGCGAAGTCCCGCGGTCAGGCCCGTTTGACGTGGCCGGCCGCCGAGAGCCGGTATATGCACGCCGGGGAGGATGCCGGATTCGCCGCAGTTATCGTGCGGCGCGCTGCCGGCGTGTTGGCCATGTTTCTTGGAAGTAGTTTGAACTGATGACCCGTCGTAGCCGTGCTCGTGCCGTCGCTTTGCAGGTGTTGTTTCAAGACGACCTCAACCCGGGCCACAATCCGGGCGAGGCCGATCAGTTTCTTGCGCCGTTTGAAGGCCGAAGAATTGCCGAGTTGGCCCGCTCTCTCGTGGCCGGCGTCCGCCGCAATCGGACCGAACTCGACGCCCTACTGAGCCGCACGGCCGAAAACTGGGGCCTCGACCGGATGGCCGCCACCGACCGCAACGTGCTTCGCCTGGGAGCGTTCGAAGTTGCTCTACACGGAAACACCGGGCCCGGTCGTGATCAACGAAGCGATCGACTTGGCCAAACGTTACGGCTCAGCCCACTCGTCGCAGTTCGTCAACGGCATTCTCGATAAGCTCCTGGCCTCGCACCGGAAGCCGAGACTAGTTGGCCTACAGTTCAGAGAAGGAGATGAACATATAAGGGGGATGACGTAGGCCGTCGTTCCAAAATTCTCATGCCTAAAGCGTTATCTCCAACATCTCCTTTATCCCCTTATCCGCCTCATCTGATTTCTTAAAACACGCCGATGGGATTTTTTGATAAGCTCAAGGAAGGCCTCAAGAAGACGACGGATCCTCAACACCGACGTCCGCGACTTGTTCAAGTCGCAGGGGCGGCTGGTCGACGAGAAGTTTCTCGATGAACTCTTTGCGGCATTGATCAAGACCGACATGGGCGTGCCGGCGACGAAAGAGATCGTCGCCGAGATCGGCACGAAGTATCGGGCCCGCGTCGTGCATATGACGGAGATCGTCGACGACATCAAAGGTCAATTGAAGACGCTTATGGCCCAGCCCGAGCGAGCCGATCAAGCTTCGCCGCGTCCGGCCCGACGGTCATCATGGTCTGCGGCGTGAACGGAGCCGGCAAAACGACGTCGATCGCCAAGCTCACGAAGATGCTCGTCGGCGACGGCAAAAAAGTGTTGCTCGGCGCCGCCGATACGTTCCGGGCTGCGGCGGTTGAGCAACTGACGATCTGGTCGGAGCGTCTCGGCGCGGAAATCGTCACCGGGCCGGCCGGCGGCGATCCGGCCAGCGTGGCTCATCGGGCGGTCCAAGCGGCGATTGAGAAAAAGGTCGACGTCTGCATCGTCGATACGGCCGGTCGGTTGCAAACGCAATCGAACCTGATGAACGAGTTGTCGAAGATTCGTCGCGTCATCAGCAAGCAAATTCCCGAAGCGCCGCACGAAGTGCTGCTCGTGCTCGATGCGACGACCGGCCAAAACGGCATCAGCCAGGCCAAACACTTCACGGAAGCCGTGCAATGCACGGGCATCGTGCTCGCCAAGATCGACGGCACCGCCAAGGGAGGCGTCGTTACGGCCATTCGCAAGCAGGTGGGGCTGCCGGTGAAATATATCGGCATCGGAGAACAAGCCGACGACTTGGCGTTGTTCGATCCGAACCCGTTCGTCGACGCCATGTTCGCCGACGCCGCGGTCTAGCCGAGTCCTCGACGACGCGGAGTTCGCAGATAAGTCGACTCCGCGGGCGTGCGGATTCGACCTCGCGTCAGTATTCCGCTAAGGCCCGGGGCGGAAACACTAAAACTTCATTAACTTTGCTTTACGTCCGACCGGCTTCGTGGTGGACTGACATGAGCGTCTACTCGCTTGTGAGAGTCGCCCCCGGAGCTATGTCGTGTCTACTGCAGACGAACTCGAACCGATCCACTTTCTCGGACTTCGGTTTCGCTTCGACCGCCGCCGCAAGCATCCGGCTTATCATGCCTACCTGTTCGCGACGCTGTTCTCGCTGATTTGCACGCCCCTCAGTTGGGCGCTGCAATCATGGTTCGGCGTCAACAACGGCTTTCTCATCTTCTTGCTCGGCGTGGCCGTTACGGCGGTGATCTACGGCCGAGGCCCCAGCATTTGGGCGTCGTGCGTCAGCACGGCGCTGCTGGCGTTCTTCTTCATGCCGCCGATCTTCAGTTTCGCGGTTTCCGACATTCAGCATGTTTTCACGCTGCTGGTCATGGCGACGATCGGCGTCGTGATCAGTGCGCTGGCGACGCAAGTCATGCATCAAGCGGAAGCGGCGCAGTGCAACGCCCGGCGATTCGAAGCCCTCTATCGCCTGAGCCGCGAGTTGGCCGATTTGGCCGGCAGCGAACACTTGGCTCGAGCCACGGTGAAGCATATTCAATCCGTGGTCGGCGGCACGGCGACGGTGCTGTTCCCCGACCCGCGACGTGATTTCCGCCCAGTTCCGGCCGCTCCGTTGGCGACGGAATTCCGAGCCCGCGAATGGACCGCGGCCCGTGCGGCATTCGATTCCAGAGAAACCGTCGGTCTCGGCACCCATACCACCTCCAACGCCGTAGCACGTTTCATCCCGCTCAAGATCGCCAACGAGGTGTTGGGCATCTTGGCCGCCCAGCCTCCGGCCGGGAGCCATGACTTCACGGAAGAGCAAAGCCGGATGGTCGAAATGCTTACCGATCAACTGACCGGCGCCTTGGAGCGCGACCGCCTTTCGCATCAGGTGCAAACCGCGCAAGGCGAGGTGGAAAGCGAACGGATGCGAGCGGCGCTTCTGAGCAGCGTATCGCATGATTTGCGCACGCCGCTGGCCGTAGTCGCCGGCGCCAGCAGCAGCATGCTCGACGACGACGTCAAGCTCTCGGACGAAGCTCGCCGACAACTCTGTAGCACGATCTTGGACAATGCGAATCGGCTGGCCCGCATCGTCGACAACTTGTTGAACATGACCCGCATCGAGTCGGGCATGTTCAAGGTCGCGAAGCAGATGCACGTGTTTGAAGAAGTGGTGGGCACGGCGCTACGCAGCTTGGCCGACGGCGGGAGCCGTCGCCGCGTACACGTGCACATTCCTGCAGATTTACCGATGGTGCCGATGGACGACTGCGCTGTTCCATCAGGTGCTCGTGAATCTCATGGACAACGCACAAAAATACTCGCCGCCCGACACGCCGATCGACTTGAGCGCCGAACTCGACGGATCGCGGCTACGTATCGAAGTCGCCGATCGCGGGCCGGGCTTGCGGGCGGGAGACGAACAGCGCGTCTTCGACAAATTCTATCGCGGGCCGGCCGAACAACAGGGCCTTCCGGGCAGCGGGCTCGGCCTGACGATCTGCCGCGCCATTACTGCGGCCCACGGCGGCTCGATCGCCGCAAAGAATCGCGACGGCGGCGGCGCGGTTTTTCAATTGTGGCTGCCGCTCACGGTCAACTCGCAGAAAGAACCCGCGACGACCGCTTCCTCAACTTCGACGTCGGCCTTGGAGCTTGCACCTTGACGGATTCCGCCCCTTCGATTCTGGTCGTTGACGATGAAGACGCCATTCGCAATTTCTTACTGACGACGCTCGACGGCGCCGGTTATCGCACCACGGGCGTCGCAACCGGTCAGGAGGCTTTAGCGACGGCGCTGCGCAGCCCGCCGGACTTGATCGTCTTAGACCTGTGCTTGCCGGACCTGATGGGGGACGAAGTTCTCGTCGAACTGCGTCACACCTCGCGGTTGCCCGTCATCGTGTTGTCGGCCGTCGGAGACGAAATCAAGAAGGTCGAAGCGTTCAACGCGGGAGCCGACGACTACCTGACCAAACCGTTCGGAGTACCGGAGCTTTTGGTGCGCGTACGGGCCGTGCTCCGCCGCGCGGTGCCGAGTTTGCAAGACGAGGCCGCCGATAAGCGGTTTCAAGTCGGCGAACTCGTGATGGACTTCGCGGCCCGACGGGTATTTCAAGGGCCGAACGAAATTCGGCTGACGCCGACCGAGTATCGGCTGCTCTCGCTCATGGCGCTGCCATTCCGGCAAGGTTCTGACGCACGCCTTCTTGCTCGGTCAGGTTTGGGGGCCGGAGCATCTGGCAGAAGTGAACTACCTGCGTGTGTTCATGGCCGGGCTACGGTGCAAGCTCGAAACGGACTCGGCCCAACCGCGCGTATCTGCTGACCGAACAAGGCGTGGGTTATCGGTTGGCCGACGAATAGCCGGGAATCGGACGTCGTGACGCCGGGATTTGTTAAGCTGTCGCAAATCTTGCGGATTTTGAGCTTCAAAAAGCTCCGCCCGCCCGCCTAGAATCACTGCGCCAGTCGTATTTACAAATAATTTTACCTGGCGCATTTCAGGCGGGCTGCTCGGGTTCTCGGCTTCGTCGCAAGCCGCCGGGCAGGACCTGCCACTATCTATGGCGGAGGATGCATCCATGTCCAAGTTGTTCTCGCTCTCCCTGGCGTTGGCCCTGATCGCGATGGTCGGCGACGCCGAAGCTCGCGGTCGTCGTTGCTGCAACCAAGCTCCGGCCTGCTGCCAAGCCGCTCCGGCTTGCGGCGCCGCTGTTGCCGCAGCCCCTGCCGCTCCGACTAACGATGTCGCCGGCAATGCCGCTCCGGGCAACCAAAGCACGCGCAGCATGTCGGTCGAACCGGCCGCCGCCGCACCGACGTACTACGCCGCGCCGCGGGCCACTTATCGCTCGCCGAGCCCGAAATACCTGCTGCCGAAGTGGGACAACCGTCGGCTGTCGACCGGCACGAACTAACGTTCGTTCGGCCGTAATTCGTTCGCCCTCAACGCCTGGCCCGAAGCAACTTCGGGCCAGGCGTTTTTTGTTGCGCACTCGCCGCCCGGAAGCGCGGGTTGCCGGGGGCAATCACCGCTAAAGGTGTCAGAAGCGGTGTGCGCATTTCGCAAAACGAATGCTTGCATCCCCGCAAGCCGAGGCAAACTTCACGCGACCGTTACAGCTTAACGCGCTCGAGGCATTTCGCGCCGTTACGGCCCGAACTTGGCTGTTTTCCGTTGAATTCCATCCTGCCGGCCCACCGATGCAATCAGTATCCGAACGGAATCGACGCGCAAGGCGGCCAACAGCCGGCCGAGCCGTATCGGAATGTGTACCAACTCGGCGTGGGCGGATGCCGAGCGACCCTTATCCACGGATGGGAGAACAGAGTATGAAATGGTCCTTGAAGGCCCTCTTGTGGGCCGTGGCTTGCTGCCTCTGGACGGCGCAAGCTTCCGCAGAAACGCCCAGCACGACGACGGCCTTCGACTCTGCCTCTGCGGAGAAGGTCTCGTACACGCTGACGGCTTGCGGTGCGTGTGATTCTGGCTGCAACAGCTGCGGCAACGAAGGCCTCTTCGGCTTCGGCCTCGTGGGCACCCGCCCGCTGGGCGATCCTTGGAAGCTGAAAGACCTCTGTGGTTTCGACTACGGCGGTTGGTTCGCGATGGGCATCCAAGACCGTAACGACGGTGCGTTCACCGGCAACGGCTTCGCCCAGAACCAAAACGAAGCGGGCAACTTCAACATCGAGCAATTCTGGACGTACGTCGCGAAGAACGCCGACGGTTCGTGCGGGCTCGACTGGGGTTTCCGCGTCGACACGATGTACGGCGTCGACGGTAACGAAGCTCAAGCCTTCGGTAACGTCAACCCGGGCCACTGGGACTTCTTGAACGGCTTCGGCGGCGTGGGCGACCCGGTCGACCACGGTCCGTACGAATTTGCCGCTCCGCAAGCGTACGCGGAAGTCGCCGTCGGCGATTTGCTCGTCCGCGGCGGTCACTTCATGTCGCCGGTCGGTTACGAAGTGTTGCCCACGGGCGGCAACTTCTTCTATAGCAAGCACCTGACCTTCTATAACTCCGTCGCGTTCACCTTCACCGGTATCACGGCCCAATACAAGGTGTCTGACAACCTGTCGCTCGTCGCGGGTTGGACGGCCGGCTGGGATACTGGCTTCTATCGCTTCAACGACGGTTCGAACTCGCTGTTCGGTATCACCGCGACGCTGACGGACAACATCAGCTTCACCTGGTACGGCGGCAACGGTAACCTCGGCTGGCGCAGCGACGGTACGTTCAGCAGCGGTATCTTCACCGTGAAGCTGACGGACAAGATGACGATGGTTCAACAATTCGACTTGTTGGCCACGAACAACGGCGGTTTGGGCAACACGTTCCAAACCAACGGTATCGCCAACAACTCGGTTGGTGCGACCAACTACATCTTCTATCAACTCACCGATCGCGTCGCGACCGGTGGTCGTACGGAATGGTACAAGGCCGACGGCATCTCGTACCAAACCTACACGACCGGTTTGAACATCAAGCTCACGCCGAACATGATCATCCGTCCGGAAGTTCGCCGCAACGACAGCAACGGCGATCCGAACGGCTTGTTCAACCGTACGGTGTACGGCGTCGACGCCGTCCTCACGTTCTAACCCTCGCGGGTCTGAACTTTAGGCAAGCAACACAAGCCCCGAGTCGCAAGACTCGGGGCTTGCTTGTTTTGGTACGGAGAATTATCCCCGGCGAGCGGTGGCGTTTGCTAGTCATCGGGCCCGGCTCGAATTTTAAGCCGACTTCTTCACCCCTTCCGCCCTGCCCGTCCGACGATCACACGGATTCTCTGTCGCACCTCACGGCCTGCTGCCTGCATCTTGCACGCATCGTGCGATGGAATCAGGCAGCAAAAGCTCGACGAACTGTCAGCGGAAAAAAGGTCGAATGCCGATCGTTCGACGCTAAGTGCTTACCGTTTCTCACTTCCGTTCGTCACCTGCGAGTTGAGCCTTCACGTTCGGCACGTCCCTTGCAATTCCCCTGGTGGGCGTGCGATGCGTTGCCCGCGGCTGAGGGCCCTCGGCCGCGGGCAGCTTTTTTTGATACACGCAAAAGACGTCCTTCGGGCCTTTCGCCCGCAGTTTTTGCCGACGCGGCGTTTCCCGCTCGGTCGCCGAAGCCTTGTTCTCTTGAGGCCGGCCCCCAAGCGACCTACGATACGGTTCTCCGGCTGCGTTTCCTCCGCCGCCGTTTCCGCCCGTCGCCCGTCGAGCCGCCGCACCTCATGAAGCTGATCATCGCGATTATCCAGCCCAGCAAACTCGAAGCGGTCAAAGCCGCGCTCACGGAGGTGGAAGTCTTCCGCCTGACCGTGATGGACGTGCAAGGTTTCGGCCGCCAAAAGGGGCACACCGAGCTCTACCGCGGCCATGAGTTTTCCGTGAACCTGCTCCGTAAGGTGCAATTGCAGATCGCCGTCAACGAGCAATTCGTCGAGCCGACGATTCAGGCCGTCATCAAAGGCGGCCGTAGCGGTGCTCAGGGAGAAATCGGCGACGGCAAGATCTTCGTTCTGCCGATGGATGATTGCATCCGCATTCGCACCGGCGAGCGCGGTAGCGAGGCGATTTAAGCGGCTCGTCGATGCCATGCCGACCTCAGTTCGGCAGATCGCTCCCGGCCTAGCGCCAAGTTGCGAAACCGGCCTTCGTCGAACAAGATGGCCGTTCGGTCGACCGTCCCCTTTCCACTGCCGTGATGAACGACCAGAAGATCATCCTAGTGATCGAAGACGAGGAGCCGATCCGTCGGTTTCTCCGAGCCACGCTGTCGACGCAGGGCTACGCCGTTCACGAAGCAACCACCGGTGCCGCAGGCCTCGGAATGGCCGCCGCCGATCATCCCGAACTGGTCATTCTCGATCTCGGGTTGCCCGATATGGACGGCGGCCAAGTGCTTGCCGAGCTTCGCACTTGGTCGCGCGTGCCGGTGATCGTGCTTTCGGCCCGCGGTCGCGAAGGAGACAAGGTCGCGGCGTTCGAAGCCGGGGCCGACGACTATCTCACGAAGCCGTTCGGCATGCGGGAGCTCATGGCCCGCATGCGCGCCGTGATTCGTCGTTCCGATCAAGTCGGCCCGGGCCCGCTCGTCGAGAAACCGTTCCAAGTCGGCGAACTCGTCATTGATTCGGCCGCCCGGCGGGTGAGCGTTCGCAACCAAGACGTGAAGCTCACGCCGATCGAGTTCAAGTTGCTCTCGCTCATGTCGAAGCACGCGGGAAAAGTCATCACGCACCGGCACCTCTTGGAAGAAGTTTGGGGCACCGAGCACGTACAAGAAATCAATTACTTGCGTGTGTTCATGGCCGGCCTGCGGCGAAAGATCGAAATCGATTCCGCCCAGCCCCGTTACTTGCTCACGGAGCAAGGCGTGGGCTACCGATTGGCCGACGAGTAACGTCGACCGAACTCCATCGGCCGAGCGAGCGCTGCGCTCTCCGCCAAACTCTTCAGGGCGGACGTCGACCATTGACTCGACGGACGCGCCTGACCGCAGTCAGTCCGCTAATTCTTCTTAATACAAGGCTGCGAAATCTTACGCCTTCGACGCCGGCCTTCACACTCAGGTGACAAATCCTTGCGGCTTCTTTGCCGTCCTTTTCAAAACGCCTGACGGAAGCTAGATAAGACATGCCGGAGTTTGCGGAGGCGCGTACCGCTCCCATCTTGGTACGTTCCGATTCGTACGCAAGCCCGTTCGGTTTGAGCCCTGTTCTTGGGCTCGGACAGCACCTTTCTACGTCCGCTCGTTCGCACATTCTTAGGACTCGTTCATGGTCAGTCGTCTCGTCAAGTGGTCGCTCGATAACCCGTTGATGGTCATCATCGCCACGCTCGCGCTCGTGGCCGGAGGGTTCTACGCGTTCCTCCACGTCAACGTCGAGGCATACCCCGATCCGGCGCCCGCGATCATTGAGATCATCGCCAAGTATCCCGGCGCGTCGGCCGAAGAAGTCGAACGTCAGGTGACGATTCCGCTCGAAGTGGCGCTCGCGGGCATGCCGGGCCTCAAGTACACGCGCAGCAAATCTCTGTTCGGTCTGTCGCACGTCCGCAACCAGTTTGAGTACGGCATCGACTACTACCAAGCCCGCCAGGAAGTCATTAACCGTCTGCAGTTCGTGAAGGATCTGCCGCCGGGCGTTGAAGCGGAGCTTTCACCGACGAGTCCCACCGGTGAAATCATGCGCTACACCTTGCGCGGCCCGCGAGATGCGCAAGGCAAAGACATCTATACGCTCAACGACCTGAAGACGGTGCAAGACTGGGTGCTCGTCCGTAAGTTCCGCCGCATCCCGCGCATCATCGACACGGTGAGCAGCGGCGGCACCGTGAAAGCCTACGAAGTTCGTCCGGACCCGGAACGTTTGTTGCGCTACGGCATTACGCTCAAACAGCTCGAAACGACGGTCAAGGAGTGCAACGCCAACATCGGCGGCGACTACCTCGTACACGGCGACAACCTGCTGAACGTCCGCAGCATCGGCCTCATCGGCAACGGCGTCGATCCGATGCAATCGCCCGTGATTCTGAACACGAAGAATCCGGAAGTCGCCTCTCAGTTTCTGCGTGACGAAGAGAAGCGTCGCGTCAAAGCGATTCGCGACACCGTGATCGTTTCGATCAATAACGTGCCGATTCGCGTGGAAGACGTCGTCGAAGGCGGCCCGCTCCGTTACG
Organism: Pirellulales bacterium; assembly: GCA_049840675.1. Lineage (GTDB taxonomy): Bacteria > Planctomycetota > Planctomycetia > Pirellulales > PNKZ01 > PNKZ01. The sequence continues at coordinate 252,324 of JASGKB010000025.1, forward strand.
CCGAAGAGCTTGGCAAGCAAGGAGTCGTCGTCACCCACAAGCCTCGAATGGGTCGCATCAGCATCAGCTATCCGGCCGAAGGCAAACACGAGGCCCATCCGGCCGAAGTCGCCAAAGCGGAAAAGCAGGCCGCGAGCAAGAAAGTAGACGGAATCGCTTCCGACGATCACGGCACCGTTTGGCTCGACGACCAAGAACGTGTGCAAGGCATCATCCTGCTCCGCAAAGGCGAAGCCTCGCTTCCTGCTTTGGCCGACGTGAAGGCCGAGATTGACACGCTCAATAGCGAAGGGGGCGAAATGCTCCCGGGCATCAAGATCGAACCGTACTACGACCGCACCGAACTCATCGGCGTCACCACGCACACGGTGCATGAAAACCTGCTCGTGGGCATGACGCTCGTGACGCTCATTCTTCTGATGTTCCTCACGAACGTTCGCTGCGCATTGATCGTCGCGATCAATGTTCCGCTGGCGCTCTTGGTCGCCTTCGGCATGCTTTACATGCGCGGACGTTCGGCCAACTTGCTTTCGATCGGCGCCGTCGACTTTGGAATTATCGTCGACAGCTCGGTCATCATCGTCGAAAACATCTATCGCCATCTCACGAGCGGTCAACACACCGACGAACCGCTGAAGCAGCGCATCTTCCGAGCCTGTTGCGAAGTCGAGCGAGGTTTGTTCTTTACGACCGCCATCATGGTCTGCGCATTCTTGCCGCTGTTCACGATGCGCGGCCCGGAAGGTCAGATCTTCGGCCCCATGGCAGACACGTACGCCTTCGCACTCGGCGGTGCGTTGGTGCTCGCTCTGACGATCGCTCCGGTGCTCTGCCTGTTGTTCTTCAAAGACCTCAAGCCGGTTGAAGACAACTTCATGGTCCGCTGGTTGAAGAACAGCTACCTCAAGCGGCTCTCGTGGTGCTTGCGGCATCGCGGCAAGACGCTGATTTTCATGGCTTCGATGGTCGTTATCACGGGCATCGCGCTGCCGACGCTCGGTCGGGAATTTATGCCGGAGTTGGAAGAAGGCAATCTCTACGTCCGCGGGACGTTTCCGATCAACGTCGCTCCGCATGCCGCGGCGAGCCGCTCGGATGCAGCCCGCGCGATCATGCGGAAGTACGACGAGTTAGAAGCGGTTGTTTCGCAAAACGGCCGCCCTGACGACGGCACCGATCCGACCGGCTTCTACAACCTGGAGTTCTTCCTGCCGCTCAAACCGCCCAGCGAATGGCCGGCCGTGAAAGAACAAACCGGCTGGAAGAAGTATTTCTGGCCGAAGCGTTCGCGCACGAAAACCGAATTGATCGATGAGATGAACGCCGAGTTGTCGCAAGCGATCGTCGGCGCCAACTGGAACTTCTCGCAGAACATTCGCGACAACGTGATGGAATCGCTCTCCGGTGTGAAGGGAGACAACTCGGTCAAGATCTTCGGCCCGGATCTTACTGAGCTTGAACATTTGGCCGAGCAACTCACGGTCAAGCTCAAGCAAATCCCAGGCATCGTCAATGTCGGCGTGTTCCGCGTGCGCGGGCAGCCGAACTTGGAGCTGCCGATCGACACGGCCAAGTGCAACCACTGGGGCGTCAGCGTCGACGACGTGAACGCCGTCGTTCATTCGGCGGTCGGCGGAAATCCGGTGACGGAAATGATCGAAGGCGAAAAACGTTTCGACATCGTCCTCCGCTTCCCCGAACGCTTGCGCAACAGCGAAGAAGCGATCCTCAATATCCCGGTCGACGTTTACAACAACCGCGCGACCACGCAAGACCCAGGCAAGCAGCGGAATTCCGTGTCGTCCATCGGTATGGCCGGCGCGTCGCTGACGCCCGGCGGAACCTCGCTCGACGTCGGTGCCGGTCAAGCCGCGACGATTGCGCGGCGTCGCTTGGGCGATCTCATCACGCCGATGGACCCCAACGGCCTGAGCGATCCCAACGGCCGCTTCGTCCAACCCGGCGCGTCGACAATTTATCGTGAGCAAGGCAAACGAATGATCGCCGTGAAGTTCAGCGTCCGCGGACGCGACTTGGCCGGCGCCGTCGCCGAAGCTCAGGAAAAGACGGCCGACCTCTTCAAGGCCCCCTACTCTTCCACGTGGAGCGGTGAATTCGACCAGATGCGCGAAGCCGAGAAGCGGCTCATGTACGTCGTGCCGGTCTCGATGTTGCTCGTGTTCCTGCTCATCTACTTGGCTTTCCGATCGTTGCTCGACACGCTCTCCGTGTTCGCCAACGTCGTGGCCCTCTCGATGGGCGGGTTCTGGGCGCTCATCATCACAGGCACGAATTTCAGCATCTCGGCCGCCGTCGGTTTCATTTCGATTTTCGGCGTCGCCATCATGGACGGTCTGCTCCTGATCTCGTACTTCAATCAGCTCCGCGCCCACGGGCTGCCGCTGAACGAAGCCATCATGCAAGGGGCCGAAAAACGGGTGCGACCGATGATGATGACGGCGCTCACGGCGATTCTTGGTCTATTGCCGGCCGCCGTGTCGACAAAGATCGGCAGCAAACGCAGCAGCCGTTGGCGATCGTCGTCGTCGGCGGCATGTTGATGACTCTGCTCATCAACCGGTACCTGATGCCGGTGCTCTACAGCTTGTACGGCCACCGCGAACCGTCGGAACACGCGGCCAGCATGGCCCACTAAATCGACGTAAGTCCTCGAACGCTTGCGCGACTTACGTCAAGTGTTATGGGCGGAGTGCGCCCATAACGAAATCTATGGGCGCACCCCTTGTAGGTTTGGCACATGTGCGCCCATAAGTCCGAGTTATGGGCGCACCTTAGGATGCTCGAATCGACGTAAGTGCGAATTTGCTTGCGCGACTTACGTCAATTCTTAGACCATGGAGAACGCGTCGATTCCTCCCTTCTCCCCTCGCGGGAGAAGGTGCCGCGAAGCGGCGGATGAGGGGGCCGACCCTCCATCTCAACGCCGTAAGTCTTGGAAGCGTGGAAACTCCGGTCGCTCACGCTCCCGGCTCGCTGTCCGCGTCGCTCAATCCACAACAAATTATCAAAGAGCCAACCCCGCATTTTCGACATTTACGGCGTCGATTCAAATCGTTTTTCGGCCACTGGTGACTTTTCTCAGTCGCGGAAAGCATGTTCCAGCGACATGTAGAAAAACACGCCGACGTCCGGCGTAATCGGCGTCAGCCCGATCGGAACCGACGCACCGACGACCCATTCAAAGTCATCGGTGCGCGTCAGTGCGAACCTCGCTCCCGGATTGATGATCACCTGATTGAAGTCGATCGCCGTTCCGGGGTCGCCGTAGCCGGTGTTGGCGTACGCCATCAGTTCGACGAACGGCTGCACGTCCCCCCAACCTTTGTAGAGCAGAGCCGTGCCGAAGGTCCAACCTTCGAGATTGTTCTCCAGATCGATCAGGTTCGGCAGCACGACCGACGGCAGTTGCGGAAAGTACGTGTAAGCGACGTTCCAATGCACGTCCCACCGCTCGCCATATCGACTGACCGGCAAGGCAAACTCATAGCCCAGCTCACCGACGCCCAGCCGATACGCCGGATCGCCGGTCGGCAGAATGACGCTCACGCGCGGCGTACACCAAAACGCATTGGCGTCCGCCAGCAGTTGATACCGGTAGTTCAGCAGCGTATCGCCGAAACCGGCGTCGTGAATTCTGCCCGCCGGCCGCGACTCTCGTCCGCCGGCCATCGTGAACATCGCCGAGAACTCATGCTTCTGAGAGCCGAGCGGGATGTCGATCGTGTAAGCGTAGAGCCACTTGCGCGACGGCGTCCCGGCGTACCGGTCCCATTGGAAGACCAAGTTCGTGATGTGCTGGATGTCGGTCCGCTCTTGGTTGAACGCTTCTTCGATCAAGAAGCCGTTGTCGCGGACCGGCTCCGAAGGGGCACGATATCGTCGGTCGCGCGAGGTCGTTCTCGCCGACGTTTCGGCGGAGCGGCGGCGTTCGAAGTCGAGTTCGGCCGCGGGAGCCGACGCATAGCGATCGAGCGGCTCGGCCGCAGTCGCGGCGGCGCACGTGGCGGCGACGATCACGACCAGGCCCGCGAGGCGCGTCATCGGACTTAGGGGAACTGTTCGAGTTGCAACAATCCGGCAATTTCGGCGGCCGTGTCCCACGACTTCTCCGCCGCGTCAAAGTAGTCGCTCGATACGGCGGCCAAGTTCTGCTGGCTCTTGAGCAACCGATTCACGGTGAATTGGCGTTTGAGATACGCGTCGATCACCAAGGCTTGCGTCTGCTGAGCGTTCGGCAAAATCTGCCCGCGAATGGCCGCCGCCTTTTCGCGCTGCGCGGTGTTCCGCGAAGAGCTCCGAAACTTCCTTGTTCAACTCATTCTGCTGCACTTCTCGTTCGGCGATCGACTTATGAACCTCGGCGCTTCCTTTGCGGATATTGCCTTGGTTCAAGTTCCACACCGGAATCTGAAACTCGACGGTGAACCAATACTGCGAGGCATCGGGGAGCGTTCCAGCGACGTAGTGCGGACCGACTTGCAAGTCGGGATACGGCTCCACTTCGGCCCGACGCAGTTGGGCCTGCTTGCGCGTGATTTCCGCGCGTGCGCGCTCGGCGTACGAACTGTCGGTCTGAAGAAACCGCAGCACGTCCTGTTCGTCGAATTGCGGCGGCACTTCGAAGAGCGTCCCTTCGACGTCTTTGATCACCAACCCGGGCGAACCGACGATGGCGGCCAACTGCTTCAACTCGCCTTCGAGCGTCGTCTGAGTGTTGCGGAGACGAATTTGTGCCCGTTGATTTTCCGTGTCGAGCAGCAGCACGTCGGTCAGCAGACCTTCGCCGGCTTGTTCCAGTTGCCGAGCTCCGGCGACGCCTCGCTCCGCCAAAGCCGCCAAGTGCTTGGCCAGCACCATGCGATGCTTGGCCGCAAGCGTCTTGTAGTACTGCTTACGAACTTCGGTGACTAACTCGGCCCGCTCCAGCGAAGCGGTGGCCGTGCGGCTCGCACGAGTTGATCGGCCGCGGCCCGATCGATTTGCCTTTTGCCTTTGACGATCACGTTCTGCTTGAAGCCGAAGTTGACGAACGAGCTTTGCCCCGCCCAAATTTGCGGGTTGTTCGTGAACATCGTCGGGTTCTCATAGAGCCCGGCCTGAACTCGTTCGCCTTTGGCATCGTCGATGCGGGCCTGCTCGCGCTGCAAGATCGGATTGTAGGTCGTGGCGATGCCCACCAGTTCTTCCAGCCGAAATACGCTGGTCGGAGTCAAAGGAATGGCCGGGCCGGCGGCCGGCGGCTGCGGAATGTTCTCCGCCGCTGATGGGATTTCGGCCGTGACAAGGTGCACGTGTCCCGACGCAGCGCTCGTCTGCACGGCCGGCACCGCCGGGTAGCGCGGCGCAAGAGACGTCTCAAACGTTGCCGGCACGGCGTACCGGTCGCCGACCGTGGCCGCAGGATAGCCTCCTGCATTTTGTACTCCGACCGGCGCAGGAATCGTCGCCGACTCGTAGGCGGCCTGCGGCGGAGGCGCGACGAGTTGCTGCGACGCCGCCCGCGCGGCGAAACCCGCCGGTAGCAGCAACGGCAACAGGAAGAGACGTCGTCGGATCATAAGGCTTTTCACACGGTTCGGTTCGACTCGGTGAAATCGAACCTCGTTCGGCGATCGGGGGTTTGGTCGGACTTATCGCTTACGGAAACTGTTCGAGTTGCAACATGCCCGCCAGCTCGGCGGCCGTCGTCCACGATTCTTCCGCAGCTTCGAAGTAGTCGCTGGAGACTTCGGCCAAATTGCGTTGGCTTTCCAGCAGGCGATTGACGTCGAACTGCCCCTTCACATAGGCATCTTGAATCAGACTTTGGGCTTTCTGAGCGTTCGGCAAAATCTGCGTGCGAATCTTTTCGGCCCGTTCTCGCGAGGTGACGTGTCGTGCGAAAAGGTCGGCCGTCTTACGATTGAGTTCGTTGCGCAGGATTTCGAGTTCGGCGAATTGCTCCTGAACGCTCGCATTGGCGGAGCGGATGTTGCCCTGGTTCAAATTCCACACCGGAATGTCGAACTCGACGGTGAGCCAGAACTGCGACGATTTGGGAATCGTGCCCGTCTGAAACGACGGCCCCATGCGCATGTTCGGATACGGCTCGACTTCTTGGCGACGCAATTGAATTTGGCTGCGGGTAATTTCGGCCCGCGCCTTTTCGATGTACGTGCTGGTTTGGTTGAGAAACAACTGCACGTCTTGTTCATGAAACTGCGGCGGGATATCGAACAGGCTTCCGGCGACGTCGCGAATCTGGATCTGCGGCATGCCGACGACCGCGGCCAGCTTCTTGAGTTCGCCTTCGTAAAGCGTTTCGCTGTTGCGGAGTTGGATTTGTTCGCGTTGATACTCCGTGTCGAGCAGCAAGACGTCGGTCAGCGTTCCTTCGCCGGCCTGTTCGAGTTGGCGCACGCCCCCCACTCCGCGTTCGGCGATGGCCGAGAGATAGCGCGCCAAGTACACGCGATGCTTGGCCGCCAAGGTCTTGTAGTACTGCGTGCGAACGTCGGTCACCATCCGCGAACGTTCGAGGCGATACTCGGCCGTTTCGGCGCGCACGAGCTGGTCGGCCGCGGCTTTGTCGAGTTGCAGCTTCCCTTTCACGACGATGAATTGCTGGAAACCAAAGTTGACGTAGCTCACTTGGCCCGAAAACACTTCCGGGTTGTTCGTTTCCATCGCGGGGTTCGGATAGAGCCCGGCCTGCACGCGCTCGCCTTTCGCCCCCTCGATCACGGCTTCGGCGCGGCGAAGAATCGGGTTGTACGTGGTCGCGAAGCCGACGAGTTCGTCGAGCCGGAAGCTGTCGACCGGACCGGCCGCCGGCAACGAGGGAACCGCAGGCTGCACGGCGATCTGCGCTTGGCTCGCGGCTGCGGCCGGTTGCGCGGCGGCCACGGGGGTCGCCGTGGGAACCGTCGCGGCATCGGCCGGAGCAACGAAGTAAGCCGGGGCCACTTGCGGGGCGCCCGTCACAAACTGCAAAGAGCCGGTTTGCAATACACCGGTGCCGGCGACGGGAGCGGGCGTTGTCGGAGCGGGTGCGGGCACGACTGCGGCCGGCGCCACGACGACGGGAGTTGCGACGACCGGAGTCGCGACAGCGGCTTGCGGCACAATTTGCGGTGCGACGGCGGGTGCCGCCTGATTCGGACTCTGCCAACCTTGCGGAACAAACGGGGCCGGCATCCGGGGCATGACGAAACGTTCGCCCGCGCCGGGGGCGACGGCATTAGCCGAAGGTCCGACCTGGGCCGACGCTTCCGCGGTCCAAGCCGCCAGCGCGACCGCCGCCGTCAGAATTTTTCGTGCTCGAATCATAGGACGTCTTTTCAGAATGTTCGCCGCGAATTCGTCGACCGTTCGTTGCTAGATCACCGCGGAATTAGTATTTCCACTCACTGCGAAACATGACGCCTTGCATGACCAAGTCTGCGCCTCGACGTGCCGCCGTTGCCGAAGCAGAACCATTGTTCGCGTTGCCAAGCGAGCGTGAATTTCGTCGTGCGCTTCGGCAGGTCGGGAGCGTAACTGAGGCCGAGTTCGATCGTCGCCGTCGGCACGCCGATGCCGTCGCGAAGAATTTGCACGGTTTCCGGCACGCCGCCGATGGTGCGCGTGAACGTCTGATCGCAGAAGCCCCACATACCGGAGCCTTCGGCCGTGGCGTGGATGAAGATCGGACGATCCGTACGGAGCCGCTGGTTGAGCTCGATCGCGAAGTGGAGGCCGGCGCCGTTGAAGTTGTTCATCACCCGTTCGGTTTGCGCCGGGCCGGTACCGACCGACTCGTAATAGAACGTAGCGCCGCGCAAGCCCCAGACCCAACGCATTTCCAGCGGCGGATCGAACCAGTTGGGCGTGAGCGGCTTGCCCAAGCCGGCTCGGTTCCAAGATTTCAACAACGGAAAGATGAAAGGCAGGCCTTCGGCGTTGAAGTGCTGCGTGCACCAATCGAGATCGATGGTCTGAAACGTAACGTTCGTCGAGATGTTGCCGCCGGGACCGAATTGCGTGTACGGGTCCGAGCCATCGGTGCTGATCCAACGGTAGCCGACCTTGGTTTCGCCCAGGCCGTGCTCGAAGCGGTAGCCGATATCGAGCTTCGGCGAAATGTTCCAGTTCAAGCCGGCCGAGCCGAGCTGAACCGGAACGCCGCCGAACGTGCCGTCGCCGGAGGTGAATTTGTCGTCGAGATGACCTTTGAACGCCGTAGTGTCGACGCGGGCGAACCAGCCGAGCCGTTGATACGGATTTTCCAGCAGGTTGCCCCAGCGTTCAACGTCGGCGTCGTGCCCGTACCAATACGGATGATCGCCGTACGGATAGTCGTTGCGGCGGTTACGCGGCACGTCGTTGCCGAGCGTGCCCGCCTGATCGTAAACGTCTTCCACGCTCTGGTCGCTACGGCGAGCGTAGCCGTTGGGCACCGGCGCCGTGTAGATTTCGCGAGCCGGCTCTTGTTCCGCGGGGGAAACAAATACTGAGCGTCTTCCGGACTGACGGTCACCTGCGGCAATGCGCCGGATTGATCGTACGGCGCGGCCGTCGGCATCGGTTGCACCGCAATAACGTCGGCCGCTTGCGGCTCGACGACCGGAGGCATCGACGGCGGCAGCGCGCCGGCCAAAGGAACCGGAGGCGCGCAGCGGTCACGGGTGCGGGCACGACGGGCATCTGCGCCCGAAGCCGCCTCGCCGAGCAGCGTCGCCGTCGCGAGTGCCAACGCAAGCGATCGCGTGATGTGATAAGCCATGCTCAAACCGAATTTGGAAAATATGGCGCAGTCGTGGGGTCTTACCGGTTCTATCGGTAGTAGCAATTCGGGAGGCGCACTAAAAAGTGTTAAGCCGTGAACGGCGGAATGCCGGCATTGCTAAAAATGTTCGCAAAATCAAGACGCTGGCGACGACGAAACCGTGTTACCGCACGGTCTCCACCTGTTCGGCGAAAGGTCCCTCTGCCGTTCGAATACCACGCGGCCTGCGCACTTGGACGAGACGATGTCGTCAGCGATGCTTCAACTTCCACGTCGCTCGCCGATGGAAGGCGGCGTGCATTTCAGTCAAGCGCCTGCCGATTCCGACGACGGCCTAAGGCGGTTGCTGCGCCAGCGAACAATGGCGGTTTCTTGCGGAATTGAGATCGAAGTACGGTGATCCTTAATGCCGTCTTAACGGCCCAGCGAACGGATTGCCGCGTTGATCTTCACGTCTCTTAATACTTCGTCAGCCGAACTTTGCGTCTTCTTTGTCGGGCTTTTCAACTGCCCGATCGGATACCAAGATTGTGATGGCGACGGAGTCTGCGCGGACGTGCATCCTTTCGAAGACTCCGTAAGAGCTTGTCGCACCGTCACGAATTTCTCGTGCGGACTTCATACGCCAAGCTTCTCCGCCGGCGCTCGATGAGCACAAAGGAGTTCCCGCAGTGACAGCCGGTACGAATTCAAACGCGAAGTGGTTGAAGATCGGTGGCGCTGGTCGTCGTCGCCGCCGTGGCGATCGTCGCCGCGTCGAATTGGAACAAGGTGCGCGACGTCGTCGACTCGATGTCGAAAAAGAGCGCGGTGTCCGCTCCGGCCGTAGATCCGCTCGTCGAGCTCGTCGACGACAAGGACGACACCCTCCGGCTCACCAAAGACGACGCCGTGGATTTGCTCGGTCTGCGTATCGCCGAAGTGAAGGCCGCCACCGGTCCCGAACCGCTACGGTTGCCCGGCACGTTGTTCCTCGATCCCAATCGGTTGGTTCACGTCCATTCGCGTTTCGGCGGCGAAGCGATCTCCATCGGCATGACCGACGACGGCCAAGGCGGACAGCGTCCGTTGCAATACGGCGACCGCGTCAAGAAGGGCCAACTGCTGGCGATCATCTGGAGCAAGGACATCGGCGAGAAGAAAAGCGAACTGATGGACGCGCTCTCACGGCTCGAAGCCAGCCAAGTGATTCTGACTCGGCTCGAAAGCCTGCAACCGGGCGTCGTCACCGAGCGGAGCATTCACGAAGCCCGCCGCGAAGTGGAAGCGAACGTCATCTCCGTGGCTCGCGCCGAGCGCACGCTGCGTTCGTGGCGAATGACCGACGATGAAATCTCCGCGATCCACAACGAACTCAAGTCGATCAAAGAATCGAAGCATTCCGCAAACCCGCAAGTTGAAAAGCAGTGGGCGGAAACGGAAGTCACGGCCGCGATCGACGGCGTGATCGTCGAGAAGAGCTTCAACGTGGGCGACATCGTCGAACCGACGGACGACCTCTTCAAGGTCGCCGACCTAAGCCGGATGCAGGTGCTCGCTAATATCTACGAAGAAGACCTCTGGGCTCTTCGCACGCTGAAGCAGGAAGATCGCCGCTGGAACATCGACCTCAAGTCGGACCCGACCGACAACCAAATTCCGGGCACGTTCGACCTGATCGGCAGCGTGATTGATCCGGCACAACGCACCGGCGTCGTCATGGGCTGGCTCGACAACAAGGACGGCAACCTGACGGTCGGCCAATTTATTACCGCCACGATTCAACTGCCGAGCAGCCCGGACGTGGTCGCCATTCCGGAAACCGGTCTCATTGAAGAAGGCGATTCCTCGACCGTGTTCGTCGAAGTCGATCGGACCAAACGCGAATTTGCTCGCCGCAAGGTTTCGGTGCTGCGACGCAGCTCGGGCACGGTGTATATCGACAGCAACCCGGGCGAGAAAAAGGGCGAACCGCTCAAGCCCGGCCAACGCATCGTCGTATCCGGCGTGCTCGGCCTCGGCGGCGAACTCGCCAACCTGCAGACGAATCAATCGAAGCGCGGCTAAGCCGACCGCCGCACTGCAAGAAAACGGAAAAGGGCGTCGGTCATCGCGACCGACGCCCTTTTTCTTTGCGCCTCAAACTCAACGTCTCACGGCTTAGTGTGCCATGGAAGCCGCTTGCTCGGAAGGTTCGCGATGCCCGTACAAGCTGTAAAGCACCGGCATCAAATATCGATTCAAAAGTAGCGTCACGAGCATGCCGCCGACGACGACGATCGCCAACGGCTGTTGCGTTTGAGCGCCGATCTTCGTCGACACGGCCGCCGGCAAGAGACCGAGAATCGCAATCAAGGCCGACATCATCATCGGCCGTACGCGCTTCTCGGCCCCTTTCATGATCGCCTCGTGCAGCGGCAGCCCGTGGGCCCGCAACTGGTTGAAGTAGGCGATGAGCAGCAAGCCGTCCATGATGGCCACGCCGAAAATCGAAATGAAACCGACGGCGGCCGAGATGCTGAAGTTCGTCCCGGTGAGCAACAGCGCCCAAATGCCGCCCATCGAGAGACGCGCGACGTTCGCGGCCACGGCCAACATGTCGAGCATCGAACCGAACGCCAAGTAGATCAAAACGAACACAAGGACCATCGAAATCGGCACGATCAACATCAGCCGCTTCTCGGCTTCGCGCATCTGATCAAACTCTCCGCTCCACGCGGCGCTGTAAGGAGCTTGAAACAAGTCGGCCGTCTTAGCTTGAGCTTCGCTGACGGCGCCGGCCAAGTCGCGACCTCGCACGCTGAACTTCACGGCGATCATACGGTTGCCTTGCTCGCGATAAATCGTCGAAGCGCCGGCGCGCACGAAACGGCCGTCAGGGTCGAACTTGCCGTCGTCGTTAAGCGGCGTCACGAGGTCGCCGAGCCGGCGGCGCGAAATTACCCGCTTGTGCGATGCCGACGCCGAAATTCGTCCCGACGATCGAAGGCTGCGCCGAGCCGACGCCGATCGCCGACAGCTCAGTTTTACGGTCGGCGTTTTGCCCCGCCACGCGATTGTTGTAGACCTCGACGGGGATATTCAGAATCGCTTCTTCGCTGTTGCGCAAACGTTCCGGAAAGCGCAAGGCGATGTCGAACCGCTTTTCCCCCTCGATCATCTCCGTCGACGCTTTACCGCCGACCGCGGTATGAATGACGTCGTTGACGTCCTGCACGCTGACCGCCCAATAGTTGCACTTGTTCGGGTCGACCGGCAATTCCAAATTGGGCTGCCCCTTCACGCGGAAGATGCCGACGTTGCGAATGCCTTCGATGGCCGTGAGTTTTTGTTGCAATTGTTCGGCGAGCTTTTCCAGCTGATCCAAGTCGGGACCAAAAATCTTGACGGAGTTGTCTCCTTTCACGCCGGAGAGCGACTCCATCACGTTGTCGCGAATGTTCTGCGAGAAATTCCAGTCGGTGCCGACGATCGAGCGAGACAACTCGGCGCTCATTTCTTCGATCAGTTCCGCTTTGGTCCGCGGGCGCTTCGGCCAGAAATACTTCTTCCAACCGGTTTGTTCTTTGACGGCCGGCCAGTCGCTCGGCATTTTCAACGTCAAGAAGAACTCCAGATTGAAGAAGCCGGTCGGGTCGGTGCCGTCGTCGGGCCGTCCGTTCTGGGAAACGACCACCTTGATTTCAGGGTACTTCCGCATGATCAACCGAGCTCGGTCCGATTTGTCGGCCGCGGCTTCCGGCGCCACGTTGATCGGGAACGTACCGCGCACGTAAAGGTTGCCTTCTTCGAGCTCCGGCATGAACTCGCGCCCCAAGCCCGGCAGCAGCACGCCGGTCACGACGACGAGCGCTCCCATAAACACCAGCACCTTGCCGCGATGCTTCAGACACCACTCCAGACGCTTCAAGTAGCTGTGCTGAAGATACTGCACCAAGGCGTTGTCGGGCGCGGGCGTAAACTTACGGAACATCAACAGACAGAGCACCGGCACGATCGTCAGCGCCAGCACCAATGCTCCGGCCAAGGAAAACGCGTAGGTGTCGGCCATCGGGCCGAAGATCTGGCCTTCCGGCCCTTTCATCGTGAACAGCGGAATGAACGCCGCCACCATCACCGCCGTGGTGAAGAACAACCCGCGTTGCACTTCGCCGCATGCCGCAAGAATTCGCTTCTTCAACGGCAAGTCCGGATTGATCTCTTCGTTCAGATGTCGGAACACGTTTTCGACGATAATCACCGCGCTGAGCAGAATGATGCCGAAGTCGACCGCGCCGATCGAAAGCAAGTTGGCCGAACGATTGCGGAAATAAAGCATCGCGAACGCCACGAGCAACGCCAGCGGGACGTTGATCGCCACGATCAGCGCACAGCGCAAGTTCGACAGGAACAGGAGCAAAATCAACGTTACGAGCACGAGCCCCACGATCAAGTTCTCGCCGACCGTGTGCGTCGTCACGCCGATAAGATCCGTGCGGTCGTAATACGGCTCGATCTTCACGCCCGGCAGCAGATCGCCTTTTCCTTCGTTGTACGAGGCGATCAACTCCTTCACGTCTTTCAGCGCCGGCAGCGAAGCTTCGCCCTTACGCAGCAGCACGATGCCTTGAATTCGTTCTTTTTCATCCTTCCAAAGCCGCTCGCCATGTTCGTCGACGATCTCCTTCCCGTCGGCGTCGAGTTCCGGGTAGCTGATGCTGATGCGCCCCATACGCGGCTGATAAGTGACGACGACGCCTTCTTTGCCGATGTCCGCCATGTAGCGCAGCGGGCCTCCTTCGATGACGTCTTCTACGCGGATCGGCACGTTGTTGATTGACGCGATGACCGTTTCGCGAATGGCTCGCACCCGAGCCCGCTCTTCTTCGCGCAAATGCTCCGCGGCCACTTCCGGATTCCGGGTGCTGATAATGATCGACGAGCGCGTGGGGTCCTGCCCGTTGCCGATCAGGCCGATGCTGCGGACGTTGAGCAAATTCTCGCCATGCACGAGATAGTCGCCGCCGACGTTCGCGTTGCTGTCGCGAATCGTGGTTTCGAGTTGCTTGAGGGGGATGCCGTAGCGCAGCAGTCGCTCCGGATCGGGGCGCACTTCATAGCGTTTGACCGTACCGCCGCTGCTCACGGTGTCGACGATACGCGGCACGCGACGCAATCTGCGAACGAGAATCCAATCTTGTTGCGCCTTCAAATCATTCAACGTGTAGATATCGTTGCCGGACGCGTCGCGCGGGCCTTTCAATGTGAACCGCATGATTTCGCCGGTCGGGCTCGTCGGCGAAATTTGCGGTTCGACGCCGATGGGCAAGTCGTCGACGAACTGCAACCGGTTGATGACCTCTTGTCGCGCCGCGTAGTAGTCGACGCCGTACTCAAATTGGTTGCGCACGTGCGCGAGCCCGAAGAGCGACTTGCTGCGCGTGAACTTCAGCCCCGGCATGCCGGCGAGCGCCACTTCCAAGGGGGTGGTGACTTGTCGCTCCACCTCTTCGGCCGACGCGCCGGGATACTTGGCGATGATCTCGATGATCGCCGGTGCGGGATCGGGATACGCCTCGATGTTCACTTGCGAGAAGCAATACGCGCCGCCGCCGATGAGGGCGATCGTCATCAGAATGACGATCAGCGGATTCTCCAACGACCAACTCACGAGGCGTTGAACCATGACTCACCCAACTTGCGTGTTACGAGTTTTTAACGGCGCGCATAAGAAACTCTTAATGTCCGCTACATTCTGCGTTCGGCTTCCCAAATCGTGCAAATGCACTATTTTGAGTTTTTGTGGTTTCTTAATGCGACAAGCCCTGCAGGGGTGAGCTCGCCGTTCGCCGCCGGTTTCATCCATGTCGTCTCCCTTTCAAGCCTCGTTCGACAACACGTATGCCCGAGAACTTGCGGGTTACTACGTTCCGTACGTACCCGAACCGGCTCCGCGACCGACGCTGCTCCGCTGGAATGCGGAGCTGGCCGCAGAACTCGGCCTCTCGACCGACGACGTGACTCCGGAGCAACTCGCGCGCTGGTTCACCGGGAGCGAACTACTCGAAGGGGCTCAACCGATCGCACAGGCCTACGCCGGACACCAGTTCGGCAACTTCGTGCCGCAATTGGGCGACGGCCGGGCTCTGCTGCTGGGGGAAGTCGTCGATCGTCGCGGCCGGCGACTTGACGTCGCGTTCAAAGGTTCGGGGGCCACGGCGTTCTCGCGCGGCGGCGACGGCAAAGCGGCCGTCGGGCCCGTGTTGCGTGAGTATGTCGTCGGCGAAGCGATGCACGCCCTCGGTATTCCCTCCACGCGGGCTTTGGCGGCCGTCGCGACGGGCGAACCGGTGCGGCGCGAGCGAACTTTGCCGGGTGCGGTTCTCACGCGCGTCGCGGCAAGTCACGTACGCGTTGGCACATTTCAATTTTTTGCCGCACGCGGCGACGTCGAGAAGGTCCGCCGCTTGGCCGACTACGTCATTGCGAGACATTATCCGGAGATCGCGGAGGAACCCGATCGGTATCTCGCACTGCTGCGGGCGGTGGTCGGGCGGCAGGCATCGCTCATCGCGCAATGGATGCACGTCGGCTTTATTCACGGCGTGATGAACACGGACAACATGGCGATCTCCGGCGAAACGATCGATTACGGCCCGTGCGCCTTCATGGAAGCCTACGATCCGGCGACCGTCTTCAGCTCGATCGATCGCGGCGGGCGCTACGCTTACGGACGTCAGCCGGCGATTGCTCAATGGAATTTGGCCCGCTTCGCGGAAACGCTGCTACCGTTGATCGACGAAGCCGCGCCGGAGAAAGCCGTCGAGCGCGCGACGGAAGTCTTGCAAGAGTTCGCAGTGATTTTCGACGAAGCTTGGCTTGCCGGCATGCGCCGCAAACTCGGCCTGACCACGGCGAGCGAAGGCGACCGAGCTCTCGTTGATGGTTGGCTGTCGCTGCTACAAAGTCGCGGCGTCGACTTTACCTTGGCATGGCGCAGGCTATCCGACGCGGTCGAACACGATGCGCCGCCGCTCGTTGAATTGTTCACCGGCGCCGTGGAATTGCCGCCGTGGCTGGTGGCGCTGGCGACGACGCTTGGCGATCGAGCAACGCCCGCCGGAGGAAATCACCGTGGCCATGCGTGCGGTCAATCCGGTTTACATTCCACGTAATCAGCGCGTAGAGAAGGCGCTCGCGGCGGCGTCCGACGACGGCGATCTGCGGCCGTTTGAAAAGTTGATCGCCGCGGTCACGCAGCCCTTCGACGAACGCCCCGGATTCGAAATTTACGCCGAACCGGCCGGCGGTGAATTCGCTTCTTGTTTCCGCACGTTCTGCGGTACGTAGCTGCGCCGGACCCGTTTGATTTCACTTCGCTACCGCAAACCGGGGTCTGCCCAAAGCCCGGCCTGCGAATTACGATCTTGAGAATCCGCACCGCCTTCCCACGACTTTCAGCGAGCCTGCGATGAACGCTCCCGAATCTTCCGTCCCTTCGCCGATCCGCCGCCGTCATTTCTTAAGCCGCGCCGCAACGGTCGCAGGCGCCGCAGCCGCCGCGGCTTCCGTCGATTTCGCCTCATCGGCTTCCGCCGCCGCCGAACCCTCGACGTCCGCTTCGTCGGCCCTCAAAGGCCGGATCAAGCAATCAATGGTTTACTGGTGTTTCAACGTCGCCGGCGAGATGTGGGACATCGAGCGACAGTGCCAAGTCGCCAAACAGCTCGGCATTACGTCGGTCGAATTGCTTGCGCCGGAATTCTGGCCGACGCTCAAGAAGCACGGGATGACCTGCGCCATCGCTCCCAACGGCATGCCCGGTGCGCCGTTCATGAAAGGCTTCAACAATCCGAAGTATCACGACGAAGTGATCGAACGTACGACGAAGATGATCGATCTCTGCGCCGAGGCCGGTTTTCCCTCCGTCATCGCCTTCACCGGCTTCAAGTATCACGACGCCGAAGATCCAAAAAGCGGCGAGATTTCGCTCGACGAAGGCATGGCCAATTGCGTCGCCGGCTTCAAGAAGATCATCGGGCATGCCGAGCAGAAAGGCGTAACGATCTGCATCGAGCATTTGAATAGCCGCGACGGCTCACACCCGATGAAGGGCCACCCGGGCTATCAAGGGGACGACGTCGACTACGTGGCCGAAATTTGCCGCAAGGTCGGCTCGCCCCGAATGAAAATGCTGTTCGACATCTACCACGTTCAGATCATGAACGGCGACGTCATTCGCCGGCTCGATCAACACAAAGACGTCATCGGGCACATTCACACGGCCGGCAACCCGGGCCGCGGCGAACTCGACGACAATCAAGAGATCAACTACCCGCCGATCATGCGGAAGCTTATCGAGATCGGGTACCAAGGGTACGTCGGGCAGGAGTTCATCCCGACGCGCGATCCGCTCGCCGGCCTGACGGAAGCCGTGCGATTGTGCGACGTGTAAATGCTGACGACTTCGGGTGCCGTTGACGACTTCGGGTGCCACTGGTGGCTTGCCCACCAGTGCAAGGAAAACGTCGTTCGGCACTGGTGGACTAGCCACCAGTGGCACCCATCGCGAAACGACTCCGGTCGCTGACGCGCGTGCGAAGAGAGGATGCCTGTAGGGAACGCCCTCCGTGGCGTTCCGTGAATCGGGTACCCGCCGCGCGGAACGCCACAGAGGGCGTTCCCTACAGGTTGGCCATCTTCAGCGCGGTATCGAACTAGTCGCGGAGGCTCGTCGAGTTGATATAGGTCTCGAGGAACCGGGCCAGCTTGTGGAAGTCGGACGAGCGTTCGACGAACCGCACCGTGGTGACGAGCGTTTCCTGATTCACGAGCTTCTCGAACGGCACGAAGTGCAAGTCGAGTTGTCCCGAAACGGAAACCATCACGCCGCTGAGGCCGTTTTCGACCAAGGCCCGATACGCACCGACGCCGAGTTGGCTGCCGAGCATCACGTCGAAGGCGTGCGGCCGAGCGCAACGAGCTTCGTACCCGAGTTGCAGGCCGACGATCTTGCGCGACTTGCCGGTGCGCTTCTTGTATTCGTCCATGACGAGCTTCGAAAGCGTCCGGCCGAGGTTCAGTTGCGAAATCGCGATGTGCCCGTGCTCGTCGCGCGGCACGCCGGCCAGGAACGAATACGGGAGCAATTCGGCCATACCTTCGGCGACGACGATCACGCCGAACTCCTTGCCTTCCTTTTCGCGAGCCAGCATCGTGTCGACGATCCGCCCGATGACGGCTTCGACCTTCATCACGTCGCGGGTCTTTTGCTGGCCCGTCTTCTCATCGGTGTAGGTTTCCGTCGTACGGTACGGACCATGCACGTCTTCCACGCTTAGCACCAGGCTCGCTTCACCGGCGATCGCCACGCCGTACGCCAGCCAGCCGGCGCTGCGACCCATCGATTCCACCAGGAAGTAATTCCGCGCCGCTTCGGCGTCGGCCAAAAGATTGCGCACTTCGCCGGCCAAGGTTTCGACGGCCGTGAAGTAACCGAACGTGAAGTCGATGCCGGCGTAGTCGTTGTCGATAGTCTTCGGCAAGTGAACGACAGGAATCTGCTTGCTGCCGGCCGGCAACAAACGTTGATACATCTGCAGCTTGTTGGCCGTCTTCAGCGTGTCGTCGCCGCCGATCGAGACCAGCGCATCGACGCCGAGCGAGCACAACGCTTCGTAAACCGTCTTGAGCGGCTTCGTCCTCTCCGCGTCTTCCAAATGCTTCGGGCTCGAGACGTTCTTGCCCGGGTTCGTACGGGCCGTGCCGATGAGAATGCCCGGGCTATTGCGCGTACGGCGCAGCACCTTGTGGTCGAGCTTCATGAAGTCGCGACCTTCGATCATCGGCCGCTCGGCCGAGAACTCCACGAGACCGGAATAGCCGTGCTTGATGCCGACGACTTCGATGCCGTTGCGGATGAACGACACGGCGGCGGTGGAGATGACGGCGTTGGCCGCCGGAGCCGGACCGCCGGCGAAAAGGATGGCGACTTTCTTGATCGACGTGTTCGGAGTCTTGGGCGAGTCGGACGTATTCATCGGTCTGCGAACTTTCTAAAACGAGGCGAAGATTCCCGGGCGGCGATGCATTCGCCCGAGGCAAGCCGTCATTCTAGAAACTGCGCCGGAAGTTCGCCAAGGCGTCCCGATGGGGAGTCACAGGCACTCCACACTTTCGCCGCCGCGGAAAAATGCGTGGCGTGAGCTAAGTCGGCCAAGTCCGTTCGATGAACCGCGTGTCGACTTCGGCGTTCCCGAACGCCTTGTGATCGAGAATGTCGAGCAGTCGCGGAATCGTCGTCTTGATTCCTTCGATGCGCAGTTCGCGCAGAGCCCGCTTCATGCTCTCGATCGCTTCGTTGCGGGTCTTCTGATGCACGATGAGCTTGGCGATCATCGAGTCGTAGTGAGCCGGCACGACGTAACCGGCGTGAGCGTGCGAATCAAACCGCACGCCGTAACCGCCGGGGATGTACATCTGCGTGATCTTGCCGGGGCACGGCTGGAAGTTGCGGGCCGGGTCTTCGGCGTTGATACGGCACTCAATGGCGTGCCCCTTCGGCACGATGTCTTCCTGCTTCCACGGCAACGGCTCGCCGGCCGCCACGCGAATCTGCTGCTTGATCAAATCGATGCCGGTGACCATTTCCGTCACGGGATGCTCGACCTGAATGCGGGCGTTAACCTCGATGAAGTAGAAGTTCTGGTCTTTGTCGACGATGAACTCCACCGTGCCGGCGTTCGTGTAACCGGCTTCCTTCACCAGCCGCACCGCCGCGTCGCAAAGGGCCTTGCGAGTTTCCGGCTTGAGGAACGGCGACGGACTTTCTTCGATGATCTTCTGATGCCGACGCTGCGTCGAGCAATCACGTTCCCACAAGTGGACGGCGTTGCCGTGGTGGTCCGCGATGATTTGCACTTCCACGTGCCGCGGGTTCTCGACGTACTTCTCCATGTACACGTCGGGATTGCCGAAAGCCGCTTCGGCTTCTTGCCGCGCCTGGCTGAAGGCGCTGACCAGGGCCGGTTCGTTCGCGGCCACGCGCATGCCGCGACCGCCGCCGCCGGCCGTGGCTTTGATCAACACCGGATACCCGATCTCGGCGGCGATCTTCGCCGCTTCCTTTTCGTCGGCGATCAACCCCTGGCTGCCCGGCACGCACGGCACTTTGGCTTTGCGCGAGTTGCTTGGCCGTGTTCTTGTCGCCGAGTTGCCGCATCGCTTCCGGCGACGGACCGATGAAGTCGATCTTGCACTGCCGACAAACGTCGTTGAAGTGCGCGTTTTCGCTGAGGAAGCCGAAGCCCGGATGAATCGCCTGCACGTTGCCGACTTCGGCGGCGCTGATCACGCGGTCGATCTTCAAATAGCTCTGATTCGAGCGCCGGACCGACGCAATAAGCCTCGTCGGCCAATTCCAGATACTGCGCGCCGCGGTCGGCTTCGCTATAGATGGCCACGGTTTCAATGCCCATCTCGCGGCAGGCGCGCATGATGCGCAGGGCGATTTCACCGCGGTTGGCGATCAGAATACGTTTGAACATGGAGCGTGCGTCGGCTTGTCAGTTGTCCGTTGTCAGTAGTCCGTAGCGATGCGCGGGCAATTCGTGGCGGCAGCTTCGACCGTTGCAACGGACAACGGACAACGAACCACGGACTCCCGCCGAGGGCCTTAGCCCTTGGGATCGAGCTTGAAGAGCGGCTGTCCGTATTCGACGGGCGACCCGTTTTGCACGAGCACGGCGACGATCTTGCCGGTTTGCTCGCCCGGAATTTCATTGAAGACCTTCATCGCTTCGATGACGCAGACGATCGTATCGTTGCCGACGTGATCGCCCACCTTGACGAACGGCGGCGATTCCGGATTCGGCGAAGAATAGAACGTGCCGACCATCGGCGACTTGATGACGATCGACGTATCGGCCGCGGCCGGAGCTGCGGCAACGGCCGCTACCGGCGCGGGTGCCGCAGGCGCGGCGGGTGCAGCGGCCGCATAAGGCCGAGCTTCGGTGACGATGGTTTCGCCCCCCTTGCGCAAACGCACGCGCACGTCGCCGTCGCGCAAGTCGATTTCGTTCAGATCGTGTTCGTTCATCAACTCGATCAGTCGACGAATCTTGCGCACGTCAAAAACGTCGCCGCCGGGGGAATTGGCCATTTCGTTCTCCGCGTCCGACCCCATAGTGATTCCGCAAGCCTGATGTGAATGTGTGCGGCGCCGCGGCGCAACTTTTGCACGGCGCAAGCCTTCCGAAGCTGGGAAAATAGTAAACTGCCGACGATCCGAACACCAGTTGCCCCGGCGTCCCGCGGCTGAAAGAAGTGAGCCGCGCCGCTCGTCGAAACCCTTTATGACGGTTCAGGTTTCGGCGACAATGTACCTACCGCGGCGCGGCGGCGTCAAGCGTGCCGCCCGCGCCAAACGCCCTGAATTTGCGGCAATCCGACGACTCCGGAGTGCCACTGGCGGCTTGACCACCAGTGCAGTTACGACGTTGACTTAAGCACTGGCGGACAAGCCGCCAGTGGCACCCTACCATGCACGACACGAACTCCGAGCCTCGCCCCTCGGCCGAACTTCGCGCACTCGCCGAGCAGCTCGCGACGGGCCGTATTAACGTCGACCAGTTTCTCGCCACCGCGGCAAAACGCACCGTCGCCGACCTGGGCGAAGCCACGGTCGACCGTGATCGCCGCCGCCGTTGCGGCTTTCCGGAAGTGGTTTACGGCGAAGGGAAAACGGCAGAGCAAATCGCGCAGATCTTCGGCGTGCTCTTGGCCGACGGCGACGAAGCTTTGGCGACGCGCGTGAGCCCGGAAAAAGCCGCCGCCTTACAAGTTTGTTATCCCGCGGCTCGCTACAACGCCGTGGCGCGCACGATTCGCGTCGGCGATAAGTTGGCCGCTTCCGGCAAACCGCGCGGACGAATCGTCATCGTCACCGCCGGCACGAGCGATTTGCCCGTGGCGGAAGAAGCTCGCGAAACGGCCGAATGGATGGGGGCCGAAGTCCAGTTGATCCAAGATGTCGGCGTCGCCGGCCCGCAACGACTCATTGCGCGACTACCGGAAATTCGCACGGCCGACGTCGTCGTCGTGGTCGCCGGGATGGAAGCCGCACTGCCGAGCGTGGTCGGCGGGCATGTCGACGTACCGGTCATCGGCGTGCCGACGAGCGTCGGCTACGGTGCGAGCCTCGGCGGACTGACGGCGCTGCTCGGCATGCTCACCAGTTGTGCGGCGAACGTCACCGTGGTGAATATCGACGCCGGCTTTAAAGGAGGCTATTTGGCGGGGCTTATTGCCTCGCGCAAGCGCGAGAGGCGACTCCATGATCGAACCCGCTCAACTTTCCGAAGCCGGTCGGCAAGTGTTGGCCCGCACTTCGGCCGCAGGTCTCACGCTGCTGAAGCCGCGCGAAAGCGACGGACACAAAGGAACCTACGGTCGGGCCGTGCTTGTGGGCGGGTCACTCGGCATGGCCGGGGCGATCGGGCTGTCCGGCATGGCCTGCTTGCGCGGCGGCGCCGGCCTGGTACGACTCGCGGTCCCGCGCAGCATCGTGAGCGCCGTGGCAAGTTACGAACCGGCGTACATGACCGCACCGCTGGACGACGACGAAGCCGGCCGGATCGCGCGGGGCGAAGAACGACGTCTTGAAGTTCACCGAAGACGCCACGGCTGTTGCGGTCGGGCCGGGCCTGTCGCGGAGCGCAGCGGCATCGACAAGCTCGTCGTACGCCTCTTCGCCAAGCTGCCGATGCCGGCCGTGTTCGACGCCGACGCCCTCAACGCGCTGGCCGACGATCCTGAAACCCTGCGCCGTCACACCGGTCCAAGAATCCTCACGCCGCACCCGGGCGAGTTTCGCCGTTTGGTCGGAGCTCCCGACCTCAAAGACCGAGGCGACATGTGCTTGGCCGCCAAACAACTGGCCGCGGAGACGCAGACCGTGCTCGTCTTAAAGGGGCACGCGACCTATGTGACCGACGGTGAACGTGACTCCACGAACACGACCGGCAACCCGGGCATGGCCACGGGCGGAACCGGCGACGTACTGACCGGCCTCCTCACCGCCCTGCTCTGCCAAGGGCTCACACCTTTCGACGCGGCTCGGCTCGGCGTCTTCGTCCACGGCCTCGCCGGCGACCTCGCAGCGGCCGATTTGGGGATGCCCGGGCTCATTGCGGGCGATCTGGTGCGTTACCTACCGCAGGCTCTGCGGGCCGTGATCGGGAAATAGCGGCCGGCGACGCGACGAAATCGTCGTATTTGCCCTGTTTCGCCGAGACCGGTCGCCTTGCCGGACCGGGGCTATTCGCTATACTGGGCGGTTTCCATTTTGCGAATTGTATTGATCTGTAGCGGAGAGTTCGGCGATGGCTCGGGTATGCAACGTCTGCGGCAAAGGCCCCCGCGTGGGCAATCAGGTCACGATCCGCGGTAAGGCGAAGTACCTCGGCGGCGTCGGTACGAAGATCACCGGCATCACGCGCCGCACGTTCAAGCCGAACCTGCAGCAAGTACGCGTCACCGAAAACGGCACGAATAAGACGATCCTGGCCTGCACGCAATGCATCCGCAGCGGGCATGTGACCAAGCTCGTGAAGGCCAAGCCGTTCCGCCTGCCGACTCAACCGGGCGAAACGAAGAAAGCCGCTCCAAAGGCCGACGTGAAGAAGGCCGAAGCCAAAAAGCCGGAAGCGAAGAAGGCTCCGGCCGCCGCGAAAACGCCGAAGAAGTAACGCTCACGGCGAAACAAGATTTCGCCGTTCAACGCCCCTCGCCCTTGTTCCAAGGAGAGGGGCCGGGGTGAGTGGTCAGGTTTTCGATACGCCGAGATTCGCATGAGCCTTTCGTGCGCCGAGGTCGAGAAGGTTTCGCTGCTCGGTCGGTTGCAGCTTTCGCCGGCCGAGCTGGACCTCCTGACCACGCAGCTTGGCGCGATCGTAGGCTACGTCGAGCAACTCCGTGAGTTGAATACCGACGGCATCGAACCGATGGCCCACGCCGTGCCGACGGCCAACGTCTTCCGCGACGACGTCGTACGCCGGAGCGCCGATCGCGCCGAAATTCTCAGCAACGCACCGCACGCCGACGGCGAGTTCTATCTGGTGCCCGCCGTGCTCGGCGAATAGCGGAGCAAATGCCGACTGCGGAATGCTGACTGCTGCATAGGCGAGAAACGGCCTCGTTCAGCAGTCAGCACTCAGCATTTTGCATTGTCTTTCAGGACCGACTCCGTGGCTCTCTACGAAAAGACGGCGACCGAACTGCTCGGCTTGCTCTCATCCGGGCAAATTTCCTCGGAAGAACTCACGCGCTCGTACGCCGAGCGAATCACTCAAGTCGACAAGCAAGTCGGAGCGTACCTCCGCGTCGACGTCGACGGCGCGCTCGAACAGGCGTGCGCGATCGACGCCAAACGCAAGCGCGGCGAGAAGCTCGGTCTCTTGGCGGGCCTACCCGTAGCCGTGAAAGACCTGCTCACGGCCCGGGGCGAATTGACGACGTGCGCCTCGCGGATGCTCGAAAATTATCGCGCGACGTACGATTCGACGGTCGTCGCCAAACTGCAGGCCGCCGGAGCCGTGCTGCTCGGCCGCACGAACATGGACGAGTTCGCCATGGGGGGCTCGACGGAGAACTCAGCGTTCCAGAAGACGCGCAACCCGTGGGATCTCGAACGTACGCCGGGCGGTTCCAGCGGCGGCGCCGCGGCTTGCGTAGCCGCCGAAGAAGCGTGCCTCTCAATCGGCACCGACACCGGCGGTTCGATTCGGCAACCGGCCGCGCTCTGCGGCGTCACCGGATTGAAGCCGACCTACGGACGCGTGAGTCGCTACGGACTCGTGGCCTTCGCCAGCAGCTTGGATCAAGCCGGGCCGCTGGCTCGCACGGCCGAAGACGCGGCGCTGCTTCTGGAAGCGATCGCCGGGCACGATCCGCAGGACGCGACCAGCATCGACGCGCCGGTTCCGCAATATTCCCAAACGGTTCGCGAACCGCTCAAGGGCCTGACGCTCGGCTTGGTGCGAGAGCACTTCGCCGCAGGTCTGGAAAGCGAAGTGGAAGCGGCCGTGCGCGAAGCGATCAAGGTGTACGAATCGCTCGGCGCGAAGGTGAAAGAGGTTTCGTTTCCGCACGCCAAGTACGGCGTGGCCGTGTACTACATCATCGCGCCGTGCGAAGCCTCGAGCAATCTGGCTCGTTACGACGGCGTGCACTACGGACGTCGCACGGATGAGGCAAAACTCGTCGCCGAGTTGGATGCCGAACGCAAGGAACTTGTCGCGGCCGGCAAGAAACGCGAGGCCGAGAACCTCGATACGTCTCTGGTCCGGCTCTACCGCAAGAGCCGAGCAGAAGGCTTCGGGCCCGAAGTGAAGCGGCGCATCATGCTCGGCACTTATGCGTTGTCGTCCGGCTACTACGACGCGTACTACCTAAAAGCCTTGAAGGTTCGCCGATTGATTCGCCAAGACTACGACGCCGCGTTCCAGCAAGGGGTCGATCTGATCGTCGGCCCCTGCACGACCAGCCCGGCGTTTAAGATCGGCGAGAAGGTCGACGATCCGCTCGCCATGTACTTGGTCGATCTCTACACGGTGAGCGCCAACCTTGCGGGAGTCGGCGGCATCTCCATCCCGTGCGGGTTCAGCAAAGGCGGACTGCCGATCGGCCTGCAACTGCAAGCCCCGCCGCTGGAAGAAGAAAAACTCCTGCGCGCCGCCCACATGTTCCAAACGGCGACCGACTGGCACGTGCGCAAGCCGACGCTTTGAAATACAAGGAACCGCAGATGCACGCGGATGAACGCAGATTGAATGAGATCACCGAGCAGATCATTCAAGCTGCGTTCAAGGTTGCGAATACGTTGGGCGTCGGTTTTCTTGAGAAGGTTTATGAGAATGCGCTCGCTTGGGAACTACGAAAAGAACGGCTGGAAGTCGCTCAACAGCAAGCGGTACTGGTGAAGTACGAAGGTGTCGTCGTCGGCGACTATTTCGCCGATCTATTGGTCGAGCAAGAAGTCATTGTGGAACTAAAAGTCGTTAAAGCTCTCGACGACATTCACTCGGCTCAGTGTTTGAACTATCTGAAGGCGTCCGGACTGCGAGTTTGCTTGTTGCTCAATTTTGCAACGGCCAGAATCGGCATCAAACGCATCGTCCAAAATCTCTAATTTCTATCTGCGTTCATCTGCGTTTATCCGCGGTTTCAAATTCCCATGAGCGACGAAAAAACTCCCTACACCATCGTCATCGGCCTGGAAACGCACGTGCAGTTGCAGACGGAGACGAAGCTCTTCTGCGGGTGCAGCACGAAATTCGGTGCGCCACCGAATACTCAGACCTGTCCCGTCTGCACCGGGCATCCGGGGACGCTGCCGGTGATGAATCGCCGGGCCTTTGAGCTCGCGCTGCAAACGGCCACGGCTCTCAACTGCAACATCGCCACGTTCACCAAGTGGGATCGGAAGCAGTATTACTATCCCGACTTGCCCAAGGGATATCAGATCAGCCAATACGATCTGCCGTTCAGTTACGAAGGCTGGCTCGAAATCAGCGACACGAAAGACCGTTTCGCGCCGAAGCGCGTGCGGATCATTCGTGCGCACCTCGAAGAAGACGCGGGCAAGAGCATGCACGACGAGCATGCGGGCAAGGCCGACAGCAAGATCGACCTCAATCGCACGGGCACGCCGCTCTTGGAAATCGTGACGCATCCCGACATGCGCTCGCCGGCCGAGGCTAAGGCGTATCTCACGGAGCTCAAGCTGCTGCTCACGTATCTCGGCGTGAGCGATTGCAACATGCAGGAAGGAAGCTTGCGGGTCGACGCCAACGTGAACCTGCACATCGATACGCCGGCCGGCAAAGTGGCTACGCCGATCGTCGAAGTCAAAAACATGAACAGCTTCCGGGCCGTCGAGAAGGCCGATCGCCTACGAAGCCGAGCGGCAATACGCCGAGTGGCAAGAGACAGGGCGCAAGCTCGGCGACCCGGGCGTGTTTAAACGGACGTTCGGCTGGGACGACGTGAAAAAACGCACGCACGTGCAACGCGAGAAGGAAGAATCGGCCGATTACCGATACTTCCCCGATCCGGATCTCGTGCCGGTGACCGTGAGCGAGGAGCGGATTGCGGCCGTGCGCGCGGGACTTGGCGAACTGCCCGCGCAGGTTCGCACGCGGCTCGAAGGTTCGTACGGTCTCACCGCGTACGACAGCGACGTCATCGTCAACCAAGGACGTGCGTTCATCGAGTATTTCACGACGGCCGCTGATGCGGGCGGCGACGGCAAGACCGCTTCCAACTGGCTGCAGCAAGACGTGCTCCGCGTGATGGGAGATCAAAACCTGACGATCGAACAATACCCGGTGCCGGCTGCGGCGCTTGGCGACTTGTTGAAGTGCGTGCGCGCGGGCGAGGTCGACACGAGCCGCGGGCGCGAAGTGTTACAACGAATGTTCGACACGGGCGAAACGGCCGAAGCGGCGATGAAGTCGCTCGGCATTGAGAAGGTGGACGAATCCGCACTCGTCGCGCTGTGCGAAGAGCTGGTCGCGGCCAATCCGAAGCTTGTGGCCGACGTGAAGGCCGGCAAGATGCAGGCCGCGGGAGCGTTCGTAGGTCAGGCGAAGAAAAAGAACCCGAACGCAAATCCGGGACGAGTGAAAGACCTCTGCTTGGAGATTATCGCCAAGCTGCCGTAAAGGCTTCGACCGGGGCTCGCACCGAGTTCGGCAGGTTTCGCGGTGCCATTTTTCTACGCCGTCGGGCGTCGGAAAATAGTGCGTCTCCAGAGCCTTCTGCGATAGCTCGTGGTGCACAAGCCGGGGCAACGGGATGTGCGCGACCGCCGCAATGATCGCCGCGACATCGAGGTTCGCCGGAGCGGCCGACGGCACCAACGCGGAATCGCCGCGTTCGAATTTCGGTGGCTCGTAGTGTACGGAAAGCAGCGTCCCCTTCTCTTCAATCGCCACATACGGCGTCGGCGGCGCATGCTTGGGCCAGGGCCGCGCTTCGGCAAGTTGAATGCCGGTATACGGAGGCTTACCCGCTGAAACACGCACCTCGCACGAGACCGCGGCCGACGGATCAACGACGAAGCCGAGTTGCGTCAAGCGTTCGGTCAGGGTTTCGAGCACTCGCAGACGATCGGCGTCGGTCAGTCCGTCGACGGCGACCGCCGCGCGGCATTTCGCGCCCGGTCGCAGTGCGTAATATTCGGGGAGCGACGCGACTCTCTCTGCTTCGCTGCGTATTTCATTTGCGGAGAGCGGCGCACAGACCAGCGCGCGGCCGTGATCGCTCTTGACTCCGGAGCGAAGCGAGACGTTGGAAACGTACACCGCCGCGCCGTCGATGACGCGCAAACCTTCTTCCGCTTTGCCTCGTCCGCCTCCGGCATAATTCATGAACACGGTGCGCCGTGCCAGATCGACCACGTAGTAGCCGCCGATATACAGATAATCGTCGCTAAGCCAGTCGAGAGTTCTGCCCACCATGGGAATACCGCACCAACACCAGTCGGGAGCGGCCCGGCCGGTCTCCAGATCCCAAGTTCGCAGCCGACTGAAACCGCACGAGATCAATCGCTTCCCGTCCGGCGCGAAGCTCAAGCGGGTCGCAAAGTCGGGCTCCGCATCAAGCAGCGCGGTCGGACGCGCCGGTCGCCGTCTCAAACAACAGCAGCCCGAACGGCAATTGAATTGCGCCGCGCGTGCCGAGCGGCTGAACGCCATGTCCGACTCCGAGCGCGTACCGTGTTTCAGGTGGTACAACGGACGCACCGCGTCGCCGATCTCCCAAAGCGTGATGCCGTCCCACTCATCCCAGGTGAGCAGCTTGTCGTTGCCGAAGAATCGTGCGCCGAAGGTTTCCTGATCGCCGAGAATCGTCCCTTTACGAGGTTGCCACGCGGCGGCCAAGGGAAATTTGCCGTCGTCGCCGACGCGGTAAAGTTCCAACAGCCCGTGATCTTCACGATGATTTTCGTCCTGAGCACCGAACGCGGCGAACAAGGTGCCGTCGTCGGAGACGGCGATGAGCCGATGCTTGGCCCGCAACACGACGGAACCGAGCGACGCCTTTCGGCTCAGGTCGACGGCCTCGACTCGACAATACGGCGGCGGATCGCCGGCAAACACATGCTCCATTTCCGTCTGAACGAACCAGCGTTTGCCGGAGGCGGCGGGGCGAATCATGCCGCTCGACGTTTCCACCTTCTTCGGTTTCGCGGGATCCATGTAGCGGGCCAAGCCGTCGGCCTGTCGCAATACGACGACCTTCAATTCGTCGCCCGCAGGTTCCGCGACGGGCGCGGCCGGCTCGACGTGCGAGGCCCAAGCCGGAATGTTTTGTAGATCGATCGTGCGCACGGCCGACCAATCGATGGTCGTCCGTCGCAGGTCGGCGAACGTCAGCAGCGGCGCCGACGGCGGCAGCGGCGGAAAAGCGGCGTCGATCGGATTTCCTTGCACTTCACCCGCTTTCATCGCGGGAGGTTCCGCAGGCGCGACGGTGCGGCGACCGCCGTGGTCGTCTCAGCTGCCTTGATCGCAGCAAGCTTCTTGCCGCCGTCGCGAGCCATTTGCCGATCGTGCTCGCTCAACTGATCCAGCTTGAGCGTCAGGACTTTGCCGTCGGCCGTTTCCAATCGCACGGCGTCGCCTTCGAGGGCAACGAGGCGCGCCGACGTTTCGTACTTGCCGGTAACGTCTTTCCACTTGCGCAGCGGAAGCTTCAGCGGCGGCGCGGCAACGGCCGGCAAAGCGGCTTTCTCCGGGGCCGGCTTTTCCAGCTTGCGCACCCAAGTGCCGTCGACAGGGTAAGTGCGCACGTCTTTAGTGCCGTCGCCTCCGACAAACTCCACGTCGACCCAACGGCCGTCGACCTTTTTGACGGTGCCGGGGAGATAGTCGCCGCGAACGAAGAGCTCCACTCGTTCGCCGACCTTGTAGCTTGGAAGCGGCGCCGCCGAGAGAAGCGTCGCGACGAACAGAAGCGTAGAGAACGCCAGACAAGAGACGGTTCGCGGCATCGTCGTCCTTTCGAGAAAAGGCGATCGCGAAACACCACATCAGACCTAAGCCAGTCTATGTCGCGACGTCGACCGACTCAAACTTTACCGGAGACGAGCGTCAGCACTTCTTTGAGCACCAGCTTGTTTGTCGCGATGCTTTGCGTGGCGTGGATCGTCGGCGTGCCGCTCCAATCTGTGAACGTGCCGCCGGCTTCTTCAATGACCGGTTGCAAGGCGGCGCAATCCCAGACGTGCATCATGGGGTCGACCATCACTTCGGCCCGACCGGTGGCGACGAGCAGATAACCGTAAGCGTCGCCCCAGGTACGGCTGACGCGGGCGGCGGATTGGAGTTTGTCGTAAGCGTCGCGCCGCCCGATGCGCTCGAAGTTGCGTACTTCGGACGTGGAGAACACGCTTTCGCGCAGCTCGCGCTTCTTTGAAACGTACGTGCGCCGCGGTGCCGCATCTCCCTTCACATACCAAGCGCCGCCGCCGGTTGCGGCGTAGGCCGTTTCGGCGAGGCCGGGAATGTGGATGACGCCGACCACGCTGCGGCCGTCGCGCTCGACGCCGATGAGCGTTCCGTAAAGCGGCACGCCCGAGATGAAGCTTTTGGTACCGTCGATCGGATCGAGAATCCAACGATAGCCCGACGTGCCGGATTGTTCGCCGAACTCCTCGCCGAGAATCGCGTCGTCCGGAAAGGCCGCGGCGATCTCTTTGCGGAGCAGTTGCTCGGCGCCGCGGTCTGCGACGGTCACCGGTGAGTCGTCACTCTTGATCTCCACGCCGAGATCTTCGCGCTGGAAGTACGTGAGCGTGAGATCGCCGGCGCGATGCGCTGCGGCGACGGCCAGCTCAAGACGAGACGTGAGTTCGGACATAGGAAACCGAAAATCGGAGACGGGGAAACGAAGCCACTTGCGGCGACGACGACGCGGTTGAAGATAGTGCGTCGCCTCCGCCGCGCAAAGGCGTCGGCCGGCCGAAGTCTCCGGAGTGAAGACTTCGTTCTCAAGTCTCCGCTCTCGGGCCTTATTCCTTCGCCACCGGCGGAGGCAGGAGCGCCGAAAGCTTGATCGCCGCCAATTCGCGACGCGTCGTCGTGGTGACGTCGTGCAGCGCGTCGGAGAGCCGACGATGCGTTTCTTCCGACATCCCCTTGGCCGGCGTCGGCGCGGTGTTCATCGGGCCGTCGATGGCCTCGATGACGTCGAGCAGCGAAATCAGCTCGACGGGACGCTCCAACGCGTAGCCGCCGTCGACGCCGCGCGTGGACGACAGAATGCCGTGCGTTACGAGACTACGAAGAATTTGCAGCAAGAATCGTTCGGGCATCTGCCCGCCGGCTGCAAGTTTGCTGCAAGGAACGGGAGTTCCCTGCTCATGTTGCGAGAGTGCCAACATGGCCTGTACTGCGTACTCGACCGTGCGCGAGAGTTTCATCTCGGCCCCCCTTCTCCGGCCGTGCGCCAACGGTTCCGATCGTGGCGCAGCCCTGCGTGCTGAGTCAGCGTTGCTGGGATGTAAGCCGATTCCGACGGGTGCGGAATCGCATTGTCGCGACAAACTCCTATAAAAGAGCCCCACATTGTGAGGATTGTCGGAAGGGGGGATTGCAGAGTCAAACAAATTCGTGCTTTTCTCAAACCCGCAACTCGTGAAATAAATCACGATGGCGCAATGGCTTTCGTCATCGCGCGTAATCTCCGAAGCGGTGACGTGCCAAACTCTATCAAACGTGACAGGCTTGTTATGCTCGGCTCCGCGCCATGCGACGCAACAGCACACGCCGCTCGACGGGGGAGAATCCTCCCCGATAAATGCCGCGCCGTTTGAGAGAGCGACGGTGGATCTCAAGCGACGACGACGCGCATATCAGCGCGTCTTCCGCCGTCGCCGCACCGTTCGCGGCTTCAGTCGGCGTAAACCAAGCGTGCAGGATCAAGAAGCCTGCTCCGCCGACCAAGAGCATGTCGGCGACGTTGAAGTTGGGCCAGGTCCAACCTTGGAAGCGGAAGAGGATCCAATCGCGCACCGCGTGGCGCGGATAGCCGATGAGCTCCGGCGACCACCAGAGGCCCAGTCGGTCGTAGAGGTTTCCAAGGATGCCGCCGCTGATGCCGGAGAGCGCCACGAGCAACAGCCGATCTTGAGCCGCCCGCTTGATGAAGAGCCACACAAAGATCGCCGCAGCCGCCGCAATGCTCAACGAGGCGAAGATCCAGACCTTACCCTGCCCCATGCCGAACAGGGCCCCTTCGTTCAGCGAAGTCTGCAGGCCGAAGAAGCCGGGCCAAATCCAGCGAATGCTCTCAAGATTATCGGGGGCGGCAAATGCGCCCGGCGGACCGAGTTCGGCGAAGAGCTTCTCCTTCGTCCACCAATCGAGAGCGAACCCGCCGCCGGCCAGCGCCAGATAAGTGAACCAACGCCCCGGGCCGATACCGTTCATTGCCGCCGCTCGTCGCTAAGGATTCGTCGCTCGCCGTCGGAAGGTTCCGACCAACGAAAAAGGCCCCGAGGACGATGTCCTCGGAGCCTTCAAAGTCGCACGATTATCGTAAATTCGCAATGCCGAAAGTCACCGGCGGCAAAAGGCCGACACTCTCGAAAATCGGCACGCTAGCGGGGCTTTTGTTCCTTTTCGGCGCACTTCACGCACAAGGCGACGAACGGCAGGGCTTCCAAACGGAGCTTCGGAATCTTGCCGCCGCAAGCTTCACATTCGCCGTAAGTCCCTTCGTCCATGCGTTCCAGAGCGTCTTCGATGGCCGTGAGCGTTCCTTCTTCCGATTCCATCAATTGGAGCGTGAAGTCTTGCTCAAACGTGTCGCTCCCGAGGTCGGCCATGTGGATCGGCATCGACGAATGGTCGCCGCCGTTGCCACGGAGGGCGTTGTCGGCCAATTGATGGACTTCCCCACGCAAGCGGGCTCGCAAAGCCAGCAAGCGCTCGCGGTAGGGCTTCATCTCGGTCTTCTTCATCAGCACTTCTCCCCTGATTGCAAAGCTCAGGCACACTGCCCCGACCTGCGGCCCGCTAGGAGCGGCAAGTCCTTTTCAGACTCAGACCTCGCAGACGCGGAACTTCGGGAACCGGCGAACGTCGAGTCGTTGCGGAACGCAGCGAACGGCCAACCGGTACGGTCGAGCCGCTTCTGGAAGTTCGCAGAATCATTATTGTAAATGGAGTGCGGGGGGGTGTCAAATTGCCGGCGGGCGAGAAATCGCTAAAAACACCGGGAAAAACGGCGTTTTTTGCATGTCGTAACCCGCCGTTCGCAGCCCTCTCTCAATCACCGAAAACCGGCCTCACAAGCCGCTCACCTCGTCGTCATACGGCCTTGCCGGCCGCAAGGTTCACGCTCGCGCGTCGATTGCGGAAAGCAACGTGTAAACAGCCTGGCAGACGCTCGCAGCGGCGGCCGAACCTCGCTTCGCTTGTCCCCTTCGGCAGCCACGAATAGACTGGCTAACTCGTCGTCGCGGCAAGGTTTGCCGCCCCGTCAGCCTCTTTTGGGAACCCGTACCATCGCCGCGACCGCCGCTAAGACCGATCTGGCATTCCAGCGCTGTATTAAGCCCGACTGCGCGGCGACTTTCGGCGTCGACGAGGTGCTGACCGAGTGCCCGAAATGCGGCAATTTGCTGGACGTGGCCTACGATTGGGACCGGTTGCAGCCCCCCAAGTCGCTCAGCGAATTCGAGGCCCTCTGGAGCCGACGTTACGAACCGCTGGCCTTTAGCGGCGTGTGGCGGTTTCACCGGCTGCTGCCGTTTACGAAGCCGGAAAACGTCGTCACCATCGGCGAAGGGCAAACCCTGCTGCAGCACGCTCCGGCCGTGGCCAAATTCGTCGGCCTCCGCGGCGGCAAGCTCCATCTGCAATACGAGGGGATGAACCCCTCGGGCAGCTTCAAAGACAACGGCATGTCGGCCGCCTTCACGCATGCCCGCAGCATCGGAGCGACGCGAGCCGCCTGCGCGTCGACCGGCAACACCAGCGCGAGCTTGGCCGCGTATTGCTCCGTGAGCAAGCTCATGCGGGCCGTGGTCTTCATCGGCTCCGGTAAAATCTCCTACGGCAAACTCTCGCAGGCGCTCGACTACGGCGCGCTCACCGTGCAAATTGCCGGTGACTTCGACGACGCCATGCAGCGCGTGCGCGACGTGGCCAAGGAGCTCGGCATCTATCTGGTGAACAGCGTCAATCCCTTCCGGCTCGAAGGGCAGAAGACGATCATGTTCCGCGTGCTCGAGGCGATGCGCTGGAAAACGCCCGATTGGATCGTCGTGCCCGGCGGCAACCTCGGCAACAGTAGCGCCTTCGGCAAGGCGTTTATCGAGCTGAAGCAACTCGGCCTGATCGACCGCGTTCCGCGGCTGGCGATCATCAACGCCGCCGGCTCGAACACGCTGTATCAACTCTACGAAAAGCGCGGGCTGCGCTGGAACAACGCCCGGCCCAATATCGAAGTGGCGGACCAGTTCTACGCCGAGATGGATCGTGACAATCGCCGCGCCTCGACGATTGCCAGCGCCATCGAAATCAACCGACCGGTGAACCTGACCAAGTGCCTGCGGGCCTTGGAATTCTGCAACGGCGTCGTTCGCGAAACGACCGACCAAGAGATTCTCGACGCCAAGGCGCAGTCGGCGCCGGCGGCTTGGGCTGCGAACCGGCGAGCGCGGCGAGCGTGGCCGGCGCGAAGAAGCTCATCGAAGAAGGCGTTATCGGCGCAGACGAAACGGTGGTCTGTATTCTCACGGGCCATCAACTCAAAGACCCGGACGCGACGGTCGGCTATCACACGACCGACCAAGAGACGTTCAACAAAATCCTCGGCAGCCGCGGCGTGAAGCGCGCGGCGTTCGCCAATCGGGCCGTCGCCGTGAACAACAACCTGGATGAAATCATCCGGGCGATCCAGTTGTATTCGTAGTCTACCTCCCCTCGCCCCTTGCGGGAGAGGGGCCGGGGGTGAGGGGTTCTGGAACTACGGAATCGCTCAATGTCTGCCAAAGACGACTTCGCCCGCGAGTTGCGACGCAATCAAACGGAAACCGAGGCGCCTCGTTTGGTTCCACCTGCGCAGCCGACGCTTCGGCAAATTTAAGTTTCGCCGCCAAGTTTCGCTCGGCGACTATATCGTCGACTTCGTCTGTTTCGATCAGCGGCTGATCGTCGAACTCGACGGCGGTCAACACACGCTGCAACGCGACTACGACGCTCGACGGACGAGTTGGCTGGAGTCACAGGGCTTTTGCGTCGTGCGTTTCTGGAATCACGACGTGCTCGAAGATTGGGAGACGGTTGCTGAAGCGATTTGGCGAGCGTTACATGAGGGAACACGCTGAGTCGTTTTGCCTGTTGAAAGAAAGAGATACCCCTCACCCCCGGCCCCTCTCCCGCAAGGGGAGAGGGGAGCAAGCGCTTCCCAAAAAATTTTGAACCATTCCGCATCGGCCGCGTATAGCTCGCTACGGCCTGCGGATAACCGCGGCCGCCCGAGCGTCTCCGGGGCCTTTGGGCCGACGGAAACCTACGACTCGACCGCGTTTGCTTCGGCGACCGCTTGCGGGACGATATTGACGACTTCTTCTGCGGCATTTCTGCCGTCGTCGGCCGACTCTCAACGGGCCGAAACACGACACGCCCCGCCGCATCCGCTAGAATCTGCGGCGCTTTCTCGGCCTTGTGCGCGAGCGCCTCCCGCCGCACGGGCCTCAAGTCCGACATGTACGCCCTATTTTGATCGCTGACGAACATTCACAAATTTCTGGAATCGGGGGTTCATTGATGGCTGCAAATTATGCTGCGGCGGGTTGGCACACGCTCTTTCAATTGGGCGGCAAGCAAGTGATGCTGCCGGAAGAGTTGACGCCCAAGTGGTGGGACAAGAAGAAGCAAGTCACGGCCAAGATCAAAGGGGGCGTCAGCGGCGGAACCGGCATGGGTGACGCGCTCGACGAGCTCAAGAAGGTGTTCACCAAAGTCGAAACCAAATTTTGCTTCTTGAGCCCGGCGCCGAACGCCGTGAAGAACGACGTCGTGTTGGCGGAGACGTTCATCAAGTCGCCCGAAATCAAAGCGCTGCACAACGAACTTAAAACGGTGCGCGACTTGGCCAAGGAGCAAGCGGTCGAGATGAAGAAGAGCATGCTCACGAAGAAAACCGGCGAGGTGCTTGAAGACATCCGCGACACGGCCGACTACTTATTCGTCGCCACGAACGAGCAAAGCTTGCGCGAGGCGCTCAAGAATGCGATTAGCCACTGGAAGCAAACCATCTCGGAGAAGCTGACCCGGCTTGCGCAACCGGCCATCGACCTCGCCAAGAAGGTCCCGGAAAAGCACGACCGCGTGCTCAAGGAACTCGACGTCAAGCTGAAGGCGTTTCAAGAGAATCCGAACAAGCCGACCGACCTGCAGGCCAAAACGGTCGGCACGCGCGAAGACTTCGGCGGATCCTATCGCACTTTCTGCCGCGACATGACGCAGCCGCTCGGGAACCTCGTCAAGTTTAAAACCAACGGCACGCCGTTCAACAATTTCGACGACAATAAGATCGCGACGTTGCTGGAAGACATGGGCAAAATCAGCAACACGAAAGGCACCGAGTTCATGAAGGGCGTCGACGGCAAGCAAGCCGGAGAGATGATGGTCGAGATGCGCGGTTGGTGCAAAACGTACGCCGGGCTCGTCAAGGACATCGCCGTGGCAAGCCCGACGACAACTAACGTCGCCCGCCGGAGATCGCTGCTCTCCTCTCTCCTTGCGGGAGAGGAGAGCACGTCGCCTCTTTAAGGCGCGAGCGTTCCCAAGCGGGCAGCACGAATTGCGCCAAGCGGGCGATGTTGCGAACGTCGTCAATGGCCCGATGATGCGTGCCGGTGAGTTCGACGCCGGACTTCGTCAGCGCTTCGGCCATCCCGCACGGCTTGATGCCGAAATGCCGGGCGAACGTTTGCTTGACGTTCACGTGGTCTTCGAACGTCGTCGGCAGCGGCAGGTCGTGCCGCGCGCAATCTTGGCGAAACTGATTGAGGTCGTACGCGGCCCAAGAGCCGAGCACGAACGGCTCCGGCCCGATCCAATCGACGAACCGCGGAAAGACCACGGCGAACGGATCGGCCCCGTCGACGTCGTGCTGCCGAATCGACGTGAGCGACGTGCAGAACGGGCTGAGTTGCCGTTCCACGACCGGTCGGACGAAGCTTTGAAATTCTTCGACCGGCGCGGCGGCGGCGGACGGCAAGCGGACCGCGCCGATTTCGATAATCTCCATCCGGTCGCGTCAACCGCCTCCTTCCCAACAGGTCGCTTCGAGATCGACGAGAATGTATTGCATCGTCACATCTCCTCGACGTCGGCCGTCGTCCAGCGACAAGGCTTCTTCGGCACAAGTTCTTGAAAGTACCAGCGGAGCGGATCACGGCTCTTGCCGGCCGTCGCATTGTCGATGAGCAGGAACGCCGCAAACAGCTCCCAATCGTCGATCGCCACCAAAAGCTCGTCGGCCCGCGTTTGCGAATAACTTAGGCGGTGTTGTTGCTGTTGCCACAATGCGTACGGCTCGTCGTGGCGCTGAATGATGTTCAAGAGATCGGCGTTCGTCGGAACGTTTTCATCGAGAAACTCCGCCAAGAACTGCGCGTGCGAGAGAAGCGTGGCTCCGCGGATGAACGATCGGCGCGTCGGAGATCGCGTCGGCCTTGAACGTGTCGTGCACGTGGATCAGCAAGCGTAACTTGGCGTGCTCGTCGTCGACGAGGCGCGGTCGCAAGCGAGCGAGATTTTCCTCCAACTCACGGATGTGGGCTTCGATCGTCGCTTCCGGATGTCCGGCGCGCGGCTTGCCCCAACTCAGATTCTTCAGGTACCGCGGATCGCGGACCACGGCCTCGTAGGCCGCTACGTAGTCAGTCACAATTCCCTCGCAGGGTCGGCGCCGTCGCCCGAATAGAATACGCCGAAAGTCCGGCGAGCCCCATTGCCCGACCGTTTCCGACGCCGCGACGGCGTAATATCACTTTGGTTCTTCGCCGACAAAGACAGACGAACTGCGGCGAAGGTTCGCGAGATTTTCGTAAGCTGAAGATAGCGAGCCGGGAGCGGCGGCGACCGGATTTGCCCGCGGATAGGTCACTCGCTCGCGTTGCTCAGCGCAATCACGGCCAAGGCCGTGCAGACGAGCGGGTCGTCTTCTTTCATCAGAAAGCCCAGACGGTTGATGAACGAACCGTCGGCCCGTTGCTCCATGCGGAGATCATCGCGGAGGACGCTCTTCCATGTGCCCGCCCAGTTCAAAGCCCGATAGCATTCTGCCGCGAACGGCGTAGTGATAGAACAGGATCGACTCTCCCCAGTTTTCGTTCGTATTCTTCGGCACGCCCTCGGGATAGTGCAGATTCGGATGACGGTCCAGCCAATCGGCGGCGGCTTTAATCCGCTCATCCTCTTGCGGAACGCCGCACGCGAGAAGCGCCAGCACGCCGTCGCAGGTGGCCGTCGCGTAGCTCGCGAAGTACTTTTGACCGGCGTGTTCGACGGTCCCGCCCTTGTTTGCGGCGAGCACGACCGGCGAGAAGTAGAAGCCGCCGTCGTAGGGAGGTTGCGGGTCTTGCGGAGCGTCTGGACCGAGAGGACTCCGGTCGCTCACGCTCCCGGCTCGCTGTTCGGGACTGCCGTCGGGCCGTGGTTGCCGGCGAGTTTCGCTCGGGTGCTTTTGCAGGAGGCGCAAGAAACGCTCGGCGCGAGCATACGTTTGCGGATCATCGTGACCGGCGGCGCGGAGCGCTTGCAGCACGTGCCGCGTGTGACCGATATCCATGTGACCGGGCGAGCCGCCGACCGGTCGCACGCCGCCGAAGCCCCAACCGCCGTAGCAAACATGCTCCGGCCCGAAGCCGGTCGCCTCGCAATATTGCTGATCGACAAGATACTTCGTCATCCGCTCAATGAGCTGCTTGTCTTGCGGATCACCGGCAAGCACGAGGCATTGCAAGGCAAGCGACGTAGCGTAATTCGGGTACTCGGGAAGCTCAGGATCGTCATTACCGACGGAACCATCGGCGGCGACGGAGGAGCGGATTTGAGCGAGGATGCGTTGACGAGACTTGTACCGTGGCTCCGGCTCAGACGCGGGCGGAGTCATTTGGCCGTCGACGATGGCAAGAAAGATCAGGGATGTCAGAGCTTTACCGCCGCGGAGCTGGGCGTATTGCTCGCTATGCCAAGCATGGTCGTCGCCGAGTTTCGACCAAAGCCATTCGGTCGCCGCACTATGAGGACTCCGGTCTCGTATCGGCTCAAACGCCTGCTCTGGTGACGAAACACGACAGCCTTCCCAGCTTGGATCGTAGCGAGACTTCATCGCGACGACGAACGCAACCGCGACGACTAGCGAAATGATTGCTACGAGGCAACCTGTCGCATGGCGATCGGAGGGGCAGCGTTCTGAGTTTGGCTGGGTCAAAGCCCGGCTCCGAGAACAATCATTCGGTGACGACGTCAGCGCACAATTCGAGTCATTGTCCGTCAATTATTGCATGTCGCCTGCGTCTCATTCCGGCCCTCTCCCCGAATCATCGCCTGTCGATCGAAATGACGTTGTTCGTCGGGGAGAGGGAGAGAACTCGGTTCTCACTGTTGCTCGCTTCTGGTTGCCTCGGCCCTACTTCGCAGCCGTGGCGGTTTCCGGCTTGGCGTCCGCCTTCGCGAGGGCTTCCGCCTTTTTCGCCAGAGCGGCCAGCATTTCGGCGTCATGATCCGCCGTCATCGTTTGCACGACGGCCGCGGTGCAGAACACGGGGCTCGTGATGCAATGGTGGCCGCTCCAACTGCCGTCGGGGTTTTGCACCTTGGCCAGCCGGCCGCTCATCCGGTCGTACCACTGGTTCCAATCTTTTTCGCCGAGGATCACCATCGACTCGCTGGCGAGCATGTAGCTGAGAAATTCCTCGCCGCCGTTGTTGCCGAAGCCGGCAAGCAGCGCTTCGTCGTCGGTCGCAGCCTTCTCACCGGCAGTTCCCGCGACGACTCGCGACATCGGGCGACCGCCGGACAGCGTGAGCACTCCGGCGGACGTCCTGGCAACGCTGCCGACGTCGGCGACGGGAGCGGCCGTTGCGGCCACGGCCTCCGTCGGCGGCAAGACCGGTGCTGCAACCGGAGCCGGTCCGCCGACCGTCAATGCGCCCAAGGTCGACTTTGCAGCGGAAGCGACGGGCGCGGTCGACGCCACG
Organism: Pirellulales bacterium; assembly: GCA_049840675.1. GTDB lineage: Bacteria > Planctomycetota > Planctomycetia > Pirellulales > PNKZ01 > PNKZ01. The sequence goes on from JASGKB010000025.1 coordinate 292,340, forward strand.
GCGGCGCTGATGTCGTCGGCGGCGGTGATCGTCGTACCGGTTGCGGTCGAAATGCCGTTGAGCACCAAGCTCTGATCGCCGGCTTTGTTGAAGGCCTGCGCCAAGCGACGAGCGTCCCCTTCCTTCACGCCGGCGATCATCAGATTTTTCTCGTTCACCGGCGCGTCGGCCGCGAGTTTGCCGGTACCTTTCGCGGCGTCGATCACTTGCGAAGCCGCCTTCGATTGCGCGGCCTGCGCGCGGAACGAACCGTTGTAAGCGTAGAGCGCCACGCCCGCCGCGGCTTCGGTCTTCACGATGCCGGAGCGTTCGTCGAAGTTGCCCCCTTGATAATCGCGGGCTTTGCGAAGTTGCTCCTGATCAATCTGTTTGCCGGCCGCTTGAGCATATTCCAAGGCGGAGCAGCCGAGCGACGATTGCAGCACGCTGGCCCAACCGCCGCCGACGTTCCAACTGCCGTCCTTTTGTTGCGCGGCACCGAGCTTTGCGAGACACTTGTCGAGTGCGGTACTAACCCGCGGGCGGAGTTTGTCGTCTTCGGGCAGGATTGCAAAGACGCGAGCCAAGTATTGGGCCGTCATCGCGGTGTCGACGAGCGGGCCGAGCTTGGATTGGATTTGAGTTCCTTCAAGGTCCGTGATCTTCGGACCCGGCTTGGTGTATTCTTCGACGACCGAGCAAAGGTACTCGGTCGCGCGACGGCTATTGGCTTGATGTTCGCCGGCGATCGGCGTGTGGCCGTAACGCAGCAGGGCCGAAGCGACGAAGGCGGTCGTCGCAGGATCGACCACGACCGCGTGTGGATCGCGAACGTCTTGATGGGCGTGGCTTCCCGCGCCCCAACCGCCGTCTTTGTGTTGGGCCTTGATGAGCCAGGTGAGTCCGCCTGCGACGAACTTCGGCGCAGGGCGCGGTTTCACGAGGTCGGCCGATGACGATGCCGGAGACTTCTCGGAGTCAGGCTTGCCGGCAGGGTCGGCCGGTTCGCGATGCGCCACGGTCGTCAGCGGCGGGGCGGCGGGGTCGCCGGCTTCGCGCTGCGCGGCGGCGTCGCCGTTGCAGAGAGCGATGATCAGCCCGGCCGTGCCGAGCCCGGCGGCGATCGCAGCCAGGGCCTTCGTGAAACTGGTCGACTTGCGCACATTCATGGCGAGAAACTCCTGCGAAGAGACGCGGCCGCACGGCATCGGCAAGGCGACTCACGAGCGAGCCGACTCGGGCGTGGAAAGAGCCGCCGTCGAAAGCTTCGACGCGACAAGGTCGGAAAGAGTTTCCGAGAAATTCGAGATGCCGGGGCGCCGTCTTAGCGGCGTTCGGTCGTCGGCCGGCGGGTACGGCCTTGCCAAGCGGCGACGATCGCCAACAGCCCGAGCATGCTCAGGCCGGCGTACATCAGCAGGTCGCCGTCGGTCATAAAGGTGGAGAGGATATCGGACATGGCTCACCAAGCTTCGTAACAATCACGTCCGCCGTGCCGTGGGCCCTGATGGGCTTAGCAAACGCTCGCAACCGTAGGTCGGTCCGAGGGTTCGGTCAAAACGGAGGCGGCACGACCGGAATATCCGATGCCGCCGTACCAGGCGCGGTGACACGCAAATTGTTACGCCGCAAGCCGGCCGTGGTTCAAACCACGGGGCCCTTCTTTTCGTTGCGCAGCATTACCAGCATGGGAAGCCCGGTAAACACGGCGAGGCCGGCAAAGATCATCGCGGTCGCTTGATACACCCCGAATTGATGCGGCAGCTGATTCACGTACGGCCCCAGGAAGAGGCCGAGCCCGATGGCCACGACGATGCTCAGGAAAATGAGAAAGAGAAACATCCCCACGCCGGAGCCGGGCATAAACTCCTCCAAGATCGCCGCGCCGCCGAAGAGCGTGATGAAGATCATCAGAATCACGAACATCGCGAACATGCTGAGAAACTGATACTCGGCGAACGCGGCGTACGAGATTTGGTCGGCGACTTCGAGGCCCGACTCGCTGTCGATGTGATGCGGCGCCTGCACGGGAAGAATCAGCAAACTCAAAAGCCCGAGGATCAACACCGGCGCCATCACGGCGAGGCCTTGCGTGAAGGCGGCGTCGCGTGCGTCGTTGTCGGCATGACGACCGACGACGAAGAACAACGCCTGGCTGACGTAATACGCGGCGATGCCGAACGGGATCGCGACGACGGCAACGACGGTCCACCAAAACAGCAGCAACAACAAGCTGAGGAAGCCGGAGATGCCGTACTGAAACAGTTCATCCCACGGCTTGAGCCAAAACGGGATGTCGACCGGATCGCCGAGCATGTACGCGCAGATTCCGCAGAGCAGAAAATGCCCCACGCCGGCGGCCAGCCAGACCGCGGCCATGACGAGCACCCAACCAATCGCGGGCGGCGGCTGAGGATCGCGCGGCGGCGTGGCGGGTTTGATTTCCTTTTTCGACATATCTCTATCCTACGTCACCCAAGTCCAGCACGGCTCCGTAGCGGTTGAGCATTTGCTTGCGGAGCCGCTGATGCTCGGGCTTCGCGAGGCCGGGATCGTCTTGCACCAAGGCCAACGCGGCGGCCCGGGCTTCGGCGACGATCGCCTCGTCGCGCACCAAGTCGGCGATCCGCAGCGGCGGCAGGCCGTGTTGCTTAGTGCCGAGCATGTCGCCGGGTCCACGAATATGAAAGTCGACTTCCGCCAGCTCGAAGCCGTCGGTCGAGCCGACGAACGCTTCCAACCGTTTCAAACCGTCGGGCGTGCCGGGCTTGGCAAAGACCGTACAGAAGCCGGGATGATTGCCGCGCACGATGCGGCCGCGAAGCTGATGAAGCTGCGAAAGTCCGAAACGTTCGCCCCCTTCGATGGTCATCAGCACCGCGTTGGGAACGTCGACGCCGACTTCGACGACCGTCGTTGCGACGAGAATCTGCGTTTTGCCGGCCGCGAATTCGGCCATCGCCGCTTCCTTTTCGTCGTTCGTCATCCGCCCGTGCAAAAGGCCGAGGCGAAACGCTTCGAGCGGACCGTTGGCCAATTGCTCGAACGTGCGCATGACGCTGGCCCGCTCGTCGTCCGGGTCTTCGCTCCCTTCCACCAACGGCGCAATCACGTAGCCTTGGCGACCTTCGCGAAGTTTCTTACGGACGAAGTCCCACCAGCGGTCGCGCTGTGAATCGTCGGCCAGATAAGTCTTCACCGGCATACGGCCCGGCGGAGCGTCGCGAATCGTCGAGACGTCCAAATCGCCGAACATCGTCATGGTGACGCTGCGCGGAATGGGCGTGGCGGTCATCACGAGATAATGGGGCGACTGACCCGCCCCGCGCAGCTTGGCTCTTTGACGAACGCCGAACTTGTGCTGCTCGTCGACGACGACGAGGCCGAGCCGGGCGAACTCGACGTCTTCCTGCAAGATGGCCTGCGTGCCGATGACGACGTCGATCGCACCGCTGCGGATTTGCTCCAGCACGTTCCTGCGCTCGCTCTGCGAAAGTCCGCCGACGAGCGTCGTCCACTTCACGCGGCTTTCCGAAAGCAGTTTGCCGAGCGTGCGGGCATGCTGACGAGCGAGCACTTCCGTCGGCGCCATGATCGCCGCTTGCCGGCCGTGTGCGACGGCGACGAGCACCGCATACACGGCGACGATCGTCTTGCCGCTGCCGACTTCCCCTTGCAGCAAGCGGTTCATCGGAAAGTGACGCGCGAGGTCGACGCCGATTTCTTTGATCGCTTGCTCTTGGCCGGCGGTCAGCTCAAACGGCAGTAAGCGACGAATGCGGGCGTCGATCTTGGCCGTCGGTTCGAGCTGCGGCGAACTGCCGTCAACCTGCAACCGCAGACGCCGCACGGCCAACGCCAATTGCAGGATGAACAATTCCTGGTAAACGAAGCGGCGGCGGGCCTTGTCGAGCTGTTCGCGATCGGCCGGAAAGTGAATCTGCGGCAACGCCTCGCGCAACGGCGCGAGATTCTGCGCCGCGAGGAATTCCGGCGGGAAGACTTCTTCGAGCTGATCGAGGCAACCGTCGAGCGAGGCTTGCACGGCCTTGCGGACCGTCGGTTGATAGAGGCCTTCGGTGAGCGAGTAGACCGGGAGAATTTTATGGCCTGAGTCGGCGGGCTCTTCTTCCAGACGCTGAGCGCGAGGATGCGAAAACTCCCAGCGGCCCCCCTTCTTCTTGGCCTTGCCGGTGATGAGAAATTGTCGCCCGTGCTCAAACTGCTTCCGCATGTGCGGCATGTTGAACCAGAGACAGCGGACGTAGTCGGCCGTCGCCCCTTCGCCGCATTGCATCAACACGCCGAGCATCGAACGGCCGGTGTAGCCGCCGCGCTGTTCGATCTCGACGACCGTGCCGCGGAGCCGGACGAGCTTATCGGCCTCAAGTTCCGCGACCGACTGCAAGTCGGTGAGGTCTTGGTAATCGCGGGGGAAATTGAAGAGGCAATCGGCGGCCGTGTGCAGGTCGAGCTTGGCGAGGAGTTCGGCCTTCTGCGGCCCGACTCCCTTCAAGAATTGCACCGGCGTGGAAAGGGTGACGGAAGCAGAACTCGCCGGGCCGGTGCTCATGCTCGGCATTTTAGCAGACGGCGAAACGAACCACAGAGGCACGGAGAGGGCGAATCACCAATGACCGAGCACCAAATTCCAAACAATAACAAATGAACGAATGACCTAACGGCTACAGATTGGTTTGGTCATTCGCCGTTTGAAGTTTGTTTGAAAATTGGTGCTTGGTACTTGGTCATTCCCATCTCTTCCGCGCCTCCTTGGTGAAATTCACTAATACCCGGCTTTGCGGCGGATAGCTTCGCGGACTTCCGGCAGCGGATAGTTGATGATGGCCGCTTCCGTGTTCAAGACTTCGCGGAGCCGACGGTAGCCGCGCGTGACCAAGGTTTCGCGTTCGCGGACATAAGCCGGGTCGAGCATTCGCTTATCGAAAATGCCTTCAACGACGACCGGCGGTTGGAAGTCGGCGTCGACGACGAATTGGGCCAGCGTCGGATTGCAGCGGATGTGGCGCTCGGGCGTGGTGTGCAACACCTCGGGATCGAGTTCGCCGATCACGTAGCGGAGGTAGAGATCGCTGTCGACGATCTCGGCCACGTCTTGGCCGCAGACTTCGCAGAGATAGCCTTCGTCGCACTTGGCCATGTGTGGATAGCGGGTGAGTTGAAGAAGCTTCCCCCTCACCCCTGCCCGCTCTCCCGCCAGGGGAGAGGGGAAGATAAGCACTGTCTCTTTCGCAAGGGGCGAGGGGAGGCGAATAGGAAGGTCACCGAGAGGGGCGTACTACGAGGCGGCTGCGGCGTTGCCGGCGTAGCGACCTTCTCCGTTGATGCGGGCGAAGACGTCGTTCAGCACCCAATGGAAGATGCAGAGATGGATGCTTTCGACCATGCCCATGTCGTCAAGCTTCACGTGCAGGCCGTCTTGCTGTTGCTTGAGCAGCTTGCCGCCGCCGTAGCCGGTGAGGCCGTAGGTTTTCAAGCCGTGCCGCTCGGCCCAATCGACGGCCGCCAGGATGTTCGGGCTGTTGCCCGAGCCGGAGATGGCGATGAGCACGTCGCCGGCGGAGCCGTAGTTCATGAGTTGCTGGACGAAGATTTGGTCGTAGCCGACGTCGTTGCCCAGGGCCATGATCCAACCGAGGTTGTCCGTGAGGCTGAGGACCTTGAGCCGCTTTTTGGTTTCGTCCTTGAGTTCCGGTTCGCGGAGCGTGCTCTTGCCGAGGTCTTCGGCCATGTGCGACGCGTTACAGCCGGAGCCGCCGTTGCCGATGATGAAGACGAACTTGCCGTTCTGCCAGGCTTCGTAAATGAGGTCGGCCATCCGCTCGATCGCCCCTTGATCGAGGGCCGAGATTTCATCGTTGAGGCGAGCGAGGTAGGCGGGTACGTCGAGCTTGGCGCCGAGCATGCGGATTCGTCCGAAAACGTGGGTCGGTGGATTTCTCGTAGTTTAGCGAATCGGGTTCGCCGCGGGTATGCGTCGAGGGCGTCCCGTCATTGAGGGCGCGGCGACCAATCCGGGTCGCCGCTGCCGAGCGGCCACGGGTCCGTGAACCAGCCGCGATGCCAGCAATCGGAGCAGACGTCGCATTTGCCCTCCTTGACTTCCCCGCTTTCGACATTGATCTCTTCGGCCCACTTGATCGGGTCGGCGGGATCGCGCGAAAACTCTCGACAGCATTGTTTGCAAAGTCGGTAAGGCATCGGCTCATCCTCGTCGGCGACGCGCTTCGATTATTTCAACACTGCCGGCACGCGGTGCTGTTCCCAATCGCGTTTGCCTTCGAGGTAGAAAATCCATTGTGCGCCGGCGGTCAGCAGGTGGGCGTAGCCGCCGGCGTCGGAATAATCTTCCCACGAATAACCGGCTCCCATCGAGCCGGCGCCGATGCCGGTGGGGATGTAACCGTATTCGTCGAAGACGGTTTGCCACGTGCGCAGGCCTGCGCCGAGTTCGAGTTCGAGCCAAGCGTGGAGCGTCGAGCGATTGAGGGAGCGTCCCTTGTCATGCGGCAGCGGTTGCGGCTCGCTCCACAACGTCGGGTAAGTTTTCAAAGCCTGGAGCGCCCAACCGCAGACGACCATGTTTTGCGGACCGAAGCGCGAACCGGCGGGGCGCGGTTTACCGGCGGGTCCTCTGCGATCGGAGCGATAGTCGACGGGACGACCGTCTGCGAATTGAAACGGATGGAGATCGAAGCGACCGAGGCCCGGCTTGCGCGGTTCGTCGTCGCAATACATGTCGTAGAGCTGCGGCAACGTATAGGCGTCGTAAGCGAGCTTGAACGCCAACGGTTCGGGAAGCTTGCCGGAACGGGCCAACGGCGCCGTAGTAGAGATATTCCTGATCGTCGGCAAATCCGGGCGTGCTTACCTTTTGGCCCGGCTTGAAATCGCGCACGGCGGCCGTGTAGGCGTTTTGCGGCGTGCGCCATTTCTCGGCCGCGCCGTCGACGGCGCCTTGCAGAATTTTGGCGTCGCCGGAAATCAGCCCCCAAGCGGCGTCGACCGCGGGGATGTGTCCGTGATGTCGCAAGCGGCACTCGTAGAGATGCTTGGCGGCCTCGGCGACTTCGTCGGCCAACGTTCGTTCGGCGGGCACCGACGACTCGCGGAGCAAGAGCCAGCAGACTTCCAGCATCACGGCCAAGTCTTGCGCGAGATGGTTCGACGAACCATGCGAGTAGCCGTGCAGCCGGCGCTCGGGATCAGCGCCCGTCGGCTTGGAACTGATTGAAGCCGGGGAAGGCGAGTTCCTCGGTGCGGTCGTTGCGCATTTCGAGACTGACGGAATTGCCGTCGTCCCAGAAGTACGGCACGAAGCCTTTTTCGCGCCCTTGCAACAGCCATTCCTTGCTCGTCTTCCAGACGTCGCGACGATCGGTGCGAACGTGGACGACGTCGGACGTGAAGAGTTCGTCCGAATGATTGAGCATCTTCAGATAGAACGGCAGCACTCGTTCGACGAGCGTCTGCTTGTAGAAGTCGTCTCCCGTGGCACGATAGGCGGCGACCAGCGCCGCGGCGAACCAAGCGCCGTCGTGCATCGTGTCGAGCGCTTCGCCTTGGACGTACTGATCGACCTGGCCGCGGCTTTTCGGCCGATAGTACTCGTAGATCATGCCGCGTTGCGGCGAGTCGTCACGCTTCAGATGGTGCTCGACGACGTACTCCGCCAAGCGGCGCATGAGCGCAGCGGGTTTGACCGCCGGAGAGTTGCGGGGCTTCGCTCAGGTTCGCCGCGCGGGCCGGTGCGGCGACGGCCGTGAGGAGAACGAGCAGACAGAGAGCGCGGGCGAGAACATGCGCAACCATGGCGGCCTCTCGAAGAGGAGCAACAAAAACGGCCCGGCGATTCTTGCTCGCCGGGCCGTCGGGTTCAAATGTCCCCTCGCTTGCGCTTCGGGGCTATGAGGTCATATCCGCGTCATCCGCGACTCAGCGGCGTGAGAGCCATTGCGTGAGGACTTGTTGCGGTTGGCCGCGGAAGGCTTGGGCGAACGCGCCGTCGAAGTTTGCACCTCGGCCGAGGTTGCCCATGAGCGAAGCCCACTGCGGCGACTTCATCAGATCTTTCACGAAGGCTTGCGAAATGGCCGACATGCCGGCGTCGAGATTGCGGGCCTGCATGAGCGACTGCGGCGTGAGCCCGGACGGCGCCGCGTTCAGCCCGTCTTCCCAACCTTTGACGATCGGGCTTTGCGGGTGCATCTTCGCGGCCGTGTTGCGGGCCGTGCCGACGGCGAACCAGCGCGGGAGCCGTTCGACGGTGGAGTCGAAGTAGCAGCCGAGAATCGTTTCGTCGAGCAGCGGAGCATACTCGTCCGCAGTGCCTGCCGTGGCGGTGACGCAGGCGTAGGCGTCGATGTAGTTGAAGTTCCAGTGGGCGGCGATGCCGTCGGAAAGTTGACGACGTTCGACGACCTGCGCGAACTCCTTGTGCTCGAAGCCCTTGTTGAAGAGATAGACGGTGATGCGGCCCTTCACCAGCGGCTTGCCGGCCGGCAGCTTCAGCGATTGCACGATCTTGGCCTTCTCGGCTTCGAGCGCCTTCTTCGCTTCTTCCAGACGGACCATGCCGAGGTCGCCGATGATGAAGAAGTCGTCGGTCTCAATGCTCTCGGCAGGCGAATCCGGATTGCCCATTTGCCAATTGCGCTTGGCCGCGGCCATGCGTTGGGCGCTGAGCTCTTCGTGCGTGGCCTTCTTGGCGATGGCCATGCGCACGGCGAGGTCGATGGATTGTTGAGGGTCTTCGCCGTCGAACTTCGCGCCTTCGGCGATCCAGGTGACGAACTTGCCGATGTCTTCGTCGGTGAGTTGGCCGCCGCGCGGCATGCGCGGACGAATTTCGTTGTTGGCGCCCTTGGCGGTGCCGCGGAGCATTTGAATGAGCGTGCTGCCGTCGGGATTGCCGGCCCGCACGACGGGTCCGCTTTGGCCGCCGCGCATGAGATCATTGAAGCGATTCATGCCGAAGTTGTCGGAGTTGTCGCCCGGGTTCGGGGCGCCGTGGCAATCGAAGCAGTTGTCAATGAGGATCGGAGCGATGTCGCGCATGAACTGCACTTTTTCGTTGCCCGTGGCGCGAGCGACTTGGCCGGGTTGCCCGCCGGCGGCCATGCCGGGCGCGAACGTCATGAGCGACGCCATGCGATCGGGATAGTCGTAGCGAGCGCCTTCGTCGATCCACTTCTTGATGACGACGAGTTCGGCGTCGCTGACTTTGTTGTTGCCCGGCGGCATTTCACCGGAGGCCATCTTCTCGTAGAAGATGCTGGTTTCACCTTGGCCCGGCTTGATGACGCTGAGCGTGCCGCCGGTACCCGCGGCGAGCGCAGTTGAAGTTGGCCATGCTGAAGTCGCCGCGGTTGCCGCGGATGTGGCAGCCTTCGCACTTGGCGACGAGTATCGGAGCGACGTCTTTCACAAAGCTGATGCCCGACGTCGGCATCTGACCGGGGCGCGGGCGACGCGTGCCGGAAGCGACCGGGCGCGGCATGGTGCCGCTGGGCATCGGAGCGCCGGGTGCGGGAGCGGTCATGGCCGGCGAACCGGCCGGAGTTTTCACCGGCGAGGCCACGGCAACTTGCGTCGCGTGTTCGGCGAGTTTCTTGGCGGCGGTGAGACGTTGGCGGAACGGCTCGAGCACGGGGCCGACGGCGGCGTCGCTCTCGTTGGCGATTTGCAGACCGTTGATGCCGCTTTCAATCTCGGCGATCAGCTTCTGCATTTCGTCGCTCTTCTTCTCGCGATAGAGCGTGACGACTTTTTGCAGCGACTGATCGAGCCACACGAGCTTCTCTTTGTGCTCGGGCGCCAATTCGACGGCGTACGACGCCGAGGCGACCAGCGCCGCCATTGCGACGCAACCTAAGAGCGACCAACGGCGCGCGTTCATCACTACACCTCTTCAAAAGCCCGGATGCCGACGACTCTGTTCCGTTGATGCGACATGCACGCATCGAGGCGCGGCCGGAGAAAGCATGCGTTCAAGCTGACAGCCCGCGACCGTGCCTAAGGGCGCGGGCCGAGAAGCCAGTATACCGAGGCCGTAAATCGCGAGTCCAGCTAGGAAGGGGGAGGTCGAGAGGCGGCGACCAAACCCTCGTAGACCGTTTAGCTAAGGAACTACGGACCGACGGCGGTACGGGGCGGTATTCGGACGACCGACCGACGATTATTCCCGGTATTCCCCGGGCCGGACGAACTTCGGTTCGTGGCGCGGGGCTGCGGGTTATGAGTTCGCCGCGGCCGGCACGGGCCCTTAGCTTAATTTGGCATCGGCCAAATCGGCCAGTTCCGGCAGGAACAGGGTCTTGGACCGGCGCCGGGCTTGGGTCGGCAGGTAGCCGTGGTGGACGGCGAACCATTCGGCGTAGCGCTCGCGGTCGACGGTGCGGGTGTTGCGCGTATCGAGCAAATGCCCCAATTCGTGCAGCAGGATGTTATTGAGGTAGAAGTCGCGGACGGCGTCGAGCGTCCAAACGAGCCGCCAACGGCCGCCGCTGGCCTCTTCCCAGCGTCCGCCGTACATGCGGGCTTCGGTTTGCTGGGCGGGAGTCGGCGGGTGGTTGTATTGTTCGACGAGGTTCTCTTCGATCGGATAAAGGTAGATGGCCGAGCCCCATTGCATGCCGTAGAGCGGCATGGAGCGCTTTTGCGGGTCATGCGGCCGAAATGGACCACCTGCAGGCCGGCGGTGAACGACGGCGGCAGCATGGCCAAACGGGCGCGGACCTCGTCCGGGGTCACGATATGCCGATAGCCGGGCCCGGCCGGTTCGACGACGAAGCGGTAGCCGGCGACGTCGGGTTGAGGCTCATGCCACGTTTCCGGCGGCATAAACACGCGCAGCTCGTTCGTTTGCCCCCGGCTGCGAGCTCGGGGGGCCATGCGGCGGTCTGACCCGGCGCGCGATCGCCGGGCTTCGTAAACCCGAGCGGCGGTGACTTGCGGACGATTGCTTTGGCGACCGTGATACTTCGACATAGGACTCGGCCCTGGCGCGGGGCACGTGCGGTCGAGTCCGTTCGGTGAGGGGCGGCCGTCGTAGGCCTTATCCGCAGCGTGCGGTGAGTTCGCAGGTCGCATCTATCTTCCGCAGCTTGCGAAATGATGTACCCGGAAGACCGCAGGACCGGCAAAACCGACCCCTGCGGCCTACACTCAATGCTAAGCCAGGGGCGGCCGGAGACAAGCAAAGTCGTAAACCGTTGAAACACGGGGACTTAGAATTGCATTTGACAGGACAAAAAGCGTGGTTCTGCCCGCCGAATGGCCCTCAAACGGCAGCGTAAGAACCGGCTTCGGAAGACGCCTGAGACGTGCGAGAAGTGCACAAACGGAGACGCGCCGCAAAAAGCCGCGCGAGAACGCACGACGTGCGATGAAGAGCGAGCACGCCCGCCGACGCTACTTCGGCGTGAGCGGAGTGACGATTGGGACATCGCCCGCGGTACCGGCGGCGGGAGCGGCGGCCGCTGGCGGCGAACCTGCGGCAGGTGCGGCCGGAGCCGCTTCGCCGCCTTGTTGAGCGGCGGGGGCTTGCTGCCGTTTTTCCAAGGCTTCTTTGGTCCGCTGGGCGTCACGCTGCAAGACCAGCACCAAGCCGACGGCCAAAGCCACGGCGATCACGAGGATGCCCGTACACATCAGAATGACGGCTTTGACCGACATTCCTTGCTTCCGCTTCGGCCTGGGTGCCGGCTTGGCCGCGGCCTGCTCGTCACTCAAGGCTTTCGCCTTACCCGAAGCGTCCTTACCGGCGACTTTACTCTTGGTCGGGACCGCGGTATCGGAAATTTTCTTGTCGGAACCCGACTTTGATCCGGCGGAGCTGTCGCCCGGTTTTGCCGGCTTCTTACCGTACTTCGTGTTGAGGACGCTGCTGTCGTCGGTCTTGATATTGAAGTTGAAGCCGCCGGAAGCGTCGGGGGCTTTGCCCTGGGAGGCTCCCGAACCGGTCGACTTCGCCACAGGAACCTTTTTGCCGAGGCCGCTGTCGCCGGCTTTGTCGGGCGTGCGACCGGCAGGGCCTTTGGTCGTCGGCTGGTTTTGGCCGGCCAGCGTATCGTGAACAGCCGGCATCGCTCCAGAGCTGTCGGCGGCCTTCGCTTTGGGAATGATGCGCTGGGCTTGCGGCGGACTACCGGCGGGCCGTGCGGCGGTGGGCGGTTGCGGGCCTGCCGGGCGGGCGGCCTGCGGTCGGTTCTGCGTGAAAACTTGATTGCCGGCGCGCATCGCACCGCGGTCGATGAGCCATTGCGTGAGGGCCTGCTCGACGTCGGTCGCCGTGGCGTAGCGCTGGGCGACGTCTTTGGCCATCATCTTCCGCGCGATGGCCAACAAGTCCTTCGGTGCGTCCGGCCGATCGTTCGTGATCGGCGCCGGTTCCTTGTTTTGATGGGCCAAGAGCCGCTGCGTGAGCGTCCCTTCGTTAAACGGCGGATGACCGGTCAGCGCGAAATAGAGCGTGCAGCCGAGGCTATAAAGATCGGCGCGAGCGTCGACGCTGTGACTGTCGCGTGCTTGCTCGGGAGCCAAGTAATCAGCCGTTCCCAGCACGTTTTCTTCGTGCATCTGCGTGAGCGAAGCCTGCTTATCATCGTCGTCAAAACGGGCCAAGCCCATATCGAGAACCTTCACGGTTCCCTTGAGATCGACAAGCAGATTCGCCGGCTTAATGTCGCGATGTACGAGTCCGACACTGTGGGCATGGGCCAAACCTGCGGCGGCCTGACGAACGTATTCGACGGCCGTTTCGTAGGGCAGCACGCCGCCGCTGTCGACGATCTTCTGTAGGTCGTGCCCTTCGACGAATTCCATCACAAGGAAATGGATGTCGCCGTCGTTGTCGACGTCGTAGGCGCGGACGATGTTCGGATGTTCGACCGCCGCGGCGGCCCGAGCCTCACGATAGAAGCGTCCCAAGTAAGACGAATCGTTGACGCGCGCTGCGGCAGCACCTTGATGGCGCGGCGTTGGCGCATGTGTTTATGTTCGGCGAGAAACACCGAACTCATGCCGCCGGACCCGAGATGCTTGAGCAACTTGTAGTTGCCGAGGAAGAAGCCTTTGTGCCGGCCTTGCAGAAGCTTTTCGGCCTGCCATTCGGTAAGCAGTCCGACGCGAAGCAAATATTCGATGAAGCGTTGGCCGTCTGTCTTCGCGGCTTCGGGGGCGCCGTCGGCGGGCGGAGCAGAAGTGGCTCCCGATTTGGCCCCAGCTGCAAGTTCGGCTTCGAAATCGGCCTGCGACTTCGCGAGGACGCTCGCCTCGAGCAAAGTGCTCTTTTCGACGAGTTCGAGAAACTTGTCGCCGGTAAGGTTCGACATACGCCGACCACGTCGTGCGCCGACGCGACGTTCCGAGGGGGAGATGCGATAGGAAACAGACCGTTCCGAAGTGGGCGCTCGTCACCGAACGCTCACTTGCACGCATCACTCTGCGATGTCGACCGCGGATGCCTGCGGTCAGTCGCGATGCGTTGCGTTCGTCGTGGGCGCCGGCTCGGAGGAAGAACGGTTTATCATATAATATAAGCCGAATACAAGCATCACGCTAAAGAATAAGAAGATGCAGGCCGCAAACCCGGGATGTTTGCGAAAGAGGTTTTCCACGTCGGATTTGACATCGCTCGGATCGCCGTTGCGATTTGTCGCCGTGGAAGGCCGCTGAACATATGTCTGCGCCGGTCGTCGCGGCGGATGCATTCCCCCACTTACGGACGTAAGGGTCGGAGAGGAGAGCGGTGCCGAAGGTGCGGGTGCCGACGACATGATTTCGTCGAGGAAGTCGTTGCGCGGCGACGTTTGTCGAACTTCGGCCGCCTTCGGAGCGCCGGAAGACGGTGAATCGGGCTTCAACGCATCGGCCGACAACACCACGCTCTCGCGCTTTCGCGAACCCGAACCGGCGGACGAACCCGACGCCGATTTCGCGGCGGCGTGCGAACGAGCCGCCCCCTTCGACTTGGGGTGAAGGTCCTCATCGTCGGCTA
>JASGKB010000026.1:0-388763 GCA_049840675.1 Pirellulales bacterium
AAGGTTAATAGGGAAACACGATAGAATCCGAACAGCACCTTATTTCAACAGCAGCTACAGCACAAAAAAATGTATTCAAATTAAAAGTAAAAGATTCTGATAATTTAAGCCTGCCGGGTGCATCAGTATTATTAACGCCGGGAAAATTTAGCGGCATTACTGATCAGAACGGAGAATTGGTTTTCTAGTAGCTGTTCCCGCAGGTAAATTATACCCTGTCTATATCTTATATCGGGTACGAAAAATTGGATAAAAATATTACTGTAGACGCTAGTGGTACTACATTAACTGAAGTGCTGTAAGGTTCATTTGTTACAGGTAAGGAAGTAATAGTAATGGGTGATCGTTTAAAAGGCCAGGCAAAAGCATTGAACCAGCAAAAGAACAGTGATAATATTACCAACATCATCAGCGCCGACCAGATAGGCCGTTTTCCGGATGCAAACATTGGTGATGCAATAAAACGTGTACCGGGTATTACCATGCAAAATGACCAGGGTGAAGCAAGAAATATTGTGGTAAGAGGTATGGGGCCTGAGTTTAATTCTGTAACCTTTAATGGAGAAGAATTCCGTCAGCTGAAGGCGACAACCGTCGTGTTCAGATGGATTTGATTCCGTCTGATATGGTGCAAACAGTTGAAGTAAATAAAACCGTTACTGCAGATATGGATGCGGATGCTATTGGTGGATCAGTAAACCTGGTTACACGTTCTGCTCCTAATGGCTTGCGTATCTCTGGTACAGTAGCAGGTGGATACAGCCCGATAAGAGATAATGGTTTTGTAGGCACTGCGAATGTTGTTGTGGGTAATCGCTTTGCAAAAGATAAACTGGGTTTTGTAGTGAGTGGTTCATTTAACCGCAATGTATTTGGCTCAGATAACGTTGAAAATGCATGGTTGAAAGATGAAAATGGAAAAATATTTGTTGGCGACAACGATGTAAGGGTGTATAATGAAATGCGCATCCGCAGAAGTGTTGCCGCAACAGTTGATTATAAAATCACACCTTTACATACACTTACACTAACCGGAAATTATAACTGGAGAGATGATAAAGAAAATCGTTTTCGTCTTCGCCGCCGTTACCGCGGTGATGAGGAGGATTACGCAACAGATCTTATTTATAATGCGCAAGGAGACATTACAGGTTATACAAACGGAGAAGTATTACGACAGACAAAAGGTGGTTTAGATAACAACCGTAGTGAGAATCGTCGCCTCGAAGACCAGCGAGTTCGTTCGCTGTCTTTAAAAGGAGATCATCTATTTGGCAGATTGAAAGCCAACTGGAGTGTACAGTATGCTAAAGCTTCTGAAAAAAGACCTAATGAAAGATATATTGCATTGGGTCGCAGAAGTATTACCGTTAACCAGGATATTAGCGACGAAAAATTTCCATTGCTTACTGATAATACCGCATTAACCGGTTATACAAGATTAAGTGAGCTGACAGAACAGTTCCAGGATCAGTTTGAAAAAGACCTGAATGCAAAATTGAATTTTGAATTACCTGTTTCTGTTATCAATAACCAAAAAGGCGCATTAAAATTTGGTGCAAGATTGAGAGCAAAGAATAAAGAAAGAGATAATAACTTCTTTGAGTATGAACCTGCAACAAGTTTCGGTAACATCAGTTTATTGCCACTGGTAGATGAAACCAACAGTGGATTTTATCCCGGTAGTAAATATGTAGCAGGTCAGTTTATTGATCCTAAATATTTAGGCAGACTAGATTTTAAAAACCCTGCTTTGTTTGAAGAAACAGATGCACCTGCAGAATATTTAGCTGGTAATTATAAAGCAAAGGAAACCATCACTGCAGGTTTTGTAACATTGAAACAAGACCTTACCGAAAAGTTATCTGCTAATATTGGTGTACGGGTTGAGCACACTGCTATCAATTACCTGGGTAATATCGTAGAAGATGAAGAAGATTTGAAAGGGCAGGTGCGTTTAAAGAACGATTATACGGATGTATTGCCCAACATTAACCTGAAGTACAGAGTCAATGCCAATTTTGTATTGAAAGCAGCATGGACAAATACACTGGCAAGGCCTAAGTATTACGATCTCGTTCCTTATTTTAATTTAAATACAGGTGATAATGAAATAAGTGTTGGTAATCCTGAACTGGATCCAGTAAAATCTTCAAACCTCTGACCTGATGGTAGAAAATTATTTCAAATCAGTAGGTCTTGTTTCAGGTGGTGTGTTCTATAAAAAATTAGATAAGTTCTTCTATACCTACATTGATAATAATTATACAACGGAAAAATTTGCAGCCGATTTTCCGGGTGTAACAAACCCAATTGCTGCGGGTGACAGATGGGATTTTTCGCAAAGAAGAAATGGTGATGGTGCTACCGTTTATGGTTTTGAAGTTGCAGTACAAAGACAGTTAGATTTTCTGCCTGGCTTCTGGAAAGGATTCGGTGTGTATCTTAACTATACGTACACACATTCAAAAGCAGACGGTATTTATGATGCTTCGGGAACATTGGTGCGCAGTAATGTGAAATTGCCGGGTGCTGCACCACATATCTTTAATACTTCATTAAGTTATGAGTCTAAAAAAGTAGTGGTTCGTTTGTCTGGTAATTACACTGCTGCTTATGTAGATGATAGTGATGATGCAGGATACAATGAAGACAGCTTTTTTGACAGATACTATGACAAACAATTCTTTTTAGATGCAAATGCTTCTTATGCTATCAATCCAAAATGGAGAATATTTGCTGAAGCGAATAATTTAACTAACCAGCCATTACGTTATTACCAGGGAGTAAAAGGCAGAACTGCACAGGTAGAATATTACGGACCTAAGTTTAACCTGGGTGTTAAGTTCGATCTGCTAAAATAGTAGTACTGGTTTACAATGAAGATTGGGTAAGTGAAATATTTGCTTACTCAATCTTCATTATATGATTTAATCAATTACGAAAAGCATTTTAATTATATGATGTTGCGTACTGTCTTGTTTTTTATTGCATTGTATTTTATTTCCTGCGGTCAGCAAAAGAAGATGACCATTGCACCGGATGCAATAAAGCCGGTGGTAATCACAGAGAAAGTAATGTTTGATACTGATGATCCTGCAATATGGATCAACCCAGTTGACGCAACAAAAAGTCTTGTTATCGGAACTGATAAAACAGACTAATGGTGGTTTGTATGCTTTTGACCTGGAAGGAAAAATTGTAAACAAAGTTTTGGGCTTACAAAGACCTAATAATGTTGACATCGCTTACGGATTTATTTTAAATGGAAAGAAAACAGATATTGCTGTTGTTACAGAAAGAGAAACCAATAAGCTCCGTTTTTATTCGTTACCCGCTTTGGAAGCAATTGATAATGGTGGCCTGGAAGTTTTTGCAGGAGAAACACTTCGTTCGCCAATGGGTGTTGCATTATACACCAGGCCATCCGATAAGGCGATCTTTGTTATTGCAGGCAGAAAGACAGGGCCTGCGGATGGTTACCTGTGGCAGTATAAATTAATAGATGAAAATGGTAAGCTGGCTATGCAGCTGGTAAGAAAATTTGGTAAGTATAGTGGTAAAAAAGAAATTGAATCTATTGCTGTTGATAATGAACTGGGATACATTTATTACTCAGATGAAACAGTAGGCGTACATAAATACATGGCCGACCCTGCGGCAAATAATAATAATGAACTGGCTTTGTTTGCCACTACAGGTTTTACATCAGATCATGAAGGTATTTCGATTTATAAAACATCGGCAACTAAAGGGTATATCCTTGTCTCTAACCAGCAGGCTAATACATTTATGATTTACCCCAGGGAAGGAAGCAGTGGTAATGTAAATGAACATACTTTACTGGCACAGGTTCCTGTATCTACGATGGAAAGTGATGGCTCTGATGTTACAAATGTTAACCTCGGTGCAAAATTTCCGAATGGTTTATTTGTAGCCATGACCAATGGCCGTGTATTTCATTATTACGACTGGCGTGATATTGCGGCAAAAGCAGGTTTGCCTGTTGCTGATAAATAATACCTGGTTATTCAGGTTGTACACCGCTAAGATGCCCAATGATATGCAGATGAACGGAGCGCAGCAACAAAGATGCCCTGTGCACCCGTGCTGGTAACAAAAATATTTTTATTGATCAGGACTTACTTACCACAATTGTAATCGTCATTTTTCCGGTTACAGGCATACTATTTCCCATAGCCTCTGTATTGCCTGTTGCATCGGTAGTGCTGGTTTTTTCTTTGATGATACCGGTGGTTTTATCGAGAATGATTTTACCGGTGGTAGTACTTTTCATATTGGTACTGGTTTCCATTCCCATCATTTCTCCTTTTTGTGTAGTAGTGGCTTTTGATGTAAAATCTACTACAATCGTTGAATCAGTTATGGCAGATAAAGTATGAACAGTAGTTGAACGTTCATTTTCAGTATTATTTTCTACCGTCCAGCTATCACCAATACCCACTTCATTATCGGGCAGTACTTTAAAAAAACTATTGGTTCCTTTTTGAGGAGGGTTAACAATACCTGTCAGGTCCTTCAGCATATTTACAATCACTACTAAGCGTTCATCTGTTTTAGGTGCTTCAAATTTTTCAGGGTTCACCATTACAGCCTTACCTGTTGGGTCTATAATAAGATCATATTTTTGCGATAATAATTTTTTGATAGGCTCACCCAACTGGCCATCCATATCTTTTTTGTTATCAGAACTGAAATTCTTTTTTGCTCCCATACCGTCAAAAGCAAAACTCATTTGTTTCGCTTCATGATGCAAAGTGAAAAAATCTTCTGCTACATTGGTAGCTGTATAAAAATGAGTGGCTTTGCCGGTTACATTAAAATCTATCGATTGCCCCATAGCCTGCTGGGCAATAGTATTCTTTACATCTACGGTGATGGTTAACGTTTTTCCCTGTTCAAAACTAAGCTTGCCAGATACTTTTTGTGCATGGATTACAAAGCAGGTGAACAAAAAAAAGGAGAGACAGAGTAGGGTCTTGCGCATAAATGAAAAGGTATTTGTCAAATTTGACGAAAGTTATTTGAAATTGGTGCGACTTTCTTGAAAATTTCCCGTCTTTAACACTGGATTGTGCATTACTATTTCAACTGAACTCACTACATTTAATTACTAAAACTTTACACTATGCCTATCAGGATGACAGATGATCCGCAAGACAGTAACCAGAATGATTATAATGACGACCAGGGTGGTGGTGGAAACGGCCCCAATTTACCCGGTGGCGGTGGTGGCGGGTTATTTTCTTTATTGCCAATGCTTCTTGGCCTATTTAAAGGAAAAGGAATTATTTTGTTAGTTGTCATTGCAGCAGCTGCTTATTTCTTCATGGGTAAAAGCGGTTGTAATGTATCGCAGATAGCGCAAAACCTGTTTTCGCAGAGCGGGTATAATTTTAATCCTGCAGAGTTTAACAAAGCATTCCGTATACGAAGGACTGGAAGATGATAAAGGAAAAAATCCTTTGCCGGAATCAGTATCTCTTTTGCGTTTTGCACCTGCCCGTGGTAACCAGGGCCAGCAGGGAAGTTGTGTGGCATGGAGCAGTGCCTATGCAGCAAGAACAGTATTAGAAGCTGCATCAACAGGTGTAGATCCCAACCAGATAAAATTCAGCCCCTCATTTATGTACAACCAGATAGGGTTGGATGATTGCCAGGGTTCTTATATCCAAAGAGCCATGGAACAAATGTCGCAGCAGGGTGCATTACCATTATCCCAGTTTCCTTACAACGACCAGGATTGTACAGCTTTACCTAATGGAAGCCAGAAACAACAAGCCAGTCAATATAAAATACAGGGATTTACAAGATTGACAGATGGTAACTCACAAACACTCAACATAAGAGCTTTAAAAGAACACCTTGCCAAAGATGCACCGGTTGTAATTGGTATGATGGTGGGACAAAGTTTTATGCAGGATATGATGGGCAGAGAGTTATGGACACCATCCGGTACCGATGCATCGCAGGTAGGTATGGGTGGCCATGCCATGTGTGTAATTGGTTATGATGACAGAAAATTTGGTGGCGCATTCCAGATCATGAACAGCTGGGGGCCAGAATGGGGTAAAGATGGAATTGGCTGGGTTCGCTATGGCGATTTTAAAAACTATGCAAGAGAGGCGTATGGTGTAGACCCTTTACCAAAAAGAGGTACTGTAGCTAATATTCCGCTGGAATGCAATATCGGTTTGGTAAACAATGCCGATAAACAATACATACAATTAAGATCAACAGGTGGCAATACATTTCAAACGGTATCTCCTATTAAAGTAGGTACACGTTTTAAAATGGAAGTAAAAAATGCCACTGAATGTTATATCTATATTTTCGGACAGGATGAAAATGGAAAAAGCATGGTGCTGTTCCCTTATTTAAAATCAGGAGAAACAGTGTCCAAGCATTCACCTTACATGGGTATTACAGGGTATCGTTTATTTCCCAAAGCACAGTCGCTTGAAGCAGATAGTATCGGCAACAAAGATTTTATCGCCATTGTATCAAGTAAGGACCAGCTTGATTATAACCAGCTGAACAATGCTATCAGCAATAGCGGACAGTCGGGCTATGCTGCCAAAGTAAATGAAGCGCTGCAAAGTATTCTTATCCGCAATGCATCATACAGTAATACAAGTGCAGGTACTATTTATTTTAAAGTAAATGCCAACGATAACAAAGCGGTAGCAACTATTGTAGCATTTGATAAAACAAAATAAGGTTTTAATAAACCCGGCTGCATTACTACTATCATCGACTGTTGCGTCGCACTCTTGTGCACCTGTAACAACTATCAGCAATAATGGGTGTGTACTGCCGGTGCTGCAAATGTTATATTCAGAAAAGGTTGTAGTAACTTAGTAGCAAAATAATTTTAAACAGGAATAGTAATTATGAAAAAGATTCTCACGTTATTAATAGCCATCGTTTTTACAGGTACAGCTTTTTCGCAGGATATGAAAAACTTTAAACTGTACAAACCAGAAGAAAATGCAGAAAAGAAAATTGAAGAAGCCGTAAAACAAGCAAAAGCAACAGGTAAACATGTACTGATACAAATAGGTGGAAACTGGTGCATCTGGTGTGCAAGGTTTAATGATTATGTTACTACCGATAAATCAATAGACTCACTGGTAACTGCTAATTATGTAGTGTATCACATGAATTACAGCAAAGAAAATACAAACGAAAAACTGCTGGCTAAGTATAGCTATCCGCAGCGTTTTGGTTTTCCTGTCTTCCTGATACTGGACGACAAAGGAAAACTGATCCATACACAAAACTCATCTTACCTGGAGAAAGACAAGAGCTATGATAGAACAGCTGTAGTAGGTTTTTTCAATGACTGGAAACCTGCAGCATTTGATCCAAAGCAATACAAAGGCCAGTAAATGAGTACAGTTTCCACATCTTTCATACAACTCGTAAAGCACCCTGTAAAATTCAGGTTGTTTTTATTTACGAAATTGCCCAGTGCTTTTTTTGCAGGCCTCAGGGTAAAAGCAATGACTGAAGAAAGATGTGAAGTAACAGTACCTTATAAATGGTTCACAAAAAATCCTTTCCGGTCTACCTACTTTGCCTGTTTAGCTATGGCAGCAGAAATGAGTACAGGTGCATTATCAATGGCTTATTTGTATAAACGAAAGCCTGCTGTATCTATGCTGGTTACTGGTTTAGAAGCACAGTATTTTAAAAAAGCAACAGGCCGCACAAAATTTATTTGCAATGATGGTTTACAAATTGAAGCAGCCATTGAAGCATCCGTACAAACCGGCGAAGGAAAAACAGTAAGAGCTATGTCAACCGGGTATAATGAGGCTGGTGAAACAGTAGCTGTCTTTTATATTACTTGGTCGTTTAAGAAGAAAATGTGATGATATAATTTGGAAATTTGATGATTTGGAAATTTGGAGATGAGATGATTTGGAGATTTGGGAATGTGAGAAAGAGAAAATGTGATAATGGATAACAGCGAAAACGTTTTGAACTGCTTAAACCTTTTAAACCTCTTGAACCTTTTAACTTCTCAACCTGTATAACACCTTTTAAATACAACGTATGAAAATTGCTTTCCATGGTGCAGCAAGAACCGTTACCGGTTCAAAACATTTGCTCACTTTAAAAAACGGTACAAAAATTTTATTGGATTGTGGTATGTTCCAGGGAATGGGAGCCGATACAGAATCGATGAACCGTGAGTTTGGTTTTGAAGCCCGTGAAGTAGATGTAATGATCCTTTCTCATGCGCATATCGATCATAGCGGTTTAATTCCCAAACTGGTAAAAGAAGGGTTTGGCGGAAAAATATTTTGTACACCCGCATCGAAAGAACTGGCTAAAATTTTATTAGAAGATTCCGGCGAAATACAGGAAAGCGATGTAAAATTCAGCAATAAAAAAAGAGCAGCAGAAGGGCAACCCTACCTGCAACCTTTATACACTGTAGAAGACGCAAAAAGATCTTTTGATCATTTTACAGAGGTAGAATATGGTACCTGGCGCCAGGTAATTGATGATGTGGAAGTGTTGTTTACGGATGCAGGACATATTATTGGCAGTGCCTGTGTACACTTACGCATAAGAGAAAATGGGGTAGTGCGTCATCTTACATTCAGCGGCGATGTAGGCCGTTACCGGGATGTGATATTAAAATCACCTGAAGTATTTCCGCAAGCCGATTTTATTTTATTAGAATCAACCTATGGCAACAGCCTGCATGATGAAGTGTTTACAACACCCGATCATTTACTGGAATGGATCACAAAAACCTGCTTGCAGAAAAAAGGCAAACTGGTAATGCCTGCCTTTAGTGTAGGAAGAACGCAGGAAATTTTGTTTGCATTGAATCAATTGGAACTGGAGAACCGCTTGCCCAAGCTGGACTATTTCCTTGACAGTCCACTAAGTATGGAAGCCACCGACCTTGTAAAAAAATACCCGGTTTATTTTAACAGAAATATCCAAAAGATTTTAAAAATGGATAATGATCCTTTTTCCTTTGAAGGATTGCGGTACATAAAAACGGTGGATGAATCAAAAGCATTGAACTATCGCAATGAACCTTGCGTTATTATTTCTGCAAGTGGTATGGCTGATGCAGGAAGGGTAAAACACCATATCAGCAATACCATTGAAAATACACGCAACTCCATTTTACTTACCGGTTATTGCGAACCACGTTCATTAGGCGGACGCTTAATGGCAGGTGCAGATGAGGTATCAATATTTGGTATTAAGCACCAGGTACATGCAGAAATCGGAAGCATCCGCAGCATGAGTGCACATGGCGATTACGAAGACCTTAGCCAATGGTTAGCCTGCCAGGATCCGCGACAAGTACAAAAACTATTTTTAGTACATGGCGAATACGATGTACAAAAAGCTTTTAAAGAAAGATTACTGCGCAAGAATTTTATGGATATTGAAATTCCGGACAGGCATGATGAGATTGGATTAGGGTAAACAGATTGCTTATTTATCTACCAATGCCAGCCATTGTTTGATTACTTTCTGCAAATCTTTACCTTTTGCTTTTACATCAGCCATGTTTTTAAAAGTAATCATGCGGCGGCCATCTGTATAGTTGCCTTCTAAAATAGCTGTAGTGTCTTTGATTTTTGCACCTGTAGGAAATACCAGTAATGCAATATTTTTCCTGGTATGTATGACTACAATATCTCTTTTATATTCTTTGGGATCAAAGGGTTTCATATCGCCCATATAAAAAAAACTGGGTGAGTTCCATTTTATTTGTTCGCCTATTTCTTTACTGCTATTCAGTATCAGTTGCCTGATGGCTTCTATCATTACAGCAAAACCGGGTTCCAGTTGCTGAATATAGGCAGTAATACTTTTCGGATCATTGATATCTTGTGCCATTTTACTTTTATTGATACAGCAAATGTAATAACTGCCAGTCTATAGCATGTTGTACAGGAACGACAAAATAAAGGCAGAATGCGACAATAGACTATTCAAAAATTCTTTCCTTAAAAAGAATTTTCATTGTTGTAAAATCCTGCCGCGGACTTTTACAAACATAAACGGTTTGCCAGATATCTTTTTCTGTTTCTGCATAGGGATTATGCACTTTGGCAACTGCAATTACCGAATCAAAATACGGTTGAAAAAAATCGATCCCTGCTTCGCCATTTGAAAAAGCAATAATGGTTGCAGGTATTTTACCAGCAGGAGACCATGTATAAAAACTGCCATGATAAGAAAAGGCATCGGGCAGATGATACTTGTTTTTATAAAGCGTAGCGATACCGGCCTGCCTGTAATGCTTGCCCCATATCAGGCAATCACGTTGTTCGTTGGCAGGTAAACTATCATATACATGTTTGATGGCAGTAAGTGTATGATGCCATAACGGGTTTGAATAATATTCACCAAAATGAACAGGGGTAATGCCATCTTTTTCTTTAATGTGGTAAGTATCAATAAATGTTTGTAATGGCAATACTTTAATACCCCATGGAATTAAAAGAATACCGGATAACATCAGCACAATCGTAACAGGATAGAACAACCATTTTCGGAAGCTTAATACTTTTTGTTCTACCCAGATGCTTCCAAATATGATCAGCATAATAATGGGGGAGAAGAAATAATAATCCTTACTTTTGCTGATTGCCAGCAACAGTATGTTGAGTGCAACCGTAACGGCAACCGGCCTGAATATTTCTTTATCTTTTTTATTGAACATAAAGAAAGCACCACTCAACCAGATGAAAAGCGTAAGCGGGTTTAATGCTATGATAAGCCTCCTGACAACATCGGTGAAAGTTAATTTATCCAATTGCGTTTCATACAATCTTAAAACATCTGGAACATGGGGAAGTTATGTTCGTATTGCCACCATACATTGGGGCTGATAATTGCGAGAAATAACAGCATGTACGGAACAGTTGCAATACGGAGTAAATAGGATCTTGTTTTTTCAAAGAAAAAAAGACCCACCAGCCCTGCAATCAAAAACACAATATCATACTTGGTAAGAAAACCGAAGGCAAGTGTAAGGGTTAGGTATAAGAGATGGCGATGCTGGGGATTTTTAATGAAACGGATCAATTGATAAAAGCCAAGTACCCAGCACAATTCGCTAAAAACAACAGGCTGAAATAATTGCTGTGTTCTGCCAAAACCGGGAGATATCAGCAAGCAAAGCAAAACAAAAAGCACCGCTTTTGTTTTACCACCCAGTTGAATAGTAATGGCAGCAGAAAAAATGAGAATGAGCAGGGAAGCAATATGTACAAAAATATGGTGTACAAAAACAGCAGAAAACCCAACTGGTTTTGCAAGAAAGCCAGCCAACCAATAACGGGTGGAAACTCCATATAGCCAATAGCAGGATGATTGCCTGTTTGAATATGCAGTAATTCGTCACCGGAAAACCCGGATCTGAAATCGGCAATTAAATGAAGTACCAGGTGTACAATACAAAAGAGAAGAATAAGCTGGTTGGTTTTGCTTTTAAACATACATGCGTTTTAATGAGGCATGCAAATTTCCTTTGCAGCTAACAAAACTGCAATTTTATGGTACGATGAGCAAGAATTTGTGATGACGAACAAGTAATAAGGCCGAAAAACAAACTATTTTGGCTGAATAACAGCCTTGAAATTACCCAGTTGGGCTCTTGATACAGGAACAGCAAAGTCGATTTTTGGAAAGTATAACTGGTAGCCTTGTGCATTACCGGTAATTTTTTCAATATGCCGTGGATTCACCAGGAATGATCTGTGTGTTCTGATAACAGCTGTTGAACTGCCGGCAAGCTGGTCTTCAATATTCTTTAGTGAAACTCTTTTTAACTGTTTAGTGATGGTGTCATCTTTGTAGAAATAAAAACTGGTATAATTGCCTTCGGCCATTGCAAACAGAAAAATGGACGGGTCTATTTCAAAACTGTTATTTTCTACTGTTATAATAATTGTTTCCGTCTGGGGCTTTGTTACTTTGGTTTCTTCTATTTGCTGTTCCGTTGTAGCTGCATTTTTTTGGTTGGTGTTAAACAGCACGGTAGAAATCAAATAATATAAAACCGCCCGATACAAGTGTGCCTGCCAGGAAGGTATTGATTGTTTCTGCGACAAAATATTTCCATGAAAAATTATCCGGATTCGTGTAAATAATATCTCTTACCAGGAAGCTGCCCAAACCAATGAAGAAAAATAGGATAGAGATAATGATGATGGCTTTATTTACTTTCCATTTTTCTTCCTGCACCCATGATGCGGCAAATTTATTGAGCAAAAAAAAGAATACAAAGTATATAAGCGCTGCATTTGCCGCATGAATAAGGCAAATGAAAACATAATTCATTGTATGTTCGTCCGGATTTACACCAAAAGGCCTGAATAAAAACAAAAACAGGAATACAGCTATGCATATAATCAGTGAATTTTTAGGCAGTGAATTGGTGGTGTTATAATTGGGATAAGGCTGAGTGAATATAGAAAAGCATCTTGCTGTATAGAAGAGTTTTTGGTAATGAATGATTGCATAAATATAGTTAATCCCCTGTGCTTCGTTGCAGCATGCTTTAGCAGGGTGAGTATTGTTAATAAAAACAGAATGAACATCATAGCTGACAGCCTGTCTGTAGATTTTTATCAGCACTTTGTATAAAAGCAAAACCTTGCTACTGCTAACTATTTGTTTCATTGCTTGTTACAAGAGCCCTTTTTGCTAAAACAACTTTCACATCTCATTAATATTCACGGCACAGTTTTTATCGTTTATAAAGTGATAATGATTTAATTGTAATCACTAAATAAAAAGGAGCTTATATGAAGAAGAACTGGAAGTTGTGGAGCGGATACTTTGGTATCGCTTTGTTGCTGGCAAGTTGTGCTCCCACAGCACATGTTGAAAAAGATGATACCACGGATTTTAGCCGGTACAAAACCTTTGCCTGGATAGACAAGGATGGAGAAGGGAAAAAAGATCGTAATAAAAGTAATGACCTGACTGAACAGAAAGTAAGGGCAGCCGTTACCAAAGAGTTGGAAAAAACTGCCGGTTGGCGGGAAACAAAACGAAACCCTGATGTTCTGTTAAGTTATGACGTATTGGTGGAGAGAACGACAAAAGAAAAATCTGATGCCGTTTATTCAAGACCATTTACCCGTAGCTTTTACAATCCTTACTCACGCCGTATCATCAATGTGTATTATCCATCCCAGTTTATGGGTTATGATAATTATGATGTAACCTCAAGAGAAGGAACTGTAACCATTACAATGATGGATGCAGATACAGAAAAAACAGTTTGGCAGGGCTGGACTACCGATGAAGTTGATAGCCGCAACATGACGGCAAAAGAGATTCAAACAAGTGTAAGAGCCATTTTCAAAAAATTTGATATAGCTAAAAACTAAAGTTTGAAAACGTAACAAAGCCCCTGTATTGTAATGATGCAGGGGCTTTTTCTATGCAGGATGGTTAATTTAAGTAAATAAATTACTAAATAAAGGATGGGTAAGCTTCTGTTGGTCTGTTAGCTTTGGAGAAACAATACAACATTGTTTACTAATGCTGGCATAAATAATTAACTCATGAAACAGTTTATAAAAAGTATGGCAATAAGCCCTGCATGTATCAAATACTTTGGGGCTGTATATTTTCTTTTAATGGCTACTGTTCTTGTAGCACAAAAAAATACGACTGCTATTTCATTTACTGTTTCAATGCCGCAGCCTGCTTCCCATCTCTATCATGTAGTGATGAAGTATGAAGGCGCTACAAACAATACGATTGAACTTAAAATGCCTGTATGGACAACAGGCTATTACCAGATACTTGATTTTGCTAATAACATCAGGGGATTTTTCCGCTAAGAATAATAAAGGAGAATCGTTGCAATGGGAAAAATCAAGCAAGAATAGCTGGACTGTAAAGACAGAAAAAGCTTCTTCTTTCACTGTATCATATACTGTAAAAGGTACTGAAAGAATTTTTGTAGCATCAAATTACCTGGATGAAGAAAGAGGTTATATTTCTCCTGCAGGTATGTTTTTGTATCCAGCAGGTATGATTCAGCAACCGGTTTCAGTCACTATTATTCCCAATAAAAACTGGAGTAAAATTTCTACAGGCCTCGATCTTGTTAAAGGAACTGCTGCAACTTACCGGGCTGCAGATTACGATGTTTTATATGACAGCCCGATACTGATGGCCAATCTGGAATCACTTCCTTCATTCACGGTAAAAGGCATTCCGCATTATTTTGATACGTACAAGCCTGCTGATTTTGATAAGGCCGGTTTTATGAATGATATAAAAAAGATAGTTACGGCTGCATCTGATATAATTGGTGATATTCCTTATACACACTATACTTTTCTGGGCCTTGGTCCCGGTGGCGGTGGTATAGAGCATCTTAATTCCAGTTCTATTTCTTTTGATGGTAAGGGCCTTACAACAAAGGAAGCCCGTATAGGAACATATAATTTTTTGGCACACGAATATTTTCATCATTATAATGTTAAAAGAATAAGACCCATAGAGCTTGGCCCTTTTGATTATGATAAAGGCAGTGTTACTAAAATGCTTTGGTTGTCAGAAGGAGTTACCGTGTATTACGAGTATATCATTTTAAAAAGAGCCGGCCTTACAAACAGCGATGATGTTTTAAAAACCTTTCAATCAGCCATTAAAAGTTACGAGAATAAACCGGGGCGTAGTTTCAAACACCAGCTGATGCAAGTTTCAATACATGGTCAGAAGGTCCGTTTGGCAGAACGGGAGATGAAGTAAACAAAACTATTTCTCCGTATGATAAAGGCCCTGCATTGGGATTGTTACTTGATTTTAAAATAAGACATGAAACAAAAAATAAACAATCGCTGGATGCGCTAATGCGACTGTTGTACAATAAGTATTATAAACAAAAGAACAGAGGTTTTACAGAAGATGAATTCAGAAAGGAAGCAGAAAAAATAGCAGGTGTTTCTCTCGTGATTTTTTTAGCTATATCTACACATTAAAGACTGTTGATTATCCAACCTACCTTGGGTATGCTGGTCTATCAATTGATACTACTTCCGAAGAAGTACCTGGAGCCTGGATAGGCGTACGTTTTCAGGTGTAAGAGACGGTAACCGATCAGTTTATAAGTGTAACAAATGTTGAATGGCAGTCGCCGGCATGGAATAAAGGATACATGGCCAAATACAATACTGGAAGTAAATGGGAATAAGCTAAATGCAAAACAGTTTAATGATTTGCTGGCTGCTTCAAAACCCGGGTGATAAAATTAAATTACTGTGGCTTACGTCGTCAGGTAAAAAAGAAGAAGAAATAGGTATAACAAATAAGAAGGAAAGGAGTTTTGAAATAAAGCGCATACATAATCCTGATGATACAAAACACTATTTTGAAAAGCTGGCTCGGAGAATAAGTTTTTTAAACATCCGAATGTTTAACGAACGGGCTTTAACGGAATAGTTGTCAGGTCAACCCATTTGCCAATTTCCCTTACGGCAACATACATTTTGTTGTGCTGTATTTGTATTACAAAAATTCGCCGGGTGTCTATTTTTTTGCAAGGAGCCTGCACAGATGACAGGTATGCCGCGCCATACATCCCGCAGGTAAACATGTGAGTGTCCGAAAAGAATTGCTGCCACATTATATTTACGGATCACTTCATAAAAAGCATCCTGCTCCGGTTTTGTCCACCATTTCATGCCCCATTCATCAAAACCATAATGAAAATGTAATACAACCGGACGATTGGTTTTACCGACATTTTTTTCAAGATCTTCTTTCAAAAAATACTAAACTGAACTGTGGTTCCCTGAAACTTTCTTTAAAATATTTACACCAGTCACAGCTATCTACCCATTTATTGCCGGGATATAAATTCAGATTTACCATGTGTACATTACCCATGTTAAAAGAATAATGAAGACTATCTTTTGAAACGGCAACAATATTCTTGCGTTGAAAATTTCTTTTTTTGATACCGTTTCGTACAAAGCCGACTTGATACCACCATCATGATTGCCAAATCCTTCATAAACAGGAAAATGAAGCGCACCTGTTCCATCTACTTTCATTATATCAGCAAAAACCTTCATTTTTTTTCATCTCCTTTGTCAGTCAGGTCGCCGGAAATGATAACGCCTTTGGGTATTCCAACTTTGAAATTGACAGTATTCGGAATGGAACCATTGACCGGGTAAAGTATTCATTTCATCAATAATTCTGCTATTGATGATGTAGATAGAATCATTAATGCCATAGTGCATATCCGATGTCATGAAAAAAGTAGTTGTTCGGGTATCAGGTGTTGTTATTTTTCTTCCACTATTGCAGGAGTACAAAAAAGTTAGTAATAACAGTAAAAGAAATAGCCGGAATGTTCCTTGCTGGTAAAGTACTTTCATCGTACCACTAATATATTAAATAATGCTTTCTTGCTAATAGATTATAGACAGTTCGATAATTGCTCAGTAGAATTGATGCAGTTGAAGAGTGCGACGCAACAGGCGATGACAGTAGTAATGCAGCCGCGTACATAATTTTTTCCGTAAGAATATTCTTTTGGGTCTATTGGTTTGAATGCGCAGTAAAGAGTATTATAATAATTACCTTAGCACTATCTTAACCGTAATTGATAAACAATGGAGAACAGGTATTTTATACAGGAGGAATTCAATGAAAATTTTGCAAACGAAATGGCATTGGCTGCTGATGTATATGCAGAAAGGAAAAAGACAGGAATAGAAGATAATGCGCTGGCAACTTATGATGTTGTTTTTATTTCGGATAGTAAAAATAAGTTGGAAGAACTGGCTGGTTTCTTAACCACGCATTATATGTATACGATCAGGGAAATTAAAAAGGAAAATGATCACTGGGAGATGACTGCTGATGCAACTGAATTTCCGGTTGATGAAGAAAACCTGATCTACTGGGCTATTGATCTTTATTGCAAGGGATATGTGTACGATTGTAAACTGGATGGCTATGGTGCGATGGGTGATAAAGACAACCAGGTTTTTCCACCCATGGATACTGCATTGTATGGCGATTATTTTGATAAAGCCATGGCAGCTTACCATAATCAGAATCTTGGCATGACAGTGATTCATTTTTCTACTGCTATTAAAATATATCCTGGTGATGCGAATGCATGGTATTCGAGAGCTATTGCAAAAGATGAATTATATACATGGAAAGCAGCCCGCCGTGATTATGATAAAGCCATAGAATTGGCACCGAATTTTGTTGATGCATTGGTTAACAGGGCATCTAACAAAGATGATGCAGGAGAGTACGATGCAGCAATAGCTGACTATACAAGGGCTATTGAATTAGATGCAGAAAACCCTGTAGCATACTTTAATAGAGGAAACTCACAGTTGAATAGGGGTGATAAACATGCAGCATGTGAAGATTGGAAAAAAGCGAAAGAACTGGGAGCTGATTATGCACAGCAAAGAATGGATGAGTATTGTAAATAGTGGCAGATGTTTATGACAAGTATGAATTTGAAATATAAAGTATAAGGCAACATGCAGTTCAGGTGGTCATATTGTATTGTTGGAGCTCTTGCAGCGATTGTTTTTTGATCAACGCATGTCAGTCCGGAAACAGTAATAAGCCTGTGCATAAGAAAGAAACACCGGGTGATTTTGGTTCTATTGATGCATTGCCGGTTGATTATCTCTCTCCTCAAAACAACCCTTCCACAACTGAGAAAATAGAACTGGGCAGGTTACTTTTTTATGACCCAGTATTGTCAGGCGGTAAAGATGTGGCCTGTGCAACATGCCATCATCCTGAATTTGGCTATGCAGAAAGCCTTGAGTTATCGATTGGTGTAAACGGAACAGGGCTTGGTGAACAAAGACAGTTCAACCGGCGCAATGATATTCCTTTTACAAAACGGAACTCACAATCCTTACTCAATATAGCATTCAATGGCATCAACAGTGAAGGCGATTATTCCCCGGAAACTGCACTTATGTTTTGGGACCTGAAGGCAAAAGGACTTGAACAGCAGGCGATGATGTCTGTTAAAACACTGGAAGAAATGAGGGGCCATAATTTTGGTGAGGAAGAAATTGCTGCACAGGTAGTAAAAAGAATTAACCTGATTGCGGAGTACAAGAAGCTGTTTAAAAAATCTTTTCCCGAAGATGATGATATAACTATTGAAAATATCAGTAAAGCGCTGGCTGCTTTTCAAAGATCATTGGTAGCCAATAATTCAAGGTTTGATAAATATATGCGGGGTGATAAATCTGCTTTATCAACCCGTGAACTGGAGGGGATGAAATTGTTTATTCAAACAGGTTGTGCAAGGTGTCATAGCGGGCCAATGTTTTCAGATTTTAAAACGCATATACTTGGCGTAGCAGATAATGACAAATTAATACAATCTGATTCTGGGTATCAGTCAACTTATGCGTTTCGTACACCCACACTCAGAAATTTGCGGATGACAAGGCCATACATGCACAGCGGCAAAATACAAACACTTGAAAATGTATTAACGTTTTACGAAGACCTGCAAGGAAAAGAACTACCCAATAAAAATGTAAACAGAGGGCAGTTAGATAGTCTTGCTAAAAAGCTGAAAGTAGAATTTAAGAATATAAATATCATCATAGAATTTCTTAATACCTTAAATGATGATAAATATGACAAAAGAATACCTGCATCTGTACCTAGCGGATTGCCTGTAGGAGGAAATATAAAAAACAGGTAAAATTATTTGGCCTGATGCTTGTATTTAGTAACAGGACATTTTTCTTTCTATTAAATGATTTGGTATGCCAAAATGGTTAAGAGCATTAATAGCAGGTTACGGGGCAAAAAAATTGGGAGGCGGGTGTTTAAGCACCATCCTCATTTTTGTCGTTATTTATTATGCATTGGGGCAATGTAATCGCCCTGCTGTAAAACAAGGGGAATTAAATACTCCATCCAAACAACTCATTGTTATCAGGTAATAAAAATTCTTTCAAACAGTTTCTTTTTACCAGATACTTTTTAATTCATACACAACAAGATTGGAAATTTTTGCAGAACCTCCTTTAGCAGATAAGGATAGTGAACGGTTATCATCAGCCAGGTTTATATTAACAGGCATAAATAATAATCCGTTGTTAGCAAATAATTCAATGCCTGTGCGGTCTGCATATACCAGTAAACTGAGCTTGCCATTTTGTAATGGGGCCGGTGCTTTTACGCCATCAATTGTCAATTGCTGATTAGTTACATCGTATATTACTGCTACACCTCTTATCGTTAAAGTAACTTCTTTGGCTTTTCCCGGTTCAATATCAAGATGTATTTCGGCCAGTTCAATATTGATATCTTTTAGAGGATTGGTACTAGTTTCTTTGAGGGAAATTTTTCCAATAT
This sequence comes from Pirellulales bacterium, assembly GCA_049840675.1. Taxonomy (GTDB): domain Bacteria; phylum Planctomycetota; class Planctomycetia; order Pirellulales; family PNKZ01; genus PNKZ01. The sequence continues at coordinate 19,414 of JASGKB010000026.1, forward strand.
TGTAATTCTTTGTTCTTAGTATTTCTAATTCTTTTACCGGCATGCGGGTAAGTCTTATTCCCTCAGATGTTTGAACCAGCTTATGTTCCATTGGTATGCTCATGGATTGATTAAAACTCATACCTTCTTTATCTGTGTAAGTACGCCACCAGCCTATTTCAATACGTCTGCCATTAGGTTCATCCGTAAATGTTTGCGGCGCATAAAAATCACGGCCATGCTGGTTTTGTAATCTTTCGGTTTCAGGTGTAAATGTTTTTCCATCAAATGTGCCGATAGCATATTGTGTATTAGCACCTGTTAAAACCCATTTTTTTATACCCGTTGTTCCCTCTACAGCTAATTCATAAAATTCCGGGCATTCAAACAAATACCTGTCATTACCGATACCACCATTAACAGCACTTGCCATTGTCCAGTTTTTTAAATCAGGTGATGTAAGAAACTGCATGGTGTGTTGTTCGTTATTACCTCTTTCAACCCATACTACCATGATCCATTTTTTTGTTGGTTCATGCCATATAACTTTTGGGTCTCTGTTGTCTTTGTTGATACGGGGCACAACTGCAGCTTCCTGTGTTTGAAAACTACGTCCATCTGTACTCCAGCTCATGTATTGTCCCCAGCCTCTTGCACCTGTATGAAACATAACCATAGCAGGGTTACCATTTTTTGATAACCCACTTGTATTCATTTTATCGACAACAGCACTACCACTAAATACAGGCCCCGATTGATTGGGATGTATCGCATCGTCCAGTTCTTTCCAATGAATAAGGTCTTTACTTACTGCATGTCCCCATGTCATATTTCCCCATCCACGTCCGTATGGATTATGCTGAAAGAACAGATGATACTCTCCATTATAATAAACCATTCCGTTGGGATCATTTGTCCAGCCACGTTTTGGTGAAAAATGAAATTGACCACGCAATTTTTCCTTGTATAATGTATTGTTGCTGTTGTCGGCATCACTTTGCATAACAGGAGAAAAAACGTTTGAAGTAACTCCAACTTTATCTACCCGTAATTCAATCGGCTTGCCTTTCCATTCATCTATTTGTAAATAGGCGTACCAGTCCGCCTTATCTTCAGCCAGTTCTATATCAAAAAAGCGGGTGTTTACACCATCTACCCATAATTCAATATTTCTTTTAGGGGCACCATTTTTTACAGGCAATACCAGGTATTTTTTTTCTGCTGTAAAATAAGTGCTGATGTTTTTAACAGCATTGTTGTCTTGCGCAATAACCTGCTCAAAGAGGATGATGAATACAAAAAGCGGTAATAATCTTTTTACCATAATAAGTATTGATTTGTTATTATATGTTATAAATTTAGGCTATCGATCATACATACCAACGATACCGGTAATAAATTCTAAAAGATGCTTAGCACTATCACTACACACTACAGAAAAAGAGTAACCATATTATCATTGTCCATATTATTCGCATTATATGGATCGGCGCAAAATGAATGGGCCATGGTGCCCGGAAAAATTCATACCAGCTGGGCAGAAAATGTTAATCCGCAAAATGTGTTGCCGGATTATCCAAGGCCACAAATGGAAAGAAAGGATTGGATGAACTTAAATGGACTATGGCAATATGCCATCAGGCCGGTGAGTGGTAAAGAAAATATTCCTGCCAGCTTTGATGGAAAAATATTGGTTCCCTTTCCAGTGGAAGCATCTTTATCAGGTGTGGGAAAAACTGTAGGTAAGGATAATGTGCTTTGGTATAAAAGAACTATTGCTGTAACAGCATCAGCTAATAAAACAGTCTTGTTGCATTTTGGTGCCGTTGATTGGTTATGCGATGTATTTGTCAATGGAAAACTGGCAGGAACACATAAAGGTGGGTATGATCCGTTTAGTTTTGATATCAGTACTTTGTTACAAAAAGGCAAGCAACAGGATATTGTAGTAAGAGTGTGGGACCCCAGCGATGAAGGACCGCAGCCAAGAGGTAAGCAGGTAGTTAAGCCGGGTGGCATCTGGTACACACCAGTTACTGGTATCTGGCAAACTGTATGGATTGAATCTGTTGCTAAAACTTATATCAGTTCATTTACACAAACACCAATATGACAACAAGGTGTTGAAGGTAAATGTATCAGCAGCAAATCTTTTACCGGGTGATGAAGTGAAAGTAGTTGCTTTTGATGGGTCAGTACAAGTAGCTGCCCAATCAATCAGTGCAGGTACTAATACCTCTCTTGCAATCAATAACCCCAAACTATGGTCGCCTTCTAATCCATTCTTGTATGATCTTATAATTACTATTTCACGCAAAGGAAAAATAATAGATGAAGTGAAAAGTTATTTTGCCATGCGGAAAATTTCTATGGGCGTTGATAAAAATGGTGTACAAAGAATGTTATTGAATAATGAATTTGTATTTCAGTATGGCCCGCTTGACCAGGGTTGGTGGCCTGATGGTTTGTACACCGCACCTACTGATGAAGCATTGAAATTTGATATTGAAAAAACAAAAGAGATGGGCTTTAACATGATACGTAAGCATGTTAAAGTTGACGCAGCCCGCTGGTATAATTACTGTGATAAACTGGGTATGCTGGGTATGGCAGGATATGCCCAGTGGTGATATGGGAAATAGATGGGAGATGAGACCAGGGCATATATGGAGGTGCAACAGATAAAAATCGTACACCAGAGTCTGAAAGTATTTTTAAAGAGAAGTGGAAACAGATCGTGGAAGACCTGTACAATTTTCCTTCTATCGTAGTGATGGACGCCTTTTAATGAAGCATGGGGACAATTTAAAACAAAAGAAATTGCAGAATGGACAATGGCGAAAGATCCATCAAGATTGATTAATACAGCCAGTGGTGGAAATTTTGTCAATGTAGGACATATCATGGATCTGCATAATTATCCTGAACCACTGATGCCGGATGCTGATATATATGGCAGTGGCCGCTCACTTGTGCTGGGTCAATTTGGTGGCCTTGGTTTGCCTTTGGAAGGACATACCTGGCAGGATAAAAATAACTGGGGCTATATATCGTTTAAAAATAAGGATGAAGTTTTTACAAGATATGCTAGAGTTCATCGACCGCATTCCTCATCTTATTGAAAAAGGATTATCAGCTGCTGTGTATACACAAACAACCGATGTGGAAGTAGAAACAAACGGATTAATGACATACGACAGAAGAGTCGATTAAAATGCCCGTTGACCGGTTAAAGGCAGTACATCAGCAATTATATACTACCCGTATTAAATAAGGCGTTTCTTTGTTACGCACTGCTTACATTGGAAGTTAAAATATACATACCGCATCCGGCTTTGCAGGAATATGTGCTGAACATATCAACTGTAAATGCTGAATTGCCTGAAGGTGTAAGCAATGTAGTAACGCCTTATCCTCCTACACCGTTTCAATCGCTGATGTTTTATTGCAATGTTCCTGTATCAATGAGCAGAACAGCGGATGATGGTTTTGACAAACAATCGCTTAGTATGATGATTGGCCCGCAGTTTTCACGGGTTAATATTAAAGTTGAAAAAGGACTGAAAGCTATACGGGTTGATTTTCTTCCCGGTGGCATGTATCGTATGCTAGGCATTCCCATGCATGAATTGTTTGATGAAGGTTTTGATGCAAGGCTTTTCTTTACTACTGAAATGAGAAGTATCAATGAACAACTGCAAAACACAGCGAGCCTGGCAGAAGGTAAAACAATTGTTGAAGATTTTCTTTTAAAGCGTACCAATAACCTGAAGCAGATACTACCGTTTGATTCAGCAAGTACAAATTTTGTTGAATAATAATGGGGATATGGCCATAGAAAAAATAGCTTCGTTGTCATGCCTTAGTATGAAGCAGTTTGAAAGAAAATGCAAGGAAAGAATAGGCATGAATCCAAAATTATATGCCCGCATTCTGAAATTTTCAAAAGCATACCGGCTGCGGGAAGCCTTTCCACAACTAAGCTGGATAAAAATATCACATGAAGCAGGCTATTATGATCAAATGCACATGATCAGAGATTTTAAAATTTTTGCCGGGGTAAATCCTTCTGTTATAGAGCAGCAATTATTTTCTACTCCTTTAAGGATGCAGAAAGATCTGCGCTGTTAAGATGTTCGATTTTATACTATGCTGGCCGCATGTTTTAAACATAGTTTTACTAAAAAACATAATGGCAAAAATTTATTCCTGCTCGTACCTCAAACAGGTAAAAACATACAGCATCAGTATAGTGTTCTTATTAGTTACCTGCTTTTCTTTTGCACAGGATTCTGTAAAGACAGAACCCGGCGTATTGCCACTCGAAACACTGAAAGGATTTACGCAAACATTTTATTATAGCACCGGCCGTTTGGAAAGAGCAAAAAGTATTGCCGCATTTATGGAAAGTGTAGGCAAATTTTTTTCAAAAAGAAATAGCCTTTACACCCAAAGCAACCCTCTTCATTCTTGCTCCGCAAGACTGGAAAGCCGTTGCAGCCAAACCGTTGCAGGATGTATATGGATTTCCGCATAATGTTGATAGTGGCCGATTGGTCATAGCTGCCGATGACAATGATTTTTGGTCAGGCTTTTTACCTCCGGTTGATCATCTTCCGCCACCAATTGCACTGAGACATAGGAAATAAGGGATCGCGGCCGACGCTCGTCGGTCGCTGCTTTCCGGAAGCGCGGAATTCCCTGCGGCGTTACCGCGCGACGTGCGAGTCGCCATATCACGAGTAGAATGAGAGGTTCACGACCGCTTCCCTTTCGGCGGCTGATGCTCGCCGTGGTCCCCCATCACTTTCGATGTCCTTCTCGCTCGCACTACATATCGCCGCCTGCGTTGCCGTTCCGGTCGTTTGGGGCTGGGGCGTGCATGTGCTGTTTCATCGCCTACTGAAGGCGCAAGTCATCGCCGGCCTCGGAACATGCCGGCAGCGGCGGCGAACGCTCCCGTGTCGACGAGTTGCCGCGATGACGCCGGGCGCCATGTTCACCGTCTGCGGCATCGGGCTTGTCGTCGGCGTCATACCGGGAATCTTCGGTGTCGGCGGCGGGTTCTTGCTAGTGCCTTTGCTGCATGTGTTGGCCGGCGTGCCGATTCCGCTGGCCGTCGGTTGCTGCTCCGCGCAATCGCTCGGTACGGTGACGACGGGCATGCTGCATCGTCGGGCCGCCGGCGAGCGCAGCTTGCGCTTGGCTTGGCTCTTGTTGCCCGGTACGCTCGTCGGCATCGAACTCGGCATCGGCCTGCTTGAGCGAACGAAACACTCGACCACCGTGCTCAGAATCTCCGGCCGCACTCTGCCGCTCATGGAGACGACCCAACTTGTCTGTTATTTGGCGATCATGCTGGTGCTCGCCGCCGTCGTCGCTCTGGAAACTTATTACAACGTCGACGAACACGACGTCGGCCGCCGCGGTTGGCTCGATCGGCTGTGCTGGCCGCCGCTCGTGTCGCTGCCGGAGCTCGACGGACGTCGTGTGTCGTTGCCTGCTCTCACGGCGCTCGGAGTTCTGGTCGGGTTCCTCAACGGCGGCTTCGGCATGGGAGTGCGCTGCTGCAAGTGCCCGCGCTGGTGTTTCTCTTCGGCGTCGGCACGCATCGGGCCGTGGCGGTGACGCTGGTGTCGTCGTTCTTAGCAGGCTTCGTCAGCACGGCCTCGCATGCCTATCGCGGCAACGTCGATCTCCGGCTCGTCTGCTTGCTCTTGCTCGGCGGAACCCTCGGTGCTCAGGCCGGTTCGCTCATTGCGGCACGGCTAAGCAGTCGTAAACTCCGCCGCTGGTTCGCCTGGGTCATTCTCGCCTCGACGACGATCATCCTGGCCCGCCTCTGGCATTTGCTCGTGTAGTTCATCGCGCCAAACGCCTCGTATCACCGCCGTATTTCGACGGAATCTCGGGCGATCGGGTCGTCCTTTGCAGCTTGCGAGCTGTTAGGCTGATTCGCTAGAATGCTTGCTTGCCCAAATCTTCGGAGGTTTCCTGGTCGCATGGCTGAAGAAAAAGAAGAGTCGATCGAAGTCGAAGGCGTCGTCACGCAGGCGCTCGCCAACATGCGCTTTCGCGTCACGATCGACGGCGGCCATGAGGTCATTGCTCACGTCGCCGGTCGGATGCGTAAGAACTTCATCCGCATCGTGCCGGGGGACAAAGTGAAGGTCGAGCTTTCCCCCTACGATCTCACCAAGGGACGCATCACGTTCCGCGAACGATAGTCGTTTGCCGGCAAGCCGCTTCTTTCGCCGCGGCTTGCTTGTCCGTCAGCTTCTCGGGCTGACGCCTTCCTCTTTCCACAGCCCGCTCCGTTCGTTGAACCGCCGCCTTGCATCGGCGTAAATTTCGCCGCATTCGCTGTGGCCGGCTTTTGCCGAATCTCTTACAACGACGGCTTGCGCGACGGTCGGCGGACCCCCGTACGAGCGGCCCTGCCGCGACCTTCGCGACGCTGCGATTTTCGCGAAACTCGATCTACGGCCGACGGGTATACCGTCGCGGACCGATAGGTTTTCCCCTCGATTAGGAGAGCAGTAGTGAACAGGTTCTCGTTCGTGTTGGCGATCGCCGCGCTCGTCGCGCCGTTTGCCGCTCGGCCTGCCGCCGTGGAAGCGGCCGAGCCGAAGCCCGTAGCCGTCGTGTCGCTGTCAGGCTACGACGCCGTATTGTCCGACGTCGAACTCGTCGGCGACATGGTCGGCGCTCCCGAGCTGAAGCAAAGCGTCGAAGGGCTCATCGGCCTGTTCACGCAATTCAAAGGCCTCGCCGGATTGGAAAAAGATAAGCCGCTCGGCGCCGCCGTGCTGCTTACGGACGAAGGTCAGCCGTCTGGCTTCGTCTTCCTGCCGGTGAGCGACCTCGACAAGCTGCTGGAAGTGTTCGAAGGTTCGGTCGTCACGAAGACGGAAGAACTCGAAGACGGTTTCCTCTCGCTGGAGATCAAAGGCGGCAAGGACGTCGTCGTGAAGAAGTCCGGCTCGTGGGCCTTCTTGAGCCTGAAGAAGGAATTTCTCACCGGCCTGCCGAAAGACCCGAGCAAGCTGCTCGGCGACTTGCCGGCAAAGTACGACGTGGCCGTGCAGGTGAACATCGCCAACGTGCCGGAGCCGCTCATGGATATGGCGCTCTCGCAAATGCGGATGGGCGCCGAGCAAGCTATGCGCCGGGCCGCGGAAGAGAACCCGGAAGCGGCCGAAGTGCAAAAGGCGCTTGCCGAAGGTTATCTCGAAGCGATGACCGAAGCGATCAAAGATCTCGACAGCTACACCGTGGGCTTTGCGATCGACGACAAGACCCGCAGCGCTTATCTCGACGTCACGGCCTTGATGAAAGACGGCAGCAAGCTGGCCGAGCAAGTCAATAAGTCCGCCGCGGAAGGCGAACCGAGCAAGCTCCCCGGCTTGGCCGATGCAATGCGCATCTTCAACTTCCATTTCAACGCTCCGATTATGGAAGAAGAGATTGAGCAAGTGCTCGATCTGCTGGAACAAGGCCGTGAAACGGTCGAAGCCAAGATCAAGGAAGAAATCGCCGACGCCGAAGGTCAGCAAGTCGTCACCGACTTGGTGAACGACGCTCTCGACGTATTGGAAGCTACGATTGAAGACGGCCAACTCAACGGCGGTGCGGTCGTCACCGGCGACGGGCCGTTCTCGGTCGTGCTGGGGGCGAAGGTCGTCGACGGTGAAACGCTCGACGACGTTCTCAAGAAGGCGGCCAAGCTCGCCGAAAACGCTCCGGACTTCCCGGAAATTGAATGGGACGCCGAAGAAAAGGGCGGCCTGACGTTCCACCTCGTCACTCTGCCGCCGTTCCCGGATAAAGATCGCGAAGGCTTCGAAGAATTCTTCGGTGCCGATGAAGCGAAACTCGCGATCGGCATCTCGGACGAGACGATCATGCTGGCCATCGGCAAGGATCCGATCGCCGCGGCCGTGGAAGTGCTCGGCAAGAAGTCGGCGCCAAGGGCTTGCCGCTGATGCAGGCTCAGTTGAAGGTCGGCGCCATCATGAAGATTGCCGCCAAGCAAGTGGGCGACGAACAACCGCTCGTCGCCGCTATGGCGGAAGAGATGGCCAAAAGCACGAAGGACCATATCAACCTGACCGCGGAGTTGATTAAGAACGGCGAGCGTGTCCGCTTCGAAATCGAAGAGGGCATCATCAGCTCGATCGGCAAGGTCGGCATGCAAGCCGCGAAGAAGGGCGGCCGATAGTCGTCAAGACGATCGCAGTACCGCAGTAACCAGCGACGCCCTCGGCGAATGTAAGTTCGCCGAGGGCGTTTTCATGCGCACTGCGTAACGGTCGTCTTACACCAGTCCCCACTTCTTTCGTAGGAACCACTCGCTGCAGAGCAGCATCACGAACGTCGCCAGAAATTCCCAACGGTCCCACAATGATTGCAGTTCCGGCGTCTCGCTGCGCCGGTCGACCGAAAGCTTCTGCAACTCGCGCACGACGTCGGCAAAATCTTTGATCTCAATTTGCCGACCGCCGGCGGTCATCTCGGCCAAGCTCTTTAGCATGCCGGGATAGGCGTTGGGGTTGTCGAGCTCTAAATCCTGCCCGAACACATGAAACCGGGCTTGCGCCTTGCCGAGCGGCTTCTTTTGGGCGTCGTCCGCCGACACTTCCACGAGGTAATCTCCCGACGGTCCCGGCGGCAACGTCAGCTCGCCGAAAGTTTCCGCCCCTCGACGACGGACCGACGTTTTGTATTTCTGCCCGTCAGGCCCGGTGACGACCGCCGCAAACACCGCGTCGGGAATCGAAGTTCCCTCGCTGGTTTGCGCACCGACTTCAAATTCCAACTGCGCCCCGGGGCTGAACGAGCGCTGAGCGAGCCGGAGCCACACGTTCTCGCCCGTTTGATCTTCCTTGTGAGCCAGCCAAAGCACGGTACGACGCCAGAAGCGTTTGTGCGCGGCTTCGAACCCTCGCATCCGCCAGCGCCAAGTGGAATCGGCGGCGATCGCCAGCACACGGCCGCGGGCATAGTCGCGCGAAACGATCAGCGGCGCAGGTTCCGCGCCGTCGCTCGTTGCCAAGACCAAACCGCCCGGAGCCACGGCCCCGAAACGATTCGCCCCTTCCAGCGGCGGCAAGGCGCGCCACGCGGCGAGGTTCTGCTCAAGCCCGGCCGCGAGTTGCAGCAGCGATTGCGTACCTCCCGCTTGAGTGGGCACGATGCGAAACGGTCCCGGCAGATGTTGATCGGTCCGCACCCCTTCGCCGAAGTTTTGACGTTCGAAACGGTCCATCGTCACCGGCAGCACCTCGGCCAGCGGCGTCGCGCCGTATCCGCCGGGGCCGAAGCTATGAATGCCGCCGAGCATCGCCAGGCCTGCTCCCTGCCGCACGGCCGTCGCCAGTGACGTCAGTTCTTCGGCGGTAAAGGCCGTCGAGTCGATGTCGCCGAGCAGGTAGACGTCGTACGCTCCCGGCGCGAATCGTTTCAGCAAGTCGCTCGGCCGTTGCTCGGGTCGGTGCGCGTCGAGCTCCAAATAATCGACGTGAATATCCGGCGACGCGTCGAGCGACCGTCGCAAGAAGGTCTGTTCGACGCGGGCCGTTCCTTCGATATACAGCACGTTCAAGCCTTCGGCCGAAACGGTGACGTACGTCGTGATTTCGTTGTTCGTGGTTTTCAATTCGCCCGGCTGCACCGCGGCGCGGAGCATCACTTTGTACTCGCCCGGCACGGTCGGCGTGTATTCGAAGGTCAGCCGTTCGCCGATCTCACCGGCGGCCCGCGAGCCTTGTACGCGCTTGGTATCGACGACGTCCATCTTGCCGCTTTGCGGTGCGCTCTCGACCAAGAGCTGCACCTCGACCGCCTGATTCTCAAACCCTTCGACGACGGCCGTCCCTTCCACGGTGAGCGGATTCTTCACGAACACCGGTTCGCTGGTCAGCAAGTTTCGCATCTCAATATCGCGCGCTTGACCGCCGGCTCGCTCTTTGCCGATGCGAAACGTGAACAGCGGAAACCCGCGATCGGCCAACCATTGCTTCACCGGCATTTCGGGGAGCATGGGCGTCGCCGAAAGCGTGCGCTGCGCGCCGTCGGTCGCCAGAAACACGCCGGCCAAACGCTTGCCCGCCTCGGGTCGCAAGACTTGCTCGAGCGCCGCGCCGATGGCCGTTTCGTTTCCCTCCGGCGGTCCGGCGAAGGCGTACTTGCCGTCTTTTGCCGGGAGCCGCCGAGCGGCGGCGTCGAACACGTACACTTGCGGCACGATATCTTCGGCCGTTTGGGCGAACACGTTGTTGGCCGCGGCGAGCAAGTCTTCCGTGGCTTGTCGACGCGTCCGGCCTCCTTCCATATCGTCGGTCTGCATGCTGCGCGAATCGTCGAGGAGCAGAATCAACGTGTCGGGCGTCTTTTCGATCTTCGGCACCATCAGCGACGGCCGCAGCATGGCGACCAGCACCAGCGCGATGACGAGCAGTCGCAGAACGACCAAAGTACGACGACGGCGCGGCGTCGTACGGTCGCGCCCCGGCCCGAGCATGAGCAGCACCAGCAATAGCGCAATCATCCCCGCGACGAACCCGTAGCTATGCACGGGATCGAGCACGAGCGTGCCTGCGTCGAGTTGCGGCGTTTCCGGGGTCATGCCTTATAGAATCGATTCGCCAAGACCTGTTCCGTCCCGAGGACGATCGCGACGACGCAAATCAGGATCGGAAAGAGTTCGCGTCCGCGGCGATCGGGATTCGTCTCGCGCTGCAACTTGTCGAATTGCTTCGTCACGGCGAACGGCACTTCGCCCATCAACGAACTGATTCGGCTTTCCTCGACGCGGCGAATGGCTTCCCCCGCGGCCGGCAAATTGACGCTGAAGCCGACGTCGACTCCGTCGCTCTGGCCGCCGGCCTGCACGCGATAGTCTCCCGCCGCATCGGCGATCGGTACCGTGAGTTGATTGCGTTCTAAATCCGCGGCGATTCGTAGCGGCGGTGCGTCGCTATTGCGCCGCGTCACCAAATAGGTCTCAAAACGCTTTGTCGGATCGAGCCGGACGACGGCCGTTTCTTCCGAGAGATAATTCAACGAACTCTCGCGGCCGATCAATTGGCTCGTGATGCCGTTCATTAGCACCACAAACGGCCACGGTTGCGGACCGATCGCCAGCAGGTTCCAACGCTCGCTTTCGCGAACGCCGGCGAGTTCTGAAATCGGCGTCGTCATCGTGAAGATGCGCCCCAAGCCGAGCGGCCGTTCGACGATCGCCGGCGCATCGTTATTGAACGGTGCGACCAGCACCGTTCCTTCGGCAGGTTCCAGTTGCCAATATCGGTACACCGGAAAATCTTCCCACGGCGTCGTGTTCTTCACCGGTTTGAAGTCGACGAGCAGCGGGTGTTGATCGGCGTCGGGCCAAAGGCACAGATCTCCCTGTGGATAGCGAGCCTGAATTCCGAGCTTGCCGGCGAGCACGCTTTGGGCGAGAGGACCGTTCATCACCGCAGGCTGAGCTGCGGCGCCGAGGAAGATCGCCACGCCGCCCCCTTTGCGGGCGTACGCTTCCAACTGTTGCCACGCGGCGTCGGGTAGGCCCGGCGGATCGAGCAAGATCACCGCGCCGTAGTTGCCGAGTTCTTCATTGGCCAGCTTGTCGAACGACTGCGTGAGCACCTCATACGGCGCGATGCCGTTAATCTGCAACTCACGTCCGGCCACGGCCTGCGTGAAGTATGCGGCGTGCGCGGTTGTGGGCTCGGCGGCGACGATAAGTATTCGCGGCGACGGCCTGACGACGACCGTAAAGTACCGGACGTTGTCGTCGGGAAGATTGTCGATGTCGTCGATGCGCAGCTCCCCTTGATGGTAGCCGACGTCCAAGCTGCCGATCGTGAAGCTCACTTCCTTGGTGTCGTCCGCCGCGAGCGACACTTCCTGCACGCCTCGTTCCACCGGCTTGCCCGAAGCCGGATCGAGCGTGCTGATCCGGACGATTCGTTTGGCCGCCGCACCGACGCTCGTCACGGCGCACGAAACGATCAACGGGCGATTCTTCACGAGCGTTTGATCGGAAAGCGAGAGATTGCCGAGGCTGTAGTTCACCGGCTGTGCGGCGCCGACGTCGATGAATTGAATCTTGCCGACGCCCGCCGCTTTCGCGCGCTCGACCCATTGCCCGGCCCGATTGCCGGCCCAAGCGCCTTGCGAGAAATCGGTGAAGACGTAAAGTTCCTTCCGGTCGTGCGCGGCCTGATCGAGCAATTCGACGGCGCTCTCGCAGGCCTGGGAAAGCGGCATGCCGCGGCCGCCGACTTTGAGCTTGGCGACGCGTTGTCGCGCCACGACCATGTCGGCCTCGAACACGTGCGTCGAAGCCGAAGTTTCCACGACGCCGATTTCGCTACGTTCCGGCAGGGCCGAGAGCAATTGATCGGCAAATTCGCGAGCCGCGTCAAGCCGCGTGCGCTTCTCGGCCACGTAGCTCATCCGCGGTGAAGTGTCGAAGACCAGCACCGCGGTCACCGGTCCTTCTTGGTCGCCGAGCATCCCGAACAACTTTGCACTCGGCCGGGCTAGCGCGAAGGCCAGTCCCGCTAAGGCCGCCATCCGCAGCAGAAGCAGCAGAAGATGGCGGAGCTTGAGCGTGCGCCGGTTCGAGGCTTGCCGAGCCTGCACGAAACGGAGCGCCGGAAACTCCAAGACTTTCGGCCGTTGCCGCATCATGAGATGCAGCAGCACGGGCACCACGGCGAAGACTCCGCCGACGAGCAGGCCGGGATGAACAAAATCCATCGTCAGCACCTAGCTCGTCGGCTGACCAAATATTCCGTCAGCGCCTTATCGAACGGCATGCCCGTGTCGAGCGGAACGTAGTCGATGCCGTTTTGGCGCACTCTCGACGATAGGTCGCGCGGAATTTGGCGATTTCGTCGAGGTAGTCTTTGCGATAGGCGTCGGCGTCGACCAACAGCCGGTCTTGAGACTCGGGTTCTTCGAACTCGCAAATGCCGTGAAACGGGAACGCCACTTCGGCTTCGTCGAGCACGTGAAACAAGATCACGTCGTGCCCGCCGTGTCGCAGACGTTGGAGCGATTTCACGACTGGCTCCACGTCGCACAGAAGATCGCTGAAAATCATCACGAGGCTGCGGTGCTTGAGCATCGCGGCCGTTTGAATCAGACAACGGGCGATGTCGGTCTTACCCGTCGGTTGCAAACGAGCCAAGAGCGAGAGCACGGTGCCGAATTGCGTTCGCTTCGAGCGCGGCGGAACGCTGGCTCGAATCTTGTCGTCGAACGTCACCAAGCCCACCGGGTCTTGCTGGTGGACCATCAGGTAACAGAGGGCCGCCGCCAGACAAACCGAGTATTCGAACTTCGTCGTCTCACGCCGGTACGTATAGCCCATCGACCGGCTGAGATCGATCGTCAGGTAGCCGGTGATGTTTGTTTCGGCTTCGTACTTGCGAACGTAGTATTTGTCGGTCTTGGCGTAGACGAGCCAATCGATGTCGTGCGGATCGTCGCCGGCCGAATACTTGCGATGCTCGCTGAACTCGACCGAGAAACCTTGGAACGGGCTGGCGTGCAAACCTTGCAGAAAGCCCTTCACGATAAACTGCGCGCGCAGATCGAGCCGGGCGATCTGCCGAGCAACCTCGGGCTTCAAATACTTTTCCGCAGCGGTCATACCCGCATTCTACCGCGGATGGTTTCCGCAGGCATCGCGCAAGACGCAAAGCCGCCCGGACGAAAGGTAGGCGAGATGGCGAAGTTTAGACGCCCCGCTCAATCGTCTTGTTTTTTCTCGTCGTCGTCCTTCTTATCGGCCTTTTCATCTTCCGGCGTTTGCAACTCGCGCCACGGCTTCTTCTTCTCGTAGCTGGCGAGTTCCTTGCGGAGATGCTCCTTCTGTTCGCCGTCTTCCTCGGAAAGTTCGAGGGCTTTAAGGAGCCACTTCTGGCGCCGTCGAAGTCGCCGGCTTCGGCATAGGCGGCACCGAGCGTGCTGAGAATATGCGGCGTTTTGTAATCAGTCACTTCGCAGGCTAGTTCGGCCAATTCCTTGGAACGCTTGGCGTCGCGCAGCTTGTCATTGGGTGAAGTCGCTAAAACCCAAGCTAAGTTGTTGAGCAAGCCCGACTCCTTGGGTTCGATCTTCAGGGCCGCTTTATAGTCGTCGATCGCTTCGGTCTGCTTGCCGAGGCTCAGGTACGCGTCTCCCCGCAAACGTAAGGCCCGCCAGTTGGCAGGATCGGTCTTGAGCACCTTGCCGATCGTGGCAATCGCTTCGTCGTGATTCTTCTCGGCTTGATGGAGCACGGCCGTTTGCAAAGCGATGTTCGGATCATTTGGTTCGAGCTTGGCGAGCTTTTCCAAATCGCGCAACGCATCGGCCGTGCGCTCGTCGTCGACCAAGTACGAAACGCGAGCTCGCAAAACGCTCGTGGCGTTCGGGAATCGCGTCAGCAGCAGATCAACGTCGGCCATCGCCCCGCGTTTGTCGCCGGTGAGTTGCCGCGCTTGGCTGCGCATCAGCAACGCTTCGGGCATGTCGGGCGTAATCTCAAGCGCTTCCTCGGCGTCGGCCAGAGCGGCCTTTGAATCGCCGGCCAAGAGATTGACGCGGGCACGCTGCAGGATGGCTGCCGGTGACCGCGGCACGAGATCGGCCGCTTTTGTCAGACTCTTCTTGGCTTCGTCCCATTTCTTCTGGGCGGCCAGCGCCAAGCCGCGCGCTTCATGCGTGGCGGCGTGGTTCGGCTCGATCTTCAGCGCGGCGTCAAAATCTGCCACCGCCTCCTCGGGTTTGTTCAGGCTTAGCTTCGTCGCGGCCCGCAATCGAAGCGGCTGGGGATCGCTGGGGTTGAGTTTCGCGGCTTCGTCAAGATCAGCGAGCCGCGCTTCAGGCTTGTCTTGAAACGCACTGCGCATCACGAGCGCATCGGCCCGCGTATCGGCTTCGACGTCTTTCAACGTCAGCACCCGTTCGAGCATGGTGCGGGCCTGCTTGACGTCTCCCCCCGGCAGAATTTGCAACCGGGCGATGAGCACGTAAGCGGCCGGAATTTCCGGATCGGCGGCGAGCGCCTCGCTCAAATCACCCACGGCTCCCAGCCGCATACGGGCCGCCATCGGGTTGGGGCCTTGCGGTTGCAGAACTTGCTTAGCCAGCGCTTCGCCACGCTGGTAATAAGTCGAAGCCAAGAGCTTCTTGGCGAACTTCGTGTTCTCGTCGTCGAGTCCCTTGTCGAGTGCGTTGCGACAGAGGCGAATGATCCGTTCGAGATCGGCCAACGTCTGGGCGTCGATGCGGGCTTCGAGCGCTTCGTCGAGTTCGGATTGGCCGGCGTTCTTGTCGGCCGGTTTGTCCGACTTTTTCTCCTTCTCTTCCTTTTCGCCTGCCTCAGCCTTGGCGGGCTTTTCAGCGGCCGGCTTCTGATCGTCGTCCGCCGCACGGGCCGATGCGGAAGGCCCGACGAAACCGATCAGCACAAAGCAGAAAGTCGTCGCCCAAGCCGCGCTGCGCGGCGAACTTAAGAGACGCTCGTTGAACGAGCGCGAAGATTCCAGTCGTCATCCGAATTGCTCCTTCCCTGGAGCGGCCCGTGTTAGCCGACGTGCCGACTCCGTTACCCGATGCGGACGGTTCCCGCCGCGGCGCGGGCCGCGTCGAGGAAATTCTGACGGTCGTAGGCGCTCGACGGGAGACGCCAACCGAGATAAATCTGGTGCCCGGCCGTTTCCAACGTCAGCAGTTGGAACACGCCCGGCACTTCGTTAGCCTGATTGCCGCGAACTTCGAACAATTGCCGGCACTCGACCTCAAGCTTCTGGTACGGCAGCGCCGGAGCACCGGCTTTCGGCGTGAGAATACTTTCCGGTTGCCAAGCGACGTTTTGCGCCGGATTCGGTTCAGTGGTCGACGCCAGCCTCGTCTTGAGCTGCTCGAGCACCTGTTGACGGGCCGCCGCGGCTTCATTGGGGGTGACCTTCGTGAGGCCGACAAACATATAGCAAGGACGATTGCCTGCGCCCGTAGGGATGAACTTCTCCATCGACACCTGAAAGCCGGGAATATCCGGCAGCGGCACGGGTGGCTTCAGTCTCGCATCGGGCATCGGCTGGTTCTGATCTTCCGGCATTGCGCAACCTTCGGTGAGCAGCGTCGGCGCGGCGGTGCGCGAGGCGGGCATGATCACCGGCAGCCGCAGCGAAAGCTTGGCGAGCTTCGATTCCGGCGCGTTGACGATCGTCTCGTTCGGTTGCAGCAACACGAACTTATTCTGCAGCTCCAAATCTTCGATCGTTTCTTCCATCCGTGTTTCGTAAGCCTTCGCCCCGCATCCGGCGACGAACGCGCTCAGACCGCCGACGGCAATGGTTGCCATGGCCCGGCGTCGCGAAACAGCTAGTTCAACAGAGGAAGGAGAATCGTGGTCCATGAATCCGCAAACCGGAGAAGATAGGGGAAGCGTGCAAATTCGATTGTGGAAAGGGGCCGAAGCAGTGTCAAGGAAGAAGAGCGGCATGCCGGGACGTATCAGCCGCCTTAAGCGAGCAGCTTGCTCTCAGCTCCAAGCTCTAAGCAGCTAGCTCATTCAGCCATTCTTCCAGGTTTGTAAAGCCGTCGCTATTGCGATCGGCGGCGGCATCGGCCGGGTCTTGCGGATTCAATTGGTGCGCCGTCTCCCAAGCGTCGGGGATGCCGTCGGCGTCGGAGTCGGCGGGAGGTTCCGTCGGCGTATATGTCGGCAGTCCGCCGACTTCGCTCGGAGCGTTAATCACACGCCCGCCGGACGTGCGAAACTGTTCGACGATTCGCAGATCGATCGCGTCGCGCTTTGGCCGCGTGGCCCCGGCTTCCGCAGGCACTCGATCGCAGACCGTTTCCGCATTCTCGAAGGCGACCGGTGCCGCCTCGAGCGCGGCCGCCAGCTTGTTGCCCGGCTCGGCATGTTCGATCCAGGCCCAATCGCCGGCGGTGCGCATGCGCTCGAAGTCGAGCAGGTTGTCGGCTGCGTAGATCTGCGTCGCCGGTCCGCCGATATTGAACATGTAAGCCCGCTCGGTCGTCGAGGGGCCGGGCTTCAAGTAGTTGCCCACGTAGTTAATGCGAGCCGGATCGTCGGACGTGTAACCGGCGGGGCTGATCCAGTCGTAAATGACGTTGTGACGAAAGTCGAGCAGCAAGCCGGGCGGCTTGCCGTAAGTGCCGGGGCGCGGGCAGCGTGCGTGCGATGATGAGCGTAAAGATTGTGGTGATAGGTCACGCCGCCGTCGGTTCGGATGAGCGAGCCGTAGCCGTGTTTGCCTTTGGCATGCACGCTTTGGTCGAGGCTCTCCGTGATGAAGCACCACTGCACGGTCACGTCGCCGCAACCTTCGCCGGTGACGCTCAAGGTCTCGTCGACGCTCCACGATGCCGAGCAATGGTCGATGATGACGTTGCGACATTGGTACACGGCCAGCGCGCTCGGCCTCTTTGCCGACCGCATCGCCCGGACGAAATCGCACGTGTCGGAGTACGACGTCGTCGGCCTCGATTTGCGTGCCGTAGTCGGTCAGGCAGATGCCGTCGCCCGGGGCCGTTTGACCGGCGATCGTCACGCGCGGCTCCGTAATCTTTAGCGGAGCGACGAGTTTGATCACGCCCGACGTGCGAAACACGATCGTCCGCGGGCCGGGCTGCGCCAACGCCCAGCGGAAGCTTCCTTCGATCGGCGGTGTTTTCTTGGTCTTGGGATTGTAGTCGTCAAGATTGGTGACGAAGATCGCGCGGCCACCGCGTCCGCCGAGGCTATGGCGACCGAAACCTTCCGCACCGGGAAAGGCAAGCTGCGTGCGTGCCGGTTCGGCGGAATGCGCGTTCGGTGCTTCCGCGAAAGTCACGGCGACGACGAACGCGGCGAGCAATGCAATGCGTGTAAAATTCATGGCGTACCTTCCGAGGTCAGGGCCGGCGTGCCGGCGTTGTCGACCAGTACGTTACGACGAACGACGCTCGTGGCGCCGTTCACGTGGCAGATGATGATGCGTAGCTCGGCTTTTGTATCCGCCGCAAATTCACCGACGTCGCAGGTGAACGAATTGTCGTCGTCAAGCGAGGCGATCCAGCTTGTCGCATTGTAGTCGGAGTTGCCTTCGGGGTCGTTGTACGCAATGACGGCATACGGTGCGACCGCGGTCTTGATGCGGCCCGACACATGGAGCAATTTGCCGCGAACCTCAAGCTTCAAGTCGTCGATCTTGCCTTCCGGCGCGCGAGCTATGTCGTGCGAAGTGCCGCTGAAAATAGGGTGCGAGGCTAACCGCAGGGCGTCGGCCAGGACTAGGAACGAACCTCGTCCTTCGCCGCGGAGTTGCTCGCCGTAGGTTCTATTGCCGGAACCCATGAGCGAAGTACCGCGCACCGCTTCGTCGTGGCGCTCTTTCGTATGCGGCAGGCCGAGACCATGGCCCAGTTCGTGCGCCGTGCCGCCGATGAAGATGGAGTTGTATCGGCCGATGGAAACCTTGCCGTACTCTTCGTCGTCGAGCATGGTCTTTGCATCGGCTAAGTTGCGCGGATCGAGAATTGAAGCGTCGGTGAACCAGCAACGGCCGTCGCGAAATACGCCTTCACGCGCGCCGCTGCCGTAGTACGGACCGATGCCCATCGTCTTGCCGTCTTGCTCGGTGCGAAGGTGGCAGAAATAGACGACCGTCTCGCGCTCGTCGTCGATGCCGAGCGCCGCCAAAGTCGGCTTGGCCTCGGCGCGAATCTCGTAACCTTTGCGAAAGTCGCGACCGAGGTAATAGTCGGTCGGATGTTTGCCGCTCACATAGTGAAAGCGGATCAATCCTTCGCGGTCGAGATCGTATTGCACGGTGCGCGGGCCGAGACCGTGCCGTGCCATTTCCTCGGCGAAAAACTTTTGAATGTCCGACATCACGCGCGTGAGTCGCTCGCGATGACCCGCAGGCGGTTTGCGATCGCTCGGCGTGTAATACACGCAGACGATGCGTTTCGGCGGCGATTTGCTCGGCTCCGTCGCGGCGGCGAATGCGGACAATCGCCCGGCGGCGAACTTCGCGGCGGCCGTGACGTTCGATTCGACCGAAGCTGCCGAAGGCTCCGCACCCCGCGCCGCGACGACGATCAACGGCGCGATGATGAGCGCGGCGTGCAGTTTCTTCATGACGGCCGACTTCAGCAAAGTGCGACGAACGCGCTCGCCCGAAAGACGTGCGAGCCGGTCCCACGATGTTACTTAAGCAGCACGTCGGCGACTAATGTTTGTTGCCGAACAATCCGGTGGCGTACCAGATGCCGTTCTCGCCCTTTTGGATGTCGTAGCCGAATTGCGGTTGGTCGGCACGAACGGCGCCCCAGTGGCCGGGCGATTGTCGCCAGCAATCGACGCAGTCGATCGCGGCGTCCACCAAGTTTTCATTCGGCCAGCTTTCAGCGACGACTTCTTGCGGCCGCAATCCGCCGCCGAGAATACCGACCAACTTCTGGAACCGTGAGCCCCAGTTGTGGTGGCCTTGAAGTCGGATGCGGGCCTGATGATTCGAGTGTTCCCGTGCTTCGGCGAACAACGTGCGGCTCGGCCGGCCGCGCGTGCTGGCCGGACCATCCGGATGTACGCGCACGGCGAAGATCATCGTCCGTTGCGTGAGCGTGCCCGGCGGTAGATCGAGCATCACGTTCAAATAGTGCGGCGCGAAGCGGTAATACTTGCCGTTGTCCAGCGGCAACACGCTCACGACGTAGCCGGCGTACTCTTCATTCTGATGCGCGTAATCAATCACCGCGATGCCGGGCCGACCGTGTAAATCGCTGAACGCTTCGAAGCCCAATAGCGGGCTGCGTTTGCCGCCGACGCTCACTTCGTAACCCAGCGGTACGCGTACGGCCACGCATTCGTCTTCGATCCGCTCGACAATCCGCGGATCGGTGAAGCCGTGTGTTTCGAGCCGGCGCTGATTCACGCCCGGTTCGTTTTCGTAGAAGTAGACCAGCAGCAGCTTCCGACCGAGCTCGGCCCGCTTCATGGCTTCGCCGTAGTCGGCCAGCCAGGAGATTTCCGGGTGGTCGTCGGAACGAGGTGTTTCTGCCCCGGCTAGGTTCGGCAAGCAAGCAATAGCGAGAGCTGCAAACCAAGTGGTGCGTCGTAGGTGCGAGAACATGCTTTGTCCCTCAAGGTCGGTTCTCAACGTCGAACGGGCGTGTTCGATGCGGAGACTTTGGGCCGAGCCGGCGTTACGCACGGCACGACGTCGGTCGGGCTTGGCACGCCGCCTGCTACGACCCGGAGGGCCAAAGCCGGCGACTCACCGCACGACCAGGGTTGCGCGAGCGCGGCGTCCGTCGGGTTGGAACCCGATGGTTGCCGCATCCTTGCGCGGAACTCGCCAATCCTTCGGCGAGGCGGAGGGCCGGTCGAAGATCGACCGACAAGCCCAAGGCGCTGCGCGGAAAGGTCGACGATGAATCCGGTCGACGATCAACCCATCCGTGGCGCTTCGCAGTTTCCTGCGACTTTTCCTAGGAGCCTGACTTTAACGACTTTGAGGGCCGGGTCTAGGTGTTAGAATGCCGCGCGATTTTGGTTTTAACGATCGGGCAATTCGGATAGGCTAGGCAGAACTCGACTTTTCTTTCTGACAACATCCGGTTTGAATAAGACCTAAGTTTAAGCAAGGCAGGCATTTCGATGCGGCCTCTTTACTCGGAGCGAGACATATGACGACGACAAGACGGCGACTCTCGGCGGCTTCGGGGGTTTTGGCGGCGGCGGCCATCGCAGGCTTCATTGCCGTAGCCGATGCCCAAGCACCGAAGACGACCGACACGAAACCGACGGCGACGAAGCCCGCGTCGACCAAACCGGCCGCAACTTCCAGCGCGACCAAACCTGTCGCTTCCGCAACAAAGCCCGCAGCCGCGGCGGCGACGAAGCCGGTCGCCTCGGCGACGTCCGCTCCTGCCGCAGAGCCGGCCGCACCGGCAGTGAAGCCGAAGCCGACGGCGCTGGGCAACCAGATCCGCGCGTCCGGCGGCGGATTCCGCCCGATCGACGCCGGAGCCGTGGCCCAAGCCAAGGCCGAACTGCAACAAACCGTAGGTACGCTCGACGCCTATCTCCGTTCGCTCGGCGATTGGGAAACGCAGTGGAAAGATTACCTCTTCTGGAATCAATTGACCGCGGAGTTGGCCAAGCCGAGCGGCTACGACATCGCGGCTTTGCAACGCGTGCAGCGTCGCTACTCGGGCGGCTTCGTCGGCTTGGAAGAACCCGAGTTTCGCGCCGTAGGTGATGCGCTGGTGAAGTTTACGAACGTCGCCTCGGCCGCTCAAAACGCCGAGCTGCAAGCTCAATACACGACGCACATCAACGCCTTGGCCGAGGCGGTCGACGCCGTCGGCTCGGGCTCGCCGACCGCCGCCCAATCGACCACAATCGCTGACAACGTCGCGTGGCTTGCCGCCGGCGGCCAAGCGCCGCAACTCGTCGAACAGCTCGGCACGCAATATTCGCAACCGAACCTGCTGATCGACGTTTCGGAAACCTTCGTCGCCGACGCCCTCAGCCGGCCGGTCGACCAAACGGAACCGGTCGTCGATTGCATCTTGGGCACGTACATCACCGGCACCGGTCGCACGATCGGCGAAGTCAACGTCGACGTCGTGCCGAATGAACAACAAGCGGAACTCGTTACGCACTTGGCGGGCACGAATTATTCCCGGACCGTCGGCCACAACCGCTCGGCTCTGATCTATTCGCAAGGCCAAACGACTTTGAACGGCCAAACGACGCTGTACGTCAATGAAGACGGGCTCGCCGGCGGACCGATCAACACGTCCGCTCGCGTCAGCAATCGGATCACGGGTTTCGGTTCCACTCGCGGCGGCATCCTCGGCAACATCGTGAAAAAGGTCGCCGCGAAAAAGGCTCCGCAACAAAAGGCCCAGGCCGAACGCATCGCCGCGGCTCATGCTCGCACGCGGCTGGCCCGCAGCATGCAGAAGGAAATCGTCGCACAAATTGCCGATGCCAACGCTCAACTCGAATCGCGTTTGCGAGCTCCGCTCTTACGTTTCGGCCAATATCCGGCGCGGATGTACTACGCCTCGACCGACGATGCGCTGACGATCCGAGCCGTGCAAACCACGGCCGGTCGCTTGGCCGCGCCGAGCGCCGCCCCGGGCGTCGCGGCCGGTGCGCCGATCAGCGTTCGCGTGCATCAAACCTTGGTCACCAACAGCACGCAAGGCATGCTCGCCGGACGCAAGTTCGATCAGCAACGCATTCAACTTTTGGCGGAGAGCATCTTGGGCGAAGTGCCTGATCGCTTGAAGCCGCAGCCCGGCCAAGAGCCGTTCTCGATCACGTTCGCCGACGTCGATCCGGTCAGCCTTTCGCTGGACGGCGACAAGGCGATCTTCACGATTCGCGGCAAGGCGTTCACCTCCGGCGAGCGTAAGTTCGACGGCATGAACATCTCCGGCACGTACAAGCTCTCGAGCGACGGGCACGGATTGAAGGCCGTACGCGAAGGCGACTTCGACATCGTGCCGCCGAAGTTCGTCCGCGGCAAAGACAAGCTCAATACTCGCGAGATCGTGCTCAAGCGAATTCTCACGGAGAAGTTCGGCAAGGCGCTTCCGGCCGAAATCGTTCGCACGGGTGAACCGTTGGAAGGGGAAGCTGGCAAGCTCGGCTCCGTGTACGTCACGAGCATCAAGGCCTCGGGCGATTGGCTCGTGCTCGGCTTGAAGCGCGATCCGGCTCCGGCAACCGCCGAAAGCCAATAACGCTTCGTTCGTCCAAACGCTAGAATAGGCGGGCCGGTGCGACACGTTCGCCCGGCCCGTTTTTATTGCGCCGTTGGGGACGCCTTTGCGGCGTTCTGCTAACTTCCGGATGGCCGTTCATGGATCGTTACGTCGACGTCTCGTTCGATTGCCTGCCGCTGCGTTCCATCAGTCGGCTGGATATTCCGCTCGACGCCTCACCGAAATTTCGCGCCAAGTGCGAGCGCATTAAGACGGCGCTTGAGCATCACGGCTCTTTGAACACGTATTATCTGCATAACGCTCGCTGCGTGTTTCACGTGACCAATGATCCGGAAATCGGCATGCTGGAGTTCGAGTTTGAAGGAGTCGTCGCGACCGACGAGGCCGATCAACAAACCCGCAGCGCCGATCTTCAGGTCAAACTGGTTCGCGAAACCTGCGACTGGCTCACCGAACCGATCGTCGCGTGGTTTACGGATACGGTGAAGCAAGCGGTGAGCGCGGATTTCAATCTCTACATCGCCGCGGGCGACTTGGCCCGCACGAAAGAGCGCATCGCCCGCATGGAAGCGGAGATGGAAAGCCGCGGCGGCTTCTTGGGCATGGGGTTATAAACGTTCGCCGTCTGCCGCACGTCACGGCAACAACGTCAGCAACACCGCACGAACTTCAATCACCGCCGGGCCCGGCTTTTCCAACGCTCGCAGCGTCAGCGTGCCGCGGCCTTTGGCGAGCGTCATCTCGCCCAACCGCAGAGGTTGGAAATCTTTGACGTAAGACTCGGTCCCGCGATCAGCCCGATCGTGTTCCTTGCCCAAGGCGGGCGGGTCGTTTGCTTGTGTAACTTTCGTGGCGGCGCGGCCTTCGCCGAGCGTCAGTTCGACGACGCATCCCAGATCGCGCTCGGCGCACGTGTAATACACCACGGCCTCGTACTTGCCGGCCGTCGCGACGTCGACGTCCCAGGTGATGACGTCGTCCTTGTTCACCCAGTTCGTGAAGTACGAGCAGTTCGGTGCGCCGTGCGCTCCGCTTGATCTCGCCGTGCGGCAGGCCGTCGCGCGCCGGCAGAGTCGTGACGGGAAACTCGCGATGACCGACGGGAAACGGTCGCTCTTCCGCCGGATTCAACTCGCTGAGAACCTTGCGCCGCCATTGGTCGATCGCCTGCGCAAGTTCCGAAGCGATCTCCGGTCGCTCGCCGGCGACGTCGCGATGCTGGCCGGGATCGGCGACCATGTCGTACAGCTTTCCTTCATGATCGAGCCGATGCTGCTGAGTGCGGACGCTTACTTTGCCGTTCCAATGCGAGAAGATCCGACGATCGGCGGCTTCCGCCGTCGCGCCGCGCAGCAAGTCGGCGCGGCTAACGCCGTCGAGCGGCTTGCCTCCTGCGGGACGCGCGACGCCGGCCAACTCTGTGAGCGTCGGAAGCAGATCAATCGCGCCGCTGATCGGCTTCACCACGGTGCCGGGTTTCACCCCTTTCGGCCAACGCAATAAGAGCGGCGAGCGCACGCCCCCTTCGTCGGTTGAAGCTTTGCGCCTTTTCATGCCGCCGTTCCACCGCGGTGCGTTCGGGCCGTTGTCGCAGAAGTACAGCACGATCGTATCGTCGGCCAAGCCGGTCTCGTCGAGTTTCTTCAGTACGCGGCCGACGTTCCAGTCGATATTTTCGCACATGGCTAACGCGGCCCGTGTGAAGTCGAGGTCTTCCGTGGTCTTGCCTCCCTTTCCAGCGGCTCCCGTCGCAGCGTTTTTCTTCCCTTTCGCACCGCCGGCTTTCGGCGCGGCGGGGGTCGCGCGAACTTCAGCCCGAAGCGCGAGTTCCTTGTTGCGGAATCGGTCGTAGAACTCGTCCGGTACTTGCATGGGCGAGTGGGGAGTATTGAACGGCAGATAAAGAAAGAAAGGCGCCTCGCGATGGGCGTCGATGAATTTCAACGCGTGGTTCGTGAAGTCGTCAATGACGAACCCTTCCCCTTTCACAGGCCGGCCGTTGTGCTCCAGCGGCGGGCTGAAATAGTCGCCCCAATGGCCCGAGCAGAAGCCGTAGTAGTCGTCGAAGCCGCGGGCATTGGGGTGATACGGATACTGCATTCCGTTATGCCATTTGCCGTAAGCCGCGGTGGCGTAACCGGCCGACTTGAAAGCCTGCGCAATGGTCCGTTCGTCGAGATCGAGCCGTTCGCCGCCCGTGCTCGTGCTGAACACGCCGCCGCGCACGTGATACCGACCGGTCAGAAACTCGGCCCGCGTCGGTGAGCAGACCGGACAAACGTAGAAGCGTTCGAACTGTGCGCCGTCGCGAGCGAGCGAATCAATGTGCGGCGTGCTCAGATTAGTATTGCCGTTGACGCTCAGGTCGCCCCACCCTTGATCGTCTGTCAGGATGACGATGACGTTCGGACCACGATCGGCGGCGACCGCGGTCGACGGCGATGCGACCGGCAGCATGTTCGCGACGACGGCAAAAGCGACTAAGCGAATCAAACGAACCGGGCCGACGTTGAAAGGCCGCAAAATGAGCATGGCCATGGCGTTCTCACGAGTAATACGGCGGAGGGGGCACAACCTACGACGCGCCCGACTGCCCGAATATCGTCCGAGACAACTGCGCGGTCAATAAATCTCACGGC
Source organism: Pirellulales bacterium (assembly GCA_049840675.1). Lineage (GTDB taxonomy): Bacteria > Planctomycetota > Planctomycetia > Pirellulales > PNKZ01 > PNKZ01. The sequence continues at coordinate 44,793 of JASGKB010000026.1, forward strand.
CCAACATGGAGAGACTTATCCGTCCTAGTTCGCCTCGAGTTACAACGCGGTGAATTAGGATCCGGCTGCTCGTGTCTCCAGTCGGTAGCGGCGCGGGGTGCGACCGATGTGTTTGCGGAAGTGTCGCGTAAACGCGCTCTGATCGCTGAACGCGAGACGATCGGCGATTTCCGAGAGGCCGGCGTTTTCTCGTTGCAGCATTTCGCACGCCTGACGGATGCGCATCTTCATGAGAAATGTTTGCGGGCTCATCGCAAATGCGGTTTGAAACTTACGCTGCAGCCGACGCACGGAAAGCCCGCAAAGCGCCGCGAGCTGCGGCATCGTGCGTCGACAGGGCGTTTCGCGACGAATGACGTCGACGGCCGGCGAGATTTCCAGGAACGGCTCCGTTCCGCGCCGCCTTTCCGCGCAACTTTCCAACGTTCCCATCAGCCCGATCACGCGGCCCCGCCGATCGTGCAGCGGAAACTTGTTCGTGACGTACCAGTCGGGAAGGCCGACGCGATCGAACCAAAGTTCCACGCGGTTCAAAAGCGGGCGTCCGGTTCGATACACCTCTTCGTCGTCGGCGACGAAGCTGCTCGGCATAGGGAGCCGGATTGAGATCGAAGTCGGTCTTGCCGACCGCATCGAGTTCATGAGCCAGATTGTTGTGCGCCAAGATTCCCCGACTCAGAAATAGGAGCTTTCCCGCACGATTCTTCGCGAAAAAATGAACTCCCGGCAGTGCATCGAAGACGTGATGAAACTGGCTGTCGGTCGCCAACCGCCGCAGAAATTGTTCCTGCCGGCGTTGCGCATGTCGTCGTCGATTTGTGGCCGAGGTCAAGGTCATGAAGATAAATGCAGCGTAATGTGCCGGCTCGTAAGTCGTGGCAACTGTCGTATTCATTCTATTCTCCGACGCATCCGAGCAAGAAGCTTCCGCGGAAAAACGACTAGACTCCGTTTATTGCGTTTGAGTTCTCGTATCGGGCGAACTTCCCTCCTTGGCTGCAGCACCGGGAAGCGGCGGCTGCACTAACCACGAATCAGCATGAAGACCATCGTTCAAATCTCGCTTGATGTGACGAACATTCCCGAGGCTTTGGAAACGGCGGCGCTCGCTCGCCGCGCCGGAGTCGATTGGTTGGAGGCCGGTACGCCCCTGATCATCGCCGAAGGGATGAACGGCGTGCGCGAACTGCGGCAGCGATTTCCCGGCGTGCCGATCGTCGCCGATCTGAAAACCATGGACGGCGGCTATCTCGAAGCGGAAATGATGGCGAAGGCCGGGGCGACGCACGTCGTGGTCATGGCCCGCGCTCATGAAGAAACGATTCGTTGCGTCGTTAAAGCCGGTCGCGATTTCGGCGTGCAGGTCATGGGCGATAATATGGTCTGCGACGACATGGTCGCCGGCGCGAAATGGCTCGAAGACCTCGGCTGCGACTACGTCATCCATCACGTCGGCTTCGACGAACGGCGCGGCATTGCGGCCCGCGGACTCCGGATGCCGAGCCCGCTCGACAAGCTGCGCGAAGTCGTCGAGGCCGTGTCGATTCCCGTTCAAGCCGTGGGCGGATTGACGTTGGAGCAGGCCGTGCGAACTCCCGAATACGGCGCGCCGCTCGTCGTGTTGGGCGCACCGCTGACGATCGATGCCGATGCGTTTAAGACGGCGTCGGGCGACTTAGAAGGCTCGCTGCGGATGATCTGCGATAAGGTTCACAGTTACGGCGAGATCGCCGTCGGAGGAAAGAAGTGACCGCCGCCTTGATGCCCGCCGTCGTTAATTTTGCCAACCAAAAGCACTCCGTCGAAATTCGGGAGTTGCCGAAGCCGACGATCGGTTCTGACGACGTCTTGCTGGAGGTGCAGGCCGTCGGCGTGTGCGGCAGCGATCTGCATCAATGGACCGCCGAGCATAGCTGGCCGGTCAACTACCCGGTCGTGCTCGGTCACGAGTTCTGCGGCTACGTTGTGGAGGTCGGCGATCGCGTCAAAGGTTGGCGCGAGGGTGATCGGGCCGTGAGCGAAACGGCCGCTGTCATCGACCCGGACAATCCGATGTCGCGACAAGGACTCTACAACCTCGATCCGACGCGGAAGGGATTCGGTTACGGCGTCGACGGCGCGATGACGCGCTGGGTGCGCGTGCCGTCGCGCATTCTGCATCGGATGCCGGATGATTTGCCATTTGAATGGGCCGGCCTGACGGAACCTTGCTGCGTCGCGTACAACGCCGTGGTGATGAACGCGAGCGTGAAGCCGGGCGATCGCGTGGCCGTGCTCGGACCCGGACCAATCGGAATCCTTTGCGCGGCGGCGGCTCGTTTGCAAGGGGCAGAAGTGGCGATCGTCGGGCTCGAACGCGACCGCGCGCGTTTGGACGTGGCGGAAAAGTTCGGCTGCACGACGATTACCGACGGGCTCGAAGCTTGGGCCAAGCAAACCGACGGACTTGGTTGCGACGGGGTCGTCGACGCCGCCGGAATTTCAGCGACGCTCAAGACGGCTCTCGATATCGTTCGCCCCAACGGCTGGGTTTCGAAGGTCGGGTGGGGACGCGCCCCGTACGGCCACTCGCTCGATCCGCTGGTACAAAAGAACATTACGCTCAAGGGAAGCTTCAGTCACAACTGGCCGATCTGGGAGCGAGTGATTCGCCTCATCTCGACGCGCGCCTTGGACGTCTCAAAGATCATCGGCGGCGTTTGGTCGCTCGAAGATTGGCACACTGCGTTCGAAGAAATGCACTCCGGACGCATCGTGAAAGCCGTTCTGAAGCCGAACGTTTAGCGCCGCTCGTCGATTCTCTACTTCTTCCGATTTTCCGCCCGAAGCCGCCCGTGCGCCGGGCCTGGAGCCGACATGCCGAAACTCGCCGCATTCCCGAAGGCGTACATGGACCCGCTCGTCATCGACGGCTCGATGAAGCTGAGCGAATGGATCGATCTGGCGGCGACGCTCGATATCGACGGGCTGGAAATGTATGCGGGCATGCTCGACTTGCAAACTCGCGACGGTTGGACCGACGCGCGTCGGCTAGCAGATGCGAAGAACTTGCAGATTCCGATGCTCTGCTGCTCGCCCGACTTCACGCATCCTGATGAAGCGTTTCGCGCCGCAGAGATCGAGAAGGAAAAATTCTGGATCGAAATGACGGCCGCGCTCGGCGGCAAGTATTGTCGCGTGCTGTCAGGACAGCGTCGACCAGAAGTGAGTCGAGCGGCGGGAATTGAATTGGCGGCAACGAGCATTGAGGCCTGCTTGCCGACGGCCGAAAAATTCGGCATCACGCTCATTATTGAGAATCACTACAAAGACAATTACTGGCAGTATCCGGAATTCGCCCAAAAGGCCGACGTCTTCTGTGATCTTGTCGAGCGCGTGCAATCGCCGCATTTCGGCGTGAACTACGATCCGAGCAACACGATTCTCGCGGGCGAAGACCCGATTGACCTTCTGCAACGGGTGAAGCATCGTGTGGTGACGATGCATGCGAGCGATCGGTACTTGGCGGAAGGCACGATCGAAGATTTGCGTAAGGAAGAAGACAGCGTCGGCTACGCCAAGCGGCTGCGCCACGGCACGATCGGCAAAGGGTTGAACGACTACGACAAGATTTTCGGCATTCTTGCAAGCGTCGGCTTCGACGGCTGGATCAGCATTGAAGACGGCGTCGACGGCATGGAGCAACTGCGCGAGAGCGTGGCGTTTCTTCGCAAGAAGATGAAGGAATATTGGCCGACCGTATCGCCGCGCAACTAAGAACCAGGCTCATCGTCCGTGCTTGCGGCTAATCAGATTCTCAATCAGCGTCTCCGTATTTATGAACAATCGATATCAAATGCCCTGCTTCGCTTTCTTGGTTCTCGGCCTCTTCGGCGGTACTCAAGGAGCGGTCGCCGAGGATTGGGGTGCCTACGCTCTCAGTCCTGCGAGCGCTCCGAATTTCGTGCTGGAAGCGGTCGACGGCGGTACGGCGTCGGGCACGGTCGTGTCGATCAACGCGCCGGCTGACAAACCGTACCAGAAGTGGAGCATCGTTCCGAAAGAGCCCGGGTACTTTGCGATCGTGCCGGCGCATGAACCTACGTTGACGCTGACGTCGGCCGCGGCCGGCACGAAGAACGGAACGCCCGTGGTGCTGGAGAAATACGACGGCCGCGCATCACAGCTTTGGGCCGTGGCGAAACAAGAGCACGGCACCTACGGTCTGACGCCGAAGCATGCGCCCCAAACCGGTCTCGATCACCTGGGCGGGAAGGCCAACCCCGGCGCCAAGATCGACCTTTGGACGTACCAAGCGACGGACCGGCACCTGCAATGGCTGATCCGACCGCTGGCGGGAAGCGGCGTCGCGGCAAACGTCGCTGCTGCCGACGGCGCCGTCGAGAAATATGTTCCTCCTGCGCTCAAGCCGGAAGAGATTTTGCCGGGCGAGATCAAAGAGTTTCGCTTCGCGGAAAGCAAAGTCTTTCCCGGCACGGTGCGAGACGTGACTGTTTTCATTCCGGCACAGTATGACGGGAAAAAGCCCGCCTGCGTTTACGTGAAGACAGACGGTTTCAATCCGCGCGAGAAAACGCTGATGGAAACGTCGATCGCCGCGAAGGAGATGCCGGTGACGATCGGCGTTTTCGTCCGCCCCGGCGAACTTCCGGCGCCGATGAAAGGGACGGCCGGTCGTCGCAACCGCGATTTCGAGTACGACGGCGTAAGCGACAACAACGTCCGGTTCCTCGTCGACGAACTATTGCCGTTCATCTCAAAGGAATACGGTTTGAATCTCTCGACCGACGGCAACGATCGTTGCATGGCCGGCGGCAGCAGCGGCGGCATTGCGGCGTTTACCGCGGCTTGGAATCGGCCCGATGCGTTCAGTCGCGTCTACGCCGCCAGCGGCAGTTGGGTCGCCTTTCGCGGCGGGCACGAGTTTCCGACGATGGTGCGTAAGTTCGAAGCGAAGCCGATCCGTTCGTTTCTTACCACGGCGACGCACGACATGGAAAACTGCGCCGGCGATTGGTTCTTGCTCGACCTGGAAATGGACAAGGCGCTGAAGTTCTCGGGCTACGACTATCAATTTCGGACGATCGACGGTCGGCATGTCGCAGGCTACGCGGAGCATTGGCTCGAAGCCATGGCGTATCTCTGGCGCGGTTGGCCGGAGCGCGTGACCGCGGGACCTAGCGCCTCGCGGCGCAGGAAATTCTGCTTCCCGGCGAGGGTTGGCAACTCGTGGCGGAAGGATTTAAGAGCACCCGCGGACCGGCTTGCAATGCCGCGGGAGAAGTGTTCTTCGCCGACACGTCCGACAACAAGATTCATCGCATCGGCCTCGACGGACAAGTGAGCGTCTTCGTCGATGACGCTGCGCAGCGCACTGCGTCACCGTCGGTCCCGACGGTGCGCTGTTCACCATTTCCGAGAAGTCGGGAAAACTGATGCGTTATGACGCGGAGGGCCGCGGGACGGTGGTGATGGAAGACATTCTGGGTCATTCCATTCTCGCCCGTCCCGACGGCGGGCGCTGTACGTGACCACGAACGAAGACAAACCGAACTCGCCCGGCTCGGTTTGGCTGATCAAGGACGGCAAGAAGCAAAAGGTCGACTCGGGCATCAAGTTTGCCACCGGCATGACCTACCGCCCCGATCAATGGTTGCTTTCCGTCGCCGAAGGACATTCCAAATGGGTGTACAGCTATCAGATCAACGACGACGGCACGCTGACAAATAAGGAACGCTTCTTCCATCTCCATGTCGCCGACTGGGACGACGACGCCGGCGCGGAATGCGTGTGCTACTCGTTGGAAGGTCGACAATTCGTCGCCACGCGCAGCGGAGTGCAAATCAGCGCCGACGACGGGCCGACACAGGTCATCCTTCCGGTTCCGGACGGAAGCCGCGTCACCGGAGTCGCTCTCGGCGGAACGGAAAAGGACGTGCTCTTCGCCTTCTGCGGCAAAAAAATCTGGAAGCGAAAAATTCAACAGCACGCCGCGGGTGCGTTCAGCCCTTGGACGAAGGTGACTCCCACTAAGCTGTAAGCGTTTGACGTAACAGCCTGCCGCTTGCCGACCGCGGGCTTCGCGCTTCATGCCCGGGCGAACTTTTTCGAATCGTAAGGGGGGCGAGCTGTCGCCGTAAGTCGTGACATCGCCCCGATATTTTTGCGATTTCGCGCATCTTTAAAGCTCCCCGCCGAACTGCTCGCGACCTGAGTGCCGACGAATGCGATCATCGTCGTGCAGCGATGTTTGTTTGCCGCGGTTCAAGAAAGGGCCGGAAAAGAAATGATGCGCCTCGCTTGGATAATCGTGCTTCTCGCAGCACCGACGGCGGTGGCAACGGCCGCTGACCGTCCGAACATCATTCTCGTCATGGCCGACGACATGGGCTGGGGACAGACCGGCTATCGCAATCACCCGGTGCTGAAAACTCCTAATCTCGACGCAATGGCGGAAGCCGGACTGCGTTTCGACCGGTTCTACGCCGGCTGTCCGGTCTGCTCGCCGACGCGAGCGAGCGTGTTGACCGGCCGAGCCAACGATCGGACCGGCGTGCTCAGCCATGGTTACGCGCTCCGGCTTCAAGAGAAGACGATGGCGCAGGCGCGAAGGGGGCGGGCTACGCGACCGGGCATTTCGGCAAGTGGCATCTCGACGGTTTGCGCGGCCCCGGTGCGCCGATCCTTGCCGACGATCCGCGAGCCCCGGTGCGTTCGGATTCGACGAATGGGTTTCCGTCACGAATTTTTTCGATCGCGATCCGCTCATGTTGCGCGGCGGTCGGATCGAAGAGTTTCAAGGCGATTCGTCCGAGATCGCCGTCGCCGAGGCGAGCAAGTTTCTGGAACGCCATCGGGAGCAGGGGAAGCCGCTCTTTGCCGTTGTGTGGTTCGGCTCGCCGCACTCGCCGTTTCAAGCTTCGCCGGAAGATCGAAAGCAGTTCGCGCAGCTCGACGCCGGCTCGGCAAATCACTACGGCGAACTCGTCGCTTTGGATCGTGCCGTCGGTGCGCTCTGCAACAAGCTCCGGGAACTCAAGCTAGCCGACGATACCCTGCTCGTCTTCTGCAGCGATAATGGCGGGCTTGGCGGGATCGAACCGAAGACCGTCGGCGAACTGCGCGGCAACAAAGGGAACGTGTACGAAGGAGGCTTGCGCGTGCCGGGCATCATTGAGTGGCCGGCCGTCATTCGACCGCGCGTGACCGACTACCCAGCGTCGACGATGGACTTATTTCCGACGGTCGTTGACGTGCTCAATCTTCCCGCAGACGTGCTTACGCAACCTGTCGACGGCATCAGCTTGCGTCCGCTGTTCACAAAAGAGATCGCCCGGCGCGAAAAGCCGATTCCGTTTCGCTACCAAGGCCAAGCCGCTTGGATTGACAATCAATACAAACTGCTTTCGCCGAGCCTCAAGCAGGGTCAGTTCGAGCTTTATGATTTAGCGTCGGACCCAAGCGAAACAAAGGATCTCGCCGAAACGAAGCCTGAGGTGTTCGAACGATTGCACGGGGAGTTTACGGCTTGGAACGAGAGCGTCGAACGCAGCTTCGCCGGGAAGGACTACCCCGAAGGTCGTGTCGAGCCTGCTGATCCGAAGCCGATTTCGTGGACCGAGTCCCCGGCGTATCAACCCTACCTTGACACGTGGCGGAAGCGGCCGGAGTATCGTCGGTCGACGGGTCGCACGGAGTAGCCGTCGTCGCAGCCGCATCTCAACAAGAGTCGGAGCAACGTTATGAAGATCGTTCTCGCTTTGGCGACCGCCGCCGTGTTGTCGTGGTGTCGCACGGCGGCCGCCGACGTACCGCCGAACTTCATCCTGCTCATGGGCGATGATCACGGCTGGGAAGAGACTGGTTACAACGGCCACCCGCACGTAAAAACTCCGGTTCTCGACGAGATGGCCGCGCAAGGCCTGAGGCTGGATCGTTTCTATGCGGCCCACCCGAGCTGTTCGCCGACGCGCGCGAGCTTTCTCACCGGCCGCCATCCCAACCGGATGGGAACGTTTGCCCCCGGCTGGTCGTTGCGCCCGAAGAAACGACGATCGCGCATCTCTTGCGCAAGGCCGGCTATCGCTGCGGCCATTTCGGCAAGTGGCACGTCGGTACGGTGAAAGCCGGTTCGCCGACGAATCCCGGCGCCATGGGGTTCGACGAATGGGTGTCGCACGACAACTTTTTCGAGCTGAACCCTTCGCTCTCGCGCAACGGTGCGGCTCCGGAAGTCATTCGCGGCGAAAGTTCCGAAGTCGTGATCGACGAAGCGATTCGATTCATCGATGAAGCTCGTGCGGCCGACCGACCGTTTTTGACGATCGTCTGGTTCGGCTCGCCGCACGAACCATACAGCGGGCTGCCCGCGGATCTCGCGCTATACGACGATCTGCCGGCCAAATACACGAAGCCGGTCAGGCTCACGTCGAACGAAACCGGCGGCGCGACGACACGGCCGAAGGGCGAGGTGCTCCGCGAACGTTACGCCGAAATCACGGCCATGGATCGGGCCATCGGAAAGTTGCGCCGTCATCTCGCCGACCGCGGCCTGAAACAGAATACGTTGTTGTTCTATTGCGGCGACAACGGTACCTCGCCCGACGCGGCTTTGGGTGTTCCGCATCGCGGCGTCAAAGGTCAGGTCTACGAAGGCGGGACGCTTGTGCCCGGGCTGATCGAGTGGCCCGCTCGCATTCCGCAGCCTCGCAGTACAGTGGCCCGCGCTACGACGAGCGATTTACTGCCGACGCTTTGCGCTTTGAGCGGCGTCGCGCCGCCGAGTCGCCCGCTGGACGGTATCGACCTGACGCCGGTGCTTGACGGCAAACTGAGCGGTCGGCCGTCGCCGCTTTGGTTTTGGGAATACGAAGTCCGTCATCTCGATCGCAGGCAACTCAAGCCGTGGATCGACCCGGAGCAGCAAAAGGGAACGACGCCGCTGGCCAAGTTGATGGGAGGCAAGGCGACGCGTGACTTCGTCAATTTTCATCATCCGCTAGTCACGGACGAAAGTTACCGCGGTGCGCGAGCCGTGATCGACGGTCGGTTTAAGCTCGTGATTCATGAGCGACCGAACGGTGAAACCCAACGAGAGCTATTCGACCTCGAAGCGGACCCCGCCGAAAAGACGGACCTCGCCGCTCGCGAGCCGGAAGTGGTCGACCGGCTCAGTGCTCGGCTTCGCGAGTGGCAAACGTCGGTCCTCAACAGCCTTTCAGGTGCGGACTACGCCAAATAGTTACCTGCGCGGCAATGCCACGAAGATGCTCGTTGCTGCGGAGCAAAGCTCGGTCTCCGCTAAACGGGCTTCGGCTTGATAAATAACACGTCCGCTCGCTCGATCCAGCCTTTGCGGAGATCGACGCGGAACCAGCCGTCGGCGTTTTTGGAATGAAACCGACATGGAGATCGGGAGCCATATTCCGCGAGGTCGTACTCGGCCCATGTTTTGCCGAGGTCGCTTGAGACGGCGATGCCTGTTTTGAATGTTGACGCCGGTGCGCAATGTCCCGCGAGAATCACGCGGTCTTCAATGATCATGTTGGCCATTTCAAACTGGGCGGCGAACAGCCGCGTATGCTTGGCGGGGTCGGCCAGATCCGCCGGAGCGCAGCGGAAAATACCCCGGTCGTAGCTTTCGTCGGGTTGTTTGCGGCCGTTGGCGTCGGCAGCCCAGTAGAGTTGTCCGTCGACGAAGTTGATGCCCCCTGATTTGTACCGCGAGTTCGAATTGACGGAGATCAAGACCTTCCAATCCCACAGGTCGCGTTCTGCGTCGTACGTTCCGCGAAGCCAATGGCATTCGTCACCGTGGCCACGATTGACGTCGCCGGTGCAAGTGTAGAATGCGTGCTCGGTCGGGTTGTACGTCACGCCGTGAATGTGGCGGCAGATCATCGAGTTTTTCGCATTACCTAGCCAAGCGTCCGCAGCCGTCCCCTTTTCTTGAAAGTGCGGGTTGCGACCAAACGAATAGGCCAACTTCACCGTTTCGCCGCCGTCGGTCGAGTAGTAGATGTTTACGGGCACAGCCCCGCCAAGGACGTTGCAATAGTTTCCCCAGACGAGAATTTCTCGGCCGTCGACTTCCCAGGTGTGAATTCCGTCAAGCGGATGAAAGTACCAGCCGGGGGCGTCGGCGTCTCGCGGGGTATGCGGAAGGTAGTCGTGTCCGTCCCGGTCCTGAACGATCACTTGCCGGAAGCTCTTCAGCTTGTCTTTGCTGAGGAAGAGCTTTTCCCGCGTCGCGAACAGGACGTTGCCGTTCTTCAGAAGGCAACTGAACGTGATGTTTTCGGCATCGTCAAAAGCGGCGCTATAACCCCAAGTCGCGGCATTGTCGTCCGAGAGGAAAATCTTTCCGTCACCGAAACCGAACGCTAGGTTCTCGCGTTGCGAATCCACATACGGTCCGGCAGAAGCGAGTCGACACCAGAAATGGTCCGTTTCTCGAACTGCGTCCGCGGCGCGCAGCTTGCCGATTCCTGGGCCGATACCGCCGGCGACCGTCAACGCCGCGGCCGCCTGTAAGAAACGACGACGATCAAACGACGGACGCAATGAGTTCGACGGCATAGCCTTCCCTTCCCAAGAATTTTTACGATTGCGGTCGGCCGAATCGGCGGCTACCGAAAGTGATTCATTTCGCAAGCGCCGGTTGTCGTCCGAACGGTCCGCGCGGCAATTCGCCGCAAGCTTGAAGCGCCGAATACGACGTATGCGCTGCCTGCGTTTGAAATGAGATTGTGAGCATCGAAGACCGGCGATCGCGTGAACCATTTGCCGCTTTCTCGCTGATTCGTATGGATCCATCCGATGCCACGACGTAGCCGGGCATCATCGGCCGGCGTGCCGAGTTCGCGAGCGATCACCATGACTAAGCCGGTCGCATAGCCGTCGCTGGTCTTCGTCTGCAAAGGGCGCCCTTCTTCAAGCTCCAAGCCCTTCCAATCCGTGAGCAGTGCGGCGGTCGACCAACCGCCGTCGGGCAACTGCAATGCGAGCAGCTCTTTCAACGTTCGTCGGCGATCATCGTCCGTCGCAATGTCGTCGATTCGCAGCGAACACCAAGCGATCATCGCTCGATGATGGAGTGATTTCGGCGGATTGTTCTTAAAATAGTTGCGCAGCTTTTCCAAACCCGAGCGCGCTTGAGGCGTGTCACGGTAGTTGTCAGGAGCCAGCCCCACGGCCAGCGCCGCGACCGTAGCTCCGTAATGATCGTCGATTTCCAGCGGGGCATAGTTGCAGTCGGGCCACGTCCAACCGCCGTCGGCGCGCTGCGTCTCCCACAGCATATCGAGCACGTCGCGGGCAGGTTCGCTCAGCTTGCCCGTGGTCTGCGCATCGTTCAAGGTTAAGCCCGTGGCGACGACGATCGTCCAGAATCCTTGGCTTTCCTTGGGGCGTTGTTTCTTCCAACGGACATCGCGATAGTCTTCATAGAAGCGACGAACTTCTCCCGAGTTCGCCAGCACGTCGCGCAGCGCCGGCCGGGCGACCATATAGAACAAGTTGGTGTGGCAAGTCGCACATTTCTTCGTCTTTTGCCAATTCAATGCAGATCGGTCGAGATACTCGGCCGCTTTCTTCGCAGAAAAGTTTGCGGCAAACGGCTCATCGGCGGAAATCTCAGGTAGACCTTCGGGAACGTCACCGAGTGTGATCGGCTGCTCTCCGTGAGCAGGTACGCTCGTGCAAACGAACAGCAACGCCGCAGCGGCGTAGGAGAATCGCATAGTCGGACCTGAGAAACGGCCGGCGGGGAGAGTCGGTAGGCTCGTCGTGCGTCCGGCTAATTTACGGCGCGACCTTTAGGCCTGCAACAAAACGCCGGTTGGTCGCAGGCCCGTTCGACGTAGCGACGTAGATCCGCGCATCGACACAGGGCCGAGAACTTTTTGCGCAGATGTCTCGGGAATCGCTTATCGCAGCGGGCGAAGTGAGCGCGCTATTCGCTCGGAATTGATCCACTGCCGAGCCGCCGGCGATTGATGGACGAAGCGGACTAGCTGAGTCGTCGAAACGCCGAGCGATTCGGCCGCCGCGGCGAAATCGAACTCATGCGCGACGACTCGATCGAGGGCTTCCGCCAACAATGCGGGAAAGTGCGAGTTTTCGTCGCCCAATTCGAGCCTTCGGCGTGGCGTGCGAGATTGCCAAAGCTCGCTCGGCGATGAGTGCGGCCCGACAGCCGTGCGGAGTTGCTCGGCGAGCAGACGCCTCAGACGAAACAGGGCCGATTCAAGATTCTGTAGTTGACTGCGGCTTTCATTGGCCTCGGCGCGAACACCGGTCGGGAGGTGCGTCAACACGACCGCCGTTTCCGTCTTGTTGCGATGCTGCCCGCCCGGCCCGCTGCGACGAGTGGTTTGTCTTGAACACTCGACAAGCAGCCGCTCGTCGTCGAACATCGCCGGATGAATGGTAGGACCGTTCATACCGCCGGACCGCTTCGTATTCGATCAAGATTCTTTAAACGCTAGCCGGGTAAGGTCGCGTTGTGGTAAACGTCTTGCACGTCGTCGCAATCATTCAGCATGCCGAGAAACTTTTCGAACATCGGCAAATCTTCCGGGCTAATTGCCTTGGTCGATTGCGGTAGGAACGTGATTTCTTGAGTTTCCAATTCCGTGTTCGGAAACGCCTGCAGTAGCGCCGTCTTGGCTTTGAAAAATTCGGCGGGCGGCGCGAAGACCGTTAAGAAGCCGTCTTTGCTTTCGACGTCTTCAATATTGACGTCGGCATTCAGCATGGCTTCCAGCACTTGGTCCGCATTCTCTCCTTTAAAAGAGAGAACCGCGAGTTGATCGAACCACAGCGCAACGGAGCCGGTTGCTCCTAATTTGGAGCCGGTCTTCGTGAAGCAATTACGGACTTCGGAGATCGTGCGTTGATTGTTGTCCGTCAGGCAATCGACGATGAACATCGCGCCGCCCGGACCAAATCCTTCGTAGCGAACCGATGCGAAATCCTCGCCGCCGGTGCCGCGGGCTTTCTCAATCGCCTTGTCGATGACGTGCGTGGGAACTTGCTCTCGTTTGGCTTTTTCGATCAAGCTGCGCAGCGACGGATTGGCTTCGGGGTCCGGAACGCCGTTTTTGGCGACAACGTAGATTTGCTTGCCGTACTTCGAGTAAAGCTTGGATTTCTGACCGGCCGTCTTGAAGATTGACTTTTTGCGGTTTTCGAAATCTCTTCCCATAGCAATCGCTTCTTTGTCTGATGGCGCGTCGATAAACCCGAAATCAATAGGAATCATCGCATTGCAAGCCAAAGCCATCAACCGCAGATCGACGGTGCGCATCAATTCCGAGACGAGGGGGAATTCGCAACGTCGACCGATTAAGATGGCGACCTGCCGGACTCGCGCTGCCCGGCGCGTCGATTCTGAGGATCGGCGACCAAGCACCGCCAATCGACCGCCGTGCCCGAATGAAATATTCCATACTCCTTAGCTCGTGGCTGCTGCTGACGCCGACGGCAATACTCTTGGCGGCAGAGTCTTCCTCGCCAGCATTGCCGTTTGCGTCGGAAACCATTAGTCGTTTGAGTCTCGACGGCAAGCCGCGTTCGCTTTCGATTCGCCAAGGCGCGGACGTTTGGCTCGGCTACCACTTGGAACGCGCGACGGTTCTCAAGGCCTGGCAAGCGCCGAAAGGGAAACCGGGCCTGATCAAATCGGGCTTTGTGACCCGCTCGACGGGCGTGCCGTGGTTTCAGGACGCGTCGGATGCCGGTTGGAAACTGCGGCGTGGGGACACAGACGTACCTCTGGTAGTTCGTTACCTGGGATGCTCGCAGCGAAAAGATCACATCGAGCTTCGTTGGGAGCTGAGTCATGACGCAGGCGCCGTGAAGCTTTACGAGCGCGTTCCATTAGCGGCTGCGACCGCGGTCGAACGTGTCGTCCGCGAATTGCGAGCTGAGCAGCTTGCTCCGGATGAGACGTTAATTCCTCCTCTGCCCGTGCGCGAGGCTTGGAAAATCACTTCGGAAGATGGTTCTTCCGTAGCGATCCTTCGTGGCATGAATTGGCACCGCCTGACGCTCCCATGAAACACGTACTCGCCTTACTGCTAATCCTGATGATCGGCCGGCCCGGCAGAACGCCGGCCGCCGAGCCGTCGCGCGAGCTCGATCTTCCGGCAAAGCGGATTTTTTCCAAAGGTCCCAATGCCTACGCCGGCGAAGTGTTGGAGATTACCAAGGGACGTGGGGCGATCATCGGCTGGTACGTGCAAGCCCGGCGCGAAGAGCAGGTCGAGGTTGCAGTCGAGTACGGCTGCGAAGCGCCGCTCGATCAAGCGTATCAGCTTTCCTTTGACGGGCAGGACTCCTTTTGGGAAGTGCCGGTGACAAAGCCCGGCGAGTGGGCGCGAGCTTCGCTTGGCACGTTCCGCGTGCGCGCCGGACTGCCGGTATTGATCCTGCTCGTGCCGCCGTCGAATCGCAAGTACGACCACCCGGTCCGCTTCCGCAAACTCGTGCTCACGAGCGAATCTGCCGAGAATCTTGCGCTTGTCGAAGGGCCGAAAGAGCCCGCCGCCCCGGACGCGACGCCCGGTTTCGGTCAGAAACTCACGTCGCTGCATCCGGCGTTGGCCGTTCGCGATCTGCGCGACGAAGCGTTAACGCTCCGCATTAGCGGGATGGCGATGCGCGGTCCCGGCGAGTTGATTTTCACCACGTGGGATGGCGACCTCTATTCGCTCGACGTCTCGGCGATTCCTGAAGCCGGGTCGCCGCCGTTTCGCCGAATTGCGCAAGGGCTCTCGGAGCCGATGGGGCTGACCGTTTCCGGCGGACGAATCTTCGTGACCGAAAAGAACGAAGTCACCGAACTCATTGACGAAGACGGCGACGGCGCCTTTGAGACGTATCGTTGTCTATCGCACGACTGGCCCTGCACGATGGACTACCACGAATATCTCTTCGGCGCCGTCGTGCAAGATTCGCACCTGCTGTTTTCTTCGAGCGTCGGTATGAACGTTCGAAATACAGATAACCGTCAGGCTCCGTTGCGCGGCAGCGTGATCAAGGTACACGTCGACACCGGCAAGACGGAGATCGTCGCCGGCGGGCTGCGCACGCCCGACGGAATCGGACTCGGCCCGCGGGGCACATTGTTGGTGACCGACAACCAGGGAGAATGGCTTCCTGCCAACAAATTGATCGCCGTGGAAAAAGGGAGCTTCTATCAGTTCCGCAGCCGAGAGCCTTGGCATCCGTTCGACCAAATGCAAGCGACCCCGCCGGCCGTATGGTTGCCGCAGGGAGAGATTGCCAATTCACCGACTGAGCCGTTCTTATTACCCGCCGCGTGGGGACCGTACGCGGGGCACGTTTTGTTCGGCGACGCGACGTTCGGCGGTTTGCAACGTGCATTCTTAGAAGAGGTCGACGGCGTCGCCCAAGGGGCCGTATTCCCCTTCTCGCAAGGATTCCAGCACCTTTTTCACCGCTTTGCTTTGAACAAGGCCGGAGAACTCTTCGCCGGCGGCATCGCCCGCGGGTCCGACAAAGAATTTATCCATCGCGTCAGCGGTCTCTCGCACATTCGCTACACGGGCAAAGAAGTGTTTGAGCCATTGGCGGCCCGACTGCGATCGAACGGTTTGGAAATCGAGTTCACGATGCCGCTTGCCGAGGGACACGGCTGGGATCCGGCAGGCTACTATGTGACTCGCTGGACCTACCAAGGGACGCAAACTTACGGTGGCGCAAAAGTACTGCATCGTCGCGCTGCGGTGAACTCCGCCACGGTCTCTGCCGATCGTCGCCGCGTCTTTCTAGAAATCCCCGACGTCTGCGAAGGAGAAGTTCTTCATGTTCGCATTCCTGAAACGCTTCCCTCTGCCGGCGGGCTCTCCCTCTGGACGGGCGAGTTTTGGTTCACGGTCAATCGCGTTCCGCGTAACCAGCCTGGCGTAACCCATGCCGCGCCGCCGAACCTCGCGACGCCGCCGGCTCCTCACTTTCGCTTCTCCGCGGGAAACGCCGGTCGAGTGCTCTATCGAAACTACTGCGCCTCATGTCATAGCCTGGACGGGCTCAAGTCCGTCGGTCCTACGTTCGTCGGTCTCTTCGGTTCGACGCGCCAAGTGCGTGACGCGGAAACAGGCAAAACGCATGTCGTCCGTGCCGACGCCAAGTACCTCAAGCAATCCATTCTCGAACCTAACGCTCAAGTCTTAGACGGCTATCCGGCGAACCTCATGCCTCCGGTCGGCGCTACGTTGACGGAGAAGCAGCTTGGTGAAGTAATCAACTACGTCACCAAGGCCTCTGATTCTGAGTTTGCGAAGAAAGAGCTGTCGTATCGATTCGAGCGCTAATCTGGCTTGGAAGCTGAGCGACTTTCCTGAAGTCGGACGTCGATTTTCTTCCGCCGAAGTGGATCCTCTGACTTCGGCTCGAGGGATGCAGGTATTCATGAAGGTGCAATGCGTACAGTGCCACGCGGTCGCCGGATTTGGAGCGACGCTCGGCCCCGACTTGGTCGAGACCGTGAAGAAACTTCAAGGGGCTGAGCTGTTGCGACAGATATTAGAGCCGTCCGTCGCGATCCATCCCAAGTATCAAACCCTGCAGTTCGTTCTCGACAGCGGCGAGACCGTGACGGGCGTCGTCGTCAAGGAAGACGCCGAATCTCTATTCGTCATCAAGAATCTGCTCACCCCTCAAGACATAACGACGATCAAAAAGTCGTCCGTCGAAGAACAAGAAGTCTCCAAAGTTTCGGCGATGCCGACCGGTCTTTTGAACACTCTGACAAAATCGGAAATCCTCGATTTGCTGACGTTCCTGGAGTCCGGACCGACCCCCATTGCCGCACCCGCCGCTGCGAAACAAGCCGATCGCATTCCTGCTCTCGCCGATTGAATCAATACCGCGCGCCGTTCATCTGTCGCTGCAGATCTCACGCAACTCTTAAACGACAATTCGCCATGAACTATAGATTCTCACATGCCGCGATGGTCTGTCTGCTCGCATTCTTTCCCGTTCCCGTCGCGGCGCTTGAACCTGCCGAGCAAGAGCTTGGCTTTGTCGATCTCATGGACGGCAAGACTTTTGACGGCTGGAAGCAGAGCGGCAACTGGGTGATTCAAGACGGAGCGTTCGCGCGCGTTCGTCCGTCCGGTCAACTGACCTATGAAGCGCAACGGATTCCCGACGACTTCGAACTGCGCTTCGACTGGAAGGTTTCCAAAGGTTGCAATAGCGGCGTTTACTATCGGCCCGGCCAAGTCGAGTACCAAGTGCTGGACGACGAAAATAGTCCCTATGGTGAGAACGTCGCGCCAGTCGGCGGCCTCGATTTTCTTTTGCATGGCGCCGAGCAAGCGGGCCGCTCGTCCGCACGGCGAGTGGAATACGGCTCGCATCAAATGCAAGGGATCCGTCATCGAGCACTGGCTCAATGAAGAGCGCGTGCTTTCGTTCGATTACAAAGATCCCAAATGGGCCGAGTATGTCGAG
Organism: Pirellulales bacterium; assembly: GCA_049840675.1. Taxonomy (GTDB): domain Bacteria; phylum Planctomycetota; class Planctomycetia; order Pirellulales; family PNKZ01; genus PNKZ01. The sequence continues at coordinate 62,277 of JASGKB010000026.1, forward strand.
CTGCTGCGCATTCGTGGAGGCGATCTGACGGGACGTGGCGGCAGGCTGTTGTTGCAGGATCATGGCCAGGACGTTTCGTTCCGCAAAATCCGATTGCGCACAATACCCGCCGACGAAAAACTTACGCCGGACCCGGCCTTCGAACCTATGCCCGTGACCGGCGCAGCACTCGCCAAAGAACAGGCCCGAGTCCGAGGCATGTTGGAGAAGGCCAAACAGAAACCGCCGTCTGCGAAAGATGCGAAATGATGGGCGACTGCGCCCGCCTATCTGCAAACGGCATTTCATCTCGGACGGATCTCCCGGCAGCCGCCTTCGCGCGGTCTTTCAGCCTCCTTTCTTTGAGAGCAGAGTCAAAACCTTCTCGTATCCGAGAAGTTTCGTCAAAATGACGAGTTGAGGGGAATTCTCCGACACTTGTCAGCGTCTGAGCGCCAATTGATTGTCGGAACTTGGCCTGCTCCGTGAGACGCTCCTTGCTCGCCCAAGACGAACAGACCGTCGTTGCTCGCGGCCTACGCGACGGCGACCCCGCCGCCTGGACCGCGCTTTACGACGGCTTTAGCGTCGAAGTGTGGCGGTATGTCGCGAGGTTGCTCGGTTCGGATGCCGCGAGCGTCGCGGACGTAGTGCAAGAGACGTTTCTCGGCGCAGCCCGCTCGGCTCGACAATTCGATCCGGCTTGCGGAACGCTGGCCGGCTGGTTGTTCGGCATCGCTCATCGTCAGGTCGCATTGCATTGGCGGCAACGCGGCCGGCGACAACGTCTGCAACAAGCGGCCGAGTCGGCGGCGGAAGAAAGCCGCCGACTGCTCGACGCCGCGGACCCGACGGCCGAACTCAGTGATCGACGAGAACTGACCGACATGGTGCGCAGCGTCCTCGCCGAACTCTCGGCCGACTACGCCGCGCTGCTCATCGGAAAGTATCTCGACCAACGAACATTAGCGGACCTGTGCAGCAAAGCGGCGACTCGCAAGAAGCGGTGAAATCGAAATTGGCCCGAGCACGGCGCGAGTTTCGTGCGGTGTTCGAACGACGCTCGCGCGAACCCTCACCTTCGATCGCAGATTGATGCGGAACTCGTCATGAACGACCAGCCTGATCAAGACCGCGAAGAAACTTGGCCGGCGGCGCTGTTGCGCGGCTTGCAGGACGATGCGCCTCCCCCCGATCCGCAGCGGCTCGCGGCACTTCGCGAAACATCGTTGCAGGCCTTCGCACGGGAAGGCGTCGCTGAAACCTCCTCACCGCCGGTCGTCGCCCCCGCCTCGCTTTCGACGCCTAATTCTCCCAACAGGTCTCCCATGATGACGCTCGCATTACGCGGTTGGGTGTTCGTTGCGACCACGGCGGCTCTGATCGCCGTCTGGTTCAACGTAAGCGATCCGCAACCGGTCCGCGGTGCGCCGTTCTCCGAGGTTCTCGCACGCCTGCAAGACGCCAAGACGTTGCAGTTGCGCATCACCCGAGACGGCCGCACGTCCGACGTGTGGGTTCGTGCGCCAGGTTTGGTTCGTTGGGACGACGCTCCCGGTCGCTACCGAGTCGCCGCCGGCTCGCGTCTTTGGCAGATCGACGAAACGACGAACACGTCCGTTCCCGGTGATTCCCCATGGTTCGCTGGCGCGGATCAACCGATCGACTTATTGAAGCTGCTGACGACCGACGTCGCCGACGGTGCGCCGCTCGGCGACATTGTTCTCGCCGGACAGGGGCGCTACGCCGATCGCGATTGCCTCGTCTATCGCGGGCCGCTCGCGACCAAGCAAGGACCGCTGGCCGTGGAAGCGTTCGTCGACCGCCGCGGCGGTCAACTCTGTGGAATCGTCGCACGTCGCGAAGGCGTCGATCAAGCCGGCGGTCCCCCTTGGGCCGAGTTGCAACTCGTTGCGCCTGAATGCACCGGTCGACGAAGCGAAGTTCGCGCCGGGGAAGTCGCTCACGGAAGACGGCCGCATCGGCAAGATCGCGGATGCGCAAGGCATCATCGGTTTGCGTCCGCTGCTCTCGCAACGGTGGACCCCCGTCTTTCGTGAAACATTGCTCAAGCCGGGCGACTGGGTCCGCACGGACATTCGCGGCCCCAACGCCGTGCGCGTTCGTTTTTCTTCCGAAGTGGAACTGACGCTCGGCCCCGGCACGTTGCTGGAATGCGTTTCACCGCGGCAGGCCCGGCTGCACACGGGCGAACTGCAGGTGAACGTACCGCGTCGCGAGAAAGCCGGCGACGAAACGGCCTTTGAGCTTTTTGCGCCGTGCGCCGGAAGCCGGCGGTTCGCGACCGCCGGCAAAACATTTCTACGACTCGGCGACGGCGAGCAGTTCGTGAAGCTCGACGAGCCGGCCGCTTGGCCGAAATGGCTCGCCGGTTTCGAAGGCACGGCGCCTCAGGAATCGCTCGGCTCGCTGATCGTGAACCTGCCCGACGGTCGAAACGAACCGCTCACGGTCGGCTACCACAAGGTCAGCGTCGAGATTCGCGATCAAATCGCCCGCACGACGATCGAAGAGTCGTTCGTCAACCACACTGCCGGACGTTTGGAAGGGGTCTTCCATTTCCCGCTGCCGCAAGATGCGTCGATCTCCGGCTTCGGCATGTGGATCGGCGACGAACTCGTCGAGGCCGACGTCGTCGAAAAGCAACGGGCCCGCGAGATTTATGAGACGATCTTGCGCGAACGCCGCGATCCCGGTCTGTTGGAATGGACGACGGGCAACTTGTTCAAGGCCCGCGTGTTTCCGATCGAGCCGCGTTCGGAGAAACGCGTCAAGATCGTCTATACGCAAGTGCTGCCGCTGCGAGCCAATCAGTATCGCTACACGTACGGCTTGCGGAGTGATCTGTTGCGAACGAAACCGGTGCGCGAGCTTTCTCTGTCGGTCACCGTAGATTCGGCGCTGCCGCTCAAAAAGATAGCCTGCCCGACTCACTCGGCTCGCTTGCAGCAGGCGGAGCATTCCGCGCAGGTGGAGTTCGCCGCACAGGACTATTCGCCCGAGCGCGATTTTGAAGTGGTTTGCGAGATTGACGGACGACAGTCCGACGTCGTTGTGATTCCGCATCGCCGCGGCGACGACGGGTATTTGCTCGTCCAACTCATGCCGCCGGGCGTCGAAGGAAACTGGCAACGCGAAATCCTGCCCGAAGGCGCGCCGCTCTCTTTGGTCCTGCTCTGCGACACGTCGGGCTCGATGGATTCGGAGAAACGCAAGCAGCAATCGGAATTCGTCGCCGCCGTGTTGTCGTCGCTCGGCGATAAAGATCGCTTCTGGTTGGCGGCCACGGACACGGCGACCTCCTGGCACAACGTCGAGCCGCGCGCGGCGACGCCCGATCACATCGCTCAAGCTCAAGATTTTCTGGCTCGCCGCATCTCGCTCGGTTGGACGGACCTCGATCAAGCGCTACAAGCCGTGTTGCAGAAAATTCCCGCCGAGGCCCAAGTGATCTACATCGGCGACGGCTTGGTCACTGCCGGCGATCGCAGTCCTGCGGCATTCGTCAAGCTGCTTGCCAAGCGTCGTTCCGAACTGCTCGCAGGAAAGCAAGACGGGCACGCACCGACGTTTCACACCGTTTCCGTCGGCAATACGCACGAGGCCGTCGTCTTGCGCGGCATCGCCGACATCGGCGGCGGTTCGTCTCGCGCCATCGGTGGTGAGCGTTCGCCGCAGGCTGTCGCTCTGGAGTTGCTCAGCGAATTGGCCCAGCCCGGCTGGCGTGATCTTCAAGTCGAGTTTCGCGGAGCCCGGGTTGCCGCGGTGTATCCCGATCGATTGCCGAACGTCGCGGCCGGTACTCAGCAAGTGCTCGTCGGTCGTTATCTTCCCGCCGGGAAGGAGCAAACGGGCGAAGTCGTCGTGACCGGCGAGCGAGGCTCCGAGTCGGTTCGCTACGTCGCCAAGGTCCGATTTCCTGACGCCGACGAAGGGAATTCGTTTATCCCGCGCCTGTGGGCTCGCGCTCATCTCGATCATTTGCTCGCCCAAGGAAGCAGCCCCGCCATTCAAGACGAGATCATCGGCTTGTCCGAAGAGTATCACATCATGACGCCCTATACGTCGCTCTTGGTCTTGGAGACAGACGCTGATCGCGAGCGGTTCGGCGTCAAACGACGCTACGAAATGCGCGACGGCGAGCGGTTCTTCCAACAAGGGCGCGACGACGCGACCTTCGAACTGGCGCAGCAGCAAATGCTGCGAGCCGGCGATTGGCGACTGGAATTACGACGCCAAGTCCTACGGCGACTCGCAACGCTCGGCCGTGATCCGCAGATCTTCCAACAGCACGCCCGCGATCTCGGATTCCGGGAAGCGAGCTACGGATACCTTAGCCTCGGCCGGACGTCGGGCTTCCTCAAGTCGGGTTCAGGCACGCTCGTCTTAAACGACTCGAACAGCTACACGGGCGGCACCAGCGTGACGTCAGGCACGCTCACGCTCAACGGCGGCGCATTTTGGGCCGACAATCTGAGTGAGCTTGAGGTGCTCAGCGCGCCGGTCGCCGGCCCGGTAAGCGAAGGGTCGGCTCTGTACGGCGACAAACTCGCACTACGCGACGTCAGCGGCGAAGAGCGGAGTTTTGCAGACGGCTCGAAAAACGATCTGACGACCGACGTTGACCGGCTCTTGGCGTTGGATTCCTCACCGATTCAAGAAGCGGCTGCCAAAAGCTTGGGGTTCTCACCCGCGGCTGACGAGCCGATGAGCGGGTTCTACGACGAATGGAAGTCGTCTCGTAAAGACCGGTCATTCGGCAGCGGCGGAAAACTCATCGCGGGGAAGAGAAGATCGAATTGGGACCGCTACGAATACGGCGTCGACTATTCGTCGTGGCTGAATGAACTCTTTCCCGGATTATCGACTCCGCCGAGCCCGCCGCAGACTTTTGTGAAGCCGTCGTCTTGGTCGCCGGAAGCGCTGGCCGTCGCGGAGACCTTGCTGCGCGATGAAGCGTTAAAAAAACTGAAAGGAGGCATCGCGTTCGAAAGCAAGAGCGAGACGTTCGATCCGGTGTGGAATCGCCGCACGTCGTGCTCCGCCGAACTCACGCTCTACTCGCCGACCGCATGGCTCACGAAGCCGGAAGTTACGGACGGCAATAGGATCGTCAACTATTGCGACGAAAAACGTCGAGGAGTCTTTTCGCTTTCGTTGCTGCTCGGGCAATCACGGCCGGCGGTGGAACGCGACCGAATCTGCACGGCGTTTCCCTTTCAGGACTGGGCTCACACGCCGCTCTACGTAAGCTACCCCGCGGCCGTCGTCGGCTTGGAGCAAGCCGGGGAAGGGCAAGTGCGGCTGGTGATCGAGTATCTGAACTCGACTTACGTGCGCAAGACTTTGATCGACACCGCAAAACGCGTCGTGCTGGCAACGGAAGATTCGAGCGACGGTCGAACGACCTCCAAGTCGGAGCATTCCAACTTCGTCGAGGTCGGAGGGCTTTGGTGGTGGCGCAAGGTCGTGACGACGGATGCCGAAGGACGCAAGATATCCGAATCGACCTTCGCCGTGCAGGCTCTCGATTCCGAACAGTTTGCCGCGCGATTCGCTGCCGAAACGGCCCCTTTGGCGAAGGTCCAAGTTCTGCAGCAGCCGTTGCCGAAACTCTCCGATGCTCGGCGGCGCGTTAACGACGGCTCGGCCACGTTCGACGATCGAATCGTGATGATGCTCCATGAAGGAATTTTCCGACAGTGGGACGAGTTGCTCAAGCATCTCGATGCCGCGGAGAAATTAGCACACGACAAACCGGGCGTGCCGAGACTTCGCACCGTGATTCTCGGCGTGATCCGTCGCCATGAAGAAGCTCGCCGGCGACTCTCGTCGGAAGCTCGCGAATTGGTCGCCAACCCGCAGCCCGATGAACTCTTCTTAGCCCAATTTCTTGCAGGTCAGGACCAGCGTACCTCGGCGCCCTCGGAACAATTGGCGTTTCTCGAAATTCTCCGCCCGATCTACGAGCGTCAACCGGAGGACGCGCAAGCGGAGATGCGCCTCCGCGATCGCCTGATTCAGGCCTACCAAAATCAGGGACGCAACGACGAGGCGCTGCCGTTACTCAAGGCGCAGGCCGAAGGCGCTCCGTGGGAAACGCATCGGCAAACTGCGTATGCCCAGACCTTGGCGACCGCGGGACGATTTGACGAAGCATACGCTTGGCTCGATCGGCAACTGGCGCTGCCGAACAAGCGCATGGGCTACGACGACGATACTCTGCGCACCGGCTACGCAGACTTGCTTCGCCGGCAAGCGAACTGGGAAGAGCTCCTCGCCTGGACCCGACGCTGGATCGAGCGCAAGCCCGAGAATCCGACGGGCTACGAGCACCATTTATCGGCGCTGATCCACAATAATCAGGTCGACACAGCTTATCAGACGGCGGAGCGTTGGCTCCAAGAAGCACGAGCGGAAGGAAAAGCGGCCCCGGACGTTCGTGCCCGCTTAAACGCGGCGTTACGTTTGGCGCAAGGCTACATTTCCAATCTCTCTCTGGATCGGCTGGACGAGCGGCTTCACAAGCCGTTCGCCGACACGGTGCGATTCTTCCTGCGCCGCAGCGAGGAAATCGATCTCGTGCGGCAAATCATGAACAGCCGCTTTCGCGACACCGAAGCAGCCGACCGGTTGCGGGCCGAGATGTTGCTCTTGCTGTCAAGCGACGGCGCGAAGCTCTCCGTCGCGCAACTGCAATTTTACGTCGAGCAAACGCTGAGCGGTCGTGTGGACTTCGCCCAGGTCGTCGAAGGACGCCGACAAATGGACGCGGCCGAAGTACCCGAGGCTATCTGGAAACCGATCGCCTCACGTCTGCGCACGCGGTGGGACGAAGCCGGCGGCAAAGACTCCGCCGCTGAGGAACAAACTCGCTATTTGCTGGGAGCGACGCTCGTCACGATCTATCGCGCCCGATTCGCCGACACCGAATTGCTGCCGTTCTTGCGGCGGCAAGTCGAAGTCGGCGGAAAAGATTACCTGACTCAGTACCGAACCTTGCTCTTCGAAGAACTCCTCGTCCGCCCTTGGAGCGAACAAGCGGAAGAAGAAGCCTTCGCCTTGCTGCCGAAGTTATCGAATGCCGACACCGTCGGCGCTCGATTGGCGGCGCAAGTCCCCGCGTTGCACCGATTCGTCGACGGCATGGCTGCGTCGCGTCAGACAGCGGCTCGCAAACAACTCACCGATGGCGGAGACGTGGGCCGGCTGACGCGCACGGAGCTCGCCGGAAAGTTGGCGGAGTTTCGCAAGAGCGCTTACGAAGGATTGGCAAAACGCCTCAGCGTGGGCCTAGCCAAAGTTACCGAGCAGAAAGATCCGTGGACCGATTGGCTGGAAATCGAATTGAGTTGGTTGAACATGCAGCTCGACCAAGACTTGGACAAGACGGCGGCGTTCTGCCGGCGGATTTTAGGAGACGTCCCGCCGAAAGAATTCGATCCGTCGGCGAGTGATGCCTCACCGGAACAGATTGTGGAACATTCGTATTCCGCACTCCTACGCCGACGAGCATTAGCCACGCTGATGAATCTTGCCGCTCGCCAAGGCGCCAAGCCGGACGCTGCGACGCAACTGCTGCGGTATCTCGATGCGGGCATCGCGGCAGGAGACGACGACGCCGAAGCTTGGCGGTTCGCCAAGTACGAGTTGCTCGTCGCGCTGGACCGACCCGACGATTTGGAACGTGAACTGCGCGACTGGATCCGTACCGACGTCGCGACGGCTCCTTGGCGTCAATCGCTGGCGCTGCTCGTGGCGGAACGCGGCAATCTCGACGAAGCGATTCAATTGTTCGAGGCCGCTGAGAAGCTTCAACTGCTCGACGCCGCAGACTATCGCACGCTGGCCGATTGGTACCTGGCGCGGAATCGTCGCGAAGATCACGACCGAACATTACCGGCGATCTTTCAGCACGTGCCGGAGTATCAACTCTCGAATCTGATTCATTCCATGCAAAACAGGCGGCGTCAAGCGGGCGACGCCGCCCCCGCGGATTCGGATGAATTGATGCTCGCGGCTTTCCGAGCCATTTTTGAAACGGCGGCTCAACCGGAGAACTATCTGTATCTACTGCATGAGCAATACCGACAGAATCACGACTTCCGCATGCTCGCGATGCTTCCCGACTCCGTGCTCGGCCGCTCGCCGCAGCAGATCTACAAGTTTCTCATCGCCATAAAGGAGCGCGTGCTTTACGACCTGCGCAACGAAGCGGCGGCCGACGAGATCGTCGCTCGCATCAAGACGTTGCAAGCCGGCGAGCGCTCGGCGACCGATCTGCGAGCGCTCGACCTGTTGGAGGCGATCGTCGAACGACAAGCGGCCGAGGTGTTGAACCAGAAAGGCCCGCACGTAGACGCTTGTCTGGCGGCGTTAAAGCGGGCGTTTGCGCGGAGATCGAAGGACGGCGAGCCTGCCGCCATGGCCGAATATCTCGCGGCGCTGGGTTCGCTTCCTGCGCCGGCGCTCGTCGAAGAGCAATTGAATCAACTGCGAGCCTTGCGCGAAGCCGCGCCGGACGCCGGCCGGGATCGCCTGTATATCACACGAGAGTTGTGCAAGCTGCTGTTTCGCAGCTACGACCGCAAGCCGGAAGCGCTGCAGACGTTCGAAGCGGAACTTGCCGCATACGAGCAAGCTCACGACGGTCGGCTGCCGTTTGAAGACGACGCCGTGCTCGACGACTACGTCGCGATGTTGTCCGACGCCGGACGACATGCGGCGGCCGAAGCGGTGCTGCAAAAGCATCTCGAACGACCGGTACACGAAGAGCAAAGCCGTTGGCTGCTCGGCCGATTGTCGCACTACTACAACATCGCACTCGAGCGGCGCGGAGAAGTGTCGCTCGGCTCGGGCGAGGCGCTGTTTGCCGCTCTGATTGATTTCGGTCACAAACAGATCGAGGCCGCAACCGACGACAACGTTCGCTACGAACGCGTCGCGCAACTTGTCGCTACGTTCGACGTCGCCCGACGGTTGCCCCTGGCCGGAATTGAGACGCCGCTGAAACAGCTCGCCTTTAAGCACATGCCGCAGATTCTCCGCAAGCAAATGAATAACTACGGCAATACGGCCGCGCTGCCGACTTCGGCGATCAGCGAAGTCCTCGGCCCCAAAGACGCGTTGCGGTATGTCGTGGAATGCATGGAGCATTGGCCGCAAGCCATGCAATTCAACTGGAACAGCTCCTGGGGACAGATGGGGAGTATGCTGGCCGATTACCGTTGGACGGCGGCGCAACAGAAGGTCGCGCTCGGCGATCTTGAGCCGCGCGTGCTGGCGCTGGTGATTGCAGAACTTAAACGCGACCTGCGGATCGGTGAAGGACGCCGGCGTGAAATCTACTACCTGCACCACGGCCGGTTCTGGCAAGAGAAGGCCGACGACTTCGCAGCCGCGGCCGAGGAAGTGTATCGCGAGCGCAAGTCGTCGGGACGCGGCGTCGCGTACGTTGCCGAGTATTTGCGACGCGGGCTGGAGCGGCATGCCCGGAGCGTCGAGATCTTGCTGATCGCACATGCCGACGGTTTGCTCGACGTCCGCGATCAGGTACGGTTGGTCGAGTTTCTCAACGAGGACAAGCGTTACGCGGAATCGATCGTACTGCTTGAGCCGCTGGTCCCGCGCGTCCCGACGTCATGCAGTATCGGGCCTTCCTCATGCGGGCCTACTTCCATACGGAACGGCGCGAACAACTTGCGCAACTGGTCAAGCAGACCGACGAACATTTCCGCCAAAAGGGAAGGTGGGCCGATATAGCTGTGGCGGAGTTCGCACAGGCCGCGTCGGATTGCGGCTTGTATGAGGAAGCCGTGGGCTACTTCAAGGAAGCCGTGGCGCTAAGGCGACGCCGCGTCGACTTGCCGGGAATCGACGACCAAGCTCTTTCGGTCTGGCATCAACAGTTGGCCCATGCGTATTCGCAGCTCGGTCGAACCGTCGAAGCGGTGGAAGCGGCCGGCGGCGCGATCGTATGTTGGAGTTCGCGGCACGAGCAACGACGCGGCGCCGTCGATTCGCTGCGCAACGCCTTGAGCGCTTCCCGCGACTTAGACGCCTACGTCAAACATCGCGACACGGAAGCGGCCCACACGGGTCAAGACAGCCCTTTGATTCGCAAGACGCTCGGCGAAGTGTACCGCGATCGGGGCGACTATGAGCGTGCCGTCGTTCAGTTTCAAATCGCCGGGGAGTTGCAGCCTTTCGATCGGGAAATCTGCCAAGCACTTATCGCTTGCTACGACGCTCTGATGCATCCCCAAGACGCCCTGAAGCAACTCCTGCGCAAATTGATTTCGATCGCCATGATTTGAAGCTGTATGAGCAGCTTGTCGACCGGCTGAAAGACGACGAGGCGGAAGCGGAGTGCGCTGCGACGTCGTTGATCGAAGCGGCCCCGGAAGAGGCCGAGAATCATGCGGCGTTGGCCCGCCTTCGCGAACGGCAGAATCGTTGGAACGAGGCCATCGCGCAATGGACCGAGGTTTCCGAGCTACGGCGTCTCGAGCCGACCGGTCTGCTCGGTCTTGCCGCAGCCCAAGTTCACGAGCGGCAGTGGGACGCCGCACGGCGGACGCTCGACAAGCTGCAAAAGTCTGAATGGCCGGCCCGCTTCCAGGATGAGCTTCGTAAGGTCGAGGCATTGCGGCGGCAATTGCCCAAGTCGAACAAGTAATCGGGCGGGGCATCCGCTCGACGGCGTACCGCAAGCAGCGCCGCTTCTTAGGTGGACGCGGACTTCTCGCCGCGGCTGCGCGGAGCGACGTTTATTTCCACTGATAGTCCGACTGTCGACGAAATCCGCTCAGTCGAATCGAATCGTCGTTCAACACGCTAAGCATCGAGTAGCCGTTGTTATCGGGTGCGGCTCCCTCGACCATGGCGACTAAGGTGGCGTAGTGAATGCCGCCGATCTCTTGATAGTCGTTCTTATGGCTATGACCTTGAAACACGGCCAGCACGTTGCCGGATGATTCGAGCTCCTGACGCACGGCGTCGGAATTCTTCACGGCGTGCTTTCCGGCGTCGTCGAGACGTTGGTGGGCGAAGACGACGACTTTCTTGTCGGTTGCTTTCAAGTCGGCCTGCAACCACTCCAACTCATGGGGAGGAACATTTGCATCCGACCAAACGGAATTCTTGCGACCGTACGGTTTGCCGTCGGACCGGAAGCAAGAATCCAGCACGATGAAGTGGAGGCCGCCTGCGTCAAAGGAATAGAACGATTTCTCTTGGTCTACGGCCCCGAGAAATTCCTCTTTCGTCAACGTGTCGACGCAATGATTCCCTAGCACGTAGTGCTTGGGGCCCGGAATCGCGTCAAACACCCTGCTGACTTCGCGAAGATAGCCGCGCTCCGCCTCCACGGAATCGGCCGCATCGATGAAGTCTCCCAATTCAACGGTAAAGTCGGGTCGGTCGACGTCGAATCGTGCCGCGGCCTCGCTCAATTTCGCGAGCGTGTCTCGATAGTGTCTGGAACCTCCGACCGGTTTATCCGCATAATGCAGATCCGTCACAAGACCGACGCGGATTTTGCTCGGCGAATCTTCCGCGGCCTGCGCCTTTGAGGTCGAGGCGGCCAGCAGAAGCAGCGAGCCGTCGCGAATAAATGCGCGCCTGCTCAACTTGCGGCAAGAAACGGGCATGAGACGACTCCGAAAGAGTAAGAGTATGTATGTTACCTCTGATCAGAGAGCACTGAAACCGGACGGAGTGTCATGACGCGACAGCCCGAGACCGACGAGTCGCTCGAAGCCGAGTTGTCGGCGTTGGAAGCGAAGATCAATGCCTTGCTGCCGCCGCGCTACGTCGGTTGCTTTGAAGACGTCTCGCCGTCGTCGATGGGCTCGGCTTCCTTGCGATATGACTCGCAAGGTCGCGTTGTTTGGGGAGAAATCTGGACGACGTTTTGCCACTTGGCGTTGGCGGGAGGTCCGCCGCATCGAGGGCGATTGCTCGGGCCGGTTTCCTCGGACGAAGTCTCCGCCTCACGCGAGTCGTACGACGCCGTCGTCGCCGAGTTGCAACTGCGCGCTCAAATTATGCGTCGAAATTCCGTTGAGCTCTCAGAATCGCGACGGCTGGATCGGCCTCGAATGTGATTCCGCCGCAACGGCGTCGTGGCTGGTCCGTGCCGTCGTCGCCGAAAACGTGATCGCGCGCTACGAAGACGCCACGCTGTTTGTGCCTGCAGGCCCGACGTTTCGTGTGGAAAAAGAAATCAAGAACGTCGTCGTGTGCGTCGCCAAGAGTTGTCATTATCTTTTCGATCATTTGGAACCTGAGGATCAACCGAGCGGCGACGCTCGTTCGCTCATCGGTCCGCCGTTGCCGCAGGAAATCGTCGCATCCTCGAGTCGCTATGAGCAGATTGCCGAATCGTTGGAAGAACGCATTCGGCGTTCGACGGGTTTGACGACGCGACGCGGTTCGGCGATCGGCTGGGTCGGCGCGGACTGCGAGAGCGAGGAAGCGGCCGTTTGGTTGTTGCGCGCCGTCGCGACGGAAGACGTTCTCGTACGGCGAGAAGATGCGACGCTGTACGTGCCGGTCGACATCGATTCCGACTCCGATTCGGCGATCGAAAAGACGGCGCGGGCCGTGTCGACGGCGTATCGTCTATGGCGCTATCGTGCCGCCAAGCGTTGATCCGCTCGACTTCGCGGATGCCGTTCGTCGAAATTGAGAGATAGCGGAAGACCGGCTCGTCGCGATGGCAAATCAACGCATTATTGCGGCGTGCGGGAGATGCAGCGTGCGATCGGGCGAGCGTCGATTGTCGTCGCCGGCTCCGTTTGCTTAAGATGCCATGGGCGCCCGACAGCCGACGCGAGTCGGACGTACCGTTCTCTTTCGCTTGCAACTTGGCGAAGTTCCATGGTCGATGATTGGAATTCGGACTTCGGCCTATGATCCTGCACGTCGATATGGACGCCTTTTACGCCTCCGTCGAGGAGCGGGACGATCCGCGTTTGGTCGGTCGACCGGTGATCGTGGGAGGAACTGCCGAAGGCCGAGGCGTCGTCGCCGCTGCGAACTACGTTGCGCGGCAGTTCGGCGTTCATAGCGCCATGCCGGCCGTTACGTGCGCCGACTCTGCCCGCAGGCCGTGTTTCTGCCGGTTCGCATGAGCCACTACGCCGCGATTTCGCAGGAAATACGCGCAATTTTCGAGCAATACACGCCGCTCGTCGAGCCGTTGTCGCTTGATGAGGCTTTTCTCGACGTTACGGGCAGCGAGCATCTATTCGGTTCGGCGACGGAAATCGGCGCCGCATCAAGCGGCAGATCCGCAACGAAGTTCGACTCGTCGCCTCGGTCGGCGTTGCGCCCAACAAGTTCGTTGCCAAGATCGCCAGCGACCTTCGCAAGCCGGATGCTCTCGTCGTGGTCGAGTCGGGCGAAGTGCAATCGTTTCTCGACCCTCTCCCGGTCGGTCGTTTGTGGGGCGTCGGCAAGGTCACCAACCAAGTCTTTGATCGGTACGGAATACGAACGATCGGCCGGCTGCGGGAGATGTCGCAAGCCGTGCTTATAGAGATGTTCGGGTCCGCCGGCGAGCACTATTGGAAACTCGCCAACGGCATCGATGAACGGCAAGTCGTACCGGACCGTGAAGCCAAATCGATTTCTCACGAGACGACCTTCGCGCACGATATTGACGACATGGAAGTGTTGCGAGCCGTGCTGCTGGAACTAGTGGATCAAACGGCTCGTCGGCTCCGGCGCCACGGCTTGAAGGGGCGCACCGTCGAACTCAAGGTTCGCTTCGCCGACTTTACGACGATCACTCGTTCGCATTCTTTGGGAGAGCCGAGCGACGTAACCGGCGAACTAGGCGAAGCGGCCGTCAGCTTACTCGCAACGCGCTTGCCGGCCGGACATTTGCCGGTGCGTTTGTTGGGGATGGGCGTCAGCGGGGTGCTGTCGCAACCGACGCAAGGATTGTTGTTCGACGCCGAAGATCGTCAAAAGCAAAAGCAGCTTGACGACGTTTCCGACCGCATCAAGGACCGGTTTGGAGGAGCGGCTCTCGGACGAGCGAGCAGCATGATTCGCGACGAACGACGTAAGCCGCGAAGTTCCTAGAAGGCGGATCGCGTGACGACGGGACGAGTTCGGAATTGTCACACGCAAACGGTGCGGTAATTCGAGCCGTTTCATTCCGTTCAGGAGTCTGGATGGCCGGCGAGTTGGCGACGACTGTGCAGCACGCAGGCATCGCGTCAGAGCATGCGAAACACGGAGATTCTCCCCGGCTCGACGAAGACGCAGCATGCATCGTGGCCGCTACCGCTTAGGAGACGCCGTCTGAGATCGCGAGGATAGTTTCATCGCTCGACGATCTCGACGTACGTCTCAAGTTCAACGACGCACGGCGTGCCCGGCCATTTTGAATAGGCGCTCGCTTACGCCTTACTTCTTCTCCAGCCGCTTCTGCACGTTCGTCTCCAGTACGCCGAAGGCTTGTTCGTGGCGGGCGACGCTCATGCCGAGCGCTTGGAGCAGTCGCTTGGCCGTGTAGTAGTTGAGCACGACGCGTTGCGAGACGTTGACGGGTTGATCGTCCGTCGGGCGGGTTTGGGTGTTGAGGGCGAAGTCGATGATGAGTTCTTCGGGCGTGCCGGTGACGCGGCAGAAGTTGGCGTAGTGGGTGACGGCCGACGAGTCGATGACTTTCGGCGGTTGGAGTGCGGCGGCGTGGTCGGCGGCTTGGGAATCTTGCGACATCTCAATTCTCCTTGGTTTTAGGGCGTTCAGACCGTTAAGCTAAGGCTCAGCCTGGTAGGTCGAGGTGGGGATCGAGTCCGAGGGGTAGGGCGGATTTGTTGCGGTGCTTTTCGAAGTTGAGGAGTTGCTTGCGGCGGCGGAAGCGGCGGCGTTCGACTTTACGTTGAGCGCGGCGGAAGAGTCGCTCGCGGCCGGCGAGCGTCGCGGGTTCGCGCGAGCGCCGAACCGCTTGAGCTTGGCGGCTCGCCTGGGCCCGAAGGCTTCCAAGAGCAGGTCGTCTTCGAGCGAGAGCAGGTAGCGGAACGAGCCGGGATCCCCTTGGCGACCGCTGCGGCCGACGAGTTGCCGGTCAATTCTGGCCGCTTCGTGCATCTCCGTAATCACGACATGCAGGCCGCCGAGCGCATGCACCCCTTCGCCGAGGCGAATATCCGTGCCGCGGCCGGCCATGTTCGTGGCGACCGTAATCCGTCCTTGCTCGCCGGCCCGAGCGACGATGTCGGCCTCGCGGGCCTCGTGATGCGCGTTGAGCACCTCGTGCTCCAGGCCTGCCGCGCGGAGCAGCTCGGACAAGCGTTCCGATTGATCGATGCTGCGGGTGCCGACGAGCACGGGCCGACCGACGGCGTGCAACGCTTGGACTTCCGCAACCACGGCCTGCCAGCGGGCTTCGGCCGTGCCGAAGATCTGCGTCGGGAGCCGCTTGCGGATGGGCGGACGGTTCGTCGGGATCTGCCGCGTGCGGAGATTGTAGATCCGTTTGAGTTCGCCCGCGGAACCGGCCGCCGTGCCGCTCATGCCGGCCAAGTGCCGATAGCGGAGGAAGAACTCTTGGACGGTGATGCGGGCCGCTTGGCCGCCGTCGTCGGTGATGGGCGCCCGCTCCTTGGCTTCGATCGCCTGATGCAGGCCGGCGCGCCACTTGCGCCCTTCGGCGATGCGGCCGGTGAACTCGTCGACGATCTGGATCGAGGATTCGTGCTTTTGTTCGCTCGGGCGGACGACGTAGTTGCGATCGCGCGTATAAAGCCGTTCGACGAGCACGGCCCGCTCGACGTCTTCATAGAGCGTCACCAAGCCGACGCCGCTCAAGACCGGCGGGAACGGCAGGCTACGGACCAGTTCGCGCCCGGCGAACGTGAGTTCCACCCGTTGCTCGGCCCGCTTGAGTTCGTAATGCTCCTCTTCGCGAAAGAGCCCGGCCTGCGCGGCGGCGAATTGATAGCGGCCGGAGGTTGCGGCCGGAACTTCTCCGGCGGCGCCCGCGATGATCAGCGGCGTTCCGGCGTCGTCGATCAGGACGCTGTCGGCCTCGTCGACGAGCATGAAGAACGGCGGGCGTTGCAGCGGCTTGTCGCCGCGGCGCGGGTCGGGCTCGCCGGCGAGCCGGCCGACCAAGTCGCTGCCGGCGTCGTCTTGGCCGCGGAGGAGCAGGCGATCGCGGAGATAGTCGAAGCCGAACTCTTTGCCGGTGCCGTAGGTGACGTCGGCGGCGTAGGCCTTGCGACGCTCCGGCGGCTCGGTGCCGCTTTCGACGACGCCGGTCGTCAGGCCCAGGCGCGATAGACCGGCTGCATGAGTTCCAAGTCGCGGCGGGCCAGGTAATCGTTGACCGTGGCCAGATGCGCTCCCTTGCCGTAGAGCGCGAAGAGATACATCGGCAGCGTCGCCGTGAGGGTTTTCCCTTCGCCGGTCTGCATCTCGGCCAAGCCGCGGGCGACGAGCGAGAGGCCCCCCAAGAGCTGCACGTCGAAATGCCGCATGCCGACCGCACGCCGCGCGGCTTCGCGCACCAGGGCGAACGCGTCGGGCGCGAGCTTCCGCGGCGGCTCGCCGCTGCGAGCCCGATAACGCAACGCCAAACTCGCGCTCTCGCAGCTCCGCGTCATTAAAGGCCTGCAACGAAGCTTCGGAGGCGTTGATCCGGGAGACCGTGCGCTGCTGCGAACGTCGGATTGTTTCGAGCCAAGCCGTGAGCATGCGTCGCTACAACTCGAAGTGAAATGTTCGCTGGAACCAACGCCAAGATCGAACTGCCAACGAAGCCGAAGGGACATGAATGCGGGCCGTTCCGCGCAGACCTTCCCGTAAGACGCCCGAATCGTCTTGTACGACGACAAGTACCTGATACGTCGCACTGATCGGCCGTTCGACGCCGGCTTCATCCGTCTGCGTCGCGAGTTCGCCGCCGTGCTTGTTGGAAAGCCGAGCGGAACTCTCGGAGAGTTCGCGGCCGGAGATCTCGGCGATCGTGCCGGTGAGTACGACGTGCGGCAACGAGGCGATTTGCAAGTCGACCGTTTGCCCGGCGTGCAGCAGTTCGACGTCGGCTTGGTCGACGGCGGTCACGGCTTGCCACGTGCGTCCGTCGCCGATGCGACAGAACAACGTTCCTTCTTGGAAGAACGCGCCGACGTTTTGGCGATCGCCGGGGCGACCGTGCCAACCGGCGAGTTGTCCTGCCGACTGCGTTTTCGGGCGCGGCGTCTCCGGGGGAGGCAGGACGACGCCTGAGGCCGCCGCCGTGAGCGTGAGGCGCTGATGCTGCGTTTGCTTTTCGGTCAGCGAACGTTCGATTCCTTGCAGCTCTTCCGTCTTCTCCGAAACGCGTTCCCCGGCGGCGACGTCTTGAAAACGTTCGATTCGCAAAGATGCAAGTTCGCTACGAACGACCGCAGCCCGTCCGGCGAGTTCGACGAGCTCTCGCTCCAGATCGAGGTTTTCCAATCTGCGCCATGCGCCGTACCCGACTCGATACGCAGGCCCGGGCGAACGTGGAGCGATTGCAGACGACCGGGTACGTCGACATACACTTGTCGTGCGTCGTGCGGTTCGATTTCGAGCGTTCCCCACACGCGACGCGGCAACGGCACGACGAGAATCGTCGCGATTAGCAGCGCCGTGAATAACGTCACGACTCCAAAGCGGCGTTGGATTTTTGCAGGACGGCCGGGCAACGCCTTTCCCACCTGCCACAGTCTTACGATCATCCCGCCGCAGAGGCCTGCCACGGAAAGCAGACCGACGGTTCGGGCGATGTTCTCCAAACGATGCGGACGCGACCAATCGAGGAGATAGAAAAAGATCGTACCGACGAGCAAGCCGCGATAGGCGAACGAGGCGACTGCGTAGAGCGCGAACCCACCGCGGCCTTGCGTCGGCACGAGGAGATCGACTTGGCGATCGTCGCCGAACCAAAGCCTGCGGCCGAACTGCCGCAACACGGCCGACGATTTTTCGGCGAGGTTCGGCGTTTCAAGCAGATCGGCCAGAATGAAGTAGCCGTCGTAGCGCAGCAGCGGATTCCCGTTGATGAGAACCGTGCTGATGCCGGAAACGACCAGGACGCCGAGGCAAAGCTGGTTCCAGATGCCCGGCACGCTGAACCACCAACCGAAGACGGCCAGCGAAGCGAGAATCAGTTCCACGATGATCCCCGCCGTGCTCACGGCGATCCGTTGCCGTTTGGGGAGACGCCAAGCGTCGCTGACGTTGCAATACAGGCACGGCGCAAAGATCAGAAACATCAGGCCCAGTTCGTGGCACTCGGCTCCGAAACGTCGGCAAGTCAGACCGTGCCCGAGTTCGTGCACGACCTTGATCGTGCCGGTCAGCAGCAACAGCAACAAGATGTTGGCCGGCGTGAAGAACTGATGGAACGTCGGCAACCGCCGCTGCATCGCGTCGAAGTGAACGGCCACGAGACCGACGGCTGCCAAGGCCAGGACGAAAAACAGCATCGCGGCCGCTTTTGTGTAACACCAACCGACCCACGGTCCGAGCGCATCGAGCAGGCGTGTCGGATCGAAACCCGGTAGACGAATACTCAAAGGCGAGCGCAACTGACGCAGCACGGCTTGGCGACGTTTGCGACGGGCGCTCTGCCAGAGCGAACGTCCTTGGCCGCCGACGTCGGAGATTGCCAGCGACGATTGATGCAGCGTGCCGACGAAGCGAGAGATTTCTTCGACGGGAAACTGCTGCGGAACGAAGCGACGTTCCAGTTCGCTCTTCAACTGCTCCAGAGTGCGGTGACCGTCGAGCAGTTGCAACTGCGCAAACTCTTCCTCTTCGAAGCGGTAATGGCGCAAGCCGACCGGATCTTTGACGACGACGTAGATCCGATCGCCGAACCGTTCTCGCGAGATTTTTAGATCGGGCCGCATCCGCAGCGGTAACGGTCGAGCGGCGTCAGTCACGAGCCGCCTCCGATCCCGTCGGCAGGACGGCCGCCGTCGTGTTGAGTTTGGCGTTACTCTGCGGCCGGATCACAAGTTCGGCCGTGACGCCGGGACGTAGCAGCCACTCGTCGGCGCTGCGGCGATTGTCGACCTCCGCCCAGATGCGATATTCGCCTCCCGGCTGAACCAGCGGGCTGACGAACGTGATACGTCCGGAAAATTTTTCCCATTGTCCGTCGGCAAAGCGAACGCTGCGCTTCGACTTCCGCGTTCTTGAGTCGAGAAGGACGAACGGCGTCAAACGCCACGAAGCCTTCGAGTCGCAAGCGATCGAGACGCACCATGCGCAAGAGCGGTTTGCCGGGCTCGACCCATTCGCCGGGCCTGAAGAACGTCTCGACGATCTCACCCGCGATGGGAGCGACGACGCGGCGGGCGCGAACGTCGATCTCGGCCTGCAATGACTTGGCGGCAAACCCTTGTGCTTCGAGGCCGCGAAACCGGTGCTCTTGATCGGCGACCAAGATCTTGATGCGGGCCTGTTCGGCGGCCAGTCGCAGGCGTTCCAGTTCGACGAGCGAAACAGAGTTGGGCTCCTTACGATTGGCGTCGGTCGACATGCGATGCTCGGCCAATGCGCACTTCGTGCTCGACCTGCGCGTGTTCGATTTCGAGACGACTCTCCGATTTGCCGAGCGCGACGTCGGCTTCCGATTTCGCGGCTGCCGCTTGGGCTTCGGCTTGTTCACGGTCGATCTCGGCCAGCGCCGCGGCCTTTTCGACGTAGTCTCCTTCCTTCACGACGAGCTTGCGCAACACGCCGGGCCGTTCCGCCGGCACATCGACGTCTTCCAGCAGTGACACGAGGCAATGTTCCAACCGGATTTCGGCGGCCGCGGAACGAACATCCGGTTCGGCGGCCGTCGCCGAGACGAGCGACGTGGCAAACACGATCACGTTAACAGTCGTTGTCGTTGAGGAGAGTCGCATACTTAACGTCGTAGATAAAAAGACTAAGACAGGCGAAACCAGACCTTCGTCCGGAGGAAGTCGATCGCATCGTGCAGCCAGACGTAGCCGAGCGAGCGGCGGCCGCAGTAAATCTTGGCGACGGCGGCCGTGCCGGCGCGGAGTATCGGCGGAGAGGAATCGTCGAGGGCAGCCCGCACGAGCACGACATTGCCGGCCTCGCCGCGCACGTCGGCCGCGAGATGAACTTCCTGAACGGCGGCGAAGTAGTCCTTTTGCGGCGAGGCCGCGAGGCGATAGCGAACGGCGAGCGGTTCCTGTAACAGGCCGGCGGCCGCCGCGACGTGGCCGACATCGTCGTCGGGTACTTCCATTTCCAACGTCCACGCTCCGGCGACGTCGCCGATTTCCAGCAACGATTGACCGATTTGGACCGGTCGGCGGAGCAGAAGCTTTTCTACGTCCCAACTGAGGATCTCGCCGGCCAACGGGCTGCGCACGAGCAGTTGCTCTTTTTTGCGATGCAAGAGTCGCAACTGTTCGTCGTACGCGGCGAGTTCCTGACGAAGCTTGCTGCGCTCGCCGCTCAAGCGATGGCGTTCGGTAACGGGAATCCGCGTACTATCTTCGTAGAGCGATCGTTCGACGCCCGACAGTTGTTCTTGTGCGGCACGCCGCCGACCGGCGAGCTCCGTGAGTTGGACTTCCAAGTCGACATTGTGCAATTGCAATAGCGGCTGCCCGACGGCGACACGATCGCCGTGCTTCACGTACAACTCTTTGACGACGCCGTCGCTCGGCGCAAAGGCATATTGATTGAGCGCCGGGCGCAGCGTGGCCGTGGAGTGAATCGTGAAGTCGGCCGGAATGATCACCAGTGCGACGAGCGCGACGAGCGGCACACCCAGCCAAGCGGCTTTCTTGGGATCGGCCGTCTCGCGCCAATCGACGACGCGTTGCCAGAGCTTCACGCCGGGCAGGCTTTCGTGCTGTCGGGCCTTCTGCAGAGCGGAGGTCGCGTGTTCGACGGCGAACCGGCAACGATCCACATAGCCGTCGGGAGCTTTCGCTTCGCCGAACCATTCGACGACGAGAGCCCCGAGCGCCGGCGGTGAGATCGTCTTCTTCTCGGCATTGCGCAGCGACGGAATTAACGGCAAGACGGAAACGCGCCGCACGTAGCTATGGTCGACGTAGCCGCCGACGGCTTGCTGAAGTTGCGGCGCAAGCGGCTCGGGGCTCTCGGAATTTAGCGACGGATAATGAACCGGCTCCAGCCCGGCGTTGACGGCTTCGGCCATCGCTGCCATTTCTTTCGCGGCGGCGGAGCGTTTCTCCACGACATCCAACCCGCTGACGGCTTCGAGCCGTAGGAACTTGCCGCGACGCATGAGCACGCTGACTCGTTCGGCTCCCAGCAGGCGTTTGGCTTCGTTGGCGATCGCATACGCGGTTCGATCGACTGACAGATCGCGATAGACCTGACGGCAGAAGGTTTCGACGTTCTCGGCGATCTGTTCGCGCGTCGTACGCAGCCGACGGGCGAGCTGTCGCTCAAACAAATCGACGGATTCGGCTGCGGCCTGCAACACGGCGAGGATTTCGAGTTGTTTGTCGGCGCTGCAATCCGGCGGCAGCACGAGTTCGACGACTCCGCGCACTTCGTCCCTGACGGTTAGCGGCGCCATCAACAGCAAGCCGGTGGTTGGGTTGGCCTCGGCATCCGCCCGCTCGCCGGTCTGCGGCGGAATGATCTTGGGACGACCGGTGACGAACGCCTCGAAGATCAAGCGACCATGGCGAGCGGGCTCATGCTCGGAGCCGATTTTCAACGTTGGGAAATTTGCCGAAGCTGCGGTATTCCATCGTCCCTGATCGTTCCGTAATCGCACGATTCCGCCGCCGGCGAACGCGGCATCGCCGACGACTTTCAGCCAGCGAGTGAAGAACTCTTCGTTCGACAGGGAATCGCCTTCGACACTTGCAGCAAGTTGTCGCAATCGCTTCTCTACGGCGCCGATGTGATCTAGCCGTGCGTCAACAGTCGCTGTTCGAGGCATGCGTGACTTTCGCGCCAACGACGATAAGAAATGTTCAACGGCGATGTTGTAAGCGCGCTTGTTGATGAAGTCGAGAAAAAATCTTTTGCGAATCGTGAACGACGTGCGCGTCGCCGGCGACTCTCGTTATCACTGCAGGCAACACAAGCGCGCGCTGCGAAGTCGTGTCACTGACGCACGTCGCATAGTGGCTTTCGCCTATCGTGAGTCTTTGATTAGCGCAAAAAAATCTTGCGTTTGCTCGCGTCGTCACTTTACACTTCGCACGCGACTGACTTCTTGCGCTCGCAGCACTCCGCTGCTTCTTGATTCGCCAAGAAAGGATTCGTTCGATGCGCGCTCCTCTCGGCCTTGGTCATCGTCTCTTGAATCTCTTAGGTTGGGCGCCGCGCAATCGCCGGCAACGACGCGCCGCAGAACGCCGACGCTCTCTCGTGCGCCGCTCGCGCTTCGATACGCTCGAACAACGCGTCGTGCTCAACGCAGATCCCGTGGCCGTGGACGACTACTACGACTTGCATGTGTCGCATAGCTTCACAAGCGGCACGGTAGACATTTCGTCGTTCGGACCGGATCTCGGCAACGACTATGATCCGGACTATGACTCGATCAACCTGCAATCGAGCAGTAACCCAGGTACCACGTCGGGTACGGCCGGCTCGTCCTTGAACTACTCCTACTCGATTGAGGACGGCAACGGCGGAGTCGGAAATGCCACGGTGTATGTAAACATCGTCGCCGACCTCAATGAGAATCCTGTTGCCGGCACGGACACCTACACGATTCACGTGTCGTTCGGAAGCGAGGGCGGAATCATCGACTTGTCCGCCTACGCGCCGGACACATCTAACGACTACGACGCAGACGGCGACGGAATCACGATCGACAGCTCGGATATTCCAACCACACCCACCTTCTTTTATTTAACGGGATACGGATCTCCGGTGAGCTACGGATATTCCATCTCTGATGGCTATGGCGGGATCGCCTATGGAAGCGTTGCGTTCTACATCGTCAACGATCCACCGTCGACGACGGACGATGAAATCATCATCCTGGAGGGCGGTTCCGCTTACATACCCGACTATGCGTTGTCGGCAAATGATACGGATGATGCCGGTGTCTCACTATCCGCATTCCTTCCTACGACTCCGTTCTATTACGACACTTTCTACGTCACTGACCCGAACCCACTTCATGGAACGCTCCTGGTAGACGGTGGATACTTCACTTACACACCGTCCGGGGAGTTTTTCGGAAATGACGCGTTTTACTACGGTGTCAGTGATGGAAATAACACATCCTATGCACGCGTTTTTGTAACGGTTCAACCCGTCAATGACGCGCCGTCTGTACTGGTTACAGATGTGACGCGTGCAATGAACGCCGGGGATGTTGAAATCGAGGATTTCGGAACGTTCTCGCAAGGCCCAAGCAACGAAAATGAGCAAGAGCTTACGGTCGTTTCGATCTCCAACGACAACCCGAGGCTTTTTGCCGACGAAGGTCAGCCGGAGATCACGATCGATCCGTTGACGGGCGAGGCGACGCTAACGTTCACGCCGCAGTTCGCCGGCAGCGCGCGTGTGACGATAACGGTTCAAGACGACGGAGGCACGACCAACGGCGGCCAGAACACAACCACGAAGTCGTTCTGGATCAACATCACGGAGCCGGCATTCAGCGGCAGTTTCGGCGTAACGCCTCCGGCGCTCGACGGGGTACGGATGATTCGAGGCGTAACGCTCACCACGTCCGTCGGCGAGTTCGACGTGCATGAAGGCACCACACCCAAGATGGCTTTCGGCGATACGGTCGACGTCGAGGTGGAGTTGGCCGATTCGGAAGCATCGAACCGTGAGATCAAAGTTTATTGGGGCGACGGCTCTTCGCCTTCGACGGAAAGCGCCCTTGGCAATGCTGTCGAGAGCGAGCACGAATACGATACTTCGGGCGGTTTAGGAACGGCCGTCACGTTCGGTTATCCCGTGAGAATTGAGTATTACGAAGACAGCGTTTTGATCGAGCAGCTCTTCACGTCGATCGCCGTCGCGTACGTGAAGCCGAGCTTGGAAGTTACGCCGGTCTCGACAAGCTATGACCAAGGTGAGCAGTTTGACATTTCCGGTACTTATGAAGGGACCGACGATGCTTGGCTGACCATCGAAGTTCTCGGGCTCGACACGGTTTCCATTGACATGGAAGACGGAGTCTTTACGGCGACCGTGGTGAGCTACGTTGCCGGAGTTCGAGAGTTCACCGTCAGAATTTACGACAGCTTTCAGAGTGCCGTAGAAACGAGCGAAGTCACGATCGACGACGTCGGTCCGGAAGTCTACTGGGGATTTGAAGAAGACTACGAGTTCAACTATGCCGAATACGACCTCTTCAATCTCAGTACGATTTACATTTCCGACGTCGGTTACGACGACCCGTACTATGTCGTCATTGAGTGGAGCGACAGCGAAACTACCGGTACGACTCGTCGCCTCGGCAACGACGGCACGCCGCTGACGGCCACGGCAAAGGTAAAAGACAAGACCGGCGCCACAATCGAGCAGCGAGATTTCAGCGTCACGACCTACGCAGCCGGCCCTGCGCCGACCGGCTGGGGTGAGATCACCGACTACGTCTTGGATGGAACCGCGGATTGGGACAATGATCCGGAAACCGACGATCCGGCCGTTCGTGTTACCGGTCATGCCAAGGTCTATGTCATGAATCCGGGGGGCGAATCGGTCACGGTCAGCACGACCTCCGCCATAAGCTCCCATCTGAGTTCCGGTCTCGGCATTTCCAACCTTAGCTTCTCGTCGATCTCGTCTGATACGGCTTTGCTAGCCGCGTACCCTCACGTTCTTGACGACTATCCACATCTGGCAGGCTACATCGAATTCGATTTTGACGCTTGGATGGACTTCTATTCATTCACAAGCTCCACATCGTACATTCTTGTGTCGATGTACGACCCAGATACCGGGACGCCTTGGGTCAACAACCTGGATCTCGCACCGTATCTCGTTGACGCGTTGCCGCCGCTGTCAAAAGTTGATCTCCCCACGAGCGTCACGGCATTAATCGTTGACTCTCTCGCCGGAGAAGAGGTGACATTGGCCGACAGCCGCACGGTTCAAGACTCTGCATTGATTCGTTTTCAACGCAATACGACGATGCCTTACGCCGAACGCGGTACTCACCTCGGCGAAGTCGTGATGAACTACTACATCGTTCGAGAAGGGAGCACGATCACCGATCTAGCAAGCCTCATAGCCGCCGCTGCGGACGCCCAAGCGGATTGGGAAACAGATACGAGCGGATCGGTCACGATCAGCGCCTACGACGGGTTTGCGTCTCTATCGCTCGTGGCTGCAAGCGATTCTGAAGTTGAATGGGACGAGGCGTATGAGATTTGGTTCCAAGCATCCGGAATCGATGCTCTCGACAACACGGTAACGACAAACTGGATAGCTTCCGAAGCTGATGGATTTGGGCGGTACGGACTCAACGGCATTGTTATCTCAGATGTCGGATCCGACGTTGTGTTCGGCTCCAACAACGTCGATACGGCGTCCACCGGATTGAACCGTGAGTTCGTGACCGACGGCGCGTCGCCGATTGCGCTCTACGACGGCCTGCGGGCTTGGAACGTGCCCTTTGCCGCCGGAATTCCGACTCTTTATCAGGGGTACTCGCAGTACGTACTTCAGGCCTTTCAGGTTCCCGAACTTTTCAGCACCGAATCTGCCTATTACGCCGCCTTGCGGTCGGCGGGCGTCGCTCCGGAATCGTTGATTGCGTACCGCGGAAAGGACATGTCTCGGGAGCTCCCCTACATACCGGACACGGCCAGCGACGGCCGGCGAACATTGCGTCGCTTTAGCGGCGGCATTAGCGACGTGTATGAAGTGAGCCGCTTTGATCCGAACCCGTCGGTAACCGGCGACTACGGCGAACCTTGGCGTCTCGACTACGTCGATCGATTGATTCCCGTCGGCTACGACGGCATCGACTACGGGTTTCTCTTACTGCGCGGCGACGGTACCAGCGCGTGGTACAAAGCCGCGCCGGGAGAGGGAACGCTCATTCAGCCGTCGGGTCTTATCGAAATGAATTGGCAGACGGCCGATGAAGACGGTATACGGCGCCAACTACGAGAGTCCGTTGTTCGGCGCGACGGAGCAGATCGTCTGGAAGGCGACAGATCTCGACCCGAATCGCCTCTACCAAGTCTTCGCTCCGCTCCCGCAAGACCGATCAGATCCAGGAAACCCGGTCAACGACAAATCGCTGGGAATGTCGCCCAACTTACCTGGAGTATACGGAACGCAAGTATTGACGGGATCACGGATCAATCGCGAAGGCTCCCTATCACAGGATAATGGTGGGTTGGGGAATCCGGTCATTGATTACGACAACCAGAACCAATACAGCCTCGGCTGGTATCGTCCTGATGCGGCCGGCAATTTGACCTTGGAAATGGACGTGTCCTGGGGGGATACCGTCAACTACGTCACCCCGCTGCGCATCGTCGATAGCTGGACGTTCACGACGCCCGACGGCAGCTTGGCGACGATGGAAACGGTCGCCGCGCCGGAGGAAGGCGATACGGAAGTCCAATTTCGCCTGACGACGACCAAAGGAATGACTTTCGAGTTCGACGGCTTCGGCCTGTTGCGCGGCGAGCAGGACCGCAACGGCAATCGCGTCGAATTCGAATATGAATTGGGCCGTGACAATGGCGAGGGCTTCCGCTTGGCGAGCCTCACGAATCAAGGCGGCCTCACGACGGAATTCCACTACAGGTCGGACGTCGGTCGTGAGCTTGCCGCAGTTACCGATCCGTACGGCGTGGTCACCCGCTTCCAAGACGGCAAGGTCATCAGTTCGCCGCCCGATCTCGACAACGACGCGACCAACGATCAATCGCTCCAGATCACGGCCGGCGTCGGACTGCGTTTTACGAACTCGGCCGGTGCGGCCGTCGACGACGTCGAAGATCCTTACGTCTTCTCGCTCCTTGACGCAATCGAGAATTCCGACGTTGCGCTCCTGGCCCCCGCGGGAAACATCGGCCGTTTACAATCGGAGCTGCCGTCGGGAGTGTCCGAGGCGACCGCGACTTTCCGCCGCGCTTACAACTCCGTCACGGAAAGCGAACCTGAGGCGACGAAGTACCAATTCAACGGCTTCGGTCTACTAACGGCCCGCGCGGCGCCTGCCGTCGACGGGCAAGTTTCCGGCGAAGGCGAAGTTTGGCAATGGGATCGAAATGACGACGGGCAGGTTATCGTCGCTCGCACTCCCGCAGGTCGCGGCTACACCGACGGTCTTGGCATTACGCTGCCGTCCGGCGGCTTTGACGTCGTATCGTACTCGTACGATGAGGACGGCAACCTCGAAACCGTTACCTATGCCGACGAAACCTACGACACGTACGCCTACGACGCCGCGAAGTACCACCAAGTCAGTTCGTTTACCGACCGCAACGGCACCGTGACGACTTACGTGCTTGATTCTCGCGGCAACGCCGAAGAGAAACATGTTGACCCGCTGGGCCTCGACCTGACCACGAAGTTCACCTACACGGAAACTCCCGAATCGCTCAGCGATCTCGCCGGTGGATTGCTGCTCACGCAAACGTCCGCCGAAGGTCGCGTCACGACGTTCGAGTACTATGTTGACGCTTTAACCGCGGCCGATCTGGCTAAGTTCGGACGACTGAAATCGAAGACTTACACGCAAGAGGAAGACGAAAGCGAAAGCAGCCTCGTCGAGTCTTACGATTACGATCTGCTCGGTAACTTGGTTTCGAAAACGGACGTCAACAACGTCCGCACGGCCTTCCGCTACGATCGCCTACGGCAACTCGTGGAACAGCGGCTCGGCGGTGAAGTGAACACGCTCACCGGCGAACTCACGGGCGGCATTCTTGTCGCCCTGAATACTTACGATGCGGCGGGCAATCTAAAATCGACGACCGTGCCGTCGCCGGACGCTTCGACCGGCTACACGACCACGCTGGAATACGACTTCTGGAATCGCCTGCTAAAAACCACGCAGCCCGAAGCCGTCGGGCAGCATGGTGCGCCGATCACGGAATATACCTACACCGCCGACGGCCTCACGGAGACGGTGAAGGACG
Organism: Pirellulales bacterium; assembly: GCA_049840675.1. GTDB lineage: Bacteria > Planctomycetota > Planctomycetia > Pirellulales > PNKZ01 > PNKZ01. Next base: position 90,365 of record JASGKB010000026.1, read on the forward strand.
CTCGCGGGCACGTGACGACGTACGAATACGACGCCCGCCGCCGCGTCGTCGAAATCACCGAGTCGGGCTCGTCCGACGGCGTGGTCGCCCGCTCGGGCGGTTCCGCATATACCGGCGCCACGAGTTCGCAAACCGCCTACGATGCGGCGGACCGCGTGAAAAGCACGACCGACGCCCTGGGCCACACGACCTACTTCACCTACGACGAACTCGGCCGCAGCATCCGTACGCAATCGCCCGATCCTGACGGCGGCGGCTCGCTCACGGCGCCGGTCACGCGCATCGAGCGTGATGACGAAGCTCGCACCGTCGCAGAATACTCGCCGAATCCGTCGGGCTCAGGCGAAGTCTACGTCCGCAAATACTTTGATAAAGCCGGCCGGCTCATCCGCGTACAACAGCCGCAGCTCGTCATGCCCGCCGGTATTCCCGAGCATGCAGAATCCGAGTACTTCAAAATCACCACTTACGAATACTATGACGACGGCAAGCTCAAGACCGAGCGCACCGGTCTCAGCTTCATCGACGAACCGGAAAACGCCGACGCTCTCAACGCCGACGGCTCGATCGACTCCGAAGAATCGTCCGACCACGACGTCGTACAAAACACCGTCAGTTACACGTATGACTTCTTCGGTCGCCTAAAGTCGACCTCCGTCAACGCCTTCAACTCGACCGCGGGCATTGCGACGACGTCCAAGAGCTACGCTTTGGAAACCGTCGGCGGTAAGGAAGTGCTCGTCGTTCGCGAAACATCCGCCGATCTCCAATACGAAGTCCTCGCCAATCTGGGCGACGACACGCCGTTCCAAACCGTCACGACGTACGATGAGTTCGGCCGCGTCGCTCAGATCCGCGGCGTCGATCCCGATAAGAAGCTTCTGACCAACGGCGCTCTGGCCTCATCGTTGACGAAGTACGAGTACTTCGCAGACGGTCGGCTCAAACGCACGATTGAAACTTACGTCGGCGGTGAGAGCGATCCGAACAACCAAATCACCAGCTACACCTACGACGAACTCGGCCGCAAGCGGACGACGACCTCCAACGGCACGCCCGTAAACTACACCTACGACGAGCTTGGCCGGCTCCTCGAAACGCGCTCCGCCGAAGGAACGTCGACGACCAACATCTACAATTCGGCGGGTCAACTCACGAAGACCGTCAGCAAAGAGAAGCAGACCGATCCGGAAGCCGATCCGGCCGAAGTCACGAGCACCGTTTACAAGTACGATCAAGTCGGTGCGACCTACAGTTCCACGGTCACCGGCCGCACGGAGACGAAGTACGAGTACGACGCGCTCGATCGTCAAACGTCGAGCCGCGTCACATATCTCGAGGGGGGCGGTACGCCCGAAGCCCGCACGACGACCTACGCCGCAAACGGCATGGTCGCTGCGACGAGCGACGGCAAAGTGTCGACGACCTACGCCTACGACGCGCACGGCCGCACGCTCTCCGAAACCGGCGACGAACTCACGCCCGACACGCCCCCGCTGCCGACGCGAACCACGGTTCGAGCGTACGACGACCTCGCCCTCTCCGAGTCGCTGACGATCAACGACAAGAACCGCACGACCTGGAACTTCGACGGCCTCGGTCGCGTGCTCGCCGAGCAATTGCTCGAAAAGTCCGGCTCGGTGTTCACGGCCCTTTCCGGCGTGCTGACGTACGCGTACGACGAAATCGGCAACGTCGTCGCCTATACCGACCGCAACGACCGTGAGTTCGTCTACTTCTACGACAACGTCGGGCGCAAGACGGGCGAAACCTGGCTGGGCGATCCGGACGACTACGCCGAAACGTATACCTATGACCAATGGGGTCGCACGGCGAGTATCGCCAACCATGAGATCGAGTATACATATCTCTATGACGCGCAGGGCCGACTCTCGCACTCAAGCATCTACGGCTACGTCCACAATTCGATTGACATCGCCTATGTCTACGATTCATTTGATCGTTTGACGAGCCGGGCGGTCGCGGGTTATCCCGAAACTGACGTCAGTTACCTCACGGATTTTCAGTACGACGAGGCCAATCGACTGACCACGGCGACATTCTCTCAGTACGACTCGCTGAACGCCGTTTATTATTCATTAGGTGCGGTTGGGTGGACCTATGGTCGCGACGACCTGATCGAGACGATCCAGCGGGGCCATTTCCGTACGACATTCGGTTACGACGACGCAAATCATCTGACGAGCATTCTGCACGTAGCGGCCGTTGACGGTCCCTCGGAATGGGAGATCGCCGAATTCACCTACGGCGACTACGACGAGTTCGACCGCTACACGAGCTACGTCGGCCCCGACGGCGAGCGGCACTACCGCTACGACTCCCGAGGTCAATTGATTGAAGTCACCGACGACTTGTCGGCCATGCTGGAAAGCTACGCCTACGACGCCGAGGGAAATCGTACCGATTCCACCAGCACGGAAGGCTTGGCCGTCGGCGATTATGAAAACGGCGCCCACGACCGGCTGGAAAGCGACGGGACGTACGACTACGAGTACGACGCCCAAGGCAATCGCCTGGCGAAAGAGAATATCTTCACCGGCGAACGCGAGGAGTACATCTGGGACCATCGCAACCGGTTGACGCAGGTCAACTTCAAAGATGTCGCTCGGCGACATCACGAAAACCATTGCGTACGGGTATGACCCGCTAAATCACCGTGCTCGCAAGCAGGTCTATATTTCCAGCGTTATGGTCTCTGACGAGCAGTACGTCTACGAAGGGGATCAGATCATTCGGGTCATCGACATCCTGAATCATTCCGCGACGCAAATACTTACCGCCGGCGCACAAACGTTAGGCCAACTCTCGCCGACGACCGGCCTTGCTTGGTACGCCGCCGACAAACTTGACTCCGTCCGTGCTGTAGTCGAACTGCAATCCTACGGCGTCGGTTCCGTCGTCGCGTCGTACGACTACGACTCCTACGGCAACCTCACCGCAGGTTCCGACGATCCGACGCTCTCGGTCTTCCACTACGCGGGCTACCAACTCGACGCGGAAACGGGCAACTACTACGCCTGGAACCGCTACTACGACCCGCTCATCGGCGACTGGCTCTCCGCCGACCCCATCGGCTTCGACTCGGGAACGTACAACCTCTACGAATACGTCGGCAACGACCCGCTGAATAACACGGACCCAACGGGATTACAGAAAGGTGGTGTAAGAAGCCTGCCTAGTCGAGGCGTGGGACAGAGCTGGCCTAGTACGAATCCGGCGACGCCGTCGAACCCCGGCAGTGAGCGAACGACACGCAATCCGGCAGGTGTCGGTTGGCCATACGGTGTGCCGTCGTGGTCAGGACCGGCGGTTCCGGTGATTCCTCCGGGGATGTACGATCCTATTTACGTTCCTGTTCCGTCAATTCTAGGAATGATTGATGATCCTGTGACCGCGCAGCAGATTTTAAAATCGGAAGCGGAGAAGATCGTTAAGGAAAGAGAAGCTCGATGGAACGCAGACTATGAACGACGTCGCAGAGCACAATTGTCCGAACCACGAACGCGCGAACAGCTACGAGCAATGGCCCACGAATTGGGGGCTTCTGACGATGAAGTCGCTTGGCGATCAACGGACGAGCTCTTCCTGTATGTATTGCATCTAAAGACACTTGCAGACGCAGAGTCCGCAGCAGCCCCACTTCCTGCGACAGACGGCGCAGGAGCCTTTAAACGTCCGCCTACTCATCCTGTCAACTCAGTAGATGGCTTGCCGAAGGAATTTGATCCCGCACAAGGGTTCACAACATTTAGTGATTTCAAAAGAGCGTTTGGTTCCGCTGGCCCAGGACAGGCATGGCACCATATCGTTGAGCAAACTATAAATTCTGGAAAATTTTCTGCCGACCTTCTTCACAACCCAGCAAATCTCCTTAATCTTCCGCATGGCGCGGGTTCGATTCATGCGAAGATTTCCGGATACTACAGCTCTAAGCCAGCGGAACTGGGGGGATTGACAGTACGCCAATGGATTTCGCAGAAGTCATTTTCCGACCAATTTGAATTTGGAATCAAAGTTATCAAGCAGTTCGGCGGCACGAAATATTTACCATTGCATTTACAATAGGAAAATACAGCAGTGATCCAAGATCTTTTAAATGAATATGCTTCAAATGCAATCGCAACGACCACGATAGACTACGCTGACAGGAAGTCTGTGCAACGGTTCAATAGTCTCGCAGATCGCATGCGAACAATTGCCGATGAAGTTGTAGATCTTGGGCAGGACGCTGTCGTCCAGTTCGTGTCGCTTTTGGATGCTGAACCTGCAGCCCCCTGGGCCGCCGTTCACCTTGTCGAGAAAGCCGAACTTGACCCCGAAACGCTTTCACGATGTTTCTCTATTGTAGAGAAAACGAAGGCAAAAGCAGAATCACAAGGAAACATAGCTGACGCAATGATTAAAGAAATGTGGCTGAAAGAATGGAAGAAAAAGAAGATGTAGGTGTATTTTATAAATACAAATAGTTTATTGAATGTCGTCGTATTTGTTTCATAAAATGACAGTTCCTCTGGCCGTCTTGGTGCTTGGATAGATGCAGGTGCTATTCAAAAACAGCCTTAGAATGCGTCTTCAAGGGGAAGGTTCGTTCGACGATCCAGCGTTTCGGCAGGGTGACGAATCCCGAGGCGAAGGCCAGTCGCAAGATCGTTTGCAGTGCTCAACCGGCTGACGCAGGTCGAGTTCAAAGACGCCCTGGGCGCCGTCGTGCAAACGGTCAAGTACGGCTATGACCCGCTGAATCATCGCATTCGCAAACAAATCTACGACGATTCGAACGTCTTGCTCTCCGACGAGCGCTACGTCTACGAAGGCGATCAAGTCATTCGGGTTCTCAGCTTGGTCGGCGGCATGAACGCCACGCAAGTCCTCACGGCCGGCGGCCAAACCCTCGGCGAACTGTCGCCGACCGCGGCGCTGAGCTGGTACGCGACCGATAAGCTCGGCAGCGTGCGGGCTCTAGTCGACGGCGGCATCCCGAACGTCGTCGTCGCGTCGTACGACTACGACTCCTACGGCAACCTCACCGCAGGTTCCGACGATCCGACGCTCTCGGTCTTCCACTACGCGGGCTACCAACTCGACGCCGAAACGGGCAACTACTACGCCTGGAACCGCTACTACGACCCGCTCACCGGCGACTGGATCTCCGCCGACCCCATCGGCTTCGACTCGGGCACCTACAACCTCTACGAATACGTCGGCAACGACCCGCTGAACAAGACCGATCCGACGGGGCTGGCGGAAATCATGGGCGATTCCCCCAATGGTCCGCTAAAATTTAACAGGCCGGACGGTAGTTTTATGATTTCGGGCCGGCCCGAAATGGTGACAGACCCAAAAACTGGGCGTGTCTACGACGCTGTCCCCACGTATCTCGAAATCGGTATCCTGAACTTTGAGCTGACAGGTAACTCCGAGCACTTGAATCACTGGACTTGCAAAGCACAGTTTGAGCGCCGCGCGAGACACTGGCCTCATTCAAAAGGTTCGCTGGGCGCATATCAACCCGCTGCTGCGTCAGCTCGAACCGAGTCGATATCAACAAGTGCACTACAGGCAGGTGCCGCAGGACGAATGGGCATCCTCGGTCGGACGATTGGAGGCTTTACAACGGCTCCTGCATCGAGCACATCAAGCACGCCAGTGCGTGACGCTTTGGCAGGAGTATGCAATCGTCTCCAAAACTGGGCACGCTCAAACGCGCCACTTCAGCGGACAACTCCAGCTACTTCAACAGTTTCGCCTACTACTTCGAGCCCAATGGTGACACCGACCGTAAGTGTTTACCACAAAGGTCAACTTCTAAATGGACGTGTTTCAGGTAATCGCCCTCTATCAACAGGAACGGAACGCGCTACTGTTCAGGCTCTCGCAAGAGATGGTCGTGTAATTGAATTTAGAGTTCCAAAAGATGTGCTACGGAAGTGGGAATACGATGGAAAGATCACACGGTTGCGAGACTACGACAATACAACTAAGGTCTACAACGACGAGATTCGATTCGACGCATCACTTGCCGATGAACTAAACACCTATATGGTGCATGAATGAACGATCCAATGTGGTGCTGCCAGGGGTTCGGGGATATGATATCGGCGGCAGGTAAAGCTGGTTTTTCGATTGTATTGAAGGATTTTTTGGGGCAGTATGCGTTCTGCATACAAGGCAGGTCACGTGATTCGCATTTTCAAGAATTATCCGTCGACACTTCTGGCCTCAGAAACGATTTTACTATTCAAAAGGTGATCCATTTCTGCCCCTATTGTGGTTCGTCTCTAAAAGACTGGATATCTTCAAATGGCGAACATATTAAAGATCTTGTGACTAGGCATGAGAAGCTAGTGCTATAGGACTTGCAATGCCGAGGATCGAGAAGGTGCAGGGAATGGATCGCGTCAGAAAAGGGCGGCGGAGGTTTCAAGTACCAACGTACCAGCTGAATACGGGACGTACGACTACGAGTACGACGCCTAATGCAATCGATGGTCGACTAGTACATCTTCACGGATGAGCGCGAGGAATAGGCTGCGACCATCGCAGTCGACTGGAATAGGCCGTACACAAAGACTAGGACGAGGTCGTATGGATCGTGGAACGGGTTATCTGCGACTCAATCCATAGAGCGTGAGGTCGCCGTCGGCAACAGCTCGCGCACTACCCGGGCAGTTCGGCGTTGTGATAGACGTCTTGGACGTCGTCGCATTCGTTCAGCATGCCGACGAACTTTTCGAACATCGGCAGATCGTCAGCACCGATGGCCTTGGTGGACTGAGGGAGAAACGTGATCTCTTGGGTTTCGAACTCGGTCGCGGGAAACGCTCGCAATAGCGCCGTCTTGGCTTTGTAAAACTCGGCCGGCGGCGCGAACTCCGACTCGTATGTGCGCTCGTGCAAGATCCGATCCGAGCGGCCGTCGCGTTCCCGACGCACTGAATCGCCGACAAAAAATCCCTGTCGGCGTCATGCCGCAGGGATCAACTTCAGCTTATTGACGGAAGACAGGTGCTCCCGGCGGATTCAGCATCCGTAGAAGGCCCGTCAAAAAACAAAGCCTTCTCAAGTCATGACTTGAGAAGGCTTTGCGAGTCGGGGCGACATGATTTGAACATGCGACCTCTACGTCCCGAATCAGATGGAAGCAGCAAGAAAATCCGCGTGTCACCGGAGAAATAGCTCGATTTCAACGAGCCGATACTGTGTCGCAAGGTGTCGCACGAAGACTCATTCTTTCTCGGGATTGAGCGGTAGTTCGTCGCCGGCCATCACACAATGACGTAGTGGATTCTAGAAAACAAAGCTGCCCGCTTACGCTCTCGGCTCTCACGAGCCAAGCCGCTGCCCCTTACCAACGCCGCGTCGCCAAAGCTACTTGATCGGGTCGGCGACGGCCGTGATCGTTGGCGACATCTCGGCCGCCAGGCGATAAGCCATCATGCCGCCGTTTGACATGCCGATCGCGTAAATGCGATGCTCGTCGTAGACGAGTGACGAGTGCCGTCGTCTTCAAGTCCGTCGGCATAACTTTCACGAATTGGATGTCGTCCCCCGCCTCCCTCCGACCGGGGCCGGCATTTCACTGGCGGGCCTGTCTCTCGGGGTAGACGTACGATAAATTTTTCCGCCAGCGCGACTCGTTGAACTTCGTGACGTATTCCAATTCTCGGGCGGCTTGATCCATCTCATGAAACGACAGTACCAGAGGGAGCTTGCGCCGCCCGGGTTATAGACGACGTATTTTCGGCCGCCCACGGAGTGTTCGGTTCAGGGATTTGCGCCGAGAAAAATCAGACCGGACAACATGAGGGAACAGCCGATCATGGGCAGGCTCCGGGAAAAAACGTGGGCAAGCGGAATTGCGGGTTCTGTGCGGCTAAACGTCGATCGAGCGGCGGGCGTGGACCATGCTCCCTAACGCGGAATGCCGAATCAGGATGAACTCCCAAGAATCGATTCGGGGGCGCGAGGGAGACGGAATGGTCAACGATTCCTGGTCCGGTACTTCGTAGCGGAAGCTGATCCCCTCAGGCACGGCGTCGAGTAGAAGGCCTCGGCCGGTCTTCGGGTCGGCCGCATCACCGAACAGCACGGTGCGCTGCAGGGCTTCCTTATGCGTGGCGCCGTTGACCGTGTCGGCACACGCCACCGCCACGATCTTCGGCGGGACCAGCATGAAGGGAATCCCTTTGAGCCCTTTCTTGCCGGGTTCGTCGTAAACGATTGCTTCGAGCCGGGCCGAAATGTCCGTTGGGTGGTCGGGGTCGTCGGAATCAGGATCGGGATACGTCACGCTCCCAAGCCAGGCCAGCCAGTACTGCAGCCCGCGAGCGAGTGCGTCTGCCGGCGGATTCCAGGGAGCGTCGGGCTTGAGTTGGTAAAGGAAATAACCGGCCGGAGGCGGGGGATCCGTCAATGGAACGAACAAATCGGTGAGTTTCGTGCCGTCGAGTCGGTCGTCGTCAATCAGGCTCGGGATCAGATCGACCGAAGTCTGCGTCGAATCGGGCAGCGTGACGGTGAACGGCAACGGATCGAGCAAGTTTGGGATTCGAGTGACGAGGAACAATCGCGGTGCGACGAGCGTTCCGTCGCGCTTCTGATTGAACGGGATCGCCTGCTCGGCGGCGTCAATTTCGAACAGGTCCTCGTTGATCTGCACGACCAACCGGAGCGGCACGGCTCCGGCCCGGAACTTGATCTCCGGCGGGCTCTGGGAAGTTTGCACGATTTGCAATGCGTCGTCAGGTTTCAGCAAAGTTATCCGACCGAGAACTTCTTTCCACTTCAGCAGCCAGGTCAGGCAATCGCGGTCGGCGGTCGGGGTCGGCGGCGGCTCCAACTCGATGGCGGCCCCCGGCGGCGGAGCAATTTGCTGCGGATCGCGGAGTGCGGTTTCCAATAGCGGTTCGCGGTCGTAACGATCTTTCGTCCGATCGTCGGGATCAAACACGGCCGTCGCGGAAACGAAGCCGTGATGGATCATGGCGCCGGGCTTGTCGGGAGCGTACGTGATCTCCAAGTGATGTGGCGCGAACGGCCGGAACGAATCGTTAGAGTCGCTCGGTTGGAAATCGGGTGGGGCCGAGGGGAGGTGCCACATCGGCTGCATATCGTCGAAGGCCGTCGCCTCGTAGAACAGCCCGCGAACCGAAGGGAACTTGCAGGCCGGATCGCCGGCATGGATTCGCGATTGCCGGCGAAAGCGCAGCCGCCGAGCCCTCTCGGGGAGCACCCGCCCGGGCCGGTGCTCCTCGATAGGCGTGCGGATATACGTTCCGGCAGACAGGTTCCACCGCAGCATGCGGCGCGGCGGCAGCAGGCGAGCATCGATTGCCGCCAAGGCCGCCGACGATCCGGCCGTGGCCGTAGGATCGAGAGGGGAGCCGGTTTCCGGCGCGAGCGGGGAGTCGACAAATCGAAATTCGGAAGGGCCCGCATTTCGTAGCGTACGGTGAAGGATAATTCCGGTTTGTCCGCTGCGCCGGATCTGTTCGTCCGACGTTGCGGCGTCGACCAGGTCGCCCGCCGCATCGAGAGACGATCGATTGAACAAGCCGATGATCGGATCGTCGGACGCATCGGCGCGTACCGCCAGCAAGTTTTCAGTTCGCGCGGTGCTCGAGCCCGTCGAACTTGCGCGGAGCGCGACGTCATGCGTCAAGATTTGATTTCCCACGATCGGATCGAGAAGAAACAGCTGATCATTCGACAACGTCGCATCGGCAGTGGTGCCGGTCGCGGTTTCAATCACCGGGACTTCTGCGGGCAACTCCTGCCGCACAAGCAAGCCGAAGCCCACGTGGTGCGTGAGCTGCGGACGCTTGCCCGACAAGACGGGAATGTTCGCAAACGTGTCCGCATCCAGGCAAGGATGGACCGGGATGGCGTCCCACGGAATGGTTTGGACTTGGGGCCCGGAGGCGGTCCACGACATACGGATTAGCAATGGATCGGCGTTCGAACCGGTTCGCACTCGATTGGTTAAGACGCCGGATAGCGCCGTCACCTGGATTCCGTCCGTCACCATCACCGGTCCGGCCTGATCCGTGGCGGTTGCGTCGATCTCCGCCAGTTTGCGATAGTGGACGAGCGGGTCGAAGGCATAGGAGTCGCCCGTTTGCCGGCGCAATCGCACGACGGCCTGGTAGTTCGCGGCGTCGCCGGTCCAACTGAGCAGGGCGGTGCGTGGCGCGTCGGTTCCCGCGTCGGTAAGCAAGCGTTGATCGGCCCAATACAAGGAGACGTCGGGTTTGTCGTTATGGACCAGATAAGCGGACTCGAGGTCCCATTGGCGAACGAACGCGTTCGTCCTCTCGGCGATTCGAAACGACAGGTGGGTCATTCGGGTTCGCGAGCCGGCGAACGCGGCGACGGGGCCCGGACCGGCGTGAGGAATATTGATTCGTGCCTTCTCGGAATGCTCGGCCAACATAAAGCCGCCGAGCGTCGTGCCGGAATCGCTCGGTTCTGCCGTCAGCGCCAATAAAACGCGTCCCGAGCCGGTCCGAACGGAAGTTCTGGCCAACACGAATCCGAACGACGTGCCGTGAAGGTGGGCCGGCCATGCGGGTGCGACGTCGACTCCGACGAGAGGCGTCAGAAGAGGCGAGCGCACTCGCAGCCCGAGTTGAAACCCTGGCGTCAGCACGGCCCGCAGTTTGATCGGAGACCTCGGGGTAGGGTTGGGTTGCGGCCACGCCAATTCGAGGCGGCAGCGAAGGGGGGGAAGCGGAGAGTTGCCCGGATCATGAACGATCCGCAGGTCGGGCGTCGGGAGCCACTGCTCGCAAACATTGCCGGTCCGAAACAGGGCCCGGACGCCGTCGGGCGTCGTAGACAAGTGGACTGAGTCGACCGCGGCCGGGGTCGAGCCGAGCGTCCAGCGAGCACGGACATGACCGATCGAAACGCCGTCGTCGTCGCGACTCAGCCGCGCCGAGAGCAATTGCGGTGCGGCGCCGGCAAGGCCGACCAATAGCCGTGCGTCGCCGTCGAAAACTCCGGACAACCCTGTGACCGGCTCGCCGACCGAGAATCGAGCGAAGGGAGCGGACTCCGCTCCGTCCCAGAGTAAGACGTCGCCGTTACGGCAACCGGTTGCAAGCACGGGACCAGCGTTACGGCGACCGGTCTCGATCACGGGACTAATCTCGTCGACGAGAAAGAATCCGATCGCGGTGACTGCGTCGGGTGCTCGATCGAAGTCGTGCGGCGCGTCGTCGTGCCAGGCGCGGAATCGGCCGTCATCCGTTCCACTAAAGAGGTGCGTCGTGGAGTCGATCAGGCCGAACGCGAGACTCAGCACCGCGGAGCCTTCGTGATCGAGCAGGCGCGGCGCCGCTTCGCCGGCAAGCGCGTGAATCGCCGCGATGCCGTCGGCGCGGCCGACGGCCAAGTGCGAAGCGCCATCGAAGGTTCCGACGGCGAGCGACGTGACGTCGTCGGGTTGCGGCAACTCGCGGCGAATCGAGGCCGTTCGGGCGTCCCAGATCCGCACGACGCGATCGTCGGCCGCCGTAACGGCATGCAAGGCCGAGGGCGCGCACGTGGCGGCGACCGAGGGCCCTTCGGCGGCCGGGTAGGCAAACGACGACAGTGCGTTAAACGTCTCGCATTCGTAAATCGTCGCGACGCCGCCGGTCACGATCATGATATCGGCCGTATCACCCCGCAGCACGAAGGAGCCGGCGTCGCCGCCGGCGAAGGCGTGCAGCGCGTTGCCCGTATCGTCATGGAATTGCAGCGGTTGCCCGGCGACGGCCGCCAGCACGCCGCGAATTGGCGAACCGTTACGGGTGAAGCGGGCGACGTCGAACTGCGTGACTCGGTCCGCGTACGTTATGGGCAAGTCGCCGTCGGGAGAGGCGAGATTACCGGTCGACCAGACCCGGATCCGGTTTCGGATCGCGGCGTAAAGACGAATCCGGCCGTCGATCCGTTTCACTCGCACGGGGCCCGCATCCGGGAGGGGAATCGAATGTGGCGTATCGCCGGGCGGCAGGTAGTGCAGGAAACCGCTGCGCACCCAGTAGTACGAACTGCTCGTCGGCTTCCAGAAGAAGGTCGAATGCCGACACGATTCCGACCGTCGGTCGCGGCAACGCACGTCGCACGCTCGGCGGCTCGCCGAGCCTGCCGATCAATACCGCTTCCGCGTCGGCCGTGGCGATCAGGAGGTCTCCGTCCCGCTCTAGCAGCACCGAACGTCCCGCTTGGCGATCGACCGGGAACTGCAGCACGGGGCGCGGCGGATTGAACTCGAGATCGATCAGGTCGAGCGAGCCGGCCGACGCGCACGCCAGCGATCGAATCGGCACGCGGGTCGTCCGTACGTGCGTAACGGCGTGCGAATCGACGAGTGTCGCCAGCGGGGTCTCCAATTCGGTGTCCCACAAGCGTACGGTCGTGCCGTTCTCGATCGAGACGGAGACCGCCGACGGAATCGGCTCATAAGCGTGGCCGGGCGTCGTCGTCGGCGCCGGACCGAATGTTCGCCACGGTTCGGAAACGTTATGGTTTCCAGCGAGCGCGAAACTCAGCCGCCCGCCGCCGTAGTCGCTTTCGAGTCGCAACGGCTCACCGGCTAGGGTTGTCGTAAAGCCGAGTGCGTAAGCGGTCGAGCTTTCGGGTTGCGTCGTGACGACCCAACGATCGGGGTTGAGCGTGGCGGTGCCGACGAGACGCTCCAGCCTTGCGCCGAAGCCCGCCGAAGGGAAGTCAACCGGCAATTGCACGTCGGGGCGAAACGACCAGTCGATCGATCCCCCGGTTTCCGGTGCGTGAAGGTGAAAGGCGCCGTCATCGTCGCGACGAAGGACGATGCGGACGAGCGCCGCGGCCGGCAGCGGCCAGAACGAATTCCGCGACGGCGTCGGTGTCACGCTCGATCGCCAGGTCGGCCGGGTTGATAAGAATTCCGTGGAAGGCAAGTTCGCGCGGTTCTTGTTCGCCGTCGGCGAATGCCAAGTGCTCGAGCCGAACCGGGTAGAGCGGAACGTGTTTGATGAGCGGCCAATTCGCGGCGGCGTTCCAAAGCTTGGCGGCGGTGAAAAAGCCGCAGATGCCTGCGTGGCCTCGATGAGCCGGATCTCGCCAAGGTTCGAAGAACCCGGGCCGGCCGGAAATCTCCGTCAGCTTCAGGCCCTCGCATGCGAAATGGAGGAGGTCGCCGGCGGCCGCGTCGTCGAGCAGCGGCGCGGCCCTGTAGTAGCAGAAATTGCGCACGGCCGACGAGCCGGTGAGGCGAACGGTCGTTTCGAGGGCCGGATAGCGCCGCGCTTCGACCAGCGCCAAGCCGGCGATGGCTGGCGCCGACTCGACGGGGCGAACGACTCCCAGGCTATCCAGGCACTTCGCCGACGCGTGGAGACGGCGAAACTCGCGTGGAACGGCCATGTCCCAAAGCCGAACGATTCCCTCCGGGTCGGCCGAGATCAGGCCGCCGCCGTCGCTCGTGGCAATCCCGCTCCAGTAAAGTCGGGACAAGGAAGGACCGCGGAGCGCCGGTCGCGGAATCGGCGGTTCGGCTTCGTCGGAAAAGTAGAACAAGTTTTCGCCCACGGCGGCGGCCGCTTCGCGCCAGCCCGCGCAGAACGCACGGCAACTGCGGTGACCGGGGCAACCACCGTGTCTCCGTCGGCATTCTTGTTGGTCAGCTCGTACGGCTCCGGAGCCTCGACCGCGCCGTCGTGAATTCTCCAGAGGCGAACCTTGTTGACGGCGTGGCCGGTGGCGACTTCGACGTCGGGATCGGCGGACGTGACCGAAATGGAGACAAACCGGGCGGCGGTCCCGGAGTCGTCGGTGACGGTGAGCGGTAAATTCGTCGTCCCGGAGGTCGACCATAAACGGACCCGGGCGGTGCCGTCGCGATGGACCGAGGCGACTGCGGCCAGCGGGTCGCCACCGTCGGTGACCACCGTCAACTCGACGGCCGCGCAGCGCTGGGCGGCGTTGCCCGGCAAGTCGGCGAGCACGGTGCCGGAAGCGACGTCGAGCAGCCGAATGGCGCCGGAGTCGTCGGCCAGGGCGGCAAACCAAACGGTGTCGCCGGCCGCCGACCCGGCAAACGCCGCTGCGGCGTCGAGCGGCCGCGGGTGCGGCGTCTCGCGGACTACCTCACCGGCAGGCCATTTGAGCAGCCGCGTTTTCCCCTCCGCGAGTATTAACAGAATGTGGGGCGATCCGCCAAGTTCGGCGACCGAAAGGGCGAGCACGGCGCTGGTTTGACCGCCGAGCGTGTGGGCGACCGGACGGAAGTCGTCGGACCGCCAGGCGAGCAGCGAGCCGTCGATTTGTCCGGCGACGACCAACGACGCCCCGCTCTCATCGACACCGTCGGCCAGGGCGGCGACGGCCGATTGGTGGAACAAAAGCGGGCCGGACGAGTCGTGCAACCGCGTGTAGCCCGGGGCAGTTTCGACTTCGGCCGGCTTTAATTCGATCGTAGGAGCCGCAGCGGCACCGTCGCCGACCCAGCGAGAATCAACGGCGAGCCAGGGCTGCGGATCCGGTACGAACAGCGATTGCCCGGAGAGGGTCGCGCACGTGATTCGAGGGAAACGCTCGGGGGCGGCGGCTTGGCGGGTCGGAATTCGAAGGTCGAGTTTCGGGTTAATCGCTGTGCCGGAGGGGTCTTGTAAACGAGCCCCCGGGACCCAATTGACGAGATCGGCGGGGCCGTTGCCCACGGCAGCGGCGCCGAGTGCATAGGCGTCGCGTACGGTTTCCAGAAAATGGTTCACGGAAGCGGCGACCACCACCGGATCGGCGCCCAGCGCCCGGTCTTCCGCCGCGGCGGCGAACTCGCCCTGCTCCTGGACCAGATTGCGATGATACACGTTGTAGATTCTCGAGTCCGTGGCGCTCGGCACCGGGTCGCGGACTTCGACCCACGGTGCGAGCGATAGGCAGCCATCGATCGGACGCGGTTCCAAGGGAACTCCCGACCGGGGGACGACGCGAGCCAGTCGACCGGCGGTAGGTTTCTCAATTGTGAACTTGGAGATTCGCCAAACGACGAGGCCGTGATTTACGTCGCGAGGAACGACGGCGCGGCCGGAGTCGGGATCAACGACCGGTCGAACGTTAAACCGACTGGGAGTCAGGTACTGAACCAGGGCGTCTTCGTGCGGCACGAAGGCGGCGACGGTGTCGACGTCGCCGGAGCCGGGGCACTCGAAGTGATGATCGAGGTTCGGTTGCGTGACGAGTCGTAGCGGAGCAATTTCGCGGGCGGTGAAGCGGTCGATCGGCCGATCGCTGAATAATAAGCCGGTCGGCTTCAAGCCCTCGATGCCGACGGTGGAGAATACCTTGAGATTCGGCGGGGCCACGGGGTCGATCATCTCGCCCGCGAAGCGGTGCAAGTGCGGAGCGGTGCGCACGTTGAGTTCGGCGGAATCGGCCGTGAGCGTGATCGAAGCGAGTCGATCTTGTCCGGCGGGACGCGAAAGGCGAAAGACGTATTCGACGCGAGGCGCGGCCGCCGCGGCACGGGCAATCTCGATTTCGGCCGTGAGACCGTCATCGCTCGTGGTTTCAACCACCAGCGGCCCGTCGAGATCGGCCGGCCGCGAGCGCGGGTCGAACGGGACGCTCGGACTTTGGACGACGTGGTAGCGAACCCAAACGGGAACTTCCAGCGTACCGATGTCGAGTCCGCCGGAAGGGCGTCGGGGAATAGGCACGCCGGCGAGTTGCCAGAGGTATCCCTGCTGCAGCTTGCCGTCGGTGATGCCGTGGCAGTTCAGCGTCCGCGCGTGTTGGAGCGCGACCGTTTGGTCGGCGAGCCATTGAGCGGCGATCTTTCGGTCGCCGTTCGGGACGTCCGCGACGTCGGTGCCGGTCAGCCAAGCGCGGACCCTGTCGAAATCGTTGAAAGAGTAGTCGGTATTGGTCCCCGTCGTGGTGATGGCGAGACTTGCCGGTAGCCACGATGTTTCGCCGCGACGGGTGGCGAACACCAGCTGCACGCCGGGCCGGATCAACGATTGCGGCGGTTGGTCGGGATCGACGCGGAAATACATTTCGGGACTGTCGACGCTTGCGTTGCCGGCGACGAGGCGGACTTGCAGCGGGGGCCGAGATCCGGCCGCTCCTTCCAGCGCAGCTTTCATTCGATCCAATTCCGCTCGAAGGACCGTTTCGACATCCGAGAGTCCGGCGCATCGTCGCAAGAGACGACTTTCCAAAGTCGGTACGCGACCGAAGCCCCGTCTTGTCGAATGACGGACGTGAACTGCAAACGGAGTTTCCGATGGTCGCGATCGCGCTGCAGCACCTCGATTTGCAGCGACCGCGCACCGAAGTACAGCGCCGAAACAATTTGCGGACGAGGTGCGACGACCGTCTGCGGCCAGACTCGACGGAGGAACAGCGTCAATTCGTTCGGATCCCGGAACATCTGCGGGATACTGTCGAAACCGTCCCGCGACCATAGCCGCACCGCGCCGGAACGCATGACGACCGTACGTTCCGGGTTCGTGGGATTCACCTCAGGTCCGACGTCTCCGACGACGCTGATCGTGAAATCGCGAGTGTTCGGGTCGACCGACCTGGTCGGGAGGATGTCGAAACCGCCGCCCATTCCACGGAGTCGTTGTCGCCCCTCGTTTCCAAGTGCTATGTCGAATTGTCGTATGAGCGCGGGGGTGATTCTGAAACGGGCCCCGCGCAAACCGGAGGTCGTTTGCGCGTTGAACCAACGGCTCGTGACGCGAACTTGGCAGAAGAAACTGCCGGCCGAATTCGGATCCTGGGAAACGAATTTGAGCCATACGTGATTTGCCATGCCGTTCCTTTCGTGCTCGCGTAACCGAATCCGGATACGCTTCCGACGGGGCGTCAGGGTTGGGAGAAAATGCCGTCGCGGGAGACGAGCATCCGCAGTTTGGTCAGATCGTGAAACAGTTCGCTCGCTTCGTCGACCTGAAACTTCAAGTCGAGGTAGTATCCGAAGCCGTCGCCTGCCGACGAGACCCCGTAGCGAATAGGCGGGCGTAGGTCCGGATCGGCGACCGCTTGCAGGTCGGCATGCAGCAAGCGGACCATGGGGTGCGGCGTGCCGGTGTCCGGTTTCTTGTAGTCGACGTGCCAGGGGAGCAGCACTTCCAGCGCCAGGTAGTACAGCTTGTCGTCGTCATCCGCTCCCTCGCGAGGCTTTTCGTGGAAGAAATGAAAGCCCATCGCTAAGTCCGGAAGTTCGTCGGCGCGAATGCCGTTGATGCGGACCCGATCGTGGTTCCAGGGATCGGAATATCCTTTCACCGCGGCATGTTCCAGCACTCGCGGCGGCGGAGCGGCTTCGAGTTCCGCGGGGGAAAGATGCTCGCGGTTTTTCGAGAGGTAGATCCGTCCCGTGACGATTCGGTCGTCCCCGCCGGTGGTGATCGACCAGATCTCTTTGTCGAGCGGCGCGTAGCCGATGAACGCCGGGACGCGCCTCGGCGGCTTTACGTGGAGTCGCTTTGAGAGATTCGGGGGCCTCGGTCAGTTCGGCGTCGTAGACGGTCGCCACGCGTAGCCGGAACTGATAGAAGAAAGGCAGGTGGTCGTATTGCAGCATCCGTTCATGCCGGAATAGACGGACGCGCGTATTCAGATTTTGAACCGTCAGCGGTTGAACGTCGAACAGGTCGCGGTTGTCGGTAGTGGGAATCGGCTCGACCGTTCGCGGCGGATCGTCGAGATCGCCGGGATTATTGTGAGTACCCGATATCGGTTCGAGTTCCGCGAGCAGGACGGCCAGCCGCAGGGTCGGGTCCTGATGGTCGCGGATGCGGTATTCGACTTGCGTTTCGCAGCCCCGGAAGCCGGATCGCACCGATGAGATGCGGTTGTAGAGCGAGCGAGCCCCTGCCGAGGGGAGCAAGTAGCTGAAGCGAATCGAGTGCGGGTGGGAGTAGACGAATGCGGGCAACTCGGCCGGACGGTCTTCGCCGGCACGGACGACCGGCCCGATGACACGGCGGACGAAGACCTCGACGTGCGGAGCCTTCTCATGTTCTACGGGCCGCTCTAGACGCTCGGCCCAGCGAATGAGCGGCTCGTAGCGCGAGATGTAACGCATGGAAACGCGAAAGCGATGGCCGAACGGCGACGGTACGGTCCAGGCGACGTGTCCGCGGCCGTCGCTGCAGGGGACGGTTTGCCAACGTCGGTCGCGAGCTTCGGCCCGAATGAGGCGATAGACTGCCGTGTCGCCGGCCGCCAGCCACCGGGCGATGCCTCCCAGCCGTTGCCACGTCGGGCCGGCCTCTTGAGAAGCATCGACCGCCCGAAGTTGCAACCAGGCGTTGAGCTTCTCCTTGACGACTACCGGTTTCGTCAATTCGTTCCAGAACTCCTGCGGCACCACCGCCAGTCGAGCGGCCGCATATCCGAAATAACTTACGTCCTCGCCGAGATGCGACGAGTCGGGCTCGCGGGCGACGAACAGCAGTCGCACGTGCGGGCGCAGTGCGGCGAGCGGAGTCGCGGCGACCGCCTGCTTGACAATCTCAATCAATTCGGCTTGGGAGTGCGGTCCGCCCAATCGGTCGCGGAGCACGAAGTCGACGGCGAATCCGAGCCTTTCGAAAAGATGGAATAGGGCGGCGACTTCTCCGGCCGGAGCGATCTCCGATCCCGTCCCCTCCGGTGCCGAGCGGTTGGATTGCCGGTTCCGCTCGGCGACAAATTCGTCGAGTCGAATGCCGTCGGAAAGGAGCGATTTCAGCGGAGTGGAGACGGGGATTTTTTTCCCTTCGGCGTCGGCCGTGACGGATACCGAATGGTGCGGACGTCGTTCGACTTCGCCGCCTTCGGCGTCCATCCGTCGCTCAAGCTCTTGCATCGTCAACGTCAAGCCGGCCGCCTTGCCGACGATCGACGCGATGTCGCGGAGGCGGGCTTGGATGTCGGCCCCGGCGTCGGAGAGCTCGATTAACTTGAGGACGAATGCGATCGTCGGGGCGAGCAGATTGGAGGCCGAACTTTCGAGCACGTCCCCGGAAGAGGGGTCCAAAAATCCGTCGCGGTCGGCGCGAACGCGGTCGTCGTCCAGAAGCTTGTCGCACAGCGGACCGGCGCCGCCGGAAGTGAACACTTCGTCGCGTATCGCGTTGTACGTGTTTTTTCCCGGGAGCCAATTCCCGACTGCGGTCGAATTTGCAGGCAAATCATCCGGCAACAGCGGGAGGTCGTCGTCGTCGGAATTGAACAGTTCGGCCGCAGACGCCAGACGTCGCCGCATGATGCCGGCGAGGCGCCGGGCATGGTTAAAGTCGACGAGCAGGGCCTGGCCCGCGGCATCGGTCGAGAAGTCGGCGGCGCGAGTTTTCTCAATCAGGTCGAGGTGCTCCTTCAAGCCTTTTTCCGCGGCTTCCAAAGTGGAAATCGCGGACTCCAACCGGACGGTGGTCGCGGCGACGCCGTCGAACGTGACTGCCGGCGTTTTCAGGCCGATGAGGCTCGCGCAGAACAAAAGCTCGAGGAATCACCGCGCAATGCGCAGCGGCTTGTCGTCGAATCGACAACGGGGAGCGGAGGAAGTCGCGATAAGCCTCCGTCCAATTGTTGGCGGCGGCGTAGAATTCTCTCCAATTCGGCGATCGGGCGTCGCCGGGTAACAGCGCGTCGCGACGATCGTTCAGCTTGCGCACCACCGGATTGTTCGCCGGCGGAATTACGAAGTGCGACAAGTCAATCGGATCGGCGGCCGTGTCCTTATCAAGAGTCGGAAGTTCGATTGTCGGACGCCGGTCGATTTCCTCGGGCGTCAAGCTCCAGAGCGATGCCTCGCGGTAGTCGCGGCGACTTTGCGGGAAGTTCTCCTCCGAGCGGATTTCGCAGAGCTGCCGAGATTGAAACAACGGATCGTCGCGGTCGACCGTGAAGATTTCCAGTCCTCCCTGGCTGCCGCCGTTTTCCCAGCGGTAGCCGATCTGTTGCCGAACCGCAGATTCTTCGCGAGGGCGAATTGCCGCGACGAAGTCGGTCGCCGACAAAAAGCGTCCGCGGCCTTCCAGCACGTCGGTTACCAGATCGGGATCGATCCATTCCCAGCGCGGAACTTGGATCGGCCGCACGACTTCGCGCCAGATTTGCGCTTCACGTTCGGATCGACGTCGTCGGCCTGCATGACGTCGACGGCGGGAAATTCGCGGACCAATTGCAACGGTAGCGGAATGAACGCTTCGACTTCGGGTCGCGAGGCGTCGCGAACGAAAAACTGATGGCCGAACCGCGGATCGAGGAGCGCGGGATCTCGAAACTTGAAATTGTCGCCGACCGCGTCGATATCGACCTTAACCTTGTCGCCTCGCCCCTGGGTCGTTTCGGCCTCGCCCAGGCGTTTCGGGTCGACGGGGCGGCGGGGCGCCGCGACGTCGGTTTCGACCTGTTCTCCCCCCCAGAAAAAGCCCGCGCCCGCGTCGGTCGAGCGCTCGACCCAGAGTTCAAAATCACGGAGCGTAAGCGACGGCGGCTTGTCGTCCGGACCGCGCTTCTCGAACGCGGCAATCTGCAACGCGCCGTCTTGAAAAGACGCCAACGCGAATTGACCTAACGTCGGATTGTTGAGGTAGAGCGCGGACGCCGGCGCGACCATCACCAAGTCGTCGGGGAAGCGATTGACCCGCGGAACGTGAATTTGAAACGAGGGACCGAAGAGAATGCGGCCCCCTTCGCCGGAGTCGGAGCCCGGCGCGACGTGCCGCAGTGCATAGCGGATTTTGGTCGCACCAGGCACGATTCCGAGGCCGTCGAGCGCGGCCGTGACGAACGAATCCGTCGCCAGATAGGGGGCGACTAGAACGACGGCGTCGTCTTGGTCTCCCTCGCGTCGCTCGTCGAGGTAGGTGAGGTCGGGATAGGCGAAGTCGGCGATCGGTACGAGTTCCCCTTCTTCGCCGATCTGGCGGAAGACCTGGAAGTGGCCGAGCCGCGGCAGCAACCGTTGCAACAGTTCGTCGCTGAGGAACAGCGGTATCTTGACGACGATCGTACCATCGACCTGATCGGCGGCGGGGTCGACGATACCCGAGGGAACGAACTTCTGCCGCGGACGGAGTAGTTGAATCCGACTCTCGATTCTTTCATTTTCCGGGGGGACTGCCGGAGAGAGCGCGACCAAAACCTCGGCCGGATTCGCACCGGCGTCGTCGTAGCGGACCACCTTGATGGTGTCGACGACGGCCGATGCGGGCAAGTCAAGCAGCAGGCCGAGCGTGGGGGAACCGCTCGCCTGCGGCGCGGGGAAGGATTCGGAAGGGCCGGGGCGGCGTAGATCTTGAATCAGAAGCTGAACGATGCCGCCGCGGGTTTGCTGCAATTTCTCGACCTCGTCGAGCGCGAACGACTGGTGCTTGCGGAGCCGGTCCTTACGCCGGCGATAGAACTCGTACTCCTGCACGCCTCGGAGCGCGCCGGAGGAGGGAAGTCGCGTGTCGGATTCCGCGAGCACTTCGTCGACGGACAGCATGTCGACAGGAAGCGCAAAGCTCGGCAGCGAATGTCGATCGGCCTGTTTCCAGAACTCCCGCGAATCGGACAAGACCCGCGGGTCGCGAATCGGGCGATAGTTTTCCGCGTGCCGGCGAGCGAGGCGGTCGGCAAACGCGGAGTCGCCCGTCGGCTTGACGCCGGAAGACACCATCAGATCGACGATTAGGTTACGAGAATCGGAGTCGTCGGCCGGTAGATGGCTCTTGTCCCACGGCATGAGCATGACGTGCTCCGCGCCGCCGACCAACGTGACCGTAATGGTGGTGACCCCCTTCGGAAAGGCGACGACGGTGGTTTCGTCATCCGCCAGGATTCGCAACGGAGCGAACCATTCGTCTCCCGCGGCCGGGACGAACAGGTGCTTGCGGCGGGAGTTTCCCGTCTCGTCGGCGAACGGGTCGGAGCGATAGTGGAGCCACGATTCGCTCGCAGCCAGGGCGAACGACCTTCTCGAGCCGCCGAGCAGTTCCCGGCGAAACGCTTCAATGCGTTGCTCGAACTCGCCGATGCGAGCGCGAACGTCGTCGACCACCTCTTGCCGTATCGCGAACGAGGGGGAAATCGAGAGACGGTAGCCGCAGATCGACGTGGAAATAGAGAGTGAACCGGAAAAGCCGAACTCGCCGCTCTCATTGAAGGCGGCTTGGCCCGACAGG
Source organism: Pirellulales bacterium (assembly GCA_049840675.1). GTDB lineage: Bacteria > Planctomycetota > Planctomycetia > Pirellulales > PNKZ01 > PNKZ01. The sequence continues at coordinate 112,528 of JASGKB010000026.1, forward strand.
CCGAGTTCGAGAGATCGCTCGCCAAGCCGGAAGGTCTTGCTCCACGACCGTTTGAAACGCCCCGATCCGATCGAGAATTCAATCTCGATGAAGGCGCTGACCCGCAAGCGGAGTGATGCGTCGAGAAACGCGTATGCCGTTACGCCGTCGGCACTGATAATGCCCGCGTATTCGGCTGCGACGCTCAGGTCCCCGTGAGCGCTGAAGCCGCCGGCCCCGCCGCTCAACTCCTTTTCGAACGAGCCCTTTATCCCTAACGACTGGCGAATGAAGACCGCAGCATCGAATACCGCCACTCGGAAGCTGCCGCGGAATTCCGCTTGAACGCCCAGGAATTCGTCGGCGTAACTCACTTCCTTCAAGTGATAATCGACCAACGACGGCGAGATCAGAAACGCCAGTCGGATCGATCCCTTATTCAGAATCTTTTCGAACAGCGGGTTGTTTTCGATCGCCGGATTCTTGCGCAACTGCAGCGCGACCGAGATGGTGCGGTTGCGCGGAGAGAAAACCATCGTACCGATTAGGGCCGGTCGATCTCGATTGGCGGGCTGTCGCACGAAATCGACGCTCGAGCTGAGCCAGAGCCGGCCGGCGGCCACCGCTCGTAGGTCGGTGTCGAGGCTGAAAATGATCGAAGCGACATAGGCGTTCGGCGTGTCGGTTCCGCCCGAGGTCGAGGCGAGGATCGCGGAAGCGACGATCGAGAGATAAAAATCCCCGTCGCGGACGAATGTCCATCCGTCGATTCGCTCAGGATGAATTTGATCGATGTTGCGGAGGATCTCTTCGGCGTCCGGCGTCGTGCCGATACCGGTCAGCCGGTTGTTGATTCCGATGCCCCCCGCCAGGTTTTTAACCACCACCGCCGGAAACAGCGTCACGTCGACGTCCATGCCGGCGAAGACGACGATGTTCGGCACCGTTCGACCGTTCGATTTCACTCCCGTGCCGATTTTCAACAGGCCGGCGACTTCCGGCATCCCTTCCAACTGCAGTGAACCGGCGGCGGCGAAGTACCGTTCGGTCGGCTCGTCGACCCAGGCGATTTCACCTCGGAATCGCGCCGCCGGTCCGATCCGAACCGCCAACCCCAAGCGGTTCGGCATCCGCAGCGTCGCCTTGAAGCCGCCGGATACGTTGAAGTCGATGGCCACGCCCCCCGCCTCGACCTGCACCTCGAGCACACCGGGGTCGCGGTAGCGAAACTCGGCCGTCGAGCAACTCAACTGCAGTACGCCGGGCTTGAACTTTCGATCGGCGCCGGAACCCTCGAACTCCGCGGTCCAGGAGATCTTCAGGTCGCGGAGCGTGACGCCGAACAGCCCGTCGAGGATGTTGAACTCGACCGGTTTGTCGAGCGTCAGCCCGGCGCCGACGCTGAAATTCCCTTTGTGCATTTCCAACAGATTCAGGTCGCGGACGACGATTGCGTTGTCGCGGCGCAGCTCGTCGAGACCGCCTGCATTCGCCAGCGCGCCGCCGAACGACATCGATCCGGAAGCGAGCACAGAGAGGTCCCAGTCGCGTCGGCCAAGATGCCACTCGAGGATGAACTCCAAGTCGTCGCAGCGGAAATCGAGGAAGCCCGCCTGCATTTCGACCAGCGCTCCTCCTTTTTCGCGTTCGAGCGCAACTTTGGCGATCACCTTGGGGACCTGGCCCAATTGGTCCTGACGCAAACCGACTTCGACGGCGGCGATCAGGTCCTTGCAACCCGGCACTTTGACCTCGCCGAAGAGCAAGGCGGCCCGGAGCCGGTTGTCGATGATGACCAGTTCGCTCGAAACGCCGCGACGTTCGGGCACCGGTTTGAGGTCGACGACGTCGAAAGTCTCTTCGGTTTTGGGAGCCAAGGTGGCGTTGATTTCGGGCAACACCTTGGCGTGCAGCGACAGGCCGCCGCCGTTGATGCGGAGGTAGAGCGGATGGGGACCGTTGTTCGGCCAAGTTTCCGGATCGAGCTGCTCAAATTCCAGGAAGATGCGATTCTCGAGGCTGCGGATGGACCCATCGGCCTCGCGAATATTTCCGGGAAATACAAGTTGGGGTTTCGGCAATCCGTCCGACGGATTGGGCGGACTCAAAACGAATTCGCGTTTTTCGATGTCTAGCCAACCGTGGCATTGCGCAACGGAAAAGACGTTTTCGGCATCGGCGGCTTCGGAATCCCAGTCAAATGGCGGGTTGGAGATAAGCACCGCAAATGCGTGAAGATCAAAGACGGTGATTGCGTCACCAGCCGGAGGGCCGACGAGGCGAAAGTACCATTTGTTGGCCGAAAGTCGAAACGCTTGCGCCGGATTTCCTTTCAAGATAATCCGTGTGGCGACGATAACCTGGATTACTTCCGTGTCCGTTGCTCCGGGCGGACGAACGGCGAGCCGAACCAGCATTGGGACGAAGAGACTGTTGTCGGCTTCGATCGACGATCGGAAGGAGCCCCGCCCCAGTCCCGGCGTGATAGACAGATCGACACGGCTTTGCGTATCGGACGATCCCTGACCCAATAGAGCTTCCAACGAGAAGCGAAGCCCGGGCAAATTTGCCGTGATCGAATCCGGAAACTGAACAGTGAAGTCCGGTTTCAACAGGCCGTTCGTACCCTTAAGGAAAACGTCCGTGAAGGCCCAGACGCGGTGAAGTAGGTTCTGCCCTTCGAGCTCCAGAATGGGATGACGTTCACGGTCCCAAGCGGAGTCGAGCATGGCAATCAGCTCAAACTGAACCGCCGGCGCGAACGCGGAACCTTGGAGCAAAGCAGTCGGTACGATCACCGGCAACGGAACCGTCGCCGCCATTAGTAGGTGCGTCATGAGCCGCACATGGCAGGTGAGCGGCGCATCGTTCGTAAGGAGAACTTGCGTTGCTCGGAGGCCTCCGAACCGTGCGGTGAAACTCAGCCGAAACAGGTCCTTCGATAAGATCAATTGAACCGTGTCGGGACCGATTAACGTCAAAGTCAGGTCGGCGTCGAGTGATCTATGGAGATGAATTCGCCCGTCACTTGCGATAACCAACTGCAAGTCGGAACTAACGTCGACCGGAACGTCAAAGGCCAATTTTCCTACATTGGTCGTTTCCAGATTCAGAATGGCTCCGTTCCATTGAGACGGGCCGTCTGCTTGGGGTACCAAATCGACCGTGTAACGCAGTTGGGGCAAAGCAACTTCGATGCCGCCGATTGAAGCGGGCACGTCCTGATGCCGGAGCGAAAAATTCGGACTGCAGACTCCGTCGCCGGTGGCCCCCTCTTCCGACCAGGCGAAAATGCTGGCCCCTTGATCAAAATCGACGAAATCAAAAAGTTCGCGGTCGAACCATCGCGCACCGGTTCGCCACGTGGAACGGAAATCGGAAACGTTGACCGCCAGGGTCGCCGGCGTTTGCAGATTGCCGTCGGCGGTCAGGGCTCCGAATGAGAGAAATGTGTCGAGTGTCGCTTCCGAAATAGAGCTAATCGGTGCGGCGGCCGTATCGGCCGACACCAGGAACTGCCAACCGGCGGGCAGCGCCGCGCCGGAAAAGGCTTCGCTCAATTCAAAGCCCATCGACTTGAGCAGAACGTGGATCGGTCGGTCGGCGTTCCCCGGCCGAAAAGTCAGCAGCGCCAGGCGATACGGGCCGCCTGATGCGACTTTCGCAAGGCATGCGAACAGCGTGTCGGCAGATGGAGCCGAGGGGAGCGCTTTGGTGCTGAGCTGGATGAATTCCATGAAGTCGCTCGAAAGGGTTGCTGCAACCGGTCGGTGTCAGCCGCGCACGCGTCGAAACTAGAAGAAGCCGATAGCCACGGGAATGGCCTTGTTCTTGAAGATCCTGCCAGGTTCGACCGCGAACCCTTCTGATGTGAATAGGGTCGCCGAGTCCGAGCCGTCAAAAAAAATCGCGTTCGTCGCCCCGAGACTGTTGTATGCGTCTCGCACATCGAGCATCGTGCCGCCCGTCTCGTTGTGCTGCTGGACGATGAACAAAAGTCGGTGCTGGTCCGGCACGTGTCCGAGAGTGGTTTTTCCGAGCAATTTTGGGTCCCTGTCGTTGCCGACACCCATCATTGCTGCGAGTCGTGCGTTGCTACGGTGAGTGTTTCCCGTCCGGCACTCTGCGGCTTCTCCGGGAAGCAAACGCTGCGAAGTTCCGGGCTCACCGATAATTTCACATCGAGCGGGGTCGATCGCCATCGCCGATGCGTTGTAAAAATTCGCGATATCGTATTGCTTCTGGTTGATTATCAGCGGTCCGGCTCCTCCAATTCCGGTGACCGAACCGGGAGGCGGATTTCCGGCGCCAAAATCGTAATGCGGGGCGTTGCGATTGAATCGAATATAGAAGCTTCCTGGCGACGGGTTCGTACGTGGATCAACGAAATCGCCTTGCCGTACGTATCCTTGAATGTCGAGTTGCGCCGGATCAACGGTAGCGAACGGCGTTCGGTAAGCGATCTGCTCAGAGCCAGAACCGAAGAACATCGCGTTCACGGCAACCTTGAGCGGAAAGCCCGAGTTCTGCACGGTAATAGCGTCCTTGATCGTTTGGTCGCTGTCTCGCATGATCGCGAGCATTCGCGAAGTTTCCGAAATGCTGATGTGAAATGCGTTGATTTCGTCGTCGAAATAAAGAGTGTTTTCAACGGCAGTCGTCCAGTAGGTCGTACTACTAAGCTTGAGAACAGTCGCCATAACTCGAACTTTCTTGAGCGAAGGGAAGTCAAATGCCGGCGCCTCCGGCCTTCCGTTACGGATTCAGGGGCGGATGCGAATAATTTCGTTCCACGGCGATTCAGCGAATAAAGTCGGCGAGGTTCGGATCGGCGCACTAGATAGATGGCCAGTCACTTCGCGCGGTTTTTGCCGAACTGCGCCGTCTCGCGTCATCGCTCGGCCGCGCTACGCTCTTGCTATATCCGGTTTGCATCGCAATGCAAATTCATTTGGTAGTAATTCGGTACCGATTTGAGTCTTAGCGCGACGAGCTGTAGTGTAATTTGCCTACTCGCTCCGGTATTGACGGCGTCTAGGCTCGCCAGGGCGATGAGGAATCGGCTCCTGTTTCGCGAGTACTCGACGAGCAATTTCAGAAACGCTTCGTTTCGCGGCAGTCGGATCATCGGCGCGAGACCCTCGGACGCACCCTTAGTGCCTTCATCCTCTTCTGCAAGCAGGAATTCGGGTACGACCTCTACGCGTACCAAATTCGCATTGCCCGCGCGGTCCTCTCCTCGGTCATCGTCGAGGAGCAGTGCGCGATCGCTAAGGAATGGCTCAACTTGGATCGCGGCGGGTGGACCTATCTGCAACGGATCATCGGCGTCCGAAACGACTCCACGGGCGGCACCGGAGACGCCCCGAACGAGATGCTCGCGGCCAAGACGGGCCTCCCGATGGGCGAGGAAAGTTATTTCGTCTTTACTACGCCATCGAAAAACGACCTATACGTTAGTTTCGAAACGGCCGTGTTTCGCGAGCCCGGCGATCCGCTTCGGTTCAGTTATCCCGCCGACCATCCGCTTGCTTCCGAGTTCGAAGATCAGATGGTAAAACTGGTCCGCGAATACGTGCGCGAAGGCGGGTATCTGTCGGTGCATCATCCCGACTAGCCCGGAGCCGTCGACGACGCCCCGGATTGCACCGCCCTCGCCCTGTTCGCTTCGAAGACGGGGAAGATCAGCGAGATTCTTCTTCAGCTAATTCGCGGGTTTGTACCCGGCCATCTTCGCCATCGAACGCATCACGACCGTCTGTGCGTTGATGTGTCCTATCTTTTTGGTGCTGTCCTCTTCCGGCGGAGACGGATCGACGAGCATTTTCTGTCCTTTGACATCGACAAGCGAGGCGTCGCCGGGAACGTGAAAAATACCCTTCTCGCTGCGGCTGATGTTGATAACCCGCCCATCGCCCTCGGTCGATATCTCGGCGGCAGCGATCGGCTCGAAGCTGTAGATCATTCCGCTTGCGACAGTTCCGATACGGACACGGGAGCCGTAGATGACGACCTTTGCCATGATGCGATTCCTTGGGGTTATGCGTTCGGTTTGTCGACCGCAGCCTTGAGCATGTATTGGCGTTCGGTTTCTTTGATCGCGTCACGGATCATGTCGTCGCGAGAATACTTGTTGCGTGCCTCTTTGCCGATAGCTCGCAGACCTTCCCATTCGGCCTGCGTGATCAAGGTTCCCGCACGTTGATACCAGCGCGTTACGTGTATTAAGTACGCGTGGTACGGGTAGGAGTTCTCGTCCCCCTTGGTTCGAATTTGTTCCATCAGCAATTCGATGCCCTTGTGCGCTTGTTCGATTGCGAAAGCAGGGTTCGGGGCTCGAACAGCCTTGAGCAAACACAAGCACCCGAGCTGGTGCTTTGTCTGGTGACTGTTTTGATTCATGCTGAGAGACTGATTGATGTAGTTTTCAGCAACGTCGAGCCTTCCAGCATTGATCTGTGCCATTCCGTACTGGAGCCAGAACAAGAAGTCTCGGTCGTAGTATGGCTTCAGTTCTTCATACAGACCAAGAATAACCTCGTGGTCTCCCGCGAACGTTTCCTTAAGGTGTTCCGAATTGATCATGCCTCGATACGCAAGATATGCGGGTGTTCTTCTGCGGATTTCGTTGGGCACGATGTCTGCGGAAATCTGCTGAAGGAATTTTCCGATCGCTTCGTTCTTGATTCCCGTTGGAGCGATCTCGTTGGCCACCCAATGAGCAATGAGCCGATGTCGCGGTTTAACCATCGTGTCCGACGCATTGCATGGGACAAGAACGCCGCGCAGAAGCTCCTTGATGATGACCGCTCTTGAGAACTCCGCTCGTCCCAAGCAAGGCAAGAGATGCCGCATGTAGACGCCAGGAGCTCCGTGGGCTACGGCAATGCAGCAGATCGTGTATGCGAGTTTCGCCGCTGGAACCAACTCGCCGTACTCGTTTTGCAGGATGTTTCCGAATCCATCGCCGCCCGTCGCTTCTCGGAGTGCAACCAAAAGCTGCTTGTTTGCCCTCTCCATGAAGGCATCGATTCTTTGCTGTGGGGTCTTGTCGCGAAGCGCCCCCAGAAAGCCAAACGCTTCGAGTTTAGCGATGATTTCTTTGACGTCCTCCGCGTCTAGGTCGGGCATGACCACTTCTATGGGTGTCAATTCGGCAAGAGCGTGGCTAATGGAGGCGAACCTGTTTGTCCGTTCAGCGACAACGATCGTGACGTTCTTCGCTGATGCAAGGCGGTGTTTGATGGCGATAAGGCTGGTCAGATGACGAGAAAGAAGGTCGACGAAAATGAAAACCCGTTTCCCGCTTTTCGCCGCTTCTTCTGAGATGTCTAAAATACCGGCGAATTCGGTTCGTTCGATGTTCTTCGCGAAATAGACTCGCGCCATTCGAAGCTAGAGTTTGCGCCGTGCGCATCAAGCAGGTTGTTTTGCCGCTACCTGCTGGGCCGTGCAGAATTACGAGGGAGAATGTCTCCCGTTCGATCGGCAGGTTCTCAATGAGTTCGCCCGTTACGGTTCTTGGTGCGTCACGATGTTCCGCGATGTCATACCAGTCGGCCTCTGCCCCCATGAAAAACGCATCCGGTGATGACTTTCGCGTATAGGGAAGTGAATCCGGGACGATCAGATCGAAGTATCGGTTGACCTTCTCGTCGAGATGCGGCTTCTCGCTTCGGAATACTAGGTGAGGGAAGGCCTCATGGCGGACCGCTGAAAGAGATAGTGTGTCCAGGCCCACGTTTGCGGCAAGAGACTCAAAAAAGTCCTTCCCCGTCGCTTCGATTGCCACGATATTCCGCTCTTTCAGCGTGTTCGCGCGCATCTTCCCGATAGTCGGGTTCACCAAGTAGGACTTCGGACGAAACTCTCCTTTATCGCGATCCGCTTTTGCATCTCGAAGCATGAGATAATGGAAGAACATCGGTTCTTCCAACTGGGTGCCGATGAAAATAAGCGGCCGATTGAAGTAGTCGTCGATGAAGGTCTGATACCACGGATTTGGCTTAGCGGTGAGATCACCGAAGTCGGGAAGTGTGAATGTGAGCCCCTTATCTGCGTGCTCGACATGCCCGTGGAGATGAACGCATTGGAGTTCGCCGAAGTGGCAATCTCTTTCCTCGACCGGTGATGGATTGATGATCGGTCGTAGCTTCTGGTTCGCATCCCGGAAGTACAGTTGCTGCATCAAGTTGTCGATGTTAAGCGTGTAAATCCGGTACCAAGTTGCGCCTGCCACGATCTTATACCAGTCATGGTACGATCTGATTTCGTATCGCTTTCGAAGGAAGGCGAATAGTTGGGGATTGCCGAGCTGTTTTTGGCAGGCCTCGTAAACTGTCGCGAGTTTCTCACCGTTGTAGGTATATCCGGCCTCTTCCGCTAACTCTTTCGCGAGCGGATCTCCGAGCGGAGGGCGACGGTTCTGCTCGTTCAGCGTGTCCCAGGAAAAACCCGCGCCTAGAACAGGCTAACCCGCCCGAGACGAAGTTGCTTCGTTAAGAAGACGAGGTCTGGTTCTTTCCAGTCGATTGCCATTTCCCTGCTCCTCTGGAGCGGCCGCTGAATAAAGCGAATATTCTACCGGCGGCTGTGTACGACTGCGAACGTGTGAAATCACTATTTACCCGTCAGCCGTCAACCCGACCCTCGACGAGCCGCATCTTGCGGAACGGGTTCTTCTCGATGATCTCCGCTTCGAGTGCCCAATAGAACGCCGCCTGGACGGCACGGACCGCGTCGCGCTTCGTCCAATCGCTCGCCCATTCGGGATGCGCGAGGATCCACGATTGCATGTGGTCCTTTCGGACCGCCGTCGGTTCCTTCTTCGGATCGCCTATCGGACGGAAGCCGTGGGCCTCGGCGAAGGATTGGAGGTATCCCTTCCTCGCCTTCCGTGCTTCTTCGCTCAACGTCTTGAAAGCGACGTCGAGGTATCGGTCGATGATCGACGCGACCGTATGCGTGCCCGTGTCGGGGTGCGGATTGTGGTCCGCCTCGTGGAGCAGATCGCGAAGCCTTTGCTTCGCCTCTTTCAGATTGGGGCGACCCTTGGCGAGCTTCACCTTGCGGTTAACCAGCCACGTCATCCACCAGCCGGTCTGTTTATAGAACCACGGCTTCGATTCTTTCGGCATCCCAAGCCCTCCCTTTTTGAGTGACCCGCGAAGGTCAAGGAAGAGCCTTTATCGGCCCCGTCGAGCTACCAACTCGGCGGGGGCTTTTTTACCGTCCATCAAACCGTCCACCTCATGCCACGAGGCTTTCGGACGGATGTTTGTAAACCGGTTTATTACCGCAGTTTACTTAAGTCGGGGCGACATGATTTGAACATGCGACCTCTACGTCCCGAACGTAGCGCTCTAGCCAGGCTGAGCTACGCCCCGATTTTTTGCAGGCTTTCGATCGATCGCCGGTCTTTGAATTCGCCGAGTCTGCCGACGTTTTGCGTGAGCAGGTTCTGCGAATGCGGCGGGTTGGACGGGCCCGCTTACCGGTCGATCGGTGCGAACATCGGCACGGCGAAACATTCGCGGCTCGCGAGCCTGTGACAGGCCCGAAGCGACGCAACGGTCGACGTTTTCCGACTTCGCGAACCGCACATTCTACTTAGACGTCCGAGAGGGTCAACGCCAACCTCGCCGCTCGGGCGTCGAATCTCAGGCAAATTCCGGCTAAATTCTGCGTTGTCGGCCCGTGCCGGCAGCCGTCCCGCCTCGTCCGAACCCGCCGCAACTTGTCTTGGATCCGCCCATGAACGGTTTCTCGCCGCTACCGCTCCCTCGCCGCTTGGCACTCGCCGTCGCCTCGACGGTGATCGTCGTCATCTCCATATGCTCAGACACAGTTCGGGCCGCCGAAGGTTCGCCCGAAATCGCTCCCCATTTCCAACCGCCGCAGAAATACGCCGGCGACTTCGGGCCTTACCGCTCCCCGCTGCTGTTCGACGACGGCACGCTCGTGGCATCGCCGGCCGATTGGCCGCGGCGCCGCGACGAGATCGCCGCCAAGTGGCGCAAGATCATCGGTCCGCTTCCCAGCGCATTGCGCAACCGAAGGTCGAGCGACTCGAACGCCGCGAGCGCGACGGCTTCATCGAACAACATGTGCGCATCGAAGTCGGCCCCGACGGTCGCTTGGTCGACGGCTTTCTCTTAATCCCGCCCGGCCGCGGTCCGTTCCCTGCGGTGCTCACGCCGTTTTACGAACCGCAATCCTCGATCGGCCTCGGCAAGCCCGACACGCTCGGTTCGATCGATTTCAGCGTGCAACTCGTTCGGCGCGGATTCGTCGCCCTCTCGATCGGTACGCCCGGTTCGCTGGAGAAGCCCGGCGCCAACGTTCGCGAGTTGCTCGTCGACGTCGGCGACCGTCTCAAAGCCCAGCCGCTGGGATATCTCGCGCTCGTCGCATCGAACTGTGCGACCGCGCTGACGCAGATGCCCGAGGTCGACGCGAAGCGCATCGGCGTCGTCGGCCATTCGTACGGCGGCAAATGGTCGATGTTCGCGTCCTGCCTCGACGATCGTTTCGCCGCCGCGTGCTGGTGCGATCCGGGCATCGTCTTCAACGAAGCCAACCATAGCATCAACTATTGGGAGCCGTGGTACCTCGGTTGGGTTCCCGGCACGCAACGCAAGCCCGGCGTGCCGTCGGCCGACAATCCGCGTACCGGCCCTTATGTGGAACTTTTCGCTCATGACAGCCGCGAGATGATCGAACTGCACGCCCTCATGGCGGGCCGGCCCGTGCTTGTGTCCGGCGGTAGTGAAGACCCGGAGCAAAATTGGCGCGCGCTGAATCACTTGATTGCGGTCAACAAACTGCTCGGCCATGAGGCGCTCGTCGGCATGACGAATCGGCCCAAGCATCGACCGCGGCCGGAAGATGCGGCCGTGATTTATAAGTTCTTTGAGCGAAGCCTGAAGACTAAAGACTAGCGACGGTTCGGCGTCGAGTTTTCGTACTCTCCTTCTCTTGTTCGCCGCTTGCCGAGCGAACTAACTTAAAAGCCCGAGGTGTTTGAGCGTCAGTCGAGCTTGCGACCAATATTCTTGATTTTCCGGACGCTTCGCCGACCACAATATTTCGATGGTTTCATTCAGCGTGACCATCGCCTCCGCGGGCCACGATTCCTGCGGGACGTGCGATCTTCCAATGCAGTCTGCAGCGAAAAACCGTAGCGATTTGTCCGTGCCTTTGAGCTCCGCCTGAACAATCGGAAGCCAAGCGGAGAAATCCGCGATGATCGGCAGAAGACCGAGAAGCCGGGTGCGGAATCGTTCCGTCGATCCGGGAAGTGCCGATATCACCGACTTCACGGCATCACGGTTGAGTCGAGACAGAATGTGCCAAGCGATATCTTCAACCGCCGCATTGCCCTGACGAAGCAATTCGACGATGTCGGAGACTTGGTCTCGGCACTCCGGCCAACGAAGAAGTAGTTCTCGCGACGCGGGCGCCGCGATGGTGATTTCGTCTGAGCGAACGGCGGCGATCAGTTCGGTGATGGAACGCGTATAGTCGGACATACTTACACCGATCGCATTAAGGCGTTTTCACTCGCGCTCCTTCAGCGGCCGAATCCAGATGTTGCGGAACCGCACCGGATTGTTGTGGTCTTGCAGAGCGAGTTTGAATTTTTTCGCCGTCGACGTCAAATCTTCCGCGTGTTGTACGACGACGCCGTTGTGAATGACGGTGATGCGGGCCGGGCGCAGTTTCGGTTTGGCCGGCACAATTGTCTTCGCCGCCTCTGCGGGGAGATTTTTTATCACGGCAGGTTCCGGCGTCGCGATGGGTCGCGCGAGTTCTAGGATGATATCGTAGGTTTGCCACTGCCCCGGCTTGCGCGAGGCGTTGACCAGCGGCGGATAGTTCGAGTAGATCGAGGCCGCTTGGCCGTCGGGGTAGGTGTCGTTCTCGAACGAATCGAGCACCTGCACTTCGCACACGCCATGCAACATGATGCCGCTGTTGCCGCGCCCTTGGCCGTTACCGCTCACCTTTTCCGGCGTCGCCCACTCGATGTGCAATTGGCACGAACCGAACTCCTTGCGCGTGACGATCGATCCGCGCGAGCCGGCTGATCGCGGCGGCACTTCCATGTAGCCGTCGCGCAAGGGCCAAGCGGCCGGCGTCGTGAGCGGTTGCTTTGTTTTCGGATCACGGCCTTCGGTGAGCCAAGCGTCGAGCGACTTGCCGTCGAAGAGCACGATCGCATCCGACGGCGGCGCGGAAGTTTTCACCGCGGGCGCTTCCACGGCCGGGGCGACCACCGGCGGGCGCGGCCGTTGCATGTCGTGAGCCCGGTACTTTCCGCCCGGCGTGAACGGTTGTTCGTATTTTTTCGCGGCAGGCTTTTTCGCCGCGGCGCCGGCGGCCGGTTTTGCGGCGACGGGCTTCTTCTCACCTGAGGCCTTCGCCGGCGGTTTTTGTTCGGCCGATTTCTGTTCGACCTCCGGCTTTGCGGCGGTCGCTTTGGCCGGCGTCGCAGGTTTCGCTTTTTCTTCCGCCGCCACGACCGGAGCCGCGCAGAAGGTCAGCAGCAGGGCCAAACTCCAAGCCTTCGGCGAAGTGTCATGGAATCGTCGCATGGAACTTGGGTCCTCAACCCGGCGTCGTCGAACCGGGGCATCGTGGGGGCGTGAGAAATTAGGGGGGCGGCTGTCGTCGGGCTTCGGCAAACTTTGTGAAGGGAACTTTCGGAAGCCTTGTCGAACGGCCGTTGCAGCAGAGGCGATACGCGGCATTATCCCACGCCGACCCGCCCGCCTGCAAACAAAGATTCGGCCGGCCGCGAGATTCGCGCAGGTCGCTCCCTGCCCCCTGTTGCTTATCGCCGGTGTCGGTGGAAATAGGAATCGGCGTTGGAGTTTCGCGACGGAGACGTCGTGAAGATAATGGACGTGCGTCGGAGAACGAGGGAGCGATGACGGAACACGTTTTTCAACTCGATCAGCGACACATCGAGCGGCGTCGGCCGCTGTGGCTGGCGCTGTCGCAGCTTTGGCTCGATACGGAACTGACGGACGCTGATCTGGCTCGCATTGCCCGCACGATGACCGATTCCGGCTTGAGCCTCGCAGCGCTGCGCGAGGTGTACGTGGCGGAAGTCGCGCCGGCCGTGTATTGGAATTCGCTGGCCGTCGCCGGCGCGTGGTCCGGCTTTGACGAAGACCGGCTCTGCGAAAGGATCGTCGATATTCTCCGCAACCGGCCGCGCCGTACGCGCTTCATGGCATGGTTTCCGCCGACGCGCCGGCTCATGACTTACGCGACGGAGCGACATTGGCGTCGGTTCGTCGAACTGATTCGCCCAAGCGACGACGACCGCGGCTAGCGAGAATCACGCGCATGCGAGCGTCGTGACGAGCCGTCGCAAGCTAAGCAACTCCGACGTGTCGGGCTCTCACGAACAATCCGCGGTGGCCGCGACGGCGGACGAAGATTTCGTAGTCGTGATCGGGAAAGCGCCGGCCCGCGTCGTCCATACGTTCGATCGCATCCAGGCCGTGCGTTTGCAGCATCGCCACGGCATAGGGAGACGCCGTTCGTAGCAAAGCGCCGGGCTTACCGCCGTCGGATTGCTGCAGCAATATCTCCACCGTCGAGCGCTCGGCGTCTTCACCGTCGCCCGTCAGCACCAGCCCGTCATGCGGTCCGCCGACAAATTCGATCGAAACAAATTGCAGCATGGCGACGATTCCTCGGCGCTCGTAGAAACGCCGTTTCCGCTGCGGCGGGAACGATGGGAAGTCGCGCCGCGCCGTGGTACATTGATCGCTATATTCAAGCGGATATAGCGATCAATGTCGAGGCGTTCGGGTCGACTGTCCGTGGTTCGATCGTAGTTGAGCACCGTTTCCTAGCGACGATGAGCCCAGCCCGCCTGATCGACGAACTGCGAAGTCTTTTGGCGGACGAACGCGATTTCATCGCCAACGCGGCCAACACGTCGGCCTTGCTGTTCGCACGCCTGCCCGACGTCAATTGGGCGGGCACTTATTTGCTGCGGAGCGGCACGCTCGTCTTGGGTCCGTTTCAAGGCAAGCCGGCCTGCGTGCGAATCGAACTTGGTCGCGGCGTTTGCGGAACGTCCGCTCAACGGCGCGAGACGATCGTCGTGCCGGACGTCCATCAATTCCCCGGACACATTGCGTGCGACGCCGATTCGCGGTCCGAGATTGTCGTCCCGCTGATCGCCGCAGGTCGTCTGCTCGGCGTTCTCGATCTCGATAGTCCTCGGCCGAGCCGCTTCACGGCCGACGACGCCCGTCTGTTGGAATCCGTCGCAAGCGAACTCCTTTCCGCTTCGAATCTGGAAGCGTTTTGAAACACCGGCCGTCTCAGCACCCACGGAAAATTCGATGCGCGTTCATTATCTCCAGCACGTGGCGTTTGAAGGGCTCGGAAGTATCGAACCGTGGCTGCGCGCCGCAGGCCATGAGATCACAAGCACTCGGCTGTTCGCAGGCGAATCGCTTCCCGCGCCGGACCAGGTCGATTGGCTCATCGTTCTGGGAGGTCCGATGGGTGCCAACGACGACGCGACGCTCCCTTGGCTCGGTCCGGAGAAGCAGTTCCTGCGACAAGTCATCGGCGAGCGCAAGCCGGTGCTCGGCATTTGTCTCGCGCGCAGCTCATTGCGGCCGTGCTGGGGGCGAAAGTTTATCAAAACTGCGCAGCGCGAAATCGGTTGGTGGGAAATCCGCCGCTCGGCCGACGCGGCCACACATGCGTTAGGAAACATCTTCCCGCAGACCGCCGACGCCTTTCATTGGCACGGCGACACGTTCGACCTGCCCGCCGGAGCGGTCCGATTGGCGGAAAGCGACGCCTGCCGCAATCAGGCCTTCGCCTGGGCAGACAACGTCCTTGCGCTGCAATTTCATTTGGAAACGACGCCGCAAGTCGCCGCGGCGCTCGTCGAAAACTGCCGCGACGAGCTGACGGACGGGCCGTTCATTCAAACGGCCGAGCAAATGCTGGCCCGACCGGAACGCTTCGAACCGCTCAACAGGCTCATGAGTGGGGTCTTGCAGGCCATTTCAAACGTGAAACAATCGTCGAACGACGCTCGCGCGGCAACGGCGCCGCGGTAATTATCGCAGTTCCGCCAATTCGCATCCCCACAAGTTTCGCATTCCCATAGAGAGAAGAAGCATGGCGACCGTAGCCCCCGAGATTCGTGCTCTAACCGCTTCGGCGTTTCGCACCCCGGCGAAGTTTACGGAGTTTTGTCGCAACGGCGGCAAGCCGCTTGGCGGGTTCATCGACGGCGAACAAACGCGCGGCGCGATGAACGTGACGTTTGAAACCATCGATCCGGGTTCGCAAGAAGTCCTGGCGACGGTTTGCGAAATGAGCGACGCCGAAGTGGCCCGCGCCGTCGCGGCGGCTCAGCGTGCGTTCGACGGCGCCGGCCCGAAGTCGTGGCGCAACATCGACGTCGAAGAACGCATTCGGCTGGTCAATAAGCTCGTCGAGCTTTGCGATCGCGATCGCGACGTTCTGCTCGCCTGCGAAATCCTCGACGGCGGCAAGGTGTCGGAACTTGCCGAAGGGGATTTCACGCAAATCCGCGAGTGCGCTCGAATACTTCAGCGGCGTGGCCCGCAAGATCAAGCTCGGCGACGGCCCGGCGATGAAGGTGGCCGACGGCGTGAAGGGCTTCACGCATCGCGAGCCGTGGGGCGTCGTGGCGGGCATCATCCCGTGGAACTACCCGATCGTGCTCACGTCGTGGTTCATGTTCCCGGCGCTGCTCTCGGGCAACACGATCCTCATCAAGCCGGCGGAAGATACGCCGCTCTCGGCCCTTTACATCGCCAAGCTCGCGCAAGAAGCCGGCTTCCCGGCCGGCGTGATCAACGTTCTTCCCGGCCGCGGTGAAATCACGGGCCATGCCATCGCCGAGCATCCGGGCGTGCGCTACATCTCCTTCACCGGTTCCCCCGGCGTCGGTCAAGCGATCTTGCGCACTTGCGATCGTCACGGCACGCGGATGAAGCGCGAACTCGGCGGCAACGGCGCGGCCATCGTCTTGGCCGACGCCGATCCGGAACTCGTGGCCCGCATGGTCGGCAAGTACACGAATCAGCACTACGGCCAAACCTGCTGCACGATCCATCGCGTGTTCGTCGATAAGAAAATCGCCGACGACTTCATCGACGCACAAACGCAGTTCTTCAAGGAACTCAAGATCGGTTATCAGGCCGACGAAGGAACGCAGCTCGGCGCGGTGATCAACGCGACGCAACGTCGCCGCATTCTGCAAGCCGAGCAAGAGACCGTAGCTCGCGGCGCGGAAGCGTTGCTCTCCGGCGGCGATGCCGCGGTCAGCGGCAAAAACGGCTTCTACTTGAAGCCGTCGCTGTATCGCACGAACCCGGCGCTGACGGTGAATCCGGTGGAAGTGTTTCACACTTACGCCACGATCTGCCCGGTTTCATCGGCGGAAGAAGCCATTGCAGCTGGCCAACAGTTCGCCGTACGGTTTGGGCTCGAGCGTTTGGACCAAAGACATCGAGCGCGGCGTTGCGCTGGCCAAGCGATTCCGCGACGGCACCGGTCAGGTCAACTGCCACAACTCCATCGCCTACGGACTTCCCTACGGCGGCCAAGGAATTTCCGGCGGACCCGGCGGCGGCGTGAACTGCGAGGAAACTTTCCTCGACTACACGCAGGTCAAGGCGGTGTACGTCGCAGACTACCCGAGCTAGGCGGGCGGCGGGCGGATTCGATTCACGCAGGGGGCGAAGAGACGATCTCGACTCGCCCCCTGCCCTGTTTTCCTTTCGGTGCTTCTCGACTTTCGGAGAATATACGTCATGCCGTCGTGGCCGAATCAGTTGTTCATCGATAACAAGTGGGTGAACGGCGCCTCGGGGAAAACCTGGGCCGTCGTCAATCCGGCCACGGGCGAGACGTTGGCGAACGTCGCGCTGGCCGAAGCGGCCGACGTCGATCGCGCAGTGACGGCGGTGCGCTGCGCCTTCGATGAAGGGGAATGGACGCGGATGGACCCGCTGCATCGCGGCGCTTGCTCTACAAGTTCGCGGAGCGGATTCGCGCGTCGGTCGAAGAGCTCGCGATGACCGATACGCTCGAACATCGGCAAACCGATTCGCGATACGCTCGGTTGGGATGCTCCGGTAGCGGCCGATCTCTTTGAAACTTATGCCGGCCTGCCCGACAAGATTCACGGCAAGTGCTTCAGCTCGTTCGCCGACAACATGACGATGCAGGTTCGCGAGCCGATGGGCGTGATCGCCGCCATCACGCCGTGGAATTATCCGCTGACGAACGCGGCGATCAAGCTCGCGCCGATTTTGGCGATGGGCAATACGGTCGTGCTGAAGCCGTCGGAAGTGTCGCCCCTGTCGGCGCTGATGCTCGGGCAGTTGGCGCTGGAAGTGGGATTCCCGCCGGGAGTGATCAACGTCATTCACGGCACGGGCGCGGAAGCCGGCTCGGCGCTCATCAAGCATCCGGGCGTCGACAAGATCACGTTCACCGGCCGCTACGAAACCGGCGCGCAAATGCTCGAAGCGGCGAAGTCGGGCATGAAGGGGGTGCTCATGGAGCTCGGCGGCAAGACGCCGACCTTGGTCTTCCCCGATGCGCCGCTGGAGAACGTGGTCAACGCCGTCGTCACCGGCGTCTTCATCAACCTGGGGCAAGTCTGCGTCGCCGGATCGCGGCTGCTCGTGCATGAAAGCCAACACGACGAACTGCTGGAACGCATCGTCGCGAAGGCCAAGGGACTGCGGCAAGGCGACCCGACCGACCCGAATACGCAACTCGGCTGCTTGGCCACGCCCCTGCATTGTCAATCTGTGGTGAAGCGCGTGGAGCAAGGGAAGCAGGAAGGGGCCAAGTGCGTGCTTTCCGGCCCGGTGCTCAAGTCGGAAGCCGATTGCTTCTTCGCTCCGACGATCTTCGACCAAGTCACGCCGAACATGACGTTGGCCCGCGAAGAAGTGTTCGGACCGGTGTTGAGCGTGCTGACGTACCGTTCGGAAGACGAAGCGGTGCGCATGGCGAACGATTGCGACTTCGGCCTGATGGCCAACATCTGGAGCGCCGACGGTACGCGGGCTCTGCGCGTCGCACGGCAACTGAAGGCCGGCAAGATCGCCATCAACGGCGGCGGCGGCTTCCGCGGAAGCTCGCCGGTGTACGGCTATAAACGGAGCGGCTTCGGCACCGAACTCGGCTACGAAGAAGCGGCCAACGAATACTGCCACACGAAGGTCATTCTGTACTCGATGTCGACGGAGAAATCCGGTTGGCCGGAGTGACGTTCGACGTTTGACTTGCGAATAGCAGACGACTGCGTTCCTAAGTTCGGTAAGAGAGAGGCGGCGGAATTGAGTAGTGAAAACGAGCCCGCGGAGGCGAACGTTCCGAAGCCTCGCGGGCTGATTCGATCCGAGGATTGGCTGGCCGTATTGTTGGGAAGCGTCGTCTTGGCGGCGGCGCTGGCGGCCACATGGCTCCGTCCGGCGTCGGACTTCGAGCAGCGCCTGAGCGGCATCGCCGAATCGCGCGCGCGCGTCACCGAACTCGCGCAGCAGGCGGAGAGCGGTTCGTCGGACGCAAAGGCGCTCGCCGCCGAAGAGGAGCGTTTAGAAGAGCTTTCGGCCGGATTGTTCAGCAATCCGTTGAAATCGCTGACGGCGAAGATCGGCTCTTGGGAAGCGAACCCGGCCGCGGCGTTCGCCAAGAACGGCAAGTCGATCGTGCCCGGCGTGCTCGGCGTGTTGGCGACGACGCTCGTGTTGTTCGGCGCGGCGCGGCGTTGCGCGGCGAATCGGTCGCCCGATTTGTTCCGGCGTTCTTGGTCGTGTTTGCGGGGGCCGTCTTGGCCTACGTGCTCGCCGGGCAAAACGTCGTGAAGTATTACAACTTGGAGTATGCGCTCTGGGCGATCTTGCTCGGCATGATCGTGAGCAACACGATCGGCACGCCGCGCTTTCTGCGTCCGGCGTTGCGAACCGAGCTCTACATCAAGACCGGCTTGGTGCTGCTGGGTGCGGAGATTTTGCTGAGCCGGTTGCTCGTGCTGGGGCTGCCGGGGATTTTCGTGTCGTGGATCGTCACGCCGATCGTCTTGATCGGCACGTATCTGTTCGGACAGTACGTGCTGCGCATCGAGTCGCGGTCGTTGAACATGGTGATCTCGGCCGACATGTCGGTCTGCGGCGTCTCCGCGGCGATCGCCACCGCGGCGGCTTGCCGAGCCAAGAAGGAAGAGCTTTCGCTGGCGATCGGCATCTCGCTCTCGTTCACCGTGATCATGATGGTGGTGATGCCGGCCGTGATTCGTGCGGTCGGCATGAACGAAGTGCTGGCCGGCGCGTGGTTGGGAGGAACGATCGACTCGACCGGCGCCGTGGCCGCGGCCGGCGGGATGCTCGGACCGACGGCGCTGGAAGTCGCCGCGACGGTGAAGATGATTCAAAACATCTTGATCGGCGTCGTGGCGTTCGGCGTCGCCGTGTATTGGGTGATGTACGTGGAGCGCGATGCATCGGCGCCGCGACCGGGCCTCGGCGAAATCTGGAAACGGTTTCCGCGCTTCATCCTCGGCTTCGTCGGCGCGTCCGTCGTGTTTTCCGCGATCTATTCGACGGGCCCGACCGGCGCGGCGCTCACCGAAAGCGCGATCGCCGGGACGAGCGAACCGCTCCGCGGCTGGCTCTTCTGTCTGGCGTTCGTCAGCATCGGGCTGGAGACGAACTTCCGCGAGCTCTCCGCGTATCTCAAAGGAGGCAAAGCGCTGACGCTCTACGTCTGCGGTCAAGCGTTGAACTTGGTTCTGACGCTGCTCATGGCTTGGCTGATGTTTGAGGTGGTGTTTCCGCAGGCGACGGCAACTCTCGCGCGATGACGCTTCCGCGTAACGCCGCCGCTGATCGGATGGTCGCGAAGATCGACGAGCGGAGCGAATCTGCGCCGCCGTCTTCGTCACTCGTTTCGTCGGCCGCTCCGACGACGCGGCAATGGGCCGGCTTGGTCGCGACCGTTTGCGTCGTGCTGGTCGCGTGGGGCGTGGTGCTGCCGCGCTTGAATGCGTTGCCCGCCGTGGCCGAGCATATTGCGACGCAGCAGCGGTTGGAGATCGATCCCGCCGCGTTGTTCTACACGGAATTGAAAATGTCTGCGGGCGTGGCTCATCGCCAAGAACGACGGCTGCAAGACTCCGCCGACTCCTTCTGGCGCACCGCGACGGACCGGCGTTAAGCGGGCGTCGCAGATGTTCGAGCGTCAATGTTTTCTCCAAGATGACGACGCCGGTGCGGCGTGATACTCTAGCCGAGCCGATTGTTCGTTCGCTGGCGCACGCCCGCGAGGCGGCGCATCGACGCAGCAAGTATTCGCCGCCACGAATCATGAGATATCGCATGCCCGCTTCCGCCGGATCTTCGCGTCGTCGATTTCTGCAAACGTCCGCCGCCCTCGCGACGGCTTGGCCTACGACAATCGCTTGGATCGGCTCGCCCGCGGCGCGGGCAGCCGAGCGCGAGAACTCCGGCACGTTGCATTGCGACGTGCTCGTGTACGGCAGCACGCCCGGCGGAGTTTGCGCGGCGGTGGAAGCCGCGCGACGCGGCTGCAAGGTCGTGCTGGCCTGCCCGTATAAGCGGCCCGGCGGTATGGCGGCGTCGGGACTTTCGACGACCGACGCCGTGCGACCCGAACTCTTCGGCGGGCTCGTCGCCGAATTCGTCGGCCGCGTGCGCACGTATTACGAACGGACGCTCGGCCGCGACTCGGCCCAATGGCCGCTCGTGAAAGACGGCTGGTTCTACGAACCGTCGGTCGCCGAACGGGCCTTCGATGAAATGCTGGCGGATCAGGAAAGCCGCCTCGATTATCGCCGCGGCGCGCACTTGCTGAAGGCGGCGATCGCCGACGGCAAGATTACTCAGGTTGATTTGGAGACGGCCGACGGCAAGCGGCTCACGGTCGTCGCGAAGACGTACATCGACGGCACCTACGAAGGAGACTTGGCTGCGGCGGCGAAAGTGCCGTACCGTGTCGGTCGCGAAGGGCGCGAGGAACATGGGGAGTCGCTCGCCGGCATTCATTACATGAATTCGAAGACGGGCGTGCAGATCATCGACGCCCGACACGGGGGAGCCGTCGCCGGCGATTCAAGCGTTTTGTGCGCGATGTATCTTCACGGACGATGACGCGAAGAAGATTCCGATCGAGAAGCCGGCGACGTATGATCTGCACGAGGTCGACTATTTGCCGTTGCTCGGTGACTTCGCCTCGGGGCGACAGAAGTCTTGGAGCCGAGGGACGGCGCTGCCCAACCGGAAGTTTCAACAGAACGGCGGCATCGATCGCGCGACGAGCTTGAACTTGCCGGGAGTGAGCTGGGCTTGGCCCGAGGCCGATCGACATCATCGTGCGCAACTGGCTCAGTTTCACGTCGATCATGCGGCCGGCTTGTTGTGGTTTTTAGGAAACGATCCGCGCGTGCCGGCGCATGTTCGCAAGTTGATCGGCCCGCTCGGTTTGCATAAAGACGAATTCGCCGACACCGACGGCTGGCCGTGGCAGATTTACGTACGGCAAGGTCGGCGGATTGAAGGCCGGTGCATCGTGACGCAGCACAACTTCATCAAAGACCCGCGGACCGGGCGGACCCCGCGCGTCGAGCACGCCGTGACGTTGGGGGAGCATTCGTTCGACATTCATCCGTGCCACGATCGCCGCTTCGCCGTCGACGGATTTCTCGAAGGAGTGCTGTGGTATCCGAAGAAGGCGTTCGGGCCGGCGCAGCCGGGGCAAGTTCCGTGGGGAGCGCTGTTGCCGAAGACGATCGACAATCTCGTCGTGCCGGTTGCGCTCTCGGCGACGCACGTCGCGTTCAGCGTACTGCGCATGGAGCCGGTTTGGATGACGACCGGACAACTGGCCGGGCTCGCGGCGGCCGTCGCCAAGGAGAAGAACTGCGACGTGGCGTCGATCGATCCGGACCCTCTACCGAAGACGCTCAACATCCCGACGGAACCGCCGGCGTAGAACCGGCGCGGCGAGTCACGGGGTACGGTCGCGGGGGGCGTCGGTCGTTAACTTAAAATTGGGCCGTACGTTTGCGGCGCCAATTGGTGCTAAATTCCGCGAAAAATCGCTCTTTCGCCGGATAGAACGGTCGCAAGACCGTTTAGCTAAGGATTTAGCGGCGTTGATCGAGGCGGCAGTCGGGTTCGGCAGGCGTCGGTTCGCCGACTTCGTCTACGGGGTGCGTGAAGACGTAGCGCCAGACCGCTTCGTGGATGAAGTTGCCTTTGGCGTCTTTCACGGCAGCGCCACCGGGCACCGAAGCGGAATGAGCTCGCTTCGCATTCCCGCCGACGTCGGCCGCGGTGATCAAGCGACGCGAGTTGCCGAACGGCGACGCCGTGCGGTCGACGTCGACCAGCGGTCCGTACTTGGCGAGGCCGAGCATCAGCCAAGAGCGGCAATAATGATCGTCGGTCCAGCCGCCGTCGAGCACGTGCGTGAAACCGAAGTAGCGATTCGCCGGCGTCGCCGAATCGAACCCCTGCCACGATTCGAGCTGATCGCGCGGGCCTGAGAACATGACGACCCGCGCCACGCGGCGATGTTTTGCAAAGCGTGCGGCGGTCGTGGAGCCGTGCGAAATGCCGGCCAAGATCACTTTGTCCCAGATCAGATCGGTGCGGTCGGCGTTCAAGAATTGTTCCCAGCGACCTTCCGGGTTGGCCGTGGCTAGCCATTTGACGAGTTGCACGGAGCGTTCGGCCACGCCGTCGGGCTTCGGGATCGTAACGAGCGAACTGAAGTCTTCGCCGGTCGCTGCTTCGAGCCGAATCTCGCCCAGATTGCGGCCATTGTCGCGCACCGCGGCATCGAGCGAGCCGAACCAACCGTTGGCGTAGTGCGGTTGAATGCCGTGCAGTCCGTAAGAGGCGATGCGTTCGAAGAGAGGTTGATTGTGCCCCATGAGCCAGATCACAAGTTCGCCGCGCGGGGACGCGGGTATCAACCACGGCATGCTGCAAATCTTGCGGCTTTCCTTTGTCGTCGGCGAACTTGAAGTTCAGCTCGGGATGCGGCTTCGCCCGCGGATCAATCTCCGACGCACGAGCGGAAAGGTCGAAGCGTCGCGGGAGTTGCGTCGCGAGAAACGCGGCGACTTGCTCCCCCAGAAACTCGTTCCCCGGCCCGGTGAAGTGGACGTCATTCCGGTTTTGAAGTTCGGCAAGTCGCGGCTTGACGGCCGTGTAAAGGTCGTCGATCGGAATCTTGCGACTTTGCATCACCTTGGCCGCCGCAGCATTGCGTTCGACGATCGAGGCCGCCGAATATTGCTTGTCCGGCACATCGGGAATCGGCGTCGTCGAAGCCCAGACGACGCGAGCGCCGGTACGTTGCATACGGTCGACGAGTTGCTCGAGCCGCGCCACGTAATCGGCCTCGGGCGTCGCTCGATCGTGGATGCCGAAGTTGAAGTGAATGACGTCCCAGCGCCACTTGCCCAGCCAAACGTCGATCTTCTTAACGCCGGTCGCCGTCGGTCCGCAGTTGGCCGGAGCGCGATGGACGTTCGCCTTACCGGCCAATTTGCTCCGGACAGTTTGCGTGTAGGCGCGCGACACCGAATCACCGATGAGCAGCACCCGCGGCAAAGCGGGATCGTCTTCCACGAAGTCCCAAGCGTTCGAGCGCCCGGTTACCTTCTCGCGCATGTGAATCGGCAAATAGAACGAACCGAGCTCCGCTTGCAGAGTTCGTTCCCATTCTTGACGTTCCGGCGAGAGTGTTGCGACCCAGGCCTGATACTTGGCCGTGGTCTCGGCTTCGGCGCGGGCCTTGGCCGCGGCCGATTCTTGGGAATTGGTCGGTTCCATCGCCGTGGAGTTCGAGGGCATTCCCAGACCGGCGCCGACGAAGAACAGCAAAACGGACAATGCGCGAACGAGTTTCATGGCGTGGGATACTGAAGGAGATGCATTAGTGAACGGGTGACTCGAAATCGCGATGCGGAGGCGGATTCTATCGAATCATCGAGCAGGTCCAAGTGTGATCGGCGATCGCTAGGTTCTCAAGCGGCGCATTCGGCGCCGGCGCGTGCGGAGATTCGTGGCGACTTGCCGATTATGAGACTGTTATACTAACGGCTCCTACCTGCCTCGCCTGCTTCCCGCCCACCGCACGGCTTCCATGTTTCTCCGACACGGCCGCCTCGCCGCCTTGTTGTTTCTCGTCGCGCCAGCGTCGACGGCGGCGGCTGCGCCGACGCCTGAAGACGCCGCGTTCTTCGAGAACAAGATTCGGCCGGTGCTGGTGAAGCATTGTTACGAATGTCACTCGGCCGACGCCGCCGAACTGGGCGGTAAGTTACGGCTCGACACGCGCGACGCCATGCATTCCGGCGGCGAGACGGGGCCGGCGGTCGTCGCCGGGAAGCCGGACAAAAGTTTGCTCATCAAAGCTCTGCGCTACGACGGCCTGGAAATGCCGCCGGACGCACCTTTGCCGGAAGCGGTCGTCAACGATTTCGTGCGTTGGGTCAGCCGAGGCGCGGTCGACCCGCGGGTCGAACAATCAGCGCCGAAGTCGGCAACGAAGCCCCCTTCTCCTGCCGCAGCGCAAGCGAAGTTGTGGTCGCTCGAACCGGTGCGGAATCCACAGCCGCCCGCGGTTCGCGACGCCGCTTGGTCGCGCGACCCGCTCGATCGGTTCGTGCTGGCGCTGCGCATCGAAGCGGAAGGTTTGCAACCGACGGCCGATGCCGAGCCGCAAGCCTTGGTTCGCCGATTGTCGTTCGACCTCGTCGGCCTTCCGCCGACGTTTGACGAAGCGGAGGCGTTCGTCGCTGATTTTGAGCGACGAGGCGCGGCGGCCGTCGCAACGTTGGTCGACCGATTGCTCGCCTCGCCGCAGTTTGGCGAACATTGGGGCCGTTATTGGCTGGATGTGGCGCGCTACGGCGAATCGAATGGCAACGACGGTTTAAGCCGCAACCCGACCTTCCCACACGCTTGGCGATATCGCGATTACGTCATCGCGGCCCTCAACGGCGACGTGCCTTACGATCGGTTTCTCACGGAGCAGATCGCCGGTGATTTGCTGCCGAGTGCATCCCCTGAGGAGCGAGATCGACTCCTGATCGCCACGGGCTTCCTCGCGATCGGCTCGAAGCCGGCCAAGGCGATGAACACGAACTTCGATATGGACGTCGTCGCCGATCAGATCGACGTCGTCGGTCGGGGCGTGCTGGGGCTGAGCGTGGCCTGCGCTCGTTGCCACGATCACAAGTTCGATCCGATTCCGACGGCGCGACTATTACGCACTGGCCGGAATTTTCGCCGCGACCGAAACGTTGTGGGGCGTGGCGGCCAACGAAGGGCTCACGGCTCCGGCGACCGATTTGCACGAGCTCAAGGCGGCGTCACAAAACCCGCCGCCGGCAGGATTCGTTGAAACCGTGCTGGTGCGTGATTCGAACACGGGCGAGCCGAAGAAACCGCCGAAGCTTAAATGGACCGTCGGCACGCCGCTGGCGATGGGAGTTCGTGATCGGGCCAAGCCGGCCGACACGAAGATTCATGTGAAGGGAGAGAGTTCGAGCCTGGGCGAAGTCGTGCCCCGCGGGTTCCTGACCGCCGTTTCGCTTCGCGGCAATGCGGACGATGAGACCCAAGTCGATCCTAAGCAAAGCGGCCGGCTGCAACTCGCGCGCTGGCTCACGCAGGCCGATAACCCGCTGACGGCTCGCGTCATGGTGAATCGGTTGTGGCAGCAAATGTTCGGCGTCGGACTCGTGCGCACGCCCGACGATTTCGGAACCTACGGCGAACGTCCGACCGATCCGCAGTTGTTGGATCATTTGGCTTCGCGGTTCGTCGCCGAACGCTGGTCGATCAAACGCTTAGTGCGAGCGATTGCGTTGAGTCGGACATATCAACTGGCCGTCGAGGCCGACGACCGATTGACGACGGCCGACCCGCAGAACTTGCTGTTTGCGCGGCACGACCGTCGCCGCTTGACGGCCGAAGCACTGCGCGACGCGGTGCTGCTCACCTCAGGGCGAATCGATCGCACTCCGGGCCAAGGTTCGTTGGTCGGGCATCGCGATATTCTCGTCAACATCGCGGGCAACCTGCATCAGCCGAGCGATAAGCGGAGCATTTATCTGTGCTATTTGCGCAGTTCACCGCCCCCGGAATTGGCCGCCTTTGATTTGCCCGAGTTTACAAGCGTGACGGCGCGACGCGAGGTCAGCACCGTACCGGGCCAAGCGTTGCATCTCTACAACAACCCGTTCGTGGTCGAGCAATCGCAACATTTCGCTCGACGCATCATGGAGCGAGCGTCCGACGTCGAGGGGCGCATCGTCGCCGCGTGGTGCGGCGCGTATGGCCGCGCCCGACTGCGCGATGAATTGACGGCCGCCGCGGAGTTCGTGCGGCGTGCCGAAGCGGAATGGGGCGATCGCGAGAAGGCTTGGGCCGGATTGTGTCAGGCGTTGATCATGTCGAACGAATTTCGCTACGTTGATTGAGCAAGCGGATCACCGAGGAGAGTCGACGGATGAATTACACACGACGTGCGATGTTGCAGTCGACGACGTTCGGCCTCGGGCAGATTGCGCCGGGCGCACTGCTCGGTGCGCGGACCGCTGCGGCCAAGTCGCCTTCGGTCGGATTGGCCGCTCGCACGCCGCCGCTTGCGGCGTGCGCAAACGCGTGGTGTTTCTCTGCATGAGCGGCGGGCCTGCACAGCTCGACATGTTCGACTACAAGCCGCAAACCGGCAAGAAGCCGCACGCCGGATCGGTGACGCCGTTTCAACGTCGCGGGCAAAGCGGCCTCTGGGTCTCCGATCTGCTGCCGGAAATCTCGCGCCATGCGGACGAGCTCTGCGTACTCAACGGCATGTACGCCGATACGGGCATCCATGCCCAATCGTTTTTACAACTGCATACCGGGGAGCGACTTCGCGAACGGCCGAGTCTCGGCTCGTGGGTGAGTTACGGCCTGGGCACGGAAAATGAAAGTCTGCCGGCGTTCATCAGCTTGAACACGGCGAAGAGCTCGGTCTACTCCGGCGCCTTCTTGCCTTCCATCTACACCGGCACGCCGATCGGCGTGAACGGCGAAGATATGTCGAAGGCGACGATCAACGACGTGGTCGGCGAGCATCTGTCGGCCGCGGCCAAACGGACGCAGCTCGATTTCGTGCAGACGCTCAATCGGCGTCATTGGCAACTGCGCGATCGCGACGAAGCGCTCGAGGGCGTCATGCAATCGATGGAGCTCGGCTATCAGATGCAGATCGCCGCGCCCGGTTTGCTTGACCTCAGTCGCGAAACGCAGGCGACGCTCGACCGTTATCAGGTCGGACGTCGTACGAAGTCGGTCGGCGTTTGCAAACCGTCGGATTTCGGTCGACAGTGCCTCTTGGCTCGGCGGTTTTTGGAAGCGGGCGTTCGCTTCGTCGAGCTCAATCACGGCAGTTGGGATCAGCACAAGAATCATCGTCGCGATCTGAAGGCCAACTGCGAAGCGACCGACGCCCCGATCGCCGCGTTGTTGGACGATCTGAAACGTCGCGGAATGTTGGAGGATACGCTCGTCGTTTGGGGCGGCGAGTTCGGTCGACCCGGCCTCACGCCCGACGACGGCAAAGACGACACCGGACACAATCATCGCGGCTTCACGTTCTGGTTGGCAGGCGGCGGCGTCAAACGCGGATTCACCTACGGCAAGACGAACGAAACCGGCGCTCAAGCGGTGGAAGACAAAGTCCATTTCCGTGATCTGCACGCGACGATCCTGCATTTGCTCGGATTGCCGGCGAATGAGCTGACATACCGCTACGCCGGTCGCGATCATCGACTGACGGGGCCTGACGGCGGCCGCATCGTCACCGAAGTCCTGGCGTAATTTCTCGGCGGCCTCTGCAGCATTTCCGCCGTCGACGTCGCTCTTCGTCGGAATCGGAGATGCCCTGCGCAATCGTGCCGTTTCCGGCATATTTGCGAGCGTTTATCGATCGAACGGCCCGCGAAATACGGACCTGGGCGCAACTTGCTCTACATTCTTATGAACATTAGAGTGGTTTTGCCTCGGCATCCGATGATTGGCGTACATGAGCACCGAAGAACTCCCGACGATCGACGTCGTCTACCGACCGCGCCGCCGCGGGCCGGGAGTCTTCCGCTATTTGTCGGCGTCGGTTTTGAGCGTCGCCGCGCATTTCTCCGCTTACGGCTGCTACTGGCTCCTCGCGGCGGCCGCGGCTTGGCTCGGCCTGACGCCGCCGCAATTGCTGACCAAGAGCAGGCAAGCCTCGATCGAACTGCAGGCTTCGATCGCCGCAGCTCCGGAGCCGAGCGACGAATTTGAGCAGGCTCGGGCCGTGCGGATGCCGGTCGTTAAAACGCCGGTGAAAGAACCGGAAAAGCCCGAACGCAAACCGACCGAACTCGTGAAGTCCTGCGCCCGCCGAAAAGTCCGACGCGGCGAAGCCCGAAGTCGAACCGGTCGAACTGGCGATGGAATTGCCGAAGCCCAAAGTCGAACGGCAAGAGACGCCGCCGGAAGAAGCCAAGCCGGATGCGATCGACGACGTGAAGCCGGCGCGCTCGAAGGTGAAAGCCGCGGCGGTCGCGCCGGTCGAAAGCGCGGCGTCGGCGGCCTCGACCGCCGTCGACGGTTCGCAGTACGACGAACCGCCGGAGCCGTATATCTACAACATGAAGCCGCCGTATCCGCGCGATGCCAAAGCCCAGCGGCTCGAAGGCTTGGTCAAGGTCCGGCTCTGGATCAGCGCCGAAGGGTTGGTCTCGCACGCCGAGGTCGCGCAATCGAGCGGCATTCCGAGCTTCGACGACTCGGCTCGCCGCACGGCTCTGCAATGGCGCTTCGCCCCGGCCAGATATTTGGGCGCGAACGTCGCCGTGGTCTTCACGGTGCCGGTGCGCTTCACGCATCCGGACGCCACTTAGTCCGGCCCGTCGCCGAGCGCAGGCCGCGCGAACTCTATGCGCCGCAGCAACCGCCGGCCGGCGCATCGCCGCCGAATAGGAACATCTCGTCGGCTTGCGGCAGTTCGGCCAGCATTTGCGCGGCCGCGCCGTCGACGGTCGTCCGCACGCCGCGCGGGTAGACGTTGCCGAAGTCGTCGCGCAGTTCGCGCAGCGGGCCTTTGTACATCACTTCCACCGGCCCCGCGTTGCAGCAACCGCCGGCGCTCTCGGCGGCCTCCGGCTTCGAAACGTTCGGCTTCACGGCCGCGAGCTTGGTTTCACGCAGCTGCGCGTCACCCACCGAAAAGCACGGCTTCTGCCCGAGCTTGGTGAATCGCACGCCGACGAAACCGGCCTCGGCGAGAAACTCGGCCGTTTGGCGATCGGTCCACACTTGCTCGACGAGCGCCGCCGGACCCGGCAATTGCGGCTTCTCGGTAAACTCGCGATCGGCCGTCAGCACGTGCGCTCCGATGGTTCCGCCCGGCTTCAAGCGCGAAAGGCGTCGCGCAAAAATGCCCGCACGGATTCGGGGTCGTCGCGGCGATTCAGCGTTCCCTGCAGTTGCACGTCGTCGAGCGTGCCGTCGGCCGCGTTAATGCGCTCCGGCAACGGCTGCATGATGATGTGCTGATACACGATGGGCTCACGTCGCGTTGCCTTCGCCGGCGCGACGCTCGGACCGATCGTCACTTGCAGCCCGCCGTCGCCGGAGCCTTGTGACGAAGAGCCGCCGTCGGAATGTGCGCCGCCGATTTGGCCGCGGAACGTCGAATTGCCGACCATCCCGCCGGTGCGGCTCGGGCTATGATCATCGTGCTCGTCGGCGTCGCCGTGCAGGACGTAGAGTTCCCACAGGCAGCCGTCGGGATCGTTGACCCAAAACTTCGTCTGCTTCGAGTAGCAGCATTCGACCCCTTCTTCGCTTTGCGTCTTGTAGCCGGCTTGCTCCAACCGCACTTGCATCTCGACAAGGGCGGCCGATTCGAGCACTGCGCAGGCCGACGTGATTCATGTGCCCGCCGGCGGTCGACGGAATGGGAATGAGCGAGAGTATCACCGGCGGATCGGCCAACTCGAACTTGGCGTAGTCGTCGCGCACCTTGGCCGGTTCGAGGCCGAAGAGCGTGCGATAGAAGGCGATCGAACGCGTCAGGTCGCCGGCATTGAGCGAGATATGAAACTTCACGACGTCGGTCGCGGCGGCGGTAGTCGACATGCAGAACCTGTGTCTAAGGCGAGCGTCGCAACGTTCGTGCGACGAATCTGGGAAGCGTCCGTCAATCCGTCAGTTTACGGCAACCGACTTCATGGCGTCATCCGGCAACTTCGGCGAAGGCACCAGCAACGCCGCGAGCCCGACGACGACGACCGTCGCCGAAAGCACGTATAGCACCGGTGTAAATGATCCGCCGTACTCCTTCGAAACGGCAAATGCCAACGGCCCGACGGCCGAGGCCAGCACGGTGAGCAACTGCGCGAAACCTTGGATGCGGCCTAGTTCACGCCGACCGAACAATCGCGGAAACGCCGCGAAGAAGACGACGGTCAGCATGCCGCCGCCGAGGCCCGAAACCATTGACGCCGCAAGCAATTCCTGGCGAGTCGTGACGAGCGTCAAACAGGCGACGCCGACGGCATACAAGCAAGCGCCGAGCGTGGTGATTCGTTGGTAGCTCCAAATCCTGGCCAATCCGCCGCAAATGCCTTGGCCGATCAGCCCAAACGGTGCGGCGGCTTTGGCCGTTTCGTAATAATCTTCGTAGCTTAAACCGCGCTCGGCCAGCACGTGCGCGTTGAAGAGCGTCAGCCCGGAAGCCACGAGACCGAAGAGCGACGTGGCGGCGGCGAACATCCAGAACGCGGGCGTCGCCAAAGCTTGACGAAGCGTGAAGCCGTGACCGACGGTCGCTTCGTGATCTTCGGCCGCAAACGTCGGTAATCTTTTCGGCAAGAGCCAAGCGAAGGGAGCCAAACAGAGCACGGCGATGCCGACCCCCGACCATGCATAGCGCCAGCCGAAATCCTTGACCGCCGGGCCCACGACGCCGAACGCGGTCATGAAGCCGATCGTCATCAGCACGCTGAACGCCGCCATCGGCCACGACTTCCGCCGATCAAATGATTTGCCGACGATCGCAATGCTCACGACCGACATCGCGCTTTGCCCGAAGGCGCGCGTGAGCAAGATGAACACGAAGAGCAGCTGCGTGGAATGGATGCTCGCCAACCCGCGCACGACGAGACCTAAGCCGAGCGCCGTGCCGAACAACACGGCCCGCAGGCCGAACTGATCGATCAAACGACCGGCCGGAAAGCATGCTAAAGCGCCGATCAACGTGGCCCACAGATTGATGTGTCCAACGTCGAGTTCGGTGAGCCCAAGTTCGGTGCTCATCTGGCGTTCGACGAGTCCGAGGCCGAACGTGCGGCCGGGCAACGTCGCCACCATGGCGGCGGCGGCAATGGCGATGGTCGTCCAAGCGACGGGCAAGCTCAAGCCGCCGATTTGTTTTTCGGCGGTCGACGAATCGGCGGCGGTCACGCTCATTTGAAGTACGTTCCCGTCTTGCCGTACTCCGCGTAGCGGGCGTGCAGCCAATCGTGGAAATATGCGTAATGCGCGTTGCGCTGTACGCCGCCGTCGCTCAGGGCGTTGTAGCTCAGGTAGAGTTGTCGGCGATAGGTCTGCGTCCGGTTGGGCGCGGAGCGATGCGGCGTGAAGCCGTCGAAGACGGCGACGTCGCCCGGCTGCAAATGCAGCTCGACGCCGCGCGAGAGGTCGATCTTGTCGAGCGGAATCTCGTGATACATGCCGTCTTCCGGCATGATTGCGCCTTGTTTGTGATAGCCGGGAAACACTTCCGTGGCCCCGTTGTCTTTGCCGGCCGCGTCAATGGCGATCAGCACCGTGACGAACGATCGCGGGAACGTTTCCCAAGCGATGTAGTCTTGATGCATGCCGTAGCCCACGGCACCCGGCGGCTTGAAGATCAGTTTGTCTTTGAAGAGCGACGCTTGCTCTCCGTAGATATCCGCCAGCGGGTCGAGAATCCGCCGATCGTCGGCGAAGCGGCCGATGGTCGGGCTGATGTCGATCACCGGATCGAAGCACTCGAACGTACATTCGCCCGTCTCGACATGGTTCTGCCAGCGGCAGCGGATGTTGCTGACGTCGATCAGGTCTTTGCGCCACCAGAGGGCGCTGGCCTCGCGATCGAGTTCGGCCATTTCCTCCGGCGTGAAGACTCCGCGCAAGATCACGAACCCGTCGGCCGCGTACTGCCGGGCCTGTTCGTCGTTGAGACCATGCGTGCTGCCGGCGGCGATCGACATGCGAAGTTCCTTAGTTTGAACGGTACGAGCGGACCAAACGATTCATGCAGGGCCGTTCATGCGACATTCTTACCAGCGTCGTAATCTTACCTCGGCGCGCAGTGCGGCGAAAGCACGCGATCGGGCGGTTTTGCCTGCCGAACGGGCCGCCGGCAAATGCTTGCTTCGCGGCGGCGCGGGGGCTTAGAGTGTGGCGCACTTGTCGTCGTCGCCCACCGCTCGGAGCTTGCCGCATGCGTCGCTTCGTCTCGTCGTTGTTTGTTGCGCCGTTGTTCTTCGCCGTCGTCGTTGCGGCGCCGCTTGTCGCCGCGGCGCAGGATGCGAAACCGACTCGGCCGAATATTCTCTTCATCTACGCCGACGACCAGTCGTACAAAACTATCAGTTGCTACGGCAGCTCGCCCGCGTGGGTGAAGACGCCGAACATCGACCGGCTCGCAAGTCGCGGCGTGCGCTTCGAACGCTCGTACCTCGGCGCGTGGTGCATGCCGTCGCGGGCTTCGCTGCTCACCGGTCGGCTGCAGCACGGCGTGATGTCGATGACGATGGAAGGAGCGTATCCCGGCAGCAAGTACGATCCGGCGCAGTGCCCGTTCGTGCCGGCCGAGTTTCGCAAGGCGGGCTATCACACGGCGCAAATCGGCAAATGGCACACAGGTACTGATACCGGCTACGGCCGCGATTGGGATTATCAGATCGTCTGGAACCGGCCGGCTCATCCGGAAAACGCGGGCAACTACTACACGGACCAGATTCTCACGTTCAACGGCGTCGAAAAGCAGACGCCCGGCTACTCGACCGACAACTATACGAAGTGGGCCGAAGAATACATCAAGGGGCAGAACCGCGACGCGAACAAGCCCTGGTATCTCTGGCTCTGCTACGGTGCGATTCACGGACCGACGACTCCCGCCGCGCGGCACAAGGGTTCGCTAGCCGGCAACAGCGCGACGCCGCCGGCCGACATCATCGGCCCGTGGAAAGACAAGCCGAAGTATCTGGAGAACACGGCGTCGTGGGGCTTAGACGCCGACGGCAAGCCGGCGATGCGCGGCAAGAAAAAGAAGGCCGACAATTTCGACACCAACGCAACGGGCAAACCGTACGACGCCTGGATTCAGCAGGTGAACGAATGCAATCGGGCCGTGGACGAGGGAGTCGGCCGGGTGTTGAAAGCGCTGGAAGAGAGCGGGCAACTGGCCAACACGCTCGTCGTTTACACGGCCGACCAAGGTTACGCGCTCGGCGAGCACGGGCTCAATCAAAAGATTGCACCGTACGACGCGGCCGTCGCCTCGCCGATGATCATCAGCCGACCAGGCGTAACTCCGGAAGGCGCGGTCTGCCCGCACCCGATCAACGCGCCGGATCTCGTCGACCTATTCTGCCGCGAGGCGGGCGTCGTCGTGCCGTGGAAGACGCACGGCCGCGACATCCGTCCGCTGCTCGCGAACCCGGCGAGCAAGGAATGGGTGTCGCCGATGATCATGACGCACACCGCGCAGCTACGGCGCGGAGACCGACGTCATTCCCGACGCGAAAGACCCGAAGCTTACGGCCGCGAGCGCCGTGCCGTGGTACGTGCTCTTGCGGCAAGGAAAGTACAAGTACGTTCGCACGTTCGTAAAGGGCGAAACGGAAGAACTGTACGACCTTGAGGCCGATCCGGAAGAACTCAAAAACCTCGCCGGGGAATCCGTGCAAGCCGATTGGCTCGCCACGCTCCGCAAGAGCGCGATCACTGAACTGAAGCGAACGGAAGCGAAGTTCGCCGAGGCGCTGCCGAAGACGAAGGCCGAGTTTGAGGCCCAGGCGGAAGGTGGAAAGAAGGCAGTGAAGAAAAAGGCCGCGACCGCCCGTTCTCCCTCCAGCGCCTCCCGGTTCCCCGTTGAAGTTTGCTTCGTTCAACCAAGCGGCGCCCGCGCCGCGCACGCTCGACATCTATTGGATCGACGTCGAAGGAGGCGCCGCCACGCTCATCGTCACGCCTGCCGGCGAGTCGGTGTTGATTGACTCGGGCAACCCGGGCCGGCGCGATGCCGATCGCATCTTTGCCGTCGCCACGAAGGAGGCCGGGCTCAAAAAGATCGACCATCTCATCACCACGCATTATCACCGCGACCATTTCGGCGGCGCGGCGCAGCTGGCCGCGTCGCTACCGATCGGCACGGTGTGGGACAACGCCACATGGCCGGAGCAGCGCGAGAAGCCGGATGCCGAATACACGCAGTTCAAGGCGGAAGCCCGCAAGCAGATTTCGCCGGGCGACGCGATTCCGCTGGCCGCGAACGATGGTCCGGCGCTGACGCTCAAGTGCCTCGGCGCACGGCAGAAATTCGTCGACGCTTCGGGTTCGCCGAACGAGTGCTGTGCGGCGAACAACGTCGCGCCGGTCGATAACACGGATAACGCCAACAGCGTAGTGACGAAGCTCACCTTCGGCGACTTCGATTTTCTCGACGCCGGCGATCTGACGCGCAACCGGGAGTTTGATTTGGTCTGCCCGGTGAATCGCGTGGGCATCGTCGACGTGTTTCAAGTCTCGCATCACGGTCTCGACAACAGCAACAACCCGGTGCTGATCAAGTCGGTCGAGCCGCGCGTGGCGATCGTCAACAACGGCGTGACCAAAGGAAACATGCCGCTGATGTTCGCCACGTTGCAGGAAACCAAGTCGATCGAACAGGTGTATCAAGTTCACAAGACGTTGCGCGAAGACGGCACGAGCCACAACGTGCCGGATGAATTCATTGCGAACAAAGAAAAAGACTGCGCCGGAAATCACCTCAAGCTCAGCGTTGCCGCCGACGGCAAGAGCTACACGGTGTTCGTGCCGTCGACCGGGCATCAGAAGACGTTTTCATGTAAGTAGTCGATTTCGAGCGACATTAGCCCCCGGCGAGCCGCCGGGGCTAATGACGCCGGTTTGAGAATTACGCCATGAACAAGCATCCGCCGATGACGGGCTTTTACAACATTAAGCCCGACTCCGACGAGTCGGTTTACGAATATCATCTGACCGTCAAGAAACTGCCGTCGCAACGCAAATTCTTGGAGGAGCGGGCGGCGATCGCGCAGCGTTTGCTCGACGTCGTGGAACGCTTCTTATTCGACCGTTCCATACCGCAATACAACGAAATCCTTGCCGAGACGTTCGGCAAGGATGCGATCGGCGAGTACTGCGACGACCGCACGATGTGCTTCTTCGTCGGCGACCTCGACGCCTTCACGCCGCCGTTTATCCACACCTTGCAGTCGCAAGTATTGGGAGAATTTCCGCTGTGGCGACTCGAGGCGCAGTTCGAAGGCCACTCCATCGGCGTGTACCCGGACGCCGTATGGCTCGGCGACCAACTCGTCGTCGGCAATTGTGACGAAGCGCACCCGGCGTACAAAAACTGGCTTTCCAAGGCGGCCTTCGACCGCGAGCAGTCGTACGGGCCGTTGTCGCGGCAACTTGCCTACGTCAAACGCCGGTTGCCGGAAGCGTCGGCGCAAGCTCGGGTCGTGGGGCATGCCGTACTCGGTGTTTTCGACCGCTATCGCGCGGATTGTTCCTTCCGCGCGCTGTGGGTTTTGCAAACGGCGCGGGACAATGCTTTGCGCGTCGATTGTCAGTGGGCGCCGATTCGTAGTTCGGCGGTCGACGACGAGGGCTCGATCTTTCCTCAGTATTGCCCGATGTTCTATCCCGCAACGAGCGTCGATCCGCCGTTTTGGCTGGTGACATACCCGCTCAAGGGTCCGACTCTCAGCACTTACGACCTGCGCGACTCCGCAAAACAAGTCGTAGGACAAATCACGGTCGACGATCCTATCACCGACGAAGAGTTGAAAGAACTGTTGAAGATTCACAGGTAAGACGCCCGCACGAGTCTCGTTTCGAGGAGTTTCCCGATGCGATCGACGGCCTTCTACTTAGTCATGACGTTCGTCTGCAATGCGGCGAACTCTGCGGAACTTTCCCACCAACCGATGCGCGCCGGTCCTACGTTGGCCGGGCGTTCGCTAGAAAGGAACTCGCCGCACTACTTCGTTGATGCGAACAAGGGGGACGACGGGGCGGCCGGGACCGTGGAAGCTCCTTGGAAATCGCTCGAGCGGAGCGTGCGTGAGTTGAAGCCGGGCGAGACGCTCGTGCTGCGCGGCGGGACGTACTATGAACATGTCTCGCTCAGCCGCAGCGGCGAGCCTGAGAAGCCGATCGTCATTCGTTCGTATCCCGGCGAAACGGCGGTCATCGACGGCGGGCTGCGCGAGTTTGCAGAAGATCCGGCGGGCAGCTGGCAACCGGCGCGAGACCGGCATCGTGGACGCCGCACCGGATGAGTACGTCAGTACCCGCACGTATGCGAGCGCTGCGCGGCGGCGGGCACCCGTGCAATTTCTCCCAGACTCTTGGGAGCCGATGTGGGGCATCGAGCACGAGCGTCCGCTGGTGCTCGGCCATTTCGCGGATTCGCTGGTGCCGCTGCACGGCTATCGGATCGTCGCCGACTTGCGCACGTCGAGCGAATTGTTCCCTGAAGGCAAAAAATCAGAAATCGGGATGTACGGCGGGCCGGGCCTTTGGCTAAACCGCGACACCGGCCGCATTCATTGCCGCCTCGCACATACCAAGCTCGCGGGCCTCGGCGACGACAACTACCGCGGCCCGGCCGATCCGCGACAAGTGCCGTTGGTCGTCGCCGCCGGATTCGGTGAAGAGTTGCTCGGCCTCGTCGGCGTGAAGCACGTCCGGCTGGAAGACCTCGTCTTTCGCGGCGGCACCGGCAGCGCGATGTTGAGTCTTTACGGCTGCGACGGCATCACGCTCGACCACGTCACGGCGTACGGCGGCAATCCGGCGCTGCTCGTCAACGCCTGTGCCAACGTAAGCGTCGTCGATTCGGCGTTTCGCGGCTCGGCGGCCCCATGGACTTCGCGGGCTCATATGAAGTACCGCGGTACGGCAAGCTACCAGATCGTGCTGCAGAACAATCAGCCGCGCAATACGAACATCGAGTTCGCACGCTGCGAATTCACAGACGATCACGACTTCGCTTTCATTCGTTATGCGAACGATCTGCACGTCCATCACTCTTTCATCGACAACTTCAACGACGACGGCTTCGAAATCGGCCCGAAGCTGCGCGACCATACGCTGCACATCTATCAGAATCGCATCGGGCGAATTCTCATCCCGCTGACGCAGCACGAAATAGAAAAGGACGAATCGCCACTCGACCACGACGCCGGGCACGGCGTATTCGTCTATCGCAACGTGTTCGACTCGCGCGGTGGAACCTACAAAACGCCGCCGCGCAGCGAGGCTGAAGCGGCCGACTCCGCGACGTTTCCGCTGCGTGAAGAAGGAAATTTCGTCGGCGATCACGGCGGCCCGATTTGGCCGGTGATGTACGTCTATCAAAATACGTTCGTTCGCGACCGGCCCGTGTTTCGCGATTATTTCTTGATGGGCTTCGGCGACAAGGTCTGAAGCAAAACGAGCGCGACGTCTTCAACAATATCTTCGTGCAGCGGCAAGGGGCGCCCGGCGCAGGCTTCGCCGGAATTAAAGAACCGGGCAAGCTTCGCGAGGCCGGCAATCTGGTGTGGGGTTACGGACCGGCACCGATGCAGCCCGCCGAAGCAGACCGCAGCAAACAAACAGGCGGCCAAGAAGCCGGCCAAGCCTTCGTCGCCGGAACCGACCGATCCGTTCACGAAGTTTCGTGCGTCGCCGATTTTCGCGGCCAGCAAGCAGCATTATCCGCCCGGCTTTACGACGAACGATCTCTACGCCGACCCGAAATTCACACAACCGCCGACGGTGAACATCGCGGCGTCGACCGACAAGAACCTCACTCTGCAGGCAGGCAGCCCGGCCATTGATGCCGGCCAAGAGATTCCCTCGCAGTGGCGCGACCCGCTCGGCGAAAAAGACCGCGGTCCGCGCGATCTCGGCGCGGTACCTCACGGCGTGAATCCGGAAGGCGTCGGCATCGGCGGACGGTTGAGCTTGTTCGGAGGCGACGCAAGGTGAGCGGCGTACTCAAGCAGGCCGTCAAACTCTCCGGCGTCATCCATTGGGCAAAAGGCAGTCCCGATGACGCGTTCGACGTGCCGGTGCCGCGGGCCATTTTGCGTGGCGATTCCCTAGTGATCTCGTCTCATACGCGGAATGCGAGCTACGAAATACAGCTCCGACGCGTTGAAGGAGATCGTTTCCAAGGGACGGCGACCGGCGAGTATCAAGGGAACTCGGCAACCGCCGAAGTTACGGCAGCGCTCTACTCGAATGACCGCGGCTATGCCATGGTCGGCCGGTGGGTTGAGCACTGCGAAGAATGGCGCTGGTGGGCCGAATTGCGGGTGGTCGAACGATTTGAGGACGAGGCCGGCGAATGATCACGGACCTGGCGCGCTAACCAAACAGTTCCAAAATCGGCTTGCCGGTCGTGAGGGGGCGGAAGATGCCGCTGTTGGTTTGCGGTTCGCTGATCGGTACGTCGAGTGCGTGATAGATCGTGGCGGCGAAGTCTTCGGGCGCACCGGATTGTTGGTGACGTACGCGCCGTGCTTGTCGGACATGCCGTATACCCGGCCGCCGCCGATGCCTGCTCCCGCCATGATCGAACTGAAGCAACTCGGCCAGTGTTGGCGCCCCGGCGGGTTTTGCGTCAGTACGTTGGGCGTGCGGCCGAACTCGCCGGTGACCACGACGAGCGTGTTCTTGAGCAGCCCGCGATCCTTAAGATCGGTGATAAGCGCCGAGAGTGCTTGATCAAGCCGCGGCAGGCAGAAGCCCATGCCGTAGGAGCCGTTGCCGAAGGCGTCTCCCATGCCCATATTGCCGCCGTGCATGTCCCAACTGCTGCTCGGCGGGCCCGCCGTATCGTGCGACGCTTGGCCGACCCAACCGTTGACGGTGACGAACCGTACGCCGGCCTCGACCATCCGCCGAGCCAACAGCAGGTTCTGACCGAGCGGATGCCGGCCGTAGCGATCGCGGAGCTTCGTCGGTTCGCGATGAAGTTCGAAGGCGTCGCGCCCTTCTTGCGCGTCAGGGCGTCGTAACCTTTTTCGCGAAGTTGTTGCCAGTCGGCGCCGCGCGCGTCATTGTTCAAAACGTCGCTTTCGATATCGGCCAGCAAGCTCTTGCGCCGCCCGAGCCGGTCGCTGTCGACGGGCGAGTAAATCTCCGGCGGCTCGAAGTTGTCCATCGCCGGATGATTTTTGTCGCTTCCCACGAACACCGGCGCGTAAGCCGAGCCGATGTAGCCCCCCAG
Source organism: Pirellulales bacterium (assembly GCA_049840675.1). Classification (GTDB taxonomy): domain Bacteria; phylum Planctomycetota; class Planctomycetia; order Pirellulales; family PNKZ01; genus PNKZ01. The sequence goes on from JASGKB010000026.1 coordinate 152,137, forward strand.
CCCGATGTTCGGCGACAGAAGACCGGACGTCCGACGCATTTGATGAGCCACGCATTCGAGACGATGTTCCGCTTGCTCGGCTTCGCTTTCGCGACAAATGATCCCATGTACGGTTGATCGTCGGGCACACCTTCCTGCACGCGCTTCGCCGATTGGCCGCTGAGCAGATTGTGCATCGCATCGAAGTGATTGCTGATCGCGCCGGGATGGCTCATCGAGTTGATCAGCGTGAACTGGTCGGTCAGCTTCGCCAGTTCCACGTGCATCTCGTTGATGCGCATGCCCGGCACGCGAGTGGCGATCGGCTGATACGGCCCGCGGATCGACGTCGGCGCGTCGGGCTTCATATCCCACGTGTCGATGTGGCTCGGTCCGCCGCACAGCAAAATGAAGATGCACGACTTCTCGGCGCGCACGGCCGTGCCGCCGGAGTCGAGCTTGTCCGTGCCCAGCACGGTGCCGGGGCTTCCTAACGAGAGCGCTCCCAAACCGGCGGCGATAAGCGCTTGACGACGATTCATTTCCAGCGGGTTCATGCGAAGACCTGCGCGGAAGAGATCGGGGCGGGATTTCGGGCGGGGCGCGAGAGCCGCAACTGGGCGAGGCGGGCGGGGCGCGAGAGCCGCAACAGGGCGAGGCGGGCGACGCACGCTCGGCGCAGTATAAGCCGACCGATCGGCGACGGCCAATGCGTTTGGAGACGTGCGAAAGTCGTATTTAATCGCGGCGGCCGATCTGCCGGCGTTTCGCTGCAAAATGCCGGGCGCTCGCTATTTATCCAGCGCCGCCGTGTGTTTGTAGACGAAGTCGACGATCGGCTTCGGGTCTTTCAAGCTGTGCGGGTGGTGACCGACGCCCGGCTTGACGATCACCTCGATCGGCCCGCCCAGCGCTTTGTAGCGCTCGGCCAAGAGCTTTGTGTTTTCTTCAAACGGCACGACCTCGTCGGCGTCGCCACAGACGTGCAAGAGCGGAATCTTGTGCCGGGCCAGCGGAGCTAGGTTATCGACCGGGTTGCCTTTGTAATCCAGCGCCTCTTGCTCGGTGAGCCCGTACGCTTCGAGGCAGCGCTTCCAATCGGTGGGCGAACCTTTTCCCCGGCCGCGACCTGCCGGCCAGCTTTTGAAATCGCACACCGGCGCGTCGTTATAGATGCAGGAAGTGCGATCGGGATGTCGGGCCGCCCAATTCAGCGCGAAGAGCCCGCCGCGCGAGAACCCTTCTAGAGCGACCTTCGGCATCAGGTCGTATTGTTTCGTCACGTGGTCGTAGAACTTGTCCATCGCATCGAGAGCCAGTGGCGAACCGTAGAGATTCTGTACGTTCACGTAGGCGATGTGAAAACCTTTGGCCGTCAGCGCGATGTCGGCCTGCGGCTCGTGGCCGAAAAACTCCGTGCGCCAAATCCACGGCCGCCCGACGTCGGCCTTCGGCGGGACGATCAACAGTGCCGCTCGGCCGTCGACCGTGAAATCGAGACGTTCGAGCCCGTTCCAATGAGAGCGTTTAATCTCATCGGCGCGGCTTGCAGGCACGGAAATTCCAATGACCAAGCACCAAATTCCAAACAAAGTCCAAGCACGAATGATCGAACTTGCGTCGCAGAGTCGTCCGCCGTTTCGGTCATTCATCGTTTCGGTCGTTGTCCGCTTGTTTGGAATTTGGTGCTTGGTCATTGGTTATTATCGATCGTTACGCGATGATCTGATGAATCGGCTCGGCCCCTTCGACGCCGACGAGCTTTTGATCGAGCCCGTTGTAAAAATAGCTGAGTCGGTTCGGGTCGAGCCCCATCTGCTGCAAGATCGTGGCGTGCAGATGCTTCACGTGGAATCGGTCCGTCACTGCGGCGCTACCGAGTTCGTCGGTCTCGCCGACGCTTACGCCCCCTTTGATGCCGCCGCCCGCGAGCCACATCGTGAAGCCGTACGCGTTGTGGTCGCGGCCGGTTCCCTTGGCGTACTCGGCCGTCGGTTGGCGGCCGAATTCGCCACCCCAGACAACGATCGTTTCGTCGAGCAATCCGCGCTGTTGCAGGTCCGTGAGCAGTCCGGCGATCGGTTGGTCGGTGTCGCCGGCATGCTTCGTGTGGTTCAGCACGATGTCGGTATGAGCGTCCCAATTGTCGTCGTTGTGGGCGCCGCCGCTGTAGACCTGAACGAACCGCACGCCGCGCTCCACCAACCGCCGCGCGAGTAAACACTTGCGGCCGAAGTCGGCGGTGCGCTCCTGATCGAGCCCGTAGAGCTTCTCCGTCTCGACCGTTTCTTTGGAGAAGTCGACCGCTTCCGGCGCGTGCTGCTGCATCTTGAACGCCAACTCGTAGCTCGCAATCCGGGCCGCCAGCTCCGTGTTATCGGCGTGGCCGGCGAGATGGTGCTGATTCTTCTCGCGCAGGAGATCGAGCATCCGCCGCTGCGCCGCGCGCGTCATGCCCGGCGGCAAGTCGAGGTCGTGGATGGCCGTACCGTCGGTACGGACGACCGTGCCTTGATAAGCGGCCGGCATGTAACCGCTCGACCAATTCTTAGGCCCGCTGATCGGTCCGCCGGTCTTGTCGAGCATTACGACGTAGCCCGGCAGGTTTTCGTTCTCGCTGCCGAGTCCGTACGTGATCCAGGTTCCCAAGCTCGGGTTCCCGCTGAGGATCCGGCCCGAGTTCATCATCAGCATGGCCGAACCGTGGATCGGCGATTCGGCGTACATCGAATGCACAAACGCGATGTCGTCGACGTGCTGCGCGATATGGGGAAACAGGTCGCTGACGTGCTTGCCGCACTGACCATATTGCTTGAACTGCCACTTCGGACCGACGATGCGACCTTCGTTGCGCTCACGGCCGCGGCCGAACGTCTTCACCGCAACCGTCTTCCCGTCCAGCGGGTAGAGCTTCGGCTTGTAGTCGAACGTGTCGACATGACTTGGCCCGCCGTAGCAGAAGATGAAGATTACGCTCTTGGCCTTGGCCGGCATCATCGGCGGCTTCGGCGCCATGGCGTTGACGAACGCCGACGGCGTCGTAGGACCGGCGGCCGCTGCTTCCGCGCCGCGTGCGGGTGAGGCGAAAAATCCATCGGCTCCGAGCATGCCGGACAGCGCCGCCGCGCCGAATCCGCCGCCGGTCTGCCAAAAAAATTCCCGCCGCGTTCGCCCGCAAAATTGTCGCTCGTTCATAGCTTGGATCTCAGAGGAATCTCATCATGGAGGCCGCCCAAAGTTCCTCTCACGGAGGGAGGAGGATTAGGCTTCAATCCACGTAAAAGAACTCGTTCGTGTTCAGCATCAGCAGGCAATACAGCTCCAGCGCCGCCGCAGGTTTGAGGCCGTCGGCGGTTTGGGCTTCATTCAGGAAAGCGAGATCGCGGCGGAGTTCGTCGGCCGTCGGGCGGCGTTGGGCCGTCAGTTGCAGGGCGCGGGTGATTTGTGCGGCAGGATCGTCGGGATGTTCGCGCTGCAATCGCTCGGCCAAGGCCCGCGCTTGTTCGTGAATGAATTCGCCGTTGAGCATGCCGAGCGATTGCGTCGGTACGGTCGTGGTGTAACGAACCGCGCAACTGCCGTCGGTGTCGGCCTGATCGTGCATCGCCAACACCGGCAGCTGTAACGAGCGCTTCACGTGCACGTACACGCTGCGCCGGTTCACGTCTTCGGGCGCTTTCGAAGTCGGCCAGCCTTCGCCGGGACGCGATTGCCCGGCCAGCACCTCTTGCGGAATCGGTGGATAGACGCTTGGCCCGCCGAGTCGCAGGTTGAGCAAGCCGGAAGCCGCGAGGATCGAATCTCGCACCTCTTCCGCAGCCAGCCGGCGCGTGTTGGCCCGCCAGCAGAGCGTATTCGCCGGATCGAGAGCCAAGCCCTGCTCCGTGGCGGCGCCGGAGAGCCGATACGTGCTCGAGAGCATGAGCAGCTTGTGCATCCGCTTGAGCTTCCAATCGCCGCGCACGAAATCGGCGGCCAGCCAATCGAGCAGCTCGGGATGCGTCGGCAGTTCGCCGAGCTTGCCGAAATCGTTCGACGAGCCGACCAAGCCGCGGCCGAAGTGGTACTGCCATAAGCGATTCACCATCACGCGGGCCGTGAGCGGATTCTCTTCGTCGACCAGCCACGCGGCCAGCGCCGTGCGCCGGCCCGGGCCTTGGCGATCGTTCGACTTCGCGTCGCCTGCGGTCAATTGAAACCCGACGGGCACGGCCACTTCCGGCACCCCGGCGACGACCAAATCTCCTTCGGCCTGCGGCAGCCCGCGGAGCAAGACGTGCGTCGGCAGCGGGTTGCGCACGCCGACGGACATCACGTCGACGCCCGGCAGCGGCAGCGGCGCTTTGCGGCTCGCGGCCAACTCGGACGACAACTTCTCATAGCGGGCCGCCGATTCCGGGCCGATGACGCGCGTGCCGTGGCGCTTCACCAAATCGGCGAGCGAGTCGGCGACGTCGAGCGGCCGAACGTCGATATATTGTCCGCCGCCGGTTTGCTTGCAATGCACGGCCAGCAGATTCTCGCCCAGCTTGAGATGCTTCGCTCCTTCCGCACCGAGGTCGACGCGTTCGTACTTCGTCGTGTGGCCGGTCGCCTGAAACACGCGTCGACCGTTGAGATAAATCTCCACGTCTTCATCGTGATGCACGTCGAGCGCAAAGGTCGTCGGCAGCGTGGCCAAGCGGAACGTGCGGCGGAGCCAAATGTCTTTCGATTTCCACTCCGTGCCGATTTCCGCGCCCGGCGTGCCTCGGGTGCCGAAGCCTGCCGGACCATGCCGCCAGTTGGTATCGTCGAAGTGCGGCTGCGTCCAATCTTTGGCCGGTTTCTGCGTTCGGTAGGCCCAGGCCGTGCCCCCTTCGATCATCTCGCCCGGCGTGCGCCGTCGGTGAGGAGGCGCGGTGCGAAGCCGGGTCCGCTCCAAGCGAGTTGCAGTTTCGGCACGTTGGCTTCGTTGAAGAAGTCGAGGCGAATCGCGCGGAGCCCAGCCTTGAGCGGGACAACGACCGTCGCTTCATGCACGCCCGCGGCCGGCCGGCGCACGACCGACTTGCCGTCGATCAAAAGGTCGAAACCCTCGCGCATGTTTACCGTGAACGTGTAGTCGCCGTCCTGCGGCACCCGCAGCTTTCCTTCGAAAACCAAGCCGAACGCTTCGGCCCGCGTCGCGACGGCCAACGTCATGCGGCGGCCCGGCACCTTGCCGACGGTCTCGGCCTTCAGCGCGTCGAACTCCGGCAAGCTCTTCCAAGAGTCGCGATACAGCCGATACGTGAGGTCGCTCAAATCGCCGGCGTCGACCGCGGACACGTCGATGCCGTAGGCAGGCGCCGCCGTGGCAAACTTCGCCTCTAGCGCCGCCAATTCGCTGAGCCATGCCGCTTCGTTCCGCTCCTTGCCGGCCTTCGCTTGCTCGTACGCGGCGAGTTCGGCCGGCGTTGCGATGCGGCGCAGGTTGTCGCGGTTCATGTCCGTCAGATCGCGGAAGCAATCGAGCAGTTTGTAATAGTCGCGCTGCGGGATCGGATCACGTTTGTGATCGTGGCACCGTGCGCAGCCGACGCTCATGCCGAGCACCACGCTGCTCGTCGTTGAGACGATGCCGTCTAAGATGTCGTACTTCGCCAACTCGCGATCGGCGGGCTCGTCGTCCCACGTACCGAGCCGATAGTAGCCGGTCGCCGTGAGAGTGTCGGGCGTGACCTCGGCCAGCTCGTCGCCCGCCAGTTGTTCGCGAAGGAACACGTCGTACGGTTTGTCGCGGTTCAGCGAATCGATCACGTAGTCGCGGTAGCGCCACGCAAAAGGCTTCGCCGAGTCGCGCTCGTAGCCGTGCGATTCGGCGTAGCGCACCAGGTCGAGCCAATGCCGGCCCCACTTCTCACCGTAATGCGGCGAAGCGAGCAGGCGATCAAGCAGCGCTTCGTAGGCGGCTTCCGCACCGGCGCCCTGATACGCGTTTTCAAACTCGGCGACTTCCTCGGGCGTCGGCGGTAGGCCGGTGAGGTCATAAGTTGCGCGGCGAATCAGCGAGCGGGCCGAAGCGGTCGACGTCGGCGCGATTCCACGCTCTTCGAGACGCTTCAAGATAAACGCATCGACCGGCGTGCGCACCCAGGCCGAGTTGCGCACTTCCGGCACACGCGGTTCGACCACGGGTTGATACGCCCAGAACTTGCGATCTTCCTCCGTCACCCCGGCCGGCTTGTGATGCTGCTGAGCGGGCGTCGGCTCCTTTTCCAGTTCCGAGGGCCAAGGCAAACCGTCGCGCACCCATTGTTCGAGCGTTGCGATATCGGCCGGGGAGATTTTGCCGCTCGGCGGCATCTCGAGTTCTTCGTAGCGCACCGCTTTGAGCAACGTGCTCTCCGCCGGGTTCGCAAGATCGACCGCCGGCCCGAGTTCGCCGCCGCGCAACGCGGCGGCTCGCGACGTGAGAAAGAAACCGCTTTCGACCTTCTCTTCGCCACCGTGGCACTTCACGCACTTGGCGGCCAGGATCGGCTGCACCTTGTCGCGGAAGAACTGCAACTGCGCAGGCTGAAACTCCGGACGAGCCGCGGCCGACGAAGCCGGCTCGGCCGCGAAGGCGGACGAAACGACGCTGAACGCCAGCGCGAACGTCGGCAGCAATTGAGAAAGGTGAAACGTGGGCATTCTGTTCACCGTAGCAGGGCGGGGCGAGATTGCGAGGCGGGAGCGAAGAGCCCTCGAGCCACGGAGAAATCGTGGCCGAGTTATTTTCTAAAGGTTTGAATATAATTCGGCCGCACGCTATCATGCAACCATAATTCCTGCCCGATCGGGCCGATTTTCCCCGTCTGAAGTCGTGGCGATATGAATCCCGTCGCTCCCTCGCGCGTTCTCCCTTCTCTGCTGCGGCAACTGAACGAACGCCGCGTATTGGCCGCACTCCAGCGTCACGGACCCCTCTCGCGCGGAGATTTGTCGGCATACCGGAATCAGCGGGCCGACGGTGACCCGCGTCGTCGCGACGCTGATGGAAGCCCGGCTCGTTGAAGAAGAGGAACCGCAGCAGCGCGCCGTGGGGCGGCCGGGCAAAATCGTGCGGCTCGCGCGCAGCGGCGTTTGCGTGCTCGGGCTCGTCGTCGGGCCGGTGCATTGCGAAGCCGTGGCGGCCGGGCTCGACGGCCAACTCGACGCGGCCGTCGACGTCCGTACGTTCGCCACGCCCTCGCGCTACGCCGATCTGCTTTCCGCCTGCGTCCGCGAGCTGCGGGCCTTGATGTCGCGCCGCAAAGGCACGGTGCTCGGCTTAGCGATCAGCATTCCCGGTTTGCTCAACCGGCGCGAGGGACGCTCGATCGTCTCGCCGAATCTGCACCAGCTCGACGATCACAATCTGGGTGAAGACCTGCAGGAGCGACTGCAGATCGATTGCACGGTGCTGCAAGAGTGTCATGCGCTTTGCTGGGCCGAACAGGCGTACAGCGAAGCGCGCGGCTCCGACGACTTCGCCATGCTCGATATTTCGGCCGGCCTCGGCTTGGCCGTAATGCACGGCGGCCGCATCTTGCAAGGACACGGCGGGCTCGCCGGAGAACTTGGCCACGTGACGGTCGAACTCGCCGGCAAGCCGTGTGGCTGCGGCAACCGAGGCTGCTTGGAAACCGTGGCGACCGACAGTGCGCTGGCCGCGGCCGTCGGCGAGCGAATTGGCGAAACGCTGACGATCGATGAATTGCACGCCCGCGCGGCGGCCGGCGCGCTTGACGCGGCGCCCGAACTTGAGCGAACGCTGGAATATCTCGCGGTCGGCGTCGCCGCGGTCGTGAACATCTTCAACCCCGGCAAGCTCTTCATCTACGGTCGACTCTTCGACCTCGGCCCCGACGTCTTCGCCCGACTGTTGAAACTTGTCGAAGCCCGCGCCCTCGGCCCGAGCTTTCAGGACTGCCAAATCGCCCGAGCCCGCGGCAGCAAACGCCTAGGCGTCATCGCCGCCGCCGGCCACGGCGCCACCCAAGGCCGCGGCGAGGCGGAGTAATTCTCGAAACGATGAGGGCCGCTTTCGCGATGGCGCGTCATGCAAATCTATCGCTTGAAAACCTTGCTTAGCGACGATGCCGATTTCGCTGCGTTTACAGAGTTGTACGGCGCCGCCGTCGTCGATAAGGTTTCGGATCCTTTTTTGCTGGTTCGCGACGACGATGCCCGGCTATTTATCGCCACCGACGACGGAAGCATTTTGTTGTGTTTGGCTCGGAGCCCCAGCGACTGTTCTGTATCGTACGGATCATCGTATTCGGAATGCCGCCGTTCCTTTCACGGACTTGGCGGTTTGCGGCAAGCCAAAGATGAAAACTTTGTCGATCCTAGGTTGGCGATTCAAGCCGTTCAGGCTTTCTTTGTCGCGGGTCGAATGTCGGAACACGTTGACTTTTGCAACGGTATTCCCGAACCGGAGATAACGACGTTTCCCACGATGATTCGGAGGCCGCGCGAAGTCGATCGCGTCACTGAGAAAAAACAAGTTTCAGTGTCATCCGAGTTGAAGGCCGACATGGTCGAGGTTTGTGAGTACTTGGATGAGGCGGCGAACGACCTTGACGAGAACATCGATTTTGACGACGCAATTCAGATTGGCTCGCTTTGTGGCGGCCGAGTGAGCCGAAAGCGCAACATCTACCTATTCTCGCATTACCTATCAAATGGCGAAATCTGGTCGTTCAAAGTTCCCCGCACGATCCTCGAAGGTATTGCGGACGGAAGCATCGAAAAGATAACCGTCGAGGCTTGGGTGAAAAGATAGCAATCAGTTCTCGCGACTGTTGAAACGCGTCGAAGCCCGCGCCTTCGGTCCGAGTTTTCAGGACTGCCAAATCGCCAGAGCCCGCGGCAGCAAATGCCTAGGCGTCATCGCCGCCGCCGGCCACGGCGCGACTCAAGGCCGCGGCGAAGCGGAATGATCGCGAATGTCACGGGCAGCTCAGGTTGCCTGCTTACCCGAGCGCAGCGAGCTGATCAGGTAACCTGAATTCCGACACGAAACCCGGTTTGGCTCCCTCGCCTCGCTCGCGGTGAGGGGGGAGGGGATTGCGCGAATACCTAAGCACGAATGATGAAGGTGCCTCGCAACTCGTCCGTCATTCACTCCCCTCACCCTATCCCTCTCCCCCGATTCGCGTCGTGTAGCAATCATCATCGTGCCGAGGGCGAGGGGACCAAACTTGTTTCGGTTGGCATTGCCAAGAGATTCGCAACTATGACTTCCAGTCGCGCCAAGCTCGAATAATTTCATCGCTTCTCACGATCGCTAGGCCGCCAATTGCGGCGAAATCTTGGCCGTGCGACCACTCCCAAAGTTCGTCGTCGGGTAATAAAAATTTTGTGACGTCGCTACGACGTATTGCGACTCGACGTTGAGTGTCGGGACTTAATTTCGAGAGTTCGACCTGACCGTGGCACGTCAGATAATCGTTCAACGTGACGAGCTGGGTGAGCATGTTCGGCTGAACGAATGCCGTAGCATCATTGTCGTTCATATGCGCTCATGTCACTTGGCAGAAAACATATTTCACTCGTCGCGGATTTCTACTTCTTCGCCGTCGGGGCCTAGCAGGTAGGCGATGGGGCGGGCGTCGGGGACGGGGGGCGTGAACGGGGCGGGGTGCGAGGGGTGAAACTTCGCACCGGCGGCGAGGGCGTGCTTCAGAAAGGCGTCGAGGTTGGGGACGCGCAGGGCGATGTGGACCGGGCCAACCGTGAAATCATTCCACGGTTCGAGTGTTTCGCCGTCGCGGGCGCTGAAGAGTTCGAGTTTTATCGCGCCCAGCCGGAGCCAAGCCATTTGTCGGCGTTTGAACGGGCGGCGCTCGAGCAGCTCCGCGCCGAGCACGCGGGTATAGAACTCGACGGCCGCGTCGAAGTGCTGCGTTTGCAACGCGACGTGATCGATCACGGCCTGTACCCGCGGCGATTCGTGCGTGGCGGGCGATCGCGGCGCGTCGCTCACGTTACCGACTCTCCTTCCGCTTCAGTTCCAAGAGTACGCTTTGGCTTTCGGTGCCGGGGAGCGGCCATTCCTCGAGCTTGCGGAGTTGCCACGGATCGAGCAAGTGTTTCTGCCGCGCTTCGTAGCGTTCGCCGACCCAGCTCGGGCCTTTGATCACGAGCATACGATCGAAGGCGTGTCGCAACGGTTGGAACCAAGAGCAAAGTTTTTCCAGCGGGGCGACGGCCCGACAGACGAGCGTCTGGGCTTTGCGGGTCGAGAGCATGTCTTCGGCGCGGCCATGGTGGACCTGCACGTCGAGCGGAATGCGGCGGACGATGTCGTCGACCGCTTTCACCTTCTTGCCGACCGTATCGGTGAGGACCATTTGCAGATCGGGGCGGACGATTTTGAGGATCACGCCCGGCACGCCGCCGCCGGTGCCGATATCGATGACGCGATCGCCGAGCTGAATGTGCGGCACCAGCGCGAGCGAGTCGACGACGTCGCGGGCCACGAACTTTTCAAACGTCGTATGCCGCGTGAGGTTGAGTTTTTCGTTCCATTCCCAGAGCAGTGCGCAATAGGCTTCGAGCTGCGCGAGCTGGTCGGGCGGAAGCGTGATTTGCCGGCGCGCGAGGGCCGCGGCCATCGTGTCGTTCGGGTATTCGTCAGGCTGCGGCGGCGCGGCAGGCGGCTTGTCGGCCGTTTCGGGGGAGGCGGCGTCGGGTTGCGAAAGGTTCTCGTCGTCCATACTTCAAGCGATCCAAAAAGAGGGAATCGCCCAGAGTAGCGCACGCAGAGCGAGATGGGAATAGACGGCGGCGGCCCAATCGTCGGCCATCACGCCGAGACCGCCGGGCAATCGTTCGAGCTGCTTGGCCGGCGGGAGCTTGGAAATATCGAACAGCCGGAACAATGCGAACCCGGCGACGACGACCATCCAACTGGTCATCGGAATCAGAAAAAACACGATCGGCATCGCCACGATTTCATCGAGCACGATACAGCCGGGGTCTTTGCCGCGGCCGAGCACGCGCATCGCCGCGTCGACCACGGGAATCGCCGCGACGCAAAGCCCCAAAGCCACGGCGGCCTCCACAATCGGGCTTTCGATCCGGCCTACGAGCCAAGCGACCGCGAGCCCGACCACGGTTCCAAATGTCCCGGGCGCCTTGGGGGCCCAGCCGCTGCCAAAGCCGACGGCCAGCCAAACCGCGAGTTTCTGGGAAACGGTGCGCATATGTCCAATCGGAAACGCCTTCTGAAAGCCCTCTCCAGCAGCGTGAAAAACCGCAATCCGGGAAAGCTGTGGTGAGTTTGGCGACCGGTTGGATATACTCGGTTGACCGCGTCGCACAATGACGACAATAATAGTAAACTTAGTCAACTATCGTCCGTCGGGTGTGTTTCGCTGCTGACTTGGCTGCGAAAATGTCGTACACCGCCGGCCGTGATATTTGACGGCGCCGTGTTCACCGCCTTGTGACCGTACCGCGGCTGCCCCTTTCTCTCTTGCTCGCAATCGCTCGCCATGGCCACCACCGAAGAAAAAGAAAAGCTCAATCCGGTCGAAGAAGCGAAGGTCAACAGCCGCTACTTGCGCGGCACGATCGGCGAAGAACTCGTCGACGGCAACGGCAACTTCGGCAAGGCCAGCGAAGCGCTGCTCAAGACCCACGGCACGTATCAGCAAGACGATCGCGACGCTCGCGCCGCCGCGCGCATCCGGCGGCGGCAAGGCCGAGAAGCAATACATCTTCATGGTCCGCACGCGCATTCCCGGCGGCGTGATGACCAGCGAACAAATGCTCGCCGAGTTGGCCATTTGCGACGAGATCGGCAACGCCACGCTCCGCATCACCACGCGACAAGGCTTGCAGCACCACGGCATTCCGAAGACGAATCTCAAGGAATGCATCGCGCGGATCAACGCGATCAAGCTCACCACGCTGGCGGCCTGCGGCGACGTCAACCGCAACGTCATGTGCTGCCCCGCTCCGCACCGCTTCGATCCGGTGCACGACGAACTTCAGGCCATGGCCTACCGCTTGGCCGAGCACTTCAAACCGAAGACCAAGGCCTACTACGAAATCTGGCTCAAAGACACCTGCACGGGCGAACAAACCTGCCTGCAAGGGGATGACGCGGAAGCGACGTACGCCGCACCGGAGTACGTCGCCCCGACGCCGACCTTGGCGCAGCACAACGGCGACGGCGTCGAACCGATCTACGGCAGCACGTACCTGCCGCGCAAGTTCAAGATGTCCGTCGGGCTGCCGGGCGACAACTGCGTGGACATGTACGCCAACGATCTGAGCCTGATGGGGATCTGCGAAAACTACAAAATCGTCGGGTACAACGTGCTCGTCGGCGGCGGCTTCGGCGTGACGCCTTCGGCCAAGAAAACCTTCCCGGCCGTGGCGCAGAAGCTTTGCTTCGTGAAGCCGGAGCAAGCCGTGGGCGTGGCGGAAGCGGTGGTGAAGGTGCAGCGCGATTTCGGCGGCCGCGTTGATCGGAAGCGAGCCCGCTTGAAGTACCTGATTCACGATCAAGGCTTGGCCTGGTTCAAGGCCAAGGTCGAAGAGTACTACGGCGAAGCGCTCCCCGAACCCACGGCCGACGACGTTTGGGGCTTCGACGACCATCTCGGTTGGCACGAACAGGGCGACGGCCGCTGGTTCTACGGCCTCAACGTCGAAAATGGCCGCATCAAAGACGAAGACGGCTTCCGTCTCAAGGCGGCGCTCTACAAGATTTGCAACGAACTCAAGCCCGGGATCCGCCTGACGGCTCACCAAAGCATTTTGTTCTGCGACATCGCGGCGGACGACCGCGGCACCCTCGAACAAATTCTCCGCGATCACGGCGTGAAGCTCTCGCACGAAATCAGCACGGTGCGCCGCTGGAGCATGGCGTGCGTCGCTTGGCCGACGTGCGGCCTTTCCATCACCGAAGCCGAGCGAGCACTGCCGGGCGTGATCGACTCGCTCGAACGCGAACTCGCCAAGATCGGGCTCGCCCGCGAGGCCTTCACCGTGCGGATGACCGGCTGCCCCAACGGCTGCGCGGCCGTACAACAGCGACATCGGCTTGGTCGGTAAGTCGACCAACAAGTACACGGTCTACGTCGGCGGCCGGTTGCTCGGCGACCGCTTGAACTTCGTCTTCAAAGATTCGGTGCCGGAAGAAGACGTAGTGCCGACGCTCATGCCGCTGTTCCACTATTTCAAGCACGAACGACAAGCCGATGAAACGTTCGGTGATTTCTGCCACCGCAAAGGCGCGGCCGATCTCGTTGCTTGGGCCGATCAGTATGCCGGACAGTCCAACGGCAACGGCCAGAGCTAACTGCTCGCGGCGCGACGGCGGTTGTGGGATAATACGGCGGTACGCTGCCGCGTGATGCCCCTGAGAGACCGCCGCCGATGCCGCTTGTTCGCCGCAATTTGTCCTGCGACTCGCCCTCTCTCGAAGAGAGAAAGCCCCGGACGGTGTTGCGTACGTTGTTGCAGCAAGATTTCGTGTCCGCTCGCTTGCGCGTCGCGGCTAGTGCGTGGTGGTTGATCGTTGTGTTATTCACGGCGGCCACGGCGGGCGCTCAAGACGACGTCGCCGCTTACGAAGCCGTGTGGAGCGACGGCACTCGGACCACTTCGCCGACGCCGCTGGAGTGGATCAATCAAGAACATCGGCCGACGCTCGGGCAGCGCTCGCCGACCGTTGGTGAGAATCCGCTGCTGCGGTTGCGCACCGTAGTGCTCGCGCAACCTGCGGATCTCGGCGGGCGCATCGAACTGGCCGGAGGCGATCGGTTGCCGGGCCGCATCATCGAGTTCCTTCCCGCAAGCGCGGGCGAGCTGCGCCGGCCCGATTGCTTGGTCGTCGAACCGCTCGTTGCTCCCGACCAACCGACGCCCGACGTTCCGGTGCGCGTGCACGTTCCGGTCGAGCGCATCCGCCGCGTGGTGTGGGAAGAACGCACCCCGCGACTCTACCGATCAAACACGCTTCACTATCGCGACGGCCGCCAAACGACGTTTCGCTCGTTGCGTTGGAACGCCGGCGGCGTGCGCTTGTTGGTCGAACAAGGGGTCGAAGAAATCCCGTGGGATGAAATCGCCGAAGTGCAATTGGCCGAACGCGACCCGTGGGAAGAATATGCCGACGAGCTCGCCTTGCTCACGCCCGACCTCACGAGCAAGCTGGTTCGCTTCGAAACCACGGGAGGCGTGCGCTTAACGACGTCGCTCGAACGAATCCTGCGCGACGGGCGACGTCAGCAAGCCGGAGACGCAGTTGCTCGTCATGCAGCCGGCATGGAGTTTGGAAGGGCTGACGATTCCAATCCGTTTCGTCACGTCGCAAACCTTCTTCAAACTGCGCGACGTGCCGCTCTCGGGCTTCGAACCGGCCGCGTACTTGCATAAGGCGGCGCTGGCCGGCGGTTGGAAGCAATGGCGGGCCGATACGAACGTGCAAGGCGACCCGCTCACGGCCGGCGATCGTGAATACGGCTGGGGCTTCGGCGTGCATGCGCATGCGGAACTCCACTTCGATCTGCCGCCGTCGGCCCGCGCGTTTCGCTCGCTGTTGGCCCTGGATCGGGCCGCCGACGACGGAGGCTGCGTGAAAGCGAAGGCGTACTTCGGCGCCGTGCAACCGACCGGAGCGCTGCCGAATCGAGCGCTTTACGAAAGCCCGCCGATCGTCGGCTCGGCCAAGCCGCTCGACACCGGCCGGTTGGAATTGCGCCCGCAGCCGGGTGCGTGAATCGGTTGTCGCTCGTGGCCGACGCCCTTCCCTACGAACGGCCGACCGGCAGCGATCCGCTCGACGTGCGAGACGTGTTCGATTGGCTGGAGCCGACGATCGAACTCGACGAGGCGGCGCTGCAGGCCTCGGTCGCCAAACATGCGGCGTCGGTGTTTGTGCGCGAGCACGGTTGGGTGATCGCCGGCGCATACGGCGAAACGTGGCGACTCGCGAACTTCGGGTTCGGCAATCAATGGCGCAACGTCGTCGAAGTGATCAAGTCGCCGCTTTCCATCTCGCGCAACGTGACGGTCGCCGCCGACGCCGAAGCGCTCGTCGTGCGCGGCGGCGCGGTCGGGCAACCGGCGAGCGCGACGAAGCTGAAACTTCTGGTCGGCGGCAATCAGACGGCGGAGGTCGATTTACCGACCTTTGCCGACGCGAAGAACCCGCCGACGTTGCGTTTGCCGCTGCCGCCGGGAGCCCGCGGCCGGAGCGTAAAGTGCGAGCTCGTGTTCACGACGACGCAGCAAAACCTGCGGATCGACGTGCGAGGAATCAGCGTCGCCGTGCCCGCCGCGAAGTGAATTCCGGCCGCACGATCAGGCTTCGCGGCGCTCGCCTTTGCCCGGCCGATGGACTACGATGAAATGTCCCCCTCGGCCCGGTTGGTAAGACCCTTCGGGCCGACGTTTTATCCCGCCTCGCCACCGCCTCGCCACACCGGCATCGGCCGGCCCAGCCGTGCAAGACGAAGCCTTAGTCGCAGCCGCACAACGCGGCGATCGTCAAGCGTTCGCTCAACTCGTCGAGCGCCATCAGGCGGGCGTGTACGGCTACCTTCGCGCGCGGCTGTTGCGCGCTCACGACGCCGAAGACCTGACGCAAGAAGTCTTTCTCCGCTGCTACACGAGCTGGGCCCGCTTCGACGGCTCGGCCCAAGTGCGGCCTTGGCTCTTGGGCATCGCGCGGAACCTGCTGCACGAGTATGCCCGCAAGCAGCGGCGGCGGAAAGAAGCGCGTGGACCGAAGCCTGTCTGGAAGTCGACGAGGTCGTGTCGTCGCAAGAAGACGTCTACGGCGACTTGGTCGACCATTTGCCCGGCTGTATGGACGGCCTTGGCGATACGGCCCGGCAAGCGATCGAGATGCGCTATCAGAGCGAGCTGCATTTGCCGGACATCGGCGAGAAGCTTCGCCGTAGTGCCGGTGCCGCGAAGCTCTTGATGTTTCGCGCTCGGCAGCGCTGAAAAATTGTCTGCTCCGCAAGCAGAGCGCGGAAGCCCATGACTGACGAGCAGCTGATCGCGCGACTTGAGGAATCGCCTCCCGAGGAGTGGTCGGTCGAGGATCTTCGATTTCCTGCGCGCGCGGGCTGCGGAAAACCCGACCGTGCGAGCGGCGCTGGTCGAACAAATCTGGCTCGAACAAACGTTGGTTCGCGGCTTGGGGCGGTCACGGATTACGGCCGATCAGGTCTTGGCCCGCTTGGATCAGCGCCGCTAAGGTCCGCTTCGGTTCGGTCGCTGGTTGCGCGTGGCCGCGGCCGTGTTGATCGTCGTCGGTCTCGGCGGCGTGTGGTGGAAGCTGAAGCAAACCCCGCAGGCCGGCCCGATCGCCCAGAATCGTCCGTCGCAAGACTTACCCGCGCCGCTGCCGCCGCGCGGAAGTTCTCCAATCCCGATCAAGTCGACGGCCTCTCCGAGCCCGACGCCGAGCGCTACGGCCGCTCCAAGCGTGCCGCAACCGACCGCTTCCGCGACGGCCGGACCCGCTCTGCCTCCGGAACCTTGGACGGCGATGCTCGCCGCCGCGCCGCAGAAGTTCGACGACTTCTGGTTCTCGACGTGCCGACTCACGCGCGACGTCGAAGGTCTGCAACGCTGGTGGGAAACGCGAACCGGTCAGCAGCGACCGGCCAACAACGACGAGCGCTACGGCCTACAACTCGGCGGCTTGTTCGAGCTGCGCGCTCCGTGGCCGGCCGGCAGCACGCTCACGCTCTGGACCACGGAAGTGCAGAACGAAATCGCTCGGCTGCATCTTTGGACGGGCGAGCAAGGCGTGACGCTCGAACTCCGTCAGCGACCGTACGAGCATTGGACGGCTTACCGAAGCACGAAGCGCCCGGCGGAGCCGTTGCCGCAACGGATGATCTTCGCCTCGGGCGATAACGATCGGGCTCTGCGCACCGGCGAAGGCCCGCTCGACCTGCGCTGGCACGAAGGACGAGTCTTGCTTTCTCGCGGCGATATCTTGCTGCTCACCGCGCCGCTGGCCGAGCCGCCGCAAAGCGTATGGTTCGAGGGAACGGCCGTATTGAAGGGCATCGGACTATCGCACGTGGAAGGAATGCCGAAGCGCTGGATCGGCGACGACTCGCAATGGCCGAGCTACTTCGACCTGCCGAAGGGCTTTGCCGGTAAGACGGTCAAGGCTACGAACGTGCTCAGCGAATTGCCGGCCGGCGCAACCGATGGCGCCGCAAGACGACGAAGGTCTGACGCTCACCGCCGTCGACACGACGAAGCCGGCTTGGGCCGCGCTGCAATTGCCGACCGCCGGTTTTTATGACTATGTGTGCGAGGTCGAGCAGGCCGATCCGCAAACCGGCTTGTACTTCGGCGACGACAAAGGGTATCCGCGCCACGCGATCGGATTCCATGAGTATCAGCCGGGCCAGCCGCTGCACGTGGCCACGGGTCGGCCGACGGAGCTGAAGCCGCGCTACAAATACGATGCGAAGAATTCCGCGTTGCCGGCGGTGGAATTTCCCGCGCGGCTGCGGCTCTTGTGCGGCGCGGGGCACGTGAAGGTGTTCGCGTCGGTCGACGGCCGCTCGTGGGGCCGCATCATGGACCCGATCCGCGGCCTCGACGGTCATCCGCCGACGCTCGGCGTGTTCTGCGCACCGGGCAAAGGGAAACGTTCGATTCGTTTGAAACGCGTGACTTATGAAACGCGGTTCACGTTGCCGGACGACGTGGTCGCCGCCGTGCCGCCGATGCCCGAAGAGGGCGGCTTCGGCATGTGGCTCGTCGACACGCTCCGCGATCCTTCGCAAGACGACGCAGGCGAGCAGGTGCGCCGCCTCTACGAGCGGTCGCTGGCGCTGCTGGTGAAAGGGGTGCCGTACGAAGCAGCCCGCACGATGATCGGTGGGCTCGCCTCGACGCCGCCGCCGGCCGACGACCACGACGATCTCACGGACCCGCCGTCGATCGACTTCACGACGCTCTGCCTCCTGGCCGACACGTACGACGCAGCGGCGGCGGAAGATTGGTACGCTTACTTCTGCAACTTCTGCAACTTCGGCGACGGGTGGTACATGTCGGCGCGAAATAACGCGATGGGACCACCGGGCACCGTGTTCCAGGCGTGCGAGCAGACTGCGCATCAGTTGGATGGAGATGCCGCTGCAATCCGCGGCTCGCTGGCCATTTCAGCCGCCGGAGTTGATTCGGATCGACCTCTTCGACCTGATGTTCCACGAGAAATGGGACGAGCTCGACCGCTTCTGCCGCGTGCTGCATTTCTACGGCGGTCGGTTGGACCCGAACTTGCGCCGCCAGCCGCATCGCGAACCGATCATGGAATTGGTCGATTGGGCCGCGGCGTTGGCCGAACGTCGCCGAACCGCGCCGGAAGGACAATTGCCCGCCGCGCCGCAACATGCGTTCAAGCCCGAGTGGCGGCATCCGCTGATCGAGCAGTTCGGCAAGGAAGGCTACAACGTGTTGGCCGAGCTCGAGATTGCGCTGCAAGAGAAAGCGTATCCCGACGCTTGCCGCATCATCACCGGCGTCACGGCGGCGCAGGCCGTGGGGTTGCTGCCGAATGCGGCCGACGCGGATTTGCTCGTATCGCTCCCCGGCGCGGTGGCACTGGCCATGCGTACGCATCCGGAACTGCGCGCCGCGATGCAGCGCGACTACGGCGAGTTGGCTCAGCTCCGGTTTCGCCAAGCCGCGGCGGCCGGCGAGGTGGACGCCGTCGAAGCCCTGACCACGCAGTTTTACGGCACCGCCGCCGCCGCCGATGCGCAGATGTGGCTCGGTGATCGGGCCTTGGCGCAAGGTGACGCCTCGCGGGCCGAAGGACACTACCAAGCCGCACGGAGCGAACTGCCCGACGGAGCCGACGTCACGTCGGTGGCCGCGCGGTTGCGCTTGGCCGCGGCCATGCAAGGACGCAACTCGGGTGACGCTCCGACGACGAGCGTGAAGCTCGGCGAGTGGACGTTGTCTCCCGCGGAGTTTGAGCGGACCGTGAAGGAATTGCGCGATCGCGCTCCGGAACAAGAGTTGGGGCCGCGTTCCGCATCGGGTGCGGTCGTGAATCAGATCACTTCGCCGCTCCCGCCGCCGAGCCGGCTGCAGCTCAAGCCGTTTGCGAAGCTCGACGGCGACGTCGGCCGTAATCCCGAGCAAGCGCCGCGGCGCGATGTCGACGATCTCGGACCGCAAATATCCACGACGTTCTCCGGCTCGCGGATGATCGTGAGCAATCGGTTCCAAGTCGTGTCGTTCAATCTGGCCGACGGCAAGCAGGCCTGGCGGACGACGCTCGGCAATGAGCAAGGCCGCACGCACGCTTGGTCGCGCGTCGCCATGCCGCCGGTGGTCGTCGACGGCCGCATCTTCGTACGTCGCCTGACCGCCGCAGGCCCGGAGTTGGCTTGCTTGGACGAAGCGTCGGGCCGAGTCGTCTGGCGGTCGCCGCGCGGGGAAGTCGTGGCGTCGGATGCGCTCGTGGCCGGCGATCGCGTGCAGGTCGTCGTGCTCGCGACACCGCAACAAGAAACGCTCGAAGCCGTGTTGACGACGTTTGAATTGCGCACTGGCAAAGTGCTTTCGCGCCGGCCGCTGGTGATGCTTCGCGATTATTGGAAACGCGAACTGCCGGTGAAGCTCCGTCCTGCGGGAGACGTGCTTCTGCTGCAAACGGCCGGCTGCGTGATCGGCTGCAGTCCTGAAGGGGAGTTGCGTTGGTTGCGGCGTCTGCCTTGGTTACCGACGACGCTCACGAGTTGGTCGGCCTCCGTCTACGTCGAGGGGGGCGTTTGGGATACGCTGGCCGAAGGCAAACTACGAGTCCCCGGCTTGCTGGATGACTTGTACGAAATCGACATTCGCACCGGAGCGGTGCAACGTCACGGGAATTTTTGGAATGAACAACTGCGCCGGCCGAACGAAGACGGTGATCCTCTGGATCGCTACGCGTTGTTCCGTCTCTTGATGCACGGCAACGATCGATTCGGCGTTTATAACCAAGGGTTCGCCCGCAAACTTTGGCGGCCGCGGGCGTTTTGGAGCAGCGCGACGACCGGCGAAGTCGACGCCGCCTGGCCGACGGCGTGGCAAAAGACGATTCCCTCGATCGGGCCGCTGGCGTCGCACGACGGTCGATACTTCGCCTTCACGACCAACGACGTGAAGTCGATGACGCGCGAGATCGTCGAACTCGTGCCGCAAGCGCCGCTGGAAGTGGAGTGCCCGAGATCGAGTCGCCTTCGTACGAGTGGAGCGCATGGACGACGCAGGTGCCGTCGCCGCTTCGCGATCGCGGACCGTTCGCGGCTTGGGCGTTGGTGCAGTCGAAGTATGAAGAGAAGCTTTGGCAAGAGTCAAAGCTCTTCCTGGAAGACGATTGCCGCCTGACCTACGCCACGCCGAACGTGCCGGCCGTTTGGAGCCGCACGGTGAAACTACCGGCGGCATCGCCGAAGAAGCTGAAGCTCCGCACGGCCGCGGCCGGCGCGAGCGCTTGGCGTTTGGAAGTCTTGGCGGACGGCAAGACCGTGCTCGACCGAACGATCGAGCCTGCGGCCGGCGGCGGCTCTCCATGGCGTGAAGACGTCGTGGACCTCGCCAAGTTCGCAGGTCGTAACGTGCAACTGACGTTGATTCATCACGCCGTTTCGCCGCCGAAAGGCGTGAAGCTCGGCGCGGCGGCGTGGCAACAGATGACGATCGTGGAGAAGTGAGCTCGGCCATGAAAACTCACCGCATCCCGTTGTTGCCGGCGATCGCTTTGATCGGGCTCGTCGCTGCGCCGGCCCTGGCCCAATTGCCCGCCGCGCAGAATGAAATGACGCCTGAAAGTTGCGCGGCGCTCGACCTCGGCCTGCAATGGCTGGCGGCCAATCAGGGGCCGGAAGGTAACTGGGGGTCCAATGATTTAGGGCTCGTCTCGATCGGCGCGTTGGCGTTTCTCGCCGACGGCCACATGCCCGGCCGCGGCCAATATGGAGCGACCGTCGAGAAGGTGCTCAACTTCGTGCTCAAGAACGCCAAGCCGTCGGGCTTGCTCAACATCGCCGGCAGCAAGCGCGATATGTACAACCACGGCCTCTCGACGTTCGTACTCGGCCAAGCGCACGGCATGACGAACGACCCGCGCATCGGCACGGCCTTAGATCGCGCGTTGAAGCTCATTGCGGAAATGCAGTGCCAAGACGGCGGCTGGCAATACGAAGCGCAGCGCCGTCCCGCGGGTAACGACTTGAGCCTGCTCGTCATGCAAGCCAAGGCACTGCGCACTCGCCGTGGATAGCGGCCTGGAAGTTTCCCCGGACGTCATCACGCTCGCCATCAAGCGCGTGCGGGGTTACTACTATTGCTCGGCTCCGGAAATCCGCGGACGTAAGCCGCCCATCGACGAAGAACTGCTCAAACGCTATCCCGGCCGCTTCACGTATGCCGGGCACGGCGGCAATGCGACGACGGCGATGGCCGCGGCCGGCGTCGTCTCCATGCAGGAGTTCGGCCAGTACGACGACTGGCGGATTCCCAAGAACATGGACGTCATCAAGACCGAGATCGGCAAGTTGAATCCGCCGTCGCGCGGCAGCGGCCGACTCCCGAGCGGCTTTGATTCGTACACGCTCTACTACGTCGGTCAGGCGTTGTATCAAGTCGGCGGCGACGACTGGCGCGGCTTCTACCCGAAGCTTCGCGATGCGCTCGTCGTCGGCCAAGTGCGCCTTCCCGAGCGAGCCCAAACGGCACGGCCAATGGGTCGACGACGTCCGCGTCTCCGGGCCCGGTTCGCCGCTCTACGCCACCGGCGTGGCCTGCTTCATTCTCGCCATCCCCAATCGCTATCTGCCGATCTTGCAAGAAGGCCGCATCGAAGAGATTCGCCGGCAATTCGATACGGGTGGAGGCGTCACGCAGTGAGCTTCTCCGTCGGCATTTTCGTGCTGGCCGGAGTTGCGGCGGCGGCCGGTCCGATCTTGGTTCACTTGATGAACCGGCGGCGGTTTCGCACCGTCGATTGGGCGGCGATGCAATTCCTGCGCGAAGCGGTTCGCCAAAGCCGGCGCGTGCTGCACTTGCGAGATTTGCTGCTCTTGGCCTTGCGCACGCTTTGCGTGCTGCTGTTCGGGCTGGCTATGGCGCGGCCGTACTTTTCTTCGACCGACGGCGCATTTGCGCGGGCGAACCGATCCACGCCGTACTGCTCGTGGACAACAGCCTCAGCATGGGTTACCGCGGCACCTCGGGCACGGTGCTCGATGAAGCCCGAGCGCGCGAAGGAGTTTGTCGATCAGCTTCCCGCCGGCAGCCGCACCGCGGTGATTCCCGTCGGCAGTGATCCGCGGCACTACTCGCTCGATCCGGCGGTGACGAAGCAAGACGCGCTCGATGGCGCTCGACGCGGTGACGCTCGTCGATCGGCCGGTCGGCTTCAATGTTGCGCTGGACCTCGGTCGCGAAGCCTTGCGACGACTCCCCGACATGCCGAACAAACGGCTCGTGCTCGTCGGAGACGGTCAGCGCACCAATTTCCCCGCCGGCGGTTTGGAGCAAAGCCTCGCCGGGCCGGACGCCGCCGAGCGATTTGCAGATCGTCAGCCTCGCCGCGCCGCAACCGGAGAACGCTTGGGTCGCCGATTTGCATGCCGTCGATGGCGCCGCGGCTCCGGGGGCCGATGCAGAGTTCGTCGCCGTCATTCGGTACGAAGGCGAGGTTCGCCGTCCGGCCGTTCAAGCCGGCTTTCACGTCGACGGCGTGCTCGTGCAAAGCCGAGTCGTCGATCTGGAGCCGGGGCAGCGGCGCGAATTGTCGTTCGTCCATCGTTTCGAAGCGGGGGCCGAATCCACAGGTCCGCGGTTCGGCGTGGTGCGCGTCGAACTTTCCGACGACCGTTTACCGGACGACAACCATCGCGAGGTCGTCGTACCGATTTTGCCGAGCCTCAACGTGCTTTACGTTTCCCAAGACGGTCCGAGCGATCAAACGCCGGAAGCCGCCGCGGGACGCGGGCTCTGGATTCAGCGTCTGCTCGCGCCGGTCGTCGAACGGGGGGACGTGCAACCCAAGCTCGCGAATCACGCACGTCGCCGCCGGAGCTGCTTGAGCCGCGGCTTTTGCAGGAAGCTCGCCTCACGGTGCTGGCCGGTTTGCGTTCGCCCGCGGAAAGCTTGCCGCGCGACGCCGTGCCGATGCTCCGCGATTACGTCGCGCAAGGCGGCCAGTTGCTGATTACGGCCGGCGGCGAGTTCGATCCCGCCCGCTGGCACGACGATGCCTGGCTCGACGGCGCGGGAATCTTGCCCGCGCCGCCGGCTTCGCGCACGGTCGACGCCTCGCACGGCGTCCGAAGTCAAGCCGCTGCGGCTCGACGCAAAGACGCTAGGCCATCCGTACTTTGAAATCGACGGCGCGGCGAGCGACGAACTGGCCGACCTCTACTCGGGCCCGCTCTTCTTCCAAGCCATCGCCGCCGAACCGACGGAAGATGCTGCGGCCAAGGTCGTGGCTGCGGAAACGGCGCGCATCATCGCGAGTCGCGAGCGCAGCACGCGGACGCCGGTGCCAAACCGAAGCCGACCGGCACCGCCGCAAACAAAGACAAGGCGGAGAAATCTCCGCCGCCGGCGGTTCCGCTGGTACGGCTGGGTTGGATGGAGCCGGCCGTGGCGCTGGGTGCGGACTTGAAGCCGGAGGAAGAAGCTCAAGCCGGCAAACCGCGCGTGATCGGTCGCTACGACAACGGCCTGGCGTTCCTCGTCGAGCGGCAGATCGGCCGCGGCACGGTGCTGTTTTGCACCACGGGCATTCAGTCCGATTGGAACACGCTGGCCATGTCGCGAGCCGTCGTCGTGCTCGATCGTATCGTCCGCGCCATGGTCGAACGCACCTTGCCGCATGCAACTTCACGACGACCGAACCGGTGATCTTGCCGCTCAAGCCGCCTGGGGGCGGCGATACTTGCAACTCGTGCATCCCGACCTGCGGCAAGAACCGGTGATGGTCGATGCGCTCGGCGGCGACAAATACGCTCTGGTGTTGCGCGATCTCCCGCAGCGCGGCGTGTACCGCGTCGTCGCACGCGAGGCCGACGCGGCCGTCGAGGGCTCCGTCACCGAGAAGACGTTGTACGAGTTGCCGCTGGCCGTCGCCGGACCCGAGAGCGAGTCACGCCTCGCGGCGATCGAGCGCGATGCGGCGATGGCCGGCGTCGACACGGCCAAGGTTCGCTGGCTCGGCCCGCAAGACGAAATCGGCACGGCCGGCGCCACCGTGCGCGGTCAGTATCTTTGGAAATGGCTGATGGCCGGCGTGCTCCTGCTGCTGCTGGCGGAATTGGCCGTCATTCGTTGGATGCGGCCGACCATGACGCTGCGCACGCCGTCGCAGTCCGGCAGCGCGGGCAAGTTGGAGCCGCTCGCGGCCGGGAGCGGCGCGCATGAATTGGTTTGCGCGCTTGCTCGGCTATCGGGCCGATGAATCCATTCGCGACTTAAACGTCTCCTCCGCCGCGCCTGGGGCAGGCTCTCCCCGCCGCACTTTGGATCGGCCTAGCCGCGCTCGCGTGTTTGGGCGTGTGGTTCTACGTTAAACAGCAAAACGTCAAACGGCCGGGGCTTGCCTATGTGCTCGCCGCCATGCGAGCCGCGTTGCTCTGCTTGATTCTGCTCTATTTGGCCGAGCCGACGTTGAATCTGCGCGTGACGACGCATCCCAAGCCGGCGCTCTGGCTGCTCGTCGACGGCTCGGCCAGCATGGCCATCGAAGACGCTCCCGCCGAGACGGGTCATGCTGCGACCGCGTCCGATCCGCAAACGCCGGCCAAGAAGACGCGCCTCGCGCAAGTGCAGGACGTGTTTCAACGCCCGGACGACGAAAACCTGCTCCGTCGCCTCGCGGAAAAGTTCGAGCTGCGGGCCTTCACGTTTGATCGACCCGGCGAAGCCCGGCCGCTCGGAAATCCGGCGGTCGATCAACAAGAGCCGCTCGACCCGAAGCGGCTCGCCGCGCAACTGACGGCGGAAGGACAAGTGACCGCGCTGGGCGATGCGCTCGACGACTTGCGCGACGCTACGGCGCCGAGCGTCCGGCCGGCGTCGTCGTGTTCAGCGACTTCAACAAGAACGCCGGCCTCTCGCCCACGGAAACCGCCGCCAGACTCGGAGTGCCCATCTATAGCGTGGGCGTCGGGCCGGAGTCGGCGCTCGATGTCGCAGTCGACGTGCAGGCACCGCTCTTGATGAAAAAAGGAGAGCAATCGGAAGTGCGCGTCACGGTCCGTCGTACGGGCGATCTCGCGCGACGTCGCGGTCCGGCTCTCGGCCCACAAGATCGGCTCTTCGCAGGCTTCTCGCACGATCGGTGAACAGATCGTCGGTGCTGATAACGATTTGGCCGAGTTGTCGTTTCCCTACACGCCCGACGACGTCGGCCGATTTGAGTTCGTCGCCGAGGTCGACCCGCAGCCGGGCGAAACGATCGTCGAAAACAACACGGCGCGCCGCGAAGTGAACGTTCGCGACGATTTTCTGCATCTGACATTCGTCGACTACGAGCCCAACTGGGAATGGCGGTTCATCAAGGAAGTGTTCCACCGCGACAGGCTCGTCGGCATGCGCGGGTTCCGAACGTTTCTGCGCTCGGCCGATCCGAAAGTGCGGCAGACCAACGAGCTGTTTTCTCGAGCCTGACGCCGCCGCGCGACGAGTTTTTCATCAACGACGTCCTCTTCCTCGGCGATATGCCCGCGACGAGCCTCAGCACGCGCTATCTGCGAAATGGTGCGCGAGTTCGTCGATAAGTTCGGCGGCGGTTTGGTCATTCTCAGCGGACCGCACTTCGGACCGGGCGAGCTGGCTTCCACTCCGCTGGCCGACTTGTTGCCGGTGCGCGTGATTCCCGGCGGCAAGCTCATCGACGCCGGTCGCCAGCCGTTTATGCCGCGTTTGACCGAAGCGGCCGCCGAGTTCGACTTCATGCAACTCGGCTCCAACCCCGTGGAGAATCGCAACCTCTGGAGCCGGCTCGGGCCGTTGGAATGGTTTCAACCGTCGGCGGGCGTGCACGATCAGGCCCGCGTGTTGCTCGAACACCCGACGGCCAAATGCTCCGACGGTCGCACGCCGCAGCCGTTGCTCGCCGTGCGGCGTTACGGAAAGGGCGAAGTCGTTTACGTGGCGATCAACGAAACTTGGCGTTTGCGGCGCGAGTACGGCGAACTGTACTACCGCAAATTCTGGGGCCAGATGATCCATCGGCTCGGTTTGAGTCACGCGCTGGGGAACCAAAAGCGCTTCGTCGTGGCGACGGATCGACGGCAATATCAGGCCGGCGAGCGCGTGACCGCGACCGTCGAAGCGTACGATCAAAACTACGAACCGTTGAACCCTGCCAAGCTCACGCCGCCGTTGGCGCAACTTTCCGGCGAATTGCTGCCGCCGGTTGCGGGGGAAGGAACGGCCAGCGCGAGCGTCCGCTTCGGTTGTCTCCGCTCCGCGAAGGGACGTTCCAAACCGAGTTCGAAGTGCAAGAACCGGGCGAGTATGTGGTGCGGGTTCTTGATCCGCTGTCGAACGAGCAAATCGACGCCAGCTTCCGTGTGACGAACGTCTCGGCCGAACGGCAGCAGCGCCGTGCGCGACGTCGCTCTCGAACGTCAGCTAGCCGCCTTGCGCAGCCCGCGGTTCGGCGTCGCCGGCCGCGCGTACGATTTGCAGACCGTCTCCCGGTTGCCCGAAGAAATTTTCGTGCCGGATGAAGTGGAGAGTTATCCGGAGCGAATTCCGTTGTGGAATACGTGGGCCGCGTTTTTGCTCGTCGTGCTGTTGATGCTCGGCGAATGGTTCTTGCGGAAATGGATCCATCTGCCATGAGCGGCACGCCCGACATCGCCGAACTTCGCCGCAAGCTGGAGGCCGCCGCCGCCCGCAGGCGGCGCGCTGCACTGCTCGACGCTCTGTTGTTGGTCGCCGGTTCGGCGGCGGCGCTGATTTACGTTCACTATCGAATCGATCGAGCCTGGAATCTCGTGCCCGCCGCACGGCTGCTGCTCGACTTGCTCGTGGTCGCGGGCATTGCGACGGCGGCGTTCTTCTGGCTGCGGCCCGCTTGCGCGCTCGCGAAGATGCGGTCGACGTGGCGTTGCACACGGCGCAGCGGCGCGGCGACGGCAATCTTGTCGCCGCGTTGCAGTTCGACGATTGGCTCCGCAGCGGACGAGCGCGGGATTACGGCAGCGTCGGCCTGTTGGAAGCGGTCGTCGAACACACTTCGGCGGAAAGCGAAGACTACGACCCGCGCAAGAGCCGATCGTCCGGCCGTCGCGCAATCGCCGTTATCTGGCCGCGGCGGCCATCGGCGCGTTGCTGCTCGGTGCGGCGTTGTTTCCCGGTCATCTCACGGCTTGGCTCGATCGCGCTGCTCGGCGGTTCCGCTTATCCCTCGCAAACGCAAATTCAAGCCTTGAGCGTCAACGGGATCGTCGTCGATCTCGCGACATCCGACCGGCCGCGCGTCGTCGTCGCCGAGAATCGTCCGGTACGCTACGAACTCACGGCCGGCGGCGCGCTGCCCGACGCGGCCCGGCTTGTGTTGACGGACGACCAAGGGGCGCGCGCGGGCATCGAACTGGCTCCTCCCGCCGCGGCTTCGGCCGACGATGAGTCGCGGCGCTACGTCGCCGAATTGCCGGCTCCGCCGCTGTCGGTCTTCGTGGAGGCGCAAGCCGGCGACGCCTTCGGCCGGCCGTTTGAACTCC
This sequence comes from Pirellulales bacterium, assembly GCA_049840675.1. Taxonomy (GTDB): domain Bacteria; phylum Planctomycetota; class Planctomycetia; order Pirellulales; family PNKZ01; genus PNKZ01. Next base: position 179,841 of record JASGKB010000026.1, read on the forward strand.
TCGTGCGACCGTTGCCGCGGCTCACCGTATCGCTCGATGTTGCGCTCCCCGCCTATGCCGCCGGGGCCGACTTGCCGCTGCCGCCGCCGGGCCGCTTGAGCGCGGCCGTTTTGGAAGGGAGCCGCGTCGCGGTGCGCGTGGAGTGCGCGAACAAGCCGCTGGCGAAAGTGCGGCTCACGGCGGGCGAACAAAGTTGGGAACTGAAACCGAGCGACGCCGAGCGAAATGATTGGCGATTCGACCCGACGGGTACCCCGCTGGCCGCGGTCGCCGAGCCGATCGAGTTCGGCGTTGAAGCAGTCGACGACGACGGCTTCGCGCCGGCCGAAAGTTTCCGCGGGTCGATCTTGTTGCGCCGACCAGCCGCCGACAATCGCCGCGGAAGTGGTGACGAAGTACGTGCTGCCGGCCGGCAAGCCGTCGATCCTTTACCAAGCCGGCGACGACCTGGGCGTGCAAAGCCTCGCCGTGTTGCGGCAAGTGCTCCGCGTCGACGGCTCGACGGCCGACGACCGCGTCGAAGTTCCGCTCGCGGCCGGCGTCTCGCGTCGTCAGCTCGCCGGCAAGTTCCCGCTCGAATTGGTCGGGTTGCAACTTCAGAAGGGGGACCGAGTTACGCTCCGCCTCGAAGCCCGCGACCGCAACGGCGACCCGAACCGGGCCACGGCGGTGAGCGAGCCGTTTACGTTGGAAGTGACGGACGAGCAAGGCCTGTACGAAGCGATGGCGGAGACAGACCAACGTTCGGCTCGTAAGATGGACGAAATCATTCAGAAGCAACTGCTGATGACCGGCCGCGGCGGTGCGCCGACCGCGCCGAATACGCCGCCGCTCATTCCGCCCCCTGCCCCGCTGCCGACCGTTTCCCCCGCGGCGACTCCGTCGCCGACCGCCGCTCCCGCCCCTGCCGCAACGCCGACCGCTTCTCCCACCGCTACGGGTACCAAGCCATGACGCATCGTCATCGTCGTACGCTCGCTTGCGCCGTCGGAGCCGTATTTCGTCGCAGCCCTCGCGCTTGCGCAGTCCGGGCTGGTGTTCGCGAGTGTCATGCTGGGCGGGGCGGGCTTTCCCTGCGCCTTTTTTCTCTGCCGGCTTGCAAGGCGCAGGCCGTCGCGGTCGACGATTTGCGTCGCAAGCAGGAAACTCAGCAACGGGCGGCCGAACTCGCGCGCGAGCTCGTGCTCGATTTGCTCGACGTGCAACTGCAGCAGCTCGAAGAAAACGGCCTGACCGATCGGCCGCTCTTCCAAGACGTGAAGACGATGCGGCAAAACATCGACGGCCTCGTCGACGCCGAAATGAGCGAAGTCGTCACGTTGCTCTTGCGGGCCCAAGCCGATCAATCCGAAAAGCGCGACGAGACGTTTCTCGATGCTCGCCGCAAAATCGGCGAAGTCCTCTCACGCTTACTGGCCGAGCGGCAGAATTTGTCGCGGCGATTGCGCACGGCCGAAGTTGCGGCGCAGGTTCGTCGGCTCATTGATATGGAAGCCGTGATTCGCGAAGTCACGCTGGCGCTGCCCGCGCAGCCGCTGCGGCAACAGGAGCTCCAGCAACTCTCGACTCTGGCCGATCAACGCGACGCCCGCAAACTGTACGACAAACTCGTGGAGACCTTGGTCGAAGCTCGCGGCTGGGGAGGCGAAGTCGGCCGCACGGCGGTCGAAGGTTTGGCGCTCTTGAAGGCTTCGGATACGGCGCTGCATTTCGACGAAGCGGCCGGCTCGATCGAAATGGGGCGCTTCGCCGCCGCCGTCGAACATGAGACGGCCGCCATTCGCGGCTTGCAGGTGCTTCTGAAGAAGGTCAAGGAGACGCAAGGTCTGATCCAAGCCGATCATCGGGCCGCGCTGGAAGTGGTGCGCGAGTTGATGCGCCGCCAGGAAGCGATTCTCGCGGAAACGAAAACCGCTCCGCTCGACGATCCGATGGCGGCTGAAAACTTGCTGAAGAAGCAAACGGCGCTCGGCAAGGAGTTGGATCGTCTCACGGAAATGGTGCTGGATAAGCCGAGCGCCGCGCCGCTGGTCGAGCGGGCTCGCAATGCGTCGGAGAAAGCGACGGTCGAACTCTTTAATCAGAAGGCCGCCGACGCCGCGCAGCAGCAGAATACGGTGCGTGCCAATCTCGCGGCGGTGGAAAAACAGCTCGAAGACGCCGCGGCCGACGACATGCCGCAAGAACGCGACGCGGCCCAACTCGCCGAACGCGCCGCCGATTTGGAAGCGACGCGCGAGGCGCTGAAGCAGGCCCGCGCAAGTGCAGCCGTTGGCGGAGGTCGACGCCGCGCCGACTCCGGCGGCTAAAGCGCCGCTCGAGCAAGCGGCCAAAGACATTTCGCGGGCCGGGCAGAGTCGTGATCTGCCGCGCATGGTCGACGCGCGACTCCGCGACGTGGTGCGCACTGCGCGCGAGGCGGCTAAGGCCATCGACGATCCGCTCCGCGACGATACGGCGAAGAAGCAAGAGATCGATAAGGCCGACGCCGCGTTGGAGCAGGCTCAAGCGGAAGTGGAAGCGGCCTTGGCCGACGTGAAGCGGATGCAGCCGGCCGTGGCCGCCGCCGAACTTTCGTGCGCGGCCGAAGCGCTGGATCGGGCCGCCGCGGCCGAACGCGAGATCGCCCGCCGGGCGAACGCCGAAGCCAAGAAGCCGGCGAAAGACGTCGATGCGAACGCGGCCCGCGAGCTGGCCGAAGAACAAGAACGCGTCGTCGGCGTGACGTCGTCTGTCGCGGAGGCCGTCGCGAAGGAAGCCCCGGAAGCGGCGCAACCGCTGACCGAAGCCAAGGCCGCGGCCGAGAGCGCCGCCGAGCAATTGGCAGGGAAGGAAGCGACCAAGCCGCCGGCGGCGCAAGAGCTGCGCAACGCGGCGAATCAGGCCAATACGGCCGCTCAGAAATTGGCGTCGGCCGCGGCCGCGCTGCGCCGCCAAGCTTCGCAGAAGGCGCAGAATTTGGCGAAGGAATCCGAAAAGCAACTCGCCGCCTTACGGCCGGCGATGCAGGCCGTGGATCAAGCGGCGATGCCTCCCGTGCAGCCTAACGGCGAGGCGCAGCTCGCGCTGGCTGCCGCCGAGCAGGCACTCGATAAAGCGGAAGCGGAGCAAATGCGAGCCGCCGGCAAGGCCGAAGCCGCCGCGGCGCGCGAACTGGCCGACCGCGTCGAAGGGTTGCAGGAAATGCAACGCGCCGCCGCCGCGGCCGCGAAAGAACACAGCCAGGGCCGGCAAGAGACCTCGCTGGAAGCCGTTACTCAGCAGCAGCAAACGGCCGACGAAATCGAAAGGCTCGCAGCGCAGGCCGCCGCCCGACCGACGGCCAAACAAGCCGCCGGCGAACTCAAGCCCGACGCGCTGGGAGAGAAGCTCGCGGCGGCCCGCAAGAACGCTCAAGAAGCGGCCAAGCTCACGCTCGACGGCAAAGAACCGGAAGCGAAAGCGGCTCGCGACGAAGCGGCCCGCACTTTGGAAGAAGCCGCGGCGATGGCGAAAGCCGAAGCCGGCGAAACGGCCAAACAACCGGCGACGAAGCCCGACGCCGAAGCGCAGCAGCGCGTGAGCGCGGCGATCGCCGAAGCGAAGAAAAACGCGCTGGGACACGCGCCGCTGTCGCGCGAGCCGTTGGAGAAAGCCGAAGAAGCCTCGAACGACGCCGCGGCGATGGCCGGTGCCGAAGCTCAAGCCGCCGAAGCGGCGAAGTCGCAGGACGAAACGGCCAAGAACTTGCGCAGGCGCGGAAGGCCGTCGAACAGGCTCAAGCGGCGCTCGCCGCGCAAGGCAAGCAGCGCGCTCAGCAGCAAGCGGCGTCCGCCGACAAACTCGCCAAGCAAGCCGCGCAGCTCGACCCCGGTGCGACGGAAGCTCTGCGCGAAGCTCAAGAAACCGCCGCCGACGCGGCTGCGGCTCCCGCCGAACCGGCCGCGGCGCAAGCCGCTGCAAGCGAGAAGCAAACCGCACAGGCGATGCAACGGGCCGGGCAGAACTGGCCGCCCGCGAACAAATGGTAAAGCGCGACCAGCAGCTCGCGCAGGCCATGCTCAACTCGCTGGCTCAGCAACAGCAAGCGACGCAAGACATCGCCGCCCAGCGCAAGGCGCTGCAGCAAGCCATGGCCGGAAAACCGGCCCCGCCGCCGGCCGCGGCACAAGGCCAAGCTCAACCCGCCGGCGAGCAGCCCGCGCCGCCGGCAAGTGCGGAAGCGGAGGCCGCCGCACGAAAGCTGGCCGGTGCGATGCAGAATTTCGCGCAGGCCGCGCAAGTCACCGGGCAGGCGGCGCAGGAAGTCGCCGGGCAGAGCGAAACGGCCAACACGGCGCTGGCGCAGGCCTTGGAACAAGCGTCGAACTTCACGACTCCGGCCGGCGCGAACCCGCCCGCGGAAGGCGAAGCGATGAATCCGGCGACGTCGCCCAACGCGGCCGCGGCGCAGATTCCGCCGATGCCGCAGCCCGAGGTGCCGGTGCCGCCGCAATCGCAGCTCGGTCAAACCGCGCCGCCGCCGGGCGAGTTGCCGAAGACGACGCAGATGGGCAAAGGCCTCGCGCCGACCACGCCCGAGGCCACGGCTCAGATGATGGCCGGCCCTCAAGCGCTGGAGCAACTTGCGCAGGTCGAGACGTCGTCGAGCCCGCCGAAGCCGGGTAACGCGCCGGGCAACGTCGCCACGGCCCCGTCGCAACAAGCGACGCGCGGGCAGCCGGGCCCGTCGGGCAAGCAGGCGCAGCAGCACAGCGAGCTGAGTTCGCAATTCGCGCAGGCCACGGAGTCGTCGCAGCCGAGCGTAAATAATTCCGGTCGCAGCACGGGCGACGTCGCCGTGACGAACAATCGTCCGAAGGGAGACGAACCGTGGATGGCGAAGCTCCCCGCCGAACTGCGAGCCGCGATTCGCGCCGAAGCCCAACGCCCCGCGCCGCGCGGATACGAAGAACGACTGAGAAACTACTTTAAGAATGTGGAATGAGAATTGTCTGGGTGGCACGGACAACTCGTTGTCCGTGCGCCGCAGGCGTAAGAGGATTTCAATACCGAAAAGGGCCCTCTTGTCGCTATGCGACCCCGACAACAAGTTGTCGGGGCCACCCACCTGTCGAGTTGATCTATTTCGTTTTTGGCAGCATCTTGAGGCCGCATCGTGAGTGTAGGAACAGGTACCGAACCGACCGAGACCGACGTCGCCGCCGTGGCTCGTTGCGAGCAAATGTACGTGCGGCTGCGCGACGAGATTGCGAAGACGATCGTCGGTCAGGATGAAGTGATCGAGCAAACGCTTACGGCCATGTTCGCCGGCGGCCATGCGCTGTTGGAAGGCGTGCCGGGCCTCGCCAAGACCTTGTTGATCAACTCTTTGGCCAAGGCCCTGCACCTCTCGTTCAAGCGGATTCAATTCACGCCCGACTTGATGCCGAGCGACGTCACCGGCACCGAGGTCATTCAAGAAAACTTGGAAACGCGGGCTCGCGAATACAAATTTTTGGCCGGCCCGCTCTTCGCCAACATGATCTTGGCGGACGAAGTGAACCGTACGCCGCCGAAGACGCAAGCCGCGATGCTCGAGGCCATGCAAGAGCGGCAAGTGAGCGCCGGCGGCAAGGTTTATAAGCTGCCGGCTCCGTTCTTCGTGCTCGCGACGCAGAACCCGCTGGAGCAGGAAGGCACCTATCCGCTGCCGGAAGCGCAGCTCGACCGATTTTTGCTTTACGTGCGGATGGGCTATCCGACGCCGGCGGAAGAATGGGAAATCGCCCGCCGCGTGACGACCGGCCGGCTCGGCGACATTCAGCAGGTGCTCACGGCCGAGGAGATCGTCGAGTTTCAGAAGCTCGTGCTCCGCGTGCCGGTGAGCGATCAGGTGCTCGGGTACGCCTGGGCCTTGGTGCGAGCTTCGCGTCCGAATACGCCGGAAGCGCCGGACTTCGTGAACCGCTGGATGAGTTGGGGCGCCGGCCCGCGCGGCGTGCTGACGCTGATCTCCTGCGCGAAGGCCCGGGCCGTGCTCTACGGCCGAATGCACGCCTCGATCGCGGACGTGCAAGCCGTGGTGAAGCCGGCACTGCGCCATCGCCTGGCGGCCAACTTCGCCGCCCAAGCGGCCGGCAAGGGGAGCGAGGAGCTTTTGGACATGCTCCTCAAGGCGGTGCCGGCGGATAAGAAGTACGAGAAGCCGACGGCGTGATGAAGTCTTATCCCGCGCGAATTGATGGTGCCGACGTCGTGTGTTTCACGCCGATCGACGAACGACATCGGCACACGGGTAATTGCCGACATCATGCGCGAGGCGAACTGCAACGCCCGGCCGCCGGTTTGGCGATCTGCCGGTATGCCGGGGAGTCAGGATTTTACCTGTTCGGCTGCGACGAGAATTGGTCGACGATCACCGACACTTATCACGACACGCTCGACGAAGCGAAGCGACAGGCGGATTTCGAGTATGAAGGCGTAGCGCAGACTTGGCAGCAAGCTAGAAGCTGATCTCGCGCATCTTTTGCGTCGCCGGTAGGACGAAGATTTTGCCGTCGCCCATTCGGCCGGTGCGGGCCGCTTCGACGATCTTTCTCAAGATCTCCTCCGCCCGGGCGTCTTCCACCCAGAGTTCGATCTCGACCTTGGGAAGAAACGCCAGCGAGTATTCGCTGCCGGCGTATTGGTCGAGGTAGTTCTTCTGCCGTCCGTAGCCTTTCACTTCGCGAACGCTCACGGCTTCGAGCGGAGCCCGCTTCAAACTTTCGAGCACGCGCTCGGCCAGGTACGGTTTGACGACGGCGACGATTTGTTTCATGGCGGGGAGTCAGCGGTCCGTTGTCAGTTGTCCGTGGGAAGCATCGGTCGTCGTCCGTCCGTGTTCCCCCGACTCCCGCTCCCCGTTAGCTGAAGAAGTTCTCGCCCGTCAGGTTCATCGGCGGCTTCGTCTCCACCGTCATGTCCCCTTCCACGCGCGTGCAGCAGGCCAGACGCATCGTGTCTTCGTTGCCGATGTAGGCGAACATCGCCGGGCCGAGCGGATTGTACTTGAAGGTCACCTTTTCCATCATGCTCATGGGCGAGGCGTTTTCCATCCCCTTGGTGATCTTCACGCGGCAGGTGCCGCAGTGTCCGAGGCCGTGGCAGTTGAAGACTTCGTTGAGCCCGGCGCCGACGCCGTTCAGCCCGCCGTACAGTTTGATGCCGGCCTTCTGCGCTTCGACGCGCAGGTTCGAGCCGGCGGGAACTTCAATCTGTTTCTTCTCGTTGACAAAGTTGACCGTGGGCATCTGCCGGCTCCGGGGCGCGCTGATGGAGTTCGCCGGCGGCTTGCGGAAGGCCCGCTTTGCAACACCTGCGACCTGAGCGAAAGTCGTCCAAAAATTCGTCGGCCTGAAATGTTTCCGCCGCCTCATGGGCACTCGCGCGGAAACCGAATATGTTTAGTAATCTAGCCTACCGAGGCGGTTTTGGAAACCTCGGGCCGGGGGCGGGAAACGTCGAAGAATCCGGCGTTTTCGCAAGGTTCCGCCCTGCCCGAGGCCGAACCGAAATCGCACGCCGGCGGGCCCACTACGGAGAGGACGGACGACGATGGCCGAGCGCAGCAAGTATCAAGAAAACATCATCAAGAACTATTACAAGAACCAAGACGGCATCTTGTTGCAGCGGCTCGGCGAACAAGTGACCGATCTTTATTTGGCCGAAGGGAAGGCCCGCACGACGAAGTGGAAGCAGATTCGCACGACGCTGGAAAAACTCAAGATTCCGGCAACGCGCATCGACCACGTCGTGAAGGCCGACAATCCCTCGCTGCTGGCGAAGCTGCTGGAAGAGCTGCTGGCGAAAGAACCGGCGAAATAAGCAACTACGGCTTTTCAGGACTTCGGGAACGGCAGACCCCGTTTATTAGCCCCGGAGCTCATCGCCGGGATCTGTGCCGTTGAAAAGGGGCGGCTTGCCCGGCGCATCCACGCGGCGACAATACTCCCGCGTCGCGCGAAAACTCCGACCCCGAATTCCGCCGGCATTTGGAACCGCTCGTCGATATTCGCGACGTCCGCTTCGCGTACGGCTCCGTCCGTGCGCTCGACGGCGTTTCGCTACGGCTCGAGCCCGGCACGGTCGGCATCGTCGGCAACAACGGGGCCGGCAAATCGACGCTGCTGCGCATCTTGCTCGGCTTGTTGCGACCCACGAGCGGCGGCGGCACGGTGCTCGGGTGCGACGTCCGCTCCGGCGGCTCCGAGCTTCGCGGACTCGTGGGCTACATGCCCGAGGCTCATGCCGTGGTGCCGCTCTTGAAGGGCGTGGAGTTCGTCGCCCTCTCGGGCGATCTTTACGGCATGCCGCGGCGCGATGCGCGCCGCCGGGCTCACGAAGTGCTCGGCTACGTCGGCCTCGGCGAGTTGCGCTATCGCCGGCTCGACGAATACTCCACCGGTAACCTGCAGCGGCTCAAGCTGGCCGCGGCCTTGGTTCACGACCCGCAGCTTCTGCTGCTCGACGAACCGACGAACGGGCTCGATCCGGCCGGCCGCACGGCGATGCTGCGGACGATCGAAGACCTCATCGCGCAAACCGGCAAGAGCGTGATCCTCTGCACGCATCTGCTGGCGGACATCGAACGCATCTGCAAACAAGTGGTGGTGATGCACCAAGGAACGGTCGCCCGGGCCGGCTCGCTGGAGGAATTGAAGCAACGCACGACCAGCCGTTTCGTCTTGTCTTGCGCGGCCCGCGCGAACCGCTGACCGCGGCCTTGCGCACGGCGGGCGTCACGGTCGAGACGGACGATCGCACCTCGGGGCGGAGTCGACGACCGTCGGCGGCGAGCACTTGGCGCATGTCGTCGTGCCGCCGGAGTGGCGCACCGTACGGTTCTTCGAACTCGCCGCGCAGGCGGAGGCCGTGATCGTGCAACTCCGCGCCGAACAGGAAGACCTGGAGCAATTGTTCTTCCGGGTCACTGCGCGGTCGCCCGCCGATCGCGTTGCGCAGATCGCCGGCGCCGCCTTCGCCCAACTCCGTCGCGAAGAGGTTCGTGCCGATGGGAATTGACGCCGCCCATTATCACCGTTGGTCGGGCGCGTTGGGGCGCGGTGTCGTCGGCACGTGGCGCGGCACCGCGGCCGTCGTCCGTACGACGCTCCTGCAAGTGTTGCGGCGCAAGGCGTATTGGGTGATCTACGCCGTCGGCATCTCGCAGTTTCTCGTTTACTGGGCCGTGATCTACGCGCTCACGCAAATGCAGATCCCTCCGGAAATGCAAAATGGAATGCTCCGCACGTTCGGCTTCAGCCCGGACGCGGCCGATCCGCAAGACACGGGCTATCTCGACTTCATGGAGCAGCAGAGCTTCGTCGTGATGATCTTGCTGGCGTTCTGCGGGAGCTTGTCGTCGGCAGCGATTTCCGCGACGGCGTGCTGCCGTTTTATCTCTCGCGCCGCCTCGATCGTCGGCATTATCATCGCAGGCAAACTCTCGGCGATCGTCGAGTCGTGTGGTTGCTTACCGTGCTCCCGGCGTTGTTGCTGTTTCTTGAGTTCGGCATGTTCACGACATCGTTCGATTACTGGCGCGAAAATTGGCGCATCGTGCCGTCGATCTTGGGTTATGGATCAGTACTCGGCGCGGTGCTGGCCGTGTGGCTGGCCGCGGCCGGCATATTTGCAAAAGCTCGCGCCGATCGCCGTCGTGTGGTCGAGCTTGTTCGTCTTGCTGGGCCGCTTGGCTTCGTCTTCGCGAAGCACCGGCGATGCGCGAGTGGATACTTCTCGATCCGTGGAAAGATCTTCGTCTGAGCCGGCAGATTCTTTTTCGGCAGTTCCGCACACGGAGCGATCGCGAACTGAGCACACCGCGGTTGGTTCTCGTCGTCTGACGGCGGTCGCACTGTCGCGTTGTTCGAAGAGTGCGCGCCGTCGAGGTGGCTGAGCATAGGCCGAGCGCACGCCGGCACGCCCTGACGTTCGACGAGGTCACGAAGTTCTACGGCCCGGTGATCGGCGTGAACGAAGTCTCGCTACGCTTCGAGCCAGGTATTACCGGTCTGCTTGGCAACAACGGCGCCGGCAAATCGACGCTGATTAAGCTCGCGTCGGGCCGGTTGCGGCCGTCTCAGGCAGCGTGCAGGTCGGCCCGCACGACGCGCTTAGCTCCGCCGCGAAACGGTTGCTGGGCTACTGCCCCGGAAGTGAATTGTTTTACGAAGAGATGACCGGCCGCGAGTTTGTGCTGACCTTGACGCAGCTCTCGGCTATCGGGAGCGAAACGAAATCGGCGCGCACCGAGACGGCACTGGAATTGGTCGGCATGGTCGATCGGGCCGAGCGACGAATGAGAGGTTATAGCCACGGAATGCGGCAGCGGATCAAGCTGGCTCAGGCCGTGGCTCACGAACCGCAGGTGCTCTGCTCGACGAACCGCTCACGGGCATCGATCCGGGCGGGCGGCGCGAGATCAACGATTTGATCCGCGAACTGGCCGGCCAAGGACGACGGTCGTGGTGTCGAGCCATTTGCTGGCCGAGGTGGAGCAGACTTTGCCGATCGGTTGGTGATGCTCAGTCGCGGGCGCGTGCGAATTCTCGCCGAGGGAACATTGGCCGAGCTACGTACGCTAACTCAACGACGAACCGCTGACGATTCGGATCGAATCGCCGCGAGGCCCGACGGTCGGCGGCACTCTGCGTCGAACTGCCGGGCGACCCGCATGTCGAAGTTCGTGGCGACGTCGTGACGCTCCGCACGCCGAGCGCCGCAGGAATTTTTCGCGCAGTTCAACGCGTTGGTCGCTCGAACACGGCCTCGAAATCGCAGCGGCTGGAAACGCTCGACGCCGGAGCCGAGGCGGTGTTCGGTTACTTGCAGCGGAGCGCGTCATGAGAACGCTGCGGGCCTTCGTCGACGCTCTGTCTGCTTTCGTTTCGCCGGTTGTTCTGGTCGATCGGCACCCTCATGTTGCTGCTGCCGCTCATCGGCGTGCGGGCTGTTTCGTCTGGCAGTCGCAGCTTTGGCCGCTCGGCCGACGAGATCGTCGCCTTCAACTCGTTGAGCAATTTCCTGCTCTACAGTGTTACGCACTCGTTTCATCGATGCCGCTCTGTGCCCTGATGTTACGGCACGGCGAGCCTCGGCGGCGATCGTGAGGATCGCACGCTGGTGTTTCTACTTCATTCGGTCCGTTGCCGCGGTGGTTTGATTTTGCTCGGCCAAATTCGCCGCTGCGTTGCCGGCTGGTGATCGGTGTTCACGTGCGGCGGATTCGTGGCTCTTCTGCCGGCTCGCAGGACCCGCCGGTCGGCTCGCGCGTTCGATGCCTACCTGCCGGCCGTCTTCTTCATGTCGGTCGCGTACTACTGCGATGTTCCATTTGCCTTCGCGGTGCTCTTTCGTCACGCCGTCGATTGCCGCTCTGATCTACGCCGCTGTTCATGGAAGTGCTGCTCGGCAACGTGCCGGGCATCATCAAGCAAGTGGCGATCAACTACTACGGCCGCTCGCTGATGTACGACGCCGGCGTCGATCACGGCCTTTCGGCCTCCGATACGCAATGGCTCGATCCGTACCCGGCGTATGATGCGAGGATCGGCGCTCTGGACGATCACCGCGGCAACGCTCGCCGCCGCTTGGCTGGTATTTCGCACGCGCGAATATGAGGAACCGACCTAGATTTCTTCGCAAATTATTTGTGGCCGGCAAGCGTCAGAACTCCTGCGAAGCAATTCGCCGGCTCAACTTTTTGTAGAGAACAGGTTCTATGAAAGCTCCATTCCTCTTCGGTGTTCTCAGCGTATGCCTTGCGACGGGCGCGGCGTTCGGCGCCGAGGTCCAACCGCTCGTGGAAGATTCTTACACGGGGGAACTTGCCGGACGCCGGGCGACGCGCGGGCCTTGGAAAATCGGCGACGGCACGGCCGTTTGCACGCAGGACGACGAGCTCTTCAAGAAGTTCAAAGATCACGGGCCCGTGATTTGGTACGACGCCGCGTTCACGGACGCCGCGATTCAGTTCGCGTACAAGCCGGAGAAGCTCAAGACGTTCGTCTTCACCGTCAACGGCGCCGAAGGGCACGTGTTTCGCTTCGTGACGTCCGAACGTGGAACGGTGATCTTGGCGTTTCCGCCGGGCGGGGATCACAAATCGCTGCCGCTCTCGCGCACCGGCCCGAAGCTGCCGGAAGGGGCTTGGACGAAAGTCAACGTGGAGCTGCGCGGCGCGAAGGCCGTCGTTTCCATCGGCGACGACTTCACGGCCGAGGTCGAGCATCCGTCGCTCGCCCGACCGAAGACGGTCGTCGGCCTCGGGTTCTCGTTCGGCACGCTCGCGCTGAAAGACTTCCGCGTCGTCCCGCTTACGGCGAAGTAGCCGGCTGGGGTGCGGGAGCGGCCGTCGCAGGCGCGGCCGCGTCTTGTTTCGCCGTCCACGCGCACGGCCGCTTGGATGTAGTGATCCAGGTTGCCGTAGGCTTCCGGGTGCGGGCTGTAGCAAAACACGCGACCTTCGCCGAACGCGCCTGCGCGCGGCCGCCGTCGTGCCGAGCATCACGCCGGGCTGCGCCCCGTTTTTGGCGATCTCGGTTTTGTACGTGGCGAGCACTTCGTAGTCGGGAATGTCGGCCTTTTCGGCGGGCGCTAAAAGCGGGCCTTGGGCGTAACGCACGGTGACCGTGTCCGCACCGGCTTTGACAAGATCCTGCCCGCAGCGGCTGAGCGTCAGTTCGACGTCGCCGTTGCCGTGCGCCCAGTGCTTGCGGTCGAGCACCTTGGCGTCGAGCAAATGGAGCGACCAAGAGTAATCGGCGCTGGCGAGGTAAGCCCCCGCGCAAATGCCGAGGTAGCCGTGGCCGGCTTCGACGAACTTCTTCACTTCCGCACGCCCGTCCTCGCCCAAGGCGTTGCCTTGTTTGGAGCCGCTGCCGCCGGGGAAGATCACGACGTCGAACTTCTCGAGCTTGCCGGCGCGGATGTCGTCGGCCTTGACCCGCTCCGTCGTGAAGCCGGCGTCTTGGGAGAGGCAGCGTTCGAGGTTCGTCGGACCTTTCGGCGAAATCCCCGTGTCGGCATAGATGGCGACGCGCACCGGCTCCGCGGCGTCGGCCGGTGACGAAATGACGAAGCTCGACGCGACGGCAAAAATGCAGGCCAACGACGACACGGCTCGAATGTTATGCGCCGACATGTGGATCTCTCTTTGCTCTGTTTCCTAGCGACTATCCCGACGCCTCGCGCCCGTCCGCTACGGCTTCGTCCAATAGTCGAACACGATCACCTTCTCGCGGCGATCTTTCACCACGCTCACGTAGTGCAGGTGCGCCGGATGCACGAGATAATCGGCCAAGCCGGCTTGGTCGCGAAACGTCACGGTGAAGACGTGCGTGAACCCTTCCGACTTCCCTTCCTGGCTCACGTTCGTGCCGTGCTCGAAGCCGATGATCTTGTCGATCTTCGCGGGGAGGCCGGCGAACGTATCGACCACCTCTTGGATCTGCTCGGGCTTCTGATCGTCTTTGAACTTGTACATGACGATGTGCTTCAAAACCATGCCGGGCTTTTCCTCCGCGCGGGCCGTGCCGCAGGCGAGCGAGAGCGCGACGGCCGCAGCGACTGTCGACGCGAGCGTGCGAATTGGGAACTTACGAATCGAGTGCATCGTGCGATTCCTCCGAACGGCGGACGGCGGGCGTTATTCGCCGGTGAACTTCAGGCCGACGATCGAGACCAAGAGCAGGACCAAGAAGAACAAGCGGGCCGGGTTGCGCGGCTCTCCCAAGAGCAACATGCCGAGCAACACCGCGCCGGCCGCGCCGATGCCGACCCAAACGGCGTAAGCGGTGCCGATGGGCAACGTGCGGGCCGCGACCGAGAGCAGATACATGCTGGCGACGATGCCGAGCACGGTCAAGACGCTAGGCCAAAGCTTCGTAAACCCGTCGGTGTACTTGAGCCCGATCGCCCAGCCGGTTTCCAAAAGCCCGGCGACAATAAGAATGATCCAAGCCACGGACGACTCCTTTTCCGCGCAAAGCGGATGACAAGGCGTCGTCTTCGCATGACCGGGTACGGCGCGTCTCGTCCGGGGCCGAAAGGCCGAATACTTCTGACAGGTTCAATCGTATCGCAAGTGCGAACACGGGCAAGCCGCGTCGCTTTGCCGTGCCGACCTCTCGCGGATGCCGGCGGACTTTACTTCTGCTTGCGCACCCAAGCCACGTGTTTGGCCACGCCGGGATGTTCGCGCAACGCTTCGAGCGTGTGATACGTCTCGCCGAGTTCGCGCTCGGTCAACAGAGCATGCAGCCCGTCATGACAGAGCCGGCAGATATCGATGCCCCGGTTTCGCAGTTCGTCTTTGGTGTGCCGCTTCTTGAAGCGCGGTTTGCCGTGCAGTTTGCGCGGAATCAGATGGTGAAACGTGAGCGGTTTCTCACGTCCGCAAAGAGCACATCCGGCAGGAGCTTCAACGGTGGACATATTACTATTCTACGCACTTCGGGCCGGACGGCGAGCCGGGTGCGGTTCGCCGCCGCAAGAAGGTTAGGCGTGCTATTTGGCGGCCCAAATGCGGCAAAGCCCGCCGACGCGGAACTCGGGCTCCACCGAATCGCTCTCGATTCGCAACGTCGCCTTGCCGAGATTCCCTTGCATGCGGGCCGAGACGACCACGGCCGGCACCGGCCCTTGCTTCGCTCGTCGGTCGTCGCCGGCCGGGGCGATTTGCACGATCTGCTTCGGTTTCAAACCGCGGGCGATCTCGCCGGTTTCTTGGAAGAGCGTCACGTCGACTTCGCCGTCGGCCGACCGATCGACATAGCCCGGCCCGCCGAACTCAGCCAGCTTCTTCGCATGCGCGGCCTTCTGCTCGGCTTGAAACTTCAGCAGGCTCGGCTCGTCGAGAAACACTTCCCAACAGATACGCCGCGCCCCTTTTCCGGCGCCGTGAGTTTTCGTCCGCAGCGGCGTGCCGACTTGCACGTCTTCAAACTTCGCCGGCTCGCCGTTTTTCCAGAAGCGCGTTTCGGCGTCGGTTTCCAACACCAGCCCCTGCTGACGAACGAAGCTTTTGTCGAGGTTGGCCTGCGTGAACGTGAACGTCCGTTTGACGGGATCGATCGCATCGACGTGGTAATACTCCTTGTGGCCGTTCAAGAAGTTCATCTCGTCTTGAATGTAAGTGAGCCACGTCCATTGACCGGCGTCGTTCTCGTGCAGGCGGAAGATGGCTCGCTCGCCGACGCGGTAATCGTCCAGATCGCCGAACGCCGCATGATGCAGCAGCTCGGCGTACGGCATCACCGTGAACGGCATGATCTCGTCCGTGCTCTCGCTGCGAAACATGCCGGTGCGCTTCTCCAAGTCGACGCTCACGAGCTCGCCCCAAGGGCGGCGCATCGCGTCGGTCGGCACGATCACTTGGCCCGGCGTGATTTTGAGTTTTGGCTTCGCGGGTGCGGCGGGCTTGGCTTCCGTCGCCGAGTTCGACGAAGCCGCCGGTTGCGCGGCGGTGAGCTTCTGATAGGCCGCGAAGTAGCGGCGGCCGAGCTCGCGGTAGCCCGGGGAGTCGAAGTGCCCCTTGTCTCCTTTATGCTGCAAACCTTCGGCCGAGACGTAGGCCGTGTTCTTCACGCGCTCCGGCAAGCCGCGATGGGCCGCGTCGATTTGTTCCTTTTGGATCGCCCACGGAGCGTCGGCAAACTTGCCGAGTTGTCCGACGATGAACGGCACGTCGTCGGCCGAGAGTTCCTTGCGAAAGCGGGTCACAAGGTCGTCGAGCTTGGCCTGATACGTGGGGGCCGCGTTGTCGTTGGCGTCCGATTCTCCTTGATGCCAGAGAATCCCCTTCAGCGTGCCGTGCTCCAGCGCCGCTTTCGCGCGGAGCATCGTATCGTCCCAGGGGTGACCTTTCGTTTGCGCGAAGAATTTGCCGGGCTGCCAGCTCTCGATGGGCGAACCGCCGTGAGCGCACGGAATCAGGCCGACGGTGATCGTCGGGTCGGCTTCGGCTGCGAGCAACCCGAAGGTTCGCCCGAGGCCGACGCCCGCCGTCGGCTTGTCGAAGTGCATCGGGTCGACCGCGGGAACCCAGGCTCCTTCCTTATTAAACATCAGCACGCGCGGGTTCGGCGTTTGATCGCTCGGCTCCACCTTGCCGCGGCCGGCCATGTTCGATTGGCCGACCAAGAGGAACAGATGAAACTTCTCCTTCGGCGGCAACTTCGCCGCATCCTCGGCGACGGAAGTTCGGCAAGCGGCGAACAGTGCAACCAGCGCGAGCAGACTACGCAACAACATCATCGGAGTATCTCAAGGGAACGGCTTTGGGGAGCGTGCCGCCGACGTTGACTATTCCACCGCGCGGCGCGGCTCGTCGGCGCGAACTCCCAGATTACCGTACCGATGATAGTCGTACGAGATGCTCTGTTCGCGAACGTACCACAACAGCTCGACGCGCCCTTCGCCCACGACCGGCACGTCGGCAATCCAATGGCCGCGCTGGGCCGCGGCCGTGCGAACTTCCGGGCCGACGCGCTCGCGGGCCGCGTAGCGAACGCGCAACAATGTCGCGGCGTCGATATGTGCGATCAGCTCCTCATCGGTTTCTTCCATGATCTCGATGCCTGCGGCCCAGGATTCGGTCGCCGCATCCAAACGGTCGAGCAGTTTTTCGTCGGTGCCCGGCGCGTAAGAAGCGAGCACGCGGGCTCCGGTCACGCGGGCTGCCGCAACCCGCGCGAACACTTCGTACAAGGAATCATTCGGCTCGATGCGCACCAGCACCTCGCGCCACGGCAGGTAACGTCGGATGTTGTCTTGGCCGAGCAACCGCAGATGATCGTGCTCGCGGGAAAATTCGGCGCGCCAGGCCCGATCGTAACTCGCCATCGTGCGCACGAGCCTCGCTTCCTCCGGTTGCTTCACGTCGAAACGGCCGGCCAACGCCGCGAGGTCGGCGTTTTCGATCGCCTTACGATCCGCCGGGCGATCGGTTTCGACGTCGACAAAGTCCATGAAGCAGGCGACGTAGTTCGGCCCGCCGGCTTTCATGCCGGGCCCGACGCTCGAAAGGCCCATCCCGCCGAACGGTTGCCGCAACACGATCGCGCCGGTCGTCCCGCGGTTGATGTACAAGTTGCCGACTTGCACGCCGGCCTTCCATTGGGCGATCTCACGTTCGTCGAGACTGTGAATCGCGCCGGTTAGGCCGTAGCCCGTGGCGTTGACCATGTCGATCGCATCGGCCAATCGCTCGTAGCGCATCACGCCGAGCACCGGGCCGAAAAACTCCGTGCGATGCGTGACGCCGCCGGGTTGCACGCCGTACTTCACGCCCGGAGACCAGAGCCTTGCGTTGTCGCCGACTTGCCGCGGCATGACGGCCCAACTTTCGCCCGGCTCCAGCGTCTTCAGCGCCGTTTCCAAAACGCCGCTCGGCTCGCGGATCAGCGGCCCCACACGGCTCGCCAAGTCGTGAGCGCTGCCGACGCGCAAGCTGCGCACCGCATCGATGAGCATCCGTTTGAACTCGGGATCGTCGTACACTTCGGCGTCGAGCAGCAGCAACGAAGTGGCCGAACATTTCTGCCCTGAGTGGCTGAAGGCCGAATGTAAGACGTGCTTGATCGCCAGTTCGCGGTCGCTTAACGCCGTGACGATCGTGGCGTTCTTGCCGCCGGTTTCAGCGGCTCAGTCGCATGGTCGGCTTGAGTGCGAGCATGCGGAGTGCGGTTTCCGTGCCGCCGGTGAGAATGACGGCATTCGCATCATCGTGACTCACGAGCTCGCTGCCGGGCCCAGGACCGGGACACGGGACAAACTGCAAGGTCTTGCGCGAGACACCGCCGGCCCAAAACGCTTGGCAAAGTTCCCAGGCGATGAGCACTGTATCCGAGGCGGGTTTGAGAATCACCGTGTTGCCCGCGGCCAGTGCCGCCGCAATGCCGCCGCAGGGAATGGCGATCGGAAAGTTCCACGGCGGGACGACGACCACGGTGCCGCACGGCTTCGCGGCCACGGCTTCCAAGCCGAACCAGCGCCGCGCCGTAGCCCGATAAAACTCCACGAAGTCGATCGCTTCGGAAACTTCCGGATCGCTTTCGGTGAGCAGCTTGCCGCCGTTGAGCAATGCGGCCCGCATGAGAATGCCGCGCCGCTTGCGCAGCTCGACCGCGACGCGCCCCAGCACTTCGCTGCGCTCGTCGACCGTGCGAACGCGCCAGCCGTCGGGATCGGCCTTCGCGCAAGCCAGGGCCGCGGAGACTTCCGCCGATCCGGCTTGAGCGTAACTCGTCACGGCCGCGCCGGGTCGCGAGGGATCAACGCAGGGAATCTGCTTCAGGTCGCGCAGTTCGCCGCCGGCGACGACGGCCGGCACGACGAAGCCGGGCGTCGCCGCATCCCCCGCATACTGTTTCGCGCCGGCCGTGATCGCTTCGGCCCAAGCTCCGTTTTGCGGCAAGCTCCAATCGGTGTCGGGCTCGTTCTCAAAATCCTTCCACCAGCGTTCGACGCGCGGCGCGGCGAACGTTTCCGTATTGCGATCTTGCGTGCGGCGCGGCTCGTTCGCAATGCGGGTGGCAAACGCCGCGCGAAAGCCGGCTTCGAGCTTGTCCCAATCTTCGCTGCCGACTTGCAGGCGAAACGCGTGACCGAGGAAGTTCTCCGCGCCGGTGTTTTCGTCGAGCCGGCGGATCAGATACCCGATCGCGTTGAGAAACTCTTCCTTGCGGCACGCCGGCGCGTAGAGCAAAAGCCGCTCGGTTTGTTCGAGCAACGCTCGTCGCTGATGATTGGCCATCCCTTCGAGCATTTCAAACTGCACGCGGTCGCCGGCTTCCGCCGCCGCGGCCAGCGTCAGCCCGTAAGCCACGTCGAACAGATTGTGCGACGCGATTCCGATGCGCACGGCGTCGAGATGCTCGGGCTTCAGCCCGTAGTGGAGCATCTGCTTGTAGTTGGCGTCGGTCTCGGCCTTGGTGCGATACGGCGCCTGCGGCCAATCGTGGAGCGCGGCGTCGATGCGCTCCATCTCCATGTTGGCCCCTTTCACGATGCGAATCGTGATCGGTGCTCCGCCCTTGGCCGTACGCTCGCGAGCCCAGGCGGTGAGCCGTTGCTGCACGAGGAACGAGTCGGGCACGTAGGCTTGCAGCGCAATGCCGCCGCTGGTGCGCTCCAGGCCGGGCGCGAAAGCGTGCGAATGAAGGCCTCGGCCGTGAGCGAAAGGTCGCGGTATTCCTCCATGTCGAGGTAGACGAACTTCGGCACCGTCGCGCCGTCGGGTCGCGTGTAACGAACGTGCGACGCTTCGCGGTAGAGCAGCTCCAAGCGGTCGCAGAGTTGTCGCAACGTGTGCTCGCGAGCGATCGGCCAGATCTGCGAATAGATCGTCGAAATCTTGACCGACAGCACCTCGACTTCCGGCGTTTGCAGCGTTTGCAGGTACTTATCGAGCCGGTGCTGGGCCTCTTCCTCGCCGAGCAAGGCTTCGCCGAGAAAGTTCAGGTTCATCCGCACCCCTTGCTCGCGCCGGGCTTGCAGGTGTTCGCGCAAGAGTTCCGGTTCGGCCGGCAGGACGACGTTGGCCGTTTCGTGCCGCAGATGAGCTTTCACGAGCGGCACGGTGACGCTCGGCAGCCAATCACCGAAGGTTTGAAAGCCGCGCAAGAGTGCGCGGTCGACCGGGCTGAAGAACCGGGGGATGCCCTGCACGTCGAGAATGTGCGTGAACTGCTCGGCGGTGCGCGCGGCCTGCTGCGAACGAAAGGCTTGGTCCGTCAACTGCACGAGCGTCGCTTTGTCGGCGGGCGTGCGCAGCATCCGATCGAGCTCGGCCTGCTGACGACGCTCGGCCGCGGTTTGCAGCTCGGTCGCCCGCTGTTGCAAAGTGCCGGCGAGGCGCACGGCCGCGTCGATCCGAGCGGCGTTGGGAATCGAGAGATCCATAGATTTGATTTAGTCGCAGACCTAAGTTCACGACGCAGCGGCAAATACCAGCCCCGACGCGCAAGCGAGGGGATATTCCCAAGACATCAACAACAGAGTGCACGGAGTTCCCGGAGCAAGATTTCTTGCCTTCCCTTCTCTCCGGGAACTCCGCGCACTCTGTCGTCGTCCGCCTCTTCGTAACCCCTCGCTTGCGCGTCGGGGCTAGTATGTGAAATCAGCGGTCTCAATAACTCTAGCGCTCGCGTCACGGCTCGTCGCAAATTATCCTATCCGCTCCCGCCCCGCGCTTCCTCCCTCGCGAGACATTTCCATGCGCTTGACTCGTCGTACGCTGTTGGGCTCCGCCGCCGGAGCCGCTTTGTCGCTACGCAGCTTCTCCGAACGGCGGGCCGAGGCGGGGCCGCTCTCGTCGGACAACGAAGTGATTCAAAAGGCCCGGCAGAATGCGCTGAGCATCTTGCAACCGAGCGACCGCGAAGTCGAACACGGGTTGGAGCTGCATGCGTCGTCCGTCGTGTTCGACAGTTACGGCTTCGCCCCGCGGGCCGCGCTCGACGGCGCGGCTTACCGACAATTCATGCTCGGCGGGGCGAGCGACGCCGAACTGACGGACCTGCGCGAAGAGATGGGCATGACGCGGGCCGGGCTCGACGACGCGGAGCGGCGCGAGTTTTTGGAAGCGTTTCATGCGGCCGGCGTCACCTGCATTTTTCAGAACGCCGGAGAAGAGAGCAATGAAACGCTCCGGCTCTTGAAGCGGCTCTCGCGATTCACGTATCTCACGGATCGGCTCGAAGACGTGTGCCCGAAAGCCATCAAGCCCGACGACGTGACGGCGGCCAAGAAAGCCGGCCGCGTTTGCTTGGCGTTTACGACGAACGGCGTGCCGCTGCGCGGCGCGATGGAAAGTACGCGCGACGAACTGCGGCACGTGCGGCTCTTCAAACAGCTTGGCGTGCAGATGATGCACCTCACGTACAACCGGCGCAATCCGCTGGGTGACGGTTGCGGCGAAGCGAGCGATGCGGGCTTGAGCGACTTCGGCAAGATCGCGATCGCCGAACTGAACCGAGCCGGCGTTATCGTCGACGTGGCCCACAGCGGCCGGCGCACGAGCTTCGAAGCGGCGAAGGCTTCGGCCAAACCGATGGTCGCCAGCCACACGGCCTGCGCGGCGTTGCAAGATCACTACCGCGGCAAGGACGACAAGACGTTGGCGGCCATCTGCGACACGGGCGGGCTATTCGGAATTTGCTGCATCCCGAAGTTTCTCGGCGGCAAGGGAGACATCAACGCGTTCCTCGATCACCTCGACTACGCGATCAAAAAGTTTGGCGCGGAGCATGTGGCGATCGGCACCGACATCGCCTACGCCTCGCGCAACGCGAAAGCCGAGAGTGAGAAAATCGGCAAGCGAGCCGACGGCAGCACGCCGCGCTCGTCGGGTGCGCGCTGGGAACACCTCTGGCCGGACTTTGAATATCGCGAAACATCCGGCGCGGCCGAAAGCATCGCCTGGACGAACTGGCCGCTCTTCACGATCGGCCTGGTGCAACGCGGTCACTCGGACGACGTGATCCGCAAGGTTCTCGGCGAGAACACGCTACGAGTGTGGCGGGCGAATCAAGGGTAAGAAGCCGCAGCGATCTTCGTAGTAATATGCAAATTCACTCGAACGCGGCGGATCAATTACTGCGATTGCCGGAAAGCGTCACACTTAGCGAAGTGGCGCACTACGGTTACTACGGAGGGATGTACTGTCTAAAGGGAGAGAGGCCGGACGGCGTCGTAGTGAGTATCTGCCTCGGACCGACGGATGACGCGACTTACGAAGGGCAACTCGGCCAACTCACGTTAGGCCTGTATGAAAGCTGCGGAGAACCCGGGCAACTCTATCTCGTTGTCGCGCGGTCGATCCTTGAAAACCAGATTCTATCTCTACTGAAGTCGTCGACGTGTGCTGACGCGGACGTCGACAAATGGCGGAACGAGCTCGTTGATTTTGTGGAATCGGATCAATACTTGGTCCTCCACTCGAAGAGTTCGGGCAAATAATTGCCGTCCGCAAACTACGGCGCATCTGGCGGCGTCGGTTCGTAGAAGCGCCAGGTCTTCGGCACGATGAGCCTGGCTCCGCGGCGAAACCAGAGGTAGGACCAAGCCCATTGCAGCACGACGAGCAATCGGCTGCGGAAGCCGGTGAGGTAGTAAATGTGGACGACCAGCCACATCACCCAGGCTTTGAAGCCGGCGAGTTTCCAACGGCCGACTTCCACGATGGCCCGGCTGCGGCCGATCGTCGCCATTTGGCCTTTGTCCGTGAATTGAAACGGTTCGCGCGGACCGCCGGCGGCGTCGCTGCGAATGAGCTTGGCGAGGTATCGCCCTTGCTGCATGGCGACCGGCGCGGTTCCGGGAAGCGGCTTGCCCGTCTGATGCGTGAAGGTCGCTTGATCGCCGGCGACGAACACGTACGGAAAACCTTTCACGCTGAGGTCCGGCTCGACGACGACGCGGCCGACCCGATCCGTCTCCAAGCCGGACGCTTTGCCGAGGCGTGAAGCTTCCACGCCCGCGGCCCACAGCACCGTGGCCGTGCGAATGCGTTCGCTTTTGACGTCGACCCCTTCACGGTCGATGCTCGTCACGGCGCTGTTGACCCAAACTTGCACGCCGAGCGATTCCAGATCGCGCACGGCGCGCTTCGCCAGCGGTTCGCTGAACATCGGCAGAATCCGCGGACCCGCCTCCAGCAGAATGACGCGGGCCTGCGTCGGATCAATGTTGCGAAAGTCTTTGGCGAGCGTGAACCGGCTCATTTCGCCGATCGCGCCGGCCAGCTCGACGCCGGTCGGTCCGCCGCCGACGACTACGAACGTGAGGTAACGTTTGCGATCTTCAGCATTGCCGCTCCGCTCGGCTTCTTCGTAGGCCAAGAGAACGCGGCGGCGAATCTCCGTGGCTTGTTCCAAGCTTTTCAGGCCGGGCGCGTGTTCTTCCCACTCTTCGTGGCCGAAGTAGCTGTGCCGCGCGCCGCACGCCAGGATTAAATAGTCGAACGAGAGTTCGCCGAAGTCGGTCGTCAGCTTCTTGTCTGTCAGGTCGAGCTTGCGAACGTCCCCTTGCAGCACTTGGATGTTTGCGTAGCCCGAGAGCATGCTGCGAATCGGCGCGGCGATATCCGCCGGGCTGAGGCCGGCCATCGCCACCTGATAGAGCAACGGCTGGAAGAGGTGGTGATTGTTGCGGTCGACGAGCGTCACGCGGAGATCCGGCGCATCACCGAGGCCTTTGGCGGCGTTCATTCCGGCGAACCCGCCGCCGACGATCACGACATGCTTCATGGCGACGCAACTCCGCAGACCGACAGATGCCGTATTCAAAGACGCTTCACGTAAAGCGGCAGCTTATCACGCTTAGCGGCCGTGCAAGCCTGCGAGCGGAAAAATCTAGTGCGTTTGCACCCTCGGATAAGTGGATTCCGTCGGCAGCGTCACGACTTACCGCGGGTGATGCTAGAATGCGCGGAGCCGGTTGTTTCGCATCGCCCCGCTCGCGCCGCTCCGTTTCCATCGACGGGCCGCAAACTTTTCGAGGTGACATCATGCTGCAAGTCTTGGCCGATCGTTGGTGGGTGGTTTTGCTACGCGGCATCCTGGCGCTGGCTGCGGGCATTGCGACGATCGCACATCCCGCGTTGACGCTGTACGTCTTGATTCTGCTCATCGGCATCAGCTCGCTCATCGACGGGCTGGGCTGCGTCTTCATGGGCTTCGGCGGCGGCGCGGAAGGTCGGCCGTGGTGGGAAATGATTTTGCTGGGGCTTGTGGGCGTGGGCTTCGGCATCGCGACGTTGGCGTGGCCCGGGCTGACCGGCATCTTGCTCTTGTCGCTGATCGCCGGCTGGGCGATTGCCCGCGGCGTGATGGAAATCATCGTCGCCATTCGGCTGCGCAAGGTGATCGACAACGAATGGTGGATCGGGCTTTCCGGCCTGATCTCGATCGGCTTCGGGGCGTTTCTCATCGCTCGCCCCGGCGAGGGGGCTTTGGCGATGGCGCTGGTGATCGGTGTTTTCTTGATCATGATCGGCGTGGCCGCGATCGGCTTCTCGTTCCGTTTGAAGGGACTGAAGGGACGATTGCCCGCGGCGTAGGCGCTGCGGTTTCGTTGCACGGTGCTCCGCTTTCCAGGTTCGTCAGGTCATCTCATGCTCACATCTCGTCGTAAGTTTTTCGGCAACGCAACGGCCGCCGTCGCCGCAGGGGCATGGCTTTCTTTGGGTGCGGAGCGTCGCTCGGCGGCGGCGGACGCCAAGCCGAAGACCATCTTGCTCCGTTCGGCTTGGGATACGGTGAACATCGGCGACATCGGTCATACGCCGGGCACGCTGCGAATTCTGGAAGAGCATCTGCCGCAGGTGCGCACGGTGTTATGGGCGGCGAGCCTGAACGCCGAGATCGAGAGCATGCTGCGCCGCCGGTTTCCCAAGGTGGAAATTCTTCGCGGCAAGTTCGACGACAAGCGCGGCCCGCTCGACGAGCCGCTCAAGCAAGCGTTCGCGGAGGCCGATCTTTTCCTGCGCAACTCGGGCATGGGGCAAGACCTGGGAACGTACGCGTGGTGCCGCGACAACGGCAAGCCGTTCGGGATTTACGGACAGTCGTACTTCCCGAACATCGTGGAAGGGGAAGCCGGGCGGAAGGCGGTCGACATCTTGAGTTCGGCGGCGTTCATTTATTGCCGCGACGGCAACACGCTGAAGACGTTGCAGGCCGGCGGCGTGAAGTCGCCCGTGTTGGAATTCGGGCCCGACGGCTGCTTCGGCATTGACGTTCGCGACGACGATCGCGCGCTGCCGTGGCTACAACAGTTCGGGCTCGAGCCGCGCAAGTTCATCACGATTCAACTACGCACGCACACGGCCAAGCACAAAGGGAAAGACGGCCCGCCGCTGAACCCGCTGCATGCCACGCCGCAGCAAAAGGCCGACGACGAACGCCGGGCCGCCGTGTTTCGCGAGCTGATCACCGGCTGGGTCAAACGGACCGGCTACAAAGTGTTGATCGCGCCCGAGGTGGAAAAGGAAGCGGCTCACAACAAGCGGCTGCTCTTCGATCCGTTGCCGGCCGACGTGCAGAGCCACGTCGTGAACCGTGACCGGTTTTGGAACGCCGACGAAGCCGCGTCGGTGTTCGCCGTCGCACACACGGCCGTTTGCCACGAGCCGCATTCGCTCATCATCGCGCTGGCCAACGGCACGCCGATCGTGCACACGTTCTCGGAGTTTCACAGCCCGAAGTGTTGGATGTTCCGCGACATCGGGCTTCCCGAATGGCTCTTGGAGTTCGACTCGACGCCGGCCTCCAAAATGCTCGATACGCTGCTGACGATCGACGCCGACTATCCCGCGGCGCAGGCCAAGGTTGCGAAGGCGATGCAGTTTGTGCACGACCGCCAGAAGGCGACGATGCAGACCGTGGCGAAGGTGATCGGAGCGTAACGCGGCGACGACGGGCTCCGCGTCGGCTTACGGTTCGATGTCGCGGAACCGGCCGTCGACGCTGATCCAAGGCTTTGGCTTCTCGACGCGTCCCAACTTACGCACGCCGGGGCCGAGGTCGTTCTTCGCCCCCAAGTCTGCGGCCATCGCCGCGGCCAAGGCTTCGAGCCGCTTCACTTCGTCGGGATGAGCCGAGGAAACGTTTTGCTTCTCGGCCGGGTCGTCGTTCACGTGGTAGAGCGCACCGTCGCCGAGGTGCAGCTTCCACGGGCCTTGCCGTACGGCATCGAGTTTGAAGCCGTGGAAGAAGCAAAACTCTTGCCGCGGCGAACGGGCGTCGGCCGCACCGACGAGCAGCGGCGACACGTCGAGCCCGTCGAGCTTGCGTTCTTTGTCGACGGCGCCGCCGGCCAGCGCGACGAGCGTCGGCAGCACGTCCATCATTGAGGTCATCTCTTGCGTTTGCGTGCCGGGGGCGATTCGGCCCGGCCACCACGCGATGGTGCAGGTGCGCATGCCCCCTTCGAGCGTCGTCCCTTTGCCGCCGCGGTACGGAGCGTTGCTCGCGTTTTGACCGAGCGGGCCGCCGTTGTCGCTGGTGAAGATCACGAGCGTCCGTTCGGCGATGCCGGCGTTGAGGACGGCGTCAAGCACTTGGCCGACGCTCCAGTCGACTTCCTCGATCCAATCGCCGCGCAGGCCCCCTTGCGAACGGCCGCGGTACGCTTCCGCCGGATAGAGCGGACCGTGCACGGCGTTGTGCGGCAGGTACAAGAAGAACGGTTTGTCTTTCTGCTCGGCGACGAATTTCGCGGCCCGCTCCGTGTAGCGACGGGTGATCGTCGCTTGTTCGGCCGCTCCCACGCGCTCGACCGCCTTCAAGTTTTCCACCAACGGCAGCGGCGGCTGCGCGTTGCCGCGGCGGCCGACTTCCCCTTCGCTCTCTTGCGCGGTCGCGGCCTTCGGCTTCGGCAGCTTTTCGCCGAAGCTGCTCTTAGAACCTTCGGCGGCGGGGCCCATGTCGTTCGAGAACGGAATGCCGTAGTAACTGTCGAAGCCTTGGTTCGTCGGCATAAACTCCGGTTGATCGCCGAGGTGCCATTTGCCGATGCAGGCCGTCGCGTAGCCGAGCTCTTTGAGATACTCGGCGACCGTCTTCTCTTCCGGGTTCAGCCCGACGGCGCCGACCGGAAACAACACGCCCGGAATCGGCAGCACGCGCTTCGGGTAGCAACCGGTCATGAGCGCCGCGCACGACGGCGAACAAACCGGCGCCGCGTAATGGCTCATCAGCTTGCGACCTTCGGCCGCCATACGGTCGAGGTTCGGCGTCTTCTGCTTGGTCGCGCCGAACGGACCGATGTCGGCGTAACCGAGGTCGTCGATATTAATGACGATAAAGTTCGGCTTCGACGGCGCAGCGGCCCGCACGGAAGCGGCCGGCGCAACGAAGAGCAAGACAGCGACGACGGACGTCAGGGCGCACAACATCATGCGATCACTCGGCGGCGAAAAGAGACGAAAACAGGGACGGGCCGACACAGGCCGGCGTACTTCAGACGCTCCAAGCCCGCCCAATATCGGCTCGGCCGGCGAGCCGGTCAAATTTTCATCCCGCCGCACGGCCGATCAGTCGGAATCGGACCGGAAGAATCGCCGCCAAATCAGCAAGCCCGTCGCCGCGACCGCGGCCAAACCGGCGACGATGACCGCCGGGTGAACTCGAAAGTAGGCGTCGTGCTCGAACAAGTCTTCCATCGGCGCTCCGCAAGGTTCGGCCGCTCCGAAAGTCTTGAGATTAAGACGTTCGCGGATCCCGTCGGCTTTCGGCCAAGGTCATCTAGTTAATTTACGTTAGGAGAAACATCGAGCGGAATCGTGTCTTTTCTTGTTCTGCTTAACAAGCCGTTTCTTTCGCTCAGATTTCGTTAATATGTCGGAGTTCGCGGCGCTCGTCAGATGTGGAAGCGGCGGAGCGTGCGAAGCGATTCATCGGCAAGTGCTCGGCGACAAGGGAGGGGCAGATGATGAGGTTGACTGCTGCGACGGTGATCGTCGTGTTGTTGAGCGGCGGCGTCGGCTTCGCTCAAGACCCGGCCGGGCCCATGAATCTGATGTTGGGATTCTCCATCGAAGACGAGCTCAAGGTTAACGACGAGCGAACGAAAGTCGTGTTTCCGCCGCGCAACGAGTCGCTGCTCGGCGCGATCGTGGCCTTTCGGTCCGACGGCACGCTCGAAATCGTCCGTCGCCTACCCGATTCGGTGTTCTCGTCGAGCGTCGAACGTCGCGGCGGCGCGGTCGACGAGAACCTGACGATTACCGCAGACTCGTCGGTCGTTTCTAAGCTCGTCGACGTCGAAGCCGCGGCCGATCAAACCGTGCGGCTCGGCGTGAAGGCCGAAGATTTGGAATTGGTGCGCGCGGTCTCCGTTCAAGAAGACGATTTCAAGAAGGCGCTCGAAGACCTGGAGCCGTTTCTCGCGGAGAACGCGTCGCGGCAGCTTTATCTGGCGACCGCGGTCGTACGCGGGCACGCTCGCGCAACGCTGGCCTGGTCCGACACGTCGCCGGGGAAAGTCACGTCGAAGCTCGAAACGTTCCAGCTGACGCAACCCAACCCGTGGGAAGCGGTCGTCGTGTTGCAATCGAAGCAGCCGGTCGAAGTCGCTTGCAAACTCGATTTGCTGGCCTACACGGGTCAAAAGCCGATTGGTAACCGCGTGACCAAGGTCGTCAAGCCGGCCGCGGAACTTCCGGCCACTGCTTGGGAGCGGATCGAGCCGTTGTTCGGCGCCGCCAAACAGTTCGACAAGATGCAGATTCTCTTCGCCACAAATCGGGGCGACTCCCGCGTGACGACGCCGGATGCGCCGCCGAAGCCCGCTTCGTTTTGGATTCATATCGTCGACTACGTCATGCTGATGGGCTTTTGGATCGGCATCACCGGCGGCCTGTGCTTGCTTTGGCTGCTCGTGGCTCTCTTCCTCTTGCATCTCCGGTCGGTCCTTTTCACGGTCGGGCCGTTGATCGCCTGCTTGATCTTCTGGGGCAGCGTAATTCTGTGGTACGCCTACCAAGAATCGCGCAAAGCGGCGCAAGCGCCCTCCGGTTTCACGGCCGGCGCCGGTTCCGTGATGACGTACGGAACGTGCGACGTCAGCATTCCGCACGACCACGAGGTCGGGCAGTTGGAGACGCCGTTTACGAAGCTCTTGATCCAGATCGAACGCGAAAATCCCGAGGAGCACGTCGTTTTTCTCAAGAGGTCCACTTCGGATTCGTGGAACGAGTTCGTCGAACTCGTCAAAGATCGGGCGGCCAATTCGCCGGAAGAAGAGGTGCTGGTCTTCATCCACGGCTTCAACAACTCGTTTGAAGAGGCTGCGAAACGAACGGCCCAGTTTGCTTACGATCTGCGGTTCCCCGGCGCACCGATTCTCTTCAGTTGGCCGAGTCAAGGAACCGTCGCGCAGTATCAGGCCGATTCCAACGAAGCGGAACGATCGCAGCCGCACTTCCAAGAATTCTTGAAGAATCTGCTGAGCGATTCGAAGGCGAAACGCGTTCACCTCGTCGCCCACAGCATGGGCAATCGGATCTTGGCCCGCACATTGGTCGAGCTGGCGAAGGATGGAGGCGCTGGACGGCCCCGAGTGCCGGATTCGCGAAATCGTTCTCGCGGCCCCCGACATCGACGCCGACGTCTTCAAAGACCAACTCGCGCCGAAGTTCGTCAAGCGCATCCCGCGCGTCACGTTGTACGCCTCGGCCAACGACGAAGCGCTCGTCGCCTCGCGTTCGGAACTAGTCAACAACAAACCCCGAGCCGGAGATGCCGGAGACGGCATCGTCGTGTTAGACGGCTTGGAAAGCGTGGACGCCTCGCGGCTCGACACGAGCCTCGATACGCACGGCTATTTCGCCGCATATCGGAGCGTCATCTCGGACCTCCGCGGCGTCATTATGAACGGCTTACCGCCGCTCCAGCGCGGGCTCGACGAACGGCCGTCGGGCGTGCTGAAGTATTACGAGATTCCGAAGTAGCGGGAGTCGGCGTTCGCATTCACTGCACGCCGTGAAAGGTGAGCTTGGGAACGAAGACGAAAGTCCGGTACTGGGGCACCGCTGCGCTATGCCCCAGCCACCCGCTGCGGCGTTGTGAGAACGGCTCAACCGCTACGGCCGAGGGTTCCTGAAGTCGGCTCGTTACGAGCGCCGGACGTCGAGCGCTTTTGTTTCTTCTGGCCGTTGTACCAGTGTCGCCAAGCGGCGACGTCGAAGCGGTAGTTGATCTTGCCGCCGAGCATGGTGACGAGGCCGTCGAGTACGCCTTCGTTTTGTTTGTCCATGCTGATGATGCGCGTGCTGGAGCCGGTTCCTAAGCTCGGGCCGCCCGTACCGCGGCCGGCGCTGATGCCGCCGGGGCTCCCCGTGGTGATCTGATATTTGTGGATCGTGATCAGCGCGTCGATCATCGGCCCTACGGCGCGCGGGTCTTTGAATCGCGAGAGGGCCACGCCGGCCCGATTGACCACGTCGTTGTCTTTGCTGCGCAGCTCGCGGATGTAGTAGTCGACCAAGCTCTGCTGCGGCACGTCGTCGAGGTAGTCGAGGCAGCTCACGCGGATGTCGCTGGAGGGATCTTTGAGCGAGCGCTCGGCGAGGAAGACGTCGGCCTGGGCCGAACCGATCTTGGCCAGCGCCTTCATGTAGAGCCGGCGAATGTCTTCGTGCTCTTCCTTCAGCATGTATTCGCTGATGGCCGGCACCGCGGCCGGTTCGGTCACTTGATCCAATTCGGCGATCGCTTGCTGCGCTTTCGGGCCGCCGAGCCAATCGCGCCAGCGCTTCATGTTGCCGTACCAGAACGACCGCGATTGATCTCCCTTTTGGCGCGCTTCGAGGATTTCGATTTCTTGCGGGTAGCGCCACTGCCCTTTGTATTGCACCTTGCCGAGCGCCGAAGATGCTCGGCCTGCGTGCGCCATTGGCCCTGGATACGGTTGTAGCCGAGCGAGGCGCGGGCCTTCACGTGATTGGTATCGAGCTCGATCACGCGCTCCAAGTGGCGTTTGCGCTCTTCGGTGAGCTTGTGCTCGCGGCACCACTCGGCCAAGTTCCATTGGCCTTCGATCGTGTCGGGCTGCTCGTGGCGAATGCGTTGGTATTCGAGTTGATCGGGCGTGGGCGTGACGACGCTCGTCACCTGATCTTTGTCGAGCGTCACGCTGCCGCCGCCGGGGAGGCGAATTTCGTACTTGGCCCGCGGGCTCTCCGCCGCATTGGCCAACTCGCCCGAGATGCGTCCGCCGCCGGAGAGGAGGAAATCGTCGGCCTGTGCGACGCCGGCGCAGACGCCAGGGCGACGACCACGAGCAGCGAAGTTCGCATGACGAGTTCCCTTGGCAAAGCGCGACGCGGTCGCAACATGTTCACTATATTATAGATGCGCCTTGCTCCCTTCGTAACAACTTGCGGATTTGCCCGGAAATGAGCACTTCTTCGGCCGAGCATCGGGCCACTTCGCCGCAAAAAGTGCGGTGTGCCGTGGTCACGGTCAGCGATACCCGCACGCTGGAAAACGATACCGGGGGGCGGACGGTGATCGATTTGCTGACGGCCGCCGGGTACGACGTGACGGCCCGCGAAATCATTCCCGACGAACCGGCGCGGATGCGGCCGCTGCTGGAAGAGTTTGTGCGGCGCGACGACGTGGATGCGGTGCTGCTCACCGGCGGCACCGGGCTTTCGAGCCGGGATCAGACGTATGAAACGGTGACGTCGCTCCTGACGAAGCCGCTGCCGGGGTACGGCGAAATTTTTCGGCTGCTGAGTTTTCAGGAGATCGGCCCCGCCGGCATGCTCAGCCGCGCCACGGCCGGGCTGATCGGACAAACCGTCGTGTTTACGATGCCCGGCTCGCCCGGAGGCGTCCGGCTGGCGATGGAACGGCTGATTGCGCCGGAGCTGGCCCACGTGGTGCGCGAAGCGCGACGCTAGACGCCGTCAGTGCCGGCAGCGGCGGTCGTCGCACAATTTCGTCATTCTTCGCGGCCGGAACTTTCGATAGATACCGATAGCGCCGCCAGACCCGACGCTTCGGGCTGCGCGGTGGAATCTGTTTGAGCGGAACGCCGCAGAGGGCGTTCCCTACAGTGGCCCGTCGCCGTTGCATGCGCCCAAGGGAGGGGCCATGTTCCGTTTGCTCATCAAACTGTTTCCGTTGCTGGCGGTCGTCGGCACGTACTTCTTTTTGCAGAAGTACGAGATCAACGGACTCGGCGGCATCGGCGTGGCCGAGCGCAAGGAAACTCCCACGGCCGTCGGCCCCGTCGTGCCGGTGCGGCCGGGCGACAAGCTGCGGATCGCGTCGTGGAACATTCAGGTCTTCGGCGAATCGAAGGCCGGCGACGCGAAGTCGATCGAGGTGATCGCTCAGACGATTCGCCAATTCGACGTCGTGGCCGTGCAAGAGATTCGCGCGAGCAGCCCGGATTTTCTCGATCGGTTTATGCGGCTCGTCAACAGCGGCGGCCTGCAATACGGCTACGTCGTCGGGCCGCGGCTCGGTCGGAGCGACAGCAAAGAACAATACGCGTTCATTTTCGATCAGTCGCGCGTGGAGATCGATCGGTCGCCGTCGGGGACGTATACGGTGCGCGATCCGGACGACTTGCTGCATCGCGAACCGCTGGTGGCCGGCTTCCGAGCCCGCAACGCGCCGCCGAACGAGGCGTTCACGTTTTCGCTGGTGAACATTCACACGGACCCGGACGAAGTGGACGCGGAGCTCAACGCGCTGGACGACGTGTTTCGCGCGGTGCGCAACGACGGACGGGGCGAAGACGACGTGATCTTGCTCGGCGACCTGAACACGGACGAAGGGCATCTGGGGCAACTCGGCCAGGTGCCGTATATCGACTGCGCGATTCGCGGCACGCCGACGAACACGCGGCGCGACAAGACGTACGACAACATTCTCTTCGACCGCAACGCCACGACGGAATACCTGGGCGTGCCGGGCGTGCTCGACCTCGTGCGGCAATTCAACCTGACGCAAGATCAGGCGCTGAAGGTGAGCGACCACCTGCCGATATGGGCGGAGTTTTCCGTGTACGAAGGGGGCCGGCCGGGAAGCGTGGCCGGGTTGCCGCCTGCGGCGGCGAGATGAGCGGAGAGCTGGGAGCTTAGAGCTCGGAGCTAAGAGCTTGAGGCTCTTGGCTCGCCGCTCTGGGCTCCAAGCTCATCGCTCCTAGCTCTCTCAACCTAGCGCGGTTTGGAAGGCCGTGAACGTCGCTTGGTCGGCCGACGTATCGAGCACGGAGAAGATGACGCGCTCGAAGCGGCGCGACCATGGGCCTGCGCAAGTGCGCGGCGAACGCTTCGGCCACGATTTGCGGATCGTTGCGGAAGACGCCGCAACCCCACGCGCCGAGAACGAGCTGCCGATGGCCGTGCGCGGCGGCGAGCGCGAGCACGTATTCGGATCGCCGCAGAAACACGGCGGGAATGAGCGGGAGCTCGTCGGGATGATTTGCGGCGGCCGCGCCGGCGTTTGGCGCGGCGCTGGTGATGAACGTGGCGAGCTGCGGAGCGTCCAGCAGGCGGCCGTCGTCGTCGCGGAAGACGGGGCATGCCGGCGAGAGAATCATGGCGTCGCTATAAGGCGCCGAATCGCCGCGGCGATGACGTTCGTAGTAGTCCCACGCTTTCATGAGCGAGGCGTAGAGCGCGGAGCTGCGGGCCAAGGATTCTTCTTGCGCCTGGCTGCCGCCGAGAAACCCGCCGCCGGGATTTTTGGCCGAAGCAAAATTGAGCGCGGCCACGGAGCCCGCGCCGGCTTGGAGAAGTCGGCCGATGCCGACGAGCGTCGTTTCGTTGACGACTTCGATTTGTGCCGGTTCGCCTTCGCCGGACTTCGCAAGCTCCGCATCGCGCAGGTCGTGCAAAGCTTCGGGCGTGTAATACCGCGTGGCGCTAAGACATTGCGCCACCAGCGGCGCGAGCGAGACGACGGCGCCGCCGGGGGATGAATAATCGCCGCGTTCGACGATTGCCACGGTTTCTGCGGCGAGCTGCGCGCGGTTGGAACGTTTCATCGGAGATGATCCTTCGTGGCGCTTCGGGTTATCCGACGGCGATTCTCTTGGCGACTTGTTGGAGGAAGAGAAGACGCGCGGCCGGACGATTGGGTTCGCTGCCGCGGAGAAGGTTCGTCAGCCGAACGGTATACTGATCAGCACCAAGGCGAACCAAAGGCAATAGCCTTGCACTGCGCCGAGCAAGACCAACAAGAACAGCCAAACCAGCGGCCGCCGGCCGACGACGAATCCGACGATGAGCGCCAAGGCTGAGAGTTCGACGAGGAAGGCCGTCGCCAGGCCGATCAACGGGTCAGGCGCGATGAAGGCCTCTGCGAAGAGCATTCCGCCGAGGTACTGGTAAACTAAGATCGAGATTAATTGGTCTGACCAATTGCCGTTTTCGTTCCACGCGATGATCAGCCATTGTGGCGCAAAGTAGGCTAAAACCGCGAGAATAATGCGCTTTGGCCCGGCGAACCAATCGCGCGGCGGCCGCCGACGAACGTGGCCTGACCGTTTAGCTATGAAACGCGGCACCGTTTCCTTCGGCGTCGTCATGGTTCGCCTCGTGAGAGTGCGGCTACTTCACGCGCCCCAGCAGATGCCGCAGGGCCGACTCGAGCGTCGGGAAGCGGAAGCGATAGTCGGTGAGTTGCAGGGCTTGTGGCAGCACGCGTTGGCCGCTGAGGAGCAACGCGTCCGCCATTTCACCCAGCGCGAGCCGTGCGGCGAAGGCGGGCATCGGGAAGATCGTCGGTCGCACGAGTACGCGGCCGAGCGTTTTGGTGAACTCGGCGTTGGTCACGGGCGTCGGAGCGACGATGTTCATCGGTCCGGTGATGGCTTCGGTGAAGAGCGCGTGATGGATCGCGCCGACGACGTCGTCGAGCGCAACGCAACTCATCCACTGCCGGCCGGAGCCGATCTTGCCGCCGGCCCCGAGCTTAAACGGCAGCAGCATTTTCTGCAGTGCCCCGCCGGCCATGCTCAGCACGATGCCGATCCGCGCGTTGACCGTGCGAATGCCGGCCGCGCGAGCCGGTTCGGCCGACGCTTCCCACGCTTTGCAAACGTCTGCCAAGAAGCCGACACCCGGCGTCGAGCGCTCGTCGAGCGTTTCGTCGCCCCGGTCGCCGTAGAAGCCGATGGCCGACGCGGAGACGAGCACCTTCGGCGGGTTCTTGAGTTTCGCAAGCGTGCCGGCGAGCAAGCTCGTCCCCTTCGTGCGGCTCTCCAGAATGCGGCGTTTGCGCTCTTCATTCCAGCGACCTGCGGCAATGCTCTCGCCGGCCAGATGTACGACGGCGTCGAACCCTTCGAGCGCCGAGGGATCGATCTCGCCGGCTTCGGGGTCCCAGCGGATGCCGCCCCGTTTGCTTTGCGTACGCGTCAGGCGAGCGACGGTATGTCCGCCCGTGGTGAGCATGGGAATGAGCGACGAACCGATCATTCCGCCCGAGCCGGTGACCAGGACGCGCAGCGGAGTTCGGCCGATGAAGCGATGGTGAGCGGCCAGATCGTCCTGCGTGATGCGATGCCGGTAGGCGAACATGCGGGCGAGTCGGCGATCGACCGAGCGACCCAAGAGCGGATGCGTCAGCAAGGCGGCGGGCAACGCATATTCCACGCGATCCGTGAGCTTCGAGTTTTCCGGACCTGCGGCCTGCACCTGATGAAAATGTTCCCAATGCGCGAACGGCCCGGCGGTTTGCTTGTCTGCAAATTGGTGACCTTCAATGAAGTCGACATGCTCGGCGACCCAACGTCGCGAGATGGGACCGACTTTCATGCGGACGACGAGCTTGTCGCCGTCGCGGATCGTTCCCTTTTGCTCGACGATTTCGACCCGCTCCCAGGGAGGGACCAACCGTTGGAAAGCCCCCGGCCGCGCATGCCACGCGAACAGCTCCGCGCCGGAGGCTTCGACGGGCGTAGAACGCGAGAAATGCCGGTGTTTCATGGGTCTGGTCAACTTTGGGCGGGAAAGTGTATCCTAAGCCGTTTCACATCAAGTGTTAGCGACGATCGGGCGAAGAGCCGATTGTAGGGAGCGCCGTCCGCGGCGTTCCGTCCGAATCGCCACCGCATTCGCAGCGCCGCAGCGGGCGTTCCTACAGAAGTCTTCTCGCAGGTCGCGCGCCCATATTCTAGTTCAGCGAGCGAGTTTGCCCGTCATGGAAAAGCGAGTCTACAACTTTTCGCCCGGTCCCGCGACTTTGCCTCTCAAGGTGCTCGAAGAAGCGCAGCGCGATCTCTTGGCGCTGCCGGGCCTCGGCGTTTCGGCGTTGGAAATCAGCCACCGTTGCCCCTGGTTCGACAAGGTGCTGGAAGAAACGGAAGCCAACCTGCGCGAGCTGTTGAAGATTCCGGCCAACTTCAAGGTGCTCTTTCTCCAAGGGGGCAGCCGACTGCAATTCTCAATGGTGCCGATGAACTTGCTGCAAGAAGGCAAGACGGCGGAATACATCGTCACCGGAAGCTGGAGCAAGATGGCGCTGGACGAAGCCAAGAAGTTCGGCGCCCCAAAGCCACGTACGACGCCAAGGCCACGAACTACGATCGGCTCCCGACCGCCGCGGATTTGAAGGTCGACGAAGGGGCCTCGTACGCCTACTTCACGTCGAACGAAACGATTCAAGGCGTGCAATTCCTCGACGAACCGAAGACCGGCAACCTGCCGCTGGTCTGTGATGCGTCGAGCGATTTCCTCTGCCGGCCGCTGCCGATGGAACGTTACGGCCTCATCTACTCGTGCGCCAGAAGAACTCCGGCCCGGCCGGCGTGACCACGGTGATCGTCCGCGACGACTTGCTCGGCCGTTCGTCCGACAAGCTGCCGACGATGATGAACTACGCCCTGTATGCGAAAGAGAAGTCGCTGCTCAACACACCGCCGGTGTTCTCGATCTACATCATGATGCTCGTCACGCGCTGGCTGAAGAACGACATCGGCGGGCTCGATAAGATGCTGGCCCACAACAAGAAGAAGGCGGCTCTGCTGTACGACGTCATTGACGCTTCGGGCGGTTTCTACACCGGCCACGCGCAAAAGGCCGATCGTTCGCTGATGAACGTCACGTTCAAGCTGCCGGACGACGAGAAGCAAAAGGCCTTCTTGAAGGGCGCCGAAAGCCGCGGCCTGCACTACCTGCCGGGCCACCGTTCGGTGGGCGGCATCCGCGCCTCGATCTACAACGCGATGCCGATCGAAGGCGTGCAACTGTTGGCCGATTGGATGAAGGAATTCCAAAAGGGCGGCTAACGCTCTCGCCGGGGCTGTTGTTCAGCGCGACCAATCGAACCCTCTCCCATTGCGGGAGAGGGTTTTTTATTGGCGGAGTACGAGCGAAGCCGGAACGTCCGCCACGCTGCGGCAGCCGCAGGCGATGAGCCCGTTTTCGAGTTCGTCGCGCAGTAGTTCGAGTACGCGTTTCACGCCGGCTTCGCCGTCGGCGGCG
Organism: Pirellulales bacterium; assembly: GCA_049840675.1. GTDB lineage: Bacteria > Planctomycetota > Planctomycetia > Pirellulales > PNKZ01 > PNKZ01. The sequence continues at coordinate 216,799 of JASGKB010000026.1, forward strand.
AGCCCGTACGCGTAAGGGCGGCCGATCAGCACGGCCCGAGCGCCCAAGGCGAGGGCTTTCAAAACGTCGGTACCGCGGCGAATGCCGCCGTCGAGGAACACTTCGACTTTGCCGCTGATCGCTTCGACGATGTGCGGCAGCCGATCAATGGTCGCGGGCATGGTGTCGAGCCGGCGGCCGCCGTGGTTGGAAACCACGATCCCCTGCACGCCTGCATCGACGGCCCGGCGTGCGTCATCCGTCCGCAGCACCCCTTTGATCACCAGCGGCAGTTTGGTCCGTGCGCGGAGCCAGTCGAAAATCTCCCACGAGAACGTGAGATCCCAGGCCGAAGCGTTGAACTTCACCACGTCGGCCTCGGTCCAGTCGTCGCGCACGCCGTCAAAGCCGATGTCGCGAAGATGCTTGAGCAGCATGTCGCGCGGGAGCATGAACCGGTTCCGTCGGTCGGCGTCTTTCCATTCGCCCAGATCGACCGTGAGGACCAAGGCCTTATAGCCGGCCGCTTCGGCGCGAGCTACGAGTCGTTCGGCGATTTGGCGATCGCGCGGCATGTAGAGCTGATACCACTTCGGACCGTTGGCGGCTTGCGCGATCTCTTCGATGCTATTGGTCGCACTCGAGCTGACGCCGAACACCGTGTGCATCGCGGCGGCTGCGCGAGCCGCGGCCAGTGCGCCTTGCGGGTGATACATTCGCTGCGCGGCGACGGGAGCCAGCAAGATCGGCAAGTCGACCGGTTGTCCGAGAACGGTCGTCTTCAGCGACGTATTGCTGACGCCGCTGAGCAACGGCGGCAAAAGTTTGAGCCGGGCGAAGGCGGCCGTGTTCTCGCGGAGCGTCACTTCGTCGGCGGAGCCGGTTTCGACGAACTCAAACGTCGGTCGCGGCAGCTTAGTCTTCGCGAGCGCACGAAAGTCGGCGATGCAAACCGGTTCGCTCGCCGGGGCCGTAGACAAGGTTGCCGTTTCCAAACTCGGCTCGGCCGCGCCGGCGGTCGGCTGCGGCGAATCGGCGGCCAGGAGCATCGTGGAAGGAGCGACGGCGGCCGTCGCTCCGGCGGCCAGTGCTTGCCCAAACGATCTTCGATTCATCATCGGCGGAACTCCGCGAAGTTTTGCCGATTGTAGGCACGCTACGGCGCGAGTCTATTTAATCGAATCAGCGCGACGGGCCGTCGGTGAGCGACGTTGTTCCGCGCCGGCCCGCGACTTATACTGAGGCCCGTCCCCTGCCCTCCGTTTTGCCGCCTGCCCGATCCGTTTCCCGCCTCGTTCGCCCTCCCTGTCCGGTGCCGTATGCCGCTAGTGCTGCGCGTACCTGCGCTCGTGATGTTGGCCGGCTTCGTCGGTGCGGTGAGCTGCGCGCGCCCGAGCCCCGCCGCCGAAACGGACGGGGCAGCCGGACGCGAATTCTTCGAGGCCCGCATCCGGCCGGTGCTGGTCGAGCATTGTTATAAGTGCCATTCGACGGCGGCCGGCAAAACCGAAGGGGGCCTCGCGCTCGATAACCGGCCCGCCATGCGCGCCGGCGGTTCCAGCGGCCCGGCAGTCGTGCCGTCGGACGAAGATCGCAGCTTGATCTTGGCTGCCATTCGTCACGACGGTCTGGAGATGCCGCCCGATCGAAAGCTGCCGCCGGAGGTCATTGCCGACTTTGAAAAGTGGATCGCGTTCGGCGCGCCCGACCCGCGCGAAGGGCGCTGGTGCCGGTGAAGCCGGCCGTCGACTACGCCGCGGCGCGAAACATTGGGCGTTTCAACCGGTGCGGGCCGTGGCGATTCCGCAGGCTCCGCACGACCGACCGGAGCTTAATCCCATCGATCGCTTCCTCCGCGTAAAGCTCGCTGATGCCGGATTCGCGCCGGCTCCGGCCGCCGAGCGACGGGCCTTGTTGCGAAGAACGACATTTCTCCTAACCGGCCTGCCGCCGACGCCGCAAGAAGTCGTCGAGTTCGTGAACGACCCGTCGCCGCAGGCGTTCCCGCGCGTTGTTGATCGGCTGCTCGCGTCTTCGGCATTCGGCGAACGTTGGGGACGCCGCTGGCTCGACACGGCTCGCTATGCCGAAACCAACGGCAAGAGCATGAACCTTGTCTGGCCGCATGCATGGCGCTATCGCGATTGGGTCGTCGAGGCGGTGAACCGCGACTTGCCGTACGATGAGTTTCTTCGCGAACAACTGGCAGGCGATTTATTACCGGCCGCAGACGACGCCGACAGGGCCGGGAAAATCACGGCCACCGGGCTCCTGGCGATCGGCGCGAAGTCTTACGAAGAAGGGGGCACGCGAGAAAAGTTCCTGCTCGAACTGGCCGACGACCAGATCGACGTCGTCACGCGCGGCATGCTCGGACTCACCGTGGCCTGCGCACGGTGCCACGATCATAAGTTCGATCCGGTGCCGCAGGCCGATTACTACGCCTTGGCTGGTATCTTCCTGAGCAGCGAAACTCAGTGCGGTCCCGGTCCGAAGCACACTGGGTACAAAGGGTACGACGCGCCGTATCAGCCGGTCGGCGCCGAGGCCGAACGTTTGCATGGCCCGTACCAAGCGCACGATGAAAATCTGCGGAAGAAGAACACCGAGCTCGGTTCGGCCCGTTCGAGCCGCTATCGGCATGTGAAAAATAAGACGTCGCTGGGGATCGATCGGAAGAAGACCTCAGGAGCGGCCAAGCTCGCGGAGATCGACGAGAAGACGAAAGTCGAAGAAGCCAAGATCGCCGAGTGGGACGCGAAGATCGCGGTGCTCGTCGAAGAGATTAAGAAGCTGGAAGCGACGTATCCTCCGGCCCCCGCCTATGCCATGGCGATGCGCGACGGCGCAACTCCGGCCGACTGTGCCTTGCGGTATCGCGGCGATTGGAAGAAGACGGGGCCGATCGTGCCGCGCGGCATGCCGTCGTTGTTTCGTTCGGCGAAGCCCGAACCGATTGCCGCCGCCGACAGCGGACGACTGCAGCTTGCCGCATGGGTGACCGATCCGCAGAACCCGCTCACGGCGCGCGTAGCCGTGAATCGCGTTTGGTCAGGCTTGTTCGGCCGCGGCCTCGTCTCGACGCTCGACAATTTCGGCACGCTCGGTTCCGAGCCGACGCATCCGGAGTTGCTGGATTACTTGGCAACGGAATTCGTACGCGACGGTTGGAGCGTCAAACGGTTCATTCGTCGGCTCGTGCTCACGGAGGCCTTTCAAGTAGGTCTCGGCGAACGGTCGCCGCTCGCCGTCGCCGACCCGGAGAACAAGCTCGTCGGCCGACGTATCTATGAGCGTCTCGATGCGGAATCGCTGCGCGACGCGATGTTGGCCGTATCCGGTACGCTCGAATCATCGCGACCGCTCGGCTCGCGCGTGTTGCAAACCAAAGTGAGCTCGGCCAATTCGCTGGAAGTCGCGCCGTCGCAAGAGATCGAGCGGCCCGTGCGTTCTTTGTATCTGACGATCGGACGTTCGGCCGTGCCGGAAATGCTGACGCTCTTCGACTTTCCCGATCCGGCCTTGCCGGCAAGCGGCCGACAACGGCGCACGCTGGCCACGCAGGCCTTGTACTTAATGAACGCGCCGCACGTCGTCGAATGGGCCGGCCGACTCGCCGAGCGGGCCTTGCGCGAATCTCCTGCCGACGATACTGCTCGAATCAATTGGCTGCACGAGGTTTGTTTCGCGCGATCTGCGAGCGACGCCGAACGTTTGCGAATTGCGGCGTTTGTGAAAGGGGAAGACACAGCAACCTCGGCGGTGCGCCTTGCCGCTTGGACGAGCGTTTGCCAAATGCTGTTGGCGTCGGCCGAGTTTCGTTATCTCCCGTGAGCCTGCCGATGAGCGACTTATCGCATTCCATTCCGACGACGGATCGATTCTCGCGACGAGCGTGGCTCCATCGCACCTCGGCCGGGTTCGGATCGCTGGCCTTCGCGGCGCTGGCCGCCGAGCAACAGGCTCGCGGTTCGCAAGCCGGCGTTTCTACGGCGACGCACCACCGACCGCGGGCCAAGCGGGTCGTGTTTCTCTACATGCGCGGCGGCCCGTGCCAAATGGAAACGTTCGACTATAAGCCGCGTTTGCAGGCCGACAACGGCAAGCCGTCGACGGTGAACAAGACGATGAAGCTGCTCGGCTCGCAATGGAAATTTGCGCAGCACGGCGCGAGCGGCCAATGGGTTTCAGAATTGTTTGCGCATACGGCTCGCCACGCTGACGAGTTGTGCGTGCTCAAGGCGGTGACGACGGATCATACGAATCACCCGGAGGCGAGCGACCAACTGCACACCGGCAGTTTTCAATTTGAGCGACCATCGCTCGGGGCTTGGGTCGTATACGGCCTCGGCACGGAAAACGAAAACCTACCGGGCTTTGTCTCATTGAAGCCGCCCGTGCAATGGGGCGGCGCGATACTACGGTTGTGCGTTTCTGCCAGCGGCCAATCAAGGACTGCCTGTCGGCACGATGACGGAAGCCATGACGAAGGTCCACTTGGCGAACACGTCGCACCCGTTGTTCGATCGCAACGCGCAGCGTCGGCAACTCGATCTGCTGGCCGCGGCCAATCGCGAGTTTGCCGTGCGCGAAGGAGATGCCGACGGTGCGATCGACGGAGTGCTGAAGTCGTACGAAGCCGCGTTCCGAATGCAAAGCGATTTGCCGCAGTTGCTGGATGTCACGAAGAACGAAACCGCGGCGACGCTGGCCCGCTACGGAATCAATCAAGGCCACACCGACGACTTCGGTCGGCAATGCCTGACGGCCCGACGTTTGCTCGAGGCCGGCGTACGGTTCGTCGAGTTGACGCACGACAATTGGGATCACCACGCCGGCGTGGCGGCGAATATGCCGCTTCGCTCGCGACAGGTCGATCAGCCGATCGCCGCGCTCTTGGACGATTTGAAACGTCGCGGACTGTTGGAAGATACGCTCGTCGTATGGGGCGGTGAATTCGGCCGCACGCCGGATGATCCGACCAACGACGGCCGAGGTCACAACAAAGACGGCTTCACCATGTGGTTGGCCGGCGGCGGCGCGCGAGGCGGATATTCGCACGGCCTTACCGACGAGCACGGGTTCCGCGCCGTCGACGGAGCCGTACACCTTCACGATCTGCACGCCACGGTCTTACACTTGCTCGGGCTCGATCACGAGAAGCTGACGTATCGCTACGGTGGCCGCGACTTCCGGTTGACCGACGTGCACGGCCGCGTCGTGCGGGAAATCTTGGCGTAGCAGGATGTCCGGCCGTTCCACCGGGAATGAATTCATTCCTGTTTTTCACCCTGCGTCGCCCCCTCGAAAGGCGATTCGCGGGAAGTTACAGTGGTAGGACCACTTTCCCGACAGATGCGTTGTGCTGCGGCAACGTATCGTAGGCGGGCGAGTCCCGCCTCGGTTATCCATTTGCGTCGCGCGTCCCCGGTATGTACTGCCGGGGCTAAGTAAGGTTCGGCGCCGTCTCACGCTTCATCTTTCACGCCAGGGTTTTGCCCGCATGAAACGCATTGCTTTCGTTTTCGTCGTAGCTGCGGCGCTCGTCGCCCCTTCGCTCCGCGCGGCCGATTCCATTTCCTACGAACCGAAGAAGGCCGGGCCGGGCAAAGGTAAGCACGTAGTGCTGCTGGCGGGCGATGAGGAGTATCGCTCCGAAGAAGGCCTGCCGATGCTGGCCAAGATTCTCTCGCAGAAGCACGGCTTCACGACGACCGTCTGTTTCTCGCTTGGGCAAGACGGCACGATCGACCCGACCGCGGCGGCGAGCCTCTCGAACCCCGAGGCGCTCGACAAGGCCGACGCGATCGTGATGCTCTTGCGATTCCGCAAGTACCCGGACGCGATCATGCAAAAGTTCGACGCGGCCGTGAAACGCGGCATTCCGATCATCGGCCTCCGAACGAGCACTCACGCCTTCAACGGTTTGAAGGGGACGTACGAGTCGTACAACAACTTTGGCAAAGACGTGCTCGGCGAACGCTGGGTCAGCCATTGGGGCGTGCATAAGAAGGAAGCGACGCGCGGCGTGATCGAGCCGGGCCGGACCGACGAGCCGATCCTCCGCGGCGTGGTCGACGTGTTCGGCGATAGCGACGTTTACGAAGCCCATCCGCCGGCCGATGCGAAGATTTTGCTGCGCGGTCGGGTGTTGAAAGGGATGAACCCGGTCGATGTCGGCGCCGATTACTCGAAGAAGCGGAGTACGGACAAGGTTGAGCAGCCGGTCAACGATCCGATGATGCCGATCGCTTGGACGCGGGAATTGCCTGTGACCGGCGGCGACAAGAAGCAACGCATCTTCTGCACGACGATGGGGGCCGCAACAGACTTAGAAAGCGACGGTCTGCGGCGCCTCGTGGTCAACGCCGTGTATTGGGGCTTGGGCATTGAGATTCCAAAGAAGGTCGATGCCGGCTTAGTCGATGCCTTCACGCCGACGAAATACGGTTTCAAGGGTTTCCGAGTCGGTCTCAAGCCGGACGATTTTGCCTTGGGCAAATCGCTGCCGCCGCCAAGCGACGCCGCCGGCTTGCACACACCGCCGGAAGTGGAAAAGGCCAAGGCCCGCTCGCTGCCGGCGAGTGCGCTGCCGCTGGAGCTCGTGAAGGGAGAACGCCTCGCGCTGGTCGGCAATTCGACGGCCGAGCGGATGAACCTGTTCGGCAACTTTGAAACGGATTTGCATCTGCGGCACCCGCAATTGCAGGTCGTGTTTCGCAACTTCGCTCGGCCGGCCGACGAGGTCGCCCTGCGTCAGCGAGCAAGCGACTATACGAAGATCGACGATCCATTGAAGGTGTTCGGGCCTGAAACTTTTCTCTGCTTCTTCGGGTTCAATGAATCGTTCGCCGGCAAGCTCGGCGTGGAGAAGTTTGAGAAAGATTACGAGAAGTTTCTCGACGAATATGCCGCGACCTACGCGCGCGACAACGCCGGCAGCAAGCCGCGGTTTGTGATTGTCTCGCCGATGGCATTTGAAGCGAGCGGTGATCCGCTGATGCCTGCCGGCAAGACGGAGAATGAGAACCTGGCGCTCTACGCCGAGGCCTGCCGCAACATCGCTCAGAAACGCGGGCTGGCGTTCGTCGATATCTACACGTCGACCGCGCAAAGCTTCGCCGCGGAGCCGGGGCTGCAATACACGATCAACGGCGCCCATACCAACGCCGCCGGCGATGCGCTGATCGCCGAGTTGCTCGACGCGCAGCTCTTCGGCTCGGGCAACCCGGCCAACCTGAACGAGGCGCTCAAGGAGCAGGTGCGGGCCGAAGTGAACGAGAAGTCGTGGTTGCACTTGCAAGACTATCGCATGGTGAACGGCTGGTACGTCTACGGCGGGCGTCGCACGTGGGACACCGAAACGTTCCCGCGCGAGTACGTGAAACTCCGCAACATGGCCGCGGTGCATGACGCCCGCATCTGGGATCTTGCGGCCGGCAAGCAACCGGCCGGGCCCGCCGACTATACGAAGACCGGCGACCTGATCGTGCCGCCGACGCGCTTCGGCGAGCCGCGCCAGGCTTACAGCGAAAACCCGAGCGGCGGGCCCGTGATTCTGCCGCCGGACGAACTAATCAAGACGGTGACCGTGCCGCCGGGCTTCGAGATGAAGCTCTTCGCCGACGAGAAGCGGTTCCCCGAAATCGCCAAGCCGGTGCAGATGACGTTCGACTCCAAGGGGCGGCTTTGGGTGTCGACCATGCCGAGCTATCCGCAATGGCGACCGGGCGATCCGAAACCGAGCGACAAGTTGGTGATTCTCGAAGACACCGACGCCGACGGCTCCGCCGACAAGAGCACCGTGTTTTACGACAAGCTCCACTGCCCGACCGGCTTTGAGTTCTTCAACGGCGGCGTGCTCGTCGTCAACCAACCTCGCATGGTCTGGCTGCAAGACACCGACGGCGACGACAAAGCCGACCTCGAAGTGAACGTGCTCGACGGTTGGGCCACGGAAGATACGCATCATACGATCGGTGCGTTTGAGTCGGGCCACGGCGGACAGTTGCACATGCTCGAAGGCGTGGCCATGAGCACGGCCATCGAAACGCCGTGGGGCGCGTTCCGCAATTTCGGCAGTTCAGGCTGTTACGTGCTTGACCCGCGCACGTGGAAAGTTCGCCACTTCAAGACGCCGGGTTACGGTAACCCGTGGTGCTATGTGTTCAACGAATGGGGACAAGGCATCTGCGGCGACGGTACCGGCGCGAATCAACATTGGGATACGCCCCTTTCGAGCGCCGCGTACCCCGGCCGTAAGGGGATGAATCCGGTGTTCCCGACGGAAGGAATGCGGCCGGTCGTCGGCAGCGAATATCTGATCTCGCGCCAGTTTCCCGACGATGTTCAGGGCCAGTTTATCTATGCCTGCGTGATCAACATGAACGGTATGCCGCGCTGGACGATCAGCGACGACGGCGCCGGCTACAAAGGCGTGCGCGTGCGGCACAACCCGGACGACGCCAAGACGCCGTACGACTTGCTGAAGAGCACCGACAAGCATTTCCGCCCGGTCGATCCGCAGATTGGTCCCGACGGCGCGCTCTGGTTCGGCGATTGGGCCAATCCGCTGATCGGCCACATGCAGTACAGCCAGCGCGACCCGAACCGCGACCACATACACGGCCGCATCTATCGGCTGGTCTACAAAGACAAGCCGCTCATGACGCCGGTGACTCAGCACGGCAAGACCAACGAGGAACTCTTCGAACAGTTCCGCGAATATGAATGGCGCACGCGCGTGCGAGCGCGTCGCGAACTGCAAGGCCGACCGCAGGCCGAAGTGCTCGCTGCGCTTAAGGCGTTGGTCGCCAAACTTTCGCCGAGCGACGAAGCCTACGACCGGTTGCGCTGCGAAGCGTTGTGGTTGCAGCAAAGCTTCCACGCCGTTGACGCGGAACTCCTGAAGCAAGTGCTCGCCGCCAAGAAGCCCGAAGCCCGAGCCGCCGCGGTGCGCGTGCTGAGTGAAGAACGCGATTTTGTACCGGAAGCCTTCGCCCTGCTGCAAACGGCGGCGGTTGACGAGAACCCGCGAGCCGCCGTGGAGGCGGTGCGCGGCTTGAGTTTCTTCAGCAGTACGCCGAGTGCGGCGGCCGTGCTCAACGGCTTGGCCAAGCATTCCGGCGATACCTACATGCAATATACGGCCGATGCGGCGCTTGGCGCGACGCTCGCGGGATGGCGCGGCGGCATGCTTAAGGGAGAACTCGCGGCCAACGATCCGGGCGCGAAGAAAATCCTCGACGCCGTGATCGCCACCGACAAGCAAGGGGCTCAGCTTCTGCCGTATTTGCAAATTCTGCTCGGCCGCGAGCAGAAGTCTGAAGAAGAAAAGAACAAGGCGCTGACCGCCTTGAGCGACATGGGAGGCGGCAACGCCGACAACGGCAAGGTGGTCTTCCGCCGCAGTTGCACGGCCTGCCATAAGGTCTACAACGAAGGCGCCGACTTCGGGCCCGACATGATGAAGGTCGGCACTCGGTTGAAGCCGTTTAAGATTCTGCAGTCGATCATCGACCCGAACGCCGACATCGAGCCGAAGTACCTGTCGACGCAAATCGTCACCGACGAAGGCCTCACAATTTCCGGCTTGCTCGTGAGCGAAACGCCGGAATCAGTCGTGATCTTCGACGGCAAGGAAAAGAAAACGATTCCGGTGAAGTCGATCGAAGAGCGAAATAAACTCAAGCAGAGCAGCATGCCCGAGGGATTGGCGAGCACGCTTTCTCCGGTTGAGCTCTTGGACTTGCTGGCATTCCTCAAGTCGCTGAAGTAGCGATGACAACGGGCGAGGCAACGTCGTTGCTCGACGTTGCCGCTTCGTTCGGCCGCGTCGGTTGCGACGTGCGGGGAACGTTGCGTCGCCGCTTCGATGCGAGCGGTTCGAGCATGTGCCCGACGTAAGTCGTCGGGTGCGGTTCGGCCACGCCGAAGCTCGCCGGCTCGTGGTCGGGGCAGCGATACGTGCCGAACAGCAGGTCCATCAGCGGCGAGATGTTGGCGTAGTTGCCTGCGTCGCGGCTGCGGTCGTGATGCCAATGATGCAGCTCCGGTGCGCCGATCAGCATTCGTAGCGGACCGATCGGCAACCGCACGTTGCTGTGAATATAGATCGCCCAGACGCCGCGAAAGGCGATGAACCCGGCGATGGTTTCCAGCGGGAAGCCCAGCACCACGGCCGGCAGGTTGATGAGCCCCATCGTGTAAACCGTGTCGAGCGGATGCTCGCGATGCGCGGCGAGCCAATCGAGATGCTCGGCCGTGTGATGAACGCTGTGAAACCGCCAGAGCAACGGGCTCACATGTTGCAGCCGATGTCCCCAGTAGACGAAGAAGTCGCTCAAGACGATCACTTCGAGAAATTGCAACCACCACGGCTGCGCACGAACGGCCTCGCGGAATGCGACGGGAAGTACGCCGTCGACCTTCAACGCCGTGTAACCCAGCACGGCCACGACGAGTCCGTTCCAAAGCAGGTATTGGCCGAGTAGGAAGAGCATGTCGAGCCGCCACTCGGGGCGAAAGAATCGCTGACCGGGCTTGGCTGGAAAGGCTCGCTCAAGCGGCACGAACAACGCGAGCAAAAACGCGAGACTTGCAGCCGTCGAAAGCAGCAGCGATTCCCAATTCATCTGAGTCTCTTTCCTTCCACGACGACGAACGAAGTCGCCAACCTCTTCGTGGCGCCGAGTAACGCCAGACGTAGTTCCGCCGTGAACTCGGACTTCACCGTTGTTGGTTCGAGCCGTTAGGGGCAGGCACCGCGGCGGGCACTCCCTGGAACAGCGGATATTGCGAATTTACGGCTTGCCGCTTGTTCGGCGTTGTTCGCGGAGGCGCATTTGTTCGCGGCGGCACGTACTGCTGCGCTGGCGCGGTTTGAATGCCGACGGATTGCAAATACGGCGCGTTTGGCGTCGGCAAGTTTGGCGGGGCGTAACTCCGCGGCGCGAGCGGGGTCGCCGAATCGATCTGCACCGGCATGGCGATTGATTTTGAACCGGCCATTATTCTCGGCGGCTGCGACGCTTGACCGGCGGTTGCCGGCTGTGGTGAGTTTGGCTGAGGTGCGTTCGAGCCGATTGTTCCTCCTTGCGGCAAAGAAGGCCCAAGAACCCCGGCTTGAACCTGTACCGGCATGGCGACGCTCTTCGACGAGATCGTCATTAAATACGGCGATGTGGATTCTGCTCCGACGCCCGAGCTATAGCCCGACGGCGTCGTCGGCGTATCGAGGCGAATGGGCAGCGCAGCCGATTTAGACCCCGACATATCGATGTGATTGTCTTTGCGCTGCTGACCGAGCGGTCTTTGTTGGCCGGGCTTCTGCGGCGCTCCGGCCTCGGCTTCAGCCGGTTGCCACAATTCGAAGAGCGATTGCCCGGTCGTTTGCAGATAGACGTAAGTTCCCAGCAACGTCAGCGAACTGACGACGGCCGAAATGCGCAGCAAACGCCTCATAACGACGTCCTCGTCGAAGGATTAAGCCGAATGCCCCCGGCCCGCCATCTTAGGACGGTCTGCGGCGGGCCGTCAAATCTAGGTGCCGGCACTGGATTGAGACGCCAAGCATCCGCGAGAAGTTCCCGAACTTTTGTACGGGAAGAGAGGAAAGATTCCGATCGCCTCCGCGTCCGGCTCTCGGTCACGCGGCTGATGTTTGGCGGATTCTGGCTCGTCTAGTCGAGTCCGTACTTGCGGAGTTTGCTGAACAGCGTGCTCCGCGGAATTCCTACGCGCTCGGGCGGCTTCCGCTTTATTGCCGCCGGCGCGGACCAGGGCTTCGCTGATCCGCTCGCGTTCCAAAAGATCGAGTTCGTCGGCTAAGCCGGCAGGAGCGGCAACCACGGTCTCGACGACGCGCGCCGAGCGCACGAACCGCGAGGCCGTCGCCGGTTCGCGCTTCGGCATCGTACGACCGCGCGGTAATTGAAGCGGCGTTGCATCGCGGACGGCCGCTACGATTTCCGGCGGCAGATCTTCCACGCGAATCGCATCGCTTTCGGACAACACGACGGCCCGCTCAATCGCATTTTCGAGTTGTCGAATGTTGCCCGGCCATGCGTAGCGCGTCAGCACGTCGAGCGCAGTCTTCTTCAATTCGCGTCGGCGCTTTGCCGAGCTGTTTCGCGTAGTTTCGTAAGAAGTGCAACGCCAGCTCAAAGATATCTTCCGGCCGTTCCCGCAGTGCCGGGCAGCGCAAGCTGATGACGTTCAGTCGGTAGAACAAGTCTTCGCGAAACCGACCTTGGCGAATGAGCTCTTCGAGGTTCTGGTGCGTTGCTGCGACAAGCCGTACGTCGACCTGAATCGTTTGTACGCCGCCGACGCGTTCGAACGTGCGCTGCTGCAGCACGCGCAGGAGCTTGGTTTGCGTTTCTAAACTGATGTCGCCGATTTCATCAAGGAAGAGCGTCCCGCCGTCGGCCAATTCGAAACGCCCGACTTTGTCGCGATCGGCCCCGGTGAACGCTCCCTTCACGTGGCCGAAGAGTTCGCTTTCGAGCAAGCTCCCCGCCAGCGCCGCGCAGTGGACCGTTACGAACGACTTCTCCACCCGAGGACTGTGCCGGTGAATGGCCCGAGCCAGCAGTTCCTTACCGGTGCCGCTTTCGCCGCGCACTAACACGCCGGCCGTACTCGAAGCCACCTTGGCGGCCTTCTCTAACAGATCGCGCACCGCAGGGCTGCGGCCGAGAATTTCGCTGCGCCAGGGGGCCGATTCGCCGTCGCGCAAGGTCGTCGGCTTTTCTCCTTCGCCGTCGGGCCGTGGTTCCGTGCCGTCGCCGCGGCTAAGGAGTTCGCCTTGCAGATACATGATCCGTCGCTGCTGCTCCGAGATCTTATCGACCTTCGTCTGTAGCTCCTCTTTGAGCGAAAGAATCGTGCGGTGGCCTTGAGCCGTGCTTAAAGCCAAAGTCGTCGTGCGGGCCAGCGTACTCACAAAGTTTTGATCTTCCGGAGTGTACGCTTCGCCGTCGTCGCGCGGGCCAAAAAACGCCGCGCCGATCACGTTTCCTTCCACTTCGAGCAGGTAGCCGAGTTCCGCGCCGAAATTTTGCAGAGCCCGCGCGCGACGCCGGAGGCCGACTTTTTCAACGTGCCGGCCATCGTGAGTTCGGCCAGCAACGGGTGGTCGTGCCGTAACTCGGCCGGCGCGCCCGGCCAGTCGATGCGATCGGCCGCTAGGAACACGTCGCTCGATTCGTCGCGTAAGTAGACGACTCCCCGTTCCGTGCTGATCGTGTCGCGAGCGCCTTGCAGCAATTGCCGCGCGAGTTGCGCAGGTTCGACCAGCCGTTCCACTGCGGCTCCCAATCGGCGCACGGCTTTGTCGAGCCGATACTTCTCACGGTAGAAGCTGCGGTCGAGCGATTTCTGAAAACGGTCGCGAATCCAGCCGAGGCAAACGACCGTGGCCATAGCCGTGAGTCCGGCCGCCAACGCGTTTTCCCATTGGAAGTAGAATTCACCGACGAGCGCCGTTGCCAAGCCGACCATGGCACAGAAGAGCACCGTCGCCACGCTGCTGATGCCGACGTACAGAATGCCTCGATTCACGACGCGGCCGACTTGCATCAGCTTGTAGCGCGTGATGCTCAGACCGTAAGCCGCGGTAAACATGAGGCTGACGACGTACACCATGAGTTTCGGCATCGGGCCGAAGGCGAATTCGGCTCGGTCGTTCAACGCGGTCCAAAGCAAGTATCCGACGGGCCCGGTCGTGAGCATCACCGCGCCGAGTAGCCCTTGCACTTGTTGGCGTTCTTGCATCGTGCGTCCGCGTAGGAAACGGTACACGAGCACGCCGAAGCCGACCAAATACATGCCGACCGACGCCGCGAGATAGCCGTAGATCGTCGAGGCCATCGCGTCGAGCATCGTGGCCAGTTGATCGAAGGCCGACGGCTCGAGATACATCCGATCGATGCGAATGATCTGATAGAAGAGGTAAAAGATCCACACGCCCGGCAGCAGATAGATCACGATCGTCGACACGCGCGGATTCGCGCGAATAATTCCCAGTGGGCGCGGGAACATCGCGAAGAAGTGCAGCGTCATCGGTGCGAGCAGCATCGCGCAGAACACGAATGGGAACGCCAAGGCCTTTGAACCGATGAGGCTCGGCCAGTGGAAGGCTCCCATGAACGTCACGGCGTTGACCGTGCAAAGCAGGAAGAACAACACGGCCGACATGTCGCCCGGCCGCTTCCAGACCACGGCCGCCCCGATCGCGAAAATGCCGAGTTCCAGAATGAACCACGCTAGTGACAGCCAAACGGCGGCCGACGAGTTGGGCTTCACCAAGAGCCAAGTCGATTGCACGTGTCCGGCTTTGGCACTAAAGAAGTCGGCCCGGGCCCAGCGTTGGCCGGCGATGTCGACGAGCACGGTCGTCGCCGGTTGGGCGGCGAGCTGATCAACCGAATCGAGCCGGATGACTCCGGTCGTGTTAACCGGCGGGGCGATCTGTTGTAGGGTCGGCGCCACGTGCAGCGCGCTGGGGACGTCGAGACCGGCGATTCGATAAAGGACATCGCCCGCGTGAATGGCCGGACCGCCGGCAGCTACGGCGTCGTCGGCTCGGCCGATGATCGTGCCGAGCCCTTCGTTATGAACCGTCGCCGAGTTGGCAAAGAGCCCGCGCAGCCCGAGGTCCCACCCCGCCTGCACGTAATACATCACGCTGACGCAGTAGAGAATCACCAGCGGTGTGGTGACGTAGAGCAGCACCTTCCGTAACGTGTTCATCTGCCCACCCGAAGCGCCTAGATTACTGCGCCGAACGTTGATTTTTCGGCGCTCAACAGCGTTATTCCAACAGATTCAGCGCCGAAACACAAGCGCCAGCGCGGCCCAGGTTTGTGTTCAAAGAAATTTAAGCAGCACTGTGACAATGCTTTATGTGCGAATGCCGGCAGTTAGCGAAAAGTCGACATCCGCACGGCACGGCATTCGCCTAGTTAGTCTGTCTGCTGGTACTACCCAAGGCCCACAGATTCGGCGTTTTGGCGGTTCCTCGGCTCTAGCAGTTCCCAAATTCGGGTCGTCGGCAGTTCTACCCATTCTGCCGGCAGCCCTTTCTTGAGCCCTGCCGAGGACACTCGCTTGTCGAGCCTGTGGGTCTTTTTTTGCGCGCGAATTTTGGTGCGCAGCAGCCCCGCTTCGCTTTGGTCGGGTCGCAAGGAGCTAAAGAGTGCCGGCGGCGGCACACCGAGGCGATTTCCGGATCTGCCGGCTAGAGCCATTCGGCCAGAAGGCCGCGATCGGCCAACTTCTTACGCAGTCGGCTGAGCCGCACTCGCAGCACGTCCGGATCGGCGTTCAAGGCGCGGGCCGCTTCAGCCGTGGAGTAGCCTTCGAGCCGAAGTTGCAGCAGGTTCTGATCCGCTTGATCGCACTCGGCCATGATGCGAGCCACGCCGTCGCGTAGTTCGGCCTCGGTTGTCGGGTCAAGTTCGCCGAGCCGGTTCACCACGGTGTGTTCGTCGTCTTCACGCGTGCCCGTGAGCTGCGTGTTGAGCTGGGTGCGGTGCTTGAGCCGTTTCCAAACTTGGGCTACTTTGCGACGGATGATCTCCGCCGAGAGCGCCACCAACTCCTGCGGTCCGGCAATGTGAAACTTGTCGGCCCGAATTCCCTTGAGCAACGTGATGTAGACGGATTGCACGAGATCGACCGAATCCAAATGCGGTCGCAACAGCGGACCGAGCCGAACGCTGGCAGCCCGGCGGATTTCGGTTTCATACTCGCGCACCAGCGCGGCGAGCGCCGTTTCATCGGCATCGCGCAGGCGTCGCCAAAAGTCGGATTCGTCGGCCTGGGAGGTCATAGGAGTGTCCGCCTTGTTTCTTACAAAGCGATCCGCAAAGCCCCGGAACGGCCGTCCTCGACGCTTGCTAATCGACGAATATCCCCGGCTTTTCCGCCGGTTTGACGAGCTCTCACCGCGTTATCTTACCACGGCAAGCGATGCTACTATAGAAGTAGCGAGCCTTTATGATGCAACCTGCCGTGCCGCCGACTTCTGATACGTCCGCCCCCGGCGGTACGTTGCGCGAAGCTTGCGCGGACCTCTTACGGCGTCTGGCTCGGGGTGAAGCGGCTCGCGCCGAGCAATACTTCGAAACGTTTCCGCAGTTGGCGGCCGACGAAGATGCGGCCGTCGAATTGATTTACACCGAGTTCGCGGCTCGCGAGGAAGCCGGTGAGCAACCGCCGGCTGAGGACTTCCTAGCCCGCTTTCCGCAACATGCCGCCAAGTTGCGACGGCAGTTCGATATCCACAAGTTGCTCGGCGGCGACGACGGCACTGGCCCGGCGCTCGGTACATCGCCAAGTTCAGGTGCGCGCGACGCTGTTTCGGTCGAACAGTTCGGCGCCTATCGCGTGTCGCGCCGTTTGGGACGCGGCGGTATGGGCACCGTGTACTTGGCCACGCACGTCGGGCTTGGGCGACTGGCGGCCGTCAAAGTGTTGAACGGTTCCGCAGTCGCGAGCTCCACGACGAGCGATCTCGCCGAAAGCCGGCGCGAGCGCACGCCGGAAGATCGCTTCCGTACCGAAGTGCGGTCGGTCGCCGCGCTGGGGCATGCGGGCATCGTGCAACTGTACGAACTTGGTGAAACGTCCGACGGCCGCTTGTTCGCCGCCTTCGAGTACGTTGAAGGGGGCTCGCTGCGCCAAGCGTTGGAAGGTCGCCCGCGACCGGCGCGGTCTGCGGCGCAACTCGTGCTCCAAGTGGCCGATGCGCTCGATGTAGCGCATCGCGTAGGCATCGTCCATTGCGATCTGACGCCGGCCAATATCTTGCTCGCGCGCGACGGCCGACCCAAGATCGCCGACTTCGGACTCGCGCGACTTCCACGCAGCGCCGCCGACGGCGAAGCGCCGAAATCCGCGCAAGCCGATGCGGCGCACGACGACGTCTCGCCCGATGCGGCCCATTTGTCGAGCGTCGCGCTGGCCGGCACGCCCGGCTATTTGGCTCCGGAACGCATCGAGCATCCGGCCAACAGCGAGCCGTCGGCCGATCTTTACAGTTTGGGCGCCGTGTTCTACGAACTGTTGACCGGACGCCCGCCGCACTGGGGCCCGACGCCGCTCGACACGTTGCGACAGGCCCGCGATTTCGATCCGCCGTCGCCGCGGGTCGTCGTGCCCGGCATCCCGCGCGATGCCGCGACGATCTGCATGAAGTGCCTCGAACGCGATCCCGAGCGTCGCTACGCGTCGGCCGCCGCGCTGGCCGACGATCTACGACGATTTCTCGCCGGCGAACCGATTGCGGCACGGCCGATCAATGCCGTCGAACGGGGCTGGAAATGGGCGACGCGCCATCGTGGTGCGGCGGCCGGATTGTTCACGGCGCTCGTCGTGTTGGCGGCGTCGGCCGTCGGCGGCACTTGGTATAGCGTACGCCTACGCGAAGCGCTGGATCGCTCGGAGCGCCAAGAGCAGCAAATTCGCGGGCAGACGACCGAGTTGGCCGATCGTATCGACCGACTTGATCAGAGCTTGTATACGATGCAACTCAATCAGGCCGAGGCGCTGTTGGAACGCGCGCCACATCAGGCCTTGGCTTTGTTGCACGACGTCGCACGTTGCCCTCCCGAGCGGCGCGACTTCGCTTGGGGTTATCTCGTGCGGCGAGCGTCGCAGGATCGCCGGACGTTGTTGGGGCACACCGGTCCGATCGCCGCTGTTGCGGTGAGGCCCGGCGCCGGCGACAAAGACACGTTGCTCGTCACCGCAGGGCTTGACGACACGGTGCGGCGCTGGAACTTGGCCGACGGCGCGACGGTCGGCAGCGTGTCAGTCGACACGACGGCCGCCACGCATGTGGCGCTCAACGCCGACGGTTCGCGGCTGGTCGCGGCTTACGACGACGGCACCGCGCGACTCTGGAACTTTGCCGTCGACGCATCGCCGCGCGAACTGATCGGCCATGCGGAGCCGATCGTCGCGCTGACGTTCTTCAACGGCGGTCGCTGGCTGGCCACGGCGTCTGCCGACGGTCGACTGAGGATTTGGGATCCGAGCGGCGCGGCCATTACCGATTGGCAGGTCGCCGAAGCCGGTGAGATTCTCACGCTTGCCGCGGCGGCCGACGATCAGACCCTCGTGTTGGGGCTCACCGGCGGCGTGGTCCGGTGGATCGATTCCGTCGAAGGTTCGCGAGTGCGCCAAGCGTTCGGCGGCGGCTCCGGGCCGACGGTTCTCAGCTTCACAGCCGACGGTCGGCGAATGCTTTCCGTCGACGGCACTTCCGGCAACGTGGAACTTTGGCAACTGGGAGCGGAGCCTGCCGCGCGCAAGCTCGACCTCGGCGGCAGCTTCGTTCGCACGGCCGCCTTGCGCCGACGGCGAGTACTTCGCCTACGTCACGGCTGAAGGCGTGCTGCGCGTCGTTCGCGCCGCGACGTTGGAGACGACCGTCGAGTATCACGGCCATACGTCCCGCGTGACGGCGCTCGTGTTCACGCCCGACGGCCGCGGGTTAGTCAGCATTTCCGACGACCGCACGGCCAAGGTTTGGGACGTTCCCGGCGTGCGCGAGCCGCGGCTTGTCGAGGCCGACGAATTCAAAACGTTTGCCGTCGCCTATTCTCCCAACGGTCGACTTTTGGCGAGCGGCGGGGCCGACGGCGTCGTGCGCATCACTGACCTTACGGCCGTCGACGAATCCGCGAAACCTCGCGAGCTGCGCGGCCACGGTGCGGCCGTGCGGGTCGTTCGCTTCGTTAACGACGACAAAATCCTGACCGGCGCAGAAGACAATACGGCCCGACTATGGGACTTGAAAGACGGCAAAGAACTTCGCTCATGGCCACATGACGCTTGGGTGCAGGACTTAGTCGTCGTACCGCATCACGGCATGTTTTTTACCGCCGACGCGAACGGAGTGATTCGTCGCTTCGCCACGGAAGGGCCGGCTACAGTTACTCCGGAGCGCAAGTGGCAAGGGCATGACAGCGCCATTCATGCGATCGCCGCAGATTCTAGGCCGCGTGACTATCGCTGGGCTCTCTTAGCTACGGCCGCGCGCGGTGGTAGCGTGAAACTTTGCTCGATCAGCGGCGAACCCATTGCGACGTTGATCGCCGATCACGAGGTGGTGTCACTTTCGTTTTCGCCCGACGGCAAGACGCTCGCCGGCGGCGACGACTCGGGCAACGTCACGCTCTGGGACGTTGCCGCGCAAACCGTGCGCATACGCTGCGCGGCCATAGTCGCGGAGTCTACGGCTTGGCGTTCTCGCCCGACGGTCGCACGCTGGCCTCGGCCTCCGGAGGTCGTTGGGTGCAGACCGGCGGCGAAGTGAAACTTTGGGACGCGGCGGGCGGCCAAGTGCATGCCACATTGGAAGGGTACGGCGCTCCGGTCGTCTTCCGGCCCGACGGGCTTGCGCTCGGCGTGATGCAAGACGGGGAGCGAAAAGCGGCGATTTGGCCCGCCGATCCGTATCGTCCCGCGAAGGCGCCGGTGAAATGACGGGCGACGGCGGACCTCCGCAACGCCGGACGTAGTGGGGCGCGACCGGCGGAATTTTCGGCAAGTTCGGCTCGTTCGACCGGAAATCTCGGTGCGGAGGGGCTTGAAGTGTCGTATAGAATAAGGGGTGATCGTCGCCGTAACAGGCGTTCGCCTTGCGACTTCCGCAGCGTGCGACGAGCGAGCGACGTAGGACGGAACGCGCGTGTCGATCGCCCCGCTTACTTCCGACTTCGGCCGGCCCGCGCTGGATGCGGGGGACGACGAACCGCTCTATCCGGAATTGCATCCGAAACTTCCCGTGGCTCCGCCCTCGCCCGCCGGAACATCGACGCCGCCGACCGCCGCATCGTCGGCGGTTGCGACACCTGCCAACGGTGGGCCGCCGAATCCGTCTGCGGCGTCCGCATCAGCGCCGGCGGCACCGAAGCCGATTCCCAAAGCTGTGCGGATTGCGCCGGCTTCGTACGAGGTGTTCGTCGCGCAACCGGTGGCCGACGACGCGCCTGTGCCGAGCGCGCAGCCCGTAACGACGCCCCACACAGATTCGCACAAGCCGGCAACCACGGCGTCAGACGCATTACCGTTGGTCGCCGGTATCGCGACGCCCGCGCACGTGGAAGCTTCCGCGGTCGACGTCGATGATCCGCTCGCGCGCCGCGCCGCCTTGGCCTCGACCGGGCTTAGCGCTTGGCTCTGGCATATTCGGCTCACGCTCATGTCGAGCGGCCTCTCCGGTTTGGTTCATACCGTGGCGATTGTCGCCTTGGGAACAATCGCGCTCGATGAGTTCGTTCCTCCTCCGCCGCCGCAAGAAGCGCTCGTCGTTTCCGTACCGGCCGAAAAGCGGTTGATCGATCAAATCAAACCGCCGGAACTGAAAGCGCCGGAAGCGGTGATGCCTTCGGTGCGCAGCGAAGGGCGCGCGACCGGCAGCGGACGCGGTAGTATTGGAACCAATGGCGGACGCGGGGGCGGTAAGCTCGGCGGTTTGCAGATGTCGCCGGTGCAACTCAATGCGAACTTGACGACGGGAACCGGCGGAACCGGCTTCGGCACGGATCGGGCCTACGGCGACGACATGCTCGGCGAAGTCGGCGAGTTGAAGAAGGAAGCGACCTTCTTCGGCGTGAAAGCGCAAGGTAAGTCGTTCGTGTTCGTCGTCGACACTTCAGGAAGCATGGCCGGCAACAATCGGTACTTGCGCTGCCGCGCCGAGCTCTTACGAGCGGTCAACGAGTTGGGGTACGGCCAGAAGTACTTCATCGCGTTTTTCAACGACCGCACGTTCGCGATGCCCGAGCGGCAATTGGTGCCGGTGAAGACGATGCAGTTGGAGAAGACTTCGCAATGGATCGTGCATGCGATTCCCTCCGGCGGAACCGAACCGTGGGACGCCTTTCAGATGGGCCTGCGCATGAAGCCCGACGCGATCTTCCTGCTGACCGACGGCGAGTTTAGCCCCGATACGGCCCGGCGAATTCTCAATGCGCAGCCGAACACGAAGAAGATTCCGATTCACACGATCGGCTTCGAAAGCGTGGCTGGCGAAGCGGCGCTGAAGGCCATCGCCGAAGCGACGGGCGGCAAGTATTTGTACGTGCCGTAAGCGTGGCGCTGCGCAAACAACTCCGCGCGCATCGGCCGAATGTTGCCGATGATCGGTTCGAAGGCCATCTGCGCCAGAACGTCGCGGCCGAGATCAATGCCGGGGGCAAGTTCCGTGAGTTCCAGGCCTGCGGAAGTGAGGCGAAACACGGCCCGCTCCGTGACGTAGAGCACCTCTTGGCCTACTTCACGGCTGCGCAATGCGCTGAACGCGATGAGCTGCACGGCCGCCACGAACTTGCGCACACGGCCTTCATGAACGATTTCGAGCCGGCCGTCGACGGTGCGAGCCTTGAGACCGTCGGCGGTGAACGTGCCGCAGAAGACGAGGTGGCGGGCGGTCTGCGTGATGTTCACGAAGCCGCCGACGCCGGCGAAGCGCGTGCCGAACTTGGCGACGTTCACATTGCCGGCGGCGTCAATCTCCGCGGCTCCGAGCGCGGCAAAGTCGAGTCCGCGGCCGTCGTAAAAATCGAATTGCGACGGCTGATCGATGATCGCCTGCGGCCGCCGGCTCGCGCCAAAGCTGAGCCCGCCGGCCGGACGACCGCCGATCGGTCCGCTTTCGACGGTCAACACGGCGCTTGCCGCCATCGCGTCGTCGAGCAATCCGCGCACGGCGGCCGCTTCCGCAATGCCCTCGGGCATGCCGATGCCCAAGTTGCAAATCGCGCCGGCAGGGATTTCGTCGCAGGCGCGAAGGCGATGATGCGCCGTTCGGCCGGCATGGCCGCAAGCGCGGCACGCGCCGCGGCCGGGGCTTCGGCCGAGTCGGCGGCGTCGGCGGGCCGGCAATAGTCGTAGTTCATTGCCTCGCAGAACGTCTGGCCGTGTTCTCTCTCGTCGGCTACGACGATGCGATCGACCAAAATGCCCGGCACGCGCACTTGCTGCGGCGGTGCGGGATGATCGAGCAAGCGCTTGACCTGCGCAAGGACAAGGCCGCCGTTGTTACGCGCGGCCTGTGCGATCGGAAGAATCTCGCCGATCAGCGCTTCGTCGTCGGTCAATAGATTGCCGAACGGATCGGCCGCCGTGGCGCGGATGAGTCCGACGTCGATCGGCGGCGCTTGATACCAGAGCCAGATGCGCCCGCCGAGTTCGACGCGTTCGACCATGCCCGGCGGCGTGCGATCGTTCAACCGGCCGCCGCATTGCAGCGGGTCGATATACGTGCCGAGGCCGATATGCGTGATGCAGCCGGGACGGCCGGCGGCGACGTCGCGAAACAATTGGCAAACCACGCCTTGCGGGAAGTTGTAGGCTTCGATCTTCCCTTCGAGCGCGAGCCGGCCGAGCTTCGGCGCAAGGCCCCAATGGCCGCCGATCACGCGACGGAGCAGGCCTTCATGGCCGAGGTGATCGACTCCGCGTCCGCGCATGTCTCCTTGTCCGGCCCCGTAGAGCAGCGTGAGATCGCGCGGTGCGGCGGTAGCGAGAAAGCGACGTTCGAGCGCCGCCGTCAGCGCTTCGGCATGGCCGGCACCGACGAAGCCGCCGGAAGCGACGACCGCGCCGTCGCGCACTAGGGCGACGGCCTCTTTGGCGGTGCAGAGTTTGGAATCGCGGGGCGTGGGCATGGGCGCTGCTTCGAGCCGAACGGCAACCGTGGCGAGGGGCATGAGCGACGGGCGGTCGGCCAGTATAATCGCCGCATGAAACTTGGGCGCGTCGCGGTTGCGAATCCTTTTCTGCTCGCTCCGATGGAGGAGCATACGAACTACCCGTTCCGCTTACAGATGAAGCGACATGGGGCGGCGCTGGTCTGCACGGAGCGGGTGGACGCCGTCGACGTGGCGGCTCGCGACCGTCGGGCTTTGCGTTTGCTCTACACGAATTCGGCCGAATCGCCGCGTGTCGGGCAGATCAGCGGAGCCGATCCGGCGACGATGGCCGAAGCGGCCCGCGTGGTCGAAGAACAGGGATTCGACGCCGTCGACTTGAACTTCGAATGCCCGATTCGCCGCTTGGTGAGTCGCGGCGAAGGGGGCGCCGCTCTTGGCCGATCCGCCGGCAATCGAGCGCATCACCGCGGCTGTCGTCGGCGCGGTGAACATTCCGACGACGCTCAAGATTCGCAGCGGCCCGGATGCCGCGAATGAGACGGCACCGGAAGTAGCCGCGCGTGCGGAGCAGGCCGGCGCTGCGGCGGTGGAAGTGCATTGTCGCAGCGTGCAGCAGGCGTACGTCGGCGGGCCCGATTGGAGCGTGATTCCGCGGACGAAAGAGCGCGTACGCATCCCGATCTTCGGCAGCGGCGGCGTGCGCGAAGCCGGCGATGCGGTGCGCTACTTGAGCGAGTCGGGCGCCGACGGCGTCGGCATCGGCCGCGGTTGCCTCGGCAATCCGTGGCTGTTTGCGGAATGTCGGGCTCTGTGGCATGGCGCGGCCGCCCCGCGCTTGCCGAGCGCCCGCAGAGCGCGGGCGTGCGGTGCTGGAACTGGTGGAAGAAGAGTTCCGGATGTACGGGGCGACCATCGCACTGCGCCGCGTGGCGCGCGTGAGTTGCTACTATGCCAAGTTTCTCCCCGGCTTCGATGCGTTCAAAGCGGGAGTTCACGCCGTGAAAAACATCGCCGACTTCCGCCGACTCGTGCGCGAGCACTTTCGCTGACGGCATAAAACACAACGACCCACGGTTCGTGAGAACCGTGGGTCGTCATGGGAGAGAGAGTCGGTCGTGACGGTGCGGCGACTAGCGAGTCGTCGTTGCCGGATAGCCGCCCGCGGTCGGATAGTATCCGCCGGCAGGAGGCGTCGTCGTGGTCGAGGGGTAAACCGAAGCCGGAGCTTGCGGACCGGCAGCCGGAGCACCGTAGCGAGCGCCGCCTGCGGCCGCTGCGCCGGTCGGAGCAGCCGAGGCCATCGCGCCGTAACCGGCCGGAGCACCTGCGGTGCTGCCCGGACGGAAGCCGCCTGCGGCCGCGGCCGTGGCGGGCGGTTGCATCGGAGCGGCGCCCGGAGCCATCAGCGGGCTGGGAGCTTGAGACGTGTAGGCCGGATTGTTCGTCGAACGAGCCGCACCGCTCGCGGTGGCCGCGCCCGAGGTGTTCATCGGAGCCGCCGAAGCGCCGCTGGCAGGCATAGCGCCCGAGGTGTTGCTCGGCGCACCGTTGCCGCCCCAGCCGGTCGTCGGCGTGGCGCTCGCACCGCTGTAGACGCTGCCGGACGCCGTCGGAGTCGTGCCGTAGCGCGGAGCCGCAGCACCGGCGCCTGCGGCGGCCGGCGGAGCGTTGTACGTCGCAGGCATCGCACCGGCGGGCGGAGCGTAAGGATTGGTCATCGTCGCGGCAGCCGCGCCGCCGGCCGGAACGGCGCCGTAGCCGCCTGCCGTCGGAGGAGTGCCGTAAGCCGCAGCGCCGCCCGCGGTCGTGGTCGGACGCGAAGCGACGGCACCATAGCCGGCCGGGTTGTAGAAGCCGGAAGCCGGCGGAGCACCGGGAGCGGCACCCGCAGCGCCAGGCATTGCGCCGGCGGGCGGAGCACCTGCCCCGGCACCGGCGTAGGGATTCGGAGCGCCGGCGCCAAAGCCCATCGTGGCCGCGCCGTAAGGTTCACGCGATACCGGCAAGCTGCCGCCCGCCGGAGCGCCGTAGCCGGGAGGCGTCGCGCCGCCGGCCGGAGCACCGTACGAAGCGGGCGTCGCACCGTAACCGCCGGGTGCGCCGTAGCCGGACGCGCCCGAAGGCGTCGTCGGCCGCGAAGCCACGGCGTACGGGCTGCCCGGAGCGCCTGCGGCACCCGGACCGCCGCCCGCAGCGGCCAATCCGCCGGTGCTCGGCGCGCCATAGCTATTGGCGAGCGGGGCGGGCGTCGCGCCGTTGGAGGGCAACCCCACGCCGTTCGGGCCGCTATTGGCGGCAACGCTCGAAGGCGGCGTGCTTGAATAAGTGCTTCCCGGCGGCGCATCCTTCGAGGCCGTCGAGAAAGGCCACATCTTCGGCCAGCGACCCGCGCCGGCTCCCGACGTGCAACCGACGGACACGGCCGTCAGCAAACAGAATAACACCAAACGCGCAGGATACGCTCGCATAGGAGATGCGTCCTTCCGCTAATGCCTCGCTCAATGCAGAGAGCCCCGACGGCGACGACCCTGTCGCACGTTCGCGGCCGCACGTGATGAAGCGAGTTCGATTTCCAGCGATGTGTCTCGCCGAGGAGCATCCTTGCCCGTCGCACGAGAATGAGATGTGAAGCTTGCTCGATGCGGTTATCGGCATTCGTCCGACAAAACTGCAGACGAATTCTGCGCCGCAATTCCCCGCACCAAGGTGGGGCGGGACTCTATCAGAAGCCTAAGGCCGGTCAATATCAATTTCTAACGCGCACGTCATGCCGCTGCCGGCACGCCCTGCATGCGTCGCGAAGTCGCGGCTCCGCGCGCTCAATCAACGCGCTCGACGAAGGCGCTCCATCGCAGCGCTCAACCCGCCGTGCGCAACCCAAACGCTCCTCGCCGCACTCGCAGACTCTCCGCCGCCGCCGCGCCGCAATTTCCTTAGCTACACGGTCTGCAGACCTTTAAATGGCCGTTTCCAGCAGCCGCACGTCATTTTCGCGACGCGCCGAATTAAGGAAGCTCCACTGAAAGCCGCTCTCCAAACCGGTCGGCACGACCACCACCGGGCACGGCGCTTCATCCACCACGCCGCGCAGTTGTCGAAACAACACCCGACCGCAGCTCTGCTCTTCCGACATGAACAGCACGTCCGCATCGCAGCGGCCGAGCATCTGCGGCAATTCGCGATCGGGCGATCCCGCCGTTACGTCCACCGTCGGTCGCCGGCTCCAATCGCCGAGCAGCCGCTCAATGCGTTCCACGGCCACGTCCGCCGCGAGCGGTTCGCGCAACCCCGCGTGTGCCACCAGTGCGCTCTCGTCCACTTGCGGGGTCACCGTGAGCAGCCGCAGTTGAGCACCGGCCCGCGCCGCGAATGTCGCCGCCAGTCGCACGTGAGACAAGTTCCGCTCCCGTCCCCCGAGAAATACGGCCACGGTGCGATACGCCCGGCGAAAGTCGGCCGTCTCCAGCGCGCGTCCGGCCGTCCACATAGGAAACGGTGCGCGGCTCAGCAGCTCCGCGCGCGTCGAGCGGTGCAGCGGCCTCGGCAACCCCAGCCGATACGACCGCGGCGCAATCACCAAGTCGTACCCGCCGTCGCGCGCGAACTCCGCCAGCGCCTCGGCCGGTCGACCTTCGAGCCGTACGCGCTCGCACGCGCCGTAGTGATCCGCCTCGGCGAAGAACGAGCGCAGCTCGCGATCCGCGGCCAAGCTCGCAGGCCCCACATGTACGATGGTCACGTGCGCGCGAAAGCCGTCGGCCATCTGCGCCACGCCTCGAATCGCGCGATAGCACGAGTCGGAATATTGCGTCGCGAATAATATTTTCAAGTCGTAGTCGCCGTTCATCGCGCAGGCCTCCTCACAGTCTTCCACGGACTCTTCTAATACACCAACTAGTACATCAACCCGCCGACCGGTTGCAGCTCCGCCGGCAGATCGCTTTGTTCCAAATGCTGACGCAGGTCGATCTCGATCGCTCGCGAGAGCGTCGTCATCGGCGTATCGTGCACCGTGTTGGCGAACGGCGTTTCGATGTCGCGGCCGATGCTGTCGAGCACGATGAACGCGAAGCTCACGAACGTGGAAGCAATCGGCGTCGCCAGCCCGAACTCCGCCAAGAACCCGAGCGGCAGCAGCAAGCAGAAAAACGTCACCAGCAGTCGCGGGAAGTAGTCGTATTGCCGCGGCAACGGCGTGTTCTTGATCCGCTCGCAGGCCCCTTGCACGTTCGTGAGTTGCGTCAGCGTCTCGTCGATGGTCGAGAACCGAATCGAATCGATCCAACCTTCTTCGAACGCCTGCCGCAGCAGTCGCCCCATTTGCAAAGTGATCGCCGCCGGCACGTTCTTATAGCGCCGCAGCGCGCGCAGCTCGTCGTCCGAGAGCAAGTCGCCCAGTTCGGGATACGGGTTCTGTCCGCGCAAGTGGCAGCGCAGCGAGCGCACGAACGCAATCTGCAGCGTCACCAGCCGATCGCGCAGGTCGCGCGCCGCCGGATCGTCGTCGCTGATCAGCGTGATCGCTTGCCGCGCCAGCGTGCGCGAGTAGTTCACCAGCCCGCCCCACAGCGTGCGCGCTTCCCACCACCGGTCGTAAGCCGAGCCGGTGCGAAACGCCAGAAACACGCCGATGGCCGATCCGAGGATCGTCACCGGCAAGCCGGACATCGCCAAAAATTTCAACCCGCCGAACACATACAGTGCGGCGATGCTGAAGTCGTAGAGGAAGAGCCCGTAAAGCCGCTTGGCGACTTTGGGCCACACGCGAAGCCAAGGCAGATGGTCATGTACGATCATGCCTCTATTGTTCGACGCAACCGCCGCCGAAATGAGTTATCTCTCGGCACTCGTTCGCGGGCTGCAAGCGGCCGGCGCACGACAAAAACTCACCTATCTTTCGGCCGGCTTCGCCTTGTCTATCGGCTCGCCGAGCTACAATTGCAGCAATGCCGACCAGACTCTCTTTTCTCGGGCTCAAAGTTCAAGACTCGCCCGCCGCCCGGCGCAACATTCTTTTGTTCAGCCTTGCGGTGCTGGCGGTGCTCGTGCTCGTCGAGTACTTCCTCAAGGCGGACGTCTCGCTCGGCATTCTCTACACCGTGCCGGTCGCCATCGCCGCCATGGTGCTCAAGCGCCGGCACGTGCTGCTCATCGCGGTGGCCTGCGCCATCGTCCGCGGCCAATTCACAAACGACCTCACGAAGAAGGAATCGGTCTTCCGCTTCCTCATGGCCACCATCGCGTATGCCGGCGCCGGCCTGCTCGTCGTGGAAGTGAGCGACAACCGTCGCCGGCTCGTCGAACATTTCGCCCGGCTCGATTGGGAGCAGCGTCTCCGCCGCAAAGCCGAAGAGCAGTTGCGCATCCTCGTCGAAAGCAGCCCGGCCGCCATTCTCACGGTCGAGGCAGATTCCACAGTCGCCGCCGCCAATCGGGCCGCGCATGAAATGTTCGGCTTCGCGCCGGGCACGCTCGTCGGCGCTTCCGTCGAACCCCTCTTTCCGCTCTTCGCGCAGGCCTTGGCCGTGTCGTCGCAGCGCACCGTGCGCACGTCCGCCACCGGTTGGGGCCGCCGCTTCGACGGTCAAACGTTCCCCGTGCAAACCTGGTTCTCCACATACGGCGCGGGGGCCGAACACGCGCTGGCCGCGATCGTCGTGGATATGTCGGAAGAAGTCCGCGAGCGCGAACGGGAGAACTTCCGCCAACTCGTCGATCATCATCGGCTGCTCGCCGGCGCCGTGTCGCACGAGATTCGCAATCTCTGCTCGGCCGCGTCGGTCGTCTGTACGAATCTGGCCCAATCGAGCGACTTGGCCGGCCACCCGGATTTCGAAGCGTTGCGCAGCCTCGTCGCCGGCCTCACGCGCATCGCGTCGATTGAGCTTCGCCGCAGCCCGGCCAGTTTGCCGGCCGTGAAGCTCGCGTCGGTAGTCGATCAGTTGCTCGTCGTCACGGAGCCCGACTGGCTCGACGTCGAAGGGCGCATCCTCGTCGAACTTCCCGCCGGCTTGCCCGACGTCGTCGCCGATCCGCACGGCCTGCTGCAAATTTTCCTCAACCTGTCGCAAAACAGTTGCCGCGCCGTGGCCGAAGCGAACGTGCGCGAGCTCCGCATCACGGCCGCATCGGAAGAGGGCAACGTCCGCGTGAAGTTCGACGACACCGGACCCGGCGTCGACGATCCGGCGATTCTCTTCCAACCGTTTCGCGACGAAGCCGACGGCACCGGCCTCGGGCTCTACGTCTCGCGCGCCCTGGCTCGCAGCTTCGGCGGTGATCTGATCTACGTCCCCGTGCGCGCCGGCTGCCGGTTCGAACTCTTGCTCCCCATCTCGCTTCCCTCGGGAGGCGACGCATGATTCGGGTCTACGTCGTCGACGATCACGCGCTGTTTCGCGAAGGCTTGCTGCGGCTTTTGGCCGGCGATGCCGAGATTGAAGTCGTCGGCGCGGCCGGCGACGTCGAACAAGCCGAGCGCGAGTTGGCGGGCCTCTCGGTCGACGTGCTGATTCTCGATTTCGAATTGCATCAAAAGCCGGCCACGCCGCTCGTCGAACGCTTGCGCGCCGCCGGCTTTCCCGGTCGCATCCTCATGGTCACCGCCGGCATGTCCGATCGCGACGCCGTCGAACTGATTCGTCTGGGCGTCGGCGGCGTGTTTCACAAGCAGCACGCGCCGGAAGACCTGCGCCGCAGCATCCGCGAAGTTCACGAAGGGCGCGTGCTCATCGAACAACGCTACCTGCAAAAGCTCGTGCAGTCGGCCGACTCCGCTCCGGCCCGCTTCACGGACCGCGACCGCACGATCTTGCGTTTCGTGGTGGAAGGCCTGGCGAACAAAGAAATCGCCGGCCAACTCGGCATCTCCGAAAGCGCCGCCAAAGCCTCGCTCCAACAACTCTTCGCAAAGACCGGAGTCCGCACCCGCAGCCAACTGGTCCGCGTAGCGCTGGAACAATACCGCGACTTACTTTAGTTGTCGGAAGCCTGATTCACAATCATTGATGCTTCGCGTCATCGATTACAGCGATTACAGGTTGTTGAGCGTCCGAGAAGCCCCTTGGGCGTATGGGGCGGAAACGGCCACAACTGCCAAATTTCGGCCAAATATTGGCGATGCTTGCGAACTAATTGGATTTGTGCGTTAATCAGCTAATCCTCGCCAACGGACGTCCATTAACGTTCGGTAGCATCTGATAGCAGGTATCGGCTGGTACGGGCTTTGCGTTTCGCCGGCATGTTGCCTCATCTACCCCGACTCTGAAGAATTCTCTACAAGCATTTCGACGTGCGGGGCCAGCCCCTGTGCTCGCTGAATTGAATTCAACAGGACCAAAATGCGCATAAGCCTTACTCCCGAGCAAATCAACGATCTTGCAATTGTTCGCGATCTTGGCGAAAGAAAGTTGGCCAATATTCGGGCGGCGATCGAACTTTGCGATCCTACACCGTTGAGAGCGCGTCAACTTGTTGACGAAGCACAAAAAGCTCTTGGTGATGAGAAGGCCTCTGCCCCACCTCTGATTCGCCTTGCAATTGCTCTGCAAGGAATTGCGAGGGGGAGCAATCGGCAGATTGGAGTAATTGTTGCTGCGTTGCGCGAAAGCCTGCTGAGCGACGCAGGCTGGGATCCCGAGCAAATCAGCAAGTGGGAGAAATGCGAGCTTGATTTCTTGTCGTTGGTCGCCTGTGATCGTGTCCGTCTTGTGGCAAACGCGCTGGATTTGTCGTACGAGTATGCGAACCTTTACCGTTCGGGTCGGATCCTGACCGATATACGGCCTCTTTTTAATGAAGATGCGACAGCTATTGATGCGTCCGTCGTTGCTTTCACATTTCGCTTGCGGTACCAGAACTTAGATTTAGAGCATGACCTTAGCATTGCAATGGATGTTGAGGACGTAAAACAGTTGGCCGAACAATGTGTTAGGGCGCTCCGAAAAGCTGCCGTTGCGAGAGATCTTCAATCGCAGATGCAGATTCCTACTTACGTCACCGGAGAAGGCGAAGATGAGTGATGCTTCTCTCGCGGTTGCCAATCGAGTGTCCAAGAAGAAGGCCAAGCCATATCAGGGCGCTCAAGCCATGTTCAGATGGCGGAGCATTTTGGAACTATGTCAGGTAGCTCGTAGTTCAGCAAACACTCGTAGTTCAGCGAACACCGGAAAGCAACTTCACGACTATATTCAACGCGCTTCGGGCGTGGATGTCGTGCAAGATCGTTACGCGCGAGTGATGCTCCATTGTCGACAGCAATGGAACGAGTCATTGAGAACTGCGTCCGTATTCAGTTTCAAAGAGAGCGCGCCGCATGTTGGTCCAGAAATCGACAAGGCGCTGGAGAAGGTTCAGATTCGTCCTGGTGTTCTGGTCCGCGTATTGAAATCGAAGATGATTTCAGCGGATATGCTTAAAGTTGTAGAAGAGGCATTAGTTGAATCTTCTTACATTGGAAAAGCGTCGGAATGGGATTTTCTTGAGCAGGCAGATTTTCTCATAGCGATCGGGCAATTAGACGCCGCACTAGACGGTATTTATTCGCGCATTGATGCTTTGCTTCGAAACAATGGGATTTCAGATATCGTTCGGCTTCTTCAAAATATTATTCCAGAAGAACACTCGACGGATTGTTTGATAGCAATTCTCACGGCGACACTTCCTGTAAAGTCAAAGTTGCCGACGCGAGCAACATTCTATGGGATTGTCGAAGCTGTTGTTGCGAAGCGTGGTGAGTTAGAACCCGGCTTGCTTGACGGCTTGGCATAGTCGAGTACTTGAGAAGTAAAGCTTGCCTTGTCACGATCCAAATAATAAGGTGATGCAAAGTTTCACTATTCGCCTTGCATCGCTTCCACGATGGATCGTGTTTTCACGAGTAAGCAGCGTCCGCACCAGTCGATCCAAACCCTAGCGATAGGCGTCGGATTGAATGACATTGGTGGTCGGCATATTGGTGTCTTCCATCGGAACTCGCAGTCCGGCGAGGTTCTGTTCTTGCATCTTGCGTTCCACTTGGAATGTAGAAACGAAGCGCACCAATCCGTCGTTTCTGTCGGTAGACCCGGTCATAAATCGGCGAAGGCTACCGCATGTTGCAGCTAAGTTCCGACTTGTGTGGAACGCCAACGGTAGATTTGTTCCGTACGGACTCAGCGAATCAAGCGAATGCTTCGATCCCGAAACAGGAAAGTTTCTGCTTGGCCCGTCGCGGTATGGATTAACGTGTTCGTCATTTATTGTTGCGGTTTTTAAGCTGGCGGGCTTCACACTCTTGGATGAATCGACGTGGCCTTCGATGCGCGAAGGCGACTTGGAGTGGAAGCAGCAAATGCTCGGCATATTGGAAGAATGGCGGCTTAAGCAGAAAGCGTCTACCGAACACGTAAAGCGATTTTCCGATGATCACCCGTTTCTTCGAATCAGACCTGAAGAAGTTGCAGCTTCCAGTTTAGTTGACCCGCTACCTGCAACTTTTGATCAAGCTACTCCGAAAGCGGATGAAATCCTAAAAATGCTCGGGTGTCAGCCGAAGCCAACCATAGAGTCCGACGCCCGCAATACACCGGATTCCGGAAGCTAGGGATCCACACTCGCGGCCAATTGGTTCGCGTGGCCTCGGAGCAAGACTGCGATTTGCTCTGAGTAGCTGGCGGCTTTATGTAGCCGGTTTGGCTCCCTCGCCCCGCTTGCGGGGAGAGGGCGGGGGTGAGGGGAATGCGCGAAGGCCCGAGCGCGAAGTTCGAACGACCGGCGGGTTGCGAAACGCGTTCGTCGTTCGAGCTTCGACATTCGTCATTCTGTCGGCTCCCCTCACCCTATCCCTCTCCCCCGATTCACGTCGAGGAACACGCGCCATCGCGCCGGGGGCGAGGGGACCAAACAAGATTGTTGGGGAACGCTTGGTCCGACGCGGCGGTCGTGGGCGACGTTCGTCGATCGAAGAGTTCGCGAGGACCGGGGGCTAGCGCCCCGCGGCTAATAGAAGAGGCGACCGCATTAGCCGGAGGGCGCTAGCCCCCGGTCCTGGCCCACGCAGATCGCCGAACCCTGCGACCTCGCCGCACGACTCCGCACGCCGGCAATCACTGCAACCGCCGAACCATCCGGGTTTGGCTCCCTCGCCTCGCTTGCGAAGAGAGGGCGGGGGTGAGGGGTTACGAGGTGCGGCGAACGCACGCCGTTTCAATTTCCGCGACGACTTCGCTCAGTCGATCGTACACCGCGCCGTTGCGAAATCGCAGAACTTCGATTCCTTGCTCGCGCATATACGTATCGCACCGCGCGTCGTGTTCGGACCGGCCCGGCTCGAAGTGTGAATCTCCGTCGACTTCGACCACGAGCTTCGCCGCGGCGCACCAAAAGTCGGCGAAGTACGGGCCGACGGGATGCTCGCGACGAAACACGAACCGCTTCTTGCGACCGCGCAAGCGACTCCAAAGCGTCGTCGCCGCTTCGTTCATGTCGCGGCGAAGTTCCCGAGCCCGATCACGAGCCTCTTCGTCGTACTTCATGGTCCCTCACCCTCGCCCTCTCCTCGTCGGCCGGCAGGTACCGGTCTGCAATATCCTGCGCGGGGCGAGGGGAGCAAACAAGTTTCTCCCGTGTAGCGCCGCGTTTCATCAAGAGGCGCATCCAACGGCTCCGGGGGCCGCGGCCCCCGGAGCGTTGATCCGCCCGTTAGCTGCGTGCGGCTTTGCACGCGGCTGCGCACTCTTGGCAGGCGGCGGCGCAGGCCTTGCAACATTCCATTTCGTGCTTACCGCACGTCGCGGCGCATTGCAGGCACATCTTTTGACACAACGCGCAGATTTCGGCGTCGAGCTTGTTCTCGTCCTCGCAGGCCGCGGCGCAGGCGAGGCAAAGATGATGACAAGCGGTGCATTGGAGTTTGCACTCTTTCTCTCCGCACTTGACGCACTCTTCGCAGAGCTTGGCGCAAGCCCGACACTTTTCAATGCATTCCTTGCCGACCTTCCCTTCGGCGGCGGCCGACGGATCGACCTTCATGAGACCGAAGGCGGCGAGAACCAGACCGAGACCGAACAAACGACGACGAGTGATGTTCAAAACGCTCATGGAAAAATCCTGTAGACGATGACTCTGTAAAGGTCAGCGCACGCGGAAACGCAAAGCGCAGCTTTGCGAACCGAGGCGACGGCGTCGGAACGACGCCGAGACTGAGAAGAGCGGCGTCGAGGATCAGCAAAGCCACCGACAGAGAACGGCCTGCGTTCTCGCCGCAGGGGGTCGTTGCAGCGTCGCGGAGAAGAAAACTGCGCCGGGGACGGCCGTCGGCGTCGGCGGCAATAGTGCGATCGGTCCGACGACGAGCGGCGGAACTGGTTTGACGAGAGCGCCGCCGGCCCGATCGAAGCACGGGCAGCGAAACGGCGGGGCGCCGATCGCGTCGTCGTCGGCATCCGTCGGAGCGGCGGCGTCGTTCGCGCAACAGTGCGACACGGCGCTTCGCGAACTTCGCAGCAGGCGCACGCCGAAGCCGATTCGCCGGATCCGAACGCACAGCACCAATGCGACGGCGCCAAGACGGCGACCAGAGCGAGAAGTGCTAGAATGTTGCGAAACATAACGGGTTCCTTACCCGCATCATAAGACCGGCGGCCGACGCGGACAACGCGAGCTGTTCGCCGAATCGCCATTTCGTAACTTTGCCGGGCATGATTTCGTGAGTCTCGTCGATCATTACGAACAGTTTCTCGGTCCCGCAGATTGCGGTTGGAAAGACAGCGACGGTACGGTTTGGCCGTTTCAAGTCGGGCATTTTCCGGCGGGCCGATCGCCGACGTGCATAGCTACCTCACGACCGGGTTGAGCCACATCGCGCTCAAATTCGACGAACAAGTCATTCGGCATGAGTTGCTCTTTATGGCGCCTCGCGCTCTGGGCGATTGCAACATTCCCGCGCTCTTGCATCAATTGGGCATGGAAGCCGTCGCGTCGCAGAGCCCGTACTTGCGCGGCCATGTGCTCGGACCGCGCGGTCCCGTCGTGCCGGGCTTTGCGATGGAGGCGACTTTACATCAGCTACCCGGTTTATTTGCCCGACGAATTCGCCGAGTACCGTTCGCCGCACGGGTTCGACTGCGTGATCGCCTGGGTGATTCCCATTTTTTCGTCCGAGGCGAATTTCGCGCGTCGCCAAGGTTGGCGAACGTTCGAAGACTTGCTTACGGAACGCAATCCCGACTTGCTGGACTTCGAACGAGAACCGTTGGCGTAGGGTGCTCGCGAGGACCGGGGGCTAGCGCCCTCCGGCTGATGGAACCGGCGAACAAATTAGCCGCGGGGCGCTAGCCCCCGGTCCTTACCTTCAGCAGCTTACGGCGGTCGCCATGGCCCGCGTTTGCAGCATGGTCGGCGGCATGGTCGGCGGGGATTGCGGTTCGCGTCCCTGCGGTTCCGGCGGGATGCGTGATTCCATCTCGCGCGTGATCGCGAGCGAAATTTCCACGGCTCGGATGCAGCGTCGTTGCAGGTCCGTGCGCGGTTCCGCGCCGGCGGCCTTCAGTTTGGCGAGTTGTTGCTCGAGCTGTTTGGCGGTGGGGGGCATGGCGGGCTCCGGGGATTGAGGGGCGGTGGAACTGGGGAGTGGTCGAATGTTTTACGTTCAACGGGCGAAGCGAAAAATCTCGGCGTCGGCGTTCGGTCGGCCGCACAGATCGTCGGCAATGATGTCTGCGGCCATTGCGCTGAAGGTGATGCCGTTGCCGCCGAAGCCGAGCGCGAAGCGGGCGAACGGCAGCTCCGGCGATTGACCGATGTAGGCGAGCCCGTCTTTCGTTTCGCCGAACGTGCCGGCCCAGGCGTGCTCCGTCTCCAGCGGCAAGTCGGGAAACATTGACTGCACGCGGGCCAAAATCTTGGCCGCTTTCGCGTCGACGAGCGCATCGCGACTTCGTCGGGCTGTGCGTTTCGTCGTCTTCTCCGCCGGCGAGCAAGCGTCGGTCGGCCGTCGCCCGCAGGTAGAGATACGGTCGCGACGTTTCCCAAAACAGCGCATCTTCGGGCCACGGCGCGGTTGACGGCAGCGGCTGCGTGACCATCGCGTAAGTCGCTTTAAACTTCACGACCTTCTCGCGCAAATACTGCTGCGATTCGAAGCCGGTCGCCATCACGACGTGCCGCGCCGTGACGACGGGCCCGCGCTCGGTCGGTACGCGAACTTCGCCGCCGGGTTGTTCGTCGAACTCCACGGCCTCGGTGCGGTCGTAAATTCGTGCTCCGCGCGGCGGCCGCTTTCAGCAGACCGTGCCCGAGCAGGTACGGATCGCACGACGCCGAATGTCCGGAAACGATCGCCCCGCAATACGGCAGCGAGTAGTGCTCTTGCAACTCGCGCGGACCGAGCCAGGCGGCGTCGATGCCGAGCTCCAGCCGCGCCTCGAGCTCGCGACGGAGCGCGTCGAGATCTTCCTCGCGGCTCGCCGCATACACGCTCCGCTTGCGACGAAACGCGCAATCGATCTCGGACGCTCGCGCCAATCG
Organism: Pirellulales bacterium; assembly: GCA_049840675.1. GTDB lineage: Bacteria > Planctomycetota > Planctomycetia > Pirellulales > PNKZ01 > PNKZ01. The sequence goes on from JASGKB010000026.1 coordinate 252,954, forward strand.
CTCGAGCGAATCAATGGAGGCGACGGACAGCCGGTACGCCCGATCGGCCGCGGGCCGACCGACCAGCTCGCGCAAGTCGGCAAGGTGCGTATCAATCTCGTAGAGCAGCAGCGCGGTGCTGGCCGAGGTGCTCCCCTGCCCCACGTCGCGACGGTCGAGCACGACGACGTCGAACCCTTCGCGCGCGAGCCGCTCCGCGAAGATGGCGCCCGTGATGCCCGCACCGAGGACGAGCACGTCGCAACGTTCGTCATGCTCCAACGCCGGGTACGTGGCGACGAGCCCGTTTTTCACGAGCCAATAAGGTTGATGAGAGACGAGGTCCATGAGGCGGGTCGTAGGTGCGGTTTTGCACGAAACGCCCTCCCTGGCGTTCCGCACACGTTTGCTGGTCGGATTTATTGGTCGGATTTACTGATCGGTGCGACGATGGGTTTGTGATCGCGGTATCGGGCTGCCGCGCGCTTTTGATCGCGGCCGCATCGGGGCGTCGTTCGTCGTTTGGCAATTTCCGTTCCGAGCCGGCGCGACGATTTCGTAATGAGGAACTCCGCGGCGTCGGCGATGTGCCGGGTGGGCGACGTGCGACCGCTTCGGCCAAGCGTTGCACAAGCGGGCCGCGTCGTTCGCCTTGCGGGAGGGTGCCGCCTTAAATTGCGGCGCAGCCTCGGCGAGGAGATTTCCGGGCGAGAAGCGCGGCGATGTCGCCCCGCGCAAGCGCGGAACGACCGGCGGCGGGGCGTTCTCGGACGCCGGCCGAGGTTGCGGTCGTTCGCCTGCGGGTTGCGAGCCGAGGTCTTGCGAGCTAGCCGGTTAAGAGTTCGACCATCTTCTCGCCGACCCCTTTGGCCGAGGCCGGGTTTTGGCCGGTGACGAGGCGTCCGTCGGCGATGCTCAGCGGTTGCCACGGCGCCGTTTTGTGGAAGATCGCCCCTTGGCCGGTGAGGGCCGTCTCGAGCTCGAACGGCACGTCGGCCTTCGCGTAGTTTTCCTCTTCGTCGTTCGTGAACGAGCTGATGTTCTTGCCGGCCAGCAGGTACGTGCCGTCGCTGAGCTTGACGTTGAGCAGCGACACCGGACCGTGGCAAACGGCCCCGACGATCGCGCCGCGCTCGTACGTCTCGCGGATCACTTGCTTCAACCGCGGATGTTCGGGCATGTCGACCATGGGCGCGAGGCCGCCGGGCATGAAAATGGCGTCGTACGGACCGACGTCGACTTCCGCCAGCGGCTTCGCCTGCTGCATGTCGGCCCAACCGCGCCCGACGAGAAACGCAAGATTGTCGGGGTCGCCCGCCAAGTTGAGCGCGTCGAGAAAAGGCACGTCGCCGGTGAGGCTCGCAAAGTCGATCTGATATCCGGCCCTGACGAACTCGGCGTACGGATGGGCGACCTCGGGCAGGAAGTTCCCCGTGCGCCGCCCGCGCGGACCGATGGCGAAGGCGTTCGAGACGATGATCAGAATCTTCTTTGACATGATCCGCTCCTAAGTGCGACGAGCTTCGGCCTTGAGACGTTTGACTTCCGCTTCCAACTCGGCGATCCGGCCGTTGAGCTTCTCCAACACCGGCGCGATTTGCCGCCGTGAGTACCGCTCGTGAATGTGCTGCGTGCAGTTGACGTCCCACGCTTCGACGGTGAACAGGATGGCGCGCTCCACGGAGCCCGGGTACGCGGAGTCGCGCAGACGCTCTTCCAGCGCCGCATCCCCTTCGACGACGCGCGCCGTCCCCCAGACTTTCACTCTCCGCCGATTCGCGTAATCCATGAGAAACAAAAACGCCTGCGGATTCTCAGATAGATTGCCCAGCGTAATGTATTGCCGATTGCCGCCGAAGTCTGCAAAACCGAGCGTGTGTTCGTCAATGACTTTCAGAAACCCGGGCGGGCCGCCGCGGTACTGCACGTACGGTTGGCCGGTGGCGTTGGCCGTGGCCAAATAGAACATGTCTAAGTCCGCGAGGTACTCGGCCAGCTCGTCCGTGACCGTGGTTTGCCAGCCGTCGCCTTGCTCCATGCGCGCGTAGCCGCGGCGCGATCCTTTGAGTTGTTGGATCGCTTTCACCGCCGGCGTAAATGCCACGTCGCTCGGGTACTCTTTCGCCATCGCGGGCTCTCGCACCTCGAAGGTGTTACTTCTTCTCGACATGCTTGCCGAGGAAGGCCAGCATGAGCTGCGCAATTTCGTCGCCGTTGGATTCGAGCGCGAAGTGCCCGGCGTCCAGCAGATGAAATTCCAGCGTCTTCAGATCGCGCTTGTACGGCTCGGCCCCCGCCGCCGGAAAGATCTGATCGTTCTTGCCCCAGGCGATGAGCATCGGCGGCTGATGCTTGCGGAAATATTCTTGCCAACCCGGATACAGCGGCGGATTGCTCCCGTAGCTCAGAAATAGATCGAGCTGCACTTCGTCGTTTCCTTTGCGATCGAGCAAAAACTGATCGTGCGCCGGGCCGTCGGGGCTGATGAGTTCGGGCTCTTTCACTCCCGTAAAATACTGCCACTTCGTCGCTTCGTACGTGAGCAAGCCTCGCAGAGCGTCCCGTTTTTCCTTGCTCGTCGGGTCGTTCCAATAAGCTTTGACCGGCTTCCAGAAATCGTTGTCGATCCCTTCGTCATAAGCGTTGCCGTTTTGCACGACGATCGCCGTGACGCGTTCCGGATGAGCGCTCGCCAGCCGGTAGCCGACCGGTGCTCCGTAATCCTGCACGTACAGCGCAGTACGACTTTAGTTCGATTTGCTCGGTGAACGCGTCAATGACTTTGGCCAGATTGTCGAACGTGTAGGCGAACGATTCGCGCGGCGGCATCGAGCTGTGACCGTAGCCCGGGTAGTCGGGCGCCACCACGCGGTACTTGCCGGCAAGCTGCGGGATCAAGTTCCGAAACATCTGCGAACTGGTCGGAAACCCGTGCAGCAAAAGCACGGCGGGCGCGTCTTTCGGACCGGCCTCGCGATAAAAGATGTCGACGTCGCCGACCTTCACCGTCTTGTGCGCCACCTTCACGGCCGGCGCTCCCGAAGCCGGCTCGGCCGCTTCGGCATGATTCAGGCCTGCGAAAACGGCCGCCGCCGCGATCAGAGAACGAAACGCACGTGGAGCATACATGGCAGCCTCGCGGTGAAAGTCAGAGGGAGCAATCGGTCGCGACGCCGAACGCACGGCCGCCGTGTTCACATGCAAACCGGCCGGGGAGCGATGTCGCGGGGAGGCATCATACCGCGTGCCGACGGACGGGCCAAAAAGTAAGCCGAATTCTCGCAGATCGGCAATTCCGGAGTTCGGGTCGAGTTCGACGGTCGAGCTTAAGTCGGGCGTCGCCGCCGAGTGAATTGGCAATCGGCCGTACACAATATTCGCCAAGACGTGCGAAGCGTGTTATGTATACGGCCGCCGTTTTGCGCCCAAAGCGCGGAGTTCCGGCGCCGGCCGATCTTGGCAACGTGTCCTGATTTCTGTTCGGCGTACGAGGAGTCGTCGATGAGCTCTCTCGAAGGTTGCGTCTCGATTGCCGGACTGCCGCCGCATCGCGGGCTGATTCTCAGCCTCTGCTTCTTCGAAGTGCCGGCCACCGATAGCCCGCCGCCTTATGACGGTGACCCGCCGCAAGATGCCGCGATCGACTGCGAACAAATCTGGGAACAGGTCGACCTCGACGTGGAAACGGAAGCCGGCACGTTCGAGTGCCCGTTCAAAGTCACCCGGCCGGTCGGCTTTTATTACGCACAGCTCCGCGCCATCTTGTTCCGCAAGAAGCAGGACGAGGTCTTCGCCCAGACGGAACAGTTTTTCTTTGGTCGCCGGCCGCTCGCGTTCGGCGTCACGCGCGACGGCGTGCTGACTCTTCCCGTCGCTTGGCCGACCGTGCCGCTGGAGTCGCTACACACGTACGGCACCTTCAAGCCGCAGACTCCACGTCCCTGGTGGAAATTCTGGTCGCCCCGTTCGTGACCTCGCGCTGTGCGTGAATCCCGCGACGTTCGCCGCCCGCCGCCCTGAACACCGCCGCCGCTACAGTGCGTGTGCGGCGTGGCGCTTGGCCGGCCGTTGAGCAAGGTGCGCGAATAACGATCGGTCCGGCTCGCCCGCCGGCGCATTTGCAGCATCCGGCGTTGACGTACAATCGAGGGTTGTCGCGGCCGGGCCGGCTTTTGATGTCCGGCTTTCGCGGTCGTCGCGGTATTCCATCTTTGGTGCTGAGTTTCGGGCGGGGCGAATGAGTCAGGCGGACGCCGCGGTTACGCTGGAGAATTGCGAGGACGAACCGATCCATCGACCCGGGGCCGTGCAACCGCACGGCGTGTTGGTCGCTTGTCGCGGCTCGTCGTTTGAAGTGGCGCACGTGAGCGCCAACGTCGAAGCGCTGTTTCACGTCGCGCCGGCCGATCTCCTAGGCCGCTCCGTCTTCACGTTGTTCGACGATGCCGACGTCGCCGTGTGGGAAGGCGTCTTGCGCCGCGAAGTGCCGGACGTGAAGCCGGTGTACATGTTCACCGTCGGCATCAAGAACGTGGCCGAGCCGTACGACGCCATCGCGCATCGCAGCGGCGACTTAGTGTTTCTCGAGTTCGAGCCTTCGACGGAGTCCGACGGTCGCAGTGCGCCGAACTTTATCGCCGCGTGGAAACGGCGATCGGCCAACTCCGCAAGGCCGACTCCGTGGAAACCTGCTGCGACATCTGCGCCGAGCAAGTTCGCCGCATCAACGGCTTCGATCGCGTCATGGTCTATCGCTTCGACGAAGACTGGAACGGTCAGGTCGTCGCCGAGCGTCGCCGCGACGATCTCGAGCCGTTCCTCGGCCTGCACTATCCGGCTTCCGACATTCCCGCACAGGCCCGCGAGCTCTACACGAAGAATTGGCTCCGCTTCATTCCCGATCGCGATTACGCGCCCGCGGCGATCGTCGGCCGAGCCGGCACGGCGCGAATCCACGCCCGACCTGAGCTTCGCCGTGTTGCGCAGCGTGTCGCCGATGCATGTCGAGTACTTGCGCAACATGGGTGTCTGCGCGTCGATGTCGATTTCGCTTCTGCGCGAAGGCCGGCTGTGGGGGCTCATCGCCTGCCACCACTATTCGCCGAAGTTCGTGCCGTACGACGTTCGCACGGCCTGCGAACTGCTCGGGCAGGTGATGTCGCTCACGTTGAGCGTGGCCGAAGAACAAGAGCTCGGGGCGTATCGGCGCGAGATGGCCGCCGCTTCGGAAGCCATTCTCGACAACGTTGCGCGACTCGACGACACCGCGACCGGCCTCACGCAAGGCTCCCCCTCGATGCTCGACTTCATCGAGGCCGACGGTGCGGCCGTGGTCGTCGGCGATAGCGTGCTTCGCATCGGCCAAACTCCGGGCGAGGCCGAAATTCTGGCCCTTTCGCGGCATTTGTTCGCCAACGACGAGCCCGACGTTTACGCCACGGATCGGCTCGGCGAAACGTTCGGCGGCGCGTTGCTCGGCAGCGTCGCGGCGGGCGTGCTCGTGGCGTCGTTCACGTCGTCCCGTCCGCATCAAATGTTCTGGTTTCGCACCGAACAAATCCGCACGGTCGATTGGGCCGGCGATCCGGCGAAGTCGATCATCAAAGGCGACGGCGCCGTTCGCCTCAGCCCGCGCGGTTCGTTTCCGCTCTGGAAAGAGACCGTTCGCGGTCGCAGCAACCCGTGGACTTCGCAAGAGCGCGAAGCCGTGAAACAGCTCCGCGACGGGCTCATGCGCTTCATCCTCACGCGCAGCGAAGCCACGGCCGCGCGCAATCGCAACTTGGAGCTTGCGGACAACGAGCGCGAAGCCATACTTCAGGCCGAGCGGGAAGCCCGCGCCGCGAGCGAACGCCTCAATCGGATGAAAGACGATTTCGTCGCCACGCTTTCGCACGAGCTGCGCACGCCTTTGAATTCCATTCTCGGCTGGGCGCAGATTCTTCGTCACACGGCCCGCTCGCCGCAGGAAGTGGCCGAAGGCATCGAGGTCATCGAGCGCAACGCCCGGGCTCAAGCCCAGATGATCGAAGACCTGCTCGACGTCAGCCGCATCATCTCCGGCAAGCTCCGGCTCGACCTGCAAGAGATCTATCTGCCGAGCATCGTGAATGATGCGCTCGAGACGGTGCGCATCACGGCGGCCAACAAAGGCGTGCGCATCGAGAAGCTCATCGATCCGCTCGTCGGCGTGCAAACCACGGGCGATCCCGGTCGGCTCCAGCAGGTTGTTTGGAATCTGCTTTCCAACGCCGTGAAGTTCACGCCCAAAGGGGGCAAGGTGCAGGTGGTGCTTGAGCGCGTCGACTCGCACGTCGAACTCAGCGTCTCCGACACCGGGCAAGGAATTCGCACGGACTTCCTGCCGCACATCTTCGATCGTTTTCGTCAGGCCGATTCGTCGGCCAGCCGAGTTCACGGCGGCCTCGGTCTCGGGCTGTCGATCGTTCGCAACTTGGTCGAACTTCACGGCGGCGCGGTCCGCGCAAGGCGCCGGCGAAGGCAAGGGAGCGACCTTCGTCGTCTCGCTCCCCGTGCGCGTGCTGCAACGTGCGGAAGAATCCCCCCGCGTTCACCCCCGGGCCCAAGGGGGCCCGGTCGACTGCGAAGCCCTGAATTTGCAAGGTTTGCGAGTGCTGTGCGTCGACGACGAACCGGACGCCCGTAATCTCATTCGGCGGATTCTTGAGGAATGCTCGTGCATCGTGACGCCGGCCGATTCGCTCGACGACGGCGCTCGCGCGACTTCACGCCGGCGAGTTCGACGTGATGATCAGCGACATCGGCATGCCCGGCGGCGACGGCTACGCGCTGATGCGCCGCTGCGCGAAGCGGAGCAACGCCTCGGACGCACGAAGACGCCGGCCGTCGCACTCACGGCGTACGCCCGCGCCGAAGACCGCCGCAAGGTGCTGCTCGCCGGCTTCCAAGCGCACATCGCCAAGCCGGTCGAAAGCGGCGAACTCCTGGCCGTAGTCGCCAGCCTCACCGGCCGCGTGTAAATCGGTCTGACCGACCGGCACTTTTGGCGCGACGATTCTTTATCCATCTGGTTTGGCTCCCTCGCCCCGCTTGCGGGGAGAGGGCGGGGGTGAGGGGATTGCGCCGATGTCGAAGCGCGAAGTCCGAATGACGAAGGTGCCGTGAAGTCATTCGTCATTTCTTCCGTTCGACTCCCAAGCTTCAAGTCAAACCTATTTTTGGCCGGCTCCGTACCGCGTGCGAGGCCGGCCGAAAATGAGTTTGCAATCGAACGGGCCGTTTCCTATTATCGGCTTCGTTCGTTGCGACCGGTATCCGTAAGAGCCTGAACCCAGGTTTCCCAAGAGCCCTCGCCGAGAGCTTCACGCTTTCGGCGAGGGCTCTTTTTTGCGCCGGTCGCAACTCGTCTCCGCAGTGACACGCAAACCTCGCGACTTAGCCAGGAGCCCGATCATGCCCGACGTTCCTTCCTTGCCTGATTTCAGCGCGCTCAGCGCCACGGCCGTGCTGGCGTGGTACGCCTGGCACACCGCCTCGCACACGCTTCCCGAACTGGTTCGCGCGTTTCGCGACGAGATGGCTTCGCTCCGCGGCGATTGTGCGGCGGAACGCGAAGCCCTGCACGCCGACTTGGCCGCCGAGCGCGAGCGCCGCCACGCCGATCATGCCCTGCTCGCCGACGCTATCCGCGAACTCGCCGCCCGTCTGCCGCAAGCCTAACGCCGCCGAAGGGTGCCTGGGGCATAGCGCAGCGGTGCCCCAGTGACCGAATCCATTGTTTCTTGCCCGGAGTTTTACCCATGTCCGTTCGTCGCTTCGATGCCGGCTTCGGCCGACCGATCCGTTACCGACTGCCGCCGTTTCGCGTCACCGCCGTGACGACGCAACTCAGCGAAACCGTCGATTGGGGGCTCGCCATGTTGCGCGTTCCCGACCAGTGGCGCACGACGCAAGGGGCCGGCGTCCGCGTGGCCGTGCTCGATTCGGGGATCGACGCCGCGCATCCCGATCTGGCTACGGCGATCGACGACCTTCGCGACTTCACCGGCTCCGAACACGGCTTCGGCGCGTCGCTCGCGGCCGATCGCGTCGGTCATGGCACGCACACGGCTGGCATCATCGCGCGCGGCGCAATGAAAGCGGCGTCGTCGGAGTGGCGCCGCAGTGCCGCTTGCTCGTCGGCAAAGTTCTCGGCGACGACGGCGCCGGCAACGACGACGCCGTGGCCGCAGGCATAGATTGGGCCGTGGCCGCGGGAGCCGACGTTCTCTCGCTCAGCCTCGGTTCGCCGACGCCGAGCCGTGCGATCGCCGCGGCGGTCGCGCGGGCCGTCGCAGCGGGACGCTTCGTCGTCTGCGCGGCCGGCAACGAAGGGCGCGACCGCAGCGTCAACTACCCGGCCCGGCTTGACGAAGTCGTCGCCGTCGGCGCGGTCGACCGTCGCGGACAACTCGCCGAGTTTTCGAGCCGCGGGCCCGAAGTCGATGTTTGCGCGCCCGGCCAAGAGATTCTTTCGACCTATCCCGGCTCCGGCTACGCGCGACTTTCCGGCACGAGCATGGCCGCGCCGTTCGTCACCGGCGTCGTCGCGCTGGTCTTGGCCAAGCATTCGCGCAAGGAGCGCAACGCCCGTCGATTCGCCGGCCGAGTTGCTCGAACACTTGCGCCGCACGGCCACCGATGCCGGACCTGCAGGCCGCGACGACGGGTACGGCTTCGGCCTCGTCGATCCAACGCGCCTGCTGGCCGACGACGTCGTCGCGCCTCAGGCCGACCGTTGCGAAATCGGCCCCGTCTCCGTCAACGGCCGCCCCGGCAGCTTCATCTTCGTCCCATTAGCCGGAGGGCGCTAGCCCCCGGTCTCCGAGATTTTCCACCAACACTCGACGCTGCATGACTGACTGACAACCCGCGACGAACAAACCCATGCAACTCTCACATCTGCTGCTTCTCACAATCGCCGCCGCACCGCTCGCACCGAATGACGTGCTGCGCGCCGCCGTTGCGGATCTCGCGGCGCACGTCGCTCCGCACGAGCGGCCCGGCGTGCGCTACGTGACGTTCCACCACCTGCCGCCGGCCGATCGCGCACACGCCGGCGCGGTGTTGTCGTGGACGCTCAATACCGTGAGTCGAGCCGATGCGATTCTCCGTCCTGAGCCGGTGCCGCAAACGTTCGGCGCTCTCTGGCGTATCCGCTGGACCGACTATCAACTTCCGGCCGACGTCTGGGAACTTCTCGCCTCGCGCGATCCGTACTTTCACATCCGCACGCAAGTGCTCGCAACCGCGGCCGGCCCGCGCCGCGCGACCTCTCGAAATGTCGTCTCGGCCGCCGCCGCAACGACGGAGATCTTCACCGACGGCGGCTGGATCGACCTTCCCGCAGCCGCGCGGCTCGCGCGAACTCTCCGGCAGCGGCGGAGCGCTACTTCGCGGAGATTACTTCCTCGCCGCGGCCACGACCACGCTCGAAGGGGGCGTTTATTACGAGCTCGCCGGCGTGCCGCAAACCGAGGACGAATTCTTCACATCGCTGGGGCTCGACGTTGCGACCATCGGCAATCTGCGGGCTGACGCGGGCGCGAATCTCATCCGTTCGCTGGTTACGTTCAAGCCGCGCCGCGTGGTTCGTCGGCAAGGTCCGCTCGGCGGCGCGTGGCACACGTACGACACGGCCGCAACCACGCCCGAGCGCGATCCGCTGCGTCATCCGTTCAACTTCACGTACGACGCCGGCGAACACATCGCCGCCAAACGCAACGGGTTGCACGTGTACGCGCTGTTCGACGCCGCAGGCAAGCGGCAAGCCGCGGTGCCCGACGTCATTGCGAAAGATACGAGCGATCCGCACGGCGCGGGCATCGTCGTGCCGCCGCTTTCTTGCGTCCGTTGCCATGTGGAAGACGGGCTCCGGCCGACGGCCAACGACCAACGGCGCTTGCTCGCCGCCAGCATCGAAGCCTTTACCGAACAACCCGACGATGCACAGCGTTTGGCCGCGTTCTACTTCGCCGACTTGGAGAAGCAACTCCGCCGCGACCGCGAAGACTATGCGGAAGCGGTGCACACGGCGACCGGCGGACTCTCGGCGGCGGCGACCGCCGCCGCATTGTCGGCCCTTGTGCGCGACTATCGCGATCGGCTCGTCGACGCAGCTCGAGCCGCCGCAGAGCTCGGCACGTCGGCCGAAGCTGCTGCGCGCCGCGTTGCGCAATTCGCGCGATCCGATCTTGCTGGCGCTCTCAGCCGATATCGCCGTCGACCGCAAACAGTGGGAAGCGAGTTTCGCCGAAGCGTCGCTGCTCACCGCTTCTCTCCCCTCTCCCCTTGCGGGAGAGGGGCCGGGGGTGAGGGGGCCGAACATCGCACACGTTCTTGATTCGTCCTCCTCGTCGCCCGCCAAGACTCCGGTCGCTCACGCTCCCGGCTCGCTGGAATAACGTTCGCCGCTTCACACAAGGAGTTGTCTATGACCCGCTATGCCCTGCTCGTCGTTGCTCTCGTCGTGAATGCACCGCCGGCCGGCGCGACGGAACCGGCAACGGTCGTCGTCGCGCCGTTTGCCGTACCGGTTGCGGTGCCGGTGGCCGTCGTGCAGCAGCCGACGTTGTTCTACGGCTACGGAAAGTACGTCACCGCTCCAGCAATTCCCTCGCAAACGCCGACGCCCGCCGCCGTCGAACCGATCAAACCCACGGAACTCGCGGCATCGTCGGATGCCGAGCTTGCGCAACGTGTCGGCCCTGTTCGCGCTGCGCTGCGCGGAATGCCATCAAGGTGCGACGGCCCGCGGCGATTTGCAACTCATCACCGACGCCGGCTCGCTCGCGTCTCCGTTGCCGCGCCGCGCCATCGCCGACGCTTGCGCACCGACCGACGGTGCCGCCGCGCAAATGCCGCCGGCCGGTCGCGATCCGCTCACGCCCGCCGAGCAAGCCTTGGTTCGCCGCTGGGCCGTGCCGCCGAAATCGCTCCGGTACTAAAGACCCCGTTTCGTCGTTTGTTTCGTGTTTCGTCCTTCCTCGTTTTTGGAGGTGTTGTCATGCGTCGAAGTTTCGTTCTTCTCGGGCTCGTTCTTTTTGCGGCGTGTCTGACGTCGTCCGCCGCGCACGCCGGCCAAGTCTGCACGACGGGCGTCTGCGCGACGGTTGCGCCGTCGAACGTCGCCGGCTCCGCGGCCGTGTTCGGCTCGGCCGTGGTCGTCGCGCCGTCCGCGGTCGTCCCCTTGGCCGCGTCGCCGCTCGTCCTGCAAGCGCAAGCGGTGCCGACCTTGGTCGTTCCGCAAGCGGTCGTCCAACGACAAGTCGTCCGGCAACAAGTCGTGCGTCAGCGCGTGCGCTTGTTCTGCCGCTAGTCGGCGTTCGTCTCCCATTTAGCCGTGGAGTCCGGCTCCGCGGCTAAATGGATTTTGTTGTTCCGTGTTGTCTCAAGAGCAAAACGCAAACTCGTTCGGAACCTCTTATGACTTCGATCCGCGATCGCATCCGTGAGCTTCGCCGCGTGCGGGCCGATCAGCTCCGTCCGCATCCGCGAAATTGGCGCAAGCATCCGGCCGAGCAACAGGCGGCGCTCGCCGCGGTGTTGGCGGAAATCGGCTACGCCGGGGCGCTGCTGGCCCGCGAGTGCGACGACGGCACGCTCGAACTGATCGACGGGCATCTGCGGGCCGCGACCACGCCCGACGCGGAAGTTCCGGTGCTCGTCGTCGATCTCACGGCCGAGGAAGCGGAGTTGCTCCTGGCCGTCCACGATCCGCTCACGGCGATGGCCGACACGGATACCGAACTGTTTCGCAATCTCAAAGCCGACCTCGAGCGCGAACCGGCGGAGTTGCAACGGTTGTTCGAGCGCACATTGACCGCCGGCGCACCACGTTCGAAACGTTCGCAAGCCGGCGCCGCGCCGGACGCGCCGCAAGCGTGGCGCGATCAGTTTCAACTCATCGTGGATTGTCGCGACGAAGCCGAACAACGGTCGCTCTTCGAGCGGTTGACGCAAGAAGGGGTGAATTGCCGCGTGTGCGTGTTGTGACGCGCATTCGCGACGACTCCGTTTCTCCACTCGACCATCCGCAAGAAAGCCAACCCGATGCCTCCGCAAACGATCGAACTCAGCACGCCGATTCGCGATTCGTTTCGCGTGCGACAAGTCGCCGGCATGTTCGACGTGCCGCTCCGCAAGAAACTCACCGAACGGTTCGCCTACGAACTACCGACCGCGGACGAACCGTGGCGGATCGGGCTCATCGTCGGGCCTTCAGGCTCCGGCAAAAGCACGATCGCCCGGCATGCGTTCGGCTCGGCAGTTTACGAAGCCGGACGTTGGCCGGAAGACGCGGCCGTGATTGACGTGCTCGACGAAGTCGTCGGCCGGCGCGACGTGTCGATCAAGCAACTCGTCGGGCTGCTCACGGCCGTCGGCTTTAGTTCGCCGCCCGGTTGGGTGAAGCCGTATCGCGTGTTGAGCAACGGCGAACGCTTCCGCTGCGATTTGGCGCGGCGCTGGCCGTGGGCTTGCGCGTCGACTCATCAAACGCGGCGCCGGCGGGTTCGTCGAAGTTGCCGCTGATCGTGTTCGACGAGTTCACAAGCGTCGTCGATCGGCAGGTGGCGAAAGCGTGCGCCGCCGCAGTGGCGAAAGCCGTGCGACAAGGGCATGTGCGCTGTCGATTCGTCGCCGTCACGTGTCATGCCGATGTCGAGCCCTGGCTCGCGCCCGATTGGACGCTTGATGTGGCGGCGGGCACGTTGCAACGGAGGACGCTTCGGCGACCGTCGCTCCGGCTCGAAGTCCGCCGCTGCTCGCGCGAACTATGGCCCCTGTTTGCGCGACATCACTATTTGAGCGGCGGGTTGAGTTGGGGCGCTCGCTGTTATGCGGCCGTTTGGGACGACGTGCCGGCCGCGTTTTGCGCGGTGCTCACGAAGTTTGCTCGGCGCGGCGCATGGCGAATCAGCCGGCTCGTGACGCGGCCGGAGTTTCAAGGGCTCGGCATCGGCTCACGGCTGGCCGAGGCCATCGGCGATTTGTACGTGGCCGACGGACTTCGGTTCGGCATCACGGCCGCGCACCCGGCGTTGGTGCGGCATTGTCTGAGGTCGCCCCGCTGGCGGCTCGAACATGTGAGCAAGCCGGGCCGACGCCGGCGCATGCGGCCGGAAGACAACTATCGCGACGCCCAAGGTCGGGCCGTGGCGTCGTTCACGTACTTGGGAGCTGCGACATGAAGAAGTCATCGACAACGCAGGCCGATGCCGCCGAGCCGGTGAGCATTTCGCGTCCGACGACGAAGGTCGGCTCGCCGAAACGTCGCAAGCGTGGCGCGGCGCTCGACGAAGTCGCGCGACGCGAGATTCTCGCCATCGTTTCCGTCGGCTGCTCGATGACCACCGCCGCCAAGTACGTCGGCTGCACGCCGAGCGCGATTTCGCAATTGAAGAACAATTCGCATGAGTTCGGCCGCGCCATGTTGCAGGCCGAAGCTCGGCATGAGCTCGTCTTGGTGCGCCGGATCCATGAAGCGTCCGCCGGCGCCAGCAGTTGCGCGCAGCGGCCTGGCTGCTTTCGCGCACGCTTCCGGACCGTTACGCCGAGCGAAATGCGGCGACCGTCACGCCGGAGCAACTCAGTCAGACGTTGAACTACTTCGCCGTCGAAATGGCGCGACAAGTCACGGATGCCGCGGTGCGACGCCGGCTGCGCACGGCGCTGCGGCGAATCGTAGAAGACGCGGCGTCGGGCCTGACGCTGCCGGCGAAGGTGCGATCATGATGCGGAGACGAAGCCTTGCCAACGATCCGGCCTTTGCGCTGCCGGAATCGGCCCGCGTTACTTGCGGTTACGAATTTCCGAGCCGCCTCGACGCCGGGTTTATCAACATCCCGAGCGGCCGAGCGCGCCGGCCCGATCTATTGACTTGGGGTCGGCGTTACTTGCCGCACTATTTTCGTCGGCCGCCGTCGCAGATGCACGTTTGGATGGCGGAGCAGTTCGCCTCGGCCGAATCACGGCGCGGGGCGAGGTTGAACATCGTGGGCCCGCGCGGCGGCGCGAAGTCGACCGTCGGTACGTTGGCCTGGGTCTTGCGCTTGTTGGCGGAAGGGCGCGAGCCGTACGTGTGGATCGTCGGCGACACGCGACATCAGGCCCAAGCCCATTTGGAGAATCTGAAGCGCGAGCTGGAAGACAATACCCGGCTCGCCGACGCGTATCCCGCCGCTTGCGGACGGGGCCGCGTTTGGCGAGCCGGGCGGATTGAGCTGCGCAACGGCGTCGTCTGCGAGGCGGCCGGCACGGGCGTGCGACTACGCGGAAGGCGGCGCCGCGCGGAGCGGCCGAGTCTCATCGTGTGCGACGATTTGCAGAACGACGCGCATATCGAAAGCGCTCGGGCTCGGTCGCTCTCGAGTCGCTGGTTTCACGGCACGTTGCTCAAAGCGGGGGACGGAGCGACGAACATCGTGAACTTGGCGACGGCCCTGCATCGCGACGCGCTCGCGATGGAGCTCGGCCGCACGCCGGGCTGGACTTCGCGCACGTTCGCGGCGCTGGTCAGCCCGCCGCTGCGCACGGATCTTTGGGACGAATGGGAGCAGCTTTACACGGACGTGCGCACGCCCGACGCGGCAGCCGTGGCGGAACGCTTCTACCAAGCGCATCGCGCGGCCATGGACGAAGGAGCCGAATTGCTGTGGCCGGAAGAAGAGCCGCTCTATGAGCTGATGCGGCAGCGCGTGGAAAGCGGGCGGGCCGTCTTCGAACGTGAGAAGCAGGGCGTTCCTTTGAATCCTGAACTCTGCGAATGGCCGGAGGAGTACTTCGCCGGCGAGGAGCTTTGGTTCAACGCTTGGCCCGATCGATTGCCGGTACGGACCGTAGCGATTGACCCGAGTAAGGGAAGCGACGCACGGCGCGGCGACTTTTCGGCGCTGGTGCGGCTCGGTATCGACGCGGCGGGAACGGTGTATGTGGAAGCCGATCTCGCGCGCCGGCCGACGACGGAGATCGTCGCCGCCGCGTGCGACGTGCTGGCGGAATTTCAGCCGGATGCGCTGGGCGTGGAGGCGAATCATTTTCAGGAGCTCATTGGCGACGAACTCGTGCGCGAGGCGCAGCGTCGCGGCCGGCACGACTTCGCACCTTGGACGCTGACGAACACCGCGCCTAAAACGGTGCGTATTCGCCGCTTGGGTTCGCTGCTCGCGCGACGGCGGTTGCGCTTCCGCGCCCATTCGCCCGGCACGCGCTTGCTGGTGAATCAGCTCCGCGACTTCCCCTGCGGCAATCACGACGACGGACCGGATGCGTTGGAGATGGCGTATCGGCTGGCTCAAGAACTTTTAGCGAGCGGCAGTTAGCGAGTGGCGCGTGATGAGTGGCGAGTGGTGAGGCAAGACGGCTCGCTCGCCACTCATCACTCACCACTCCGCATTTTCCCCAGGAACCTAAGACCATGAATCTCGACCGGTTGCAGCAGCGTCTGACGGAAACTTTGGACGATCTTTACGCCTGCTACGTCGATCCGCGTGAGCCGTACGGCGACGACGACACGCGTTGGCTGGCGATGGGAGCCGGTACGACTCGGCATGCGGCGGATGCGGCTGCGCAGACGGAGGCGGAGCTTGCGGCGCTGCGCGGGGAGTGTCGGGCCTTGGCGTTGCAGAATGAGTTTGCCGTTAACGGGCACGAGAATCGCGTGAGCTATATCGTCGGGGCCGGGCATAAGTATCGGGCCGTCGCGGGGAAGCGGCAGCAACCGCCGCCGCAACTCGTGGCCGACGTGCAACGTCTGCTCGATGATTTCGTACGCGTGAACCGGTGGGCTCGGCGTCAGCAAGAGGCGGCGTTGCGATTGGACCGTGACGGCGAAGTGTTCTTGCGCTACTTCACGACCGCCGAAGGCCTGACGCTCGTGCGCTTCATCGAGCCGGGGCAGATGCTACGCGCCGGCCGAAGCGGCCCGCGATCCCTCGCTGTCGTTCGGCATTGCGACCGACGCGGACGATGTGGAAACCGTGCATGCCTACTATGTCGACGGCGCGCCGATCGACGCCGATGCGATTCAGCACCGTAAGGCGAACGTCGACGCCAACGTGAAACGCGGCCTGCCGCTGTTCACGCCGGTGCGGAAGAACCTGCGTCGCGCCGAGAAGCTGCTGCGCAATATGAGCACCGTGGCCGAGATTCAATCGGCGATCGCCCTGATTCGCAAACATCACGGAGCGACGCGAACCGCGGTGCAGCAATTTGTGCAAACCTCGGGTACGCCCACGTCCGGCGCAGGCGTCGCAGGTCGACCCGAGAGCGTTCGTCGCTACGCGCCCGGCACGATTCTCGATACGTTCGGCAATACGGAATACGACTTTCCCGCCGCCGCTCTCGACGCCGCGAGTTACGTCGCCGTGCTGCAAGCCGAACTGCGGGCCATCGCGTCGCGGCTCGTCATGCCGGAGTTCATGCTCACGTCGGATGCGTCGAACGGTAACTATGCGTCGTCGCTCGTGGCCGAGAGTCCGGCGCTGCGCACGTTCGAACGGTTACAAGCTCGGCAAATGGCCGATGACGAAGAAGTGCTGCGGCGCGTGATGCGTAGCGCCGTCGCGGCGGGCCGATTGGATCGCGCGGCGCTCGACGCGGTGGAGATTCAGATCGAAGGTCCGAGCGTGCATGTGCGCGATGCGAAAGCGGAGGCGGACGTGCGCGCGGTGGAGTTTGCCAACGGCATCCTTTCGGCACAAACGTGGTCGCTCTTGGCCGGCTACGATTACGATCGGGAGCAGGCGCACATTGCCGCACATCGGAGTGCGAAAAGCTCGGCGAAAAGCGGCACTTGAAGCGAACGGGGGGTGGCCGAAAGTTTCCTTAAACGGGTTCTTGAAATCAGTAAACTTCGGGCATGATTAACACGACGACGCAAACGACCAACCAAGCCAAGACGCTGCGACTGCGAGCCTTGCTCGACGAGCTGCTGAGACAGGCTTTGCAACGCGGCTTTTACGGCACCGCGGCGCTGGAAATCACCGTGCAGGACGGAACGATTCAGAACATTCGCCGCCGTGTGGAGCAGATGGAGAGATAGGTGTGCCGGCCGACTGCGGAACCCTCGCCCGTCTGGAAAGGGTTTTAGGAAGTACACGACGATGTAAACGACTGACGTAACAACTTACACCGGGTATCCCCGAGAGCCGCTTGCGGTATCTCACAGGGCCCGTCGTTTGGCGCGATCAACGCGCCGAGCGACGGGCTTTTTTCGTTTTCCGGCCGGTGCTCGTCGCACGGCCCGCAATGTCACCCTCGACTTCGGAAAGGAGATGCCATGCAAGAACTGTAGCCGGAAGCCTGTCTGCGTGAGAACTGTCTGATGTTTTGGAATGAAACTGCACGTCTTTTGAAAGGAACTGATGCAATGAACGACCTTACTCCTCCTCAAGGCCAATTCTTTTGTGAAGTCACGGCGTCTTTGACCATTATCGGAAACGGAGTCGGCACGTTGCGATTCGAAGGCCTCGGTCCGGTGCCGTACACCGTGACCACGAGCGCCGGAAGCTTCCAGGTGGCGCCGGGCAATACCTACGACCACTTCATCGGCAACACGGCGACGAACGTCAGCGTGCAGGCCGTGAGCGTGGGCGGCCTGCCGGCGTACACGGTCGGTCGGTACACCTGGATCTAGTCTCGCCCCCCGGCTTTGTCCGGGACGAGCAGATAGACCGGTATCAACGAGAGCCTGCGGGTTTCTCGTCGGGCCCGTCGTCGAACTCTTCGCGGGGTTCGGCGGCGGGCCGTTTTTATTCTTCCGCGATCACACACTACGTCGCTCACAAGGATCGACCATGGACGAAACGTTGTTGGAGTTTACCGACAGCCGAGGTTTGCAACTCGGCGTCGAACGCGAAGCGGGCGTGATCCGCGGCGTGAAGGTGCTCGGGCTCGCGTCGCGCAACGGTCGCACGTACCCGGCCGCGGTGCTTGAACAGGCCCGAAGCTTGTACGAAGGGGCGAAGGTCAACGTCAATCATCCCAAAGGCAATCCGCTGGGGCCGCGCGACTATCAAGATCGCATCGGCGTGATTCGCAACGTGCGCGTCGTCTCCGAGGCGGGGCTCTTCGGCGATCTGCACTTCAATCCTCGGCACGGCCTTGCGGCCCAGCTCGAATGGGACGCTCGCAACGTCGCCGGAAAACGTCGGCCTCTCGCATAACGTGCTCGCGCGCACGGCGCGGCGCGACGAACAAACGATCGTCGAAGCGATCACGCGGGTCGTGAGCGTCGACCTCGTCGCCGATCCGGCGAGCACGCAAGGGCTGTATGAATCGCAACAGGCGACGGAGGCTCGCGGCGGCGACGTTTCGCTCGCGCAAGCCACGCTGGAAGACGTGCGTCGGCTTCGGCCCGACTTGCTCGCGCCGCCGAGCTCCGACAAGCCGCGCTCGCGCGATCAGCAGCTTGTGGAGCAAGAGCGCGATGCCCGCGGTGGAGCGGGCGTGTGTGATGCGGCGACGTTCGTGCGGGCCATTCGGCGGTAGTTCGTAAGCCGTCTCCCGTCGAGAGCGGGTTTCAGCAGACTTTTCACAATCAACCAACTTGGGGGCAAAGAACGATGAGCGATGTCATGCGGTGGCGGTACGGCGAGACGAACCCGATCGTGCTGCCGGTGGACGCGGCGACGGTGATTGAAATCGGCGACTTGGTGTATCTCGACGTCGACGACGCCAAGCCGGCGAGCGCGCACGCCGATCAAAGCAGCGAGGCGGCCAATCAATCGGCGTTTCACAATAAGTTCGCCGGCGTGGCGATGCAGCGTTCGCGCGCCGGAGATGCGGAACCGATTCGCATCGCGACGACGGGCGTGTTTGAGTTTGCGGCGCCGTCGAACACGCGGGAAGTCGGGCAGTTGTTCGGCGTCGACGAAGCGGCGAGCGGTACGGCGCTCGAGGATCAGAAGGTCGACAACGTCAGCTCGGCCCATTTGGCGATCGGCCGTTGTGCGCGACGCGTGCATCCGGCCGATACGCGCGTGCTGATCGACATCGTCAGCACGGTCATGTACGGCGGCCCGCAAGCGCCGATCACGGCGTAGGACGCTGCGCGTAATGACCAATGACCAATCGCCAAAATCCAAACAAGGAACAAACATGAAATGCCCAATCTCGCTGCGCCGAGCATTGAGATTTTGAGTTTGAGTTTTGTTTGGAATTTGGTGCTTGGTTCTTCGCTTTTGAACTTTTGCTTTCTTCAACTTCAGGAATCTCCCGATGATCCGTTATCGTGAACTCAAACGGCGTTACGAACTCGACGGCCCGGCGCGGACCGTCGAACATTTGAGCGAGGCGCTTCCGCACGCGGCAGCTTCGGGCCGAAGATTTCAGTCTCCGCGAGCTGGCGGAAACCCTCGTCCCCGACGGCGCTCAATGGGTGCGCATGCTCGATCCGCGGCACTCCGGCGGCGTGAACTTGCTCGAAGCCGGCGACGGCGTCGACGCCACGGCGTTTCTCAACGTCGCCGGGCAGGTGATTTACTCGAAAATCATCGACGCCTACACGCAGGAAGCGTTCGTCGTGTCGAAGCTCGTCGACACGATTCCCACGCGGCTCGACGGCGAAAAACTTCCCGGCGTCACGCCGCCGGCCGACGGCGTGGCCGAAGTCTTGCCCGGCATGCCGTATCCGCACGTCGGTTTGGGAGACGACTACATCGAAACGCCGTCTACCGTGAAACACGGGCTCATCGTGCCGGTGACGCGGGAAGCCATCTTCTTCGATCGCACGAACTTGGTCTTGTCCCGTGCGGCGGAAGTGGGCGAATTGCTCGGCTTGAACAAGGAAAAGCGGCTGCTCGACGTCGTCGTCGGCGCGACGAACAACTACAAGTGGCGCGGCACGAGCTACAACACGTATCTCGAAAGCGGCGCTTGGATCAATGTGAAGCCTGACAACGAATTGGTCGACTGGACTAGCGTCGATGCGGCCGAACAACTCTTCGCTGAGATGCTCGACCCGAACACGGGCGAACCGGTACTCGTCAGCGCCCGCACGGCTCTGGTGATGCCGGCTTATCGACAAGCCGCGCAGCGCATCTTCCAGGCCGCGGAAGTCGATCATTCCAGCGGCGACGTGACGACGCGCATCGCCAACCCGTTGACGAACTATCGGGCCTACGAAAGCCGGCTGGCATACCGACGGATCATCGCCGCGGGGACGTCGGCCGAAGAGGCCAAGGCGTGGTGGTTCCTCGGTGACTTCAAGCGGGCCTTCGCCTACATGGAAAACTGGCCGATCACCGTGACGCAATCGGCTCCCGGCAGCGAAGCTGATTTCAACAACGACGTCGTCGTGCGCTTCAAAGCGAGCGAACGAGGCGCCGCCGCCGTGCTGAACCCGCGCTACGTCGTGAAGTGCACGGGGACGTCGGAAGAGTAGAGCGAGCCGAGAGCTTGGAGACGGAGGCGCGGAGCTGAGAAGCTTCGCGACCGTCTCCAACCTCGGCGGTTCGCAGCTCTGTTTTCCGTGCTCCAAGCTCCAGTCTCTCAGCTCCCAGCTCTCCCATGAACGATTTCTCCACGCTGCAAACCATCCGCACGCAAACGCTCGCGCTGCTCGCGGAAATCACCGCGCAGCCGAAACCAAGCTACGTGCTCGACGGCCAGAGCGTGTCGTGGGAGAGCTACCTCGCGCAGCTCCGCGCCACGCTTGATTGGTGCGACGCGAAGCTCGCCGCCGGCGGACCGATCGAAATCATCTCGCAAGGGAGCACCTGACGATGACTCTTGCGTTCGATCCGGCCGGCGATTTCGCCGCTTTCGACTTGCGACAGAACGTGCTCGTACGCAATCCGCGCGAAACGGCAAGCCGCTCCATGCCCGCCGTGCGGCGCAGCGCGACACGCTCCGACGCCCACGCTTCCCAAGGTCGGCTGCTCACGGATTTGGCCGTGTTCCATCTGCCCGCCGACGGCGAGCAGCACGAACCGCAAATCGGGGCGACGATCACGGAAGCCGACGGCACGACTTGGACTCTGGTCGAGCTGCGCCGCGAGGCCGGCGGCGCGCGCTTGCGCTGCCTTTGTCGACGGCGTGAGATCACGGCCGAATTGTCCAAGTTCGTAACGATCTATCGAGCCGTCTGGCAACAAACGTCCGCAGGCGTTCCGGTCGCCCAATGGATCGAGCTGCGCCGCGTGCCGGCCGTGCACGTGCAGCCGATCGACGATGCCGTTGCGCGGCAGGCCGACGCCGTGTCGCAAGCCGGCAACTCGACGCGCCGCAGCGCGACGCATCGGACCTACTTCGCCGAACGCCTCGACCTCGACGACAACTGCCGTCTCCGCAGCGGCGATTGCGCGTACGACGTCGTCGGCCTCGACGAGCAAGGTTCCGTCGAGCCGGGCCTCGTCGTGCTGCTGGAACTGGTGCCGGGAGGATGGTCGCCGTGACGCTCGAACAAAAGTTGCACGAAATGTGGTCGCTCGATCCGACGCTGCCGGGGTTGTTGCCGATCGAGCGAGTGTTCACCGGCTGTGCTCCGCCGGACGCCGTGCCGCCGTATGCCGTGCTTGAGCGCCGCCAAGGTCGTATCGTGCGCAACACGTCGCATTCACAGGTTGCGCAGATCGATTGCGTCTGGACCGCTCGTGCCGCGACGTACGAAGAGGCAGCCCTCTTGATCCGCGCGCTGGCCGAGTGCTTCGACCGACAATCGTTCGCCTGCGACGAAGGGCTCGTCGCCCTCTTGCGAAGGCGCGAAGAAGCACGAACGCTGCCGCGTCCCAATCGGCCGGAATTCACGGCAACGTACGAAGCGACATTGATCCGAACGTGAATGTCTGTAGGGAACGCCCTCCGCGGCGTTCCGCGAACCGGCAACGACCATCTTCCAGGAACACACCATGTCCGAATCACTCTCCGTCGATCTCAAAGCTTCGCTGGCTTGGCTCTTTCAAGACTCGGCCGAACTTTCGACCGTCACGGACGTCGCCAGGCTCGACTATTCGGCCGTGCTCGGCGGAGCGCCGGCCAATCCGGCGGTCGATCTGTTGTGGCACGACGAGCGCTCGCTCGCCGCCGAAAGCTCGCAGGATCTGATTCTCTCGGATCTTCCCAAGACGCTCTTCGGCCAAGAGCTGTCGTTCGCGTTCGCCGACGTGCGGGCCTTGCTGCTTGTGAACCTAGCCACAGACGCCGCGGCCGAGTTGATCGTCGGCGGTGCGCCGGCTCCGCCTTGGGAAGGCCCGCTTGGTGACGCCGGCGACACGCTCCGGCTCCCCGCCGACTCGTGCTTGTTGCTCGTTGCGAAACGCACGCCGTGGTCGGTCGTCGAAGGCACGGCCGACGTGCTGCGCATCGCCAACCCGGGCGATGCGGCGACGACGTACCGCATCGTGATCGTCGGCGTTTCGGCCTAAGTCGTATCGAACTTCGGGGAGTTTTCGAATCATGCTCAGCGGCAAAGACGGCCAAGTTCTGATCGGTGCGACTCCGATCGCCGACGTTACGCGCTGGACCCTCCGCACCACGGCCCGCATTGTGAGCTACGCCAGCAATGCGACGGGCGGGCATCGCGCCACGATCGCCGGCAACGGTTCGGCGACCGGCACGATTGCATTCCAACTTTCGACAAGCATCCCGCCGCCGACGGCCGGGCAACATGCCGTTCTCCGGCTCCATCTGGATGCGACGCACCGCTACGAAGTGCCGGCCGTGATCGACACGGTGGAACTCGAAACCGATATCGACACCGGCGCACTCATTGGCGGCACGGCTTCCTTCATGACCGACGGACCGTGGACGCCGCCAACGTTCGCC
The DNA here is from genome assembly GCA_049840675.1 of Pirellulales bacterium. Classification (GTDB taxonomy): domain Bacteria; phylum Planctomycetota; class Planctomycetia; order Pirellulales; family PNKZ01; genus PNKZ01. Next base: position 275,718 of record JASGKB010000026.1, read on the forward strand.
TAGCCACCGCTGATCACCGTTTGTTTCAGAGCCAGAGAAGGGGATAGGGGGATGAGGAGGAGATCAGGGAGATAGAGAAACGAGTGTTCGCATTCCGCAACTTTCCTTCTTCATCCCCATCATCTCCTCCTATCTCCCTATCCCCTTCTCCGGAAAAACGAATAACCATCGTCGCAGGAACTTTCTCATGAGCATCGCCTTCGAGGAACTTGCCGGTTCGCCGCGGCTGTCGGCTTCTGCGGCCGGCGTCATGGCGACGCGCAGCTTTCGCGTTGCTTGGAGCGATTGGCAAGCCTTCGCTCGGCAGTTGCTCGGCACGGCCCGCGCGGTCGGCGGCGTCGCGCATTTGAGCTCGGTGCCGATGTTTCCCGGCTTCGAAAATCTGCTCGTCACGCAATTGGCGGTCGAGCCGTTTGATCCGGAATCGCCCGACGCGCAGCCCGAGCTGATGTTGGAGCGAGCGACGAACACCTACCGAGGCGGAGCGCGCGTGACGGCGACGTACGAGTCGTCGGACGTCGATTATTTGCGGCTGCGGCCCGACTTACCGAAGGTGCCGGAGTCGACGTATCTCATCTATCGCGGCGATCTCGGCGCGGAAACGGTGCGCACGCCGGGCCGCGTCTGGCGTTGGCAAGTCGACGACGAACCGCCGGTGGCCGACGACGTGAACCCCGGCCTCATGTTGCCGACCGGCAGCGTGCAACTCACCTGGTTGCGCGTGCCGTCGCCGCCGTGGACTTCGCACCGTGCGCTGCGCGGCCGAGTGAACGCAGCGCCGTTCCTCGTGGCGCCTCCCGGCACCCTGCTCTTCCTCGCGCGCGGGCCGTGCGCGAGTTTCAACTGCTCGACGCCGACGCGCTCTGGCGGATCGATTATCACTTCGCCGAACAGACGAAGCCGCTCGTCGTCGGCGGTTACGGCGGTTGGAATCACTACTACCGTGAGCAAGCCGATGCCGGCGAGCATTGGCTCGAAATCGCCGACGCCGACGGCAACCCGCCGTATGCCTCGGGCGACTTTCAGACGCTGTTTCAGTTCGAGTCACCGTAAGCGGCGAAACGTCTCATGGAACCGATTCTTCGCAAACTGGCGCCGGGCGAGCGCGTGTCGGCGGCCGACTACAACGCGCTCGTCGAAGCGTTGCAGCGGCAGCGCATGTCCGGCGCCGCCGCGCCTTTGGAATGGCATCGCTCGGCGCTCGGCACGTTCGTATCTCCCGCGACCGGACCAAAGTTCGAGTTGTTGGAACTGACCGAACCGCTCGAGGCTCACGCCGTCGACAAAGCAGCCAAGCGGCTGATGTTTCGGCTCGATGATGTCGGTGAAGAGGCAGACCCGAGCGATCGGTGGATCGATTCCGGCGTCTCGGCTCGCTCGGTTGCAGATGCGCAGGCCGGTGCGTACTTGCCGGGCGAGCGCAGGCTCTGCTTCTTTCATCCGGCGGCCGGGCGCTTCGTGCCGGTCGATACGTATCAATGGCACCTCGGCGTGCTCGATGAAGGGCTCGTTTCCGGCGGCAGTGCGACGGTGAGCCTCTGGCAACTGTTCGACGCCGGCCTCAGTGATTCGAACGTCGACGTCACGGCCTACGATTGGTTTCTCGACGCGGGGCAACAACTCCCCGGCGGCACGCGCGTGATCGTGCAACTCCTGGTTCATTCGCGGAAGTGGATCGTCACTCAGGCCGGCAATTGCCCGGTCGACGCGGAGGCTTAAGCGATGGTGTTTCCCTTTTCGCTGCGTTGCGATTGCTGCGCTCGTTGCCGCAAGTGCCCGTGTGACCCGAGCGACATGCCGGCGGCGCTGCAGGCCTCGTTCGAAGGTTGGGGCGGGTATCCGGCCGGCTATTGCTCGTCTTGCGATGAACTGAACGGCACGTTCGAGATGCCGGCGGTGGAAGAGTTTTCTTCGCAGGCTCCGGTGGGTGACAGCTATGATTTCGTCGCCGAGTATCCGCCGTGCGGCGACGTGAATAATTTGCCGGGCGTCGGCTGCCGCTGGGAAGCGGAATGGGAGTTCGCCTGTTTGCCGCAGGCTTGCTTGGAGTGCGCCGCCGATTGCGGCGGAAGTTGCACGACCGACGACGACTGCACGCCCGAGGGGTGCGGCCAGTGGTGGTCGTGCGGGGCGACGACGACGGCTTGCGCAGGCTACGGCGGGGCGTGCGTCGTCGAGTGCGAGCAAGAGACGGTTTGCGTCTTCGATGAAGAAAACGATCCGCGCATGAGTACGGACAATGTGCGAACGTCGGCGATTGCGTGTCCGACGTCGCCTCGGAGAGTTGTACGCCGATCGTGCTTCGGCTGCGTGCGCTGCTGTACGTCAACGTCGACCTGCGGCCCGTGTTGAGCGTGCAGGTTATTTTGTTTTGCCGAACGGCGCTCGGCGGCGCGACGGCCGTACAACTCGGCGGTGCGCACCGCTTTGATTTGGAATCGTGGTCGTGCGGGGAGATCGACGTCGAAGTGCCGCTCGCGACTCCGACAGGTTACTCGCAACCGCTCGTGCCGGCCTGCGCGCCGCCGACGAGCGTGCGAATCACGAGCCTTTGATCGCTTTACCGGCGTTGTGGTGAAATTGTTCCGAGAACCCGCTCATGCTTTGCGATTTTCAACCGACCGGCGACCGGAATCCTCGCGGCTTACCGAAACTCCGCTGCTCGCGGGCCGGCTGCCGGAACGTCTGTTTTACGAAGCATCCGCCGGCGAAGATTCGCTTTACTTGTCGGCATCCGCAGGTGCTGGCCTTGGGCGAAGCGACGGCCGCGGCCATCAAAATTGCGACGCTCGGGCTCGTGCGCGAAAAGCCCGATTGCGGCTGCGCACGACGACGTAAACGCTGGAACGAACGGTTCACCCTGGCCGTGCCGAATTGGCTCTATCGGATCTGGAGGAAGATGAGGAATTGGAACCGCGGATAGACGCAGATGAACGCGGATGAAACTAGTTTTCATCCGTCCTGCTCTCTGCGTGAATCCGCGTTCATCTGCGGTTTCACGACAAGACGACGGACGAATAGAGGCGATCCACTTCTTGCGTGAGGGCCGAGCCGTGTTCGGTTTCGAGCAGTACGGCCATTTTAGTCGCCAGTTCGCGGCGGCGATTGATGGCTTGTGCGCACTCCAGCGCGCCGGCCGCGTTGAGCGGTCCGCCGACTCCGAAACGGCTGTAGAGATCGTCGTAGTCGGCCGGCGTCCAATCGCAAAATACCTGCGGGTGCGCCGCGGCGACTTCGGCGACGATCGGATTCGTGCGTCGATCAAACCCTCGGGCGTCGTCGCGCGGTTCGGCCGCCAACAGCGCGGCGCCGTCGACTTCCAGCGCCGTCGCCAAGAGATCAAGGGTCGTCAGGTTCGGGCTGCTGATCTCACCGCGCACCAGCGAGCGGACGATCGCTTCGTGGAGGCCGGCGCGTGCCGCCAGTTCGTCCGGCGTGATCCGGCGGCGGCGCATAAGCGTCTCCAAGTTGACGCTGAGCCGATCGCGCGACGCGGCGCGATACGCTTCGTTACGGGAAATTCGTTTGGTGGCGATCGTCATTTTCGGCTCCTCGGCCTATAGTGTACTGAAGTATACTATAGGCCGAGCCGTGATCAAGATTTGTCGTCAGAGAATCAGACGACGAAATCGCCCGCGGTCTTACCGAGGGTGAAATGAGCGCCCGCGGCTTACGTCGCCTGCCAGGGATTGATCCAGTCGCCCCAGCGTTTCAAGTACTCGGCGTAGACCGGAAAATCGTCCGTCCGTTTGAGCAGCCAGGTCTTCGTTTCGGCCACGATCCCCTGCTCTTCATCCAGCGTGAGTTGGCCGACGATCACGCGCGAGCGGAGAAACACGAAGTACGTGTCGAGCACGTCGCAACGGCAGTAGTCGTTGATTTCTTTGAGTTTGCCGGCTTCGAAGAGGTCTTGGACCATGTCGCCCTGCACGTCCATCTTGCCGGGCTTCCCGAGCAGGTTTGAGGCAAGGTTCAGCCCGCCGGTAAAGCGGGCCGTGCCGAAATTCGTGAGCAGTTCCTGTAGATCAATGTGAGCGTCAATGTTGAAGCGATTTCGCGGCTGATCGAAGCTCTTGGCCTGAAGTGCAAACCAGGCGGGGATCGGCAGCCCGAAGCGAAATGCGGAGAGCTCCATCAGGGGAACGTCGAACGTGCGGCCGTTGAAGCTGACGAGCGTCGGCCGGCCGTACTTTTCCCACCCGCGCCAGAAGTGCTCCGTAAGCACGTGTGGCCGGTATTGCGGATCGTCGAGCACGACCAGATCAATCAAGCGGTAGTCGGCGGCCACTTTCGCCACGGCTACCGAGACGGGTAATTGGAACGTGTAGGGAATGAAGTCGCTGTCGAACTTCTCCATCAGTTCCTTGCGATAGCGATCGACGGCCGCTTTCGGCTTCAATCCTTCGCCCGGGTAACGAAGCTTGGAAACCAGCGCGCCGTCGGCGGCGCTTTCGGTGTCGAAGACGAGATAACGAACGCTGGGGGGCATGATGCGATCCGTGGCTGGGGGTGTGCTGCGGGCAATCTACCAAAACGGCCGCGAATCGGCGATGATTCGAAGAGTTGAAACCGCAGATGAACGCGGATGAACGCAGATGAGAAAGAAGCACTCGAACTTCCCTTATCTGCGTTCATCCGTGTGCATCGGCGGCTCATTTCAGCCATATGGATTCTGCGCTGAGTTGACTTCATGAATCTCGAACGACTCCTCGAACGTTTTTGTCGTTATGTGCGCGTCGATACCACGGCCGTGCCCAACGCCGGGCGGTACCCGAGTTCGGCCGGGCAGCGCGAGTTCGGCGCGTTGATCGTTGATGAACTCGAAGAACTCGGGCTCGAAGACATCGAACAAGACGCGCACGGCTTGGTCTGGGGCACGTTGCCGAGCAACGTCCGGCACGCCGTCGATGCGTTTGCGCTCTGTGCTCATTTTGATACGTCGCCCGAGACGACCGGCAAGAACGTGAAGCCGACGATCTGGCGAAAGTACGCCGGCGGCGATCTGACGTTGCCCGGCGACAAGACCAAGGTGCTGCGCGTCGCCGACAATCCGCAACTCGCCGATTACGTCGGCAAGACGCTGGTGACGACCGACGGCACGACGCTCTTGGGGGCCGACGATAAAGCCGGCATCGCCGTAATCGTCGAAGCGATCGCATACCTCACGGAACATCCGGACCTCTCGCACGGGCCGATTCGACTTTGCTTTACATGCGACGAAGAGATCGGCCACGGCGTGGATCATCTCGACCCGAAGAAGCTGGCCGCCGTTTGTTGCTACACGCTCGACGGCGGCGGGCGCGACATGATCGACATGGAAACATTCTCGGCCGATCTGGCGGTGATCACCGTCCACGGCGTGAACATCCATCCGTCGATCGGTAAAGGGAAGATGACCAACGCGCGTCGCGCTGCGGGGCGTTTCTTGGAACTGATGCCGAAGGAAATGTCGCCCGAAACGACCGACGGCCGCGACGGGTTCCTGCACCCTTATCACATCGAAGGGGGCGTCGCCGAGGTGCGGATGAACGTGTTGCTCCGCGATTTCGACGACGCCAAACTTGTGGAACAGGAGCAACTGCTGCATAAGATCGCGGCGCAGGTCGAGGCGGAGTTTCCCAAGTCGCAGATCGACGTGCAGGTTGCGCCGCAATACCGCAACATGGCCGCCGGCTTGGCGAAAGAGCCGCGGGCCGTGGCCTACGCCGAGCACGCTCACCGCAACTTGGGGCGCACCGCCGAGAAGACGATCATTCGCGGCGGCACGGACGGTTCGCGCCTCACCGAGCTCGGCGTGCCGACGCCGAATCTCTCGACCGGCGAACAGAATCCGCATTCGCCGCTCGAATGGTGCTGCCTGGAAGATATCGGCGCGGCGGCCGAATTGCTCGTGGAACTGGCCCAAGTGTGGGCTCGCGGCGGCAAGTAACGACGCTCGCGCATCACGGCCCGCCGCCTTCACTGCCGGCAATCGCAGCGCCGGAGCCATTTTGTCCGCCGGCAAATTGTGAACTTCTATCGCATGGCGGGCCGAATAAATCGGATAGCCGGCACGTGCTGCGCAACTCCGACGATTGCATTCGTCGGGAAGCGCGTCAGCGTCAGCCGTTTCACCTTCGTTCCCGCACGACAGGTAGAACCTTGCCCCAGCTCTCGATCGTGATTCCGGCGCTCGACGCACTGGAACTGTTGGAAGCGACGCTCGTCTCGGTGCTGCAAAACCGCCCGGACGATTGCGAGATCGTCGTCGTGCTCGATCGCGCCTACGAGGATCCGTACGAATTGCAGGACGAAGTGCGCTTCGTCGTGTTGCCGCAGGCCCGCACGTTGGTCGCGGCGCTGCGCAGCGCGTTGCCGTTGTGTCGTGCGCTGCTCGTGCATTTGCTGGCGCCGGGCGTGGAAGTGGAAGAAGGTTGGACCGAGCCGGTCTTGCGACACTTCTACGACAATCGCGTGGCCGCCGTAGCGCCGCTGGTGCTCCGCTCGCGCGAAGACGAAGTCGTGTGCGCCTGCGGACTCGATTACGGCGCCGGCGGCGTGCGACGTCGTCGCGCCTGCGGCACGGCTCTGGAAAATCTGCAAAGCGGCGGCGACGTGCTCGGCCCCACGCTGATGGCCGGCTTCTACCGCACCGACGTCTTGCGCGCGCTCCCTGCGCCGTTCGACGATCGCGTGACGGCCGAACTGCTCGACGTCGACGTGGCGCTGCAGATTCGCGCGGCCGGGTATCGGGCCGTGGTCGAACCGCGCTCGTTTGCGTATCGGGCCGGGGCCGAATTGCCGAAGGCGACGCCGTTTGCCGAAGCTCGCGGCGCCGAACGTCTGTTCTGGCGCAATGCGCCGGCCGTCGGTTGGTTCCGCTCGTTGGCGCTGCATCTGCCGGCCGTCTTGGCCGGAGCGCTCAAGCATCGCTCCTTCGGCGCGGTGACGACGAGCGTCTTGGGCCGGCTGATTGCGTGCTTGGAGATCGTCGGTTATCGCCGGCATCACCAATCATTGGCCGCGCTCGGAACGCCGGGCCTCGCCTACACGACGACCTCGACCGGCGACAACATTCGCATCGACGCGGCCCACCCGCGCTCGGCGACCGCCGCCAAGAGCGCCCGAGCTGACGCGAAGAACTCAGCGCTTCGCCTCAGCCGCCCGAAGTTTGCCGACTGCGCGATGCTGTGCGCTTCGACTATGATGGTGCCGATCTACGCTTCGGCACTTCTCGACGGCGCACGCTTCCATGCTTCGGTATCTCTCTGCGCGTTCCCTGCTCGCGCCATTTCCACCGCACTCGCATTGACGCTGCTTTGCGGCGGTGCATCTTCGAGCAACGCCGCGGAGCCGCAAACCCGCGGCCCCGCGATCGACGGCATGTTTTCCAGCCGGTTCGGCATCGGCGGGTGTCATGTTCGCAATCGCTCGGCGACCGACAATGCCGCGTGGATTCCGCAAATGGCCGCCGTCGGCTTGAACGTCATTCGTTCGCCGCAGGCCGGCTGGGGCGCGGTCGAACCGGAAGAAGGACGCTGGGCTTGGGACGAACTCGACCGGCAGATACAGTATCTCGACGAGCAGGGCTTCGAGTACGGCATCTTGCTGCACGGCAACGCCAAGTGGAACACGCTCGACGAGCGCGGAACTCTGCCGGTGAACAACCTCGCGGCGTGGTCAAACTATGCCGGGCAAGTCGCCGCGCATGTGAAAGGCCGAGCCAAGCATTTTGAAATCTGGAACGAGCCGCCTAACGGCACCGGCCGCGATCAGACGCCTGCGGACTATGCGAAGATCGTCGTTGCGGCGCACGACGCCGTGAAGAAGGCTCAACCGGAAGCGCTCGTCGGCTTGGCGGCGAAGAGCGTGCATGTGAACTACTTGGAGCAAGTCATCCAGGCCGGGGCTCGCGACCATTTCGACTTTATCGTGCTGCACCCGTACGAAGTGCTCAACGGCGTCGCGAACAACACCGGCTCGGAAGCCGTGTTCCTGAACATCGTGCCGACCGTGCGAAAGATGCTCGCCGCGCAGAATCCGAGCAAGCAGAACGTGCCGATTATCTTCACCGAACTAGGCTCCGACGCCGGCAAGGGGCTCGATCATCAGGCCCATGCGCTCGTGAAGGCCTACGTGATGAGCATCGCGCAAGGCGTGGCGAGCGTGCAGTGGTTTGAAGGACGCGACGGCGACAGCGGGCCGATGGGCTTGATCGAAGCCAAGGGAAAGCCGCGGCCGTCTTACACGGCGATGCAGCAGACCCTCCGCCATTTTGGCCACGCGCCGCAGTATCTGGGTTGGGTGCTGTTGAACGATCGACATTACGGGTTCGTGTTCCGCGGCGCGGAGACGACGATCTTGTGTACGTGGGCGCGGCCGGGTGCGCCGGACGTCGTTGACTTTCGCGGCGACGTGCGCATCGTCAATCCGACGACCGGCAACATCGTCACCGCCCGGAGCTACGAGCTCGGCGTGGCGCCGGTGATCGTGCTCGATGTCCCGCAAATGTTTGTCGATTCGTGCAAGCGAATTTGCAGAAGACGGTCCCGTGGGACGGCGACTACTCGACCGTTGAGTCGGTGTCGATTGAATTCGGCGAAACGACGGTCGAGCGCGGCCTGCATACGCTCTCCGGTTCCGACGTGGCCGAGGCCGTCGTGGCATACGGCGGTTCGGCGCGGGCCGGCAACGTGCCCGGCGGAAATATGTTCGTGGTCGATCCGAATTTTCTGACCTACACGGCCGAGCCGATCGAGATCACGGCGGAAGTTCGCCGCAACCCGACCGGCGACAACGCCGGGTTCAAGCTGGTGTACGAATCGACGACCGGCTTCAAAACCGCCGGCGGCTGGTACACCGTGCCCGACAATAAGCAGTGGCACACCGTGACGTGGCGCATCGACGACCCGCAGTTCGTGCGCTACTGGGGGTACAACTTCACGCTGGAGTCCGACGGCGCGAAGTTCAACAAGTATCTCATCCGCAGCGTGACGGTGCGGAAGGTCAAGTAGCATTAGCCCCTCCGGGGCTGCGATGACAATTACTTCCCCAGCGTATCCTTCCCCTCGGTCAGCCACTCCAGGTTGAACCGCGCTAAGCGGAGCGAGCCGTCGCGGTACATGTCGCGCCCTTCTTTTTCGCTCCGACCGTAGAGGCAGAGCATGGTGCCGTCGGGGAGTACGGCCAGATCGGAATAGCCGCTCGGGCCGGCTTCGAGCACTCGGTTCACGGGCCACGTCCGCCCTTCGTCGTAGCTGAGTTTGACGGAGATGTTTTTGCGATCAGCCAGCGTCACTTTGCCCACGGTCGACGGCAGCCCGTGCGGCGCAGCGTAGACGAGCCGGTTCTTGTCGCTCGTCGCGGTCGTCGACAAGCGGACGATCGCCCCCATGCAAATCGGTTCGAGCAGAGCGTCGTCGAATTTTGGCGTCGACCACTGAGTCGCACCGTTCGGGCTGGTGACGACGATCCGTCGGGCCGCCGGTGATTCGTTCCGCACGTTCAGCATCACGGAGCCGTCGGCGAGTTCGACGACCACCGTTTCATTCGGGTTCACAAACTCGTCCGTACAGGGCACCGCAATCTCGCCGGCATGCCAAGACTTGCCGTGATCGTCGCTATAAATGACTGAAGTCACCGACGGGCGATGCCCTCCTTCTCCCGTGCCGGTGGAAAGCCAAACCGGGACGACGAGCCGGCCGCCGCGCGTTTGGATGCCGTGATTCGGGCCGGTCGCCAACACGGTCCAAGGATACACGGAGCGAAACGCTTCGAAGGCCGAGGTGATTTCGACCGGCGGCGTGAACGTGACGCCGTCGTCGTCGCTGCGAATGTAGAAGCAGTGGGCGTAGTTCACGCAGTAGACGAAGTGGATCGCGCCGGTTTGGTGATCGACGATCGCGACCGGATTGTTCACCGTTTGAAAGTCTTTGCTCTGCGGGCTTCGCTTCAGCGCCAGCTCGGTGCGCGGCACGAACTTGCCCAGGTGCGCGATGTGCCGTGGTTCGTCGAAGGTGCGGCCGCCGTCGGTGCTGCGGCGCAACACGACGTCGATGTGCGCCCAGTCGCCTCCTCCTCCTTTGCGGGCTTCGCAATACGCGAGCACTGTGCCTTGCTTGGTCACCGCGAGGCCGGGGATATGGTAGGTGTTGTACCCTCGCGCGGCGTCGGGATGCGTGAAGAGATCCGTCTGCTCCAGCTTGGGCTCGGCAGCCGACGCGAACGAAGCGAGGCCGGCAGTCAGGACGAAAGCGACGAGGGGCGTACGTTGAAACAACAAGTGAAGGCTCCTGATTGACTTCCGATCGTCACTTACTTCCAGTCATCACTGCGAAACGGCGAAGCCGGCAATCCGGCCGCGTTGATCAGATTGCACGTCGGATTCGCGGCCCAGCCGTAGCGCACGGCTGCGGGCTGCGGAACTTGCGGACTCGTCAAGACGATTGTGCCATTGACGATGCGAGCTTCGGCGGCGTGGAATTTTTTGTCGTCGCCGGCGATCGCGAAACCGGCGAGGTCGCCCGAGGCGGTGCGCAAGCCGTCGGCGTGGTCGAGCGTGAGGATCAAAGCTTCGCCGTCACGCCGAACCTCGCGAAAGAGCGGGCCGTGCGCCGCGAGGCCGCTTTGGCCGTAAACGTCATGCAGCGCCAGGAGAGTCAGCCGGCGAGCATAGGCGGCCTTGTTGGTCGGATGCCCTTGATTGGCGGCGTTGAGGTCGATCGTCACGGCCATCGCCGTCTGCGGCAGCTTGTGCGCGAGAAACTGACCTTCGCGAACGGAGACGCCCCAACCGGTCGGCTCGCTCGGCAACTTTTGCGGCTTGCCCGAGCCGGGAAGTTGTACGTAGGCGAAATAGAGCGACGGATCGCCCCACAGCTTGCGCCAGTCTTGAATCAGCGTGCGGAGTTGCAGGCCGTAAAGTTGCGTGAGCGGGCCGGCCGCGTTTTTCTCGCCTTGATACCAAAGCACGCCGCGCACGGTGTACGGCGCGAGCGGCACGATCATCGAATCGTACAAGCCGGCCGGCTTCATCACGCCGAGATTCTTAAACGGCAGCGGCGCTTTCGGAGCCGGTTTGCCTTGCTTCACCGCCGCGGCACGGGATTTTAGCCAAGCCTGCTTGGCGGCAAGAAACGCTTCTTGCTCGCGCGACGGGTCGTAGCCTTCAAGGCGTTTCGCCCAATCATCGAGCACCGGCTTCAAATCGGCTTCGGCTTGTTGCGCGGCGCGGCTCGTCCAAGCTTCAATCGGCGTTCCGCCGACGGAGCTGACGACCATGCCGACCGGCCGCTTCAACTCGCGCTGAATATCAACGCCGAAGAAATAGGCGATCGCCGAAAACTGTGCGGCCGTCGCCGGCGAGCAGACGATCCATTTGCCCGGGCGATCGGTTTGCGGCTCATCGGGCGGCACGCCGAGGGCGTAGATATCGTACGGCGCGTCGTGAACAAAGAGTCGGAGTTGCGGATGATCGGCCGCCGCGATGACCGCGTCGCAATCGTCGACCTGCCCGTGCAGACCTTTGAGTTGCATAGCCATGTTCGACTGGCCCGAGCAGAGCCAGACTTCGCCGACGAGGACGTCGTCGACGGTCACGACGTTCTTTCCTCGCGCGACCAGCGCTGCGGCGCGGCTTGCGGCTTGAGCGGACCAAGCGTGACGCGCCACGTGCCGTCGGCCGCGGCCTTCGTCTCTTGCCGAACTTCGCCGAGCTCCACGGCGACCGCTTCTCCGGGCTCGGCCCAACCCCAGACCGCAACCGGCTTCTCGGCTTGCACGACCATGTGGTCGGAGAAAATCGCCGGCAAGCGAACGTCGCCGCGCGCGGAGGCGGCGGCGAATGTTGCGAGAATCAGAGCAACGGAAAAACGCGGGGCGTGCATGGCGAGCGTTCTCGGCGGATGGGCGGGAAGCGGAGGGCGCGATTGACCGCAGGCGTGGATGGAAATAATATCAGTCGTTCAATAATAAAACAATCTTTTCCGTAGTTATGCCTGCGGATCGATGTTTTCGGCCCGAAAAATCAGGAGTTTGCCCGCCGATGACCGCATCGCATCTCGCCCCCGCGTTGAGTCACGCCGACCTGCTGGAACTCAAGCGGTGGAATACGCCGACGATTTTCAACGGCTGGGAACAAGTGACGAAGCACGACGTCGCGCGGACCGGCATCAACGTCGAGGAGCCGCGCGACTTCATGCCGCAGATGGGGCCGATGGTCGGTTACGCGATCACCGTGGTCTTTGAACCGAGCAATCCCGAACACCCGCGCACGAACCCGCAGGCCTGGAGCGAATACCGCCGCTATGTGGCGAGCGTGCCGGGTCCGAAGATCGTCTGCGTGCAAGACCTCGACAAGCCGCGCACGGTCGGCGCGTTTTGGGGCGAGGTCAATTCCAACATTCACCGCGCGCTCGGTTGCGTCGGCACGATCTGCGACGGCGGCATTCGCGATCTCGACGAAATGAACGATGCGGGTTTCAAAGCCTTGGCTCGTCGACTTTGTGTGGGACACGGATATTCTGCGCCCGTGCGTTGGGGTGTCGAGGTGGAGGTTTTCGGCACGAAGATTGTGCCGGGCCAACTGATTCACGCCGACAAGCACGGCTTCCTCGCCGTGCCGCCGGGAGATGAACCGCGGCTATTGGAAGCGGCCCGCTTCATGGACTCGAGCGAATGCCAAACGCTGATTCCTGCAGCCCGCGGCGCGTTCGGCAAGTCGGTCGATGAAACGCTGGCCGCGATCGACGCGGCCGGAGCGCAGTTTTCAAAGAACGTGGTGGCGAAGTTCGGCGCAAGGGAGAATGGTAAGTTCGTCTGGCCGTGAGCCGACCCCTATCGGCCGAATGGATCAAGCCCGCATCAGCCGCTGGGCGCTAGCCCACGGTCCTTGCAGCGCCATCTACTCGTACTTCAACCACGCCGTGGCCGTGCAATCGCGATCGGCTACTGCTCGCAGCCAATAAGCTTGAAACGCCGCGGGGAATTCATGATCGATCGCCTTTCCTGCCGGCACTTCGAACGTACGGTACGTTCGCCATTGACCGGTGCCGGTGATGTCGACTTCGATTCGCACCGTCACCGGTTCGGCGTCGTCGTGGCTGAGCGAGAGGCTACGGCGATCGTAGCCGGTGAGCAAGTACGGATCAGACGGTTCGCCGGCCTTCACGGCCGACTTTAGCCAAGGGCCGCCCGCTCCGACCGGCTTGCCGAACTTCCAGAGATCATCAACCGCGCCGAGCCAAACGGCGGCCTTGCCGTCGTCGGAGCGGATGAGATGTTCATCGCCCGCGGACGCTTGCATGTCGGCCCGCACGCCGCAGAGAACGAGCAGCCCGCGCCACGAGCAGAAGTCGACGATGCGACGGTCGTGCGTCGCCACGGGGCGCAGTTTCGCGAAGCCGTCGGCGTTTTCGGCGGGCAACTCGTAGAACGTGCCGTGCAGGTTCAGCAGATCCCGCTCCGTGGCGACTTCGCGGGCCGTGCGCAGCGGCAAGGCTTCGGGTTGGTCGAAAGCCTTCGAACCGCGCGGCAAGCGGAACCGTCGACCGCGATCGTCGACCACTAAGACCGACGAAGGTTCCGTCGTCGTCACGCCCTGAGGCACCGCGGCGTGCTCTTTGAGATAGGCGTGGTCCTTGGCATTATTGACGCGGCGTAGGCGAAGGTCGGTCGTCATTTCGTAATAGCCTTCACCGGCGAGCTTTCCGTCGCGCACGTTGAGCGCGGCGAGGCTGAGTGCGTTGTCGTCCGTGCCGCGGGTACGGACGAGGCCCGCGTCGTAGTCGGCGGCGTCGGCCGGAGCGAGCGCATTGCAAATGGCATCGGCCGCGGTCGTGCGGGGATCGGCATTGGCACAGGTGAACATGACCGTCGCCCCTTCGATGCTGGCGCTTGTGCGCGCGCGAATCCACGCTCCTTGCTCGTCGGCCGCGAACTCGGTCCACGTGTATCCGTCGGCGGGAATGGTGACATCGCGCAGCTTTTGCCACTGGCCGTCGCCGCGTCGGTCGACCTCCAGCGTGAGCGTCGCCGGTTGTAAGCCGCGCTGCGCGAAATGGGCGGCACGGCGCTGGTAGCCGGAAAACAAGAACGGGTCCGAAACACCGTCGGCCGGCACGTCGTCGTCGAGCCAGACCGCTCCGCGACCGAGCGCAGGCCCGAGCGCGTCGATTTGCGTCGGCTCGACGAACCATAAGTTCGACTGGCTGCGGCCGACGCCGGCGATCTCCCCTTTCACGCGGCGCGTATTGAGAAACTCGCTCTTGGCCGCGTCGTCGCAACCGAACACGATCCGTTCGTTCCAGCGGCAGAAGTCGCCGATGACTTTCAGATAGTTCGAGCGCGGGGCGATGCCGGCCGTATTAGCGGCTGAGAACGAGCGCGGGAATCGCCAGAACGTGCCGTGCATCGTCATTAGGAAGTCGGGCTTTTCCGGCGCGCCGATATCGCGAATGCGGGGCCATTCGGTGTTCCAACCGTGGGCGCCGTCGTACGAATGGCTGGCCTTGGGCAGGCGGAACGTGTGCCAGCGGCCGGCATCGAGCAGCATCAGGATCACCGAGCGATGATCCCAGCCGACCGACCAGAGCCGATCGTCGTCGGCCGAGTTGCCGTAGATGCCGCCGGGCCCGGTGACTTCAGTGAACTGATTGCGACGAACGATCGACCACGCTTCGGCCTTGCCGTCCCACTCGGCCAACACTCCGGACGGAATCTCCGGCCGCTTGAGCGCCTTAGGGCCGTGCTCGCCGTTGTTGGCGTACACGAGCCGACCTTGCGAAGTGTAGAGGCCTTTGCCGTGATAGCCGGGCAAGTCGGCATGCCGGCCGACTTTGCGTTGCTCGTCAGCCCACAGTTCCTTTACGGCGAGCGTCTTCACGTCGACTTCGTACACCCCTTCTTCCATCGTGGCGTAATAGATCTTGCCGGACGGATCGAAGAGATGCCGCGCGTTGCCGGTGGGGCGACCGAACATTTGAGCGTACGGGATCGTCCGTACGTTGCGCTCGGCGTCGATTGCGTGCGGGCCGATGAAGAGTTGCTGCGACTCGCGATGAATCATCCGATTTGCGGGCGTGCCGCCGATGCTTTCAGGGCGGATGATCTGCTGCAAATCGGACGTGATTTCGTAGAGCTTGTCGCTCGAACCTTGCGGCTTGTGCGGAGCGTAGGTCACGACCCACAACCGATCGGCCCACGGCACGACCGCGCCGGTGCCGCATTCTCCTTCGTTGTTGAAGAACGCCAAGTGCGGATAGATGCCGCTGATCGAACGGGGCGACTCGGCGGCGGTGATCGATGTTGCTGTTGCGCCGATGAGCGCGACGGAAAAGATGAGCCGGAGCGTGAGTTGCGAAATCGGGCGGAGCATGGGCGGGATTCCTGAGGGGCGAGCGAGCGGCGATGCGGAGCCTGATTTTAGTCGGCGCGGCAGGCCGATGTTAGGGCCGCGCGTTGCTCGCGGCGGCGCGGGATGCGACGATGTGTGATCATTCTCTGCGAGGTCGTTATGCGCATCGTCCGCCTTGCCGCTCTGTGTTCACTTTTGCTTTTCACCGTCGCAGCGCCTGGCCGAACTGCGGAAGTTGCGACTTTGCGGCCGGTCGCGGACGAGTGGCCCGACCTCTTCGTATACACGGACACGTGCAACGCGTACGTGCTGCGCGACGGCGATGCGGCAATCCTCATCAATCTCGGCGATGCCGGGGTGCTGGACCGTTTAGCTAAGGTCGGAGTGCGGCGCATCGAGTGGATTCTCTTCACCGATCATCATCGCGAACAACTGCAAGGGATCGATCGCGTCGATCGGGCCGTGACGAAGATTGCTGCGCCGAAGGATGAGCAATCTCTCTTTGAAACTCCGAGCACGTTTCGTAAGTGGCGTCCGAAGCTGGGAGATCAATACACGGTGCATGGCGCGAGCTACGTGCGACCACCGGCTGAGCCGATCAGGCTCGACAGAACGATGGCCGACGGCGAAACCTTTTCTTGCGCAAGTACAACATCGGCTGCTTCGCCACGCCCGGCCATTCCCCCGGCGGCATGACTTATCTCCTGCGCGACGGCGACCAAACGTGTGTCTTCAGCGGCGGCCTGATGCACGACGGTGCGCGATTCACCAACTGGTACGACACCGAGTGGGACTACGGCTTTGGAAAGGGGCTCGATGCGCTGATCGCCTCGGTCGACCGTATGGCCGGCTTGCCGATTGCGCAGGCCTTTCCCTCTCAGGGGCCCGTGATCGACGACGCGGCTGCGCAATTTCGTAAGTTCCACGAGCGGCTCACGGCGTTTCGGCCCGACTATCTGCGCGGTTATCCCGTGCAGAGTTTGACGCAGCGCCGCAAGGTCGATCCGATCGTGAAGCCGACGACGATCCCGCAGATCGTGCAAGTGACGCCGCATCTCTACAAATTCGCCGATTCGCTCGCCGGCAAGAACTTCGCGATCATCATCTCCGATCAAGGTCGGGGGCTCTTGCTCGATTGCGGTTTGTTTCCGGAGCAGATGTTGCACGACCTGATCGGCGACATGCAAAAGCATCTCGGCCTGAAGGGAATCGACGCGCTCTGGATCAACCATATGCACGGCGACCACTTCACGTTGGGGGCGGAACTCAAACGCCGCTTTGACGTGAAAATCTGGACGCTCGACCGGATCGTCGACAAAGTCGAGAACCCCTTGCACTACGAATACTGCGCGCTGATCACGTCGTACAACCCGACGTATGAAGGTCTGAAAGTCGACCGGCCATTGAAAGACGGCGAAGTCGTCGAATGGGAAGGCTACAAACTGCATGTCGATTGGATGCCGGGCCAAACGGAGTTCGGCAATTGCCTTTGGCTGGAGCTCGACGGCAAACGGATCGCCTTTACGGGCGACAACTTGTTCGGCGATCCGGCCGATGCGGAGCAGAACGGGCATGAAGCGGTCGTAGCTCGCAACAGCGCGATTTTTGAAGAAGGCTACCTCCTCGGCAGCGATTACCTGCGTCGCTTGAAGCCCGACATCATCATGGGCGCACACAATGTGCTCATGACGAATCCGAAGGCGTTCGTGGAGCGCTACCATGTGTGGAGCAAGCGGATCATCGAGCAGTACAAAATGCTGCTGCCCGACGAGCGCTACGAATACGGCTACGATCCTTTTTGGGTATCGGCCTATCCGTACCGTGTGGATCTGCAGAATTTCGACGAGGCCGAGGTCGTGATTACGGTGCGCAACCATCACGATCGGCCGCAGCACCACCAGGTGCGGCTCAAGTTGCCTCCGGGTGTTACGGCCGAGCCCACCTTGCTCGAAGCGACGGTGCCGGCCAAGTCGCGCGGGTCGTACTCCGTGAAGCTCAAAGTCGATCGGGCCGGCGTGACGTCGGGCGTACAGATTGTGCCGCTGGATATCACGCTTGACGGCGTCCGGAAGGGGGAGCGTTTCGACTTCCTCGTGCAGGCAAGGCCGGCGGCGGAATGACGGCGGCGATCACCGGCGGAAAAACTCTGGGAAAAACTTGGCGACGATCGTCGATTCGCCGGTTCGTCGTTCGACCAAAGGGTGGCGGACGACGTGGGAGCGGACGCCGAAGAAACTTCCCCGGGAGCGACGATCATGTTGCGACAAACTTGGATTTGCGGACTACTTTTGGCACTTTGCGGCACGGCCACGGCCGACGACAAACACGACCATCCGATTCCTGCTGCCCCGACGAACGCGGCCTTGGAAAAGATGAAAGCCCTAGTCGGCACGTGGGTTACGGTCGGCGACGACGGCAAGCCGACCGACGTCGTGGCTTCCGTGATTCGCCTGACCGCCGGCGGCAGCGCGGTGCATGAAACGCTCTTCCCCGGGCAACCGATGGAGATGATGTCGGTCTACACGGTCGACGGCGACGGCCTCGCCATGACCCACTACTGCGTGCTGGGGAATCAGCCGCGAATGAAGGGGACCGTCGCGGAAGACGGCAAGCAGATCAAGTTTGAGTTCGCCGGCGGCGGCAATCTCGACGTCAAAAAAGACAAGCACATGCACGGGGCCGTGCTGAAGCTGATCGACGCCGATCACATCGAAGTCGAAGGAGTGGCGTGGGAAAATGGCGAGCCGGCGAAAGAAATGTGCGGCTGCCTGAAATTGGCTCGAAAGAAGTAGCCGATTAAAAGCGCGAGGCCCGGGAACATTAAGCTCCCGGGCCTCGGCGGATTTGCATCTTAGCGGACCTGACGACTACTTCGTCGCGGCGGCGTAGCGTTCTGCCACGGCCGACCAGTTGATGACGTTGAAGAACGCCGCAATGTAGTCCGGCCGGCGGTTCTGGTAGTTCAAGTAGTAGGCGTGTTCCCACACGTCGAGGCCGAGGATCGGCGTGTTGCCGCTCATCAACGGACTGTCTTGATTCGGCGTGCTCTCGACGACGAGCTTCTTGTCTTTGTTCACGCTCAGCCAAGCCCAACCGCTGCCGAAGCGCGTCGTGGCGGCCTTGGTGAAGTCTTCTTTGAACTTGTCGAAGCCGCCGATGTCCTTGGTGATGGCGTCTGCCAAAGCACCCGTCGGCTGACCGCCGGCGTTCGGACCCATCACGGTCCAGAAGAGCGAGTGATTCGCATGGCCGCCGCCGTTGTTGCGAACGACTTGGCGAATGTTCTCCGGCACCTTTTCGATGTTGCGGCAGAGTTCTTCGACCGGCTTGTCGGCCCACTCGGTTCCTTCGAGGGCCTTGTTTGCGTTCGTGATGTAGGCCTGGTGATGCTTGCCGTGATGAATTTCCATCGTCTTGGCGTCGATGTGCGGCTCCAAAGCATTCGGAGCGTAAGGCAGGGCGGGCAACGTGTAACTCATGGCGATAACTCTCCCGGCCGCACGCGGGCGACCGACAAGGTGCAAAAACACACGCCGCGAAACAACCCGCGCCGTGTGATGAAAAGGTCCGAATCAAACGCCCGAATTATCGCCGATTTGGGGCGCTCGGCAACCCGTTTTCAACCGTCGGCTTACGGTCAATTCATCGCTCCGCCGAAAGGCAAACAAGCAGCTTGAGCGAACGTCGACCGGCGTTCGGCGAAGTTTGCCGCCTCGCCGCAGTATCAGCGGCCGGAATTCCCTCGATAGAACTGCTGCATGAGCACGTTCTTTTTCGAGGTCGTGTGGCCCGGCGTTTTGTCTTCCAGGAGCGCGGCGACGACCATGTTCATCTTCGCGTCCAAGTCATCGGCGTAGTGCACGAGCATGGCTTCCGGCGTCATCGGCGGCTTCGGTGCGCCCCATTCCGGCAATCGCTGATGCGAGACGATGATGTGCTCCAGCCGGAGCAGCGTCTCGGCGTCGAGTGGTTCGAGGTCGCCGGTTTCCGCGGACTTTGCATCCTGCGCCGCCGCAGCTTCGTGAGCAAGTTCTAAGGCCGCCTCGCGCACCATATCGCGCCCTTGCAAGACGTGGCCGATGAGGCTCCCCGCCGGCGTGTAGGCCGGGCCTTCCGGCTGCCACTCGAGTTCGCGGAGCTTGCCGATGTCGTGCAGGATCGCCCCGGCGACGATCAGTCCCTTGTCGAGCGGCGGCGTCAGCTCAGTGTAGTAGCCGGCATAGCGCTCGGAGAAGAAGACTGCGTTCTTCACGACGCTCGCCACATGCTCTAAGAACCCGCCGCTGAAAGCGTGATGATTCCGCGTGGCCGCCGGCAACGTCAGGAGCGCGGCTTTGTTGTCGATGAGCAGCTTTAGCGTCAGCCGGCGGAGCGGCACGTTCTCAATATGGGCTTCGGCCGCGGCGCATAACTCGCCAAACAACTCCTCAGGATCGAAACGCGATTGCGGCCGAAAGCCGTCGGGGTCGAATCCATCGGCGGGGTCGGTCTCGTTGGTCTCGCGCACCTTGTGTAGGTCGAGTTGCGGTCCGAAGTTCGTCTCGCGTAGCACGCAGCGCAATTTGTAATACGCGCCGACTTGCCATTCCTTGCGGCACCGCTCGGCGTGCTCCGAGTCATTCCAGATGGGAAACGCAAACTCGCGCGTCGCATCCCGAAAGCCGACTTTGAAATACGGCTTGCCGTCCTTAGTTTTCAGCTCTTCCTTCTGGTAGAGCAGCGCAAACGCATCAGCCTCTTCGCCGACGATCAATTCGCCGAGCTTGAGAATCGGCAGGGCCTTCGCCATATCGAGCCTTAGAAATATCGTTCGACGTTCGAAACGTGGAACGACATCTTAATCCGGCGTTATGGCGCGAGCGAACAACTTTCGACGGTCTCGCGCTTTAGCCTCCGGCATGAAGTGCCAAGTGCAATAGTCGGTTTGCTACTTCCCGTAGCCCTGCGGGTGTGAACTGTGCCAGCGCCAGGCCGTCGCGACGATTTCTTGGATGTCGGTGTAGCGCGGAGTCCAGCCGAGCGTGCGGCGTGCCAAGCTCGCATCTGCGATGAGTTCCGGCGGGTCGCCCGCACGGCGCGGACCGACGAGTTCCTTTATCGTTCGACCGGTGACACGACGGCAAGAGTCAATCACTTCCCGCACGCTGTAGCCGCGCCCCGTGCCGAGGTTGGCGCGGATCTCAACGCCGGGCGCGAGTAGGTCGAGCGCCTTCAAATGGGCCGAGCCGAGGTCGTCGACGTGTACGTAATCGCGAATGCAGGTTCCGTCGGGCGTCGGGTAGTCTTGCCCGAACACGGTGATCGCCTCGCGCTGTCCGAGCGCCACTTGCAGCACCAGCGGAATCAGATGCGTTTCCGGCGTATGATCTTCACCGATATCGCCGGCCGGCGAAGCGCCTGAAGCGTTGAAGTAGCGCAAGGCTGCGTAGCCGAATCCGTACGCCTTCGTGTAATCGGCCAAGGCCTGTTCGACGACGAGCTTCGAATAGCCGTAGGGGTTGATCGGCTTCTGCGGCTCGGCTTCCGTGATCGGAATAACGTTCGGTACGCCGTATGTGGCCGTGGTGCTAGAGAAGACGATCTTTCGCACGTCGGCGGTGCGCATGGCTTCAAGCAACGACAAGCTGCCGACGACGTTGTTTTGGTAATACTTAGCCGGATCGATGACGCTCTCGCCCACTTGCGCGAAGGCCGCGAAGTGCATCACGGCGTCGACCTTGTTCTCTTGCAGCGTACGAGTGAGGAGCAGGCCGTCGTGCAGGTCGCCTTCGATGAGTCGGCCTTCCGGTACGGCGCGGCGATGTCCGTAGACCAAGTTGTCGTAGGCCCAAACATCGTGGCCGGCTTCTACCAGCAGACGGAACGCATGACTGCCGATGTAGCCCGCGCCGCCGATGACGAGAATGCGCATGATTCGAACGTGCGAAAGAAAGCGTGAGGAAACCGGCTGAAGTATACGTGCGCCGGCGAGTCGAAGTCGGGTAACGATTATGCCGATTGTCCCGGTGAGGCGAGCATGCCGGCAATGCTGATCTCTGGGCATCCCGACTTGGTCGATATTAGAATGCCCGACCATCGACGAAGGAGTTGTCCGTGGATTCGCGCCGAAAGTTGCCGGACGCTAAGAAGCCCGCCGCGAAAAAAACGGTCGCCGGGAAGAGTACGCGCATCGCGAACGATGGTGCGAAACGAGTCGATGTGAAGTCGCCGACTCCGCCGAAGCCGGCCGCTGCGGCGCCGCCGGAGCTCGCCCAGGCGGCGAACGTCGCGAATCGGCCGGTCGAACATCCTTACGTCGTGGCGTTCATCGAGTACCTGCGGACGGAAGCGCACCTTTCGGAAAACACGGTCGCCGCGTATCGCCGCGACTTGCGGAAGTTCTACGATTGGCTCGCCGGGCGCAAACCGACGAAGCTCACCGTGCAGGAGCTTTCCGATTACGCGAAGTGGCTGCACGCCAAGAAGCTCGCTCCGGCCAGCCTGGCGCGGCACCTGATTTCGCTCAAGCTTTTCTACCGCTACCTGCAACTGGAATCGATCACCGTCGACAATCCGGCCGAGTTGCTTGGCGGCCAAAAGCTCTGGCAGCGGATTCCGCAAGTGCTGCCGCCGAACATCATTGAGAAGATGCTCGCGGCCCCGCTTACGCAGAAGCATTGCCGAGCCCGCGATAAGGCGATGCTTGAGTTGCTCTATGCCACCGGCTGCCGGGCTTCGGAACTTGTGACGCTACGAATGCGCGACGTCCGGCTCGACGAGGGGCATTGCGTCTGTCGGGGCAAAGGCGACAAGGAGCGAATCGTGCCGCTCGGACAGCGCGCGATCGAAGCCGTGCGGATTTACCTGCGCGACGAACGGCCGGCGCTTGCGCTAGGGGCCGCCGATCGACAACCGGAATGGCTACTGCTTTCGCGCACCGGTCGCAGGCTACGGCGCGAGCGACTCTGGGAACTTGTAAAGCAATACGCCGTTGAAGCCGGGGCACATCCCGACGTCAGTCCTCACACGCTCCGGCACAGCTTCGCAACGCACCTTTTGGCCGGCGGGGCCGATTTACGGCTGGTTCAAGAAATGCTCGGGCACGCCAGCATTCAGACCACGCAGATTTACACGCACGTGGATCAATCGCGGCTCAAGGCGGTCCACACGAAGTTTCATCCGCGGGCCTGACGCAAATTATCCTTGCTCGGCGTTCAGATATTCGGCGGGCACGACGCGGAGCAGTTCCTCCATGCTCGTCACGCCTTGAGCAACCTTGAGCAGGCCGGCGCGGCGGAAGTCGTGCATGCCGTTGCGGAGCGCTTCTTCGTAGATTTCGCGCTCGGTCGCCATATTGGAAATGAGCGTCCTCATCTTGGTCGATACGTTCAACACCTCGAACACGCCGGTCCGCGTTGAAAATCCGGTGCGGTGACAGGCTTCACAACCTTTGGGGCCGTAGATCACTTGCCCTTGGCCCGGCATCAGGTCTTTGCGAACATCGTCGAAAATGTGCGGTGCGATGCTGACGTCGACCGGTTGATGACACTTGGCGCAGAGGACTCGAACCAGCCGTTGGCTGACGATGCCCAGCAAACTCGACGCCAGGAAGTGCGGATGGACGTCATAGTTCAGCATCGCCCGAATGGCGCCGGCCGTGACCGGCGCGTGCATCGTGGCCAGTACGAGGTGGCCGCTATTGGCGGCGCGGATGGCCGTTTGGGCCGTGACCTTGTCGCGAATCTCCCCGATAAGAATCACGTCCGGCGCTTGGCGGAGCACGCTGCGCAACAAGTCGGGAAAATCGAGATCGATCGAAGTGTCGACCTGCGATTGCCGCACGCCTGGAATCTCGCTTTCGATCGGGTCTTCGATCGTGTTCAGCTTGCGAACGCCGTTATTCAAATATCGCAGGCAGGCATAAAGCGACGTCGTCTTGCCCGCTCCGCTCGGGCCCGTGACCAAGACGAGTCCGCCGGGGCTATTGAGCATGCCGTAAAGATCGCGCAGTTGCTGCTTGTCGAAGCCGAGGTTTTCGAAGTCGTCTCCTTGTCGATCCCGGCCCAACAGCCGCAACGAAAAATCTTCGCCGTGCAGCGTAGGGATCGTATTGATCCGCAGATCGCGCCGCAGGCCAGACGGTCCGACGAACACCCAACGACCGTCGGCCGGGTGTCGACGTTCGGCCAGGTCCATCTCGGCGGCCGTCTTCATATAGTTCAGGCAGCGGCGACCGTCGGCGAGCGTGAGCCGGTGCAAGTTGCGAACCATGCCCATCAGTCGGGCCTGAACCTGCACGGCTTCGGCGTCGGTTACGAAGAAAACGTCGCTGGCGCCAAGCATCGCCGCGTCGTCAATCATTTGCATGACGGCGGCGCCGGATCGTCGGCGATGATCGGAATGCGTTCTTCGAAGTCGATGAGTTCGTCAGTGGCCATCGTCGGGAAACCTTTACAAAGAACTCGGCGGCAATTTGCACGGCGTCGCTAGTCGATCTTCAAAACCTTCTCGAGCCGGAGTAGATCGAGAGTTTGCCGCACGGTGCGACTGGGCGATCGCACGACGAGCGAGCCTCCGCTTTCGGCGAACATCTTGTGGCAATGCAATAATCCGCCGATGCCGGCCGAACTAATGAAGTCGGTCTCGGCCATATCGAGGCGAACCTGTCGGCCGTAAACCTCGGGACCGCAGAGTTCGACGAGCGAATCGGCAAAGTTTTGCGGATCGTCGGGCGCCAACGGTCCCTCGGCGCGAACATCGACGACGCCGTCGTCGGCGTGAACAAAGTGAAGTTTCATAGTTGCGTGAATCCACGAGTTGCGTCGATCGGGAAAGCTGCGAAATGCCCAGATCGGGCAAACTACCGAACTCGCGCAAGCGTTGTGTGAGAAGTCGTGCGAAAATGCGTTTGCCGGCCGATGAAACGCGCCGGATGCTGATGTTGCACCGCCGGCGACGTTGAGGAGCTTTGCCCATGGGTTGGAAATCCGCTTTTCGTCGGACATCCAAGTTTGCGGCCCTGTTGTTGGCCGTCGTCGGCATTGTCGTAACGTGGGCGTACGTGGCGATTAGCCGTGAGTACGCCGAAGTGGAAACTCGGCTGGCTCCGTTGGCCGTTCCGCTCGGAACGCCGCGGCCCGGTGATTGGCTCGACGCTCACGAAGAACCTGGGCAAACGTTTGCGGAGTATTTCGCCGCGTTGCCCGTGCGAGCGACGAAAGAAAAGCACACGATTTATCTCTGCTTGCTTGGAGACTTCAATCCGGCTCAGCAAGCAATCATGGATCAGGTACGCGAGTACATGGAGATTTTCTTTCATGCGCCGGTGAAGATTCATCGCCGTGCCGCGCTTGACGAAATCCCCGACTCGGCCAAACGCCGACATCTCGGGTTCGACCAAATTCGCGCGAGTTACGTCCTCGACGACTGGCTTCCGAAAGACCAGCCGGCAGACGCCTTGGCCTACATCTGCTTTACGACCAGCGACTTGTACCCAAGCGAGGACTGGAATTACGTCTTCGGCTTGGCCAATTTGCACGAACGGCGCGGGGTGTGGTCGATTCACCGTTTCGGCGACCCGGCGGAAAGCGAAGCGGCCGCCCAGCTTTGCCTGCGGCGTACGCTCTCCATCGCCGCGCACGAAACCGGCCACATCTTCACGCTGTATCACTGCACGGTGAACGAGTGCAACATGAACGGCTGTAATCATTTGCCGGAGCTCGATCGGCACCCGCTGCATTTGTGTCCGATTTGTTTGCGCAAGATGTGCTGGAATCTGGCGGTCAAGCCGGCGACCTATTTGCTGAAGCTGCAAGCGTTTTTTCACCGCAACGGCTTTGACGACGAAGCGGCGTGGTATGAGCAGGCCGCCGGCAAGTTCGCCGACGCCGGCGGGTAGCGCGGTCGTTCGTCGCGCGCCCCTTCACTCGGCGGGGGCTTAGCGATACAAATACCGTTTGCGATGCGTAGCGCAGTTCCTCACGGTGCACGGCCGGTTGGTAGGTCGTGAATGTTCACCGTCGGCGGAATTCGCTTTCGACGCCTCTTGCGTCCGGTCGCGCTCCTTTGCGAAGGTGCTTGCCGATGAATGCCGCCGCTCGTCCGACCAAGGAACAGTTGCTCGCCCGTCCGATCCGTCACCTCGACATCACCAAGCACGACGTTTCGCCGCTGGTGAACCAGATGCGCGACACGGCCTTCTCGGCCCGCGATCTGGCCCGCGCCGCCGACATCTACCACCGGATGCTGGGCGACACCGAGTGCGGCGTGATCCTCTGCTTGGCCGGCTCGCTGATCAGCGCCGGTTTGAAGCAAGTGTTCGTCGACCTCGTGCGTAACAACATGGTCGACGCGATCGTCAGCACCGGGGCGAACATCGTCGATCAGGACTTCTTCGAAGGCCTTGGTTTCCAGCACTACATCGCCGACGACATCTACAAGGCCGGCCTGCACGACGACGTGCTCCGCGACCTGCACATCGACCGGATTTACGACACGTTCATTGACGAAGATGATCTGCGGATTTGCGACGACGTGACCCGGCAAATCGCCGACGAGTTGCCGCCGCGGCCGCATTCGTCGCGCGAATTCATTCGCGAAATGGGCGCCTACCTGCAAGAGAAGGGCAAATCGAAGAACTCGATCGTGCTGGCCGCCTACGAGAACGACGTGCCGATCTTCTGCCCGGCGTTCTCCGATTGCTCGGCCGGCTTCGGCTTGGTCGCCCATCAACACGCCCGCGGCGATCAGCCGAAGGTGGCGATCGACAGCGCCAAAGACTTTTACGAACTGACGCAACTGAAGATTCGCAATCCGACGACGGGCCTGCTGATGGTCGGCGGCGGCGTGCCGAAGAACTTCGCGCAAGACATCGTCGTGGCGGCCGAGATCCTCGGCGTCGATGCGCCGATGCACAAGTACGCGATTCAGGTCACCGTGGCCGATACCCGCGACGGCGCTTTGAGCGGCAGCACGCTCAAAGAAGCTTCGAGCTGGGGCAAGGTCGATACGGTCTTCGAGCAGATGGTGTTTAGCGAAGCCACGCTGGCCATGCCGCTGATTTGCGGTTACGCGTACCATCAAGGTGCGTGGAAGCAACGTACCGGCAAGCGTTGGGCCAAGCTGCTCGACGAAGTGCCGACGACGGCCGGCTAGATTTTTTCGGAAAAGCCTAAAACTCCACAAGCGGCGGGACCAACTGTCCCGCCGCTTCTTTTTGGGTTACCGCCGAGCTCGGCCGTTACGATCGATACAATGATTGCAGGACGAATACTCGTCGTTCTCCCGTCGTCGCCGCAAAGGCTCACCTATAGTTGCAGGTGTCGAGGCGGCGTTCGTGGGGACGGTGTGAAACCCGTCGATCGATTGTTGCGGAGCGATTGCGAAAATGCGGACGTATCGCGAACTGAAATTCTGGGATCGAACTCACAAGTTCGTCGTCCGCGTCCATGAAGTGACGCGGAGTTTCCCGAAGGAAGAGCTCGTCAATCTCACGTCGCTCATTCGCCGGACGGCGACCACGATCGGCTCGCACCTTGTGGAAGGTGCAAACTCATCGGTGGAACGTGAATCGTCGATTCCGCTCCAGTCGGCGATTGCGGCGACGAGCCAGCTGGAATACCAGATCCTGCTGGCGCACGACCTTGGTTATCTCGATGCGACGACGTACGAAGAACTAACGACCGAGGTCTACGAAGTTCGGCGCATGATGGCGGCTCATCTCGTGCGCATCCGATCGCTGCGCTAGAGCGGTCGCACTGCCGGCCTTCGGTCCCGACGAACGAAGAACTTCGGGACTCGCCTAAGGATTGGCGTTCCGTACGACGGCAATCGCCAGCAGTATGGCAAAGATCCCGCCGATCAAGAGCAGCACGACGTTCGTCGCCGCCTTCACGGCCCGCTTCTTGAGCTTCTCGCGAGCCGTCTCTAAAGCCACGCTCGTCAACTCGCGGCTTCTTTCGCCGGCGGCAGCTTCCGTAACACGGCGAACTTTCGCGGCCAGCTCCTGTGCATCGCGAGCCATGCCCAAGAAGTTGAGAACCGTACGAACGGCGACCACCCCGAGCACGACGACGACTCCGGCCAGCCAGAGCCACCAATAGGTTGCGATAAATTCCATAGAAGCCGTGACGAACGGGGCGGTTGTACGAAGAATCTTTGAATCGTACGCGCAGGTCGTCAACTAGGATACTGCCGCCGACAGCGCCCGCGCCTGTTTGGCGGCGGCGATCCATCCGTCCACTTCGGCCAAGTCCGGTCGTTCGCCGCCGCGCAGAGCCTTCTCCCCTTCCGGCGTCGATAAAAAATCTTCGACGTCGTCTAAGAGCTGCGTCGCTTGGCGTCGGGCCAGCGCTTCCGGCTCGTTGATTCCGCAGCCGACGAGAATCTGAGCGTCATGCCCGCGCAGTCGCGGGATGCGACAAACGAGCGTCGCTTGCTGCTGCCAACGTTCCAGAACCTCAGCGTCGATAAACGATGCCTTCATACGCGGCGCCATAGCCGTCGGATCGCAATCGACGAGTTGGCGAACCGTGCGGATGCCGACCGATTCAAAACGTCTGGCCGTTTTCGGGCCGATCGAAGGCGCGTCGGCCACCGGGCTATCGAGATTCAAGTAGAACTTCAGTTTACCGCCGGCCGCATCGCGGCGGCTTTCTCCGGCCGGCGGCGGCGGAGTCGGCTCGGCCCCGTCGGCACGCAACGCCGAAGTCGCCGACTTGCGGACCGGCACGTCGAGGTCGCTCGTCACCGGCTTGCGAACCGTTTTCAGCGGCGACACTTCGGCCGTGTTTGCCGAAGTGCGAAGTTCGGCATCGGCCGACTTCGCGCCGGCTTCCGGAGTCGCACCGGCTTTGCGCTTCCAGAGTTTCGAAAGCGGAACGCGCGGAAACTTGACTTGCGCGAGCCGCTGCTTGGCCGCTTTGAGTTGGGCCGTGCTCAGCTTCGGGACGATCACCTTCGGCACTTTGATCGACTTCAGTTTCCCGGCGATCTCGGCCGTGTGCAGAGCTTGCTTCACTTGTCCCAGCGACGGAACATGAATGCTGCTCAATTTCGGCAGGGCCGGCACGTGCCACAAGTTGGGCGGCGTGATGATGTGCGCCGTGTTCGAACGCTTCCGCGGTGCGGCGCCTTGGCCATGTTGCGTGCCGCTCGGCTTAGGCTTCTCGGCGTCAAGTTGCCGCAGCGGGGTCTTCAGCACTTGTTCGGCGTGCAGCTTGCGGACGACCTTTTCATCTTCCGGCAACGTCGCCACTGCCTTGCCGGTGCGCTGCACTTCGTCGTAAATCGCCATTACGGCGGCGCGGTCTTTCACGTCGGTCAGTTTCTTGGTGATCCAGAAGATCGGCACCAACGACGTCGAGATCAGCGTTTCCGTCGTGAGATTCATCTGCGGTACGTCGACGGCCGCATCTGCGAGCGCTTTATCAATGGCCCGGGCGATCGCCACGGCGGCCAAGCCGATTTGCCCGGCGATGCGATCTTTCAGCTCTTGATCGAGCCCCAACGGCGGGTTCTTCACTCCCTGCGCCAGGTTGTAGTGATCGATACAAGTGAAGTAGTGCTTGTTCGCTTCTTCCGCGCCGTAGCGAATCAGGTCGGCGAGCCAGGTCGAAGTCGTCGGGGTTTCCAAGTTGGGAAAGCCGCCGAGGTCTTGCTCAAGAATATTTCGTAGCTCAACGTACGACTGTGAGATGCTCCACTCGCAGGCCCTATGGACTTTGCCTTCCGCCTCCGTTTGGCCGGTGTGAAACGGCATGAACGGGTCGGACAAGTAGTGCGACATCACGCCGGCCGAGTACGCGGCTTCCTTCCAGTCGCCGAGCTTCAAGGCATCGACGGTGAGCTTGTACCAGAGCTGTGCGGTCTTGATCGCGCCGCCCCAGTAGTTGTCTTGCACGTGCAGAACGTGGTTCTGAAAGTCCTTGAACTCTTCGTCCGGCGCTTTGGAACCTTTGAGATACGCCTCGTAGTGGTACAGCAGCAGGTCGCGCATTCGCGGGCCTTGTTCGTGGCGCAACAAATTCACGGCATCCAGCGCAAGGCGATGGTGCGTGTTCTTCGTCGCGGCGGCGAACAGAACGCGAAACAATAACGACACGGCGACCTCGCCTTCCCTGGCGAAACGTGCGCAACGAAATCCTGCCGGCGGTCAACGCGTCGTGCCGGCGAAGCAGGCGCGAAAGATACCAAAACGCCCCAATCGGTCGAAGACGAGTTCGCTCTTGTCCCCTTGCTTCTTCTCTTCCGTGGATGGAAGCAGTCGGCTTCCGGTTGTAGCGATTGCAACGATTAAACGATTGCCGGCAGCACTGGCAGGCTTGCGCGCGAATTACTCTGGAATTCCGACGCCACGGACTCTCACTTTTCGTCGTTCCCGCTTCGCCGAGTAACTCCTATGAAACTGCCCTTCGCCAATCTTCGCTTGCTGCTCCTACTCGCCGCTTGCACGGCGCTGCCTCTCGCCGTCGGCTGCAACGCCGAAGCTTGGGGCTATCGTGCCGCAGCCAAACCGGCCGGCTATTCGGCCGTCGCCGCGGGCATGAGCGAAGCTCAAGTTCGCAAGATCATGGGCGAGCCGAAATCACGCAGCGGCGTGAAGCTCGAAGGGAGCAACCAAAACGCCGTGGTGCTCCGCTATCTCGGGCACCACGCACTGATGCACATCACGCTCGTGAACGACAAGGTGATCGGCAAGGAAAAGATTTAACGCTGCGCGAAAGTTACTTCGCTGCGCGGCCGGCCCGTTTGCGGTCGTTTTCCGTCAGGAGAATCTTCCGCAGGCGGATGGCGTCGGGCGTCACTTCGACGAGTTCGTCGTCTTCAATGTATTCCAGCGCCGTTTCCAGCGTGATCTGACGCGGCGGCTTCAAGATCACGTTGTCGTCGGTGCCGCTGGCCCGCATGTTCGTGAGCTTCTTTTCGCGGCACGGGTTCACGGTCATGTCGTTGTCGCGCGAGTTCTCGCCGACGATCATGCCTTCGTAAATCTCCGCGCCCGGCGCGATGAAGAGATCGCTGCGTTCCTGCAGGCCGTCGAGCCCGAACGCAAACGCCTTGCCGCTGACCATCGATACGAGCACGCCGTTGGCACGGCTCGGCACTTCCCCTTCGAGCGGCTTATAGCCTTCGAAGCGGTGATGCATGATCCCTTCGCCCTGCGTGGCGTTGAGAATGCGCGTCCGCAGGCCGATCAGACCGCGGGCCGGAATCGAAAACGAGACGTACGCGTAGTTGCCGCGATGCGTCATTTCGACCATTTGGCCGCGCCGCGCGCCGCAGAGTTCCATGACCTTGCCGAGCTTTTCCGGCGGCACTTCCACGACCAGCGTTTCAAACGGCTCGTGCATTACGCCGTTGATCTCTTTGTTGATCACCTTCGGCTTGCCGATGGAGAGCTCGTACCCTTCACGGCGCATCGTTTCGATGAGCACGGAGAGGTGCAACAAGCCGCGTCCGGCGACCGCGTATGAATCGGAGTTTTCCACCTGCCGCACGCGGAGAGCCACGTTTCGCTCGAGTTCGCGAAGCAACCGATCGCGAATATGGCGTGTGGTGAGAAACTTGCCCGACTTCCCGGCGAACGGCGAACTGTTGACGCTGAACGTCATTTCCAGAGTCGGTTGATCGACGTGGACCCGTTCGAGCCGTTGCGGGTTTTCGAAGTCGGAAATGGTGTCGCCGATTTCGACGTCCTCCATGCCGACCAGCGCGACCACGTCGCCGGCGCCGGCCTCTTCCACTTCCACGCGGGCCAGCTTTTCAAACGCTTGGATCGCCGTGATCTTGCCGGGCTTTTGCTTGTCTTCTTTTTGCATCAGCATGATCCGCTGACCTTTGCGCACCTTGCCGCTCGTGATGCGGCCGATGGCGATGCGGCCGACGAATTCCGACCAGTCGAGCGTGGTGACGAGCATCTGCAGAGGAGCTTCTTCGTCGACGATCGGCCCGGGGATGTGTTCTAGCACCAAATCCAGCAGCGGGCGGATCGAGGTAGTCGGCACGTTCGGGTCGGTCGTGGCATAACCTTGCCGGCCGGCGGCGTAGATGTACGGGAAGTCGGCCAGGTCGTCGTCGGCGCCGAGTTCGAGGAAGAGCTCGAATACCTCGTTCAGCACTTCATTGCAGCGGGCGTCGGCGCGGTCGATCTTGTTGATGACCACGATCGGCTTCAGGCCGAACTCGATCGCCTTCGAAAGCACGAACCGTGTTTGCGGCATCGGGCCTTCGGCGGCATCGACCAGCATCAGGCAGCCGTCGGCCATACGGAGCACGCGTTCGACTTCGCCGCCGAAGTCGGCGTGGCCCGGCGTGTCGATAAGGTTGATCTTCACGCCCTTGTAGTGCATCGCCACGTTCTTGGCGAGAATCGTAATGCCGCGCTCGCGCTCGAGGTCGTTCGAGTCGAGGATGCAGGTTTCCGTGAGTTCGCTGGCGCGGAACTCGCCGCTTTCCTTTAGCAGCACGTCGACGAGCGTCGTCTTGCCATGGTCGACGTGCGCGATGATCGCCAGGTTGCGAACGTCGTCGCGACGGCGGCCGGAACCGGTGGTCTTGGCGGGCGGGGAAAGTTCGGCGGAGCTCATAGGATTCTTCAGGCAAAAGGAAGCGAACGGCGGCCGGAGCGACGGCATCGAACACCCGAGCGGAGTTCGACGGGGAAACCCCGGTAGCAACGTCGAAGGTCACTAGCGAGGCCCGGCCAAAATCGAAAGATTCGTGATTCTACCGCAGCCCCCCACCTGCCGGACAACGTCAAATAGGGCCGAAGAGGCTGATTCACGCGAATTTCACAGGGAAAAGCCGAGGAAAAAACATTGACTCATGCCGGCTTCTCCGTCAAAGTGCGCGCTCCGCGGCGGCGGAAACCCTCGCTCGATGCGGGTTTCCCTCGCCGGGGAAACTTCGCTCACTCGGCAAACTTAGCCGCCCCATTCACGGAGACGGAACGATGAAACGATTTTTCGCCGCGCTGCTGGCGGCTTGCGTCGGGCTCGGAGTAGCCGAAGCCCGGGCCGAAACGAATGTGAAACTCACGCAGATGCACATCTGCTGCGGGAGCTGCACGAAGGCGATCGTCGCCGCCACGAAAGACCTGACCGACTCGAAAACCACGGTCGATCAAGACAACGAAGAAGTCTCGATCACGGCCGATTCCCCGGCCGCGGCGCAAAAAGCGGTCGACGCCATTCTCGCGGCCGGCTACCACGCCAAGGTCGAAAGCGGCGACGTGACGATCTCGCCGAGCGACGTGACCGCCGGCAAGGTGAGCCGTGTCACGGTCAGCGGCGCGCACAATTGCTGCGGCGCTTGCACTAAGAGCATCAAGGAAGCGGTCAAGGGCGTCGAAGGGGTGATCGCCGATACCTGCAAGCCGAAGGAATCGTCGTTCGTCGTCGAAGGCAACAACTTCGACGCCAAGGCCCTGGCCAAAGTGCTCAACGACGCCGGCTTCCACGTGAAGGTGGAATAGCGGACGTACCCGCACGAAGTCCCATACGCAAAAAAAACGGCCCGGCGACACTCAAGTCGCCGGGCCGTCTGTTTTGGTAATCAGTGCGGGAGACAGGATTTGAACCTGCACGGTATTGCTACCGCCAGCCCCTCAAGCTGGTGCGTCTGCCAATTCCGCCACTCCCGCGGAGCAACGCACCGCTAGGAAACGGTGCGGGCATGAGGAACACGTTAGTCTAAGTGAACCAGACGGCTCGTCAAGCCGTGCGGTTCGCGTCGTTTACGGCATTTTTCGGGCCTGGCTACCTCGTACGCCGCAGCATCACCAGCGGACCGCACGGTTGAACATCGCGGTGATGTTGCAACTGGCTCAAGACGTACGACAGCCACTTCCGGCCGGTGTCGAAGTACGGCAGCTCGGCGTTGCCGGCGGAGAGCCATTCGGCAATCTGCTCCAACCATCGCGGGTCGTTGGCCAGTAGAAGTCTTTCGCCCAGCAGCAGCCGGCGCGAGCCGAACGCGGCGGCAAACTCCGCGTCGATCCCCAGCGGCAGTTCCGCTCCGCGCCAAAGCTCATGCGTGATCTGCGTCAGACCCTCGCGTCGGCACACGGCCGTCGCTTCGTCGCCGGGAAGCCATAAGGCCGAGCTGCGTCCGCCGCCGGCCCAGCGCACGGTGCCGTCGGTCTCCATGCGCACGCCCAGCAGATGGGCCGGCGCAGGCTCCACGGCCGCCTCCATAGATCGTCGTTCACGCGCTCCAGCAGCTTCGTCAGATCGCGCTCGTGATGCACGTGCGCTCGCCATGCCGAGCGAAGCGATTCCACCGAGAGCGCCGCCGCCAAGCCCTTCTCTTCCACACGGCCGACGGCCGTCGTTACCGCTCCCTCTTCGGGAACGAGCCAATCGTAGAACTCGCCGAGCGCTTCTTCGGGCTGTTGCATCGTGCCGACGATGTCCCAACCTTCCACCAGCGGCGCAACCTGCGGCTCGCGCACGCGGCGATGTTGTACGGCTTCGTCCCAATCGCGTCGCAGGTCTTCGCGTTGCCGCGTTTCCGTCAGCAACACTTCGCGTTCGAGATCCGCGGCGATGCGGCCGGCGCTCAGCTCGACGAGGTTCACTTCATGATCGGAGAACGGGCGCTTTTCATCGGCAAACACCCACAACGTGCCGAGCAACTCCGTGGGCGAAGAGATCGGCACGCAGACGGCCGCGGGCCGCGCCGGCTCCGGCAGATTCCAATGCGGAAACAGCGTCGCATCTTCCAACGCCACGGCATGGCCGGCCAACGCTTCCAGATCGGCCTTCGCCCCGCGCAACGGCCGCGCCGGTTCCATCAGCCGATCTTCGGGCAGGCCCCAGGCCGCACGCAGTTTGAGTTCGGTCGTGGCGTCGTCCAGCAGATAAGCGGCGGCCGCCTTGCAGCCGAGCGCTTCCGCGGCGGCTCGCAGGACAGATTCCAATCGTTCGACGAGATGCCGCTGCGGCTGCACCTTCGTGGCGACCGGAATGCCGGCGGCCAACTCGGCCTCGCGCTCGCGCAGCGACTCGTTGCGTGCGGTGCAGTTCGGCGACCAAGTCTTCGAGCACGGCGGCGAGTTCGACGGTTTCCGCCGGCGGAGCTTCGACCGTGCCTACCACGGCGCGAGCGTCGCCGAGTTTCAAGCCGCGCGAGCCGCGATCGGTCGTCACTTCCAGCGGCCGACCGACCGCTTTGGTGAACGCTTGGCAAAGCCGCTCGAGCCGATCGGCCGAGCCGATCGAAGCCGGGGCTGCGACGGCCGTGTTGCCGTCGTCGAAAAGTCGCAAATGTCCGCTGGGAGCTTTCGTCACGATTTCGCCGGGTCTGTTAGCGAATCACATCCTCGAATTGAATCGGCGAGCGTCATCCATCGACGGCTCTTTGCGCGGCCTCTGCGGCGGCGGCTCGGTTCAGGATGGGCCGAGCCGGCCGACGCTACGCCTTACGCAAACCGCCCATCACAGTTGAGCGGCAAGGTCTAGATCGACCCGCAGGCGCGAAGATGGTAAGCGCCGAGAAAAATGAACGATCGTAATGATCGTAACGACGGCGAGCGTGTTGCGTTGTCAGTCGCCGGTCGCAACGTGCCGCACGCATCGGACGACGGACCACAGATCACGAACCACGGACGCTCAATCAATCGTCGCGCCGCCGTCGACGACGAGATTCGCTCCCGTCACGTAAGACGCTTCATCGCTCGCCAAGAAGAGCACGGCGTAGGCGATTTCGATCGGTTCGCCGAGGCGTTTCAACACGGCATCTTCGCCGAACCGCTTGTAGCCTTCTTCGAGCGTCATGCCGATCTTGTGAATGCAATCGTCGACGGCCGGCGTGCGAATCGTACCGGGCGCGACGGCGTTCACCCGGATATTTTCCTTCGCCAGATCCATCGCCAAACAGCGAGTGAGTTGCAAGACGCCGGCCTTCGACGAGTTGTACGGCACGTAATTCGGTTGAGCGATGAAGCTGCTTTGCGACGCGATGTTGACCACCGAGCCGCCGCCGGCCTTGCGCAGGCTCGGGGAGCGCGGCTTTGACCATTTGCGCTTGGCCCACGACGTTGACGTCCCAGACCTTGTGCCACTGCTCGTAAGTGGTTTGTTCGACGTTGCCGTAGATGAACGCCGCCGCATTGTTGACGACGACGTTCAGCCCGCCGAATTCTCGCACCGCCGCTTCGATCGCGGCCCGACATTCCGCTTCTTTCGAAACGTCGGTTCGGGCGAACACGGCCCGCCCGCCGGCCTTGCGCACGGCGTCGACCGTCGCTTGGCCGCCGGCTTCGTTCAAGTCGGCTACGACGACGGCGGCCCCTTCCTTGGCGAACAACTCCGCAATGGCCCGACCGATGCCGCTCCCCGCACCCGTGACGACGGCCGACTTGTTCTGCAAACGCATGGGATAAAAACTCTTCGCTCGACGGAAGTTGTACGCCCTGGAGAAAGCGACGATTAACTTACGTCGAGCGAAGTGCGGCGTCGAGAGCCGCGGTTAAAACGAGCCGTCGCGTTCGCCGGTGAGTTCCGCGATTCGCTGCTGGATGAGCACTTCTCGGTCTTTAAGACGCTTGTCGAGCGATTCACGCATCCGACCGATCTGTTCTTGCAAGCGACTCAATTCCAATTCGCGACGCGATTGACGCACGTCGAAATGATTCTCCACGACCCCGGCCAACTCCTTCTTGATCCGCTCGCGCTCTTCGCTGTTTTTTGCCCGGCGGTACTGCTCCGACAGCTCGAATGATTTCTGTTCCGACTCAGAGTCGTCTTTCGCGAACGGATACATTTCCGGATCGGCTTCCTTGAGCCGATCGAGATCGTGAGCGTTCATCATGCCGGGACGCATGCCCGGGCCATGCTGACCGGGGTTATGCGGGCCGACATTGTGAGGACCAGGGTTATTCGGGCCTGCATTATTCGGCCCTGGATTATTCGGGCCGGGGTTGTTGCCGCCGGGGCCGACTTGCGGACGCGGTCCCCCTTCGGGTCCGCCGAAGTTGTTCGGCCCGCGACCTTCTTCGCGCGGCGGCCCTTGATCGAGACGGAAACCTTCGCCGCGGCCCGCTTCACCCGGGTTGTTAGGTCGCAGCCCGACGCCTTCTTGCGGACGGCGCGGGCCGAGCGGACCTTGTTCGTCGCGCGGAGGTCCGGCCGGCTCGCGCTGCGGCGGCTCACGGCGCGGTTGTTCAACGCGCGGTCCTTCGGGCTTCGGACCGTTTTCCTTACGCGGCGGATCGTCGGCGGCGACGACCGTGCTCGTCGCAAAACCGCTCAACAACAAGGCAAACAAAGTTTGACGTAGCGACATCGGACGGCTCCTCTTCAGCAAGGGTGCGATCATTCGATTTGATACCGGCAGCTTCATAGCGAGTTCGAGTTCCACTGTTGTTCCAAACGCCCGGCCGCTTCCTGAACTTGCGACCAAGGATCACTCCGGCTGCGCCAACGCGATTGCACTTCGCCGGCATAGGCCCGAGCCGATTCGAACTGCTGATCGGTCGCATCACTCCAAGGCGATAGCGCGTCATTCGCGATGACGACCGACGGCGTGGACGGCGGCAATTGTTCATGAGGCATGGCGACTGCGGGACGCGTGCCGGAGAGCGACGCCACGGCTCGCGGCAGCGTAGAAGCCGGCGAACTCAGAGCGTCCGTCGCGGGCACGTTCGAACGACCGGCGATCGGCTCGCGGTCGTCCGCCGTTCGTCGGACGGTCCAGGCGAACGCGATGAAACCGATTAGACACGCGGCCGTAGCCAACGTCGCAACTTGCATAACTCGGGCTCGTCGCGCACGTCGACCAATTTCCGCCGCGAGCCGAGTTTGTGCGGCGAGGTCCATGCGTCGGACGTCGCTGCGCACAACGAGTTGATCCAGCGCGGTCCAACCTTCACGCAGCGCCTCGGCCTGCGGATCGTCGTCGAATTCGTGAAGGCGAGTCGTCATGGGATTTTCTCTACGAGCAGTTTCTTCAGCGCCAGCAATCCGCGGCGGGCATGCGAGAGTACGGTGCCGAGCGGAGTTTCTAGCTGTTTGCCGATTTCGTGGAATTCCAAATCGCCGAAGTAACGTAGGAGCAGCGTGCGCCGTTGCGGTTCCGTCAACCGCTCCAGCGCTTGTGCGAGCAGGAGGCGGGCTTCGGCGGTCGTCACTTGCTCCAGCGGCGACGCCTCGGCCGAAGCCGGCTCGAACGTCGACCAAGCGTCGTCGTCGAGCGGCGCGGCTCGCCGACTGCGCCGTCGATCGCAAACCAGCCGATCGGCGATGCG
Source organism: Pirellulales bacterium (assembly GCA_049840675.1). Lineage (GTDB taxonomy): Bacteria > Planctomycetota > Planctomycetia > Pirellulales > PNKZ01 > PNKZ01. The sequence goes on from JASGKB010000026.1 coordinate 313,274, forward strand.
CAACAGGTACGATCGCTCGCGGCCGTCGGCCCGATAGCGCTCGCGGGCGGTCCAGGCTCGATAAAACGTTTCCTGCACGACGTCGTCGACGGCATGGGGATCGCCCAGAGCCGCGAAGACGAACCCGCGCACCGCCCCGCCGTGCTCGCGCACCCAACGGGCCAGTCGCTCGGAATCGGCTTCAACAGATGTCGGTTTCATAGTCGCCGACAGAGAAAACGGAGCCGCGTCCGTTTTATTGCAGCGAATAAAGAAACGGGAGCAAAATCGCCGAAATTGGCCGCGGCCGACGGCGGGCGGGCCCTGAACACGCCGGCCTTCCGGCGCGACGTTCGCCTTTAGAAGTCGTACTGCATGCGGGTGCCGAAGATATCGGCGCCGACGTTGCCGCCCGTGGCCGGATCGAGAAAGGCGTGGATGTAGTTCGCCGTCATCCGCATGTACGGCGTGAGATACCAATTCAGCCCGACGGTGAGATCGGTGAGCGTGCCGCCGCCGATGTTTTCGTCGGTGAGATCGAGTTGCGAAAGTCGGATGGCCACTTCCCAAGCGCCGGAACCTTGGCCGATGCCTTGCCGCGTGCGCACGCGAAAGAATTCGTTGAACGGCTGTACGCGGTCGAAGGTCGCCGTTTCGCGGCGGAACGGTCGATGTTCTCCCGTTAGAAACCAGCCGGCCTGCGCGTACCAGCCGGTGAAGTCGAGCCTCGGCCCGCCGAGTTGATAGACGGGAGTCCAAAAGTATTCGGCTTGCACGTAGACGGAGCCCATGCTGCAAGCGAATTCCACTTCGTGCAGTCCGTATTCGCCGGCGATGATCGTGCCGGTATCGACGAAAAACGGCACGTTCGGATCGGCCGCGCCGACGCGGGCTTCCGGTTCGGCACGAAAAGAAATCTGATGATCGACCGTGCGTCGATAGCTGTGCGCCGTACCGACGTGCATGTAGTACCGGCCGTCGCTCTCTTCATCGTAGTACGGTAGCCACGTCAAGCGTCCGTCGACGGCCCAGTCGCCCGTGTCGCTCACGCCGCTTCCCCAATTGTCGCTGCGCGGGCGAAACACGCCGAGCGTCCACAAGCCGTGGTTGTTGGAATGGGTGTTCTGAAGGGCCGCGCCGGGACTGCGCTGCGGATCGAACGGCTGATCGGGCAAGTTCCGCTCCATGAACGGAGCAAATCGGTTGGACGTGAGCCGCTCCAGGCCGATCGGTTCGAAGAAGTTGCCGATCTTCAATTGCCCGACGACCGGTAGCTCGTTGACCGCGCCCCAGACGTCGAGAAACGTCGGTCGGCCGGGCTGCGCGAAATCCATCTCCAAGCGATATTCGGTGATCTTGTAGTCGCCGAGCACCGCAACCCGAGCGCGACGGAATGCTGCGCCGTCGGGCATGTCGCCGACCGTCGCCCGGCTCGCGGCACTTTGTGCGAAGAAGTAGTTGTCGAGCTGCAACTCGGGTGAGATGCGGAACGTCGGCTTGGAGTCGCTCGACGAACTCGCCGCCTTCGCTTTCTCTTGTCGCTCTTGCTCGGCTTGGCGAAGAGCGTCGACTTCCTGACGCAGCCCGTCGAGCTGTTGCTGCAAGGCTGCGGCGTCAGGCGATGGCGGCCGCACCGCGGGCGGTGCGGCTCCGTCGTAAGTCAGAGGGGCCGCCACAAACGGAACTGCGGCGGGTTGCGGTGCGGCGAACTCGGTAAACTCCGCGGCCGTCGGGGCAACCGGCGCGAGTGGGGCGAGCGGTTCCTGCGCGCGGACCGACGCCACGAAGCCCAACAGCATCGCCGGCAAGATCGCGTTGTTAAGAAGCCGGCCCGCCACGAAACGTTGCTCCACCAATCCGCACGGCAAACGCCGACTTTGGAAACCTTGCGATTTCGTAAGCTTTTGCCGCAGTTGGGGTTACGAAAGATTTGCCAGTCTTATCGACTTTGCGGGCGGCGGCTCCCCAAACTTTACGAGGATTTCACACAACGATTTCACGTACGCGGTGCTGTCGGCCGGCCTGTCGTAGTCGGAGCGTTCGTAAGAGCGTCGCAACCGGAGCGGCGCATAACCGCTACGGCCGTTACTACCGGAACTTTGGCCTCGCTGCGACCGCCACAAACGCGTTGCAAAGTGAAATCCTAATCGAAGTTGTTTTCTGCTCTTTCGATGGATTCGTTAGGCGACACACAAGCGGCGTTTCACGCATCATCGGCGTAACTGCTATCACCGGCAGCGACCGACCGTATTCATGCTTGAAGCATCGAGTCGCCTTCGGAGCGCTTGGACGGCGTTCTTTCCTAACGAAACAAGGATGACTTCGATGCAACGTCGCTGGACGGCGTGGTGGCGCACGCTTCGCGCCCTATCGGTACGCGGGCCTATGCCGCGTGCTTCTTCCTCGCACTCTTGGCTCAGAGCGCAGGGCGCAGCAGCTCGAACCGGTTTACGAACCGACTCCGGGCGCTGCGCCTTGTTCGAGGAACCCTCGGTCGGCACGCCGGCGCAACCGGCAAGCTACCCGAGCGTGCAGCCGGCGAGCTACCAAGACTTGGAAGCTCGGCTGCGCGATTTGGAATCGCGCTATGAAGACCAGCAGATGCGCTTCGCGAGCTTGGCCGAAGAGAAGGCCAAGACGGAAGCTCCGAAGGGGACGATCGTCGGCGCCGACACGAAGATGAGCGGCGCGTGGAAAGACGGCGCCGGCCTCGAGACTTCGGACAAGGCGTTCAAGGTGAAATGGCGAGGCCGGTCGCAGATGGACGCCGTCGGTTTCAGCGATAGCTCGGAAGCTGCGTTCAACGGGCTCGGCGGCAACCAGGCCGATACGGCGGTCGACTTCCGACGTCTGCGTCTGGGCGTGGAAGGAACGATGTACGAGCAGTTTGATTTCGCCGTCGAAATCGACTTCGTGAACTCGTTCAACACCAACGGCAGCACCAACGCCTTCGCTCCGAACAACAACATCAAAAACGCCTTCGATCGCCAGTGGGCCGGCGTGCCTGCTCCCACCGATGCCTGGGTCGGCGTTCGCGACGTGCCGATCTTCGGCAACGTGCGCATCGGCAATATCAAGCCGATGAACGGCCTCGAACACTTGACGAGCAGCCGCTTCCTCGACTTCATGGAACGCTCTTACAACCAAGACGCGTTCGTCGGTCGCTTCAACAACGGCTTCCAACCGGGCATTACTTCATCAACACGAATCGCGACCAAACCGCGACCTTCGGCACGTCGCTCACGATGAACACGTACAACGTGTTCGCGTACGATGCCGGCGGCGCGGACCTGGCGAGCCGCGTCACGTGGACGCCGTGGTACGACGAAGAATCGGAAGGGCGCTGCATGTTGCACCTCGGCTTTAGTGCCACCGAACGTCGCTGCACCAACGGCCAAGACCGGTTGCGTGTTCGCGGCACCGTTCGCAACGGCCTCTCGCAAGCTTGGTCGAACTTCGCCGACACGACGATCTTTTACTCCAGCGGCAGCACGCTCTTGGTTCCGGAAGTTGCGTTGCTGATGGGCTCGTGGCAGTTTCAGGCGGAATACTTCGGCCAATGGAATCGCGACGTCGCCGTGCAAGGCGCCGGCGGCGTGCCGAACCCGGGCCCGAACTTGGGCACCGCCTATTTTCAAGGTTACTACGCGCAAGTCGGCTACTTTCTCACGGGCGAGCATCGTCACTACGAACGGAAGAACGGCGCGTTCGGCCGCATCATTCCGCACGAGAACTTTCACTGGCTAAAGAGCGGCCGGGGCTACAACCTGCTGACCAGCGGCGCGTGGCAAGTGCTCTACCGTTACCAAATGCTCGATCTCGACGATCCGCGCTTGGCGAACGTCAACGCCGTGAGCGCCGGTGCGGTTAACGGCGTCGGCGGCGGTACGGTTTACGACCACACGTTGGGCCTGAACCACTTCCTGAACCCGAACATGAAGGTTCAGTACAACGTCGTGATCGGCGAGCGCGGCCCGAGCGCGGCGACTCCCGCAATCGCCGGCCAAACGCAAACCGGCGGCATGTTCTACGGCTTCGGCTGGCGCTTCGCGTTCGATTTCTAAACGCACGGACCGTTCGCGCTCGATCTTCCTACGACACCTGATCACTTAGCAAAACGAGATACGCCATGAAACCCGCCCTGTTCCTTGCGATGTTCGCCCTGGCGGCGAGCTTCGTGATTGAGGCTGAAGCCGGCCATTGCTGCAACTGCAATTGCAACCGCGTTCGCAAGACGTGCAAGCTCGTGCCCGACGTGAAGAAAACGACGACGTTTGAATATTGCTTGGTCTGCGAAGACTTCTGTCTGCACGGGCCGAGCAAGTGCGTCGGCTGTAAACAGGTCTGCGATTGCGCCGGCAAGCATTGCGAGAAGGTCATGCAACCGACCTGCTGCAAAGTGAAGACGAAGGCCAAGCTGATGAAGATTCCGGTCGTGAAGGAAGAACACGTCTGGAAGTGCGTCGTCGTCTGCTCCTGCCGCGCTTGCGGATACCGCTGTGCCGACGCTCGCGAGGCGACCGCCGCGGAAACGCAACTCGCCGTGGCCGAAGCCACGCGGCAAGGCATTCTGCAAGTCGCTCACGAGGAACCGATCCTCGTGGAGATCGAAACCGACGACGAAGTTCCGGCGGCTCCGCGTGTGAGCACGGCGGCGTTCGAACAACCGGTGACTGTTGCGGCTCCGATGATTCCCGCTCCGGTCGCTCCGGCCCCGAACGCCTTCGAGCAACTGTTTCGTCCGTAGGCCTCGGAGCGGCCGCTCGAACTTGGCGGCCGACCGATGATTGACTGCTCTCCGTCAGGCCCGGCCGTCGCGTCCGGTCGGGCTTGGTGAACTGAAAACGTGGATCGAGCCCCGTGGCGACATCGTTCGCCACGGGGCTTTTTTCGTTTCCGCACCGCAGAGTCGCCGCAGTCGACAAAGCTTAAGACCTAGAAAGCATTCAACTTTCAAAACCGCAAGAATCGTAAGGAACCTAATAAAACAGCAAGGAAGCAGGGTCGATACGACACCTACCGGCCGAGCAATCCGCGCATTCGCTAGGGTTGCCGGCAAGGGTCGCCAGGGTGGGAATCCGCGCTCCAAACTCGTCGCTGTCGGACCGTCCACCCGCAGCGGCGCACCCTGGCGCACCCTTGCCGCCGGCGCTTCGCCACGAACAATCCCAGCTGTTCAAGGATGTCGTATGTGCCTGCTGCCCCGTCGGGTTCGCAAGGGAGTGACCGCGGTGTGTCTTTCGTTGGGCTACGCCGGTGCGGCGGCGGCCCAAGCTCCGACATCGCCGTTGGAGCCGCCGTCGGCATTTCCCACGGCCGTGCAAGCGCCGGTTTACCTAGGCCCGCGCTATAGCGTCGTGCCGGCCCAGTTCAATGAGGCGCAGTTCAACGAAGCCGAAGCGCCGGCCGTGCCGTCGGAGGAGGCCGTCGATGCGATCGATCTTTCGGCCCCGCCCGAACGGCCGCTCTTCATGGCCGCCGCGCCTGGCGACGGCGTCGACCTCACGGCCGACGAGCAACTTTCGCAGGCCGAACTTTTGGATCGCCTGAAACGCACTGAAGCGCGGCTCCAGCAACTTGAGACGCATACGAAACCGCTGGCCGATCCGAAGACGACCACGATGCTGCAAACCATGCGCGAGCGCTGGGACACGGCCAAAGATCCGTCGATCACGACGGTCGATCAGCAAACGCACAGCTCCAGCGCGAAGAAGGCCAGCGAGAAGAAGTGGTACGACCGTTTGAGCATGCGCGGCTACGCACAGTTTCGCTGGAACGAAGTGATGGACCGTGAGCCCGGCTCCGCTCCGCCGCAATACGTGGGCGATCGCTCGATCGGCGAAGATCAGAACTTCATCATTCGTCGGGCTCGAATCATCATCAGCGGCGACGTTTCGGACCACCTCTACGTTTACTTGCAGCCCGACTTCGCCAGCACGCCCAACGGCAACGTCGACCAATTTCAGTTCGCTCAAATTCGCGACTGGTACGGCGACGTGTACCTCGACAAATGCAAGGTCCATCGCCTCCGTATCGGCCAATCGAAAGTGCCGTACGGTTGGGAAAACATGCAATCAAGCTCCAACCGCTTGGCGCTCGACCGGGCCGACGGGCTGAACTCGGCCGTCCGCAACGAACGCGACTTGGGCGTCTTCTACTACTACACGCCCGAGTTTGCCCAGGACTTCTTCAAAGACGTGCTCGACATGGGCCTGAAAGGTTCGGGCAACTACGGCATGTTCGGCATGGGTATCTACAACGGCCAAGGCGGTTCATTGGCCGAGCAGAACGACGACATCCACTTCGTCAGCCGGTTCACGCTGCCGTTCCGCTTCGCCAACGGCCAGATGATGGAAACCTCGATTCAGGGTTACGTCGGCGACTACGCCGTCATCGGGCAAGCGGTCAGCCCGCTCGGCGTGGGGCCGGCTGTGATTCCGCAAGGCACGATCGGCGGCGCGAACGTCAATCGTTACATTCGCGACGAGCGGATCGCCAGCACGTTCGTCTGGTATCCGCAGCCGCTCGGCTTTCAAGCCGAATGGAACGTCGGCCGCGGCCCCAGCTTGAACGACGCGCAGACCGCGGTGATTGATCGGGCTCTCTACGGCGGCTACATCCAGTCGATGTACAAGATCGACACGCGACACCGGGGGACGATCTTCCCGTTCATTCGCTGGTCGTACTACCAAGGCGGCTACAAGCCGGAGCGAAACGCGCCGTACTCGCAGATCGACGAAGTGGAAATGGGAACCGAGTGGCAGTTCACTCCGCAATGCGAACTGACGACGAGCTACCTTATCACCGATCGTACGAACACGACGGCCAACAGCACGGCCAACACGCTGTCGTACAACCAGTTCGAAGGCTCGGTCTTACGGTTCCAGTTCCAGATCAACTACTAGGCGCAAGAAACCTAGCGCAAAAAAAGCCCCGGGCCACAACGGCCCGGGGCGTTCGACCTGAAAAGCTACGGGACGCGTCATACTCGGCCTCCTCGCCTACGCGAATCGGCTCTCCCGCGACGCATCAAACCGTGCATTCTCAAGTCGTGCAAACCGCCGCCGGCTTACGCCGAGCGACGGCAAAATTTTATCGGGGTGTGTGGCATACTCGTCAAAAGCCGAAGCCTTCGATCACAGGGCCGCACGCCCCGAAAATGACTTTCAAAAGTCGCCAAGCGACGAATCGCCCGACGACGTATTGTCAGTAATGCAGCGGACGTGCCGATCCTGACAAGATGCCGGCAACGAATTTGGAACTCGCCGGATTTTAGGCACTTGCAGCTTGGCGCGAGTATTTCCCAGGTTGCAAAACAGGCCGTCGTGCGGTCGGCAACGAATCAGCGTGGTTGATGTTCGCGCAGCTCCGTGGCTGCCTCGGATTCACAGCCCTCAATTGAGCGGGACGAGGCGGCATTCACCAATTTGCCCGAACTTCCAGGCCGATCTGCGGGTTCACCATCACGGCCGTGGCCAGATGCACGGCGGCGGCTCCCGCCACGAGATACCGCCGCACGTCTTCCGCGGAAAACGCTCCGCCGACACCCACTAACGCCGGCGGCTTCACGGCCTCTTTCAAGTATCGCTGCGTCACGACTTGCCGCACCGTGCGAGTTTGCTTCAGCGACGCTTCCAAAATGGCCGCCCCGCAGATGCCTGCGCGAGCGCCGTCGAAGAGCAACGTGCCGTTGTTTGCACGCACCGGCGCGGCGACGCTGTTCGTCATGGCGAGCCCGTCGACATACGGTCCGATCGCCGCGGTGAGGGTCGCCGCTTCTTCGGCGTCGCGCACATGCCCGATCTTCACGAGGTAAGGCACCCGTCCGATCGCCTCGCGTACCGCCGCCGCACAGTGCGCCGCGTCGGCCGGTTGTTGATAAAGCTGACCGTCGCTCGTGCAGACGTTCGGGCAGGAGAAATTCGTTTCGACGGCGTCGGCGCCGCTTTCCACCGCCCACCGAGCGCAGCGGGCATAGTCGGCCGCCATGTCGTCGATCGTCCAGCCCGGCTGCTCGGTCGCAACCACGCTCACGACCAGCACCTTTCCCTTGGGGAGCAGTTTGCGAGTTTGCTCGACGTCGGCCCGCCACACGTCCGGCGCTTTCGACGGCATACCGAACGACACGGCCCACGTACGTCCCATCGTCGCTGCCGCCGGCACTTCCCGCTCGCCGCCGATCATCGCGTCGACCGCGACCGGCACCAAGTTTGGCATCGGGTAGCAGGCTCGTTCGACCGAACGCACGGTCTTATACGTAAGCACGTCGAACCCGAGACTCGCGTAGTACCGCAGCCAGCGCCCGTTCAAAAGTGGCCCCGCGGCAATACCCAGCGGGCTCGCAACCGGCAGCCCGCAAAAATCCCAAGCGCCGCCGATCGCCGGCACGTCCGCCTCGATCGGTTCCGGCGCGTGAGCGTAGTTCCAATCGTAGCTCTGCGCGGCATCGTAGCGGGGCAGTAGTCGCAGATTGTCGCTCGTCGCACTCATTCGGTCGGCACTCGCTGAGGTCACTTACTTCGATTCACAAACTCGGCCGTGCGCAACGGCATACGGATTCATTTCGGCTCGTCCGCGGAAAACGTTTCGAGCAAATACATCACGCCGCCGATGAACGCCAGCAGGCCCGTGGTGACAAACAGAAACAAGGCGATCGTCGCCGGAAACGCCGGAGCGACGATCCACACGGCCAGCAATGCCAAGCCGATCTTAAGCCGGCGAACGCTGCGCTCCAAACGCGCGATTCGTTCGGAGTCGTTCGGAGGTTGCGAATCAGTCGGCGTGATATCGCTGTCGTCGATCACACCATCACCAGAGTCATCACTTCCTCGCGGTCAAACATCGAGGGACCGTACTTCACCTTGTACATTTCCGTTGCGCTACGGCCCATCGTATCGCCGTCGGGGATCGTGATTTGATTGTTGGCAATGTAGCAAGCCGTGTCGCCGATGAATTCCATGAGCTCTTCCGGCGGCAAGCTCGACTTCACGACTTCAATCTCGCGGAATCCGAGCGGCCCCAGGCCGGTGGTGAAGCAGCGGAACGTACCGTCGGCATTTTGTTCGACGCGCACGTCGAGCCACAAACGTCCGGGAATCGACGAGCCGTTGACCCCGGCGGCCTGTCGGCAGAAATGCGCTAGGCTCGTGTACCAAAGTTCCTTCGCCCCAGTACACGCCGACGGAATCGGTCGCTTTCACCACGGCGTTCGCCAGTTTGGTGAGCGCCACGCGTCGGGCGATCGGCTGCAGCGTACCGCCGATGATCGCCAGCAAAAAGTGATGCGTGTGACGACGCATCTTCTCCGTCGCTTCGGGCCACCACCAAGCCGTGGCGCAGGGGCCTTCCAGGTCGTGCCAAGGAATCGGCGCGGGCATCAGCGAAACGGCGAGCTGTCCGCCGTGAAACGGGACGACCAGCGAACCGCTTTGCCACTCGTCGTCGTCGCTTGTTGATTTGCGTCCAAAAAGCTTGCCGAAGAAGCCGGGCTTCGAGCCGGCGCCGACCGCCGCCAGAATCTTGTCGGCCGCGGGTAAGCGAGGACTCGACGTCGCCACCATCGCAATGGCAGGGTCAGTACGAAGCTTTTCTTGGGTCGTCATGCCGCCGCCCGTCGGAACGAAGTTTACGTTTATAGATCAACACGTTGTCCAGTCGACACAGAGCGGCGTTTCGCAGATTGGAGACTCTCGCGTGAGGATGATTGATACCCCAATTGCTAAGAAGGTGCCAAAGAGATTTCGCCGCTGCCGCAAAATAGTTGCCGGCATGCGGTCGCCCGGTACGCGTTTCTAAAACGTCCAGTGCCGAGGGAATTCCGTATTCGCGAAGATCGCTTGAGCTTCGCGGAGCATTTCGTTCCACTCCGGCGGTCGATAGCGATCGGACAGATGGAACAGCACCAGTTTCTCGGGCCGAACTCGAGCGGCCAAGCCGGCCGAAAGAACCGTCGTCATGTGGAAATTTTTGCGGGCCAGTTCGAGGTCGGCATGACGATACTGAGCTTCGCACACGAGTATTCGGCAACCTTGTAGCGCATCGACGAGTCGCTCCGCCGCCGCTTCGTTGAGAAGGAAGTCCGTCAGGTAGGCGATGGAATCGCCCGGCGTTTCCACGAGCAACTGTTCGCGCAAGGCCGCGAGCGAGTGCGTTGATCCGTCGATCACCATGTCGTCGCCCGGCGCAGGTTCGTCTTTGAGCCGCTTCAGCCAAGGCCCGGGGCGTAGACCGAGTGTTGCGAGTCGCGAGACGTCGACGTTGTGTCGCGGTTTTTCACGCAGGACATAGGCGAGCGTCGGAGTGCGGTGCTCCAGCGTGATCGCGTCTACGCAATAGCTCGTCGTCTCCAAGATGGTCGAGGCGTAAGGCCGGACGCCATCATCGTGAGTGATTGCAAAGGCCTCGCGCAATTCAAAACGCACGGTACGCAATTGCTCGCGCTCGACGTCCGTAACTCGCCAAGATGCGTTCATCTCTTCGTGGAGATTCCAAAGAAATCCTTGGAAGCGATGCTGCAATATTTGCGACGTCGCGGGCGGCCCCCAAATATGATTCGGCTTGCCGCCGCGATTGAACGTACTGCGGAAGAACGAATCGAACCCGCCGACGTGATCCATATGGAGGTGCGAGAAGAAAAGATGGTCGACCGCCTGGATCTCGCCGAACGACAACGTCGTCAGGCAGCCCTCGCCGCAATCGAAGAGCAAGCGTTCTTGCGCCTGGCCTGAGTCGACGAGCGCGACCAAAGCGTTGTCACGCCCCGGCTCGCCGAGGATGCGATATTCGATGGTCATAAGCGTTCGTCGTTGAGCGGGAGCGTACGAAGATCACGGCAACCGGCGGCGTCTGGTCATCCGGCCTAAAGACCGGCACGCAGATGCGGGGTTCGCGCTGTAGCCGATTTGCCGCGACCCGGCTCACGATAGCAGGCGACGACGACGCAAAGTATGCTGTCGGCTTGCTTGTCGCCCGCCGTGGCACGAGCGCATTCCGCCATGCCGCCCATAATTGAGAGATTCGAATCTATGTCGCCGCGCCCTTCGTTTGGTTTTCTCGCCGTTTCGGCCTTCGTCATGCTCGCCGTCGGCCCGCCCGTCTCGGCTTCCGCCGCGGACGCCAAGCCGCTCGTTAAGGGTGATCGGATCGTGTTTCTGGGGGACTCGATCACGCAAGCCGGTGCCGGCCCGAACGGTTATATCTCCATGCTCCGCAAGATGCTCGACGAGAAGCATCCGGACTTGGGGCTCGAGTGCATCGGCGCAGGCATCAGCGGCAACAAAGTGCCCGACCTGCAAAAGCGCGTCGAACGCGACGTCATCGCGAAGCAGCCGAAGATCGTCGTGATCTACATCGGCATCAACGACGTCTGGCACGGCGAGAAGAACCCGCCCAGCGGCACCGACCCAGAACGGTTTACGACGGGCCTCAAGGAAGTGATCGGCAAGATCACCGCCGCCGGCGCTCGCGTGATTCTTTGCACTCCGACTTTGATCGGCGAAAAGAAAGGCGGCGCGAACAAGCTCGATAAGCAGCTCGATCAATATGCCGACTTGAGCCGCGGCCTTGCGAAAGAACTCAACCTGCCGCTTTGCGACTTGCGCAAAGCGTTCGTCGATTACGTCACCGCGAACAACCCGGACGACGCCGAAAAGGGCATTCTCACCAGCGACCGCGTGCACCTCAACGCCGCCGGCAATAAGTTTGTGGCGGAAACGATGTTGAAGACTTTGAGCCCGTAGTCTGCCTGCGCCATAGGGCAAGTGCCGCGATGCTTGAGACGTTCATCGCGACGGTTGCTTCGACAGTTCGCGAACGGCTGCATGCTTTTAGACGTTAAGCTTGCAAGGCGCCGCCGTAGAGCGTTTCTTTTCAGCGCAATCACGCGGGGAATGATGGGATTTCATCAGTGTCGATGATTAGTTCGCATTATTGAAAGGAGAAATACGCACACCTATAAACACGCGCCGTACGCCTATTGAGCGGAATGATCTTTCATCGCACTCCATCGCACGTTGCGTGTTCATATCTTCCCTTCGGTGAATTATGCGTCGTCTCTTCGCGTGCTTGTTGGTCTGTTCGGCGGTTGTTTGCGAGTCGCATTTCGTACAAGGCCACGATGAAACGGCCGAGAAGATCGAGCAATTCAAACAAGACGGAACGTACGACGAACGAGCCGCGCGTATTGAGTCGTTGCAACAGTACAAGTTGTCGGAAGGGCTGCGCAGGCGCACGATCTACAAAGTTCGGAGAGCGGCACTCGAGGCGGAAGGGCTGACGCCTACGCAGATCGCTCAAACCCTCTCCTCGGGGCCGCAGCCGGCGTTTCCCTTCGTGGCCCAGCCGGAGTTGCGATCGCACGGTACCGTCAAGACGTTGACGGTGCTTATCGATTTCAAAGACCACAGAGCCGTCGCCGACCTTCCCGGCATGACGCTCGACACGTTTCAAAAGAATATCTACGGCAGCGGTACGTCTGCCGCCGCCGCGTTCGTGCCGCACGAAAGCTTGCACAACTACTACGCTCGTGCGTCGCAAGGGGCGGTTGACGTACAAGGCAACGTGTTGGGCTGGCACTCTTTCCCCAACAATCGCGACGACTATGCCCCTCTGAGGGCTCCGATTACTCTTCCGCCAACTCAGCGTAGACAAGTTCAACAAACCTTAGATAACAAGGCCAACTTTCGCTTGCTCTCCGAGGCGCTTGATGCGTTGGATGCGTCGCACGATTTCAGCCAATACGACAACGATAATGACGGCGATCTCGACCTAGTGACGATCTTGTACGCCGGCCCCAGCGGAGACTGGGGATCGTTCTGGTGGGCGTACCGCTGGGAGTTCTTCATTCCGGAGGCGACGACCAAGACCTTCGACGGAAAGCGCACCAAGCAGTTCGTCTTTCAATTCGTCAGTCGTCGCGGTGCATCCAACAGCGACTTCGATCCGACGACGCTCATGCACGAGATGGGGCATGCCTTCGGTCTGGCGGACTACTACGACTACGAACCCGGCGTCGGACCCGACGGCGGAGTCGGCGGGTTGGACATGATGCACGCCAACCAGGGAAATCAGTGCGCGTTCAGCCGTTGGCTTTTGGATTGGATCAAGCCGAAGGTCGTCGGCAGCGGTGCGCCGATTTCTCGACGACTCACGGCTTCAAGTTCCACGACGACCACCGACAAGGCGATCGCGATCTTTCCCGGACTTGCCGCAACCTCGGCGCCCAGTGAGGAGATGTTCATCATCGAGAATCGTCATCGCATGGGGAACGACGCAAAGCTCCCCGGCGACGGCTTGCTCATCTGGCATGTGGACGCATCGGTCAACAACACTCAGAGCGATTTCCTCCAAGACAACTCGTACACGGACATCAAGCTGATTCGTCTCATTCGGGCCGACAACAAAGACGATTTCGGCAGTAACGACAATGCGACCGCACAAACGTATTTTGTTCCGGGCAAACAGTTTTCTCCCACGAGCAGCCCGAGTTCCGAGAGAAACGACAGCACTCCCAGCGGCGTGTCGGTCGATCAAATTGGCGCGCTCGGCGAGCATATCACGGCGGTGATCGGCTTCGTCGCATCGCCCGCGGGTCCCGGTCCGTCGGGCCCTACTCCAGCGCCTCCGACAGCTCCTTCCATCGCGGAAGACGCAACTCCGCAGCAGATCGTCGCCGCCCTGGTCGCGGCAGACGGACAAACGATCAATCTAGATGCCTTGGAGCTGCTCGACAGAAAACTTGCGCCGCTCACATCCGGTCAGGTACAAGAGCTTTGGCAAACGGCATCTGCGAAAAAAGACGGCGAACAAATCACGTCGGCCAATCTGACAAAGCAACTCTTACTTACGCGTTTGGCTTCCAAAGACGGCCAAAAAGCGGTCGATGCAGTCTTGTCGACCACGGACGACGCTGAATTTGCCCGACAAGCCTATTCGAAGGTGCTGGAGTCGTGGGCCAATCAGGCTCCGGCCGCCGCCGGGAAGTGGTACTTAAGCGATGATAAGGCCGCCCAACGTGCTTCGCTGAATTTGAAAGCAACCGGCGATTTTACCCACGAAGTTTTCGAAACTCTCTACCAACACGACGCCGACGCGGCCGTCGAGGCGTTGGAGAAGCTGAAATCTCCCGACGAGGTCATCGGGGCCCTTAAAGGCATGCGGCACGTCGGTCGTCAGACCGAAGAAGGCGCAAGACGCTTGATGAGCGATTGAAGAATCTGAAGGGGAAATCGCCGCTCATCAACGCCACGGACGCAATTTTAAACTCGATTGACGCCTCCAAAGAGGCCTTGCAGCACGTAGAAGATCCGGCGCATCGAGCCGAGTTGCAAAAGGCGTTCAGGTCGCGAATTGAATAGCGAGGCTCAGCGCTAACCGAACAACTCCGCTACCGCTTTCCCCTTCCCGTCTTCCGTCGCGTAGAAGGGCCGTTTTTCCACGTCAAAGGCCGTTTGCGGCGAGATGCCCATCGCCGTGAAGATCGTGGCGTGCAGGTCCATCACGCTCACCGGGTTTTCGATCGCCGAGAGCGGACGTTCGTCGGCCGTCTTGCCGTAGACGAAGCCGCGCTTCATGCCGCCGCCGAACATCACGACGCTCGAGCCGGCGGTGAAGTGGCGATGCTGGCCGTAGTGCTTCATCTCGGTGATCACTTCGGTCGGGGCCGTCGCTTGGTCTTTGGCGTTCGAGCCCGGCTTGCCTTCGATGAGCATGTCGCGGCTGAATTCGCTGGCCACGATGACGAGCGTTCGGTCGAGCAAACCCCGGGCTTCGAGGTCGAGCACAAGTTGCGCGATCGGGGCGTCGATCTCCTTTTTCATCCGCACCAAGGTTTCGTGCCCGTCTTTGTGCGTGTCCCAATGTAGGAACGGCACGTATTCCGTCGTCACTTCGACGAACCGGGCTCCGCTTTCCACGAGTCGGCGGGCCAGCAAACAGCCACGGCCGAAGCGACCGGTATCGTACCGCTGATAACTTTCCTTCGGTTCCAACGAGATATCGAACGCGGCTCGCTCTTCGGGCGCTGAGCAGTCGATGGGCGTTGTCCATCGAGCGGAGTAGGCTCTCTTGTTGGAAGTCGCCGAGGTAGTCGCGCTGCGGCGTCGCGTCGAGCAGCTTGCGATAGAGCTTGTTGCGGTTTTCGAATCGGCCCGGTTCCATTCCTTTCGGCGGACGCACCGATTGCGCGGCCTCTTCGGGAAACGGCAAATTCATCGGCCCGAACTCGTTGCCGAAGAAGCCCGCCGTGGTGAAGGCTTTCAATTCCTCCTGCTCGCCCACGCCTTCGAGCCGTTGCCCGATGTTGATGAACGCGGGAATGACCGGATTGCGCGGGCCGAGCACCCGCGCGATCCACGCGCCAATGTGCGGGCAGGCGACCGTTTGCGGCGGCACGTAGCCGGTGTGCCAGTGGTATTGATGGCGCGAATGGAGGATATGTCCGAGGTCGGGTTGAAAGTGGGAGCGAATGAGCGTCGCGCGGTCCATGACCTTCGCGCAGTTTTCGAGACCGGCCGTGATCTTGATGTCGTCGACCGCGGTGTCGATCGCCGGGAACGTGCTGAGCACGTCGGCGACTTTCGTGCCGGGCTTGAACGCCGAGTACCGCTTGGGGTCCCACGTGTCGGGCGCGGCCATACCGCCTCCCATCCACAGCAAAATGCAGGCGTCCGCCGTCGCTTTAGGGTGGACGACCTTGTGCCCTTCGGCCGCGCCGAGCAGCCGCGGTTCGCCGAAGCCGTACGTCGCCAAGCTCGCGGCGGCCAGCGCTTTCAAATAGTCGCGGCGGGTCAGTTCGTTTTTTTGCATAGTCGTAACTTCCGGTGATTCGCTCAGCGAACCAACTGAAACTCGGGCAGCATCAGCAAGGCCCACAATAAGTCTTCCACGCTTTCCGGCGACGGCGTTGCGCCGAGTATCTCGACGGCGGCCGCACGTTCGTCGCTGGTCGGCAGTCGAGCCAGTGCAAAACGGAACAGGTGATCGACGAGCGCCGGCCCGTCGTACTTCTTCGATTTCACGATCGCCACCGCGCCGCGATGCAGAGCGTCGGCCAGCGTGGAACCGTTGGAAAGATCGATCGCTTCCAAGGTCGTCAGCTCCTGCGGGCGGACGCTTACGATTTGGTCGCGGTTCGGTCGACCGAGTGATCGCATCAGGAAGTCGCTCTTCACAAGCGACGCGCGGACCATGTGTTGCACGTCGCTCGAACCGCGGAGCAATGCGGCCCGCAGCGGGTTGCGCAGTTTCTTCTCCCACACGTTTACGGTGACCGGATGCACCGGCTTCCAATCCGGCTGATACTTCTCATCTTTGTCTTGTTTCCGAACTCCCGGTTTGGTGAAGCCGCCGCGGGCGTCGGGCTTGTCGGTCGTACACGTCCAGGCCGAAACGGCGGAGTCGGTCGTCGTCGCGAGCGTACTCGTCGTACCGTCCGGCAATCGTGCGCGGGCCTCAAAATACAGCCCGGCGGCGTTTGGCGCACGGCCGCCGTTTGAGCCGACGAGCAGCAGTTCGTTGTCGCCGGCCTTTAGGAGCTGCGTCAGTACGAGCGGCTCGACCAGCGACCATTCTTCGCTTCCGCCGGCCTGCTTGTTGTTGACGTAAAGTTTGTACGAGTTGTCGCACGACGCCACGGCCACGGCCTGTACCGGTGCGGCCGGAAGTTTCCATTTGGCCCGGAAGGTGAACGTTTCGCCGGCCGCACTCTTCGCGCTGTCGGCGTTGCCCCAGATCCACTCGCCCGTCAGCTTCTCTTTGGCGAGCGTCGCTAGGTCGACGTCGCCGCGCAACACCGGAGCATGAAAAGCTCCCGGAGCGGCACCGGTGAGTTGCCACACGGCGTCGAGGAACTGTTCGGCGGTGAGTCGCCGTGCCCCCGGTCCGGCGTACACATATTCCACGTCGTCCGACGCATCGTCCGTCACGGCCTGCACGCGGCTTTGATAGGCTTGCGAGTTTGCGATCAGCGCGAGCGTTTGTTTGAGGTCGTAACCGTGCGCGGCGAAATCGTCGGCCAGAAAGTCCAAGAGGTCGTCGTTCCACGGCGGCGTTTGCATCGCATCGGTCGGATGTACGATGCCGCGTCCCATCAAGCGATGCCACAAGCGGTTGACGATCGTACGCGTAAAGCGGCCGTTTTCCGGATGCGTCATCAGCGCGGCAAGTTGCTGCAAACGTTCCGGCTGCGGCTTTGCGGCGTCAACTTGTCCGAGTTCGGGAAACAGCCACGACGCCCGGGCTTGTTTGCCGATGGGCTTATCGCAGCGATGAATCTCCAGCGTCGTCGTCGCGAAGACGGCCGCCAGCCCGTACGACTCTTCCAGCTTCCAACGATCGATGAAGCTGTCGTGACACGAGGCGCACTTGAGATTGATGCCCAGAAACGTCTGGCCGACGCTTTGGGCGAATTGAATTTCGACCGTGGCTCCCGCGCTCACGTCGCCCCGCCATTTGATCCCTTCGCCGAAGCCGGCGCTGGCTGCGCTCGGCGGCGCGATCAACTCACGGGCGAATTGATCGTAAGGCATGTTCGTGACCAGCGCGTCGTAGAGCCATCGCGAAATTTGCTTACGGCCGCCGGTGATGAAACCGGTGCCGGCGTAGTCGTTGCGGAGTAAGTCGTTCCAAAACGAAAGCCAATGTTCGGCATACGCCATGTCGTCGTCCAAGAGCCGGGCGACGAGTTGCGCTCGGCGATCGGGTCGCGCGTCGGTCAGGAATTCGTCGAGCTGTGCGGGCGTCGGTAGGAGGCCGACCAAGTCGAGGTATGCGCGGCGCACGAACGCGGCGTCGTCGATCGGTTGCGGCCTTGGGAGCTTGCGCTCCGCCAAATAGCGGTCGAGAATCCGATCGATCGGGTTCGTGCGATTGTCGACCGCCGGCGGCAGCGCAACTTTGCGAGGTCGCAACGGCGGCTCGTACGCCGGGGCGACGAACGCAAAACCTTCGTCCCACGGCAAGCCGGCGTCGATCCAGCGCTTCAGCAGGGCGATCTTCTCCGCAGGCACCAGCTCTTCGCCGGCCGGCGGCATGCGCACATCGGCGTCGTCGGTCGTAATCCTGGCGATGAGTTCGCTCGCGGCACTTTTGCCGACGACGACGGCCGGCCCGCTCTCGCCGCCGGCCAAAAGCTCCGCCCGCGTGTTCAGCGAGAGGGCCCCTTCCTTCTTCGTCCCGGTGTGGCACTTGATGCAGTGTGCGCGGAGGATCGGCGCGATCTGGTGCGCGAAATCGATCGTCGCCGGCTCAGCGGCGGCTGCGGAATGCGCGAGGGCGGCGACCAAACCCAATGACGGCAGTAGGCCAAGCAACGAGCGAACGAACATCGGCGGGACTCGGCGAGGAGAACGAAGCGGCGACCGACGAAGAAACGATGATCGCCCGGTTCATTCTATTCGCGCCGAAGCGAATTGCACCCGCCGGCGGTCGCGCAAAACCGACATCAGATCGAGGCACCTCGATATGCCCGCGGATGCCGAACCTATTTAGGTCGCGGTCCTTCGACGCTGTGCAGGCACGTGCCGCAATGGTAGCCGGCGTCGAGCGGATAGTGCGGGTCGTCGTTCGCCCAGTATTCGACGAAGCTCGGCACCGCGACGACCGCCTCGATCGCCGCACGGTCCAAGGGTTCGACGAGCGAAACCTGCAAAACACAACGCGTGTACGCATTCTCGCAGGTATGCGCCACGCGATTGCCGCGCACGAGCTCGAAATCGTAGATCGGTCGCAAATGGCGCAGAGCTTGGCGAGCGTGCCGTCGTCGACTTGGGGAACTTCGTCACGATGCATCGTCGTTCCGCCGCAGGCTATTTCGACTTCGCGTCATCGCGACTTCTTGAGCATCCCCTCAAGCTTGGCCTTTTGGGCCGCTTCCACTTCCGCGGAAATCGTGGCCGGTTTGTACGTCGAATCGGCTTCGACTTTTTCATCGGCCGGAATAGCGCCAGCGCAGGCTGCGGTACCAAACCGGATCGCCATGGTCTTGCAGCGAGAGTTTTGCGCCGCGATCCGCAACTTTGCCCCCGCGCTTGCGGAGCGTTTCGACTTCCGTCGCCCATTTCGAATCGGCGTAGTCGAAGCTCACGACCGGCTTGCCGTTGAGCCAATGTTGGATCACGGTCCCCTTTGCGACGATTCGCCCTTCGTTCCACTCGCCGATCGGTCGCGTGGCGTCCTCCCGCGGCGCCATGGCGAAGTAGAGCGATGCCGCGTCGGTGCGCGGGTTCTTGCCGTCGGCATGTAGGGCGTTGTCGAGGATTTGGTATTCGTATTGGCCGGGTCGGTAGTAAACGCCCGAGTTCGACTTGGGGGCGACCTTCCACTCGAAGCGAAGTTCAAAGTCGTCGGGTACGGCCTTCGCGTCGTACGTAAGGCTGCCCCCTTTGCCTTCTCGCGTTATGGCCCCGTCGGCCGCCTTCCAATTGCCGCCGTGATTCCAACCGGCGAGATCACTGCCGTTGAACAGAAGTTCAAAACCGGCCGCTTGCTCGTCGGGTGCGAGCGTGTTGGGCTCTGCAGCGAAGAGATTGACGGCAACAAGCGAGAGCAGCGCGAACGGGGCGACGATGCGGCGGTTCATTTTGATCTCGGCAAGGATTTACTTGGCGGGAATGGAGTTGAGCGTGTAATAAGCTTCGGCGTGCAGCAGCGATTCGCCGGCGGCGTTGCGGACGCCGTTCATGGTTAGTTCGTGAACGTGCCCCTCGACGAGTTTGTCGATCGTCAGCCGTACGCGGAGTCCGTCTGCGGAAACTTCGGCTTTGGTGATCTTCGGCTCGGTGTGATCGACTTCGGGGCTGCCGTACGACGACTGATAGATATACGTGTAGGTCTTCAGAAAGTAAGACTTCACGTCGCCGGCCGTTTTAGGGTCGACTTTTTCCGTGAACGTCAGCTCGAAGCCGTCGGGGCGGGCGGTCATGTGATGGACTTCGAAGGGCACTTTGCCGGTCCATTGCATCCGCTCGAGGGCGAACGGCGCCGTGCCGCGCGAACCCCAGCCGCGGTTGGTGCCGCCGACGAACATTTCGCCGCGCGGGTCGAGCCGCATCGCGAGCGTGCCCGAGGCGAACCCTTGGCGAAACGGGAAGCAAGCCCCTTGGTACGCGCCGTTCACTTTCTCCAAGGCCACGCGCATGATCGTGCTATGCGATTGATCGCCGACGAACAGTTGCTCCGCGAAAGGTCCGAACTTGCCGCCGCTCGTATCGCACACGACGCCCGAGGCCGACTGCCCCATCTTCGGATACGGAAACCAACAGGCCGGCGGCACAAGTTCGGGAATCTTCTTGAGTTCCGCGGCCCAACGGCTACCGCTCTCCGGCTCTTGCGGAACCTTGTCCAGATCCTTCGCTCCGAGCTTCTTCGCATCTTCGTACCACGCGAAGCTCGCCGGATGGCCGACGAACTTGCCCGGCACAAGATGCTTGAGCACGCACGAGCCGTTCCACGGGCCTTGATTGTCCGTGTAGAACATGTCGCCGGCGACGTTCATGCCGATGCCGCCGGGAGAGCGAATGCCCGAGGTCGTCGGGATGACTTTACCTTCGGGCGTGATCCGGAGCGCCCAACCGCGAAACTTGCTGGCGCTGTTGAATGAGCCGGTGAGGCAGAGGACGACCCACATATCGCCGTTCTTGTCCGGTGCGCTGCCGAAGGCGTACTCGTGATAGTCGCCGTTGATACCCCAGCCATCGGCGAAGGTCATGAAGCTCTCGGCCCGATCATCTTGGTCGCTATCGTTGAGCATGGTCATTTCACCGCGCTGCGTCGCGAAAAGAGCATCGTCTTTTGCGACGAGCCCCAGCACTTCATGCAGGCCGGAGGCGTACAGCTTGAATTTGAGCTTCTCGGCCGAAGGCTGCTTGTCGTACGCGCCGTCGACTAGGTAGATATCGCCACGGCGAGTCGAGAACGCGATTCGGTCCTTGGGCAGTAGTTCGATCGCGCCAATCTCCAGCACCAAATCCTTCGGCAGCGGAATGGTGGTCAACGGATAGTAATCGGCTTCGGTCCGCACCGATTTCATGGGCTCCGTTTTCACGGACTCGCCGGCAAATACAGGCATTGCGAAAATTGTCGTGAGCAGAGCAATCAAATATCGCATATCGAACCGTGTGGAAAAATTTTCTGTTCAATAAACCGAACCGAATACTCTGAGCGCGACGAAATCACCACGGGCAACTACCAAGCGTATTCGATCGAAGCCGACGTCCCGGACTTCATCGCGCACACGATAACGAGTAGTTCCATCCCGTCCGCTGTCGATCGTATGACGGTGGAGTCTGCCTTTACGCGATAGAGACCGTCGACGTCGTACCAAAGGCGTCGCTCGTCACTCTTGACTTCTTTAATCTGCTTACCCACAGCAACCCGAACGACTGGTCCTTTGATGTTGCCAGAAATGTGAACGGTACGAAGCATGCCCGGCCGCTTTCCGGCAATTGGTTCGAAGGTTTCCCCCACGATCGCCGAACCATCCCCCACCGTCGCTGAACCAAGCGTGTACATGAAGGTCGGCCGCCGATCGGCATCAAGCAAATATCCGTTGAACGCATAGCCCAATTCCCGCGCCGTCTGCGTCGGCCACGGTTCTTTGTGGTCCTTCAATACGGCCACGCCCACGCCCGGTGCGAGCGTCAGGACTTCGTCTCCCATCGGGCCTTGGAATCCGTTGCCGCGGCCGGTCCAATGTTTGGCGGCGTCAATAAACGATCCGCGCCATAACGCGCCGGCCGCAGGTCCTCAGCATCAAACGCCAGGTTCACCTTCTCCGGATAGCCGACGCCGATCGCTCGCACGCCCGCCCCTTGGATGAAGTTGCGGTAGATCACCGGCTCTTTGTCGGCCACGAGTTCGATCGGCTGCCCGCCGACGCCGATCGGTACCGCCGCCTGATTGCCGTCTTTCAAAAACTCCCACATCCCGGCGATTTGTTCGGCCGCATCGCCGTGCAACGTTTCCTTCAGCGGGCTCATGCCGTTGGGAAACACCGTCGGCATGCGCGTGCCCGGCCGTAACGATTGAGGGTCGAGCACGTACTTCACAAACCACTCGGGCCGCACGCGCTTGGTGACGATCGTCAGGTCGATGCCTTGGATGCCTTCGGCCTTTTGCTTGTTGAACATGTGGCACTTCACGCAGCCGAAGCCCTTGGTGCCGACGAGCAACCGGCCGTCGGCCTTCACGCGCTGTTCCGGTTCGTCAAGCTTGGCGAGCGTCGCCGTGATCGGCTTGTCGAGTTCGTTGAGCATGGCGACCAGGGGCAAGACGTTGCCCCCGCCGAAGCGCGGCATCATCGTGCGGACGTACGGCCGATCTTTCGAGCCTTTGTCGAGGATGTGCTTGAGATACGCTTCGGTCAGCTTCGCGCCGACGCCGTCGAGCCCGGGCGGCAAACGTCCTTCGTCACCCATTTCCGGAGTCGTGCCGACGAACAGCGGGCTCAAAAGTTCCGAAGTCGGATCACGGTCCGGTACGCCGTCGTCGTCGAGGTCTTCCATCTTGTTCGGGTCGACGCCGCCGACGCCGTCGCGCTGATGGCAGGCGTAGCAATTAAGCGCGGCGAACGTGTGTGCGACGCGTTGCTTCGTAGACGGTTGCGGCTTTGACGCGGCGGAAGCCTTCGCCCAATCGACCGCGGCGCGGAGCGACTTCTGTTGAGCCGGCGACAACGCATAACGCGGTACCGCGCCGCCGCCCTGAACTGCGCTTCCCAGTCCGGTCGTGCAACCGGCGTCCGGCCGCACATCGCGCAAGCGCGGGAGCTCGCAACGTCGACGCGAGCTTGACGTTTTCGACTTTCAACTCGTGGCACGACGCACACCCGGCGTTTTCAAACACCCGACGGCCTTCCTTCGCCAACTTCGGGTCGACTTTAAAACCGGCGTCGGTTTCTTTCGGCTTAGACTCGGGCGTGAGCGTGAGGAACGTCGCCACGCTTTGCCAAGCCTGCTTGCCGGCGAAGCGGACGTCGGCCGCAAGTTCCTTCTGGCCGCCCGCGTCGAAGTATTCAACGACGACCTTATGCACGCCCTCTTTGAGCGAAGCTTTGGCTTCTTTCTCGCCGGCGGGATGGATGCCGTCGTAGTCGACGATGAGAATGTCGTCGATGTAGAGCTTCGCGCCGTCGTCGCACTTCAGGCGAAACACGCACCGCTCTTCCTTCGTGAGGTGCAGGTAACCCTCGAAACGCAGTCCGAAATTGTTGTTCGCCTTCGCGACCGAAATGTCGTATCCGGCCGAAGTACCCGAGGCGAGCGGCTTCATTTGGTCGAATTTCGGTAGCCGCTCCCATTTGCCTTCGTAGTAGGCGTAGTTGATGTTCGGGTCGGCTTTGACGTCGCGCAAGAAGTACGCGGCGACGTCGGAGGCGTCTTGTTCGTTGAGGTTCATGTTCGGCATACGGCCCGAAGCACGCACCTGCAGCGGGTCGCGAAGGAACGTCGTCAACGAATCGTGCGTGTACTTGGCGGACGGCGCTCCGAGCGGCATGGCAAACGGAATCGGCTTCGCGCCGGCTGTTGAGAGTTATGGCAGGCCGCGCAACCGACTTCGTGGAACAGTTGCTCGCCCCGCTTCACTGCGCCGCCGTCGAAGAACCCATCTTGTTGATCTGCGGTCGCCGTCGACATGAGAAAGTGCGTGAGCACTTCGACCCGATGTCGTTTGTCGTTGCGCTCCATGTCGGCGAACAGGTCGGGCATCGTCGTGCCCGGCTTCATCCGTTGCGGGTTGTCGAGATACGCGGCGATCCACTCGGCCCGAACGCGATCACCAACAGTGGTGAGAATCGGCGCTTTTTCACGCTCACCCAATCGCCGAGCCCCGCCCCGACGGCATGGCAACTCGTGCAATTGAGTTCGCCGAGGAGCAGTCGACCTCCTTCGTCGAGCGCGTTCGGTTTTGAAGCTTTCTCCGCGCCAGCGGCGTGGAACCGCTCATACGCCGGAACGATCACATGGTCAGGTCCCTTCGGCGCGGGAGCGGCGCGAAGCGAAGTTGTCGATGCGGCGGCAATCAGCGCAAGTGCGGCGGCGTATTTCATGCGCGTGGAAAATTAAGAAGAGAGAGTTCAAAGGCCTCGGTTTCATACGGGGCGATCGAACAGGCGGAGGGAAGACAGGAGGCAGGACCTAACACTGTAATCCGCGGCGCAGCGACGGGATAGCCGAGCGTCGGAGTGCGCCGTCGGCCTGAATTCACTCATGCCGCGCCGAGGTTTGACGCGTGCCCGGCCGACGACTATTCTCCCTGTTTCCGGCGGTGAAAACGCGGCCGGCCTGCCGTTTGATCATCGCCCGTTCGCTTGCTCGGCCTGTTGTCGCCGACGGCGAACTTGCCCCGTTCTCGTTCCGCGGAGTTCCCTGCCATGTTGAAGCGTTTGCTCCTCGCGTTGCTCGTTGTGGCGTTCGGCGCCGGAGTCGATAAGGCTCGAGCCGATGAAGCCGCCGAAGGTTTCAAATGGCTCTTCGACGGTAAGGACATCATTGATTGGGACGGCAATCCGGAATTCTGGACCGTCGAAGACGGCGGCGTCATTACCGGCCGGACGACGCCCGAGAAGCCGACCAAGGGGAACACGTTCCTCGTGTGGAAAGGCGGCAACGTCGCCGATTTCGAACTGCGCCTGCAGATCAAGATCAACGGCGGCAACTCGGGCATTCAGTACCGCAGCGAAGCCGTACCCGACAATAAATGGGTGATCAAGGGCTATCAGGCCGACTTTGACTCCACGAACAAATTCACCGGCATTCTTTACGAAGAGCGCGGCCGCGGCATTCTCGCGCAGCGCGGCACGAAGGTGAAGATTCCCATGGGGGGCAAGCCGGAAGTGGTCGGCCAGTTAGCTGACGACAAGGATCTGGCCGCCGCCGTGAAGCAAGGCGACTGGAACGACTACACGATCATTGCGCAAGGCAACCGGTTGATCCACATGATCAACGGCAAGACGATGGTCGAAGTCACCGACGAAGACACGGAGAAGGGGAAGAAGGAAGGCCTGCTGGCGTTGCAACTTCACGCCGGCCCGCCGATGACCGTGCAATTCCGCAACATTCGCATTAAGACGCTGAAGCCGGGAGACGTGAGTTCGGCGACGCCGCCGGCCGCGCCGAGCAAGTCGAACAATTTTGCCGTAGCGCCGGAATCGGTCGGCAAGAAGATCGTGTTCGTCGCGGGCAAGCCGAGCCATCCGTACGGCACGCACGAACACAATGCCGGCTGCCTGCTGCTGGCGATGGAACTTGAGAAGGCGCTGCCGAACTACAAGACCGTGGTTTATCGCAACGGCTGGCCGACCGAAGCCGACGCCTTCGCCGGAGCCGACGCCATCGTGATGTACTGCGACGGCGGCAAGAACCACATGGTGGTGCCGCACTTGGACGAAGTCGACGCGTTGGCGAAGAAGGGGGTCGGCGTCGTTTGCGTTCATTACGGAGTGGAAGTTGAGAAGGGCCCGGCCGGCGACAAGTTTCTCGATTGGATCGGCGGCTACTTCGAAGCCGATTGGTCTGTGAACCCGCACTGGACCGCGAAGTTCGAAAAGTTTCCGGATCATCCGGTGGCCCGCGGGCTGAAGCCGTTCGCGATCAACGACGAATGGTACTACCACATGCGTTTTCGTCCGGAGATGAAGGGCGTGACGCCGATTCTTTCGGCATTGCCCGGCCCCGATACGCTTTCGCGGCCAGACGGCCACCACAGCGGCAACCCTCACGTACGTAAGGCGGTGGCGGCAGGCGAAATCCAACACGTGGCTTGGGCTTCGGAAAATGAAAACGGCGGCCGTGGCTTCGGCTTCACCGGCGGCCACGACCA
Organism: Pirellulales bacterium; assembly: GCA_049840675.1. GTDB lineage: Bacteria > Planctomycetota > Planctomycetia > Pirellulales > PNKZ01 > PNKZ01. The sequence goes on from JASGKB010000026.1 coordinate 339,068, forward strand.
TTGGAATTGGGGCGCTCCCGACTTCCGCAAGTGCGTGCTCAACGCCATCGTTTGGACGGCCAAAGGCGAAGTGCCGGCCGGCGGCGTGGAATCACCGCAACCGAGCTACGAGCAACTGGAGTCGAATTTCGACCCCAAGAAGCTCCCGCCGAACTTCAAGAAGGACGACGTGATCAAAAAGATCGAAGACGCCGGCGGAAAGCTCTCGGCGAACTAGCTTTCGATCAGAATTTTGAAACCGCAGATGAACGCGGATAGACGCAGATTGGAGATCTAATTTCTCCGATTTCTCTGCGTTAATCGGCGTGTATCCGCGGTTTCATTTCTTATCGGAAAAACTTCCGGAACGCCTCGATCGTCTGCTGGGCTGCGGCGTCGCTGTCGGGCCAAGGCAAGGCTTCGACCGAGACGTAGCGATCGTAGCCGGTTTCTTTGAGTGCCGCGGCGATCGGAGCGAAGTCGATGTGGCCGTTGCCGGCCGGTCGCCGGTTGCTGTCGACGAAATGGACGTGGCCGATGAAGCCTTGGCCGGCGCAAAGCCGTGGCCGTGTCGACTTCTTCGATGTTCATATGAAACAGATCGGCCAAGAGCAGCACGTTCTTGGTGCTGAGTGATTTCAACAGCGCCACCCCCTGCTCGACCGTGTTGACCATGTTGGTCTCGTACCGGTTGAGTGGCTCGTAAATCAGCGGCGTAGCATATTGCCGGGCATAGTCGCCGAGTTCCTCGAGCGCTTCGCTGAGCCAGCCGTGGGCCGTCGGTTGGTCGACGCCGTCGACCGAGTGCCGCCCTTGCATGGAGCCGATGATCGCCGGGGCGCCGAGCGGTCCTGCTAAGTCGATGATCGACTTGATGAACGCCCGCGCTTCAGCCCGCTTCATCGCGTCGGGCAACGTCAGGTTGAGCTTGCCCCGTACCCAACCGGCGCCGGTGCCGACCGCCGCGAGCGTCAGCCGGTTGTCGACCAACAGCTTCTTGAGCGTCTGCGGATCGACGGCGTCGGCCGACGGCGGAAACACTTCCACGGCGTCGAATCCCAACTCGGCCGCCTTGCGGCAACTGCCGGGCAGATCGTCCCAAAATACGAACGGACCGCCGCGAGCTTCGTTGACGAGACTAATGGTGACAGCGGAACGAAGCATAAGATTTGTCAGTTGTTGATTCGTCAGTTGTCAGTTGCAGAAAGTCATTGGGCCGCGGAGCTTGTCTCCGCGCTCACGCCGAGGACGCGTTATCGCTGGGCCGGCGTCCAGGCGAGCGCTTCGGCCAGTTTCTTCGGCGTCGTTCCGAAGAGCTTCACGTATTCGTCGTGCGTCGGCTTGAGTCGCACTTGAGCTTTGGCCGCGTGATTCAGCGCGATGTCGCCGAGTCGATGTCGCATGAACGGGTTGCGCAGCCGGTCGAACGTTTCGTCGGCGAATGCCGCCACCTCGTCGACGCGATATGCGATCGTCGGCACGATTTCTTCGAACAGCAAAGCCCGCACCCAGCGCACGGCGGCGGCGTTGCGCAAGACGTCCTGCACCGTCTCGAAGCCGGCTGGCAGAAACTTGGCGACCATCGCCGAGTGCAGACCGTTTAAAATGCGAACCTTCCGCAAGTAGAACGGCGCGAGGTCGTCCACCACGCGAATCGCCGGATGCGTGAACAGCGGCACCTCGCGGCCGGCCGGTTTCTCAATCGCCCACAATGCGTACGGCTCGGCCGACGTGAAGAGCGGGTCTTTCGCCGTGAGCGGATGATCGGCCGGCGGCGGCGTGACCATGCAGTCGACCAAGTTGTTGAGCCACAGGCAGCGCTCGACGGCCCAAGTGCGAAAGGCCGGCGGGAGTTCCCAACGCTCGGCTTGCGTACGCACGAGCGCCGCCAACTTCTGTGCATTGCGTTCGATCAGCTCGCAGGGCAACAGCACCGGCACCGCAAGGCCCGCCTGATAGCGCGTCCAAAGCACTTGCGTGAGTTTGCCGGGCAACGTGCGCGGCGGATTCTTCGTCTGAGCGAGCACCGCCATCGTGTCGTCATCGTCGAGTACGTAGCCGGCCTCGGTTGCGTTGCTCACGATGTAGCGCAGATCGGGCGATGCCGCTAAGTTGAGCACGGCCGGCCAAGCGTCGGAGGCGACCAGCGCGCGGCTAATACTCTTCACCGGCTCGACTCGGTCGACCAAGTCACCGTTTTCATAACCCCGGACGACGACGTGAAACCCACCCCCGCCCGAGCCGAGGAGTTCGGCGCACGACCCGGGCGTCGATTGCACGACGCAGACCTGGCCGACGTTTTGCCCGGCGTCGCCGGCATGTTGCACGAAGCGATCCACGAACGCCCGCAAGAATCGCCCGGCTCCGAATTGCAGCATGGTTTCCATGGGAGACAAGCTTAACCCGAAAAGACCGACGAACAATCGAAGTTGTTTCCACGGTGCTCGACTCCCGCTCAGCTCTGCTTGACACGGCCGCACGCGGCGTTATACTTTGCATCGCAGAGCAATTACGGGCGACGCACTTTTCGGCGGAGAATCGCGTCATGGAACTTCACGAAGCGCTCGGGCAGATTCGCGTCATTCGGCGGCAAATGGCCCGCTCGGAGACGTTTCGCGGCTACCGCGCTTGGCCGACCGCGCTCGGCGGGCTCATTGCCTGCGGTGCGGCGGCGCTCCAGCCGTGGCTCGTGCCGCAACCGGCCGAGCAGCTTCCGCGTTATCTTGCGCTCTGGATCGGCGTCGCCGCGATCGCCGGCATTTGGGCCGCGGGGGACGCGTGGCGCAGGCATCGCGGCGCAGACACGTTGCAAAGTACGCTCACTCGCTTGGCGATGGAACAGTTCGTACCGAGCGTCGCCGCAGGCACTGCGCTCACCGCGGCTTTGGTCTTCGCCGCGCCTTCGCAAGCTTGGCTGCTGCCGGGCCTCTGGGCCGTGGTGTTCGCGCTTGGGTTGTTTGCTTCACAACGTTTGTTGCCGCGCCTGATGGTCGTACCGGCGGTGTGGTATTTGGCCGTCGGTTGCACGTGCATCGCCTTAGGACCGGAGCGAGCCGGCTTGGCACCTTGGGTTATGGCGGCAACGTTCGGATTCGGGCAAGCGGCCGTCGCCTTGGTTTTGGCCATGCAACAAGCCGACGCTGCCGCGGCAGAAGAGTGCGAGGAGGATTGAGCATGACGCGCAAACCGAAATCATCGGAGAAGCCTGCCGCAAAGGTCGACGGCGGCGAAGAAGAACGAGGCCGCTTCGCCTACGATGCGCTTGACCGCACGATTCACGAGCGGGCTCGGCTGGGGATCATGGCGTCGCTCGTCGCCAACGCCGATGGCCTGCTGTTTCCCGAACTACGAAAGCTTTGCGACCTGACCGACGGCAATCTCAATCGGCACCTGCAAGTGCTGCAAGACGCCGGGCTTGTCGAAGTGCTCAAGCAAGGGGAAGGCCGTGCCTCGCAATCGACCTGCAAGCTCACCCGCCGCGGCCGGGCGGAGTTCGCCGCGTACGTCGAAGCGCTGGAGCGCGTCGTGCACGATGCGGCCTCGGCCCGCAAAGCTCTCGATGCCGGCGGCCCCGTGACCCGCTCGACGTCGACCCGCCCCGGCTGGTCCGCAACATAGTCCTTCTCTCTGTTAGAAGACTTTGCTCATCGCCTTCTCCCGAAGGGAGAGAGGGTGTGCCCGCCGGCGGAAAAATTTTTACCCAGAAACTTTGCATTGAAAAGTTAAATCCGTGCCGGCTCGAACTTACGCCCCAGCCAAGGAACAGCGCTCATGCGTCGCGAACGAACCTCCGCCGATTGGATCGACTACTTCGACGCCAACGACGCGGCCTGGGCCGATGTCCCCTTTCACCGCGGCGCGGAAGTCGCGCTCGATCAGGTTCGGCCGCTCATGCGCTCTCTGCAGGCCTGGCAACTCGGCGAAACGTCCGAGGCCAAACAATTGAAAGCCGCCGCGAAGCGCCACGCCTATGCCGTCGGCGATCCGGACTTCGTCGAAGCGATGAAGCTGTTCATTCTCGAGGAGCAACGTCACGGCGAGTCGCTCGGCCGCTGGCTCGATGCCGTCGGCGCGGGACGAATTCGGCGCGATTGGGGCGATTCGCTGTTTCGCTGGTGCCGACACTCCCGGCCGAATCTCGAAGTGTGGACCACGATCGTGACGATCGTCGAAGTCCTGGCCGTCGTGTATTACTCGTCGGTGCGCCGAGCGATCCCCTGCCCGGTGCTCAAAGCGATCTGCGCGCAGATTATCCGTGACGAGATTCCTCATCTGGAATTTCAAACGCAGCGGCTCCGAATGTTGTACGCTCGTCGCCGGCCGAACCTGCTGCGGCTTACGATGCTCGGATATCGGCTGCTCTTCACCGGAACGACGCTCACCGTTTGGTTTGCTCATCGCCGCATGTTCGTTGCCGGCGGGCACGGCTTCTTCAGCTATTGGCGCACCGCGCTCCGTCACATGCAAAGCACCTGGCAAGCGATGCAACCGGTCCGTGAAGGGGAGCCGATGAAGGGAGCGAGGCCCGTGAAAGAAATGCGAACGTTGGAAGCAACGTCGCCGAGCCGCGTCGCCCGTACGATGGAACCTCCGAGCCGCTTGGAAGGTTGGCTCCATTAATCCTTCTCCCGCCGGGAGAGGAGTCTTGAAGCAGCATCGCAAAGGCCGAGGCGGAGCCTTGGGTCAGGGCGTTCCCGGGCGGAGTCTGGGAACGAGACGCTTAATACTAGTACGCATGCCTGTGGCGGAAGCCGCGCCAGATTGTGAGGAAGAGGATCTTCAAATCCAGGGCCGGCGACCAGTTGGCGATGTAGTAGAGGTCACACTCCAGCCGTTTGCGGATGCTCGTGTTGCCGCGCCAACCTTGCACTTGAGCCCAGCCGGTCATGCCGCACTTCACGCGTTGCCGTTGCCAGTAGCTCGGCAGTTGCCGACGGAACCGCTCGACGAACACGCCGCGTTCCGGTCGCGGGCCGACCAAGCTCATCTCTCCCATCAATACATTCAACAACTGCGGTAACTCGTCCAAGCTCCACCGCCGCATGAAGCGCCCCAACGGCGTGCAACGATCGTCGCCTGCTTTGGCCCACACGGCGCCGGTCGCACGTTCGGCGTCGCTGCGCATGCTGCGGAACTTCAACATCCAAAACGGTCGGCCGCCGAGGCCCATTCGTTCTTGGTGATAAAACACGGGCCCTCGGCTCGTGAGCTTCACGGCCGCCGCGAGCGCGAGCATCAGCGGCGAAAGCACGCGCGAGCGCCGCTCCGCCGACGACCAGATCGGTCGCTCGTTTGACGACCGCCGCCCAGCCGAGCTGCGGATTGCTGCGCAGTCCGATGAAAGCCAAGTTGTCGACTTCGGTCGTCGCCACGTGCATGCCCGCCAAGTTCGGCCGGTCGGGGACCAGTTGCACTTCGACGAGTAAATCTTCGAGCTGTTTGTAAACGCTCGGCAGTTCTCCGTAGCGGGTCAGCGGCAAGGCGACGAAGACGTGATCCGCGTCGGCGCGGCGGACGACTTCGGTGAGTTGGTCGATCGTGCCGAGGCGCGGCAGTACCGTCGGCTCGCGTTTCGGCGCGCTGTCGACGAACCCGACCGCTTCGAGTCCGGTCCAGCGATTGCGCGCGATGGTTTCCGCCACGAGCCGGCCCGTTCGTCCACAGCCGACGATCACGGCCCGGCTATGGTTCATTCCCTGCCCGCGCAAATGCTTGACGGTCCGCCAGACGAACCGTCGGCCGATGCTGAGGGCCGCGATGTTGATCACGAGAAACAACGCGAAGGCCAGCCGCGATTCGTAAAGATCGCGCTGATAGAACATGGCCGACGACGCCAGGAGCAACAGCAGCAAACCGGCTTTGCAAATGTCGGCCGTTTCGCGCGGCAGCTTGCGCATGCGGTGGATTTCGTAGAGCCCGCACAAGCGATAAGCGGCCGCGGCCGAAAGGAGCACGAGCGGCAGCGCGGCGGCGACGCTCGTTAACCGCGGCACCCCTTCGGGTGCGGCGAAGAAACCGAACCGCACGGCGTACGACGCGAACCACGCGACCGTGGTCACGCCGAGGTCGCAGGCCAAAAACACCAGGGCGAGTTTGTCGCCGTGTCGACGATACATAGTGCCGGCTTCCGTGCAGGCTGGGCGATGATACGACGTCGCAAGTCGCCGGCGCTGCCGGCGTCGTACGAGCGCAGCCCTTCCATGGGCGCGGGCTTATAGCAAACCGCGCGTGAACATGTCAAAGCCATACATGCAGCTACCCTTGGTTTTCTGCCTTCTCAAGGCTGCGAAGCTTCTCTTCAATCGGAAACAGATCAAGGTCGACCTGCCGTTTGAAGTTGTCATCGCCGATGGCTGCTGCTTGAGTCATGAACCTTTTCGCTCGTTCAAGAAGTGCGCGCTTTTCGACTAGATCAAGAACTAGTGTCGACTTGCGGCTCAAGGCATTTGCAAAGCAACGGTAGTTCTTCGGATTCTTTGAATCCAAATCCAGCGCGATTTGAAATTTTGAAAGCGCTTGGTCGATATCGTTGAACTGCTCAAACGAGTGCGCCAGTTCATGCATCAGGCTAGAGTTTTTCGGGAACTCGACGGTTGCCAGCTCTAGTTCACGTTTTGCTTCAGAATGATATCCTTTTGTTCGATATTGCTTCACCAATTCTATCCTGACATCGACGTTCGCTGTCGCGCGTTCCTTTTCACGTTTGAGCTCATCAATGCTTTTGGCGTTGGCGCTCACTTTGATGTTGATGTGAAATCGGTTCGGCGGAATGAATACTGACTCAAGAGGCACTGACGAGATTGCGAGCACATAATCTATCGCACGCACGAGTGCATCTCCCAAGTTCTCGCGACTAAATGGGATGTACTCTAAGTCTTGTTGCATTCCTCCAAATTCCGTTACTCCGTCCTCGACGAATAGGAGCATCGGCTTTTTTTCAGTCAACGCAAAGGTCTTTTCTTCAACCACCCATGCCGACGTGAAATTTTTTGCCCTCTTCGTAATGATTCCAACGAAAATCTCTGCTTCTAGGATACGTCGCTTCACCTTTTCGGTGATCGAGCTAGGCTCTGGGCGCAATCCAGATTCGCATTTTATTCCGAGCCGTTCGAGAAAATCACATATCCGTTCAACTACTCTCGAGTCTTCCTCAGCAAAGCTGTGGCCAACAAAGGCGTTTACCTTTCGAACTCCATAGATCAAGTTCGGGAGACTATTTGGCTGCATTCAATGACTCCTTGTTGTTAGCTCCATATTCATTATTCCACGGCCGCTTTGCCGACCGTGCGTCGGGTGTCGGCTGCGCCGTAGCGGATGCCGTCGCGAATCAGGATCGAGTGGGCGTCTCCTTGTTTCGCTGGCTTCTTCTGGATGCGGTGCCCCATCTTCTCCAGCGCTTGCACCGCTTCGCGGTGTTCGGGCCAGTCGCTTGCTTCAAAGCGCAGCACATCCGGCAGCCATTGATGGTGCGTCCGCGGGCCGTTGACCGCTTCGTCGATATCCATCCCGAATTCCAGCACGCTGTAGACCACGTTGATCACCGTGTTCGGAATGGTTCGTCCGCCGGGACTGCCGGTGACCAGCACAAGTTTGCCGTCGCGCGTGACGATTGTCGGACATTGCGAACTAAGCATTCGCTTGCCGGGCGCCACTTGGTTCGGCGGCGTGCCGATGCGACCGTTGCGATCTGTGACGCCCGGCTTCCAATTGAAGTCAGTCATCTCATTATTCAGGATGAAGCCGGCGCCTTGGACGACGATCATCGAGCCGTAGCTTTGCTGAATCGTGTACGTGTTGGCGACCGCCATCCCGTTGCGGTCGACGATCGAGAAATGGGTCGTCGATTCTCCTTCCGGCTGCAGTTTCAAACCGATGGCCAGATCGACGGACCGCGAGGCGCGAACGGTCGGAATCGCCGGAGCGAGCTTCTCGGCGTGCTCCTTCGCCGTGAGGTACGCGGGAATCTCCGTAAACGCCGGATCGCCGATATACATCGCCCTATCGAGATAGGCTCGCTTCATCGCTTCGGTCATAAAGTGCAACGTCAGCGCCGAGTAGCGGCCGGATTCTTTCAGCGGAAACTGCTCGAGGAGATTCAGCGTTTCCACGAGCACCGTGCCGCCGCTGGAAGGGGGCGGGCTGCCGTAGATGTCGTACCCGCGAAAGGTGCCGTGGACCGGTTTGCGTTCGTTCGCGCGATAATCTTCGAGGTCTTGGGCCGTAATGAAGCCTTTGCCGCGCTGCATCTCTTTCACGATGAGTTCGGCGGTGACGCCCGTGTAGAACTCGTCCGGCCCGAGGCGGGCGATCCGTTCGAGCGTGTCGGCAAGCTCGGGGAGTTTGAGCACGTCGCCGGCTTGCCACTGCGGCAGCTCGGGACGTTTTGGTTCGGCGGGCAAATTCAATGGGTTGCGCGGTTCGCCGGGCGTCGTCACGGTCGGCTGCGGCGCAGCGGCGCCGGCTTGCGTTTGCAAAGTGCCGCCGGCCGCCGAGCCCTCTTCTTTCGCCGCGCCTTTCCGAAGACCTCGACGAATTCGGGGAACTTCGCCCCGCCGGCGACGAGTCGATTCAGGTCGGCGGCCAAGACGCGATCGACGGAGAATCCCTCGCGGGCCAGCTTCACCGCAGGCATGACGACGTCGCGCCAGGGAAGCTTGCCGTATTTCTTGTGCGCGAGTTCGAGCCCGCGAATGGTGCCCGGCACGCCGACGACGCGGTGCCCGGTCATGGCCGTGTCTTTCACGAACGTGTCTGCTTTGCAGACGGCCGGAGCCGTTTCGCGATATTCGAAGCACGTCGGTTCGGAGCCGTCGGCGGGACGAACCATCATGAAGCCGCCGCCGCCGATATTGCCGGCCTCGGGAAACGTGACGGCCATTGCCAGGGCGACGCCGACCGCGGCGTCGACGGCGTTGCCGCCGCGGCGCAGCAGCTCCACGCCGACATCGGCCGCGGCGGGCGAAGCGCAGACGACGATCCCGCGCTCGGTCGCCACCTTCTCAACTTTCCGCCAAGGCTGTGCCGCGCGGGCCGTGACGGGCGCGGCGACTACGGAACACGCAACCAGGAATACGGCACAACAGCGAGCCGTGAGCGTGAGCGACCGGAGTTTCACAACGTCGCACCATTGAGCGTGAACGCCGCGTCGAACGAGTCTTCGAATCATGGTAAGTAGCTCCGGATGTGCCGTCGTCGAGAATCGTCTGGGCGGGTCGTCGCCGGGTATTGTAAGCCGAGCGGCGCGCGGTTGCACAATCGACCGAATCCGAACATTCCGGCGGTGCGGCGTCGATTCCCCCGGTCGTAAGCAGGGAGCTGAAGAAAGCAAAAGCGTTGCGCTATTTCCCGTCGCCGCAACGGCGGTCTATGATCGAACGTATGACTTCTCCCGCCGCCAACTCGTGCCGTAAGCCTCGCGTGATCGTCCTTGGCGCCGGCCAGAAGCCGTCGATCGCCGACGGCGCCGAGCGGTTGCGCGGCGTGGTCGAGGAGCATTGCGAGATCGTCGTTTGGGATCTGCAGTTTGAAGTCGACTTGTCCGAGATCGACGCCGAGTACGTCGTGGTGTTCGGCGGTGACGGCAGCATCCTCCGCGCGGTCCACAAGCTAGGCTACCGGCAGCGACCGATCGTAGGCGTGAACCTCGGCAAGCTCGGCTTCTTGGCCGACGTCGCCCGCGACGAACTGCCGGCATTGCTGCCGAAGCTCTGTCGCCGCGAGTTGGTGATCGGTCGGCACGTGATGCTCGAATGCACGCTCGTACGCGAAGGCGTGGACCAATGGACCGAGCTGGCGCTCAACGAAGCGGCCGTGCTCGGCGGTCCGCCGTTCGTCATTCTCGACGTAGAGCTTTACGTTGACGCACAATGGGTCACGACCTATAGTGCCGACGGCCTGATCATCAGCACGCCCGTCGGCAGCACGGCGCACAGCCTTTCCGCCGGCGGACCGATCTTGCGCAAGGATCTCAGCGCGGTGGTGATCTCGCCGATCAGCCCGCACGCATTGACGATGCGTCCGGTGGTCGACTCGGCCGAGCGCAAGTACGAACTGGTGATTCCTTCGCCCAACGAAGGCACCCACATGGTCGTCGACGGGCGCGACATGGGCGTCGTGTTGCCGGGCGATCGGTTTCGTGTGAGCCGCGCCGAGCCGTGCTGCTTGCTCGTCGAAGCGCCGGGCCACAGCTACTACGGAACGCTGCGCGACAAGCTCGGCTGGAGCGGACGCTTCATGCCGAACAACCGGTGACGACCGGTTGATGACGAATAAGTGTGAATCATCTGCCTTGCTCGAAAGGATGCGAGATGGCGACGGGACTACTGCGTGGCGTGCGATTCTTGGCCGCGGCTGTGAGCTGCGGAGTTCTTGCCGGCGCTTTGCCGACGACTGACGCCGCCCCACCGCGTCCGACTCGTACCACGCGACCGGCGCCGCAGCAATCGACGCAGCGGAAGCCGACGACGGCCAAGCCGGCGCCGAAAGTCGCGCCGTTGCCCGGCGAGGCTCCTAAGAGCGCCACCGTAAAATCGCCCGCCGCGGCACCTGTTCCGCCGCAGCCGCGCCGCGAAACCGAAACTTCCACGAAGCCGGTGCCCGCTCCGGTCGCCGAGACGCCCGCGGACGAACCGACGCCGGCCGTGACGAAAACCGCACCGGCTCAGCCGCGCACGAGCGAACTCTTCGCGCCGCCGCCGGTGGCCGGCGCGGTCGACAAGAACCAGAAGTACGTCTTCCGCTATCAGTTCGCCAAAGGCGAAACCGTGCGTTGGCTCGTCGAGCATCGTGCGAAGATCGCCAGTACCGTCGAAGGCTCGTCGCAAACGGCCGAGACGTCGACCGACTCCGTGAAGGCCTGGAAAGTCGTCGAGACGTTCCCCGGCGGCGAGACGAAATTCGTCAACTCGGTCGACAGCATCGACATGCGCCAGAAGCTGACGGGCCGACAAGAAACGCGTTACAACAGCCGCACCGATGAAGAGGTGCCGCCGATGTTCGCCGCCGCCGCCAAGCAAGTCGGCGTGTCGTTGGCCGAGATTACCATTGACGCGCGCGGCAACGTGCAGAAGCGCGTCGACCTGAAGAAGGTTCAAGAGGGCGGCGCGCGGTCGAAACGGCCGCTACCGACATCACGCTGATCCTGCCCGACAAGCCGCTGGGCGTCGGTGAAAGCTGGACCTCGCCGCTCGACTTGTGGGCCAACGACGCTGGCGGCGGCCGCACGGCGATCAAAGCTCGCCGCAAAATCACGCTCGAAAAAGTGATGGGCAACGTCGCCCTGCTGCGCCACGAAACGCAGATTCTCTCGCCGCTCGACGATCCGAAGATCGAAGCCCAAGTGGTGCAATCGGAACAGGCCGGCGAAGTGCTGTTTGATCTTTCGCGCGGACGGATCATCCGCATGTCGCTCGGGAACGATCGCGAAGTGTTCGGCTTCCAAGGAGACGCGAGCGTGATGCGCGTGGAAGCCGCGTTCACCGAACGCTTGGCCGATGCCTCCGGCGAACCGCTGCCGGAAGCGGCCGACGAATCGACCGCAGCCCGTGCGCCGCGCGAAGCGCCGACGCCGCAACCCGCTTCAGGCCCGGCCGTTCGCAAAGCGACGGACGACGACAAAACGGCCGAACGCCCGACGGCGACGAAGACGAAGTAGGCCTCGTCACGCACCATCATTGAGGCTCTTGGTTCGTCAGGACGGCATTTGCCGGCAGTCGGCGTAGCGGCGGCTTACAATGCCGAGTTCGCCGCGGATCCTGCCGGAGAGTCCCAGATGTCCGTTGCTCGAATTCTGATCGCTGCATTTCTGCTGCACGTCGGGTATATCACATCTGCTGAGATCGCAGAGGCGGTGGAGCCGTTGCCGCATTGGATCGGTCCGTCCGGTGCGAAAAGCACCGGCTGGCTCGCGCAGCGAACATTTGAACTCCCAGCGGGCGTGCAAACCGCGACGCTTCGTTTTGCCGCCGACTTTTGCGCGGCAGGGGTCAGCATCAACGGCCTTCACGCGTTGCACGTGGAGCCTTTTTGCCAAACGCAGGTCGTCGACGTGACCTACGCGGTGCGACAGGGTCGAAACGAAATCCGGCTTGTCGTCCGCGATGGTGTGCCCGACGTTCATGCCGTCTGTTTCTCGCTCTCTTTTACTGTCGCCGACGGAAAGGCTTCCGTTCCGCCGATCGTCAGCGATACGTTGTTTGTTTTAGGTGACCGGCATCTTGCGGACGACGACAGATCGCCGTCGGTCGTTGATCGCGGTACGGTTCGTCCCGAACTCTGGGGCGTCGGCCGTCGCGATGCGAGCGTCTCGCCGCTTGAGAACTACGAACAGTGGCGGCAAGCCACGGCCGCCGGCGACGGGCCGACGCAGAAGTTTTACGTGCCGGAGGGTTTTGAAGTCTCGCTCCTCCGCACGGCCGGGCCTGACGAAGGTTCGTGGATTGCGCTGGCGTTCGATGCGCAAGGTCGAGCCCTGGTCTCGCGTGAAGATCAAGGATTTCTGCGACTATTGTTCGACGGTGAACATCGGAACGTCAAACGCGTCGAACGCGTGGCGAGCGATCTGAAAGAGTGTCGCGGGCTGCTCTACGCCTACGACCGCTGGTACGCCAACGCCAACAACTCCAAAGGGATGTATCGGTTTCAAATCGATGACGCGGGCAAGATCGTCGACCAGAAGCTCCTCCTCGAGTTTCCCGGCGGCGTCGGCCACGGCCGCAATGACCTCGCGCTCGGCAAAGACGGCCGGATCTATTCGATCCACGGTGACTCCGTCGAAACGCCCACGACGAACGTTCGCGACCGTACGTCGCTCCTCGATCGTCAGAAGCTCGGTGCGAAGCCGAATCGGGCTTATGTCGTCAGCACCGACGCTGACGGCAAGACGTGGGAAGTCTTCTGCACCGGCCTTCGCAACCCGTATGGCCTCGGCGTTCATCCAAACGGCGACTTGTTCACGTATGACGCGGACAACGAATTCGACATGGGCACGCCTTGGTATCGACCGACGTGCATCGTGCATTTGCGCTCGGGAGAGGACTACGGCTACCGCATCACGGCCGACAATCGCCGGCCCAACTACGTTGACCGATCCGACAACGCCGTTCCTTTGATCAACGTCGGTCGCGGTTCGCCGACGGCCTGCATGTTCGGCACCGATCTCAAGTTTCCGCAACCGTATCGCGATGCGCTCTACGTGCTCGATTGGACGTACGGTCGCGTGCTGGCCGTCCACATGGCTCCGCGCGGCGGCGGTTACCGTGCGAACCTCGAAACGTTCCTGCAAGGCCGACCGTTGAACGTGACCGACATCGCCGCCGGTCCTGACGGCGCGATGTATCTCATCACCGGTGGTCGCAAGACTCAGTCGGCTCTCTACCGTGTCGCCGTTCGCAGCCCGATTGTTTCCAATGATCAGGAATCACTTCACGAACGTGTGGCGGCTCGTCATTCCCAAGAGCAATCCCAGCTTCGGGCTCAGCTCGAACAAATGAAGCCTGACGAGGCCCTGGAATCGGCTCTACGGCACGCGGACCATCTCGACCCGACGATTCGTTACGCCGCGCGCCTCGCATTGGAGCGGCAAACAAATACGAATTGGATTTCGGAATGTCTTGTAGGCAACGTGCGCTCGAGCGATGCCGTGGCGGCAGCCATTCGACAGGCTGACGTCGACGATGTTGCTTCCGGGTTGAAAGCATTGCACGGAACTCGCTTGCAACCCACTTCATTGCCCCAGGACCTCCGCAACGCACTCCGGAACATCGACGCTTGCGAGAGTGTTCTGCAGCGAGACCGTGAAGCGTTCCTGGCGATTCCTCAAGGATGGTTCGATCCCGTTAAGGACTTGGTCTTCAACAATCACAATCTCTTTCAAGATCAAATTGTCGTCGTTTCACAAGTCGGCACGAACCAAGATCTGCGAAGGAGATTGACGCGTCTTTGGGCCAAGCTGGAAGCGCCACAAGCCGTACAGTTTGCCTCAGAGCATCTGCTGACGAGCAGCGTGCAAGAAGACAAGCTCGCGGCTCTCTCGGCGCTGGCGACCATGAAAACCGGCTGGACTCCGGAAACCCGCCGCTTGTACTTCAGTGCGCTGCGCGACGCGCGGCGCTTCGTCGGCGGCCAAGGCATGCCCGGATTTTTGGATCAGATCAAGGCCGACGCCGTCGCCACGCTCACCGACTCGGAGAAAAAAGATCTGGCCGACTTGCTCGCGCCACCGAAAGACGTCGACGAACCGCTCCCGCCCAGTCGCCCGCTTGTGAAGAAATGGACGCTCGACGAACTTGCGCAGCTCGCGGTCGATGCCGACGATACGAAACTTCGCGGCGATCCGACGAAGGGGGCCGCCCTGTTTCGCGAAGCCTTATGCAGCCGCTGCCATCGTGCCGGGCTCAGTGGTCCTGCGGTCGGGCCTGATCTCACGTTCGTCGCGGCTCGCTTCAGTCGGCGAGACATCCTCCACTCGATTCTCGAACCGTCGGCTGCCGTGGCCGAGCAGTATCGCAATGCCGAGGTCGTTACCGACGACGGTCGCACGCTCGTCGGACGGGTCGTGAGCGAAGGGGATTTCCGCAGCGAGAAGCTGCTGATCAACACGGACCCGCTGCGGCCGAGCCAAGTGACCGAAGTCGACAAGAAGCAGATCGCCGAGCATCGGCAACTCGGCACGTCGCCGATGCCCGCCGGCCTGCTGGACGGCTTCACGGCCGCGGAAGTCCGCGATCTGCTGGCGTTTCTCGAAGCAGGCGTTCGATAAGTTCCGGTCTGGTAAGGTTTTCCGCCGCCTGCTGCCGCCCCGGTTTTGCCGTTAGTTCCCCTACCGCGGTCGGCCGGTTGCCGTTTATAATCGGCGGTTTCCTGAATTCCGCAGATTGCCGCCCGAGCGTCGGGCGTCGTCACCATACGTTTCAGGTTCCCCCCATTCATTGAGGCCGCGAGCCGTGCTTCCTTCGGAAGCTCCGCGACGCGGCGTAAGACGAGCGAGTCATGGCGAAGAGCAAGAAGAAGGTCGAAGTCATTCACTTGGTTTGCGAAGAAACGGGCGATTACAACTACGTCCTGCGTCGGAAGTCGGGCGGCGAGAAGCTGAAGCTCAGCAAGTACAGCCCGCGCCTCCGCAAGCACACGCTCCACGTCGAAAAGAAGAAGTAGTGTCGAGCGCTTAGTTCTTCGTGCTTGGCTGCCGACGCTCGTTTTCGCGCGGCCAAGCGCCACGCATCAAGAACTAAGCACGTCTCCATCCGCGACGGAGCGCTATGCCGAAGCTTTGGCGCATTCAATCGCACGACGCTGCGCAAATTGCCGCGCTGGCGAAAAGCGCCAATGTCTCTCCGGTCGTGGCCCAGCTCTTGGCCTGTCGCGGGATGACCGGCGCGGAAATCATCCGTGACTTCCTCGATTGCAAGCTCACCGGGCTGCGCGATCCTGCGCAGCTCGGCGGCGTGGAAGCCGCCGCGGCGCGTCTGATGGAGGCCGTGCGCGAGCGCCGTAAGATCACCGTCTACGGTGATTACGACGTCGACGGCATGACCGCGGCGTCGCTCTTGCTGCAATGCCTGAAGCTGCTGGGCGGCGAGGCCAATTTCTACGTCCCGCGCCGGCTTGAAGAAGGCTACGGGCTCAACGCCGAAGCGCTGCGGTCGCTGGCCGCGGCGGGAACGAAAGTCGTCGTCACGGTCGATTGCGGTATCGCGGCGGTCGAGGAAGCCCGCACGGCGGCGGAACTTGGCCTCGAGCTCGATCATCACGGACCATCACGAGTTTGCAGCGGAACTGCCGCAAGCTGCGGCGCTGGTGCATCCGCGATTGCCGGGCACCGCGTATCCGTTCGCCGGTTTGAGCGGTGCGGGCGTCGCCCACAAGCTTGCTTGGGAACTTTGCCGGCAGGCCGACGGGGCTAAGAAGGTGTCGCCCCGCATGCGCGACTATCTGATGAGTGCGCTGGGGTTGGCGGCGCTGGGAACCGTGGCGGATTGCGTGCCGCTGGTCGATGAGAATCGCGTACTTGTGAAGCACGGGATGCAAAGCATCTGGGAGCGCCCCGGCGAAGGACTGAAGGCTCTGATCCGCGTGGCACAGCTCGCCGAGAAGAAGCAGCTCGATTCCGAGGACGTGGCCTTCGCGCTCGCGCCGCGGTTGAACGCGGCCGGCCGGCTCGGCCAAGCGGAGCTCGGCGTGGAGTTGCTCACGACGACCAATCCCGAACGCTGCGCAGGCTTTGGCCGAGTACGTCAACGGACTCAACGGCGATCGACAAAGCCTGGAACGTAGCATTTATCTGACCGCCCATAAGCAGATCACCGAGAAGTTCGACGCCGACAACGATCCGGCGTTCGTCCTGGCCGACGCCGAGTGGCACCCGGGCGTCATCGGCATCGTCGCCGGGCGGCTGACCGAGAAATTTCATAAGCCGGTGATCTTGATTGCGCTCGATCGCTTGGGCGTAAAGCCGGGGACCGGTTCGGTGCGCAGCGTGCCCGGCTTGGAACTTCACCGAGCGCTGGCCGCGTGTACGCATCATCTCGTCGGACACGGCGGACATGCCGCGGCGGCGGGGCTCAAAATCGAAGAGCGCAAGGTCGACGATTTCCGCGCCGAGTTCTGCGAGTTTGTCGCCACGGAGCGAAACCGGCCGTCGGCAGTCGCGGAATTGCTGATCGACGCCGAAACTCCTCTTTCCGTACTGACGCTCGCGGCCATCGAGCAGATTGAAAAGCTCGCGCCGTTCGGCCAAGCGAATCCGCGGCCGATTTTCTGCGCCATGGGCCTGACGCTCGACGAACCGCCGAAGAAGATCGGCGGCGGCCAGCGACATTTGTCGCTGAAACTTTCACAGCATCGCAACTCCATGCGGGCCGTCTCGTTCGGCAACGCCGAATGGGCCGACGAACTGGAAAAACTCGACGGTCCGATCGACGTCGCATTCCGGCCGGTGATCAACGAGTTCCGCGGCCGACGCAATGTGGAGATGCAAGTCGTTGATTGGCGCGTCTCCACGACGACCGACGCCTCCCGCGAGCCGGCCCGGCTTTAGCAAGCGGCGATGTCCTGAGAGTTTCCCCGGGCTGTCCCGCCACCGTGGACGACCAACGACGTTGCTCGACGAACGATGCTGATACTCTGACGGCCTCGATCATTGCTGCTCACGCATTCACCATGAGCCACGTATGAAAAAAATTCTCGCTCTGACGCTCATAACTCTCCTCACGACGCACGCGTTCGGCGCTGAATTATCGCCGTCGGATCAAGCAATTGCCGTCAAGAAAGAGTTGCTCTTCGCAGACGATTTCGAGGGAGACGTGCCTGCGAAAGCGTGGCACAAGGTCGTTGCGACGTTCGCCGTCGAAAGCGGTGTGCTCAAGGGGACGCAGACTCGCGACAAGGACGTGCCGAGCGCCGACGGGAAGGCGATCATCAAAGCCCATGCCGCGGTCCACGGCTTGGAGATTCCGACGAAGGACAGCGTTGTTGAAGCCAAGATTCGGTTCGACGGCGCCACGATGATCGACGTCGAGTTCACCGATCGCAAATACACCGGCTCGCACTACGGGCACATTTGCCGAGCCCAAGTCCGCCTCAACGGCATATCCATTATCGACGAGCGGGACGGCGGCATGCGCAACGACGTTTACGCCCTCAAGAAGGATCCGGCGAACAAAGCGGAGGTCGCCAAGCTCACGGCCGGCCGGAGCAAGACTTTTCCGGTGCGACTCGTCGCCGGAATTTGGTACGAGCTCGTCGTGGAAACGGTCGGCGACGAGATGCGCGTCTCAATCGACGGCCGACCGGTTGGTTATCTGAAGTCGTCCGGCTTGGCTCATGCGACGAAGTCGAAGATCGAACTCGGCGTCGCCGGCAAGGACGGCTATTTCGATGACGTCAAAGTGTGGAGTGCTGGCCCCGCGAAACCGTAGACGGTGGGTAGCGTGGGGGGCCGCTTCGGCCGTAGGCGCGTCACCCCCGCTATCCGCGACGTAGACTTGCCGGTAGGCCCGCTTTTGCGGCGGCGCTCATGGTCTTGGCGGCGGTCTATCGATGGCATCTTCGGCACAACCCGTACAATCCGCATCGGCCGGCTCGGCGGTTCGCGCGAGTTCGCTCGCCGAAGGAGTGCTGATTTTGCTGGGGCTGACGGTCGTGCAACGGCTCGTCGGCTTCATTCGCAGCATTCTCTTTTGCCGCTGGCTCGACGCGGATCAGCTCGGCCAATGGGATCTGGCTTTCAACTTCCTGATGCTCGCCGCGCCGTTGGCCGTGTTCGGATTACCCGGCAGCTTCGGCCGTTACGTCGAAACGTATCGCGACTCGGGACGGCTGCGCACGTTTCTGCGCCGCACGACTTGGGCCAGCGTCGTTCCGGCGCTGATGTTTTGCTTGATCGCTGCGGCGCTCAGCCCCTGGTTGGCCGAACTCATTTTCGGCGAGCGCGAGCAAGCGACGCTCGTGCTTGTGATGTCGGGCACCCTGGCCGCGCTGATTTCGTTCAACTTCCTGACGTGCTTTTTTACGGCCTTGCGCGGGGCGGATCTTTTCGTACATGCAGTTCGCCAACACGGTGCTCTTCGCCGTGGTGAGTCTCGTGCTCATGGCCTGCTGGCAAGCGACGGCGGTCGCCGGCGTCGCGGCGTTCGGCGTCGCATGTTTCGTCTCGGCCGCCGCTTCGCTGGTGTGGATGGTTCGGCTCTGGCGCGAACTGCCGACCGCCGAAGTTCCGCTCGGTCACGGCGAGCTCTGGACGCGGTTGCTGCCGTTTGCGTTTTGGGTTTGGGTTACTAACTGGGTGAGCAATTCGTTCGACTTGGCCGATCGGTACATGATCGTCCATTTCGGCGGGCTCGATCCGCGCGCGGCGCTCGACCTCGTCGGACAATATCACAGCGCGCGGGTCATGCCGGTGCTGTTCCTCGGGCTGGCCGACATGCTTTCGACCTGGATCACTCCGCACCTGATCGGCGATTGGGAAGCCGGGCGGCGGGAAGCCGTGGGCGCGCGATTGAAATTTATCTTGAAGCTGTTTCTGCTGGCGTTTCTCGGCATTTCGATCGGCATGCTCATCTGCGCCGCTCTTCTTCCACACGGCGCTGGCCGACAAGTTCGGCTTCGGTCAGGCGATTTTCCCTTGGACGCTGGCCTGCGCCTTGTGGACCGGTTTGGCCATGATTAGCAACAACTGGCTCTGGTGCGCCGAACGTTCGCGCTTGGCGACCGTCGGGCTGGCCGTGGGGCTTGTGACGAACGTGGGGCTCAATCTTTGGTTGCTGCCGCGCTACGGGCTCGACGGCGTCGTCGTGGCTTCGGCGTCGGCGAAGTTCTTGTCGCTAATGCTGCTTTGGACGATGTGTTGGCTGCTTGAGCTACGCGTCGATCGGCGATTGCTGCTCGTCTCGCTTCTGCCCGCTTTGCTCTTGCTTGGGCCATGGTGGGCGTTGGTCGGTGCGGCATTGCTTGCTCTCGGCGTGATTCCGCCGCTCAGCATCTTTGACGCCGCGGAACGTGCGACGCTCGCGCAAGCCGCGAACAAACTCGCGGACCGTGTGAAGGGCGTTCTGGCCAAGCACCGTCTCGACAAGCAGCCGGCGTAGAGTCGCGACCGTATCGTCCGCTGGTGACGATGCCTTAGAACGGACAGTCTGAGCGAAACGTCACGCTCCGTCCGTCGTCGGGATGGGAGACGGTGATGCGCTCGGCGTGCAGCATCAATCGCGACGACATGGCAAGCACGTCGTCCGGTGCATAGAGCGGATCACCGAGGATCGGCAAGCCGATTGTCGCCAGATGAATGCGAATCTGGTGCGACCGACCGGTGACGGGCTCGATGCTCAAACGCGCGCGATCGGCTGCTCGTTGCGTTACGTGCCAGCGCGTTTGCGCCGGGCGGCCTTGCGCGACGTCGACCATGTGGCGCGGCGGTCGGTCGAAATCTTTCCGCAACGGCAGATCGACCACACCTTCCTCGGCCGGCGGCGATCCGGCGACCACGGCCGTGTAGTGCTTTACCGTTTCCCGGCGCTCAAACTGCCGGTTCAATTCGCGCTGAGCGGCCGGGTCGAGGGCCATGAGAAATAGGCCCGATGTGTCGCGATCGAGCCGGTGGACGACCAGCGCCGTCGGGTAAACGGCCTGCACGCGGCTGCTGAGACAATCCTGAAGTTCGGGCCCTCGGCCGGGCACGGCCAGCAATCCGGAGGGTTTTTCCAGAACGATCAGTCGGTCGTCGTGATAAACGGTAACGAACGTAGCGGTCATGCGACGAGTTTCGAGGATTCGCGGGCTTCAGGGTCGGATTGTACCGGCCGTGCCGATTGCAGCGTAACGGTAGTGTGCAACGTGCCGGCAGCACCGGTTTCACCTTCCTTGAGGATTCTTTCGATACTCGTGGTAGCAGCAATTGTATTTGCGCCACCGTTCGGGCGGACGACGGCGCACTGGGTCATAAATTTGGGGAACGATCCGCATGCGGTGCCTGACCTTTTGCAAGTTGAGCCTGACGATCGGCATCCTGCTCGCCGCAGGAGGCTCGGTCTCTGCCCAAACGCCGCCGCCGCGGCCGCAAGCCGTACGGCAAGAGCCTTCGCGTCCCGAAGCTTTGCCGACGGACACGATGCCCGCCACGGTGCGCGCCGCCGACGGTTCGCCGGCTGCGGAACCCGTCGCCCCGCAACCGGTCGACGAAGTCGGCATGACGCTGGCCGATTGCGAGTTCATGGCTCAAACCGGCAACCCCGCTCTGCGCGAGGCTTCGGCGAAAGTCGGCGTCGCTCAAGGCAACGCCGTGCAGGTCGGTATGTTGCCGAATCCGACGTTTATCACCAGCTCGCCGCAATGGACCGGCAGCATCAGTCAGTACAACTGGATTCTGGGCCAAGACTTCATCACGGCGCATAAGTTGCGTCTGAATCGTTCCGTCGCGTATCGGGCCGTCGAGCAGGCGCAATTGGAATTCACGCGCACTCGCTATGAAGTTCTGACGAACGTCCGCAAGGCGTTCTATACGGCCGCCGCGTCGCAACGGCGCGTGGAAGTGTTGCAAGAGCTGATGGGTATTTCAGGCCAGTCTCGCGACGTCGGCCAGAAGCTCCTGCAAGCCGGCGAAACGAATCGGGCCGACGCCGTGCAACTGGAGATCGAATACGAACGTGCGAACGTGGCTCATGCCAATTCGCAAGCGACGCTCGCGGCCGCCTATATGCAACTCGCCGCGGCGATCGGCGTTCCCGACATGCAAATCACCCGCCTCAAGTTCGACTTTACGCAACCCCTGCCCGACTACGAGCTCGAAGCCGTGCGGCAGGGCGTCGTCGAGCGCAATGCGCTGGCCCACATCGCGGCCGTGGAAATCCAACGTACGCAATTCGCGCTTCGCCGTGCCTACGCCGAGCCGTGGCCAAACTTCAATATTCAGGCCGGTTATCAGTACTCGGTCGAAGCGCCGTTGCACGACCAGGGCTTTGCTCAGCTCACGACCAGCATCCCGCTCTACAACCGCAATCAAGGCGGCATCCGCGCAGCACGTTCTGACACGGCACGCGCCACCGCCGCGTTGCAACGCACGGAAAACGATCTTTCGCAGCAGACGGCCCTGACCCTTGGAACATACATCGCCGCCGGCGAGCGAGCCAAGGTCTATCAAGAACGGATCCTGCCGAAGGCGCAAGAGGTGTTCCGCGTGAATCGCAGCCTCTTCGAGCAAGGACAAACAGACTTCCTACGGTTGCTCCAAGCACAACGCACCCTCATTGAAGCCGACTTGGGGTACGTGGAAGCTCAAGAAGCCCGCTGGACTTCGGCGGCGGAAATCGCCGGACTTTTACAGGTCGAACAATTCCCCTAAGCGTTGCGATGTCGTTGTCGGCGGCGGGTTTCCGTCGGCGGCAAATCCGCACGGCTGACGATTCGGTGAGATTGCGCGCGGTACGGTTAAGACGCTGCAAGAGTCGCGTTCGACTCTTTGCGTGACGATCTGTCGTACTAGAATGCCGACATCGGCATCTCGTCGCCCAACCCAATCTCGGCGTTTCTCATGGCTTCGACGCGAAAGCAACTGCTCGCGGCGGCCCTCGTCGGCGGTATCGTCGGCGCCATGGCCTGCGCTTGGTTCTTAGCTAAACGGTCTGACGACCAAAAAACCGAGCTTCGGTCGCAGCCCGTCGCCTCACAATCATCGGCCGACGCCAAGACTGACGCCCATCTCGCAGACGGCCGGCCAGACACCTTGATTCTTCCTAAAGACGTCATCAAGCGCCTCGGCGTCCGCATCGCCGAAGTGGAGCCGGCGCCGAAGTCGCGGCCGTTGCGTTTGCCCGGCTCGCTGATGCTCGATCCCAATCGGCTGGCTCGCATCCATTCGCACTTCGAAGGCATCGTCATGTCCTTGGGCACGACGACCGGTGACGACGGAAAGCCACGCCCGCTGCGCTTCGGGGACCATGTGAAGAAGTCGCAAACGCTCGCGGTCGTCTGGAGCAAAGAGATCGGTCAAAAGAAAAGCGAACTGCTCGACGCCTACTCGCAATTCAATCTCGCCAAAGCGACGCTCGACAAACTGAAGAAGCTCGCTCCCGGCGAAGTCTCCGAGCATGTGATGCGCGACGCTCAGCGCAATTACGAAAGTGCGTTGATCAATTCGCAAAATGGCGAGCGCACGCTGCGCTCGTGGCAATTGTCGGAAGCCGACGTCACGGCGATCAAGCACGAAGCCGAACGGCTGCATCGTGAAGGAGCCGGCGAACAAGCGACCGCGGCCTTGCGTGAAGGTTGGGCGGAGCTCGAAGTGCGGGCTCCCATCGACGGCGTGCTGCTCGAGAAGAACGTCACCGTCGGGGAAATCGTCGACGCCAATCTCGACCTCTTCAAAATCGGCGACGTCACGCGCTTGATGGTCGTCGCCAGCGCCTACGAAGAAGACCTCGCCGAAATCGAGCGACTCCCCGGCGAAATGCGGAAGTGGAAGGTTTCGCTCACCGCCGAACCGGAGCAAGCGCCGCTCGACGGCACGTTCGAACTCGCCGGCCGGCTCATTGATCCGGTGCAACACACGGCGCAGCTCGTCGGTTGGATTGAGAACCCGCAGGGTCGCTACATCGCCGGGCAGTTCATTTCGGCCCGCGTGGAACTTTTGCCGCGTAAGAACGAAGTGGCCGTCCCCGCCGGCGCGGTCATCGAATCGGGAGAAGGGGCCGTGCTCTACACGGTCGCCGGCGAAGAAAACAACGAATTCACGCGTCGCGTCGCGGCCGTGGCACATCGCGGTCGCACGTATGTTCATCTCCGCACGAACCTCACCGAAGACGAGCAACGTCGCGGCTTCACCACGCTCGAACCCGGCACGCGCATCGTCGCTTCCGGCATCGTCATTCTGGAAAGTACGTGGAAAGAACTCGGGCTCGCGCGAGCCAAAAGCCTGACCGACGACGTCGAACAACTGACGCGCGCCGAATAATTCTTCTCGCTCACAAGAGATCGCTCGCTTACGCAGCGTCGTTCGCATACGCAGGGTGGCACCATGGTGCATCGGCTGATTCATTGGGCCGTCAACAATAAGCTCGTCGTCATCCTGTTGGCGTGCGCCATTGCGGCCGTCGGCGGCTATTCACTCGTCCACATCAATATCGAAGCTTACCCCGATCCTGCGCCGGCCATCGTGGAAGTCATCGCGCAGTACCCTGGCGCTTCGGCCGAGGAAGTCGAACGCCAAATCACGGTCCCTATGGAGGTGGCGCTGGCCGGCATGCCGGGCCTGACGGCCACTCGATCCAAATCGCTGTTCGGTTTGGCCCACGTGCGCAACCAGTTTGAGTACGGCATTGATCCGAACCGGGCGAAGACCGAGGTCATCAATCGGCTCGGCACCCTGACGTTTCCCGCAGGCGTGACGCCGCAACTCAATCCGGCCTCGCCGATCGGTGAAATCTACCGCTATTACATCGCCGGCCCGAAAGACCCCGACGGCAAGCCGATCTACACGACCGCCGATCTCAAGTCGCTGCAAGATTGGGTTCTCGATCGCGAGTTTCGCCGCATCCCGCGGATCGCCAGCGTCGTGAGCTTCGGCGGCGAAGTGAAACGCTATGAAGTGCAGCCCGATCCGGAGCGTTTGCACAAGTACGGCATTCCGCTCGGCACGCTGGAAGACTCGTTACAAAACTCCAACGGTAACGCCGGCGGCGACTATCTGATGCTTGGCGAAACCGTTCAGGCCGTCCGCGGGCTAGGTCTTATCGGCGGCGGACAAGATCCCGTCAACAAAGTGCTCGGGCTCGACGATCCGCTGCAAGCCGGTGAAATATTGCGCGACGCCGAAGAGCGCGACTACGCTCCGTACGGCAAATCGTGCTCGCGTCGAACAACAATATTCCCGTGCGCATCGGCGACGTCGTCGACGGCGGCCGGGCCGAAACCGATTTGGAATTGGCCGACACGGGTGTCGTCGTCGGGCGGGCCACGCGAATGGGGCGCGTCGCCGTCGCCACCGCCCAGCGCGATGCGCACGGCGAATTCGTGCTCGACGCCGACGGCAATCGCGTCTGGACGACCGACGACGACGTCGTCGAAGGAGTCACGTTGCTCCGCAAAGGAGAGCAATCGCTCCCTGCCTTGCACGACGTGAAAGACAAAGTCGAAGAACTCAACTCGGCCAAAGGCAAGCTTCTGCCCGGCGTGAAGCTCGTCACGTTCAACGATCGCACGGAACTCATCAATCGTACGACCGAGACGGTGAAGGAAAACGTCTTCATCGGGCTCACGCTCGTCACGCTCATCTTGTTGGTGTTTCTGAATGACCTGCGTTGTGCGTTGATCGTGGCGATCAACATTCCGCTGTCGCTGTTGTGCGCGTTTGCCGTGCTCTATCTGCGCGGGCAGTCGGCCAATTTGCTTTCGCTCGGAGCCGTCGACTTCGGCATCATCGCCGATTCGTCGATCATCATGGTCGAGTGCGTGTATCGCTACCTCTCGAGCAATCGCGATCCGCATTTGACGCTGGAGAATCGCATTGAGAAGGCGGCCGGCGCGATCGAGCGCATCTTGCTGTTCTCGACGCTCATCATGATCTTCGCGCTGCTTCCGCTCTTCACGATGAAAGGCCCGGAAGGTCAGATCTTCGGCCCGATGGCCGATACGTACGCCGTCGCGCTCGGGTCGGCCTTGCTGTTGTCGGTGACGTTGAGTCCGGCTCTGTGTCGCATCTTCTTCAAGAATCTCAAACCGCGCCCGGAAAACCGGCTCGTCCGTTGGTTGAACGGCATCTACCTGCGGCAGCTCGATTGGATGCTGCGGCATCGTTGGGTCGTCGTCGGCGGATTTTTGGGCTTGGTCGGAGCGACGGGGCTGGCGCGTCGGTTCGCTGGGCCGCGAGTTTATGCCGGCGTTGGAAGAGGGAAATGTCTACGTTCGCGGCACTTTCCCGGTCAACGTTTCGCTCGACGAAGTGAACTCGAAGGCGAAGATCGCCCGCGAGATCATGCAGACCTACCCGGAAATCAAAGGCGTGCTCAGTCAACTCGGCCGGCCCGACGACGGCACCGATCCCACCGGCTTCTACAACGCCGAGCTTTTTGCGCCGCTGTTGCCGCAGGAAGAATGGCCGAAGGTCGTGGAGCAAACCGGCTGGCGGCGTTGGTTCGGAGCCACGCATCGGCATCGCACCAAGAACGAACTCATCGCCGAGATGAACGCCCGGCTCGATCGCAATGTTCCGGGCGTCGACTGGAGCTTCTTGCAGGCCATTCGCGACAACGTGTTGGAAACCCTCTCCGGCGTGAAGGGGGAGAATTCGGTCAAGATCATCGGCAACGATCTGACGCAGTTGCAGCAACTCGCCGAGAAGACGAAGGAGGCGCTGCAGGCGGTGCCGGGCATCGAGAACGTCGGCATCTTTTCGATCAAAGGGCAAACGAACCTGGAGTTTTTCACCGATCCGGAGAAATGTGCACGTTGGAACGTCCGCACGGCCGACGTTCAAGACGTGATTCAAACGGCCGTCGGCGGCAAGTCGTTGACGAAGATTGTGGAAGGGGAACGAAGCTTCGATCTCACTCTGCGCTGGCCCGAAAGGCTGCGTTCCAGCGCCGATCAAATTTTGCAGATCCCGGTCGACGTGCTGCGCAATTCGGTGCATGAGCATCGCGAAGGAGACGAGGATTCGTCGATCTCGCCGCTGGGAAGCAGTCGGGCTCAGCCGTCGCTGGCCGGTACGTCGTTCCTTTCCACGAGTGCCTACCTAGACCTGGTTCCGCGCCGCCGCTTGGGCGACTTGGTTTCGCCGGTCAATGAAGAGGGCTTGCCCGATCCCGACGGCAGCTTCGTCCGTTCGGCGGCCTCGACGATCTACCGAGAGCAAGGCAAACGCTTGATCGCCGTGAGTTCTCGGTCCGCGGGCGCGACTTGGCAAGCGCCGTCTCCGAAGCGCAGGCCAAGACGAAGCCGCTCTATCCGGCAGGCATCGACGTCGAGTGGAGCGGCGAGTTTCAGGAGATGCAGGAAGCCGGCGAACGGCTGATGTGGGTCGTGTCGCTGGCTCTCGGTCTGATTCTTGTCTTGCTCTATCTGGCGTTGCATTCGCTGCTCGATGCGCTCGTCGTGCTGACGAACGTCGTTGTGCTTTGTATCGGCGGTATTTGGGCGCTGCTTTTGGCAGGCGAAACGTTCAACATTTCGGCAGGCGTCGGGTTTATCTCAATTCTCGGCGTCGGCACGATGAGCGCCATGCTCTTCATCTCGCGGTTCAACATGCTCCGCGCGCACGGGCACGACCTCAAAGAAGCTTTGCACAGCGGCACCGAAGCGCTGATTCGTCCGCAATGCATGACGGCCCTGACGGCCATTCTCGGCCTGCTCCCTGCGGCGATCTCGACGAAGATGGGAAGCGAGACGCAACGCCCGTTGGCGATCGTCGTCGTCGGTGGAATGCTCGTAACGCTCGCGCTTACGAACTTAATTCCCGTGCTCTACAGCTTCTACGGAAGTCGCACGCCGCCTGAAGGGGCCGGCGACATGGCGCACTAGAGCGAGCGTCGCAACACGGAAGTGGGGCCGGCTGGGCCTGAAGCCGCGGGCGAAGTCTCAGTATCTGCAGTGCCGCTGCGCCATGCTCCGGCCACCCGTTGCGACGCTGGGAAAACTGCCAACTCGCCCTGTCCGGCACCTGCGGTTTTCACCCCGCCGCGCCGCGGAAAAAACTTCTGAATAGTTGCTCGCTAGCGGTGCCGGCTAAATGTGTCAAATATTTTTACCCAAGTGTCTGTAACGAAAGGACTTGTGGCGAATTCTCGCAGGTCGTCAATCACGCGCTCACATGCTAGCACGTTCCTAACCCGGCCCACTCCAATAGGTTAAGAGAGGTCGAGAAATTTTCATTGACGGCTCCCGGCGTCGCGGTAAACTCGAACCCCTGTCGCCTGTATGTTGTGGTTTGAAGGGCATCTACTACAATATATTGGTGTCGCGAGCCAAAGTCTGCCGATTCTACGGCAGGCAGGAGAATTGTCGGACAAAGGTAGCGAAAAGGTTTCGCATAGAGCCCTGTCTTGCCGATACTCCCTTCTGGCTGTAGTGTACGCGAGTACACGTAAGGTATGGATGCCCCCGTCACTTCCCTCCTCTCTTTCCGGGGATTTTTCATGGCAGATTCCAGTGCTTCGGGCGTAGCCGAACGCGCCGTTAAAAAGTCGTCTCGTCGTCTTTCCACCGGCCTGATGGTCGAACCGGTGTTTTGCCCGACGGACGTCGAAAGCCCCTTTGATACCGTGCAGTGGGAAACCCGCACCGCGGCGATCAAAGGTGAGAACGGCGAAGTGCTGTTCGAGCAGACGAATTGCGAAGTACCGGTCTTCTGGACGCAGCTGGCCACGAACGTCGTGTGCAGCAAGTACTACTACGGCGAAATCAACACGCCGCAGCGCGAATACAGTGTCAAGCAATTGATCCACCGCGTGACGCGCACGATCGCCGACTGGGGCATCAAAGACGGCTACTTCGCCACCAACGAAGACGGCGAACGCTTCTACCGCGAGCTCACTTGGCTCTGCCTCCATCAGCACGGCGCCTTCAACTCGCCGGTGTGGTTCAACGTCGGCCTCTTCCATCAATACGGCGTGAAGGGCGCGGCCTGCAATTGGCACTGGGACGTCGAAAGCGAAACCGTGCGGATTCCGGAAAACCCGTACGAATATCCGCAAGGTTCGGCGTGCTTCATCCAAAGCGTTGAAGACAACATGGAAGACATCATGGAGCTCGCCCGCAGCGAGGCCATGTTGTTCAAGTTCGGCTCCGGCACCGGTACCGACCTCTCGACGTTGCGCTCGGAACGTGAAAAGCTTTCGGGCGGCGGCAAGCCGAGCGGCCCGCTTTCGTTCATGCGGGTGTACGACCAAATTGCGGCCGTGGTGAAGAGCGGCGGCAAGACGCGTCGCGCGGCCAAGATGCAATCGCTCAAGGTCTGGCATCCGGACATTCTCGAATTCATCGAGTGCAAGGCGAAGGAAGAGAAGAAGGCCCGCACGCTGATCGCCGCCGGTTACGACGCCAACTTCAACGGCGAAGCATACAGCTCGGTGATGTTCCAAAACGCGAACCTCTCGGTGCGCGTGACCGACGAGTTCATGCAAGCTTGCCAAGACGACAAGCCGTGGACGACGCGCTGGGTGACCAACCCCAGCGTCGCCGGCCCGACGTACCAAGCCCGCGAACTCATGGGCAAAATGGCCGCCAACGCTTGGCAATGCGGCGACCCGGGCGTGCAGTACGACAGCACGATCAACAAGTGGCACACCTGCCCGAACTCGGGCCGGATCAACGGCAGCAATCCGTGCAGCGAGTACATGTTCCTCGACAACACGGCCTGTAACCTGGCGAGCATCAACTTGATGAAGTGCCGCCAAGCCGACGGTTCGTTCGACGTCGAACGCTTCCGCAACGCTTGCCGGTTGTTCTTCATCGCTCAAGAAATCTTGATCGATCACGCCAGCTACCCGACGAAGCGGATTGCGGCGAACAGCCACAAGTTCCGCCCGCTGGGGCTCGGCTACTCGAACCTCGGCAGCTTGCTCATGTCGAGCGGCTTGCCGTACGACTCGGACGAAGGTCGCGGCGTTTGCGGCGCGATCACGGCCCTATTGCATGGTTCGGCCAACCTGACGAGCGCCGAGCTCGCCGCGGCCGTCGGACCGTTCGAAGGTTTCGCGGAAAACCGCGATCCGATGCTTAACGTGATGAAGATGCATCGTGAAGCGGCCGACAAGATTGATCCGGCCTGCCCGGCGTATCTCAAGGAAGCGGCTTGCGACCTGTGGGACGAAGTGCAAGCGGCCGGCCGCGTACACGGCTACCGCAACGCTCAGGCCACGGTGCTTGCGCCGACCGGCACGATCAGCTTCCTCATGGATTGCGACACGACCGGCATCGAGCCGGACATCGCCCTGGTGAAGTACAAGCAACTCGCCGGCGGCGGCATGCTGAAGATCGTGAACAACACCGTTCCCGCGGCTTTGAAGAAGCTCGGCTACGATCAACCTTCGATCGAAGGCATCTTGTCGTACATCGACAAGAACGACACGCTCGAAGGGGCTCCGGCTTTGAAGGCCGAACATCTGCCCGTGTTTGATTGTGCGTTCACCCCGCGCAACGGTACCCGCTCGATCGCTTGGCACGCTCACGTTTCGATGATGGCCGCGGCTCAGCCGTTCCTCTCGGGCGCGATCTCGAAGACGGTGAACATGCCGCGCGATACGACGCCGGAAGACATTGCGAAGGCCTACACCGAAGGCTGGCGTTTGGGCCTCAAGGCACTGGCGATCTACCGCGACGGTTCGAAGGAGAGCCAACCGCTGAACACGGGCACCGAAGGAGACAAGGCCGCCGAGAAGACCGCCAAGGCTTCCGCCGGTCCGCGTCGTCGCCGGTTGCCGGATACTCGCAACTCGATCACGCACAAGTTCAGCGTGGGCGGGCACGAGGGTTATCTCACGGTCGGCCTGTACGAAGACGGCAAGCCGGGCGAAGTGTTCATCACCATGGCCAAGGAAGGTTCCACCGTCGGCGGTCTCATGGACTCGCTCGGCACGGCGATCTCCATGGGCTTGCAGTACGGCGTACCGCTGGAAGCATATGTAAACAAGTTCTCGCATATGCGTTTCGAGCCGATGGGGTACACGAAGAACCCCGACATCAAAATCGCCAAGAGCGTGGTCGATTACATCGTCCGCTTCCTCGGCGTCACGTTCCTCGAGGGCTTCCGCGAAGCGACGGTCGACAAACCGGCCGCGAAGAGCGAAGCCTCGGAAGGAGATGATGCGTCGGGGCAATCGTCGCCCACCGCCAAGAAGGCTGGTGGGCCGACCGCGAACGGGTCGGCCATGAAGGCCTCGAACGGCAGCACGACGAACGGCTCGGCGGCTAACGGCAGCCACGCCGTGGCCAAGCCGGCCGCGAAGTCGGAAGCGAAGGTTGAAGCCAAGAGTTCGACGGACGACGTCCTGCTGCGTGCGGGCGTGGCTCCGAAGTTCGATCTCAAGGCTCTCGGCCAAGGCACGAACCTGACGAACCGTAGCGAGCAGTTCGCGTCGTTCCAATCGGACGCGCCAAGCTGCGACAACTGTGGTTCCATTACCGTGCGAGCCGGCAATTGCTACCTCTGCCACAACTGCGGAGCGAGCATGGGTTGCTCCTAGTCGTTTAGCCGCGTCGCTCGCGACGCGCGAAGATAACCATCGGGTGGCCAACGGCGGGCGGCCGATCTTCTCACGAGGATCGGTCGCCCGAAGTTTTTACACCGCGGCGGTCGCGAGTCCCGCACACTCGCGCAGATGTTCGATGCGTCGAGCGAAGGTTTGCTCGAACGTGTGTTGCTTGGCAAAGTCCCAAGCCTTCAGCGAAAGCTTGGCCAGCGTTTCCCGATCTTCGTGCAGTCGGGCTACGGCCGAGGCGAGCAGCCGGAAATCGTCCATGGTGACTTTGCGTCCGCAGGCCGCCAATTCCATGAGGCCGGTCCAAGCCTCATTGGCGTAACCGACGATCGGTACGCCGCACGCCAACGTTTCGAGATACGTGCAGGACGGATCGCCCTGGCGATGCGGGCAGATGAATAAGTCGCTCTCGTTTTGCAAGTGCGGCATGAGCTGCGTCTTGAAATCGAGATTGCCGTGAAAGAGCACTTCGCTGCACAAGTCGTAATGCGCCAGCGCCGTGCGCATGCCGTCTTCCAGATCGCCGGCACCGCAAATCGAAAAGGTAAACGGCACGCCGAGCCGACGTAATTCCGCGGCAAACGGCGGCAGGTGATCGGCCCCTTTCATCGCAATCAATCGGCCCGAGAACACGAGCCGCAGCGGTTCGCCTTGCAACAGGCGCGCGAGCCGCGTTTGCAATTGCTCTTCGTCGGGGAGCATCTCCGTCGTGGTGCGCGTGTCAAAGTACAACATCGCGTTGTCGTTCATCGACTGATAAGCCTGAAACGTCGGCAGTCCGTTGCATTGCACGCCGGCGGCGGCCCGCACCGAAGTGATGTTCGCCTTCTCTTGGCTTCGTTCCCACCAGGCGCGTCGCCAACGTCGCAGCGGGTTCCATTCTTCCGCCGCGGCGATCTGTTCGCGCGTCGCGAGCGTGTATTCCGTGTTGACCACGAACTTCGTCTTCGCCTTGCGGCAAGCCGCGGCCAGATGATTCTGCTTGTAATGCGTGCCGCCGAGCACGACGGCCGAAGCGGCCAGTTCGGCTTGCAACCGTCGATCGCGTAGCGACATCAGCTCCAGACCGAACGGCAACGAAGCCGGCACGACCGCCTTATTGTCGAGGTTGTTCGACGGCGTCGACGCAGGCTCCAAGATCGCCTTCACCGGCCCGTCCCACAGCCGCGCATATTCAGACATGCCGTCGAGAAATTTCTGCGTGACGACGATCCGGCCGTCGTTCTTGCGAACGCCTTCCAACGACGGCAGCACCAGCAGTTGATCGTTATGCCACATAGCTTCAGTCATTCTCGCTGCATCAAATCGTCACGACCCGCATGATCGGAACTTGCGCTTTGCGCAAGGCGGCAAGCCGCGAAAGTTCCGCCCTGGGAAACATAGCTGTTTTTGGCCGACGGGAGAAAAAAATAGTAAGTAACGGTTGGGGAATTCGTAGCGTGCGAAACCATCGCCGTCGGGGAAGGACTGCCCTGTCGACGGTGGGTATCCGCAGTTGTGCGACCGATCAAGCGGTCCGACGGCGGCACGTTCGACTCCTTGCGACGTCGACTCGTTCGCGCACGGGCGCGACTCGACGTCGTCGACGACACATCACATCGAAGAGACTCGCCTATGTCGTGCGACATTCAGCGCTTCCGTTGTTTTCTCATCGGTTCCGAGTCGCTACTCGTCGAATGCGCGGAAACGCTGCTCAAGCAAGGTCACGAGATTCTCGGCGTCATCACGTCGGCGCGTAAAGTCGCCGCCTGGCGCACGGCCGCAACTTACGCGTGCTCGACGCGCGCAGCGACTACGCCTCGGCGCTGCGCGAGCAGCCGTTCGAATTCCTCTTCAGCATCACGCATCTGGCGATCATTCCCGGTGACGTGATCGCGCTGCCGACTGCGCGGCGCCATCAACTTCCACGACGGCCCGCTCCCGGCCTACGCCGGCCTCAATACGCCGGTCTGGGCCTTGCTCAACGGCGAAACCGAACACGCGATCACTTGGCATTGGATGACCGCCGGCATTGACGACGGCGACATTCTCATTCGCCGTCCGATCGAAATCGCCGCCGACGATACGGCCCTGACCCTCAACACGAAGTGCTTTACCGCGGGCATCGAATCGTTTGCCGAACTGGCGGGCTGGCTCGGCGTCGGCACGCCCGCTGCCCGTCCGCAAAGTTTTGAAACCCGCCGCTATTTCGGTAAGCACGACCGACCCGAGGCTGCCGGCCTGCTCGATTGGTCGCGCCCCGCCGCCGAACTCCAAACGCTCGTGCGGGCTCTCGATCACGGCCGCTATCGCAACCCGGTCGCCACGGCCAAGGTGTCGATTGACGGCAAGCTGTACGTCGTCGACGCCGCCGCGTCGCTTCCGGCCGATGACGATCTGCAATCACAAATTCCCGGCACCGTGACCGCCTGTGACGACGCTCAGATCTGCGTCGCCGCAGCCGACGGTATCGTCTCGCTCAAGAGCTTCTCGACGACCTGCGGCAAGCCGCTTGCTCCGGCCGATCTCATCGCACGCCACAACTTGGCCGTCGGTAGCAGGTTCGATCATCCCACGACCGGCGAACGGCAAGCCGTCACGTCGCTGCAAGCCAAGCTCGCTAAGCATGAGGACCATTGGGTTCGCCGCCTCAGTGAAATTGACGCTGCGCTCGTGCCCTACGCAGGGAACGAAACTTCGGTCACGGAAGCCGGCTTTCAATCGGCCCGGCAATCGCTGCCGACCGGCTTCGCGCAAGCCTTCGCTACGACGAGCGTGTCGGATGCCGTCGTCTGTGCTCTCGGCGCTTACTTGGCTCGCGTCGGCGAGAAGAGTGTCTTCGACGTGGGCTTCCAAGACGCCGCTCAAGTCGATTCCGGCTGCGTGCGCGGTTGGGCCGCAGCGCATGTGCCGCTTCGCCTACAAATCGACGCCGCCCGCACGCTCGCAGATAATATCTCGGCCAACGCCCCGAATCTCGCAACCGTTCGCAAGCGCGGCACGTATCTCAACGACGTCCTCCGTCGCTATCCGGAACTCCACGATCGACCGGAGCTTGCCGCAGGCCGCGCATTGCCGATCGTCGTCGTCGTGCGCGATGACGTTGACTCATACACCCCGCCGACCGGCGTAGCGCTGGCGCTCGTCGTATCGCCGACCACCGGCGCTCTGCGGTGGATCTACGATACCGCGGTCGTCTCGTCGACCGCCTTTTCTACGATTCTCCGCCAGTTCGCTCAGTTCCTTTGCGGAGCCGCAGCCGAATCGGAAGCAGCCGTCGCCCACTTGGAACTGCTCTCCGGCGCCGAACGCAAGCTGATCCTCCAAACGTGGAACGCCACGCAGACAGACTATCCGCACTCGGCCACGATCCACCAGCTCTTTGAAGAACAAGCCGCCCGCACGCCGGACGCCGTCGCGGTGTCGTTCGAAAATCGCAGTCTGACCTATGCGCAACTCAATCGTCGCGCGAATCGACTAGCGGCGCATCTGCGGGCCTTGGGCGTCGGTCCCGATTCAATGGTCGGCATCCATCTCGAACGTTCGGAAAACCTCGTCACGGCCATCATGGCGGTGTTGAAGGCCGGCGGGGCTTACTTGCCGCTCGACCCGAACTATCCGGCCGAGCGCATCGCGTTCATGATCGACGACGCGGAAGCCCCGGTCATCATCACTGAGAATGAGACGCTCGACCGGCTGCCGACGCACAAGGCCAAGGTCGTGAATCTCGACGCCGATTCTCCGGCGGTCGCACGCCGCGCCGCCGATAATCTTCCGCCGACGTCGCAAGCCGAGAACCTCGCGTACGTCATTTACACCTCCGGCTCCACCGGGAAGCCGAAGGGGGTGATGATCGAGCACCGCAACGCCGTGAACTTCTTCGCGGGCATGGATCAGACGCTCGATCACGATCGCCCCGGCATCTGGCCGGCCGTGACCAGCCTCTCGTTCGACATCCACGTGCTCGAATTGTTGTGGACGCTTACACGCGGCTTCGAGGTCGTCGTACATCGCGATCGCGAACGTACGGTCGCCGCCGGTTCGTCGCCGGCCGCGGCTTCTTCCGGCTCGGCACGTGTTCACGCCGGCAAACGCATCGACTTCAGCCTGTTCTACTTCTCGGCCGATTCCGAAGCCGATTCGAGCAACAAATATCGCCTGCTGCTGGAAGGCTCCAAGTGGGGCGACGAGCACGGTTTCTGTGCCGTTTGGACTCCGGAACGTCACTTCCATTCGTTCGGCGGGCTCTATCCGAACCCGGCGATTACCGGCGCCGCCGTCGCCGCGATCACGAAGAACGTTCAGATTCGCGCGGGCAGCGTTGTGCTGCCGCTCCACCATCCGATTCGCGTCGCCGAAGGGTGGCAAGTCGTCGACAACCTGTCGAACGGTCGCGTCGGCATTTCCGTCGCCGCCGGGTGGCAGCCGAACGACTTCGTGTTGATGCCCGAGAACTTCGCGAACGCGAAGGCGGCCATGTTCCGCGACTTGGAAATCGTCAAACGACTGTGGCGCGGCGAGACCGTTGAATTTCCGGGCGCGACCGGTAAGCCGCTCGCCGTGCAAACGTTGCCGCGGCCGATTCAGCCGGAACTTCCGGTTTGGATCACGACCGCCGGCAATCTCGACACCTACATTCAAGCCGGCCGCATCGGCGCTCACGTACTAACGCATCTGCTCGGCCAATCGGTGGAAGAGTTGGCCCCGAAGATCGCCGCTTATCGACAGGCCCGAGCCGAGGCCGGCTTCGATCCGAACACGGGCATCGTCTCGTTGATGCTCCACACGTTCGTCGGGCCCGACTCTGCGAAAGTTCGGGAAACGGTGCGCGGTCCGCTGAAGTCGTATCTCGGCACGTCGCTTTCCCTGCTCAAGCAATATGCCTGGGCCTTCCCGGCGTTCAAACGTCCGGCCGGCGCGACCGTCGACAAGGGAGACGATTTTGCGTCGCTGACGCCGGAAGAAAACGACGCTTTACTCGACTTCGCCTTCGAGCGCTACTACGAAACTAGCGGCCTGTTCGGCGACTTGCCGCAATGCGCCGCCATGGTGGATCGGCTCAAGGGGATCGGCGTCGATGAGATCGCTTGCTTGATCGATTTCGGCGTGCCGACGGACACGGTACTCGCGCATCTGCCGTACCTGAATCTGGTTCGCGAACAAGCGGCTCCGGTCGATCTCGGCGGTACGATCTCGGTCGGCAACGCGTTTACAGACGACGTGACGCTGGTCGACGACGCCGGTGATTATTCGCTCGCCGCCTTGCTCGAACGTCGCCAAGCAACGCATTTCCAATGCACGCCGTCGCTGGCGCGGATGCTCTTGATGACGGAAGAAGGCCGTCGCGCGGTTCGGCATGTGCACAACTTCTTGATCGGCGGCGAAGCGCTGCCGGTCGATCTGGCCCGCGATCTGAAGTCGCTCATCGGCGGTCGGCTGATCAATATGTACGGCCCGACCGAAACGACCGTCTGGTCGTCGACGCAAGTGGTCGACGACGTCTCCGGCCCGATTCCGATCGGCCGCCCGATCGCAAATACGCAGCTTTACATTCTTGACGCCGGTCGCCGGCCCGTCCCGGTCGGCGTGCCGGGAGAGCTTTATATTGGCGGCGACGGCGTAACCCGCGGCTATCTCAATCGGCCTGAACTCTCTGCCGAACGCTTCGTGCATGATCCGTTCGCGCCGCAAGCCGGCGCACGTATGTATCGCACCGGCGACTTGGTCCGCTATCGGACCGACGGCATCGTCGAATTCCTCGGTCGCACGGATCATCAAGTAAAGATCCGAGGCCATCGCATCGAGCTGGGAGAAATCGAAACTCGGCTCACGGATCACCCGCACGTTCGGCAATGTGTCGTCGTTCCGCGTGAGGCGGGCGTCGGTGACGTGCGGCTCGTCGCGTATTACGTGGCCGACGGCAAAGCGGCCGACGACGCCGATCTGCGGCAACACGTGCGCGACAAACTCCCCGAGTACATGGTGCCGCAGCACTTCGTCGTGCTCGAAGACCTGCCGCTCACGCCCAACGGCAAGATTGACCGCAAGGCGCTTCCGTCGCTCGATTTCGGCGCTTCACAACCGGCCGCGGCTTATGTCGCTCCGGAGAGCGACGTTGAACAAAAGATTGCAACGCTCTGGCAAGAACTACTCGGCCGCGAGCAAGTCGGCGTCGACGACAACTTCTTCGATCTCGGCGGCCATTCGTTGCTCGTGGTTCGCATGCATCGGCAGTTGACGAAGCTCGTCACCATGCCGGTCGCACTGACCGATCTGTTTCGCTTTCCGACGATTCGCACTCTGGCGGCCCACTTGGCGGGGGGCTCCGGTGGCGAATCAGCTCAAGAAGGCGCCGACCGTGCCGCCAAACGTCGCGAACTTGCCGGACGGCGTCGCGTGACTCGTCGCTAGTCGCCGCTTGCTTGTCGAAAACCGCTCCCGCTCCTCATTCGGAACTTCATGACTCACACTGCAGAATCCGCCAATCCGAACGACATCGCCGTGGTCGGGCTCGCTTTGCACGTGCCCGACGCCGATACACCGCAACGTTTCTGGCAGAATCTTCGCGCCGGCTTTGAATCGGTGCGCAAGTTTGGCGACCAGGAGCTGCTGGCCGCCGGCGTGTCGAGCGAATTGCTTGAACATCCGCACTACGTGAAGTCGGGCGTCGTGCTCGACGGCATCCCGCTGTTCGACGCCGAATTTTTCGGGCTCAGTCCCAAAGAAGCGGCGATCATGGACCCGCAGCACCGTCATTTTCTTGAGTGCTGTTGGGAGGCGTTGGAATCTGCCGGTCATACGCCGGAGAAGTTCGACGGCCGTATCGGCGTGTTCGCCGGTTGCGGAATGGGGGCCTATTTTAATTTCAACCTGCTGACCAATCCCGAACTGGTGCAATCGGTCGGCATGTTTCTGCTGCGGCACACGGGCAACGACAAAGATTTTCTCGCCACGCGGGTTTCGTATTGCTTCGACCTCAAAGGGCCGAGCATCAACATCCAAACGGCTTGCTCGACGTCGCTCGTCGCCGTCCACACGGCTTGCCAAAGCTTGCTCAGCGGCGAGTGCGATATGGCGATCGCCGGCGGCGTGACGATCGAACTGCCGCACGGTCGCGGGCACCTTTATAAGAAGAACGAAATCCTCTCGCCCGACGGTCACTGCCGGGCCTTCGATCATCGCTCGCAAGGAACCATCTTCGGCAGCGGCGCAGGCGTGGCCGTGTTGCGACGCCTGGAAGACGCGGTTCGCGACGGCGATCCGATCGTCGCGGTCGTCAAAGGTTCGGCCGTCAACAACGACGGTGCGAGTAAGGTCGGCTACTTCGCCCCGAGCGTCGACGGGCAAGCCTCGGCCGTGGCCGAAGCGTTGGCCGTGGCGAACGTATCTGCCGAAACGGTCGGCTACGTCGAATGCCACGGAACGGGAACGCCGATCGGCGACCCGATTGAAATCGCCGCACTCACGCAGGCTTATCGCGAAACGACCGACGATCGCGGCTACTGCGCCATCGGCAGCGTGAAGACTAACATCGGCCACTTGGATACGGCGGCCGGCGTCGTCGGCATGGCCAAGGCCGGCGCTGGCTTTGCACAACAAGCAGCTTCCGCCGAGCTTAAACTTCGAGGCTCCGAACCCGTCGATCGATTTCGCGAACAGCCCGTTCGTCGTCAACGACAAGCTTCGCGATTGGCCCGCCGGCGAAACTCCGCGCCGGGCCGCGGTGAATTCGCTCGGCGTCGGCGGCACGAACGCGCACGTCGTGCTCGAAGAAGCTCCGACTGCCGCGCCGACCGACCCGGCTCGTCGTCCTTATCAGCTCATCACGCTCTCCGCTCGCAATCGAGCGGCACTCGACGACGCTTCGAAGCGCTTGGCCGCGCACTTGCGCGAACATCCGGAGCAAAACCTGGCCGACGTCGCCTACACGTTGTTTCACGGTCGGAAAGCGTTTGACGTGCGGCGCGTCGTTGCGGCACGCGACCATGCCGAAGCCGCGGCCTTGCTGGAAGCGGGCGATGCGGCTCGCGTGTTCACGCATAAGCCGGCCGACGCGAAACCGTCGCTGGTCTTTATGTTTCCCGGCGGCGGGCGCAGTACCCTGCGCATGGCGAAGGAACTCTACGATTCCGAGCCGGTCTTCAAGCAGTGGATCGATCGCGGGCTCACTTGGTTGCAAGGCAAGCTGGATGTTGATCTGCGCGAACTTTGGTTCGCCGCGCCGGAGCGCGACGCCGAAAATCAAGCGCAGTGGGAACGTCCGTCGGTGCAGTTGCCGGCGATTTACCTGTGCGAGTTCGCGCTGGCGCAGCTTTGGCAAAGCTGGGGCGTGCAACCGGCGGCTTTACTCGGGCACAGCCTCGGCGAAAACACGGCCGCGGCGCTCGCCGGCGTCTTTTCGTTTGAAGACGGTCTCGGGTTGGTCACACTCCGCGGCAAGTTGTTCGAGCGCGCTGCCGCCCGGCGGCATGCTCAGCGTGCCGCTGCCGCCGGAAGCCATCGCGCCGCACTTGGGCGATAAGCTCGACTTGGCGACGGTCAACGGCCCCGAGTTCTGCACGGTCTCCGGCCCTACGGAAGCGCTCGACGAGCTCTTTGCGAGGCTCGCGGCCGACGGCGTCGACGTCAAACGGGTTCCCATCCGCATCGCCGCGCATTCGCGCCTGCTCGAGCCGATCCTCGCCGACTTCGAAAATTACCTCCGCAGCATCAAGCTCAACAAACCGAAGCTGCCGATCATTTCGAACCGCACCGGAGCATGGCTCACCGATGCGCAAGCAGTCGATCCTAAGTATTGGGTCGAACATCTGCGCCACACAGTTCGCTTTGCCGACGGCGTAGGAACATTGCTGAAAACGGCGGGCCGAGTGTTTCTGGAAGTCGGGCCCGGCAAGACGTTGGCGTCGTTCGTGCGGCAACACGGCGATCTGCACGCCGGCCAAGCCGTGCTCTCGTCGTTGCGACACCCGAAGGAAAACGTCTCGGACGTCGCCTTCTTCACCACCGTCTTAGGGCGCCTTTGGGCATCCGGCGTTCCGTTCGACGCTGACATGCTCTGGAAAGGCGAACGCCGGCGGCGCGTGACGCTGCCGACTTACGCGTTCCAGCGGCAATCGTATTGGATCGAACCGGGAAAGGGCGCCGCCGCGGAAGCTTCGGCTTCGACCGCAGTCGCGCGGTTGGAAAACCTTGACGACTGGTACTACCGCCCGGTGTGGCGACTGCGCGAACTCGAAGAAGCCGACGCCGCGCTCGAACCGACCACTTGGCTCGTGTTTCTCGACGACGCGGGCCTGGGTCTGCGTCTCACCGAGCGTTTGCGCAAAACCGGACACGATGTCGTAACCGTACGTCTCGGCGACGCCTACTTCCAAAACGGTGCGAACGACTACGTCCTCTCGCCCGAGCATGGTCGCGACGGTTACGAAGCTCTGATTCGCGACCTCGTCGCCGGCGGGAAAACTCCGAGCCGTATCGTGCATCTCTGGCTGACGACGGCCGATGAATCGTTCCGGCCTGGCTCCAGCTTCTTTCATCGTAATCAGGAGTGTGGCTTCTACAGCTTGCTGTTCCTCGCACAAGCTTGGGCTGCCGAGAATGTCGCACAGCCGCTGCATGTCTCGGTCGTCACGAGCGGCATGCAACAAGCACGTGACGAGGCGTTGCCGTATCCCGAGAAGGCCACGGTGCTTGGGCCTGTCGGCGTCATGCCTCGCGAACTGCCGCGGACGACGTGTGCCTGTATCGACATCGCGTTGCCCGCCGTTTCGCGCTTCAGCGGAAAACGTCGAACCGCGGCCCTTGATCGTCTTGCAGAGCAACTCTTCGCCGAGCTTCAACAACCGGCCGCCAACGGGCAGATCGCCCTGCGCGATGATCGCCGTTATGAACACGGCTACACCAAGCACAAGTCTCCGGCGGTCGTCCCTTCGGCCGATCAAGTCGCACCGGCCGTTCGCCCTCACGGCGTCTATCTGATTACCGGTGGTTTCGGGGGCATCGGTCTTTCGCTGGCCCGGCATCTCGCGGCCACTGCGAACGCACGGCTCGTGCTCGTCGGACGTTCGGCCTTGCCCCCGCGGGAGCATTGGGATTCTTGGCTGCGCAGCCACGCCGACGACAATGCCGTCAGCCGGCGGATCAGCCAAGTTCGCGAATTAGAGTCATTCGGGGCCGAGGTGTTCGCCGCCGAAGCCGATGTGACCGACGTCGAAGTTCTTAAGAGCGTCGTCCAGGAAACGGTGCGCCGCTATGGCGCAATTCACGGCGTGGTCCACACGGCGGGCGTGTTGCACGACAATCTGATCTCGCTCAAGACGCAGAGCGAAGCGGAAGCCGTATTTGCACCGAAAGTTCACGCGCCTTGGTGCTCGACGACGCATTGAGCGGCATTCCGCTCGATTTCTTCTTGGTCTTTTCGTCAACCAGTACGGCGACGACGCCGGCCGGACAAGTCGACTACGTCGCCGCCAACGCGTTTCTCAACGCCTTCGCGCAAAGCCGTAACCGCGCGGAACGTCGCTACCTCGCGCTCCATTGGGGCGTGTGGAATGAAGTCGGCATGGCGGCCGAGGCGGCGGGCAAATCGACGCGATCTTCAACGCCCGCAGCTCAAGAGGAATCCGTTCGCCATCCGTTGTTCGACTATCGCCTCGGCGGCTTGCACGATTCACGCGTTTCGCTGGTCGGACGCCATGCCGCGGCCACGCATTGGGTGTATGACGAGCATCGCACGGCCGCCGGCCAAGCGCTGTTGCCCGGCACCGGTTACTTAGAACTCGCTCGCGCGGCTCTGGCCGAGTTGCACGAATCGCCGACGCTTGAGATTCAAGACCTGTACTTCTTGAGTCCGCTCTCCGTCGACGACGACGGCTCGCGCGACGTCACCGCCGTGCTGACTCGCGACGAACGCGGTTACACGCTCGAAGTGACCAGCGCCTCGCCGCGCGATAAGCACGCCGCGCCGCAGATTCACGCCCAAGCGCGCCTCGTCGCCGCCAAGCAGGCCGCACCCGGCCGACTCGACGTCGCCTCTCTGGAGCGCCGTTGTCCGACGGTGCAAACCGCGCCAGCCGCCGGAGTGCTGCATACCCGACAAGAGGAGCATCTCCGTTTCGGATCACGGTGGCGCGTGCTTCGGCAATCGGCCTATGGTCGCGGCGAAGCCGTTGCCCGGTTGAACCTGCCCGAAGCCTACGCCGACGATCTACGCCACTATGCCCTCCATCCGGGTCTGATGGACTTGGCGACCGGCTTCGCGATGGACCTCATCGAAGGTTACGCTTCGTCCGATAGCCTCTGGGTGCCGGTGTCTTACAAGCGCGTGGCTTGCTTCGGGCCGCTTCCGACGGCGATCGTTAGCTGGGTGCGCAATCACGGCGTCAATCGGGCCGACGGTCAGTTCGCGTCGTTCGACATTACGATCGCCGACGACGCCGGCCGAGTGCTCGTTGAGATCGAAGAGTTCGTCATCAAGCGTTTGGCGGAAAGCGAAACGTTCGGCGTCAGCGGCGCTCGCTCGACCGCGCGCTCGGCCGATCTGCCTGACGACGACGCCGCCGAGTCGCTCTCGCCGGCGGAATCTCGCTTCCGAGCGGCGCTTCGCAACGGCATCCGACCGGCCGAAGGCGTCGCCGCATTGATGAAGGTTCTCGCCGGTCCGCCGTTGTCGCAAGTGATTGTGTCGTCGCTTGATCTGCCGGCTCTCATCGCGCAGGCCGACGTTCCAGTCGCGGCGCCCAAGGCCGAGCCGGGAGCCAAGTTCGCCCGTCCGCAACTCGACGGAGAATTCATCGCCCCGCGCGACAATATCGAACGCTCCTTGGTCTCAATCTGGGAAGAACTGCTCGGCGTCACCAGCATCGGCGTGCGCGACAGCTTCTTCGAACTCGGTGGGCACTCGCTGATCGCCGTCCGACTGTTCGCCCAGATCAAGAAGACCTTCCAGGTCGACTTCCCAATCTCCGTGCTGTTCGAAGCGCCGACTGTCGAAGGTTGTGCGAACATGATTCGCGCCGAAGTCGGTGACGCGGGACAACAGGAAACGACCGCAGCCGACGGCACGAGCGAGCCGAAGCATCGCACTCGTTACACTCACTTGGTAGCGATGCATGACGGTTCCGGCAGGTCGAAGACGCCGCTTTTCATTGTGGCCGGTATGTTCGGCAACGTGTTGAATCTGCGACATTTGGCCCATCTCGTCGGACACGATCGCCCTTGCTACGGCCTGCAAGCTCGCGGGCTATACGGCGACCATGCGCCGCACGTCACGTTTGAAGAAGCGGCGGCCGACTACCTCGCCGAGTTGCGTACCGTGCAGCCGCACGGGCCGTATCTGCTCGCAGGCTTTTCGGGCGGCGGCCTTTCGGCCTATGAGATGGCTCGCCAACTCCGCACCGCCGGCGAAGAGGTCGCCTTTCTCGGCATGCTCGATACGCCGCTGCCGCGCAGTGAGGCTCTCACGACATCCGACAAAATCAAGATGCACATGCAGAGGATCGTCCGCGAGAAGCATCGCTACTTCTGGAACTTCGTCGCCGGTCGTGCAACCTGGGAATGGAAGCAGTTGCGCCGTCGGCTCGGCTGTAACGTCGCCGAGACCACGTCGAACGTGCAATTCCACTCGGCCGTGATCGAGCAGGCTTTCCGCGACGCCTGTGAAGTGTATCAAACGCCCGAATACGACGGTCGACTCGATCTCTTCCGGCCGAAACTTGCGCCGACGCACGTTTTCGGACCGGACCGGATGATCAACGTCGATCGCCGCTTCATCTATCACGACAACGGCTGGTCTCGCCACGTGAAGGAAGTTCATGTCGTCGAAGTGCCCGGCGATCACGACGGCATGGTGCTCGAACCGAACGTTCGCGTGCTCGGCGCTCGCCTGCGAAAGGCGATTGCTGACGCGGAAGCCGCCTATACGGCACGACACGCGACCGTCGAGCCGATCGATCTCACGCTCGTTCGCGAGACCGCCAATCGCTCCGCCGACGAGACGGTCCAACCGCAAGAGGTGCCGGCATGAGCGACGCTTCGCAACAACTCAACGCCCCGCAGGTGCCCGAGTTCTGGCTTTCCGGCAACGCCGTCGATCCGGCGGCCACGGCTCCCGTGCGTCGCCGCATTCTCATCGGTAAGCCGGGCCTCGACGGCCACGACCGAGGTGCAAAGTACGTCGCGCAAATTCTCCGCGACGCCGGCCATGAGGTGATCTACACCGGCATTCGTCGTACGCCGGAGCAAATCGTCGCCGCGGCGGTGCAAGAAGATGTCGATGCGATCGGGCTGAGCCTGCTCTCCGGTTCGCACATTGTGCTCTTCGCCCGCGTAATGGAACTCCTTCGCACGTCGCAGGCCGACGACATCGTCGTGTTCGGCGGCGGCGTCATTCCGGCGGACGACGTCGATCGTCTTCTCGCCATGGGCGTAAAGGCCGTGTTTACGCCGGGTACCCCGGCCGTGGAAATCGTGGCCCGCATCGAGCAGGTTCTCGCCCGCCATTCGCACGCATGAACTATTCGATCTCCGAACTTGTCGCCGCCATCGCCGCTTCTGAAGGGCCCGCACGCGTGCGCGGTGCCGGACGGTTGATGACTGCCTTGGTCGAACGATCCGACGCAGAGCTCGAGCTGGTCGCCGTGTTGCAATGCTCGGTCTTGCCGCGGCCGGCGACCGTGATCGGTTTCACTGGTGCACCGGGTGCCGGTAAGTCAACGCTCGTTGATGCGGCCGTGACGCGGCTTCTGCAACGCCGGCCCGACGTGCGAATCGCCGTCATTGCCGTCGATCCGACTTCGCCGTTCACCGGCGGCGCAGTTCTTGGTGACCGCGTGCGAATGATGCGCTTAGCACTAGAGCCGCGTGTGTTCATCCGGTCGCTGGCCACGCGCGGCGAACTTGGCGGTGTTTGCCGAGCGTTGCCCGGTGTATTGGCGGCGGCGGCTCTTTGGGCGCGGAAGTCGCACTGGTCGAAACAGTGGGCGTCGGCCAAAGCGAAATCGAAATTGCTCGCCATGCCGATCGGACCTGCGTCGTGGTGGCCCCTGGCCTCGGCGACGGCATCCAATGGCTCAAAGCCGGCCTGATGGAAATCGCCGACGATTTCATCGTCAACAAAAACGACCGCGACGGAGCCGCTGCTGTCGTCGCTCAACTCAACAGTGCGATCGAACGACTGGCTCACCAACCGCCGCGCCGCAGGCTTCGACCAATGAGGTCGGGCCACCAAGTCCTCGCCGTTCCGTCCGTGCAATCGGTCTCAGCCGAACTCGGTCACGGTATCGACGAACTGCTCGACACGCTTCAACT
Organism: Pirellulales bacterium; assembly: GCA_049840675.1. Lineage (GTDB taxonomy): Bacteria > Planctomycetota > Planctomycetia > Pirellulales > PNKZ01 > PNKZ01. The sequence continues at coordinate 384,013 of JASGKB010000026.1, forward strand.
CTCCGCCGCCGCTCCCTCGGAAACTGCCGCTCATGCTTAAAACCGAATCGCTTGCCGAAGCTGCGGCCGCTTGGCAAGCCGACGTTGTTGCGCCGATGCTGACCAAAGCGCCCGAACGTACCGACTTGGTCACGCCGAGCAACACACCGGTCGAGCGACTTTACTTGCCGAGCGACGAAGCGGCGGGCGACTACGTCGAACAGCTCGGATTCCCGGGCCAGTATCCGTTCACGCGCGGCGTACAGCCGACGATGTACCGCGGCCGGCTTTGGACGATGCGGCAGTACGCCGGTTTTGCGACCGCAGAAGAATCGAACCGTCGCTATCGGTTTCTCTTGGAGCAGGGCAGCACGGGGCTTTCCGTGGCCTTCGATCTGCCGACGCAAATCGGTTACGACAGCGACGCGCCGGAAGCTTGCGGCGAAGTCGGGCGCGTAGGCGTCGCCATTGATTCGTTGGCCGATATGGAAACTTTGTTTGACGGCATTCCGCTCGACAAAGTCTCGACGTCGATGACGATCAACGCCACGAGCGCCGTCTTGCTGGCGATGTACGTGGCCGTCGCCGAGCGACAAGGCGTCCCGCCGCACAAGCTCACTGGTACGCTGCAAAACGACATTCTCAAAGAATACATCGCCCGCGGCACGTATCGCTTTCCGCCGGGCCCGTCGCTGCGGCTCACGAGCGACATCTTCGCGTATTGCACCCGTCATGTGCCGAAGTTCAACACGATCAGCATCTCCGGCTATCACATTCGCGAAGCCGGCAGCACGGCCGCGCAAGAGGTCGGCTTCACGCTCGCCGACGCCGTATGCTACATCGAAACCGCACTCAAGGCCGGTCTGGCGATCGACGACTTCGCCCCGCGATTGGCGTTTTTTTTCGCCGCACATACCGACGTGTTTGAGGAGGCGGCCAAGTTCCGTGCGGCCCGACGATTGTATGCTCGCATCATGCGCGAACGTTTTGGCGCACAAGACCCGCGCAGTTGGATGCTGCGGTTTCATACACAAACCGGCGGCGTTACGCTCACCGCCCAGCAGCCGGAGAACAACGTCGTACGCGTGGCGCTGCAAGCGTTGGCCGCCGTGTTGGGCGGCACGCAATCTCTGCACACCAACAGCAAAGATGAAGCCCTCTCGCTGCCGACGGAAGCCGCGGCACAGTTGGCGCTCCGCACGCAGCAAGTGATCGCCTGCGAAAGCGGTGCGGCCAATACGGTCGACCCGCTCGGCGGCAGCTACTACGTCGAACAACTCACCGACCGCATCGAACGTGAAGCGGCCGCGTACATCGCGACCGTTGACGAATTGGGCGGGATGGTCGCCGCCATCGAGCAAGGCTATCCGCAACGCGAGATCGAGCAATCGGCCTATGCGTTCAACCGCGCGATCGACGACGGTCGGCGGCAGATCGTCGGCGTGAATAGCTTCACGTCCGGCGCGGAAACCGAAGTGCCGCTGTTCCGAGTCGACGAAGCTGCGACGGCGCGCCAAGTCGAACGCGTGCGGGAATTGCGCAACCGTCGTGACGACGCAACCGTGCGAGAATCGTTGGCCGCCGTCGCTGCCGCAGCGGCCACAAACGAAAATCTGCTGCCCCCGATCCTTACGGCTGTGAAAGCCTACGCCACGGTCGGCGAAATTTGCCAGGTGCTCGCTACTGCATTCGGGGAGTATTCCGAGGCCTTTCACTCGGTATAAGCCTCACCTGCCGTCGTCGCAGTCCGACAAGTTGTCCGACGCCGGCACACCCGCCAGGAGTGTGCAATCTTTAACTATGCTAACCACCTCGATCGGCATTCTCGGTCTGAATCACCTCGGCATCGCCGTGCCGAGTCTGGAGGCCGCGCGACGTTCTATGAAGGCGTGCTGGGCGCGACGTTTGAAGGGGAAGAAGTCGTCACGGAACAGAAAGTTCGCGTCGCCTTCTTTCGTCTTGGCGACGGGCCGATGGCCGTGAACTTGGAACTGCTCGAACCGACCGATTCGGACTCGCCAATCGCCAAGTTTCTCGAGAAGCGCGGGCCCGGCCTCCATCACACGGCTTACACGGTCGACGACGTCGCGCAATCGTTGGCCGCCGCCGAGTCGGCCGGTTTGCGATTGATTGATCGTGCCCCGCGTCGCGGCGCTCATGGCGCCGAGATCGCGTTTCTCCATCCTTCGTCGACCGGCGGGATGCTGATCGAGTTGTGTCGTCCCGTAACTTCGCCGAACTCCTGACCCACGTAGCCTGCTGTCGCACCGCTCCCCGATGCCGGAACGTTTTTCACTGACGCCGCTGCAACACGCGATGCTCGTCGCTTCGACGACGCGTCCGTGCGCCGGCATGTACGTGGAACAGTGGATCGTCACGCTTCGGGAGCAAGTGGATATCGCCGCGCTACGGCAAGCTTGGACGACCGTCGTTGCGCGGCATGCCGCGCTTCGCACGGTGTTCGAAGCGACCGACAATGGCGCGTTCCGGCAGTTCGTCGTTGCCGAAGCGCTGGCCGCGTGGACGGAACTCGATTTGACGCAACTTTCGCCGGGCGACGCCTCGGCGCATCGAAGAGTTTCTTCGTCGCCGATCTGCGCAAGGCTTCGACCTGGAGGCCTCGGCTCGCGAAGGTCGTCCGCAATGGCGAGTTGCCATGTTGCGAACGGCCGACGACGTGCGATTCCTTTGTACCTATCACCACGCGCTGCTCGACGGCCGCTCGCTCGCCTTGCTCGGCCGTGAACTTTTCGAACGCTACGATGCGTTCCGTTGTGGCGCCGTCGCACCCGGCAGCGCCTAAGGCGACGGCGGAAATGGTCGACGTCGTGCGACTGCTTGAGGCCCGCGATCACGGTTGCTCGGCCGACTACTGGCAGGCCGCGCTGGCCGATCGTCCGGAAGTACGGCTGCCTCTGCTTCGCGAAGCACGCGCTACGGCCAACTTCGATGAATTCGTTACCGGCGAAATCGCTTACGACTACTCGGCTGCGGACACCGCCGACCGAAGCAAGCGACCGAGCGGGCCGGCATCACGTCTCACATGCTTGTACAAGCCGCGTGGGGCCTGACTCTCGCCGCGACGACCGGCGTCGACGATCAAACGTTCGGCTCCGTGCGTGCCTGTCGCAATTGCCGCTGGCCGATTGCGAATCGATCGTCGGTATGCGATTGATACCATGCCGTTCCGCGTGCGATTTGACGGTCAATCCACGCTGCAACAATTTCTCCAAGCATTGCGACAAGAAGTCGCGCTCTCTGCGGCGGCATGAGCTGACGCCGCCGCAAGAGATCGCTCGCCAACTGGGCGGCCCTCGTTGAGCGGCAGGGGTCTTCTCGACGGTGCTGATGTTCACCGACATCAAGCCGACGTCGACGATGTTCGAGACGGCCGACGGACCTCACCCGACGAGAACTGCCGAACTTCTCGAACGATCCGATGGTCCGCTGACGCTCGCCACTGAAGCCGGTGAAACTCGACGCTTCGCCTGGAGTACGCCCAGCTCTTTATTCGACCGCAGCGGCCGACCAGCGTCGGCTCTGACGAAACATCTGCTCGCTCAACTGGCCGACGCTTGTCGGAACGACCGGCTTCACGACCCGGTCAGTCGCTTTAGCCTGCTCGATGCCAAGCTTTCGAACAAGCAATTGTCGCAAGCGTTGGCGCAGTGCAGTCATACGACGTGCCAATTATCATCGCCGCCGTTGCGGTGCAAGCCGAGGAGCGACCGCTGGCTACGGCCGTCGTCGAGCACGATCGTTCGGCGACGTACGGCGAGCTGCTGCGGCGAGCCGATGCGGCCGCCGCCGGGCTGCGAAGCCGCGGCGTTCGATCAGGCGATCGCGCGTGCCTTCCTGCGTCGATCGTTCGATCGACGGAGCCGCCGCAATTCTCGGTATTCGGCAACTTCAGCGATTTACGTTCCGCTCGATCCCAAGTATCCGCCGGGTCGACGACGACGGATTTTCTCCGACTCGGTCCCGGCGCTGTTGGTCGTCGGTCGTCAACTGCTGCAGTCCGAGGAGTTCGACGCCGCTTCCACGATTATGATCGAGGAGCCGTTCGTCGATGCCGCGCCAACGGTCGCTTCGAATCGGCCTCAATTTGCCGCAACCGATCCGGCCGTCATCTTGTACACGTCGGGTTCCACTGGCACTCCCAAGGGAGTCGTGCTGACGCACGGCAACTTGGCCGCACAGAATGCGGCCGTGCGTCGCGCCATGGATTACTCGGCCGATGATCGCACGACGACGTTGTCGTCACCATGTTTCGATGCGGCGCTGGAAGAAGTGTTTGCACCGCTCTGCTGCGTGCGCACGCTCGTCTTGCCGCAGGCCGACGTTTTGGAATCGCTCGAACGATTGCTGGATCTGGCGACAACGGAGCGCCTGACGGTGCTCGACATGCCGACCTCGCTCTGTGCGCAGCTCACCAACTATTTGGCCGACGTCGGCCGGCGTTTTCCGACAACCGTTCGTGCCGTGATGACGGGCGGCGAGCGTGCGACCGCGGCGACCTTTCAACGTTTCCTGCGAGCCGGCGGCGACGGCATTCGCTGGTTCAACGCCTACGGCCCGACGGAAGCGAACGATTTGCGCCATGCTCTACGAGCACGATCCGCGCAAGGCGGACGCATTGCCGCCGGACATCGCACCGCCGATCGGCCCGCCTATTGACGGCGCGGTGATTGCGCTGGTGGACGCCCACGGTCGGCTCGTTCCTCCGGAAGTTCCCGGCGAAGTCGTAATCGGTGGCGCCGGTGTGGGGCTTG
>JASGKB010000027.1:0-262986 GCA_049840675.1 Pirellulales bacterium
GACGCCGCTCCCCGGCGACATATGCTGACGAGGCGTTCTTCCCCGATGCTCGTCCTCGCTCAATTCTTCGATGCAGCACGACCTTTCAATCGCCGTCGTTCAGATGTGTTCCGGCGAAGATAAAATCGACGAACCTTGCCACTGCCGAACGTTTGGTGCGGCAGGCCGTGTCTGACGGGGCTCGCTTCGTCGTGTTGCCGGAATACTTCAATTGCCTCGGCGACCGCCGCGTCATGTTCTGCGCGAGGCCGAACCGCTCGACGGCCCGACCTGCGCAACATCTCTGGCGCTTTGGCGCGGTCGCTCGGCATCGTCCTTGTTGGCGGAACGTTTTGCGAACAATCGGCCGATCCGAACAAGGCTCACAACACGTCGCTGTTGATCGATTCCGCCGGTGAAGTGCGGGCCGTATATCGCAAGCTGCATCTGTTCGACGTTGACTTGCCGGGCAAGCTCACCTACTGCGAAAGCTCTTGGCTCGCCCCGGGTACGCGACGTCGTCACCACGTCTCTTGCCGTGCCGATCCGCACGTCCGTGAACTGCGCAGCCCTGCGCAAGCCGACGCCGTCGTCACGGCTGCGGCCATTTGTTACGACCTGCGGTTTCCCGACTGTTTCGCAGGTTTGCCGACGTTCGCGCGGTGCCGTCGTCGTGCCTGCGGCCTTCACTAAGACCACGGGTCGCGATCATTGGGAACTTCTGTGTCGTGCGCGGGCCGTGGAAAATCAATGTTTTGTCGCGGCCTCGAATCAAACCGGCAAACATGCGGTGCTTGAGACGTACGGACATTCGCTGATCGTCGATCCGTGGGGCGAAGTGCTAGCACGAGCCGAGGAAGGCGAGACCGTTTTGCATGCCGTGCTTAGCGCCGAACGGCTTGCGCAGGTGTGCGCGAATTCGCCCGCGCTCGCGCATTGTCGCACGTTGTAGAAAAAAAGTTTTGCGGCTCGTCACGAGGCCGATCGTGCATCCCCCCGTCGCCGTGCTTGTGAAAACACGAGGGGAGCGAATGCTCCCGGAATTGCAACTCTTTCTTGCCGTAAAACCTCGGCCGTTTTTGCCTCGCCCGCGTCTTGACAACCCGTGCGCTGCCGACAAAATACCCACTTCATGTTCGGCACAACGAGCGTTGAACGTCGGCGGTGACCGCAGACCTTTTCATAGTCCTGAGCTGCGTTTTTCGATCGGTTTCAGTAGCCCTCGGCCGTCGACGTTCTTCGTCGTTCACGCCGTAGCCAAGAGACGACGAGCGTTTTGTTCGAGACTTCTTCGCCCCTGTGTCGGACCACGATCAAGGTCGGGCTTCTCCGCGTGTGATCGCCGCAAGCGACGCACGCACGAAGACGCAGGACGCACCTTTGCGAAGTCGGATCTCTGCGAGGATGCCAAAGATATTGGGGGCGTGACCGACGGATCGAATTCGGCGACTCTGTTGCGGCCTGGATAGCCCCCCCATTCATTTTTGCACTCGCGATTGCTGCGCACTCGCGTTCGTCTACGCCCTCGGGCAGCGGCCTTTTATGAAGAAACGGCCGCTTCCCGATGGGCGTTTTTTATTGCCTCGTTTCGCCTGAGCGCCACAAGGACGTCGCGCGGAATTTCGACGTTCCGACTGCTATGGCTCTGGCACTTCTCGCGCCGGTTCCAATCTGGGCGATCGCGCCGGCAACGTTGAGCTCCGCCTGCCTGGCGCTGGCGGCGCTGAACGGCTTGCGCGAAGTCGCCCGTAGCCGCTGGTACGAAACGTCTCCGATCGGCGGACCGCTCGGACAAGAAGCCTTTCTCAACGGCGCGGCATTGTGGGAAACCTCGCTCGCGCCGCAGGCCTTGCTGCAACAGTTGCATGCCGTCGAACTGATGCACGACCGCGATCGCAACGTACCCTGGGGACCGCGTACGCTGGATCTGGATCTGCTTCTCTTCGACGACGTCGTCTTGCGAACGCCGGAACTGACGATTCCGCACCCGCGGTTGAGCTTTCGCAAGTTCGTATTGCGCGGTGCCGCGGAAGCGGCGGGGGACATGCGGCACCCGTTCCTCGGCCGCACGATGCGTGAACTCGCGGACCATTTAGAAACTGCGCCGCGCTATGTGGCGTTCGTCGGAATGTCTCCCGGCTTTCGCATGCAGTTTGCCGCGGAAGCCGCCGAAGTCAGTCGGGCCCGACTTGTCGACCCCACGCCCGGGGAAATTCCGGCGTTTGAAACACTCGCCGCCGTCGATGGTCCGCAGCCCGAGCAGCGAGTAAAATTCGCTGAAGCCCGGCGGATGGCGATCGTCGCATCGCTGGCCGACGCCGGTGACCAATGGGTCGCCGACGACGGTTACTTGGTCGATGAATTGCGGACGCTCGCAGGCGGCGTCGCGGAAGATGATTTCGCCCTGTCCGAAAGCTTGCGGCCGCCGCGGCTGATCGCACGGCTCGTCGCCGACGACGCCGGGTTTCAAGCCGGCGGGTTCGGGCTGCCGCAAGTCGAACTCGACGTGCGCCGTCGCGAAGAGTCTTTGGCCGAGTTCGCCGCAGCTCTCGATGCCGCCGGCTGACCTGCCGCGTCGATTTAGTTAACCGCCTTGAATACCGCAGCACACGCCCTTGAAGACACCGTCGATCGTTCGTTCCGTCACCGAGTTGCGAACCGCCGTGACTGCGGCGCGCCGCGCCGGTAAGAAAGTCGGGCTTGTTCCCACGATGGGCGCATTGCACGCCGGGCACGTCAGCCTCGTCGAGGCTTCGGCGGCCGAGTGCGGCTTCACCGTCGTCACGGTGTTCGTCAATCCGACGCAGTTCGGGCCGAAGGAAGATTTCGCGAAGTACCCGCGCACGCTGGAAGCGGACGTTGCGGCGGTGGGCGCCGCGGGAGCCGATCTCGTCTTCGCTCCCGACAACGCGGAAGTTTATCCGGCGGGCCACGCGACGTTTGTCGAAATCGGCGGGGTCGCCGAACCGCTCGAAGGGGAATTTCGTCCGGGCCATTTTCGCGGCGTGGCGACGGTTGTACTCAAACTGTTTCAAATGGCCGCGGCCGACTTTGCCTACTTCGGTCGCAAAGACTACCAGCAAACGCTCGTCGTCCGGCAAATGGTCCGCGACTTTGACGTGCCGATCGAAGTTCGCGTGCAGCCCACGGTGCGCGAGCCCGACGGTCTGGCGATGAGCAGTCGCAACGCCTATCTCTCGCTTGCCGATCGTAAGACGGCGTTGGTCATCAGCCGAGCTTTGCGAAAGACGGAAGCCGCGGCCGGCGCCGGCGAGCGCGAGGCGATGAAGTTGCGCAACGTGCTGCAAGCGGAACTGACGACCGCGCCGGAATGTCGCGTGCAATACGCCGTGGTCGTCGACGCCGAAACCTTGCGCGAACCGGCCGGGCCCGAACGCCCGCTCGTCGCGCTGGTCGCCGCCTTCGTCGGCACGACCCGCCTGATCGACAATGTGCCGCTAGCATAACGCTAAGTCCTTACCGCCGCCGGGCGAGAATGCGCCGCCCGTTTCGCTCTTGCCCGATGCGGCAATGCGCGGATTCTTCGCACAGCTTGCTTCGTCTCGCCGTCCGACGCTTTAGCCCGAGTTCGCATCCATGCTGCAGACGTTGTTCGTCATCCCCAATGAAATCGCCGGCGTGCCGCTGTTCGGCTTCGGCGTCGTCGCCGCGTTGTGGGCCGCGTGGTGCGTGGTCTACGCCGTGCTGCAGGGGCGACGTTCCGGATTCAATTCCGATCTTCTGACGTCGCTGGGGGTCATGGCCGTCGTCGGGCTCGTCATCGTGTACGTCGTACCGCGGATCATGGTCCATGACGAAGCCACGGGCGTGACGGGCATCGCCATTCGCGGCTACGGCGTGATGCTGCTCTCCGGCATCGTCGCCGGCGTGGGACTTACCGTATGGCGGGCGCGTCGCGTCGGCGTGTCGCCGGAAATGATCTTCAACCTTGCGCTGTGGGTCTTCGTCGCCGGCATGGTCGGTGCGCGAGCGTTTTACGTCATTGAATATTGGAAGAGCTTCCAGCGCGAGTCGCTTGGCGAAACGATCATCGGCGTCTTGAACATGACGCAAGGCGGGTTGGTCGTGTTCGGCGGGTTCCTCGGCGCGATGGCGGCGTTCGCCGGTTTTGCCTTCAAGCACAAGCTGCCGATGTTCGCTTTGGCCGACTTGGCCGCTCCTGGCATGCTCCTCGGGCTGGCGCTCGGTCGCATCGGCTGCTATTGCAACGGCTGCTGCTTCGGCGACACCTGCGCCGCGCCGTGGGCCGTGGAATTTCCGGCCGGCTCGCCTCCGCATATCCGCCAAGTGGAGCAGGGGAAGGTGTTCGGCTTTTTGCTGGCCTCGCAACCTTCGGGCCCGGGAAAGTCTGACGCCGCGCCGACGGTCGTGAGCGTGGAGACCGACGGCCCCGCCGCCAAGGCCGGCCTCGTCGTCGGCGAACGAATTCTCGCGGTCAACGGCGCACCGGCCGTGTCGCTCGAAGAAACTCGCGCTCTCTTGTTTTACGCCGTGCGCGACGATCGGCTGCCGCTGCATCTCACGACGGATCGCGGCACGCGGACCGTTGCGGCGTTGCCCGGCCTCACGCAGCACAGCTTGCCGACGCATCCGGCGCAGCTCTACGCGGCTGTCGACGCCGTGCTCGGCATGCTCTTGCTCTTAGCCTTCACGCCGCTGAGCCGACGCGACGGCGAGACGTTCGCGCTGCTGCTGACGATCCATCCGATCTCGCGATTTCTCTTGGAGGAAATCCGCATCGACGAGCCGGGGATGTTCGGCACGCAGCTGAGTATTTCGCAGCATGTGAGCATTCTGCTTCTGGCCGCGGCGGTCGCCGTATGGATTTACGTGGAAACCCGCCCGCGCGGTTTTGCTTGGCCGCGCCGCTCGCAACCGGCCGCCGCTTAACAAAGAGCGCGGCACATGCGTGCCACTGGTGGACCAGCCGGCGGCGCCCGGCGTCTACGCGAACAAAGCTTTGATCGCCTGTCCGCCGTCGGTCACCGGCACCGGGCGATCGCCGTCGTAGAGATTCTTCGTGTAATCGACGCCGACCGCCGCGTGAATCGTCGCAAAGAAGTCGGGCACGGAGACCGGATCACGAACAATCTTTTTTGAGAGTTCGTCGGTCTCGCCGTAGGCCCCGCAGTGCTTCAGGCCGCCGCCGGCCAAGACGCAAGTAAACGCTGATCCTTGGTGTCCGCGACCGCCGCCGCCGTCGAATTCCGGCGGCCGGCCGAACTCGGTCGTCACCACGATCAGCGTCTTGTCGAGCATCTTCCGGCTTTCCAGATCCTCGACGAGCGCGCTCATCGCCTGATCGAGTTCGAGCACGAGCTTGTGCTGGTTGACGATGCCGTCGTTATGAACGTCCCAGCCGGCGCCGTTCAAGAAGTTCAAGTTGTGCGACACCTCGATGAACCGCACGCCGCGCTCGCACAAGCGGCGAGAGAGCAAGCAGCGTTGCCCGAACTCACCGCCGTACTTGTTTCGGAGGTCGTCCTTCTCTTCGTGCAGGTTGAAGCTCCGCATGAAGTCCGGCCCGCTAAGCTTCAGGCTTTGGTCGATGGCCGCTTCATAGTCGAGCAGTCGTTTGTCGTCGGTCTGCGGTTGCTGCGAACGGAGCGACGATAAGAATTTCTCGCGGCGTGCCGCACGAGCGTCTCCCACACCTTCAGGCCGCGAAAGACCGGCAGGCCCGCGACCGGTGTCGGTCAGATAAAGATAGCCGGCTTTGGCGCCGAGAAATCCGGGGCCGCGCGTGACGTTCGGATAGCCGATCAAAACGTACGGCGGCGCGTTCTCGCCGGCCGCACCGCGCTCGTGCGCAATAATGGAACCGAACGACGGATACACGACCGTGCCGCTGACCGGCCGACCGACGTGCATCCAATTCGTCGCCGCCGCATGCTCGTCAATCACGGCATGGTTCACAGTGCGCACGGCCGTCACGCGGTCCATCAGCGGCGCGAGCTTCGGGAAATGTTCGCAGAGCCGCACGCCGTCGACGGCCGTCGGGATGCTGTCATAGTAGCTTCCGGCGACCTTCTTCTTCGGGTCTCCCTTGCGCTTCGGGTCGAACGTGTCGACCTGACCCATACCGCCGCCGAGCCAGATGGAAATTACGTGTTCGGCCTTGCCGCGCAGCAAGGGGCTCTCCGTGCTCGCTCGCAGCGCGCCGCTCGGCAGAAAGGCGGGAGCCAACGTCGTGGCGGCGGCGGACAAAAACTGGCGGCGATTCAAACTCATGGCGTCTCTCGACGTTAGTAGTATTAGGCTCAAACCAAGATCGACCGACGAACCTTACGGCATCCAGACAAACTCGCGCAAGTTGACGACGCTCCAAACGAAGTCTTCGTACGTTTCGCGCCAGCCCGCTTGCAACCGCGGATCAGCCGGCGGGCCGACGCGGGTACGTCGCTCCCACTCTTGCTGAATCACGTTGGCTTCCGACCGCAAATGGTTTGACCACGTGACTTGCGGCAAGAGTTCCGGCGCAGCCGGCGTTTTGACCTGATCGACCGGCACGAGCCGAGCGGCAAATCCTTCGGCCAGCGCGGCGACGAACGTTTCTTGTTCGGTCGTCGTCGGCTTACGACTCAAGAATCTTAGAAAGACCGAGTCGACCAATTGCTCGGGCGATTTCGCTTCGACCGCCAATTCGGCCAACGGCGAATGATACGCGGCCCGTGTCAACGTCGTGGCCAGCGCCGTTGGCCAGAGCACCCGGTTGCAGCACGTTGGGAGCCGTCTCCCGATCGTTCTTCGGCACCTGCCGCGCGGCCGACCAACCGAACGTTTCCAGCACTTCCGCCACCACGGCGGCGCGCGGCAAAGTCAGGCTCGGGCGATCGCGCTCGTTCGACAGGCTCACAAGCTGCCAGCAGCGCGTCGGCACGCCGAAGTCGTTGCGATTGCTTGCCGCACGGCGTCCGTCGGGATCGAGCGTCATGCTCTCCGCGTCCATCGGCACGCCTGCGGCTGCAAAGAGCGAGTCGACCACTTGTTCGGCTGAAAGTCGCCGTCGGTCCGGTGCGTTGAAGAATCGCAGCGAGGCGTCGGCCGTCAGATTGTTGCCACGAGCCTCGCGTTGATAGGCGTCCGAGGTCATCACGAGCCGGACGATATGCTTCACGTCGTATCCGCCGGCGACGAATTCGTGAGCCAGGAACTTCAGCAACTCCGGATGACTGGCCCGTTTTCCTTCCCAATCGTTGACCGGTTCGACGATGCCCGCCCCGAGGTAACGCCGCCAAATCCGATTCACCACGACCTGCGCAAATCGCGTGTTTTGCGGCGCGGTCACCAAAGCGGCGAACCGTTCCCGCGAGTCCTTCGGATCTTCGCACAAGGCGTCGACCAGTTCGTCGTCGGCCGCGCCGGTCACTTCGGCGAACGGCCATTCCGGCTTGATCGGTTGCTCCGGCTTGAGCGTCACCTTGATGAGCGATTCACGCTGCTTCTTTTCAAAGAACCCGGCCGGCACGCTGCTCGTCTTCGGCACGGTGACGCTCTTGCGGCTCAGCATCGCCGAAAGCGCGTACAAGTCTTTCTGCGTCGTGCTGTGATACGGCGAATCATGGCAGCGGGCACATTGCAGTTCGAGCCCGAGGAACGCTCCGGCGATTACGTGCGCCTTGGCGGCCATCGGCGCGTTGTTCTGTGCGGCCAACGCGAAGCCGGCGCTGCCGCCGTCGTGCTGACCGCCGCGCATCATCATGAGTTCGGTCACCATCCGATCCAGCGGCTTGCCGTCGCGGAGCGCATCGTGCAAGAACCAGCGGAACGGACCGGTGCTGTTGAGCGTGGCGTTGATCATCGTCGGATTTTCGGCCAACAAGTCTTGCCAGTAGCCCATCCAATGATCGGCCCAGCGATCGTCGGCCAAGAGGCGATCGATCAGCTTCGTGCGTTTGTCGGGAGAATGATCGGCCAGGAACTCTTCGACGTCCTGCTGCGAGGGGACGACGCCGACCGTGTCGAGATACGCTCGACGCAGAAACGCCCCGTCGTCGACGACAGATGCGAGCGCCGTTTGCTCCGGTTCCAACGGACGCGCCGGCCAAGCGGCTCCGGCCTTCACCCAATCGACGAGCAACTGCTGCTGCTCGGCCGTCAGCCCCTTGCCGGTCGGCGGCATTCGTTCCGATTCGTCGTGGCTGAGCACGCGGCGAATGAGTTCGCTCGCTTCGACGTCTCCCGGCGTCACGGCGGGCAGTTCCGAGTCGCCTGCCTTGAGCGCCGCTTCGCGGCTATCAAGCTGCAAGCCACCCCTGTTCTTTTCGCCGTGGCAACGGAAGCACTCGTTGCGCAAGATCGGCAGCACCTTGTCGTGGAAGTGTTTGGCATCGGCCAGCGAAGTCTCGGCCTGGGCGGCCTGAGCATGGGCGATCTTTTGAGCGAGGAACGCGTCGATCGGGTTACCGCTCTTCGTCAAGCCGGTCGGTGCGGTCGGCACCGGGTTCTTATCGGCCCAGGCCTTCGCGGCGGCATGCCGCTTGTTCCAGAACTCGTCTTGCGACTTCGCTGCTTCGCGCCGCTGCACATCGTCGTACGCGGCGAGCGTTTCCTCAATCTCCGCCAGCTTCGCACCCACGGCCGCGTCGGTGAGCGCCAACGTCGCATCGCTCAAGGCCTGCGGACGCAGCAGCGCATACGACTGGCCGTCGGTCGATCGCAACGCCACAGTGAGTTCGCCGGTAATCGGACGAAACTTCGCGCCGCCGGCCAAAGTTTCGAGCACCACGCGGCTGACGCCGCCGGACGCCACGTCGATTTCGACGATCTGTTCCTGCAAACGGTGCGACGCCCGCCGCATGCCCGGTGCAGTGCTTCAGCGACCGGAGTGATATGCTCCTCGCCGCTCGGCGACCCGGAAACCGCCTTCGTGTGCGCCACGACTTTGCCGTCGACCCACAGCCGGCTGAGTCCGCGTGCTCGCATCAGCAGCGTTTGCTTCCCTTGCGGCAGCTTCACGTCGGCCGCCATCCGCACGAGCACCGGGGCTTTCCAGCCTTCGCGAACGCCCCAATCGTCGTAACGCACGGGCAATCGCGATAGCAACATCGCATCGCCCGACCAGCGCATGGTTTCGGCCGGCCATTTTTCGTCGTCGTTCAGCCAGCGATCATGGGCCGGCATCCCTTCGTGGAACGTCAGCGTCGTTTGGTCGACCGGCAGTGCGCCGAGGTCCGGCATGGTTTCAGGAGCCGGCTTCGCAGCCAATTCTTCACCAACGCGGCGAAAACGCGACGTCAGCGTTTTGTCGTCGAGCACTACGCGATGCACGGCCACCATGTCGAGCGTGCCGCGGAAGCTGTTGCCGGCGCGAGCACCGTTTGACGAACCGATCCACACTTCGTCGTCGTCCACGACCGGCGCGTCTTTCGTCGGTCCTCCCATGTCCCAACTGCCGGCGAGCGACTTGCCGTCGACCCAGCCTCGCACGCTTTCCGGTTCGCCGAACTTGTACGTCGCGGCGATGTGGTGCCAGCCTTGTTTCGGGTTGAAGCCGTCGTGCGTCGTCCAGCGATGCCAATGGGCGTCGGTCGGCGTCTTGCCCGGCACATTCGGCGTGGCGAACAAAAAGCTCACGCACGCTTTGCCTTTGTTGCCGCGAATGCGCAAGGCCCAGTTCTGATTATCGCGCGCGAACCCCGCCGCGCCGGTGCGGCCTTTGCCGATCACGTACAGATTCTCGCCTTCCTTCAGTTCGTCGACTTTCAGCCAGGCTTCGATCGTGATTGAGTCGCCGTTGGTGAAGTCGAGCGGGCTCTTCGCGCCGGTGTCGGCAAACGAGTAGTAGGCTCCGCTGCCGTCGAACTTCACGGCCGTGTTGCCGGAGTCGAACGTCGGGTAGATCGGCGGGCGCGGGCCCGGCACGTCGCGATGAACGCCGCCGTGCGCCATGAGCGGCGTTTCTTCTTCGGGATCGAAGTCCCATGACACGGCCGGTGCGGCGACCGTCGGAGCGGCAACGACCTTGCTAGGAAACGGTGTCCATACTAGAGCGGCGACCGCGCAGAGAGCGACGCGGGACGACAGCGCAAGTCTTTCGACATGGCAAATCCTGAGAGGCGGCGAGAGTTGCGAGGCGGGAGGCGATGCCGCAGGCCGAGGCCCGACGACATGCCCGAATCGATGGACGGCAGGTGGGAGGGACACGTCGACCGAAGTCTATATATTTTGCCATAACCGAGCCCGTTCGGCAAGATGCTGGTCGACATCATAACTGCTTACAGCATCACGACCTGAGTCGGTTTCGCACGTCGTCGCGCGCGGCACGGCGCGAGTTTGGCGCACATCGCTCGCTGGACGACGCCGGCTTAACCGCCGAGACGCACTTCATTCGGCAACGGCCGACCGGCCAAACCGGCTCGCAAATTCTCGACGGAGAGCTCCGCCATGCGTCGCCGCGTTTCAATCGTCGCACTTCCGAGGTGCGGGGCGATCGTGACGTTCGGCAACTGCAACATCGGATGATCGCGCGGCAGCGGTTCCGGATCGGTGACGTCGAGCGCGGCCGCGGCGATCTTTCGCTCTACCAAAGCTTCGTACAGCGCCTGAGTGTCGACGACCGGTCCACGAGCGATGTTCACGAGCGTCGCCGTCGGCCTCATCTTTGCGAACGCAGCGCGATTGATAATGCCGCGCGTGGCGTCGGTCATTGGGCAGCAGAGCATCACGTAATCGGCCGCAGCCAGCAGGTCGTCGAGTGACGAGTATTCCGCGCCGAGCGACGCTTCGACGTCTTCACGCCGCCGCCGGTTGTGGTACAGCACCCGCATGTCGAACCCGCGAGCTCGCTTAGCCACCTGAGCGCCGATGCGTCCCATGCCGATGATGCCCAAGGTCGAAGAGTGCACCTCGCGTCCGAGCATGTAGCCGGGATCGTAAACGGTAAACTCCGCACAGCGGGCGTAATGATCGCCTTCGACAATCCGCCGGGCCGACGCCAAGAGCAGGGCGAAGCCCATATCGGCCGTCGCACCGTCGAGAATGCCGGGCGTGTTGCCGACCGGAATCTTGCGCTCGGCCGCAGCCGGCACATCGATGTGGTCGACGCCGACGCCGTAATTACTCACGACACGCACGTTCGGCAATCGATCCAGGAGTGCTCCGCCGACATGCGGATGCCCATACGTATACACGCCCGCCACGTCCGCATATTCGGCCGATGGTTCGCTGGTCCAAGGCACCCACTCGACCTCGCCCGCCAATAAGTCGAGCACGGCCGGAGCAAGCGGACCATCGGCCATGACGCGGGGCAGGGGAGCGGTCATAGAGATTTCATTTCCGTTTTGGCTTGTTGTGACGAGTGCCACATCAACTCACTTCTCTTCCACCGGCAGCCATTGCATGGCGTCGGCGATCGCCACCTTGTTCGGTTCCGTACCGTCGTTGGAAACTCGCACCCAGCCCTCGCGGCCGGCTTCAAACCGGAACGTCCCCAGCGTACGAAAGAGCTTCGCGTGTTCAGGCGTTTCTTGCTGATTGATCCGCACCGTGGTTTCGCCGTCGGCGTGATGAATGGTGATCGGCGTGGTCGTCGCCCGCCGCACGTTGTAACAATGTGCGATTCTTACCTCGTAGCGACCGGCCTTCGGCAGGTTGGGCGTAAACGTCACGGACTTCTCTCCTTTGCCGGCCTTCTGATCGTGCAAGTAGCCGAGGCCGACGTACGGCGGCGTGTGAGTGGAATATTGCCAACTCCCGATGAGCGTCGCCTCCGTTTCGTCGACGACGATCCCCGGCAGCGACTTCGGATCGGCCACGATGTACGGTACGAGCGCCGGGTTATCAACTTCCCCCGGCGCATGACTGTTGGCTACGGCCTGCGGATGCGGCTTCAACGCCGCGGCCGGTTCGGCCGCCGCGCACGCCAAGCAAAGGCCGGCAAGGATTGTCGTCATCGTTTTGCGTTCCTCGTAAGAACAGTGATTGTGCTCAGCTTAGTCGTGATGCGACCGCGCTGAAAGCTCCGTCAAATTTGCTTGCATCCGCCTCTCCGAAGTGCGAGGCTACCGCACGCTTGCCGATCGTTCTCGTCCCGCCTCAGACAAACCCGCTTGCCGGCCTCGCCATGCGCATTACGGATGTTCGCACCGTCCTTCTCACCGGGCCTTACAGCAACGATCCCTATATCACGGCCTTGCGCCCGCGCCGCAGCGCCGCCTTCATCGAAATCCTCACCGACACGGACCTCGTCGGCTACGGCGAGACGTACGCCGGATATTTCTTCCCTGAAGGTGTGCCGCCGATCGTCGACTTCATGAAGCCGATCCTGATCGGCCAATCGCCCGACGACGTGCATACGCTCTGGAAGCGGATGTATCACAGCGGCAACTTTTGGGGACGCGTCGGGCTCGGCGTCACCGTGATCAACGGCATCGAAGCCGCGCTCTGGGATCTCAAAGGGAAGATGCACGGCGTGCCGACGTACGAACTTCTCGGCGGGCGGCAGCACGAGCGAATTCCCTGCTATGCATCGGGCGGGCCGAGCAACTATCCGCAGGAAGAACTGGCCCGCAAGCTCGACTTCTACCTCGGCCTCGGGTTTACCGGCGTGAAGCTCGGAGCCGGCAGCTTCACGAAAGGGAAGGGGGGCTATACGCCGCGCACCGCGCCTGAGGCCGCCGAGTTTGAAGGGAGCAAAGTCGCTTTCGCCCGCAAGCATGTCGGCCCCGACGTGCGGCTGATGCTCGACGGTCACATGGGCAACTCCTCGCGATTCACGTGGGATCTCGGCATTGCGCAGGCCGTGATGTGGGCCGTCGAACCGTACGGGCTGTTCTTCTTTGAAGAGCCGCTGCACTACACCGATCCTTGGGGCTACACCGAATTGGCTCGCGGAACATCCGTGCCGATCGCCGGCGGCGAGTGCCTGACGGCGATGTACGAATGGCGCGTCTTCGCCGAACGCGATTGCTTCGATATCGGCCAGCCCGACGCGGCCTTCACCGGCGGACTCGGTGAATTCATGCGCGTGTCAGCGCTCTTGGACGGCCGCGGCAAGCACATCGCCACGCATGCGGCCGGCGCTGGCGGCGCGCTCATGCAAAACGTTCACTGTGCGTTTGCCGCCCGCAACTGCGTGATCTGCGAAGTGTTGCCAGCGCTGGGAACTATTCACACGGATATCGCCGGCGATTCGTTCCGCTTCGACAAAGGAGACGTCCTGCCGCCTGAAAAGCCGGGCCTCGGCATCACGCTCACGGACGAAATCAAGAACCGCTACCCGTTTGTGCCGGGCAGCGGCGAATTTAACAGCGTGCCGGGGAAGATACTGACGGATTGAGTAATGACCAATGACCAAGCACCAAATTCCAAACAAGTGCCAAACACCGAATGACCAAAATGAGTTGCATCGATGATTGAACTTTTGATCATTGCAGTTTGTTTGGAAATTGGTCATTGATCATTGGAATTTAACCGCATGCCTCATATCGTCAGCCAAGTCAAACCTGATTCCGCCGCCCTGGCTCGCTTACGAGCACGACCGGAGTTGCGCATCAGCGAAGTCGAGCCGTTGCAGCTCATGGCCGCGCCGCAGCCGCTTGCGGAAGAATTGGCCGCCGACGCCGAGGTGCTCGTCTGCACGTTGCCGCCGACGAACTTGGCCGACATGCCGAAGCTCCGCTTCATTCAGATATCCTCCGTCGGCTACGCGCAGCTCTACGGCAAGAATCTCGTCGAACGCGGCATTCGGGCCGCTAACGCGCGCGGTGTGTTCGATACGGCGATCGCCGAGTGGAACGTGGCGATGATGATCAATCTGGCTCGCGACCTGCGGCAGATGATCCGCAATCAAGAGGCTTCCCGCTGGGACAACACGGGCAAGGCGTTTCAGTACGAGATCCGCGGCAGCACCGTCGGCATCTGGGGTTACGGCGGCATCGGTCGTGAAACGGCGCGGCTTGCTAAAGCTCTCGGCCTCAAAGTGCACGTGCTCACGCGCAGCCCCATCGGTCCGCGCGGCGACGACGTTTACTCGCTCGCCGATACGGGCGACCCAGACGGCACGCTGCCGGATTGCATGTTCACCGTCGGCCAAGAACTGGAATTTCTGGCCGGCCTCGACTTTTTGATTCTCGCGATGCCGATCACCCCGGCGAGCCGCGGGCTTGTCGGCGAGCGCGAACTGCGGGCGATGAAGCCGACGGCGTTTCTGCTGAATCCGGCTCGCGGCCCGCTCGTGCAAGAGCAGGCTTTGCTACAATCGCTCGAAGAGCGGTGGATCGCCGGGGCCGCGCTCGACACGCATTTCAAGTATCCGCTGCCGCCCGAACATCCGCTCTGGCAAATGCCGCACGTGATTCTCACGCCGCACATTTCCGGAAGCGACAAAGGCCCGCACTTTCTCACGCGGTTTTGGGAGATCGCCGAACACAACGTCGCGAACTTTCTTGCCGGTCGGCCGCTCTGGAACGAGCTGACTCCGGCGCAGCTCAACGAAGGATAGGTCGCCGTCGTCGCCATGATGCCGCTGCGCAGCTTACGCGTGAAAGGGTATCGCTCGATCCAGCGCGTGTTTCTGCGCCTCGGACAAGTGAACGTCATCGTCGGCCCGAACGGTTGCGGCAAGTCGAACCTATATCGTTCGCTGTATTTGCTCTCGCAAGCCGCCGACGGTCGCCTGGCGCACGCTTGCCGAAGAAGGAGGAATGCCGAGCGCTTTGTGGGCCGGCGAAAAATACAAAGGCGTGTCGCGGCGCGTGACGGTCGAACTACAATTCGACCAATGGTCGTACCGCTTCAGTTGCGGTCTGCCGCAAAGCATGCGTTCGGCCTTTGCCCTCGATCCTTTCGTTCGCGAAGAAGAACTGTGCTTTCTCGACCGCGGGCGTTCGAGCATCGTTTGCCGTCGCAAGAACGGCTCGGCCGAGGTGCGCGACGACGAAGGGCGGCTCGTCGATTACCCCGGCGAACTCTCCGACTCGGAATCGATCGTCTCCGAGATTCGCGAACCGCGGCGGTTTCCGGAACTTGTCGAACTGCGCAGCACCTTGCTCGGCTGGCGGTTTTATCATCAGTTTCGTACCGACGCCGACTCGCCGTTGCGCCGGCCGCGGATCGCCGTGCGCACGCCGGTGCTCAGCCACGACGGCGCCGATTTGGCCGCGGCCATTCAGACGATTCGCGAAATCGGCGACAAGGAAGCGCTCGACGAAGCCGTCGCCGATGCTTTCGCAGGGGGCAAATTAGAAATCGACGTGACGGCCGGCGGCATGGAAGTGCAACTCTGGACGCGCGAGTTTAAGCGACCGTTCGCCGCCGCGGAACTTTCCGACGGCACGCTCAAGTATCTCTGCCTATTGGCGGCTTTGCTGAGCCCGCGACCGCCGACGTTGCTGGCCCTGAACGAACCGGACGCCAATCTGCACCCGCAACTTTTCGAACCGTTGGCCAGGCTCGTCGCACGGGCTTCGCAACGTTCGCAGCTTTGGATTACGACGCACTCCGAGCGTTTGGCCGAGCTTCTGCAACAGCACGCCGCGGCATTGCCGATCCGCTTGGAAAAGCAAGCCGGCGCGACGACGGTGCTCGGCGTCAATGCCGACGGCAGACCGCCGGACGACGATGAAGACGAAGACGAGTAGGCATCGTCGCGCTGCGTTCGGTTTCAAACGCCGAATCGCGCGATGCCGGCTGCCCGTGACTACGCGGCCATGCGGCGCGGGCCGGTGATCGGCCGTGCGGCGTCGTGTGCGGCCGTGTCGAAATTGAGTCGAGCTCGTTCGACGACGATCGGTTTGCGACGAACTTGAGCGTGAATGGCGCTGATGTACTCTCCCATCACGCCGAGGAAGAAGAGCGTCACACCCATGAAGAAAAACAGCGCCACGATCAAGGTCGTGATGCCGGGTGAAGCCAACTCGCGGTAGTACACCAAGCCGATGACGAGATTCACCATTGCGTAGACGATGGTGCAGGCTGCAAGTGCGCTGCCGACGAACATGCAGAGCCGCATCGGCAAGTTGCTCAACGAAATCAGACCGTTGAGACCTTGGTCGACGAGGTGATACATTCGGTTCTTGGAAAAGCCCTTCTTGCGGGCCTTCCAGACGCTGGGCACGCCGATCGATCGGAAGCCGCAGTAGGCGATCATGCCGCGGATGTACGGGTAGTAGTCGTCGAACTGTCGCAAGGCGTCGACGACGGCCCGATCAATGAGCTGAAACTCGCTGACGTCCGCCTTCACGTCGATGCCGGCGAACTTCCGCACGGTGTGATAATACACGTGCCGGACGCCTCGCATGATCGCGCCTTCTTCGCGCTGGCTGCGAACGGCGTGAACGATTTCGTAACCGGCCTCCCAATGTTTGACGAATTCGGCGATCACTTCCGGCGGGTCTTGCAGATCGGCCGCGAGCAGCACCACTACGGCGTCGCCCGAGGTGCTCATGAGTCCGTTGAACATCGAGCGGAAAGGCCCGAAGTTGCCGGCATTGAGGATGACCTTCACGCGCGGATCGCGAGCGGCCAACGCAGCAAGAATGCCCGGCGTGGCGTCGGTCGAGGCGTTGTCGCAAAATACGTGCTCGAAGTCGTAGTCCGTGAGCGTTTCCGCAAACAGTTTGCGAACCGCTTCGTAGCAATCGGCGACGTTCAGCTCCTCGTTGTAGCAAGGAGTGACGATGCTGATGACCTTACGGGAGGAGCGTTGCATGACGTCGAGAGTCCGGATGTTGAATCGTGAAACGTGCGGCCGCTTGGGCCGATCAGGCGGCGAGCAAGCGCGGGAACTCTTGCGGCGGGGCGCAATCCAAGCCGTGGCGCGAAAGGAAAGCCGTGACGCGGCCGAGAATCGCCGCTTCGTCGAGTCCGTGTTCGCGACGTAAGTATTCGTAGCCGCCGCAATACTTCGAGAACCGATCCTGCACGCCGACGGCGAGATCGGCGTCGGCGACCATTCCGCGGCGATTTCCGCAACGGCCGAAGCCAAGCCGCCGAAGGTGGAATGCTCTTCCAGCACGACGACGGCCCGATGGTTGCGACAGATGGCGGCGACGAGTTCCGCATCGAGCGGCTTAATGGACGGAGCGCTCCAAACGGAGCTGCCGGGGAACGTGATCGCACATTGCACGGCCGCAGGCACCATGGAACCGGAGGCGATCCACGCCAGCGGGCCGTCGGCCTGGACGACGTTGCACAAGCGGCCCCAGCGCACGTCCGGCGGAGTTGCGTGAACCGCGCCGGCGTCGGATTTGCCGATGCGCACGTAAACCGGTTCCGCCGCGTCCATCGCCAAACGCATGCAGGCGGTCATCTCCAAGGAGTCGGCCGGCGAAAGAATTCGCAGCGACGGAACGGCCCGCAGCGCGGCGACGTCTTCCGTACACTGATGACTCGAGCCGAGCTTACCGTAGACGAAGCCGGCGCCGTCGCCCAGCAGAACGACCGGCAGATTTTCGTAGCAGACGTCCATTTTGATCTGTTCAAGCACGCGCATCGGCACGAAGGCGGCGAGACCGTAGACGATCGGCCGGTAGCCTCCTTTGGCGAGACCGGCGGCGACGCCGACCATATTCTGTTCGGCGATGCCGGCGTTGAAATACTGCGTCGGGCACTCGCGGCGGAAGTCGTCGAACAGGGCGTAACCGTGATCGCCGGTGAGCAGGATGACGCGCGGGTCTTGTTGCGCGGCTTCCACCAGCGCGGCGCTGAGGGCGGCTCTCATCGGCATGTCGCGAACTCCTGCGAAGCGTCGTCGGCCGAGAGTTCCTGCATCGCCGTGGCGAACAGCTCGGGCGTCAAACGCGTGTAGTGCCAACGATTGTCGTCGGCCGTGAACGAGATGCCGTAGCCTTTGACGGTGCGAGCTACAATCGCACGGGGCGACTTCGAGGGGAGGGCGGCGAGTTCGCAGAGCGTTGCGTCGAGCGCGACTTCGTCATGCCCGTCGACGTCGCGTGCTTCGAAGCCGAACGCCGTGAACTTCGCGGCCAGATCGTCGAGTCGCATGATTTCGTCCGTGCGACCCATGGCCTGAAACCCGTTGGCGTCGACGATCACCGTGAGGTTCGACAGTTCGGCGTGATTCGCCAGCAGCAGGGCTTCCCACATCGAACCTTCGTTCATCTCGCCGTCGCCGACGACCGCGTAGACGCGTTGATCCGTGCCGCGGCGTTTCGCGGCCAGCGCCAAACCGACGCCGACGGAAAGCCCGTGCCCGAGCGAACCGGAGCTGACTTCAAGGCCCGGCACGTGAGCGTCGGACAGACCTTTAAGCCGGGTTCCGTCTTGGAAATAGCGCTGGAGTTCGTCGTCGGCCAGCCAGCCGATTTCGTTGAGGCAGGCGTATTGGGCCATCACGCCGTGCCCTTTGCTGAGCACGAGATAATCTCGCTCTGGCCAAGCCGGATCGTCGGCCTGCCTGCGCAAGTGCGAGCGATACAACACGGCCAGGATCTCGACGATCGAAAAGGCACAACCCAAGTGTGCCGACGCGCCGGCGTATGACATCTGCAAGATGCGACGACGCAACGCGCGAGGATCGAACGGTTTCATGCGTGGGTCCGGCGAGACAAAAATCGACGCGGAAGGAGCGGGGGCCGAACGATAGGAGGGATGCCGGCAGCCGGTCAAGATCAGCCGATCGAGAGGCTGAATTTTTCATCGTTGACCGGCGAGTGAAGCATTGCCGGCAACATTCGATTGCATAGCGCCCGGCGTGTGGAGACAATGCCGACGGCGGTAACTTACACGTCGATGGAGAGGAAGAACCGATGCCGAAATCTGGGCTCGGAGCGGTTGGTCGCGGCGGCAGAATCATCTTGGCCGCGCTTGTCATGCTCGGCGGAATTTCGACGGCCGCGGGGGCCGACGCTCCTGCGAAGCCGAACATCGTGCTGATCAACGCCGACGATCTGGGCTACGGCGATCTGACGTGTTACGGCAACCGCGAGGTGATTGCGCCGGAAATCGATCGGTTGGCGAAAGAAGGGGTGCGTTGTACGCAGTTCTACGTGACGTGGCCGGCGTGTACGCCGTCGCGGGCCAGCCTGCTCACCGGCCGGTATCCGCAACGGCACGGCCTCTACGACATGATCCGCAACGACATGGTCAACTACGGCCATCGTTATACGGAAACGGAGTACGCCGTCTCGCCGGAGATGACGCTCGGTATGGACGAGCGCGAACGGACGATTGCCGATGTGCTCAAGGCGGCCGGATACAGGTGCGGCGTCGTCGGCAAATGGGACGGCGGACGGGCACGTCGCTACCTGCCGCTCCAGCGAGGGTTTGACTTTTTCTACGGCTTCGCCAACACGGGCATCGACTATTGGACGCACCAGCGGTACAGCATCGAATCCATGTTTCGCGGCAACGATCGTGTGGAAGAAGAAGGCTACTCGACGGACTTATTCGGACGCGAGGCGGTGCGGTTTATCCGCGAGAGCAAGGGTAAGCCGTTTTTCCTGTACGTGCCGTTTAACGCACCGCATGGGGCGTCGAACTTGGAGAAGGATAGTTACCAAGCGCCGCCGGAAACAATCGCACTCTACAAAGATCGCGACCCCAAGGACAAACAGACGAAGTATCTGGCGATGGTCACGCGGATGGACGAGCGGATCGGCGACATTCGGAGAGCGCTCGAAGAGATCGGCGCGGCGGACAATACGCTGATCGTCGTTTCCAGCGACAACGGCGGCAGCGGGAACATTCACAACGTGCCGTTGCGCGGGCAGAAATCGACGATGTTCGAAGGGGGACTTCGTGTCCCGCTCATCGCGTGGTGGCCGAAGCGGCTGCCTGCCGGCACGGTGAACGATCAATTTCTCACGAGTTTGGAATGGCTGCCGACCTTGGCGGCGCTCGCCGGAGCGAAGCTGCCCGAGGGAGTGAAGCTCGACGGTTTTGATATGCTGCCGGTGCTGGCGGCCGGCGAAACGTCGTCGCGAACGAAGATGTTTTGGCAGCGTCGCGACGACCGGGCGGCTCGTGTGGGCAATTGGAAATGGGTGGCGAGCGCGAAGGGGGCCGGGCTGTTCGATTTGGCAAACGACCCGAGCGAAAAGCACGACCTCTCGTCCGAGCGGCCGGAGGTGGTGAAGCAAATGGAGGCCGAGTTCGCCTCCTGGCGCAAGGAAATGGACGCCGCCGAACCGCGCGGACCGTTCCGCGATTATTGATAGCACGGCCGGCGCTTGTCCGGCCTCCGTGTGAACTATCTTGACGGCGCAGCGGGCTATTCGTATTTTTCCGCCCCCCTCACGCCTCTCCCCATCACATCTTTTGGGCGTGCGTTTCATTTGCGTCTGCAACACGGCGGCGATTTCGCCTCGGTTGCACGCGACGAAACGCACGGAGCGATTCACATGCGAAAACTCGGATATCTCGTCGCCTTGGCGACGGCGCTCGTTTCGTCGGGCTGCTGCCGAATGTGTTGTTGGCAGCGCGGCGGATCGTTTCACAACGGTTACTGCTACCCGCAGATGCCTGCTCCGGCGTTGCAGCCGGTCCAGCAGAACTACGCGGCGCCGCAATACGCGCAGCCGTGCGCTTGCCAATAGTCGGGCGAACGAGCAAGTCAACACATGCAGACTCGTCGCGATTGCGTCGCGACGCTCGCCCGCACACGTCGGCCCGACGGCCAAACGTTCGCCTCGGACTAACCTTCGGCGATTTCCATGTAGACCTTCAGGCTCTTGCCTTCGACCAAGAGACGCATCATCTCTTGATAGTTGTCGAGTCCGCGAACCGGGGTCGTAAGGATTTGCTGCATCACGCCGGGGTACATCAGCTCGCCTTGCGAGAGATCTTTGATCCCCATCTCGAAGTGATCGCGGTTGCCGTTGACGCTGCCCAAGAGCAGCTTGTTGCCGAGCACCCAATCGAGATTGATCTTGTCGCCCGGCACTTCCACCTTGGCTTGGCCGCCGGTGACGCTCGTCCAAATGAGAGCGCCGTTGTGGCCGAGCACTTCCATCGCGTCGAAGGCCGAAGCGCTGGAACCGCTGCATTCCATAATGAGATCGGCTTTGCCGACCTTCTGGGCCAGATCCGCCAGCGACGTTTCGCGAAGGCTCACGTAGTGCGCGCCGAGCGCTTCGACGATCTTCGAATTCGGCGTGCCGCGCGCGCTGCGAGCGCAGGCATACACTTCAATGCCGCGCAGGCGAAGTACCAACGTCGATAACAAGCCGATCTGCCCGACGCCGAGCACGTACGCAATTTTCGGCCGCCACACTTTAAGCCGGCGCTGCGCTTCGTAGGCTTGGCTGATGCCCTTGGCGGCGCAGCTCATCGGTTCGGCGAGAATGTGTAGGTGCTTCAGGCCCGGCGGCATGCGAACGACGAACTCGGCGTCGTCCACGACGTATTCCGTCATGTAGCCGTGCCGCAAGTTGATGCCGCGCTCGTAGTAGGTCGATTCGCTCGTCATGTCGTTCGTGCCGATCAGGTCGTAGATTGACCCGCCGGGGCGACGAACGGTGAGCGTAACGTAGTCGCCGGGCTTTACGTGCGTGACGTTCGCGCCGACCTCTTGAACCACGCCGAATACTTCGTGGCCGATGATCAGGTAGTTGAAGCCTTCGGGCGCGTTGCCGTACTTGGCTTCGTTGATTTCCTTGTCGGTTGCATCGACGCCGACTTTCAGCACCTTCACCAGCACGCCGCGGCCGTTGGGAACGTCGCCGAGTTTGGGCATCGGCGCATCGACCATGTGGACGCTGTTGGGAACACCCGGGCGAACGGCGACGGCTTTCATGACGTACTCGTGAAATCGAAGAGAGCAGGGCGGCGATGTGCGCGTTGAGCTCCTGCAGGCGAGGGCGACGTGCGCCCAGGCGGCTGCGGGCCGCAAAAACGAATCGCTCAATCTAGCCGCCTAGAGCGTTTCGTGCAACTTCTCGCAGAGCGTGCCGAGCACGCGCCCGATGCGGTCGCGATCACCCGGCTCGCGCAAATGCACGAGATTCACGAAGAAGGCGAAGACGACGGTCCGGCCCGTGCGCGTCTCCGCATATCCGGCCAGCGCCTTGCTTTGCAGCAACGCCCGCTGGTTCAAAGTGTTGGCCCAGGCCAAGGTGCCGGTCTTGGCGCGGACCTTGCCTCGGGCCAGAGACTCCTTCGAGACGGCCGCCGCCAACGTGCCGTCTTCGCCGAGAATCGGCAGGGCTTCGCGGTAGACGGAGAAGTCGTCACGACGCGCCATTGCGCAGAGCAACTCGACCGTGGCCCGCGGCGTAACGTAATCTCCGCGATCTCCGCCGGCCTGCGCCGCCGAAACTGATCGAGTCGACGCCGACTCCGAACCGCGCCAGCGCTTCACGCTCGAGATGGAGCCCGTCGGCGAGCGTGCGCTTGTCGTGCTTCGCCGCGATCAACAGCGGCAACATGCTCGCGTGCTGGTTATGGCTAACCTTGAGAATGAGCTTGGCCTCGGCGGCGAACGGAGCCGACTCCAGCACGGCAACTCGATCCAGCATGTCGACGGCTTCGCGACGCGGGAGTTTCGCGGGATCGTTGGCCGTGAGCGGCGAGGCCTCGACGCGAACGCCGGCTCGTCGCAACGCTTCGATCAACAACGACCGCGCGAACGAGGCCGGGCTTTCGGCCTCGTGTACCATGACCGTCGGCTTCTTGTCGGCGGTGATCGTGCCGCGCACGGTGACGGTGCCCGAGAGCGGCTCGTCGATGACGATCGACGTCTTGCCTCCGGCGGCGACCGTTTGTACTTGAGCGTCGATCATGTAGACGGCCGTCTTCGGTCGCCAGTCGATCGTCGCGCTCTTGCCGACCTCGCCCGGCGTGATCGTGAAGTCGAGCACGTTGTCGTTGACGACGATCGGCGTGAGCTTCGAAGGGCCGCTCCCCGTGCCGACGGCCTGAACGAACAGTCGATCGTCGACCAGTACGTCGCCGCGAACTTCGCGAACTCCCGCTTCATGAACTTGCCGGGCCAGTGCGTCGAGCCCGGCCAGCGGATCGGCGTCGACCAGTTCGGCGTTGTTGGAAAAGCCGGCGTAGGTGTGATCCGTGTCGCGGAACTTGAGCTTGTCGGCGCCGTCGGCGCGGCCGCCGAGATTCGGATCGCCCGAGGCGACGAGAATCAGATCGCCGTCGAGAATGCCGTCTTCGTCGACGTCGCCGCGGCGGTAGATCGGCGTTTCGAAACGATGGTCGGCGCCGAACTCATCCAGCGCCGAGGCCACGGAAAAGAGCTTCGTCACGCTGGCCGGCGCGAACAATTTGTCGCCGTTGCGGTCATAGAGGGTGCGGCAAGTCTCCGGATCGACGACGAGGACGCCCCAATGCGAATGCTTGAACTCCGGTACGTCAAACACTGCTTCCAGAGCGCTCGCCAGTGCGGCGTCGGCGGCCTTGTCGCTTGCCGACGCATCGTGAGCGACCGAACTTGCCGAAGCCGTGCCGAGTGCGGCGGCCGGGAGTTGCGCTTCGCCGCTTTTCGGAGACGTCGCCGATGAGCTTGCGCCTCCCGACGTACCAAGGTCCGCGGTTTGCGCACGACCGATCGATGCGACAAAGAGAATGCACGCCCCAAGCAGGGCGCCGGAAACGGCCCGCGAACATCGCGACATGCTTAGCTCACGCGGAAGTGCAGTTGCCGGAATCGGCTTCGCAGAACTGCGGTACGAACTTTTCGTTCAGATGTGACCGACGCCTTATTCTGAGCAACTCACGAGGTGCATGCAAACGTTGCCGGCAAGAATTTCGGCCGCGTTGGGTTTGGCGCAAACCGTTCGTTTGCAGACGGTTAGCGGCGAGCCCCGATCCGCCTTTTTGACCGAGTGTCTCGTTGCTATGATCCGCCGCCCCGCCGCGTGCGACTTTTTTTCGCAGCGGCGGGGGCCTAGAATCCGCCGCTATGTCGCCGACTCGAGCCCGATGGCTTGGGAGGCGACCTTTTCCGAACGTTCTTACGCCCGTGATAGCACCGCTCAAGTCCGCTCCGTCCGACGCTCGTTCTCCGGTTGCCAATCGTGCATCTTCGGCCGCCGCCGGCCGTACGGAACCGCCGATCGCGGAAGCTTTGCCGCTTGCCGCGGTGCGACGTCATAGCAGGTCGCGTCGTGCGACTTTGCGCCGTAACCTTCGCTCAAGCCTCGTCGACGGCACGGCCTTCAGTATCATGGTCGGCTGCGGCGAGACGTACTTCGCCGCCTTCGCTTTGCGCTCGGCTTGAGCCAAGTGGCGTCCGGGCTCGTGGCGACCTTGCCCCTCTTGGCAGGTTCGATGCTGCAATTGGCCGCGCCGTTCTTGCTGCGCCGGTTCGGGTCGTATCGGAAGTGGATCGTGTGCTCGGTGCTTTGCCAAGCGGCAATCTTCGGGCCGATGGCCTACATGTCGCTGGACCGACGCATTCCCGCCGAACTGGTGTTCGTATTGGCCGCCGTGTATTGGGGGGCCGGCCTCGCGACCGGACCTGCTTGGAACACTTGGATCGGCACCCTCGTGCCGGTGACGATTCGCGCCCGCTTCTTTGCGTGGCGAACCCGGCTCGTGCAACTCGGCACGCTCGTGGGCTTCGTCGGCGGCGGGATCGCGCTGCAATACGGCGCCGGCCGGGACGCGACGCTCGTCGCCTTCGCATTTTTGTTCATGGCCGCGGGACTGGCACGTTTTATCTCCGGCTTGGCCTTGGCCCGGCAAACCGAACCGGTGCGTCCCGGCACGAACGAGCGGCACGTTCCGCTGCGTGAGTTCGCGCAGCGCATCGGTCGTCGGGCCGACGGCAAGTTTCTGCTTTATCTCATGGCGATACAGGCGGCCGTGCAATTCTCCGGGCCGTACTTCACGCCCTTTATGATCAAGCAGCTCAAGTTGTCGTACGTCGACTACATGACGCTGGTCGCATCGGCATTTGCGGCGAAGATGTTCGCACTGCCGTGGATCGGGCACTTGGCCCATCGCTACGGTCCGCGGAAGTTGCTCGTGTGGGGCAGCATCGGCATTATGCCGTTGTCCGCGATGTGGCTCGTCAGCGACAACTATTGGTATCTGCTCGGCCTGCAAATCGGCGGTGGCTTCGGCTGGGCGGCGTATGAGCTGGCTTGGTTTCTGCTCTTCTTCGAGATGCTGCCGAAAGAAGAGCGAACGAGCGTGCTCACGACGTTCAACTTCGGCCATTCTCTGGCCTCGGTCGTCGGCTCGTTGTTGGGCGGAACCGTGCTGCTTTCGCTGGGGGCGGAACGTTCCGTTTACTTGGGTATTTTTGTCGGCTCGGCCGTTTTGCGATTGGCCGTGTTCGCGCTGTTGCGGCCGAAGTTTGCCGCTTCGCCGCGGGCCGGTTATCACCGCCCGGTGCGGCCGACGCATTCCATCGATATCGCCGCCTCGCAACCGCACGCTCCGCAACCGAACGGTGCGCCGCTCGGCCCAGCGGCCGGTTCCACGACCGGCGATTCTTCGCCGAGCTCGCCGGCCCGGGACTTGGGGGCGCGGTAGCCTGTTGATAGATTGACCGCTTGAACCGCACCGCCGTTTTCAGGGCGGGGCAACTTCGTTGAGCGGAGCTCATGGCGGCGAAGCGAAAGAAAACTTCCGACGGGGCCAAGGCCGCAAGCTCAAGCAAGCTGCGCGACGCCGTCGAAATCGGTCGCCGCAAAAGAAGCTCCGCGCCGTCCGCCGGTCGTCTTGCGCGGCGGCACCGCCGTATCGCCGGGCGTCGCCGTCGGCCGGGCCTATTGCATCCGCGACATTTTCATCGGCGACGAATCGCGTCCGCTCGACGATGCCGCGGTCGCTCGAAGAGCTCGATCGTTACGACCGGGCCCGCGAGCGAACTGCCGCGGATTTGAAGGCCGTCTATAAGAAAGTCTTCGATCAACTCGGCGAGCAGCAGGCGTCGATCTTTCTCGCGCACGAAGCGATATTGCACGACCCGGCGTTCACGGCCAAAGTCCGTACGTGGATCGTCGACTCGAAGCAATCGGCCCCCGCCGCGCTGCAACGGCTCCTGGCCGAATACACCGATCTGTTTGCGTTTACGACCGACGAGTTCCTCAAGGAACGCTTGGCCGACATTCGCGACGTGATCATTCGCATCGCCGGGCATTTGAACGAGACGCAAGCTGGCGGTGCGACGGCCGACGGTGAGGTCGATCTTTCGCGCGAGCCGAACATTCTCGTGGCCGGCGAACTGGTGCCGTCGCACGTCTTTATGCTGGGCGATCGGGATGTGATCGGCATCGTTACGGAAACCGGCGGGCGCACGAGCCACGCCGCGATCTTGGCCCGCAGCCGCGGCATCCCGTGCGTTTCCGGCGTCGAAGGCGTGCTGCAGAAGGCAAGCACGGGCGACGTCGTGGTCGTCGACGGCCGCGAAGGGGTCGTGCTGATCAATCCCGATTACGAAACGCTGGCCGCCTACCGGAAGCTGCAGCGCGAGTTCGTGCATCTGCGCGATCAGCTCGTAGAGAACTGCGACGCTCCGGCCATTTCCGCTTGCGGCCAGAAAGTGCAGCTCATGGCCAATATCAGCGGCGTGCCCGACGCCAAGGCCGCTTGTTCAATGGGGGCGGCGGGCGTGGGACTGTATCGCACGGAATATTTGTTCCTCACGCATCCCGATGTTCCCGACGAAGAAGAGCAGTATCAAAACTATCGTGAAGCGATCGCGGCCGCGCCGAACCGCAGCATCACGATTCGCACGCTCGACATCGGCGGCGACAAGAAGATCGCCTACATCGGCGACAATCGCGAAGCCAACCCGTTTATGGGCTGGCGGTCGATTCGCATCTCGTTCGAACATCCGCAGTTTTTCCTCGCGCAGATTCGAGCCGTGCTGCGAGCCGCTGCGCCCGACGGCAAGCCCAAAGACGTGCGGCTGATGTTTCCGATGGTCACGACCGTCGAAGAAATGCGAAAGATTCGTTCGTTCGTGCATCGGGCCGAGCGGCAGCTTGTCGAACGCAAGGTACCGCACGGGCGGGTGCCGATCGGATTGATGCTCGAAGTGCCGGCCGCCGCCGTGGCGCTCGACCTGTTGCTCGAAGAGGCCGATTTCGTCTCCATCGGCTCGAACGACTTGGTGCAATATCTCATGGCCGCCGATCGCGACAACCCGAAGGTCAGCTCGCTGTGCGAGCCGTTGAGCCCCGCGGTTCTGCAAGTGTTGGCCCACGTGATCGGCACGTGCCATCAGGCCTGCAAGCCGGTGACGCTGTGCGGCGAAATCGCGGCGATGCCGAAGGCGTTCGTATTGCTGTTCGGCATGGGGCTGCGGAGCTTCAGTATGAGCCCGGCGTTCGTGCCGGTCGTCAAAGAGCTCTTACGCCGGCTGACGTTGCCCAAGGCCGACGCGGTGCTGAAGCAAGTGCTGAAGATGCGCACCACGGCGCAGATCGCCCGCTACATGGAAGAGCAACTTCAAGAAATCGCCCCGAAGCTGGCGATGCTCGGGGCGTAGAGTTTCGGAGCGTCTTGGACTCGTACGACAAAATAGTCGGTGGCCGAGGCGGTCTGGTCTTGAGTGTGTCGGCCGACTAGCGGGTGCCCGAAAACGGAACGCCGGTGACCGTCGGTTGATCGCCGTCGGGATGATTGCCGCCAGCGATCGGAGTCGGCAAGAACACCAATTGCCTCGCTTTCGATTCCAAGCAATTCGCCGCGGCGAAGCCTAGCGCGTCGAACACGTCTGTGACCTGCGGGCGGGCTGCGAACTTGGGCCGGTAAATGCCGGTCAGCTTGATCTCCACGGGATCGTCACCGGCGAACTGGAACCACAGCAGGTGGCGTCGCGAGTTGCGCAGTTCTGCACCGCTTAAATAGACCATGTAGCTTTCGTTGCGTTCAGGCAGCGTCAGGTTGTTCGGCTGGAAGTTGTCGATTCGGAAGTGGCGATCGACGCCGGCGGGGATTAGCCCGTCGATA
Source organism: Pirellulales bacterium (assembly GCA_049840675.1). Taxonomy (GTDB): domain Bacteria; phylum Planctomycetota; class Planctomycetia; order Pirellulales; family PNKZ01; genus PNKZ01. Next base: position 27,826 of record JASGKB010000027.1, read on the forward strand.
GACGTGATTCCCCAGGCTTCGACCGATTCCGGCGGCAGAGAAAACGCCCACAGTAGATCATCGTTGGCTGCGCCGACGGAGGCCGGCAAACGCAACGCGTCGAAGCCGTGGCCTTGCTTGTTGAGCGTCACGGTATAGATCATCTGTTGCGCATCGGGGCCCGCGAACTGCACTTGGTCGAAACCTCGCTTCGGATCGGCCAGCAATTCCTGCAGGAGATCAAGTTTGCGCAGGTAGCGCACGTAGTCGAAGCATTCACGCAACACGGATTCGGCTGGTGCGGCAGGATAGCCGGTCTTTACGACGAGGCCGGAAACGATCGTTTGAATTGCACCGGCTCCTTCCGGCGGGCGAAAGCCGAGAACGAGGACTTCGTCGCCGACGCGTTTTTCTTCCTTCGCGTCGTAGTTTTCAACCACGTCCAGATCGTAGCCGCGACCGGCGAGCTGCACGCGAAAGCGATTCTTCTCCTTCGCGTCGACGGCAATGACCTTGCCGAAAAAGATCGCCGGCGCCGACGTGTTGCGCAAGACGCGAATCGTGAAGGCGTTGAGCTTGCGGACGTGATGCTCGAAATCCCACTTTCGCGAGGCCAGAGATTTGCCGAACTCGGCAAGTTCTTGAGTCATTAGGCCGTTGTTGCGGGCGAAGGTGGTGCCTGCGGCGGCTTGCATGATCAGCTTGGCGTGTTCTTCCGTGTCGACTTGCCAATCCGCCGCTTCGGCCTGCTTCAGAATATCGCCGTAGCCGACCGCGAAGGCGTCAATTTCGTCTGCAATCGCTCGCTCCAGTCCGCCGTTGTTCTTGTTGAAGGCGGCGAGCGTCAGCCCGGAGGTCCCCGTCACTTGCTTGGACAGTTCGATGATGTGCCGCACGTGGCCGGCGAAGCCGAGGTTTTCGCCGCCCGCGACCCAGGTATTGATACCGATGACGCGGCCGTCGGGGAGCATGAGCGGTCCGCCCGAGTTGCCGCCGCTGATCGCCGCCGACGTTTGAATCCATTGTTGGTTGTCCGGCGCTTCCAAGAATTGGCGGGCTCCTTCGGGCAGCTCCACCGTGGTTCGCAAAGCGCTGACGATTCCTTCGGTCACGGAGTAGTCGAGCCCGCGCGGATGCCCGATGGCGATCACTTTCGTTCCCTGCCGCAGAGCGGCGTCGGGCGTGAGCACCAGCGGCCGTGATTCTTCCGGCACGAAATCAAGTTCGACGATCGCCAAGTTGCGCGGCTGGTCGACCGCCACGACCGACTTGATTTCCGTGATGATTCCATTGCTGAAACGGACGGTGCCGCGAGCGCCCCCTTTGATCACGTGATGATTCGTGACGGCGTGTTTCTTATTGTTGATGAGAAAGCCCGTGCCGAGCCCGAGCGTATCGCCTTTGTTGTCCATTAGCGTGATGAGGACGATGCCGGTCTTGAGCCGTTCGACGACGTCGGCCAATTCTTCGACCTTCGGTGCGGCGACGGACGCGGCCGATGCGGGCGAGGTCGAAGGCGTCGACTTCGAAGAGCCGGCCAGTTCGGCCTCGTCGGTCTTATCGCCGCCGCGGAAGATCAGGAGTCCGGCGAGTACCAGAATGACGACTCCTGCGCCGACGCCCACCAGCAGCATCGGCGAGAGTTTGCTCTTGGCCGGATCGCCGGACGGCGTCGCAGGAGCCGGTGCCGCAGGCGTTGCGGGCTTGGCAGGTTTCGCTGCAACAATCGGTTTCGACTTCGTCGTCGGGCCGGCTTGGACGTTGATCGAAAACGGAGACGCCTCTTGCGCCGTCTCAGATGAAACGATGTTCGGCGTCGCCGCCGGTTCGCCGGGTGCCGCAGGCGACGGTTGCGGCGCGGCCGGAGGTTGCAACGCCGGGGCCGCTGCTGCGGGCGCGGCATCGCTCAAACGCTTCGCCTTCGCCATCGGCTTGGCCGCCGCTGCGGCCGGTTTCGGAGCTTCCGCGGAATGCGGCTGTTGAACAAGAGAGGCCGCCGTCGGCGCAGTGCCGCCTTCCGCTCCGCCGATCACGATCGGGCCGCCGCACTTGGGGCATTTCGTTTTACGCCCGATCCACTCGTTTTTAGCCTGAAACGAAGCTTGGCATCCCGGACAAACGACGGTCAGCGGCATGGCATAGGGCTCGCAAAAGTCGACGGCGCGCGGTGCTCGCCGACCCCCTAGGAAACGGTGCGCAACCCGACGTCGGCCCTTATTCTAATGGGGGGCGTGTCCGACTCAAGAAATTCCCGCGACGCTTCATTTGCCACGGTCTTCGCCTTACTCACGGTCCGGCAACCCTCGGATGGCGACGACCGTGTACCGCCGGGCCGCATCCGGCGCATGTTCGTCCTTCATTGCGTGCTCACCTTCCTCCGTCGTCGCAATGCGGTAGGCCGGCGTCGGTTTGAAATTCATGCGAAGCAGGAAGGCAGGTAGATCGTCGCCGTCGTGGTTCGACCTTCAGCGCCGCCGGCTTAGCTTAACGGTCGTACGACCTACATTTGAGCCGTTTCCGCGTGAATCGACACATTTTGCGGAAGCGGAATTAAGTGAAGACTCCGGTTGCAACACCTGCACGCGGCCGCACTTGGGGCACTTCGTGCGTCGGCCGATAAACTCATCGCGGGCCGATGCGGCTGTTTGCCGGCCGCAACAGACGACGAACGGCATAGTCGCCTCGAAGTCACCGCATCAATGCCGCCGCCTCGGCGATGCGCGAAGAACTCGCGCTTGCGTTGTCGTCGTAGCGTCGTCGACCTATTCTATCCGGGGCCGGTCTCGCTCAATGTTTTGTCGTTCGCAACGTAGCGAATAAATGCCGTTTTGTTTCCTGACACTCGCCCTCGTGAGTTTGCAAATGGATGAAGCGCGTCACGTCGTCGCGCCGGCGGCTCCCGAAGAGATCGTGAACTCTGCGCCGGCTTTCGGCGGCGCCTGCGGCGATTCTCGCGGCGTTTACCGATACGAAAAAACTCGCCGCTTGGTGGGGCCCGAAAGGATTTCGCAACACGTTTGAAACGTGCGAGCCGAAGCCCGGCGGGCAATGGAAGTTTGTGATGCACGCGCCCGACGGCGCCGACTACAAGAACGAGTCGGAGTTCGTCGAACTCGGCACGGAGCGAATCGTGATCGATCACCTGCGGCCGATGCACCGCTTTCGTTTGACCGTGCTGCTGCAAGCCGACGGCGACGGCACGCTCGTCACGTGGCGGCAGAAGTTCGACACGGCCGCCGAAGCCGACAGAATCCGCCAATTCGTTCAGCCGGCCAACGAACAGAACCTCGACCGCCTCGCAGCGGTGCTCGCCGGCAAGTCGCCCGAGTGACGAGCCCGCGAAGCGAACGGACGATCGCAATGAGCAAGAAAAAATCCTCGACGATGCGCTGCGAGCTCACGACCGACCCGCGCAAGCTGCGCGCGGCCGACCGACTCGCTGCGAGCGTCAAAGACGCGCTCCCGGCCGGACTTTCGCAACCGGCGTTGCGGGCCTTCGCAGCGGCGGGCATCACGAGCTTGGCCGATTTCACACGGTTCAGCAAAGCGGAACTCGCGGCGCTCCACGGCGTGGGACCGAAAGGATTGGAAACAGTTTACGCCGAACTCCGCCGCCGCAAGTTGAAGCTCCGCTCATGAGTCGCCTCGCCAGACGCCGTAGACTTCGTCGCGACGCTCGCTCGCGACGGCTATGCAATTCTTCCCGGCGTTCTCGACGATGCCGATCGCGAGTCGCTGATCGCCGCGCTCGGACCGGTCGACGGAGCAGGGCGGCGCGGGCTGTTGGCGTTGCCGATCGTCGCCGAATGGGCTCATTCCGCGCGGTTGTTGGAGTTGGTACGGCCGCATCTTCGCCAAGAGCCGCGGCCGGTGCGAACGATCTACTTCGACAAATCGCCCGACGCGAATTGGCTCGTCACTTGGCATCAGGATCTCACGCTCGCGTTGGCCGAACTGCGCCGACGTACCCGGCTTCGGACCTTGGAGCGTGAAGGAAGGGATTCCGCACGTGCAACCGCCGACGGAACTGCTCGCGCAAATGCTGACGATCCGCCTGCATCTCGACGACGCCGACGCCATGAACGGCGCGCTCCGCGTCGTGCCCGGCGGTCATCGCCTCGGTCGACTCGCGCCGGACCAACTCGAAGCGACGCGTGCGAACCTCGGCGAAACGACCTGCGTCGTTCCTGCCGGCGGCGCGATGCTCATGCGTCCGCTGTTGCCGCACGCCTCGGGCCGCTCGCAAAGTGCGCGTCGCCGCCGCGTGTTGCACATCGAGTACGCCGGCTTCGATCTGCCGCCGCCGCTACGTTGGCACGAGGCGGCTTAACAATCGGTGTCGCCGATGGACAACCGCATCGAATATCTCAATACCGATCTGATGCTGACGTCGCCGGTCGACCTTCGCCGGCTCCTCGAAGAGTTTCAGGTGAGCGGCGTCTACGCGATGCACGACGAGAACTTGTCAGACGACGGCCTCTGGTATGCCTCGTTTGAAACGGAGACCCAATGCCACGCGCCGGAAGATAGCATCGGCAAAATGCTCGACGCCGTAGAGACGCTGACGCCGGTCGGCCGACAATTGTGGGATGGTTGCTCGCGCCGCGAGTTCGATATCGGTTTCGATTGCGGGGCCGAACCTTGGGCGTTTAACCAAGGCCTGAGTTCGCAACTCTTACAGCGCATCGCTGCCGCCGGCGCCTCGTTGCGAATTACGCTCTACCCGAATCGCGATTAGCAACAGTTCGACACGCCGTGTCCCCTCGCTTGTGCGTCGGGGCTAGTGTTTGCGTTCGTCGCGGGCGACCGGGCTTACTCGACCTTCCAGACGCGTACCGTGCCGTCGCGGCTGCCGGAGGCGATTTGAGCCCCTTGTTGATCGAAGGCCACGGTGTGAACCGCGCTGGTGTGCCCGAGGAACGTGGCGAGGTTCGCGGCCGTTTCGGCGTCCCAAAGTTTCACCGCGCCGGTCGTGCCGCCGGTGACGAGCTTCGAGCCGTCGGGCGAATAGGCGACCGACCAGACGTCCCCCGCGTCGGCTTCCCAAGTCTTGAGCGGCATGCCCGCGCCGGCGTCCCAAATGCGAACCGTCTTATCCCAGCCGACGGAGACCAGTCGGCGGCCGTCGGGATGGAACGAGAGCCCGAACACCGGACCCGCGTGCCCTTCGAGCGTGAGCTTCGGCGCGAGCGTCCGGGCATTCCAAAGGCGCACGACTTTGTCGCTGCCGGCCGTGGCGAGCGTCGTGCCGTCGGGCGACAGAGCCAAGGCGTACACCGCGCCCGGTTGCTGGGTTTCGGCGATCGGCTTCACGTCGGCCGGTTTCGCGGCCGTCGTCGTCGGTGAATCGTTGAGCGACCACGTTCGCAGCCCGCCCGCGCGGTCGGCCGCTACGAGGAGCCGACCGTCGCGCGTGAAGAGCAGGGCTCGCACGGCGTTGGGGTGTTGAAACGTCTGCAGCGGCTCAGGATGGGCCGAGTCGGTGAGTTGCGTGTTCCAAACTTTGATCAGCCCGTCGTCGCCGGCCGTGGCGAGGCGCGAGCCGTCGGGGGAGTAGCGAGTCGCCCAGACGGTGCCGCGGTGCGCATTGAGCATCGCTTCCACGCTCTTCGTCGGCAGATCCCACAGTCGCACGGTGCCGTCTTCCACAGACATCGCCAGCTTCGGCGCGGCGGGGTTGAACGCCACGGCCCAGACCGCGCCGGAGTTGGCACTGAGTACGGCCGTCGGTTCGGCGGACGAGACGTTCGGCGAAGAGGCCGCACCGGTCGGAACGGCCCGATTGGCGAAGAACATCCCGCCGAGAATTCCGAGCCCGAGCACCACGGCGGCCATCGCCCCGGCGATCCAGCGGCTGCGCACCACGCGGCGTCGTTCTTCTTCCGCGCAAACGGTCGGCACGTCTTCCGACGACGTCTTCATCAGCGCCCACTGAAACTCCAGCATCTCCGCCAGATGGGCCGCCGTTTGAATGCGATCGCCGGCTTTTTTGGCGAGCAGCCGATCAATGGTAAACGTCAGCCATTCCGGCACGCCCGGGTTCAATTCGCGAATCGGCCGCTGCGGCGTTTCCGTGATGTGTTTCAGAATCGCCAGCGGCGTGCTCGCTTGAAACGGCGGCGCGCCGGTGCACATTTCATAGAGCACCGCGCCGAGGCTGAACAAATCGCTCCGCTGGTCCGGCTCGTCTCCCACGGCTTGTTCCGGCGCCATGTAAAGCGGCGTGCCGCTCACGAAGCCGGTGCGCGTGAGCTTCACGTCGTCTTCGACGCGCGCCAGTCCGAAGTCGGAAAGCTTCACACGGTCGCCCGGTGGCTCGAGCAGAATGTTGCCCGGCTTGATGTCGCGATGAATCAGCCCTTGCGCGTGAGCGGCGGACAAGCCTTGCGCGGCCTGGATGCGCAATGCGCACGATCTCGCGAATCGGCATCCGCTGGCCGCGGCGCAAGCGCTCTTCGAGCGCTTCGCCCGGCACGAGCTGCATGACCATGTACGGCAATTGGCCGTCGGCCGAGCGTTCGACCTGATGCACCGCCACGACGTTTTCATGCGTGATCGACGCGGCCGCGCGGGCCTCGCGGCAAAACCGCTGCCGAGCGATTTCGTCTTCGGCCAGTTCCGGGTCGAGCACTTTGATTGCGACGTTGCGCTGCAGCTTCGAGTCGAACGCTTCCAGCACCACGCCCATGCCGCCGCGGCCGATGATCCGCATGACGTCAAAGTGCGCCAGCCGGCCGAGATACGCGCCGTCCACAGGGGCGCGAGGAAACTTAACGATACGTCGCGGCGTCGGCCGACGAGCGGAGTATCGCCGCTCTTCGGCGTCGCCGCGCCGACGGGCGTCACGACGTCGAGCGATTTCAGCGCCGGCCAATAGGCGGAAGTCGCCGGGGCTTCGGCGTTGCAGCAGGCGCGGACGACTTGCGAAAGATCACTGCCGGCCACGGCCACTTCTTCGAGCTTGGCTTGGCAGCACTCGCAAGCGGCGAGGTGTTGTTCGTATTGTTCTTGTTGATCGCCCGAGAGCGAGCCGCTGAGCAATTGTTGCAATTCGGCGGTCGACGGGCAGGCGGTCCCGGTTTTCATGTTAGCTCTCCTCTCGCACTCGGACCGCTTCGACCTCTTCCTTCAACCTCGCCAGCACGCGACTCTTGGCCACGTACACGGCGCCGGACGAAAGGCCCGTTTGCTTGGCGGCTTCCGCGGCTCCGACTCCCTCGACGGCCGTCAGCCAGAACGCTCGCCAAGTCTTCTCTTGGAATTCGCTTTTGATTTGCTCCATCGCCATCGCGGCGACGCGGCGTTGATACTCCGTTTCCCATTGGTCGGCGTCGTCGTTGCCGTCGGGATGCTCGTCGAGCAGCAGGTTCGTCGTCGTATTGCCGGAACCTTGCGGACGAAGCCGGCGGGCCGAAAGGAAATTGAAGACCTTGTTCCGCGTAATCGTAAACAGCCAGCCGCGGAAGGTTCCTTGCCGCGGATCGTATTCCAGCTTCACCACGGCCACGGAAACCGAACGCATGACGTCTTGCATCAGGTCGGCCGCGTCGGCGTCTTGCAGCCCGCGTCGGCGGGCGAAGCCGTAGACGACCGGGCTGTACAACTGCACAAACTCCCGCCAAGCGGCGTGATTCGTGCCGTCGCGCAGTTTCACCAGCAGACTGACCCGCGTCAGCGGAGAATCGTCGACGGGCATCGTTGAACCTTGACCGGACCGTGGCGGCTTTGGGCATTTGATGCCGGCGACCGCGCAAAGGTGACGCCCGGTATGATACGCCGTCGTTTGCCGCGGGGCGATGCCCCCGGAAGGTCGTAAGTTTTGTGATGCCGGCGGACATGTCGCACGGTTCCGTTCGTTTTTCCAGACTATTCGCCGGCTTCGCGCGACGCCGAACTCTCGGCGACGGCCGCGCCTGAAGGATTCACTTCGCTCACGGCAACCCGCTGGCCGGTGTGCATCTGATCGTCGGGATTGACGACCAAACGTTCGCCGCCGGCGATGCCGCGACTGACGACCACGCGCTTGCCGAGATCGCGACCGAGGTCGATCTTGCGAAGCTCGATCTCGTTGCGCGGCGTCACGACGGCGACATGCGGGCCGTCGACCCGCATTTGCAGCGTGTTTGTGGGGATCGTCCAGCCGCGCTCGGCGGCGTCGGACGCCAGCGTAACTTTGGCATACGTACCGGGTTGGAAGCGGCGGCCGTCGTTGGCGAGCTCGACTTCGGCCGTCATCGTCCGGCTGGCGGCGTCGATTCGATTCGGCGACGCGGGTCACCTTGGCTTTCGTCGCCGGTGCCAATGCTTCGGGGACGACGATTTCGGCTTCGACTCCCGCCGAAGTTTGCGCGGCGTAAGCTTGCGGAACGCTCACCTGAATGCGTACCCGGCTCATGTCTTCGACGGCGAACAACGCTCCGCTGCCGGCCGTGACGAGCATGCCCACTTCGGCATGGCGGGCCGTGACGACCCCGTCGAACGGCGCGACGATCCGCTTGAACGCTTGCAGCTCTTTAATGCGCTCGACATTGGCTTGCCGGCTGGCGGCCGTCGCTTCGCGGGCTTTGATCACCGCATCGCGCGTATCGAGGTTCGTCTTTCGGCGAGTCACGTCGGCCGCCGCGGCTTGCACGTCGGCGTTGCGAGCGTCGAGGGCTTTCTTGAAGGTTTCGAACTCGTCGTCGGAGATGGCGTTCGACGAGAGGAGCTTTTCGCGGCGCACGAGTTGGCTAGTCGCCAATTCCGCGTCGGCTTGCGTACGTACGAGTTGCGCTTGGGCGACGTTTAAATCGGCGACGGCTTCTTGTCTTTCCGCGCGGGCCTGCACGGCGGCAGCCAAAGCTTCATGGGCCAGAGCGTCGGCCTCGGCGAGCTCTTGATCGAGTTCCGGGGTTTCAATCTCCGCGAGCAGTTCGCCGCGGCGAACCGTGGCGCCGAGGTCTTTGTGCCAAGCGGTGAGATATCCGCTGACGCGGGCGACCAGCGTGGTCGCTTGCCACGGACGAATCGTGGCCGGCAATACGACCAAGGAGTTCGCCACCGGCTCGGGAGAGGCGACGTGCACGGTTTGCGCGGCGGCCGATTTCGCCTGGTCCCCGGCGGCGGCCGAGTGCGACTTCCACAACTTCCACGGCTGCGCGACGGCGGCGACCAGCACGAGGCCGAGCACGAGGGCCACGCGGACGACCGTCGAAAAGCCCCGGCCCGATTGCGGGGGGCGAGGAACTTGCGGAAGCGACGGGTGCGATCGGCGGAGCGACGGCACTTCGTCGGCCGAGGCACGCACGGCGGAGCCGGTTTCCGTAAACGACGCGGACTGCAAAGCAAGATGACCGGCGGCCATGGCACATTCTCCCAGACGAGGAACTTTCGAGCTTCTGGAAGGAATACCGGCGAAAAGGTGAAGTCTTACACGAGAAGCAAAAATGACTGCGATCTGAGTTCCTCTCCCGGAGGGGAGACGCCAATAAGCGACGTCTCCCCGAAGGAACTGGTCTTACTCGGCGGCGGCCTTACTCCGTGGTGGCCGGAGCCCGATCTTTCCGTCGCAGCAAGCTGTACACCACGGGGACGAAGAGCAGCGTCGTGGCCGTGGCGAGTGCGAGGCCGCCGATCACGGCACGGCCGAGCGGCGCGTTTTGCTCGCCCCCTTCGCCGAGGCCGAGCGACATCGGCAGCATGCCGATGATCATCGCCGCGGCCGTCATGAGCACCGGACGGAGCCGAGTTCGCCCCGCTTCCAAGGCGGCTTCCAGCGAAGTCTTACCTTCTTCTCGTTGCTCGTTGGCGAACGTCACCAGCAAGATGCTGTTGGCCGTGGCGACGCCGATCGACATGATCGTTCCCATCAGGGCCGGTACGCTGAACGTCGTGTTCCACAAGTAGAGCGACCAGACGATGCCGACCAAAGCGCCGGGCAGGGCGGTGATGATGATGAACGGATCGAGCCAACTCTGGAAGTTGACGACCATGAGCAGGTACACGAGCACCGCGGCAAACACGATGCCCAGGCCCAATCGTAAGAAGGCCGATTCCATGCTTTCCACCTGGCCGCGAAGTTCGAGCGTGTTGCCGGGGGCGAGCTTCGCGCGATATTCCTCCAGCAAGCGGTGAATCTCCGTCGCTACGCTTCCCAGATCGCGGCCTTGCACGTTGGCGTACACGTCGTACGTCGGTTGCACGTTCACATGATTGCCGACTTCGGCCGTCACGCCGCGGCGGACCGTCGCGACGTTCGAAAGGAGTTGTACGTCGCCGCCGGCCGTCGTCGCCGCACGTTGCGAACGGAGCGGCAGTGCGCTCACGGCATCGACGCTATCGAGTTGATGCACGGGCGTGCGCGTTTCGACGAGGTACGAGATGCCCAAGGTCGGATCGACCCAATAGTTCGGCAACACCTGACCGCTGCCGGAAAGCGTAACCAAGACGCTGTCGGCCACGTCCTTCTGCGTGAAGCCGAGCTCGCGGGCTCGCGTTTGATCGACGTCGACATGCAACTTCGGAACGTTCACGACCTGATGCAAGTGAACGTCTTCGACGCCGCGAATCTTGCGGATACGGTCGGCAATTTCGACCGCCATCGCATAATTTTCTTCGCGATTCATGCCGGAGATTTGAATATCAATCGGCGCGGGGAGCCCGAAGTTGAGAATCTGGCTGACGATGTCGGCCGGTTGGAAGAAGAACGTGAGTTGCGGGAACCGCTTCGGCAGTTCTTCGCGAATCTGGGCCATGTAATGTTGCGTGGAATGTCCGCGATGATGGGCTAGCGAGACGAGGATTTCGCCGTCGGCCATGCTGGTCGTGGCGCTATCGCCGAAGGCCATGGCATAGGTGCGGTTGGGCAGGCCGATGTTGTCGAGCACCAGTTCCACTTCGTTCTGCGGGATGAGCTCGCGGATGGCGTTTTCGACGTCGCTGAAATAGCGCTCGGTTTGTTCGATGCGCGTGCCGGCCGGAGCCCGCACGTGCAAGCGGAACTGGCCCGTGTCGACGGTCGGAAAGAAGTCGCGACCGACGAACGGCAGCAACAGCGCACCGGTGGCCACGACGCCGCCGAAGACGAGAAACACGCTGCGGCGATGTCGCAAGTTCCAATCGAGCAGGCCGACGTAAGCGTCGCGAAAACGCTCGAAGCCGTGTTCGAAACCGGCGTGCAACCGACCGAAGATCCCGAGCTTCGCCGGTTCCGAGCCGTGGGCATGGCCGTCGATTTCGGCCGGGAGGAGGTAATCGACCATCGTCGGCACGATCGTTCGCGAAAGTAGGTACGACGCCAACATCGCAAAGGCCACGGCCAAGGCGAGCGGCGTGAAGAGATACTTGGGCGCCCCGTCGAGAAACAGCACGGAGACGAACACGATGCTGATCGTGAGGGTCGAAACGAACGTCGGCCCGGCGATCTGCATGGCCCCGTCGAGAATGGCTTGGCGGAGCGGTTTGCCGAGACCGACGTTGCGATGGATGTTCTCGATTTCGACGGTCGCATCGTCCACCAAGATGCCCACCGCCAGCGCCAGCCCGCCGAGTGTCATGACGTTCAACGAATGGCCGAGCAGGTAGAGCATCACGATTGACGACAGGATCGCCAGCGGAATGCTCACCGCCACGATCAGCGTGCTCCGCCAACTGCCGAGGAAGAGGAGAATCATCGTCGCCGTGAGCAGCCCGGCGATGATGCTTTCGAGAATAACCCCTTCAATGGCGGCGGTGACGAAGAGCGACTGATCGAACAAGAGGTCGATTTGCAAATCCTTCGGAGCCGACGCGCGGATGGCCGGCATCATGTCTTTCACGCGATTGACGATGTCGAGCGTGGAAGCGTTGCCGTTTTTCAAAAGCGTGACGAGCGCGCCGCGGCTGCCGTTGCGGCGAACCACCGTGGTTTGCGCCTGGCTGCCGTCGCGCACTTGGGCGACGTCGCGAAGGTAGATCGTCGCGCCGTTGACCACCTTCAGCGGAATGTCGTTGAAGCTCTCGGGCGTGAGCGGCGTATTGTTGAGCGTCACCGGGTATTCGTGCGTATCGATCCGCGCCACGCCGGTGGGCGACGCCAAGTTGTAGGCGTTGATCGCATCGGCCACTTCCTTCGGCGACACGCCGCGGGCCTGCAAGAGCTGCGGATCGATGTCGACCATGACCTGACGCTCGCGACCGCCGAAAGGCGTGGGCATCGTCAAACCCTGCACGACGGAGAGTTGCGTCCGCAGGATGTAGAGCCCGTAGTCGTAAATGGATTCTTCCGACATCGTCGGGCTGCTGAGGCCGATCTGTAGAATCGGCACGCTGGAAGCATTGAAGCGGATGATGATCGGCGGTTGCACGCCCGGCGGCATAATGGCGCGAATCGCCTGGCTGGCCGAGGTGACTTGCGAGAGGGCCGTGCCGATATCGACGCTGGGATGGAAGAAGATTTTGATGACGGCCACGCCGTTGAGCGATTGCGACTCCATCCGTTTGATTTCATTCACGTTCGACGTGTAAGCGTATTCGCTGTACGTCGTGATGCGGCGCTGCAGTTCGTCGGCTTCCATCCCTTTGAAGGTCCACACCACGGTGACGACCGGGATATCGATTTCAGGGAAGATGTCCGTGCGCATCTGGCTGATCGAGGTCGCCCCGAGCACGACGATGAGCAGAGCCATGACGACGAACGTATACGGCCGACGTAAGGCAAGTTGTACGATCCACATGGCCCGAACTCCGCGAAAGGTCGCCTAGAAGGCAGCACCGGAAAGAAGGTTCATCGGGCCTTACCGGCGGCGGGCGGCTTTCTTACAGGCCGGCGGCGGGAATTGAGGAAATCGCGGGATTCGGCGGCGTTTTCACGGGGCGGAGAATTCCGTGTAAGGTCCCGCGGGGCGGCCGGTAATCCCTTACGACAAGACCAACGAACATCGAACTTCTTGCTGGTAAGGAACCTCAAATGTCGACCACCTTATTCGTCTACACCGTGTTGCATGTCGCCGTCAGCTTGGTCGGGATCGCCTCTGGTTTCGTGGTGCTCTACGATTTGCTCCGCTCCCGCGTCTCGCCGCGGCTGACGAAGTTCTTCCTCGCGACGACGATCCTGACGAGCGTGTCCGGCTTCGGGTTCCCGTTCCACGGCGTAACGCCCGGGCATGTGCTCGGCGTGCTATCGCTCGCCGCGTTGGCTTTGGCCGTGTACGCGATGTATTCGCGGCACTTGGTAGGCCGCTGGCGTACGGCGTACGTCGTGGCCGCGTTCGTAGCGCAATACTTCAACTTCTTTGTGTTGATCGTGCAGAGCTTCCAAAAGGTGCCGGCGTTGCACGCCCTGGCGCCCACTCAAACCGAAAGCCCCTTCGCCGTAACGCAACTGCTGACGCTCGTCGGGTTCGCAGTGTGGGCGCGCTGGCCACGTGGCGGTTTGCCCCGAGCCGTCCCGGTCGCCAAAGCTCGGTGGTTGCATAAGCCAGGCATGATTCACAGATCGTTCTCTTTTCCGTGGTCGCCGCGGTGCAGGAGCCTCACTCTGCACCGCGGTTTTTTCTTGCGCCCTCGCCAAAGAAAATTTCGGCAAACGCTGTAAGAAGGTCGAATGCCGCCGGTATTCCCTTCTGTAAGGACACGACACGACGCTTCTTCGAGCTTGCCGCGACTCGCGTCCTGGAATCTGACGATACCGCAATCTACTAGCCGAAGGAGTTTTGCCATGACCGCTCGCATCCAACCCGTCGAAGTCGCAAGTGCCGAAGGCCGTACGCAAGAGTTGTTCGGTCAAATCCAAAAGCGGCTCGGCAAAGTGCCGAACATGATGAAGACCATGGCCCACTCGCCCGCCTTGCTCGAAGGTTACTTAGCCTTAAGCAATGCCTTGGCCCAGGGCGTGCTGCCGGCCCAAGTTCGCGAACAGCTCTCGCTGGCCGTGAGCCAAGAGAACGACTGCGAATACTGCGTTTCGGCCCACTCGATGCTCGGCAAACTCGCAGGCCTCAAGCCTGATCAGCTCGTCGCGGCCCGCCGCGGCCAAGCCGACGATGAGAAGACCCAAGCGTTGCTTTCGTTCGCTCTCGACGTGGTCGACAACCGGGGCGACGTTTCGGACGAAGCGCTCGAAGCGGTGAAAGACGCCGGTGCGAGCGATGCCGAAGTCGCCGAAATCGTCGGCTTCGTCGCCCTCAACACGCTGACAAACTACTTCAACCAGCTCGCTCAAACGGAAATTGACTTCCCGCGAGTTTCCTTGCAGTTGGAATCAGTCGCGTAAGCTCCCAACAAGTCGACGCTCCTGTAAGATTTCCCGTACCTGTCTGTAATACTTTGCGGCGGCCCACTCGTGCCGCCGCATCTCCAATCAACAAAGCTCACGAACTCACGTACAAGGAACTCAGTCATGTCTCAGAAACTTGCCGGTAAAGTCGCAGTCGTCACGGGTGCTTCTAAGGGAATTGGCGCGGGCATCGCGCTGCAACTCGCCTCCGCAGGAGCCGCCGTGGTCGTCAACTATTCCTCCAGCCGCGAAGGGGCCGATCGGGTCGTCGCGGAAATCGTCGGCAGCGGCGGCAAGGCCGTTGCGGTGCAGGCCAACTTGGCGAAGCAGGCCGACGTGCAAAAGCTCTTCGCCGAGACGAAGAAGGCTTTCGGTCGACTCGACGTGCTCGTCAATAACGCGGGCATCTACGAATTCTCGCCGCTGGAAACCGTCACGGCCGAGCACTTCCATAAGCAATTCGATCTCAACGTGCTCGGATTGCTCTTCGCGTCGCAAGAAGCGGTCAAGCTGTTTGGCGACGACGGCGGCAGCATCATCAACATCAGCTCGGTCGTCTCTCGTTCGCCCGTCGCCGGCGGCTCGGTGTATAGCGCCACGAAGGGGGCCGTTGATTCGCTCACGCGGGCTTTGGCCGCCGAACTCGGCCCGAAGAAGGTTCGTGTCAACACGGTGAACCCGGGCATGGTCGAAACCGAAGGCACCCATGGCGCGGGCATCACGGAAAGCGATTTCCGCAAGACCGTGGAAGCCCAAACGCCGCTCGGCCGCATCGGTCTGCCGAAAGACATCGCCCCGGCGGTCGTGTTCCTCGCGTCGAACGATTCGTCCTGGATCACCGGCGAGAGCTTCTTCATCTCCGGCGGCATGCGATAAACCGGCGGCAGCGAAATTCGACTGAAATACCAGAGGCCGAGGTTGCGACGTAAGTCGTTCGCAACCTCGGCCTTATCGTTTTTCAGCGAACCTCGGCCCGACGGCGTTCGTAGTTCCCGATCAACAACCACTACAATGGCGGGAACACTTTTCCACGGTTTGTTTTCACTGTTTGGCCGCATCGGTATGAGCCTGCTCCGCACGATCGTCGCCGCCTGCGTTAGTTGCCTGCTGTTCGCGGCGACCGCTCATGCCCAATCGCCCGGCGGTGCGGAGAGCGCCGGCGTTGCGAAGCATTCGCGGCGAGCGCTGCTTGTCGGTTGCACGAAGTACCCGAACTTCGGCGAGCGCTACACGCTTGCAGGCCCGACGAACGACGTCGGTCTGATCGCGTCGCTGCTGACCGAGCGATTTCAATTCGCCGCCGCAGACGTCGTGCGGCTCGTGCACGACGCCGGCGACGAGCATCGTCCGACGCGGGTAAACGTCCTTCGCGAGTTCGATCGACTGGCCGCCGAAGCGCGGGACGGCGACGAAATCGTCATCCTCTTGGCGGGTCACGGCACTCAGCTTCCCGACGACGACGGCGACGAAGACGACGGACTCGACGAAGCCTTTTTGCCTGAAGATGCGACGCGGCGGCCGACCGCAGCCCGTCGGCGCTACGATCCCGGGCATTCGCGACGACGAAATCGAGCGCCGCCTCACGGCCATGCGCGACCGCGGCGCGTTCGTGTTTTTCCTGGCCGATACGTGCCACTCCGGTACGCTCACGCGCGGCCCTGCCGAAGAAGACGCCGGCACGACGGCCCGCCATGTTCCCACGGAAGATTTCTTGACGCCGGATGAACTCCGCGACGCGAAGAGCAAAGCGAAGCACGCCGATCACGCTCGACAGGAAGTTCCGCCGACCGCAACTTCCCGCGGCGGCTTGGCCGCGATCTACGCCGTGCCGCCGACGGCCGTCGAACAAGAACAACCGATGCCGCCCCCCGATGCTCGGCGTGATGCGCCGCGCTACGGTCGTTTGACCTACACGCTGCACCACGTGCTCGCGCAATCGGAAGCTCCGTTGACTTATCGTGAGCTGGCCCAACAGATCGCTTGGCAATATCGACGCTGGGATTTTCTGCCGTTTCCGCTATTGGAAGGGAGTGCGCTCGACCGCGAAGTGCTCGGCAAGCGCGAATGGCAAGATCGCTCATCGCTCGTGCTCACGCGCGACGAGGCCGGCGCGCTCATGCTCAATCAAGGCGCAACGCACGGCCTCACCGTGGGGAGCCTCTTGCGCGTCTTGCCGCCGATCGGAGCAGGGGAGTCCGGCGATTCGCTCGGCCAAGTCGTCGTTCGTGAAGTGCTGCCGTTCACCGCCCGCTGCGAACCGAGCAAGACGAACGCCGTCTCCGATTCCCAGGTGGAGAGCTGGCCCAATCCGGCCCGCTGCGAACTCGTCGCTCGAGGACAATCGGTCGATGTCGCCCGAGTGCGCGTTCGTGAGCAAGCCACAGGGGCTAAGAACGCGATCAAAGAGTCAGCGGGTCATCTGCGTGTGCTGCTGCAGCTCGTGTCGGCCCCGTACCGTCTGGCCAAGGCCGATGAAACCGCGGATCTGTATCTCGACGTCGGACCGGCGAACGTGACGCTGCATACCGGAACGTCGTACGACCAAGCGGCGCCAAGCTATTCGTGGTCGCCGGTCGACGAAGCGCTACCCGACCGGTTGGCCGACGAACTGCATCGCGCGGCGACCGCCCGCAATCTGCTACGTCTGGCCGCGCCGGAAGCGCCGAAGGAAGGAAAATTCCAGTCGGGCGAGGTCGGGTTGGCGATCGACCTGGAACGAGCGACGTCTCCGCAAGGCCCTTGGACGCCGATTGACGACGTCGCTCCGCCGCGTCTGACGCGGGGTGATTTGCTGCGCGTGACGTTGCGAAACGTCGGCGTCTCGCGGCTCGACGCCACCGTGCTGTATGTCGACGCCGCCTCCCAAATTCAAAGTTTGTACCCGACGTTTCGCGCCGCTCAGGCGGGGGCTTACAATACGATCGCCCCGCAACAATCGCAGGAAGTCGTCGTGCGAATCAACGACTCGACCGTGGGTCTGGAAGACGTGCTGGTCTTGGCCGTGCCCCACGTGCCGCCGTTGGCCGCGCATTTCGCTTTCCTTCAGCAGCCCGGTTTGACGACCGCCGATCTGCAGCGTCATCGTGGCGCGGCCGGCTCGCCGCTCGATGCGTTGCTGTCGCAATCGCTCGGCGGCACGCGTACGCGCCGAGCCTGATGCTGCGAAACGGCGATCGTATGCCGTGCGGCGAATTCCGACTCGAGGTCTACGCTTCGCAGCCCGCCGTCGCCAACCCCTGACGTTCTCCTTTCTCTCCCGATCATGTACGGCCGCCTTAGCAAACTCATCGCCCTGATGTTTGTCGCCGTGCTGTTCGGCGCGGCGCCGGCGATCGCGGTCGCGGCGGACGAAGACGACAAGCTGGTCGCCGAGCGCGACAAGCTTTGGGAGCAGGCTCAGCAACTTCGCACGGAGAGTAAGTATGCGGAGGCGGCGCGCGTCGGTCGTGAGATGCTTGCCGTCGAACGGAAAATCTGCGAAGCCGACGACGAAGATATTCCCGTGACGCTCACGTGGCTGGCCGAAGTCAACAAAGCGCACGAGCAATGGGACGACGCCCAAAAACTTCGCGAAGAAGCCTCGGCTTGGTATCGCCGCGTCTCCGGCCCCGAGCACTGGCAGACGATTGACGCCGACTACGCCGTCGCGCAACTTGCGACTTTGCGTAAGCTCACCCGTGACCAACGCGGCGAACTCAGCTTGGCCGAGCAGAATTGCGAACGGGGCAAGCTGCGCACCTGGAGGGAAAACTCCCCGAGGCGCGAAAACTTCTGCAAGACGCGATTGACGTGCAAACGCGCATTCTGGGAGCGAAGCATCGTCTGACGTTGATCTCGCGCTTCTATCTGGGGCTGCTGATTTGCGACGAAGGTGCTTATGCCAAGGCGTCGGCTTGGTTTGCTCCGCTTTCGCAAGAAGCGGGCGAGGTGTTCGGGAAGCGGCATCCTTACTATTTCACGGCCATCGTCGCGCAAGCCTCGAACGCGTTGATCGCGGGCGACGTCGCCACGGCCGATCGCCTGCATCGCGAGGCGCTGGAAGGTCGCCGCGTCGTGCTGGGCGAGAAAGCCCCCGACTACGGGCTTTCGCTCAACTGCGTGGCGCAAGTCTGCAAGGCGCAGGGCGATTACGACGGGGCGGTGAAGTATTTTGAACAAGCGGTCGAAGTCTTGCGCGGCCCGAACGACGCCGGGCTGTATCCCATTGCTCTCAACAACTTGGCCATTTGCCTGCTCGAAACGGGCCAATATGCGCGGGCCGAACCGCTGATGCGCGAATGCTTGAAGCTTGTTGCCGAGAGTTACGGCGAGCAGCACTTTCAATATGCCAAACTGTTGGGCAACCTGGCCGAGCTGATGAAAGACACCGGCGATTTGGCGCAGGCCGAGCAGTTGAGCAGCCGGTGCGTGGCGATCGGCAAGACGGCTTACGGCGAGCGTCACCCGGACTACGCCGTGATCCTCGCAAACCTGGCCGAGATTCACGGGTTGGCGGGCGACCATCGCCGTGCCCGCACGGAATACAAAGAAGCGTTGGAGATCCTGGAAGAAACCGTGGGGCGGAAGCATCCCTCGACGCTCATCGTTGCCAACAACTTGGCGACGACGTATCAGGAGCTGGAGTGGTTTCGCTTGGCGGAACGGGCGCAACGCGACGTGCTCGAACGCTGCCTCGAAGTTCACGGCCCTCGGCATCGGCTTTCGTTGACGGCCTTGAGCAACTTGGCGAGCGTCTCCTCGGAATTGGGGAAACGCGACGAAGCCCGCAAGCTCTTTCAGCGTTGCCTGGAATTACGCAAAGAGGCGCTCGGCGAAAATCACCCCGAATACCATCTCATCCTGCACAACACGGCGTGCGAGTTCGGCGAAGTCGGACGCGACGACGAAGCCGCACGGTTGTTTCGCGAATCGATTCGCCGGACGCGCGACTTGGTCGAACAGACGGCCGTCGTGCAGTCGGAGCGTCAGCAACTGGCGATGGCGCAAACGCTCCGCTATCGGCTCGACGCGTATGTTTCGCTCGCGGCCCGTAACGAAAGTTTCGCCCGTGACGTTTTCGAGGAAGTCTTGGCCTGGAAAGGGGCGACGCTGGTTCGGCAGCGCGGGATGCGGCTCGTCGCCGACGATCCGACCGTCGCCGAACTCTTCCAGCAATTGCAGGAGGCGGCCCGCCGCTTGGTCGACGCCGGCCGCACGCCGCCGGAAGCGGAGAAAGACCTGCCGCCGTGGCGCGAGCGCATCGCGAAGCTGACCGCCGAAAAGGAACGTCTCGAAAGCGAACTTAGCCGCCGCAGCGCCGAATTTCGCCGCGCCGTCCGCCGTACGACGCTCGACGAACTCGTCGCCTCGCTTCCGGAAGGGGCCGTGCTCGTCGATATTCTGGACTACCTGCGAACGATCCCCGCGGCCGATCGACAAGCTGCGCCCGACGTCGAGCGGCAATTCATCGCCTTCATCGTGCGCTCCGGCGTTGCGAAAGCGGAGCAGGTGCGCGTCGT
Source organism: Pirellulales bacterium (assembly GCA_049840675.1). Taxonomy (GTDB): domain Bacteria; phylum Planctomycetota; class Planctomycetia; order Pirellulales; family PNKZ01; genus PNKZ01. Next base: position 47,536 of record JASGKB010000027.1, read on the forward strand.
GCCGCTGGGGCCGACGCCGCCGATTCTGCAATCCGTGGACGCTTGGCGCGAGTCGTTCGGTATGTCGGCCGAGGGCATGCGGGCCGGCGGCGAACTTCGCCGGGCGATCTGGGAACCGCTGCTGCCGGCGCTCGATAAGGCGACGACGATTTTAGTTTCGACCGACGGCGCCTTAGGGCGATTGCCGCTGGGCGCGCTCCCGGGCAAAGAGCCGGGGACGTATTTGGTGGAGGAAGTTCGTCTTGCCACGATCCCCGTGCCGCAGCTTTTGCCGGCTCTGATTCATGACGAAGGGAAGCGGGAACTCGCGCGCGAGCTTTTGCTGCTGGGGGACGTCGATTACGAAGCCGCGCCCGACGGCGCTGCAGGCTCTGCTCCGAAGAAGAAGCGACCCGGCCGGCCGACTTCCGGCGATCGCGGACCGGCTGCGGAAGCCGTGTTCGCGCCGTTGGCCAATACGGCCGGCGAAATCGCGACGATCGGCAGCCTCTACGGCCGGCTGTTTGAAATCGCGCCCGACGATCCGCGCTCGCTGGCTCAAGCCGAGGCGACGGAGGCCAATTTCCGCAAACTCTCGGGCCAGTACCGACATCTGCATTTGGCGACGCACGGTTTCTTCGCCGCCGCCGAACATACTTCCGCGTTGGCGGGCACGACCGTCGAACGCTCTGCCGCCGCTCGTAGCGGTCCGATCGCGCGAAGCCCTCGGCGATGCTTTCAATCCCGGGCTGCTTTCCGGCTTGGCGCTGGCCGGAGCCAATCGTGAGCCGGGAAATCAAACGGACGACGGCATCCTCACGTCGCAAGAAATCGCCTACCTGCCGCTGCAAGGCGTGGATACCGTCGTGTTGTCCGCCTGCGATACGGGCCTCGGCGACGTGGCCGGCGGAGAAGGCCTGCTCGGAGTCCAGCGAGCGTTTCAAGTGGCCGGAGCTCGCACCACCGTCGCCAGCTATTGGAAGGTCGACGACCTCGTGACGCGGCTCCTCATGGAGCGGTTCTATCGCAATCTCTGGGAACGCGAGATGCCCCGGCTCGACGCCCTTCGCGAAGCTCAGCTTTATGTTCTGAGCCACCCCGAGGCGATTCGCGGAGCCGACGCCCCGAGCGAAGAACCGGCCCTGCGAACGAGCCCGCGATACTGGGCGGCGTTCGGCCTGTCGGGCGATTGGCGCTGATCGAGTCTCTTTTGGGCGGCTTGCGGGCGAAATTTGCCTCGCGGATTCGCCGAATTACAATCGGAACCACGCCCCGCTTCGGAAGGGGCCGATCATCGGCCGATCGACTCGCTTGAGGCCCGGTTTCGATTTCCATTCAGCGGCGTCACTTCATGGCAAAAAGCTCGTCAGCGCCGTTGCGCGCCGCAGCCCGCCCGTTGCGGCAGGTTCTGCTTTGGTCGGTTCCGATCGTTGCGGCCGTTTCCATTTATTCCCTGGCGGGCGGAGCCGCGTTCCGCGGTGATGCCGCAGTCGATCGTGTGAAGAAGGAAGCGGCGGCGATCTCCCGAGAACTTTCGGAGAGTGCCGACGATCCTTGGGCCGCGGCCATGCGCGAACGCTTCACCGCGCCGACGGCCGCGCGGACGAAGAGTCTCCAAAGTACGGCATCGGCCGCCGTGGAAACTTTGGCCGCGCAAATTGCCGAAGTGCCCGACGGCGCGATTCAACGCAAACGCTACCAACTCCCGGCGCTGGCCGAGCAACTGAAGGCCAAGCAGCCCGACGGCGCGAAGCTTCGCCCGCTCGTCGCGGCGTTGCAAGCCGCGGCCCCGCCGACGCTGGAGCCGGCGCGACGTGCCGCCGAGGTCGCCGTAACGCAATGGTTCACCGCGGTCGAGTGGACCCCGCAGCACGCGCAATCGGCCGCCGGCGACATTGCCAAACTCGCCGCCCTCGCGCGCCGCAACGATTCGTCGCTCAAGCCGGCCGACGAAACCGCGGCCCGCGCCGCATTCCGCCGCCTGGCGCAAACGCATCTCGCCGACGACCTGCTCGGAGCGTATCGGGCCGAGCATTCGACGTTCAACTACCGCACGCAGCTCGCCGCGTCTTACGTCGAACAAGAATCGGTGCGGCACTTCTCCATTCCCGTGAACGTCCGTCAAACCGCCGGCGGTTTCCGAATCGGCGTCCGAGGCACGGCCGACGCCGACGCCGTTGTCGACGTCGTGCCGAATCCGTCGCAAGCCGAAATTCACGTTCACGTGCAATCGCTCGGCCGCTTCAGCGTGAGCGGCGTCAAAGACCGTCTCCGGTTGCAAGCCGCCAACACGCAAACGTTGCGAGCCGTGCAGACCGTGTTTCTTACGGACGAGGGCGTTCAATCGCCCAGCCCGCAAGTGTGCGACCGTAGCTGCACGCAGCTCTGTTGGGTCGATGCCTGTTTGCGGTTGCCGCTCATCGAGCGACTCGTCGAACGCATCGCCGTGCGCGTGGCGGCGAAGAAGCTCGCCGAGCAAGATCCGGTCATCGCTCGTAAAGTGGAAGAGCAGGCCCGCGAGAAGATCAACGACGAAGCGCTGGACATCGGCCATCGGATCAACGGCAAGTTTGGTCGCTTGACTTCCGAGCATTTTCCCGACGACGGCGACAAACCCCGCCTGACGACGTCGAGCACGAACGAAGCCGTGACGTGGACGGCGATGTACGCCGATTACGACGACGTCGTGCGCTGACTCCGCCCCCGGCCGCACCGCCCAAACAATTCGACGTGCTGAGCGTGTTGCATGAATCGGCCGTCAATAGTTGGGCCGGGCGACTGCGCGGCAAGTTTCTCGACGAGGCCACGTATTTGGCGCTGCTGCGCGAGCATGTGAAAATTTTCAGCCCGACGTTTGACGAATTGCCGCCGCTGCGGTCGGCCGTCGTCATTCGCTTTGCCGACGACGACCCGATGCAGGTTCGCTTCGACGGACAGAGCGTCGCGCTCACGTTCCGCTTGCAAGGTTTCGTTCGCGACGGCCGGCCCACTTTGGACAAGCCGAAGGTCGTCGAAGTCCGCTATCGTCTTGCGCCGGGCCCGCAAGGATTGAAATTCGTGCGCGATAAAGAGAACTTCTCGGGCGACAAAAACTGGAACGAAGTGCTGGCTCGCTACTTGCCGCCGACGATCGAGCCGGCGCCGAAATTTCGCAACGCCAGCTTTCAATCACGGTTGTCGCTCGGATACCTGACGATCGCCGACGGCTGGCTCGTCACCGGATCGAACCGCGTGGAAGAATCGCCGGCCTTGAGTGACGCAGGAGAGGGACAATAACCATGACTCTGCACACAAAAACGGCCGCCGCCGTCTTCGCCGTTCTCGCCGCGTTTGTTTGCCGCGCAGAGGCCGCTGAACTTTCGCCGGAGCTGCGCCGCCAATTTGCCGAAGTGAAGCTGCAATTCTGCTTCCAGGGCAAAGGCTCCTGCCTGCCCTACGACGCGGGCATTTTGGACGAAGCCTACCGCCGAATTCCGGCGCTCCGCGAAAATCGCGTGGTCATTGCGGGCAACAGCAGCGGCTCGATCGCCGCGGGTTTCTTCAGTTGCTTCGGCTTTACCGACGACAACGTCGCCTATGCCGTCGAACGTCTCCGCAACGGCGATCGTACCGTGGTGCGCGATATGGAGAACCCTCGCTCGAAGTTTGTGAAGATGCTGCGGGGACAACGTACGGAAATCGGTCATGAGAATCTGCGCGAGTACATGGGTTTCGCGCTCGGCGTGTCCGACTGGCGCAACTATCCGACGATCGAGGCCATTGCGGCCCGCAGTCAGGCCGTGCCGCGGTTTCCGCTGTTGATCGTGAGCTGCAATAAGGAAGTTCTGGAAGACAACAACGATGCCGACGGCCGCAACTCGGTGCGCTTCAAAGAAATTGATCCGGCCACGATGATCGTCTCCTGGCGTCCCGAAGTGTACGAGTTCTACAAGGCGCATCCCGACCGCTTCGCCGCGGAGCATCCGCAACTTAAGCTCGGGCCGGATCGTCGCATCGGCCGCGCGGTGACGTTCTTCGTCGATCGTTCGATGTATGCGCTGTTGAGCCAATTGCCGCCGGAAGAACGTACGGCCGATTTGAGGCTGGTCGAGACGGCGGCCGAGTCGCGCTGGCGATCAAGGCGAGCGTGTCGGAACCGTCGTACTTTGATCCGGTTCTTGAGCCGGATACTTCGCGAATTCTCGTCGGCACCGAACGCGGCGCGTTGGGGAACATTCGCTCGCGCACGTACTACGGCGGCTACATCATGGCTTTGCCTTCGCAAGACGTCCGCCGCATGTTGCCGGGCATTCGTACGTTCGGCACCGGTTTCCGGCACTTCGATTTGTTGTGCGCTCGGCCGTCGGCGAATGGCTTTTGGCCGATACGGAGCAGGTGGCGCAACGCTTTGAATGGTGGGCCGATCTGGAGACTTGCCCCGACGCGGAATTTGAAAGTCACATGGATCATCGCGACCTGACGGGCGATCAGGAGTTTGAGTTCGGCAAGCGTCGGGCCAAGGAGTGTTTCGACGCCGACCGAGGTTTGCCGACCTTCGTAGTTCCCCCGGTTTTGGGAACCCCCGCGAAGAACGCGGTTTATCCGGCTTTTGACGCTCCGGATATTTACGTAACCGACGCCCCGGCAAAAGTTTCCGGCGACCAGAAGGCAAAACAGGGCGGGCCTTCCCCCCAACGGCTAAAATCGGGCCGAGGGCTCGGTCCGCTGCTTTTACACGGCGCAGACAAAGCGAAGTGACGTGCCGGCCGGCGGCGGCATCAGACGGCAGAACCGAGCCTCGCCGTGTCGCGTAGTAGGCGACGACGGACGAGCGGTCGTTCCCGCAGGTTCCGCAAGATGGAGTCGTCGTATGACGCCGTCAGGTCGCCTTGGTCGGATGCTATTTCTGTTCGGCTGCGTCGCCTCGGCTGCGCTCTTCGCCGGTTCGTCGGCGCACGCGCAGAAGATTCATGCGATCGTCGTCGCCGACATGTCTCCCGCGGCCCGCTGGGGCAACTTCGCGCCGAATCTCGAAAAAGATTGCAACCGCGTCGACTATCTGTTGATGGAGAACGTGCCGTTCGACGACCTCGTCTCGTATCCGGTCTATATGCCGACGGACGAACTCTCGCACCCGGACGAGGTCGTGCGGGCGATCGAAGAACTGAAACCGGAAGCGAACGACTCAATTTTGTTTTATTACACGGGGCACGGCGGACTCGACGACCGTGGTGCGTTCTTCGATCTGGCCGGCGGCGACTTGTATCGCAGTGAAGTGCTCGGCCTGCTCAAGGCCAAAGGGGCGCGGCTAGTCGTGATGCTTACCGATTGTTGCGCAGCCCGCAACGATCGGCAGATTCAAACCTTTCCCCGCAACCCGGCTCCGGACGTTCCGGAAACCTACACCCCGCTGTTTAAGTCGCTGTTCGTCGACGCTCGCGGCGTGGTCGACGTGAACTCCTGCGGACCGAGCGAGAGTGCGTTCTTCCTGCCTAAGAACGAAGACGGCCATCAAGGCTCGATCTTCACGGCGACGCTCGACCATTGGATGCGGAAGCATCGCAATCGGCCGACGACGTGGGATGAACTGCTCGGCGACGTCGCGTTGCAAACGCACGTCGCTTTCCGTGAGAATTATCCCAACGGCGTGGCGTTTTCGGCGAAAGGGAACGTCGTGCAGCGGCAACAGAACGTGTATGCCAAAGATTATCCGGGCAAACCGCTGGAAAAAGGCCCGCGGGCCGGCATCGCCGTGCGCGACGACGCCTCGGGTACGCCGCGGATCGTGGAAATCGTGCCGGGTTCGCCGGCTGAGAAGGCCTACGACCTCGTCGGCGAGCGTTATCTGGCCGTCAGTAACGGCGCTCGGATCGTCAGCATGAACGGGCGTGCGATCAAGTCGGCCGAGGAGTTTACGGCCGCCATGCAAGAGTCGCCGCAGATTCTGCGGCTGACGATCGATGCGGGACGCGGGTCGCGCGAGCTCCTGGTTCGATTGCGTTATTAAGTTTGCCGGATCGCGGTAAGTTTTTACGTCAAAGTTTCGTCAGCTAGAAAATCGGAAGCGTTCTTGAGTCGTTTATGAGTCGTCGATATTTGTTTGCCGTGGTCGTCGGTGTGGTGATGGTCATGCTCGGCCGGGTCGAAGTGCAAGACGCTGCGGCCTCGAAGTGCCGGATGCTGCGAAGCCTGCCGCTTCTCCGAGTGCGTCTCCTTCAAGCACCAAGCCGGCAACGGCTCCCGCCGAGGAAGACTGGGCCGCGGCCTTGGTCAAAGCCGATCCCTTGGCGAAGAAGCAGCCGATCACGCTCGACGACTTGCGCACGGCCCTGGCCGACGCCAAGCGGGCCGACTACGTGCTCGAACTTCATTTCGCTCGGGCCGAACTTACCGAAGACGAGCGGCAAGCGATTCTCGTTGAAGCGTTAGGACACAAATCGGCGGAAGTTCGTCGCCAAGCGGTGCGCGAATTAGATCGCCGTAGCTTGCTGGCGGAAGTCGTCGCCCAGGAACTGCTCGCCAAGCTCAAAGGGAAGGGGGCCGCCGAGTATCGCGATTTTGTCGGAGCCTTGGCTCGTTGCAACGTCGCTTGGATCGACGCCCCCAAGGAATACGTTCGGGCCGTCGTGGAAGCGTTGTCATCTTCCGACACCCAGACGGCCGAAGCGGCTCGCGCCCAGCTCAAAGCTTGGGGAGCCGATGCCGTGCCCGACCTGCTCGAACTCCTCAAGAGCGAAGACGAAAAGTTGCGGCAAGCGGCCGCCGCCGCTTTGGGCGTGATCGTCGATGCGCGTGCGCCTTCGCGCGGCGTCGGCGCCTTGGAGCTGCCGGGCGCGGGCGTTCCGCCGTCGGCTCCGGATAGAGTCCAACCTGCGACCGTGGCGAAGGGTGCGCCCGTCGGCGCCGCGGCCATGCAGAAGCACAGCGAGCGTTCGGTCGAAGAAGAGAAGCCGGAGATGGTCCGCGTTTATTACGGCACCAACCGCGAGTTGGTCGACGTCAGGCCCGACCCGCGTTTTCGACTGTACGGGCTGCCGGCCGTATTTCTGCTGTTGGCGTACCTCACGTACCGCACGATTCGCCGCAGCATCACGGAGCGATCGGCGCGCACGGTGATGCGGGCCGTGTTCAGCACGGCATTTTCTCTCGGAGCGACGGTGTTTCTCGCCTTCTTGTGGACGCAGGCCTTGCGCGAGTCGCTCACGGAAACCAGCGGCGTCGTGTATGGTCCGCGGCGCGAGCAAGGGGGCGGCATGCACTACGGCTACTGCGACGTCTCGATCCCGCCGACGCACAAGGTCGGGCACGTCGAAACGCCGATCTTCTCGATCGAAGACGAAAACGAACACGTGCTGTTGCGCCGCAACGAGGAGCTGCAACAGGCCGAGTTTTACAAACAGGTGAAAGGGTTGCTCGCTCATCTTCCGCCGGAAGAGCGGAGCTGCTTCGTCTTCGTCCACGGCTACAACGTGTCGTTTGAGAAAGCCGCGAAGCGCACGGCGCAGATTCACAAGGATCTTGAGTTCGACGGCGTGCCGATGTTCTACAGTTGGCCGTCGCGAGCGGCGCTGCGGAGTTATTTTTCCGATCGCAATGAAATCAGCTACAGCGCCGAGCACATCAAGAATTTCCTGCTCGACGCGGCCCGCAAGCTCGACGCCAAACGCATTCACGTGATCGCGCATAGCATGGGGGCCGACGCGGTGAGTCGGGCCATCGCGGCGATGGGAGATCAAGACCAGATCTTCGATCAGATCGTGTTGGCCGCGCCGGACGTCGACGCCGACGTATTCCGCGAACAGATCGCGCCGCGGATGCAGAAGGTGGCCAAGCGCACGACGGTCTACTGTTCGCGCAACGACTGGGCGTTGCACGCGTCGTACGCTTTTAACGACAGCGTGCGCCTCGGCGACTCCAGCCGCGGCGTCGTCATTATCGACGGCATGGATACGATCGACGCTTCAGATATCGACACCGACCTGCTCGGCCATTCCTACTACGGCGATTGCCTGATGCTCCTGGGCGACGTGCAGCAACTCATCGAAAAGAATCTGCCGCCGATCGAACGTCGGCTCTCGCAACGCCCGTTGGAGAAGGCGATCTATTGGACGTTCGGGAAAGAGAGCCAAACGCCTGCCGGCGGCTGATCGCAATTTGCTAAGCGTCTCGCTCCGGCAACTCGCCGCGCAACGCGCCGAGCGGTTCATCGCCGGATTGCGAAACTTGGGCGTGTTTGTCTGCGATCCGGCCGAAGCGATGATCGAGCGCCCGCCCGAGCTTGCCCGCGGCGTCTTCCACGGCCGTGTCGAAATCGTCGGCATGCGTGGTGACGACGACCGGTTCGAAGCCGCGAATGCGGGCTTCCATTCGGCAGCGTTTGTCGTCGCCGCCGGATTTCTCGCGGCTGTTTTCATCGCTCATGAACACTTCGACGCCGGTGAGCCGATCGGCGAATCGTTCCAAGCTTGCCTCGACGATCTCGGTCATGCGGGCTTGCCATACGTCGGTCGTGCGAACGGAACTGCCGGAATGAATTTGGACGTGCATCTCAGACTCCTCGCGGTGCAATCGGGCGAATAACGATGAGACTCCCGGGTAAAGTGCAAACCGAGTGCCGCCGCAGGCCGTCGGGAAAACGGGGGAATGTCGCCGTTTCGGCACGCCGCGGCGTGCGGAAGCGGTGCGGTGTGCCAACTTGGCTCGTTCGCTAAGACAGATTGCCGAACGGGTCGCACTTATGTTGCGATGTTCGGCTCGGCCGCAATCGCCAGCGCCCGTGAACGACCATCGCCTCGCCGAGCGACGGTGCAAGAATTTCGTAGCTGCCGGCGAGCGGCGGAAAGACGAATTGCTCGACCGCTTTGCGGAGCGGAGCGTAAAACTGTTCTTCTCCGACGAGCGGCACGCCGCCCCCGACCACGACCGCTTCCGGAGCCAGGAGCGTGATCATTTGGGCGAGAGCCCAGCCGAGCGTCGTGATCGCATGATGGAGAATGCGGTGGGAGGCGACATGTCCGCGGGCCGCGGCCCAGGCGAGTTCCTTGGCCGTGATCTTTTCGAGACGGAGCGCGGCGAAGACTTCGTCGTCGCGCAGCAGTTCGGCGGCCCGTTCGATAGCGAGGCCCGAGGCGATCGACTCGACCGTGTCGTAACGATCGACCGCGTTCGGGCCGGGCGCAAGTGGCCGATCTCCGCGGCCGCGGGACCATGGCCGGCATAGAGCTTGCCGCCGCGCACGAACCCGCCGCCGATGCCGGTGCCGACCGTGACGTAGAACACCGGATCTTTGCCGCGGCCCGCCCCGAAGCGGGCTTCGGCCAAAGCGGCGAGATCGGCGTCGTTGCCGAGCGTACAGCTTGCGACGCCAAGCGTCTGCCGAACCCATTCGACCAACGGAAAATTGTCCCAGCCGGAAATCTGATGGCTCGTAATCGTGCGACCGGTCGCGACCTCGATCGGTCCGCCGAAGCCGACGCCGACCGATGAGATGCCGTGTCGCACGACGAGTTCTCGACCGGCGGCCGCGATCTGTTCGCGAATGCCTGAGGCGCCGGCGGCCCGATCGACGGACAACCGCAGCGGCTCGGCGACCAACGTGCCGTCTCCCGGCCCGACGCCGAACTGAAGTTTGGTGCCGCCGATCTCGATGCCGAGGTACATGCCGGTAGTCCGTGGTCAGTTGTCCGTTGTTGAAGAAGCGAACATCGGACAACGAACGGCGGACCAAACGCGATGCGCGGAACGCCGCGGAGGGCGTTCCCTACAGTCGATACAACGGACCACGGACGACTGACAACGGACCAATCGTCACTTCTGCGGTCCGCTGCGGTCTTCCATGCCGCTGATGTATTGGCGGAGGCGTTCGAGTTCGTCGCTCACGTTTTTTAAGCGAAGCATGTTCTCCACGCGCTTCGTGAGCTCCAGCTTGTTGACCGGTTTGCTCAAGAAGTCGTCGGTGCCGGCTTGCACGGCCCGCTCGATGTCGCCGAGTTCGTTGAGGGCCGTGACCATGAGGATCATGATGTCCTTGGTCGCGGCATCCCCTTTGAGCTGCTTGCTGACTTCAAAGCCGGAAAGCTTCGGCATCATGACGTCGAGCAGGATCAGGTCGGGCTTAAATTCCTTGACCTTATCGAGCGTGTCGCGGCCGTCGACGGCGATGGCAATGTCGTAATCGGCCTCGGCCAGAAACGCCTCGAGCAGTTCGACGTTCACGGCGTTGTCGTCGGCGATCAGGATGCGGCTACGGCGGGCTTCGGTCATGGGAGTTACTCAAGTTTCGGCGTGCGACGCCGGGAGTTCGTGCGGGTCAGTGCCAATATAACGTCGAAAAGGCACTGGTGGACGAGCCACCAGCGGCACCCACGCATTTCCTACTGACCGACGGCGACCCGATCGTACGGCACCGGGAATGATTCGCAGAGGCTCTTCACTTCCCCGCGAATCCGGCCGGCGAGAGCTTCGTCTTCCGGACTCTTGAGGATCTCAGAATCCAGCCGCCGATGCGCTTCATTTCGTCCGTCCCCATGCCGCGCGTCGTCAGCGCCGGCGTGCCGATGCGAATGCCCGAGGGGTCCATCGGCTTGCGTTCGTCGTACGGGATCATGTTTTTGTTGACGGTGATTTCCGCCCGACCGAGTGCGGCTTCGGCGATCTTACCCGTCGTGCCGACGCTCGTGACGTCGAGCAGCATGAGGTGGTTGTCCGTGCCGCCCGAGGCGAGCTTGAGGCCGCCGGCCATCAGGGTTTCGGCTAAGGCCTTGGCGTTGGCGATGACGTGCTTGCCGTACTGCTTGAACTCCGGCTTCAGCGCTTCGCCGAAGCAAACGGCCTTGCCGGCGATCACGTGCATCAGCGGGCCGCCCTGAATGCCGGGAAACACCACGCGGTCGATGTCTTTGGCGTAATCGGCCTTGCACATGGTGATGCCGCCGCGCGGGCCGCGGAGCGTCTTGTGCGTGGTCGAGGTGACGAAGTCGGCCACCGGCACCGGGTTGTTGTGCAGCCCGGCCGCGACGAGGCCGGCGTAGTGAGCCATGTCGACGAACAGCTTCGCGCCCACCTCGCGGGCGATCTCCGCGAACTTCTCGTGCGGAATCTCGCGCGGGTAGCGCTGGCCCCGGCGACGATGAGCTTCGGCTTGTGTTCGCGAGCGAGCTTGGCAACTTGGTCGAAGTCGATACGGTTCGTATCGCGCGTGACGCCGTAGCGGAAGAACTTGTAGAGCTTGCCGGAGATGTTCAGGTCCATCCCGTGCGTGAGGTGGCCGCCGTGAGCCAGGTCGAGCCCGAGGACGGTGTCGCCCGGCAGAATCGTGGCCAAGTAGACGGCCATGTTCGCCTGGCTGCCGGAGTGCGGCTGGACGTTCACATGGTCCGCGCCGAAGAGCTGCTTCAAGCGATTGCGGGCTAGGTCTTCGACCACGTCGACATGTTGGCAGCCGCCGTAATACGCGCCGGCCGGGATAACCTTCGGCGTACTTGTTGGTGAGTACGCTGCCGACGGCCTGCTGCACGGCCGGGCTGGTGTAGTTTTCGCTGGCGATCATCTCCAGCCCGTCGGCCTGGCGTTCTTCTTCGGCTTCGATAGCCGACCAAACTTCGGGATCATCTTGCGACAAGATATTCATCGAGAACGCACTCGCAGTTACGACGGCGGAGAAAGAGAGAGACGAGACCCCATATTTTGAAAACGAGGGGGCGTTTCGTCAATTGGGCGGAGGCCTGCGAGTTCACTTCGAATTCTGCTCAAACGGCAAATTGAAGTCTCGAATTGACGATCTTGCTTATCGTATTCGGCCCAATAGATCACGTCGCGCCAGTCCAACCTTGCCTGTTCTAAATTCTGAATCAAACGCTTTCGATCGCCGTCGGACAAATGGAGAACACACCGAAGAACTCGGGAATGATCGCCGACGCCGAGTTCGTTGCTCAGACGATGCAGGTCTTGAACGACGTCGGCTTGCTCCGCCGAATCAAAGTCTTGAGCGATGCGTGCAATGATGTCGGGCGCCATGTCACTTCTTCTCAAACGCCGCATCGAATGCTCGCCCGCTCGGCGCGAAGTCGAGGCGTTTGACGAAGTCCGCCGCTTCGCGGGCTCCGTGTTCGCGGTCCATGCCGGAGTCTTCCCATTCCACGGAGAGCGGGCCTTGGTAATTGATCTGGTTCAGGCGCGGATGATCTCTTCGAAGTTCACGCCGCCGCGGCCCGGTGAGCGGAATTCCCAGCCCCGCCGCGGGTCGCCGAAGTTGAGATGGCTCGAAAGGATTCCGCTGCGGCCGTTGAGCGTGGTGATCGCGTCTTTGATATGCACGTGGTAGATACGGTCGGGGAAGGCCCGCAGGAACTCGACCGGATCGATGCCCTGCCAGATGAGATGGCTGGGGTCGAAATTGAAGCCGAATTCTTCGCGGCGGCCGAGCGCTTCGAGCGTGCGCTCGGCATGTAAATGTCGAAGGCGATTTCCGTCGGATGCACTTCGAGTGCGAACCGTACTCCGCACTCGCCGAAGACGTCGAGAATCGGGTTCCAGCGCTCGGCCAAGAGTTCGTAACCAGCGTCAATCATCGTCTGCGGCACGGGCGGGAACGAATACAGCAGGTGCCAGATGCTGGAGCCGGTGAAGCCGTTGACGACGTCGACTCCGAGCTTCTGCGCGGCGCGGGCCGTGTGCTTGAGTTCGTCGGTGGCTCGCTTGTTGACGCCGGCCGGATCGCCGTCGCCCCAAACGTGAGCAGGGCAGGATCGATTGATGGCGGCCGTCGATCTGATCGAGTACGGCTTGCCCGACGAGGTGCGTGCTGATGGCGTGCAGTTGTAGATCGTTACGCTTCGAGCAGATCGCGCTGCTTACGGCAGTAGGAATCGTCTTTGAGAGCCTTGGAGACGTCGAAGTGATCGCCCCAGCAGGCGAGTTCGAGACCGTTGAAACCAAACTCGGCCGTTTTGCGAGCGAGCGTTTCCAGCGGCAGATCGGCCCATTGACCGGTGAACAGCGTAACGGGACGGGCCATGCGACGGCTCCTGCATTTTGTGGCGATTTGTCACTGATTATGCCGGCTCCAAGCAGGATTCACCACAGAGGCATGGAGAACACGGAGAGATGAAACCGCCGATGCACGCAGATAAACGCGGATGAAGGCCAGGACTGTCGTCCCCCATTCCTCATCTGCGTTTATCCGCGTTTATCTGCGTGCATCTGTGGTTCCAGTCTTTGCTCTTCTCCGTGTTCTCCGTGCCTCGGTGGTGAAAAAGGACATGCTATAATCGTTAGAGTCGCCGCGGGTTCTCTTGTTTGACAACGGGTCGCCGATGAAATTGCTGCCGGCAGTCGTCGCCGTCTGCTGTTTGAGTTGGTCGTGCGTCGTCGCGCACGGGGCGGGACGCGTTGATGCCGAGATCGCGATCGAACCGGGTTTCAATGCCACGGACCTGCGCTACTCGGAGCGAGATGCTCAACGGCGTCGGCGTCGATAACTTGCAGCTCGGCGGTTCGGCCAACGCCGCGAAGAAAATCGCCGTCGAACCGTTGAACACCGGCGGCACGACGAACTATCGAGTGCTCGGCGTCATCACGAACCGCGGCGAACTCGTGCTGCCGGCCGGCCGCTACGGTCGCAGTGATCGAGCCAAGGTTGCGCAGTGGATCGGCGAATTGAAGACCTCGGGCCCGCCGCGAAAGCCTGGAGAAAAGCCGGCGCCATTTGGTCTTCCGCCCGAAGTGCTGACGGCGATTTCGGACGACCTGACGCAACCGGTCGATTTCGACACCAAAGGTCAGAAGCTGACGAAGGTGCTGGCGACGATGGGCCTGCGGCTCAAAAGCCAGTTCATGGCCGACCCGGCCGTGGCGCGACAACTCGGTGCGGCGGAAGCGGTACCGGGCGAGTTGAAGGGCTTGGCTTGCGGCACGGCGGCGGCGGCGATTTTGCGGCGTGAAGGACTCTCGCTTGCGCCGCGTCTGCGGGCCGACGGCAAGCCGGAATATTACGTGACGAAGGCGGCGGCGAATCAGGACGTGTGGCCCGTCGGCTGGCCGCCGGAGAAGCCGTTGCCGGAAATTGCGCCGGAGTTGTTTACGCTTCGCAACGTGGAGATCGACGACATCCCGGCGTCGCAACTGCTGCAAGTGGTCGCCGACCGCACGAAGCTGCCGATGTTGTTCGACGAGCAAGCTCTCGTGATGAAGAGGATCGATCCGTCCAAGGTGAAGATCAAGATTCCGCTCGCCAAAATCGGCTACGAAGCAGTGCTCACGCGGACGATGTTTCAAGCGAACTTGAAACACGAAGTGCGCGTAGATGACGCCGGGCGGCCGTTCCTGTGGATCACGACACGATAGTATCGACAGTATGTTTTCAGGGAATGAAATCGTCGACGTCTTCCGCTCGCTCGGCGTGACGCACGTCGTCTATCTGCCCGACTCGACGCTCGGTTTGTGGGAGCCGGCTCTCGCGGCGGCCGCAGACATGCAGCTTGTGCGCGTCTGCCGCGAAGGAGAGGCGTGGGCGATCGCCGCCGGCTTGCACATCGGCGGCCGGCGGCCGATCGTTGTGTTGCAATCGACGGGGTTGTTCGAGTCAGGCGACGCCTTGCGGAACGTGCTCTACGATCTCGGCTTGCCGCTCTGGGCCGTGATCGGCTACCGCAGCTACTTGTTGGCCGAATCGAAAGACTCGGCCAAGTGCTTCGCCGAGCCGATTCTCCAGGCCTGGAGTTTGGAGTATTTGCTGATCGAGCGCAGGGAGCAACTGCCGCAGATCGCCGAACACTTGCAAACTTCGGCGGCCGCGAATCGCCCGGGCATCGTACTGCTCGCCGAAGGAAAAGGGTGACGCATGACGAAAGCCGTGGAAAAGTCGTCAGACCATGTCGCTATGCCGTTGCGGCCGGCGCTCGAGGTCGTGCAACAATTGCGGCGTGAGCAACTCCGTGACGCAATCGTCGTGACCACGATGGGTTCGGCCCGGGAGTGGCCGAAGCTGGGGCCGGCGGATCCGCTCGATTTTCAATATCTGCCGAGCGCCATGGGCATGCGCCGATGCTCGCGCTCGGGCTTGCGTTGGCTCAGCCGGAGCGCCGAAGTCGTCGCCTTCAACGGCGACGGCGGGATGCTCGATGAGCCTCGGCTGTTTGGTGACCGTCGTCGCGTCGGGTGAAGAACCTGACGATCATCGTGCTCGACAACGGGCTCTACGAAGTCACGGGCGGACAAGCGACGGCCGGAGCGGCCGAACGTACGGTCGGCGGCGGATCGTGCGACTTCGCCGGTTTCGCCCAAGCGGCGGGCTTTCACACCGTGCAACGTTTCGCAACGCTCGCTGATTGGCAAGCCTCGGCCGCGGAAGTGTTGGCGAAACCCGGCCCGCGGTTCGTGCAATTGTTCGTCGAACCGGTCTGCGCGGAATATCACTTGCCTGCGCCGTCGCCGATGTCGGAGCGCATCGCAAAGTTCCGCGAAGTGCTCGGGGCGACGTAACCGAAGTTACGGAATCTCAAACAGCGATTGGCTCTTCACAATCGCATAGTCGTCCGGGAACGTGTGGAACGACTGCACCAGCAAGCTGCGGTTGCGCGATTCGATGCCGATGTAGCTGAGTGCGCCCAGGGCGATGCGTCCGCCGCCGTTGAAGCTGTAGAGCAGGCCGCGCGATTGTGAATCGCGAGTCAGCTCTTGTTGGAAGGCCCAGAAGATTTCCGGTTCGACCGTTTCTAACTGGAATCCGACCTGATACGTCACGCCGCCGCGGCATTCCACGCGGTCGGTCCGTTCGCCGCGCAGCTTGTACGACATCAAGCGGCGCTTCTGCGGCAGCGGTTGTCCGGCGGCCGCGGCCACTTCGGTGAGCGTCAGCCCTTGGTAGCGCCAGGTGATCACGTGACCGGCGCCCGTGATGTCGATCTTTACGCCGTAGTCGCCGCGCTCGAAGCTGCGGCTATCGTGAATTTCGAACAGCTCCGGATGGAGCGAGCGGCCGTAAAGCTGAAACACCAATTCCGCGACCTTCGGGCGAACTGTCTGCACGAGGGCGACCTCTGAGAGTTGACGCTAAGAGAATTGACGCTGAGGCGAACGCTGCGGAACGTGACGCGGTGAAGAACGCCGGATGATGAGTGCTGAACGAGCTGAGCAGAGATGTGTGTGTCGTGAATCCCGGCGAGCCGATATCGAGAGTCACCGCCATGATCTACGGAAGACTCGCTTCTGTTCACGACGACGAGCATTATAAAAACGTCGGCAAACAGGTCCAAGAGTGTTTTCCCGCCGCGCGTTTTGAGAAGAGATTCTTGTCTTGACAATCGCACGCCGACGCTTCCCTTCGCACCTGTCGCTCGCGCATCGTGCCGGCATCGCGGCGTCCCGCACGTCGACCGGTTCCCGTCGCACCGCAGATGCGTAAAATTATTTTTGACGCAACTTCGCCGGAGGCCCAGCTTGACCGCCCCGCTTTTAGACGCTTACGACCGATTGCTCGCGCGCTTCGGGCCGCAACATTGGTGGCCCGGCGATTCGCCGCTGGAGATTCTGATCGGCACGGTGCTCGTGCAAAACACGAACTGGCGCAACGTCGAGAAGGCGATCGACAACTTGCGCGAGGCCGGCGTGCTGACCGTGGAAAAGCTTTATGCCCTCGATCCGGAAGAATTAGCCGAATTGATTCGTCCGGCCGGATATTATCAGGTGAAAACCAAGCGGCTTCGCAACCTGCTGCGGCTCTTGGTCGAACAATACGACGGCTCGCTCGAAGCCATGATGGCGACCGATCCGCACTCGTTGCGGGACGAGTTGCTCGGCGTCAACGGCATCGGCCCCGAAACGGCCGATTGCATCCTGCTGTACGTCGGCAACTATCCGAAATTCGTCGCCGACGGTTACGCGATGCGCGTGGCGGCCCGACACGGTTGGATCGAGTTCGAAGCCGACTATCACGGGCTGCAAGAGTTTTTCGAAAGCCGGCTGCCGAGCGAATCACAACTCTATAATGAGTACCACGCCCTGCTGGTGCGCGTGGGCAAGGATCACTGCAAGACCAAGCCGCAGTGCACGGGCTGCCCGCTGGAAGAACTGCTGCCGGACGGCGGTCCGTGTTCCGCGGAGTGGTGAAATCAGTCGCCGGATTGAGCGTCGTCATGTCTGATTCGCCGTCAAAAACTTTTGTCGGGCGCGGAGCCGTGGTCAGTCCCGGCAATCGCTTCGAGGCGATTCATCTGGCCGACGACTTCGAGCAGCTTGCCGACGGCGACGAGCTCTTGGAGAGCGAGCGTCGCATCAAGACGCAGTTTTTCGTCGATGCCTCTCAATCGATCATCGCGAAGAACGACAGTCCCGACGTCTTCTTCGACTACAGCGTCAACGCTTACCGCGGCTGCGAGCACGGCTGCGCCTATTGCTACGCTCGTCCGGGGCACGAGTATCTGGGGTTTAACGCCGGGATCGATTTCGAAACCCGGATCATGGTGAAGCTCGAAGCTCCCCGGCTGCTGCGCGACGAATTGAGCAAGCCGTCGTGGAAGGGGGAGCTGATCGCGATGTCGGGCGTGACCGATTGTTATCAGCCGGCCGAACGCCGCTTCGGGCTGACCCGCGGGTTGCTCGAAGTGATGCTTGAAGCACGGCAGGTCACCGGCATCATCACGAAGAACGCGCTGGTCACCCGCGACGTCGATCTGTTGGCGGAAATGGCCAAGCTGCGGCTAGTTTGCGTGAACCTGAGTTTGACGACGCTGGATCCTGAGCTCGCTCGCAAGCTGGAGCCGCGCACGTCGGCCCCGGCTGCCAAGCTGGCCGCCATTCGCAAGCTCCGCAACGCGGGCGTGCCGGTCGGCGTGAATATCGCGCCGATCATTCCGGCCCTAAACGATCACGAAGTTCCCAAGATTCTCGCCGCCGTCGCCGAAGCGGGCGCCATGCGGGCGAGTTACGTCCTGTTGCGGCTTCCGCATGCCGTGAAGCCGATCTTTTTGGAATGGGTCGCCGAGCACTACCCCGACAAACGCGACCGGATCGAAGCGATGATTCGAGATACGCGCGACGGCGGCCTCTATCAAACCGATTTCAGCGTGCGACAGCGCGGCACCGGGAATTATGCCGAGCAGATCAAGCAGTCGTTCCAAGTGTTCAAGCGGAAGTTCAAGCTCGATCAACCGCTGCCCGAATGCGATCACTCGCTCTTTCGTCCGCCGCGTCCGACCAGCGGGCAAATGAATCTGTTTTGAAAAGAATCAGCGAGCTTTCGGATGAGCAAGAAGAAAAAGAAGCGCCGCCGTCGCGAGGTTGAACATGACGAAGGCGCGTATGTTTGTGACGCTTGCGGCGAGGAGATCGTCGTACCGCTCGACGTTTCCGCCGGCGAAAGCCAGGAGTACGTGGAAGATTGTCCCGTCTGTTGTCGACCGAACGTGATTCACGTGGAGTTCGACGAAGGAGGCGAAGCCCGCGTGTGGGCCGAGGCCGAATAGTGCCGGTCAGCGAGAAACGGCGGCCGAGGAATCGCTTACGGTCGTTTCAAGTCGCCGATCATCCGCCGCAATTGGTCGTCGATGGTCAACGCCGGCGGAGGCGGATTCTCTTTCTCGGTATACGGCCGAACGATCGCCGCGGCGCGTTCTGCTTCGGCTAATGCTTCCGGTCTGCGACCTTCGGCCGCCAAGCGTTGCCCCAGTCGTTGTCGCATACGGGCCTCGAAATAGGCGTAGGCGAACTCGTCGGGAAATTGTTTTGTGAGGCGCACGCAAGCCTCCACGCCGCGGCGATACATGGCCTCGGATTCCGGTTTGCGTTGCTTTTCAAGCAGACCGGCCAACCGGTGGAGGATGTGCGGCTGCTCGCCGGCGAAGAGCGTCGTGGCAGGGAATTGCTCAACGAGTTTTTCCGAAAGCTCGAGGGCTTCCCGCATGCGACGCTCGGTCGCGGCGAATTGCGGAGGCGGCACGTCACGCGGATTAACGTCGCTTAGGGCGATGCTCAGCTCATGGGCATAGTCGGGCACGTCGGGATGTGCCGCGACGAGTTCACGCAGCAACTTCGCACCGGCCTGAAAGTCGGACGAATCGGCGTCGAAGGCATGGTCGGCCGTCGATTTTGCGCGCTCGTTGTAGCAGCGAGCCAAGAGCAGCTTTACGGCCTCGTCGGTCGGTCGCTCTTTCGACAACCCTTGAAGCAACGCAAAGGCCGCGTCGAGATTCTTTTTTGTCGCCACGGGATCGTCCTGCGGCGGCGATTTTCCGTCGGGCGGTCCAAGATGCGGAGGAAGTTCGTCGTCGGACGGCGGTCCGCGATCGTCGGAAGGGGGGCCGAAGTCTCCCGGCGGCGGGCCTCGTTCAAAGCCGGGGCCGAAGCCGGGCGGGCCGTGCGGCGGACCGAATCCCGGCGGCGGAGGCGGTAATCCTTCACGACCCGGAGGTCCGCCGGGACCATGCGGGCCGCGATGTTCACTCTCGGGCCGCGGGTAGCGCCGGGCTAGCGCGAGATGGACTCGTGCCGACTCGCGGCGGTTTGCGAACGAAGCGGGCTTCGCGACGGCGGCCGATGTTTCCAATTGCTCCAGCGCGCGGCGGTAGGCCGCGATCGCATCCGGCACCCGGTCTTGCATGCGTTCCATGTCGCCGAGATCGGCGTCGATCGTCGCCAACGCAAGCGTCAACTCGGCGTGGTCGGCGTCCGGCGACGTGTTCAGTTCGCGCAGCAAATCGGCCTCGCGATTCCAAACGTCTCGGGCCTGTTCGAAGCGGCCGACCTTGGCCTGCACCAAACCGATGCGATGCATCGCTGCGGCGGCTTGGCGTCGAATCTGAGGATCGTCGCCGCGCTCGTCGGCGAGCTTGTCGTAAAACGGCAGCAGCGCTTCCAACGCGGCGGCAGTTTGCGGCGAAACGTTCGACACCGCCGCCGACACCGGGCCGCCGGCGAGCGAACCATCGAGACTTTCAGACGTCGCACCGCTGCTCCGGGCTGCGGCCGTGAGTACGCCGCTCGGGGCGAAACGTTCGAACACCGTATCAAGGGCCTCGATCGCGAGGCGGTTCGTCGCTTCAGCCGAACGTCGCGACGTCTGCTCCTGCACGAACGATTCCGACAGCCGATCGTTCAATCGTGAGGTGCGCCAATAACCGACCGTCGACACCACGGCCAGAAGCACCAGCGCCGCCGCCGCCGCTCCGAGCGATGTCGCCGCCAGTCGATTACGTCCGCACCAGCGCCAAGCACGCTCGACGGAGCTGATGCGTCGCGCGTCGATCGGCAGGCCGTCGAGAAAACGCTGCAAGTCGTCGGCAAGCGCGGCGGCCGAAGCGTAGCGGTCTCGCGGATCGCGGGCCGTGGCTTTCGCGACGATCGTTTCGAAGTCTCTCGGAATCGCGGCGTTGAGCTTGCGCAATCGCGCCGGTTCGCCGTGCGCGATGAGGTTCATGAGTTCGACGTTCGAGCGAGCTTCAAACGGCGGCCGGCCTGCCGTGGCTTCGAAGAGCGTGACGCCGAGACTGTAGATATCCCCGCGGGCGTCGGAAACGCCCTGCAAACGCTCGGGCGGAATGTAGCGCAACGTGCCGGCCACATGGGCCGTGGCGGTGGAATCCGATTCGAGCACTTGAGCCAAGCCGAAGTCGGTGAGCCAAACGTGCCCGTCGTCACCGATAAGAATATTGCCCGGCTTCACGTCGCGGTGCAAAGTGTCTTGTTCGTGGGCCTGTTGCAACGCGCGGGCCGCATCACGGCCGATGCGAGCCACTTCTCGCGGCGACGGAGCCTGCTCGGCGTGCAAAAGTTTGCGGTCCCAGCCGACGCCTTGAATTCGCTGCATCACGTAGTAGTGCAGGCCTTCGTCATGTCCGACGCCGAATACCGGCACGATGTTCGTATGATGCAGACGGGCCGCGATGCGCGACTCTTGTTCGAAGCGCTCGACGCGCTTCGGTTCGGCCAGCATCTGCGGCGGCAGCACCTTCAGCGCCACGGTGCGGCCGAGCGATTCCTGCACGGCTTCGTAGACGATGCCCATGCCGCCGCGGCCGATCTCGCGGACGATGCGAAAGTCGCCAAGCCGCGCCGGCACGTCGCCCCAACTCTTGCGCAAGACGGACGGATCGCTCGACGACTTGGTTTGCTCGATCACGGCGATCGTCGGCAGCAAGTCGTTGAGTTGTTGGGCAAGCTGCGGATAGCGCGCCGCGTAGTCCGACGGCGCGGGAGTTCGGCCGGCGCGGCAACTCGCCGTGAACTCTTCGACTACGGCGTCAAGTAGATCATCGTCATCGACGATCATCGAGATTCGCTCCCGTGTCGGGCGGTCACTTCAAAGGCAATTGCGAATCGAGAAAGCCCGGCACGCGTTCGAGCACCTTCTTGAGTCGTTCGAGGGCTCGAATGTAGCGGATGCTGGCCGCCTTGCGTTCGATGCCGAGGACTTCGGCCGTTTCTTTGTTCGATAGTTCCTCGAAATGCCGCAGCGCAAGAATCTCGCGATCGGTCTCGTTCATTTCTTCCAAGGCTTGCGTGAGCGACGTGGAAAGCTCGGCGCGCATCACCGCTTGGCTGGGGCTGCTGAGCTTGCCCAACAAATGAAACGAGAGAGATTGCGACGTGTCGGCCGACGCAAACCCGCCGAGCGAACGTTCGCGACCGGCGTCTCGCATTGCGGCGCCGATATGTTTGCGATGCAGATCCACCAACGTCTGTCCGACGATCAATCGGAGCCAGACGAAGAACGACATCGGTTGCGAGGTGCGGAAGGCGTCGCGGCGTCGCACGGCGTCGACATACACCTCTTGGAGCACGTCTTCGGCGTCGATACGTCCGCGCAGTCGCGGGTCGAGACGGAAGTGCACCATGCGAACCAGACGTGGTCGCGATTCGGCGAAACATTGAGTAAAGGCCTCCTCGTCGCCGGCCAGCAAACGTGCTCGTCGGGCTTCATCGTCTCCCGTCGGCTCCGGAGACGGAGCGTCGTGAGAATCTCCGGAATGAGAAACGGAGGCGGGCATGCAATGTCTACAAGAAAAAGGAGGCGCGGCGTTCTAGTGTCATCATATCTCATAACCGGCATAGTTGATGAGATCGTCACGGTGGAATGTACGACGCGAATCCCCCTCGGTTCACGCAGATTTGACGCCGTCTCGCGGCAAATCCCAAGGTGATCCACGACCTCAAAAGAATTCTTGGTTGACCTGTAGATGTCGGCGATTCCTTGCGTTTTCCTCTTTAGCGGCCGAGTCCTGCGGCCTGCCTTTCCCGCCGGTTCACGTCTTCCAACTTGAGGTCGCCCCATGAGCGCCGCCGAGCGTTTAGCGCAGATCGTGTTTCATGACGACGGGTTCTTGTTCGACCCGTCGTCCGGCGAAAGCTTCGTCGCCAACCCGACGGCCGTGGAAATCCTGCGCGGCTTGCAGGACGGTCGCAATGAAGCGGCGATCACTCACGACCTCGTCGAGCGCTTTCAAGTCGGTGACGAAGAAGCTCGTCGCGACGTCGTGGAATTCCTCGCCCGCCTCAAGAACCTGCAACTTGCGTAGAGGTCGCCATGATTCGTCGCAGCGATTTTGTCGTCGGCGTCTCCGGTATCAACGCCGCGGATAATCCCGGCCCGGGCACCGGCGTAGCCCGCAGTATTTTGGAAGACAAGGGCCTCGGCGCTCGCGTCGTCGGGCTCGCGTACGACGCCCTTGAGCCGGGCATTTACATGGACTGGCTCTTCGAGCGTTCGTTCACGCTGCCGTACCCGAGCGGCGGCGGCGAAGAGTTCGTCGATCGCTTGTTGGAGATTCAGGCGACGCACGGGCTCGATTTCATCGTCCCGAATCTCGACGTCGAATTGCCGCTCTACATCAAGTATGCCGACGAACTTGCCTCGCACGGCATCGGCACCTTCTTGCCGACGATGCGGCAGTTTCGCCTGCGCGGCAAAGACAAGCTGCCTGAAGTTGCCGAGACGCTCGGCATTGACGTGCCGACGACTCGCGTCGTAACGAGCGACGAGGCTTTGGTCGAAGCGTGCCAAGAGATCGGCTTTCCGTTGATCGTCAAAGGGGCGTACTACCTGGCGTACACGGCCCATACGCTCGCCGAGGCGCGCGGGCACTTCCATGCGATTGCCGCGCAATGGGGTTACCCCGTGATCGTGCAGCAGATCGTAAAAGGGGAGGAACTCAATTTGGTCGGCGTCGGCGACGGCCGGGGCGGTTCGCTCGGCCGCGTGGCGATGAAGAAAGTTTCTATCACGTCGCTCGGCAAAGTCTGGTCCGCGGTGACGTTGAAGAACCCGCTGCTTGAAGCGGCGGATCAACGGTTCACGGCCGGCACGAAATGGCGCGGGCCTTACGAACTGGAATGCATCTTCGATCCGGAATCCGGCCGGCTCTATCTGATCGAAATCAATCCACGGTTTCCGGCTTGGAGTTACTTTGCCACCGGCGTCGGCGTGAACTTGCCGGGCCGAATGTTGCGGCATGCTCAAGGGCTGCCGTTGGATGAAGCCGCGGCCTACGACGCCGGACGATTCTTCATGCGATACACGTATGAAATGGTCACGGACATGAATCGGTTTCAAGACGTGGTGATGCGCGGAGCCACCTCCCCGTGCCACTGGTGGCGTCCACCAGTGCCCTCGCTTTCGCACTGGTGGGCAAGCCACCGTGGCACCCTCTCAATACGAACAGCAAGCAATTCGGGCAGTCCTATGAAACGTACCTACGAAAAGCCGTTCTTGATGAAGTTGCAGAGCCGGATGATGAACAAGTACGGCTTTGCGCCGGGCACGGGCGTCGCGTACGCAAAGCGATCGACGGCGTAAAAGTGTCCGACTTGGTCGACCGCTACGGCTCGCCGTTGTTCGTGTATTCCGAGCGCACGTTGCGTCGCAAGTATCGCCAGATGCACTCGGCCTTCACGACGCGATATCCCAACGTGATCTTCGGATGGTCGTACAAGACCAACTACCTGAAGGCGATCTGCGCGATCATGCATCAAGAAGGGGCGTATGCCGAGATCGTCTCGAAAATGGAGTACGAGAAGGCCAAGGGATTGGGTATCCCCGGCGACCGCATCATCTTCAACGGTCCGCACAAGCCGCTGGAAACTCTGGCCGCGGCGGTCGTCGACGGCGTGACGATCAACATCGACCACCTCGATGAGATCAACGATTTGGAGCACGTCGCGGATCGGCTGGGGAAGACGATCAACGTCGGCATCCGCTTGAACATGGACGTCGGCATCCATCCGCAATGGTCGCGATTTGGTTTCAATCTCGAATCGGGCCAGGCGATCGAAGCAGTGAAGCGAATTTCGCGCGGCGGCAAGCTGCGTCTCACCGGCTTGCACTGCCACATCGGCACGTTCATCACCGACGAAACGGCTTACGCCCGCCAGGTCGAGAAGCTCGTAGCGTTCGCCTACCAGGTGCAGGCGGCGTTCGGCTACGAAATTGAATCGCTCGATATCGGCGGCGGCTTTGCTTCGCGGAGCAAACTCAAGGGAACGTATCTTTCGCCGGACGTTTCCGTGCCGACGATCGACGACTATGCCGAACAAATCTGCGACGCGCTTCGCAACTCGCTGCGGCCAGGGCATTTCCCGACGCTGGTCGTCGAGGCCGGTCGGGCGATGGTCGATGAGGCCGGCTATCTAATCACGACGATTCAAGCGACCAAGCGACTCGCCGACGGTACGCGGGCCTATGTGGCCGACGCCGGCATCAACTTGCTGTTCACCTCGTTCTGGTACAAGTTTCACGTCGAAGTCGATCGCGAAGTTTCCGGCCCCAACGAGCACAGCGTCGTCTACGGCCCGATGTGCATGAATATCGACGCCATCGACGACGGCATCTCGCTCCCGCCCTTGGAGCGCGGGCATCGGCTGATCTTCTCGCCGGTCGGGGCGTACAACAACACGCAATGGCTGCAGTTCATCGAGTACCGACCGAACGTCGTACTTGTTTCGGAAACGGGCGAAGTCGAACTGATTCGTCGGCACGAAGACCTGACCGATATCGAACGCCGCGAAGTTTTGCCGCTGCGGCTCATTCCGGAACTCGATCACGCGGCGTTTCAACGTGAGCTCGAACGAGAAGCCTAGTCAGCCTTCTGTAGGGAACGTCCTCCGCGGCTTACCGCAAGCTGCGCTTACGGTAAGCCAGACGCGTCGGCCTTGTGGCTCGACGCTCGCCTCGGAAGAATCGCCATGTTTGATCGCATTCTCAAACTCATTCGTTCGGCCGTCGCGGCGGTGCAAGGCATCGTCCGCAGTTATGCCGAGATTTTCTTTCTCAGTCGGGCGGCCGTCGGGTGTGTGCTGGTCGTCGGCACGTTGTTGAATTGGCGAATCGGCGCCGCAGGCTTGTTGGCCGTCGTCGCAGCGTACGGCTTCGCACGGCTCATTCGGATGGACGCTCGAGCGTTGCAATCGGGCTACTACACGTACAACCCGTTGTTGGTCGGGCTGTCGCTCGGCGCGACTTTGCCTTGGTCTTGGGCGTCGGCCCTGTTGATTGCCGCCGGCGGGGTACTGACCTTTCTTCTGACGTCGGCGATGGTTCATGCCTTTCGGTTGTACTTCAATCTGCCCGCGCTGAGCCTGCCGTTTGTGGTCGGCAGCGCGATCATGCATACGGCCGTGCTGCGGTACTCAAGCCTGGGCGTGAACCCTGCGCAAGCTCGGAGAGTTCTTGTCGGACGATTTCGGGCTGCCGCTGGCGATCGTCGGCTTTTGCAAAGCTCTCGGAGCGATTGTGTTCGTGCCGAGCGTTGCAGTTGGGGCGATGTTCAGCCTGTTGCTGTTGGTGCGATCGCGAATTTTGTTCGGCTTGGCCGTGGCCGGTTATTACCTCGGCACGTCGCTGCGAGGTTGTTTGCTCGATAGCTTCGAGCAGGCCTATCTCGATGTCTACAGTTTCAACTTCTTGCTCATCGCGATGGCGGTCGGCGGCGTGTTTTTGGTGCCGTCCGGTACGAGCTTTCTCATCGCCGCGGCCGGCGTCATGTTGTCGATCGTGTTGGTCGACGCCGTGCAGGTATTCGGCTACTTCTTTGCAGTGCCGGCCTACACGTTGCCGTTCAACGTCGTGACGCTCGGCGTGTTGTACGCACTCGGCGTGCATCAATTTCCCGGGTTGGCGAAGGTGATCGGCACGACGCCGGAAGAAACCATGGAGAACGACATCGCCGGTCGCCGCCGCTTCAGCGATGCCGGGCGAACGCTGTCGCTGCCGTTCTTTGGCGGCTGGACGGTGTGGCAAGGCTTTGACGACGAGTGGACTCATCAAGGCCCTTGGCGCTATGCCTACGACTTCGTCATCAGTGGCGAAGACGGCCGCACCCACGCCGGCGACGGCTCGCAACTCCGCGACTACTTCTGCTATCGCAAACCGGTGTTGGCTCCGTGCCGCGGCCGAGTCGTGAAGGTCGTCAACGATCTGCCCGACAATCCGGTCGGCCGCGTCGATAAAGCCAACAATTGGGGAAATCATGTCGTCATTCATGACGAGCGCGGGTTCTACGTCGAACTCTCGCACTTCGCTCCGGAATCGATTGCCGTGAAGGTCGGGCAACAGGTCGAGCGCGGGCAGTTGCTCGGACTGTGCGGTAACTCCGGCTATTCGCCGCAGCCGCATTTGCATGTTCACGTGCAAGCCACCGAGCAAGTGGATGCGGGGACGTTGCCGTTCAGCTTCGCCCGCTTCCGCAGCGGCGACACCTTCCATGCTCAGGCTCGACCGGAGAAGGGGAGCGTCGTCGAACCGGCGGTCATTGAGGATCGGCTTGATGCGGCGATGGAATTCTTGCTCAATGACGAACTCACGTTCGATGCGGTGCGCCGCGGTCGCGTCGTCGGCCAAGTTCGCCTCGAAGTGAAGATGGCGATCGACGGCACGCTGTATCTCGATTGCCCAGGACGCGGCAAGTTGTACTTCGGCAAGCTCGACGGCACGTTCTACTTCTATCGTCTCGAAGGACGTGATCCGTTGCTGGGGATGCTGTTTGCAGCATTGCCGCGATTGCCGCTGGTGCGCGGCCGCCGGCAGGTGTGGAACGATTGCGTCCCGGTGGGGTTGGCGTCGCGCGGTTGGCGGCGCGTTGCGGCGTTGGCGATCGCGCCGTTCTTTGCCCCGGCGGCTCGCGTGGAAACCATGCACCGTTTTGCGGCCCGCGACATCGTAGAGACGACTCTGCGCATGCCGCTGGGCTTCGCGACGCAGACGGCTCGCGTATTGCTTGACGATCGCTACGGCATCGCCGGCGTGACCTGCGGCGATTGGGAACTGCGAGTCCGGCGCGACGACGTGACTCTGCCGAACTCTGAAGTTGCGGCGACCACGAGCCCTACACGAACGGACGATCGAGCCGACGTCGAAGACTTTGCGGCGGCGGCACGTTAAGGGAGAGCAGTCATGCAGAAGATTCTCGCCATAGCATTGTTGATCGCGGCCTCGTCCACGGCGACTTCGTGGGCCGACACGATGCAGCAGGCGTTGGAAAAATCGTACGAAGCCGAGAAGGCAGGGCTCTACGATCAAGCGGTGACGGCGCTGCTCGGGCAGCGAAAGCCGACGTACCTAATCAACATGCGGCTCGGCTGGCTGCATTATCTGCGGCAGGATTATCCGACTTCGAAGCAGTTTTATCAGGCGGCCATGCGGATGGCGCCGAAGGCCGTCGAGCCGCGGCTCGGTTACACGTTGCCGCTGATGGCTGAGCTACGTTGGGGCGAAGTGGAAACGGCCTGTCGCTCGATTCTGTCGGTCGATTCAAGCCAATACACGGCCGCCTTGCGATTGACGACGGCGCTGCGCATGCAGGCCAAGTATCAAGCGGCCCGCACGGTGAACGCCGGAATGTTGGAGCTTTATCCCAACGACGTGAGTTTCCTGGCTGAGCAACTCGTCGTGAGCGCCGTGCTGAAGACTTCCGATGTGAGGGCGTTGTGCGAGACGATCTTGCTCTTGGACCCGACGAACGTCACGGCGAACGCCTACTTGCCGACGCTGGTGATGAGCCGGAGATAAAGGCCTGTAGGGAACGCCCTCCGTGGCGTTCCGTGAGTCTGAGTCGAGCGTCGAACGATGAGGCCGAGGTGTGTTTGCGTGACGGGAGAGGCGTGCCCGCTCGCTTGCGCGTCGCGGCTAGTCTGTCTGTGAACGCGTGTCCGTGCGCCGCTCGTGGAACGCCGCGGAGGGCGTTCCCTACAGCGCGATTAAGCCTCATCGTGCTCCAAGCCGAACACTTCGACGTTCACGCCCGGCGAGCCGCACACGTGATCCGGCCGATTGCAGTCGACGCCGAAGTCGTGCGGTCCGAGCAGATCGCACGTCCAGCCGTGTGTGGCGTGTTGGAAGTCGATCGCGACCTCGACGATCGGGTACGGCACATGATGCACGCGGCCGGTGAACAGCCGACCGTCGCCCGCCGCCGCAAACAGTAGATAGCGCTCGACCAGGAAGAACTCCAACGTCCCAGGTTGCGCAAGCGTCGGCTGCGAGCCAAGCTTGTAAGCGACATGGCAACGTTCGCCGCGGCCGCGCTCGCATGATGTGTAACAGATGTGCTCGTTGATGCGATGTGAAGCCATGGCCGCATGACGATATGGCAGGTTAAGAAACGTCGGGCCGTCCAAACGGCCAGCGGCTGGTTGCAATCGAGCGAGTAGAACCAAACGCCCGGCGTGCCATGATCATCGTGCACGTACGTCCGCACGTTGAGTTCGAGGAAATTCGAAATCCACGGCACGCAAGGTAAACCACGCGGGCGGATGTTGCGCATGAAGAACGGTACTACGCCGACGTAAGCTTGGCCGTCGAACGTGTCGACATGCAGCCCCGGCGGCAAGGTTCGCCGCACGCGCTCCGGCTCGACGCGCCAGTGGGCGAACAGCAGATCGGTCCACGTTTGATACATGGCCGGCCGACCCGCCGGCCGCTCGCGCAGCCGCAGTCGGGCTTCGAGCGACGGCGGCGTGTTCGGAACGGTCGCGGTCATGGTGATGGGCGGGCGGCGCGGAGGAGCCGGCAATTCGACGAAACTCGTTGAGTCTCATTATTCGCTTGAGCGACCGATGCGGCGACGCTGTTTCGGCAAAACGTCTCCGGCGGACCGTGTGTGCCGGGGTTTCGGTCCTTGACGATGCCGGAACCGGTATCGACAATCGAAAGTTCGTTTTCACGCCCGGCGGGCTCGGCAACGCAGTTTGCGTCTCGTCGCCGCGTGAAAGGCCCGCCTTGCCCACTCCGTCGCTCGCCCCTTCGCGACGCACACCTGGAATCGAGCGTTCATCGTATGGCCCGCAATCGTATCGGCATTTGGTTTATCGGCGCCAAGGGAGGCGTCGCCTCGACGGCCATCGTCGGCCTGCTGGCCTTGAAGAAGGGACTCACGCAGACGACGGCGCTGGTAAGCGAACTTCCGCAATTCAAACACCTTGAGCTCGTCGACTGGAAAGACTTGGTCCTGGGCGGGCACGAAATCCGCGACCTCTCCAGCTACGAAGAAGCGATGCGGCTCAGCACGGAGAGCCGAGCCATCGACGGCGAGTTGATTGCAAAGATCAAAGGGGAACTCGACAAGCTCGACAAAGTGATTCGCCCGGGCACCGCGGCCAACAGCGGGGCCACGATCGAAGGCCTCGCGATGCCGGCCGTGAAGTCGAAGACCGGTGAATCGCCGCGGGATACGATCGATCGATTGCAGGCCGACATGAAGAAGTTTGCCGACGAGAACAAGCTGGCTCACGTGATCGTGATCAACGTGGCGTCGACCGAGCCGCCGTTCGACGCGGCCCAGTTTCCGGCGAAGTGGAACGAGCTGGCAAAGCTTTTCGACAAGCCGAAGAAGTGCCCGCTGCCGGCGAGTTCGCTTTACGCGATCGCCGCGCTCGAGTTGGGGTACTCGCACTTCAACTTCACGCCGCTCGCTCGGTTCGAATTTCCCGGCGATCGACGAGCTGGCCGTCGAGCGCAGGCACGCGCCACATGGGCTACGACGGCAAGACGGGCGAAACGCTGCTCAAGAGCGTGCTCGCGCCGATGTTTGCTCGCCGCAACTTGAACGTCATGAGTTGGGTCGGCCACAACATCTTCGGCAACATGGACGGCAAGGTGCTCGACGATCCTGCCAATAAGAAGGCCAAGGTTACGAGCAAGGACCGGCTGCTCGGGCAGATTCTCGGCTACCCGCCGCAGACGCTCGTCAGCATCGAATACATCGCCAGCATGGGCGACTGGAAAACGGCCTGGGATCACATCCACTTCCAAGGCTTTTTCGGCACGCCGATGACCTTGCAGTTCATTTGGCAAGGTTGCGATTCGCTCTTCGCCGCACCGCTGGTGATCGACTTGGTTCGCTTCACCGAACGTGCCTGGCGCAACGGCGACACGGGCACGCTCACCTGGCTCGCCAGCTTCTTCAAGAGCCCGATGGGCACGCACGAGCACGATTTCACCGTGCAGTTCCAAGAGTTGGAAAAGTGGGCGGCGGCGGTGAAGTAGTATCGCCGACGTCTTAGTCGGCCTGATCGCGTTTATTAAACGCCTTCAGCAGGCGTCGGCCTTTGAACAGCGCGTAAACTTCCGTCGGTCCGAGCGTTCGTGTGGTCGCCGGGAGTGAGAACCATTCGCTGTGGTCGTCGGCGACGATCAGCACCCCATCGCGGCCGTTGAAATGGGCCGTGGCGACGGCAAACTGCTCGCCGAAGAAATGCCCCCAAAGCACCAATTCGGCCCGTTCGTAATTCTGCCCTTCAAGGCCTCGCTTACGTTCTTCCAAGCGTCGGCCTGATCGGGCGAAAGTTCGTCGACCGGCGTTTCGTAGATCTCGCCATGTTCGCTATCGATACCGGCATACAGCGCGTAGATGTCGCCGGGCGGCAGATCCTGCAGATCGATCTGTAGGGCGTTGACCGTCGGACCGACCAGTCCCACGCCGCCGACGGTCTTCTGGCCGCGTTGATACTCGTAGACGAACAAGAAGCAGGTCACCGGATCGACGTATCCCGGCCAAAACTGCTTCGTTGTATCGATGAGTTCCAGTGTGTCGGGAGCGACGCCGAATCGAGTCGGCTGAGCCATCCACGCCGCTAAGTCTCCCTCGGCTCGAGCTTCCGGCGTGCGTAACGCCGCATCGAGCTTGTCGATCGCGCCGAGTTCCTCCAGGTAGTGCAAGGCCCGACTGCGCACGACCGGCTGCTTGGCCAACTCCATCAACCGCTCGCGCCCTTCCTCTTCACCCAGGCGAGCCAAGGCGGCGGCGGCCTCCGTTTGCAGCCGGCGATGCGGCAGCTCCAGTACCTGCCGCAATTTACCGACCGCCGCCGGATCGCCGGCCAAGGCCAGGGCATCGCAGAGCGGCACGATCAGCGTCACCGCCTCGTTCACGAGCTCGCTTAGCTCCTGCGGAGTCTTGGCAAACTCCTGCGGCTGCTCTTCAATGCGCGACAGTCGACCGACCAATGCCCCTAGCAGTCCGGACAGTTCCGCCACGCGAGCTTTGGCCGGATGTTCGTTGAGCACGCCGCGCCGGGCGAAAAAATTCGCCAAATCCAAGACTGCCGGGGCCAATGCCGGCATCGCGACGGCATCGAGCAAGCGCGGGAACAGGGCCGCCGCTCCGGCCGGCGGTTGCACGCGCGGCTGAAAGAGCGGGACCAGCGCCATCAGAGCTTGGCGGTTATCGGCCGGAGGCGCCGTCGTGACGAGTTCGGCCAACGTCGCGGCCGCCGGTGGGTAGGCGTCGATCGCCAAAGTTCTCAAGATCGGAAACCGTAGCAGACCGGCCGATTCCGGCAGCCGGTGCCATTCGGCCAGCCGCCCGACGGCCGTAGCCGGGAGCGCATGGGCCGTATCGCGCAGTAGCCAAGGTTGCACGGAATGCTGCAGAAATTGGGCTAAAACATGCTCTCGGCCGTCGGCTGCGGCGGGGCGTTGCGACGTGAGCACCTCCAGGAACTCGTCCACCGCCTCGACGTCGTCGAGTTCCGTTTCGCGGAGGGTTTCCCCGATCGCCGCGCGCCGCTCGGGCGGCAGTTCGCCGTAGCGCGGGAGGTCGGTCAGAAGTTGGTTCCACACGGCTTGCAGTTGGTCGTCGTTCATCGCCTCTTTATACCCCGCGAGCTTCACGAGCGACACCGGCGGCGCGCGGCCGTTCGCACGCCGACTCGGCTCGGCAAACCACGTGGCGCAAAACCCGCGCACCGCGCGAACTTCTCTTGACGCGTGCGCGGGAAAACTGCTTCAATCAGCACCGTCGATGAAAGTTCGTGCTTTCGTCGACCGATAAATCGTCAGACGTGACGAACGTCGAGCATCGGTTTGCAACATGATTGTCGGACGACGGGCGGTTCGCCCCGATCTTCGGATCGAACGAATCGACGGCGACACGGAAGTCGCTTCCTTGAGTTCGCATCGCAAGCCGGCGGCGTTCGACTTGTCGCGGCGGTCTTCCAACGTCGGGTGTCCCGGGAAGGCCGTTTATCTCCGAAATGGGATCCCGATTTTTGGAAGGAATCTGTGACCATGGCCGCTGCTAAGAAGCCTGCTGCGAAGACCGCCAAGCCCGCCGCCAAGCCTGCTCCGTCGACCAAGACGAAGGGCACGAAGAAGGGCAAGAAGTAGTCCGCACGCGCGGCTCTTCTGGAGCGCGAACGCCTCGCCGGATCCCCTCCCGCGGCGCAATCGCATAAGCAACAACGAGAAAGGCCGACGGGTCGGTGCCGCAAGCATCACCCGCCGGCCTGTTTTATTTTCCGGTCCGCCGCAAAGCTGAGATCTCATTCGCACCGACGAAGCTCGGAGACGAAGGACCGATGGACGGACCGTTCCTTTGGCTCGGGTACGCGGCCCTTTGTCTGATCGGGGTGCTTTTGCTCCGCGACGTCTTCCGCTCCCTTCTGCAAAGAATTCGGAGCCGTTCGCCCCGAAGATACGCTTACGTGTGGTGGGGAACGGCGATTTCACCGGTCGTCGTCCTGGCGCTAGGAACATTCGCGATGACTTACGAGCCGCTGCGGACCTGGCTCGACGGGACGCACGTCTTGGAGTTCTTGTTCTCCCCCCTCATTTTCTCCCTGATCCTCTTGGTCGTCGGGCCGCCGAGTTGTGCGGTCTTGCTGGCCCTGTTTATCGCGCTGCTTCAAGAGCACCCCTGGGAAATGCGCTTTTGTCGTGCCGCCCGGCTCAGTTGATTCCGCACGGAATGAGGCCGTTTTTACGTTGATCGTATTGGCGATGATCATCGGCGGGCTTGCCGCTGGGGCCTATTTTGCGTTCCGCGGCCTCTAAGCAACGTTCACTTGCGCGGACCGCCGGCGAGTTTTACCGGAGCGGCTGCAACGTTCCCGCAACGAGCTCCCATCGCGTCGAGGAATCGCCGAATCTCGTACGCCCCGGCACAGGGCCGGACATCACTCCGTCGATTTGACGAAAATCGCCCCTACTGCTAGCGTTAGGGTAGTTTTCGGGCGTCTTCCTCGGTGAAGAAACAAGAGTTGGAGGCGCCGGCCGCGCCTGTGCGCACGCCGTGGCCTTTAGTCGCCGCCGCGTTTCGCTGCACGCGCCGTCTCCTGTTTCCTCTCGCCCCACAGATTTCATTTGACGACCAACGACGGACCTGAGCCGCACGACCCGAACTTTCAACCTGGTGATCGCCCGTCGCGCCGGCGACGTCGCGGAGGACGCGGCCGACGCCGCGGCGGCAATTCCGAATCCGGCCAACTTCCGGCAGGCGACGCATCCGGCGGACAGCTGCCGCAGTCGGAAGGCTCCGACGATCACGCGCCGCAAGGCCGCGAAGGGAGTCGCGGGCGGGGCCACGGCAGACGCCCGGAAGGAAATCGCCCTCCGCAAGGCGGACGTCCGCAGCAAAGCGGCCGTCCTCAACAGGGCGGCCCTCAACAGGGCGGACGACGTCCGCAGGGCGGGCGCGGTCAGCAGAGCGGCCCGGGCCAACAAGGCGGCCGCGGCGGGAATCGTTCAGGCGGCGGCCGTGGCGGTCCGGAAGGCCACGAGTATGAACCGTCGCGCGGCGAGCATGTCGGCCGTGAACCGCCGGTGACCGATTGGCTCGACGATTTGGACCACGATTTCGTGGAAGAAAATCACGACGATCACGATCGGTCGGCAGGTCGCGGCTCGAAACGCCCGCCGCAACAAGGATCGTCGCAGCAAGGGAGCTCCCAAGGTCGAGGTCAGGAAGGTCGCGGCCGCGGCCGACAACGTCCGCCGCAAGGAGGCCGTTCCCAGGAGAACGGCGAACAGCAAGGACGCGGCCGTCAGCAAGAACAAGGCCGGTCAGAAGGTCGCCCGCCGCAAGGTCGCGGTCAGGGGCGTCAGCAACCTCCGCAAGGAGGTCGACCGTCGCCCGAAGGTCGATCGTCGGAAGGTCGGCGCACGCCGCCTCCGCCGCCGTCGACGAGCCGTCCGCCGCGCGGATACGTCGACTACATGGACGACTTCGACGATGAGGACGAAGACGACGTCGCATCGCCGCCGCCGCGCCGTGAGCAGCGCCCGGCCGCCGAGAATCGTCCGCCCCGTGAGAGCCCACCCCGCCGAGAAGAGCAATCTCGTCGCGAAGCGCGTCCGCCGCGAGACGACGAGCGCCGCGAAGGCCGCCGTCGCTCCGAGCCGCCCCGTCGTCGCTCTTCGGAAGGTTACGAAGGGGACGAGCGGCGCGAGGCTGCGCCGCGTCGCGAAGCTCAAGAACGGCGCTCGTCGCAAGAGAGGCCGCCGCGTCGAGAAGTGCGTGACGACGTCGATTCGGAGGCCGTTGCGCCGCCGGAACGAAGTGAAACTCCGCCGCCGCGCGAAGTTCGTGAAGAACGTCCGGCCCGCGAAGGCCGAGAGGGACGCGAAGGTCGTGAAGGGGAGGGGCACCGTAAGCGTCGCGGCGGTCGCGAAGGTCGCGACCGTGATCGCGGCGGCCGCGCCGGGCGTCCGGCTTTTGAAAGTACCTACGAAGACAGCTTCGAAGGCTTCGGCGATGCGCCTCCTCCGAAGCCTCGCACCGCGCGCACGGAGAAGACCTACACGGGCGGCTTCTCGACGATGGGGCTCTCGCCGGCGGCGCTCGACGCGTTGGCCGACGCCGGCTACGAAGAACCGTCGCCGATTCAGGCCGGGCTGATCCCGCGGCACTCGCCGGCGTCGACGTGCTCGGGCAAGCTCGCACCGGCACCGGCAAGACGGCCTCGTTCGTGTTGCCGATTCTCGAGAAGCTCGACTCGCATCATGCCCATCAGCCGCCGCAAGCCATCGTGCTGGTGCCGACGCGCGAGCTGGCCGTGCAGGTGAAGGACGAGTTTGAAAAGTTGGCCTCCGGTCGGAACGCGAGCATTCTCGCCGTGTACGGCGGCAAGCCGATTCGTCAGCAAGTCGAACGTCTCAAACGAGGCGTCGACGTCGTCGTCGGTACGCCGGGTCGCGTGCTCGATCACCTCTCGCGAGGCACGCTGATGTTGGCGTCGCTCAAGCTCGTCGTGCTCGACGAAGCCGACCGGATGCTCGACATCGGGTTCCGCCCCGACATCGAAAAGATCCTGCGGCAATGTCCCGAATCGCGACAGACGCTGCTCTTGAGCGCTACGGTGCCGCCGCCGGTCGAAAAGTTGGCGAAGCGCTACATGCGCGATCCGGAATCGATGAACTTCTCGCCGGTCGACGTTTCGGCCGACACCATCGAGCAGTTCTATTTCACGGTCGACGCCGATAAGAAGTTCGACCTGCTGTTGAAGCTCTTGGTTCGCGAGAATCCGGCGCAATCGATCATCTTCTGCCGCACGAAGCGCGGCACGGAGAAAATTCACACCCATCTGCAAAAGAAGGTGGAAGGTTCGGCTTGCATCCACGGCGACTTGTCGCAAAACGTGCGCGACCGCGTGATGGCGGCGTTCCGTGACGGTCGGGTGAAGCATCTCGTCGCGACCGACGTCGTCGGGCGCGGTATCGACGTCAGCGGCATTTCGCACATCATCAACTACGACGTGCCGGCCTTCTGCGACGACTACGTCCATCGCGTCGGCCGCACCGGCCGCATGGGACGCGAAGGCGTGGCCTACTCGTTCGTTACGCCCGAAGAAGGGAACGAACTCACGCGGATCGAAAGCCGGATCAATAAGCTGTTGAAGCGCGACGAGATCGAAGGCTTCGAGACGACGAGCAAAAAGGCTCGCGACGATATGGAAGCGGCGCAAGCCGCCGCTCAAGCCGCGAGCACGAAGTACATCACCAGCGACGTCGGCGTCGAACCGGAAGGGGACGGCCCGAAGCAACCGCCTAAGAAGAAGTATCGGCGAGCGCTGTAGAGGCGGAACAATGCGGAATGCCGAATGGGGATTGCGGAATAGAGATCGCTTCTTCCGCCGTTCGGCATTCGGCATTCGGCGTTCGGTGCTTCTCATCGCTCTGTGTCTCTGTGTCTCTGCCGTGAGCCCGTCCGCGGTCGCAGCGCAAACTGCCGCCGCTCCCGGCTTTCGCGTGCTGCAATCGCAGCATCTCACGCTCTACACCGACGTGCCGTCGTCGCCGGCCGTCGATGAGTTGCCGAAAATCTTCGACGCGGCGGTGCCGCAGTGGGCCAAGTATTTCGGCGTCGATCCGGCGAAGCTCTCCAGTTGGCGGATGCGCGGGTTTCTCATCGCCAACCCGCAACGCTTTCGCGACGCCGGGTACATTCCCGCGTCGTTGCCGCCGTTTAAGAACGGTTTTTCCGCGGGCCATGATCTTTGGCTCAATGATCAACCGAGCGACTACTACCGTCGGCATTTGCTGCTGCACGAAGGGACGCACGGGTTCATGAACACGCTGCTCGGCGGCTGCGGCGCCGGGTGGCATATGGAAGGGCTCGCCGAATTGCTCGGCACGCACCTTTGGCAAGACGGCCGGCTTACGCTCGGCGTCGTCCCGCAGGACCGTGATGCCGTACCGCTTTGGGGCCGTATTGCGCTGGTCAAAGCGGAGATCGCTGCCGGTCGGATGCGCTCGATCGACGACATCGTCAACGATGCGGTGCCGACCTTTGTCGATAACGAGTCTTATGCGTGGTGCTGGGCCTTGGCGACGTTTCTCAACGGCCGGCCCGAGTATCGTGAGAAGCTTCGTGAGTTGCAAAAATCAGTGACCGACGCGAAGTTCAACGACGCCTTTCGTCGCACGTTCGCTGCGGAGTTGCCGCAGATGCGCCGCGAGTGGCTCGTGTTCGCCGGCGAGTTGGAATACGGCGTCGATCCGAGTACGTCGGCCATTCTCGAACGTCCGGCCGTGGCGCTCGGGGCGGAGGGGACGACGGCGACGATCGCCGCCGACGTCGGCTGGCAATCGTCGGGGGTGCGCCTTGAAGGCGGCCGCAAGTATCGCATCCGTGCGAGCGGCCGTTATTTGATCGCCGCGACAAAGCTTGCCGGCGCGGCGGGCCAAGGTTCGCAAAAGGCGTGGCCCAGCGAACCGGGCGGCGTGACGATTCGCTATTACCGCGGTCGGCCGCTGGGAATGTTGCTCGGTGCGGTCGAACCGGAAACGCCCGTCGACGGCAAAACATCGGCCCTCTTGAAGCCGATCCCGCTCGGCCTCGACACGGTCGTGCAACCGGACCATGCCGGCACGCTGTACCTGCGCGTGAACGACTCCAATGCCGAACTCGGCGACAACGCCGGAACGCTGACGGTGGAAATTCAACGTCTTCCCTAATCGGATGATGAAACCGTGGCCCGGCCCCGCCGCCCTTTGAGTCCTTCGCCGAGAGTCGTGCTAGGCATGGCGGTCATCGGGCTACTATTGCCCGTCATGCTCCTCGACGTCGTCGAGAGATCCGGGCTGAAATGGGCGTTGATTCTTGGCGGCGGAACGGCGGCGGCCTTCGCCGTTTCTTGGTGGCTCCGCGACGGGGCGCTGCGACATGCGCGAACGGGAGGAAACGATGCGACCGCTCGTAACGGAGCGTATCGAATTTTTGCTTTCTCGCTCGGGGCCATGGAAGGTTTGTTCTGGGGCGGTCTCCTGGGACTTGGCGCCGGCAGGTACTTCGGCTGGTTCGCCGGGGTCGTCGCCTTTATCGTCATTTTTCTCCTCGCGTCCGTCGGCAACGTGATCGAGGCCGATAAGGAGGTCGCCGAGTCGATTCGCGAGGAGGATACAGCAGGTACGGAGGAGTCTCGAATTCCTTAACGGCCGGGGACGGTTGTTGTAGGCCGGCCGAATTTTGGTTTGAACGTTCTCCGAGAAGTTGGAAAATACGGAGTTCGTTCTTTGACAATCCGACGAGTTTTTAGCGAACGTCCTCCGTGTCGTTCCTGCAAAATCGACGTATGTCTCTCCGGCAATTCGGCACTTGCGACGACAAATCGAGTGCGCACGCGGCGGAATCTGCGCTCTATTTGCGGCCGTTAGTGCGCGTTGAGAGCGCTTACCAACAAGGGTGCGCACTAATGATCCGAGTATGTGCGCAGCATCTCATGCGCACTTCGGCAGGTCGTCGACGTAAGCCACTTCCGTGATTCGGCACTTACGTCAATTTCAGCCATGGTCCGACGGCGGCGGCTACGCAATAATCGGCCGGAATTTTAGGCATGACGATTTGAGGAGCAGAGCGATGGCGAATTCCGAACGAGCGGCGGTGATCAGCAAACCGGGGCAGGGGACCACGATCGGCGTAGTCGGCGACATCTATCGGTTTCTCGCCGTCGGCGAGCAGACCGACGGCAAGTATGCGACGTGGGAAGCCGTCGTGCCGCCGGGAGGCGGGCCGCCCCCGCATGTTCACTCGCGTGAGGAGGAGTCGTT
This sequence comes from Pirellulales bacterium, assembly GCA_049840675.1. GTDB lineage: Bacteria > Planctomycetota > Planctomycetia > Pirellulales > PNKZ01 > PNKZ01. Next base: position 86,240 of record JASGKB010000027.1, read on the forward strand.
CTACGTACTGGAAGGAGAGATCACGTTCACGGTCGACGGCGAGACGCACGTCGCAGGCCCGGGCACGTTCGCGCAATTGCCGATCGGCAGCAAGCACGCTTTTCGCAACAACGGAACCGCGACGGCCAGGATGATCATCAGCGTCGCTCCGGCCGGGTTGGAGAGAATGTTTTTCGAAGTCGTGCGCTCCCCTGGATGCCGACGCGACGATCGCTCCGCCTCCTTCGTCCGCGGAGATCGAGCGGCTGCTGGCCGCGGCTCCGCGCTACGGTGTGACGATCGACTTGCCGCCGCACTAGCTTCGTTTGGCAGGTTTTGCGAGTGGTTTGTGTCGGAAGCAATCGACGAGGTGGTCGTTCACCATCCCGACGGCCTGCATAAATGCGTAGCAGATCGTCGTGCCGACGAACTTGAAGCCGCGCCGTTTTAGATCTTTGCTCATTGCGTCCGATTCGGCCGTGCGAGCCGGCACGTCTTTCAACGACTTGCGAGTATTCTGAATCGGCGTGCCGCCCACAAACGACCAGATGTAGGAATCGAACGAGCCGAACTCCTCCTGCGTCGCCAGGTACGCCTGAGCGTTGAGAATCGAGGCGTCGATCTTGAGCCGGTTGCGCACGATGCCTTCGTCGGCCAAAAGACGTGCCTTGTCGCGATCACCGTAACGAGCGATTTTTACGGCGTTGAAGTCGGCGAACGCCCGCCGGTAATTGTCGCGCTTCTTGAGGATCGTTTCCCAACTCAAGCCGGCTTGCGCTCCTTCGAGAATTAACATCTCAAAGAGTCTGCGATCGTCGTGCAGCGGCACGCCCCATTCTTCATCGTGATAGGCGACGTATTGCTCGCCGCGGGCCCAGGGGCAACGAACCTTTGACGAAGAGCGAGCGGACGGCATGATGTTTAGGTTCCGAAGCGTGCGATCCAATAAAGTTTGCGACCGGTCTGCGCGGCCGATTATGATCGCCGGCGCGTCACTTGTCAGGCCCGTTTGGGAGGGGATCGAATGAACGCAAGCACGCTGCTGTCGCTGGTGTTCGTCGCGGGAATTGTCGCAGGGAGCCATGCCGCGGAAACGGCCGGGAGCGGTGAAGATGTGAAGCTGCAGCCGGTGCGGATTGCGGCCCCGATCGACGGGCACATTCATCCCTCGGTTTGCCTTTCGCCGCGGGGCGTGCTAGTCGTGATCTACGGGCACAAGAATCATCGCGATTTGCGAATCACGCGCAGCGTCGACGGCGGCCGAACGTGGAGCGTGCCGGAGCCGTTCGTGCATACCGTCGGCAAGACGTATTACCCCGGCTCGTTGACGACGCTCCGTGACGGCCGGTTGTTGCACTGCTGGAATCGTTGGAGCGGGGAGGCCGTGGAAACCGAACCGCGCAGCGTGTTGTACTCGACCTCGAACGACGACGGAGCGACGTGGAGCGAACCGCAAGCGTTTCCTCGCGACGAAAAGCTGCGGAGCGTGATCCGGCATCCGATCGTGGAACTCGCGCCGAACCGTTGGCTGGCGTCGCTCGACGATCGGACGTTGGTGTTTGATCCGAAGACGCAACAGGCGGAACCGCTGGGCGACGGTCGCAAGCTGGGGCTGGTGCCGATCGTGCGTACGCCGCGCGGCACGCTCATCAGCGGAGCCGGATTGCGCTCGACCGACGGCGGGAAGACGTGGGCCGAGATCGCCGGCTTTCCCGATCTGAAGTCGCAAGGGTGGCGACACGAAATGACCTGCTTGGCCGATGGGCAATTGCTGGCTTCCGAAATCCTCGGCCCAGGATTCGGCGGCGAACGCATTCGCTACCGCATCTCGGATGACGACGGCCTCACGTGGGCTCGCTCTTTCGAATACTACAATCCGGGTCGAGCGATCAACGGTCGTGCGTGCCCGCGAACCGTGCAACTCGACGCGGCGACGATCGGCGTCGTGTTTTACGACATCGACAAGCAGCAAGCAGGAGGGCCGGGGCTGTTCTTCCTGCGTATTCCGACGGTGCGGCTCCAAGCGAAGCCTTGAGTCACGGGGCGCGGCGAATTCGCCTAGGCGATGCCGTGCAGCAGATGCGCGGGCATGCCGAACATTTCGGCCAACGCTCGCAGCGACGACTTTAGCGCGGCTTGCGACGGCGGCAACTGTTCGAGATAGACGCCCAACAAGACGTCGGAATCGAGCGATTCGAGCCCGAGGCTTTCGAGGTTTTCGTGAATCACGCGACGAGCATGTTGCTCAAGCAATTCGACGCGGTCGAACCAATCGCCGAGTTCTTTGTTTAAGCAGGGAAGCGGTTGCGTTTCACCTTCGCGATCGGCCAACGCGGTCATGAGCGTGTGCCGCGACGACGGGATGAGCGTGCCGCGACAACGCGTGTTCATCTTTTCGATTTGCGGCAGGCAATCACCGCAGAACCATTCCGACCAACGCATGCCGGAAATAAGCAGCCGACGGCCGCAGCAACGGCAGAGCGTCACGGCTTGATTGAAATCGTAGCCGTCCCAAGGAGCCACGGCGCCGGTCGACGTGCAGTCGCACTGTTGATTCAGTTGACGAGGCGCCGATTCGGCGGCTTCGTTACCGACGCGTTCACCGCGAACGAGTTCGCCGTGCAGTTCGCCGCAGATTCGGCAAATGCTGAGCTTGTCTAAGGGAACGTGGATCGAAATCTGTCGCGCTTGCGGGTGCATGGCGGTGTGGCAGGCGGGAGTTTCGAGGGCGGGTGTGGCCTCTATGTTGATGCGCAAATCGGCTTAAACAATTCCCTAAATATGAGGAACCCTTTGTGAATTTTGAACTTCCTCTTTTCTTCCCTAGGAGCGTACGGCGGCGGTGATGGTTTTTTACGTCACCCGATTGGACTACAATCGCACCGAAAGTTCGTGCCCCGAGTTTCCGTACCGAGATCATTCCATGTCGAAAACCGCTTACTGTTTTGCAGTTGCTGCAATTCTGGGAATCGCGATTCCCGCTACGTGGGGGAGAGCCGCGGATGCGCCGGCCAAGGAGAAAGCGCCAGCAAAAACTGCGGAAAAATCCGCCGCACAGAAAAAGGCTCCAGCCGCTCCTTCCGGTCCGCCGCCGACGCACGCGAACGTGCCCTACGGCACGCACGCAAAGCAAGTGATCGACTTCTACCAGGCTCCGTCGTCGAAGCCGACGCCGGTCGTGTTTTACATCCACGGCGGCGGCTGGATGGGGGGGAGCAAAAACGGCGTCGGTGCGATACCGACGTACCATGCCGAGGGAATTTCGGTCGTGTCAGTCGAGTACCGTTTCATTCCGGAAGCGACGGCCGACGGCGTCGTTCCGCCGGTGAAGGGCCCGCTGCACGACGCGGCTCGTGCGCTGCAATTCGTTCGCAGCAAGGCGAAAGAATGGAACCTCGACAAGACGCGAATCGGTGCGACCGGCGGTTCGGCCGGCGCGTGCAGCAGCCTCTGGTTGGCGTTTCACGACGACCTCGCCGACCCGAAGAGCGACGACCCCGTGGTGCGCGAATCGACGCGTCTCACCTGCGCGGCGGTGCTTGGCGCTCAGACAAGTCTCGATCCGAAGCAAATGAAGGAATGGATGCCCAACAGCAAGTACGGCGGCCACGCGTTCGGCTTTGCTCCCGACACGGCCAAGAAACTTACGCAGTTCGACGTCTTCCTGGCGGGCCGCGAAAAGGTGCTGCCTTGGATCAAGGAATATTCGCCGTACGAACTCGTGACGTCGGACGATCCGCCGATCTTTCTCGGTTACGGTCCGCCGCCGGCGATGGGACAAGACCAGAAGGACCCGACGCACTCGGCCAACTTCGGCGTCGGCCTGCAAGAAAAGTGCAAGAGCGTGGGGGTCGAGTGTGAGTTGGTCTATCAGGGTGCGCCGGACGTGAAGCATTCGATGGCGCATCAGTTTCTCATCGAGAAGCTGAAGGCTGCGAAGTAGCGCAGCAACTCGACGTCGTGAAAGAGCACGGCCGTCGCAGCGGGCATCCGTTGCGACGGCCGGTTTTTTTGCGCGATCGAGCGAACGGCACGAGGAGCTATCGCAGGACGTTTTGCGGCAGCTCGTTGCGGCGGACCGTCGGCAAGTTGGGGGCCGCGGCGTCCGTCGACTCGCGACGGAGTTCCCAGCCTTTTTCCGTGGCGACGAATTCATAGATTCCTTCGCCGAGCACGCGATGAGTCGTGCCGAAGTCGCCGCCGCGGTCGAAAGTCACCGTGTAGCTGGCCTTCTCCTTGAGCGGAGCCGCTTCGCCGGGAGCGAGTTGCATCTGCAGTCGCTCGTCGACCACGAACGCCACCTCGCCGCCGGAAGCAGCCGGGTTGCGAATGGTGACGCCGGTGCCGCCGTACGCGGGAAGCGCGTTCGATTTGACGACGGCCGGAGCGGCGGTTGTCGAAGCTGCGGCAGTCGGCGCAATCGCCGGTTGCGCTGCGGCGACAGGAGCCGCGATCGGTGCCGCGACGGAAATTGCGGGTTGCACGGGCACCACCGGCGTGACGACCGTCGGAGTTACGTAGACCGGCGGAGGGGCGACGTAGTAGTACGGCCGGTACCAGCCGCCGTAGTAGCCGTGCCAGTGCGGATGATGATGGTGGCGATAGCCTTCGCTGTAGCCGAAGCTAAACGACCATTGTGCGTGGCAAGCGGAGGTTCCGGATGCGCCGGCGACGAAGACGAGTAATGCCGGCAAAAAGTTTCTGATCATGACGATCCGGAACGTTGAAGTGTTGGTGTTTTGCATGTCTTATTCATCGGCCATGGCGGCCCGACCGCTGCAACTCGCCGCACGATCAAATGCTGCGTGCCGATTCTGCGCGTCGCGTGTCTCACGCCGCGCGAACGTGCGTTTCCGCAGGCTTAGGCTCCGTCTGCGGATTGAAGATCCGCGGACCCGGCGAGAGGTCGTCGCCGTCACGAAATTCGGGTACGAGTCGGCGTAGCTGATCGAGAATGCGGTCGTCGGCTTCGTCTCCCATTTGCGTGAGGCGGGCCACTTCGGCCGTGATCATCGCCGCGTCGCGCGCCGTGTTGTGTAAGGCGACGCGAATCTTCGGGTGCCGAGTTGGTTGATGAACCTCTCCGACGATGTTGAGTTCTTCGAACAACTTCTCGCCCGGGCGAAGGCCGGTGAACTCGATTTCGATGTCTTGGCCGACGCGCAGGCCCGAGAGTCGAATCATGTCTTGAGCCAAGTCGACGATGCGCACGGGGTTGCCCATCTCCAAGACGAAGATTTCGCCACCTTGGCCCATTGCGCCAGCCTGAATGACGAGTTGAGCCGCTTCGGGAATCGTCATGAAGTAACGCTGCATACGTTCGTCGGTGACGGTCACGGGACCGCCGGCGGCAATTTGCTCACGGAAGATCGGCACGACGCTGCCGGCGCTATCGAGCACATTGCCGAATCGCACGGTGACGAAGCGACAAGCCGAGCGCTGCACCGAGCGCTTGCATGTATAACTCGGCCACTCGCTTGCAGGCGCCCATCACGCTTGTCGGATTCACGGCCTTGTCGGTCGAGATTAGGACGAAGGCTTGGAGACCGTGCTCGTCGGACAAGTCGGCCAACCGGCAAGTCGCCGCCACGTTGTTCTTGATGGCCTCGCCCGGATTCTCTTCCATAAGCGGCACATGCTTGTAGGCCGCGGCGTGAAGAGAATCTCCGGCTGGAACTCGGCGAACAGGCGTCGCATCCGACGAGCATCGGTGATGTCGGCGATGCGAACATCGATTTGCGCCTGCGGCATCAGGCGACGTAGTTGTCGCTCGACGTGGAACTGGCCCGTTTCCGAACGATCGACCAACACGATGCGTTTAGGCGCAAATTGCAGCAACTGGCGGCAGACTTCGCTGCCGATGCTTCCCGCACTGCCGGTGACCATGAGCGTGCGGCCGCCAAGCCATTGTTCGATGCCGGCCGTGTCGAGCGTGACCGGCTCGCGGCGCAGCAGGTCCTCAATGGCGACATCGCGCGGTCGCACGGCCAAGCGGCCCGTGAGCAGTTGCTCGTAGCTCGGCAACATGCTTACGCGAATTCCCTTTTCACCGCAGCTGCCGACGATTGAGCGGACCAACGTGCCGGGAAATCCACCGGCGGTGATCAGCACTTCTTGAACGCCGAGACGAACGGCGATGTCGCACGTTTGTTCGAGAGTTCCGAGAATCGGCACGCCGGCGATAGTTTCGCCGATGCGATGTAAGTTGCCGTCGACGAAGCCGCGGACATCGTAACTCAGCCGCGAGCGCGACTTGATCGAACGCAGCAAGGCTTCGCCGGCGTGACCGGCGCCGACGATGAGAGTCGGCGTCGATCGGTCGTCGCGATGAAAGAGACGAACATAGCGTTCACGGAACGAACGTCCGACGCTCCGTAGCCCGCAGACTACGATGAGCGTCCCGCCCCAGTCGAGAATGATCACGCTGCGAGGGACCGCGGCTTCGGCAAGCCAGAAGCGATCGGCGATCACCAAGAGGAACGTACCAAGTGTTGCGGCCTCGACGATCGTGACAAAATCATGAAACGTCGCGAAACGTCCCCAGCCGCGATGTAAGCCGAGCCAAATGAATGCCGCGATCTTGAGCGCGACGAATAGACCGATCGATGTTTGTAGAACGGCGTCAAACGGCGCCGGCGGGAAGCCGTCGAACCGTAGCAAATAGGCCGTGTAGTAAACGCCGGCGAAGAGCAGCGCAAGGCCCGTCAGAATTGCCGCGCGGCGAGCGACGAGCATGGGGTTGCGAACGTACGCATCCATCGACGCAGTCTTCCCTGACCGGTGGGCGGCAAACGAAAATTCGGCATCCTGCCGAGCCGGAAACTATAGTTCGCCGACGAACGCGGCGTCAATTCCGACTACCGACGCCAGTGCCGGCACGACAGGCTAGGCCGATTTGCGTAGATCGGCGGGCGGCGTGGATTCTTTCCTTGGTGTTCGCGTCTTGGAACCGCGATGCACCATCTTGCCGGCCGTTAGAAGGATGATTTTCAGGTCCAGCAGGAATGATGCGTGCTGGAGATACCAAGCATCGTAGGCCGTCTTGTCGACGACGGTGAGTTCATCGCGGCCGTTGATCTGAGCCCAACCGGTGAGACCGGGCCGCAGCTTGTGAACGGAGTGAGCCGTGCGCTCGGCGATCAGATCGTATTGATTGAATAGGGCCGGCCGTGGTCCGACAAAACTCATCTCGCCTAGGAGGATGCACCAAAGTTGCGGAAGCTCGTCTAGGCTCGTGGCCCGTAAAAAGCGACCGACGGGCGTGATCCAAGCGTCCGGGCGTGTGAGCAGATGAGCGGCCACCTCAGGCGCATCGGTGCGCATGCTGCGAAACTTGGGCATGCGGAAGATGCGATTGCCGTGCCCGACCCGATCGGACCAATACAGAGCAGGTCCGGCCGAAGTGAGACGGACCAAGGCGGCAATCGCCAGCATGGGCAGGAGCAGCAGCATGCCGGCGACGACGGCCAGCAGAACGTCCAACGCGCGTTTGATCCGATCTGGCTTCATGATTGTCGCAAACGAAAGCCGTCTTGCCGGCGTTGCCGGCGGCCGTGCGGTTGGGCATCCACGTGGGGCCGGTGTTCTATGTTGTCCTGGAGATGTGGTCAATGTCGCCTATTCGCCTTGGCGTCTTAGGCGATCGGATTGTCGCGATAACGCTCAAAGATTAGAACCCTGCATCCGCTCAAACCTTGTGGCCGCGCATCGCTTCAACCTCATGACCATGCCGCGCATTTTGGTAACCGGCGCCGCCGGCCATGTCGGCCGGGTGCTGTGCCTGCGCTCTATTGGTTCGCGGGTTTGCCGTGCGCGCCGTGGTTCGGCGACCGTCGTCGTCGGACATGCTGCCCAGCGCTGTAGAAATCGGCTGGCGCGGCGAGATCAGCCCGGATACGTCCTGGCCGAGTGAGCTCTTTCGCGGCATTGACGCCGTCGTGCATCTTGCGGCCAAGGTTCATTGCCGCGGTGCGAAACCGCAAGAGTTTGCGGCGATGAACGTTCAAGCCACGGAAACGCTGCTGCTTGCCGCGGCTCGGCGTGTTCGACGTTTCGTCTATTGCAGTTCCGTGCATGCCATGGCGAATTTCGCCGAGCGACCGTTGTCTGAGCATGACGAATGTCGGCCGACGACGCCGTATGGCAAAAGCAAACGCGACGCGGAGTCAGCGGTGCGGCGGCTTGCACGATCGTCCGGCGTCGAAATGGTCATTATGCGGCCGACGCCGGTCTACGGCGCCGGACTCCCCGGCGACCTCATGAGATTGTTGCACTGCGCAGGCGCGGTTACCCGTTGCCGCTCGGATTGCTGCGAGGGCGACGAAGCCTTGTCTTTGTCGAAAACCTCGTGGATGCTCTCGTCGCCGCCGTCGAACATCCCTCGGCGGCAGGCGAAACGTTTTTTGTGAGCGACGGCCGCGCCCTGACCTTGGCGGAATTGATGCAGGAAGCGGCGGCGATTCACGGCCGGTCGTTGCGTCGGTTGCCGATTCCTGAATCATTGATTCGCGGCATGATGTCGATGACGGGACGTAGCAGTGTCGTCGAACGTTTGACCGGTTCGCTGACCGTCGTGCCGGACAAGATTCGCAACGTGCTCGGCTGGCGACCGCCGTTCGGACTTTCAGAGTCGTTGGCCCGCACGCTCAACGCGCACTCAGCCTTGCGAAGCGCCGCCTAGTTTCCTTCGTCAGGCATCACATTACGCAGCGCTGCGTCCAAGCGACATGAGCCGTGCAGCGAGCAAGGCCTGCCGCAGTACGCCGGACTTCGCATAGCCGCTCTGACGCAGTATTTGCCATCGTTCCCAAGTCGAACGATTCTCTTCGAAGGCCCGACAGTAGTTTTCGACGGTCTCCAAGGCCGGGTGTCGGGCATCGTCGGTGGTTTCCACGATTCTTGCTCTTAGAGCTCGCATCTGAGCGGCCGACTTTCTCAGATTGTCGACTCCGCGCCGCCACTGCGATCGGAAATTGGCGGCGAACGGGTTGAATCGCGACCAAAGCCCCGCGGCGCCGATGACGTTGCCCGAGTGCTGGCGGTAGAGAACCGTAGGCTCTTCGATGTAGCCGAGCTTTCCCATGGCCGCGGCACAAAGCGCAATCCACCAATCGTGCATGCGTGCATCGGCAGGCAGCGGAGCGACAATATTTAGCAAAGCTCGGTTGAAAATCGTCGCACAACCGGTGACGAAGTTCGTCACGCAGAGTGCCGCCAGTGGATCAGCTGCGTGCGGATCAACGCGAATGGCGCGGTGCAACGATGCCGCTAATGGCCGGAGCTCTGCATCGACGATGCGTAGATCCGAATGCACAAGCAGCGGCGTTTCACGTCCATGTACGGCGGCGAGTTGCCACAACGCCTCGAGTTCGCGCTCGAGCTTATGCGGTAGCCAGACGTCATCTTGATCGGCACAGCTTACCGTCGTTGCGCCTTGCCGAGCGGCTGCCTCCAGCAATCGGCCGAAATTGCCGACGGCTCCTAGTCGGTCCGCGGAATCAACGAGCACGTTGATTCGCGTGTCGATTTGGGCGAAGCGTTGAAGAATCTGCGGCGTGTCGTCCGTCGAACCGTCGTCGCGGGCCAGCAAACGCCAGTCGCCGCACGTTTGCCGGCGGATGCTTTCCAGCATCTCCGGTAAGTACGCCGCGCCGTTGTAAGTGGCCAGCAAGATGAAATTCATGTTCGACTATGCGGCTCGCGACGCTGCCGCAGCGATCGGACGATAAATATCGGCGATCAGTTTCATCGTCTGCAGCGCCTCGGCCAAGTGCGTACTGCGATTCGGCAGTTTGCGCACTGCGGCGACGGCATGCTCCGCTTGACGACGGAAGCCGGGTTTGAATTGTGAATCGAGTTCCGAAGCAGGCAGCACGTGCAATTTGCGTTCGCCCGCGTTCTGAAACTTGGCTTCTTCGAGCGGACGCATTTCCCAACGTTTCTGCGGAGTTGAAACAGTGACGGCCCACGGCCCCGGACCGTTCCACAACGCTTCGTACAATCCGACGTCGCCGCTGGAGAAATCGACGCGAGCCAGCACGACGCCCGGTTCGTGCGGGTTCCAACCGGCGATCGGCGTGACGCCGAGAATCACGCCGCGACCGAAGTAGCGGAGGTAATCGACCAAGTGAATCGAATTGGCGAACATCCAGTTTTCAACCACCTCCGGCGGGTGTTTGAGAATGCGCGCCGTCTCCAAGTCTTGTTGGTCTTGTACATGAACAAACCGCGGACCGGGACGACCGGCCAGATCGTCAAAGGCCGCGAGCGAGCTATTGAGGAAGCGACGATTGAGCCCGACGAGCACCGTGCGACCGGCTTTCTCGGCGGCGGCCTGAATTTCCCGAGCATCGGCCAAGTGCATCCCCGGCGGCTTCTCAAGCATCAGCGTCCAAGGAAAGCGGCAGCATTCGACGGCGACCGACTTCATCGATGTTTCAAACACCGTGTTTACGACCAAGTCGGCTTGCGTCGCGGCGTGTAATGATTCGACGGAGTCGCACACGTGAGCGATGCCGAACTCGGCCGCCAGCGCTTCGGCCTTGGTCCGCGTACGGCTGTGAATCCCCGCGACCGTGACGTTGGGAAGGGATTGGAAAGCACGAATGTGCTCGCGGGCCATGCTGCCCGCGCCGACGACGGCGACGGAGATCGGAGAGTCGTTCATGACAATAGTCCTTGCACGGTGCGCGGCCGGCGAATCGGGTCGAGAATGTGGCGTCGATTTAGGCCGCGAGTCGCATCGGGCGTGAGTCGGTCTGAGAGCCAAGCCGTTGTAGATCGGCGTCGACCATCATGCGGACGAGTTCTTCAAATCCGACTTCGCACTGCCAGCCGAGCTTCGTGCGAGCCTTCGTCGGATCGCTGAGCAATAGATCGACTTCGGCGGGACGATAGAACTTTGGATCGACGACGACGTGATCTCGATAGTCGAGCCCGACGTGTGCGAACGCCGCCTCGCAGAATTCCCGCACGGAATGCGTCTCACCGGTGCCGACGACGTAGTCGTCCGGTTCGGCCTGTTGCAGCATGAGCCACATGGCGCGAACGTAGTCGCCGGCAAAGCCCCAATCACGACGAGCTTCCAAGTTGCCGAGTCGCAATTCGCTCGCGAGTCCGAGCTTGATGCGTGCAACGCCGTCGGTGATCTTCCGGGTGACAAATTCCAGGCCGCGGCGCGGGCTCTCGTGATTGAACAGAATGCCCGAGCAAGCGAACATTCCGTAGCTCTCGCGGTAGTTGAGCGTGATGTAGTGCCCATAACACTTGGCCACGCCGTACGGGCTGCGAGGATAGAACGGCGTGATTTCGCTTTGCGGCGTCTCCATGACCTTGCCGTACATCTCGCTGCTACCCGCTTGATAGAAGCGAGCCTGCGGGCAAACGCTGCGCACGCCTTCCAGCACGCGCGTGACGCCTAAGCCGGTGAACTCGGCGGTCAGCACAGGTTCGCGCCAGCTTTCCGGCACGAAGCTCATCGCCGCGAGGTTGTAAACCTCGTCAGGTTGTGACTCGGCGAGGAACGAGTTGATGGACGATTGATCGAGTAGGTCGCCTGATAGAAGCTCGACCTGATCGCGAATGCCTTCGAGGCGACCATAGTTCGGGCTGCTCGAACGGCGAACCATGCCGAACACGCGATAGCCGCGGCGCAACAAGAATTCGGCCAGATAACTGCCGTCTTGCCCCGTGATACCCAGAATCGCCGCCGTGCGCTTCGCCATGAGAGCCTCCCTGACGCCAATCGTCGTCGCCCGCGGCTTTAAAAAGCGGCATCTTGCCGCTACCGGCGGGCGCGAATGCGTGCGGGAACTTAGCGGAAAAGACAGGCGAGATCAATGCAATCATCGCCGCTGCAAGACGCCGGCGATGCCGGCACTATCCGACACGGGCCGAAACTAATCTCAACTAAGCGGAGCGCTTTTGCGGCAAACTCTCGACGCGTGTTGAGGTGATCGGTAAGCGTCGAGTCGTCAAGTCTTGGAACAGTTCTAACAGACGTCGGCCCGCGAGACCGTCGAGTCGCCCCCAACGATCGGCCACAGATTGCTGCCGCAGCGTCCGCTCACGAAGGTATGCGGCATCTTCCGTCGTGCGTTTCAACTCGGCGACGAATTCCGCCTGCTCTTCCATTGTCGCCACGCCCGGGACATGCAGGTAATCCGTGTAGCGATATCGATAGACGTCGTAGTTGATCACGGGCTTACCGCACGCGACGGCCCAACGAATCGTTGACGAAACGCTGGCGACGTAAAGATCGCCCAGCGGAACAAGCGAGGCCGTGTTGCCGGGCCCGATCCGCAGATGTTCGGTCTCTAGATGCCGAAACGCTTCGGGCGAAACCGACGGATGCAGCGAAAGCAGAACGTTGCAGTTCTTCAGGGATGTGAGCGAGCGATGCCAGAATGCGACGAGCTCGTCGTACTTGCGAAAATCGCATTCCGGCCGACCGCCGTCGAGGTAAAGAAAGTCGGGAGGCAGGGCCGCGACGACCAACATGCGATCGTCATTCAAGCCGAGCTCGCGCAACAGTTCAACGCGTCGCTTCGGCGCCGTGGCGGCGTACTCGGCCAAAACGTCGTTCGCCGGCGAACCGGTATCAATGATTTGCTCGCGCGGCAGACCACACGCGAGATAGTAGTCGATCATCTCTTGGCTTTCCGCGCAGACCGCGTCGGCAAAGCCGCTGTTGAATCCCCAAGGGCAGGGCGGTGCAGTTCCTAGCTGTTCCATCGCCAGGATGTCGCCGCCGGGACGTCGCAGCAGCTTGCGGCCGCGATGTTCGCGAACCCAGGCGCAGATACTTGCGCACCGCGGTGCGATTCTCCATGCTCTTCACATGGAACTGCGGATTGTGAAAGTACGCCTCCGCCTGTTCGATGCCGTTCGACATGGTCGACGGCACCAGCGCTACGGGAATGTTGAGCCGGTGTGCGGCGGCGATAAAGTCGGAGGTGTCGTAGCCGGGCATGTCGCCCCCCAGCACGAGCAAATCAATCTGCCGGTCGCGCAGCACTTTCTCGGCAAATTCTCCTCGCCGGACATGCCAATCGAGAAACTCCGGTTGCGACTTCGCCCAGAAGATTTTGCAGCGGCGGAGCCAGGCTCGAACGCCGGGGGGAAGTGCGTCATGGAGCCCGCGGAGCGACCGATTCTTTAGGGTGAGAATCTTCAGCCAGGCGCGATAAGGAATACTCAGGCGAGGTCGTGCGACCGTCGTTGCCGAGCCTTTTGAAGGTTGGGCGGTATCGGTCGTCGTCGGTTCGGGGATTTCGCAACCATCTTCGCCCAGGCATACGATTCCCTCGCCTCGGCAAGCGGACACGTCGCGAGCTTGCGTGGGATATGGCCAAGCGAATAAGACTTCGAGTTCAAAGTCCGGGCAAGCCTGCACGAGTTTTGCTGCGCGGAAAAGCTCGATGAAAAACGTGTTGCTGTGAATCGCAACGAGTACCCGTCGGCGAGGTTGAAGCGAGCTCACGGCAAGGTGACCGTCGGATATGTCAGCGATCGGCGTATAGGTCTTCATGCAGCCTTCTTTTGTGTCGTCGGCGGCTGAGACGGCTCCGCGGAACGCACTCCCATCACCTTTCTACGAAGTCGCCCCGCGATTCGCCGCAGTTTTAAGACGGCCTCGTTCAGCTTCTCGCGACCGGCGGTCGTATGCCGCATGACGGGATCGAGGATCGCGTACTTCAGCGCCCGCGTCGGCAAACGTCCGTAAGTCTTGCGAAGTTCTTGATATAGGTCTTCGACGGAACTAATCGCCCGGAAACCGTCGTCCTGGGAGATACTCAAAATCGGTCGATCTTCGACGGGCATCAGCTCAGGAAACGGTGCCGGAGACGGCAGGTCGACCAGGGGCACGTCACGCCAACGCAGTCCGTATTCACGGCTAAGGCAAGGCACGCCGTTGCGCAACGGATATTTGCACCCGGTCTCTTCGCAATGAAGCCAATCCCCGACAAGCGTCAAGACGCCGCGGCCGCCTTGTGACAATGCAATCGGACATCGCAAATGCCGGAACCAGTTGTGCGGTGCTCCGGCAATCGGTCTCGAATCGCCTTGAGCGGCAGGCTTGACGGCCCGCAATTCAAAGTGCAGATCGTCCAATACGTTCGACCAAAACTGGCTGAAGAAATGCAGCAGCCGTTCATTCGGGCAGAGTAGTTCGGCGAATCGATTGTACACGCGGCGAACTTGGACGACGTCGAATCGAGCGCGCGTGTAGTAGGAGCGGCCGACCCGCTTGCCGAAGAAGTCGAACGTATGTTCCGTGTAGTAACCCACGTGCGTCGGGTCCATCGCGGCGCAGCGACTGTTCCAATTCACGACGCGAATAAAGACGCGGCCTTCCGGCTTGAGAATTCGGTACAGCTCCTCCATCGTCTTGATCGTGTTCGGTAGATGCTCGATCACGTCGTTAAGATAGATGGCGTCAAACGTATCGGACGCGAACGGATACGGACGTTCGGAAAGATCGCCGATAAGGTCGACGCCGGCGAGCGGAACGACGTCGAGACCGATGGCGCCGGCGGTCTTTGCCGTTCCGCAACCGAGATCCAATACGACGGCTGTCATGCTCTACCTCCCGACTACTTCCGAATGATCGTGCGAATGATCGATTTGACGAGAATCTTATTGGCTTGAATCCATTGACTCACGGCGGCTTTGAGCGGCGAGCGGGGCGTGTAGTCGGCGCTCGTTACGGGGGCGAGCGCCGCATGCCAATCCGGGCGAGCTCCGGCGGTCCAAGTCAAAAAGTCCTCCCAAGTCGTTTCGCCGATCTCGATCAGTTCGCGGACATTGTCGATGACTTGCGTGACGAGTTCCGGTCGCGGTTCGAGATACTTCACCAAGGCTCGGGCTTGCATGTCGGCGGCACGAACCCGTTCGGCCCGCGTCGGCGTCACCTTGTACGACACCTGAATCTTGCGTTCGAGATGCGATTGTGTCGTGCGGCGCGGCAGATGTTGATGATAGTGATGCGTTTCGCCGACTTTGCCGTAGCGGCGCCCGTGCTTCTGCAACAATTCGGCGATGACGATATCTTCGCTGCGGTAGAGGTAGTCGTCTTCGATCAACGGCAAAACTTCGGCGAACGCCTCTTTGCGACCCATCTGACTGCCTGAGTAGGCCCGCGTACCGCTCAGCGGCAGCGGATCTTCCAAGCAGACGACGATGTTCTGGCGGCATTCGAAGAAATCGAACTCGCCGCGGCGGTTCGCCATCGACTCGAACCAGTTTTCCGGCAAACAAACGTCGGAATGCAGATAGACGAACCATTCCGTCGACACGGCTTCGATCATCTTGCGAATGCTGTAGCCGAGCGATTTAAAGGCCCGATGATCGTGAACTTCGACGCGAGGAAACTCTTGAGCGATCAGCAGCGTGTCGTCTTTGCACCCGGCGTCGCCGAGTATCAGCCGATTGACCGGAATCTCTCGATAGATCGAGAGCAGGTTGTTGCGCCACAACTCGTTGGTATGCATGACCGGAATGAATACGTCGACCGGTTCCTCGCCGTCGAGGTAGCGATCAACAAACGGACGATCTGCGAAGAACGACGCCATGTTCGGGTACGCCGGCTCGGACGACGTCTCGCGTCGCAATCTTGACGTCCTCGTACGCGTTTCGCTCGTCAAAGTCATGGTGATCGACTCCGTTTCAAGGTCTGCAAAGCGGCGCTTACGCCGCCGCGGTCATTCGAGCCACGGCGCCGGGTCGGCGGACCGCGACGAGTTCTTCCATCAAATCGCAAAGTCGACGTCCGGCCTCGCCGTCGAGAACGCCCCAGTGTGAGGCCACGGCCTGCTGCGCCCGGCGAACTTCGGCTCTGTATTCGGCGTCGCCGGTCAGCTTTTGTAGTTGCTCGCGGAACGCGGCGCGGGTGCGTACGGCAAGAACGCCCGGCACTTGTTTGTAGTCGTCGTAGTCGAAAGCGTAGACGTCATAGTTAATCACCGGGATGCCGCAAGAGTTGGCCGTGGCGATTGTCGCCGAAACGCTGGCCACGTAAACGTCGGCGACGGCCAAGCAGCGCACGATGTCGTCCGAAACGACCGGCAGCCCTTGCTGTTTGAGGAACGCCACTTCTTCGCCGCTCATCCGCGGATGCGGGACGACGATTACGTTGGCTCGCTCGCGCACGTCGGCAAGTTCGGCCAACCAAGCTTCACAGAGTTCGCGGTAGTTTGCGAACTCGCAACCCGGCTTCGGCATCGGAGCTTGAAACGGCGGAAACGCGCAAACGACGAGTAGGTCGCGCCGAGGCAAATTCTGTTCGGCGAGCAACTTCTCACGCTCGACGTTCGCCGCACGACGGAAAGCAGCAAGATTGTCCTGGCGTAACGAACCGAGCACGCGCGTGCGTTCGGCCGGTTGTCCGCAGTCGACGTAGTAGTGATATGCGGCCCGGCTGTCGACGACGTAGCAATCGGCGTCGCCGCTGTTCCAAAGCCAAGGATTCGGCGGTCCAAGCTTTAGATACTCTCTCGCGATAATCCAAGCGGCAGGCATGCGAACCAAATTTCGACCGCGATAATTTAGCTTCCATTTCGGGAAGAATTTACAGACGAGCCGATTGAGCGGTCGCTCGGCCTGATAGGCGGGATGATTGTAGTAGGCCTCGGCCGGTTCTTGAGCGTTGCACAACGAATAGGGAATCACGATCGCCGGCATGTGGAGTTCGTGCGCGGCACGAATGAACGCAGCGGTCGAATACTCGACGTTGTCTTCCGGTAAGACGAGGACGTCCGCCTCAATTTCGGCGAGACACTCGCGGGCCATTGTGAACTGGCGAGAGAATACGCGAGCGACGCTTACGGCATCAAAAATCATTCGGCAGAACGGAATCTTGCTCAGCGTCTCGCGAAAGCGGTTGCGGACGGCGCCGACGACGCGTTTCGTCCTCCCGATGCCGATACGCAACCGGCGCTTTGCAGGAACCGGCGATTGCGACGGGGGCGCGATCGCAACTGGTGCCGGGTTTTCGACAGGGCGGCGAAAGTGGCCGAATTCGAATTGTTCGCGACGGCACGTTTCAAAATCGGCGGCGATCAGCGGATAGTCTTCGGCAAACAGAATGTACGGCTCGTGGCGTCCCTCCTGCCGTAGCATGCGAGCGAGACGCGCCATTTCGCGAAAGTGCGTGTCGATGCAGACCCAGAGGATGATGCGTCGTGGCGCAGCCGACGCATGTTCGGCCGTCGGCGTTTGCCGACCGGCGTCGCGACGAGCTTTGGCGAAGGGAATCGACGTAGAATCCATGAATCCGGCCGCCTTTCGCTACGCCGCTTTCGAACGTCGCGACTCGGCGTCGAACTGCCAGTCGAGCAGAGGGCGAACCAAGGACTGCGGCCATTCGCGCGTCCAGTCGTGCCGGATCGCCGACGGGTGCATGCCGTCGGAAACGGTGAGGACCAAAGCGTCACGCTCCGCGACGTGAAAGAACGACGTCGGGAACGTGCAGATGACGTACTCAATGTGGAACACGCCGTCGCTCAGCAGGCCCGCCGGAACTCGGCAACGCGCTCGATGCACGCCGACCGGTTGCGGCTGCGTCTTCCACGGGGTGTGCGGATTGTCCATCGTGCAGAAGACGCACTCGCCCAACTGCGTGCGAAAGTAGAGATGAACGCTCGCGACATGCTTTTGCCGCAGCACCTCATATTCGACTTCGATTTCGAACGATTCATCGACGTCGAAGTTTGATGCGGCGCGGCCGTCGGCGTCGAGTGCGCGGATGGCACGCAACGAAATGGAGCCGTCCTCAAACCGTGGCGCACGTTCTTGGTCGTGCCAAATTTGCTCGCCGTTGGCCTGCTGATCCATCTCGACGTAACGACGGACGACGGTGTTGATTTTGTCGTCCATATGAAGGCGGCCTTCCTTCAAAAGCAGGCCGCGATTACAGACGTTCTGCAAGATCGGCAGGTTGTGGCTGACGACGAGGACCGTCCGGCCGGAATGGGCGGCTTCGTTCACTTTGCCGAGGCAGCGGCGCTGGAAGGCTTGGTCGCCGACCGCCAGCACTTCGTCGAGAATCAGGATTTCCGATTCCAATTGGGCGGCGACGGAGAACGCCAATCTCACCGACATACCGCTGGAATAGCGTTTAACCGGGGTGTCGACGAACTTTTCCACTCCTGCGAAGCTGATGATGTCGTCGAGCTTGCGCGAGATTTCACGGCGCGTCATGCCGAGCAGAATGCCGTTGAGATAAATGTTCTCACGGCCGGTCAGTTCCGGATGGAATCCGGTGCCGACCTCCAGCAGCGAGCCCAACCGGCCGCGAACTTCGACTTCGCCGGTCGTCGGTTGCGTGATTTGTGAGAGAATCTTCAGCAACGTGCTTTTGCCCGAGCCGTTGCGGCCGATCACTCCGACGACGTCGCCGACGTTGATGTCCGTCGAGACGTCTTGCAAGGCCCAGAAATCTCGTTCGGTCGACTCGGCGGCGAGGTGCGGTCGGCGCTTGACGTAGTCCTTCAGTTGCCGCCACGAAGTGGCCGCGAGACTAGGTCGTTGACCGAGGCGGTAGCACTTGCCCAATTCGCGAATTTTCAACGCCGCTTCGCTCATGCATTGCTCCCGACGACGGACGGCAGGCGGCGGCGGAAGAGGGCGACAGGCATGGGAACCATGGGGCTATGCGGAGGAACGCGGCGGTCGTCAATGAACGAAGCGGCGGGAATATAACGACGGGGCTATGTTGCAACAAGTTGACTCTCTTGCCTTGCCGGCAAAGCGACACTTGAGGCGACGGCAATGCCGGCAAGGCCGGCGCGAGCGAAGTGATCTTGAGCCGGGTGGAATGCGGGGCCTATAAATCCGACCGATTTGCGCGAGGCCCAAAAGCTTAGTCGCGTCGTCGGCACGCGATTCGCGCCGCCTGAGGAGCCGTATTCGCATGCCCCCCGCCGCTTCTGCGCTGATTCACTCGGACTTTGACGCGCCGGAACGTACGGCGGCCCAACGGATCACGTTCATTCGGCCCGACCGTCGCGCGCTGGGGCTCGATCTCGCCGAGCTATGGCGGTTTCGCTCGATGGTCATGCTCCTGGTGTGGCGCGACTTCAAAGTGAAGTACAAGCAGTCTGCGCTCGGGGCCGCGGCGATCATCATTCAGCCGTTCTTCAGCGTGATTCTCTATTCATTCGTGTTCGGCAATCTCGCCAAGATGGATTCCGAAGGTCGGCCATACGCGATCTTCAATTACGTCGGCATGTTGCCTTGGATACTGTTCAGCAGCGCATTGAGTTCGGTGTCGTCGAGCTTGGTGAGCAACAGCCATCTCATTCAAAAGATTCACTTTCCGCGGGCGCTGCTGCCGTTCTACGGCGCCATGACCTGCGTGCCGGATTTTCTGGTGCAGTTCGCCATTCAACTCTGTGCTTTGGCATGCTTCGGCTACTTCCCGACGATCCACGTCATTTGGCTGCCGCTGTTCGTCGCCTGGGCGCTCTTGGTGTCTTTGAGCATCGGTTTTGCGATGTCGGCTCTGACGGCCAAGTTTCGTGACGCCGCTCATGCGGTGACGTTTCTCGTGCAGATCTGGTTCTATGCGACGCCGATCGTTTATTCCTACAAGCTCATGCAAGGGAACGTAAAAATTATCGGCATGCTGAACCCGATGACCTGGGTCGTCAACGGCTTCCGCTGGGCCATTCTCGGAACCGACGACGGGCCGGAACCGGCGATGCTTATTCCGCTGGTCGGAACGTTTCTCGTGCTTTACGTCAGCTATCTGTTCTTCCGTCGCACCGAACGGGCCTTGGCCGACGTGATCTAACCGCGGCACTTTCCGCCTTCGTCAGCTTTGCGAACATGGCACATCCGCGTATCCGCCGGTATCCGCACCACAAGGACTACGCGACCTCGGCCGAGTATCGTCCGCTGGTCATGTTCACGAACCTGACGAATTATCGTTCGAAGTCGTTGAACACCGACGGCCTAGGAATGCGTCGACAATTCGACGCCGAGGGACGTGAGATCGATCTGAAAGGCGCGCGCGCCCGATACGATCGCTGCAATGTGCTCATGGGCAACAGCACGGCGTACGGAGTCGACGCGACGAGCGATTCTAAGACGATCAACAACTACTTGAATCGCGACGGCGTTCCTTGCGTGAACCTTTCGATTCGTGGTGCGACTTCGCAGCAGGAATTGTCGCTGTTCCTCAATACGAATCGGTTTCTGCCGCGAATCGACAACGTCGTCATCTTCTCCGGCGTCATCAATATCTCGTTGGCGGCCATTAAGGCGACGCTGTTCTATCCGGAATACGGCGCGATCTTCGCCGAGAAGGAATACTCACGAATCTTTCACAACAACTACGAGCGGTTTCATTCCGTTGAAGACCAACGGATCCGCGCTCAGTTGAAAGAAGAAGTGGAACGTTGGTACGAGCGGTTTCCGCTGCTGCGACGTTGGGCGATGCGGCGCTACAAAGCTCGAGCCGAAGCGCACGGAACGACGCCCGACTACACGTTCGACGACAAATGGCGAATCATGGCCGACGTCCTGCGAAACGATTTGCGGACGTGGGGCATGTTGCAAGACGGCGGCGGAATGAGAGTTCACTACGTTTTGCAGCCGGTCATGTTTTGGACGGAAAAGCCGTTCACGTCGTTGGAACGGTCGATTTGGAATGCCGACTGCAAACTTTCGCCGAGCTTGCCGGACTATGCGAACTCGTCCATCTATCGTTTGGTGCGGGAAGAAACGGCGCAAGCCTGCCGTGATGCGGGAATCGAGTTCCACGACGCCAACACGTGGTTCAACGATCCACAAATCGCCCGCAACGAAATGTTCACCGATTCGTGTCATCTCACGGACGCCGGTTATCGTTTCGTCGGCGAGCAAATGCGCACGCGACTGCGTTGGCGCGAGTCGCAAGGCTTGCAAGCCCGGGCAGCTTAGCCGTACAACTCCCGGTGAAGCCCGCTGATTGCGTCAACTCGCCGACGCTTTTTCTCGGCGGTTTGCGAATCTCTTCAAGGATGTGCGATGAAAACGGCCGTAGTCGGCATGGGACGAATGGGGCGTCGACACGTCGAGGTGGTGCTCGGCAAGCAGTTGCCGCTGGTCGCGATTTGCGATCGGTTTCCTGAGGCCGTCGAAAGTGCCGGAAATGAATTCGCCGTTCCCACGGAACGCCGCTTCACCGACTTTGAGAAAATGCTCGTTGCGCAGAAGCCCGAGTGCGTCGTCGTCGCCACGCATGCCCCGAGCCATTGCGAATTCGTTTGCACGGCCGCTCGACACGGCGCTCGTTACATTCT
The DNA here is from genome assembly GCA_049840675.1 of Pirellulales bacterium. Classification (GTDB taxonomy): domain Bacteria; phylum Planctomycetota; class Planctomycetia; order Pirellulales; family PNKZ01; genus PNKZ01. The sequence continues at coordinate 107,503 of JASGKB010000027.1, forward strand.
GTGCGAGAAACCGATGGCCGTATCAATCGCGGAATGCGACGAAATGCTCGTCGCCTGCAGCAAAGCGGGGGCGAAGCTGGCGATCAATCATCAGATGCGCTTTATGGAGCAATACACGGCCCCGAAGGCGTTGATTACCGACGCGGCATTCGGCGGTCTTTCCAGTGTGACGGCCGTGACCGGCAACTTCGGCATGGCGATGAACGGTACGCACTACTTCGAAATGTTTCGCTTCATGGCCGATGAACCTCCCGAGACGGTCCAGGCGTGGTTCTCCGATCGCTATGTGCCGAATCCACGCGGCCCTGAGTTTCAAGATCGCGCCGGTGAAATTCGCGTGACCACGGCCGCCGGCAAACGTTTTTACCTTGAGTCGGGGGACGACCAAGGGCATGGTCTGCACGTCACGTACGCCGGGCCGCGCGGCTTGATCACGGTCAACGAATTGCTCGGGGCGATGCACGTCTCGATTCGCAAGGCAGAATATCGCGAACTGCCGACGACGCGCTACGGCATGCCGTGCGACGAATCGGATGTGACGATCAAGCCGGCCGATTCGACGTCGCCCACGCGCACCGTACTCGACGCGTTGCTCGCCGAGCAGAACTATCCGACCGGGCAAGACGGTCGTTTGGCCGTGCTCACGCTCGTGGCGGCCTATGTATCGCACGAACGAGGCGGCTTGCCGGTAAAGCTGGACGATCCGCAGTTGCCGGTCGACCGCCGGTTTCCTTGGGCGTGAGCTTGCGATGTGCGCCGCTGCATAACGAACGAATAAATTCTACGCGGCTCTAAATCGGCCCGACGACGCGATCTAGATAATCGTAGAAGTTCCGTTTTGCGTCCGGTTGGAAGATTGCGGCGGCGTCGACGGGCAGTCCGCGGAATTCGTTCAACTCTTCCGGCGAGCGCACGAGCTTTGCCCAGCGACGATCGACGACGGATTGCATCGCCTCGGCACCCGGTAGATCAAGGATGAAAGTCTGCAGCCCCAGAGCCAAGCCTTCGAAGAGGGCAAACGAGAAGACGCCGAGCTGGCTCGTCGATTCGGCGAGCAACTCGTAGAGCGGTTTCTCGCCGCCGTCGTCGACTCGCACGTCGGAGTCGACCAGCCAAGGATACCGATTTCGCCAGTCGGTCTCGTCGGGGTGGAGGCGATACACGATCGGCCCGGGAACAATGCGACGCCGGGCCAATTCGACTGCAAATCTTGAAAGCGCCCGGCCGATCGGAGCCTGCGAGATCACGACGAGCCCGGGCCGACGTTGGACCTGTGCGCTCGCCGCTCGTCGTTCGTAATGTTCAAAGCCGATGCTGTGCGTCGTCGTGCCGGCGGGAATATCTTGAGCGACTTCACGCCAATAGTCGCCGTAGAGCAAGAGATCGTCGACGAAACAACGAACTTGGCCTGCTCCCGCGGGAAATGTGTATGACGGATCGCGGGTCGAAAACATCCCGTGCTGTAGTTCCGCGGTGCGAATACCGAGAGAGCGGGCTGCTTCAACGGCGGCGAGTTCTTGAACGTTCGGAGCAAGAACGACCACGAGCTTCGGCCGCGTGCGTTCAAAGAAGCGCCGGTAACTCGCCATGAGTTCGCGACGACGCGTGACGGCGGCCTTCACCATGCCGACTAAGTCGACATCGACGCCAAATGCATCTCGTAGCGTTCTTTTCGTTGCAACGAGTTTTTCCGTTTCGGCGCTTGTCAGTTGTTGAGGTCGGAGGCGCCGCAGCGTTTCGGCGCGAAGATCGATCGCGTCGTGCTCGAGAGTATGTCGAGTCGGAATCGGGTCGTAGTGCGACCATTCTCGACGGTGATCGCGACGTCGCACGTAGACGTGCGACCACGGCAGTTCTTCGAGCAGCGGGTCCAAGTGCAAATCGTGCCATTGTCCGTCGGCCTGCAACGAACGATGACGATAGCCGAAGAAAACGATCGATCGCGGGGCGAACCGGTGCAGCGTCGATTTCGCGGCGTGTCCGATGAGTGACGTGGCCAATTGAACGGACTGTCCGAGACGGAGCTTCGGCCGGTCGGTTTGAATTTGCAGCAGACCGAGTTGCTTGGAAAGTTCGTAATGAACCCGCAGCCGTAAGTATTCCCAATACGGAGCGTCGGCGATGCGGTCGTCGAACAGGCGGAGTTGCCGTTCGATCTGCACGAGCCGGCACATAACGTCGCCGTACGGCGCCGACGGCATTGATCGTTCGTCGGCGGTTTCGGTCGTCGAGCTACGGTGGGCTGCAATGCTCATCGACGACGATCGTTCGGCAGGTGCGGCTTACTGAAACGCTCGATTCGAAAGGGCTAGCCCGCGCGGCGTAGCGGGACCGTAGCGGCAGATTCGGTTCGTCGGCGGAGCAACAGTTCGGCAATTTCGAGATCGAGGTCGTCGTCGATATCGACGGCCCGATCGGCCGGAATCGGTACGGCCTTCAAACGAGCTTGCAGGACCGAGACGCCGCGGCGCACGAACTCCGGCGTGGCCGCGTAGGCCGAGGGAACCAAGTCGTAGCAGACCGGCGCATCTTGGCGACGGAGCACGGCCTTCTCCGGTCCCATGACCACGCGAGCGATGCCGTCGTCGTGGATGTTGACCATACTGAAGTACGGATTGCGGCGCGACTCGCTCACGGTGACGGAGACGTCGGCGTCGCATTCCAAGAGTGCTTCGATCACCGCATCCACATCAGCCGCGGTTCGCAGCGGCGCAGTCGCGGGAACGCTGCAGAAGAGGTCGATCTTCCGGCCGTCGAGTTGTTCCAGCGTGTCCAACGCGTGAACCCACGCGAGGCATTCGGGAGATTTATCGCCGCTGAGTTCTTCCGGACGGACGAAAGGCACTTCCGCGCCATATCGCCGGGCCACGTCGGCGATCTCTGGATCGTCGGTCGAGACGACGACCTTTTGAATCCATCGGCTTTGCTTGGCCGCTTCGATCGCATGAGCGATCAGCGGCTTGCCGGCCAGCGGCAGTACGTTCTTACGGGGCAGGCCTTTTGAGCCACCGCGTGCAAAGATGAACCCGACGATGTACGGTTTCGTGACGACTTCCATGTCTCTCAATCCCTGACGCGGTGCGAATGCGACGGTGTGCCGGCAGCCCGCCTTTCCTTGGCTTGCGGCATGCGGCGACGTAGCGAGATCATAGCAAATCGGGCCCGTCGGCGGAGCGGCAGATTTGGCCGGTGCGGCGGCGTTTAGCCGGCGGGAAGCTCACGAAGTACGCGTGCCGGCACGCCCGCGACGACGGTTCGCGGCGGAACATCTTTGACCACCGCGGCTCCGGCCCCCACGACCGCCCCCGGTCCGATTTCAAGACCTTGCCGTACGACCGCACCGACGCCGATATGGGCTCCATTGCCGATCGTTACGCCGCCCGCCAGGACGGCCCCGGTGGCAATGTGAACGTGAGAGCCGACGACGCAATCGTGCTCGACGACGGCTGCGGTGTTGACGATGACCGAGTCGCCGAGCGAGGCCTGCGTGTGAATGATGGTTTTCGGCAACAGTTGCACCCCTTGGCCGAGACGGGCGCTGGGCGAAACATACACCGACGGATGAAGGACGCCGAGCGGAATTCCGCCGAGGGCCAGGGCCCGCTGGTAAACCTTTTGCCGAACGTGCGTACTGCCGGCCGAACCGATGCCGAGCAGAAAATGCCGTACTCCGCGCTCGATCCAGGCTTCGAGAAGGTCGTCGCTTCCTGCGATTGGAACGCCCCAAAACGTTTGACCGTGCCGCGATGAGTCGGCGTCGAGAACCACGCTCGGCGGCGATCCGCCGGCCGCGAGATATGCTTCGAGCAACACGGCCGCGTGGCCGCCGGCGCCGAGCAAGACATACGGCGGTGCGGTGTCGGTCATGGTTAGCCCGCTCGCAAGGCCGGAGCCTGTGACGCAACGGGACCGTCGTAGAAGCGTTTGACCAACAGGCGCTCGTCGATCGCCGTTTGCTTGAGCGTGCGAACGATCGTCTCGGCCGCGTCCCCTGCGCCGTAGATATTTCGCAGGCCGACGAGGCCGCGGCGGAAGTCAGGATGGAGGGCTTTTTTCAGGCCGGCCTCAATCTCGTGCCGCTCGTTACCGACATGCAGCACGTTGCGTGAAGCGGCGCGACCGGCTTGGCGGATGCCGATGTTGACCACGGGCAATTCAAACGACGCGGCCTCGATGATGCCGCTTGACGAATTGCCGATCATCGCCGCCGCATGCCGCATGAAGCCGAAATAGCGACGCACGCCGAGGTTTTCGACATACCGACAATTCGCCCGCTGGGCGACGAACCGGCGCGTCTGCTCGGCCACGATTTGGCCGTAGGTATCGGCATTCGGCGCAGTGAAAACGATCGGGCCGTCGTGACCGGCCAGCGCCGCGAGGAGTTCGTCGATTTGTCGTCGAACGTCTTCAAACTGCAACGTCACCGGATGAAACGTCACCAGCAGCGGACGCCCGGCGGGCAGATCAAACTCGCGGGCCAGCTCGTCGTACGTGGGGAGTTCGATCGTGTGCAGATTGTCGAGCGCCGGAGCGCCGGACACCGTCACGCGCCACGGCTCTTCTCCCATGCGTATTAGGCGGTCGGCGTATTCTTGCGTAGAAGTGAAATGCCAGTGGCTGCACTTTGAGATCGAGTGGCGAAACGCCTCGTCGATCGCTCCGTGCGTCACTTCACCGCCGTGAATGTGCGCGAGCGGAATCCTCATCGGCACTGCGGCGGCGGCGGCGGCGAACATCTCGAAACGGTCGCCGAGCAGTAGCAGTATGTCGGGCTTCTCGGCCGCGTAGGCTTGCGCAAAGCTGAGCACGCCCAAGCCCAGCGACTGCGCCACGGCGGCGGGAGAGTCGTCGGCCAGGAGCATTTGCACGCGTTGATGAACTTCAAAGCCTTGCCGCTGGATTTCGTCGACCGTGCGACCATGTGCGGCCGAAAGATGCGCGCCGGAAACGAACAACCGTAGTCGCAGGTCGGCATCGCGGCTGATGCGCCGCAGCACCGGCAGATAGATGCCGAAATCGGAACGGCCGACGGTGACGACGCCGATCGTCCGCGCGGTCACGAAAGCATCTCCAAGTCGAGCAACGTGCCCGCTCGCACGCCGGTGCGCAGCTTGCGATTGAGAATATGCGGCCGCATTCCGGGCGGCAGCCCTGTGCCGGGGCGTCGCGCGGCGACGCAATCTTCCGTCAGTACGGTGCCGGCGGGCAAATCGCACGCCGCGACCAAGCTCTTTCGTACGACGGCGGCCGTGTCGATTTCGCAGGCCGCCGGTTTCTTGCGACCGGTCCCCATCGCGGCTTCGATGGCCCGCACGCCGCGAATGAATTGTGCCAACTCGGCCGGCTCAAGCGACGATTGATGATCGGGCCCCGGCAAGTTGCGATCGAGCGTGAAATGTTTTTCGATGACGCAGGCGCCGAGCGCCGCGGCGGCCAGCCCGACCGGATCGCCTTGCGTATGATCGGAATATCCGACGGGGTAACCGAACGCGGCCCGCATGGTTTGCATGGCCCGTAGATTCACGTCGGCCGGGTCCGCAGGGTAATTGCTCACGCAGTGCAGGAGCACCAGATCGGTATTTCCGTGGCGTTCCAAACAATCAACGGCCGCTTCAACTTCGGCCAGATTGCACATCCCCGTCGAAAGGATGATCGGCAACTTCTTCGCCGCTAAGTGGGCGAGCATCGGCAGATTCGTGACTTCGCCGGACGGGATTTTGTAAGCGGGAACGTCTAAAGATTCGAGCAGATCCGCACTTTGCTCGTCAAACGGAGTCGACAAGAACGTGATTTGCTTCTTGCGGCAATGAGCGACGAGTTCGCGATGAGCCTCTTCGGAAAGCTCCAGACGGCGTAGCATTTCAAATTGCGACTGCTCTTCGCCGGTCGTGCGCTTTTGATAGGCGGCCTTCGGCGCGTCGGCCGTCACGAGCGAGGCCGCTTTGAACGATTGAAACTTGACGGCATCGGCGCCGACGGCCGCGGCGACGTCGATCAGTTCGCGGGCCAAGTCCAAGTCGCCGTTATGGTTCACGCCTGCTTCGGCGATGATGAAGCAGGGCGAGCCTTCGCCGACCGAGCGGCCTTGGATGTCGATGGTTTGCTTCGGCATGGCAAAATCCCTTTATCTGCCGACGAACGGGGCGGCAATCCTCATAACTTCAGTACCGAAGCCGGCGACGAAGCACGCTAAGCAGCCCGCGCTTCCGAGCGGCAAGCGGCTTCACGAATCGTTTCAATCACGCGATCGAGTTGTGCGGTAGTGGCATCGACGGAGCAGGGGAGGCTCAATCCTTGGGCCTGCAGACGATCGGCCGTCGGGCAGGCCGGGTTGTCGGGCGATTGATGGACCGGCGAACGGTGCATCGGTTGCCAAAGCGGGCGCGATTGGATTTTTCGCTGCTGCAGGTATCGCAACAACTCCCGACTCGACATGCCGAATTCGGCTTCGTCGACGAGCACGGTGTAGAGCCACCACGCGCTCTCGGCCCACGCGGCTTCGGGCATGAGCGTTAGGCCCGGTACGTCGGACAGGCGGCTTGCGTATTCCGCGGCGATGCGGCGCTTAGCGGCGACGTGATCGTCGAGCTGTTCGAGCTGCGAGCAGCCGAGTGCGGCTTGCAGGTTCGTGAGGCGGTAGTTGTAGCCGAGTTCACCGTGAACGTATTCCAGCGGATCGTCCTTGGCCTGCGTCGTCAGATAACGCACGCGGCGGGCGATTGCGTCATCGTCAGTGACGACCATGCCGCCGCCGCCGGTCGTGATGAGCTTGTTGCCGTTGAAACTGAGGCAGCCGACGCGCGCGCAACTGTCCGACCGCCCGCTTACGGTACGTCGCACCGAGCCCTTCGGCCGCGTCTTCCACGACCTGCAGCCCAAACTCGGCGGCGAGTTCGAGGATCGGGTCCATATCGACCGGGTGGCCCAAGATGTGCGCCGGAACGATGGCCGTCACCGGTCTGCCGGTGGCGATGTTCACAAGGCGGTCGCTTTCAAGACGGCACTGTTTGCGGCAGAAGTTCTCGATCTGCGCCGGATCGATCTGCCAGAAGTTCGGCTCCGCGTCGATCGGCACGGCCCGCGCGCCGGCGTAGCGCACGGAGTTAGCCGTAGCAATAAATGTCAGCGTCGAGACGAGCACTTCGTCGCCCGGTTGCACGCCGACGGCAACCAGCGCGGCGTGCAACGCAGCCGTGCCGTTGACGGTCGCCACGGCGTGCTTCGCGCCAAGCCGCGCGGCCGTCTCACGTTCGAAGCGGTCGACGTATGAGCCGACCGACGATACCCAGCCGGTGTCGAGGCAATCTTTCACGTACGACCAAGCGTTGCCGCCGATCGAGGGAACGCACAGCGGTATCACGTCGTCGGCCGTCGGAGCGCCGGGCTCAAATGACATAGACACCGGGCCGATACCTCTTCACGTGTTCGCGCATCCAATTGATCGTCGTGGCCAGACCGGTTTCGAGGTCGACCTCCGGACGCCAGTCGAGCAGTTCGGCGGCCAGGGAATTGTCGGCCAGCAGCCGCTCCACTTCGCTGTTGTTCGGACGGAGCCGATTCTCGTCGCACTGAATCGTGACCTGCTGCCCCATGATCTCGCCGATGAGCTTCGCCAAATCGCCGACGCTGATCTCGCGGCCGCTGCCGAGGTTGATCGTGCGCCCGACGGCCTTCGGCGATGTCGCGGCTTTGAGGAAGCCGTCGACCGTGTTGCCGACGTAGTTCAGATCGCGCGTCGGCGTCAGGCTGCCGAGCCGCACCGTTTCGCCGACGAGACATTGCGTGATGATTGTCGGAATCACGGCGCGGGCCGATTGCCGCGGGCCGAACGTATTGAACGGCCGCACCGTTACGAGCGGCACGTCGAAAGAAAGATGGAACGATTCGGCCATCTTGTCGGCCGAGAGCTTGCTCGCAGAGTACGGCGATTGTCCCTGCAGCGGATGTTTTTCGTCGATCGGCACGTAGCGGGCCGTGCCGTAGGTTTCGCTCGTCGAGGTATGCACCACGCGCGAGGTGCCGAGTTCGCGGGCCGCTTGAACGACGTTAAGCGTGCCGATCACGTTCGTCCGCACGTACGATTCGGGCGCACGGTACGAATAGGGAATGGCGATCAGCGCCGCGAGGTGAAACACGACGTCGACGCCGCGCATTGCTTCATGCACGCAATCACGGTCGCAGATGTCGCCGGCGACGACTTCCATCTCCGACGCGAGTTCGGATTGGTCGAGCCAGCCCCAGGTGCCGAGCGCGTTGTAGTGCGTGAAAGCCCGCACCGAGGCTCCGAGTTCGACGAGCCGTTCGGCCAAATGGCTACCGATGAACCCCCCGGCGCCCGTGACAAGGACCCTCTTTCCGTTCCAGCTCATGCCGCCACCCTTCCGTTCTGAATGTCCTGCTGAGCCTGCTCGTAGTCGGTATGACGTCCGATGTCCAACCAATACTCGCGGACGGGAAAGTTGGCGACGGTGCGACCGTCGTCAATGAGGGCCCGCACGAGGTCGGGCATGTCCAATCGCTCTCCGTCGCGAATGTACCGGCGAACTTCCGGCTCGATCATATAGATACCGGCGTTCACGAAAAATGACAACTCAGGCTTCTCGACGATGGCGCACACCAAGCCGTCGCAGCCTTCGACGACGCCGTACGGCACGCGGAATTCGTACTGCCGCACCGCCACGGTGAACATCGCATCATGTTCGCGGTGATAGCGGAGCATGCTTTGGATATTGATGTCCGTGAGAATATCGCCGTTCATGACGATGATCGTCGACGGCCAGCTCTCCAACAGTTGCAACGCCCCGGCCGTCCCCAGCGGGCTCTCTTCGTTGACGTAATTCAGCTCGACGCCGAACTTCGCGCCGTCGCCGAAGTGGTTGACGATCTTGTCCGGCAGGTAGTGCGTCGTCACGTTCACGCGGCGGATTCCCGCACGCTGAAGTTGCGAGACGGCCACTTCCAGCAGAGGACGACCGCCCACGGGCAGCATCGGTTTCGGCGTGTCGTTCGTCAGCGGTTGCAGCCGCGTACCGAACCCACCGGCCATGATCACGGCCTCGAGCGGCGGTGCGTAATCGGGCAGCAGCGATTCGAGCGTGACCAAATCGACGACGCAGCCGGCGTCGTCGAGAATCGGCAACTGGTGAACCGTGTGCAGGTTCAGGAGCGACGTCATTTCGTCGCGGCTCATGCCGACGTAGCCGACGACCGGCCGACGTTTGTTGGCCGCGGACTTTTGGTCGAGCAACTTGCCCAGCGGTTCGTCGAGTTGAGTGCGGGCCAGGATGGCGCGGCGAATGTCGCCGTCGGTGATCGTGCCGAGCAGCCGACGACAATCGTCGACCACGAGTACGATTCCTTTGGCGCCTTTGTCGATCCGATCGATCGCGTCACGAATCGACGCTTCCGGCGTAATACAGAACGTCTCGATCGTGCTCGGTTTGTCGCCGCCGAACACGCGCAGCGGCGGTAGTTCGGCCGCCGTCGACGTTCGAGCAGGTTTGTTCTTCGTCGGGTTTTGCATCCTTGCAGTTCCCGCAGGGGGCCGTGGTGCGTGCGATCGGGCGGTGAGCAAAAGGTCGCGGCGTTAACTTGCTCAACGCCGCGACCGGGTTGATTCCTGCAACTAGGCCGCAGCCTTCGTCGCTTTGTTCTCTTCCCAAATCGGGTGGCGCAGCTTCCACTCGCCTCCCTCTTTCTTCCACAAGTGGGGCGAGCGGGCCTTATCGCAAAGCTCGGTGAAGCGTTCCGGCTTCAGCTCGATGTAGTCCATCACTTCTTGGAAGTAGCGGCCCGGGAACTCGCCGTCGAACTTCCGCACGAGCTGCACGCCTTCTTCGCGCGTCAGATGCTTGTTGCGAATTTCCTGCGACGCATCGTACGTCGCCCGACCGATGCCGAACTTGATATGCGTCGTGTAGTAGTGCAGCCCGTCGATCTTGTCGTCGAGGCTGTTGTACTTGCTGTAGGTCCCTTCGGTGCGCACCGGGTTGGCTTCAAAGCCGCAGTGCTCCGCCGCATAGTAGTAGCATTCTTGCGGCGTCCACTTCAGATAGTAGCCGAGGTAGTGCACTTGCACGTCGGTCTTCGAGTAGTCGCTCGGTTGAGCCGGCAAATACGTCATCAGGTCGGTCAGCCGCACGTCGTACTTCTCGCGCAGCTCGCGGATCGACACGCCGGACAGGTACACGTCGTCGACGTTGTTCATCGTCCAGTACGATTTGTCGCGCAACGATGTGCTATTGTCGGCCAACGGATTGCCGTATTCGGCTTCGTTTTCGCCGTAAAACACCAACGGAATCCCCATCTTCATCGCCAACTTCGGGCCCATGTTCTTTTGGCCCAAGATGAACGTTTGAAACGGGTGCAACAGGTTTTCGATCGCCAGTCGCGTGAGCAGCTTCATCACCTTGCCGTTTTGGTTATACGACAGGTTGTCGAAGCCGCCGATCGAGAGCCAGTTGCGGAAGTTCTGGTAGCCGATGTCCGTGTACAAGATCGGCGGCCAGGTCACCGTCAGCGGGTTCATGCCGTACTTGTATTTCAGCACGTGCGCTGATAAACGCTGTCTTTGCCGCCGCTGCCCGGCACGAGGCAATCGTAGCTGCCGTCTTTGCTGCGATATTGGTCGAGCAATTGCAGCAGCTCTTCTTCGCGCTTCGACCAATCGATCGCGTGCTTCTGCTCGCCGTGTCGGCAGGCGTCGCACACGCCGTCTTCCGGAATGTTGAGCGTGCGATGCTTCTTGTCTTTCGTGTGCTTAAATTCGATCGACGAAGCGGGGCGCTGGTTCGACATGACGCAGCGCGTGCAGTACGTCACGTCTTCCGGCAGACCATAAAACGCTTCGAGCTTCTCATGCGGCATGACGGACTTCTCCGGAAAGTTGGCGACTGCGAATAAACTCGGCGGTTTGCGCAGTACAGCCGTAGACCGGCATGCCCGCTCCGCTCAGGATGAAATTGAAAACCCAGCACGTTGCCGCGGCGGACAGACGAGCAGAACTCGACGTCGCCGTAGCGGGTCAGCGCGAGCACGGCGTCGCTCTGCACCGGCCGTACGTAGAACGAATGAACGAAGTACATCGAGGTGCCGTCGTTTAAGACTTCGAGCGGCGTCCCTTGCCAGGCGTCGCCGGCGGTCGCCGCGGGGCGATAAACCCGGTTCCAACCGACTTGCGGCACCTTCAGCGTTCCGCGCGGGCCTTGCGGTTGCTCGAAGCGAACGACGTCCCCTTCGAGAATGTTCAGCCCGCGATGCCGGCCGAACTCCTGGCTTTCGCTCATCAAAAGTTGCATGCCGAGACAAATGCCGACGACCGGCTTGCCGATCAGCGCCGCTTCTCGCAGCACTTCGACGAGCTGCAACCGTTCAAGACATTGCATGGCGTCGCCGAACGCGCCGACGCCCGGCAGCAGCACGCCGTCGGCCGCAAGAATCTCTTGCTTCGCCGACGTTACGGTCACCTGCATTCCGACGCGCTCGCAGGCATGCTTCACGCTAAACAGGTTTCCCAACCCGTAGTCGACCACGGCGACACGAACGGGGCGATTGTCTTCAAGCATGGCGGCGACCAAAAGTACGGGAATCAGTAGTGCGGGTACCGGGCGAACGGGCGATTGCTAGGAGGGAGTCGTCGCGACGGCAAACACGTCTTCACGGCATTCAAATCCGCGCACGGCGACTTCGCGTTTCACGTCGTCGATTCGCGCACGGCCGATCTTGCCGAAGCCGGTGCCACGTTTCAGGAACTCCACGTTCCCTTCCGCGCCGAAATCGGCTCCGGCATCGTGCAATTCGGCGACCGCCGTATAGTGCAACAGCGAAGCCAAGCAAACTGCATCGGCTCCGGCTTTCTCGACGACGTCTCCCACATGGCTCGCGATTCCCGCGCCGCCGTGAGCGATGACGGGGATCGACACGCTCGCAGCGATGCGCCGCGTGAGTTCCAGGTCGTACCCTTTGCCGGTGCCTTCGCGATCGACCGAAGTTAGGACGATCTCGCCCGCGCCGAGTTCCTCGACCTTGCGAGCCCAATCGAAGGCGTCGACGCCGGTCGCTTCTCGGCCGCAGTCGACGAAACATTCGTAACGCCCGTCAGGCTGGCGAATCGCTTCGATGGCGATGACGATGGTCGATGATCCGAATGCTTCGGCCGCTTCACGAATCAGTTGCGGCCGGCGAATAGCCGCCGTGTTGACGGCCACTTTATCGGCCCCGGCCCGGAGCGTATTGCGAATGTCTTCGACGCTGCGCAGCCCGCCGCCGACGCAGAGCGGAATGAAAATCTCACGGCTCGTACGCTCGACGATGTCGAGCAGGCCGTTGCGTTCGTAAAGGCTGGCGACGGCGTCTTGGTAGAAGAGCTCGTCGGCCCCTTGTTCGTAGTAGTGCCGAGCAAAAACCTCGGGCTTTCCCAACACTCGCAGGCCTTCGAGATGAATGCCTTTGACGAGGTTCGGGCCTTTGATATCGAGCCGCGGAATAATGCGAATCACTGTTTCACCCACCCTGGCGAAATCCGCTACGCGACCTTCCTGATCGCGCGTCGTCGACGATTGCAGCGTCGACTCGGCAAGATGCCGGTGCATGCCTGCCGTGCTTGCGGGGCGGCAATATAGCTCGAACGGCGAACGGCCGGCAATCCGAGAAGATCGCGGCAAAGCGGGCTGCGCGAAAGCCGACCGTGTGCGAATTCGGTCCTGCCGGCAGCGCCTGATGCCGGCAACGCTTGCATGCCTCGGACGCAGGTTTTCATCGCAATTGACGCCGCACGAGCCTGCGGAGTACCGTTCTCCGCTCGGTGCGAAGTCGCCGAACCCATTCTGTTTCCAGGGCCTCAGATGCGGCGCGATCTCGACGTAGGTTTCATCTACACCTACGAAGACCATTGGATGACGCCGCTCGTGCGAGGCTTGGCCGCTTCGGCTCCCGGCTTGAGGATGCGATTCCTCGTGGTCGACAACGCCTCCGAACGCGGCGTCGCACCTTGGACGACCGAGCATCGCGATACCCAGGTCATTCGCAACGATCGCCGTCTTGGGTACGCCGCGAATCTCAATCGGATTCTTGAGCAGAGCGACGCTCGCTACGTGTTGCTGCTCAATACGGATATGTTCTTCGATCCGCGCACGGCCTGCCTGACGAAGCTCGGCAGTTTATGGATCGCCATCCGTCGGTAGGCCTGAGCACCTGCCGAATCTATCGCTACGACGATACCTACGCCTGGGCGCCTCGCCGGTATCCGACGATCCGCTCCTCGCTCGGCCGCCGTTTCGACCGCTGGAACTTCGTGGCCCGCGCGGCCGACGACATTCGCTACAGCCGCCGCGATCCGCTGTCGACGTTCGCCTGCGATTGGTTCACCGGTTGCTTCTTCTTCGCTCGCCAGGAGGCCGTGCGTCGCGTCGGCCCGCTCGACGAAGGGTTCGTGAAGTATTACGAAGACGTCGATTGGTGCGCGCAGCTCAATGCGGCCGGCGACGAGGTCGCGCATTACGGCGGCACGCATTGTTTTCACGCCGAGCAACGGGCCAGCAAACGCATTCTGTCCGCCGATGGTCGCCGTCATCTTCGTTCCTATGCCCGCTGGATGTGGAAGTGGCGTCGTCGGCCGCCGAGCGCCGGAGATTTCACGCTTCCCGCCGAGCCGGGCCTGTCGGCCGACGTCGCCTTGCCGCACGATCTGATGCGCAATGGGCGAACCGCGGGCAAATCACGAAGCTCGCCGCGCCGCGGCCTAACGACGGGAGTACGCTATGTATGCCCGCCTGATCGCTTGGTTCACGGCCGATCAAGCCAAGCCGTTTCCGGCAAGCCGCGTCTGTCTGCTGCTCTTCGCAGCCGCGCTCCTGCCGCGGCTCGTCATGGCCGGACTCATCCCGACGATCTGTCCCGACGGCACGATCTACGTGGCCGTGGCCAAATGGATTGAAGAGCAGGGGACGTATTTCCGCAAAGACCTCGGCGTGAATCTCTATCCGCTGATTCTTGCCGCCTTGCATAAGTTCGGCTTGGCTTGGCCCGCGGCCGCGAAGCTGTGGGGCGTCCTGTGCGGTTCGCTCGTCGTGCTGCCGCTGTACGGTTGGGTGCGGCGAATGTTCGACGACCGCGTCGCACTCTGCGCCGGGCTGCTCTATGCGTTTCATCCGAAGCTCATCGAGTGGTCGCCCGAGATGGTCCGCGAGCAAACGTTTTGGCTGCTCGCCGCGCTGGTTTGGTATGCGTCCTGGCGCACCGTGTTCGAAGGCCGCGCCGCCTGGTTTGCCGCGCTCGCCGTGCTCCTGCCGGCCGCCGTACTTACTCGCTTTGAAGGGCTGTTTCTCTATGTGATTCCGCTCGCTTGGGGCAGCCGTCGCGGCGATGCAGATGCCGGAGCGGCGACGACGACTGCTCGCATCGCTCGTCGTTTCGCTCGCTGCCGCTCCGGTTCTTGGGGCCGGCGTTTACTTCGTCCGCAGCGGTGCATCGCTCGAACAATTCGCTTACTCGCTCCCTTGGGAACGGGCTCGTGAACTGCTCGCTCGCCTTGCCGACTCCGGCCCGACGCGGTCAACGAACACTTCGGCACGCGGCTCAATCCGCTTTCGCCGACGCTCGTCGGCATGGTCTGGCATGCCGCGGTGCGCGGGTTCACGCCGCTCTACGCGGTGTTGCTGCTCGTCGGCCTCGTGGTGGAAGGACGGCGAAACGTCTCCGCGGCAAGGTTGCCGGTGTGGATCGTCACGTTGCTGACGCTCGCCGGCATTTGGACTCACGCTTGGTACGCCGGGCTCGTCAGCTGGCGCGCTACGTGCTGCCGCTGGTCATCGCATCGTCCGGCACTGCGGCCGTCGGTTTTCTCGCGACGGTGCGCGGCCTTTCGAACCTCTGCGCGGCGACGCCGGCCCGCGTGGCGGCCTGCTTGGTCGGCGGCCATGTTGACGACCGTCGTCGTGCTCTACGGCTGTATCGACGCCTTCAAAACCAGTTACGCCGGCCGGTTGGAAACGGCCCGCCTCGGCACGTGGATCCGCGATCAATACGGCCCCGGCAGGCGCATTTACGGCGGCGACGCTCAACTCGAACTCCTCGGCTTCTACGCCGAAGCCGATTGCTTCCGCATTCCGGCGTACACTGCGACTCCGGAAATCGCCGCCGCGCAAATTGTCGACGTGCGGCCCGACATCATTCTGCTCTCGTCGCCGATGTCGGCGGAAACGCGGCGACAACTGCAAATCGTCGCGTCGCAGCGAGGCTTCGTCGCCAAGCCCGGCCCGAGCGCACGGCGACCGGTCGAAATCTTGGCCTCCGCCGACGCCCAATCCGCGACGCGACGCTAAGGATCGCGACGGCGACGAGCGGTGGTAGAATGGAGGCCTCACGCCGCCCCATTTTCCGGAGCCGCCTCGATGTTTATCCCCTGCCTTTCTTATCGCGACGCCAAGCGCACGATCGACGACTTGTGCCAAGTGCTCGGCTGCGAGCGGCACGCCGTGTATGAAGACGGAGAAGGGGGCGTCGCTCACGCGGAGTTGAAGCTCGGTTCCGGTCTCTTGATGCTCGGCTCGAAGCGCGACAACGAATTCGGTCGCATGATCAAGATGCCCGACGAGGTCGGCCGCTGCGAAACGCAAAGCCCGTACGTCTGCGTGCCCGACGCCGACGCGGTCTACGCTCGCGCGCAGGCCGCCGGTTGGGAGATCGTGATGCCGATCAAAGATGAAGACTACGGCGGCCGCGGCTTCTGCGCTCGCGATCGGGAATCGCACCTCTGGTACGTCGGCACGTACGACCCGTTGGCGACGAAGCCGAGTTCTTAGCACGTCGGATTCACACACGAGCCCCGCAGCGACGGCGAAGGAACATGCCGCATGCGTCCGATTTGTCTCATCGCGCCGGCAATCGCAGCGACCTTGTTCGCCGCCGCCGCCCGTTCGCAGCAGCCGGCTGCCGTCGCCGCGCCGGCCGTGTCGCAAGCCGAGGCCGCCGCACTGGTCGAGTTCCACAATAAAGCCCGGGCCGAAGTTGGCGTGCCGCCCGTCGCGTGGTCCCCCAAGTTGGCCGCCGTCGCAGGCCTGGGCCGATCACCTTGCGGCGACCGGCAAGTTCGAACATCGCCCGGCCGAAGGAGACGACGCCGCGCCGTACGGCGAAAACCTGGCGATCGGCAACGCCCCGAAGTTCGGCCTCGTCAGCGGAGCCGAGGGGTGGTACGCCGAGAAAGAGAAGTATGAGCCGGGCACGCCGATCCCGTCGGACTTCGCCACGTTCGAGGCCGGTCACTACACGCAACTGGTTTGGAGCGGTACGAAGTTCATCGGGGCGGGGAAGGCCGTGATCACGACGGGCGAATACGAGGGGTGGACGGTGATCGTCTGCAACTACGACCCGCCGGGCAACGCCGAAGGCGGGACGCCGTACGAGGCCGAGAATTGACGTAAGTCCCGATTGCGTCGCGCGACTTACGACGACCGTTATGGGCGGAGTGCGCCCATAACTTGTTTTAAGGGCGCACCCCTTGTGGGTTTGGCACTTGTGCGCCCATAAGTCGGAGTTATGGGCGCACCCCAAGAGGCCGCAATCGCCGTAAGTCCGGTTTCGCTTGCGCGACTTACGTCGAATTCGTCGGCGGGCGTCGCGCCATAAGGCTGGCGTATCCGGATGTCCTGAATCGGGGAAATGACTTCGGTCGCGCACGCAGCCGGCTCGCGGTCGTCGTCGTTGACGGTTCATGGCTTTTGCTCGAGTGACGTCGTCGGCCTCCGGCATAGAGCGCCGAGGGCTCAGGTCGGCGCAGCAAGGCGCATCTCGTATTGTCCGCAATTGCCGGTCGCGCTCCAGGAAACTTTCGGCCGGCCTAGGTTGTGCGAGCAGACGAACGTCGCAGGCAATCTGGCGACCGGCCGAAAATCGATTTGATCCGCCGCAATTTTTCGGCGTGGCCAAAACATTCCTTGACGGCGGCGCATCGAAGTCTTCGGCGGCGTCCGCCGGCTAGAATGGTCGACGCCGCTTTCGTTCACCCCCTTTTGCCGATTCAGCCGTCGGAGTTCGCCTCATGCGCTGGTTAGCCTCTCTCTGTTTGGTCGTCGCTTGGTCGGTCAACGCATTGTGGGTCGACGTTGCGCAGGCGTTCGCCGCACCGGCGGAGAAGCCGCCTGCGAAAGCCACGGAGAAGAAGCCGGAGCGAAAGACTGCTCGCCGCGAGGTCAAAGGGAAGATCAACCCCGTCGGTAAGGAATACGTTTACAAAACGGTCGGCGAGCGCGAGTTGAAGCTGTACGTGGTCGAACCGGCGATGCGCGGCGAGGGATTGCGGCCGGCCGCGGTCTTCTTTCACGGCGGCGGCTGGGTCGGCGGCGCTCCGAAGCAATTCAACGAACTGTGCGAACACCTCGCGCGGCGGGCATGGTCGCCGTGCAGGTCGAATACCGCTTGCTCGACGGTAAAACGAGCGAGCCGCCGACCAAATGCGTGAACGACGCCAAAAGCGCCCTGCGCTGGGTTCGCGCTTATGCCCAAGAACTACAAATCGACCCGAACCGGATCGCGGCCGGCGGCGGCTCGGCCGGCGGTCACTTGGCGGCGTTCGTCGGCATGGTCGACGGCCAAGACGATCCGCAGGACGATCTCAAGGTTTCCGCGAAAGCCGACGCGCTGCTGCTCTTCAATCCGGTGTACGACAACGGTCCGGACCAGGGCTGGGGCACGGCCCGCGTCGGCGAGCGCTACCGCGAGTTTTCGCCGGCGCACAACATCACGGCCGACGATCCGCCGGCGATCGTGTTTCTCGGGACCAAAGACAAGCTCATCCCGGTCGCCGTGGCCGAGCGGTTTCAGAAGGCGATGCGCGACGCCGGCCTGCGAAGCGAACTCAAGCTCTTCACGGATCAATCGCACGGCTTCTTCAACGATCAGCCGTTCCGAGGCCAGACGATTGCGGCGAGCGATGAGTTCCTGACTTCGCTCGGTTGGTTGACCAAGCCCTGATTGCGACGCCTCGCCCTTTAGGTCGTTAAACGCCGCATGCCGAAAGCTGCGCCGAACCCGCCTCCGAGCCTGCTTTGTCCGCTCGATGTACGGGGAGATGCAGCGTAAAGGTCGAGCCTTCGCCGAGTCGGCTTTGCAGAGAGATGCCGCCTCCCATCGCTTCGCATAGCTTTTTCGTGATCGCCAACCCGAGGCCGGTGCCGCCGAACTTTCGCGTCGTAGAAGCGTCGGCTTGCGTGAACGGCTGGAACAATTTGGCCGCTTGCTCTTCCGATAGGCCGACGCCCGTATCGGCGACACGGAACAGCACGAAATCTCCGTCGGCACGGCATTCTTGGAACACGGTGAACGTCACCCGCCCGGATTTCGTGAATTTGCAGGCGTTGCTGAGCAGGTTGAGCAGGCACTGTTTGAGACGTACGGCGTCCGCGAAGATCGGCCCGAGGTGCGGCGCGACGTCGAACGTCAACTCATTGGAGTTTTGCAGGGCCAAAGGACGAATCGTTTCGGCGACGTCGCCGAGAACGTCGCCGACCGGCAGGACGTTCATTTCGAGCTGCATCTTGCCGGCTTCGATCTTCGAGATGTCGAGAATGTCGTTGATCAGAGCCAGCAGATGTTTGCCCGACTTTTGAATGCGTTCCAGATCGGCGGTGTAGGCCGCTTCTTTTTGCTTGGCCATGACGAGCTGCAGTAGTTCGCTGTAGCCGATGATGGCGTTGAGCGGCGTACGCAATTCGTGGCTCATGTTGGCGAGGAATTGGCTTTTTACCCGGCTTGCGGCCAAGGCCTCTTCGTGAACGACGGCCAAATCGTCGTAGAGTCGGCGTATTTCCGCTTCGGCCCTCCGCCGTTCGGCGTTCTGCTTTTCCAGGCTCTCATTGGCGACGGAGAGCTTGCGCCTCGCGTTCGGCGATTTCCCAGGCTTCGCGCCGACCGCGGAAGCAGGAACGCAGCAAGATGACGTCTTCGAAGACCACCCACACGGCATGTTCGATCCAACGGAACGGACTTTCGACCGCGACGCCGAATACGGATTGCGGCCACCACACGCCGCGCACGAAGTGATCCGCGGCGACGACGAGCGTTGCCGTCGCGATGACGCGCCAGTCGCGGTAGAACGCCAGAAATGCCAGCGATCCGAAAACGTGGAAGTGCGTTTCGATGCGACCGCCGGTGAGGTGAATCAATAAGGCCGACCACAGCATTTGCACGACGGCGATGACGTGCCTCGTCAGCGTTTCGCCCGCATGCCGACGCGACAACATCATAGGCAATCCGCTGAGCAAGCCGCCGAGGATTACCGCCGCCCAAACATGCTGATGCACGCGGGCTTGATCGCCGATCCAAGTTTGCGGCGAGACGACGAGCGCAAGCACGATGCCGGCAATCCATTGCAACAACATCAATCGCGCAAATACCCGATCCATGTCGACGTAGTTCTTCCGCTCGCCGGCCTCGAAGATGACCTGCGCGGAAACTTGCTTCGCGGCGCCCGCGAAACTCGCGTCGACGTGTGCCTCGGAGCCTGTATCGACAAGCGGGATCACGACGGCGTCAGTCATGGGAAAGCGTCTCGCTTTGTAGAGCACAGCCGAAGACCGGCGTCCGAGTCACGACCGAAGATCGTCCAAGCAGCAACGACGTGACGGCCGAGGCGCCGGAATTGTCTCCCTCATGCCCTCGCGCGGAGGTGATGCCGCCGTGGAAGCGCAACACCCCCGCCGCATCGTAGATCAGTACGTCGCCGGAGGTGCGCGACGCCCATTTCGGCGGCCCGTCGACCGTCGGGATCGGTCTGTACGTGCAGTCCGGGGATTTGTTCCGCCGAAGCTCTGAGGTCGCCGGCGGTCCAGTCGTCCGTTTCTCGGCCCGGGCGATAGAGGTAAATCGTTGCGTCAACATTCGAACTGCCGCGCGACAGAATGCGGGCCAGTTCCCGCACGCTCGCCCGACTACAAGGACAGCGCGGATGAACAAACATCGACAATTGAAACTTGTGCGAAGTTTCTTGGAGGCCGGGATTGGCGGACCGCGACCTTTGCGGCGGTTCCCCGGTCGCCCCCGGTTCGTTGGCATAGGCCGTCAACATGGCCATTCCGGCGATGACGAGCAGCCCCCAGATGCCGACGGCGATGCGCACTCGCGGCGCACCGTTTGGCGGAGGCTGCGGGCTATCGACAGTTGGCAGGAGCTCGACCATGGGTGTTCGTCCTAGACGCCGCTCAAGGCCGGCTCGGCGGCCGCGGGTTGCTCCGCTGCCGGGGCTGCGAACAGTTCAGCGACGGCCGCGGGAGAAAGTGCGTCGCGAGTATCGATATCCCTGACCGCTTTCGCAGCCGAGCATCCGCAGATGGTCATGCTGCCCGTCGTCTTCAATGCCTTCAGCGACGACTTCGATTCCCAAGTTGTGCGCCAGTGCGATGATCGTGCGAACAATTTCCTCCGAATCGTGCGACGAGCCGATTCGTGAGATGAACGAGCGATCGATCTTGAGAGTGTCGATCTTAAAGTTCTGCAGATAGCTGAGCGACGAGTAGCCGGTGCCGAAGTCGTCGAGGCTGATGCTGATGCCGAGGGCTCGCAGCCGATCGATAGTCGCCGAAGCGATGTTCGGATCGGTGACGATCGCACTTTCCGTGATTTCCAGTTTCAACGTGCGAGAATCAAGCCCCGTGGATTTCAGGCAATCTTTGACGATCTCGACGAAGTTCGGTTCAGCGAATTGCTTGGTCGAAACGTTGACGCTGATGTAGAGCTCGCTGCACCAGGCGATTCGAGCTGCCATTGCCGAACTTGGCGACAGGCTTCGCGCAAGACCCACGTGCCGAGATCGACAATGCAGCCGATCTCTTCGGCGACCGGTACGAAGACGGCGGGCGAGACGTTCCCTCGCGTCGGATGGTTCCAACGGAGCAAAGCTTCGAAGCCGCGGACGCGCTGTGCCGGGAGTTCGACGATCGGTTGGTAATGGACGTGGAATTCGCCGCGTTGCAGTCCCTTCTTGACGTCCGCTTCAAGTTCCAAGCGTTCAATCGCTTGTTTGTGAAGCTGTTGGTCGAATAGGCACCACCGGCCTTTGCCTTCGGTCTTGGCGCGATACATGGCCGTGTCGGCATCGCGCAGCAGGTCGTCCGCCGAGGCTCCGCAGCGACCGGAGGAAACGGCGATGCCGATGCTCGCGGAAAGCGAGACGTCGTGCTCGCGCAGTCGCAGCGGTTCGGACATCGTCGCCAGGATGCGATCGGCCACGGCCTCGGCGTCGGCGGACGATTTCAAGCCGGTCAGCAAGATCACGAATTCGTCGCCGCCGAAACGCGA
Organism: Pirellulales bacterium; assembly: GCA_049840675.1. Classification (GTDB taxonomy): domain Bacteria; phylum Planctomycetota; class Planctomycetia; order Pirellulales; family PNKZ01; genus PNKZ01. The sequence goes on from JASGKB010000027.1 coordinate 128,794, forward strand.
CAAGGTCGAACGACCCCCGGCCCGCGCGGTGACGTCGGTGCGTCGCAAGCACGATTCCAATCGGCGAGCCGCGACGACCAAGAGTTCGTCGCCCGCCATATGGCCGAGACCGTCGTTGACCACCTTGAAGCGATCCAGATCTAAGAACAGCACGGCGAAGCAAGCTTCGCTTTCGCGAGCGGCGGCTTCGACGGCCGCCGAGAGATGATCCACGAACAGCACGCGGTTCGGCAGCCCCGTCAACGGATCGGCCGCTTTGCCGCGCGTGATATCCGTTTGTGAGCCGGCCATCCGCACTTCACGGCCTGCCGCATCGCGCACCGCCATGCCGCGCGTGAGCACCCAGCGATAACTTTCGTCGTCGTGTCGTATGCGGTACTCGCATTCCCATTTCGGCGTGATTCCGCAGCGGTGCTCGTCGAGCGACCGGCGAACATGCGGTAGATCGTCCGGATGCACGCGGTCGAACCAAGCCCGCGGTTCGTCTCCGAGGGAGTCGGCGGGCAATCCTACGATGTCCGTCCAACGATCCGAGAAGTGAATGCGGTCGGTCTGCAAATCCCAATCCCAGAGGCCGTCGTTGGAGCCTTGGGCGGAGAGCGAGTATCGCATTTCGCTCTCGCCGCAGCTGCGTCGAGAGCCGGCGTCCGGCGACGTGGCATTTGATGCGGGCCAGCACCACGGCGAAGTTGATCGGCTTGGTGATGTAGTCGTTGGCACCGACTTCGAAGGCGTTCACGACGTCTTCGTTCTGGGTTTTCGCCGTGCACATCAGCACGGGCAATTCCAAGCTGCTGCGCGACTTGCGAACCTCCGCCAGCACTTCGTAGCCGCTGAGGCCCGGCATCATGGCGTCGAGCAGCACGGCGTCGAACTCTTGCTTGGCGATCAGATCCAGCGCCTCGGCGCCGTCGGCGGCCAGTTGCACGACGTAGCCTTCCAGCTCCAGCCGTCGACCGAGCATGTCGCGATTGAGTTCTTCATCGTCGACGACGAGCAGCGTCCCTAGCGAATCGGACATGTTGCGGAGGTCTTTTCTATAAGGCGTTCAAGCTTGCCGATGAGAACTGGAAAGTCGATCGGTTTGCTGGTGTAGTCGTCGCAGCCCGCGGCCAACGTCTTTTCACGATCGCCGACCATGGCGTGCGCCGTCACGGCGATGATCGGCAACCGCCGAGTCGCCTCGTGCGATTTCAATCGGCGGGCCACTTCCCAGCCGTCGATCTCGGGCAGGTTCATGTCGAGGAGCACGGCGTCGTATCGCGCCGCGTCGGTTACGGCGACGCCGGAGTCCTTCACGACCGTCCCCCGCCACCTCGACTTCGAAGTCGAACAGCCGCAAGTATCTGGCGATCAGGTCTTGGTTGAACTCGTTGTCTTCGATCAGGAGGATTCGCGCCATACGCCGGCCGGCCTTCATCAGGAACTCGTGCCGAATCGACACGGCTGTTCGCTTCTCTTTGGTCTCGGCGGCGACAAGCCTGCGACACCTCCATGGCTACCGGCAACGGTGACCGAAGTCCGTTCCGCCGGGCTGCGTGATGAGAAGCGAAGATGTAAGACCATAGGTTGTGGAAGTCCGCGCTGCGGCGGCCTCAAAGGCGGAAAAAATGTCGGCCGTCGCTAGATGCGGAACGATCGATACGAAGCGCAGACAATCGCAATTCGTATGGAGGGGTACTTCCGAAATCCACCGCTCGTCCATGCCCTGCGCGTTACCCTAGCAGCCCTCTGAAAGCGGTGTTTTTGCGATCTTTCCGTTGGTCGGATTTTCAAACGGCGAAGGAGCTCGCACGTGGCTCCTGGGGCTAAGACCGCATGGCCGCCTAAGCCACGCGAACATCGCGAAAATGGGCCGTTTCGCGAGCAATGTGCCGGATTCTCTAGAATCGTTGACTTTGGTCGGCGGGCCGGCGACACTGATGAGATTGCGAAAGTCGCCGCGACACATCTCCTGAAGTCGTCCGCCGGCCGCATCCCGCCCCGCCTCCAATCTCCTTACCCTCCTGGGAGTGTTTGCGTATGAATTCGTCTCCTTCGGGCGACCTGACGCGTCGCGACGTTTTGAAGAAGTCGGGCGAAGCGGCCGTCGCCGCGGTTGCCGTCAGTTCCGTCGCTTCGCAAGTGATGGGCGCTCCCGATAAGAAGGTGCCGGCCGTGCACGACGGCGGCGACAACACGATTCGCGTCGCGCTCATCGGTTGCGGCGGTCGCGGCACCGGCGCGGCAGGCCAAGCTCTCTCGGTCGACAACGGCCCGATCAAGCTCGTCGCCCTGGCAGACGTGTTCGAAGACAAGCTCAAGAACGCGGATCGCAACCTTTCCGCAAAGGCCAAGAAAGACAAGCTTCCCGGCAAGTACGAAGTGCCGGAAGATCAGAAGTTCATCGGCTTCGACGGCTACAAGCAGGCTCTCGATTGCCTCCGCCCCGGCGACGTGGCGATCTTCGCGACGCCGCCCGCGTTCCGCTGGGTACACTTCGGCGCGGCCATTGATCGCGGCATCAACGTCTTTATGGAGAAGCCGGTCACGGTCGACGGCCCGTCAAGCCGCAAGCTCTTCAAGCTCGCCGAAGAATCGGTGAAGAAGAATCTGAAGGTCGGCGTCGGCCTGATGTGCCGCCACTGCGACGCCCGTCAACAACTGCACGATCGGATCAAGGCCGGTGAAATCGGCGACATCCTCTTGATGCGGGCCTACCGTCAAGCCGGCCCGACGGGCAGCGCCTATTGCCCGCCGATGCCGAAGGAATGGGACAAGGGCGAACTGCTCTACCAGATCAAGAACTTCCACGCCTTTTTGTGGGCGTCGGGCGGCGCGTATAGCGACTTCCTCATTCACAACATCGACGAATGCTGCTGGATGAAGGACGCTTGGCCGGTGAAGGCGGAAGCCTCGGGCGGACGCCACTATCGGATGGACTACGTCGATCAAAATTTCGACACCTACTCGGTGATGTACACCTTCGCCGACGGCACGAAGCTGCAACTCGAAGGGCGTACCATGCCCGGTTGCAAGACGGAGTTTGCCAGCTACGCGCACGGCAGCAAGGGTTCGGCGGTCATCAGCACGGCGGGCCACACGCCGGCGAAGTGCCGGATCTACAAGGGCCAGAACATGACGGAAGAGAATCTGTCGTGGAGCTACGGCTCGAAGGAACCGAACCCGTACCAACTGGAATGGGATCACTTGATCGCGGCGATTCGCAGCGACAAGCCTTACAACGAGGCGAAGCGCGGAACGGAAGCGAGCCTCGTGACGGCCATGGGACGCATGGCGGCCCACACCGGTCGCGTGATCACTTGGGACGACATCCTCAACTGCGAACACGAGTTCGGCCCGACGGTCGACAAGCTGGCCCTCGACGGCCCGGCCCCGATCCAAGCCGACAAGACGGGCAAGTACCCGACGCCGCAACCGGGCGTGAAGCAGAAGACCGAGTTCTAGTCGAACCGGCGGGTTTGCTTCTTAGATTTTTGAGCGGCGGCTTCGGAGCTATTCCGAGGCCGCCGTTTTTGTTGGCGGCAATATTCGGCGTCTGGTGCGCGTCGTACTTGGGCCGTGGTATGCTCTGCGGCGGTCGACGGCCGAATTGATTCGATCGCGCGCCGTAACGATTGCGAACTACTAGTTCCGTGCCTCACGTCAGATTGAGAAACGAAATGCTCCGTCTCACTTTTGCTTTGTCGTGTTGTCTCACGCTTGCTTCGGTCGTCGGTTCGTCGTCGGTCGAGGCCGCCTCGCTTGCCGCCGCTCGGCCGAACTTCGTCTTCATCATCACCGATGATCAAGGTTACGGCGATCTTTCGGCGCATGGGAACCCGATTTTGAAGACGCCGAACTTAGATCGGTTGCATGCCGAAGGAGTGCGGTTTACGGATTTCCACGTGAGCCCGACCTGCTCGCCCACGCGCTCGGCGCTGATGAGCGGCCGGCATGAATTCCGCAACGGCGTCACGCATACGATTCTTGAGCGGGAGCGGATGGCGCTCGACGTGGTGACGCTGCCGCAGACGTTGAAGACCGCCGGCTACGCGACCGGCATCTTCGGCAAGTGGCATCTGGGAGACGAAGCCGAATACCAGCCGAATCGTCGCGGGTTTGACGAAGTGTTCATTCACGGCGGCGGCGGCATCGGACAAACGTATCCCGGCAGCTGCGGCGATGCGCCGAACAACAGCTATTTCGATCCGGCGATTCTGCACAACGGCAAGTTCGAAAAGACCAAAGGCTATTGCACCGACGTATTCTTCGCCCAGGCGCAGACGTGGATCGAGTCACGCGTGCAGACAGGGCAGGGGACCGCAAAGCAGCCGTTCTTCTGCTACATCGCGACCAACGCCCCGCACGGGCCGCTTCAAGTGCGACCGGAAGACGAGGCCCGCTATTCGGGACAAACGCCGAGCGCCGACGTGGCCAAGTTCTTCGGCATGGTCGCCAACATCGACGACAACGTCGGGCGGCTCTTGGCCAAGCTCGCCGAGCTCGGCCTCGAACGCAACACGCTGGTCGTCTTCATGAACGACAACGGCGGGACGGTCGGCACGCGCGTGTTCAACGCGGGCATGCATGGCCAGAAGGGAACGCCGTATCGGGGCGGTACGCGAGCCATGTCGCTCTGGCGTTGGCCGAACACGTTGAGCCCGGCCAGTTGCGATCGGACGGTCGCGCATATTGACGTCTATCGCACGCTGGCCGAGATCGCGGGAGCCAAGCTTTCCGCAAAGGCCGAGGCTCAAGCGGAAGGACGCAGCTTGGTGTCGCTGCTGGAGAATCCCTCGGCGGATTGGCAAGAGCGTACGCTCTTCACACATCAAGGGCGTTGGCCGAAGGGGAGCGATGCCAACTTGGCGAAGTTTGCGAATTGCTCGATTCGTAGCGGCCGTTGGAACTTGGTAAGCACGGCGAAAACAGCGCCGCGCGGCGCTGCGACGGCCGCCGCAACAGCGGCGACTTCCGTAGCGACGAAAGCGGCCGAACCGCGCTGGGAACTTTACGATCTCTCGGCCGATCCGGGCGAGACGAAGAACTTAGCGGCGGAGCACCCGGAGGTGATCGCCGAGCTTTGGAAGACATACGACCGGTGGTGGGCCGACGTCGTACCGGCGACACTGGAGAACGAAAGGGCGGAAGGACCGGCGATCAATCCGTTCCACGCCACGTACTATAAACAATTCGGCGGATCGCCTGCTGCCGGCAAAGATGCGAAGCCGACGACCGCCGTCGCTCAAGCGCCGCTGCAAGTGACAAACCGGCGACGGCGGATAAGCCTGCCCAACCGGCCGCTCGCCCCGCCCCGCGCCGAGCCCCGAGCCCGTCGCTCGTGAAAATCACCGAAGATCCGAACCTGCCTCGCGTCCTCTTAATCGGCGACTCCATTTCGATGGGCTACACGCTGCCGGTCCGCGAACTCTTGAAAGGGAAGGCCAACGTGCTCCGCGTGCCGATGAACGGCGGGCCGACGACGCGCGGCCTCGAGTCGATGAAAGATTGGCTCGGCGACGGACGCTGGGACGTCATTCACTTCAACTGGGGCCTGCACGATCTGAAGTTCATGCCCGAGGGGCATCGCCAAGTCGAACTCGAAGCGTACACGAAAAACCTTCGCGAACTCGTGAAGCAGATGAAGGCCGGCGCACGGCGCGAAGCTGATTTGGTGCAGCACCACGCCGGTACCGGAAGGAGACATGAATCCGCCGCGGAAGAATGCGGACGTTTTGGCTTACAACGCCGCGGCGGCGAAAGTGATGGCCGAAGAAGGAGTGGAAATCGACGATCTCTATGCGTTCGCTCTGCCGAAGCTGGCCGAGATTCAACGGCCGGTGAACGTCCATTTCCACGATGAAGGTTCGGCCGTGCTGGCCAAGCAAGTGGTCGGCGAAATCGAAAAGCGGCTGCCGAAGAAATAGGCCGGCCTACTGAACCGGCTCGCCGGCCAGATGCTCGCGCAGCGCTGCGACGATCTGCTCCGGCTTGCGGGCCGTGAGGCGGCCGTCGTATTGCACGTCGACCATTCGCCAACGGATCATCTTGTCGACGGCGTCGGACACGTCGAAATCGACGTCGCGCTTGAGTTCGGCCTGCAATAGCCGCTCGGCGCTCCGGTCGAGTTCTTCCATCATCCAACCTTCGTGCGGCGCTTGACGCCACAGCAGGAACCAAGCCGTCAGAGCTTCACGGTACTCTTGATCTTCGGCTTCGTCGCAGAGCCGCAGTAGCGCACCCAGTCGCCGTCGAGCTTTTGATAGTACAGGTTTTGCGTGAGGTTGAGCTGGTACTTTTCCTTGGTGCGCTTATAGCCGAAAAACGACCGCCAGCCGTAGCCCACGGTGCCGATGATCAGCGTCAGATACGCCAGCAGACCGTAAATGCCGACGGCCGCGACGACGAGCGCCCCTTTGATGATCTTCCACGCCGTGACGACGATGCCTGACACGACGGGGAACACGATCTTGCCCCGATCCAAGAGCGTCATCCGCACGTGAGTTCCGGGGAGCACCATATCGATGTCTCCCTCGGGGATGTTCTTGAACAACTTCAGATAGACCCGATCGCCGAGATAGCCGCGGCTGTCTAAGTTCGAGGCGTGCGGGCGAAACAAAATGAGAATCCGCTGATAGAGCGGAATGCGGTAGTGCTGCACGCGGAAGAGCGACGACACCCCTCGGCTCACGCGATGGTCGACCTTCTCGCCGCGGGCCCACACTTCCAAACGGTCGAACACTTCGAGATCGACCTGCAAATTCAACCCCCAAGGGCTCACGGCGCTGACGGCCCGATCGACTTCGCCGCGCGGCAGCGGTCGGAAATTGGCCTTCTCCAGCAGCAAGCACGCCGCCGCAAAGATCCGTTGTGACCGACGATTCAATTCTTCGGCGTCGCAACGGCGCAGCGAATGTACGTCGCTGTCGGGATCGAGCGGCGCGTAGTCGTCTTTGAGTTGCAACTTCACGGCCTGATAGTGCCGATGCACGGCTTCCTTCAGCAGGCCGCAAATTTCGCGAAACAGCGTCGCGCAGCGAGCGTCGGGCTCCACGTGGTGAGCCAGCAGCATTTCCAGGTCGCAAGGCGTGACCGGAATGAAGCGACCTCGCTTGTATTTGTGCGCAGGTTCGCCCCCTTGTTCGGCGACCGCTTCGGCGACGTGTTGAGGGATCGTTTCCGACATCGTGTGCGTGATTCTACGCCGGCGGCCGGCGACGGATTACTCTTTGTCTTCGGCTTTCTTGCCGGCGGGCCCCATGAAACGCGAGAGGTCGATGCCGCCTCGTTGTTCTTCTTCGACCAACTTCAGGCGCACTTCCAGCCGTTCGACGCGGCGGATCAGCAGCGGCAGCACGTGCTTGTTTTCGTCGGCCCGCGGCGGGCGAGGCACCTTCGGATAGTTCAAGTGCCGCTGTAAGGCCGCGAAGAGCAGCAGCGGATCCTTACGGCGATGGGCCAGCGCGATGCGGCCCTCCTTTTCGCCGAAGAGAATCGGTTGCTCGGGTCCCTCGCCGGCGCCCTGAGCTTTGCGCACTTGGGCATAGTGCGCAGCTGCGGGTGTAAACGAGATCGGCGAAATCGACGATGCCGACTTCGCGGCGAACATGCAGAATCCAAGCGGCCCAGTCGGCGTCGTAAATCGGATCGCGCGACATGGCCTCCAGCCCGCGATCGTAACCGAGCCGATTGCGGGCGATAGATTCGAACTGGTAGACGAATGACGCTTGGGGCGAGGAACCTTCGCCGCGGAACGCCGCTTCCAACCGGAGCACTTCCAAGGCGGTGCGAAAATCGAACTTTCCGCCGTCGCGTTCTGCCTCGCCGACGACGAACGCTTGAAACGGCGTGAAGTAATGACTCAACCGCCGCATGCCTTCGCTGAGGCCGCCGGTGAGCTTGATTTCGGCCGAGAGGAAGTCGACCGCTTTCGGCAAGTTGGTCGTCGAAAGCAATTCTTCGCGAATCGCCTGCAGCAGGTCTTGTACGGAGGAACCGCTATCATCGAGCCGCTCCAACAGAGTGCGGAAGAGATACGCTTGTTCGACGTATTCGTCGCGTTCGAGCATGACGGTTCCGGCGGGCCGCGGAAAGGATTGTTCCGACGATAGGCATTGTAATCATCGGCGGACGCGGCGCGACGGGCGGAACTATCGGGCGGTTGCCAAAAACCTATAATGAAGCGGACGCAACGAGGTTTGGACGGCCGACGGCGCACGTTTCGCGCCGCGGCGACACTTAGGTCGCCGCCGATTCGGCCGGATTTGGGGAGCTTGCCGTGGCAGACGAATATTCGACGATCGAAGCCGTGGTCGAGGCGATCGCCCGCGGCGAGATCGTCATCGTGGTCGACGCCGAAGATCGAGAGAACGAGGGAGACTTTGTTTGCGCGGCCGAAGCGGCGACGCCGGCCATGATCAATTTCATGATCACGCACGGCCGCGGCCAGGTGTGTATTCCGGTCTTGCCCGACGTCTGCCGCCGACTCGAACTACCGATGATGGTCGAAACGAACACCGCGCCGCTCGGCACGGCCTTCACCGTGCCGATCGACCACGTGACGAACAAGACCGGCATCACGGCTCAAGAACGGGCCGCGACGGTGCAGGCCGTGATTGATCCGAAGAGCAAGCCGACCGATTTCGCGCGGCCGGGACATATGTTTCCGCTGCAGGCCCGCGAGGGAGGCGTGTTGCGGCGGGCCGGACATACGGAAGCCGCCATCGATCTCGCGCGGCTCGCCGGCATGTTTCCCGCGGGCGTGCTGTGCGAAATCCTCGACGCCGAAGGGAACCGGGCCGATCGGCGCAGCTGTTCAAGTTGGCTCGCGAGCACAACCTCGAGATCATTACGATCGAGCAACTCATTCGCCATCGGCGGATGAGCGAGAAGCTCGTCTTTCGCACGGCTGAAGCCGATCTGCCGACGAAATACGGTACGGGGCGAATCATCGCCTACGGCGTGAAGTACGAAACGCAGGAACCGATCGCCCTGGCGATGGGCGACTTGAGCAAGGCCGACGCGCCGCTCGTGCGGATGCATTCTTCGTGCTTTACCGGCGATTTGCTGGCGTCGCTTCGCTGCGACTGCGGCGACCAATTGCACATGGCGCTGCAGATGATCAGCGATCATGGCGCGGGCGTGCTCGTTTACCTCCCGCAAGAAGGACGCGGCATCGGACTGGTCGAGAAGATCAAAGCCTACGCGCTGCAGGACGAAGGGCTCGATACGGTCGACGCCAATCTGCGGCTCGGGCACAAGATTGACTCGCGCGAGTACGGCGTCGGCATCCAGATTCTGAAAGATCTCGGGCTGCGAAAGATTCGCCTGCTGACGAACAACCCGAAGAAGATCGACGCGTTTCTCGCCGGCGGCTTCGACCTGCAGGTGGTCGACCAAATCCCGATCGTCCCGCCGATTCACGAACACAACGCCAAGTATCTGGCGACGAAGCGCGAGAAGATGGGGCACAAGCTGCCCGAGGAGATTTGAAGCTTCTCGTCACGCAGAAACGCAAACGGCGGGGATGAACCCCGCCGTTTGCTTCGTTTCTTATGGTTTGAAGCGCTCTACTTCAAGCGGCTCGCGATGAGCGAGGCGTTGTGGCCCCCGAAGCCGAAGCTGTTCGACATGATGATGTCGATCTTCTTCTCTTTCGGCTTGTTCGGCGTGTAATCGAGGTCGCATCCTTCGTCCGGCGAGTCGAGATTGATCGTCGGCGGGATGAGGTTGTCGCGAATCGCGAGCACGCTCAGCACGAGTTCCACGCCGCCGGAAGCCCCGAGCAAGTGGCCGAGTTGGCTCTTAGTGCTGGAGATGCTCACCTTCTTGGCGTAGTCGGTGAAGATCGTCTTGATCGCGGCCGTTTCGGCTTTGTCGCCCAGCGGGGTGCTGGTGCCGTGGGCGTTGATATAGCCGATCTGGTCGGGGTTGAGCTTGGCGTCGCGCAGGGCCAGCGCCATGGACTTGGCCGCGCCTTTGCCCTCTTCGTCCGGCTGCGTGATGTGGCCGCCGTCGGAGCTGACGCCGTACCCCAAGATCTCCGCGTAAATCTTTGCGCCGCGGGCCTTGGCGTGTTCGAGCTCTTCGAGCACGAGCAGGCCGGCGCCTTCGGAGAGGACGAACCCGTCGCGATCGCGGTCCCACGGCCGGCTGGCCTTGGTCGGCGCGTCGTTCCGTTCGCTGAGAGCCCGCATGTTGGCGAAGCCGGAGATGCCCATTTGCGTGAGGGCCGCTTCGGTGCCGCCGGTGATCATGACGTCGGCGTTGTCGTACTGAATGGCTTTGAAGGCCTCGCCGATGCCGTTGGCCGCGCTGGCGCAAGCCGTGGCGACGGCGGCGCTGGGGCCGCGGAGACCGTATTGAATCGAGACGTGGCCGGCCGCGGCGTTGACCATCAGCTTCGGAATGGTGAACGCTGAGACGCGGTCGGGGCCTTTTTCCATCAGCCGCGTGTGCTGCTCTTCGATCTCGTTCAAGCCGCCGATGCCGGAGCCGAGGATGACGCCGCAACGGTAGGCGTCTTCTTTGGTGAAATCGAGGCCGGAGTCGCGCACCGCATCAATGGCCGCCACGAGCGCAAACTGCGTGAAGCGGTCGATACGTTTGGCGTCTTTAGGCGAAATGTAGGCGTCGGTCGACCAATTGCGGACTTCGCCGGCGAACTTCACTTTGTAGTTCGCGACGTCCCACAACGTGATCGGACCGACACCGCTTTCGCCGGCACAGATCCGCTTCCACAGATCTTCGACTTGGCAGCTCAGGCCCGTAACGGCTCCGAGCCCGGTGACGACGACTCGACGTTTCATTTATTCGCGTTGGCCTGAGACTGTTCGATGTAGTCGATGGCTTGGCCGACGGTTTGGATCTTTTCCGCGGCGTCGTCCGGGATGTTGATGTCGAACTCTTCTTCGAGTTCCATGACCAGTTCGACGGTATCGAGCGAGTCGGCGCCGAGGTCGTTTACGAACGAGGTCTCGCGCGAGACCTGTTCCTTGTTTACGCCCAACTGTTCGGAAACGATATCAATCACACGTTCAGAAACTGAGGCCACCTTGGTGTTCCTCCACGGCGCTAAATGCAATCAGGACAAAAATTTCAAACGAGACCGCATCGGCGGCCGCGCGGTCGATCGTTATGGGGCACAACGCTCGGACGGAACCCCTGAATTCTTCGCAGGGCCGGCGACGCCGGCAACTGCTTGAAGATGGAGGGGTTCCGCAAAGAAGGTCAAGATATACCGACTTTTCCTACCCCTGTCCATACGTCATCAGGGCCGACGCGGACCATAGGAAAAGCCTTATCGGCCGAAGGTTTGCGACTCTTGAGCGAGCCCCTCGACGGGGCCGCGCGAAGCTTGCCGGCAAAGCCCTTTCGGTAGGTCGAAATTAGGCCGTCATGCCGCCGTCGACCACGATCAATTGGCCCGTCAGGTACGAAGAGGACGGAGCGGCGAGGAACAGCGTCGCGTTGGCGATGTCTTCCGGCTTGCCGAGCCGTTTGGCGGGAATCCGCTTCTGTACTTCGTCGAGAATCGCGTCGCCGAGGGCCTGGGTCATGTCGCTCTCGATGAAGCCCGGAGCGATGGCGTTGACCGTCACCTTACGGCCGGCCAGTTCGCGGGCCACGGTCCGGGTGAAGCCGTGCAAGGCGGCCTTCGAGGCCGAGTAGTTGGCCTGGCCGGGGTTGCCGATCACCGCGCCGGAGACGCTGGCCATGTTGATGATCCGGCCGTAACGGCCGGACATCATCACCCGGCTGGCGGCGCACGTGAACAGGAACGCGCCCGTAAATTCGTGTTGATCACTTCGTCCCACTGATCGTCTTCCATTCGGGGCAGCAGCGTATCGCGCGTGATGCCGGCGTTGTTGACGAGGATCTGCAGGCCGCCGAAGCGAGCCACGACCTTATCGACCACTTCATCGACGCTCTTGCCGTCGTTGACGTCGCACGTGAAGGCTTCGGCGGTTCCGCCGGCGGCGACCACGGCGTCGACCGTTTCCTTGAGCTTGTCGGCGCTCCGGGCGACGCAGGCCACGTTGGCTCCGGCCTTGCCGAAGGCCAGGGCGATCGCACGACCGAGGCCGCGCGAGGCGCCGGTGACGAGCGCCGTTTGGCCTTTCAGGTCGACCGACATTTCACCGGTGGGAGCTTCGGGGCGGGCCATGAGATTCGTCTCCAGTCAGCGGGCGTAGGACAAGCTTATCAACAATTCATTCGGGCGATTTATTCGAGCACGCCTTCGCAGGGCGTCTTGCGATCGATCCGTTTCAGCAGCCCGCGCAATACGCGGCCGGGGCCGACTTCGTAAAACTGGTCGCAACCTTGGGCGAGCAGATGACGCATCGAGTCTTCCCAGCGCACGGGCGACACGAGTTGGCGGACGAGGAGTTCGCGAATTTCTTCGGGATCGTCGTGCGGTACGGCGTCGACGTTGGAAACCACGGGAATTCGCGGCTTCTGCATCTTCACCGAAGCCAGCGCGGCGGTGAGACGCTCGCGGGCGGGTTGCATGATGGGCGTATGAAACGCACCGGCGACGGCCAGCGGAATGGCCTTCATCGCCCCGGCGGCCGGAGCCAATTCGGCGGCCCGTGCGCAAGCGGCCTTCGAACCGGAGACGACGATGTTGCCGGGGCAGAGCAGGTTGGCGATTTGCAGCGTATCGCGGTTGCCGTCTTCCGTGGTGCCGGCCTTCGCGCAAAGTTCTTCGACTTGCGGGCGCTCGAGGCCGAGAATGCTGACCATGCCGCTCGGCACGGCGTCGGCGGCGGCTTGCATCGCGCTGCCGCGTTCTTGCACGAGGCGGAGGCCGTCTTCCCACTGGATGACGCCGGCGAAGGCCAAGGCCGTGTATTCGCCGAGGCTCAGGCCGGCCGCGGCCGTGCAACCGGCGACGGCATCAGGCGACTTGGCTTTCAGCACTTCGAGCGCCGCCAAGCTGCAGACATAGAGCGCCGGCTGGCTGCGATTCGTCTGGTCGAGCTCTTCAGCGGGGCCTTCAAAGCAGAGCTTGGCTAAGTCGTAGCCGAGCACCGCACCGGCGCGGTCGAAGAGCGTGCGAACGGTCGAGTACTCGTCGTACACGGCCTTACCCATGCCGACGGTCTGTGCGCCTTGGCCGGGAAAGAGAAATGCGATCTTGCTCACGGCCTAAGATCCTGCGGCGGGAGATTTTCAAAGCGGGGCCGTTCGGTCCGAAAATCGGCGAGCGGCACTTCCGGAGTTACTCCGCGGCTTCTTCGGTTTCGACGACCGTACGGCCCATGTAGTAACCGCAGTTCGGGCAGATCACGTGCGACGGGATGGCCGTGCTGCACTTCGGGCAGTAATGCAACTGCTTCGGCTTCTTCTGATCGTGGGCCCGGCGGGAACCGGTGCGGGCATTACTCTGACGGCGCTTTGGTACGGCCATTACTAACACCAAGACAAAACGGAAACACCCGGGGCGGAACGGCGACACCGCAGATCGGCGACACAACGGGAAACCAACGAATTTAGAGGGGGCTCGGCGGGGTGTCAAGGCGGCAAATCGGGCCGAATCCGCGGGAAATACGGCGAAAACGCCTCCTGTGGCGACTTGTTCGCTCGCCGCGCCGCGGAGCGTTAGGCTGACGCCCCGGCTTCGCCCGCTCGCCCCCTGAGAGTTTTGCCGCCATGTCCCTCCGCCGCGCCGCCCGAACCTCGGGCCTTTGTATAGCTGCCCTGCCGCTGGTGCTGCTTTTCGGCGGATTGCCGACGGGGCTTGCGCAGGCCGAAGATGCGACACCCCCGCGGCTGCGCGTACGGCCCGACTCGACTTACCTCGAGACCATGGAGGGGAGGCCGTTCTTCTGGATGGCCGACACCGTCTGGAGCGGTCCGGCCGTGGCGACGCTCGACGACTGGAGCACTTATCTCGCCGATCGTAAGGCGAAGCGTTTCAATGTCGTGCAGTTCAACGCGGTCTGTCCGTGGCGCGTGAATCATACGGATGCCGAAGGCAACGCTGCCTACACGGGACGCGACCCGATCGCGATCAACGAGCGGTACTTCGCCCGCCTCGACAAATATTACGATGCGATCGAGCGGCACGGCCTGGTCGCCGCGCCGGTGCTGATTTGGGCTCATCGCGCGGGAGATGCGGGCGTGGAATTGAGCGAGGCCGATTGCATTCGGCTGGCGCGCTATCAGGTCGAACGTTATAAACATCGCTCCGTCGTTTGGATCCTCGCCGGCGACAATCGTTACTCGCCGGAGGAGTCGGCCCGTTGGCAACGGATCGGTCGGGCCGTGTTTGCCGATCGTCCGGAGGCGGTCGTCACGACGCACCCAACCGGAATGAATTGGCCGTGGGAACAGCACGGTTGGCGCGACGAAAAATGGCTGAGCTTCCTCGGCTATCAAAGCGGCCACGGCGACGGCGACAAAACGTTCGCCTGGATTCATAGCGGCCCGCTCGTGAAAGCCGCGCAGGTACGGCCGGCGCGGCCGATCATCAACTTCGAACCGCCGTACGAAGGTCACGTCGCGTATCAATCGAAGCAGCCGCACGATGCTTATAGCGTGCGGCGCGCGAGCTACTGGAGTTTGCTGTCGACGCCTCCCGCGGGCATTACGTACGGCGCGCACGGCATCTGGAGTTGGCAAACCGAGAGCGGTCAAACGCCCGCCGATCACAACGGAAGCGGCATCGCGAAACGTTGGGACGACGCGCAGCGCTTGCCCGGCAGCGAACAGATGAGCACTCTGGTCGAGCTCTTTACCGGCATGGACTTCCCGTGGTGGCAGCTGCGGCCGGCGCAAGCTTGGCTGCGAACTCAGCCGGGGCGCGACGATCCGGCGAAGTTCGTCGCGATCGCGGCCGACGACGAAGGGAAATCGTTCATCGCCTATCTACCGCGCGGAGGCATCGTCGAACTCGATCCGTCACGACTCGGCCAAGTCGTTTATGCGCCGTGGTGGCACGATCCGGAGGGGAAAGAGGATAGTCTTATGGCCGTGCCGAATGCTCCTGGACGATTCACGGCCCCGAGCAATTCGAAAGACTGGCTCCTCATCGGCGGAAGGCCGCCGTATGAGTGGCAGAAAAAGTTCCTTCCTCGTCCTTAGCGACGTTCCGCAGCCCAGGCTACTTACGTCCCAGACAATACAGGGCCGCTTCGGTGCGGAAGTAAATGCGGCCGTCGACCAGCGCCGGCGTGGCGACGGCCCGTTCTTCGAAATCGCGCGAGGCGAGCACTTCCCACGCTTCGTCTTTCGTCGCATCGGCCGCTTTCAGGACGATCAAAGTTCCCTTGTCGCTCGCCAAGTAAATCTTGCCGTCTCCCGCGACGGGCGAAGCGAAGAACTTACCGCCCCCCGGCACGCGGCCGACCTTGAGCGTGCGTCCGTCGTCGGCCGCCAGCGCGCTGAGAATGCCGCCGTCTTTAATCATGTACAGCGCTCCGCGATACACCACGGGGCTCGGCACGTAGGGGATGTTTTTGTCCGTCTGCCATACGAGCTTCGGCGGGTTGCCGGGCACGTCGCTCGCTCGAAGCGCCATCACGGAGTTCTTCGCCAGTTCGAACACCCGGGCATACTTCACCCACTCGGCCTCGTCGAGCTTGCCGCTCTGGTCGAGGTCGATGCGAAAGAAGCGGTCGAGCACTTCCGGGTTGTCGCACTCTTCACGAGTCAGCAGCTGGTCGTTGTTCTTATCCCACTGCGCGAGGGCTTTGTCCCAAGGCTCCATGCCGATGCGGGCTTCGCTGTCGCCGCCGGGGGACCAAGTGGCGACGTACAGCGTGTCGCCGACGACGACCGGCGTGGTGTTCACGATGTGCGCGAGGCCGTCAATCGACCAGAGCGGCTTCCCCGTCTCAAAGTCGTAGCTGGTGAGTTGCAGGGCTCCGGCGACGAGAATCTGCTTCGTCTTCGCCTCGCCCGCGCCGAACTCGGCGACGATCGGCGTCGCGTAGCTGCGCGTCGTTCCTTCGCGCGGCGTGCGCCAAATCGTGCGGCCGGTCGCCGCGTCGAGACACAGCAAAAAGTTGTCGCGGTCGTGGTCTTGATTCAAGAGCACGCGGCCGTCGATCAAGACGGGCGAACTGCCGGAGCCGAACTCATCTTGAAACGGCCCGAGCGGCAGTTGCCAGAGAAGCTTGCCGTCGAAGTCGTAGCAGAGCAGGCCGTAGCTGCCAAAGAACACGACCACATGCTTGCCGTCGCAGGCAGGCGTCGATGTCGCCGGACTGCCCGATTGATGCACTTGCTCGACCCGATCGTGCGGCGCCGGTTGCGTCCACAGCACTTTGCCCGTAGCCCGATCGAGCCCGACGGTGGCCAGCTTCCCGTCGGCGAAGGTCGTGAGAAACACGCGCTCGCCGCTCACGCACGGGGACGAATGCCCGGCGGCCAGCGGCGTTCGCCACAGTATGGCGGCGTCCGATTCCAACTCTTCCGCAGGCAACGCCACGGCGTCGCTCACGGCAATTCCGGAGTTGCTGCGAAAGTAGACCGACGGCTCGGCGGCATTTCCGCCCGCCGCCGATACCGCTAGCGAGAGAATCACAAGAGCAAGTCGGCCGTGCATTCGGGAACCCTCGCCGATCAAGTGACGCTTTGAAATTCGAAGCCCTACTTTAACCTTGAGCGGACTTCCAAATCGATAGCGCGACACGTGATACGGCCTCTACGACGTCGCGCTTATTCGTCAAATACAAATCAGAAAAGCTAAATCCGCCTATTTCTAGAAGGCGGTATTCGCCTTGCGACGTTCGACACACGTCGAGAATCCAAACACGCTCGGGCTCGAACACGCGACTCGCCACTTGCTCGGCAAAAATCTTGGCGTCGCCGTCAATCTCGGCGCGCGGCTCAAATTTCCCGTCGGCTCGGTATTGGCTCCCGGCGACGATTTGTTTGTCCGCAACGACAAATCGCCATTCCACGTCAAGGGAACGCGGCGGGCTCACGACTACCAAGCTATTGAGAGGGAACTCGTAAAACGCGAGATAGTCCAAGTCCTTTTGAAACGTCGACGCCGACACGACTTGCCCGGCAAACAGCTTCAGAGGCGAATCGGGACGAACGAAGACTTGTCCGTCGATTCCGACGGTTTCAAATAGAAAGTCTCGGCACCGTCGCAGTTCGCCGAACGGCAGCATGACGTACTTGTCGTTCAGCAAGTACTCGCCGAGGTGACAGTAGTAGCTCGAGCAGAAGTAATTCGCGACATCGGCGAACGCGCCCGGGCTCCAGAGCCGTTCATCGCGAATTCGTGTGACCAAGCCGATGTCGCCGACCGTGACGACGCAGCTTTCCTGGGGAAACGTTTCTCTATATGGCCGCCCCGAATCCTCCCAGCGATACGGAGGCGGGGGCGGGCGAATCAGCTTGGCCTCATGTCCTAGCTCGCGTATCGCGACCATGAGCTCGTCGCGATACAAATCGAACATCTCGGCTTCGACAAGCCATCCGATTTTCATAGGATGCGACGGTGCCAAGACCGGAATCTATTATCGCTTCGAGCAACTAGCCGCCGAGTTGTTTGACAAAGCTCGCCTTGCCTTCGGTCAGCGCGTCAGGCAATTTCTCGGCGTCTTTGCCGCCGGCTTGGGCCATGTCCGGCCGTCCGCCGCCGCTGCCGCCGACGACGTTTGCCGCCGCCTTCACCCAGTTGCCTGCGTGCAGCTTCTTGGCCTGCAGGTCGTTGGTGATGCCGGCGACGAGCGTGACCTTGCCTTCTTCGTCGCGAGCGCCGAGCAATGCGGCGATGCTCGGAGCCTTTTGCCGCAGTTGATCGATGATCGCGCAGGCTTTCGGCCGTACCGCCGGGGATTTCCGCGGCGACGACTTTCGTCGTGCCGACGGTCGCGGCGTCGGCCAGCATTTGGTCGACGGTCGGGCCGCCGGCGCGAACGCCGGTGGCAAGTTGCTTCTTGAGTTCCTTGACTTCTTTCACCAGCGCGGCGACGCGATTCGGCAGATCGTCGACGGAAGAACGCATCGCGGTGGCCGTGTCGTGCAATAGTTGTTCGTGCTTACGCGTACGCTCGAGCGCAGCCCGACCGGTGACGGCCGTGATGCGGCGCGTGCCGGCGGCGACGTTTTCTTCACTGACGATTTTGAACAGCCCGACTTGGCCCGTATTGTCCAAGTGCGTGCCGCCGCAGAGTTCCTTACTGAAGTCGCCCATCGAGACCATGCGGACGACGTCCGGGTACTTCTCGCCGAAGAGCATCATCGCCCCTTGTTGCGCAGCTTCGGCAATCGGCAGGTTGCCCCACTGAATCGGCGCGGCCTCGGCGATCTTGGCGTTCACTTCGTTTTCGATTTCGACCAGCTTTTCCTTCGGTACCTGCGTGGGGTGGCCGAAGTCGAAGCGGAGTTCGTCGTCGGAAACCTTGGAGCCGCGTTGCAGGGCGTCTTTGCTGACGTGCTTCTGCAGCGCGTAGTGCATGAGATGCGTGGCGGAGTGCGCGCGGCGAATTCCTTGCCGGCGATCGGTGTTGACCACGGCCTTGACGGCCGCCCCTTCGCGAATGACTCCGGCGTGCAAATGGCCGATATGCAGCGTAAAGCCGGCGTCTTTGTGCGTGTCGATGACTTCGAAGGCGAAACCTTCGCCGCGGATCTCGCCGGTGTCGCCGACTTGGCCGCCGCTTTCACCGTAGAACGGCGTGCGATCGAGTACGACGACGATCGGTTTCTCGTGTCCGATCTCATCGACGGTGTCGCAAAGTTTGCCTTGGGCGATCACGCCGACGACCTTGGCTTCGGCTTCCGTCGTTTCATACCCGAGGAACTCCGTGCCATGCATGGCCTTCTTGAGCGCGTCGAGCGGGCCTTTCACGAAGACGTCGCCCACTGTTTGCGGGCGTGACGTATTGCCGTGAACGACCAGGGCTTCCTTGAAGCCGGTCCAGTCAAACGTAAAGTTGTGCTCGGCGGCGATCGTTTCAAACAGCTCCGGCGGGAAACCGTGCGTTTGATACATGTCGAAGGCGTCTTGGCCGGGCACCTTCACGCGGCCGTTCTTCTTCATGTCGTCGAAGACTTTGTCGATCCGGTTCAGGCCGGCGTCGATCGTGGCGAAGAAGCTTTGCTCTTCGCGCTCGATGACCTTGGCGACCGAGGTCGTGGTTTCTTGCAATTCCGGATACGGCCCGCGCATCAACTCGGCGACTTTCGTCACGAGCTTGTGCAGGAACGGTTCGTGCAGCCCCATTTGGCGGCCGTCGAGCACGGCGCGGCGGAGCAAGCGGCGAATGACGTAGCCTTGCTTTTGCTTGTCCGGATAGACGTTCTCATGCACGGCGAAGGAGCAGGCCCGCACGTGATCGGCGATGCGGCGCAGGCGGCGGCCGTCGTCGCTGGACGGATCGTACTTGCGGCCGCAGATGTCGCCCGCGGCTTCGACGAGCGGGCGGAGAATATCAATGTGGTAATTCGTCTCGACGCCTTGCATGACGCTGGCGATGCGCTCGAGCCCCATGCCCGTATCAATGTTCTTGCTCGGCAGCGGACGCAGGTTGTTCGGCGGCGAGCCGACGCGGTTGAACTGCGTGAACACGAGGTTCCAGATTTCGACGCTCTTCCCGCCCGGCGGATGGAAGAAGATTTCCGAGCAGGGGCCGCAGACGCCGTCGGGGCCTTGCGTCGGAGCGCCGGCCGGCCAGAAGTTGTCGTCTTCGCCCATCCGCTCGATGCGATCGGGCGTGAGGCCGATGTCCTTTTGCCAGATGCCGGCGGCTTCGTCGTCGTCGAGGTAAACGGTGACGGTCAGCTTGTCTTTCGGCAGGCCGAGCCACTTCTTGTCCGTGAGGAACTCCCAGGCCCAATTGATGGCTTCGCGTTTGAAGTAGTCGCCGAAGCTGAAGTTGCCCAGCATTTCAAAGAACGTGTGGTGGTAAGCGGTGCGACCCACGTTGTCGATGTCGCCGGTGCGAAGGCACTTCTGACAGGTCGTGGCCTTCGTAAACTCGAGCTTACACTTGCCGAGGAAGTGATCTTTGAACTGGTTCATGCCGGCCGGCGTGAACAGCACCGACGGATCCCAGCGGGGCACGAGCACGTCGCTGCTCTTGCGCGTGCAGCCCTTGGAAACGAAAAACTCGAGGTACTTCTCACGCAGTTCGTCGGTCTTCATGTGCGGCGAATCGGGTTCGGAATGATTGGAATTGAGATGCGGCGCGACGCTCGTCGATTCGGAACGACACGCGTCGGGCGGCGAGAGTTCGGCCCCGGCGGCCTTGGTCGACCGGCGGTAAGACGTACGCCGTCAACGGTTTGCAGCCGGCGTAGCCCGACATCATACCGGTGCCGGCCGGCGACGACTAGGCGAGGATTGCCGCGGTGCAGGGGGCGGAAGAAGGCCCTATTCGTCGATTTTGATCACCGGCGGCTGACCGGGAAACGCCGCGATGCGCAGCTCGACTTCGCCGCGGACGGTTTTGGCTTGGGCGTGGAATTCGTCGGGGTTTTCCACGGCGACGTTATCGACGTGCGTGATGAGCATTCCGCGGCGAACGCCGGCTTCCCAGGCTTTTGACGATGGATCGACTTCAACCGCGAGGACGCACGGCGCGGCGAGCCGAACGCCTTGGTTGAATTGCGGATCAAGCTCGGGATGCGACGACGGGAAGTCAACGAGCAGCCCGCGCCAGATCGGCCGCGGTGCGGTGACGACGTTCTTGCCGCGCACCTCGTATTTGGCCAGCGGTACGCTGACGGTGCGTAACTGCCCGTTGCGCTGGAGAACGATCGTCGTCGGCTTGCCGGCGGGCTGTTTGCCGATCTGCAGCATGAGCCCGTCGACGTCGGTGATCGGCTTGCCGGCGACGTGTGTAACAATGTCTCCCGGGTAGAGCCCGGCTCGCTCGGCGGGCGAACCGCCGCGAACCGAATCAATGCGCACGCCTTGCGTTCCCGCGGCTCGCTCCATCGCGCCGAGCGATTGGCTCGAAACGCCGAGCAGCCCGTACTCGACTTCTTTGCCCTGCTTGAGCGTATCGACGACGCGGCGGAACAGATCGTCCGTCGGAATCGCGTAACCGGCCGATTGCTCGAAGCCCGCCACCGCGGCTTGCGACGTGGTGAGCCCGATCATCTCCCCTTGGAGATTGAGCAGAGCGCCGCCGCTGGTCCCCAGGTTGAGCTTGGCGTCGGTCTGGATGAGGGTGCCGAAGTGATGGATCGTGTTCTTCTTATCGCGAGGGTCTTCGGCGTCTTTGTTCGGAGCGGCTTTGCGCGAGATGTTGGCGATGATGCCCCAACTGGCGCTGGCCTGACCGTCTCGAGCGATGGCGTACGGATTGCCGAGCGCGATGACGATTTGCCCCTTCTTGAGCTTGGAAGCGTCGCCGTACTTGATCGGCTCGAACGTGACGTCCGGCGGGATGCCTTGCACTTTGAGGACGGCCAAGTCGCTGCGACGGTCCGCCCCGACGATATTCGGCGCCAGCGGACGCTTGGCGCTGGTCGTGACCCAATATTCCCCTTCGCCGTCGACGGCGTGGTAGTTCGTGACGACGTAGCCTTCTTTGTCGATGACGACGCCGGTGGCGAAGGCGTTGGGAACGAAGTCCGGGTTCGTCGGGTTTTGCGTCGACGACGGATCGACGAACACCATGCCGGGGCGGGGGAAAATGTCGGGACGGAAATCGCGAGCGACGGCTTCCGGATTGTAGCGCGCGATGCTGACGACCGACTTCTCGGAACGCTCGATTGCCTTGACGACGACTTCTTCCAGCACGATCGCAGCTTGCAGCGCCGACGGCTCTTGAGCGGCGGCCGATTGCGCGAAGCCCGCGCTTGTGGCGAGGTGCGCCACGAGGCAGCAAGCCGGCAAGCTCAGCGAAGCGACGGTCCGAAAACGCAACATGCCCCGACCGGTCGCCGCCGGGCGGAGCATGTTGGCAACAACGATTCGTTGATGGGCGGGCGTTCGGAGAGAACGGACGAAGTTTGAAAAGCAGTCGAGCGTCATGGCGACGGTCCTGCGCGGTGGCAAGAAGTGAACGCCTTCAGCATACCACCGGCGACAACCGTCGGAACACCGGCCGGGGGAAATGGCCGGTGAATGCCGTGGAATCGACTGACGCAACCGCCGGCAGATGCCGGCGGCCCGTCCATTGTGACGTCCTATTCTTCGCCTTCGGCATCTTCTTCGGCATCCTCGCCGCCGCCCGATTCTCCGGCTGCGGCCGCAAGATTGGTCACGCCGACATTCATGATCTTTTCGCGAAGTTCCTGCGTGAGTTCCGGGTGTTCTTGCAGGTATTGCTTGGTCTTTTCGCGGCCTTGGGCAATTTGCAGATCGCCGTAACGGAACCAGGCGCCGCTGCGAACGACGAGCTTTTGCAGAATGGCCAAGTCGAGAACGTCGCCTTCGTAGCTGATGCCGTTGGCGTGCATCATGTCGAACTCGGCCACTTTGAACGGCGGGGCGACCTTGTTCTTCACGATCTTCGTCCGCACGCGCTGGCCGACGACGTCTTCGCCTTCCTTCAGTTGTCCGATGCGGCGAACGTCGATACGGCACGAACTGTAGAATTTCAAAGCCCGACCGCCGGGCGTGGTTTCGGGGCTGCCGAACATCACGCCGATCTTCTCGCGGATCTGATTGATGAAGATCACGGCCGTCTTGCTCTTGGAAATGATGCCCGTGAGTTTCCGCAGAGCTTGGCTCATGAGGCGAGCTTGCAGGCCCACGAAGGTGTCGCCCATTTCGCCGTCGAGTTCTTTCTTCGGCACCAAGGCGGCCACGGAGTCGATGACGATGACGTCTACCGCGTTGCTCTTTACGAGCATTTCCGTGATGTTCATCGCCTCTTCGCCGCTGGAGGGCTGGCTCACCAAGAGCGACTCGAGTTCCACGCCGAGCTTCTTGGCCCAACTCGGATCGAGCGCATGTTCGGCGTCAATGAAGGCGGCGATGCCGCCGAGCTTTTGGGCGCTGGCCACGACGTGCAGGGCGAGCGTCGTTTTACCGCTGGATTCCGGGCCGAATACTTCAATGATGCGGCCGCGCGGAATGCCTTTGCCGCCCAGCGCGATATCGACCGAGAGGCTGCCGGTCGGAATGCCTTCGATCTTGAGTTGGCTATCTGCCCCCAGCGGCATGATCGTGCCTTCGCCGAACTCTTTGTCGATCTGAGCGAGCGTATTCTTCAGGGCGGGGTTTTCGGCCAACAGCGCATCCATCGGGCTCAGCGACTTGGGAGCCTTACCGCCGCGGGTCGAAGCAGCTTCTTTGTCTTTCTTGGCCATATGATTGTTCGATTTCGTCGCGGTAACCATCGTCGAAAACCCTTCGCTTGAGAGGAGCCGATTCGTCTGTGCCAAGGCGGCGTTTGACGTCGACCCCAGGAAAAAATAGATGCGGTGTACGCCTGGATACTGTATCGGCGTTCACTATGCGAAGCAAGAGGATTTTCCGAGGGTTTTTGAGAGGTGCGACGAGGCTCCAAAAAGTGCGTAATTTACGGGAAAAACGAGACGGATTTGAGGGTTGTGATGCTAGCAGATGCCCGCGCCAAACCGCAAGCGATTGAAAGGCCGCGGGCACCGCTGCGACGGACGGGCTAACCCCGCCCGACGTACGGCATCTGAGTCGCCATGACGGTCATCGTCAAAACGTTCGCGTCTAGAGGTAAGCAGACCATGTAGCTAACGGCGCGAGCGATGTGTTCGACGTCGATCGTCGGCTCGGCCCGTCGGCTCCCGTCGGCCTGCGGAACGCCGTCTTTCATGCGAGCCGTGAGGTCGGTGGCGGCATTGCCGATGTCGATCTGGCCGACTGCGATATCGAAGGCCCGTCCGTCGAGAGCCGCCGATTTCGTCAGGCCTTCAATCGCATGTTTCGTGGCCGTGTAAGGGGCTGAGTTCGGACGCGGTACATGGGCTGAAATGCTGCCGTTATTGATGATTCGTCCGCCTCGCGGCGTTTGACTTTTCATCACGCGAAATGCCTCGCGTAAGCACCAAAACGCGCCGGTGAGGTTCACGTCGACGACTTGCCGCCACTGTGCATCTGTCAGCTCTTCCAAAGGTACCGGCGGAGCGCCCATGCCGGCGTTGTTGAAGAGTAGATCGATTCGGCCGAACTCGGCCACCGCCCGATCGAACACCGCCCGCACGGCGTCGGGGTCGGAGACGTCAGCGGGGCAGGGGAGCGTGATCGCAGCGGGCGCGGATTGCTTTGCGAGGCGAGCGGTTTCCTCCAAGGCCTCGCGACGGCGACCGACCAACGCCACGGCATAACCTTCGCGCGCAAGAGCAATGCTCACGGCCCGGCCGACGCCGGATCCGGCTCCGGTAACGACGGCGACTTTCTGCGACATGGCGGCGAATCCCAAAGCGAAGGAGAATTTCGCCGTGAGTATAGCCGGATGCGGAAGGATCGGCGGTAGGTGATCCTTAAAACTTTCAGCCGCATCGAAGCTCTTTGTCCGCGGCGCGGAGGGCTTGCTGATCGGCTGATCCTGGTCGATTGCGGGTACCGCGTCTAAACTCGGCTTTTATGCAAAATCCTTTCTATGAATACGACGTGGTGGTGATCGGGGCCGGGCATGCCGGAACCGAGGCGGCGATGGCGGCTGCGCGCATCGGCGCCCGCACGGCCTTGCTCACGACGAGCCTCGATACGGTCGGCCAGATGAGCTGCAACCCGGCGATCGGCGGCGTGGCCAAGGGGCAGATTGTTCGCGAGATCGACGCACTCGGCGGCATCATGGGGCGCGCGATCGACGCGACCGGCATCCAGTTTCGGATGCTGAATCTTCGCAAAGGCCCGGCGATGCATAGCCCGCGGGCTCAGGCCGACAAGCGGGCATATCAAAACGAAGTGAAGCGGCTGGTCGAGTGCCAACCGAACTTGGATCTGCGTCAGGAGGTTGTCGAAGAACTGCTCGTTGAAGAGTCGTCGGCAGGCCCGCGGATGTGCGGCGTGCTGGTCCGCGGCGGGGCCGAGTATCGAGCACGGCACGTCGTCATCACGACCGGTACGTTCTTGCAGCGCTCATGCACACGGGAGAAGCGCAAACGCCCGGCGGTCGAGCCGGCGAAGGTACGACGGCCGGCATCAGCGGCGCGCTTGCGCGGCTGGGTATTCGCTTGGAGCGCTTCAAGACGGGGACGCCGCCGCGTTTGAACGGTCGCACGATTGATTACGCACGCTGCGAATTGCAACCGGGCGACGCCGATCCACGGCCGTTTTCGTTTCTCACCGAGAAGCTGCCGGAGCCGCAGGTGCCGTGCCACATCACGTACACCAACGAGGCGGTGCATGAACTGATCCGGGCGAATCTGCATCGCGCACCCGATGTACAGCGGGCAGATTCAATCGAGCGGGCCCCGCTATTGTCCGTCGATCGAAGACAAGGTCGTACGGTTCGCGGACAAGGACCGGCATCAATTGTTCTTAGAGCCGGAGGGGCGCGCGACGCACGAAGTGTATGTGAACGGCATTTCGACAAGCTTGCCGCGTGACGTGCAGGATCAGCTTTTTAAGATGATTCCTGGCTTAGAGAACGCACAGATCATGCGCTATGGTTATGCGGTGGAATACGACTTTGCGCCGCCGGAGCAACTTTGGCCCAGCTTGGAAACCAAGGCGGTGCGCGGACTCTACTTGGCCGGTCAGATCAACGGCACGACCGGCTACGAAGAGGCCGGTGCGCAAGGCTTACTCGCCGGGGCGAACGCCGCGCTGGCCGCACGAGGCGACGAGCCGCTGGTGCTGTCGCCGCAACGAAGCGCTACATCGGCGTGCTCGTCGACGATTTGGTGACGAAGGGAGTCGACGAGCCGTATCGGATGTTTACGAGCCGGGCTGAGTATCGGCTACTGCTACGGCACGACAACTGCCGATCGCCGGCTGACGCCGATTGCCGACAAGCTGCGGGCTGATCGACGACGAGCGTCGCCGACGGTTCGCCGCCAAACAGCAAGAGATCGAACGGACCGTGCAGCTACTGCAAGCAACTGCGCGTCGGCGGCGAAACACTCGAGCGATTTCTTAGTTCACCCGACATCGACGTGGGACGATGTCGTTACGCGGCTGCCCGAGCTGGCGACCGTCTCGCGCGAGGCGGCCGAGCAAGTCGTGAACGACGTGAAGTACGCAGGCTACGTCGAGCGGCAAGAGTTGGAAATTGCGCGAATCGAGCGCTTGGCCGAGAAGCGGATTCCGGCGTCGTTCGATTTCGCCGCGATCAAGCAATTGCGGACCGAAGCGCGGGAGAAGCTGACGCGAATTCGGCCGGCGTCGCTGGCACAGGCCGCGCGCATCAGCGGCATCACGCCGGCGGACTTGGCGCTGGTGCGGGTTTACCTGGAGTAGCCGGTTTCGCCGATCGGGCCGAGCAGAAATGGCCCGCAATTTCCCCGTAGATTTCTTGGCTTTCGCGAGTCTGCCAACAGCCCGAAATTCACTAAAGTGCGCGAAATAGGCAGTGTTAGGGCGGAGCGAGGCGGCATCGGACAGCTGGAATCGTGCGAATGTTTCCCGTGAGTCAATTCGGCGAATGTCGTAACTTGTGTTCTCGAATGGTTTTAGGTGCGTGAGATCAGTATTGTCTCAGTTGGGCGGGCTCCTATAATCCCTACAAGTGTCAAGATCGGCAATCTCGGCTAGGCTGGACCTTGTCACTGAATGAAGAGAGTCTGAGCAGAAGAGAGCACTGGGCGATTCGCGCATTTGAGTGCCTGCGAAGTGCCACCGGTGTAGATGCGATACCGAGTCGGGCGTGCGTCCGAATAGCGTAACACGGAGGATTAGGAACTTTAGCTGACGCCCTGGCACGCGGCGTCTGCCTAAGGTCCCGCTTTGGACTGGCTTCACAAAGGAAGCCGGGGAGAAGGGTGGTAGAGGCCGCATGAAAACCGTATTCACGACCGGTGAAGCCGCGAAGATCTGCAAGGTCAGCCAGCAAACCATCATTCGCTGTTTTGATTCCGGACAGTTGAAGGGATTCCGCGTTCCGGGCAGCCGCTTCCGTCGCATTCCGCGCGATCAGCTGTATGCCTTCATGAAGGACAACGGCATCCCGACCGACGCTCTGGAAAGCGGCAAGCGAAAGGTGCTGTTGGTCGACGACGACGCGGAACTGGTCGAATTGATTTCCGACGTCTTGGAGAAGGACGGCCGTTTCGAAGTTCGCATCGCCAACAACGGCTTCGATGCCGGCATGCTGGTGAAGGAATACGGACCGGACCTGATCGTGCTCGACGTCATGCTGCCGGACATCAACGGCAAGGAAGTCTGTCAGCGCGTGCGGAAGGACCACGCCCAGGAAGAGGTGAAGATCATCTGCATCTCGGGCATGGTGGAAGAAGACAAGATCGCCGACCTGAAGGCGGCGGCGCAAACGACTTCTTGCAGAAGCCGTTCGAAGTGGACGTGCTCATCGAACGGATGTGCCGGCTGCTGGATATTGAAACCGCGACGACTCGCTAAGAAGTTGTCGGCGGAAGCGTCGTCGCAAGGTTGTCACGGGTGGCTCGTCCACCCGTGCTTCGTTTGATGCCGATTGGGCACCGGCGGATAAGCCGCCGGTGGCGTGCATTCCCGTATGTCGACGCCGAATGAAGAGCTTGAGTGCGCGAAGCTGGAAGCTTTGGCCGAATTTGCGGCCGGGGCGGGGCACGAGATCAACAATCCGTTGGCCGTGATTTCGGGTCGTGCGCAGATGCTGTTGCGCGATGAGAAAGATCCCGAGCGGCGGCGCGAGTTGGGAATTATCCGTGCGCAGGCCTTGCGAATCCACGAGATGATCGCGGACCTGATGCTCTTCGCCCGGCCGCCGTTACCGCAGCGTGCGGCATGTGATTTGTCGGCGATCGTCGATGCGGCGGTCGCCGGAATGCGGGCGAAAGCGGCGCTGCTGAAGATCGAACTACGGCGTTGCGGCGAGGCGGCGCCGTGCGAAGCCTGCGCTGGACGCCACGCAGATGCAGGTGGCGCTGCGGGCCGTGATCGATAATGGGCTCAACGAGCTACGGCCGGGAGGAAGCGTCGAGGTGGAGTTGCGCACCCTCGACGATGCTACGGCGGAGATCGAGGTGCGCGACGACGGGCCGGGAATCCCTGCGGCCGTGCGAGAACATCTGTTCGACCCGTTTTTCAGCGGGCGCGAGGCGGGCGCGGCCTCGGGATGGGGCTCTCGAAAGCTTGGCGGATCGTCACCAATCATGGCGGGACGATCCGCGTCGACTCGTCGGCCGAGCGCGGCGCGACGTTTGTCTTGCGAGTTCCGCGACAAGCCTAGCGTGCAGAACTAGGCAGGCAGCAAAGACGCGAGATCCGGGTGCGGGCGGGCGATGACGTCGGCGAGGATAAGCTTGCCGCCGAGCCGTTCGACGGTCGCCTTACCGGCCGCAATCGCCGATTGCACAGCCGCGACGTCTCCCTTGATCATGATCGTCACGTAGGCCGAGCCGATCTTCTCTTTACCGACGAGCTTCACGTTGGCGCTCTTCAGCATGTCGTCCGTGGCGTGCAGAGCCGCGACCAAGCCTTGGGTTTCGAGCAGACCGACCGATTCAATGGGACTCATCGACTTCTCCTTGGGGACGCGCGTATCGACGTCGCCGAACGTGGGACTGAACGCGGGTTTGTTACGGATTAACTTGGCGATTTCTTCGAGCGGATTCGGGAGGACCGACCAAACGGCCGTCGCTCCCATGGATTTGGCCAGCGCCGCACCGAGTTCGGCGGCGGCGGCGACGTCGCTCGGCGAACCAAGCAGCTTGATGCACTGCCCGGCGCCGTCGGAACTTTCGATGGCGACGATTTCGACGTTGGAGCCCTTCACACAACGGTCGGCGACCAAGAGCGAAGGGGAGAGATTACTGACTTCGAGGAGGGCGAGAGATTTCATAGGCAGTGGGGAATGGGGAGTGGAGAATGACGGAGAAGACGGGTCGCCTTCTCGACTCCCCACTCATCACTTGTTAAGCGATTCCTCTTCGTTTGAGTTCGGCGATCACGCCTTCGACGATGCGGCCGACTTCGGTCGGCGTCGGCGTGCCGGCACCGGCGGATTGCGGGAAGCAGCCGCCGACCGGTTCGTCGGCAAAGCCGCTTTCAGCCAGGATGCACTGCAGCGTGTTGCGGAGCGCGGCCAGTTGTTCATGTTGCTGATCGGCAAGCGGTTGCCGGCCACGGCCGGTTTGGAATCCTCGTAGGCCGACCGCCGCGCGGAAGCCTTCGGGGAAATCGGCCGAATAGAGCATGGCATCGAACAGCTTTAGCAGCTTGTATTGCAGCTCGCGGGCCTCGTCGATGCAGCCGGTTGTCGCGAGATCGAACAGCTTGCGCGT
Organism: Pirellulales bacterium; assembly: GCA_049840675.1. Lineage (GTDB taxonomy): Bacteria > Planctomycetota > Planctomycetia > Pirellulales > PNKZ01 > PNKZ01. The sequence continues at coordinate 158,065 of JASGKB010000027.1, forward strand.
GACTTCGGGGACGACGCCGCTCGTGGCGTTTGTGCCGCCGTCGCAACCGATGAGCAGCATCGGCAGCAGCGCAGCTTCCCAACCGGTGAGGAAGCTGAAGTCGGGGCGAATCGGACGGACGGCCGCGATCATCCGCATCATGTGCGGCAGGTCGCCGGACGAATCTTTGATCGCCACGATCTTCGGGCACTCTTCGGCGAGACGACGGACCGTCGGTACGTCGATCGGCGAGGCGAACATCGGGATGTTGTAGAGCGTCACGTCGATCGGCGTGTTTCGACCGATCTCCGAGAAATACGCATAAACCGAGGCCGGGCTCAGCTTGTAGTAGTAAGGAGAAACAATCGCCACGGCCCGTACGCCAAGCGAATGGTAATACTCGCAGGCGGCCAAGGTTTCGCGGACATTGGCCTCGGCCGCCCCGGCTAAGATCGGTACGCGGCCTCGCGTCTGATCGGCCATGATCGCCACGATCCGGCGTCGTTCCTCGGGCGTGAACCGTGTGAACTCGCCGGTGCTACCGTTGGGATACAGGCCGTGAACCCCTTTGGCGATGAGCCAGTCGGTGTAGCGGCGCAGCTCGGCTTCGTTGATCTCGCCGGCGTCGTCAAGCGTGACGATGTTCGGCGTGAAAATGCCTGTCAGGCGGGGCATGGATGCGGTTCGGGGTTCAAGTTCGAAGTTCAGGGTTGGACAAGACGACGGGGCGGTCAGCGGGCTGCATTTGCCCTGGGCGTTGATCCCCGAACCCTGAACCTGTGTAGCTTAGTTCAATGCCGGCAAAGCGGAAGGGCTGCGGGATTTGTAGGGCCTCGTTTTGCGGGATTTGCCGAATGTGCCGGCTCTCCGGCCGTGGTTGAATCCCCTTGTGACGTCGCTTCAATCGGCCTAAGCTACCGAGTGCCCGCGACTCCGGTCGTCGGGCCGGCGAATCAAGGATGAACGCCGTGACCTACGAATCGCGAGCGCCTGGCATGGATTACGGCCGGAACATTCGTCTCGTGTCCACGGACGGACAACGAGTGGCTTATTCTCCTGTGACTCTCACCATGGACGAGCCTGAGCATCAGCGGCTGGCGGCGCCTCTGCGTCGCGCAATCGGCCGCACCCGACAATGGCTCCTCGGCGAGCAAGCTTCCGACGGTTCGTGGTGCGCCGAACTCGAGGGAGACACGATTCTCGAGAGCGAATACATCCTGCTCTTGGCCTACCTCGGCAAGCACGACGGCGAGATCGCCCTCAAGTGCGCCCGCTACATCCTCGAAAAGCAAAACGCCGACGGCGGCTGGTCGCAGTACCCGGGCGGCAAGCTCGACGTCTCGATCAGCGTTAAAGCCTACTTCGCGCTCAAGCTTACGGGACACGAACCCTCGAGCGCCGAAATGCAGCGGGCTCGCAAGGCCATCTTGCTGGCCGGCGGCGCCGACGCCGTGAACAGCTTCACGCGGTTCTACCTCGCGCTTTTGGGGCAGATTTCGTACGACCAATGTCCGGCCGTGCCGCCGGAAATGATGCTGCTCCCCAAGTGGTTCCCGATCAACGTTTACTCGATGAGCGCCTGGAGCCGGACGATCGTCGTGCCCTTGGCGATCATGTGGGCTCATCGGCCTGTTGCTCAACTTGCTCCTGAAGAAGGTATTCGCGAGTTGTTCCTCAAGCGGCCGGACGAATGGCCGCCGTTGCGCTGCCCGGGCCTTGCCGGAAGCACCGGTCTCTTTAGCTGGGATCGCTTCTTCCGCACCGTCGACAACACGTTCAAGTTCTGCGAAGCCAAGAACATCAAGCCGCTCCGTAAGCGAGCCTTGAAACAAGCGGAAGCGTGGATGGTCGAACGGTTCGCCGGCAGCGACGGCCTCGGCGCGATCTTTCCGCCCATGGTTTGGAGCATCGTCGCCCTGCGCGTGCTCGGCTATTCCGATGACTCGCCCGAAATGCGTTACTGCGTGGAGCGGCTCGACGGGCTGATCATCGAAGAACAAAAGACGGCCCACCTGCAACCGTGCAAGTCGCCGGTTTGGGATACGGCCATCGCCTTGCGAGCCTTGAGCGACGCCGGGCTCGGCTCGAATCATCCGGCCATGCGCGAGGCGATCGGCTGGTTGCTCGACAAGCAGATCATGCGGCAGGGAGACTGGTGCGAAACGGTCGACGCTCCGCTCGGCGGCGGTTGGTGCTTTGAATACGAAAACGACTTCTATCCGGACGTCGACGACACGGCCATGGTCGCCATGGCTCTGGCCACGCAATACGTGCCGCCGTCGACCGCCCTCGATCCGCCGGATCTGGCTCTGCATCGCGACGGCGACGCCGCTCCGAGCTTTGAAGAAGAACAAGAAGCGGCCCGCCTGAGCCGCACCACCGCCGCGTTGCAGCGGGCCGAGCGTTGGCTTCTGGCCATGCAAAATCTCGACGGCGGTTGGGGCGCTTTCGATCGCGACAACGACATGGAGCTGCTCTGCTACGTGCCGTTCGCCGATCACAACGCCATGATCGACCCGAGCACGCCGGATCTCGCGGCCCGTGTGCTGGAGGCGCTCGGTACGCTCGGTCGCCGGTTGGGCGATCCGGCCGTCGATCGGGCCGTCGCCTATCTGCGTAAGTCGCAAGAAGCCGACGGTTCCTGGTTCGGCCGTTGGGGGGTCAACTACATTTACGGCACTTGGCAAGTCGTCACCGGTTTGCGAGCCGTCGGCATGTCGCCCGACGATCCGATGATCGTCGCTGGCCGTCAATGGTTGCTCTGTTGCCAACAACCCGGCGGCGGTTGGGGCGAATCGTGCGATACGTACGAAGACCCGCGCCTGCGCGGCTCAGGCAACGTGACGCCGTCGCAAACCGCTTGGGCCGTGCTGGGGTTGATCGCGGCCGGCCTACACGATCACGAAGCCGTGGCTCGCGGCATCCATTACCTGATAGATACGCAGAAGGCCGACGGCAGTTGGGACGAAGCCGACTTCACCGGCACCGGCTTCCCTCGCGTGTTCTACTTGCGCTACCATTACTACCGCATTTACTTCCCGCTGATGGCCCTCTCGCGTTGGGCCGAAGCGGTGGGCGAGCATTTGGAAACGGTTGAACACGCGGCCCGCGGTCCGATGTTGGAACACCCCGCAGTGCTATAACCTCGGAATATGAAACCGCAGATAAACGCGGATGAACGCAGATGGGAAAGTGAATTAGGTTGCAATGCTTGTCTCATCAGCGTTTATCTGCGTCCATCAGCGGTTCCTCTCCTGACCTAAACGGATTGCGAAGGAACTAGTCATGGCCGTGCCGATTTCGCAAATGTTCACCGTCGCGTCTTATGTGATGCGGCAACGGCTGCGCGGTCGCAAGCGATACCCGTTGGTGTTGATGCTGGAGCCGCTGTTTCGTTGCAACTTGGCCTGTGCCGGGTGCGGCAAGATTCAGTTTCCCTCCGAGATTCTCAAGAAGAATCTTTCGCCCGAGGCCTGCTTCAAAGCCGTCGACGAATGCGGCGCACCGATGGTTTCCATACCCGGCGGCGAGCCGCTCTTGCATCCGCAGATTGTCGAGATTGTCGAAGGTCTCGTCGCCCGTAAGAAGTACGTCTACCTCTGCACGAACGCCCTGAAGCTCAAGGAAGCGTTGCCTCGGTTTAAGCCGTCGAAGTATTTGTCGTTCTCCATCCATATGGACGGCCCGCGCGAAGAGCACGATCACGCCGTCTGTCGCGAGGGAACTTACGACATCGCCGTCGATGCGATTAAAGCCGCGCTCGCCGCAGGCTTCCGCGTTACGACGAATACCACGCTGTTTGATACGGCCGATCCCGAGCGGATTCGCGGCTTCTTCGACGAGATGATGCGCCTCGGCGTCGAAGGGATGATGCTCTCGCCCGGCTACAGCTACGAAAAGGCGCCCGATCAGGATCACTTCCTTCGTCGTGAAAAGACGGTGCGGTTGTTTCGTTCGTTGCTGGAGAAGCCGCGCAAGTGGGTCTTCAATCAGTCGCCCCTGTTCCTCGAATTCCTCCAAGGGAAGTTCGATTTGGAATGCACCCCGTGGGGTAACCCGACGTACAACGTGTTCGGCTGGCAGAAGCCCTGCTACTTGCTCGGCGAAGGGCATGTCGAGACGTTTCAAGAATTGCTCGACACGACGAAGTGGGCCGACTACGGTTGTAAGAGCGGTAATCCGAAGTGTCAGGACTGCATGGTTCACTCCGGCTACGAGCCGAGTGCGGTCACGGCGACCTTCGGATCGCTCCGCGGTTTGTGGCGGACCGTGCGCGTGATGCTGCTCGGTCCGACGCGCGGCAAGCCGTTGCCGACGCTCGCCTCCACGCGTATCGAAGGCCCCTCGGGCATGCCTGAGCCGGCGCTGCGACGCACCGAGGCCGGCACGTTTGAACTCGTCGTCAATAAGTAGCCGCGGCCAAGTTGCCGGGCGATTGTGTTTATGAGCCTCGGCGAACGTGCGGATATCGGCGTGGTGTTCGCCTTGGGCGCCGAGCAAGGTTGCACGGAAGACCTGCTGGCCGATATTTCGTACGTCGAAGCGTCCGGCGTTCCGATTCGCACCGGTCGACTGGGCGATCGGTTAATCGTCTTGGCGACCTCCGGTCCCGGCCCGGCGGCCGCGGCCCGCGCCACGCAGATGTTGCTCGATGTTCACCGTCCGCAATGGATCATCTCGGCCGGCTTCTGCGGCGGCCTACAAGCCGATGTGGCCCGCAACCAGATTCTCGCGGCCGTGGAATACTTCGAGCGACCCGAACTGACCGCCCCCCTGGCGGCGAGCCTTGCGAAGGCCGCGGCGAACGACGCGGCTTCGCCCGGCAAGCCGGCGCGGTTCGTCACGGTGCCCGGCATCGTGGCCCGCAGTGAAGACAAACGGGCTCTTGGCGTGAAAACGGGAGCCTCCGTCTGCGAGATGGAATCGGCCGCCGTGGTCGAAGCCTGCGAAGTGCGCGGCGTGTCCTGCTTGGTCCTGCGCGTGGTGAGCGATCCGGTCGACGAAGACTTACCGTCGGACCTCGAGCCATTGATGTCCGCCAAGACGACGGCGCGAACGCTGGGGGCCGTGTTCGGCGCTTTGTGGCGACGTCCGGCGAGTGCGAAAGATCTTTGGCGACTGAAGGAAAACGCTCTACTGGCGGCTGACGCCTTGGCGAAGCACCTGCGAGATGTCCTGTTCCGGCTGCCGCTGGAGCCCCGGTTTGGAAAGCTGAACAGCGAGTAACGGCCGATGGCACCGCACCGTATTCGCTTGCGCGAACCGTGGGAAGTTTCACCGACCGACGACAGCGGCACCGTGCGCCGTTGCGCATTTCATAAGCCGACGGGCCTCGCTGCCGGCGACGTCGTCCGCTTGGTCATCGAAGCCGCCGAAGGCTTGCAGCACGTCGCGCTGAACGACCGGCCGCAGGAGCTTTCGCAGCTCGACGGATCGGCCATCTGCGACATCACGGCCGCGCTGCAACCGCGTAACCATCTCGAGTTCCGCCTCGTCGCCGGCGGCAAGGTCGGCGAAGTACGGCTGGAAATCGAAACATCGCCGAACGCTTGAATCTCGGCGGCTTTTGTCGGTCTTAGCCCTCGACTAAGATGACGACCGCTTCGGGTCGTCCTTTCCGTCGTCGAGGATTCCGCCATGTCGTGGCGTTTGATTGCCGTGGTTGCGTTGTCGGTCGGGCTCATGGGTTGCGAGCCGAAGAAGAACCCGTCGGGAGGTTCATCGTCGGGTGCAGCCGTGGGCTCAGCTTCCGCATCGCCGGGCGGTTCCGCCGTGGCGGCGACCTCTCCGACTTCGCCGGATTCCGATAAGCCCGGTCCTCGGCCGTATCCGGTCGAACTCACACCGGCCGAAATCGCAGACGGCTGGCTCTCGCTCTTCGACGGCGCCACGCTCTACGGCTGGGAACCCTCGGCTCCGGCCGATTGGAAGGTCGTCGACGGCGCGATCACCGTGTCGTCCGGCGAGAAGAGCCTGCTCTGCACGACCAGCGACTTCGGCGACTACGTCTTTAAGTGCGATTTCAAAGCGGTGCCGGCCACGAATAGCGGCATCTTCCTCCGCACGCCGCTCAAGCCGACTGACCCGGCCAAAGATTGCTACGAGTTGAACATCGCCGGGCCGGAGACGAGCCCGTTTTCCAACGGCTCGTTCGTCGGCCGCGAAAAGGCCGTGAAATTCGTTGATTCGAGCGATTGGCGCACCTACGAGGTGACCGCGGAAGGGGCCAGGCTCGTCGTGAAGATCGGGAAGGAAACGGTGCTCGACTACACCGACCCCGCGCCGCTGGGCCGCGGACGGATCGGTTTGCAGCACAACATGGGGCCGGTCGCCTTTCGCAACATCAAGCTGAAGCCGCTGGGATTGAAGCCGATCTTCAACGGCAAAGACCTCGCCGGTTGGAAGAACCATCCGGAGTCGAAGAGCGTGTTCACCGTGACGTCGGCCGGCGAGATCAACGTCAAGAACGGTAGCGGCCAACTCGAGAGCGAAGCCCAGTTCGGCGACTTCATCGCCCGCTGGGATTGCTTCTCCAACGGCAAGCGACTCAACTCGGGCGTGTTCTTCCGCAGCATTCCGGGTGAACGGACCAACGGCTACGAATGCCAAGTGCAGAACGGTTACAAAGACGGCGACCGCACGAAGCCCGTCGATTGCGGCACCGGCGGGTTCTATCGGCGGCAAGACGCCCGCGCCGTCCTGGCCGACGACTTCACCTGGTTCACGCAAGTCTTGGTCGTCAGCGGCCCGCACATGGCCTGCTGGGTCAACGGCACGCAAGTCAGCGATTGGACCGATACGCGCGCCCGCACGACAACCCGCGCAACGGCCTCCGGCTCGCCAAGGGAACGCTTATCCTGCAAGGGCACGACCCGACGACCGACCTGAACTTCCGCAAACTCGAAGCGGCCGAACTCCCCGCGCGCTACGCGCGAAGTTGCGCAGCCGGCGTCGACCCGCCGAAAGTGACGTTGCCTCTTTGCCACATGTGTAGGCCGGCTTCGTGACTTCTTTCACAAGCAAGTCGTACGTCGATCGAAGAGCCGCGAGCCGGCTTTTCATCGCGACAGCGCGATGCAACTTTGCGCGAAGATTTTCTTTGACCCACCGCGGAAGAAATCGTTAGAGTCGCAAGTAGAGGCAGGTCCGGTTCGATGCAGGGGCAGCGCGACGACAACGGAGCGTCGTGGTTCGACATTTCTGCGCCGCACGCGATCTTCACGATGCGCGGGCGGCGAAGCGACGTTCGTCGCGCGATCGATGAAGACTGACCGAGTCGACGCGGCGTCGGCAAGTTCGTGCCGGCGAGCATCGACCCGATTTCGATTTGTTTCGTTCGCCTATCTTCTTCCGCAGGAGGATTGCGTCGTGAAACTGATGGATATTTTGCGCGTCAAAGGGACGACCGTTTACTGCATCACGCCCAGCGCCACGCTGGCCGACGTCGTGCAGAAACTGGTCGAACATAAAATCGGTTCGCTCGTCGTCCGCGAAGATCTCGGCCCGCTCGGGCGCGTGCTGGGCATCATCACCGAGCGCGACATTCTCATCGCCTGTGCGAAGAGTCAGCGCCCGTTGGGCGAACAATCGGTCGTCGAGTGCATGACGAGCGACATTCAAACCGGCAGCCCGCTGGATTCGATCGACGAAACCATGGGGCTGATGACCGAACATCGTATTCGCCATCTCCCGGTCATGGACGGCGAAGAGCTGAAGGGAATGATCTCGATCGGCGACGTCGTGAAGGCCCACCACCACATGGCGGTCGTCGAAAATCATTACCTGAAGAGCTACATTCAGAGCTGAGCCGTTCGTTTGCCGCGGCTGCTCGCCGTCGCCGATTCTCCGACCCAGGGACTTCGGTCCCTGGGTTTTTGTCATTTGAGGACCAGCCCAACGTATGTGGTCGTCGTATCGCACGGAGTTGCCGCAGGCGCGCGGGCTGCAGATCGCCGTCGATCTCGATTCGCGACCGGCGACCTATGCCGAGGTCATTGAGAGTTGGCGCTTCGATGCCACGTTTCGCCTTTGGTTCGTCGAGCTCTTGAAGCAGGCGCCGTACGAAGCCTACCGCTGGGAAACGCCCGGCGTGACTTCGGCCGCGCTCGGTCGGCCGTTCGAATTCGTGCAGCTCGATAGCCCCGGCCTCGCCGCTCGCCCTGATCGCAAGGCCTTCGCCGAACACTACGCCGGCGCGGTCGACGGCATCGTCACGTTCGCCAACTTGAGCGGGGATGCGACGCTCGTCGTTCCCGCGCCCCCCACGGCCGCGGCAAGTTACGGCCATCTCGCGGCGTTTCTCCGCAACGCTCAGCCTTCGCAAAGTGATGCGCTGTGGCAACACGTAGGCGAGGCCATGGCCCGCCGCATTAGCGAAAAGCCGGTCTGGCTCAGCACGGCCGGCGCCGGAGTTTCCTGGCTCCACGTTCGGCTCGATGATCGCCCGAAATACTACGGCCACGCGGCGTATCGCTCATCGCCGTAATGAAGCAAAGGCCCGATGTCGCCAAGCGATCGTCGCGAAATTCTTTCTCGTCGGACGACAATGCGATAAAACACCGGGAAGTTACCCGTCGCGTTATGGAGACGATCGATGCGTGCAGCTTTAACAGTGTGCGGCCTGGTTCTCTGGACCCTCTCGCTTTCGGCTTCGCTCGCTCAAGCCGATATTCCGCCTCCTCCGGCCGATTTGCCGGAAGGCAAGGATTCCTACGATCTGCGCCTCACGGCGACCGCCGACAAGGACGTGTCGTTCTTGCGCATTCCTAAGGGGGCGTTACCGGCCAGGGCGCAGGCGGCCAATAACGCTCAAGGAAATTGGTCGCCGCAGAATTGGCGAACGATCGCCGCCGGATTGTGCCTGTCCGCAGGCATCGCGGCCGTGTTCCTCGTCCGCGGGAAGAATCGCTACGGCGCTGCCGCGGCTTTGATCGCGCTGTCGTTGTTCGGAGCGACGACGTTACCGGCCTGGGGCAACGCGGCGCCGCCGAGCGTTCGCGAACAACCCGGCGCGGCGTTCCAAGTTCCTGCCGACGGATTTCACGGAGTCGTCGTCGTGGAAATCGTCGACGACGGTCCGATCGAACTCGTAGTCGGCACCAAGCCCAAGCCGAAATACAAGCGTGTCCTGCCGCCGGGCGAGCGCTAACGTTAGTCGTCAACCGCTGTTCGTCGCTCGCGAGTCGGTATGAGCGTTTCCTCGTTGCCTGCGCACGCCGTTGCGGAGCCCGTCGCCGTTGATCGGCGGGCCGTCGTCGTGCTGTCGCTCGTGGTCGTCGGCTTGGCTCTGGCGGCCGGCGCGGCGCCGCTCGGCGTTTCGATCGTCACGGTCTTTCTCTTCGCCGGCCCGCACAATTGGCTCGAGGCTCGCTACTTTCTCACGCGAATGCCGCCGTACTGGCGCGCTGCGGGGATATTTCTTGACCGGCATCGCCGGCGTCGTCGGGCTCACCGCAGCGTTCGCCTCGCTCCCCGGGCTCGGCCGCCGCTATGCGTGGGACGCCGAAAGCTGGAACGTCGCGCTGGCCGCGTGGAATTCCTGTCTCGTCGTCTGGATCGCGACGTTGGCCGCGCCTTGCGCTCGGCAGAACCCGCGGCGCGATTGGACCGGCCTGCTTCCCGTCGCCGGCGGCATGGCGGCGCTGGCTTGGCTCTGGCCGCTCGCCTGGGATCTGGGGCTCGTCTACTTGCATCCGCTCGTCGCGCTCTGGTTCGTCGATCGCGAACTCGGCCGCCGCAACACGGCGTGGCGGTGCGCGTACCGCTTCGCCTTGCCGCTGGTACCGCTCTGCTTGGGGTTGCTCTGGTGGCGCTTGGCCGATCTCCCCGATCTGCCGGGCGACGATGCGCTCTCGGTCCGCATCACGCGGCACGCCGGCGAAGGAATCGTCTCGGGCCTGTCGACGCGGTTTCTCGTCGCCGCTCACGTGTTTCTCGAGATGTTGCACTACGGCGTGTGGATTCTGGCGATTCCGCTCATTGCCTCGCTTCGTGCGCCGTGGCGGCTTGAGCGGATTCCGCTCGCGCAGCGCGGCGTCGGGTGGAAACGCGCCGTCGCGGCGACTCTCACGCTGGGGCTGCTCGTCACGCTGCTGCTCTGGGCCGGATTTCTGATCGACTATCCTTGGACCCGCGACGTCTACTTCACGGTCGCCATGTTGCACGTGCTGGCCGAAGTGCCGTTTCTGTTGCGGTTGCTGTAGTCTCGCGGTTTGCGGAGGCCGAGCGTGCCCGATTCGTCGCAGTTGTGGAGCTTCCTGCCGCTCGGGTACTGCGCTGACCGTCGCCGTCGAATTGCCGATTCTGTATGTGGTGCTCTCGGCCCGGCATTCGTTGAAAGACCGAATCACGGCCGCGTTCTGGCTCACGGCGGTGACGTACCCGATCGTGGTCGTCGTCTTGCCGACGGCGCTCGGCCCGCAAACGTCGCGAGCCGTGTATTTGGCGATCGCGGAGACGTTTGCGCCGGCGGCGGAGTGTGCGCTGTTCTACTTGGAGTACGTGGCGCGCTCGCCGGCCTGCCGACTTCGCAGCGTTGCGGCGAGATTTTCTGGCGATCGTCGTCGCGAACTTGGCGTCGTTCGGCTGCGGCGAACTGCTGTGGTGGTATCGAAGCTAAACTCGCCGCGGCGATCAATCGTCGGTCGCAGGGTGATCGTCGCGCTTCCCGCCGGCGTCTTCGCGGGCGGCCTTCTCATGACGCGATCGCAGCGCCTTTTGCAGTTCCAGTTCCAAGTTCTGCTTACGCGGCGGCGCGGACGATGCCACGAAAGCACGGTATACGTAGACGCCGTGACGCCCATCAGCGCCAGGTAGATGACCCCGGCCTCGAACGTGCCGGCGTAGAACTCGCGATCTTTCGGGTCGAGCACGACGCCGATGCCCGACGCCTCCATCGCCTTGCCGTAGCCGACGTAGTGATAGAAGAAGTACGGCACATAAAAGAGGCCGGCCACCCAGACCACGGTCAGCGCCGTCGCCGCAGCCCGTCGCGATTTGCGAAACCAAGCCGGGGCTAGGCAAAACAGGGCCGCGCCCATGCTGACCCAGAAGGGGAGCATTCCGTACTTTTCGAGCAGGTCGATAAACATGCGGCACGACTCGGAAGACTGCGCCGCACCCATACGGCGGCTCGACGGAAGGAAATGTTGCTCGGCTCTTAGCTAAACGGTCTGCTGTTCACTTACACGGCCGCTTCGATTGGTTCGCTCGTCTCCCAACGGAGTCCGTCGCGGACGACGCGGTGATAGAGCGTGTCGCGCTCCACCGGTTCGCGGCCGGCTTCCACGATCAGGTTCTTGATGTCTTCCACCGAAAGCACCTCGGGCGTTTCCGCGCCGGCGTCGTGGTAGATGAGTTCGTGCCGCACGGTGCCGTCCAAGTCGTCGGCCCCGTAGGCCAAGGCCGTTTGCGCCGTGCCGATGCCGAGCATGATCCAGTAGGCCTTCATGTGCGGGATGTTGTCGAGCATCAGCCGGCTCACGGCCATCGTCCGCAGGTCCGTCAAGCTCGAAGGCTTCTTGATGTCCGCCATCTTCGTGTTGTCGGGATGGAAGGCCAGAGGAATGAACGTCTGGAAGCCGCCGGTCTCGTCTTGCAACGAGCGGAGCTTGATCAAGTGATCGACCCGGTGTTCGGCCTTTTCGATATGTCCGTAGAGCATCGTGCAGTTGCTGCGCAGCCCGAGGCGATGGGCCGTGCGATGGATTTCGAGCCAGTTTTCGGCGTCGGCCTTGTGTTCGCAGATAATATCGCGAACCTCGGGGTGAAATATTTCCGCCCCGCCGCCGGGCAAGCTGCCGAGGCCGGCTTCCCGCAGCGTCGTAAGGATTTTTTCGATCGACCAACCGGTGAGGTGCTGAAACCAGTTGATCTCGACCCCCGTCCAGGCCTTGAGATGCAGCCGCGGATAGGCTTCGTGCAAGATGCGGACGATGTTCAAGTACCAATCAAACTTCCGCTGATGGTGCAGGCCGCCGACGATGTGCATCTCCGTGCAACCGTTTTCGACCGCTTCCCGACCGCGTGCCAGAATCTGCTCGTCGCTCATCGCGTAGCCGCGCGGGTCTTTCAGGTCGGCCCGAAACGCGCAGAAGATGCAGCGATAAATGCAGACGTTCGTCGGATTCAGATGCGTATTGATGTTGAAATACGCGTAGTTGCCGTTGATCCGCTCGCGCACGACGTTTGCCAACGCCCCGAGCTCGTTCAAATCGACTTCGGGCGAATAGAGATGCACGCCGTCGTCGAACGAGAGCCGCTCACCGGCAAGAACCTTCTGCTGAATCTCGGCAAACTTCGTCATTTCCACTTCTTTCAATCAAATGCGTGCGTTACATCATCGTATCAGTGTGCTTCAAACAAACAAATCCAAGAGCCCCACCGCCAGCAGCCCTAGGCTGACGATCGCATTGCAATGGAAAAACGCCGCGTTTACGCGTGTGAGATCGTCAGGCCGAACGAGGGCATGTTCGTAGATCAGCAGCACGGCGACGGCCGCGACCCCCAGGTACCATGCCGTGCCGAACGCGGGGAACACGGTCGGCAGCAGCGCGAAGAGGACGACCGTCAGCAGATGGCAGCCGGCGGCAATGCTCAGCGCCCCTGCAACTCCGAACCGCGCGGGCACGCTACGGAGCCGCAGCTTGCGATCCACGTCCACGTCCTGCGTGGCGTAAATAATGTCGAACCCGGCGACCCAAAAGAGTACGGCCGCGCCGAGGATGATCGGCGGCCAGGGCATGCGAAACGCGGCGTCGCCGAGAATCGCAATCCACGCGGAAATCGGCGCGAGCATCAGCGACGTGCCGAGCCAAAAGTGAGCCAGCGACGTGAATCGCTTCGTCAGGCTATAGCCGCAGATGAACGCCAGAAACGGCACCGAGAGAATCAGCGGCCACCGATTCGGCAAGAACAGCAACGTACTCGCGACGAATCCGACCGAACACGCAATCGTCCAGCCGATGACCGTGCTGCGCGACATGAGGCCGGCGGGAATATGCCGCTTCTGCGTGCGCGGGTTCTCGGCGTCGAATTTCCAATCGACCACGCGATTGAACGCCATCGCCGCGCTGCGGGCGAAGACCATGCAGAGGAGGATGCCGACGACTTCTTGCCAGCGGAACCAAGGTACTGACGCGGCCGCCAAACCCTCGGAAATCTGTTGCTTGGCCTCGGCAATTTCTGCAGCACTCGCATCTGACGAAAAAGTCCCCGACGTCGGGAACAACAAATTGCGGTAGGCATGAAGGTAATACCGCGGCAACAAGGCCATCGCCGCGCTGAGTACCGCAAACGGCAGCGCGAAGATCGTGTGGCTGAAGCGGATCAACTCGCCGAACATGCGAACGCGGGCCCAGGCCGAGAGTTTCGGCCGTTCCACATCGTGCGTGCCGATGTTCGCGCTCATTCCGTCTCGCCCCAACGCTTCATGAGCTGGTTCGCCACGCCGAGTTGATCGCAGATTCGGGCCACGACGAAGTCGACCAAGTCGCGCAGGGTTCGTGCGCCGTGATACCAGCCCGGCATCGCGGGCAGCACGACCGCGCCGGCTTCGGCGCAGCGGCGCATGTTGTCGAGCTGAATCATCGAGAGGGGCGTTTCGCGCGGCACGAGGATCAACTTGCGGCGTTCTTTCAGGTGCACGTCGGCGGCCCGTTGGATCAGGTTCGCACTCGTGCCGTGCGCGATGCCGCTCAAGGTGCCGCCGCTGCACGGGCAGACGACCATGCCCGCGGTCAGCGAAGACCCGCTGGCGATCGGCGCGAAGAGGTTCTGATGATGGTGATACGTGAACCGCTCGACGACGGCGTCCCCCGCCGGATGCCGAGCCAAAGGCCCGTCGCCCAGTACGGCCCGCAACGTCTGCCAACGCGGCGACGTTTCCATGTCGTCCACGGTTGCCGGCAGCAGATCATCGAGCGCCACGGAGCTCAGATCGAGGTCGAGGTCCAACTCCTGCTTGAGCACCGCAGCCCCGGCCGGCGAAATGCTCACGGCCACGTCGCACCCGGCCGCCAAGAGCACGTCCAGCAAACGCACGGCGTACGCCGCTCCGCTGGCGCCGGTCATTGCAAGCACGATCTTTTTGCCTTCGCCGGCCATCGACTATTTTGTCCCGACGTACAGCGTCGCGATGCCCATCGTGAACGGCTTGAACCAGACGTCGCGCAGCCCGGCCGTGCGCATTCGCTCTGCCAACGCTTCGCCGCATGGGAACTGTCCGACGCTGGCCGGCAGGTAGCTGTAGGCTTGTTGCGGAGAACCGCTGAGCCATTGCCCGATGCGCGGCAGAATGTTGGCGAAGTACCAGTTGTAAACCGCGCGAAACGGTCGCCACGCCGGTTGTGAAAATTCCAACACGGCCACCTTGCCCCCCGGTGCGCAAACGCGCGTCATCTCGCGGATGCCTCGGTCCGTATCAGTGACGTTGCGCAGGCCGAACGCCACGCAGACGATTTGGAACATCGCGTCGGGGAAGGGGAGGTGTTGAGCATCCGCTTCGACGAACGTCAGTCGACCGTCGCCGCCGGCCTCATGTCCTTTCTTCCGACCGATCGCCAACATCGGATGGCAGAAATCCGCGCCGACGATCGGCACTTTGCCGGCCGCGGCTTTGTCGTAAGCCAAGGCCAAGTCGCCCGTGCCGGTGCAAAGGTCTAAGATCGGGCCGGCTCCGGCCACGGGCGGCACCAGACCGACCGTCTTCTTCCGCCACCGCTTGTCGATCGACATCGACAGCAGGTGATTCAGCAAATCGTAGCGCGGCGCAATCTCGCCGAACATGCTCCGAATGCGGCGCTCGGATTTGTCGACGGTCGTCGGGCGGTCGGTCGTGGCGGTAGACATGCAAACTCACGCAGGCACGGAAGCCCGCGGAGGGCGTTCCCTACAGAAACGATTGATTGTCGTGCAAGGCCCCTGGGTTGCAAAGGGGCCTCTCGGGTACGATGAGGCCGTTTTGCCCGAGAAATACTCGCGAATCCGCGGCCTGACAGCCCAACCGCGAACCGCCGGCCGCGGTTAACCGTCTTCCCTAGAAATGAGCATGCTCGAACTTCGCGTCCATCTGCTGCCGGCGCTCGTCGAACCCGCCGACATGGCGGGGCGTACGGTGATCGTCGTCGACGTACTGCGGGCCACGACGACGATCTGCCACGCTTTGGCGGCCGGGGCCGAGTGCGTCGTGCCGTGCCTAGAGATTGATGAGGCCCGCGCGACGGCGGCGAAGCTGGGCGGCGAGGTCCGATTGGGCGGCGAACGACAAGGCCGACGGATCGAAGGGTTCCACTTCGGCAACTCGCCGACGGAATACGTGCGCGAGAGCGTCGGCGGTCGCACGGTCGTTTTCACCACGACCAACGGTACGCGCGCGATGCGCCGGGCCTCGCAAGCCGGCGAACTGCTCATGGGAGCGTTCGTCAACTTGTCCGCGGTCGTCGCCGCCGTGGCGAAGTGCGAACGGGTTGACGTTCTCTGTGCGGGCACCGGCGGCGTGGTTACGGCCGAAGATGCGCTCTTCGCGGGAGCGGTCGTCGAGCGCTTGGGGCTGCCTGCCGCGGGGTTCAACGATCAAGCTCTGCTGGCCCGCGACGCGTGGCGCTCGTTCACGGCGTCGGGCCGCTCGCTCGCCGTAGCCTTGCGCCAGTGCCAAGGGGGCCGCAACCTGATCGCCGAAGGATTCGACGCCGATATCGACACGGCCTCCGAAATCGACGCTCGCGCGGTGCTGCCGCGGCTCGATCCGGCAACGGGCCGTATCACGCTGCGGTAGACCCCCATTTGGCCCATCGGTAAACTGACCTGCTTGGTGATATCACCGGTGATGTCACCAAGCGTCGACGACTCTCCGCTTCTGTTAACTCCTGACCGCTCACCCTCTGACACCTGCACGCCATGGACATGGATAAACTCGTCTCGCTCTGCAAACGGCGAGGCTTTCTGTTTCAAAGCTCCGAAATCTACGGCGGCCTCAACGGCTTCTGGGACTACGGCCCCTTGGGCGTCGAGCTGAAGCGGAACGTCAAAGAAGCGTGGTGGCGCGACATGGTCACCGGCCACGACGAGCTCTCGCAGCTCCCCGGTGCGCCGAGCACGTACGACATGACCGGCCTCGACTGCACGATCATCATGCACCCGCAGGTTTGGAAGTGCTCGGGCCACTACGACCTGTTCCATGATTTCATGGTCGACTGCACGAGCACCAAGAAGCGTTACCGCTACGACCAAATTTACGCGGTCACGCTCGCGGTGAAGCCGAATCACTCGACGAACCCTGAAATCAGCAAACAGCAGCCGTTTACCGAAGTTTGGACGACGCTGGCTTCCACACCCGACGAACAAAAGACCGAGCTCTTCAAGCGGGCCGGCGGCAAATACTCCGTGCGCTCGAAGAACGCCGACGAAGCGTTTGAGATCGTCGACGTGAAGAAGCTGCCCGACATCGTGAAGGCCGGCACCCCGCTGACGGCCGTCGTTGCCCCGGAGGCCAATGTTCCGGGCACGCTCACGGCGCCGCGCGAATTCAACTTGATGTTCAAGACGATAGTCGGCGCTTTAGGCGGCGAAGACGATGCGGCGTTCCTGCGCCCGGAAACGGCGCAAGGCATCTTCGTCAACTTCAAGAACGTCGTCGACAGCTCGCGCGTCAAAGTGCCGTTCGGCATCGCACAGGTCGGCAAGAGCTTCCGCAACGAAATCACGCCGCGTAACTTCACGTTCCGCTCGCGCGAGTTCGAACAAATGGAAATCGAGTTCTTCTGCAAGCCCGACACGAGCCAGCAGTGGTACAAGTATTGGCGCGACCGCCGTTACCAGTGGTACCTCGATCTCGGCTTGCCGCGCGATCGCTTGCAGCTCCGTGAGCATCACGCGGAAGAGCTCAGCCATTACTCGATCGGCACGGCCGACATTGAGTACGCGTTCCCGTTCTTGCCGGCCGGCGAGTTCGGCGAACTCGAGGGCGTTGCGCACCGCGGCGATTTCGATCTGCGCAGCCATATGGAAGGGAAGCTCGACCCGAACTCGAAGCCGGATCTCAAGGTCGAACTCGGTCCCGACGGCAAGCCGAAGCATCGCGGCAGCGGTAAAGACCTCAGCTACTTCGACGACCAGGCTCGCGAGCGGTTCGTGCCGCACGTCATTGAGCCGTCGGCCGGTGCGGATCGGGCTACGCTCGCCTTTTTGTGCGAAGCCTATCACGAAGACACGGCCCCCGACGAAAACGGCAAGCCGCAAGAACGCGTCGTGCTCAAGCTCCACCCGCGGCTCGCGCCGATCAAAGCGGCCGTGTTGCCGCTGGTGAAGAAAGACGGCATGCCCGAGGCGGCCCAAAAGATTTATCGCGCGCTGAAGAAGCAGTTCAACGTTTATTACGACGACGGTGGCGCGGTCGGCCGCCGGTATCGTCGCCAAGACGAAATCGGCACGCCGTATTGCATCACCGTCGACGGTCAAACGCTGACCGACGGCACCGTCACCGTGCGCGATCGCGACAGCTTGAAGCAATGGCGCATCAAGGCCGACGACTGTCCGGCGGAAATCGCCAAGCAGATTCACGGAGAGTAGTTCGTTGTCCGTAGTCCGTTGTCAGTTGTTGGACGCGGCACGTCGGTAGAGCTTCTTTTCAACAATGGACCACGGACTACGGACGACTGACACTTCGCCATGATTCCCGCCGTCAGCCAAATCTGCACGCTCCACGCGCCGCTGGAGAAAGATGTCGAAGATTATGCCGCCGGGCATGTTGGCGCGATCGAGCTTTGGCTCGGCAAGGTCGAAGGCTGGCTCGCCGCGCGGAAGCCGCAGGAGTTGAAAGACCTGCTGGCGCAGCACGAGCTGACGGTGCCCGCGGCGTCGTTCCAAGGCGGGCTGCTGATCAGCCAAGGGGACGCGCGTCGCGAACATTGGAACCACTTCGAACGCCGGCTGGCGCTGTTGGCCGAACTTGGCGTCGGCACGCTCGTCATCGCCGGCGATATCCACGGTCCGCTCGATCAGCAGGCGCTCGACCGCGTAAACATGTCGCTCGCGCAAGCCGCCCAGAAGGCGCAAGCTTCCGGCGTTCGGTTGGCGCTGGAGTTTCAGGCCGGCGCGACCTTGGCCAACAACCTGCAAACGGCTGCCGCGCTTGTGGAACAGGTCGGTTCGCCAAACCTCGGGCTCTGCTTTGACGTGTATCACTACTACGTCGGGCCCAGTAAGGAAGAAGACCTCGGGTTGCTCGGGCCGCACAATCTTTTCCACGTGCAGTTTTCCGACGTTATCGGCGTGCCGCGCGAAATGGCCTCCGACGGCGATCGAGTTCTTCCCGGCGACGGCGACTTCCGGCTCGACTCGATCGTCGCCCGGCTGCGCAGACATCGGCTACCAAGGCGCCGTGTCGATCGAAACGATGAACCCTCAGCTCTGGCAAATTCCCCCGCGACAATTTGGCGAAATCGCCGTCACGGCGCTGCGGAAAGTGCTGGGAATGGCGAGCGGAGGCTAAGGAAGCGGCGAGGGGCGAGTGATGAGTGGCGAGTGCGGAGGGGCTGCTGTGCCCCACTCCGCATTTGAGTCTCGCCTAACGTTGCAATCTCGGCACGGTTCCGATCTACTAAAGCTCAGAGGGGTCCTTTGATTTCTTTCTGGCTGCAAAGGACCGGGGTTATGCATCAACGAATCTTCTTCGTTGTCGTTGCTTTCGCAGCGTTGGTGCCTACGGCTCGCGCGCAAGTCGCCGTGGTCGGCGGCGGCGCTTCCTTCGGGCAGGCAACTGGGTTTGGATTGGCCAACGGCTTCGGCGCGTTCGGCTCGCAGACGTCGTTCACGTCCGGCACAACGCTCATCGGCACGCCCGGCATCAATGTCGGAGCGATCACTTACGGGCCGCTCGGGCCGTATACGAATTACTACTACGGTTCCGGCTACGGCTGGACCGGCGGCGGCCTCGGTTGGCCCGGATACAGTAACGGTTTCGGTTCGCCGTGGGTCGGCTATGCACCCGGCGGCTACGGCTACTGGGGCCGCGGCGGTTATTGGGGTCGGCCGTACATCAACGGTTGGGCTCTGCCGCCGGCCGTGATTCCGGCGGAAACTATTTACGGCCCCGGCCCGGTGCGTCGGCTGATGGGGCTCGACCCGCCGCTGGGAACGTCGATCGTCAACAACACGACGTACGTCAACAACGCGCCCGGCGCGGCGGCGATGCCGAACACCGCGGCGAAGCCGGTCGTTCCCGACGCCGGCGGCTTCGGCGTGCTTGGCAACTCACCCGCGCCGCCCCGCTTGCGCGTGCCCGCCACGAACGCCGCGGCTCGCGAGCGCGCGAAGAAGCAACTTGAAGTCGGTGACCTCTGGTTCCGCAAGCAACAATACGGTGATGCTTGGATCGCCTACAAGGAAGCGGCGCGGGCCGCACCCGACGTCGCCGACGCGTATTTTCATCAAGCCGCCGCGGCCGTCGCTCAAGGACGTTATGAAGCGGCCGTCGATTCGTTGAAGTACGGACTACGAATTTCGACCGCCTATCTCGACGGCGAATTCAAATACTCGAAGCTCTACGGCGAGAACGTCATTTCGCAAACGGCCCATCTCGATGCGCTGGCTCAGGCCGCGATCAACCAGCCGTCGAGCGACCTGTACTTCCTCACCGGCGTGATGCTCTTCTTCGACGCCGACCCGCTGCGCCGCGCCGTTTTTCGCGAAGGCGAAAGAAGTGCAAGCCGGCGAGACGTGGCACATTGACGTCTTCCGCGTGATTCTGGCCCGCATGGAAGCCGAGGAAGGGCAGGGAGGCAAGCGGCCGGTCGCCGCTCAACCCGCCGCCCAAAATCCCAACGCGGCTCCGATTCAACAAGCGGCCAACGACGCCGCCGGCCAAGAAATCTGATCTCGTTTCCCAGGCTCCGCCTGGGACCAAGCTACGCGGCGCGACGTTCCGCAGCCTGAGCCGTCGTGCGTCGCGGGGCGAACGGCACCGTCGCCCGCTGCAGCTCGGCCGCGTCGCGCCGTTTCCGTTCCGCTTCGAGGCTCTTCAGCATCACAATCGGCAACACGCCGACGACCAGCGCCACGATGCCGCTTAAGAAGATCGGCATGCCGAGTTCTTGCAACCTCGCGCGCTCGGACACGGCGCCCCAGCCGATCAAGAATCCGCCGCAGCTAAACGCCATTGTCGCGAGGCCGAGGAAGATCCACGAGACGATCAGCGCCGTTCGCTCGCCGGGACGTGGTCCGTCATCGTCTGCGAAATCGTCGTCGGCATGTTCGTTCCACTCGTGCGGAGCGTGCTCGGGCCCAGGAGCTGGAGCATACGGATTCGGCGGGCCGCCGGGGCTTTGCGGAGAGGGATACTGCGGCGCGTAAGGCGGAGGGGCATAAGGTCGTGATGGCGGCGGTGCGAATGCCGGCGGTTCCGCTTCGGCTCGCAGGCGCGAAAGTTCGTGGTCGGTGTGTGAGGAGGATAATGCGGAGCGCCGGCGTTGCGCTCGGTTCGTCGAACCGGCGGCGCGACGTCGCGGTCACGCGCTCGACGTGTCGGAGTTTCTCGTTGAGTTCCCAGTTGGCCGCCTCCCAACGGAGCG
The DNA here is from genome assembly GCA_049840675.1 of Pirellulales bacterium. Taxonomy (GTDB): domain Bacteria; phylum Planctomycetota; class Planctomycetia; order Pirellulales; family PNKZ01; genus PNKZ01. The sequence continues at coordinate 178,608 of JASGKB010000027.1, forward strand.
ACGTCGTTCGCACCGGCTCGCCGCGCGGCGGCTTGGCCGGCTTGAAATCGGGCGTCTCTTCGCGGGGCGGCACGTACTTGGGGGCGGTCGCTTCGTGAGCGGCGCCTTCGAGAATCTCGGGCGTGAAGTCGGCCAAATCGAGGCCGGCGTCGACCGCGCCGAGGAGCGTTCCGCAGCGCGGACAGGCGTTTTTGCCGTCGGTCGGGCTGGTTACGCCCGGAACGTCTTGTCGACAGCTATTGCACCACATGTCGCCTGCCTCGGCTCGAGTGCCGGCAATCATCAGCCGGCAGCGACGACGAAGCCCGACTCCGCCGTCGCTCGCATTTATCGGCGCTCGCGGCCGGCAAGCTGCAACGAATTCGCAAACTTTACCGCCGCCGGCGGTGCTGGTAGCCGTCGCAGAGCGGCGAGGTTAGACTCCGTTCGAAGCTCGCAAACGCTTTGCAAATTAAGCGGAAGCCTGCCGCGTGCGATATCTCTTCGCGAACATCTTGTACAAACTCCGCTTCCCCCGCGGCTGGATCAGCGGCACGGATTTCCGTCCGCACTTCGACGGACGCCTTTTGAACGTTTGTACGTTGATTCCTGCCGGCCTCGGAGACGCAGAGACGGAGGCCTTGTTGGAACGTCGCCTTCGGCAATCGTATTGTTGGATGCGCAAGATTCGATTCTTGCTTCGTCACGGGGATCGGGTGCAATACTGTCTTGGCACGTCGAACCCGCGCCGGCAATTCGTCAAAGCGTGGTCCTCACGAGAGGATTTGTCTCGCGGAGTCGCGCCTCGCGACGTAGTCGAATACCGTGCGCCGAAGAAGTGCGGGTCGATGGAAAGCCGGTCTGCTCGCCAGTTGAAGCGAATCCATTGAACCCACGATGAGACTGACCTGTTGAACGAAGCCTTATTTTGGGTGGGATTGGAATTTCGCCTCTGCGGCGAATTCGCCGGGCTTCCCGAGCGGCGGTATCAGTACTTCTGGTGCGACGGGTTCATTCCCGAAAACTATCGGCTCGATGATCCGCAGCCGCGCATTTCTGGTCACGCCTGGATTTGCAACGGGCCCGAGCAGCAGAAATGGGAGTTCGCTTTGTTGCTGCCGAGGTCGTTTGCATCGCGCGAGGAGATTGATTGGGCCTCGTTGTTGCCGCCGTCCGGCATGACGCGGTGGATGGCGTTCGACGAACGACGCCGTTACATCGAGATCGAACCGGCTGTGGCCGTGCCGGATCTTGACGGGCCTCCATAAGCCCGAAGGCATAGCCCTGAGCGAAGCGCGTCCACAACGCCAAAAGCACGCTCTTTCCGCTGACGCGTGCTTGTCTCGTTCGTGACGCTACAATCTACGCCGAGTCGGCCGGAGTTTGCCTCGGCTCGCCGCATCGCGCTACGCGGGACGCACGTCCGTAGCGAGTCGAAACGCGAGAATCTCAGCCGACGCACGCAGTCAACTTCTTAAGGAAATCAATCATGGCGATTCGTGCATGGGCGGCCCACGGTCCGAAGCAAGAGTTGAAACCGTTTGAGTTTGAGCCCGGGCCGCTGGGAGACGAGCAGGTCGAGATTGCCGTGTCGTATTGCGGCATGTGCCATTCGGATCTCTCCATGCTCGACAACGATTGGGCGATGACCAAGTATCCGTTCGTCCCCGGCCATGAGGCCGTCGGCACCGTTTCGGCCGTCGGCTCGCGCGTGACCACGGTTCGCGTCGGCGATCGCGTCGGGCTCGGTTGGAGTTCGCAGAGCTGCATGACGTGTCGGCAGTGCCTAAGCGGCGACCACAATCTGTGCGCCACCGGCGAAGCGACGATCGTCGGCCGGTACGGAGCCTTCGCCGAGAAAGTGCGCTGCCATCAGGTTTGGGCCATTCCGCTGCCGGCCGCACTCGATCCGGCCACGGCCGGTCCGCTCTTCTGCGGCGGCGTCACCGTCTTTAATCCGTTCGTTCAGTTCGACGTGAAGCCCACGCATCGCGTCGGCGTCATCGGCATCGGCGGCCTCGGCCACATGGCTTTGCAATTTGCCAACAAGTGGGGCTGCGAAGTCATCGCGTTCAGCTCGTCCGCCGCCAAGGAGGCCGAAGCCAAGCAACTCGGCGCCCATTCGGTCGTCAACTCAAGAGACGACGCCGCCATGGCGAAGTTGGCGGGCAAGCTCGATTTCCTCTTGGTCGCAGTAAACGTCAGCCTGAACTGGGGCGCCTACATCAATACCTTGGCTCCGCACGGCCGGCTGCACTTCGTCGGCGCCGTGGCCGAGCCGATTCCGGTCGTCGCGTTTTCCATGATTCTGGCGCAGCGGTCGTTATCCGGCTCGCCGGTCGGCAGCCCGCTGACCACGGCGGACATGCTCCAGTTCTGTGCGCGGCACTCCATTCGACCGGTCACGGAAACTTTTCCGATGTCGAAGATCAACGAAGCGTTCGATCACCTGCGCGGGGAAAGCCCGCTACCGGATCGTTCTGGAAAACGATCTCGGCTAAACGCTTCTCAGCTAAGCTTATTCACGACGTGCCCGGGGCCGGCGTTACGCCAGCCCCAGCACGTCGGCCATGCCGTAGAGTTTGGCCGACTTGCCGACGAGAAACTTCGCCGCCGCCAGCGCCCTTGCGCGTAGCAGTCGCGGTTCGTCGCTTTCACCGTGATCTCCAGCGTCTCGCCCAACAGGCCGAACACGATCGTGTGTTCGCCCGGGTTGTCGCCGGTGCGCACCGCGTGATAGCCGATCTCGCCGTGCGGCGGCGCCCCCGGCCGACCTTCGCGGCCGTGCGCTTCTTTCTGTTGCCCCATCTCGGCCGCGATGATCTGGCCGAACTTCAGCGCCGTGCCGCTCGGGGAATCTTCCTTGAAGCGATGATGCCGCTCGATGATCTCCACGTCGGCCCCGGTGGGATGATCCTTGAGCGCGGCTCCGGCCTTCGCACAAAGGCTCATCGCCAAATTCACTGCCATGCTCATGCTGGGCGACCAGAGCACCGGAATCTTCGTCGCCGCCTCGCGGACCGCCGCGATGTGTTCGGCTTCCAAGCCGGTCGTCGCTACGACGAGCGGCACCTTTTGCAGGGCGCACGTCGCCACGATGCCCGGCACCGCGGCCGGCACGGAGAAATCAATCACCACGTCGCACGGTACGGTGAGGTTTGACGTGATCGGCACGCCGATCGGGCCGACGCCCGCCACGGCTCCCGCATCTTGGCCGATCTTCGGGTGTGCCGGATTTTCCAGCGCGCTGACGACTTGAAATCCGGAATCGGCCGAAGCCAGGGCGACCAGCCGTTGGCCCATGCGGCCGGCGGCTCCGTGAAAGGCGATGCGAACGGGCATGTTGTCCGTGGGGAGTAATGAACGGGGAAGCGGGAATTTTCGAACGTCGCGGCTTATTGAAGCGGTGCGGCCGGGGGTTGTCTACCTGTCGCCCAATCCCTGCGAAGGATTTTGCCGTTATAGCCTGCAAAACCGCGCCATTCCGTTGCTTCGCGGCAAACCACCGAGCGATTCCTGACCTAGGCTTCACCCGGACGTTTTTTCGCACCGCAAAAGCCCCAACGCTTACGTATTCCGTGGAGACCGCGCCGGTGAGCATCGCCGTTGCCGAACGATCTGAACATTGCGCCGTCGTCGAACGGGCCGCGCCGCACAAGCTGCGTCGCGACGAAATCCGCCTCGGCGAAGTGCTCAGTGCGCTTTCGTTTGCGCTCGACATCACGGAAGGCCAGCCATGCGGTCACGCGGCCCGCAGTTGCCTCATCGGCATGCACTTGGCCGAACGCATTCAGCTTGACGCCGCCGATCGGTCGGCCCTCTTCTATGCGCTCTTGCTCAAAGACGCCGGCTGCTCGAGGAACGCCGCGAAGATGGCTTACCTCTTCGGCGCGGACGACCGCAAGCTCAAGCACGATCTGAAGGCCGTCGATTGGTCGAAAGCCACCGAAGGCTTCCGCTTCCTGCGGCAGAGCGTTTCCCCCGAAGGTTCGCGACTCGAGCGGTTTCTGAAAACGGCCGCCATGCTGCTGCATGGACCCGGCGCGGCGCAAGCTTGTGCGAACGCGCTGTGAACGCGGGGCACAAGTTGCGCGGAACCTCGGCTTTCCCGAAGCCACGGCCCGCACCATTCTTGACCTCGACGAACACTTCAACGGCCAAGGCCACCCGCGCGGCTTGCGGGGGGAAGAGATTTCGCTCGGCGGACGCATCGCCGGCCTCGCGCAGACGTTCGAAGTGTTCTATACCAAGAGTGGCCTGACCGCGGCGCTCGAAATGACGCTGGCCCGCAGCGGCTCCTGGTTCGATCCTCAGCTCGTAAGCCTGCTGCATACGCTGGCCGGCGAAGATGAATTCCGCAGCGAACTCGCGCGGCGCGACGCCGACGTGGCCGTCGCGGCGTACGAACCGCATGAAGTGCCGCGCTTCGCCGATAACGCGCTGCTCGATCGCGTGGCCGACGCTTTCGCACAAGTCGTCGATGCCAAGAGTCCTTGGACGTCCAAGCATTCGCGCGGCGTGGCGGATCTGGCCGTCGGCATGGGACGAGCCGTCGGGTTTGAAGGAGATCGGCTGCGTCGTCTTCGTCGTACGGCCTTGTTGCACGACATCGGCAAGCTCGGCGTCTCGAACTTGGTGCTCGACAAGCCGGGGAAGCTCACCGTCGATGAATACACGGCGATGAAGAAACACCCGGACTTTTCCGAGCGAATTTTGCTCCGCGTTCCCGCGTTCGCCGGCATGGCGGAAGTGGCCGGTGCTCATCATGAGCGGCTCGACGGCCAAGGCTATTACCGCGGCATTCCCTCGGACACGTTGCCGCTGGAGGCCCGCATCCTGATGGTGGCCGACGTCTTCGAAGCTCTTACCGCGGCACGTCCGTATCGCGACGGACTACCGGCCGAGAAGGTGCTGGAGTTCCTCGAACGTGACGCCGGCACGAGCGTTTGCCCGACGGCGCTGAACCTGCTGAAGCGGCACCTCGCGCGGAAGGATTTCACGTCGCGCGTAGAGCATCAGCTCGAAGCTCTCGACCTGCTGGCCCAAGACCTCGCCGCCCCGGTCTGCACGGCCTGCTAACCGGCGCTCATGCGTCTAGTGCCCGCCGCCGGCAAAGAGTGCGTTGGCCTCGCCGCGCACTTCGCCGGCCGAACGCAATTCGCGCGGCAACGGGAAGAACACGTCTTCGCGGCGCACCATGCGGGCTTCGACCGTGGCCCCGAAGCGCGCCTTCAAAAATTCCAGCACCTCTTCGACGACCCGTTCCGGTGCGCTCGCTCCGGCGGTCACCAGCACCGTTTCATCGCCGCGGAACCAAGCCAGGTCGATGTCTTTCGCGCCGTCGATGAGATGCGCCGGCTTGCCGCTTTCGCGGGCTAGCTCCGCCAAGCGTTGGCTGTTTGAGCTGTTTTGGCTGCCGAGCACCAAGACGATTTCCGCTTCGTTGGAAACCGTGCGCACCGCTTCCTGCCGGTTCTGCGTGGCGTAGCAGATGTCGTCTTTCGGCGGATTGTCGATATGCGGGAAGCGGGCTCGCAGCCGCGTGATGATTCGGTTCGCGTCGTCGACGCTCAGCGTGGTCTGCGTGAGGTACGCCAGCTTCCGTTCGTCCGGCACCACGAGAGTGTCAACGTCTTCCGGCGTTTCGACCAAGAGCATCGACTGCGGAGCTTCCCCCATCGTGCCGATCACTTCGTCATGCCCTTCGTGGCCGATCAGCAAAATCGTGTAGCCGAGCTTGGCGTACTTGATCGCTTCCAGGTGGACCTTCGTCACCAGCGGGCACGTGGCGTCGACGGTCTTCAGCCGTCGCGCGGCGGCCACTTCGCGAATCTGCGGCGAAACGCCGTGCGCCGAATAGAGCAAAAGCGACCCTTCCGGCACTTCCTCCAGCGTGTCGACGAACACGGCCCCTTTATCGCGGAACGTTTCGACGACGTACTTGTTGTGTACGATCTCGTGGTACACGTAGACCGGCGTGCCGAACATTTGCAGAGCCAGGTCGAGGCTCTTCGATCGCCATGTTCACGCCGGCACAAAACCCGCGCGGACTAGCCAGAAGAATCTTCATGAAACGGAGCCGCGCCGCGGGGCGCGATCAGCGCGAGTGGAGTGACGAATCGACTACCGCTATCATATCCGTGCCGTCGCGCGGCGACTAGGCGACCGCTGCGTCGAACACTCGTGAAAATAGGCTTGCCGGCGTGACCATGTGCGCGTTTTCCCTCGCCGCCGAATTGCCGAAGTACGGCCCGGAGGGAACCGCTGCGCCGCCGTCGCCGGCCGAAGCCGAAGCGTATTGCAAGCGTTTGGCGACGTCGCACTACGAAAACTTCGTCGTCGCCGGCGTGCTCGTGCCTCGCGCACTGCGCCGGCATTTCTACAATGTCTACGCTTACTGTCGCTGGTCGGACGATTTGGCCGACGAAGTCGGCGACGCCGAGCGGAGCCTGCAATTGCTCGCGTGGTGGGAAGCCGAGTTGCAGGCCTGCTATGCCGGCCAAACGCGACATCCCGTCTTCACGGCGCTCCGCGGCACGATCGACGAGTTCCGCATTCCGCCGGAACCGTTTTTGAATTTGCTCGCTGCGTTTCGCCAAGATCAACGTCAGACGCGTTACGCCTCGTTCGACGACTTGCTCGGTTATTGTCGCAACTCGGCCGATCCGGTCGGCCGGCTCGTGCTCTACTTGGCTCGCCGCCACGATGCGCCGCTCTTGCCGTGGAGCGACGCGATCTGCACCGGCCTGCAATTGGCGAATTTTTGGCAGGACGTAGCCCGCGACTTGGCGAAGGGACGCATCTATCTGCCGCAGGACGATCTGGCACGGTTCGGCGTCGCGGAAAGCGAACTCGCAAACAGTTCGGCATCGCCCGCAGTGCGGCGATTACTGGAGTTCGAAGTCGAGCGGGCCGAGCAATTGTTGCGTAGCGGGTTGCCGCTCGTCGACGCCGTGCCGCGCGAACTTGCCGGCAGCATTTGGATGTTCGCCCACGGCGGCCTGAAAATCCTAGAGAAGATCCGCCGACAAGATTTCGACGTGCTCGCGCGTCGTCCGAAGGTATCGAAGCTCGATCAATTCCGGTTGCTCGCCGGTTGCCTGTGGCGCAACAAACTCCGCGGCGGAGGTTCGCGATGATCGCCGCCGTGTCGTTGGAGCAGAGTTACGACGTGTGCCAAGCCATGGCACGCCGCGCCGCCGGAAACTTTTACTATTCCTTTTGGGCGCTGCCGCGCGAAAACGCTGCGCGATGTGCGCGCTCTATGCGTTCTTTCGCAGAACGGACGATCTCAGCGACGACGGCGGTTCGCTCGAAGAACGACGCGCCGCTTTACAGAGTTGGCGCGAGTCGCTCCGGCGCGCACTCACCGGCACCTTTGACGATCCGCTCTTGCCGGCCGTCGCCGACGTCGTGCTTCGCTACGGCATTCCGGTCGAGTACCTCGGAACTTCGATTAGCGGCGTGGAAAGCGATCTGATGCGGACTCAGATCACCAACAACGTCGAGTTGGAGCAATACTGCTACCAAGTCGCCTCCGTAGTCGGCTTGGCCTGCATGCACGTCTGGGGCTTTCGCCGCGATCCGCGAGCGCTGGAAGCGGCCCATCGTTGCGGCTTGGCGTTTCAATTCACGAACATCCTCCGCGACGTACGCGAAGACGCTCAACGCGGTCGCATCTATTTGCCGCTCGATTTGCTGGAGCAACATGCGATCGACCCGGCCGAACTCCTCGCGGCGAAGTTCGACGAGCGAGCCCGAGCCGTCGTGCGGATTTTGGCTGCCGTCGCCGAAGATCACTACCGGGCTGCGGCCGAACTCACGCCGTGTCTCAGCGACGACGGCCGCCGCTCTTTCGGCGCGATGTGGTCGATCTATCATGAGCTTTTGGTCCGGATTCGCGCGGCCGAGGGAGACGTTTTCTCGCGTCGTATTCGCGTCCCCGGCTGGCGCAAGACCGCGATTGCGCTACGGCACATGTTGCCGCGATTCGTGCCTTTTCTCGGCTCGCGGAAAGCTGGTTCGTTGAGCCCTGCGCCATGACGGCCGCCGCGGAACGGGTCGTCATCGTCGGCGGCGGGCTCGCCGGGCTGGCCGCGGCCGTCGCGTTCACGGAAGCCGGCGTGAAGGTGGAAGTTCTCGAAGCACGGCGCCGGCTCGGCGGTCGAGCTTCGTCTTGGGTTGATCCTGCGACGGGCGAGGCGATCGACTTCTGCCAACACGTGGGCATGGCCTGTTGCACGAACTTCGCCGACTTTTGCCGCCGCACCGGCTTGAGCGATTCGTTCCGTCTGCGCAAGCGTGCTCCACTTCTTCGGGCCCGACGGCCGCCGCTACGACCTTCGCGCTACGCCCGGCCTCCCTGCGCCGCTGCATTTGCTGCCGTCGCTCATGCGGCTGGGGTACCTTTCCATGTGGGAGCGGTTGTCGGCGATCGCCGCCGTCGGCCGGTTGGCTTGCTTGCGCGATCGGCTCGACGAACGCACCGTCGGTGATTGGCTTCGTGAGCAGCGTCAAACACCGCGAGCTGTGGAAAGATTCTGGGCGCCGGTGCTGCTCAGTGCGCTGGGCGAAACGTTGGACAAGGCGTCGCTCAAGTATGCCCGCAAGGTGTACGTCGACGGGTTCTTGGCGAACCGAGAAGCGTTTCAAGTCGACGTGCCGGCTTGCGCGTTGAGCGAACTCTTCGGCGAGCGCGTGCCGCAATGGTTTGCGCGAGCGCGGGGCCGTTGTGAACTGCGGCCTCGCGGTTCGCTCGATTCGTCGCACTGGAGCAGGTTCGTACGAACTCGACTTCGGCGACGGCGTGCGCCGCGAAGCCGCGCGAGTCGTCGTCGCGTTGCCGTGGCGCAAAGCGGCCGACGTGCTTGCGCCGCTCGAAGCGGACTGGCCGGCCGTGAGAAGTTGGCGAACTATCGAAGGTGCGCCGATCTCGGGCGTGCATCTTTGGTTCGATCGGCCCCTTACCGAACTGCCGCACGCCGTACTGGTCGGCACGCTCGCACAATGGATGTTCCGGCCCGTACCGGCGACTTCGGGAACATCCGCCGATGGTGAACATTACTACCAAGTCGTCGTCAGCGCGTCGTACGACTTGGAGGCGATGTCGAAGCCGGCGGCCGTCGAGCAGATCGTGCGCGAGCTAAAAACGGCGTTTCCCCAAGCCGGCGACGCGACGCTGTTGCGGCATCGGATCGTCACCGAGCGCGAGGCCGTGTTTTCGGCGCGGCCGGGACTGCACGCAATGCGACCCGCGAAAGTCGCCGCTAGCGGGACTTTTCCTGGCCGGCGATTGGACCGCCACCGGTTGGCCCGGCACCATGGAGAGTGCCGTCCGCAGCGGCTACGCGGCGGCCGAGGAACTGCTCATCGCTTTGGATCGCCCGCAGGATTTCATCGTCGGCGACCTTCCGCAGGCTCGGCTCGCGCGGCGGCTGTTCGGCTTGTAACGCGTAGGCAAAGCCGAACGTCGCGACGCTGCATTCTCTGCCGGCATTTGCGCCGCACTTGTTCGCCTAATCGGCACTCGTTACCATCCGCCGCCTCGCGCAAAACCCTCGCGCATAATTGTTTGCGAGGAGCGGCACTTCTCGCCGGCGTGCGTTGCCCGCAAAGGAGCAATGCCCGACCGATTAGCGGGATGTCGATTGCGAGGAGTTGCGGCCATGCGTACTTCACAGCTCATCATCGTGTGCGGACTCGTGCTCGTCGCCGTCGGCGGCTGCGCAGAATCCGCTCGTACTGCAAGGCAAGGTGCAGTCGCTCGAACAACAGCAGACTTCGCTGGCCTCGAAGAACGACGAATTGCAAACGCGGGCCAATTCGCTGGACCGCAACAACCAAGAGCTCGAAACGCTCTTGGCTCAAGAACGCCAGCAGAAGCGCCATCCTCGAAGATCAGGTCGGCGCTGCGCGATCAACTCGGCACCACCAACTCGCAGTTGGCGAAAGTGCAGAACGACGCCCAGACGTTCACGCAAAAGGCGCAGACGCTCGAGGCCTCGCTGAAGAAGCAGACCGGTGCGACGATCCGCGCCAACAACAGCTTGCGGGCTTCGTTGCCGGTGATCCGGATCCAAGGCGTGGAAGTGCGCGAAGACGGCGACGTCGTCCGGATCGAGTTGCCGGGCAATCGCTTGTTCGAACCGGGCACGGCTCGTCTCACGCCGGAAGGTTTGCGCTTGATCGACGACGTGTCCGCGCAGGTCGCACGCACGTATACGGAGCAGATCATCGGCGTCGAAGGGCACACGTCGACCGATCCGGTGCCGGCCGGTCGCTGGGCGAGTCAGCATCAGCTTTCGACCGGCATGGCGATGGCCGTGTACGATCAACTCATGGCCAAAGGCTCGTTCGGCCCGTCGCGATTGTTCATCGTCGGTCACGGGGCGAACCATCCGGCGGCCTCGAACGCTACGCAACCGGGCCGCGATCGGAACCTGCGCGTCGAGCTGGTCGTGTATCCCGATAAGCCTGTCGGACGTTGATTGCGGGCGGAATGTTCGTTCTTGGGGGCTTCGTCACCGGCCGGCTTATGCCGGCCGCTTGCTTTTTCAGACGTCGCCGCGCCCTGGGATTAGGGGCTCTTTCGACTACAATGGGCGTTCGCGTCGCGAACACGTTTCCTGACGCGGTGTCTTGTCCTTCCGTGGGCTCGTAGTCTTTCGTCCGACGCGTGCTCGCCGCGGCATTTTTACGGCCGCGACCTCTCGCCAACGAGTCAGCACGCCGAGCTATGATCGTCATCGTCGATTACGGAATGGGGAATCTGCGGAGCGTGCAGAAGGGGTTTGAGAAGCTCGGGCACGCGGCCGAGATTTCCAACGATCCTCAAACGGTGCGCCGTGCCACGAAGGTCGTGCTCCCGGGCGTTGGCGCGTTTCCCGACGCCATGGTCGAGCTCAACCAGCGCGGCTCATCGAACCGCTCCGCGAAGCGATTGACGCCGAAAAGCCGACGCTCGGCATCTGCTTGGGGCTGCAACTGCTTTTCGAGACCGGCACCGAAGGAGGTCGGCACGAAGGGCTCGGGTTCCTGCGCGGCGAAGTCGCGCGGTTTGAGTTGCCGCACGAGTTCAAAGTGCCGCACATGGGCTGGAATCGGCTGAACGTCGCACGGCCCTCGCCGCTCACCGAAGGACTTTCGGCCGAGCCGTACTTTTACTTCGTCCACTCTTACTACGTCGTGCCGACCGACGAAGACGTGGTCGCCGCGACGTGCGATTACCATCGGCCGTTTGTGGCGCTGGTGCGCCGGCGGAACTTGTTCGCAGGACAGTTCCATCCCGAAAAGAGCCAGCACGACGGCCTGCGGCTCCTGCAGAACTTTGCCGCCTTGTGACGTGTATTCGGCGAGCGTCGAGGCATAAGCCCGACGTGTCCGACGGACAACGCTTCCGGACACGTCACACGCCGGACTTGTCGCACGGAAGTTGCGATGCTCGCCCCGAACAATTTTCGTTTTCTTGCTTTTGGCCGGCGGGCGTGCGATATTCGCACTCGCAGGCCCCGAGGGGAGTAAACCTGTGACGAAGACTTCGACGTTTGAAGTTTGGCCGGCCATCGACTTGCGCGGCGGACAATGCGTTCGCTTGCAGCAGGGAGACTACAACCGCGAGACGGTGTTCAACAGTGATCCCGTCGCCGTGGCGCGGCAATTCGTCGCCGAAGGGGGCGAGTATCTACATCTGGTCGACCTCGACGGTGCCCGCGACGGCAAACTCGTCAACCTCGAAGTGGTGCGGGCCGTCACGAAGGCCGTGAGCATTCCGTGCGAACTCGGCGGCGGCGTGCGCACGGAAGACGATATCCGCACGCTGCTCGGCGCCGGCCTCGTGCGCGTGGTCGTCGGCACGAAAGCTCTGCGTGAGCCGGAATGGTTCCGCGAGATGTGCCACAAATTCCCGAATAAGATCGCGCTGGGGATCGACGCCCGCGGCGGCATGGTCGCCACGCACGGCTGGCTGGAAACCAGCGACGTTTCGGCCGTGGCGATGGCCCGGCAGTTTGCCGACGAGCCGATTGCGGCCCTGATCTACACCGACATTGCGACCGACGGCATGCTGCAAGGTCCGAATCTCGCCGCCATGCGCGAGATGGCCGAAGCCGTGTCGTTGCCGGTCATCGCTTCCGGCGGCGTGAGCTGCGCCGCCGACGTCGCAAACCTCACAGAAACCGGCGCGGCCGGCTGCATCATCGGCCGCGCGCTGTACGAAGGAAAGTTGACGCTGAAAGACGCCTTGGCCGCCGCGCGAGGACAACCTGTGACCTGACGCTTTGAAAACGCCAGGCCCCGCGGGAAGTTCGCGAGAAGCACGACGGCCGACGACGGTTGGATTTTTGATCTTACCCGAGCGACGCACGCTTTTCGAAAGGAACGCCCCGATGACGCACCCCAACGTGGATGGCATCCGCAACATTGCGTTTTGCGGCCATGGAGCCGCCGGAAAAAGCACGCTGATCGAACAAATGTTGTTAAAGACGGGCGCAGTGAAGCCCGTCGTCGGCGATAGCGGCGCCGACATCGTCGACTACGACGAACTCGAAAAGGCTCATCATCACTCGATCGAGAGCCACGTCACCCACTGCGACTTCGGCGACAAGTACCTGCAGATCATCGACACGCCGGGCTACCCGGATTTCATCGGCCAGACGATCGGCGCGCTGCACGGCGTCGACACGGCCGTGATCGTCGTTAACGCGCACGCCGGTTTGGAAGTGAACACGCGACGTACGTTTTCCGAAGCCGGCAAACGCGGGCTCGGCCGGCTGATCGTCATTAACAAGATGGACTCGGACAACATCGACTTCCCGAGCCTGCTCGGCTCCATCACGGAAGTCTTTGGGCACGAGTGTCTGCTGCTGAACGTGCCGATCGGCTCGGGGCACGACTTTAAGGGAGTCGTCAACTTGCTCAAGGGAGCTGACGGAGCGAAGGGGACGCTTGTCGACGCACCCGAACACAGCGTGAAGCTCATCGAATCGATCATTGAGCTCGACGACGAAGTCACCGGGCGTTACTTCGAAGGACAACAGCCGACGCAGGAAGAAATTGCGCGGCTGATCGTGGAAGCGGTCGCCACGGGACATGTGATCCCTGTGCTTTGTACGTCGGCCAAGACGGGCGTCGGCGTGACGGAATTACTGGAAGCATTGGCGTTGGCCGCCTTGCCGCCGCACCGCTTGCCGCATTTGGCCACGAAGGAAGACGGCTCGCCGGTGGAAGTGAAACCGGAGCCGACGGGGCCCTTCGTCGCACAAGTGTTCAAGACGCGCATTGATCCCTACGTGCAGAAGCTGAGCTTCATGCGGATTTACTCCGGCACGATCAAGAAAGACGACACGGTTCACATTTCCGGACAGCGCAAGGGAATCAAGCTGCATCAGCTCCTGCGGATTCAGGCCGGGCAGACGGAACCGATCGAAAGCGCCGGACCGGGGGAGATCATCGCCGTCGCCAAGACCGACGAACTTCATACGGGCACGACGCTCGGCGACCTGACGATGGAGCCGATCCACTTCCCGACGCCGATGGTCGGCCTCGCCGTGATGCCGAAAAGCCGCAACGACGAAACGAAGCTTAGCGGCGCACTGCACAAACTAGCCGAAGAAGAACCGACGCTCCGGCTCGAACGCGATCCGCAAACGCACGAGCTGGTGATGAACGGCATGAGCGAACTTCACCTGCAGCTCATCCAAGAGAAGATCAAGAAGCGCGACAAGGTCGACCTCGAAACGCACGAGCCGAAGATTCCGTATCGCGAAACGATTCTCGGCGAAGCGGAAGGAAGCTATCGGCACAAGAAACAGTCGGGCGGGCGCGGACAGTTCGGAGAGGTGCATATTCGGATGTACCCGCTGCCGGAAGGAGCGGACCCCGCGAAGTTCTGCTCGAAAGACCGGTTCCCTTCGATGCGCGAATACAAATACGACCCGGAGTTGAATTTCCTCTGGGTCGATTCGATCGTCGGCGGCACGATTCCCAATAACTTCCTGCCGGCCGTAGAGAAAGGGTTCCGCGAGCGAATCGAGAAAGGGGTGATCGCCGGGTACCGCGTGAAGAACGTGGTCGTGGAAGTGTTCTTCGGCAAGCATCATCCGGTGGATAGCTCGGAAGCGGCGTTCAAGACGGCCGGGGCCATGGCGTTTCGCAACGTGTTTCGCGAGGCGAGGCCCGCGCTTTTGGAACCGATTGTGAAGCTGCACGTCACCGTGCCGAGCGCGAAGCTCGGCGATATCTCCAGCGATATGTCGGGCCGGCGCGGGCGTGTGTCCGGCATGGAAAGCGCCGGCGGCGACATGCAAACCGTCGAGGCCGAAGTGCCGCTCTCGGAGGTGACGACGTATGCCCGCAGCTTGTCGAGCATCACGGGAGGGCAGGGGAGCTTCACGATGGAGTTCAGCCACTACGAAGCGGTGCCCGGCAACGTGCAGAAGCAGATCATCGATAAGGCGACGGTCGTCCACGAAGAGGAAGAGGTGGAAGTCTAGAGCCGGCGACGGCATGATCTGAGTCAAAATGTCGGCCGGCGGGTGTTAAGTTCGGCGGTTCAGGCGGTCGAAGAGAATAACGAGTCGCTTGATTTTGCCGTCGGCAACGCCTAGCATGCCGATACAGGTTGCGTATTTTACGCGGCTTGAAGGCGGCAAATGCTCGCGTGTAAGGTTCGTCGATCCGGGCGGTAAAGCCCTCGGGCCGGCGGTCTGATGTCGCGAGCGTTTTCGTAATTGGTTCTTACGGTTCGCAATTGGGCGCCACGATGGCCGTTCGGCTCGAAGTGTGTTGTTGCACGTGTCGCTGTCCGGCGTAACACCGGACAAGCTCGCCTCGCGCCCCCTCGTTGAATTTCGTCCTCGAACCGTTTGCAGATGCGCGTACCCGCCGCGCAGGAGCAGTCAAGCCCATGGCTTCCGACCTTCGCCGTAAAGAACAGCTTCCGGAACTCACCAAGCGCATCGTCGAGACCTATCGCGAGGTCGGTACGATCAACCACTTGGGTCATTGCCCGCTGCCGAACTACGACGCCGTGGTCGGCGTTATCGAAGACCTGAAGGAAATCATCTTCCCCGGCTTCCGCCGTCGCGAAGGTTTGCACTTCGGCAACGTGCTGTACCACGTCGGCGACTTAATCGACGGCCTGCACGACAAGCTCACGACGCAGATCGCCCGCGCACAGCGACATGACGCCGGCCGCGTCTGCAACGACGAGGGAGACGTCGACTTCGAAGCGCTCGGCCAAGCCAAGGCGATCGAGTTCCTCGAACACATTCCCGAGATTCGGCACGCCCTGGCAATGGACGTGCAAGCGGCCTACGACGGCGACCCGGCCGTGAAAGGCCCCGACGAAATCATCTTCTGCTACCCGGGCTTGGAAGCGATCACGGTTTATCGGCTCGCGCACGTGCTGTATCAGCTCGAAGTGCCGCTCATCCCGCGGATGATGACCGAGTGGGCCCACGGCAAGACGGGCATCGACATTCACCCCGGCGCCGTGATCGGCTCGCACTTCTTCATTGATCACGGTACGGGCGTCGTCATCGGGCAGACGTGCGAGATCGGCAACCATGTGAAGCTCTACCAGGGCGTGACGCTCGGCGCGCTGAGCTTCCAGACCGACGGCGACGGCAACCTCGTCCGCGGTACCAAGCGACATCCGACGCTCGAAGACCGCGTGGTGATCTACGCCAACGCCACGGTGCTCGGCGGTGCGACCGTGATCGGCCACGACAGCGTGATCGGTTCCAGCGTTTGGCTCACGCGCAGCATCGAGCCGCGCACGACTGTAGTGCTGGAAAAGCCGAAGCTTCGGATTCGGGCTCCGCAAGAAGAGCCGGAATCGAACTACGTGATCTAGCGGGGACGAAGGTCGGCGTGCGGCCGACTCTGGAAAGTCCGCGTTGCGTCCTAACGTCCTTTTACGTCGTAGGCCAACAACAAATCTTGGTCGCGTAGATAGAGTACGCCGTCGGCCACGACCGGATGCGGCCAGCTTGGTTTGTCGCTACGGTCGGGTTGTTCGAATTCGCTCACGACCTCGCACGCCGCGGGCGAAATTTTCACGAGGCAGACTTTGCCGCGCTCACTGCGCGTAATGAGCGTGCCGTCGAAGTAGAATAGCGAGCACTTGCCCGGCGTACGGTCTTGCCACTTTGTTTCGCCGCTCGCCAGCTCGATGCAGCGGAGAATGCCCGGATCGTCGCTGCCGTAGACGTGCCCGTCGACGAGCACCATGCCGCCGTGGTGGTTCTTCATTTCCTTGGTGAAGAACGCTTGGCGGGCTTGGAAACCGGCGCCGTCGCGCGAAATGTCGGCCGCACCGCCGCCGGTGCCGTAGCCGCTGGCGGCGAATACGCGATGACCGTCGACGAGGGCCGTCGAACAATTCGCCGTGCCGTTGGCGGGTGCATCGTAGCGCCACAGTACCGAGCCGCCTTCGGCATGCACGCCGACGATCCCTTGGGCCGTGAATTGCACATACTGCGGTGCGCCGGCCACGTAGACGTTGATCAAAGACGCGTAGCCTGCACCGTCGCCGAAGCCGGTCGACCAAAGTTGCTTGCCGGTGTTTTTTTCGAAGGCGACGATCGAAGCTTGCGAGCCGCCGGGCGTGCCGACGACGCGATCGCCGTCGATGAGCGGTGATTCGCTGTAGCCCCAGGTGGGGATCTTGCCCCCGCATTCGACGACGAAATCGTGCCGCCAGACAAGCTTGCCGGTCGCCGCTTCGACGCAGACGAAGTCGCCGTTGAGGCCGATGCAGTAGACGCGATCGCCGTCGACGGTCGGCGTGCTGCGCGGCCCTGGATAGCCCGCCCCTTGATGACGTACCGGACCGATCGCGGTTCGCCAGAGCGGCTTGCCTTGGGCTTTGAGGTCGAACGCCATGACGTATTCTTGGTCATCGACGTTGCCCATGACGTAGAGCACGCCGCGAGCGACCGAAGGCGTGGAAAAACCTTCGCCTAGGCCCGCGGCCTTCCAGAGAAGTTTCGGGCCGTCGGCCGGCCAAGACTTCGCCAAGCCGGATTCCTGGGAAATGCCGGTACGGTGCGGCCCTCGCCACTGCGGCCAGTCGTCCGAGCGCACGGTTGCAGTAAAGAACAGACCGACCAGAAGGACGGCGGACGTGAAAAATCGCGACATGAGAAACCTCGGCGGGCGGGCGAGCGGGTGACGACGCGAATTCTAGTCGACGCGGCGTCAGCGAAGCTATGCAAGTTCTACGCCGTTGCGAGCAAGCGAACCGACATTGGTTGACTTGTTCTCGACGCGACTTGAGAATCCGAACATTCTCGACGTGCGCCGGGCAGGCGTGCGGACGATGTTCGACCGGCGAGGAGCGACGATGGCGAGTCCGATTCTGTATGTGGAAATGCTGACCGTCGGCCGACGACGGCGGTATTTCTTGTTGCGCGTCGTGTATGCGCTGTTGCTGCTGATCGCCGCCTGGTTTTGCTATGAGATGACGTATCGTCGGTACCAAAGCTCGCCGCTGAAAGACCAAGCCGAGTTCGCTTTCGCCTACTTCGGGGCGTTCACCTGGCTGCAATTGATCGCCGTCGTGTTGCTCACGCCGGCGATGCTCGCCGGAACCGTGGCATCGGAACATGAGCGGCGCACGATCGACTATCTCCTGACGACGCCGCTTAACGATTGGGAAATCGCGCTGGGCAAATTCACGGCGAGGCTCGGCGCCGTCGCCTATCAACTGGCCGTCGGTTGGCCGATTCTGGCGATCTTTATGACGCTCGGCGGCGTCGGGCCGACGCAACTGGCCGCGTCTTTCGGCATCGCGCTGCTGACGTTGGTATCCGTCGGATCGCTGAGTTTGGCGATCTCTGCGCGGGCCAAGACGAGCCGTGAAGCGATCACGCGCACGTACTTGGTGCTGATCGCGCTGCTCACGATTCCGCCGATGGCGACGAGCATTTGCGAGATGTTTCGTCATGCCAATGATTTTCCGCTCGTGGCGTCAATCGCCGAGTTTTTCTTCGAACCGATGCAGTGGTTGACGGCGTTCAATCCGTTTTGGTTCATCATGGAAGCGGTCGCCGGCGCGCACATCGGCTTACCGATTGACTTTCCGATCTTCGCCGCCGGGCATTTGGGAATCACGGCGTTGCTGTTGTTTTCCGCCGTCGTCGGCGTGCGGCGTTTCTATCTGCGATCGGCCGGTGCGGCCACTAAAGGTCACGATCCGACGCCTGTCGTTACGGCGAAAAAGCCCGCATCGGCGGCGCTTGCAACGTTGCCGCCGCCGAAATCCGTCGAGGCGGCCGATTCTCCCGCCGTCGAAACGGAAGATCGGCAG
This sequence comes from Pirellulales bacterium, assembly GCA_049840675.1. Lineage (GTDB taxonomy): Bacteria > Planctomycetota > Planctomycetia > Pirellulales > PNKZ01 > PNKZ01. The sequence continues at coordinate 196,897 of JASGKB010000027.1, forward strand.
CTTGAGACCGACGTTTCGGAAGACGACGTCGCCCTCGCGACGGAGCCTTCGCGAACGCGCCGGGCTCCGTGGGGGCGCACGTTAGGCGACAATCCCATGTTGTGGAAGGAGTTGGTGGGGGAACGAACCGCGCTGAAGATGGGCATCCTTGGGAAGATCGCGGCGTTCTTGCTGTACGGTTTTGCGATTTTCTGGATTCTGACGGCCTTCTTCTACAGCTTTGACGACCACTATTTTTCGGGTCGCGTTACAAATTCGCCGATGCAGGTTTTCGGCATGATTGGCGTGCCGATGATTTCCTATCTCGCGCTGCTGCTCATTACGTCGCGGGCTGCGGGATCGCTCACCAGCGAGAAAGAGCAAGATACCTGGCTCACGCTGATCAGCACGCCTTTGGAGCCGCGCGAAATCGTGCGGGCCAAAATCTTCGGCGCCATTTCCAGCGTACGTTATTGGTACTACCTGATCGGCATCACGTGGATACTGTGCGTAATGCTCTACCCGCCGTACATCGTGGCCGTGCCGTTTTTGGCGCTCGCCCACGGTTTGGCGGCTTTCGTGTGCGCGAGCATCGGCGTGCGGGCATCGCTCAAGGCCGCGACTTCGCTCAAGGCGATGGGGGGTGCGCTGGCGATCGTGCTATTTGCCGCCGCAATCGCACCGCTGATCGTCAGCGGCATCTTTCAGACGATCTATCTCACGCCGTTTTCATTGCCGACGCTGGTGTGGTTCGTCCACGGATTTTTCATGTACCTCTTTTCCGAATACGGACGGCCGTACGGATCTGAGGGCGATATGTTCCTCGGGCTTTGTGTCGCCGGCGTGTTCTCGCTGGGGTGCTATTGGGGAATCGCGTACTTCACGTATCGCAGTGCGATCGATCGGTTCGACGAGTTCTCCGGTCGCGTCGTGCCGCAATTGCGTCGCCTGCCTACGACGATTCCTCCGCCCCAGGGCGCTGACGGACGAGGAGCGACCGCAATACGGCTAAGAGGGCCCGCGGCTATCTAGGGCATGTGTCGACGAGGCCCCGTCGATCACTTTGCGCAGCTCGGCTTCTAGCTCGCCGGCAAGTTTGGCGGCGTCGATGCGGATATACTCCACACGGCACGGCTCCGCCAGCGGAACCGGCTTTGTCGCCGCATCGTCCGATGCGACGTGCGCAGACCAGGAGAAGTCGCGAGCCAATCGCGGCAGCGACGTCACCAAGGTGGTCCGCGCGGACATAGCGGTTATTCCGTTATTCAGGTGCGATGCTATGTGATCGTCGGTCGGAAGCGGAGCGTCGTCGGAGCAGGAACATCGGCATCATCGGCCGTGAGGATCTTCAGGGAGTTCGAACGCTTGCGGAGCGCCGACGGCCGTGTTGTTCACCGCGGCAGGCGAAGCATTCCATTGCACGCGGACGCGAAACTCGTACGGACCGGTACGGAGCCGGGAGCCGTCGGGAACCAAGGCCGACGACAGGACCGGTTGCCCGTCGACGGTGATTTCCGGACCTTCGCCGAGCCAGCAGAGCGTCAGGCCCAACGGGCTGCGGAGCAGGTACGAATGCGACTCGGGGAACTGGTCGTCGGCCAGCACGAGGTCGTTGTCTTCCGCCGCGCCGATCAGGTATGCCAGCCCCGTGACCGTGCGAACTGAGTTGCGAGCCCGCCCTCGGGTGATGTGCAACTCGACGTCGGGAAGGGCGGGGGGCGTGTGCGGACGACCGACGCTATGCGAGCCGTGGCGACGAATCGGACGGTTCATGAACGCAGTTTCCAGGGTGCCGAAACGATCGGTCGGCCGCAGTGCCGAGCCTTCCCGAAGGGGCGTCGTCGCGCGGGGCGACGGCAGTAGATGATTTCGGCAGCCGGCATTCGGCGCGTGAACCGCAATCGCCGGGAGCGCGCAGTTTGACGCGCAAAGGAACATCCGTGACCCGTCGGCAAGATTTGCGGGCGGGGCGAGCCGTTAGAACGAGCGGCTCACGAGAAACTGAAGCAAAAATCGCCGGTTCGAACGAGTATATTTCGACCGACCACGCGAAGAGGCTTACTTCGCGCGCGCACGGCCCGCAATTGAGCCCGCGATTGAGTGATGCTGCGATCACGGATGGCCAGCAACTCGTCCGTGTCGGCCTTTTGCTTGATGGCGGATTGCAGTTGGGCTTCGGCCGCGGCGGCGTTCAGGTCTTTCACGTCGACGGCCCGGTTCGTCAGAACGGAAACGACGTTGTCCGCGACTTGGACGAAGCCGCCGTCGACGTAGTAACGCTTCTCGACTTCACCTTTTACCAGCCGCATTTCGCCGAACCCCAAACGGCCGATCATCGGGCTATGCAGCGGCGCGATGCCGATTTCGCCGTCGAACAGCGGCAGGGCCACAAAGTCGGCGGAGTCATCGACGAGCGTTGCCTCGGGGGTGACGACGACGATGCGCAGTTCGCCCGGAGCGGCGGTAATTTCGGTTTCTTTTGCCATAAACTATTGCGACTTTTCATTTAGCCGCGGAGCCTGACTCCGCGATTCCTCGTGCGGAAGCGCGACGACAAGCGTCGCGGCTAAACGGAGCGGATTACTTCTTGGATTTGTTCGCTTGGGCTTCGGCTTGTTCGATCGGGCCGACGTAGAGGAATGCGTCTTCCGGCAGGTGGTCCCACTTGCCTTCGCAGAGCTCGTCGAAGCTGCGGATCGTGTCGGCCAGCGAGGTGTATTCGCCCGACTTGCCGGTGAACACTTCGGCCACGAAGAACGGTTGCGACAGGAAGCGTTCGATGCGGCGAGCGCGGTGCACGATGAGCTTGTCTTGTTCGCTGAGTTCATCGACGCCGAGAATCGCGATGATGTCTTGGAGTTCGCGATAGCGTTGCAGCGTGGTTTGCACGCGACGAGCGACGCGGTAGTGGTTTTCACCGACGTACGCCGGATCGAGAATGCGGCTCGACGAGGCGAGCGGATCGACGGCGGGATAGATACCTTTTTCGGAAATCGAGCGTTCGAGGTAAATGAACGAGTCGAGGTTACCGAACGCCGTGGCCGGCGCGGGGTCGGTCGGATCGTCGGCCGGCACGTACACGGCTTGCACGGAGGTGATAGCGCCCTTGTTCGTCGAGGCGATCCGTTCTTGCAACGCGCCCATTTCCGTGGCCAGCGTCGGCTGATAACCCACGGCGCTCGGCATACGGCCGAGAAGAGCCGACACTTCCGAACCGGCTTGCGAGAAGCGGAAGATGTTGTCGATGAAGAGCAGGGTGTCGGCGCCGGTCGAATCACGGAAGTATTCGGCCATGGTCAGGGCCGAGAGCGCGACGCGAAGACGCGCACCCGGCGGTTCGTTCATCTGGCCGAACACCATGCAGGTTTGGTCGATGACGGAACGGTTGCCGTCGCCGCCCATCTTCGTTTCTTGCATTTCGAGCCAGAGGTCGGTTCCTTCACGCGTACGCTCGCCGACGCCCGCGAACACGGAGTAACCGCCGTGCTGCTTGGCGATACGGGCGATGAGCTCGGTGAGAATAACCGTCTTGCCGAGACCGGCGCCGCCGAAGAGACCGGCTTTACCGCCGCGGACGAACGGCGTGAGCAAGTCGATGACTTTGATGCCCGTCTCGAAAACTTCGGTCTTCGTGGAGAGGTCGGTGACTTTCGGAGCGTCGCGGTGAATCGACCAGTAGTCGTCGGCCGCAACCGGGCCGCGGTTGTCGATCGGATCGCCGACGAGGTTGAACACGCGACCGAGCGTAGCCTTGCCGACCGGCACGGTGACCGGTTTGCCGGTGTCGACGCAATCGAGGCCGCGGATGAGGCCGTCGGTGCTGCCCAAGGCGACGCAGCGAACGCGACCGCCGCCGAGGTGCTGTTGCACTTCGCCCCACAGCGAGAGCTTCACGCCCTTTTGTTCCGACTCGATCCGCACGGCGTTGTAAATCGCCGGCATTTGGCCTTCGGGATATTCGACGTCGAACGTCGAACCGATGACTTGGGTGATGTGACCGACGGACTTAGCGGTTGCTGTGGCCATGAGCGAGTCTCTTTAGGGCAGTCGACTATATGCTTGATTGAGCGTGAGTGTTTTAGTTATGAGCTATGAATGCTGAGTTATGACGTAATTCCTAACTCATCACTCGTAACTCATCATTTGTTCTTCAGTGCTTCGACGCCGCCGAGCACTTCCATAATTTCGCCGGTGATTTGGCTTTGGCGAGCTCGGTTGTAGGTCATCGAGAGCTTTTTGATGATCTTGTTCGCGTTGTCGGTGGCGGCTTTCATCGCCGTCATGCGGGCAATTTGCTCGCTCACTGCGGCGTCGAGGAAGCACTTGAAGAGCTTCACTTTGAAGCTCGTCGGCACGACCTCTTCCAAAATGCTTTCGGCCGACGGCAGGAACTCGTACTGCACTTCCGCCCTGGCGGACGCTTTGCCTTCGCCGGACGGCTTGGCTTCGTCCTTCGCGCTTTCGCTTCGAGCCCTTCGATCGCCGCCAACGGCAGCAGCGTCTCGACCACGGCTTGCTGGCGAGCGATGCTTTCGAACTTGGTGTAAGCGACGTCGAGCCGGTCGAGCTTACCGGTGAGGTAGTCGTTGAGGTACTGAGTCGCCAGCACTTCCACTTCTTCAAACCGCGGTTTGTCTTCGAAGTGCAAGTACGTCGCGTCGGGCGTCACGCCGCGAAACTTCATCCCTGCGATGCCGCGCTTGCCGGAGACTTCGACCGTCACGTTCGGCACGGTTGCCTTGAGTTCCTGCAAACGAGCGAAGGCGACGCGTTGCACGTTCGAGTTGTAACCGCCGCACAGGCCGCGGTTGCCCGTGAGAATGAGCAGCTTGGCCGATTTGATTTCGCTGCGAGCTTCCAACAACGGATGGCTGACGGAAGCCCCGGCATTGGCCAAATCGGCCACGAGCGCGGTAATGCGCTTCGTGTACGCCGTCGAGGCCGAGGCCCGGTCCATCGCCTTCTTGAAGCGCGCCGTGGCGATCAGCTCCATGGTCCGCGTGATCTTGCGGATGTTGCGGATCGCCTTGCGTCGTTTATCGAGTGCGCGAGCTTTTGCCATGTGCGTGTACTACGCCTTCGCGTGCTTCGTGTCGTACTGCTTTTGGAACTCGCCGATCGAGGCTTCCAGTCGCCTTGATCATGTCGTCGTCGAGCTTCTTGGTTTCGGCCAGCTTGCCGCGGACTTCCGACTTTTGCTCCCGCATGAATTGCAAGAACTCTTTTTCCCACTGCGGTACTTCGGTTGCGCGGGATCTTGTCGAGCCGGCCCGTATTGCCGGCGAAGATGCTCATGACCTGATCGATCACGTCCAGCGGCGCGTATTGACCCTGCTTGAGCAACTCAATCATGCGGTAGCCGCGATCGAGTTTCGATTGCGTGGCCGCGTCGAGGTCGGTACCCAGCTGCGCGAACGCTTCGAGTTCGCGGAAGGCGGCGAGAGCCAGACGCAAACCGCCCGCGACGAGCTTGTGCTTCATCGCCGGAATCTGAGCGGCGCCGCCGACGCGGCTGACCGAGATACCGGCGTTCATGGCCGGGCGTTGACCGGCGAAGAACAAGTCGGGCTGCAGGTAGATCTGGCCGTCGGTGATCGAGATCACGTTGGTCGGGATGTACGCCGAAACTTCGCCTTCGAGCGTTTCGATAATGGGCAAGCTGGTGAGCGAGCCGCCGCCGAGTTCCTTGCTGAGCTTGGCCGAACGTTCGAGCAACCGGCTGTGAGCGTAGAACACGTCGCCCGGGTACGCTTCGCGGCCCGGCGGACGACGCATAAGCAACGACAGTTGGCGATACGCCACGGCTTGCTTCGACAAGTCGTCATACACGATCAACGCGTGTTGGCCGTTGTACATGAAGTACTCGGCCATCGCGGTGCCGGCGTACGGAGCGACGTACTGTTGCGGAGCAGGGGAGCTGGCGCCGGAGACGATGACCGTCGTGTAGTCCATCGCGCCGTGCTTCGTCAGAGCGTCGATCACCGAGGCGACCGTCGACTCCTTCTGGCCGACCGCAACGTAGAAACACTTAACGCCCGAACCCTTTTGGTTGATGATGGCGTCGATGCCGATGGCCGTCTTGCCGGTCTTGCGGTCGCCGATGATGAGTTCGCGCTGGCCGCGGCCGATCGGCGTCATGGCGTCGACCGCCTTGATGCCCGTTTGCATCGGCTCTTTCACCGGCTGACGTTCGGCGATGCCGGGCGCGTTGCTTTCCACCATGCGGCGGTGCGGCGTGACGATCGGGCCTTTGCCGTCGAGCGGATTGCCAAGCGCGATCGACGACGCGGCCCAGCAGCGCTTCGCCCACCGGCACGCTCAACAGCTTGCCCGTGCTCTTCACCTCTTCGCCCTCGGCGATGCCGAGGTAATCGCCGAGAATGATCACGCCGACGGAGTGCTCTTCAAGATTGAAGGCGAGGCCCGTCGTGCCGTTGGCAAACTCGACCATTTCGCCCGCCATTACGCCGGAGAGGCCGTAAACGCGCGCGATGCCGTCGCCCACCTCGAGAACGCGTCCGACTTCGCGGACGTCGATCTTGGCGTCGAACTGCTCAATTTCCTGCTGAAGTACTGACGCTATCTCGTCGGCGTTGAATTTCATGGACGCTCCTAGTGATCAACTGTTCGCGAAGCCGGGCCAAGTTGGCGGAAAGCGAGCCGTCGAAGACGACGTCGCCGACCTGAACGACCAGGCCGCCGATGAGGTTGGGATCGACTTCGGGCTGGAGGACCGGATCGCCCCCCAGGACTGTTTTCATACGTGCGGCGATGCTGCGCGATTGGGTTTCGCTCAGCGGCGCCGCGGTGACGACTCGCACGGGCACGATGCCGCGCGACTTGTCGTAAAGTTTGCGGAACTCTTCTCGAACAGACTTCAAGACAAACGACCGTCCGTGCACGGCCAGCACCTTGAGAAAGTTCGTCAGCAGCGGATGGGCCCGCTTGCCGAAGGCCCGATCGATCATGTCGACCTTTTGCTCGGGCGAGAACATGCCGGAGCCCATCACTTCGACGAGCTTCGGGTATTTTTCTAGAGCTTGGGACGAGAGAGCGTCGAACTCCGCGACGACGACGTCCAACGCCTTGGCTTTCTCAGCAGCCGCGAAGAGCGCTTTGGCGTAATGGGCCGCCAGCGGCTGCAAGCCGATGTCGGCCGGTTCGGCGAACGCCCCTTGATTCAGGGACTCCGCCTCGCTCTTGCTCGTCGATTTTGCGGGTTGGACCATAGTGATGTCGCGGATCGCGATTCGCTTACGAGAACTCGGTTTGGCCGCTTCGGTTTGAAGCGGCCGTGGTTGCGTGACGCAGGCTAGTTGCGGCTCGGCGCCGGAAACTTGGCCAACGCTTCTTCGATCAATCGGGCATGGTCGGCCGGCTGCAGCTTTTGTTGCAGCAGCTTGCCGGCCAAGGCCAAAGCCTGATCGGCGGCCACTTCGGCCAACTCGCGCATCGCCACGTCTTTGGCCGCTTCGATTTCGCGCTTGCCGCGGGCCGCTTCGATTTGCGCCTCGGCCCGAGCTTCGCTGATCGTGAGCTGCTTGGTGTGTTCGGCGTCGCGACGAGCTTCCTCCAGAATGGCCCGCACTTCGGCGTGCGCGGCATCCAGCTTTTGCTTGTAGTCGGCGAGCAAATGCTGAGCGTCGTGGTTGGCCTTTTCGGCCGCGGCGATTTCGTGAGCGATGTGGTGCTCACGCTTTTCGAGGCCCGCGGCGATCGGCTTCCAGGCAAACTTGCGGAGGATGATCACGAGCAACAAGAACACGGCGGCCGTGAAGATGGCCAAGTCGGTTTTGACTTCGCCCGGATCTTCGCTGGCCCCCTGATGACCGAGCCCATGACCTCCGTGATCGTCATGCGAATCGTGACTATCGGCCGCGGCGGCCGCCGTAGCGACTTGCGGGCAAGCGACGAGACACGACAACGAGACGATCGCCGCCGACAAACTGAGACGCAGTAGCGAGGTCATGGGAATTCTCAAGTTCGAACACACGAAATAGCCGAACGTAGCGACGCCGGAGCGACGACTACTTGCCGACGCTGTTCAAGCAGACGACCAACGCGAAGAACGTGAAGCCTTCGATAAGAGCGGCCGCAATGATCATCGCCGTTTGGATGTTGCCGGCCACTTCCGGTTGACGGGCCATGCTTTCGTAGGCGCTCGAAGCGAGCTTGCCGATGCCGAAGGCGGCGCCCAGCGTAACCAGACCGGCGCCGAAGGCGGCGCTGAAACCGATGAGCGGAGCCGGGGCAGCGGCGGCGGCTTCAGCGGCCGGAGCGGCAGCCGGAGCTTGGGCCATGGCCGGAGCGGCCGAGAAAGCCAACACGACCAGCGAAGCGAACACGAATTGAGCGAGCTTGTTCACGGAAGACACTCCTACCTGAAGATGAAACAGACTGTAAACCCAAGGCCGCGTTCGCTTCGACGAGTCGCCGAATCGAACGACGCCGTTGCTAGTGTTGATGGACCGCTGCGCCGATGAACAGCGCCGACAGAAACGTAAAAACGTAAGCTTGAAGGAAGCAGACGAACAATTCGAGCAAGCTCAGCAACGTCGAACCGACGACGCTGGCGATCGAAACCGAACCGTAGAGCAAATGGCCGGAGCTTGCGACTCCGAGAATCAAGCTCAGGATCGACAACAGCACCAAGTGGCCGGCGACCATATTCGCCAAGAGACGAATGGCCAACACGGCGTGCTTAATGAACAACCCGAGCACTTCGATGACGAAGATCATCGGCTTGAGCAGGACGGCGATCGGCGTCGGCAAGTCCATGCTCGGCACCTGATTCTTCCAGAACCCGACGACGCCGAACTTCATCGAGCCGCCGATGAGCGTCGTGGCGAACGTGCAGCAGGCCAGGGCCAGCGTCACGCCGAACGCGCCGGTCGGAGCGCCGAGCCAAGGCAACATGCCGAACAAATTGCAGAACAGAATGAAGAAGAACATCGTCCACAGAATCGGCAAGAACTTGTCGCCGTCGTGGTGATGCACATGGCCGTGGATGTGGCCGTGACCGTAGTCTTCTTGTTCCTGATCGTGCGGAGTGTGGTGCGAGTGATCGTGTTCGTCGTGGCTATCAATGGCCGGGCGAGCGATGCCGTCGCGCACGAACATCAGCGTCGCTTCGAACATGTTCCAAAAGTAGCCCTTGGGCGACTTGCCCGAGGCGATCTTAGGCGCGAGCCGAGTGAAGATCAGCACCAGCAGAGCGGCGATGATCAGTTCGATCACCATGAACTTCGAAATGCAGAAGCCCGACTCCGCGGCGTAGAAGCTCTTCAGCTTGCCGAGGGGTTGCGGAATGACGATCTTGCCCGAGAGCTCGCGATTGACGTCGGCGATCGTGAAATGGCCGTGGCTCTCTTCGACTTCATGTTTCAAGAAGTCGAGCGTCTTCGGAAGTTCGTCGAGGCTCTTATAGTCGGCGCGCCACAAAGCCTTCGGTACTTCGAAGTAGTAGGCGTCCTTAATGTGCAGGATGGGGTTGGCCATGCTCTAGATTCCCGCCTCCGCGTTCGGGCTTCGGCTTGCCTGCCGAGGTGCGGCATTCACAAACGGAGCGACTAACAGCGTCCGAGCCGTCAGCGTCGCCAAGAAAAACAAGACCACCCACTTGAAGAAGCCGGCCGAAATGAGCGGATCGCCGATGCTTTGCAGCCACATCGCCGTCGCAATGGGCAACGTCATCGCAATGCCGTCGCCAGCCAAGATCCAAGCTACGGCCGAAGGCGTGCCGCGACCACGATGAGCCATGAGCAATGCGACGAGGCCCGCGCCCCAGCACAATGCGGCGGCCAGCAACGCGGCACGAAGCGACAGCGTCGGTTCGACCGCGCCGCTTTCCGTCCAGGCGATTAGTGAAGCAGGCACCGCGACCAATACGACGGCCGACGTCAACAGTGCGCAGCGAGCCGCGAGCGAAAGCCCGGCGACGAATGTGCTATAGCGGCTGATCAGCCCGATCACGGTAGAATCGCTCCGAGCCGAATTGTGCCGGCCTTGAAGGCCCGGCGAGCAACACGACTCGTTGAAAGGATGAGTTCGACGCCGGCGGCGTCTTCAGCAACCCGACGAAGTTTCAGGTCTCGCGACTTGACGCTTCGCCATCGTCGGTTCGACGCGATTCTCGCGCCGCATCGATCTTCGACTTGTTGCGTTGGGCTTTACGCTGCTGAGCTTTATTCGCGTCGCGAACAATTTGCAGCAACTGATAGAAGCCGAGCAACAAACCGACGACCAAACCGACTAACGCCCAGTGGTTCGTCGCTCGCTTCCCGTCGAGCCAACGACCTCCGACGATAGGAAGCAGCGTCATGAGCGCCACGGTGATGATCCGCGACACCCAAGTCATGGCTTCCGCGATCGGAGACGACGGCGGTCGATAATCCATGGCGACCACCGGCAGACAAGCCGCACATCCACGCGGCACCTCGCAGGGCGAGCATCGCGATCGGACGTACACGCTCGGTATAAGGGGCGCTGATACTTAGTCGAATTGCCGTGAATCGCAGCGTTGAGAGGCTGACGACGATCGGCAAAGACGGTAGCGACGCACCTTGCTGGGCGTTAAGGCGGTTAATCTATCGGAGGCGAATTGGGGTGTCAATTCGACATCGTGTTTTTTTTCACAAAGTCTCGTTCGGAGTTGTAAGTCAATTCCTTGCATGGCTTTCGGATTGTCATGCGAGGCAGTTTTTAGCGGCGAATGTTAGTTTTCGCCGTTTCGCATCGACACGGTCCCGATGACGGGATCGCCAGGGCAAAAAGAAGCGGAATTGTCGAATGTGAGGCCTTTCGCAGCGCTGCATTTCCCTAAATCGGGCGGTAATAAGCGGCAGGCGTGTTGCAATTCCACCCCCGTTTGGTTAAGCTGAATCCACTGCTTTTCTTCTCTCTCCTGCTCTGTGGCACACCTTGGGAAGGTGCTCTCCGGAGTCCTGCCTTGGAGAGGAGCGATGCACGCCTAGCCAGAGCTTCGGCGGGATGCCGGAGTGCACGGTTTAGGCCTTCGGCTCGGTGCTATGTCGAAACGACGGTCGGCAAGTTTCCCCAATTTGCCGGTAGTCGAGCCTGTGCGAACGACGAGCGTTCCGCGGTGCGGCATAGCGCGTATTCTGTCAGGGACGACGCAGTTCAGGCATCAGCCGTCGTAGAGCGTCCTGCCGCGGGCGGGAGCATGCGCGGCCTCGTGTGTCCGGAGACGCCGTCTGATGACCGCCGAAACGCTCAATAGCTACAGTGCAAAAGACCTCGCCGAAATGGCCAAGAATCGCGGGGTGCCCGGCTGGCACTCGATGCGTAAAGAGCAGCTCATCAAAGCGCTCGTGAAGGCTGCTCGGCAGAAATCGAATAAAGCCAAGGGACGCGAAGCCGTTCGTTCGGCGAACGTTCCGCCTCGTGCTTCGGCGCCGGCCCGCTCCGTCGCCCCGGCTAAAAACGGCAACGGGGCCGTGAAGCCTGCGGCAGTCGTCAAGCCCGTAGTGGCCGCGGCCAAACCGGTCGCGAAGCCCTCCGCCAATGGCCACTCGTCAAACGGTAACGGCCACTCGGCGATCAACGGCGCCGCTCGCGCTGTCGCACCTCAGCGTCCCGCGAAGCCGCAGCCGCCGCGCGATCCGGAAGTCACGCGCAAGCTCGAGGAAATTCGCACGGCCACGGCCATGAAGAAAGATCTCGCGTATCTTTCGCAGCAAATCGCCGCCGGCAAAAACGGCCGCGGTCTGCAGAAGATCGTGAAGGACCGCCTCGTCGTCATGGTCCGCGACTCGTACTGGCTGCAAGCTCACTGGGAATTGTCGCGCAACGGCGTCGAGCGGGCTCAGGCCGCGCTGGCTCAAGAATGGCATTCGGTGAAGCCGGTGCTCCGGTTGATGGAAGTGACCGACGGCGGCACGACCAGCGCCGTCGAGACGAAGCTTCGCGACATCGAAATCCACGGCGGCGTCAACAACTGGTACATCGACGTTCAAGACCCGCCGAAGAGCTATCGCGTCGACATCGGTTACCTCACCGGAAGCGGCCGGTTCTACAGCTTGGCTCGTAGCAACGTCGTCACCACGCCGCGCGCCGGCAACAAAGACGACCTCGATCAAAACTGGACCGACATCGCCAGCGATTTCGAGCGGATTTACGCTCAGAGCGGCGGTTACAACGGCGACGGCAACGGCAGCGTCGAACTCCAAGAAGTCTTCGAAGAACGACTCCGTCGGCCGATGGGTTCGTCGCTGATCTCGCGCTTCGGCCCCGGCGTCGATGGCCTGCTCGGCGGCAAAAAGCCGTTTCACTTCGAGATCGACGCCGAACTCATTGTCTTCGGCAAGACCGACCCCGACGCGAAGGTCACGCTGCAAAACGAGCCGATCAAGCTTCGCCCCGACGGTACCTTCACGGTGCGTTACAGCTTGCCGAATGCGCGGCAAGTGATTCCGGCCGTTGCCGCCAGCGCCAACGGTCTCGAGCAACGGACCGTGGTGCTTGCCGTCGAACGCAACACCAAGGCCATGGAGCCGCTCGTCCGCGACGGCGGCAACAACAGCAGCCAGGACTAACCGCGATCGTTTCCGATCGTCGTGTTTCATTTGCGCTGCGAACAATCTTGAGCCCGTCGAGCACCAAATGCTCGGCGGGCTTTTTTGTTTCTATTGTGCCGCAATGTCGGCAACGGCACCGCATCGTAAAGCTTAGGCCTGCGCGTGCCGTCGGTGCGCCAGGACATTGCCGACGGTCGCGCCAATAACGAACCCGGCCGCCGAGCACCCGATGATCGCCGGCCAACGGTTCGGAACGAGATACCAACTGATTACCGTCGCCGTGCCGCCTCCGACGATGGTCGCCCACAGCGTCGCCCAGAGCACGTCGAGCCAGGAGAATTCTCCGTATCTCGATTTCCCCATCATCGCCAAGAAGAATCCGGCATGGACGGCGTAGTAAACGCCGTAGAGTCCTGTGAATGCGGCGCCGATCAAAATGAGCGCCGCGATGTCGTGCCCGTATACCGAGCCTTGCAGCCAATAGCCGCCGCCGATTGTCGCCGTCATCGCGCCCCAAATGCCGAGCACCCACGTGCCTCGTCGTTTCGCACGCCGGGCATCGTCCTTGGCCCGATCTCGGCGCAACTTTTCGGTGACGAAAACCGCTCCGACTTCGATAGTCGGCAGCATCGATTCGGCGGATTCGACAGACTCTGTCATCGCATTCGCTTAACGTGATCGGACCGCCGTGCCTTGGTCGACGTGCAACGGTAGAAAGGTTCGGCGGCTCTTGGTCGAGGGCGCAGGCAATCTAAGTCGTCGAACGTTCCGTCTCAACGAATTTCCCCGAATCCACCGATTGCCGCCGCCGCATTGCCCCATACGCATGACAGGGGTATCATTTCCGTATCCTCTGCCATGCTCGTGCTGAGACGTCACTTTTCCGGGGAGCCGATAAGAAGTCCGTTGGGTGCCTGAAGAACGCTCTGAGCCGCGTGTATAGCCGACGCCCGTACTCTTCGGAGCTGCGGACCAAGCGGACGGATCACACAACCTCGGGGCCGGTGTACCCGCCGTTTTTCGGTTAAACGGGCTCCCGAAAACCGCGTCGCCACGGCATTGCGGTGGAGGATTTTTTCGATGTCTGCAACAGAAGCCGATCTCGCCCAGCAGCCCAGCACGGTTGCCAAGCGCGATCGGCTTCTGTCGTTTCTGGCCGATCTGCAAACGGTCGTGGTCGCGTATTCCGGAGGCGTTGATAGCGCCGTCGTCGCCAAGGCCGCGCAGGTCGCGCTCCGCGACCGCGCGACGGCCGTCACCGGCACTAGTTCCAGTCTGGCAAGCGGCGAACTCGAAGAAGCCGTGCGCCTCGCGCAGCTCATCGGCATTCGCCATGAGGTCGTCGCCACGCAGGAGTTTGCACAGCCGGCCTATTTGGCCAACGCCGGCGATCGCTGTTACCACTGCAAGACCGAACTCTACACGCGTCTCGAAGAGCTATTGCAACGCTATCCCGACGCCGTCATCGTCAACGGAGCCAACCTCGACGACCGGGGCGACTACCGTCCCGGCATGACGGCGGCCCGCGAGCATCGCGTCCGCAGTCCGCTCTTGGAGTGCGAACTTTCGAAGGCCGACGTCCGTGCGCTGGCCGCGCATTGGCAACTTCCCGTGTGGGATAAACCTGCCTCGCCGTGCCTCAGCAGCCGCATCGCGTACGGCGAGGAAGTCACGCCGGAGCGCGTCGCCATGATTGATCGGGCCGAGCAATTCCTGCGGGCACGCGGACTTCGCGAGCTGCGCGTCCGTTACCATCGCGGCGACATGGCCCGCCTCGAAGTTCCTGCCGAAGCAATCGTCCGGCTCGCCGAACCGGCGCTCGCGAAGAACTCGTCGCACACCTCCGTTCGCTCGGCTTCAAATTCGTCACGCTCGACCTCGAAGGCTTCCGTACCGGCAGCCTGAACCAACTCGTGACGATCGACTTGCCGAAGTAGCGAGCTCGCTAGGTTGCTGTCTTTCGATCGGCATCGTCTTCCGGCGGCCGTTCCTCTCCGGCGACGATTACCCTCCGCGACTTCGCCTGAGTCGGTCCCGGCAAGACCGACAATACGACCCACGCCAAGACGGTGCTGACGATCGCGGTCAGTTCCCGCCCGATGCCCGCCGCCATGCCGATGGCCGCGGTCAACCAGATGCCGGCCGCCGTCGTGAGACCGTGTACCGCGTTTTCACTCGTCCCTTTCACGATCGAGCCGGCTCCCAGAAAGCCGATCCCCGCGACCAACCCTTGCAAGACTCGCGACAAGTCTGAATCTGTCGCACCCGCTTGCTCGGGCACCATCACAAAGAGCGCCGCCCCCATCGCCACGAGCATGTGTGTCCGCAGTCCGGCCGCTTTCCCTTTGTGCTCGCGTTCGTAGCCGAGCACGCCTCCCAGGATCGCCGCGATCGTGAGTCGCACCAATACCCGCGTAAACCCGGCCGCATCTCGAAGGTCGGAGAGTTCCTCGCGAATCGTCCGCCAAATTTCTTCCGCCATGCTTACCCTTCGTGCCTTTCTTTCTTCTCGTCCATCATTGAGCGGGCCTGCTCAGCCAAGTCCAAGTACTTCTTCCGCATCTCGTCGAGCTCGCATTCGTCGAGCTCTTCCAGATCGAGCAGCGCATTCTCGGCTCCCTCGACGGCCCGAATCAACTCGTCGAGCTTGATTTGCACCGCCTCGGAATCCCGATTTTGCGAGTTCTGGATCAGAAAGACCATCAGAAAGGTGACGATCGTGGTGCCCGTGTTGATCACGAGCTGCCAAGTATCGCTAAAGCCGAAGAGCGGGCCGCTGACGCCCCACAGCACGACGATCGTCAGCGCCCCGGCAAACGTGATCGGTTCGCCGGCCGCACGGGCCGTGACCTTGGCGAAACGAGTAAACCAAGAACCTCGGCCGGTGACGGGCATGGCTGTTCTCACAGGCGGCTTGGGGGAGACGCGAATCCGGCGACGGCACTTTCGGCGATGCAAAACCGCGGTAGCCGCTATGGGGGCGGCCCCTTACAATCGCGGCCAAGTCGCACATATCAGCAACTTGAGTGCCGATTCACGAGTCTGTTTCCAACGAACCTGTTTCCCGAGCATCGCACTTGTCTCCAGCCCCCGGCGATCGCCCCGCGCTCCCCAACCCGCGAGTTGCGGTCGCGCTGCTGCTGCTGATCAACCTGATGAACTACGTCGACCGGCAGGTGCTCGCCGCCGTCGAAGTGAAGATCGGCGGCGAGTTTGCCGCCGCCGGTTCGCCGATCAGCGACGCCCGCATGGGCCTGCTCTCGACGGCGTTTCTCGTCTCGTACATGTTCGCGTCGCCGCTGTTCGGTTGGTTCGCCGATCGCACGTCGCGATGGCGGATCGTCGCCGTCGGCGTGTTTGTCTGGAGCTTGGCGTCCGGCGCTTCCGGCTTAGCGCAAGCCTATCTGGCGTTGCTCGTCACGCGCGTGTTTGTCGGCATCGGTGAAGCCGCGTACGGCCCGACGGCTCCCACGATCATCTCCGATCTGTATCCGGTCGAGCGGCGCGGCAGCGTGCTGGCTTGGTTCTACATGGCCATCCCGGTCGGCAGTGCGCTGGGCTACGTCTGGGGCGGCCATCTGGCAGATCTCGAAGGTTGGGGATGGCGCTGGGCGTTCTATTTGTCTGCTCCGCCCGGAATCTTGCTGGCCGTATGGGCACTCTTTATGCGCGAGCCGCCCCGAGCGCATCAAGCCAAAGCGGCCAAGCTCGCCGACCTCGCGATTTTGCTGCGCACGCCGTCGTACGTTTACAACACGCTCGGCATGACGGCGATGACCTTCGCTCTCGGCGGCCTTGCCTTCTGGATGCCTCGCTACATTTCCGTTTACCGCGGGGCCGGTACGCTCGCCGATGTGGGAACCAAGTTCGGCGGCATCACCGTCGTCTCCGGCCTCATCGCCACGCTCGCCGGCGGACTGCTCGGCGACAAGCTGCGGGCTCGCTTTCCCGGCTCGTATTTCCTTGTCTCCGGAGTCGGCATGCTCGTCGGGCTGCCGATGTTCTTGGCGTTTCTCGTCGCTCCGTTTCCGTATGCTTGGGGCCTGTTGTTCGTCGCCGAGTTCTGCTTGTTTTTCAACACCGGCCCGGCCAATACGATTCTCGCCAACGTTACGCACCCGTCGATTCGCGCGTCGGCCTTCGCCGTCAATATCCTGGTCATTCATCTCTTCGGCGACGCCATCTCGCCCTCGCTGATCGGGTTGCTCAACGACTCGACGAAATCGGCCGAGCTGCCCGTCGGCCATATGAACTACAGTTTCGGCGCCGGGGTGAGCGTCGCCATCTTGCTGAGCGGCGTCTTCTGGCTGCTCGGCACGAAGCACTTGCAACGCGACACCGAACTCGCCCCCACGCGGCTAGCCGGGTAACGGTGCGAGCTACGCGCCTGCGAGTAGTTCGGTCACGTTCAATGTCTTCCAGGGCTGATCGCTCGTACCGTTGAACACTTCGGCCGTGATGTTCGCACCCGCGATGCGCAGCCGCGCGTGGCCGGCCGTTTCAGCGTATTCGAAATGCGTCAGGTGCGGCTTCTCCGCCGCGAACTGTTTGCGACGGAGTTCCTTGCTGTCGGGCTGGAACTTCGGCTCGAGTTCCGTAAGTTCCGGGCCGTAAGCGTCTAGCCCTTCGAGCACCTGCTTCGGTTGTTGATCTTGGGCCGAAAGAATGCTGCTCAAGCAAAGTTGAGCAAACAGCCCGCGTTCCGTGCGGCGTACGACGAAGCCGTACCGATGCACGTGCCCGCAGAGCACGACGGCCCGATGTTCACCGAGCAGCGTCAGCAACTCGGCCCGCCGTGCCGTGTCTTCGTCGCGCATGAAGAGCGACCAATTTCCGCGGGCCTGAAACGGTACGATCGGCGGATGCACGACGACGAACACGTGTCGATCGCCGCGGCCGTTGCGACCGAGCGTCTGTTTAAGCCAATCGAACGACGACTTGTCGTAAGCGTCGTAAAACGCGAACAACGCGTTCTTGGTTTGATGCGCGTAGCGAGCCGACGTCAATTTCTGCCCGACTTGTCGACCCAGAAACGGATGCAACAACTTCGCGTAAGCCTCGTCCGCGCCGGGCCCCGTCTTGTCGTGGTTTCCCTTGGTCAGCATGAAGGGAACGTTCCACTCCATCCGCTCGACGGCCTCGCGCGCCTCGCGAACGTGAGTTTCGGCCAGCGCCTGCGTGCCGCACAACCCTTCGACAAAGTCGCCGACATGCACGACCGCCGCGGCTTGCGATTCGGCCGATTTCACGTACCGCGTGACCGTGGCAAACAGCTCAGGCAACAACGTCGCGGCATGCTCCGAATACCGCTCGACCTGCACGACGTCTCCCGGATGTTCTCGCCGGAGCCAATCAAAGTCGTGATGCGCAAGCTTGTCGAAATGCGTATCGCCGAACAGTGCGAACTCCAAGGATTCGTCGCTCGCCGCCGCTTGCCCAAAAGCCGAAGCCGCCGTCGCAGCACTGAGAGCAGCCGTTCCGGCAGCAAGAAACTCACGGCGATTGAGCATGGCTCGTGACGCGCCTACTTACGAAACACTGTTTGGTCCCCTCGCCCCGCAAGGCGGGGAGAGGGATAGGGTGAGGGGCCTTCATCTCCAACGCGGGGCTCGCACATCGGCTTCCCTGCGAAACCGCAAGCGTCGCTCGACCTACTCAATCACCTTCGTCCGTTTCCCGTTCGGCATTAGGCACGCGGTATTCGCCGTTTTCGCCTACGCCCCCGCCGTGCCCGCCGGCATTTCAATATCCACGCGTTGCGGGATGTTGCCCCCCGTCTCTTCCGCCATCGCGCGAATCTCTTCCGTGATCTTCATGCTGCAATACTTGGGCCCGCACATGCTGCAGAAGTGGGCGCTTTTAAACGTCTCTTGCGGCAGCGTTTCATCATGCATTCGCCGGGCCGTTTCCGGATCGAGGGCCAAGCGGAATTGCTCGTTCCAATCGAACGCGAACCGCGCGCGGCTCAACGCGTCGTCGCGATCGCGGGCTCCCTTGCGATGCCGGGCGACGTCGGCCGCGTGAGCTGCGATCTTGTAGGCGATGACGCCTTGCTTCACGTCTTCCTTATCCGGCAGGCCCAGGTGTTCTTTCGGCGTCACGTAGCAGAGCATCGCCGCGCCGCTCCAGCCGGCGATCGCGCCGCCGATCGCGCTGGTGATGTGGTCGTAACCGGGAGCGATGTCGGTCGTGAGCGGGCCCAGCACGTAGAACGGCGCGCCTTTGCAGACTTCGATCTGCCGCTTCACGTTCATGTCGATCTGGTCCATCGGCACGTGGCCGGGGCCTTCGACCATGACCTGCGTCCCGCGATCCCAGCCGCGCTGCGTGAGTTCGCCCAGCACGTCGAGTTCGGCAAATTGAGCTTCGTCGCTGGCGTCGGCCACGCTGCCGGGCGCAAGCCGTCGCCCAAGCTCCAAGTCACGTCGTACTCGCGCATGATGTCGCACAAGTCGTCGAAGCATTCATAGAGCGGGTTCTGTTTGCGGTGGGCCATCATCCATTTGGCGATGAGGCTGCCGCCGCGGCTCACGATGCCCGTCACGCGGTTCATCGTCAGGTGCAAGTGTTCGTAGAGCACGCCGGCGTGCACGGTCATGTAGTCCACGCCTTGCTTGGCTTGGTGCTCGACCATGTCCAAGAAGTGCTGGGCCGTCATGTCTTCGATGTTGCCGCCGAGCTCTTCCAGCATTTGGTAAATCGGCACCGTGCCGATCGGCACCGGCGAAGCGTCGATGATCGCCGCGCGGATGGCGTCGATGTTCTTGCCGGTCGAAAGGTCCATCACCGTGTCGGCGCCGTAGTGTACGGAGTAGTGCAGCTTTTCGAGTTCGCTGGCGATATCGCTGGTGACGGCCGAGTTGCCGATGTTGGCGTTGATCTTGCACTTGGCCGCGATGCCGATCGCCATCGGCTCCAGTCGCTTCGTCAGGTGCACTTTGTTGGCGGGAATCACCATCCGGCCGACCGCCACCTCGTCGCGAATCAGCTCGGTGCGCAAGTCTTCCCGCTTGGCCACGAATTCCATTTCGGGCGTGATCACGCCGGCGCGGGCTTGTTCGATTTGCGTCATCTGCGGCAATCCTCCGTAAACCGTGCTTCCCGCCGGGCGACCGGACGGGCTTCTGAAATGCTCTGAAAACCAAGGCGGACAAAGACTTCGGCGAAATTTATCGTATCGGCGGGTGCGCGAATGTCAAACCGGGTAAGCCTTGCCGTCGCCGGCGGGCCGACACGACGTAAGTCTGCGCAGCGCCGACGAGACTTACGTCGCGAGTTATGGGCGCACTGCGCCCATTCCGACTTGTTATGGGCGCACCCCTTATGGGTTTGGCACATGTGCGCCCATAAGTCCGAGTTATGGGCGCACCGGCGATGCGGCCAATCGACGTAAGTCGAGTTTGCGCTGCGCGACTTACGTCGACCGCCGGCGCGCTTCTCCCTGCGGGAGACTGCCTTCATTTCCTTCACCCTTCGGGAGAAGGCGGCCAAAGGCCGAATGAGGGTGACGACGATCAAAGCAGAACAACGAATCCAAGAAAGACGTCTGACCACGATCGCACTCTCCGTCGCAGATGAAATCGAATCGGCTTCCTCGCGCAGAATTCGCACGGCGCCGAACGCCGCATTGTCCCACGCCGGTCGAGGCCGGAGCAAATCGGTTTTCGGCCGGCCGTGGCGAGCCGGCCAGAAATGAGTTTGACCCGCGCCGTGATTTCTGTGCCGGCCGAAACGCCGCTTGCTTTTTGGTGCGCGCTACTTTTCGTCGCGCAGCTTCCTGCGCAACGTTACGGCCGCCAGGATTTCTTCCAGCACCGCGGCTCCCAAGCGTTCGCGAATCACGGCTCGCGCCGCAGGCTCGGGCTTCGCGTCGGCAGTAAGCTCGTCGAGCGACGCCGTCGTCGCTTGGTTTGCGTCATGCGGATTGTCGCCATACTCGCCGACGGTCAACCCGGTGTCGCCGAGCGCGACGTCGCAATGCACGCCGTCGTGCGTGCCGGTCCACGAGGTTTGGCCTTCGGGAAAACGAATGCCGGTGCGAGCGGAGAGTTCCGCGGCCAGCGGCACGGCGACGGCCAATTTCAACGCCGAGCCGATCTCGACGGCCGGTCGACGGTTGCGTGCGGCCAGCACCTGCCAACGCCCGGGCGAGCAGCGCCCGCCCCGCGTCCAGACGAGCCGCAGTCGTGTGAACTCGGCGAACGGAGTCTCGACGACGCGCCGCGGCCGACCTCGCCAGCGCCGCCATTCGCGCACCAAACGCCGCTCGTCGTCGATTTCCACGCCCGACTGATGGAACCCCAAAAGCACGCCCAGCAACACGAGCACCGGGCCGAAGACGAGGCCGGCGAGCATATTGAACCAGCCGGCCTCGCGCACCGAAGAGCAGTTCGTAAGCGGACGCGTAGGTGACGAACCCGCCGAGGACGATGATCAAGAGCCCGAGCCCGATCGATAACGCGGGCCACGATCGCGACGATTCAGCGTCTTTCTCCGGGAGCGAACTCTTCGACGTCGTCATCGCGGCCGATCCCCTCACTCGCCGTTCTTGTCGGCGGGCATTCGGAAATCCACGTGTTCGATCATCAGCCCCGGCGCTTCATGGCTATCGGCCTCGGAACGAATCGCGAGATAACAAAGTTTTCGATGGCGCGTGAGGTGTGCGGTCGTATTTGACAGGCGTTGGACGAGTTTGCCGTCGAGCGTAAACGAGAAAACGCAGGTTCGACTTCGCCAGTCGATTTTGAGCTCGTGCCAGATGCCGGGCTCCAGATGAAAGGTCGACGTGGTCTTGTCCGATACGTTCTTCGTCGTCAAATGAATCGGGAACGCCGCCTCGTTCGTCGCGGCATCGTCCGTCGGCAAGTACAGCCGATCCGTGACGGCGAGCGTCGCTCCCTGAAAGCCCTTCTCGACTCGTACGCGTAGATGGATTTCCGCCGCGGACGATTGCGGAATATTCCACAGCGCCCCCGCCGCCGGTTCCTCATCCCGTTTGCCGACGGAGAGCACTTGCCGCTTGGGGTCGTCGGGATGCGGGATGAGTTGCGCTCCTTCGCGGCGTTGGCGGAAGAAGCGTTGGGCGGGGCCGATCTCTTGTTGGACGTGCCATTGTTCGAGGCCGCGGGAGAAATTGTCGCCCTGCCGAGTTTCCAAGAGCCACTCGGGGCGGAAGAGAATGATCACACGGCGGCCTTCCCCTTGGCCGGTGACCAGGACGATCGTGCCGTCGGTCGTTTGCACGGCGTCGGGATACGCGGTGCCCCGATCGTTGCGCAGTTCCACGCCTTGGCCGTGGCGCGTCGGATCGCGATAGACTTCGCGATAGCCGCGCCAAGTTTGGCCGTCGTCGTCGCTGATCGCGGCGTGCAGTGCGTCGCGCCCGCTGTAGACGCCTTGTCCTTCGTGACGCGGGGCGACTTGAGCGTTGTTCCAGCAGACGAGCAGCCGGCCGTCGTCGAGGCGGCGGAGCATGGCCGGCGAGTTGGAGCCGTACAACGTCGTCGGTTTCGCCTCGCTCCACTCGTGCCCGTCGGCAGAGAACGCTTCGTACATCCGGCCGGTTTGCGTGCGGATGAGCATCCAGAGCGTGCCGTCCTTGCGCTCGACGATCGTCGGCTCGACCGCGCCGTAGTTGCCGCCGTTGTAGCCCTCGATGCAGGGGGCCGTGAGTTGCGACGGCGAGATTTGCCACGTTTGCCCGTCGTTGTCGCTGTAGACGGCCGTCGTGTAGAAGTAGCCGATCGGCGGGCCGGCCTTCCGCTCGGGGTGAGCGGTGGAGAAGGGGATCACGATCCGGCCGGTCCGCGTTTGCACGATGCCGCGCAGCGCCCCGATGGCCCCTTCATACACGCGGCGCGGCTCGTTCCAGGTTTTCGTGCCGTCGCGCGTCGTGGCCTGCCAGAGGTCGAGAAAGTAGTCGACTCCCAACTTCCGCCCGCCGCGACGGATGCCGAGCCAGTAGACCTGCAGTTCTCCGCGCCGATCGAGCAAGACTTGGATTGCGTGGGCCGTCTCGCCGCTGACGGCGAATTCCTTTTGAGGCTCGCTCCAGGTGCGTCCTTGATCGGTCGAGGTCAGCGAGCCGACGTACTCGCCCCGCTGGTTGTAAAAGATTTTGAGCGAACCGTCGGGGAGACGCACGACGTCGGCCTCGTTCTCCGGAAACGTGCCGACGATGACCGGCGTCGGCAACTCGGCAGCCGTCGTAGTCGATGCGAAGAGCAACGCAAAGAGTATGTATGCCGTGCTGCAGTGCCATACTAACCCTGACGTGCAAGCGAGGGGACACGATAAAGATCGGGAATGCGAAATGGGGCATGAAGAACGAAGAGAATGCATCGTGTGACTCTCTGAGATCGCTGCGGTTCGTAGATCCCCTCGCCGGCGCGTCAGGGCTAGTATGCGCGATCGATACGTCGTCCGCACGCTTTCACGGCAAGTTGTCGCGGCCACGAAGTTTCGTTTCCTGCGAACATATAGTGGCCCCGGCCCGCCGGCGATAGACTTCGCCGGCGGCGGAGTTTTGTAAGTTGCACGGAATGTCTCGGGCTGTCGGCCATGTCGAATGAGTTGATGTCGGTCTTGGCGGTGCTCGGCGCGGCGACGGTGATGTTCATCGTCGGCAAGCCGCGGATGGACGCCGTGGCGCTGCTGGTGATCGTCGCATTGCCGCTGCTCGGGTTGGCGAGCGTTTCGGAATCGCTCGTCGGCTTTAGCGATCCGAACATCGTGCTGATCGCCGCACTGTTCGTCGTCGGCGAGTGCTGGTCCGTACCGGCGTCGTATTTTCCGTGGGCGATCGGCTCATTGGGCTTGCCGGCCGGAGCGAAACGCGGCTGCTGGCCGTGCTCATGGCGGCCGTGGCGCTGCTCGGTGCGTTCATGAGTTCCACCGGCGTGGTGGCGATTTTCGTGCCGATCGTGCTGCGGATCGCCGTGCAGCTCCAGATTCCTCCCGGCCGCTTGATGATGCCGCTGGCCTTCGGCGGACTGATCAGCGGCATGCTCACCTTGGTCGCGACGGCCCCGAACATGGTCGTCGACGGCGTGTTGCGGTGCGAAGGTTTCGCAGGGTTCCGCTTCCTGAGCTTTACGCCGATCGGACTCGTCGTCTTGGCGGCAGGCGTCGGCTATATGTTGTGTGCGCGAAAGCTGCTGAAGACGGCGGCCGACGACGCCGCGCCCGGCGAAAGCAAGCCGACGATAACGAACTGGATTCGCGACTACGGCCTCACGGATCGCGTGGCCCGCTTTCGCGTTCCGCCGGCCTCGCCGCTGGTCGGCAAGGAACTGCACGAGCTCGATCTGCGCGGGCGCTATCTGGCGAACGTCGTCGGCGTCGAACGACGTTCCCGGTTTCATCAAGACATCATTAGCCCCGGTGCGCATATGCGCTTGCACGCCAACGACATTCTGTTCGTCTTCACGCACGCCGAAGTCGTCGATTTTGCGGCGCCTGTGCACGACTTGGAACTCGTGCCGCTCGCCTTGCGGAGCGGCGCTGCCGGGCACAAGGTGCGTGAAGTCGGCATGGCCGAAGTATTGGTGCCGCCCGATTCGAAGCTGATCGGCAAGACGCTGACGGAGAGCGAATTCCGCCGGCGATTTCATTTGAACGTGCTCGGTTTGCGACGGGCGGGCAAGCCGGTTCGCGAACCGTTGCTCGACGAAAAGCTCAAGATGGGAGACGTGCTGCTGGCGATCGGCCCCTGGAAGGCGATTCGCGCGCTGCAAGCGCAGCAGCGAGAATTGCTCGTGCTCACGCTGCCGGCCGAGGTCGACCAAGTCTGCGCCGGCCCACAAGCGAGTCGCCGTACGCCGTGGCATGTCTCGTGCTCATGATCGGGCTGATGATCTCCGGCATCGTGCCGAACGTCGTCGCCGGTCTGATCGTCTGCCTGCTCCTCGGTTGGACTGTGCTGCGTGGATCTGGAAAGCGCCTACAAGTCGATCCATTGGCCGAGCTTGGTGTTGATCGCCGGCATGATTCCGTTGGCGGCGGCGCTCGAAAGATCAGGCGGTGCGGAACTGGCCGCCGACGCGCTGGCCCGCTACTTCGGCACGGCCGGCCCGCGGGCTCTGTTGGGGGCGTTGTTCGGGCTGACGGCGCTCATCGGCCTGTTCATCTCGAACACGGCGACCGCCGCGTTGATGGCTCCCGTGGCCGTGACGTTGGCGAAGCACGTCGACGCCGCGCCGCAGCCGTTTGCGATGACCGTGGCGATCGCATCGTCGGCCGCGTTCATGACGCCGATCTCGTCGCCGGTGAACATGCTCGTGCTCGGGCCCGGCCGCTACAAGTTCGGCGACTTCGTTCGCGTCGGCGTGCCGTTCACGTTGATCGTCTTGGCGATCACGGTCCTGCTTGTGCCGTGGCTGTTTCCGCTGTGAACGTCACGCACCAGCCCCAGACGCGCTGGCGAGGGGACATGGCGCTCGCCAACCGCGGAACGCCGCGGAGGGCGTTCCCTACAGCGTCTTCAGATATTCCACGACGGCCCGCCGCTCGTCGTCGCTCAGCTTGTCGCCGAACGTGTGGCCGGCGGTGCTTTTGCCGTCGAGCGTCGTGTCGAAATAGAGACGCCGTGCGCGGAAGTCGCGGGCTACGTCCGGCGGCACGGCTTCCAAACGTTCCGCCTCCAGGCCGACGCGCGACGTGTCGTAACCGTCCGCCGTGCGCCGCCAAGCCTTGGGCGCGCTCGGCTGTCGAGCACGTCCGCGAGCGTCGCGACGGAGCCGTTATGAAAATAGGGGGCCGAAGCCCACACGCCTTCCAGCGGCGGAGCGACGTAACCGCCCGGATCGGCGACCACCTTCTCGCGGCCGAAGTATGCGAACCACGTGGTGCCGTAACGTTCCCGCCCGTCGACGCTCATCGAGTCGAGACGAACCGGATCCGTGCCGACCTCCTCGATCGGGACGATTTTCTCGGGATACGAAAGGAGCGTGTTGTGCGTAGCGACGGCTTGCCCCGGCCGTGCGGCGTCGGCCGTCGTCGCTGCTGCCGCCGGCGGCTTGTAGCGACCATGGCAAGACGCGCAGTTTTTCTCGAACAGTTGATGGCCGTTCTTGGCGAGTGCGGCGTCGACCGCAAACGGATACTTCGGCGCTTCGAGCGAGGTGATCCAGGCTTCGATGTCGCGATAGTCGGGCTCCCACTCGCGGAACTTGTCCGGCCCGTTGCGCGGGATCAAGAGAAACTGCATCAGCGCGCGATGGTTCTTCGGCGCGAAGCCGTCAACGTAGAGCTTCGTTTTGTGTTTGAAGTGCCACCACGGAACGGCGTCGACGTCGTGATGCGTCAGCGTCGGCAGCGGCCGATCGGAGTGGAACGTCAGGTCGGGATCGCGATAGTGCAACAGGATGTGGCCGAACATCACGGCATTGGTCGTGCCGACGCTCCCTCCCAGCGGATAGAGCAGCGAGCCTTTGTCCATGTGCGTGAGCCGCTTGCCGAGGCGGAGCTTCACGTTGCGCACGTCTTCCGTAAGCGACTGCAGCAGATACTGCGTGTTCGGTGCGCCGAAGATCACCTTCCCCGCGACGCGCCCGGTGTGGCACGCCAAGCAGTTCATCGTCCAGCCCGCGCCGGGGGCGGGCGTGTATTGCAAGGCGGTGCCGCGCGGCGAATCGGGAAACTCGCTGAGGCCGTAGCGTGCGAAGGTGAGCGAACGTCGCTCGGCCGGGCTCGCCGCTTCGGCCGCGCGTCGCGAAGCTTCGTCCCACTGCGTATAGAGCTGCGAGAAAACTTCGTCGTCGAAGTCCGGCGTCAGATACGGCTTCGTCGTCAGTAAGCGAAACCCTCGCTCGGCGGGAGTTTCCGCACGCGCCGCATTCGCAGAGAAGGGAACCGCGGAGCCAAGCAGATGGACGCAGATCACGAGCGGCAAGCAAATCGAGACCGAAAGAGTCGCCCGATTTTTCCGCCGCGCCAAGGTCGCTGTTTTCATCCGCGTGTATCCGCGTTCGTCCGCGGTTCGTTAACCGCTATTTTTTCTCTTCCTTCGTTTTAGCGAAATTTTTCCCCGCGACGAGGTCGGCCAATTGTTTCGGAATTTCTTCCAGTTCGCCGATGCCGATGTGGACGATTTGCACCACCCCCTCACGGTCTATGAACACCGTTTGCGGCACCGGTTCCACTTTGTACGCCTTCAGAATGTCCTGGCCTTGCTCGAGCACGACCGCAGTCTTCAGCTCTTTCGCCGCCAAAAATTCTTTGATGATCGACGGTTCTTCGTTGATGTTGATCGGGAAGAACACCACGCCGGCATCTTTCAGCTTGTCCGTGTATTCCACAAGCTTCGGCAGACCCGCGACGCACGGCGGGCACCACGTCGCCCAGAAATCGAGGACGACGATCTTGCCTTTGTAGTCGGCCAGCTTGAAGGTGCCGCCGTCCAACAACGGGGCTTCAAACGACGGAGCCGGTTTGCCGACCAGCGACTTGCCCAGCGGGTCGTCGATCTCGTCCAACTGCACGGCATCCGTCGGCGGCTTGATGTCGAACGCTTCGGCCGGCACCGCTGCGTCGTACGTCACTTGGTCGAACGTCACGGCCAGCTTCAATTCGATGCCGGGCGGAAACTCTTTGCCGTTCTTGGCGGCAATTTCCATCACGTTCGGCTGCACGCGGCGCAACGCAAACGGCTTGTCCGCGTCGAACCAGAAGTCGTAATGCACCCCGTCGTTCGCGGCCCGCAGGTGCTGCTGCTTTCGGCCTCCCGCGTCTTCCGAACCGACGTAAGCGATCGATTCGAATTGTTCCAGAATTTTGTCCAGCGGCATGCCGGCCAACGCATCAGCGACGATGGAAAGCCCTTGCTGCGAGTGCGTGCGCGTCAGCACGAGCGACTTGGCCAAATCTTCCAGCGACTTGAGCGGTTCGCCGAGCGTGTAGACCTTCTTCTCGCTGTTAAACTGATAGAGTTGCTTGCCGTCGTTGACGATCGTGTAGGCGGTGCCGCCGGTGAGCCGCACCGCAAACCGATCGGGCCGCTCGAACGCCACGCGATACGTTTCTTTCTCCGCGTTCACTTCCGCACCGGCTTGCAGGACGCTGAAGTTCGACGCCGTGTCGGCCGAATACGACTTGGCCGCCGTGAGCGCGGCGTACCAATCTGCGAGCACTTGCTTCGCTTGCGGAGCGACTCCCTTCGGGTCTTCCGGCTTGGCTTCCGACGCTGCGGCTTGCGAGGCGACCGCCGGTGCGACGGCGGCCGGCTTCATCGAAGCGGCGACCGCAGCCGAGCCGGAACCCGAGCCGCCGGACCCTGATCCGCCGGAGCCGGCAGGTTTGGCATCGCAGCCCAACGCGGCGACGACGAGCGGCAAGGCCATGACGACGGACGACGATTTCCAAAACGCGAACATGCGGAAATTCCTCAGGGGGTGCCGAGCGAAAGCGGCGGCGGGCCGGCAACGATGACCGCGGAAAATGTAGCAGCCGGCATCTATGCCATGGTAGGGGAGTTTGCCGCGGCCGGACTAGTCGCACCCCCAGATTTGCCGAGTCGCGCGTCATGCCGGCATGCTCGGCGCGAAGCCGAGGTCTTTCCTTTCGGTGCACCGGACGGATACCCGACGTCTCTCGCGCCCGGCATAATTGCGGCAACGATTTTCCACTCGAACGATAAGGCGGCGACGATATGCGGCGGGGTTTCTGGATCGTGCTGTGTGTTTGCTCGTTGAATTTCTTTTACGGTGCGCGAGCGCACGGGGCGGAGCAGGGGACCGCGGGACAGAAATCAGAATCGCCCGCCGCGGCGAAACCGGCGCCCGAGCAATGGTCCGAGTTTGCGCCGGCCGGATTGGGGATCAAGCTTGAGCTCCCCGGCAAGTCGGAAGAGCGGAGCGCCTGGGGCGGGCTGCCGACGTCGCGAGTGTACACCTGGAGCTTCGTGCTGGCCGACGTTCCGCGCCAACGGGCCGCGACGATCACGGTAAATCTGCTGAAGAACGCGCCGGCCGAGCCGACGACGCTCGCCGCAGACATGCTCGCGGCCATGGCGACGACGCTCGTCGGCAAAGTGGAAGAGCAGCGCGAGATTCAAGTCGGCGATTTCGCCGGCCTCGAGTGGCGGATCGCCGTCGAAGGCGGGCGTCATCTGCACGGTCGCGTCGTCATCGCCGAGCACCGGTTGTATCAAGTGATTCTTGAGACGACGTCGGCGGAACTCGGCGCGAGCGAGCGTCGCATTTTGGAGTCGTTCGCCGTTGCGCCGAACGTCGAACTGCGCGAGCCGCCGCGACCGGCCGACTGGCGACTACGTGACGCCGGAAGGAGAAACGTTCGCGGTGGAGTTTCCCGACGATCCGCAAGAGACGGCCGGCGTGCAACTGACGCCTCTCGGCGAGGCCGTGAGCCGAACGCTCATTTGGACCTCCGACGACGGCCGAACCCGCTACGAAGCGACGGTCTTGCGACTCCCGCGCACGCCGACGGCCGAAGAAGCGGCGTCGTTGCTGCTCGGCGACGAAGCGGCGACCGTCGGCGGTCGACCCGGCCGCGCCCGTTCGCTGATTGAAGGAGACGACGGCGTTCATTTCCGCAGCGTCGTCGCCGGCGACCGGCTTTATCAACTCTCGGCCAAGACCAAAAAAGAACCGACGGCCGACGACCGCAAGTTTTTAGAGTCGTTACGGTTGCCGAAATAGACGATTCGGCCGCTTACTTATCGAGCAGGATGAACCCGCTGACCTTGGTGTTCGTGCAGAAGTCGAGGTGCACGCCCGAGGTGGTGTCTTCGCTGATGCGGCCGACGGCGAAGACTTTGTCCGTGCTCACCGCGGCGACGAGCGCTTTGCGTTCGAGCGTGTAGGGAATGATCGCGCCGATGCCGGCCACCTTCGCGTTGCCGATTTGGTATTCGAGCATGCGGGGCGAGAACGAGTCGTTGTTCGGCGTCGGGAAGACGGAAATCTTCAGCGTGCCGGTGTACGTTCCCTTCTTCATGACGTGCGTGCCGGACGTGATCGTGTACGGCCCGTTGAAATGCCGCGCGCCGTCGAGCGTTTCCGCGCCGCACATTTCCGGCCCGGTCGACATCGCCGCCTGCGGAATCCACTGCGACGTCACCTTGTCTTCTTGCGCTTCGTAAACGCCGACGATCGTGTTGCTCGTCGGGCCCAGCGCCGTCCAGAGTTCTTCTTCGTTGAAGCATTTGCGCGGGACCGCGGCGCCGGTCCATTTCTGGCCGTTTTCAAAGTCGAAATTCACGGCGTAATAATCGCCTTGCTTGACGATTTCGGCTTTGCCCTTGGCCAAGAAGGTGATGTTCGAGTTGATGATCGTGAACTTGCCGATCAATTTGTCGCGCACCGCCGCGCTCGATTGATCCGCGGCCGCTTTCATTTCTTCTTGCAGCTTGGCCATCTCGGCCGCGCTGAGTTTGAAGAGCGACGGGCTCCAGGCATACAGCGCCGCCGCGAGTTGCGGACGAGTCGGCGTGTCGCCGTCGAGAAACAGCATTCGCGCGCCGCCGGCTTCTTTGCGAACGTCCTTGCCGTCGATCACCAGGAGGATCGGCCCGCCCGGCGAGCGGCGGAGCGTGTTGCCGTCGAAGAACGCGACCCGCGGGCCGCCCGGTTCGGAGCGGAGGTTGTCGCCGTCGACGTACAACACGTGCGGAGCGCCGGGACCGGTGCGGATCGTGTTCTCGTCAATGTAGAGCAAGCGAGTGCCGCCGGGAGCCGCGAGCACGTCGAGCCCGTCGACGAACATCAATCGCGTGCCGCCCGGTTCGGTGCGCACTTCCGTCGCTGCGCGGGCGTCCGCCGAGCCGAAGAGGCCCGACATTGTGACGACCAGCAGAATTTTCGCAGCGCGCAGCAGCATTCGACGCAAACTCACCATGGTGCCGATCCCTTTCGCCGACGAGACCCGCGGAGCTTGCCCACATCCGCGACGGCTAAATTATACGTTAGGAAAAGGAGCGTTTCCGCACGGAAATCGCACAAAAACTGCGGTGCGACCGCCTGTGATCCGGCGGTAAAGTCAACGAAGTCCGCCCGGTCGGCGCGGAGTGATCGCCGATCGATCAGCGTTTTCGCCAATAGTTTGGTCTACGACTGTTGTGGGCGACGGCGACGATCAGGATCTGATCTGCGTTCACGCGGTAGACGAGCACATAGGGAAAATTGTCGAGCGAATACGCCCGGTGTCGCTCGTCGTGGCGAGGCCAACTTTCCGGATGAGCGGCGATCTGTTCGAGTCCTCGCCGGACATCGGCGACGAATCCCACGGCGGCTTCCAAGCTTTGGTCGGCGTACCAATGTTCAGCCGCGACGATTTCCGCGACGGCTTCAGGCAGGTAGGCGATGCTATTCACGGCCGGCCTGATCCGAGCGAAACCTTTTCTGAACTTCTTCCCACGGAATAGGCGTCACGAGCCCGGCATCGAATTCATCGCTACGACGTTGAATCTCGGCGAGCCATTCGTCGCTCAGCGTCGGCACTCCGCGCTGCTCCATGGCCTCGCCGAGCGCGAAATAGAGTTCGCGCTGCTGATCGTTCGATAGCGCGAGGCGCTCTGAAGAAGATCGTGAACATTAGGCGACATAAACACCTCGACGACGAAACGGCCCAAGGTATTGTACCATCCGCCGGGGAGCGGAAGGGCGACGCTCCTTTACGGATCGTAGCCCAAGTTCGGCGACAGCCACCGTTCGACTTCGTTGAGCGGCATTCCTTTGCGGGCCGCGTAGCTTTCCACTTGGTCGCGCGTCAGGCGGTCGACTGCGAAATAACGCGACTCCGGATGGCCGAAGTACAGGCCGCACACGCTGGCGGCCGGATGCATCGCGTACGTTTCCGTCAGCGTGATGCCGGTCGAGGCCGTCGCTTCCAAAAGTTGGAACAACGGGGCCTTCTCCGTGTGGTCGGGCTGGGCGGGGTAGCCCGGCGCGGGACGGATGCCGCGGTATTCTTCGGCGATGAGTTGCTCGTTCGTCAGTTTCTCTTCGCGGCCGTAGCCCCAATCGCGGCGGGCTCGGGCATGCGTCCACTCGGCGAAGGCTTCCGCGAGCCGATCGGCGATGGCTTTGGTGAGAATCGAATTGTAGTCGTCGTGGTCTTTGTCGAACTCCGCGACGAGCGCATCGCAGCCGTCGCCGGCGGTGACGGCGAACGCTCCGAGGTAATCCTTGCGGCCCGAATCTCGCGGCGCGACGAAATCGGCCAAAGCCGTGAAGTGCGCTTGGCCTTTGCGTTCCCACTGCTGCCGTAGCGTGTGGAAGCGGCAGAGTTCGGCGGTCCGCGAGTCGTCGGCGTAGACGATCACGTCGTCGCCGTCCGAAGCCGCCGGCCAGAACCCGTACACGCCGCGGGCCTTCAACAGTCGCTTGAGCACGATCTTGTCGAGCAGTTTGCGGGCGTCGTCGTAAAGCTTCTTGGCCGTCTCACCGACGTTCGGGTCGTCGAAGATTTTGGGAAACTTCCCTTTGAGTTCCCACGTCATGAAGAACGGCGACCAATCAATGTACGGCACCAATTCGTCGAGCGGCACGTCGCGCAGTTCGCGGCGGCCCGTAAACGCCGGCTCGTCGATTCGCACGGTCCCCCAATCGGTTGGAAACTTCCTCGCGCACGCCTCGGCATAAGGCACGAGCTTCGCCTCTTGCCGGTCTTGATAGGCGCGGATCATTTCGGCCTGCGCGGCCCGATTGTCGGCGTCGAAGCGGTCTTGCGATTTCGGATTGAGCAGCTGCTCCACGACGCCGACGCTCCGCGAAGCGTCGAGCACGTGTACGGTGCTCCGTTGGTATTGCGGCGCGATTTTCACGGCCGTGTGCTTGGCGCTGGTCGTCGCACCGCCGATGAGGAGCGGCACGTCGAACTCTTGTCGCTGCATCTCGCGGGCCACCTGCACCATTTCGTCGAGGCTCGGCGTGATCAGGCCGCTGAGGCCGATGACGTTCACGCCTTCCTTCTTCGCCGTCTCCAGGATCTTGTCGCAGGGGACCATCACCCCCATGTCGATGATTTCGTAGTTGTTGCAGCCGAGCACGACGCCGACGATGTTCTTGCCGATGTCGTGCACGTCTCCCTTCACGGTCGCCAGCAGAATCTTACCGCGGGCCTTCTGCCGCCGCCGATCCGTTTCTTTTCCTCTTCCATGAAGGGGAGCAGATACGCGACCGACTTCTTCATCACGCGGGCGCTTTTGACGACCTGCGGCAGAAACATCTTGCCCGCGCCGAACAAATCGCCCACCTGCTGCATGCCGTCCATCAGCGGACCTTCGATGATCGACAAGCACGACGGATACGTTTGGCGGGCCTCTTCGGTATCGGCCTCGATGAATTCGACGATGCCGCGCAGCAAGGCGTGGGCCAGCCGCTTTTCGACCGGCTCGTTCCGCCAGGCCATCTCCGCGCTCAGGTCGCGCGGACCTTGCTGCTTCACTGAGGCCGCGAACTCCAGCATCCGTTCGGTTGCATCCGGTCGGCGATCGAAGAGCACGTCTTCCACGCGCTCGAGCAGGTCTTTCGGGATGTCGTCGTAGCTCGGCAATTGGCCGGCGTTGACGATGCCCATGTCCATGCCGGCCTTCACGGCGTGGTAAAGAAACGCCGAGTGCATGGCCTGCCGCACCGGCTCGTTGCCGCGGAACGAAAACGAAATGTTGCTCACGCCGCCGGAAATGCTCGCGCCGGGGCATTGCTGCTTAATTTGCCGCGTCGCTTCGATGAAGTTGATCGCGTACTTATTGTGTTCCTCGATGCCCGTGGCCACGGTGAGGATGTTCGGATCGAAGATGATGTCTTCCGGCGGGAAGCCGATTTGCTGCGTGAGCAGGTCGTAGGCCCGCTTGCAGATGCGAACTTTGTCTTCGATCGTCACGGCCTGGCCTTCTTCGTCGAACGCCATGACGACGACCGCCGCCCCGTAACGCCGCAGCAACCGAGCTTGGGCCAGAAACTCTTCTTCGCCCGCCTTGAGGCTGATCGAGTTGACGATGCCTTTGCCCTGAATGCATTTCAGGCCGGCTTCGAGAATCGACCACTTCGAGCTGTCGACCATGATCGGCACGCGGCAAACTTCCGGCTCGGCCGAGACGAGGTTCAGAAACTTCGTCATGGCCGCGACGCCGTCGAGCATCCCTTCGTCCATGTTGATGTCGATGACGTTCGCGCCGCTTTCGACTTGTTCGCGAGCCACGCTGATCGCCTCTTCGAACTTTTCGTCGAGGATCAGCTTGGCGAACTTCTTGCTCCCGGTGACGTTCGTCCGCTCGCCGATGTTGATGAAGTTCGTCTCGGGGCGCTTCACGAACGGTTCCAAACCGGAGAGCCGTAAGCGGCCGTCGACCTTCGGCGGCGTGCGCGGCGCGAACGGCGCACGGCGTCGGCAATCGCCTTAATGTGCGGCGGCGTGGTGCCGCAGCAGCCGCCGACGATGTTCAACCAGCCCATCTCGGCGTAGGCACCCAGTACGTCTCCCATCATCTCCGGCGTTTCGTCGAAGCCGCCGAAGGCGTTCGGCAGGCCGGCGTTCGGGTAGCACGAAAGAGGAATCGGCGCGAGCCCCGACAAATCTTCCACGTACGACCGCATGTGCGACGGTCCGAGCGCAATTGAAGCCGACGCTCATCAGCTTCGCGTTCGAGATCGACGTCCAAAACGCTTCCACCGTTTGGCCGGAGAGCGTGCGGCCCCCTTGGAAGATCGTGACCGACGCCATCACCGGGAGGCGGATGCCTTTGTCCGCGAAGTACTTTTCAATGGCGAAGAGCGCGGCTTTTAAGACCAGCGTATCAAAGGCCGTTTCCGGAAGCAGGATGTCTGCGCCTCCTTCGACGAGCGCATCAATCTGCTCGTAATACGCACCGACCATTTCATCGAACGTCGTCGTGCGCTTGCCCGGGTCGTTGACGTCGCCGGAGATAGAAAGCTGCCGGTTCGTCGGACCCATTGAGCCGGCGACGAAGCGCGGCTTGTCGGGCGTGCGGCGGTTCCATTCGTCGACGGCCTCGCGCGCGAGTTTGCAGGCCGCGAGGTTCATGTCGCGCACGCGGTGGGCGAGCCCGAAGTCTTCCATCGCCACGTTCGTCGCGCCGAACGTGTTCGTCTCGATGATGTCGGCCCCGGCCTCCAGATATTGATCGTGGATCCGGCGAATCGCTTGCGGCTGGCTGATGCACAGCACGTCGATGAAGTTTTTGAGGTCCTTCGGGCTGTCGGCGAAGGGTTTGCCCCGATACTCGGCCTCGCCGAACTTGAGCTGGTGCACCATCGTGCCCATGGCTCCGTCGAGCACGAGAATCCGGCTCTTCAGCAGCTCATCGAGGGTCGCTTGAGTTTGCCGAGCATTGTGTACCGCCACGCCGACCTCGCAGTTTATCGAAACTCGTTACCGGGCAAGAACTTCAGTCGCAATCAATCTCGTAGTATGGCGCGATGCCCGCCCAGCGACAAGCCCGCGGCTCGCGCGGCCGACGATGGCGGCATTTACCTACGACACGAATGCGAGGGTTTTGTTCATTTTCTTGAGTCGGCCGGCGGGAGCGTTAGCATGCTTCGGCAGTCGCGAGACAAGCAGTCCGACGCAACGCCCCGTTCGTGAAAGGAAGGCCTCGTGAGCATGTTCACCGTGAGCGGCAAAGCCGTCGGCGCACGCCGGCCGCTGTTTGCCGATTGGTCGATTCCGTTTCCGCCCGAGTGGAGCGACGGCGGCCGCGTAACGCTTCGCGACCTCATCGAGCGCGTCGTTCTCACGGAGACAGACGCCTTTCGCAAACGCCAAGCCGAGCGGCAGGTGCTTCGTGTGCTCACGGCGCGACAGATCGACGAAGCGGCCGAGCGCGGCAAGATCGAGATGGGCGGAAGCGACGTGCCGCTGCAGGAGGTCGACGACGAACAGGCGGTCGGCACCGCGCTGCAGGCCTTTGAAGACGGGCTGTTCCTCGTCGTGATCGACGACGAAGACTATCGCGAACTTGATCGCGAGATTCACGTGCGGCCCGAGAGCCGCGTGACGTTCGTGCGGCTCACCCTCTTGGCGGGAGGTTAAGCGATGCTCAAACCGGAACAAGCGAAGGCGGAGTTGGCGAAGTGGCGACTGACGGACGACGTCGATCGCATCCGCGACGGCATTGCGACGCTGCCCGAGCACCGGCAAGCCCCGGCGCGCCACATGCTGGGTATCGACGACGGCGAAAACGAGCAATTGGAATGGCGCGAGCGGCAACAACGCCGCAAGGCGGCGACGCTGGCCTGGGGGCGCACCACGCCCGAAGATCGCGCCGGATTGTTTCGTCTGATTTCGCCGGCGCTGGCGCCGCACTTGGAACAAGCGTGGCAACTCGTCACGACGACACCTTATACGCGCGGCTACGAACGCAAGGCGTTCCGTGCTCCGCGGCAGCCGGAGTTGTGCCAAGAGAAGCAGATGTATTGGCTGGAGAATATGGCGGACGTCGCCAAGCGATATCCGCCCGAGATTCTCACTCCGCGATGGTTCGCAACCTGGGCCGCGCATCTGCGCGAAGGTTATACCGGTAGCGAAGCGGAGATCGGCGTCTTCCTGGCCGCGGTGCTCAACCAAGAAACGGCCGAAGCCGACGAAGTGTTTGAGATTCTGCGCCAGTCGCTCACGAATCAACACGAAATCGGCCGCACCGGCCGGCATGTTTATTCGGCGCTGCTGTTGTCGAATCGCCGCGCGGGTTGGGAGTTGATGGAGAAAACCTTGCTCGCCGCACAGCGCCAAGAAGGCCTGCGACAGGCGATTTTAGAAGCGGTCGACGAAACGCATCCCGAAGCGTTCCGCCGGTTGCTGCGAATCATTCTCGACGAAGATCTCGTCCGCTTCGCCGCCGTGGTGCGGGCCTTCGACGTTTGGGTCGGTCAGCCCTGGTCGGCCGCCGCCGCAGGCATGGTGAAAAAAGGGCTCGAGCAGATCGTCGAATTTCTT
The DNA here is from genome assembly GCA_049840675.1 of Pirellulales bacterium. Taxonomy (GTDB): domain Bacteria; phylum Planctomycetota; class Planctomycetia; order Pirellulales; family PNKZ01; genus PNKZ01. The sequence goes on from JASGKB010000027.1 coordinate 233,325, forward strand.
GAGAATCCCGCAGCCCGCGAAAAGGCGTACGCAGGCAAAGACCCGCAAGCGACGTATTACGCGCTGTGGGCCGCGGCGACGGAAGACGCCGTCGCCACGCTGCCGGTTGCCGAAAAGCTGCTCGCCCACAAATTGGTCGAGGTTCGTTGCGCCGCGGCGACTCACCTGCGGAATCTCGATCTTGAAGCGGCCTGCATCGTGTCTTCAATCGCCTTGCGCGACGACGACGTTCGCGTCGCCGTCGCCGGCCTCACTTCGGGCGAGTACGAAGAAGAGTTTGACGGTCAGGAGATTCCCGAGCAAGACGGTCGGTTTGAAGACGTCGAACGGCTGCTCGAGCGTTTCCCGGAAAAGACGCTCAAGCTCAAGCCGATCATCTGGCCGTGGACCGAGCGCGAGGTCAAACGCACCGAGATTGCCGAGCATTTGCCGTCGCTGCTCGGTAAACGTCCGCCGCTGCGGTTGCTGCCGCATTTGCCGAAGATCGAAGGGTATCGGCGCGGTTACGCCGTTGAAACGATCATCAAGGTCCAACCTTGGGACGAAGCGACGCGCCGAGCCGTCGTCGAATTCGCCGGGGAAGCGTCGACCGACGTTCGCGATAAGGCGCTCGCCGCGCTGGCAGACGTCGAACTGCGGCCTGATGAAGTCGAAATCTTCTGCGGCTATCTGACGCGCAAGGCGAGCGAACTCCGCCGCGGTATTCTCGCGATCTTCCTGAAGCTCCCTGACCCGGCCGCGCTGGCGGCTTCCGACAAGCTCCTGGCCGCCAAAGATGCGAACCAGCGCCTCGCCGGTTTGGAACTGTTGCGGCATCTGGCCGACTCCGGACGTGCGGTCGACGAGTGTCGAGGCCGAGCCGCCGATTACTTGAAGGCCCGCCCCAAACGGAGCAAGGAAGAGCAAACGCAGCTCGACGAAATCGTTCGTGAGAAGGTGAAGCTGCCGACGCTGGACGACGCGCTCGGTCTGCTGAACTCCGCAGAACGCACGCCGCCGACTTCGCCCGTGCGACGCCAAGTGCCAATGATCACCGCCGCCGCCGTCGCCTGTCTCACATCGCTCGACGAACTTGTGGAGAAGTACAAGACCGAAGAGATCGAGGTCGAATCGTATCGCGGCCGCGAACGCCAGTTACTCGGCAATCTTTCCGGTTGGCAGTTTCCTCGCCCGGAAATTAATAAGCCGACGGAGAAGCAGCTCGCGCGCTGGCCGCTGGCCGACGTTTGGCGCACGTGGTACGCCGAGCGCGGGGCGGCACTTCGCGACGCCGACGGCTTCGAACTCATTCGGGCCGAGGCCTGGCTGGCCGTCTGCAACGATTACTCTCCGGAGAAGTGGCCGAAGTGGGCGCACAGCAAGCCGCATCGCGAGGGGTTTGCCGCGGCCGTGTGCGGCGGGCAAAAGACGTTGCGATTGCGGCACGGCGACCTCGTCGAACGGCTCCTCGATTGGTTGCAGTATTTGCATCCGCAAGACGCGTCGGACTATCTGCTCGACGCCGTCGAATCCACGTACGCGGCCGTGCCTGCCGAAGAACAAGAACTTCTCCGCACGAGCGACGCGTCCAAGGTTTCGAAGCACCGCTCTTGGAACGACGACGAAGCAACGGACGATTGGCGAGAAAGCGAGCCCGGCAAGCTGTGGGCCGAGCAGTTTGCGCGAAATCTTGGGGGCCTGCGCCGCAAGCTCACGGATGCGGAAGTGGTGCGCAAATGGAAGCTCGACGCGTGGTTCGACGAACCGTTCCGCGGCGCACCGACGGCGCTGCGATGCGGGCCTATTGCTGAGAGCCTACGCGGCCGGAGCCGCAAAACTGGCCGACATCGCCGATCATCTGCTGGGCCCTCGCGGCCTCGGGGGCTACAGCGGCGAAGGCTTTGACCTTTTGCAAATGTTCACGCAGCGCAAGCCGGATCGCGACGTTGAGACCTGGCTCGCCGGTCGTCCGGAAGTGCGCACGCTGGTCGAGCGGGCCGTCGAGCGGTTGCTCGAAGTCGAACTCGCCCGCGGCGACGCCCAAACGGCGGCGACCGAGCCGCTGCAAGCGGTCCGCGTCTTGCGCGGCATCGGCACGTTGCGGCGCGTGTTGGCCGTGCTCGGCAAGGCCGAGTTCAAGACCGGCTACTCGTGGCGACACGGGGCCGATCGACGTTACTCGCTGACGTCGCTTGTGCAAAAGACGTTTCCGGCCGAGCACGAGACGCCGGAAGAGTTCGCCGCCGCGATGAAAGAAGCGGTGAAGCTCGGCGAGTTTCCGGAAGAGCGGCTGCTGCAACTCACGTTTTTGGCGCCGCAATGGACGAAGTCGCTGGAACGCTACTTCGGTTGGAAAGACATGAGCGAGGGGGTGTATTGGTTCCTTGCTCACATGAATTGGGTCGGCGGGGCGACGGAAGCGGCCGCGGCCGTGGAAGGAGAGTCGTCGGAGGCGGCGGAAACGGAACCGACCGCCGACGCGACGGACGCCGCCGCCGACTCGGGCGACGGTGCCGATGACGACGAAGAGAAGTCGACGCAGCCGGCCCGCAAGCTTTCGGCTTGGGAGCGGATGATTCTCGAACGGACGCCGCTCACCGAAGAAGAACGAGGACGCGGAGCGATCGACGTCGCTTGGTTCGGCCGCGTTCACAAGTTGCTCGGCGAAAAACGTTGGCAGGCTCTCGCGCAAGCGGCCCGCTTCGCCGCCAACGCCGCGCAGGCCAAACGCGCGCAATTCATCGCCGACGTGCTCTCGAACAAGGTCACGCGGAAATCGATCGTCGATTCGATTCAAAAGAAGCAGCTCAAAGATCATGTGCGGTTGCTCGGGTTGCTTCCTTTGGCCGCCGGGAAGAAACGCGACGCCGACCTAGTCGAGCGTTGCCGCGTGCTGCGCGAATATCGCCGCTATGCCGATAAGCTCAGCGGGCTCACGAAGCCGGCGGCGCTCGAAGCGTGGCAGATCGGCATGAAGAATCTGGCGCAATCGGCGGGCTATGCCGATCCGATGCGGCTCGAATGGGCCGTGGGTGCGGAGGCCGTGAAGGATTTGACGAAGGGCTCGCTCAGCGTGACGAAAGACGGCGTGACGGTGACGCTCGCGCTCGATCATTTGTCCGTGCCGAGCGTGACCGCCGTGAAAGCCGGCAAAGAGCTGAAGTCGATTCCGCCGGCGATCAAGAAAGATAAAAAGGTCGCCGAACTCACGGCCCGCGCCGTCGACATCAAGCGCCAAGCCGCCGCGATTCGCCAATCGCTCGAAGCCGCGATGTGCCGGAGCGATACGTTCACCGGCGACGAACTTCGCGCTTGGTGCGGCCATGCGCTGGTGGCGCCCTTGGTCACGCGGCTGGTCGTCGTCGGCGAAGGCATTCTCGGCTACCCGGACAAGCAGGGGAAAGCCTTGCGCGATCATACCGGGAAGTTTGAGCCGGTGAAGCCGAAGGAGACGCTGCGGTTCGCCCATTCCTACGACTTATTGAAGTCGAAGGCTTGGCCGAAGTGGCAGCACGATTGTTTCGCGGCCGAGCGGATTCAGCCGTTCAAGCAAGTGTTTCGCGAGTTGTACGTCGTTACGAAGCAAGAGAAGTCCGACGGGACGATGTCGCACCGTTACGACGGCCACCAGATTCAGCCGCGGCAGGCCTTGGCGCTGTTTGGTCGCCGCGGGTGGAACACGGCCGACGGCATCTTCAAAGTGTTCCATGACGCCGGACTCGCCGTGTCGGTCTGGTTTCAGAACGGCGTGACGACGCCGGCCGAAGTGGAGTCGCCGACGTTGGCGGGCGTGCAATTCACGGCGCTGCAAACTGCCAAGCCGGTCAAGCTCGCCGACGTGCCGCCGCGGCTCTTCAGCGAGGTGATGCGCGACGTCGATTTGGTCGTCAGCGTCGCTCATGCCGGCGGAGTCGATCCGGAAGCCAGCGCGTCGACCGTCGAGATGCGAGCCGGGCTGTTGCGCGAGACGTGTTTGTTGCTCAAGCTGAAGAACGTGAAGGTGAAGGAGTCGCACGCTCTGATCCACGGGGAATTGGGCGACTACAGCGTGCATCTCGGCAGCGGCGTGGTGCATCGCATGCCGGGCGGGTCGCTCTGCATCGTGCCCGTGCATGCCCAGCAGCGCGGCCGATTGTTCCTGCCGTTCGCCGACGACGATCCGCGCACGGCCGAGGTCGTATCGAAAGTGCTGCTGCTCGCGCGCGACGCAGAAATTCAAGATCCGACGATCTTGGAGCAATTGCAGGCGTACGCGTCGTCGCGGTAACGGCGAAGTTTACGTCGTCGGGGGCCTTGGCCGATCGACGGGGCGGCTTGTTCCGGCGACCGCCGGCAACTAGCATCAAGCGCTCTCGTATCGCACCTGCCTAGGACCCTCCCATGAAACGTTTCTCAGTTCTGTCTCGCCGATTGTTCGGCGTTCTTACTCTCGGCGCGGTCATGGCGTGGGCGCTCCCCGCAACGAGCGCCGAGCCGACGAAGCCGCTGCGCGCACTTATGGTCACCGGCGGTTGCTGCCATGATTATGAAGCTCAGAAGATCATTCTCAGCGAAGGGATCACGGCCCGAGCCAACGTGGAATGGACGATCGTCCACGAAGGGAAGACCCGCACCGACCGCGTGAGCATTTATGAGAAGGCCGATTGGGCCCAGGGCTTCGACGTCGTTTTGCACAACGAGTGCTACGGGGCCATCGAAGACGTGCCGTACGTCGAACGGATCGCCAAGCCGCACTTCGACGGCGTGCCGGCCGTGATGCTGCACTGCTCGGCGCACAGCTATCGGGCTGCGAAGACCGACGAATGGCGGCAAGCGATCGGCCAGACGTCGATGAGCCACGAAAAGAACCGCGACCTGACGATCAAGGTCGTCGACGGCAAACATCCCGTCATGCTCGGCTTCCCCGACAACTGGCTCGACCCGGCCGACGAACTTTACAAGAACGAAAAGCTCTGGCCGAATTTCGTGCCGCTGGCCAAGGCCTACGGCGAAGACACGAAGAAGGATCACTTCGTGATTTGGACGAACACCTACGGCAAAGGCAAAGTGTTCGGCACGACGCTCGGCCACAACAACGGCACGATGCGCGACCCGGTGTACCTCGACCTCGTGACCCGCGGGCTCCTCTGGGCCTGCGATAAGCTCGACGCCGAAGGGAAGCCGCTGGAAGGCTACGGGCCGAAGGCGAAGTAACGACGAACGTCGGGCGGCCCGGTTTGCGAGCAAACCGGGTTATACGAGAGGCAGGGCCGACAAGAAGACGGCCTCTTGCCGACTGCGTCGGCCCAGTTTGACGAGCAAACTGGGCTACCCTCATACTCACACTTAGTCGCACGCTCCTAGTGCACGCATAAGGAATTCAAGCCATGAAACTCGACGTCTCCAAACTTTCTCGCCGCGACTTTGTCGAACGGGCGATTCTCTCGGCCTCGGCCGCATTGGCCGGCGGGGCGCTTTCTCGTAATGCCTTCGCTGCCGAAAGCGATGCGGCTCGCAAGGTCGGGCCGAATGACAAGCTCCGCGTCGCCGTGATCGGCGTCAACGGGCAGGGGGGCTCGCACGTCAACGAGTGGCTCAAGAATCCGGACGTTGACTTGGTGGCGATCTGCGACGTCGATCCGGCCGCTTACGCCAAGGTCTCGAAGAAGATCAAGGATCAATCGAAGCTGCCCGAATATGTGCAAGACGTTCGCAAGCTGCTCGAGCGGAAAGATATCGACGCCGTGTCGATCGCCACGCCCAACCATTGGCACGCCGTGATGGCCGTGTGGGCCATGCAATCGGGCAAAGACGTGTACGTCGAAAAGCCGTGCAGCCACAACGTGCATGAAGGGCGCGTGATGACCCAATGGGCCCGCAAGCTCGGCCGCATGTGCCAGATGGGCGTGCAAAGCCGGAGCATGACCGGCATGCGCGAGTCGCTCGATTTCATCCACAGCGGCAAGATCGGCAAAGTGGAGTTCGCCCGGGCCATCTGCTACCGGCTGCGCAACAGCATCGGCCTCGTCGATACTCCGGCACCGGTTCCGGAAGGGCTCGATCTGGATCTTTGGTGCGGCCCGGCGGCCAAGGCCGTGCCGATCCGCAAGAAGTTCCACTACGACTGGCACTGGGTGTTCGAAACCGGCAACGGCGACCTCGGCAATCAGAACCCGCACGAGTTGGATAAGGCCCGTTGGGGTTTGCAGAAGCAAGAGTTGCCGAAGCAAGTCGTGAGCCTCGGCGGCCGGCTCGGGTACGTCGACAACGGCGACGTCGCCAACTGCCAAGTGACGCTCTATCGCTGGGACGACGCGTTCCTGATTTCCGACGTCCGCGGGCTGCCGATCAAGAGCCCGATTACCAACGGCCTGAAAGCCGGCGGACCGTTCAAGGGGGCGGCGAACATTTGGTACGGCACGGAAGGCTATGTCGTCGGACCGAATTACAACTCGGGCGTCGCCTACGACTACGACGGCAACCAAATCGGCAAGTGGAGCGGCGGCGAGTACCAAGCGCACTTCGCGAACTTCGTGAAGGCGATCCGCAGCCGCAACTACAAGGACCTGCACCTCGACGTCGAAGACGGCCACCTCTCGAGCGCGCTGGCCCACTTGGGGAACGTTTCCTATCGCCTCGGCACGCCGGCTTCCGGCGGCACGCGCCGACGCGCCGATTGGCTCGCTCAGAAGGGCGTCACCGAAACGTTCGAGAGCTTGGAAAGCTACCTCGGCGAGAACAACGTCAACTACGACGAGACGAAATACTTCCTGGGCCGAACGTTGACGATCGACCCGAAGACGGAACTCTCGACCGATGAAGATGCGAACAAGCTCTTCACGCGCGAATATCGCAAAGGCTACGAACTGCCGGAAGTGACGGGCTAAGCGACAAAGTCTTCGCCCCCGGCGAATCGTCGGGGGCGAAGTCGCCGGCTACTTGTCCTTCTTCTCTTTTTTGTCCCCCTCCGGCTTGCCTCCCTCAGGACGGCCCGACGGTTGCGAACGTTCGCTCTTCTGCGGGCGAGCGTCGCGCTCCGGTCGGCCTTGTCCGCCGCCGCCGGGAAGCTGAATGCTCGGCCGTGGCTGGGGAGTCGCTCGCTCGCGAACTTCCGGTCGCCGGCGCATCTCCGGTCGCTCGCGTTGCTCGGGACGTTGCTGCGGCAGTTGCCGATTCGGATTCAGCTGCGGCACGCGATCTTGCGGTCGACTGATTTGCGGCGGCGTCGATTGCTGCGGAACGGTTCGCTGCGGCGGCACGCTGTCGCTGCGACGGCCCCCCGAATTCCCCGGCATCGGCGTGCGATCGGGCATCGGACCTCGCTGCCGATCGTTCGTGCGGGCAACGTTCGCGGACGATCATTAAACGACGGACGATTGCCGTCGGTTCGCGGCGTGACGACCGGCGGCTTCGTCGCCGGGGGCGTCACGTTTGGAATCTCCGAGTTCGACGGCGGCGCGACGTTGGGAATCCGCGGCGCGTCGGGAAGTTTCACGGCGGGCATATCGGCCGTGCCGGGGCGCGGACCTTCACGGCCGGGAGTATTGTCCCGACCAGGAATGTTGCCACGGCCCGGCGTGTTGTCGCGACCGGGGATGTTGTTATCGCGGCCCGGGTTGTTACCACGACCGAATCGCGGATCGCGCGGCTGCTCCGTGTTGCCCGGCTGCGGCACGTTTGGGTTAGGTACGTTCGGCTTGGGCACGTTTACGTTCGGCGTTGCAGGGTTCGGTTCGCCGACGGCGATTCCTTGGCGCGGTTCATCCTGACGCGGCCGCCCGTTCGGTAGTTGCGGCGGTCGCGCACGATCGGGTCGCTCGTTGCCGTCGCCGCCGCGATCAGCTCGCGCGTCGCGCACCGGAGAATCTTGAGGCAGCGTCAGCTTCGGTAAGTCGCCGGGGCCGCGCGCTTGAGCATTGCCCCGTCCCGACGGATCGCGAGAGTTCGGGCCGCCGGGTCGGCCGGCGTCGCCCGGTTGTCCCGGCCGCGTGATACGGTCTCCTTCCAGGCGACCGTCGACCTTGGCTTGGGCTTCGAGCTTCGCCCGTTGGTCGCGAGCGAACTGCTTGCGCTCTTGCGAGCGCTGTTCAAATTGTTGCCGTTGGGCCTGATCGACGCGGCGAACGTCGTGTCGCAGAGTCGCTTGCACGATCTGCGGGTTGTTGACGACGTCGTTGAGCGACACGGCCAAGATGTTCGCACGACCGTCGCGGTCGTCGAAGTCCAGTCGGCCGTCGCCGGGACGTCCGGATCCCGGGCGCCCGTCGCGATCGGGTCGACCTCCCGGGCCGCGATCATCTTCGCGGCCGATGCGGTCGCGATTCTCGTCCCACCAACGACGTTGCTCTTCCCACGTATGGCGCGGTCGTGCGTCGCGATTCGCTACGTAAAAGTCATGGCGGCGGCGATAGTCGTCGGCCCAATTCGGATTCGTGCGGCCGTTGCGGGCGAAGTTGTAAGCGTAGAACGGATCGTACCAACCGCGGCTCCGGCCGGCCGAGTACCACGGATAGTAACCGGCCGTCGAGTAGCGCGGATCGTAGTAGTCGCCGAAGTAGTAGCTGCCCCAGGTCGGTCGCGCAAAGAGGTGAACGAGTAGTTGCGTCGTCGCCAAGAGCACGCTCGGCGAATAGCGGAATCCGGGGCGAGCATAAACGCCGTTGCGGAAGTACACCGGCGCGTACATCACGGCCCGCGTGTTGGGGACGTAGTCCCAGTAGCCGACGTTGTGAATGTAGCCGCCGGGCGTGTAGTGATAACACGACGGCACCCAGACCCATTGCTCCTGCGACTGCGCCCAGTAGCCCGGCTGCCAAACGTAGCGACCGTCGGTCCACATCCATTGGCCCGGCACCCAAAAGAAGTTGGGGCCGGGAGCCGGCATGTTCGGTCCGGCTTCCAGGCTCGCCGGCGGAGAGGGCAGATAGTTCACGGTTTGAATCGTCGTCGGCGCCCAGAAGCCGCTGATGCGTTGGAATCCGCCGGGAGCTTCGGTCCAATAGCCGGCCACCCAGCGATGTTCGGGGGGCGGCGAGCGCCACACTCCGCTGATCCAAAGGAAGTCCTGACGCTCTTCGTCCCAAGCCCAATAGCCGCCGATCCATTCGGCCCGCGCGTCGCTCAGGGAAACTTCCGGCGGCACTTCTTCGATGTCGGCCGGCGGCTGCTTCGGGACGACGGGACTCGCCGTCGGGTCGTTGCCCACCGGAACGGCAAACGCTTCGTGAATCGGCCCGCGCGTCAGCACCTCGATGTCGGTCGCGGCGTATTCGCCGCCGGGGGCTTGCGCCGTGGCCAACTTGGGTGACAAGAGCGACGGGGGAACCACTGCCAAGCCGACGAGACCGAAGGCCAAGGCCAAGGAGCCGGCGGCCCGACGATGGGAATGGAAGAAATTGCGGGTTATATGGGCGACGGACATGTTCGCGACTCCCAGAACGGGCAGGACGAGTGAGGACCTCACAGATTCGTAAGCAGCGCCCGTGCCCGAGGGCCGGCAATGCGACGCCGGCTCGGCAAATCATGCGGAAACAGGCCGTTTTGTGCGGAGATCACCGTTTGTCGGGCGATCGGCGGTCGTCGTTTGGTCGTGAAGCGCCGTCGTTTCGACGACGGGCCTGTCGCGACGGACGACGCTCTTTTGGTCGGGTTGGTCGATGAACTACCGCGGTGACGGAACTTTTAGGGGCGGGGCGGGGTAGAACAGGCACACGACGCCTGAAGTCGTGCTCCCCGGTGATGTCGAGACCTCCGATCAGGCTGTGATGATGCGACGAAAAATTCTGACGACGCTGACGATGATGCTGGCCTGTGCGGTTGGTGAGGCGCGGACCTTTGCGGCCGAGTCGACGGCGACTCCGGTGCGGCAAGGCCCGAAAGTGCTCAAGCCGGGCGAACACGGCGTCGGCCGGATGGTCGACGACGCCCGCTTCGTCGATCTCGCCGGGCACGAACATTCGCTCGCCGCGCTCTGCCGAGAACGGTTTGTCGTCGTCGCGCAGACGAGCACGAGCTGCCCGCTCAGCCAGAAATATCTGCCGTCGCTCGTGGACATGGCGAAGGAGTTTGCTCCGCGCGGCGTGCGGTTTGTGTTGGTCAATACCATGACGACCGACGACGCCTCGGTCATGAAAGAGGCCGCCGCACGGTTCGCCGAGTGGGCCAAGGACGACGGCGTGATTTACGTGCCTGATCCGAAGTCGGCGTTGGCCCGCGCCGTCGGCGCGGCGACGACGACCGACGTCGTGGTGCTCGATGCGGCGCGGACCGTGGTCTATCACGGCGCCGTCGACGATCAATACGGCTTCGGTTACACGAAAGACCGGCCGCAGTCGCACTACTTGCAGGACGCGCTCGCATCCCTCATGAGCGGAAAGACGCCCGAGGTGGCCGCGACCGATGCGCGGGTTGTGCGCTGGATGTCGCTTCGTCGAAGCTGCCGGCCGTCGCAAGCGACGTGACTTACCACAATCGGATTTCGCGCATTGTGCACGCAACTGCCTGGAGTGCCATCGCGACGGCGGTTCGGCCCCGTTTTCGCTGGCTTCGTACGACGAGGTCGTCGCGCATGCCGCGATGATTCGCCAAGTCGTCGAGCGCGGCGTGATGCCTCCTTGGTTTGCCGCCGAGTCGAACGAAGTGAAACATGCCGGTTTCGCGAACGATCGCAGCCTCGCCGCCGTTGAAAAGCGCGACCTGCTGGCTTGGCTCGATTCGCCGCGTCCTGAAGGAAACAAAGCCGACGCTCCGCAATCCGCGGCGTTTACCGACGAGTGGTCGATCGGCAAGCCCGACGCCGTCTTCACCTTTGCCGAGCCGGAGAAGATCAAGGCGACCGGCACGATGCCGTATCAGAACGTGATCGTCGAAACCGACTTGCCGGAAGATCGCTGGGTGCAGGCCGTCGAGATTCGTCCGGGCAATCGGTCGGTCGTGCATCACGTGCTGGTGTTCGCCCTCGGCGCGGGTGACGATGCCGGCGCGGATGACCAGCAGGAAGGGCGGCAAGGTTATTGGGCGATTTACGTACCGGGCAACAGCACGCGTGTGTTCCCCGAAGGCTTCGCGAAGCGGCTGCCTAAGGGAGCCCGCCTCCGCTTCCAAATGCACTACACCCCCAACGGTACGGCCGTGGAAGATCGCACGTCGATCGGCTTCGTGTTTGCCAAAGAGCCGCCCGAGCATGAAGTGCGGGTTGCCGGCGTCGTTAACGCGCAGCTTGAAGATTCCGCCGGGCGAAGCGAACCATGAAGAGGTCGCGACCTTACGGTTGCCGTTCGATGTTGCGGTGCTCGGTTTCCTGCCGCACATGCATCTGCGCGGGAAGGCGTGCAAGTACGAAGCCGAAACGTCTGCGGGGACGCAAACGCTGCTCGACATTCCCCGTTACGACTTCAATTGGCAACTGCTCTACCGTTTGGCCGAGCCGCTCGAGCTCAAGCGGGGCGACGTGCTGAACTTCACCGCGTGGTTCGACAACAGCGCCGCGAATCCCGCCAATCCCGATCCGACGAAGACGGTCCGCTGGGGGCCGCAAACGTACGACGAAATGCAGTTGGGCTACGTCGAGTATTACGTGCCTGGCGCAAAGCCCGGCGCGAGCCCGACGAGCGAACCGGCAAATCGCCCCGGCGGACGGCTGCAGAAGATCGTCGCGGCTGCGGCCGATATCGCGCTGTTCGATCGTTTCGACAAAGACGGCGATAAGCATGTCTCGTCAAACGAACTTCACGACGGATTGCAAAACTTCCCGCGCCTGAAAGACAACCCGCGCTTCAGCAAGCTGTTGTTCCAACGGGGCGATGCCGACGACGACGGCAAGCTCGACTTCGCCGAGTTCGACAAGCTGCGCACTGCAGTCGCCGGCGGAAAACTCAAGCCGGAATAAAGGCACGAGTCTCGGTTACGACGACTCCGGCTCGCACCTCGCGAGCAAACTGGGCTAATCACGCTGTTCATCAAACGCCGGCCGGCGCTGATGTGTACGCATTCTCGGGCATGCGCAGGTTCAAATAATCGGCGTTTCCGAAGCGTCGTCGCTTAGGAAGGCGACGAATCGCCTTAGAATGGACGATGTCGGACCGGACGACCGGCCGATGTTTTCCCAAAATGCCGCTTCGGGAAGCCGTGATGCCTCTGTCGTTGAACCGCCGCCGCTTCGGCGGCTTGCCGCGAATTGTTTCCGTGCTGCTGTCGGCGTACTTCGCCGCAGGCGTGAGTTCGGCCGAATCTGCCGAGCCGGCTGCGCCGCAAAAGGCGGCCCGCGTGCAAGCCGAATTTTTTGAAACGCACATCCGGCCGGTGCTCGTCGAGCAGTGCATCGCGTGTCACGGTCCGCAGAAGCAAGAGTCGGGCCTCCGGCTCGATTCGCGTGAAGCCCTCTTCAAGGGCGGGGCAGAAGGGGCCGCGGTCGTCGCAGGTCGACCGGAAGAGAGCTTGCTGATTGAGGCGATTCGTCATGAAGGCCTTGAGATGCCGCCGGAGCAGAAGCTCGACGACGCGGTCATCGCGAACTTTGAAACTTGGGTGCGCAGCGGAGCCCAATGGCCCGCGGGCGACGCCCCTTCCGCACCTGCGCTGGGTGACCAAGTTGCAATCTTTGCGAAGGCTCCGTCGCACTGGGCTTTCCAACCGGTGAACAAACCTGAATCGCCGACGGTGCAAGACGCCGCGTGGTCGCGTAACTCGATCGATCGCTTCGTATTGGCCAAGCTCGAAGCCGCCGGCTTGAAGCCGTCGCGCGAAGCGGAAGCCGCCGTGCTTTGCCGTCGGTTGTACTTCGACCTCATCGGCCTGCCGCCGTCGCCGGCCGAAGTCGACGACTTCGTGAAGAGCTACACTTCGCCGGATCGGGCCGCAGCCGAGCGTGCGTACGCCCAACTGATCGACAAGCTGCTCGCGTCAAAACATTACGGCGAACGCTGGGGCCGGCACTGGCTCGACGTGGCCCGCTACGCAGACACTCGCGATTTCGTAGCGGCCGGCGTCGATCGTCGTTACCCGTATGCGTTTACTTATCGCGACTGGGTCGTCAACGCTTTCAACCGCGACCTGCCGTACGACGAGTTTATCCGCGAGCAACTGGCCGCCGATTTCTACGCCGACGACAAGCAATCGCCGTCGCTGGCCGCGCTCGGGCTACTTACCGTCGGCCCGCGATTCGGCAACGACCAAGCCGAGCAAATCGCCGACCGGATCGACGTCGTCACGCGCGGATTCTTGGGACTGGCCGTCACCTGCGCCCGTTGCCACGATCACAAGTACGATCCGATTCCGACCGCCGACTATTACTCGCTCTACGGCGTGTTCGCCAGTTGCGAAGAGCCGACGGAAATGCCGCTCCTCTCAGGCATGATTCCGCCCAAGGACTTGTTGGCCGATTACGAACAGGCCCGCTCGGCCAAGGTGAAGGAGCTCGACGACTACGCCGCCGGCCTGCGCGACACGGCCGAACAGGATTTGGTGAAGCGGATCGACGAGTACCTGCTCGGCTTCTATGAAATGCACGTGACGAAGGAAGAATCGATCCGCGGGCTCATCTCGAAGCGGAAGCTCATGGAAACGGCGATGACGCCGCTGGGGCTCAACCTAGATGCGGCCCGGAAGCAGGCGCAGTGGCGGCGCGATCCGGTGCTGGGGCCGCTGTTTCATCTGCTGCAAGTGGTCGACAATAACTTCGCCGGGCACCTTACGAAGATCACGAAGACCGGAAAAGTCGGCGATGCTAAGCCGGCGGAAGTAAACCCGGTCGTACTGGAGATGCTGAGGAAGTTGCCGCCGAAAGATAAGCGGGCGCTCGTCGTCGCCTATGGGAAGTTATTGAAAGACTCACAAACGGCCGAGCGCAAGAGCGACGCGAATTGGGAAGCCGTTCGCGCAGGCCTGCTCGACGGAAGCCGGGCCGTTTGCGTTGGAGCCGAAGGCCTGTCTCGCGGCTTCGCGGTTATTGGGAATCGGGCGCACGACGCTGGCCAAGCTGGAGAACGCGATCAAGGACGTAGACATCACGCACCCCGGCGCTCCGGCGCGGGCGTTCGTCGTCAAAGACAAAGTGAAGCCGGTTGATCCGGTGGTGTTCATCCGGGGCGACAACCGACGGCGCGGCGACGCGGTTCCGCGGCAGTTCTTGGAAGTGATCGCCGGTAAAGATCGGACGCCGTTCGCGACCGGCAGCGGTCGCAAAGAGCTGGCCGAAGCGATCGCCGATCCTAAGAACCCGCTCACGGCTCGCGTGTACGTGAATCGTGTTTGGATGCACCATTTCGGCGAAGGGATCGTCGACACGCCCGCCGATTTCGGGTTCCGCAGCAACGCGCCGAGCCATCCGGAATTGCTCGATTACTTGGCCGCGACGTTCGTCGAAAACGGTTGGTCGACGAAGATATTGCACCGCGAAATTCTGCTTTCGAGCGCCTTATCGACAAACGTCGGAAGCCGCCGAGAACGAGGCGACGAAGAAGGCTCAACAAGTCGATCCGGACAATCGGCTGCTTTGGAGGGCCAATCGTCGTCGGCTCGATTTTGAAGCTCTGCGCGACGCGATGCTCGCCGTCAGCGGCAAGCTCGACGAGACGCTCGGCGGGCGGGCCGTCGAACTTTCGGCCGAGCCGTATTCTTGGCGTCGCACGATCTACGGGCACGTCGATCGGCTGAATCTCGATCCGGTGTTTTCGACGTTCGATTTCGCTTCGCCCGAAGTCAGCACGCCGGAACGAGCCGTGACGCTCGTTCCGCAGCAGAGCGCTCTTCGGAATGAATCATCCGTTCGTCATTGCTCAAGCTCGCGCGTGTGCGACTTGCCCGAGTTCCGGGATGCCGCGAGCGATGAAACGCGAGCCCGCGTGCTGTATCGTCGGGTGTTCGAGCGGTCGCCGAGCGACGCCGAGATCGCACTCACGAAAGGTTTTCTGCAAGCGGCGGCCGAGGCCGAGCGGACGTCGACCGACCGTCGGCAAGTCTGGCGCTACGGCTGGGGCTCCGTCGAAGCGCCGTTCAACGATGCGGATCGGTTTCACGAACTGAAATTCTTCGACGGCAAGAATTATCAAGGAAGCCAAGACTGGCCTGATCCGACGACCGGGCACGTGCGCGTGTCGGCGGTCGGCGGACATCCGGGCCGCGATCAAGAGCACGCGGTCATTCGTCGCTGGACCGCCCCGTACGACGGCGAAGTCTCGATCTCCGGCACGCTCGCGCACCTGCGCGACAACGGCGACGGCGTGCGAGCCCGCATCGTGACGTTCGACAATCGGAAGCTCGGCGAGTGGACGGCGAAGAATGAAAAGGTCGTGATCGACGTGAACGACGTGGTCGTGAAGGCCGGCGACGTGATCGACTTCGTCGTCGACTGCCGCACGAAACCGACGGCCGATACCTTTACGTGGGCTCCGGTCGTGCGTCAGACGGCGCCGAAGAATGCGGAAGGGGAGCATATTTGGAACGCGACCAGTGATTTCACGGCCCCGCCGCCGCCGTTGCTCACGCCGTGGGAACAATGTGCCCAGGCGCTGCTGCTGACGAACGAATTCTGGTTTGTGGATTGATGGTTGTAGGGAACGCCCTCCGTGGCGTTCCGCGGATTCTATTTCGATGCCGATTCACGGAACGCCACAGAGGGCGTTCCCTACAGATGATTGAAGAGCCCGCTATGAACCTGCCTTACTCTCGCCGCGATCTTCTGCAACGCACCGGCTTCGGCATGGGCGCCGTTGCGCTCTCGGGCTTGATGAACGAATGGGGCTTGGCCGCTCCCGCCGCGGTCGAGCAACCGGCGAGTTCCGCAGCGCCGTCGCCGGCCGGATCGTCGCTCGCGCCGAAGGCGCCGCACTTTGCGCCGAAAGCGAAGCGGATTATTCACCTGTTTATGAACGGCGGGCCGTCGCAGATCGATACGTTCGATCCGAAGCCGGCTTTGAAGAAGTACGACGGCAAGATCCTCAAGAGCGAGCTGAAGGGAGACAAACGGGTCGGCGGGGCCGGCTTTCCGTCGTCGTTTAAGTTTGCGAAGCACGGCCAAAGCGGCGTCGAAATCAGCGAGCTGTTTCCCAACCTCGCGAAGCATGCCGACGATCTATGCGTCATTCGCTCGACGAAGACCGACGTTCCCAACCATGAGCCGGGCTTGCTGCTGATGAACTGCGGCGACATCAGCCGGCCGGTGCCGAGCATGGGCTCGTGGACGCTGTACGGCCTCGGCACGGAAAACCAGAGTCTGCCGGGATTCGTCGTGATGTGCCCGGCCGGTCTGCCCACGGCGCAAGGAAGCAATTGGCGGAACGCGTTTCTTCCCGGCATTTATCAAGGGACGTACGTCGACAGCCAGCAGACCGAAGCGGCGAAGCTCGTCGCCAACATTCGCAACGACGCGATTCTGCCGAAGCAACAGCGGCGACAGCTCGACTACCTGCAGCAACTCAACGAGATGCACCGCAGCCGGCGTTCGGAAGACGAGCAGCTCGATGCGCGAATTCAATCGCTGGAGTTGGCGTTTCGCATGCAGCGCGAAGCCGGCGAGGCGTTTGACGTGACGAACGAGCCGCAGCATGTCCGCGACATGTACGGAGACACGCTGCACGGACGGCAGTGTCTGATTGCGCGACGCTTAGCCGAGCGGGGCGTGCGATACGTGCAGGTGTATCACGGAGCGGGCCAGCCGTGGGATTCGCATCAGAACGTCGTCGAAGGGCATAAGAAGCTCACGCGCGAGAGCGACCAGCCGATTGCCGCACTGCTGGCCGATCTGAAGCAGCGCGACATGCTCAAAGACACGCTCGTATTGTGGGGGGGCGAAATGGGACGGACGCCGACCGTGCAATTGCCCGTCGGTCCGCGCCCCGGCCGCGATCATCATCACGACGGTTTCACCGTGTGGATGGCCGGCGGCGGTGCGAAGGGAGGCTATACGCACGGCAGCACGGATGAGCTGGGATTGCACATTGCGAGCGATCCGGTGCACGTGCACGACCTACACGCCACGATCTTGCACCTGCTCGGCTTCGACCACGAGAAGCTCACGTTCCGCTACGGCGGACGCGATTTCCGGCTCACGGACGTGCACGGCCGCGTGGTGAAGGAATTGCTCGCTTAGTCGAACGCCCGCCGGTTGCGACCGGGCGGCATGCGGATTGCTCGCTTGTGGGACGAGTCACACGTCCAACTTGCGGGAGGCGATCATGAGCAAGTCCGTCAAAGCGGCAAAGAGCGGCAACAAGAGCGGCAAAACGCCGAGCAAGCGGGAAGCCAAACGCCGCGAAGTGCAGAGCGAACGGAGCAGGGGAGGCCCGAAGCGACGCGGGCCCACCGAGAGCGGTGCGGCGGCGACGCAGACGCTCGGTTCGAAGAAGCCCGCCGCCGGCAAAAGCTCGGCCGGGTTCGTTGCTCCGGAAGGAGCGGCCGCCCATGAACAAGATCCAAAGCGCCGACTCGGCAACTTCAAGAGCGCGGGCGAAGCATCGCGCAAAGGGGGCCGTACGAAAGGGATCGTCGGCCATCACAAGCGGAACGTGCGCGGGAAATAGTCGACGTCGACTCAGAGAGCGCGATTAGGAGAATCCTGCCGCGGTCGTCGTGAGCGAGCCGAGCAGCGCGGCTCGCAGCTGCGCAAAGCGCCGATCTTCGGCGCTTCGCGGGCGGGGCAGGTCGATGTGGTATTCCTTCACCGGCAGAGCCCGCGTGTCGCGAGCCAGCGGCACCACGCGGTCGGCGAGGAGTAATGCCTCGTCGACGTTCGACGTGAACAGCAGGCATGTCTTGTTCTCTTCGGCGACCAGCCGCGAGAGATCGGCCGACAGTTGTTGCGCGGCCCGTCGTTCAATCCGCAGAGCGGATCGTCGAGCAGCAGCACGTCGGGGTTCACGGCCAAGGCGCGGGCCAACGCTAAGCGGCGGCGGAGCGGTTCGGCCAAGTCGCTCGGCTTCTTCGCGGCGGCTTCGGCCAACCCGAGCGTCTTCAGATAATAGTCGGCGCGGGTACGTCGCTCGGTCGGCGAAGAGTACACGGCGTCGATCGCCGCGATCACGTTTTCGCGCACGCTCAACCACGCCAGCGGCGCGTGAGCTTGCGACATCAGCGAACGATCGGGGCCCGGGCCGCTGACGCACTTGCCGGCGAGAGAAATCGAGCCGTAGTCGGGCAGCGTGAGACCTGCGACCAACGAGGCGAGCGTCGTCTTGCCGTCGCCGAGGCGTCCGTACAAAGCGACGAATTCGCCTTGCGCAGACTGAGAGGCTGAAGTTTTCCAGCACCGCGGTTCGCGACGGTCCGACGCCGAACGTCTTCCGCAAGTTTTTGATTTCGAGATAGCTCATAGTGCGGCAAACTCGGCGGCTGGCGAACTCGGAAGCGAACAAAAAAACCAATAGCCGACCCCGTCGGACCCGGGCCAAGCAGCGACCGGAAACGACGTTCGCGGGGAAGGATTCAAGCGTCTGAGGCAGGAGGACGTGTCAGCCGAAAGCCGACTTTTCACGCCGCCGCACATCCGAGATGCACCGCCTAGAGCTTCGGAAGAGTGCGAGATTTGCAAGCCCGAAGGTGAAAGTACAGCTGTCCTTTACTGGACAAGGACCGGGACCTCAGGCATGCAGATCGCAAGCGTGAGCCGTCACAGGCGATACCGTCGCAGGTCCGCCGCTCAGGCGGCCCCGTTGGCGGCGTTCTGATCGCTGAGCGTGCCCTTGGCCAGTCGGACGAGATGGTGCAGCCGGTAGAGCTCGGATTCCAGAAAGTCCGGACCGCCGTGTCGGGCCGCGACCAGGCCGCCGATCCCGGCCCGGAAGATCGCGCCGCGCCCACCGCGCCCCAGCCGGGCAGCCAGGCCTCCGACATCTCGGAGAAGTGCTCGACATTGAAAGGCTCCAGGGCGGCGATCTGCTCGGCGCCCAGCTGCGGCGCGTTCTCGGTGCCCATCGAGCACCTTCTGCCTCGCGGATACCGACCACCGCCGCCCATTGGGCGTGGAAGACCTGGGGAACCCGCTCGAGCAGTACCTCGAGAGCCCGTTCCTGATGCTCGCCGATCTCGCTGGCGATCGCGACATCCGACTCGATCCCGTAGCCATCGGGGTATCGGGAGAGCCAGAGCACCTCGACGCCGTCCAACTGCAGGCAGGCCGAGACCAGATCCTCGGGCAGCGTATCGGACGACAGCTGAAGCAGGAAGTCGTCGATGAACGGTCTGGGTGGAGGCCTTCTCGACGACCTCTATCGGGTCGATATCCGCACCGACCGAACCGATGGCGGTGGCGACCTGACCCAGGGCGCCAGAACGATCGGGCATCTGGACTCGCAGCAAGAACATGCTATTCAGTCTGCCCGGTGCACAAATCGGCCAGGGATAGGACATGTTTCGATCAGGTGACATTGCATCTACTATGTAGCAGCGGGCCCAACACGGGGTTCAGCTAGGAGGAATGGCCGAATGTCGACCGCCAACGCTGAGTTCAGCAGTCCGCCCGTTACGGGTCTCGGCGCTCGCGCTGATCGCCACTCTGGGAAGTCTGCTCTTCGGCTACGACACCGGCGT
Source organism: Pirellulales bacterium (assembly GCA_049840675.1). Taxonomy (GTDB): domain Bacteria; phylum Planctomycetota; class Planctomycetia; order Pirellulales; family PNKZ01; genus PNKZ01. The sequence goes on from JASGKB010000027.1 coordinate 252,804, forward strand.
GATCTCTGGCGCATTGCCGTTCATGTCCCATCCGGTCGACCAGGGCGGTCTGGGGCTGAGCGATCTCGCCGAGGGCATCATCACCGCGGCACTGCCGCTCGGCGCCGCCTTCGGTTCGCTTTTTCGGTGGCAGCCTGTCCGACCGCTTCGGACGCCGTCGCATGCTGATCTGGCTCGCCACCATCTTCTTCATCGGCGCCATCGGCGCCGCGGCGGCTCCCGAATGTCTTCTTCATGGGCATGGCTCGAGTCGTGCTCGGTCTGGCGGTGGGCGGCGCGTCCACCACCGTGCCGGTCTATCTCGCCGAGGTCTCGCCGGCCGAGACGCCGTAGCAGATCGTCGCGATCGACCAGGTGATGATCGTCACCGGCCAGCTGCTCGCCTATGCCAACAACGCGCTGATCGCGAATCTCTACGGAGAAACCTCGTCGTGGCGTTGGATGCTGCTGCTCGCGTCCATTCCCGCGATCGGACTATGGATCGGCATGCGGCGCATGCCCGAGTCGCCGCGCTGGTATGTCGCGCAGAATCGCGAGGACGAGGCGCTGCGAGCCTTGCAGCGGGTGGGCGCCCAGCACGCTCAGGAACAGATCGACGAGATCCGCTCCACGATCGACAAGAGCGATTCGGTCGAATCGCTGGGCTGGGGAGCCCTGCGGCTGCCCTGGGTGCTGCGCATCGTCGTGATCGGCATGGGATTTTCGGTGATCCAGCAGATCACCGGTGTCAACGCGATCATGTACTACGCACCGCGGATTCTGGAATCCACCGGCATCGCCACCGATGCCGCGCTCACCGCGACCATCGCCAACGGCGTGATCAGCGTGCTGGCCGCGTTGGTCGGCCTGGTGCTGGTGCGCAGAATGAAGCGCAAGACGCTGCTGGCCATGGGCCAAGCGCTGATCATCTTCTCGCTGATCGCCATCGGCGTTATCTCGCTGGCCACCGGTGGTCAGGGCGCCACCTGGCCGGTATTGCTGCTGATGCTGGTCTTCCTCGCCGGGCGGCGGGCGCGGTCTCCCCGGTCACCTGGGTGATGATCTCCGAGATCTTCCCGCTGCGCATCCGCGGGCTCGGTGTCGGCCTGTCGGTACTCGTCCAGTGGCTGACCAATACCCTCATCACCTTCAGCTTCCCGGTACTGCTCGGCCTGGTCGGCCTCGGGCCGGTCTTCATGGCCTTCGCCGTGCTCAATGTCATCGCGCTCTGGCTGGCCGCCAGGAATCTGCCGGAGACCTCGAACCGCAGCCTCGAAGAGATCGAGACGCTGATGGAGACCCGTCGGGCCCGCTCGGCCAAGCCGAAGGACTACCTCAGCTGGACCAGAGGTGAACGGGCTCGCCCGCACCTCGACAGGCCCGCCATCGAGGCGTGCTGAGCGAGTTCGAGGCGTGCTGAACCGGGGCACTGATGTTCTGGATGCATGGCCGTCATCCAGACGGCCTCACCAGCCGCCGAGCGGTGGCGTGGACGAAACAACAGGAGTGCTCGTGGCTTTGACCGCGCAGGACGTCGCGAGGCTGGCCGATCTGGCTCGCATCGAACTGACTGAGGAGGAATTGGCCAGATTGGCTCCGCAGATGGACGAGATCCTGGCCTCGATGGCCACTCTTGCCGAGGCGATCGACGACGACGTGCCACCGATGTCGCACGCAGTGCCGCTGGTCAATGTCTTCCGCGATGACCAGCTGCGTCCAAGCTGCCCGGCCTCCGCAATGCTCGCGGGTGCGCCGGCGGTCGAGGACGATCAATCCCGCGTGCCGCGCATCCTGGACGAGGAGGCCTGATGTCGTCCACGATCAACCAGACCGCCGCCGAGCTGGCCCGCCGGATCGCCGCAGGCGAGCAGAGCTCGGAGGAGATCACCCAGGCGCACCTCGATCGCATTGCGCAGGTGGACCCCGACGTGCATGCCTTCTTGGCCGTCGACGCCGAACGTGCACTCCAGCAGGCCCGCGCGGTGGACGCCAAGGTCGTCGCCGGCGAGAAGCTCGGTCCACTGGCCGGTGTGCCGATCGGCGTGAAGGATCTCTTCTGCTATCAAGGGCTGCCGACCACCGGCCGGTTCGCGCATCCTGGAGGGCTGGATCCCGCCGTACCATTGCACCGTCGTCGACCGGCTGCTGGCCGGGGGACTGGTGATTCTCGGCCAAGCGAATCTCAGCAGATTCGCCATGGGATCCTCAACCGAGACCTCTGCCTACGGTCCGACCCGCAACCCGTGGGATCTGGAGCGGATCCCTGGTCGATCAGGGCGGCGGCTCGTCGGCCTGCCTGGCGGCCTTCGAAGCCCCGCTGTCGATCGGCACCGATACCGGCGGCTCGATCCGTCAGCCTGCCGCGGTCACCGGCACTGTCGGCACCAAGCCGACCTACGGCGGCGTCTCGCGGTTCGGCGTCATCGCGATGGCGTCCTCGCTCGATCAGCCCGGCCCGTGTGCCCGAATGTGCTCGACGCAGCCCTGCTGCACGAGGTGATCGGCGGCTATGACCCGGCCGACTCCACCTCGATCAACTCCCCGCTGCCCGGGCTGGTGGCCGCAGCTCGCAAGGGCGATATCAAGGGTCTGCGCGTCGGCGTGGTTCACGAACTGGGTGGCGAGGGCTATGCACCCGGTGTCGAGCAGCGGTTCGCGGAAGCCGTCGAATTGCTGTCGAGCCTGGGTGCCGAGATCGTCGAGGTCAGCTGCCCGCATTTCGAACACGCGCTGGCCACCTACTACCTGATCATGCCGGCCGAGGTGTCGAGCAATCTGTCGCGCTACGACGGCATGCGTTACGGCCTGCGCGCCGGCGACGATGGCGCGGCATCGACCGAGCAGGTGATGAGGCTCAGCCGGGCCGCCGGTTTCGGCGACGAGGCCAAGCGCCGCATCATGATCGGCACCTATGCGCTGTCGGCCGGCTACTACGACGCGTACTACGGATCGGCGCAGAAGATGCGCACCCTGATCGCGCGCGACTTCGCATCCGCCTTGAGCAATGCGACGTGCTGATCTCGCCGACCGCTCCCACCACCGCGTTCAAATTCGGCGAGCGCACCGACGATCCGATGGCGATGTACAAATCGGACCTGTGCACGATCCCGGCGAACCTGGCCGGCATCAGCGCCGCGAGCCTGCCCATCGGGCTGGCCCCCGAAGACGGACTTCCGGTCGGCCTGCAGGTGATGGCACCCGCGATGGCCGACGACCGCTGCTATCTGCTCGGCGGCGCCTTGGAAGCGGCGCTGACCGACCGTTTGGGTGGTTCGCTGCTCGACCGGATACCCGAGGTGGGTCAGGCCACCAGCCGTGAGGAGGGCCTGCGATGAGCGTCTATGTGAGCGACGACCTGATGGACTACGACGAGGCGATGGAGCGCTTCGATGTGGTGATCGGCCTCGAAGTGCATGTCGAGTTGAACACCAAGTCGAAGATGTGGTGCGGCTGCACGACAGAATTCGGCGGCGCGCCGAACAGCCACACCTGTCCGGTCTGTTTGGGATTGCCCGGCTCGTTGCCGGTGGTGAACCGCAAGGCGGTTGAATCGGCGATTCGGATCGGGTTGTCGCTGGGCTGCGATATCGCCGAATGGTGCCGGTTCGCGCGAAAGAACTATTTCTACCCGGATATGCCCAAGGACTACCAGGTCTCGCAGTACGACGAACCACTGTGCATCGACGGCGAGGTGAGCGTCGAGGTCGACGGACACGACTATGTGATTCCGATCGAGCGCGTGCACATGGAAGAGGACGCGGCAAGAGAACACCCATATGGGTGAGCTCGGGTCGCATCCAGGGTGCGGGCTATTCGCTGGTCGACTACAACCGGGCTGGTGTGCCGCTGATGGAGATTGTGACTCGTCCGGTCTTCGGCACCGGGACGAAGGGCCCCGAGGTGGCGCGCGCCTATATCACCTATCTGCGCGAGATGATGCGCGCGCTGGGCGTCTCCGAGGGACGAATGGAGCGCGGCAATATGCGCTGCGACGCCAATGTCTCGCTGATGCCGAAGGGCTCGACCTGAGCTCGGCACCCGCACCGAGACCAAGAACGTGAACTCCTTGAAGTCGGTGGAGGGCGCGCTGCGCTTCGAGATCTGCCGCCAGGCCGCGGTGCTCGCCGCAGGTGGGCGGGTGCATCAGGAGACCCGGATGTGGAACGAGGGCGGGTTCACCACCTCGGGACGCTCGAAGGAGGAAGCCGAGGACTACCGCTATTTCCCGGAGCCGGATCTGGTGCCGGTCGCCCCGAGCCGCGAGTGGGTCGAGGAGCTGCGGGCGACCCTGCCCGAGCCGCCCGCTCAGCGCCGGGCCCGGCTGCAGGCCGATTGGGGATTCACCGATCTGGAGATGCGCGATATCAACGGCGTCGAAGGCGCTCTCGATCTGATCGCCGAGACCGTCGAGGCCGGTGCCTCGGTGGCTTCGGCCCGCAAATGGTGGGTCAGCGATCTGGCTCGCCGGGCCAATGAGAGCGGCGTGACGTCTCGACGAGGTGGGAATGACTCCCGCTCAGTGTCGCCGCCCTGCAGGGGCTGGTGGACGACGGCTCGCTGACCGACAAGCTGGCCCGTCAGGTCATCGACGGCGTGCTCGCCGGTGAGGGTGAACCCGCCGGAGGTGGTGGCTGCCCGAGGTCTGGCCGTGGTGAGCGACGACGGCGCGTTGTCGGTCGCGGTGGATGCCGCGATCGAGGCGAATCCTGCGGTGGCGCAGAAGATCCGCGATGGCGAGGTGTAGGCGGCCGGTGCGCTCATCGGCGCCGTGATGAAGGCCATGCGAGGTCAGGCTGACGCGGCTCGGGTTCGCGAGCTGATTCTGGAGAAGCTCGGCTGAGGCCGGGTGGTCGCTCCAGCGCCGTGGATGCCCGCGAGGTGATCGAATGGCGGCTGGCCGTTCAGCATCTGACCGGCGAGCCGACCTCGATCGCGGGCTATGTGCACGAGGCGCTGGCGGTGCAATCGCAGGATCCCGGGACCGCCCGCTGGTCGGTCGGGGTGCGGACCGGCGCCAATGACGCGCAGGTCAGGGCTGCCATCGATGCCGGTGAGATTCTGCGCACCCATATGCTTCGTCCGACCTGGCATTTTGTGCACCGCGACGATCTGCGCTGGCTGCAGCGTCTGACCGGCGGCAAGGTCGCATCGTCGATGCCGGCCAGGTATCGCCAACTCGGCATCTGACAGCGGGCTGATCGACCGCGCGTTCGCGATAGTGCAGGACGAGCTGGCCGGTGGCGTGCATCTGACCCGCAAGACAGCTGGCGCCGTTGCTGCCGTCCACCGATGCCCCGCGAGGGCAGGTCACCGGGCATCTGCTGATGCTGGCCGAGCTGCACGGCCTAGACTGCTCGGGGCCGATGGTGGGCACAGAACACAGCTATGCCTTGACCGACGAGGTGCTGGGTCGCGGCGCCGAGAGTTTCGACGCCGACGACGCCACCCGCGAGCTGGTGCGGCGGTTCTTCGAAGGGCACGGTCCGGCCAGCGCGCGCGACTTGGCTCGCTGGTGCACCCTCACCGTTACTCAAATCACCTCAGTAGTCGGCGATCTGGGGCTGAATACGGTGCAGGTCGACGGCACCCAGCTGTGGTATTCGGCCGATGTCGTCGAGCAGGCGATGGCGAACGCGGACCGCGCACGGCGCAGCGCATTTCTGCTGCCTACCTTCGACGAGGTTCTCTCCTTCTTGAGCTATCTGGTGCCGAACTTTTCGCGTAGCTGCGCGCATCCGTCGGCTGAAGCCAAGACCCAGTTCAATGTTGCCGGCGGCGGTCTGGTAGTGGTCGACGGCACCGATGTCGGGGGATGGAAACGGACGCTGACCCGGGAAGGGCCAGCGTCCGTATTGAACTCGATCCCGGGCTGGACGATCAGACTTGCAGACTGGTGCAGGCCGAGGCCGACCGGCTCATCGACTTCACCGTTAATTGAGTTCGACTCAGTTGGCTACTGCTCGGTAGGGACGATCGCCCATGCGCGCACCGGCATGCCATTGGCATCGGCGATGCGCGGCGCCGCGACGAAAAGGATCGCCCCGGTGGCCGGCAGCTGATCGAGATTGTTCATGATCTCGATCTGGAAGCGGTCCTGGGCGAGCAGATAACGCTTGCATTGCAGATCGCCGGCTGCCGCCGCGCCGATGGACGCGTCGGTATTGAGGGTCTCGTGACCGACCGCGGCGATATCGCGCTCCTCGATCAGGAATGTCAGCGCGTCCAGCGACCAGCCAGGGCAGTGCTCTCGTCCGTCGTAGACATTGCCGAGAGCGTCGCCGTCGGGCCAGCGCTTCGACCAGTCGGTGCGCAGAGCGACGAAGGTGCCGGCCGGGATGACGCCGTGCTCGGCCTCGAAGGCGACGATATCGTCCACCGAGATCTCGAAGTCGTCTGTTGGCCGCAGCCTGCTCGTGCAGGTCGATGACGACCATCGGCAGTACCGTCGGCGATGCCGAAATCCTTGTTCACCCGGCCCTCGGGTACGAAATGACCCGGGAAATCGATATGGGTGCCGAACTGTCCCGGCAAGGTATGGCCCTGGATCCGCAGGTTAAAGCCGTCCGAGAAGTCCATCAGAACCTGGTTGAGGTTGACGCAGCCATTGGGCATGCCTTCCCAGTACGGCGACTCGTTCGTCAGCGGATGGAGAGCTCGACCCAACGGTTCTGCTTGAGCTGTTCGAGGAGGGGCCACAGGCTGGACATGGATATCTCTTTCTCGTCGATGAATACCTCCGTCAGGCTAGCGGGCTTTCCCATTCGCATGGTGGCGAATGCGGACCCAGCCAAGGGCTGAGCCGCGGTTGTGGGGCCTGTAGGCCGTCAACCGGCTTGACTTTTCCGGTACCCCTGGGGGTATATTGGTCTTAATGTGATACCCCGAGGGGTATGCCTGATCGAGTTCGATGACCGAAGGGATCGCAAAGATGTGCCGACCTGTTACCTGCCGTACCTGTCAGAAGACGACCTGGGCCGGCTGCGGCCAGCACGTCGCCTCGGTGAAGGCGAGTGTTCCTGCCTCGCAATGGTGCAACGGCAAGCACACTCAGGCCGAGATCGACGCGGCCAAGGCCGAGCAGGGCGGCTTCTTCGCCCGACTTTTCGGTCGCTGAGCTTGGGAGGCCGCCGGTCGCCGATTCTGGCGATCGCACGACCGGCGGCCTCTCGCCAACAGCCCCGATAGGTTGATGCTGAGCCGCACCTTTGCGGTGTCGATGATGGTCCGCTGTCGAAAGGAAATCATGAACGTGCGCAAACCGACCTTCGTCCGCACGGCGGTGATCGCCGTCGCGCTCGTGCTCGGCTTGACGGCCTGCTCGTCCGGTTCGCAGTCGGACGCGGATCCGGTCGCCGCGCTCGGCAGCGACGCGATTCTGCTCGATGTGCGTACACCCGAGGAATACGCCCAGGGGCATCTGCAGGGGGCCGAGTCGCTCGACCTGAACGGTGGTCAGGTCGAGGCCGCGATTCCGACGATGGATCCGGATGCCGAGTACTACGTCTACTGCCGCTCGGGCAACCGGTCCGGCCAGGCGATGAAGCTCATGCAGCAGGCCGGTATCGATGACGTTACCAACCTCGGCTCGCTCGAGAAGGCCGCCCAGACGACCGGTCTGCCGATCGTCACCGACTGAGGCCGGCGACGAGGAGGTCTTGAAGCGCGGGGGCATCGCGGACGTCCAGCACATTAGGCTGGCGGCATGAATGCGGAGCGAGGGGAGACTCCCGCAACCGGACGGCGAGCGTATCCGGTGCGCTTGCGCATCCTGGTCGTCATTCTCGCGGTCACCGCGCTGGGGCTTCTCAGCGCCGGTGTGGTGGCCTTCGCACTGCAACGGAGCCGCATTCTGGCGGCCATCGACGACGAGCTTGGCCAGGAGTTCAGCACGGTGAAGGCTTTGGTCGACGGCCTCAGCCCCAACGATGCCCAGGATGGGGAAGCGGTCGAGACCGAGCAGGCCACATTCGCCACCACGGATGCTCTCGTCTATGAGACCGTGCGCGTGGTAACGCCCCCGCTGAGTGGCGGCACCATCGGCATCATCGACGGGCAGGCGCGGTTCATACCGGGCGTGAATATGTCGTTGCGACTCGAATCCCCTGCCTTCCTCGACGAGATCGCCAACGCGACAGCCTCGGGCCAGACGGTGATCGACACCTTCTCCCTCGACGGACGCGAAGTGCGCTATCTCGCGATTCCGATGTACGTCGATGGGTCGGATTCACACGGAGTCTTCGTCGCTGCAATCGACGTGTACGCACGCTTGGTCGATCTCAGATCGACCGTGGCCGTCTACACCTGGGTCGCGGTCGGCGTGGTCGGGCTGGTGGGACTGGTCGGCTGGTTCGTCGCCGGGCGATTGCTCGAGCCGCTGCGCCAGCTGCAGCGCACCGCCAGCCGGATCTCCGTGGGTGCCCTCGACGAACGAATCCCGGTGACCGGCAACGATGACTTGTCGGAACTCACCGAGACGATCAACGCGATGATCGCTCGATTGGAGGATTCCTTCATCGGACAGCAGCGCGTGGTCAACGATGTGCGTCACGAACTGGCCACGCCGGTGACCATCATTCGCGGATATGTGGACATGCTCGACCCGACCGACCCGGACGACGTTCGGCAGAATCTCGCTGTCGTCAGCGACGAACTGGATCGGATGTCGGCTCTCATCGCGCAGATCGCCTGCCTGGCCGATGCCGAGCGCACCAGTGCGCATCTGCCGCGCTGGATCGACCTCGACGAGCTCACCCTTGCCGTCTTCGACAAGGCGCGCGTCATCGGCGATCACGACTGGCAGCTCCGCTCGGGGTCCGGGAGGATCTTCGCCGATCCATCGCAGATCACCCAAGCGTGGCTCCAATTGGCCGACAATGCCGCGAAGTACTCGCTGCCCGGAACACCGATCGAGATCGGCAGCGCTCTCGATAGCAACCAGGTGCGCTGCTGGGTGGCCGACTCCGGACGTGGCATTCCGGCGTCGGCGCGTTCCCGGATCTTCGAGCGATTCGGACGCGCGGAGTCGAGCCGCGGTACCGCAGGATCCGGATTGGGGCTGCCGATCGTGCAGGCGCTGGTGAAGGCACATCGCGGTACGATCGACCTTCAAACAGAACTCGGGCGCGGCTCGACCTTCACCATGGTCCTTCCCCGAGACCCGGCTGCTCCCGATGGCAGGCCCGGCACGAGAGGAGCCAGCGATGAGTAGCATCCTCGTCGTCGAGGACGAACAGCGGATCGCCGCCTTTCTCGACAAGGCCCTGCGCGCGGCGGGCTACGCCACACAGATCGCCCAGAGCGGTGAACAGGCGCTCGCTCTGCTCAATTCGTCGGAATTCGACCTGGTGATTCTCGATCTCGGCCTGCCCGGAATCGACGGTTTCGAAGTGTTGAACCAGCTGCGCGGAACCGGCAACAATCTGCCGGTGATCATGCTCACCGCGCGTGGATCGGTCGAAGACACCGTGCGCGGTCTCGACAAGGGCGCCGACGACTACATCGTCAAGCCCTTCCGGGTCGATGAACTACTGGCCAGGGTACGGGTGCGCCTGCGCGATGCTTCGCGTCCTGCCGAGACGATGGCGCCCTCGGCGAACGGTATTCGGCTGGACCTCAGAACCCGCCGCGCTACTGTTGACGGCGTCGAGGTCGAGCTCTCCGCCCGCGAGTTCGCGCTCGCAGAGGAGTTCGTGAGGCATCCCGATCAGGTTCTCAGCCGGGAACAACTCCTCAATCGCGTCTGGGGATATCACTTCGATCCCGGCTCGAATGTCGTGGACGTATATGTGCGCTATCTGCGCACCAAACTCGGCGACCAGCGCATCGAGACCGTGCGCGGGGTCGGATATCGCCTGGTGATCGGCTGACCACAAGGCATCTCACCGCAGATGAGAAAGCTCTCATCTGCGACTCATCTTGATCTCCTACCCGTTCGGCATCGTAGAAGCCGAGCATCGTTCACCCCGACAACGATGCGGAAAGGGGAGGATCATGTTGATCCGAATCGTCCTGTACTCACATGACTCCACCGGGCTCGGTCATATCCGGCGAAACCTTGCGTTGGCGCACGCTCTTTCCGAGGGTGTGGGCGGCGAGCCGGTCACCGGTCTGCTGGTGGCCGGTCGTCCCGAGGCGACGCGCTTCCGCGCACCCGAGGGATGGGGAGAGTGCTGTTCGGATTCTATCGTGTTTCCCTATTAACCTT